>OY970183.1:0-2942826 GCA_963708155.1 uncultured Alphaproteobacteria bacterium | reverse complement strand
GCCGTTGTGAGCGACGGCGAAACCGCCAGAACTGATTTCGCTGAACAGCGGCTGGACGTTGCGAAGATGGTTTCGCCGGTGGTGGAATAACGCACGTGGCCGATGGCGCGCAGGCCGGGCAGGCGTTCAATGGTCGAGGCTTTGGAGAAATGTTCGCCGACGAGACCGAGCCGGCGTTCGGAATTGAACCTGTGGCCATCGAAGCTGACGATGCCCGCCGCTTCTTGCCCGCGATGTTGCAGCGCGTGGAGGCCGAGGGCTGTGATCGCGGCGGCGGCCGGGTGGCCGAAGATGCCGAAGACGCCGCATTCCTCGCGCAGCCGGTCGGCTTCAAGATCGAGCGGGAAACAATCCAATTCGACCTCGCCCGGCTGGGTCAGAACTTCGCTTGCCGCATTCATGGATCTGTCCCGCCTTCGCAGCCGCCAGTCCGTTGCAGACGATTCACCGGACCGTCACCGCAATCACATAATATGTGCAGCGCCAAATACCAACGACTTTGATCAACGGATTTCGCTAAAGCTGGATATCCTCAATAGTTTAGAAATAGCCTTCGGCTGTTGGCCATGACCAAAGCTTGCCGGAACAAGCCTTAGCGTGGCCTTTGCGATCAATCGGGCGTCTGCGCCGGAGCCGGAGCGGCCGGAGCCTGAGCCGGCGTTGTATTGGGCGCTGGCGCTGGCGCTGCGCCGGGGGCAGCCGGAACCGTGCCGGGAGCCGGAGCCGCAGACGGCGCGGTGGGGGTCAATTTCCCCTCCGAATCGCTGTCCGGCGCGGTTTCATCGGCGGCGGTCGGCTTGGCCTTCTTGAGCTTGTTCAACAGCCCTTCTGGATCGTCCGGCAGAAGCGCCATGAGCTGGTCGCCGGTGGAAAGCAGCAGCGGCTTCGTTTTGGCGTCCCGCACCCAGACCGGCTGCGCCTTCTCCGGCACCAGCCAGTTGAAAAAGGCGAAGGCAATGACGGCGAGCAGAAGCCCGCGCGCCGCGCCGAAGACGAAACCGAGAGAACGATCGAGCGGCCCGACCTTCGAATCGAGAATGGCGTCGGAAACCTTGACCGTAATGATCGAGACGACAATCAGCGTAGCGAAGAAGACGATCGCCGCCGATGCGGCAAGCGCCACCGTGTCCTTACTGATGTAGGGCTTTACGAAAGGCAGCACCAAGGGATGAAAATAGATCGCCGCCACGGCCGCCGCGCCCCAGGAGGCGATCGCCAGAACCTCGCGCGTGAACCCTCGCACCATGGCGAGAGCCGCGGAGATCAGAACGATGGCGATGACGCCGAGATCGAGATAGGAGGGCATTGTGGCCTCATGCGCGTCGGGTTGGCCCCGCTTATAGCGAAGCGCTGGTTCCCCGTCACCCTGCGGTGGGTTCCCTGCGCCGTGCATTTTGCGCCTTAGGCGCAGCGATCAAGGCGACGAGGTCGGCGACATCGGCGCAGGTTTTCAACAGCATATTGTCGACGGCGCCGCTCTCTTGCGCGGGAGGCACCACGGCATGGGTAAAGCCAAGCTTCGCCGCCTCCTTCAGCCGCGTTGCAACGTGCGCGACCGGGCGAATCGCACCCGAGAGGCCAATCTCGCCGAAGAAAACGCAATGCGGCGGCAGGCTCTGCCCGGTGAGCGAGGAGACGAGCGCTGCCGCTGCGGCGAGGTCGGCGGCGGGCTCGGCGATGCGCAGGCCGCCGGCGACATTAAGATAGACATCATGCTGGCCGAGCCTGAGCCCGGCGCGGGCTTCGAGCACGGCGATGATCATGGCGAGCCTGTTCTGGTCCCAGCCGACAACGGCGCGGCGTGGCATGCCCAATGGACTCGGCGCGACGAGCGCCTGGATCTCGGTCAGCAGCGGCCGCGTGCCCTCGAGCCCGGCGAAGACGGCGTTGCCCGGCGAAGCCTCGGCATGGCCGGAAATAAACAGAGCCGAGGGATTGGCGACTTCGGCGAGGCCGCGGCCGGTCATCTCGAACACGCCGATCTCATGCGCCGCGCCGAATCGGTTCTTCAGCGCACGCAGGATGCGGAAATCGCGCGCGCCTTCGCCCTCGAAGGAAATCACCGCATCGACCATATGCTCGACAACGCGGGGACCGGCGATCTGTCCGTCCTTGGTGACATGGCCGACGAGAATGACGGCGGCGCCGGTCGTCTTGGCATAGCGGATCAAAGCCTGCGCCGCGCCGCGCACCTGCGTCACCGTGCCGGGCACGGATTCGACGACATCGGTCCACATGGTCTGAATCGAATCGATGACGAGCAGGGCCGGCGGGCGGCTGTGACGCAGCGTGACGACGATATCCTCGACCTTCGTCTCGGCGGCGAAAGCGATCGGCGCCTGTGCGAGGCCAAGCCGCTCGGCGCGCAGCCGCACCTGATCGAGAGCCTCTTCGCCGGAGATATAGACGACGCCAAGGCCCTGCTGCGCCAGCGCGCCGCAGACCTGGATGAGCAGCGTCGATTTGCCGATGCCCGGCTCGCCGCCGAGCAACAGCACGGAGCCGGGCACGAAGCCGCCGCCGGTGACGCGATCGAATTCGCTGATGCCGGTCGCAACACGCGGCGCGGGCTCGCTCGGGCCGCCGAGCGCGGAGAGGGCGAAGACACGGCCCTTGCCGCCGGCGAGAGCGGGCGGCGCGCCGGCATTCGGCGCTTCCTCGATCATCGAATTCCAGGCGCCGCAGGAATCGCAGCGGCCCTGCCAGCGCGGCGCGACGGCGCCGCAGCTTTGACAGACGAAATTGGTGCGGGCTTTGGCCATGAACCCCTTAGTGACGGGAAAAGCAACGCTACCGCCTGAACAAACACAGTGGCACCGGTAGCAAATGCCGCCCACTTGTTCCAAAAAGCCGAGCGCCTAAATCCGGCGCTCATTGCTTCAACTCCGACAAGTTGGCCATAACCGCTTCCGATATCGGTGGGTACCTTAATGCTGGAGGCACACCACCATAACGCCGCTGCAATGAGACCAGAGCCGATTGAAATCCAGGTTAGCGTCGCTCTCATCTGATTTGCTCTTGCTCAAATCCGCGCCGGCAAATCCTCCTCGTGCGCGAGATTGCCGAAGCGCGTCATCTCGGCCTCGAAGGCGAGTTCGACCGTGCCGGTCGGGCCGTGGCGCTGCTTGCCGATGATGACTTCGGCCTTGCCGAAGGCTTCCTCCATCTGCGCCTGCCAAGTCAAGAATTCTTCGGTGCCTTCGCGCGGCTGCTTGTTCTTGAGATAATATTCCTCGCGGTAGACGAACATCACGACGTCGGCGTCCTGCTCGATCGAGCCGGATTCGCGCAGGTCCGAGAGCTGCGGGCGCTTGTCGTCGCGCGATTCGACCTGACGCGAGAGCTGCGAGAGCGCCAGGATCGGCACGTTCAGTTCCTTGGCCAGCGCCTTGAGGTTCGTGGTGATCTCGGTCAATTCCTGCACGCGGTTGTCGCCGCGCGCCTTCGAGGCCGACAACAACTGCATGATAATCGACGATGAGCAGATCGAGGCCGCGCTGGCGCTTCAGCCGACGCGCGCGGGCCGTGAGCTGGGCGATGGAAATGCCGCCGGTCTGGTCGATGTAGAAGGGCACGGTCTGCATGTCGCGCGCGGCCTGCGCGACGCGGTGAAATTCGGCCTCGGAAATGTCGCCGCGGCGGATCTTGTGCGAGGGCACGGCCGCCTGTTCGGCGATGATACGGGTCGCCAATTGCTCGGCCGACATTTCGAGCGAGAAGAAGCCGACGATGCCGCCGTTCATCGTCGCATGGGTGCCGTCGGGCCGCTCCTCGAACTGTAGGCTTTGGCGATATTGAAGCCGATATTGGTGGCGAAGGCGGTCTTGCCCATGCCGGGCCGACCGGCGATGATGACGAGATCCGAGGCCTGCAGGCCGCCGAGCTTGTTGTCGAGTTCATAGAAACCCGAGGCGATGCCCGAGAGCCGCCCGTCGCGCTCCCAGGCTTTGGCGGCCATGTCGACGGCGATCGCCAAAGTGTCGGAAAAGCGCTGGAAGCCGCCGTCATAGCGGCCGGCCTCGGCGATCGAGTAGAGCTTGCGCTCGGCCTCTTCGATTTGATGCGCGGGGCGAGCTGCCGACCGGCGCATCGAAGGCGCCGTTGACCATATCCTCGCCGATGACGATGAGTTCGCGGCGCACCGCGAGATCATGGATCGTGCGGCCGTAATCGGCGGCATTGATGATCGTGGTCGCCTCGGCCGCGAGCCGCGCCAGATATTGCGAGATGGTGATCCCGCCGAGGTTGTGCTCGCCGAGGAAGGTCTTCAACGTGATCGGCGTCGCGAGCTTGCCGGCGCGGATGAGGCGGCTGGCCACATCGAAGATGCGCCGGTGCAATTCGTCGGAAAAATCCTCGATCTTGAGAAAGTCCGACACCCGGTCGAAGGCGTCGTTATTGACGAGGATGGCGCCGAGCAGCGCCTGTTCCGCCTCGATATTGTGCGGCGGCACGCGATAGGCAGGCTCGCTGGTCTGCGCGGTGCGTACGGTAACTGGAAAGGTCGTGGCGGCCATGACGTCTACGGCGAATCGCTTGCCCGAGGAAATCGGAGGACGCTCCTTCTCGCACGCGGGTTCGCCGGATTGGAATCAAATTCGCCAGGTTGCCGGGCCCGTCCCGCAATCCACAAAGCGAAAAAATTCTTGCCTTGTGTGCGGCCAAGCTCTGGACAGTTGCGATCTTATCGATCCGCCCTCGGGCGATCCGAATTGGACCGCATTGCGAGCCGCGATGCGGCTCGCAATGAGAGGCGTCTTAGCCTTCTTCGCCATTGGCCTCGGCAAGCGCCGCGCCGACTTCGAGGCCAAGCTCCTGGATCGAGGTTTCCTCGACGATGGTAACCGTCTCGCCCTTGGCCTGACGCTCCGCCTCCTGCGGCGAACGCGCGACGTTGATCACGATCTTCGTCTCGATTTCCGGGTGCAGGTGGACAACGATGTTGTGCAGGCCGAGCGTCTTGATCGGCGCAAGGAGCACGATCTGGTCGCGGTTGACCTTGAAGCCGCCGGCGCTGACCGCCTCGGCAATGTCACGCGCCGAGACCGAGCCGTAGAGCTGGCCGGTTTCGCCCGCCTGGCGGATGATGACGAAGCTCTGGCCCTCGAGCTTCTCGGCGACGGCGGCCGCCTCGCTCTTGAGCTGCAGATTGCGGGCTTCGAGCTCCACCTTCTGGTCCTGGAAGCGCTTTTTGTTGGCTTCGGTGGCGCGCAGCGCCTTACCAGTCGGCAGCAGGAAATTGCGCGCATAGCCGTTCTTGACGCGAACCGTGTCGCCCATCTGGCCGAGCTTGACGACACGTTGAAGCAGAATGACGTCCATAAGATTGTTCCTTCAGTTCAGTTTCATTGCGGGGAAACGGCGGCCGCGTCTTTGCGGTCGCGCAGGGAAAAGCCGGCTTCGATCAAGCCGAGCAGGGTGAAGGGCGCCAGCGACCAGGGCAGCAGCGGCACCACGATGAGGTAGACGACGAAGAGCAGGTTGTTGCGCAGCCGCAGCCCCTGCGTGACGACATGGAGGACGGCAAGCCCTTGCAGCGCGAAAGCCGCCGCGAGCACGCTCGCTGCCAGACTGGCGAGAAGACCGGTCGGGCCACCAACGAATATGAGGCCCACCGCGGCAAAAAAGACGGGCGCGAGCAGGCGCGGCACCCGGAACTCGCGGGCGATGTTCGGCCACGGCACCTGCAGGCGCTGCGAAATCTGCACGATGCGTCCGGCAAGCCAAAGGTCGATGAGGAAGACGACGAAGATGACGGCCGCGGCGACGGCGGGCAGCGCTTTGGCCATGAAGCGCGCGACAGCGTCGATCTCGTTGCGGCGCAGCAGATCAGCGCCGGCTTCCTGTTTCATCACCGGCGTGATGTTGGTGGCGATCTTGTCCACCAGCGCGGCGAAATTCTCATGTTCGAGGACGAGGGTTGCGAGCACGCCCGCGACAATGAGAAAGGCGAAGATGGCGGTGGTGACGATGACAAGGCTGAGGCGCGAGCCCTCCTTGTCGCTTTTGGTCTGCGCGAACGCCGCAAAGGGCAAAATCGGCACGCTGGGCGAGAGGCTCGCGAGCCGCGCCAGCCACCAGGAAGGAAGGCCCTCGCAGAGCACGAAGACGCCGCCGTTGAAGGCGGCGTTGAGGAAGGCGGCGGGGCTCAAATCCTGCGGGCTTGCGGCGACGAGCAAGGCGACAAGCGTAATGAAAGCCGCGAGCACTGCGCCGAGCCCGGTGACGTGGCCGAAGCCGATGGTCGCAATCATCAACGGCAGCGGCGAAAGGTAGGCGAGCATCAGCGCCGGCACCGAACCCTGGAAGGCCGCCAGCAAAAGCAAAGTCGCGGCAAGGCCGCTCCCGAAAGCGACCGCACCGCGATTGTCGGAGGTCTGTGCTTGCTTCTTTGCCATCGTCGAGCTGTCCCGCCTGAGCGGTTAGGGATTTTGTCCCAGCCGAGCCGCCGGGCTTGGCCGGCGGCTTTATACGTCGAATACTAGCGGATCACGTAAGGCAGCAATCCGAGGAAACGGGATCGCTTGATCGCCTTCGCCAGCTCGCGCTGCTTCTTGGCGGAGACGGCGGTGATACGCGAAGGCACGATCTTGCCGCGCTCGGAAATGTAGCGCGAGAGCAGCCTTGTGTCCTTGTAATCGATCTTCGGCGCATTCGGGCCCGAGAAGGGGCAGGTCTTGCGGCGGCGAAAGAAGGGGCGCCGGGCGGGCGCAGCGGCAGTCGTCGACATCACAAAGCTCCTTCTTCGAGGCCGGCCTCATCGCGCGGACGGCGCGGGCCACGGTCGGGGCGGGGGCCACGGCCGCCGCGGTCCCCACGCTCGCCACGATCATCGTCGTCGCGCTTGCGCAGCATGGCCGAAGGACCAGCTTCGAGTTCATCGACGCGGACGGTCAGGAAGCGCAGGATGTCCTCATTAAGTCCTTCCTGCCGCTCGAGCTCGTTGAGCGCGGCGGAGGGCGCGTCGATGTTGAGCAGGGTGAAATGCGCCTTGCGGTTCTTCTTGATGCGATAGGCGACGGACTTGACGCCCCAATATTCGGTCTTCTCGACCTTGCCGCCCAGAGACTCGATGACGCCTTTGAATTGCTCGGCGAGCGCTTCCACCTGCTGGGCGGAGACGTCCTGGCGAGCAAGAAAAACATGCTCGTAGAGAGCCATGATCTTGCCTTTCCTCTTTTTGCGCGGCCGGCGCAGAGCCCTTCGAGCCCCGGAAAGGCTCGAACGAACGAAGGCGGAGACAGGGGAAGACGAATTTTGGAAAATTCTG
Organism: uncultured Alphaproteobacteria bacterium; assembly: GCA_963708155.1. Classification (GTDB taxonomy): domain Bacteria; phylum Pseudomonadota; class Alphaproteobacteria; order Rhizobiales; family Beijerinckiaceae; genus Methylovirgula. The sequence continues at coordinate 2,935,556 of OY970183.1, read as the reverse complement.
CGTATCCGGATTAAGGATACGCCTTCCGTTCAGCCCCCGGCCGAAGCCGCTGGCCGCGAGCCCTCGGCTCGCGGGAAGGGCGCTTTATACGCATATCGGCGGCGAAATCAAGGAAAGTTGCGGCCGTGTTGCCGCGGAAGCCTAGGTTCTCACCCGCGCCGGCGGTAATATCGGCGCATGGCAATTCCAATTGACCGAATCCACAGCCTGCTCTCGGGCCTGGCAATGGTCGCCGCTTTGGGCGGCCCCGCCTTGGCGCAGAGTCAGAATGGCTACGGGCTAAACGATCTGAAGCCCTACGCCGGGACGCTGGGCGCGCCCGCGCAAGCGTCCAAGGCCCCGAATTCTGCCGGCACAGGCACGCCCCAAAACAAACCGCCGCCGGGCAGCGCTCCGGTCGTCAGCCTGCATATGTTCGGCGGTGCTTTTGTCGATAGCCGAATCGGGCGGTAGCAGGCGGCGCGGGCGCCGCCTGCCCGAGGCACCCGTTCTTACATGGCGCTGGTTTTGCCATGCTTGCAGGCCGAGCGGAATTTCTTGCGCGCCTTGCCGTGCAGGCCCTTCGCGTCGGCTTCCTTGGAACATTCGATCGACTTGGCCGAATGGGTGACGGCAGGCTTCGCCGGCGGCGCCGTCGTGGTGGTGCTCTGCGCCAGGACCGGCGAAACGCCGAAGCCGGCGAGGGCCGCAACAAGAGCGAACGTCGAAAGTTTTTTCATCATCAAGACCTCCTCAAGGCGTGGCAAACTCCCGCCACGAAACCGGGAGGCGGACATTCTTCCCCGTCAGATGAACGGCCGGTGAAATATCCGCCCGTCTGCGGCAATAGTTTCAGGAGGCTGCAAAGCCTGTGCTCAGAGGCACGGGCCCCATTCGCCGGTTTCGCGGATGCGCCAGGATTTCAATCCTGCTTTCGCGACGACGGTGCGGCCGGTCTTGGCGATGGCGACGAGATGCTTGAAGACAAGCGGATTGCGCCAGGCAAATGGCTTATCCGGATCGCAGACGGCGCGATATTCGTCGGAATCCTCGTCCTCCATCAGGATTGTCCCGACGCGGTCCGGTCGCAATTGCGGGCTCAGGGCGCGCTCGCTCTTCCACAAGCAGACGTAATCGCGGCAGACGTCGGGCCGCGAATTGTAGATGGCGCAGCCGGACCCGGCGACGCAGTTCGGGCACAAGGGGCCAGCTGGCTTATGCAGTTCTTCTATATCGAGCACTTTGCAGCACATATTGCAGGCGCCGCAGGCTTTACCGGGTATGTCCATATTTGATTTTTGCTCCGCTTGGCGCGGGATTTACAAGGTTTCGTATCTTGCCGCGCCGCAACGGCGAGGCAAATGAAATTCCGCGCGGAAGCCCGCCGTCACCAGGAAAACTTGACACGGCTGATCGTCGGTGCCAGTCGCACGCCGGAAGAGGCGCGGACAGGTAGCATGGCGAAAGCATTTATATTTCCGGGGCAGGGGTCTCAGGCTGTCGGCATGGGTAAAGCTCTGGCCGAGGCGTTCGCGCCGGCGCGCGCCGTGTTGGCTGAAGTCGATGAGGCGCTGCACCAGAAGCTCTCGACGCTGATGTTCGAAGGGCCGGACGCCGAGCTGACTTTGACCACCAATGCGCAGCCGGCGCTGATGGCGACAAGCCTCGCGGCTCTGCGCGTGCTGGAAGCCGAGGCGGGTCTCGATCTTTCGCGGGATGCCGCCTTTGTTGCCGGCCATTCGCTCGGCGAATATTCGGCGCTCGCGGCGGCCGAAGCATTCTCGATCGCGGATGCGGCGCGCTTGTTGCGCAGACGCGGCACGGCGATGCAGCAGGCCGTGCCAGTCGGAGCCGGGGCGATGGCGGCGCTGATCGGGCTCGATCTTGAAGGCGCCCGCGCCGTCGCTGACGAGGCGCATCGCCAATCGGGTGAGGTTTGCGCCGTCGCCAACGACAACGGCGGAGGCCAGGTGGTGATTTCCGGCGCGAAAGGCGCCGTCGATGCGGCGATCGAAATCGCCAAGACAAGGGGCGTGCGCCGGGCCGTGCCGCTCGCCGTTTCGGCGCCGTTTCATTGCCCCTTGATGCAGCCCGCCGCGGACGTGATGGCCGCGGCGCTGGCGGAGGTCGAGATCAAGCGGCCGAAAGTCCCCCTCGTCGCCAATGTGCTCGCTGCGCCGATCGTGGAGCCGCAGGAGATTCGCCGCCGCCTCGTCGAGCAGGTGACCGGCACCGTGCGCTGGCGCGAGAGCGTTGCCTACATGGCGCAGCATGGGGTGACGACCTTCGTCGAACTCGGGTCCGGCAAGGTGTTGACCGGGTTGTTGAAGCGCATCGCCGCCGAAGCGGACGGAATTGCCGTCGGCGCGCCGGACGAAATTTCCGCCTATCTCGCCGCTTTGGCGCAGAAAGTTTGAGGACTGCCTATGTTTGATCTTTCGGGCCGCACGGCTCTCGTGACCGGCGCAAGCGGCGGCCTCGGTTCGGCCATCGCGCGCGCGCTGCACCAGCAGGGTGCGACGGTGACGCTCTCCGGCACCCGCAAGGAGGCGCTCGAGACGCTGGCTGCCGAGCTCAAGGAGCGCGTTTACGTCGAGTCCAGCGACCTTTCCGATCCTGAAGCCGTGGAGAAGCTGGTGCCGGCGGCCGAGGCGGCGATGGGGCACCTCGATATTCTCATCAACAATGCCGGCCTGACTCGCGACGGGCTGATCCTGCGCATGAAGGACGCCGACTGGGATCTTGTTCTGGCGGTCAATCTCACGGCCTCGTTCCGCCTTGCCCGTGCCGCGCTGAAATCGATGGTGAAGCGCCGTTTCGGCCGCGTCATCAGCATCACGTCGGTCGTCGGCGTGACGGGCAATCCCGGCCAGTCGAATTACGCCGCCTCGAAGGCCGGAATCATCGGCCTGTCGAAGAGCCTTGCCCGTGAGGTCGCGGCCCGCAATATCACCGTCAACTGCGTCGCGCCGGGGTTTATCGAAAGCCCGATGACCGACGTGCTGACCGAGGCGCAGAAGGCCGCAATTCTCTCCGGGGTGCCGATGGGCCGTCTCGGCGCGGCCTCGGAAATCGCCTCCGCGGTCGTTTATCTGGCCAGTTCGGAGGCCGCCTATGTCACCGGCGAAACCCTTCATGTAAACGGTGGAATGGCAATGAATTGAGGGCGTTAATGCGCTCGGACGGCTTTGCCGGACGGCTCTCGCCAACCCAGATGAAGTATGTTACCAACTTCCCTGTTTGCAGGTCGTTAGCCGCTTCCTGCGCCGGACCCCGGAGAACTCATTCGCGATTGAGTGTGTGGAGTCCGCTGGGGGATTTCCCAAGGAATGTCATCAGGCGACGAAGGCGTCGGCTTTCGGGGGGCTTGATTTCGGACGTACTTTTGATAACGGCTGGCACCAGTTTTAAAGATAAGGACGAAGGATCAAACGAACATGAGTGATGTCGCCGAGCGCGTGAAGAAAATTGTTATCGAACATCTCGGCGTCGATGCCGACAAGGTCACTGACGACGCGAATTTCATCGAAGACCTCGGGGCCAACTCGCTCGATACGGTTGAACTCGTGATGGCCTTCGAAGAAGAATTTGGCGTCGAGATCCCGGACGATGCGGCCGAGTCGATCGTCACTGTGGGCGATGCGGTCCGTTTCCTGGACAAGGCCACGGCGGCAAGCTGAGCGGCTTTCAGGTGCCGGCTACGGTGGATTGCCGCCCGGCCCCTTCCTACAGCAATACCTTTCCCCAGCTTTCTCGTGCCGATTTTGCGGTTTGCAAACGCGGCGCGGCAATGGAATAGAAAACCACGCGGGTTGCCAAACCCGTCAGGAGTGGACGATCTGCGATGCGCAGGGTGGTGATTACCGGTCTCGGCATGGTTTCGCCGCTTGCCTGCGGCGTCGAGGCGACGTGGCAGCGTCTTATCGCCAGCCAGAGTGGCGCCGGCCCTATCCACGGTTTCGAGACCGCTGACCTTGCCTGCAAGATCGCCATGCAGGTGCCGCGCGGCGATGGGAGCAACGCCACCTTCAATCCCGACCAGTGGATGGACCCGAAGGATCAGCGCAAGGTCGATGATTACATCATCTACGGCGTCGCCGCGGCCACGCAGGCGCTGGCGGATGCGGGTTGGAAGCCGGAAAGCGACGAAGATCGCGAGCGGACGGGCGTGCTTATCGGCTCGGGCATCGGTGGCCTCGGCGGCATTGCCGAGACGGCTATCACCCTGCACGAGAAGGGCCCGCGCCGCGTCTCCCCGTTCTTCATCTCCGGCCGTTTGATCAACCTTGTCAGCGGCTATGTCTCGATCATGCACGGCCTGAAGGGGCCGAACCATGCGGTCGTGACCGCCTGTTCGACAGGCGCGCATGCCATTGGCGATGCGGCGCGGCTGATCGCGCTTGGCGATGCCGATGTCATGGTCGCGGGCGGCGCGGAATCGGCGATCAACCGTATTGGCATCGCCGGCTTTGCCGCGTGCAAGGCGCTTTCGACGAACTTCAATGACGAGCCGAAAAAGGCTTCGCGGCCCTATGACCGCGATCGCGACGGCTTCGTCATGGGCGATGGCGCCGGCTGCGTCGTGCTCGAAAGCTACGAGGGCGCCAAGGCCCGCGGCGCCAAAATCTATGCCGAGGTCGTCGGCTATGGTCTTTCGGGCGACGCCTTTCACATCACCGCACCGGATCCGACGGGCAACGGCGCTCTGCGTTCGATGCGCGCCGCGGTCAAGCGCGCGGGGATAACAGCGCAGGACATCGATTACATCAATGCGCACGGCACCTCGACGCCGCTGGGTGACGAGGCGGAGCTGACTGCCGTTCACGGCTTGCTTGGCACGGCCGATGGCACCAACGCCTTGTCGATGTCGTCGACCAAATCGGCGATCGGGCACTTGCTTGGCGCGGCCGGCGCGGTCGAGGCGATTTTCTGTGTGCTGGCGATTCGCGATCAGATCGTTCCGCCGACGCTGAACCTCGACAATCCATCGGTGACGACGACGATCGATCTCGTGCCGCATAAAGCGCGCAAGCGCGATGTCGAGTTCGCTCTTTCGAATTCCTTCGGCTTTGGTGGCACCAACGCGAGCCTGATTCTCAAGGCCGTCGCCTAGGCGGGGATGGCTTCGTCGGGGTGGAAGGCGCGCCAAGACCAAGCCGCATTTCCTCCGCAAATAGCTGCTTCTATTGTAACATTCTCGTGACCTTGGCTGCGGCAGCGCTGGTTTGGTGCGGTGTGGGGATTTCGTGTAAGACACGTCTGTCGGCTGGATGGACAGGTTCATGGCAGGTTCGCCACTAAAAGATGAAAGCGCTTCAGCACGGCAGCGCGCCGATGACGGCGAGCAGCCGGCGCGGTTCTTCGGCCGCCGCCCGAAGTTGCAGAGCCCCAACGAGGCTTTGCAGCCGGACATGCCACCGCCGCCTCCGACTCCGCACAAACGCCGGCCGACTCTGTCTGCGCTGTCGGGTTTTCTGTCGTTTCTGCTGCTCGTCGCCTTTGCCGGCCTTTTCGGCGTCGTGTGGGGCGCCCACCGGCTTCAGCAGCCGGGGCCGCTGCAGGCGGATAAAGTTTTCTACATCGCGCCGGGCACCGAGGTCGCCGATATTGTCGGCCAGCTTCAGGACGAAGGGGTCATCGACAGCCCGCTGATCTTCAATATCGCGTTGCTTGTCGAAGGGGATCGCTCGCGGGTGAAGGCGGGCGAATATCTGATCCATCAAAACGCCAGCATGAGCGAAGTGATGGATACACTCGTCTCCGGCCGTCAGATTCTCCATTCGGTGACGATTCCGGAGGGTCTGACCAGCGATCAGGTGGTCGAGCGTCTGCGCGGCAACGATGTGCTAATGGGCGATATTCGCGAAACGCCGCCCGAGGGCAGCCTTCTGCCCGAGACTTACAAGGTTCCACGCGGCATGCCGCGCGCCGATCTCGTCCGTCGGATGCAAGAGGACGATCATCGCCTCGTCGCGCAGATCTGGGCGCACCGCGCGCCCGATCTTCTATTGAATTCGCCCTATGAACTCGTGACGCTCGCCTCGATCGTCGAAAAGGAAACCGGCAAGGCGGATGAGCGTCCGCACGTCGCTTCGGTGTTCCTCAACCGCTTGCGCAAGCATATGCGTCTGCAGTCCGATCCGACGATCGTCTATGGCATCATGCAGGGCAGGGGCTCGCTCGGCCGTCCCTTGACCCGCGCCGATGTCGAGAAGCCTTCGCCCTATAATACCTATGTCATCGAGGGCCTGCCGCCGGGGCCGATCGCCAATCCCGGCAGGGCCGCGCTCGAAGCTGTCGCCAATCCCTCGCGCACGTCCGATCTCTATTTCGTTGCCGATGGCACCGGCGGACATGTCTTTTCCGCGACGCTCGAAGAGCATCAGCGCAACGTCGCGCGCTGGCGCCAGATCGAGAAGGACGCAAAGGACAAGGCGGGTTCGGAGATCGACAAATATGTCCCGCAGGGGCCTGCCGGGCATGATCAACACAGCGACAACAATTCCTCTGTCTTTGGCGCCTTGCCGGCGAGCTTCAGCGCGGCAGATGGCGGCGTACGCTCCTACGCGCCGAGCCTCGGGGTCGGCGCGGCAGCCGCGGCGATCGCGCAGGTCGCGCCGGCCATGCCGCAGGTGGTCAAGGCGCAGCCCGCCGCGACGGACCCCGCGACCGAGATCGCGGATTCCTCCACCCCGGCCGCGCCGGCGCAAACCGCGCGGGATTCCAAGACCGCCGCATCGTCCTATGGCGGCCCCAGCCTCGATGATCTCGGGATAACCGTGCGGGGCATCGACCAGCCGACCTCGACCCGCAAGCTGCTGGACGGGCCGGTCGACAGTTCGGCCTCCGTCGCGCCTGCCGATCCGAAGGCTTTTGCCGCCGCCGCTACGCTCGGCGCCGTGGCACCGAACGGGCGCCAGCCGCCGGCGCATCCGAAGATCATCGACGCTTCGGAGGGCACGCCGCTCGACCCTTTGCGTAATACGACTTACGATCTGAATTACGCGAAGACGGTGCCGCCGCCTTCGGACTTCAAATGATCTCGGGACAATAAGGCTCAATTGACTATCGCCAGCATGACCGGCTTTGCGCGGGTCTCCGGCGCCACGGCGAATTTTCGCTGGGCCTGGGAGTTGAAATCGGTCAACGCCAAAGGGCTCGACCTGCGCCTGCGGCTCCCGCCGGGGTTCGATGCGATCGAAGCGGAGGCGCGCGCCGCACTGGGCAAGAAGCTCACACGCGGCACATGCTACGCAACCTTATCGGCGCAGCGCGAAGCCGTCACTCCCGAGGTCTATCTCAACGAAGGGCTGTTGCGCCGGCTGGCCGAGGCGATCTCGCATGTCGGCAATAACGACACCCTGCGCCCGGCCTCCATCGACGGCCTGCTCGGCGTGCGCGGCGTGATCGAAATCCGCGACGCGGGCGACGAGGAATCCGATCTGCTGGCGGTGCAGCGAGCGGCGCTCGAGGGTCTCGGCAAGGCTGTGACCGCGCTCGTCGGCATGCGCGAACAGGAGGGCGGCGCGCTGGCGTCGATCCTGACACAGCGCCTCGCCCGGCTCACGGTGCTGCGCCAGGCGGCGGAGGACTGTCCGGCGCGCAAGCCCGAGGCGGTTCGCGCCAGGCTCGCCGAATTGGTCGCGCTGCTCGCCGGGCAGAGCAAATTCGACGAGACACGGCTCTATCAGGAGGCACTGCTGCTGGCCGCCAAGGCCGACGTGCGCGAGGAACTCGACCGGCTCGAGACCCATATCGCAGCGGCCACCGAGCTTTTGCAGACAGGTGGCCCGATCGGCCGGCGGCTCGATTTTCTCGCCCAGGAGCTCGGGCGCGAGGCAAATACGCTCTGCGCCAAATCGAATGATGCGAGCCTGACGGCGATCGGACTTGAATTGCGCGTCGAGATCGAGCAATTCCGCGAGCAGGTTCAAAACATCGAATAGGGGTTTGCGTGGCCCTTGCAGCGCATAATGACAAGGACGGCGGCCTGAAGCGGCGCGGCCTCATGCTCATCCTGTCGTCGCCCTCCGGCGCCGGCAAGACCAGCCTGACGCGGATGCTACTGCAGAAGAAAGAACTCGATCTCACGCTCTCGATTTCGGTGACGACGCGGCCGCGCCGGTCGAGCGAGGTCGACGGCATCCACTACCAGTTCATCACCCGCAAGCGTTTCGAGCAGCTCCGCGATGAGGGCGAGTTGCTGGAATGGGCGGAGGTTCATGGCAACTGCTACGGCACGCCGCGCGAGCCGGTGGAGCGCGCACTGGCGCAAGGCCGCGACGTCCTCTTCGATATTGATTATCAGGGTACCCAGCAGGTGAAAGCCAAAGCGGGTGAGGATGTCGTCACCATCTTCATCCTGCCGCCCTCGATGAAGGAGCTGAAGTCTCGACTGGAGCGCCGCGCCGAGGATTCCGGCGAAGCGATTGCGTCGCGGCTTGCCAACGCCGCCAACGAAATCCGCCGGTGGCCGCTCTATGATTACGTGCTCATCAACGACGATCTGCAAAAGACTTTCGATGATCTCGTCGCGATCCTGACCGCCGAGCGCCGCCGCGCTGTGCGGCAGACGCCGGGAATCGAGGCTTTCGTCGAGGCGCTGCTCAGCGAGAAATAGCGCCCGCGCTCCGTTCGTCTTTCAACGCATTCGCCAGTGCCACGAACCCCGCACCATCGATTTCCTCGGCGCGCCGGGTCGGCGCGATTCCGGCATGGGCAAGCAAGGCGAGCGGATCGACGCCAAGGCTCTTCAGGCTCTGCCGCAGCATCTTGCGCCGTTGGCCAAAGGCGGCCTGCGTCACCGCCGCGAGCAATCGGACATCACAGGCAAGCGGCGCCGCGCGCGGCACAAGCTCGATCACGGAGGATGTCACCTTTGGCGGCGGCGTGAAGGCGGCGGGGGAAACATCAAAGAGGATGCGTGTCGCACAACGCCAGTTGGAGAGGACGGCGAGCCGGCCGTAATCGGCGCGCTCCTTCGGCGTCGCCACGATACGCTCAGCGACTTCCTTCTGGAACATGAGCACGAAGCGGTCGAAGACCGGCGGCCAGGCCGGAGCTTCGAGCCAGCCGGTCAACAGCGCCGTCGCGATATTATAAGGCAGGTTGGCGCAGACGCGCGCGGGACGATCCGTGCCGACCAGCGCGGCAAGATCGGTCGCGAGCGCGTCGGCCTCGATGATCTCTAGCCGGCCGGGATAATGCGTGGCGATTTCGGCGAGCGCCGGCAGACAGCGCGGATCGCGCTCGACGGCGACAACGCGGCGCGCGCCTTCCGCCAGCAGCGCACGCGTAAGGCCGCCAGGACCGGGACCGATCTCGACGATCGTCGCGTCTTCCAGCGGGCCGGCCGCGCGGGCGATACGCGCGGTGAGATTGAGATCGAAGAGAAAGTTCTGGCCGAGGCTTTTCTGCGCGGCGAGTCCATGCGCAGCGACCACCTCGCGCAGCGGCGGCAATTCGTCCTTCACACGGGCGCCTTCGCGAGTTTCGCGGCAAGGCGCAGCGCGGCGACAAGGCTCGCCGGATCGGCCGTGCCTGCGGCGGCGATGTCAAAGGCCGTGCCGTGATCGGGTGACGTGCGCACAAAAGGCAGGCCAAGGGTCACGTTCACCGCGCTGTCGAAGGCGAGCGTCTTGATGGGTATCAGCGCCTGATCGTGATACATGCAGATCGCGACATCGTATTTTTCGCGCGCGGAAGCGTGGAACAAGGTGTCGGCCGGGTAGGGGCCGCGCGCATCGATGCCGGCCTCATGCAGTGCCGCGATCGCCGGAGCGATAATCTCGATTTCCTCGCGTCCCATATGCCCCGCTTCGCCCGCGTGCGGATTGAGCCCGCTGAAGACGATCCGTGGCGCCGCAAGGCCGAAGCGGCGCTTGAAATCCGCATTGACGATCTCCCCGGTCTCGATCAGCAATTCACGCGTGATGAGGCGCGGGACTTGCGCCAGCGGCACATGGATCGTCGCTGGCACGACCGCCAGCGTCGGCGACCAGAGGAGCATGACCGGCCGTGCTTTCTGGCCATAGTAGCGCGTAGTCAGTTCGCCGAGGAATTCGGTATGGCCGGGATGGGCAAAGCCCGCCCGCTGCAAGACCTCTTTGGCGATGGGATTGGTGACGAGCGCATCGGCCACGCCGGCGTGGACGAACTCGACAGCCATTTCGATCGAGGCGACGGTCGCGGCCGCGTCGGCAGCATCGGGCGCACCCAGAGCTCCAGCAACTTTGCCCCGCAGACCGACGACCGGCAGCGCGCGCGGAAAAAGCGCCAACGCCTCGGCAGGGTCCGCCACCTCGACGGGGATATTCAAGCCGAAGCGCCGCGCGAGGTTCGCCGAGATGCTCGGGCTCGGCGATGATGAAGAAAGCGGGCGCCGTGGCGTCCGCGTGCAAGGCCACCCACGCCTTCAACGCCAATTCAGGACCAATGCCGGACGGGTCGCCGCGCGTCAGCGCCACAAGGCCGCGCGGCGCCGGCATCAGTGCTTGACGATGACGGCGTAGGACCGCAGTTCCGCAAGCCGGCGGTCGGCGTCGGCGCGCATTTGCGCGCCCAGCAACCGCTCCGAAATTGCCTTGCGCACGGCGGTGTCGTCGGTCGATATGCCCTTGCACAGACGGCGATCATCTCGATGCCCTCGGCGGTGCGCTCGGGCGGCGTGAGATGTCCGGTCGGGGTCTTGTCCAGCAATTGTTTGAGCGCATCACCGATTTGCAGCGAATTGCGCGTCATTTCGTCCTTCACCGCGACATCGTCCATGTTGCGTGCGAGCGGGACGCCGTCGGCGCAGTTGGTAAAGCGCGTGCGCAATTCCTCGGCGGTTTTGATGCGGGCCTGCGTCTCGGCAAAGACATTGCTGCCATGCAGGGTAAGGATGACCTGCCGCAGTTTGTAATCGATCCCGGCCGCGGATTTGCCGCCGTCCTTGGCGAGTTCGGCGCGGATGGCCCCCTCGCTCGCGTCGACGCCCTTGTTATAGGCCTGTACGAGCAGGTTGAACTCGAAGTCGGCGGTGAAATGATCCTTGATATGCTGTTCCGAAATGCCGGCCCGCTGCGCCGCACCGATGAGCGCCGCCGCCGAAGTTCCGAGCTGGTTGGCTTCTACCGCGATCTGCTGGCCGATCTCAGCGTCCGAGATTGATATCTTGAATTTCGAGGTCTCTCCGATCTTCAGCGCATCGTCGATCATGCTGTTGAGCGCGTCCTCGTAAGTCGCGGGCTTGTGCATCACGCGCAGCAGCTTCTGGCGCTCCGAAACATCCCAACTGGTGATCGGCGCGCCGTTCACCGTCGCGATGATTTCCTGCGCCTGCGCACGCGGCGGCGTGAAGAGGAATGTTCCCGCGACAAGCAACCAAACGACGCCGGCGGTGAGCAATGCATTCCGATTATTTCGGTTCAAGCTGAAGCAACCCAACATCGGGGCCTTTCTCCCAATTCTTCGATCCCCGTCGAAAATTCCACGAATTGTATGTAGAGCAATGCAAAACGGCAATTATCTGTCGAGCGACTGGGCCCCGTTGGCGTAAGAGGTCTGGCTGTAACTCGCATCGCCAAGCGAGCGCAGTTGCAACTGGACCAGGAAGGTCTGGTTATGGACGATCGTTCCAGTGCCGATGTCCTGATAGACTGAGCTGTAGTTGAGGAGCAGAGAGGTACAATCGTCGTGATAGCCGGCGCCGATGCCTTCGGAGGCCACGGCCCAAGGCCCGACATTGTTATAGCCCGTCAATGAAGGGGGATAATACTGCCGGCTCATGTCGAATGTGATATTGCCCTGGACGAAATAGTGCGGCGTGATCTGGTAACGTGAATTGACGCTCAGGCCCTCGCGCGGGACGTAATAGCCGAGCACCGGCTGGACCGCATAATCGGCGAAGTCGACACCGCCGGTCCAGGCGCCGAGGTTGAAGTCCGAGGCGATATCGAACCGGTCGACATCGAAGGTCTGGGTGTTGAAGAGTCCCTTGGCGGTGAAATCCAGGAACGGAATTGGCGCGACGGTCAAGGCGCTGACATAGTCCGAGGCGCGCGTCTCGAGCCCCGAGGCGAGCCCGTTGTTGACCGCGCTCGGCTGATCGAAGCCGTTCGTACCGGCGACCTGGTAGGACTGGCCGGCGATAAAGTTGACATAACCGCCATTCTTCAAATTGAACGTCGCCTGGCCGCCGTAATTGGCGCGGGTCCCGGTCTCGAACTGGTCGTAGCCGGAATATTTGTTCCAGGCGAACAGATTGCTTTCATCGAACACGAGACTTTGGGAGTCCATGTTCACAAGCGAATTCGATCCGACCAGGTTGTTCGGCCGGGCGATGATCTGCCCGATCGGCTCGACGACTGCGGAGCCGAAGCTTGTATTGACGAAGATCGGATAGCGATATTCGAGGCCGGCGCCGGGCATGACATAACCCTGAGCACCGCTGACTTGGCCGACGAAATTCGTCTGGTCGGAGTTGAAATACGTATACGGGGCAACGCCGCCATTCGGGTTGCTGACCACGTAATCATCGCTCGTATTGAGGTTCAGCCATTCGCCGTTGAGCCGCGCGAACACGAACGGCGTCCAGACTTCGCCGATGGGATCGACGAATTTGCGTTGCCAGGACAGGTCGGCGGTGGCGCGCGTCTGTGTGCCGCCGATGCCGCGCAGCAGACAGTCGCCGGTTTGGGTGCCCGGCCTATAGTTCTGACAATATTCGTAGAGCCCGACCGCCGGATCGAACAATTGTGTTTCGGGGTTAAACCCCGGCCCGGCGACAGGAGAATAGCTCGCGATTTCCTGCGAAACCGAAGTGAAATTGAAGTCGGCCACGACCTCGCCGCCTATGCCGGCGGTCTTCTTCGGATCAAGCCCGAAAAGGTGATTGTAATCGAGCAACAGCGCATCGGGCTGCGTTTGCTGAATGTCGCGCGAGGTCAGGCCCTCGAAGTGAAAGCCGCGCAAATCGAAATAGCTGTCGTCGCCCTGACCGGTCAGATAGGCGTCGGACACGGTTTCCGTATAGTACTGCGAGGCGCTCGATTGGTTGGCTAAAGTGTAATCCCAGAAATACCACTTGTCGCTGAGCGCGGTAATGTTCCAGCCATACTTCCAATATTTGTCGATCAGGAATTCGCCGCGGCTCTCGAGCGAGCCGCGGAATGTATGGCCCGCAGCGCCATAGGGCGATTCCGGAAACAGGTTGGGATTGGTCTGGAAGATGCCATTGGCGCGAATAAAATAATTGCCGTTGGCGAGCCGGTGACGCCATTCGAAATCGTTGTAGAAACCTTCGTTCACGAAATAGGTCGGCGTCCAGGTCAGATCGTAGTTCGGCGCGATGGCCCAGAACACCGGTACCTGCACACCGAAGCCGAGGATCGAGCTGCTGATCGTCTGCGGCGACAGGATGCCCGATTTGCGCTTTACCGTCGGGTCCGGCGAGGAGAAGACCGGAACATAGGCAACTGGGACGCCGAGGAACTCCAGCCAGGCGTCGGTATAATAGACCATGTGCTCGTCGTTGTTGTGGATGATGCGCTTGGCGCGCACCCGCCACAACGGCGGCTTCGTCGGATTGTCGGCGCAGGCCGCGCAAGCAGTATAGGTGCCTTTGTCGTAGACCGAAATTGCGCCTTGCGTGATCTCGGCGTGCGGGGCGCTGAAATAGGTCTTCTCCGTCGAGGCCGAGCGCAGGCTTTGGACAAAGCCCTCGCGGAAATCCTTCGTCATGTCGAAGCTGTCGCCGTAGACGATGTTGCCGTCCTTGTTGATCAGCTTGGCGTGGCCCTCCGCAAAGACGCGGCCGGTGTTGCGGTTGTAGATGACCCGGTCGGCTTGGAGCGTGCGGCCCTGATAATAGATCCGGGCGTTGCCGACAGCGGAAACGGTGTTCTTGTCCCGGTCGTAGACGAGCTGGTCGGCCTCGACGAACATTTTATCGGGTTGAGTTGCGGCCTGCGTCGCGCCGCCGCTGGCTTGCGCCAGAGCGGACCCGGCCGGAGCGAGGCCGAACAGGAAAAGCGCGCAAAGCGCGAGCAAGACGCCGCGCAAGCGCAGCGTCGGCCGCGGCGGGGACCGGCCCGGGCCAAAGTCAGTGGGGCAAATACGCCGCCCCATTAACCGTCCTCCTGGTTGAGGAGAGCCAGGCCTCCGAGCATGCTGCCGACCACCGCCGGTGACCATGCCGCAACGGACGCGCTCAAAATGCCGGCTTCGCCGAAATCGGACACCATCTTGGTCAGGAGATAAAGCACGAAGCCTGCGGCGATGCCACCTCCGACCATCCTGCCAATGCCACCAAATCGGAAAAATCTTAATGAAAAGGCAGCGGCAATCAAAACCATCGCCACCAGCATCAGCGGCCGCGCCAGAAGTGTTTGAAATTGAAGGTCCAGGCCGTTCGGGTCGAGCCCCGCGACAGCCGCTTCGTCACGCATCCGCCGCAAGGCCCAGAACGGGACGGAATCCGGCGTCAGAAAGCTCTCGGCCAAGTCGCTCGAAGAAATATCCGTCGCCAGTAGATAGATGCCAACCTTGTGCGGATCCTCGCCGGGCGCGCTAACCTCGGCATCCTGCAGTTTCCACACGCCTTGCAGCAGCGTCGCGCTGGCTGCCTGTATCCGCTCCTCGAACTTGCCGTCCGGCTCGTAGACATAGGCGATCACGGATTTGAGACGCGTGCCGGCGTCGAGCGCGCTTTCAGCGCGCAGAATGGCTTCGCCGTCGATGCCGCTTTCCCGAATCCAAAGGCTGCCGTCGCCGAGGGCGCTCCCGGCGCGGCCGAAAAGTTTGGCCTCGATCACGTCGGCGCGCTGTTTCATGGCCGCCGAGAGTGGGTTGAACGCCGTGACCGACAGGATGCCGACCGTCAGGGCGATGGCGACGGGCGGCAGCAGAAATTGCCAGACCGATATGCCGGCGGACCGGGCTACGATCAGCTCGAGCTTGCGGGTGAGGTCGATGAAGGCTGCCATCGTGCCGAACAGGACGCAGAATGGCAGGATCTGCTCCGCCACTGTCGGCGTCCGCAGGAGCGCCAGATAGGCGATGTAGCCGGGACCGGTTCCCGCCATGCCGTTGGAGCGGCGCAGCAATTCCACGAGGTCGAAGACGTAGACGGTGCCGACAATGGCGGCGAAAACCGCCGCGATTGTCTTGAGAAAGCGCCAGGTCAGGTAGCGGCCGAGGGTCGTCGCGAGGATGTTCATGGCACCGCCCGTCCGGTTGCGGCGCCATTCGCGGCCAAAATTGCTCTCCGGCCCGAAGCACCACGCCTTCAGGCGCAGCGATCAGGTCGGCTGAGCGGGTCAAACTGGCAACGAACGACATAACGCGGGCGCTTCCGTGGAGAATAGGCCGACCGGCCACCAAAGCAGGTTCGGAACTGCGAGAATGGCTAACATCAGACGGGCCGCCCAAAAGGGCCCTGATCTTCGCGCATCGTCTCCCTATCAGCGGCCGGGTCGGCTCCGGCGACGCCCGGCCTTTCCGGCCGCCGGAATCGCAGATAGACCCGTGAAAACTCACTCTCTTTGGCTACATAGTCGATGCCATTGGTGCAAGCCGCTCGGGGCATTTTGAGGGCAGTTGCGTTGCGATGCGCAAACCCCGTTGCGCCGGGGCCACGGCCACCGGCGCGCCGGCGACTTTGGCGAAAAAACTGGCGAGCAAATGCCGAGCAGTGCTAGGGCTTGGCGTCCGCGCCCGCCGCGGCCATGTCGGGAAACGCCACAGCCGCCTTAAGTTTTTGTTTTGCAGCACGGTCTCTCGAACCGCGAAGTGCTTTCGAGGCCATGCAACGAGAAGAGAGCCAGATGCCCCACGCCGCAAAAGTTGATTTCGTTCCGCTCGCGTCCCTGTCGGTTGCCGCGTCCCCGGCCAAGGCCGGCGGCAAAGTCAAGCAAGTATCGACCCTGATCATCTTCGCTGGCGAAGATTTGAACTTGGGCAAGGCGACGCGCAGCCTCATCGGGGAGGACGGCGTCGCGCTCGTCAAAAAGGCAGCCGGGGCGGCCAAGTTCAAGGGCAAAGCCGGTTCGACGCTCGACATTCTCGCCCCCGCCGGGCTCACGGCCGAGCGTCTGCTGGTCATCGGCACGGGCGCCGACGAGAGCGATAAAGCCGCCAAGGGTAAAGATCACGGCAAGGATCATGGCAAGGGCAAGCGGCCGCAGGATTATCTGAGCCTCGGCGGGGTTGTCGCCAGCAAGGCGGGGCAATCTTCAGCGGTGACCGTCGTTTTCGACCTGCCGCACAACCCCAAGGATGCCGCCGCCGCTGCGGCGGAATTCGCCGAAGGCGTCACGCTGCGCAGCTACAAGTTCGACCTCTACAAGACGAAGAAAAAGGATGACGACACCGGCGAGGCCGCGGCTATCTCGGTCGCCGTGGAAGATCCCGCCGCGGCCAAGCGGGCCGCCAAGGGTCGCGAGGCGGTGGCCGAGGGCGTTCTGATCGCCCGCAGCCTCGTCAACGAGCCGGCCAACATCCTTTATCCGGAAGAGTTCGCCAATCGCGCCAAGGAACTCGAAAAGCTGGGCGTCGAGGTCGAGATTCTCGACAAAGCGGCGCTGACCAAGCTGGGCATGGGCGCGCTCCTCGGGGTCGGTCAGGGCTCGGCGCGCGAGAGTCGTGTCGTCATCATGCGCTGGCGCGGCGAGAAGGGCAAAGACAAGTCGAAGCCCGTCGCTTTCGTCGGCAAGGGCGTGACCTTCGATACGGGCGGCATTTCGATCAAGGGCGCCGCCGGCATGGAGGACATGAAGGGCGACATGGCGGGCGCCGCCTGCGTTGTCGGTCTCATCCACGCGCTTGCCGCGCGCAAGGCCAAGGTCGATGCGATCGGCGCCATTGGCCTCGTCGAGAACATGCCGGGCTCCAATGCGCAGCGGCCTGGCGACATCGTCAAATCGCTCTCCGGCCAGACGATCGAGGTTATCAATACCGACGCCGAAGGCCGGCTCGTGCTCGCCGACGTGCTCTGGTACGTGCAGGACAAATACAAGCCGCAATTCATGGTCGATCTCGCGACCCTGACCGGGGCGGTGATGGTCGCGCTCGGCCAGGAATATGCGGGCCTGTTCTCCAACGACGATACGCTGAGCGAACGTCTGACCGAGGCGGGCAAGGAGACCGGCGAAAAGCTCTGGCGGCTGCCGCTCGGGCCGAGCTACGACAAGCTCATCAATTCCAAATTCGCCGACATGAAGAACACCGGCGGCCGCCACGGCGGCTCGATCACCGCGGCGCAATTCATCCAGCGTTTCGTCAACGGCACGCCCTGGGCGCATCTCGATATCGCCGGCACCGGCATGAATGCGCCGGCGAGCGACATCAACCAGAGCTGGGGCTCGGGCTTCGGCGTGCGGCTTCTAGAGCGGCTCGTCAGCGATCATTATGAGGGATAATTCTTGCGCATGACCTTTCCCGAAAAGTCTGCAACTTTTCGGGGTCGTGCGAGGCGATATGGAAATCTGGTTCTATCATCTGCAAAGTCAGCCGCTTGAGCGCGCCTTGCCGGCGCTGCTCGAGCGTGCGTTGGCGCAGGGCTGGCGCGCCGTCGTTCAGGCCGCGAGCGAGGAACGGCTCGATGCGCTCGACGAGGTTCTCTGGACCTATGCGGATGACAGCTTTCTCGCGCATGGCCGCGCCCGCGACGGCGATGCCGAGATGCAGGCGGTTTATCTGACCTGCGGCGGCGAAAATCCGAACGCGGCGCGGCTGCGGCTCTTCGTCGATGGTGCCGATCTCGCCGGGAGTCTCGCCCCGGATGCCGCTTATGAGCGCGCGATCCTGCTTTTCGACGGCAACGATCCCGACCAGCTCGATGCAGCGCGAGCGCAATGGAAAGCGCTGAAATCCAGCGGCTTCGCACTCACCTATTGGCAGCAGAACGAGCGCGGCGGGTGGGAAAAGGAGGGGTGAAGCTGGCTGGCCGCTTTCAAGCCGCTGCTCCCGGACCCTCCTCAAGCTGCCAGTCGATTGCCTCAAGGCGGGCGTTGCGCCGGAGCGTCTGAGGCGGCTGGCCGAAGGCCCGCAGAAAGGCACGGCGCATATGGTCGCGATCGCTAAACCCCGTCTGGCGCGCAACGACATCGATTGGATGGCGGGTATGCTCCATTAGGGCGCGCGCGGCTTCGGTTCGCATGTTCTCGATCGCTTTGGCCGGCGACTGGCCGGTCTCGGCGGAAAAGGCGCGGCTGAACTGCCTGGGACTGAGATGCGCCACCTCGGCGAGATCGGGCACGGTCAGCGGCTTGTGAAGATGCTCGCGGGCATAGGTGAGTGCGGTCTGGATCCGGTCGGATTTGGGCTCGAGTTCGAGGAGCGTGGAGAATTGCGATTGGCCGCCGGCGCGCCGATGGTAGATGACAAGCTTGCGCGCGACCGACTTCGCGATCTCCGGCCCGAGATCGCTTTCGATCAATGCAAGGCCGAGGTCGATCCCGGCCGTCATTCCCGCTGACGTCCAGATCGGGCCGTCATTGATGAAAATCCGATCTTCTTCGACGTTCGCCTGGGGGAATTTCTTCTGCAATTCGCGGGCATGGAGCCAATGGGTCGTGGCGCGGCGCCCGTCGAGCAGGCCAGCCTCGGCGAGCACGAACGCGCCAGTGCAAGTCGCAGCGATGCGCCTGTGACGCTGGGGCGCTCCTTTGATGAAGGCGATCACCCCCGGCGTCGATGCCTCAGGGACCGTTGCGCCGCCGATGATCAGCGTATCGAACCGGGCGTCGCTGAAAGCTTCGCTGTATAGCTTCATGCCAGAGGAGGTTTTGACCGCGCCGCCGGTTTCCGAAACAAAATGAAGGTCATAGGCCGGCTCGTCCGCCAGCAGGTTGGCAATTTCGAAAACCGTGACGACGGCCAGCGCCATCGCCGAATAGCCGGGATAAACGAGGAAGGCGACGTCTCGCATGGCTTGAACCCCAATGTCCTAAATTGCCGTGTATATGACATTTGAGACTTCGATGTGCAATCCTATTCTTTCCCGGAGCTCAGAACCTGAGCGATTACGGAAGGAATGGAACCCATGAGCAATGCCAAGGGCACGGCCCTCGTTACAGGCGCGTCTTCGGGCATCGGTGCCGTCTATGCGGACCGCCTCGCCAAGCGCGGCTATGATCTGATTTTGGTAGCGCGCAACGCGGAGCGGCTGAATGCCGTCGCCGCCAGGTTGCGGGCCGAGACCGGGCGTGCGGTGAAGGTTTTGCCGGCCGATCTCGGCAAGAAGTCCGACCTTGTGAATGTCGAGGCAGTGCTGCGAGACGATCCGAGCATCAACGTGCTCGTCAACAATGCGGGCTTCGGGGGCGTCACGTCGATTCTCCAGGCGGATGTCGATGACATGGAGGCGATGATCGCGTTGAACGTCACCGCGCTGACACGTCTGACCTATGCTGTCGCGCCGGCCTTCGTCGCCCGCGGCGCTGGCACGATCATCAACATCGCTTCTATCGTGGGCATCGCGGTCGAGCTGTTGAACGGCGTCTATAGCGCGTCGAAATCCTATGTCCTCAGCTTCGGTCATTCGTTGCAAAAGGATCTGGCCGATAAGGGAGTTCGCGTGCAGACCGTCCTGCCGGGTTCAACGGCGACCGAGTTCTGGGACGTTGCCGGCTACTCAGCCCAGAAGTCGGCGTCGATCACCATGTCGGCAGAAGACTGCGTTGATGCGGCGCTTGCCGGACTCGATGCTGGAGAGCTGGTCACGATTCCGGGACTTTACGATGGCGACGCATGGACACGGTGGGAAGCGGATCGCCGCGAGCTTTCAAACCAGTTCGGGAACGCCAAGCCTGCGCCGCGTTACAAGGTGGAGACACATCGCGTCAGCGCCGCTTGATCTCCATCGATCCGTGAGGCGTCAAAGCGGGAGTGAAGTGCGATCAGGGACCAGCCACTTGGTCCTCCCGCACTTCGCTCCACTTGGGATCGCGTGGATTACGACCGCGCCATCAGCGATACGGCCAGCGCATAGATGCGCATCCGCGCCTGTTCGGGCAGGCTGGCAAGCGTCTTGAGATAGATTTGGCCGACAGCACACATGCGCGCGTCGGGGATCGGCGGATTGGGTTGCTTGCCGTCGAGGATCGCGGCGACTTCGGCATCGTTCACCCCTCGCGCCTTCATCGCGCTCGAAAGCTGGTTGAAATCCGAGTTCGCCGGGCGGATCGCGCTGGATGCCATTGGTCCGGCCGCTGACGATCGCGTCGAGTCCGGCGATGGCCATGTCCGCGACGAGTGGACGATGCGTGGCGGAGAAGGTGAAGAAAGCCTGGCTCGCGCCGCCGTAAAGAAAATCGACGCAGAGCTTGGGGTCGGTTGCCGCCAGCGCCTGCATCATCGCGAGCTGGACATCGAAAATGTGGGAGAGCGCCGGCCCGTCGGCTTTGGCGGCCAGAATGCCGTTCGAAACGCGCACCTCGCGCACTGCCTGCGAGAGCAGGGAATCGACGTTCCGCACATCCTTGCCGTCGAGCGATTCCTTGGCGAAATCATCGAGGATCGCGTCGTACTGGCTCGGGAGGGCCGATTGCAGGCGCGCGAAAAACACGGCGTAATCGGGAGCGTCGCGGGCGATCTCTTTCTCGATCGATCCGCGGGCAAGGGCGAGAGGTTCGGCCGCCGGCGGCTCGGGCGGGGCGGCACTCGCCGGCGCCTCGGCGCCCGCCGTTTCCGCCGCCTGCCGTCCGGCGTCGAGGAAAAAGGCCACCGCCAGCGCGACGGCGATCAATGCTGCAAAGCTCAGAAGCGCCAGACGCAGAACGTCCTGGCCGGCGAGCCCGCGCGCGATAACTGGACCCTCTTCGCCGTGATACGCTTCGGACAATTCAGGTTACTCCAGCCCGGCGGCAGCACGGGCGTCGTCTACGAAGGTCGAATTTAGAGCATGACCGGATGATGCTGACTAGAGCGCGGCGCGCAATTTCGTCAGCTTGCCGCCTTCAGCCGGTCAAAACCGGCCGCGAGATCGGCCTTGAGGTCGTCCGGGTCTTCGAGACCGATCGAGAAGCGCAGCGCCGGCCCTTCGGGCGCGAATTTGGTCGCCGACCGGTATGAACTGCAATCGAAGGGAATCACGAGGCTCTCATAGCCGCCCCACGAATAGCCCATGCCGAACAGTTTCAGCCCATCGAGAAACGCGGCAAGCGCCTTTTGGGACGTGGGCTTGAGGAACGCCGAAAACAGCCCCGACGCGCCGGGGAAATCGCGCTTCCAGATCGCGTGACCGGGGCAATCGGGCAGGGCGGGATGCAAGACGCGGGCGATCTCCGGCCGTCCAGCGAGCCAGGTGGCAAGCGCTAGCCCCTGACGCTCCGCCTCGCGCAGCCGCAGTTCCAGACTGCGTAATCCCCGCAGCGCCAGAAATACATCCTCGGGGCCGGGGCAATTGGCGAAAAGATCGAAAGTCGCACGCAGACGCGGGAACCAGCGCGCGTTGGCCGAGACGAGGCCGAGCAGGAGATCGGCATGGCCGGAGAGATATTTGGTGCCGGCCTCGACGACGATATCGACGCCGAACCCATGCGGCTGAAAAAACAGCGGCGTCGCCCATGTATTGTCGAGGATGGTGCAGAGGCCCTTCGCGCGCGGCGACCGCGACGATCGCCGGAACGTCCTGAATCTCGAATGCTCTGCGAGCCGGGCGTTTCGAGAAAAATGACGCTGGTATTGGGCCGGATGAGAGATGCGATTTCCGCGCCCAGCCAGCGGATCGTAGATAAGTCGTTTCGACGCCAATGCGCGTCAGGAATCGCTCGCAGAAACTGCGCGTCGGGCTGATAGACGGAATCGCTGACGAGGATGTGATCGCCGGCCTTCACCACAGTGAGCAGCGCCAGCGCGATCGGCGGAAAGGCCTGACGGCGCGAGTACCGTGCCGGCGGCGCCGGTGATCTCGGTCCATGCCGTTTCCAGCGCGTCAGTCGTCGGCGTGCCATGCGTGCCGTACGTATATTTGGCGTTGCGGGCGACGAGATCGGCATAGGAGCGGTAAAGCACGGTCGAGCCGCGATAGACCGGCGTATTGACGAAACCATGCTGCTCGAATGGGTGACGACCCGCATGCACGAGCTTTGTGCGGTCCTTCAAGGGCCTGCTCTCGTCCGATTTCATCATCGTCCTGTCCTGGATGCCCGCGACCGGGGCGGGATTTCCGTCCGCGGCGCTAAATCATCGCCATTATGCCCGAGGCTTTACGGCAAATCGCAGATTCGCTGCAATTTTGCGCTTTTGGCAATTTGTCGCGGCGCTTGACCGCGGTGCGATAAAGTTCTGATAGTCGCGGCCGTCGCGGCGCCCCGTTCCGCTTCAGCCGAGAGACGAAATGAAAATCGCATTGCTTAAATTGGCCTTTCTCTTTTCGCTTGGCCTCGCCGCTGTCGTCGCCTGCGGGGGTGGCTTCGGCCGGCACGCTGGATCAAGTCAAGCAGCGCGGATATCTCAATTGCGGTTCCAATCCGGGGCTGGCCGGTTTCGGTCTGCCCGATTCCAATGGCAATTGGACCGGGCTCGACGTCGATTTCTGCCGCGCCGTGGCGGCGGCGATTTTCAATGATCCGAACAAAGTGAAATTCATCCCCCTGACAGCCAAGGATCGCTTCACCGCGCTGCAATCGGGCGAAGTCGATGTGCTCGCGCATAATACGACCTGGACGGTTTCGCGCGAAGCTGGGCAGGGCCTTCTCTTCACCGGCATCAATTATTACGATGGTCAGGGATTCATGATTCACAACAAGCTGAACATATCTTCGGCGCTCGAACTCTCCGGCGCCTCGATCTGCGTTCAGCAAGGCACGACCAGCGAACTGAATCTCGCCGATTTCTTTCATTCGCATCAGATGCAATATGAATCGGTCACCTTCGCCACAGCCGATGAAGCGCTTAAAGCCTACGACACTGGCCGCTGCGATGCCTTCACGACCGATTCCTCGGCGCTCTATATCGAACGTTTGAAGCTCGCCAATCCCAGCCAGAACATCATCCTGCCGGAGATCATCTCGAAGGAACCGTTCAGCCCGGCGGTGCGCCAGGGCGATGACCAATGGTTCAACATCGTCAAATGGGTAGGCTTCGCCATGTTCGATGCGGAAGAGGCAGGCATCACCTCGAAGAACGTCGACGAAAAGATAAATTCCGACGATCCGACCGCGCGCCGCCTGCTTGGCGTCGAAGGCGATTTTGGCCAATCGCTGGGGCTGACGAAGGATTGGGCCTACCGCTTCATCAAGGAAGTCGGCAATTACGGCGAGATCTTCGACCGCAACCTCGGCGCCGATTCCAAGCTGGGCATAAAGCGCGGCATCAACGCGCTGTGGACGCACGGCGGCATCCAATATGCGCCGCCGGTGCGCTGACCCGCGGTGGCGACTGCTGAGCGAAGCGGCCCGGCGCGGCGGCGTGACGCATCGCGCGCTCGTGCAAATCGCTTTCGTCCTGGGTCTTGGCTTTCTCGTCTACGAAGCCGCATCGCTCGCGCTCGCGCGTATGCACGCGCATCATATCCCGACCGATTTCGGCTTCTGGAACGAGCGCGCCGGATTCGACATCGACCCGCATCTGATTGCCTATTCCTTCACCTCGACCTACGGGCGCGCGTTTTTTGTCGGGCTCATCAACACGCTCGTTGTCAGCGCGGTCGGCATCGTCTTCGCGAGCCTCCTCGGCTTCGCGATCGGCGCGGCGCGGCTCTCGTCCAATCTCGTCGTCGCAAAGTTCGCCGGCATCTATGTCGAGGCGCTGCGCAATGTGCCGCTGCTGCTGCAGATCCTGTTCTGGTACAACGGCGTGTTGAAAGCCTTGCCGGCACCGCGGGCATCGCTGACCTTTCCCGGCATATTTTTCTCAACGATCGCGGCCTGTTCATGCCGGCGCCGACCTTATCGCCGCCGGGCTTGTCGCTGCCGGTGTTTCACGGCTTCAACTTCAGCGGCGGCATGAAGCTGTCGCCGGAATTCGTCGCGCTGACGCTCTCGCTCGTTCTCTATACTGCGGCCTTCATCGCCGAGATCGTCCGCGCCGGAATCGCCGGCGTGCCGAAGGGGCAGGGCGAAGCGGCAACCGCGCTCGGTCTCAATGCCGCACAATCGCGCAAATTCGTCATCGTGCCGCAGGCCCTGCGGCTTATCGTGCCGCCGTTGACCAGCCAATATCTCAACCTCTTCAAGAATTCCTCGCTCGCCGTCTTTATCGGCTATCCGGACCTCGTGCAGGTCTTCGCGGGGACGGTGCTCAACCAGACCGGCGCGGCCGTGCCGGTCATCGCCGCCACGATGGCCGTCTATCTCTTTGTCTCGCTCCTCGGCTCACTGGCGATGAATCTTTTCAACCGGCGCATCGCGGGGGCCGCGCATTGACGCAGGCTTTCGTCCGCGCCGCGCCCGCGCCCCAATTGCCGCCGCCGGGACAGGCCGAGGGGCGGATGGCGGCTTTGTCGCGCAGTCTCCTCGGTTCGCCGAAATCGCTCGCGCTTACCCTCGGCGCTCTGGCGCTGGCTCTTTGGGCCGTTCCCAATGTTCTGCGCTATTTCATCTTCGGCGCCGTCTGGCATGGCGATGCCGCAACGTGCCGCGCCACGGATGGCGCCTGCTGGCCCTTCATTGCCGAGAAGCTGCCCTATTTCATCTACGGCTCCTATCCGCTCGATCAGCGCTGGCGGGTCAATCTCGTCTTCGCCATCGGCGGCCTGTTGATCGTCTGGCTGCTGAGCCCACGCGCACCGGCGCGGCGGCTCGGCGTTTGGCTTGCCTTCCTTGTCTATCCAATCGTCGCCTTCGTGCTGCTCTATGGCTGGCCGGCGCTCGGGTTGCCGCGCGTCACAAGCGATCTCTGGGGCGGGATGCTTGTGACCCTGATCGTTTCGGCCGTCGGCATCGTTGTCTCGCTGCCGCTCGGCATTCTGCTCGCGCTCGGGCGACGCAATGGGCCGGCTGCCGTACGGCTCACGTGCATCGCCTTCATCGAATTCATGCGCGGCGTGCCGATGATCGCGGTGCTATTCATGGCCAACACCATGCTGCCTTTGTTCCTGCCGGAGGGGGCCGAACCCGACCGCTTGGTGCGGCCGCTCGTCGGCGTCGCGCTCTTTGCGTCGGCCTACATGGCGGAGGTCGTGCGCGGCGGCCTTCAGGCCATCGCCAAAGGCCAGAATGAGGCCGGGCAGGCGCTCGGCTTGCGATTCTGGGCGATCCAGCGTCTCGTCGTTCTGCCGCAGGTGCTGCGGCTGACGATCCCGGCGATCACCAATACGTTCATCGGCCTCTTCAAGGATACGACGCTCGTCGCGACCGTCGGCATTTTCGATTTTCTGCGGACCGTGGATTTGGCGCGGCTCGATCCCAATTGGTCCGGCCCGACGATCACGCCGACGGCCTATGCTTTCGCCGCGCTCGTCTATTTCGTCTGCTGCTTTAGCCTGTCGCGCTATGCGCAAGGGCTTGAGCGGCGGCACGCGGCAGGCCACGGCCGCGATTGATTCCTATAGATCAGAGCGGGATTTGCGCGAAAAACCGCTAAACCCTTTCCGCATCCCGCTCTAAGCAGGTTGAAAGACAGGATGACCCAGACGCCCGCCGTCGAGATCGAGCATCTCAACAAATGGTATGGCCGCTTCCATGCGCTGCGCGACATCAGTCTGACGGTCGCGCAGGGCGAGCGCATCGTTGTCTGCGGCCCATCCGGCTCCGGCAAATCGACGCTGATCCGCTGCGTCAATGGACTCGAGGGTTTCCAGGAGGGCAGGCTCACCGTCGACGGCATTGAACTGACACCCGCTTCCCTTGCTGCGGTGCGGCGCGATGTCGGCATGGTCTTCCAGCATTTCAATCTCTTCGGTCATCTCACCGTCTTGCAGAATTGCACGCTCGCGCCGATCGAGGTGCGCAAGATGGACCGGCGCGACGCCGAAGATCTCGCCCGACATTATCTGGCGCGCGTCAAAATTTCCGATCATGCCAACAAATACCCGGCGCAACTCTCGGGCGGCGAACAGCAGCGTGTCGCCATTGCCCGCGCGCTCTGCATGAGCCCCAGGATCATGCTGTTCGACGAGCCGACATCGGCTCTCGACCCCGAGGCGGTCAAAGACGTGCTCGACCTCATCATGGCGCTGACGGTCGAGGAAAAGACGACCATGCTCTGCGTCACGCATGAAATGGGCTTTGCGCGCCAGGTGGCCGACCGGGTGATTTTCATGGCCGGGGGCGAAATCGTCGAGACCAACGCGCCGGAAGCCTTTTTTGGCGCGCCGCAACATGCGCGCACGAAGCTGTTCCTGAGCCAAATCCTGCGCTGACGTGGAGCGAATGGATCGCCTGCGGCGCTATTCGGGCCGGATGACCAACGCCGAGCTATGCCCATCAAAAATGACACTTTCTGAAAAGTTCCTTAAAACTTTCGTGATTTCCCCATAATTAACAACGGGATAGAACAGGAACGGAGTCTCGTTAGGCGCACAAGCCGATGATCTCGCAGCAAGATCGCTCTTCATGAGAAACCGAAGTTTTTTTAGGTACCTTGACTCAAGAACAAAACAGGATTAAAAGAAGAACACTACGAGAGTTTTGGAGGCGCAGATGCTGTCCTTTCTGGAAGATGCGGCGGAACTGGCATCGTTGAGTTGCTTTCTCGCCCTCATTGCCATCATCGCGCGTGGCGGCGGCCTAGCTTGAAATTCTGTTGAGAGGTTGCGATCCGCCACGCGGGTCGTGCCCCGGATGATAAGTTCGGCGGCGGCGCAGACGTGCCGCGCCAATCGTATCGTTGCGGAGCTTTGATGGACCTTCCGATTGTCGAAAATGGCGCTGGCGCAAGTCTGGGCGGGCTGGATCCCGTGGGTATCGGGCTTGATGCGGTGGCGGCAGCGGTCGGCTTTGTCCATCTGCATGTCCACAGCTCCTTTTCCTTGCGCGAAGGCGCGCTCTCGATTGGCAGACTGGTGAAGCTGGCAATGGCCGACTCGATGCCGGCGCTGGCGATTACCGACACCAACAATCTTTTCGGTGCGCTGGAATTTTCTGAAAAGCTCGCCAAGGAGGGCATCCAGCCGATCATCGGCGCCGCGCTGACGCTCGATTTTGGCGATGGCGGCCAGCTTGCGCCGCGCGGGGCCGAGGCGGAAGCCGGGCGGGGTACGGTCGTCCTTCTGGCCAAGGACGATGAAGGTTATCGCAATCTCATGCATCTGGCCTCCAGCGCCTGGCTCGATCCGGAGCCCGGAGACCCGCCACATCTGCATCTTGCCCGGCTCGCAGGGCGGAGCAACGGCCTCATTGCGCTTACCGGCGGCCCGAAGGGCCCGCTCGACCGGTGTTTCGCGCTGGCGCGGCCGGAGGTTGCGGCGCGGCGGCTCGAATTCCTGCAAAGCTGTTTTGGCGGCTCTCTCTACGTCGAGCTGCAGCGGCACGGTCTGGCGCAGGAGCGGGACGTCGAGCCGCACCTGATCGATCTTGCTTACCGCCATTCGTTGCCGCTGGTTGCCAGCAACGAGCCCTTCTTCGCCAGCGCTGAAGATTATGAAGCGCATGACGCCTTGCTATGTATCGCTGAGGGAACCGTCATCGGCGACCAGACGCGGCGACAGCTCACCCCCGAGCATCGTTTCAAGACGCGGGCAGAGATGGGCGAGATTTTTGCCGATCTGCCTGAAGCCCTGGCCAATAGCGTCGAAGCCGCCTTGCGGTGCGCCTATCGCCCATTGACCCGCAAACCCATCCTGCCGCGCTTCTCCGGCGCCAACGGGGATGATGAGGTGGCCGAAGCGGCTGAACTCGTGCGTCAGGCAGAGGCGGGGCTTGCCGCCCGCCTTGCCAAGCGCGGTTTGGCGCCTGGCCTCGCCGAAGCGGACTATAGCGCCCGGCTCGCCTTCGAACTCGACGTCATCGTCAAGATGAAATTCCCCGGCTATTTCCTCATCGTCGCGGATTTCATCAAATACGCCAAACGCAACGGCATTCCAGTCGGGCCAGGGCGCGGCTCGGGCGCGGGCTCGCTCGTGGCCTATGCGTTGACGATCACGGATCTCGATCCGCTGCGGTTCGGCCTTCTCTTCGAGCGCTTCCTCAACCCCGAACGCGTGTCGATGCCGGACTTCGATATCGACTTCTGTCAGGACCGGCGCGACGAGGTCATTCGATATGTGCGCGAGCGCTACGGCGCGGATCGGGTCGCGCAGATCATCACCTTCGGTTCCTTTCTCGCGCGCGGCGTCATGCGCAATGTTGGCCGCGTCCTCGAAATGCCGCTCGGCCAGGTCGATAAGCTCGCCAAGCTTGTGCCGCAAAACCCGGCGGCGCCGGTCTCGCTGAAACAGGCGATCGAATCCGAGCCGCGGCTGCGCGAGGCGGCGGAAGCCGAGCCGCGCGTCGCGCGCATGTTGAAGATCGCCGAGACGCTCGAAGGGCTTTATTCCAACGCCTCGACCCATGCGGCGGGCATTGTCATCGGCGACCGGCCGCTCGAAGAGCTTGTGCCGCTCTATCGCGATCCGAAATCGGATATGCCGGCGACCCAGTTCAACATGAAATGGGTCGAGCCGGCAGGCCTCGTCAAATTCGACTTCCTCGGCCTCAAGACGCTGACGGTGCTCGACAAGACTGTGCGGCTTCTGGCGCAGCGCGGCATAGCGATCGATCTCGCGGAAATTCCGCTCGATGATTTGAAGACCTATGAAATGCTTCGGCGCGGTGAAGTGGTCGGCGTGTTCCAGGTGGAAAGTGCCGGCATGCGCAAGGCGCTCGTCGAAATGCGCGCCGACCGTTTCGAGGATCTGATCGCGCTTGTCGCGCTCTACCGGCCCGGCCCGATGGCCAATATCCCGACCTATTGCGCGGTAAAGCTTGGTGATGAGCCGCCCGATTATATCGATCCCACACTCGAGCCGATTTTGAAGGAGACGTTCGGCGTCATCATCTATCAAGAGCAGGTGATGCAGATCGCGCAATTGCTCTCCGGCTATTCGCTTGGCGAAGCTGATCTTCTGCGTCGCGCCATGGGCAAGAAGATCAAGGCCGAGATGGATGCGCAGCGCAGCCGCTTCGTCAGCGGCGCTGTCGAGCGCGGCCTGACGAAAAAGCGCGCCGACGAGATTTTCGACCTGCTCGCGAAATTCGCCGATTACGGTTTCAACAAGAGTCACGCTGCGGCTTATGCGCTGCTCGCCTATCAGACGGCCTATTTCAAGGCCAATTATCCGGTCGAGTTTCTCGCCGCCTCGATGACGTTGGACAAGGGCGCGACCGACAAACTATCTGAGTTCGCCAACGAGGCACGCCGCCTCGGCATCAAGATCGAGCCGCCGTCGGTCAACCGTTCCGGCGTCGATTTCGAAGTCGCCGCCGGTACCGATGAGAGCCTGTCCATTCTTTATGCGCTCTCGGCGATCAAGGGTGTCGGCGAAGGCCAGTCCGCCGCTTTGGTCGCGGCCCGGGGCGGGCGCCCTTTTGCCGATCTTGGCGACTTCGCTGAGCGGATTTCCGCCCGCGACGTGAACAAGCGCATGCTGGAATGTCTCGCCGCAGCGGGCGCCTTCGATGCGCTCGAGGCCGATCGGGCGCGCGTCGCCGCCGCGATCGAGCCGATTCTGGCCTTGGCGCATCGGCGCGAGGACGAGCGCTCTGCCGGCCAGTCCGGACTCTTCGACGCCGAGCGCGTCAATCCGCTTGCCGGTATCAAGGTGGACAGCTGGTCGCTGGCGGAGCGGTTGCAGCACGAGTTCGAATCTGTCGGCTTCTTCCTCTCCGGCCATCCGCTTGATGCTTACGGCGCCGTGCTTCAGCGGCTGCGCGTGCGGCGCTGGAGCGATTTTGCCCGGGCGGTGAAGCAGGGGGCTTCCGCCGACCGTCTTGCCGCCGTCGTGCTTGACCGGCAGGAGCGGCGCACCCGCGCCGGCAGCAAGATGGGCATCGTGCAATTGTCGGATCAATCCGGCCAATATGAAGCCATCCTGTTTCAGGAAGGACTCAATCAATATCGCGAGCTTCTTGAGAAGGGCGCTGCCGTGCTTGTCGCGCTACAGGCGAGCGTCGAGGGCGAGGATGTGCGCGCACGGATCATCTTCGTCGAGCCGCTCGATCAGGCGGCGAGCCGCCGGCAGAAGGGGCTGCGCGTCTTCCTCCGCGATCCCGCGCCACTGCCATCGATCGCTCGCGGCCTCGCTGGCCGGGGCGATGGTGAGGTCTCGCTCGTTCTGATGACGGGCGTCGGTGAAGTCGAGGTGAAATTGCCGGGCAGATATCCGGCCAACGCCAATGTCGCCTCGTCGCTGAAGACGATTCCGGGCATTCTCAACGTCGAATATGTGTGAGCCTGCGATGGCCGCGGCACTGGTTGCCGCGAGATCATCGTCCGGCTAGTTTGGCGCCGGTTAGGGGGCGCGGTTGTGCTGAATTCTGTGTTGGCACTTGTTTTCGGGTATTTGTGCGGGTCAATTCCCTTTGGCCTCGTGCTGACGCGTTTTGCCGGCACCGCCGATCTGCGCAGCATCGGCTCAGGCAATATCGGCGCGACCAATGTGCTGCGCACGGGGCGCAAGGATCTCGCAGCGGCGACACTGCTTCTCGATGCGCTCAAGGGTCTTGCGGCGGTGCTGATCGTCGCGGCGGTTGCGCCCGGCCTGCCGCCGCTCTTCGCCGCGGCGGGGGCCTTTCTCGGCCATGTCTTCCCGGTCTGGCTCGGATTTCGCGGCGGCAAGGGGATTGCGACCTTTCTTGGCTGCCTCTTTGGACTCGATTGGCATGTGGCGCTGGTCTTCGTCACTGTCTGGCTCGCGGTGGCGGCCGCGACGCGCTATTCCTCGGCTGGCGCGCTCGCCGCGAGCGCGGCGACACCGCTCGCGCTGGTCATCGACGGGCGCCGCGATGTCGCCGTTCTCTATGGCCTGCTGACTGTGCTGGCGTGGTGGCTGCATCGCGCCAATATCGCGCGTTTGCTTGCCGGCACCGAATCGAAGATCGGCGCGAAGACGGCGGCTGAAGAGGCATGAGCAGCGGCGCGGCGGGGAGCGTCAAACTTTCCGACACGCAGCGTTTCGATTGGCTGCGCCTCTGGCGCAGCGAGAACATCGGCCCGCGCACGTTTCAGGCGCTCGTCCATCGCTATGGCGGGGCGCGCGGAGCGCTGGAGGCACTGCCGCGGCTGATGCCACGCGGCCGCGCGGTGAAGATCGCCAAAATCGAGGACATCGCGCGCGAATTTGAAGCCGCTGCCCGCTCTGGCGCGACCTTCGCGGCTTTTGGCGAAGCCGATTATCCCGCCCGCCTCGCGCGGATCGATGCGGCGCCGCCTTTGGTCGCCCTACGGGGCCGCCTTGCGGCGTTTCAGCGTCCGGCCGTCGCCGTCGTCGGCTCGCGCAATGCCTCTGCGGCGGGGCTCGCGTTTACAGAGCGGCTGACGCGCGGGCTGGCCGAGGCCGGCTTCCTTATAGTCTCCGGGCTCGCCCGCGGTATCGACCAGCGCGCGCACAAGACGAGTTGCGCGAATGGCTCGATCGCGGTTCTCGCCGGCGGACTCGATAGAATCTATCCGGCCGAACACGCGCCGCTGCTTGAATCACTGCTGGAACAGGGCGGGGCGATCAGCGAGATGCCGTTTGGGTGGGAGGCGCGCGGCCGCGATTTTCCGCGCCGCAACCGCATCATTTCGGGTCTTGCGGATGGAGTCGTGATCGTCGAAGCGGCGCATCGCTCGGGCTCGCTCATCACCGCGCGATTCGCCAGCGAGCAGGGGCGCGAGGTCTTTGCCGTTCCAGGTTCGCCGCTTGATCCGCGTGCCGAAGGCACAAATCAATTGATCCGCGATGGAGCAACGCTGTGCACGTCGGCCGAGGACGTGATCGAGGGGCTGGCGCGGCAGATTGGTGATGTGCCGCGCCCTGGTTTGTCGGAAAGCGCAGTCGCCGGACCGCTCGACGAGCCTTTATGGGATGAACTTGAGCTGGTGGAGGCTGCGCCTCGCGCACGGGGCGCGGACGGCCAGTCGCATGATTTGCCGCCGGAGAATGACGCAGCGGAAACGTCCGCGGGACAGACGCCGCAGGCGCGACTCGTGACCTTGCTCGGCCCATCGCCTGTATCGGTCGATGAACTCGCGCGCAGCGCAAATCTGTCGACGGGCGAGACGCGCGCGATTCTTCTTGAGCTGGAATTGTCCGGAAAACTCATCCGCAGCGGCGGCGATCTGGTCAGTCTGACGACCTCAGTTTGACGGTCCGTCGAGCTTCGGCACGTGCGATTCAGCTTCGAGCCGCGCCAGATTCAGGAGATAAGCCAAGGTTTCCAGGTCGGCGCCCCCGGCGAGGGCCGCAAGTTCCGCGGACATGTTTGCTATGTAGTCGGCGACGCCAGCCACATAGTCGGTGGCGCTGGCGCCGGTTTTACGCGCGGAGGTTTCAGGTGAATGCTGGCTGGAAACTGATGAACCCATTGTTTTCTTTTGACGCACTTTCGGCACGGGTCCGCGCAACCGCGAAGGCCTGTCGCTGCACATATTGGCTCCGGGAAGGCTGAGTAAGCTGTATACACGTATTAGTTGTACACAATGACTAAGCGTGTCAACTTCCTTATTTTACATGAGGATAAATACTTATTGATCAAGCAGCCAAATACATGCTTGCCGGACAAAAAGCCCGGCAAGCGAAAATATATTTCCTTGTGCGATACCGACTTTAGCAGGCTCCCGTGCCAACTTTCCCGCTAGGGTTGCTGTCGGCGCCGCCGGATGCAGCCGAGGTGTGACCGCTGCCGCCCATGCGATCGCTCGTGCCGCTCGCCTGGTTGGCGCAGGGTTTTGCCTGTCCCTGTTCCATCATGCTCGAGCCGGCCGGTCCGTTAGGCGAAGTAGAGGGCTTGGAATGCGCGCTGGGATTCGTGGTCGGCGCGCTGGTCTGCGCCAAACATAAGCCGGGCGATGCGAGCGAAAGTGCCGCTGCAAGCATAAGAAATTTCATAGCTTGTCTCCTCCTGTTGGATGCGGCGGGACAATTGCCGGCAGCCAAAGGAGTTCCGCGCGAAATCATCGTCGATAAGAGATGGCAATCCCTGATTTTCCAAGGCGCTTCGATGAGCTCCGCGCAAGGAGTTTCAGGCGCGCCGGAACTGCGAACCGCTCAAAGCGGGAGGTTGGCGGCAAGGGTTTGGCCAGCGCGCAGGAAGCGCTCCGGATCGACAGGCTCGCCGTCGATTCGCACTTCGTAATGTAAATGCGGACCTGTCGCGCGGCCGGTGTCGCCGATATGACCGACGATTGTACCAGCGCCGACGCTTTCTCCTTGAGCGACGTCGATGCTGGAGAGATGCGCATAGCGCGTCGCTAGACCGTTGCCGTTATCGATCTCGACAAGATTGCCGTAGCCGCCCATCGCACCCGCGAAGGTGACGCGCCCCGGCGCGGTGGCGCGCACCGAATCGCCATAGGCCCCGTGCAGATCCACGCCCGTGTGCAAAGCCGGGCGGCCCCAGAAAGGATCGATGCGCGGCCCGAAAGGCGAGGTCACCTCCAGCTCGCCGGGCAGCGGTGCCTTCAGGGGAATATGCGGCAGGACGGCTTCGAGATCTTCCGCTGTTACGAGAGCATTTTGCAGGTGCGCCGCGGCGCCGGCAAAAGCGGAGCCGTCGGAGAGAACCGGCAGCGGCACAAAGGGTCCCCCCACGCCGCCCGCAGCACTACCATATGGCGGGTGATCGCCAACATGGAAACGGTTGGCCGAAAGCCCAATAGCGGCGAGCGTGTCATCGACGCGGCGTCTTACCCGGTCGGCCGGACGCTCGAGCGCGGCGAGCAGGGCGAGATCGGTCGCCTCGGTGCGCTGGTAGCGGGCAGCGAGATCATGCGCCAGACTGTTCGCCGATTGCGCGGCATCGTTATCGGCCGGGGCCGCATCGCTTGTGCTGAAAGGCAGGGGTGCCGGGCGGCCGCCGTCCTGCAGTCTCAGGTCGAAGCCCGCCGGGTGCGGCTTGCCATCGAGCGGCGGCGGATTCGGGGCTGCGAGGGCCGCCGCGGCGGTCGGGGCAGGGGGCGGGGGAATGGATGCGGTCGGGGCAGGATCGATCGCGGCGGGTGCATCCGCGTCGGCGGGAAGGTGCATTTGCTTCGCCTCGGCCGCGAAAGTGACCAGCAGAGCGGTGCGGCTTTCAACCTGATCCTGACGCCGCGAAAAGTCGCGCAGGCGTTGGGCGAAATCGGCGGCGGCGGTTGCCGACTGCTGATCGGCATTCTCGACGTCGCGCTTCAGCGCCGCGATGCGATCCTCATAGGCATATTGCATGTCGGCCTGATGCTGCATCAGCCCCGCCAGCACGTCGTCGTGGAAAATCAGATAGCAGGTCGCCGCAAGATAGATCACCGCGGCAACGGGGATCAGCAGAAACACGACAATGGCGGCAAAGCGCGGGATCGCCAAAGTGCGGGCATGGGCGCGATAGGCAAATGTGAGAAGGAAACGGTGATGATGGCTGTGAGGCCTG
The DNA here is from genome assembly GCA_963708155.1 of uncultured Alphaproteobacteria bacterium. Classification (GTDB taxonomy): domain Bacteria; phylum Pseudomonadota; class Alphaproteobacteria; order Rhizobiales; family Beijerinckiaceae; genus Methylovirgula. The sequence continues at coordinate 2,901,126 of OY970183.1, read as the reverse complement.
TGGCCAGCTTGAGCATGACGGGCGTGCATCAACAGACCCAACCGACTTCGAGTGAAAAACACTCGTGATAGGACTGTGTTAAGGTTAATTTTCCCTGAACATATTTGATCTCAGGCGAGGGTTTGCGCCGCCGCAAGCACCGCCGCCGCATGGCCCGGCACTTTCACCTTATGCCAGACTTGGGCGATCCTTCCGTCGGGCGCAATCAGGAAGGTCGTGCGCTCGACGCCCATATATTTGCGCCCGTAGAGGCTCTTTTCCGCCCACACGCCATAAGCTTCCAGCATGGCCTTCGATTCGTCGGAGATCAGTTCAAGATCGAGATCATGTTTGGTCTTGAATTTGGCGTGCCTTGCGACTGAATTGGGCGACACGCCCGCGACCGCAGCGCCGGCTTTGGCGAAAGCGCTTTTGAGGCCGCTGAAATCAATCGCTTCGCGGGTGCACCCGGTCGTATTGTCCTTGGGGTAGAAATAGAGCACGAGCTTTTTTCCAGCAAAAGATTTGAGCGTTCGGACCGCGCCGGAATCGTCCGGCAGTTCAAAATCCGGGGCCTTGTCGCCGGGGCCAAGTCTGTCGCTCATTTCCGCCTTCCTTTCGTCTCATTAAACGGCAAACGCTTACGCGAGCCGGGCCAGTCGAGCGCATGGGATTTCGACAAGCCACGTATATTCGGGTACGAATCGGCTTTCCAGTTCAGTCTGTTGCCGAAGGGCCACTTCCGGTTTGGTCGATCACAGCGACGATATTGGCGGCATGCGCGAGACCAGGGACGCCCTCGTCCGGCGCGAAATGCATGCACCCGCTGTGCTGCGCAGCCCTTTGCGCCCGCAATTTACGCTTCTCATCTGGCTGACGCGCCGGCTTGTGGGTTCGCGCGGCGGTCTCGTGCTGATCGGCGTCATCGCCGTCACGCTGGTGGGGCTTTATCTGGCCAAGGGCCCGATTGTTCTCGCGAGCCTGGGGCCGCGCATCACGCAGGCGCTCAATGAGAAGGTCGCCCCCGATTATGCGTTCAAACTCGGCGGCTTGTCGGTCACGACGCACGGACTCGGCCCGACGCTGGCGATCGATAACCTCACTCTGGAAAACCGCGAAGGTGCGACAATCCTCTCGGCGCCGCATGCCGAAATCTCCGTCGATCTCATCTCGCTCATCTATGGCAAGGTGGTGCCGACCCGGCTTGAAATCTTCGGCATAGAAGTGCGCCTCGCCTTGCGGCCGGATGGCTCTCTGGCCGTTTCGGCGGGCAATGGCAAGCAGCAGAGTCTGCTCGTCAGTTCCCTTACGGCGGCGATGGCGACGCCCGGCGCATCGGCACCGGTGGCGCCGGAACTGCCGCCGCTCGCCGGAGCCGCGCGACCACGCTCGCTGGCGATGAAGCGCATCGCCGCCGCGCTACGGCTGTTGATTGACGTCGCGACGCGGCCGACGGGGCCGCTGGCGAAAATCGATCGCGTTGCGATTTCGCAGGGCCGTTTCGTTATTGAGGACGAACTCAATCACGAAACCAAGCTCTACGATGGCCTCCAGCTTTCGCTCGCCAAGGCGGGCGGGGGCACCAATTTCGATCTTTCGGCGCAGGGCCCGAATGGTCCCTGGTCGGTGTCGGCGCGCGCGGCCGGAAAGCCCGGCGCGGCGAGACGGCTCGATTTCAATTTCAAGAATATCTCCATCGACGAGATTTCACTTGTCAGTGGCGCCCGCAATATTGGCGCGGACTTCGACATGCCGGTGTCGAGCCATCTCACCGTGGCGATCGATGCCAAAAACCAACTAACGGATACGAGCGGCAGCCTGCATTTCGACCCCGGCTATTTGCGTTTCGATGATCCCAACGACGAACCGCGGCTGATCGATTCCATCGACACGTCGCTTCACTGGGACGGCGTCGAGCGACAAATGATCATCGACAATGCCGAGATCCGGACCGGTCAAACCGACATCACCCTGCACGGCGCGATCACGCCGCCGGTGCGCGAGGGCGACGACTGGTTGATCGGCTTGACCAATTCGAAGCGCGGCGTTTACGGCATGGAGCGGCCGGGCGAAGATCCGATATTCTTCGACCATATCAATTTCCAAGGCCGTCTCGCCCTCGACGAAAAGACCTTCCATATCGATCGGTTCGCCTTTAGCGGACCCAACAATGGGTTCGCGATGGCGGGCGCCGTCGATTGGAAAAACGGCCCGCATATGAGCATGGGCGCTTCGCTTTCGCCGACGCCGGCGAAAGTCGTGATGAGGCTCTGGCCAGCCTTCATGGCCGCCGATATCCGCGCCTGGTTTCTGGAGCATGTCAAAGGCGGAATTTTCACGCGCGGCACGCTGCGGATGAATTTCGATGCGGCGATGATCGATCACATGCATCATCAATATCCGCCGCCGAACCCTGCGCTCGCGATCGATTTCGCGGTTTCCAACGGCTCGCTCACCTTCCTGAAGGGCGTGCCGCCGCTCGACGGTGTTGAGGGCTTCGGCCATATCGCCGGCCGCACCTCGACCTTTACCGCGACGAGCGGGCATATGCAGGTCGGTTCCGTTGGTGTGCTGACCTTGTCTCAAGGCGGATTCCATATCGACCATGCCGAGATAAGGCCGACCCCGGCGGAATTTTCCGCCCGCGTGACCGGCGATGTGCGTGCTGTCGGGGCGCTGCTTAACCTCGATGCCTTGAAGCCCTTCGTCTCGTTGCCGGTCGATACGACGAAGATCGGCGGCCAGATCGACGGGCAGCTTGGTATCCAGTTGCGGCTCGGGCCCGGCGCCGATCCGAAGCGGGATTTCAAGCTCACCGTCGATTCCACGACGACACAATTCTCCGCCCAGAAGCTGCTCGGCAATCAGGATCTCACCGATGCCACGCTCAGGGTCACCGTCAATAACGATGGGCTGCACGCCTGGGGCAAGGGTCATTGCCTCGGCGGCATCGCCGACATCGATGTCACGCGGCCGGTCGGCGCGCCCTACGGCACGGCGGTCGTCTCCATGGAGATGGATGACGCCGCCCGCGCCAAGCAGGGCCTCGCTGTGTTGCCCGGTCTCTCCGGTCCCATCGGCATGCGCATTACCGCGCCGCTCGGCGCGCCGGCGCCCGTCAAAGCACAGATCGATCTCGATCTGGCGCGCGCCGAAATCGACGGGCTCGGCATCGTCAAGCCCGCGGGCAAGCCGGGAAAAGCGAGCTTCATATTATCCGCCAACGACGACCACACGACATCACTCGATCAGCTCGTCCTCGACGCTGGCGGCGCGTCGATCAAGGGATCGGTCAAGATCGGCACGCCGGATGATCCTTCGCAATTTTCCGCGCATCTGACACAGGTCAAACTCTCGCCGGGCGACGACGCGAAGGTCGATCTCAGCAAGGCCGGAGACACCGTCAAGGTCGTCATCCACGCCGCCTCTTTCGATGGGCGCCCGTTTCTGAAAACACTAACGCTGTCCCACGCTGAAGACAGCGGGGAGGATGAAGCTTCGCCTCACGCGGCGAAAGGCAAGCCGACGGCGCATCTCCTCGCAAAGACGACGAACGATCTCAACATCGATGTCGCGATGAAGGCGGAGAGCCTCGTCGGCTTCAACAAGGTCGCGATGAGCAATGTCGATCTGCATCTCGTCAAAAACAGCGATATGCTGAAAGAGTTCGCGCTCACTGCGCGCATGGGCCGTCAATCGACAATCGTCGGTCATCTCGATCACGCCGATTCCCCGGCGCCCCAGCTTGACCTCACGACCGACAATGCCGGCGGCCTTCTCGCCTTCATCGATCTCTACAAACATATGAAGGGCGGCGTGTTGAATGTCGCGATGCGTCTTGGCCATGACGCGATGGCCGGCTCGCTCGTGGTCAAAAACTTCGTCCTTGCGGACGAGCCGGCGTTGCGCCGCCTCGTCTCCGAAGGCGTGCCGCGCGACACCCGGACCGGCGAGCCGGCCTTCGACCCGGACGCTGTTTCCTTCCGCAAATTGCAGGTGAATTTTCAGCGCGCCGAAGGCCGCCTCGACATCAGTGACGGCGTGATCTACGGCTCGCAAATCGGCGTCACCGCCAATGGCTGGCTCGATTTCGCGGCGAGCCGCGTCGATCTGCAGGGCACTTTCGTGCCGGCCTATGACGTGAACAATTTCTTCACGAAAATTCCGTTTTTCGGCTTGCTTGCCGGCGGTTCGAACGAAGGACTCTTCGCCGTCAATTATCACATCGTCGGTTCGCCGCGGCAGCCGACGCTGAACATCAATCCCTTCTCGATTGCGCCCGGCATCCTGCGTAAAATCTTCGGCTCGATCGATCTGACCAATCCCGACAGCGAGTTCTGAGACGCCTCCGCCTGCGCCCGGCCGGGAGGGCGGGCAATAAGCTATCTCCTCCGGCGCAGTACTCCGTCATTGCGAGGAACGCAGTGACGAAGCAATCCAGCCTATGATTTTGGATTGCTTCGCTTCGCTCGCAATGACACGCCAACTGACCGCGGAGGAAGTCTACTCCGTCTTCAGCAGCACGTGCTTCTTCTTGCCGAGCGAGAGTTTTATCGCGCCGTCGATCAGGTCATCCAAGCCGAGATTCGCGCGTTCGTCCGCTACCGTAGCGTCGTTGACCTTCAACCCGCCGCCCTTGATCTGCCGCCGCGCTTCTCCGGTCGAGCCAACGAGCCCTGCCTTCATGAAAGCGGAGAGCACGCCAAGGCCCGCCTCAAGTTCTGACCGCGCGATACCGACGCTCGGCAAGCTCGCGGCGGCAATGCCCTCTTCAAAGGCTTGCCGCGCAGTCTCGGCGGCGTGCTCGGCCGCCGCGCGGCCATGGACCATGGCCGTCGCTTCCGTCGCGAGGATCTTCTTGGCTTCATTGATCTCGGCGTCGCGGAGCGCGGCGAGGCGGTCGATTTCGTGCAGCGGCAGTTCGGTAAAAAGCTTCAGGAAGCGGGCGACGTCGCCGTCTTCGCAATTGCGCCAATATTGCCAATAGTCATAGACGGAGAGCATCTGGGCATCGAGCCAGACGGCGCCCTGCGCGGTCTTGCCCATTTTAGCGCCCGAGGCAGTGGCGAGCAGCGGCGAGGTCAGCGCGTAAAGCTGCGGTGTGCCGAGCCGGCGGCCAAGGTCGATGCCGGTGATGATATTGCCCCATTGGTCGGAGCCGCCCATCTGCAGCGTCACGCCGTAGCGGCGGCTCAATTCGACGAAATCATAGGCCTGCAGGCACATGTAGTTGAATTCGAGGAAGGAGAGTTCGTGTTCACGCTCGAGCCGCAGCTTGACCGAATCCATTGCCAGCATGCGATTGACGGAGAAATGCCGTCCGATGTCGCGCAAAAAGTCGATGTAGTTGAGGCCGAGCAGCCAATCGGCATTGTCGGCCATGATCGCATCGTGCCTGCGCGGCGCCGAAGGTCAGGAACTTGGAGAAGACCTGCTTGATCCCCGCCTTGTTGGCCTCGATCGTCTCTTCGGTCAGCAGCTTGCGGCTTTCGTCCTTGCCCGAGGGATCGCCAACGCGGGTCGTGCCGCCGCCCATCAGCGCGATTGGCTTGCCGCCGGTCTTCTGCAGCCAGCGCAGCATCATGATCTGGACGAGCGAGCCGACATGCAGCGAGGGCGCGGTGCAATCGAAACCGATATAGGCGACGAGATCGCCGCTCTTCGCCTTTTCATCGAGCCCGGCGAGGTCCGAGCACTGATGCAGGAACCCCCGCGCGGAGAGCACCTGGAGAAAGTCGGATGTCGGGCGGAAGGCTTCGGACACGGGCACCTGCGCGATTAGGAAAGGCGCGGCGAACCTACCCCCCGGCAGCGCCGCGTCAAGGGCTGCCGGTTTCGCCGAACACCCGCTTCAGCATGGTAGCGCCGACGCTCTCGGCAATTTCGCGCAGATAATGGTTCGCGGCTTCGAGCCCGGTGCCGCCGTGGTCGAATTCCGATTGCAGGCCGTCGCGCAGGGCCCAGGCGCCGGGCAGCAGCGGGAAGCCCTCCGTCTCGATCTTCTGCCGCGCCTGCGCGATCTGGCGCTCGGAACGGCCGGTCTTCGACAGGATCAGGGCGATCTTGCCGTCCGCGCCCTGGCGGGCGAGGCGGCGGGCGAGGGCGAGGGTAGGGCGCAGATCGTCTTCCGACGTGCCGGTCGGCAGAAAGACGACGGAGCTTTCCTCCGCGACCTCTTTCGTCAGATCGTCGGCGAGTCCGCGCGTATCGGCGACGATGAGGTCGAAATTCTCCTCGGTCTTGCGCAGTTTTTTCAGGCTTTTGAACGCGCGCACGTCGATTTCGGGCGCGATGTCGCGGCGCAAACGCGCGGCATTCCATTCAACGCAGGTCAATTGCTCAAGATCGAAATCCGCGAGCAAAACCTTGTGGCCCGCGCGCCCCGCCGCGACGGCGAGAAGACGCGCGAGGCTGCTTTTGCCGACGCCGCCTTTCTGGCCGACGAAGGCAACGAGGCTGAGTTCCTTCTTCATGCCAAGCGCCTCACACCCTTCGCTTTGTAAGAGATGAACTGCGGTCCCCGCCGCGCCTGAAATACAAGGAGCATCAGCAGGCGGGCGCAAGTTTTTTCCAGAGGCGTGATCGCACAATCGCTTTTTTTACAGTGGATTGTCATAATAGGCGGCTCGAACCAGCTGGAGAAAATATCGGTGACGCGCGCGCTTGGCTTGATGAGCGGAACTTCTCTCGATGGAATCGATGTTGCCCTCATTGAGACGGATGGCGCGGCGGACGTCACGCAGGGGCCTTCGCGGTCTTTCGCCTACAATGACGAAGATCGCGCGCTTACTGCGCGCCGCTTTGGCCGCCGCGCAAGACTTGCCAGCCGACCCTGCCATGCGCAATGCGCGCCCCGGCGTTCTTGCGGAGGCCGAACGTCGCGTCACAACGCGCCATGCCGAGGCGGTGCGCGACTTTCTCATCGCGGAAATGATCGATCCGGCTTCCGTCGACATTGTCGGCTTTCACGGCCAGACCGTGATTCATCGTCCGGCCGAGCGTTTCACGGTGCAGATCGGCGACGGCGTTCAACTTGCGCAGGCTCTTGGCCGGCCGGTGGCTTATGATTTTCGTGCTGCCGACGTGGCGGCCGGCGGGCAGGGTGCGCCGCTGGTGCCCGTCTATCACCGCGCGCTGGTCGAAGCGGCGGGTTTCGTCGAGCCAGTCGTCATCGTCAACATCGGCGGCGTCGCAAACCTCACCTATGTCGATGGCGCTGCGCCAATCGCCTTCGATACGGGGCCGGGCAATGCTCTGATCGACGACATGATGTTATCGCGGACCGGCGAGAAGATGGACCACGGCGGGGCTACCGCCGCAGCCGGAAAGGTCAATGCCGCCGCGCTCGCCGAACTGCTGGCGCATCCTTTTTTCGCGCTGCCGCCGCCGAAATCGCTCGACCGCAATGCATTTTCGAGCGCTGCCGTCGCCGCGCTGCCGCTGGAAGACGCGGTCGCGACGCTCACCGCCTTCACCGCGTACAGCATCGCCCGCGCGCTCGACCATCTACCGAAGCAGCCCAAGCTTGTCGTCGTCGCTGGCGGCGGCGCGCATAATCTGACGCTACGCTGGCACTTGATGCAACTTCTGCCGTGCGGATTGGTGCTGGCTGAGAGGCTCGGCTGGTCGGGGGATGCGCTGGAGGCGCAGGCCTTCGCTTATCTTGCCGTACGGCGGCTGAAGAATCTGCCGATCACGTTTCCGACAACCACAGGAGTCGCGGAGCCCTTGCCGGGTGGCCTGATCGCCGAGGCGAATTGACCTACGCGCGGAACCGTCGTCACACTGGCATGTGGATCGCGGGCTAGAGTGTTGGCGATCCGACTTCCGCGAGCCGCAAGGAGCCGCCATGCCCCGCCTGACGCCGATTCCTCCTGCCGAACTCAGCCCCGAGCAGCGCGTCCTCTATAACGACATGAAGGAGGGGATTGAGACGAATTTTAAGGGTTTCACCGCCATCCGCAGTGATGGCGCGCTGATTGGACCGTGGACGGCTTGGCTTAACGAGCCAAAGTTCGGGGAAGCGAGCTGGCATCTCGTACGGGCGCTCGCCGACAAGCCTGTGCTGCCGCGCAATGTGCGCGAGGTCGCCATTCTCGTCACCGGCGCGCATTTCAAATCCGCCTATGAGCTTTATGCGCATGTGCTGGTGGGCGAGTTGCGCGGTCTTTCGGATGAAAAGATCTCGACGATCATCGCCGGTCAGCGCCCTGTCGATCTAACTCGGGAAGAGGCCGTCGCCTATGATTTCGCCAGCGCCCTCATCAGCGGCGGCACCTTGCCGGAGCTGACCTACCGGACCGCGCTGCAGCTCTTCACCCCGCACGGCGCGGCGGAGCTTTCCTATCTCGTCGGGCTTTATGCGCTTGTGTCGATCACGCTCAACACGTTCGACATTCCGGTGCCGGAAGTCTAGACGCCAGACAGTTTTTAAAGGAGCGGGCGCGCGGCGTTCTCGACGTCGTCCACGCGCCCCAATCTCTTCAACGCATCTTCATTGATGATCCTCAAGGCCCGGTCATCAAGTTCGATCGATCCCTCCTTGCGTAGTCGCTGCAAGGTCTTGTTGGTGTGTACGACGGAGAGGCCGAGCGTATCGGCAAGATGACTTTGCCGCATGGGCATGTCGAGCCGGTTGCGCTTAGTCATTCCAAGTCCGCGCGCCTTATCGAAGAGAAACCAAAGCAGATAAGCGATGCGCTCGATTGCGGTTCTGCGCCCGAGAGACAAGATTTGTTCGTCGAGGCTGCGTTCATGGCTGGCCGCGAGCCAGGTGACGTCATAGGCGAGTTGCGTGTCGTTCGCGAAGAACGTCCAAAGCTTGTCGCGCGGGAAGACGCAGAGCACGGAATCGGTCAGCGCCTCGATACCATGGCCCATGACTTCCGACATGGAAGATTGCAGGCCTAGAAAATCGCCAGGCAGCGCGTAGTTTATGATCTGGCGACGGCCGTCCTCGAGGGTTTTGTAGCGAAAGGCCCAGCCCGACAATACCGTAAACAGATGGCTCGCGCGGGCCTTCTCAAGCAATATGGTTCCGCCGGCGCCGACGGTAAGCTCACCGATTTTGAAAGCCTGAATGACGTCTACATCGACAAGCTGACGGCTAAAGACGGGCAGCTGGCGCAAGGGACATTTTGCACAAGGCGTGGCGACGTTCTGATTTGCTGTCGTCATAAAATCAATTCCAATGGCAAAAATCCGCGAGTTTCAAGAGGCTTTCAGATCGATCAGAGGCCGTACTTGGCGATTCGCCTATGTCAAAGTTAAATGACCCGCTGGCCAGAAGCGCCTACGCACCAGCACCGCTTGAGGGTGCGATGCGCATTTTCGATTTTATGGATCGTGTCGAGCAGCAGACGGATCTGCATAGCGCCGGTAGCTATCTCCTTGCCGCGGCTTTCACGGCGCTGGCGGCCCTCCTGCAGAACACCTTAAGCCCTGCAACGTTCCCTTTCCCACTTTTATTCTACGTACCCGCTATCGGCTTGGCGACTCTTTGCGGCGGCGCCGGCTCCGGCGCTCTGGCAGCAGCCTTGTCGGCGCTCGGTGTTTTCTACTTTGCATGGCCCGGTCCTATTGGTGGCGTGCAAGGATGGACGCTGATAGCGCCGTACGTTGCTTATACCATTGTAATATCGGCGTATATATTCGTCATCAGCACGCTCAGGGCGAGGTTCGCCAAGATGCGGCGAGAGCACGCCGAGACGACGGCGGAGCTCAATTCGCTCGATGGAAAGTTGCGCGAGCTCCAGCATCGCATGACCAGCAACATGCAGGCCGTGGCAAGCTTGCTGACCTTGGAGAAAATGAAGCTGCGATGGGATCCCGGCGCGGTGCGTGTCCTCGAGGATGCCCGGCAGAGAGTTGTCGAGATGAGCCGGATCAGCCGTCGGCTGAACGAACGGTTCCTGGAAGGACTTGCAATCGGAGAGTATCTGCAATTGCTTTGCGCGGATTTTCAATCTGCCGCTGCTTCGCATAAAATTGTCAGCTTCGTTTCCGACGATGTCGATATCAACAACCCGGAAAAGCTGATGGCTTTGTCAGTGCTGATTGGCGAAGCCATCGGCAATGCGTTGAAACACGCATTTCCTGACAAGCACGCCGGAACGATTTCCGTCACGCTCAAGCGCACGACCCCGGCCTCTTGCCTGTTGCTCATTCAAGACGACGGCTGCGGCCTGCCGCGGCACATTGATCTCGCGGATCCGGCCACGAGCGGTTTTCTCATCATGCAGGCGATGGCGGTTCAGATCGGCGGCAAGCTTGAAACGTTGCCGTCGCCACAGGGTACGACGCTGATCGTTCGCTTTGACGCCTAGCTTGTCCGCTCGGCCGGTTCCGCCCGCGTCGGCGTCGGCAGTTTCGGTGGATTGCCGAGGCGCCGGTCGAGATAAATGCCGACCTCTTCGATCAGCGGTTCGACGCAATTTTCGAAGAAATGATTGGCGCCGGGGATCACCGCATGCTCGATCGATGATGCCCTTCTGCGTCTTCAGCTTCTCGATCAGTCCGGTGACTTCCTTCAGTGGCGCGACGCGGTCCTGATCGCCATGGACGAACAGGCCCGAGGACGGGCAGGGCGCGAGGAAGGAGAAGTCGAAGCGGTTGGCCGGCGGCGCGATCGAAATGAAGCCCTCGATCTCCGGCCGCCGCATCAGAAGCTGCATGCCGATCCAGGAGCCGAAGGAGACGCCGGCGATCCAGCAGGCGCGGGCTTCGGGGTTGATCGCCTGCGCCCAATCGAGCGCGGCCGCCGCATCCGACAGTTCGCCCTGGCCGTGATCGAAGGCGCCCTGGCTGCGGCCGACGCCGCGGAAATTGAAGCGCAGCACCGAAAAGCCGCGCTCGGCGAAGGCGTAATAGAGATTGTAGACGATCTGGTTGTTCATCGTCCCGCCGAATTGCGGGTGCGGATGCAGGATGATGGCGATCGGCGCGCCGCGCTGCGTCGAGGGATGAAAGCGCCCTTCGAGGCGACCGGCCGGACCGTTGAAAATGACCTCGGGCATCTCGACTCCTAAAGCCGCTTGCGGTATGCGCTCCGGCGCGTCGGCCCGGCAGGCCGCGCCGCAGGTCTGACTATCGACGGCGCGTCGGCCTTTGCTTGACGCTTAGGCCCAGCGGCCCACATAATCTGGCGTTAGAATTGTTCCAACCGCTCTTCGGCGGCATTATCAGCGCCGGTCCAAAGCGAGCATGCCGGCAAATCAGGGGTCTGCCTTTAGCACGCCCGGCCCATCCGAATTGCAAGCTATTTTGATATCGGCGGAAGGCTTTTGTCATTCGCCTTGCGCGGCAGTAACGGGTCAGCCGTGCAGCGTCGCGCGCGCCTATCTCGATCATAATGCGACGACGCCGCTGCGGCCCGGCGGCGCGCGAGGCCATGCTTGCGGCCTTGGCGGAGGCGGGCAATGCCTCCTCCGTCCATGCGCGAAGGCCGCGCGGCGCGCGCGCGGCTCGAGACGGCGCGCGAGGCTCTCGCCGGCTTCGTCGGAGCGCCAGCCCAAGAACGTCGTCTTCACCTCGGGCGGCACCGAGGCGCTCGAATCTCGCTCTGACGCCGGAGCTTCGAGCTTGACGGCGACAAGGCGCCGTTCGAGGTGCTCTTGGTCGGCGCCGGGGAACATGCCTGCGTTCTCGCGGGACATCGATTTCCCGCCGACGGCGGTCGAAAGCTGCCGCTGACGGCAGACGGCGTCCTCGATCTCGCGCGCTCTGGACGCGGCGCTGGCCCGCCACGCCGGCCGGCGGCGTGATGCTGGCGCTTCAGGCGGCCAATAACGAGACCGGCGTTATCCAGCCGGTCGCCGAGGCGGCGGCGACGGGTCCACGCCGCCGGCGGCGCCGTGGTCTGCGACGCGCGTCCAGGCGGCGGGCAAGGTCGGCTTGCGACTTTGCTGCCCTGAGCGCGGATGTTCTGGTGCTCTCGGCGCATAAAATTGGCGGTCCGCAAGGGGCGGGGGCCCTTTGTTTTGCAACGAGTCGCCATCCATATTGTAAATGGTCTGATTCGCGGCGGCGGTCAGGAGCGCGGGCTTCGCGCCGGAACCGAGAATGTCGCCGGCGATCGCGGGCTTTGCGGCTGCGGCCGAGGCTTTGGCGGCGGCGAGTACGGCGGAACTGGCCCGGCTCGGCGGTCTGGCGCGACCGGCTGGAGCGGGCGGTTACGGCGCATCGCGCCGGAGGCGGTGATCTTCGGCGCGGGAGCGCCACGTTTGCCCAATACCGCGAATTTCGCGGTGCCGGGCGTGGAGGCCGAGGTTTTGCTGATGGCGCTCGATCTCGAAGGCGTCGCGGTCTCGTCAGGGTCCGCCTGCTCGTCCGGCAAGGTCAAGCGCTCGCATGTGCTCGACGGCGATGGGCGTGCCGCCTGCGTTCGCGGAAGGCGCGATCCGGGTCAGCCTCGGCTGGAATCAGCGAGGAGGACGATGTGGAGCGGTTTCGAGATCGCTTCGGCAAAGGGCGCGTCGAGACGCTCAAGGCAAAGCGGGTGACAGCCCGGCCGCGTAGATGATATTGAAGTCTGAACCAGCGGTCCTTGAAACCGCCGAGGTGAGGAGAGAGGAATGGCTGCGGTCCAGGAAACCGTCGATCGCGTCAAATCGATCGACGTGAGCGAATACAAGTACGGGTTCTCGACCGATATCGAGTCGGACAAGGCGCCCAAAGGGTCTCAACGAAGACATCGTCCGGTTTATTTCGGCGAAGAAGAACGAGCCGGAATGGCTGACCGAATGGCGGCTTGACGCCTATCGCCGCTGGCTGACGATGACGGAGCCGCGCTGGGCGCGGTGATTATCCCACAGCCATCGACTATCAGGATCTCTATTATTACGCCGCGCCGAAGACGGCGGCGGGGCCGAAGTCGCTCGACGAAGTCGATCCGGAACTTCTGAAGGTCTACGAGAAGCTCGGCATTCCGCTGAACGAGCGGGAGATCCTCGCCGGCGTCGACAGGCGCGGGCGAAGCGGCGGCCGCATCGCCGTCGATGCGGTGTTCGATTCGGTCTCGGTGGTCACGACCTTCAAGGAAGAGCTGGCCAAGGCGGGCGTCATCTTCTGCCCGATCTCCGAGGCGGTGCAGACGCATCCCGAGCTGGTGCGCAAATATCTCGGCTCGGTCGTGCCGGCGACCGACAATTATCTTCGCGACGCTGAACAGCGCGGTCTTCTCCGACGGCTCCTTCGTCTATGTGCCGCCGGGCGTGCGCTGCCCGATGGAGCTTTCGACCTATTTCCGCATCAACGAGCAGAATACCGGCCAGTTCGAGCGCACGCTGATCATCGCCGACAAGGGCGCCTACGTCTCCTATCTCGAAGGCTGCACGGCGCCGAAGCGCGACGAGAACCAGCTGCATGCGGCGGTGGTCGAGCTGATCGCGCTCGAAGACGCCGAGATCAAATATTCGACGGTGCAGAACTGGTATCCGGGCGATTCCGAAGGCAAGGGCGGCATCTATAATTTCGTCACCAAGCGCGGCGATTGCCGCGGCGCGCGCTCGAAAATCTCCTGGACGCAGGTCGAGACCGGCTCGGCGATCACCTGGAAATATCCGTCCTGCATCCTGCGCGGCGACAATTCGCGCGGCGAATTCTATTCGATCGCGATTTCGAACGGCCATCAGCAGGTCGACTCCGGCACCAAGATGATCCACCTCGGCAAGAACACGACGAGCCGGGTCATCTCGAAGGGCATCGCCGCCGGCCACTCGCACAACACCTATCGCGGCCAGATCTCGGCGCATCGCAAGGCGACGGGCGCGCGCAATTTCACCAATTGCGACTCGCTGCTGATCGGCAACGACTGCGGCGCGCATACGGTGCCCTATATCGAGGCGCACAACCCTTCGACGCAGTTCGAGCACGAGGCGACGACCTCGAAAATCTCCGAAGATCAGCTGTTCTACTGCATGCAGCGCGGGCTTCAGGCGGAGGAGGCGACGGCGCTGATCGTCAACGGCTTCGTCCGCGACGTGCTGCAGCAACTGCCGATGGAATTCGCCGTCGAGGCGCAGAAGCTGATCGCGGTTTCGCTCGAAGGCAGCGTGGGCTGACGCCCGCGCCTTCGCCCACAAGGATTAAAGTTATGCTGGAAGTGAAGAACCTGAGCGTGTCGATCGGCGACCGCGAAATCCTGAAGGACTTCAACCTCAACGTCGCGGATGGCGAGGTCGCGGCGATCATGGGGCCGAACGGCTCCGGCAAATCGACGCTGTCCTATGTCATCGCCGGCAAGCCGGACTATGAGGTTACGTCCGGCGAGGTGCTGCTCGACGGCGAGAACATCCTCGAACTTGTCGCCGGACGAGCGCGCCGCCAAGGGCGTGTTCCTCGCCTTTCAATATCCGGTCGAGATTCCGGGCGTCACGACGATGACCTTCCTCAAGGCGACGCTCAACGCCAGCGCAAGCCAGCGCGGCGAAGCCGGAGCTGTCGACGCCGGATTTCATGAAGCGCGTGAACACGGCGGCGGCGAAACTCGACATCAAGCCCGATCTGCTGAAGCGCGCGGTCAATGTCGGCTTCTCCGGCGGCGAGAAGAAGCGCATGGATATTTTGCAGATGGCGTTGCTTGAGCCGCGCTTCGCCATTCTCGACGAAACCGATTCCGGCCTCGACATCGATGCGCTGCGGGTCGTCGCCGATGGCGTCAATGCGTTGCGCACAAAGGAGCGCAGCTTCCTCGTCATCACCCATTATCAGCGGCTGCTCGAATATATCGTGCCCGACACGGTGCATGTGATGGCGGGCGGCCGGATCGTGCGGAGCGGCGGCAAGGAGCTGGCGCGCGAACTCGAAAAGCGCGGTTACAAGGATTACGTCGAAGCGGAAGTGGCATAGGCCATGAGCATTCAGATCATCCCCACGGCAACAGCGGCGGAAAACGCGCTGGCGGAGACGTTCAGAGCCGCCAAGGCGACTCTGCCGGGCAGTGCGGCGGTGGCCGAACAGCGCGCCCATGCCTTTGAGGCTTTTGCACGCGCGGGTCTGCCCAACCGGCGCCTTGAGGCCTGGCATTATACTGACCTGCGCAATCTCATGCGCCAGGCGCTACCGCTGGCGCCCCTTCCGACCCCGCCGGAGATCGCGAAGCTCGCGGTGGAGGCGGCGCGCTTGCCGTCGCCCCACCTCGTTCTCGTTGATGGCGTCTTCTCACCTGAGCTTTCGAGCCCGGTGCCCGCGGGCGTGACGGTCACGTCGCTTGCGGCCGCCCTTGCCAAGGGCGAACCGGCGCTGATCGAGAGCCCTTGGCGCGAACTGGGCGGAAGCCGACGACGCGATCATCTCGCTCAATGCGGCTCTGATGCAGGACGGTCTCGTTATCGACGTCGCGCCGGGCACGAAGCTCGAAGCGCCGCTCCATATCGTCTATGCGAGCGTCGCACCGGAGCCGGCCGCGCGCTATTCGCGCTCGCTGGTACGCGTCGGCGCGGGCGCGACGTTCCGCTTCAACGAATTGAGCCTGGGGCGGGGCGGTCGCGCCGGCCAGACCAATAATGTGCTGATCCTCGACGTCGGCGATAGCGCCGATGTGGCGCATACGCTCTCGCTCACCGGCACCGAACCGGGCAGCCTGCGGCTCGAAACCTTTCTCGTGAAGCTCGGGGCGAAGGCGACGTTCGACAGCTTCGCGTTGATCACCGGTGCGGGTCTCGTGCGGCGTCAAATTTACACGCTTTTCGACGGGGCCGACGCGAAGGCCGCGTTGCGCGGCGTGTCGCTGCTGCGCGGGCGCGAACATGCCGACACGACGCTCTTTGTCCGCCATGCGGCGACGGGCTGCGAGGGCCGACAGAACTTTCAGTACATCCTCGACGAGGAGGCGACAGGTGTCTTTCAGGGCAAGATCGTCGTCGATCGCATCGCCCAGAAGACCGATGGGCGGATGCTCGCCAAGGCTCTGGTGCTCAGCGACGACGCCACCATGAACAGCCAGCCTGAGCTGGAAATTTTCGCCGACGACGTGGCTTGCGGCCACGGGGCAACCGTCGGCGGTCTTGATGCCGATCAGCTTTTCTATCTCGAAGCGCGCGGCCTGCCGGCGAAGGAGGCCGAAGCCCTGTTGCTCGAAGCCTTCGCGGCCGAGCCTGCTGACGCGATCGGCGACGAAGATCTTGTCGTCGCCTACCGCGCCGAGATCGCCGCGTGGCTCGCGGGAGGGCGAAGGCATGAATGAGCATGTCGCCGCGCCGCTCGACGTCGCCAAAATCCGTGAGGATTTTCCCGCGCTGGCATTAAAGCCTTACGGCAAGACGCTGGTTTATCTCGACAATGCCGCCTCGGCGCAGAAGCCGCGGCAGGTCGTCGATCGCATGGTCCACGCGACCTATAACGAATATTCCAATGTCCATCGCGGCCTGCATTATCTCGCCAATGCCGCGACCGAGGCCTATGAGGCCGCGCGCGAAAGCGTGCGGGCGTTTCTCAACGCCGGCAGCATCGACGAGATCATCTTTACGAAGTCAGCGACGGAAGCGATCAATCTCGTCGCGTCCTCGTTCGGCCAGCGCTTCATCAATGAGGGCGATGAGATCGTCCTCTCGATCATGGAGCACCACGCCAATATCGTGCCCTGGCATTTCCTGCGCGAGCGCAAAGGCGCGGTGCTGAAATGGGTCGATGTCGATGACGAAGGCAACTTCTCGCTCGAAGCCTTCGAGGCCGCGCTGACGGAGAAGACCAAGATCGTCGCCATCACGCATCTCTCGAATGTCCTGGGCACGGTGACCCCGATCAAGGAGATCGTGAAAATCGCCCACGCGCGCGGCATCCCGGTGCTGGTCGATGGGGCGCAGGGTGCCGTGCATCTCGACGTCGATGTGCAAGATCTCGATGTCGATTTCTACGCGATCACCGGCCACAAGCTTTACGGGCCGACCGGGGTCGGCGCGCTCTATGGCAAGGCGGAATGGCTGGAGAAGCTGCCGCCCTTCCTCGGTGGCGGCGAAATGATCAACGAGGTCACGAAGGACAACGTGACCTATAACGATCCGCCGCATCGCTTCGAGGCCGGCACGCCACCGATCATCCAGGCCGTGGGTCTCGGCGCGGCGCTCGATTATATGCGCGAGGTCGGCCGGGCGAAGATTCACGCCCATGAGACGGCGCTCAGCCAATATGCACATGAACGCATGTCGCAACTCAATTCGGTGCGCATCTTCGGCCGCGCCAAGGACAAGGGTGCCATCCTCGCCTTTAATCTCAAGGGCGCGCATCCGCATGACGTCGCGACGATCATTGATCGCGAGGGCGTGGCGGTCCGCGCCGGCACGCATTGTGCTCAGCCCTTGCTGGCGCGGTTCGGCGTGACCTCGACGTGCCGCGCCTCGTTCGCGATGTACAATACGTTCGAGGAAGTCGATAAGCTCATCGAGGCTTTGCAGCGGGCGGAGGGTCTCTTTGGCTGAGGACATGATCACCATGAGACGACGCCGACGCCGGCGGGCGAGACCCCTGCTGCCGTCGAAGCGGCATCGCCCAATTCGCCGCAATGGTTTTTCGCGCCCGCCGTTACGCAGGACGAACGCGCGCGGCTGACCGAGGAGACGATCGCCGCGCTGAAGACCGTCTTCGATCCGGAAATCCCCTGCGACATCTACGAGCTTGGGCTGATCTATTGCGTCGTCATCGACGACAGCCGTAAAGTGCTGATCGACATGACGCTGACGGCGCCCGGCTGCCCTGTGGCCGGGGATATTGTCGAATTGGTCCAGAATGCGGTCGGCGCAGTGGGCGGCGTGTCGTCGGTCGAGGTCAACATGGTCTTCGATCCGCCGTGGGATCAAAGCCGGATGTCGACCGAGGCGCGGATCGCGCTCGACTTTTATTGATGCGAATGGACGTCGGCGTACCTATATGAGGGTCACGCGAGGAGATGGATGATGGCGAAAGCCAAGTTCCCGATCATGACTTTGACGCAGGCGGCAGCCGATCGCGTCCGCGCGCTGATGGCCGACCGGATGATTGCGGGGCTGCGTGTCGGGGTCAAGAATGGCGGCTGCGCCGGCATGTCCTATACGCTGGATTATGCCGAGGCGATCGGCCCTTATGACGAGGTCATCGAAGACAAGGGCGTAAAGGTCATCGTCGACCCTAAGGCGCTGATGTTCCTCTTCGGCACTCAGATGGATTTCCAGACGGACAAGATCGGTTCGGGTTTCACCTTCAATAACCCGAACCAGACGGGCGCCTGCGGCTGCGGCGAGTCCGTCGCCATCACGCCTGCCAGCGAGGCTCAGATCGAAGAAGCCCGCCGCGCCAACGGCGGCTAGAACTCTTTAGGCTTCTTCCGCCTCTTCAACGACGCTTGGCTTCAGCTTCACCGGCCGCAGCAAAAAGCTCGGGACGTGATCGCCCATGCCGACGACGGGTTGATCGTCATGCCCGTTGTCGCGCGATCTGGCGCGCTCGGGGCGGTGATGGCCGCGGTCCCTTTGATCCGCCAATCTTTGGTCCGGCGCCTTGGAGGCGTGCGGTCTTGGTTCATGTGATCGTGGTTCGTGTGACTTGGACATGCGCCTTCATGCGCCGTGGAGTCATGCGCCTTGGCTGCATGGCCGCTGGCCCTTGGCGCGTCATGAGGCGCCTCGCGCGTCCGCTTGCCATGTTCGCGCGGCTCGCGTGCGCTGTGTTCGCGCGGAGCGCGGGTGCGCTCGCCGCCGGTCCGCCGGCCGCCGCGGTGGCGCGGAGAGGCCTCTTCCTCGTCGTCTTGCGAAAGCGTGTCGAGCGTCGCGCCTTGCTGCCATTCGACAGCGCGGCCGATCAGCTTTTCGATCTCGGCAAGATGCTTCTGGTCGGAGCGGGTGACGATCGAGATCGCTGTGCCCAGCTTGCCGGCGCGGCCGGTGCGGCCGATGCGATGGACATAATCCTCGGCATGGACGGGCACATCGAAATTGAACACATGGCTGACATCGGGAATGTCGAGGCCGCGCGCCGCGACATCCGAGCAGACGATGAGATCGACATCGCCATTCTTGAACGCTTCGAGCGAGGCCATGCGCGCCCGCTGGTCCATGTCTCCATGCAGCGCGCCGGCACGAAAGCCGTGCTTCTGGAGTGATTTGTGCAGGATCGCCACATCGCGCTTACGATTACAGAAGATGATGGCGTTCTTGAAATTATCGACCGAGCGGATGAGGCGGCGCAAAGTCTCGCGCTTCATCGGGCCGGAGGGAGAGGCAACGAGCACCTGGGCGATGGTCGCGGAGGTCGATGATGGCGGAGCGACCTCGATGCGGACGGGATTGTGGAGGAAAGCCTCGGTCAGGCGAACGATCTCGGTCGGCATTGTCGCCGAGAAGAAGAGGGTCTGCCGGGTGAAGGGGACAAGCTTGCAGATGCGCTCGATGTCGGGGATGAAGCCCATGTCGAGCATGCGATCGGCTTCGTCGATCACCAGGATTTCGATGCCGGTCAGGAGCAGCTTGCCGCGCTCGGCGAAATCGAGCAGGCGGCCGGGCGTTGCGATCAGCACGTCGGCGCCGCGCATGATCTTGGTTTCCTGATCGCCGAAGGAGACGCCACCGATCAGGAGGGCGACATTGAGTTTGTGATTGATGCCGTAGCGGCCAAAGCTTTCCTCGACCTGAGCGGCCAATTCCCGCGTCGGCTCGAGGATGAGGGTGCGCGGCATTCGCGCGCGGGCGCGGCCCTGTTCGAGGCGCGAGAGCATCGGCAGCGTGAAGGCGGCTGTCTTGCCCGTGCCGGTCTGGGCGATCCCGAGGACGTCGCGTCCAGCGAGCGCTTCGGGGATGGCCTGGGCTTGAATGGGAGTAGGGGTGGTGTAACCGGAAGCTTCTACCGCCTGTAGAACCTTCTCGCTGAGGCCAAGTTCTCTAAAAGTCATATCAGTCCTGAAAACAGCGCATGTGACCGGCTGCGGATCGCGATTTGCGAATTACGACACGGACGTTGCGCGCTAAAGCTCCAAGGCCCTTCCGGTCACCCGGAATGGACCGAGCGGCAAATCTGGCGCCTTAAGGGAAATCGGACACGCCCTAGCTTGGGCGAATTTGTCGGTCCGAACCGCTCTTTAGCGCTGATATCGGCAGGATGCAAACGGATTACAAGCTCGCGCCGGAGCGTGAGGCGCAAATCTCTGGAATAAAATGATTAATTCGTTGCCAGACGTGCTGCCGGCTGATGCCGGGGCGAAAAAATCCGCATCAGGACGAAGATCGTCGCCAGAACCGCCAGGTAAACGATGAGCTGCAATTGCGTCGGCTGGTCGGTATAGCCAAGCAGGGTATGGGCGATGCGGCCGATCCAGGAATCATCGGGGAGCAGCCAGGACGTATCCCAGACCGTGCGGTCAAGCGCAGTAACGATGTCGCCCTGATCGAGGAAGCCGACCGCCTGGGCCGCCATGCCGGCGGCGATGAAGGAGATAAGCGCCGTCGTCACCCGGAAGAGGTAGCGCATCGGGATGGTGATGAGGCCACGGAAGGTGAGATAGGCCACGGCCACGCCGCCCAGCAGCCCGAGCACGCCGCCGACGAAGATATTGGCGACCGTCGTGCCGCCATTGGCCAGCACGCCATAGAGAAACAGCACGATTTCCGAGCCTTCGCGCAGCACCGCGATGGCGACGACGATGGCGAGCGCGAACAACGACTTCGCGCCGGCGCTGACTTCCTTCCCGAAGGCGCTGAGTTCCTGCGTCATTTCGCGGCCATGCTTGGCCATCCAGACATTGTGCCAGGTCAGCATGACAACGGCGAGCGAGAGCACCGAGGCGTTGAGCACTTCCTGCCCGGTGCCGGCGAGCGCCTCGGCGATCAGGCCGGTGAACAGCGCGACGATACTGGCACCGAGAACACCGGCCGCGACGCCGCCCAGCACATAGCGCAGCCGATGCGGCACCGTCTGGGTCACGGCGAGGACGACGCCGACGACAAGCCCGGCTTCAACAACTTCACGAAAGACGATGATGAGGGCAGCGATCACAATGTTCCACTTTCAGCGATTTCAGGGGTCGCCCGAGAAGGGAGAAACGCAGGTCTGTAGCCTGCCGCGCTTTGCGCTCTACTATATGAACGCGGCGCATGACTGCAAGGATTGCGGCCTGCATTTAGAATGCTTCAAAAGCGAGCGCGAATTGAGCTAGGATTTATTTGGCAGGTTGGTCGCGTAGGCGGGTCATCGCGCTGATTTGGAAGGGCGCCGAACTCTCGTGTATAGCGCTGAGCGCGGATGATTTCAGGCGAGTCGGGCCTGTTGCCGAGGCCGCGGATAACCAAAAGATGATTTCCAAAGACCCGCAAAAACGCACCTGTCTCGCCATCGTCCTCGCGGCTGGCCAGAGCAAGCGCATGCGCTCGGATCGGCCCAAGGTTCTGCACGAGCTCGCGGGCCGTTCGCTGCTCGCGCATGTACTGGCTTCGGTCAGCGCGGCCGGGGCGGAGCGGGTGGCGCTCGTCGTCGGACAAGGCCACGACGCCGTGGTCAAAGAAGCCAAGAGCGTTGCGCCCGAGATCGATGTCTTTGTCCAATCGCCGGCGCTCGGCACCGCCCATGCCGTGCTCGCAGCCAAAGCCGCGATTGCCGAGGGCTATGACGACATTCTCGTTGCTTTTGGCGACACGCCGCTGGTGCAACCGGAAACCTTCGCGCGGCTGCGCACGGGACTTTTGGCGCCGGGCCGCGCCGTCGCGGCGCTTGGCTTTCTCGCCACCAATCCGCGCGGCTACGGCCGGCTGATCCAGGATGGCGATACGCTGGTGGCGATCCGCGAGGACCGCGATCTGCGCGACGACGAAGGGGAGATCGTCTTCTGCAATGCCGGTTTGATGGCGATCGGCGGCGCTACGGCATTGCCGCTGCTTGAGTCGATTGATGCCGCCAATGCGCAGGGCGAATTTTATCTGACCGATATTGTCGCTGCGGCGCGGCGCGAGGGTCTGAGCGCGGTCGCGATCGACGCGCCGGAAGAGGAAGTGCTCGGCATCAATGACCGCCAGCAACTCGCGGTCGCCGAGGCGGTGTTGCAGGATCGGCTGAAGTCCCATGCGATGCGCGGCGGCGTTACTTTCGTCGACCCTGGCCGCGTGCAGCTTTCCTACGACACAACATTCGGCCGCGACGTGCTGGTTGAGCCGGATGTGTTTTTTGGACCCGGCGTGAAGGTCGGCGACGGCGTGACGATCCGCGCCTTTTCGCATCTCACCGGTGCGGAGATCGGCCCGCGCAGCATCATCGGCCCGTTTGCACGGCTGCGGCCCGGCACGGTGCTCGCGGAGGATGTCCATATCGGCAATTTCGTCGAGGTGAAGGCTTCAGTGCTCGGCGCGGGCGTCAAGGCCAATCACCTCGCTTACATCGGCGATGCCGCGATCGGCGCGAAGACCAATGTCGGCGCGGGAGTCATCACCTGCAATTACGACGGCTTCGCCAAATTCCGCACGGAGATTGGAGAAGGCGTCTTCGTCGGCGTCAATTCGGCGCTTGTCGCCCCGGTGAAGGTCGGCAACGGCGCCTATATCGCAACTGGCTCCGTCATCACCGAGAATGTTGAGGATGACGCTTTGGCGCTCGCGCGCAGCCGCCAGGTCGAAAAGCCCGGCTGGGCGAAAGCTTTCCGCGACAAGCACAAAAAATAGCGCTCAGGCGGCCTGCGGCAGCGCGCCATCTGCGCGGCGGGCGGCGAAGACCACATAAGGCACGAAGGCGAGGATCACGAAGGCCCAGAGATCGAGGCCGGCGCTCGCCGTGATCCAGATGATTGAGGGCAGGAAGGCGAGCAGCGCCAGCGCTGCCCAATCTCGCCAGTCGCCGCCCCGACGCCACAGATGCGCCGCCAGCATCACCATCGGCAGGGTCCAGATCGCGAGATCATATTCGAGCATGATCGGTGTCGCCAAAGGCATCGCGACGCAGAACGCGAGGGCGCGGGCGAAAAGGCCTTGCGCGCGCCGCCAGACCCAGAAGACCAGTGCGAAAGCGCCGAGCGTGGCCATCATCTGGGCGATTTCCGCCGCTTTATGATTCAGCGTCAGCTTGTAGACGGCGGCAAAGACGGTCGGCACGCGATTGCTCTGGACCGGATTGCCGAGGATCGCGGCCGCGTGGCCCGGCAGATGCGCCAGAAATTTCCACCAGATGTCTGCGCCGAAACAGGCGAAGCTGAGCAGCGTCAGCGCGGCCGCCGTAGCAACCAGCATCAGCAGAGCGCGATACTCCCGCGCCGCCAGCAGGCAGACCGGCGCCAGAATTAAGACTTGCGGCTTGTAGACCAACAGACCGAAAAGAAACCCCGCGAGCAGCGCGCGGCGATCGGAGAGCGCCAGAAGGCCGCCGGCGATCAACGCCGCGGTCAAGGCGCCGTTCTGCCCGTCCGCGGCGTTCTGGATCAGCGGTGGCGCGATCAGGACAAGAGGCAAGGCGAGGCCGGAGAGACGGCGGACGAGGAGCCCGAAGCAAAGCGCGCCCGCGCCAACCCAGACCGCCAGCGCGATCAGATAGGGCAGGCGCGATAAAGGCGCCACAAAGAGCAGGAAAACCGGCGGATAGGCCCAGGGGAAGTGCTGGGCAAGCCCGGAAATGGACTGTTGAAGCGCAAAAAAGCGCGACTGATCGAAAACCGCGATGGCCTTGCCCGCGTGGACGAGGATCGAGGCGGCGTAGAATGTTAGGAAATCATTCCCCACGACCGAGCCGGCGGCATTGCGCATTCCGCCAGCGGCAGGCAGAAGACAAAGGGCAAGCGCCAAAGCGGCATAGATGCCGGCAAGTGTCCACAGGGCCACGAGTGGCAGGCCGCGACTCAGCGGCGGCCCGGTCCGGGCCAATTGGCCTTTGGCGAGAAGGGTCATTCGGCTCCCGGCGGACGCATTGGGCAGGCGTTCACTTTATGGAGCCTATTGCTGTCTGATTTGCTAACGAGGCTCGGGGCTCATAAGTCCCCGGTGCCGAGTGACGGCAAAAGGGAAGATCAAATGTGTGGAATTGTTGGTATTCTTGGAAATGGTCCGGTCGCGGGACTGCTCGTGGAAGCCTTGGGCCGGCTTGAATATCGCGGTTACGATTCCGCCGGCGTTGCCACGCTGGAGAGCGGCAAACTGGTGCGCCGGCGCGCCGCGGGCAAGCTGAAGAATCTCGAGGCGCTGCTGGCCGCCGAACCGCTTTACGGCCATTCCGGCGTCGGCCACACGCGCTGGGCGACGCATGGCAAGCCGACGGCTGCAAACGCCCATCCGCATCGCAACGGGAAAGTGGCCGTCGTCCATAACGGCATCATCGAGAATTTCCGCGCCTTGCGTGAGGAGTTGAAGGCCAGGGGCCATGCTTTCGAGTCCGAGACCGATACAGAAGTCGTCGCGCATCTCGTCGGCGAGGCTTTGGCGCAAGGGCTTACGCCGGTTGAGGCAGTCGCCGAAAGCCTGCCGAAGCTGAAGGGCGCCTTCGCGCTCGCCTTTCTCTTCGAGGGCGAGGACGATCTTTTGATCGGCGCGCGGGCCGGCGCGCCGCTTGCCATCGGCTTCGGCACCGGGGCGCGCGACGGCGAGATCTATCTCGGTTCCGACGCCATCGCGCTCGCGCCGCTGACCGATCAGCTCACCTATCTCGAAGAGGGCGACTATGCCGTTCTGACGCGACAGGGCGCCAAAATCTTCGACGCCGCAAATCTGCCGGTCGAGCGCAAGCGGGTGAGCGCGCCGGTCTCGGCCTTCCTTTTCGACAAGGGCAATTACCGGCACTTCATGGCTAAGGAGATCCACGAGCAGCCGGAGGTCGTCGGCCGCACCTTGTCGCATTTTCTCGATCTCTCGACGGGCACCGTATCGCTGCCATTTGAACTGCCGGTCAATGCCGCGACGTTGCCGCGGCTGACGATCTCCGCCTGCGGCACGGCCTTCATGGCCGGGCTCGTTGCCTCCTATTGGTTCGAGCGTATCGCCAGATTGCCGGTCGAAATCGAGGTCGCCTCGGAATTCCGCTATCGCGAGCCGCCGATGGAAAAGGGCGGCCTGATGCTGCTCATCTCCCAATCGGGCGAGACAGCCGATACGCTCGCGAGCCTGCGCTATGCCAAGTCGCAGGGCCAGAAAATCCTGTCCGTCGTGAATGTCCCGACCTCGACCATGGCGCGCGAAAGCGATGTCGCGGCGCTCACCTTGGCCGGGCCGGAAATCGGGGTCGCCTCGACCAAGGCCTTCACCTGCCAACTGGCGCTGCTCGCCTGTCTGGCGCTCGCCTTCGCCAAGGCGCGGGGCACGATCGACGCGAAGGAAGAAGCGCGGCTCGTCGCCGAACTCACCGCCGTTCCCGGCCTCATCGCGGAAGCCTTGAAGAATGAGCCGCAAGTCGAGCTGTTGGCGCGCGATCTCGGCAAGGCGCGCGACGTGCTCTACCTCGGCCGCGGCACGTCCTATCCGCTGGCGCTCGAAGGCGCGTTGAAGCTGAAGGAAATCTCCTACATCCACGCCGAAGGCTATGCCGCCGGCGAGCTGAAGCACGGGCCGATCGCGCTGGTCGATTCCGATCTGCCGGTCATCGTCCTCGCGCCGCGTGACCATGTGTTCGATAAAACATTGTCGAATGTGCAGGAAGTCGCGGCGCGCAACGGGCGGATTATTCTGGTCTCCGAGCCGGACGCGGTGCATGAGCTTGGCGTGCCGGCGGAGGTCATCGCTTTGCCGAAGATGGCGCCGGACTTTTCCGCGCTCGTTTATGCCGTGCCGGTGCAATTGCTCGCCTATCACACGGCCGTCTTCATGGGCAAAGACGCGGACCAGCCGCGCAATCTCGCCAAGAGCGTGACGGTGGAATAGGTTTCAGCCCGCCGGCTTCTTCTGCATCTCGTGCCAGCGCTTTGCCGCGCGCGCCGCGTTCGCTTGCGGCGCATCGAGAAAATAGACAAGCGACGCCTGCGACGAAAAGCACAGGATTTTGTGGGAATCGGGATCGTTCCAGTAAAGCGAGCAATCGGTCGGGATGCGCTTGCCTGCCGCAACACCGATGGCATCGTTGCCGCCGAATTCGCCCTTGCCTTGCATTGGGTGCGGCCGGCCGATGTCCCACATGTCCCAATCGCCGCCCTTCTTGAACTCATGGACCGTGAACTTCATCGCAGCCCGGGAATCGGCTTCGGGGTCCGGCGGCGTCGCGTCCGGCTTGACGCTCTGTGCCTGCGCCGCAACGAGCGCCGTTAACGACAATGCCGCGATCATAACCAGCCGCCTTATCATCAAATCCGCCTCCCGTGCCGCAAGCGCTATCCCGATGGCGCGCCGGCCGCGGGGACTATAAACTCGCGCCGCGTCGGGCGGGCATTGAGATGTGTCATCCGCGCCATGAGCCGCGCAAATAGGCGAGAGCCGATGCTGTACGATACGATCCTGCTGCGGACCTTCGCCGCCGTCTGCGATACGGGCAGCTTCACCAAAGCCGCGCATCTGGTGAATCTTACGCAGTCTGCCGTCAGCCTGCATGTCAAACGGCTGGAAGAGCAGGTCGGGGCGCGTCTCATCCGGCGCGGCACGGAGGGCGTCGGGCCGACAGAGCAGGGCGAAGTTTTGCTCTCCTATGCGCGCCGCATTCTGGCGCTCAATAAGGAGGCCGAGCGCCGCCTGGGCGGCAAGGACGAGCGGCTTATCCGCATCGGCGCGCCGGAATATTTCGGCCTCGACAGGCTTGCTGCCTTGCTCCGGAATTTTGCGGCCCAAAATCCGGCGCTGCGTCTCCAGATCGAATTGGGCATCGGCCCCGATATTGCCGCGCTGCTCGAGGCCGGCGATCTCGATCTTGCGATCCTGAGCCGCGAGATCGGCGAGGGCGACGGCATCGCGCTATCGCGCGAGAAGCGCATCTGGGCAGCCGGGCAGGCGATGCACCTCGGCCCTGATGAGCCCGTGCCGCTGGCGCTCTACCCGCCGAATTGCCGCTGGCGACAGGTTGTCCTCGACGAACTCGACCGCGTCGGGCGCCCGTGGACCGTCGTGCTGCAAAGCTCCGGCATCGCCGGCATCCTCGCGGCGCTGGATGCCGGGCT
Source organism: uncultured Alphaproteobacteria bacterium (assembly GCA_963708155.1). GTDB lineage: Bacteria > Pseudomonadota > Alphaproteobacteria > Rhizobiales > Beijerinckiaceae > Methylovirgula. Next base: position 2,874,149 of record OY970183.1, on the reverse strand, counting down.
TGCCATCACCATTTTTCCCGAGAGTCGCCTGCCGCCGGCGCTGCGTCCGCTGGGCCGGGCCGAGGCGCTCCCGGCGCTGCCGGATTTTGAATTCGTGCTACGGCGCGGCCAGACCCGGAGCGCCGCGGTCGATCATCTGGCCGAGACGATCGCGGAATCCTTCCAGCCTTCCGCCGCTTCACGCAAAGCGCGGGAAGATCAGGCCGTGAGCCTGATTCGTTCCTAGGCGGCCACCCTTCCGCCAACGCGGGCTCGGCAAAGTTGCCTTTTGCTTGGCTTTGCGATTGTTTCGACCGCCGCCGCAAGCTATTGCGGCGCATCAGTTTCTCTAGCTCACATGTGCCGCCTTTATGCGTCTTTCCCGTTATTTCCTGCCTATTCTCCGCGAAAATCCCAAAGAGGCCGAGATCGTCTCGCACCGGCTGATGCTGCGCGCCGGCATGATCCGGCAGGAGGCCGCGGGCATCTACGCCTGGCTGCCGCTCGGCTTCCGCGTGCTGCAGAAGATCACGCAGATCGTCCGCGAGGAGATGGACCGGGCAGGGGCGATCGAGCTGCTGATGCCGACGCTGCAGCTCGCCGATCTCTGGCGCGAGACCGGGCGCTACGACGCCTATGGTCCGGAGATGTTGCGCATCAAGGACCGGCACGAGCGCGAATTGCTCTACGGCCCGACCAACGAGGACATGATCACGGAGATCTTCCGCGCCTCTGTCCGCTCCTACCGCGACCTGCCGAAGAACCTCTACCACATCCAGTGGAAGTTCCGCGACGAGCAGCGGCCGCGCTTCGGCGTCATGCGCGGGCGCGAATTCCTGATGAAGGACGCCTATTCCTTCGATATCGACGAGGCGGCGGCGCGGCGCTCCTATCAGCGCATGTTCGTCGCCTATCTGCGCATCTTCGCGCGGATGGGACTGAAAGCGATTCCGATGCGGGCCGAGACGGGGCCGATCGGCGGCGATCAAAGCCATGAATTCATCATCCTCGCCGATACCGGCGAATCGGGCGTCTATATCAATTCCGATGTGCTCGATCTGCCGATCCCGCCGGCCGACATCGATTACGATTCGGACCTCGCGCCGATCATCGATCAGTGGACCACGCTTTATGCCGCGACGGACGATGTCCACGACGCCGCCCGTTTCGACAACGAAACACCGCCGGAGAAGCAACTCCACAAGCGCGGCATCGAGGTCGGTCAGGTGTTCTATTTCGGCGACAAATATTCCAAGCCGATGAAGGCGGTCGTTACCGGGCCGGACGGTGTCGAGCGGCCAGTCCTCGGCGGTTCCTATGGCGTCGGCGTCTCGCGTCTCGTCGGCGCCCTGATCGAGGCGGGGCATGACGAGGCCGGCATCATCTGGCCTGAGGCCGTCGCCCCGTTCCGCGTCGGAATCGCCAATCTCAAGGTCGGCGATGCCGCGACCGACGCGGCCTCCGAGAAACTCTATGCCGCCCTCCAAAAAGCCGGGATTGACGTGCTTTATGACGATACGGACGAGCGGCCGGGGGCTAAATTCGCACGCCTCGACCTGATCGGCCTGCCGTATCAGATCATTATCGGGCCGAAAGGCCTTGCCGAAGGACAAGTCGAAGTGAAGACCCGCAGCACAGGCGCCCGCGAGAACCTTTCCTTCGATGCAGTCGTCAACCGGTTCGCCGGTTAAGCCTTCCGGGAGACGATCGATGGCCATATTCGCACCGTTCGAATGGACGATCGCAACGCGCTATCTGCGAGCGCGGCGCTCCAGCGGCTTCGTCTCCGTGATTGCTGGCTTTTCCTTCCTGGGCATCATGCTGGGCGTCGCGACGCTGATCGTCGTGATGTCGGTTATGAATGGCTTCCACAGAGATCTGCTCAACAAGATCGTCGGCATTAACGGCCATATTTTCCTGCAAGCGGCGGATACGCCGCTCACCGACTACAACAGCGTGGCCAAGGTGGTCGAGAAAGTGCAGGGTGTCGATCTCGCCATCCCAATGGTCGAAGGCTCGGCTTTCGCATCGTCGAACTTTGCCCAGAATGGCAGCGGCGTCTCGTCCGCGGCATTCAGGAGGCCGACATCCGGCGTCTGCCCGGCATCGCCAACAATGTCCGCGCTGGGACGCTCGAAGGCTTCGACACTGCGGGCGGCGTTGCCATCGGCCAGCGGCTCGCCGAAAATCTCAATCTGCGTGTCGGCGACAAGATCAAGGTCATGACCGCCAATGGCGCGCAAACACCCTTTGGCGTCGCGCCGCGCGTCAAGGCTTACAAGGTGGTGGCGATCTTCGAGATCGGCATGGCCGAATTCGACGGCATTTTCGTCTATATGCCGCTGCCGGAGGCGCAAGCCTTCTTCAACCTCGACAAGCAGGTAAGCGTCGTCGAACTCTTTCTCCACGATCCGGAAAATGTCGATTCCGTGCGCGACAAGATCGAACAGGTCATGACGCGGCCGGTTATCATGACCGACTGGCGCGAGCGCAATAAGACCTTTTTCGATGCGCTCAATGTCGAGCGCAATGTCATGTTCATCATCCTGACCTTGATCGTGCTCGTCGCCGCGCTCAACATCATCTCAGGCCTGATCATGCTGGTGAAGGACAAGAGCCACGATGTCGCGATCCTGCGCACGATGGGCGCGACGCGCGGCGCCGTCATGCGCATCTTCCTCATCACTGGGGCTTCCATCGGCATTGCCGGAACACTCGCGGGCTTTTTGCTGGGGCTGCTGGTCGCCGAAAACGTCGAGACGATCCGCCAATTTCTCAATCAGATGCTGCACGCCAATCTGTTTCCGGCGGAGCTTTATTTCCTCTCGCGGTTGCCCTCGGTGGTCGATCCGCGTGATGTCGCCACCGTCGTCATCATGACTCTTGGCCTATCGATCCTGGCGACGCTCTATCCGTCCTGGCGGGCAGCCAAGCTCGATCCCGTCGAAGCCCTGCGCTACGAGTGACATGAGCCAACCCGTCCTTCAGCTTCAAGGCATCACGCGCGTCTATAAGCAGGGCGGCGCGGCGCTCGCCGTGCTGAACGACGCCGAACTCACCCTGTTTCCGGGCCAGTCGGTGGCGTTGGTCGCGCCGTCGGGCGCCGGCAAATCGACACTTCTGCATGTCGCCGGCCTGCTTGAGCGGCCGGATGGCGGCGAAGTCTTCATCAATGGCGTGGCGACATCAGGGCTCTCGGACGACGCCCGTACGGCGCTGCGACGCAATACGGTCGGTTTCGTCTATCAGTTCCATCACCTTCTGCCAGAATTCTCAGCCATCGAGAATGTCATGCTGCCGCAGATGATTGCCGGGCTTTCGCGCCAGCAGGCGCGGGCGCGGGGGCTCGAATTGCTCGACTATCTCGGCCTTGCGGCGCGGGCGAAGCACCGGCCGGCGGAGCTTTCCGGCGGCGAGCAGCAGCGCGTCGCTATTGCCCGTGCGGTCGCCAATGGGCCCGGTATTCTGCTCGCTGACGAGCCGACGGGAAATCTCGACCCGCACACCGCCGATCATGTCTTCGCGGCGCTGGAAACGCTGGTCGAGGCGACGGGCCTTGCAACATTGGTTGCGACGCATAGCCAGGCGCTTGCCGCGCGGATGACCCGGCGCGTGACGCTCGATGACGGCAATGTGCGGGAAACGGTTTAGGGAGGCGGCCCATTCGCGGATGGGGCGGCGGAGTTCAGGCCGCGATCGTCGGGTCTTGCCCGAGATCTTCGAGACGTTTGCTCAACTCTTGAATACGGCGTTTGAGCTCGGCATTCTGGACTTCAAGATCACGCAGACGCGCGGCGAGTTCGGCGCCGGCATGGGACACGCCAAGCTTTTCAGCTGACTTCGCCGCGTCGATAAAGCTGACGCCGATCGAATCCTTATCCCGCCATACCAGCCGCGCATGATGGCTGCGCTGCTTGGCGGGAACGAACACGTCGAATTCCGACGGCACGGCCAGCGTGTCGTCCAACGCAATCCTTGCGCCCCCGGCCGAATAATTCTTGATGATGCAATCAATGGTGGTCATACGATTGTTGTATATTATCTGCGCGCGCAGAAAACTTCGTATGCGCTCGGTTGATCTCAGCTCGTGCTGCATACGAGGCCTCCTGGCACCCCCGCGCATCTCGTCAAATCCGCAATTAGTGTAATTGTCGTGGGTTAATACTTGCTCAACTGGGCCAGAGAAACGCGCGTAACCTCAAGGGGATTTGAAGTGCCCTGCGCACGTGCAAAGAGTGCTGGCCTATGCTAACGTTGCGATACTTTCGGGGGTATTTAACGTGCTTTTTCGTGTCATCGGTTTGCTCGGACTTCTGGCGTTTTCGCTCGCCACGAGCGGCTGCACGTCTTGCGGCAAGCTGGATCAATTCCAGGCGCCGACCCTCCCGAAATTATGCCATGCGGATACGGCGCCGAATTGATCCAATTGCCGGATAGATCGACGCTCGCCGCGGTGTCTTGGCAACGCGGATGCCCATCCGTGGAGTAGCCTAGGCTACAGAATATTCGCTCAGCTTCAAATCGAACTTGGATTGATGTTCGCCGCCGAACAAGGCAGTCTTGCGCGCGTCGGCCGCCGCATAAGGTATGAAATGACTGCCAAGACCGTCAATGCACCGCAAGATCAAGCTGGGCTGCCTTCAGAGGCGGATCAAGCCGAGCGCTTCGGCAAGGCCCGCTCGGCCCAGGCGACGGCCGTGCTCGAGGACTATGTTGAATTGATCGACGACCTGCTGAAGTCCGAGGGCGAGGCCCGGCCGACCGACATCGCCCGGCGGCTGGGCGTCTCGCACGCCACGGCGATCAAGAGCATCGCCCGGCTGAAGCGCGAAGGCTTCGCCACGTCCAAACTCTATCGCGGCGTCTTCCTGACGCCGGAGGGCGCGGCGCTGGCCGCCAAAGTGCGAGCCCGGCACCGGCTCGTCGTCGACCTCCTTGTCGCGATTGGTGTGCCACAGCACTGCGCGGAGCTTGATGCCGAAGGTATTGAACACCACGTGTCAGATATCGCTCTGGCTGCCTTCGCCCGGTTTTTGGAACGCAGCGGAGCGGGCGGACGGCGCGGCAAACCGGAATAACCGCAAGCCGGAATAACCGGCGAAAACTTCGGTTACCATAAGTCTCGAATTACGGGGGCCCGTGCAATTGCGCGTCGGCTCTTAAGTGCGTTTCAAGAGTCGTGACATTAGGGCAACAGCTCGGGAGCATCTTCTACAGATGCGATGCAGCGAAGAAGAAGGCCGCTTTTCAGCCATAAACCAACGGCTAGTCTAAAATCACTCGAAGGAAACGAAGTGGTGTCGAGTCTCACTTGCAGCAGCTGTAGGCGGAGTTCGTCATCAGGAGTCGCCCGCGCCCCCCGCGAGGCATTGGATTGTCCCTCATCAGGGGCTGTCGCTCACTTTTCGAACCAAGCGGGGTCATAAGAGTTGGAAGCGCGCGTCGTCAATAAGCAGAACCTTCTCAGCCGCGATATGACGGCAGGGCTCGGGGGCCGTGACGTGCAAATAGCTCGGCCCCGCGTTGCGCTCATTGGCGCGGCAATTCTGCTGGCCGCGACTATACTTGGGCCGGGCCGCACGGTGGCCTTCGACGGCACGCCGCAATCGGCTGAGAGCGCCGACAAAACACCCCTGCAGATTTTCAAGAATCCGGAAGCCGCGCTGCGCGCCGGCCTGGAGGATTTCAGGAGCGGCAACTCCCGCTCGGGCCTGCAAGCGCTGAAATATGCCGCGGCAGGTGGCGAGTCGCTCGCGCGCTGGAAACTCGCCAAAATGTACGCCGATGGCGACGGCGTCCCCCAGGACGACGAAAAGGCCTACGATTATTTCGAGCAGATCGTCGAAAATTACGACGAGGATAATTCCAGCCCGCGTGAAGAAGCGGTTGTGTCCAGCGCCTTCGTCGCGGTCGGTGCTTATAGCCTCACGGGCATAACGAACACCAAGGTCGCCGCCGATCCGATGCGGGCGCTTGAAATGTTCCAGTATGCGGCGACGAATTTCGGCAATGCCGATGCGCAATATGATCTCGCCCGCATGTATCTCGACGGCGTCGGCGTCAACAAGGATGCGGGGCAGGCGGCGCGCTGGCTGCATCTTGCGGCCGAAAAGAACCATGCCGAGGCTCAGGCCCTGCTCGGACAATTGCTGTTCACCGGACGTGAGGGCGTCGCGCGCCAGCGCGGTCTCGGCCTGATGTGGTTGTCGCTTGCCCAGCAATCGGCTGGACAGGACAAGAAGAACCAGTGGATCGCCGACCTTTACCAAAAGGCGAATGCCGCCGCGAGCGACACCGATAAACAGATCGCCGCGCTTTATCTGTCCGATTACAAGAAGCGGCACTGAGCCCGCGCCGCGGCATCGCTTTCCTTCGCCAATCATCGCAGCCATGAGGCGTGGCAGTCCGGACAGGATTGCCACGTCGATCGTCGTCGTGACGACGTTGCGGCGCGCCGTGCCTGCCTTTCGTTAACTTCTCGACGAAAGCGCGAACGGAGCGGCGACGAATCACTGATCAGGCGCGATTAGCGCTTTGTTCCCGGCAAGATTTTGCGTTCGCGATCAGATGGGCCACTATTTTCCGCAAATTGATTGCGCAAGAAGTGGCGCGCGCGCCGGGCCGGGTTAAGCTTTTTGTCTCGTTTTGAAGCGCGACGGATCGGCTATGACGGATAGAGAAAAGATCGTTGCGGTCCTGATCAGTGGCTATGTGCAGGGCGTCGGCTTTCGCGTCTTCGTCCAGCGCGCGGCGGAGCGTCACGACGTGAGCGGCTTCGTGCGCAATCGGATGAATGGCGATGTCGAAGCGCTCTTCGCCGGAACAATCGAATCCGTCGATGCGCTCGTCGCGGCTTGCCGCAGCGGTCCGGCGGGGGCGCGCGTCGCGCACCTTGCTTTGTACGAGCCGGATGCCGCCGTGCTCGCTGAATTGCCGCCGCGCGGCTTCGTCCTTCTGCCGAGTCTGTGATCCTAGCGCGCCGTGCTGGCGCGATCGAACCGCTCACGCGCCGCGTCGATCTGATCGACATGCGCGAGCGCCCATTGCCCGAGCGCCATCACTGGTTGGCGAAGCGAGTGGCCCAACTCGGTCAGCTCGTAATCGACACGCGGTGGAACGGTCGGATGGATCGTGCGCGTCACCAGCCCGTCGCGTTCGAGCCCGCGCAAAGTGAGTGTCAGCATCCGCTGGGAAATGCCGTTCACGCCCCGCTTGATTTCGCTGAAGCGCCTTTCACCTTCGGCGAGCTGCATGACGACAAGCACGCTCCACTTGTCGCCGACGCGGGCCAGAACCTGGCTCACTCTGCGGCAGTCGGTGTGTTCCATCTGCGGCCGCTCGATAGTTACGTCCATGTTCGTCGCGCCCAAAAATGTGCCTTCTTGCGGCTTCTAACAGCGGTGCCGTATTTAGTCTAGGTTACAAACCAATACCAAGGTGACCCATGACGACACTGCTGCATATCGATTCCAGCATTACCGGGCCGAATTCGGTGAGCCGGACGCTCACCGCCGCCATCGTGGAGAAGCTGCGCGAGGCCAATCCGGGCCTTGGGGTGATCCATCACGACCTTGCCGCTGCGGCGCCCGCGCATGCGACTGCGGCGAATTTTCCCTCCGCCCATCCGATCTCGGCGGCGGCAGGCGACGCACCTGAATTTGCCGCGGGCCGCGCGGCGAGCGATGCGATCCTCGATGAGTTTCTCGCCGCCGACATCATTGTCATCGGCGCGCCCATGTATAATTTCACCATCCCGAGCCAATTGAAGGCGTGGATCGACCGCATCCTCGTGCCCGGCAAGACTTTCGCGTACGGGGCAGAGGGCTTGAAGGGCCTTGCGCCCGGCAAGCGCGTCATCATCGCCGTTACGCGCGGCAATTTTTACGGCCCGGGCCAGCCGGCGGCTTCCTTCGAGCACGTCGAGACCTATCTGCGTTCGGTCTTCGGCTTTGTTGGTATCACCAACCCCGAAATCATCATTGCCGAAGGCGTGCAGCTTGGGCCGGACGCGCGCCAGACAGCGCTCGATAAAGCCTTGCAGCAGGCCGCGGGGCTGAAGGCCGCCTGAGCTCAGGCGGTTCGGCCGAAGATCGCCTCGAAGGTATGGCGGAGGGCGAAATCGACTTCCGCCATATTCGCGGTGACGCCGAGATCGGCAAGGCTGGTGAGGCCGAGATGCGGGGCGGCGATGCCGCAGGGCGTAATGCCGGCATAATGCGAGAGATCCGGCGCGACGTTGAGCGAAATGCCGTGGAAGGACACCCAGCGCCGCACCCTGATACCGATCGCGGCGATCTTGTCTTCGGCTGGTTCGCCGTTCGGGCCGCGTGGCTTGGCCGGCCGGGCGACCCAGACGCCAACGCGCTCTTCGCGCCGCTCGCCTTGCACGCCGAATTGCGCGAGCGCGGCGATGATCCAATCCTCCAGCGCGGCGACAAAGGCGCGGACGTCCTGCCCCCGGCGGCTCAAATCGAGCATGACATAGCCGACCCTTTGGCCGGGTCCATGATAGGTGATCTGGCCGCCGCGGCCGGTCCGGTGCAGCGGAAAGCGCAAGGCCTCCGCATCGAATTCCGCCGCGGATGTGCCAGCCGTATAGAGTGGCGGATGTTCGAGCAGCAGCACTGCTTCCGCAGCAGCGCCCGCCGCGATTGCAGCGACGCGAGTCTCCATCAGGTCCAGTGCATCGGCATAGGGCGTTAGTCCCTCGAGCCCGCGCCATTCGACCGGCGCAGTCTCCTGCGTCTGCAAAGTGCGGGCGATTTGCTCACGCTGGATCAGGCTGCGCACAATTGCACGCTCGGCCGCGCCGCGATGGTCTCGAACCATCGGCGCAAATGGATATGATTGTCCATGACCGGCAATTTGAGCCGGCTGGCGACAAAATCAAGCGCAACAAAGCCCGTGATGTCGGCGGCCGTGAACTCGGCACCGGCTACGTAGGGCGAGTGCGACAGATGCTCGTCGAGATCGAAGAAAAAATCGGCGAGGCGCAATTTGCCGCGCTCGACCAGCGCCGGGATCTGCTCGTCATTGCGCCGGCCGGTCAGCGCTCGCGAGCGTAACCCGCGGAGGAAATTCCGCATCGCCTCCATACCGGGAAGAAAGCCGTCAAGCTCCATCCGCCGCTCCCACATCGTCACCAGCGCCTTGCCCTGGGCGTCGCGGCCCAGCAGCGGCGGCTCTGGTTCGGCCTCCTCGAAATAGCGCCAGATGGCCAGCACTTCGGTGATTAGCGTCCCGTTATCGAGTTGGAGCGCGGGGACGGTGCAGCGCGGATTGACGGCGCGATAGCTGGGGGAGAGCTGCTCCTGGGTGGTCAGATCGATCGTCTGGGTCGGAATGGAAATGCCTTTTTCAGCCAGAAAAATGCGTACGCGGCGGCAATTCGGGGCAACGGGATAATCGTAAAGCCGCATTGTCCGGGCTCTTTCGGCAAAGAGGCGCATATCGATGGTCCCGAGCCTTGTCAGGGCAGGGGGTTTTTGTTAGACGACACGACCTTCGCGGCCATGGCGGAATTGGTAGACGCGCTAGCTTGAGGTGCTAGTTGGGAGACCAGTGGAGGTTCGAGTCCTCTTGGCCGCACCAAGCCCCCTCTAGTGCTTCGTTCTAAGCGCAGTTTCCGAGGGTGCCCCCCGTAGCTTATCGCGGCGGCAGTCGGCTGCCGCTGCTATAAAGCCGGTTTGCCGGCGCTGGCGTTGCGAATCGCCGCGACAATGGCGGTCAGCACCGCGCCGAAAATGCCGCCGCCGACTGCCTGTCCGGCGAGCGCGGCGATGTCGACATGACCGACGTTTTCCAGCGCCGGGATGAGAATGCTGAGGAACGAGGTCCCCGCGGCGCCGCCTATTGCGCCGACAAGCGAATTGCCCAGCGTCCCGAGATCGAGGTTTTTGGCGGCGGACGCTATGCCGTTGCCGCCTATCGCGCCGGCAACGAGCTCTACGACAAGACCGATGGCAGACATCTGAAATCTCCCAATCGGCGGGCCGCTGCGATCAAGCTTTGACGGCCGCGCACTGTTGTTTAGCCGATTTGAGTGAGCATATCGGTTGCGGTCAAGCCGTTACGCTACCAGGCCGTGTTCTGCGCACAGAAAGCTCGCTTGGGCTCACTTACGGCGGGACATTTGCGGCTCAGGCAAAGCCTGTGGAGGGGTTTGCCCTTTGTTCGCCGGGGCGGCTTTATGACCCGCGAGCCGCGGAATGATCCGGGCCAGGATTTCCTCGGTCTCGGATTTCCAGCCGGGAGGCGCCGGGCGCAGCGCGGGCCTGTCCGGCCCCGGCGCGATATGGACGATCTTGTAGCCGCGCTGTTTGAGGGCGCGCAGAAGCTGCGGCAGCATCTCCGCCGTCGACACGCGGCTATCGTGCAGCAACAGAATCCCGCGCCGGGCGCGATCGAGCCGCTTGAGAACGAGATCGAGCTCGGCCTGCGGGGTCAGCAGCAGCCAGTCTGACGCCCAGAGGTCCGAGCCGAAGATTCCGACATTGCGGCTCTCGAGCCATGAGACAAGCGCCGGAGTATCGGCAAAGCCGGGAAAGCGGAAAAAGCTGATCTGGCCATCGGCGTGGCCGTAGGCGGCTGTCTCGTCGGCCGTAAAGCCGTGCAGAATATCGGCTCGGGCGGCAGCATTTGTCATCAGCCTCAGCGTCCGCGCCGGATGCGAAAAAGTATGATTGCCGATCGAATGGCCCTCGGCCACTTCGCGCCGCGCCAGCGCCGGATAGGCTGCGGCATTGCGGCCGATGAGAAAGAACGTCGCCTTGACGCATTCCCGCGCCAGCGCATCAAGCACCTTCGGCGTTGTTGTCGGCCACGGACCATCGTCGAAGGTCAGCACCACTTCGTGATCCGCCAGCGCCAGAGTCTGGGGATAGGTCTGCAATCCGACGGCGAAGCCGCCGGCCGTCGACAGCGTGAGCGTGCGCTCAGTGCCGAGCTTGTCGGGGCCGCAGGCCGGCGCTGCAGCGCCAGCACTGGCGAGAAAAACAAAAAGCACGGCGGCGGCGCCAAATCGCCGCGCCAGGATTTGCAGCATTGAGGGTTTGCCTTCCTGAAACGGGCTCCTTATGAACCGGCGAGCCCTGAAGATCACGATGATTTTGCACCGAACCGGTCCAAAATCAGGAACATGGTCGATTCGAGAGACTTAAAGCAGAATTTGCACAAGACGCCGGCATCGCTTCTTCGCACCCCGCTCCAGCGCGAGTCAGGATTAGCAAATGACCCATTTCGACCCCGAGTCTCAGGGTGATCTCGCCGAACTCGCGCCGGAAGATGACGAAGACGGCGTGATCCGGCCGGAATTCGTCGCCGATGTCGCCGATGCGGTTGCGGCCGAAGACCCGGACGAGGTGCGGCGTCTGGCGGGCGATCTGCACGAGGCCGATCTTGCGACCCTTATCGAGAATCTGCCCAGCGATTCGCGCCCGAAGCTGATCGAACTCATGGGCCGCGACTTCGACTTCGCCGCGCTCACCGAAGTCGATTCCAATATTCGTGATCAGATTTTCGAGGAATTGCCGACCCGGACGGTCGCCGATGGCATGTCGGAACTCGAGGCCGACGACGCGCTCGTGCTGCTCGAGGATTTCGACAGGCAGGAACAGAGCGAAATCCTCGAGGCGATGCCGGCTATCGAGCGCGTCGCGCTCCAGCGCAGTCTCGAATATCCGGAGAATTCCGCCGGCCGCCTGATGCAAACGACGCTGGTGACGGCGCCGCCGTTCTGGACCGCCGGGCAGATGATCGATTTTCTGCGCGACGCGCCGGAGGAGGATCTGCCCGAATCCTTCTTCGAGATTTTCGTCGTCGATCCGGCGCACCGATTGCTCGGAACTGTGTTTCTCGACCAATTGCTGCGCGTCAACGCTCAGGCGGAACTCGGCAATATTCTCGACACGGATCGGCGCCGGATCGATGTCAATGAGGACCGCGAGGATGTCGCGCGGCTGTTCCAGCGCTACAATCTCGTTTCAGCGCCGGTCGTCGATGCGGCTGAGCGGCTCGTCGGCGTCGTCACCATCGACGATGTCGTCGATGTTATCCGCGAGGAAGCCGACGAGGAAATCAAGGCGCTCGGCGGCGTCTCGCCCAGCGAGGAACTCTCGGACTTCGATCTGGTGGACCGCCAAAAGCCGATTCCTCTGGCTGTTCGTCAATCTCGTCACGGCCTTCATCGCTTCGTCGGTGCTTGGTATCTTCCAGAATCAATTGCAGAAGATGGTGGCGCTCGCGGTTCTTGCGCCCATCGTCGCGAGTCAGGGCGGCAATGCGGCGACGCAGACCATGACCGTCGTCGTGCGCGCTTTGGCGACGCGGCAGCTTACAAAGCTCAACACCTGGCGGGTCATCGGCCGCGAGGTTTTCGTCGGCGGCCTGAACGGCGCTATATTCGGGCTTATCACCGGGATCGGCGCGCTGTTCTGGTTCGGCCTGGCGGGCCTCGGCATCGTCATCGCCTTCGCGATGGTGACCAATCTCCTCGCCGGAGCGCTGGGCGGGATTTTGATTCCGCTTGCCTTGCACAGATTGAAGATCGACCCGGCCGTTTCCTCCGGCGCCTTCGTCACGACGGTGACCGATTGCGTCGGCTATGGCTCGTTTTTGACCTTCGCGACGCTGTGGTTCGGGTTGCGATAAAACCTACGTCGGATTTTCGAGGGAGAACGTCTCCGAGCCCTCGTCATAGGCGAAGACCTCGCCATAGCGGCCCCAGGTGATGACACTCTTCAACGTCCGCTCGGCATATTCCTCGGACATGTAATCCTCGAGTTCTTCGAGGAAGCGCGTCTCGCGGGCCGAATGGGTCGGACGCTCGTCGAGCACGTTCTTGATGCGCGCCGCGAGCGGCACATAGGCGACGAGATGATCGCCAAAAAGCTTCTTGCGCGCATCGACATCCATTTCGGCGAAGCGCATGCCGGCCGGCGTCAGCTTGATGTCGCCTTCGGCAAATTCGGCAAAACGCAGGAGCTGCAAGGTTTCGCCGACGGGGAAGAGATCGTCGATCGCCATCTGCAGGCTGTCGGCAAGCGGCGGCAGGTCGGCGTGGCCGTGATAGGGCGCCCCCGCCAGCGTCTCCATGAGGCCCGCCATCGTATTGGTCGAGACTTCCGGCAACGCCATGCCGAGGCCGAGGCCGGGGAACGTTCCTTCGCGGCCGGGCGTCGGCGCCGCGGCGCGGCGCGTCATCAGCGCATAGATGCGGTCGACCAGTTGGCGGAATTCCGGCGCCAGGCGATTGCGCGGATAGGGCAGCGTGACGTGGATTTCCTCGGCGATGCGGCCGGGGTTCGAGGAGAGAACGAGGATGCGATTGCACATCAGCACCGCCTCCTCGATGTTGTGCGTCACCATCAGGATCGATTTGATCGGCACGCGGCCTTCGACCCAGAGATCGAGCAGGTCGGTACGCAGCGTCTCTGCGGTCAGAACGTCGAGCGCCGAGAAAGGCTCGTCCATCAGAAGGATCGTCGGATCGACGACGAGCGCGCGGGCGAAGCCGACGCGCTGGCGCATGCCGCCCGAAAGCTCTTTCGGAAAGGCGGATTCGAAACCATCGAGGCCGATGACGTCGATCGCCTTCAGCGCCCGCGGGCGCGCTTCCGCCTCCGGCACTTTCTTGGCGCGCAGGCCGAGCTCGACATTGGCGAGAACCGATAGCCAGGGAAACAGCGCCGCGCTCTGGAAAACCATGGAGATCGAGTCGATACGGTCCCTTCACCGGCTCTTGCCGGAAGAGCACTTCGCCGTCGGTCGGCTGGGTCAACCCGGAGATAATGCGCAGAAGGGAAGACTTGCCGGAGCCGGAGCGGCCGAGCAGGCCGACGATCTCGCCCTCGGTCAAAGTCAGCGAAACATTGTCGAGCACCTGCGCGCCGGCTTCGCCCGCGCCGGTGCGATAACTCTGGCTGACGTTCTTGACCTCGAGAATGGGCTTGAGTTCTGCGTCGAGCATCAGAGCCTCACGAAAGCTGGAGCCGGCGCTCGGCGAAGCGCGACAATGGCCGCCAGAAAAAGCGGTTCAGGACGATGACGAAGATCGACATCGTGGCGACGCCGAGAACAATGCGCGGGTAATCGCCGGCCTGGGTCGCCTTGGCAATATACGCGCCGATGCCATGCGCGGACACCGTTTCGTTGCCCCATTTGACATATTCCGCGACGATGGCGGCGTTCCATGAGCCGCCCGAGGCGGTCAGGGCGCCGGTGACGTAGTAGGGGAAGACGGCCGGCAGCATCACCTTCGTCCACCAATCCCAGCCCCGGACGTGAAAGGTCGCCGCCGCCTCGCGCAGATCGTTGGGGAACGTGCTCGCGCCGCCGATGACATTGAACAGAATGTACCATTGCGTGCCGAAGATGATGAGGAAGCTCAGCCAGATATCCGGGTTGAGCGAGTAGCGCACGATGACCACGACGACGATCGGGAACAGCACGTTGGCCGGAAACGCGGCGAGGAATTGGGTCAAAGGCTGCACGCGCTCGGCAAGGCGAGTATTGAGACCGACGAGAATGCCGACCGGCACCCAGACGAGCGAGGCGAGCAGGATCAGCGCCAGAACGCGCAGCAAGGTCAGGAAGGTCAGCCACAATGCCTGCTCGATATCGGCGAGTCTCAGGCTGGTCATGATGAAGTGGCTGAGCAGCCAGAGGGTATAGATTCCGGCCGCCAGGCCAATGACGATCGAAACGAGATCGAGGAGCCGCTCCTTCCATTCCGCGGCGGCAGGGCTCAGTTTGCCGCGGATCGGGAGATCGAGCCGCCAGAGCGCCACCGCGCCGAAGGCGCGTGCGGGCAGGACGGTCAGTGCCCGCAGCCATTTCGTGCGGCGGAAAAGCAGGATGACCCAGGAGCGCTCTTCCTCCTGCGAGGCGGACAGCTCGAACCGGAAACGCGAACCGAAAGTCACAAGCGGGCGGAACAGCAATTGGTCATAGGCGATAATGACCGCGAGCATTGTGACGATCGCGGCGACCACGGCATCGATGCGCTTCTGGCTGATCGCTTGCGCGAGATAGGAGCCGACGCCGGGCAGGTTCACGGTCGTATTGCCGACCGAGATCGCCTCCGATGCGACGACGAAGAACCAGCCGCCGGACATCGAAACCATCATGTTCCAGATGAGGCCGGGCATGGCGTAGGGCGTTTCGAGCTGCCAGAACTTCTGCCACGGTGAGAGCAGGAAGCTGCCGGCGACTTCGTCCAGTTCCTTCGGCACGGTCCGCAGCGATTGATAGAACGAAAAGGCCATGTTCCAGGCTTGGCTGGTGAAGATCGCGAAGATCGCGGCGCATTCGGCGCCCAGCATCGAGCCGGGGAAAAGGCCGAGGAAGAAGGTCACCGTGAACGACAGGAAGCCGAGAATCGGCACCGATTGCAGCACATCGAGGAGGGGAACCAGAAAGCGCTCCGCCCGCCGGCTCTTGGCCGCCCAGGTCGCGTAGATAAAAGTGAAGATGAGCGAGGCGAACATCGCCGCGAACATCCTCAGCGTCGTGCGCAGCGCATAATAGGGCAGGTTGCTGTAATCGAGCGATATGGCGGTCGCCTGCGGCGCCTGCAGCGGCAGGGTCATGCCGCGCGAGCCGTGGACGATCGCGACGAACGCGCCGAAAATCAGCGCGAAAGCGACCAAGTCGAACAGGTTGGGCAACGCGCTGCGGCTGCGCGTGGCGAGGGCGACAAATCGCGACATGAGAGATTGCGCTGGAGATTGGGACTGAAGGCGGCTGCCGCTGTCTTGTCATCAAGCTTGATGACATTCAAGTGACGCACGCGACTTTTGGAAGCCGCCCGCGGCGGAGAGGCGCGGCGGCAAGGCTGGCCTCGCTTCAGCCATAAAGGGATAGGCTATTCACAGGTTCAATTCGGGGCTTTCCGGATGCATAAATTCGGCGCCGTTCTCTGCGTGCTGTTCGCCGCGCTGCTGCCACATCTGGCTGCGGCCGAGGCGCCCGAAGCGCGGCTGGCGCTCGTCATCGGCGAGGCGAATTATAAGGTAGCGCCCCTGGCGACCCCGCTGAATGACGCCGGCCTCGTCGCCGCGTCCCTCAAGGAGGCCGGCTTTGCCGTCACCGAAGGCGCCGATCTCGACGGCGCCAGCCTGCGCAAGGCGCTCCACGACTTCGTCCTGAGGGCGCAGGCGGCCGGTCCCAACGGCGTCCTCTTTGTCTACCTTTCCGGTCGCGGCTTGCAATTTGCCGGGCAGAATTATTTCGTGCCTGTCGACGCGCGGGTGGAACGCGAAGCCGACATCCCGGTCGCGACGGTGCGGCTCGCCGATTATCTCGACCGGCTAACGGCGCTGCCGGCCAAGGCCCGCATCTTCATTTTCGATGGCGCGCGCATTCTGCATTTCGCAACCGAGGGGGCGCCCTTCGCCAGCGGCTTCGGAATCAAGAACGCCGCGCCAAACACGATCTATGCCTTCAACGAGGCGCCCAGCGCCGTGTCCCCGGACGAGCCCGGTCCCTATGGCCTTTACGCGCTTTCGCTCGTCGAGATGCTGCGCCAGGGCTACGCCATCCCGCAGGTTTTCACCGCGGTGCGGCTGCGCGCCAATGCGCTCAGCGACGGGATCATCGTGCCCTGGAATAGCGGTGAGATCGCCGCGCCTTTCGCTTTATTCACGCGCGACAAGACTGCCCCACCGCTGCCGCCGGAAAGCGAGCCTGCCGCGCTCGCGAGTCTGCCTGTGGCGCAAGCCTATCTTGCCGCGATCGCGCGCGACACGCTTGATGGCTACGCGGAGTTCTGCGCCGCCTTCCCGAACGAGCCGTTGGCCTTGCGGGTGCGCACCTTGCTCGCCGCGCGACGCGAGGCACTGACCTGGAGGGCCGCGCTCGATGCCGGGACGCCGCAGGCGATCTGGACCTATATGCGGCGTTATCCGCGCGGCCCGCATTTTCCCGATACCCGCCGCGTTCTCGCCGCGCTCGCCGCGCCGCTCGACCCGCCGCCGCGCTTTGATCCCTACGACTTCAAGGGGCTGGCGGCCCCGAGCGAAACCGAGCTCGACATTCTCGACCGGCCGGTTTTGAGCTTCGAGGATCCGGCCTTTCCGCCGCCACCGTCCGTTGATGGCCTGCTGCCCGAGCGGCCCGTAGCGTTTGAACATCTTTTGCCGCCGGCCCCGGCGGCGGCGGGTCTCCTGCCGGTCCCCGTGGCGCTCGGGCTGTCGTTCTCGAAACCCAATATTCCCGCGGCGCTCGCCAGCGTGCCGCCCCCCGCAGCGGCGGTCCAGCCCCTGCCGCCGGCCCCTCCGGCGCCGCAAAAGGCGATCGGCACGCCGCCGGGACCCGCCCCCCTGGTCGTACCACCGGCCGAGCCGACTGAATCCGCTTCAGGCGAGGCCGCGCCCGCCGCGGTCCCCTTGCCGCCCAAGCGGCCGGAAGTCGCCGAGGCCGCAAAGCCCAGACACGGCAAGAATAAGCCCGACGCCGGGCGGAAAAAGCACGGCAAGTCGAAGCCGGCGAAGCATGCGCAGCATCCCAAGGCGAAGCCGCAGAAGAAGAAACATCGTCGCTGAGGCGGCGTAATCTTTGCCATTCCAGCGATTGACGGTGGACCGCTCCATGAGCTTTGCTTATGGTGTCATTCGGATGGCGCTAACCGCTTGAGGAGAGGGCGTTTCGGCTCTCGGTTCGACAGAGCCTCGAGAGCCGGGTTCGAGCGCGGCGCCACTCGCGCGACCGGCGGCGACCGGAACTTCGCGCCGCGCGAATTTCGAGTCTGGGGCGAAATGCCGAGCCTGAACGATTTTCAAAATAAAGTGGATTTGCTTCCTGAAGCCGGGATGGGCGGCATTTCCAATGCCGCCGTTTTCGACCCGGCGGAGATGCCGCAGCCAAGGCTCGACGACAGCGGCGCGGGGGCGCCGACTTTCGCGGCGCTCGATCTCGGCACCAACAATTGCCGCCTGCTCGTCGCCCGGCCGGCCTATCGCGGCGCCGAGGTTGCGGGCTTCAAGATCATCGATTCCTTTTCCCGCATCGTGCGGCTGGGCGAGGGCCTGTCGCAAACCGGACGGCTGGCTGAATCGGCGATCCGGCGTACCCTTGATGCGCTTGAAATCTGCCGGGCCAAGATGCGTGCGCGGAACGTCAGCCACGCTCGCCTGATCGCGACCGAGGCCTGCCGGGCTGCGGAGAACGGCGCGGAATTCGTCGCCCGCGTGCGCGACACGCTCGGTCTCGAACTTGAAATCGTCGATCGCCAGACAGAGGCGCATCTCGCGGCGACGGGTTGCGCCGCCCTCGCCGATCCGGCGGCGGAATTGGTGATCCTCTTCGATATCGGCGGCGGCTCGTCTGAGGTCATCTGGCTCGGGCGGCCCGCGCGCGACGCGGATTTCGGGCATGAACGCATCCGTTTCTGGGTCTCGCTCAAGATCGGCGTGGTGTCCTTGGCCGAGCGCTTCGGCGGCGTCGAAGTCTCCGAGGCGACATTCGAGGCGATGGTGGCGTATGTCGCGGCCGAACTCGCCGGTTTCATCAATCAGGCGCAGCAATATCAGCGCTGCGAGAATTTTCATCTGCTCGGCACCTCTGGCACGGTGACGACAATCGGCGGTATTTTCCTCAACCTTGCGCGCTACGATCGCCGCCGCGTCGATGGCCTCTGGATGTCGGAAGCGGAAATCGATGCGACGGTCGCGCGGCTGCGGCGGATGCCTTATGAGGCGCGTGTCGCCAATGGCTGCATCGGCACCGAGCGGGCCGATCTCGTGCTCGCGGGTTGCGCCATTCTTGAGGCGATCCGCCGCGCCTTTCCGGCCAAGCGCGTGCGCATCGCCGACCGGGGGCTGCGGGAGGGCATTCTCCTGCAATTGATGGACGCCCAGCGGGCGCGCGGATGACCGAAAAAAAATCTCCGCCCAAGACCGCCCGGGCATTGAAGACGCGGGTGAAGACCGCGCGCAAGCGCACGCTTGCCTCGACGCTCTGGCTGGAGCGTCAGCTCAACGATCCTTATGTCGCCCAGGCCAAACGGGACGGCTATCGCTCCCGCGCCGCTTACAAGCTTCTGGAAATCGACGCGCGCTATCACATCCTGAAGCGCGGCCAGAAGGTGATCGATCTCGGCGCCGCGCCCGGCGGCTGGTCGCAGGTCGCCGCCGCCAAGGTCGGCGCGACGGACGGCGCGGGGAAGGTCTTCGGCATCGATCTTTTGCCGGTGGCGACGATCCCCGGCGTCGATTTCCGCCAGCTCGACTTTCTCGCGCCGGAAGCACCGCAGATCCTCATAGATTGGCTCGGCGGTCCGGCCGATGTTGTGCTCTCGGACATGGCGGCTAATGCGACCGGCCACAAGAAGACCGATCAATTGCGCATCATCGATCTCGTCGAACTCGCCGCCGATTTCGCGGCGCAGGTGCTGGCGCCGGGCGGCGTCTTCCTCGCCAAGGTCTTGCAAGGTGGCACCGAGGCGAATCTGCTCGCAACGCTCAAGCGCCAGTTCGCCGAGATCAAGCACGTCAAACCGAAGGCGAGCCGGGCGGATTCCTCCGAGCTTTATCTGCTGGCAATGGGCTTTCGCGGGCGCGGAGATTAGCCCTCTTCCTGTTCCGCCTCCGCGGCTTGCTCCGCCACTTTCCTGCGCGCGCCGGCGAGATGAATTCCGGCATTGGCCGGCAAGGTCATGAATACGAGCACCGAACTCGCCGAGACCAGCGCCACGCCGAGAAACGCCCAGGGAAAATCGGCGCGCGTGATCTGCGCCGTGCCGTGGATAGCCTGAGAAAACTCCAGAAGAAGCGCGCCGATGGTGATGCCAAGGCTCAGCGACAATTGCTGCGCCACCGATGAAAAGCTCGTAGCCCGGCTCAGCATGGTCTGGTCGATGTCGGCGTAAGTGATAGCGTTGATGCTGGTGAATTCGAGCGAACGGAAAAAGCCGCCGCAGAGCAAAAGCCCCATCATCAGCAGATGTGGCGTCAGCGGCGTGAAGAAGCCGTAGCAGCCGAGGATCGTCGAACTCAGCAGCGAATTGAAAAGCAGCACGTGGCGGAAGCCGAAGGTACGCAAGATCGGCGCGGCCGTGGCCTTCATCGCCATAGCGCCGATCGAGGTGATGAAGGTGATGCTGCCGGATTGAAACGAATTCAATCCGAAGCCGACTTGCAGCATCAACGGCAGCAGCAGCGGTGTCGCGCCGACTCCGACGCGGAACAGCGACCCGCCGGTCACGGCGGCGCGAAAAGTCTGCACCTTGAGCAGGTTCAGATCGAGGATCGGGAATTTCGCTTTGCGCGCGTGGAGATAATAAAGGCCGAGAAGAACCGCGCCGGAGACAACGAGGACAGCCACGATCCTGCCGCCGACGATCCCATGCCCGGCGAGCGTCATGCCGAAGATGAGCAGGCCGAGGCCGCCACCGGACAGCAGAAAGCCGCGGACATCGAGCGGCCACGCCTCGCCGTGCACATTCTGGATGAAGCGGCTGACAAGAGCCACACCGAGAATTCCGATCGGGACGTTGACGAAGAAGATCCAGCGCCAATGGAAATAGGTGGTGATGAAGCCGCCGACGAGCGGGCCAAAGAGCGGGCCGAGCAGGGCTGGAATGGTCAGATAGGAGAGCGCGTTGATGACCTCGGCCTTCGGCACGGTGCGCAGCAGGACAAGCCGGCCGACCGGCACCATCATCGCCCCGCCAATGCCCTGGATGATCCGCGCCCCGACGAACTCCCATAATGTGCTGGAGAAGCCGCACAGGATCGAACCCAGCGTGAAGACGACGATGGCCGAACGGAAGATCGTCCGCGCGCCGAATCTGTCCGCCGCCCAACCGCTGGCGGGAATGAAAATCGCAAGCGAGAGCAGGTAGGAGGTCAGCGCCAGCTTGAGCGAGATCGGGTCCCGATGCAGATCCGCCGCGATCGCCGGCAAGGAGGTCGAAATCACCGTGCCGTCAAGGCTTTCCATGAACAGGGCGCAAGCGACGATAAGCGCGGTGAGGCCGTAGCGCGGCAAGGAGCGTCATCCGATCGAGCAGCGGGAATTTGTGATCTAACCGCTGCCGAGGGGATTTAATAGCCCCGGGCAGAAGGAGCGGAGCGGGCGAAGGCTTGGGTTTTCCACATGTTGACCCCATCTCTGGGGCCTGATCCCGCCGCGCCGGGCAGGGGCGCGCGAGTTTTATTTGCGCAGCGGCACGGGCGTGCTAAGAGCCGCTGCCAACTTTGGTCCGCCGCGCATCGCTCAACCGAGTCGCGGCTCTTTTTTCATCTTGGCGCTAATCAGCGCGGCAAGGAGTTGGCTATGGCGGCATCGGAACGCGCAGCGATTAAGGAAGCCCTGACGTTCGACGACGTCCTGCTACTGCCGGGGCATTCCGAAGTCCTGCCGAGCGGCGCCGACCTGCGGACGCGGCTCACCCGCGAGATTACCCTGAGCCTGCCGATCATTTCCGCCGCCATGGATACCGTCACCGAGGCGCGGCTTGCCATCGCGCTCGCTCAGGCCGGCGGCATCGGCGTCATCCACCGCAATATGGAGCCTGACGCGCAGGCCGAGGAAGTCCGCAAGGTCAAGCGCTACGAGAGCGGCATGGTGGTCAACCCGATCACCATCGTGCCCGACGCGACGCTGGCCGATGCCCTCGCGCTGATGCGCCAGCATGGCATTTCCGGCATTCCGGTGGTCGAACATGCGCCGCCAGGCAAGCCGGCGCGGCTCGTCGGCATCCTCACCAACCGCGACGTGCGTTTCGCCGCCAATCCGAACCAGCCGGTTTCCGAACTGATGACCAAGAAGGTCATCACCGTGCGTGAGGGCGTCAGCCAGGAAGAGGCGCGCCGGTTGCTGCATCAGCACCGGCTGGAGAAACTCGTCGTCGTCGACGAGGACAATCGTTGCGTCGGCCTGCTCACCGTCAAGGACATCGAGAAGGCGACGCAGCATCCCGACGCCAGCAAGGATGCGGAAGGCCGTCTGCGCGTCGCCGCGGCTTCGACGGTGGGCGACAAGGGCTATGACCGCGCGCTCGCGCTGATCGACGCCGGCGCGGACGCCATCGTCGTCGATACCGCGCATGGCCATTCGCAATCCGTGCTCGACCAGGTGGCGCGCATCAAGCGCATCTCCAACAAGGTGGCGATCATCGCCGGCAATGTCGCGACCGCCGACGGCACCAAGGCGCTCATCGACGCGGGCGCCGATGCGGTGAAGATCGGCATCGGTCCCGGCTCGATCTGCACGACCCGCGTTGTCGCCGGCGTCGGCGTGCCGCAACTTACCGCCATCCTCGATTCCGTCGAAGTCGCGCGGGAGCGCGACATTCCCGTCATCGCCGACGGCGGCATCAAATATTCCGGCGACCTCGCCAAGGCGATCGCCGCCGGCGCCGAATGCGTCATGATCGGCTCGCTGCTCGCCGGTACGGACGAAAGCCCCGGCGAGGTCTATCTGCTGCAGGGCCGCTCGTTCAAATCCTATCGCGGCATGGGCTCCGTCGGCGCGATGGCGCGCGGCTCGGCCGACCGCTATTTCCAGCAGGACATCAAGGATTCGCTGAAGCTGGTGCCGGAAGGCATCGAAGGCCAGGTGCCGTATCGCGGCCCGGCCGGTGCCATCCTGCATCAACTCGCGGGTGGCTTGCGCGCGGCGATGGGCTATGTCGGCGCGGCGAACATCGCGGATTTCCAGAAGCGCGCGACCTTCGTCAAAATCTCCGCCGCGGGCCTGCGCGAAAGCCACGTCCATGACGTGACGATCACGCGCGAAAGCCCGAACTATCCGACGGGCGTATGAATCCAGGTGCACGGATCGCGGCGGCGATCGAAATTCTCGCCGATATCGAGACGCGCCATCGCCCGGCGGCGGATGCGCTGAAGGATTGGGGCCTTTCGCACCGCTTCGCCGGATCGAAGGACCGTGCCGCGCTGGCGACGCTCGTTTTCGACGCCTTGCGCTGCCGCGCCTCGGCCGCCTGGATTGTGGGCAGCGAGGAAGCCCGCGCAATCGTCCTCGGCAGTCTGCGCGAGATGCGCGGCCTGTCCGCCGATGAAATCGGCGCGCTCTGCAGCGGCGAAGGCCATGCGCCGCCGCCGCTTTCGGACGATGAGCGCGGGCGGCTCACGGACGCGACGCTCGACGGCGCGCCGGATCATGTACGCGGCGATTATCCCGAATGGCTCGCCCCGGCATTGGCTGAGGCTTTCGGCGAAAGTGCCGTGGCGGAAGGCCGGGCGCTCGCCGCCCGCGCGCCGCTCGATCTGCGCGTCAATACGCTGAAGGCGACGCGGGAGAAGGCGCAGAAAGCGCTGGCGCATCTCGGCGCCGAACCGACGCCGCTCTCGCCGCTCGGCCTGCGCGTGCCGCTGAGCGAGGACGGGCGCAGCGCCTCGCTGGCGGGCGAGCCGGCCTATCTCAAGGGTCTCGTCGAAATTCAGGACGAAGGCTCGCAACTTGCCGCGCAACTTTGCGCAGTGCAGCCGGGCGAGCAGGTGCTCGACCTTTGCGCCGGGGGCGGCGGCAAGACGCTGGCGCTCGCGGCCACATGGAGAACCGCGGCCAGATCTACGCCACCGACCGCGAGGCGCGGCGGCTCGGGCCGCTCTATGCGCGGCTGGAGCGGGCGGCCACGCGCAATGTTCAGGTCCGCACCCCGCGCCGCGGGCAAAATGTCCTTGCCGATCTCGAAGGCCATTGCGACCTCGTTCTGGTCGACGCGCCTTGCACGGGCACGGGCACCTGGCGGCGCAACCCCGACGCCAAATGGCGCATCCGCCCTGGCGCGCTGGAGCAACGCCTCAAAGAGCAGGACGAGGTTCTGGAGAGCGCGGCGCTTTATGTGAAGCCCGGCGGGCGGCTCGTCTACATCACCTGCTCGCTGCTGCCGGCGGAGAACGAGGAGCGGATCGCGGCCTTCCTCGGCCGCCATACGGATTTTTCGGCCATTGGCGCGGAGGCGCTGGTCGCCGCCGCCGGATTGCCGGACCTGGCGCGCTTTGCCGCGCCGCAAGGCATCGGCCTGCGGCTGTCGCCGCTGACAAGCGGGACGGACGGGTTCTTTATTGCCGGGCTGCGGCGCGCCTGATCTGCGAAAGCCGCCGCAGCAGCGTTTCCGCACTGAGCCGCCAGAAAGGCTCCTGCCGCGCCGGCTCATCCGGCTCCGAGCCTTCCGAAAACAGGCTCGGGACATCGGCAAGCCGGACCGCGACCGGGTTTTTCCGCCCAGGGGTGTAGACCGGGACCTGACGCTCCATCTTCGCCTCTTGCTACGCTTACGCACGTCGTAGCCTAGAGACTAGCGGGGAAGGTTTGCCCGGCCTTCAACCCGAACGCTCAAATGCTCCGGAAAGCGTTGAGGCAAGTTTTGCACTTCTTGCGTCGCCGGGCGCGATCCCATAAGTCCGTTTTTTGCCAGCAGGAACTCATGGCCGAAGACCCCCTCCACCACGAAATCGTCACCCACCACGACAAAGTGCTGATCGTCGATTTCGGCTCGCAGGTGACGCAATTGATCGCCCGCCGCGTCCGCGAGGCCGGCGTCTATTGCGAGATCGCGCCTTTCCAGAAGGCCGAGGCGGCCTTCGCCGAGCTGAAGCCCAAGGCGGTCATCCTCTCCGGCGGTCCAGCCTCCGTGCTGGAGGAAGGCTCGCCGCGCGCGCCGCAGGCGATCTTCGAGGCCGGCGTGCCGATCCTCGGCATCTGCTATGGCGAACAGCTCATGGCGGCGCAGCTTGGGGGCGAGGTGCAAGGCGGCCATTCCGGCGAATACGGCCGCGCCGAGGTCGAGGCGACGCAGGAATTGCCGCTGCTCGAAGGCGTGTGGGAGCAGGGCCGCCATACCGTCTGGATGAGCCACGGCGACCGCGTGACCAAACTGCCGCCTGGCTTCACCAGCATCGGCCATTCACCGAACGCGCCGGTCTGCATCATCGCCGACGAGGCGCGCCGCTTCTACGGCCTGCAATTCCATCCCGAGGTGCATCACACCCCCGAGGGGCCGCAGCTCATCGCCAATTTCCTTTTCAAGATTGCGCGGCTGAAAAGCGACTGGACGATGCGCGCCTTCCGCGCCGAGGCGGTGAAGACGATCCGCGCGCAGGTCGGGCAGGGCCGGGTGCTCTGCGCGCTCTCGGGCGGCGTCGATTCCTCCGTCGCGGCGCTCTTGATCCACGAGGCGATCGGCGACAGGCTCACCTGCGTCTTCGTCGATCACGGCCTCTTGCGGCAGGGCGAGGCGGAGCAGGTCGTCTCGCTGTTTCGCGGCCATTACAATATCCCGCTCGTCCATGTCGACGCGAGCGAGACGTTCCTGAAGGCGCTCGACGGCGTCGAGGAGCCGGAGCAAAAGCGCAAGATCATCGGCAAGCTCTTCGTCGATGTCTTCGATGAAGAAGCGAAGAAGATCGCCGCAGACGGGCGCGGCGCGCCGGATTTTCTGGCGCAGGGCACGCTCTATCCCGACGTGATCGAAAGCGTCTCTTTCCAGGGTGGCCCGAGCGTCACCATCAAGTCGCATCACAATGTCGGCGGCCTGCCGGCGCGGATGAAGATGAAGCTCGTCGAGCCCTTGCGCGAACTCTTCAAGGACGAGGTGCGCGCGCTCGGCCGCGAACTCGGCCTGCCGGACGTTTTCGTCGGCCGGCATCCGTTTCCGGGGCCGGGCCTCGCCATTCGCCTGCCGGGCGGCGTGACGCGCGAAAAGCTCGAAATCCTGCGCAAGGCCGATGCGATCTATCTCGACGAAATCCGCAAGGCAGGGCTCTACGACACGATCTGGCAGGCCTTCGCCGTGCTGCTGCCGGTGAAGAGCGTCGGCGTCATGGGCGACGGGCGCACCTATGATTTCGTCTGCGCGCTGCGCGCCGTCACCTCGACCGACGGCATGACGGCGGATTTCTTCCCCTTCGACATGAGCTTCCTGGGCCGCGCCGCGACGCGCATCATCAACGAAGTGCGCGGCATCAACCGCGTGGTCTATGATGTCACGTCAAAGCCGCCGGGGACGATTGAGTGGGAGTGACTTTTATAGCCAAGACATGGATCCTACAGCGTAAACACGCGCAAGTCTGTCCAAGCTATCGCCCTAGTTCGATATGCTTCTTCACCGGCGTGTTGCCGGTACATGCTGCATACTTCGGGCGTGGCTGGGGCCGGTCGGCGTGTTAAGGCGTTGATGGTAGAGTTCTTACGCACTTTTTAACTGTTTAAGATTTGTGCTAGCTTTCTTTATGACTAGCGACTTACCGCCACCGCTTGCCAAGCCAACCTGCCGCATCCTCAGCCTGGATGGTGGCGGAGCAAAAGGTTTTTACTCGCTCGGCATCCTTCGCGAGATTGAGGGGCTGACTGGCAAGCCCCTCGCTGAAAGTTTTGATCTAATCTTCGGCACCAGCACAGGTGCGATCATCGCTGCCTTGCTAGCGCAGGGCCGATCAGTTGACGAGATTCACGGTCTATACAAAGAACATGTCCCGCGGGTCATGCAGCGGAAAAAGGCCGCCGAAAAATCTAAGGCGCTTAGCGAACTCGCTGACAAGATTTTCGGTGATGCCATGTTCGATTCCGTCAGAACTGGCATCGGGATCGTCACCACAAAATGGGTCATAGAGCGACCTATGATCTTTAAAGGGAGTCTCGTTCAGGCGCATGGCCGTGTCGGAACATTCGTCCCCGGTTTTGGAGTTCCTATTGGGCAAGCAGTCGAAGCGTCTTGCTCGGCCTATCCGTTTTTCGATCGTAAGACAGTCGTCACGGCAGCAGGCGATCATGTCGAGCTGATTGATGGTGGCTACTGCGCCAACAATCCGACCCTCTATGCTATCGCTGATGCGACCCGTGCTCTCGGGTTCGCACCTGAGGACCTGCGCGTAGTCAGCGTCGGCGTCGGAAACTATCCCGAACCGAGGCCCGGTTTGTTCAGTCAAATGCGCTGGGCCAAGTATCTACTGAGCGTCCAGCTTCTGCAAAAAACGCTTGAGATAAATACTCAGTCGATGGATGAGCTGAGGAGTATTCTCTACAAACACGTGCCAACTGTCCGGATTAGCGACACGTTTGAAAAGCCTGAAATGGCGACTGATCTATTCGAGCACGACGCAGTGAAGTTGAATATTCTGCGCCAACGCGGCGTAAAGTCGTTCGCATTGCGTGAAACCGAACTCAAACGGCTGCTGATGAACTGACGATGGCTATCTCCGAAGCACAGCTTGACACGTGGGCCAAACAGGGTTCGATCGCTCAATCTCAGGCAACTTATGCGACCGTTCGCACATGCCTTGACGTGGGCGACGCGCCTTATGCCAGTCGATCCAAATCAATCTTCTTGCAAGGCTCCTATGGAAACGACACCAACATATACGCCGACAGCGATGTGGATGTTGTGATCGCAACGGACTCTATTTACTACTACGGAACGGATGATTTGACCCCCGATGAGTTGGCCGCCTTCAATGCGCACCTGATTAGTGGTGGTGGCTATACCTACGAGAAGTTCAAGGGCGAAGTGTTGGCTCAACTCACCAAGAAATTTGGAACGTCAGTGAAGCCCGGGAAAAAGGCAATTTTGATCAAAGGTGAGGGTGGTCGCCGCGACGCGGATGTTCTTCCGGCCGTCGAGTATCGACGGTACATGCAATTCCGCAGCTCAACCGATCGATTTTACTACGAGGGCATCACGTTTTGGACGACTGACGGGGTCCAGATCATCAATTATCCGAAGCACCATTCAGCCAACGCGACAGCGAAGCATCAGGCGACTAATAATTGGTTCAAGCCCACCGTTCGCATTTTCAAAAACATGCGGAATAGCATGATTGCCAAAGGCCAACTGGCCGAAGGAATTGCTCCCTCATATTTCTTGGAAGGCATGCTCTACAACGTGCCCAACGATCTATTTGGGATTTCCTACTCGAACACCTGCACCAACGCTATAACGTGGCTCTCCGGGTGCGACCGTGATAAACTAGTCTGTGCCAATGAACGTTACTTCCTTTTGCGACCTGATTCTCAGGTCTGCTGGCGCCCCGAGAATTTCAATATTTATCTCGCTGCAGTAATTAAGTTTTGGAACTTCTCATGAAGAAGAGGTCTAGCACGTTCACGCCGGACAACTCGCAATATTGGGACAGCCCCAGCACGGTCGTGAGCTACATGAGAATGTTCGCCGTCTCCGGCAGCCGGCGGGCGATCACGGATCACGCCAAGGTCGAGATGTTGCGTATCCAAGGTCGAAATGTAGTGTATTAAGTGAGGGATAGAGCGCTGCCTCTATCCGCCTTCGCCAACAAGCTCGAGGATTTTCGCGCCGCGTTTGTCGCGGAGCGCGGCCGCATCGGCCAGAGCGACATCGAGGCTCGGCTTGCGCTCGCTCGTGATTTCCCGGCCCGCGATATCCCTGTATTTGATGAACCAGACGCCGCCGTTGGCATCGCCTCGGATGGGAAATTCCGCCTCGGCTTTCTCGACGGGCTTCGGAGCCGTCGATGCGGGGCGGATGAATTTGAGCAGCACGCTGAGCGCGGCGAAAGGAACGACGACGAGAGGGAAGACAAGCGGAAGCAGGCCGACAAAGGCGGTATTGCCCGGCGCCAGAAAATCGAAATAGACGCCGACGAAAATCGTCGCACCGATGAGGCCGATGGCGCCGAGCCATGCGGCGATCATCACCCAGACCGGCTCGCCGCCATGCCTGTGCAGATAGACCAGAATGGCGAGCGCGGCGAAGGTCTGCAGAAAGATGATGCCGAACGAGCCGAAGCCGATCAGCACGGGAACGCCGGCCTTGAACGGATCGAGCCCAGTTAGCGCGAAGGGGACGACCGCGACAAGCGTCAGCACGCTCACCGTCATGCTGGCGCGGTGCGGCGCGCCGGACTTTGGATGCGGCTCTCCGAACCAGGGCAGGAGCAGCCATTCGCGGCCGAGGGCGAATATATAGCGCGCGGCGGCGTTATGAATCGCGAGATAGGACGCGAGAATGGACAGGCATACGAACACGCCCATGATGTCGGTGAGGGTCTCGCCGGCATAGCGCGTGAAGATGTTGAACATGAGTTCGCCGGTCTCTTTGTTCGCACGCGCGGCGATGTCATCGGGCGCAATGGCGCCGATCGTGACCCAGGCGGTAAAGAGATAAAACACGGCGATGGAAATGACCGCGGTGTAGGTCGCGATCGGGATCGAACGTTTGGGATCGCGCGCCTCTTCGCCGTAAAGGGCGGCGGATTCGAAGCCGACGAAACAGGTGAAGGCGACCATCAGGCTGACGCCAAGGCCGGGCGTGAAGACAGTGTGCGGGTTCCAGACGCTGGCCGGCAGCGCCAGGGGAAGGCCCTTGGCATGAATCACGGCGGCATCGAAAAGGGCGAGAATGATCACTTCGCCGATCATCAGCGCGCCGATGATCGCCGAGGAGAAATCGATCGACCGATAGCCGAGGAACGCGACAATCGCGATGCCGGCGAGGGCATAGGCGAGCCAGGGCAAATGCAATCCGGCCTGATCGAGGACCAAGCCGGTGAAATAGCCAAAGAACGCGGCGAGGCCGAAAGTGAAGGCGAGATAGGCGAGAAGCGCCGTATAGGCGGAACTCACGCCGAGCGTCGGGGCCAAGCCCCTCCGAAATGTAGGTGAAGAAGGCGCCCGTCGCGACAATCCGGCGGCTCATCGCCGCGTAGCCGACGGCAAAGCAGAGGAGAATGGCGCCCGCAATCGCAAAAGCGCCCGGCGTGCCGGCGCCGTTGCCGAGGCCGAGGGCAATGGGAAGATTGCCGATCATCGAGGCGAGGGGCGCCGCGGCCGCAATGACGAGGAAGACGATGCGGGGCGTCGAGAGCGAGGCTCTCTCTTTCGTCGCGGGAGAAATCGGCGGGTTGGTCATACGGCTCCGGCCTCGTGAATACGGCCGTTTCGATACGGCAGAGCTTCATCTTTGGGAAGAGGCGGCCACCTGGCGCAGCGCGGCTTGATGCCCCGCGCCGATCAGCGTCTATCGGCGGAACCGGACATCAATCCTGAGCCAGGCGGGGCCGGGCTTCGTCCTCTCCTGGCCAGCGACGGCCTGAAACAGGCCTTCGCGCGGCAGCTTGCCGGGAAAATTGGTCAAGGCCAGCTCGATGGCGTCATCGCTGAACCTGGCGCTCTGATCGCGCCCGAGGTAGGCGCCATATGTGCCGGTTCCATCCGGCGGGGGCGGCGCTGGCGGCGCGCCGCGCATGAGGATTACGGTGCCGCTGTTGGAGAGGTCCGACAGGTTGGCGATCAAACTGCCGAGCCGCGGCGAGGGCTTTCGATCCATCCAGGCCAAGAAGCTTTTGACGATATCGCGGGCGAAAACGCCATTTCGAGGATCATCGACGAACGCGCGATCGAGGCCGAGATAGGCCGTGCCGATCATGCCGTCCGGGCCGGTAAGGACGTCGAGTTCGACCAAGTCGTGAAAGGCGGGGCCGCTCGGGCGGAAGGCGTGCCACGCGGACGGGGCCGCATTAGCCGGGACGCCGGCCTCGCTGAGATGGAAAAAGGTGAAGAAGTCCGAACCCTGTTCAGTTTTGAGATTGAGGGGCGGCGACGCCATTGGAGCCTCATCCGCGCGCGCGGCGAGGGGAGAAGAGGCCAGGGTCGCCGCAATGATCCACGCCGTCGGTTTCATGCGCGATCATAACACCGCGATCCTCACGCCTCCAGAAGTCCGGCGAAGGCGATGAAGCGCGGACGCCCTTCTCTTGGCGTGGGGCGTGGCGACATCACCCCGGCATTCCTCGAAACGCGCCTTTCAGGCGCGCCTCGGGATGAGGGGCATCTCAATCGTCCCCGCCATCGATCTCCTTGCCGACGATCGCGATGGTCTGTTCATAGACGCTCGCCGCGTTCCAGGCCTGGATCGCCGCATAATTGGGTTCGCCCGGCTGATAGCCGGCGCCCGGCTTCCAGCCATGCGCCTTGAGGTAATTGGCCGTGGAGGCCAGCGCGCCTTCGGCGGTGTCGAGATCGCCGACGCCGTATTCCAGCACCGTCTTCGGCAGGAATTGCGTCTGGCCGATCTCGCCATGCATGGAGCCGCGCGTCTCGGCGGAGAGGCGGCCGTCGTCGACGAGTTTCAGCGCCGCATAAAGCTGATCGGTGAAAAAGTCCGGCCGCCGGCAATCATAGGCGAGCGTCGCGATGGCCGAGAGCGATTGCTGATTGCCGTGCTGGGTGCCAAAGCCGGATTCCATGCCCCAGATGGCGATCAGCGGGCCGGGCGGGACGCCATAGCGCTGTTCGATCGAGTCGAAGAGTTCCGCGTGGGCTTGCTTCAACCTGCGGCCGCGCGCGGCGATAACCGAGGCGCCGCGCTTGGCCATGAAAGCCGGAAGCGACAGTCGGAAGCTTTTGAGGCCGCGATCGGCGGCGATGGTCGGATAGTTGTAATGCGTCTGCATCAGGGCGCTGATGCCGGCGGCGCCGACGCCCTTGGCCTTCGCCTCGTCGGCGAAGGCGCTCTTCCAGGCCTCGAAGCCGCCCGGCCCGGTGCCGCACTGGACCGCGTCCGCCGCGCGCCCCAGCAAGGGAAGGACGGCAAAAGCCGCGATTAAGCTTGTCGTGAGCCGGCCCCGTTTAAACATTGAACCTCCCATTTACCGGCGCTCAGGCACCGAGCACCTTGCGCAGCGAAGCTTCGATTCGGCCGCCGCAATAGGCGTCACCATAATCTCGCCGCGCCTTCGCGGCCAGTTCGACCAGCAGCGGCAGAGCGGCGACCCGCCGCGTCAGCGCGGCGGTCTTGGGCGCGGAATCTCGCAGGATCGCGTCTATTTTTGGGAAACGCTCGGTCATGGTGGACCAAAGTGTGGCGGTCACGAGATCGGCGATGCCGGGTGTCTCGCCGCCGAGCAGGAAGCCCGACTTGGCCTTCAGGCCGTGGCGGCGGCCGGTGTCTTCCCACAATGTCATCCACTTCTGCAGGCGGGGGACGAAATCGTGCCAGCGCTGTTCCGTCCACATCTGGCGGCCGCCATCGAGCGTGATCTCATCGAGCACGTCATTGGCGTCGTTGACGACCTTCATGCTTAACGCGCGCAACGCCGCGGAGGCGGGCAAAAGCGCGAGCGTCTCGCCCAGATAAAGGATGATGGCCGGCATTTCGGCGATGGCGAAGCCGGCCTTCCTGTCGATGAGCAGGGGCGGCCCCATGAAAGGCACCGGCATGCGGCCCACCGGGCCCTCCATCAGCGCGGAGATCGCAGCGTCGCCGCCTTCGGTCCAGGTCTTTCCGGCATAGGCCAAGACGGCGCGCACGAACTGACCGCGGAACGGCACGGACCAGTAATAGAATTCGTAGTCGGTCATCCCCAAAGTCTAAGTCATGCGACCATATCTGCCAATAATGCCGACGATCTTCACTGTTTGAAATTCGTGAGATGATAACCATTGGCGCCGCGGTCTGGCAGATCGCAGCGCCGCTTCAGCGAATCGCAATTCACCCCTTGATGAATTCCAACAGGTCCTTGTTGATCACTTCGGAATAGGTCGTGAGCATCCCGTGCGGGAAGCCGGGATAGAGCTTCAGGGTGGGGTTCTTGAGAAGCTTGACTTGGAGCAGGGCGGCGCCCTTGTAAGGAACGATCTGATCATCCTCGCCTTGCATGACGAGCGTCGGCACATCCATGGCTTTCAGGTCTTCGGTGAGGTCCGTTTCGGAGAAGGCCTTGATGCCGTCGTAATGCGCCTTGGCACCGCCCATCATGCCCTGGCGCCACCAATTCTCGATGACGCCGTCAAGCGGCTTGGTGCCGGGCCGGTTGAACCCATAGAACGGTTTGGATGCGATCTCGCGATAGAATTCGGCGCGGTTGGCGGCGAGGCTTTTGCGAAAATCGTCGAACAGCGAAACTGGCAAACCATCCGGATTGTTCGGCGACTTCACCATGATCGGCGGCACGGCTGACATCAGCACCGCCTTGGCGACCCGGCCCTTGCCGTGGCGCGCGACATAGCGCGTGACTTCGCCGCCGCCGGTGGAATGACCGATGTGGACCGCGTTTCGCAAATCCAGGTGCTCGACGACCGCCGCGGCATCCGCAGCGTAGTGATCCATGTCATGGCCGTCCGAGACCTGGCTCGAGCGCCCGTGGCCGCGCCGGTCGATCCCCACGACGCGATAGCCGTGCTGGACGAAGAACAGCATCTGTGTGTCCCAATCGTCCGAGCTGAGCGGCCAGCCGTGATGGAAGACTATGGGCTGACCGTGGCCCCAATCTTTGTAGAAGATCTGAACGCCGTCCTTGGTCGTGACTGTGCTCATGATCTGCTCCTTCCTCTACCTTTAGCGGTACTCAGAATAGAAAAGCGATTGCATGAACGGTTTGTGTCATCGAGCGGTAAGAATGCCTCCATCTCCTGTTGCGTTTGCGTCAGTAAGGCGTGTCACTTTACACCCCTCGTCGAAAAATGGATCACCGTGTTTCAGCCTCTGCGCGCAGCCCCTTCAGCACTTCGCGCAATTCGCGGCGGCGCTTCTGCACCTCGCGCAGATGCGTGTCGATCTCACGCAGCTTCGCCCGAACATGCGGAATGAAGGACGTCCGGCCGCTGCCGCTGCTCCGGCGGCATGGTCAGCAAGGCCGCAATCTCCTTGAGCGAAAAACCAAGATGCTGCGCCCGTTCGATAATTGCGATGATCTTGACGGTTTTGGCTTCGTAGGAGCGATAACCGTTGGCGCTCCGGCTTGCGCGCAACAGACCCTTCAATTCATAGAAGCGCAACCGCGAGGTGCTCACGCCAGCGCGTTGCGCAATTTCGCCGATCTTCATGATTGACCTTCAATCGAGGTTGAAGGTTTAGAATAGTGGCATCGGGTACGAAGATGCAAATGGAGCGCGGATCGTGAGCAAAGTTTTGGTGACGGGCGGGTCTGGATTTGTTGCGGGTCATGTGATCGTCGCGCTTCTGCAGGCAGGCCACGAGGTGCGCGCGACGCTGCGCAATCCCGCGCGCGGCGACGACGTGAAAGCCAATGTTCGTGCGGGCGGCGCCGATCCCGAGCGCCTTTCCTTCGTCGAAGCCGATCTCAATCGCGATGCCGGCTGGACCGAAGCGACGCAGGGCTGCGAATATGTCCAGCATGTCGCATCGCCCTTGCCGTTCGAGGGGCCGGAGAATGAAGATGAGCTGATCCGCCCCGCGCGGGATGGCACACTCCGCGTGCTCAGCGCCGCGCGCGACGTCGGCGCGAAGCGCGTCGTGTTGACTTCGTCTTTCGCGGCTGTCGGCTATGGTCACGGCAACCGAGCGAAACCGTTCACCGAGGAGGACTGGTCGAATCTCGAAAGCCGGGAAGTTGGGGCTTATCCCAAATCCAAGACGATTGCCGAGCGCGCCGCCTGGGATTTCATTCAGAAAGAGGGTGCGACGCTGGAGCTCGCAGTGGTCAATCCAGTCGCCGTCTTCGGGCCCGTGCTCGGGCCCGGAACGGAAAGCTCGGTGCGGATTATCCGGATGATGCTCGATGGCCATCTGCGCGCCGCGCCGCATATGGGCTTTGGCCTCGTCGACGTGCGAGATGTCGCCGACCTGCATTTGCGGGCAATGACCGATCCAAGGGCGAAGGGCGAGCGCTTCCTTGCCGTGGCGGGCGAGCCGATGTGGATGATCGATGTGGCGCGCGTATTGCGCGAGAAATTCGGCGCCGCAGCCGCAGCGGCGCCGAGACGCGAGATCCCGAACTGGATCGTCAGGCTGCTCGCGCCTTTCGTTCCCATGTTGCGCCAGATCGTACCGCAGCTTGGCATCCTGCGCCGCGCCTCGAACGCCAAGGCCCGTAACGTGCTCGGATGGTCGCCGCGTTCGAACGAAGAGGCCATCGCCGCGACAGGCGAGTTGCTGCTGCGGCTCGGCGTGGTGAAGCCGCGTGGCTAGAGCTTCGCGCGCGCCTTAAGCCGGGAACTTGCTGCCGAACATAGGCAGTCCGCTTTTTGACTCGGCCTGCGTGACCTCGTCTTGCAGCACATCCCAATGCTCGGCAAGGCTCCCGTCTTCGATGCGCACGATATCGGCAGCGATCAAGGCCGTCGGGATTCCGAAATAACGGCCATGCACGAAGACGAAGTCATTATCAGCAAGGATGAGGCCATGCTCATAGCGCAGAGTCTCCGGCAGGCTGCGCACAAGATAGAAAAGTCCGTCGCGGCCCGGCGCGATATGGGCGCTGTGCTGGATGTATGTGTCTGACCAGAAGTGTGCTGCCGCGTCGTAATCGCGCTTGTTAAACAACGTGTCGAACGCTTCGAGCACGATAGCCTTGTTCTGGTCCGGCGTCGTCTTGCCCATGCGGGCCTCCCTTCGGATGGCAGCTATTTATAGCCGCCATCGATCGCTTCGCTTCAGCCCCGACGGCTAAGCGTTTGTGCCGCCGTCGACTGTCAGATTGGTCCCGGTGATATAGGCCGCCTCCGGGCTGGCAACGAAGGCCACGAGCGCCGCGACTTCGTCCACGGTGCCGTAACGCTTGAGCGCCGTGCCAGCCTTTTGCGGAACCGCCCAATCGCCCGAAGCGGGATTCAAATCCGTGTCGATCGGTCCGGGCTGCACGTTATTGACCGTAATGGCACGGTCGCCGACTTCGCGCGCAAGGCCCTGCGTGAAGATTTTTACCGCGCCCTTCGTCGCCGCATAGGGGACAAGGCCGGGAACCGCCACGCGCTCGCCCACAGCCGAGCCAATATTGATGATGCGGCCATTGTTGTTCAGGTGTTTGAGCGCGGCATGCGTCGCGAAGAAGAGGCCGCGGATGTTGAGATCGACGACGCGATCGAGCTCTTCCAGCGTCGCGTCCTCGAACCTGTTCGGAATAGCCGTGCCGGCGTTGTTCACCAGCACATCAAGTCCGCCGAAGGTCGCGACAGTCTTTTCGACAGCGGCCTTGACTGCGCCGGCATCGACCGCGTCGGCCTGAACGGCGAGGGCTTTTCCGCCGGCGCGCTCGATCTCCGCGACGACAGCCGCCGCTGCGTCGGCACCTTTTGTGTAGGTGATGGCCACCTTCGCTCCGTCAACGGCAAGCCGCTTTGCGATCGCGGCACCAATGCCACGCGAGCCGCCGGTCACCAACGCGACCTTGCCTTCGAGTTTCTTCGTCATTGTACTTCTCCTGTTTCGGTTGCTTGAACCCTGTTCACAGTTTCGATCCGCCATCCGCCCTTATCGTATCGCCGGTGATCCAGCGGGCCTCGTCGGAGGCGAGGAACGCCACCACGCCCGCAATATCGCTTGGCCCGGCGATGCGCTTCAACGCCTGCATGCCGAGAGCGGCATTGCGGCCAGCCTCGGTCTTGGTGAAATTCGACATATCCGTATCGACGATGCCCGGCGCGACAGCGTTGACGCGGATGCCGCGCTCGCCGAGAGCGGCGGCGAAATATTTGACCAACGTATCGACCGCGCCTTTGGTCGCGGCATAGGCATGGAGCTGGCCGACGACGGCACGCGCCACGACCGAGGACACGAAGATCACACTACTGCCCTGGCCGAGAATGGGCAGCAATTGCTGCACAAGAAAGAACGGCGCGCGGACGTTGACGGCAAAGAGGCGATCGAAATCCTCAAGGGTCGTGTCCTCGATCTTCGCAGCTTTCGATATGCCGGCATTGGCGACGAGAATGTCGAGTTTTTCGCCGACGATGGTGCGCACATCTCTGGCGAGCTTATGCGGGGCATCCGGTGCGGCGAGATCGGCGGCGAGCGCCTCAGCGCGGCCGCCGGCCTGGCGGATTTCGCTGACAACGGCCTCGGCTTCTCCGGCGCCCCGGCCATAATGAACAACGACTTGCGCACCTGCCGCAGCGAGCGCGAGCGCGCTGGCGCGGCCGATGCCGCGCGAGGCGCCGGTGACGAGGGCGGTCTTGCCGGAAAGCGTGCTCATGGTTTCACCCCTTAAGTCAGCCGCCGGTCAGGCATGGCCCTCGGCACGACAGCGCTTGCGTGTGTGTCTAAGTACTCTTGGATAGCGCGCCGGAAAAAGACTTTATAAGATGCGCCCCATGCTTCTGAGATATGACAATGGAATTGCGCCATCTGAAATTCTTCATCGCCGTGGCCGAGGAGGGGAGTCTGACCACGGCGGCCGAGAAGCGTCTGCATACGGCGCAGCCTTCACTCAGTCGGCAAATGCGT
Organism: uncultured Alphaproteobacteria bacterium; assembly: GCA_963708155.1. Lineage (GTDB taxonomy): Bacteria > Pseudomonadota > Alphaproteobacteria > Rhizobiales > Beijerinckiaceae > Methylovirgula. The sequence goes on along the minus strand of OY970183.1, from coordinate 2,837,053 downwards.
GACCTCGAATATGAAGTTGGCGCGCAGCTCATGGTCCGCAGCGCCAAAGGCATCGAGCTGACGCCAGCGGGCCGCGCCTTCCTCGACCACGCGCGGCTGGCGTTGGCGCAGGTCGAAGCGGCTGGAGCGGCGGCACGCCGGGCTGCGGAGCCCGCCAAGGCGCGCTTCGCCCTCGGCTTCCTTACCGGACAGGAGATGGACTGGCTTTCCGAGGCCATGCACATTTTGCGCGACGAACTGCCGAATATCGACGTCACGGTATCGAGCCAATATTCGCCATTGCTCGCTGATGCGCTGATGCGCGGCAAGCTCGATCTCGCCTTCCTGCGGCCGGAACCCAATATGCCCGATCTTGTCTACCAAGTGGTCACGACCGAGCCGCTGATTGTCGCGCTGCCAAGCGACCACAAGCTCGCAGCGCGAAAGGCGATCGCTATCGAAGATATCGCGAAAGAGACGTTTCTGGGCATGTCGAACACGGCGCCGGTGCTGCAAGCCGTCATCGCGGATTATTTCAAACGTGCGGGAGTTCGCGTTTCGAGCGGCGCATGAGATCGATAATCTTGGCATGGCGGTGTCGCTCGTCGCCTCGACGCGCGGCATCACGCTGCTGCCGGCCTGTGCGCAAAATTTCCTACCCTGGTCGGTGACCGCCCGGCCGCTCGCAGGCACGCCGCCGACCATTGATCTCGTGATCGGCTATCACAAGGCCAACAGGTCGCCGGTTCTCAAGCTCTTTTTGTCACGCAGCGACGATCTCATTGCACGGGTGTCGAAGAGACTACGCGGCGCGAAATAGACGCGCGACGGAGCGGCCGTTTACCTCTTGATAGGGCGTCGTTTCATAAAGCGCTAAGTTGGCGCTCTTAAAGTCGCCTCGGCACAACAGGATGAGGATCAGAACCATGCCGACGCAACAGCGGGCGCTTGTGACCGGCGGCAGCGGCTTCATCGGCCGGCGTCTTGTCGAGATGCTCACGGAGCGCGGCATCGGGGTTCGGATCGCAACCTCGGGCGGTCCGGAGCGTATTCGCTGGGCCCCGCCGGGGGCCGAGATCGTCCAGGCCGATCTCAAAAGCGCCGAGTTGCTCGTCCGCGCGAGTGAGGATTGCGATCTTATCTTCCACGTCGCCTATCAATTCGGCGGCCGGCGCGAGGAGCAATGGCGCGCCAATGTCGAGGGGACGCGTGCGCTGGCCCAGGCGGCCGTCCGCAATAAAGCGCGCCGTTTTGTCCATTTCAGCAGTGTCGCCGCCTATGGGCCTCAGCCCGATGGCGATCTCGACGAAGAGGCACCGGCAAGGCCGAACGATGTCTACGCCGAGATCAAACATCACATCGATCGGATACTGCTCGCCATGCACAAGGCAGAATCCCTGCCGGTCACGATCTTGCAGCCAACGATCGTTTATGGCCCACGCGGCGGCACCTGGACGACGCGCCTGCTCGACCAGGTGAAATTCTTCCGCGTCGCGCTGCCTGCTTCGGGGCAGGGGCTCTGCAATGCGGTTTTCGTCGATGACGTAGCGAAGGCCGCCTTGCTTGCGTCGGAGCGCGAGGCGGCGATCGGTCAGGCGTTTCTCGTCTCCTATGCCGCCCCCGTCACATGGGGCGAATTCTATGGCGCCTATGCGCAGATGGCGGGCCGGCAGGAAGCCGTTGCCACGCTCGACGATGCGGAATTCGGGTGCGAATGGCGTAAGCGTTACGGCAGCATTCCCGCTCTTCAGCGCTATCGTCGCGGCCTCGAGCGCCTGCTCATTGCGAAAGGCCTCGCGCGCGCCACGCGACTTTACCTTCCTGACCCAGGAACGCGCGCGCTTTACGCAGCGAAAACCGCCGTGCGGATCGACAAGGCGCATCAAAGGCTCGGTTATGCGCCGGAATTTGGCCTACAAAAAGGAATGGCGCTGACGGCGCAATGGGCGCGGGATCAAAAACTAATATGACGCGGTGATTTCCTCGGCAGCCTTCACCGTGTTTTGCGCAAGATGAGACGCAAGCCGCGCCGCAAAGGCAGTTGCAAGAAGCGTCGGATTGGCGTGGCCGCTCGTCGGAAACACGCTGCATGATGCAATGTAAAGATTGCGCACGTCATGCACCGCGCAGTCCGGCCCGACGACGCTTTTTGTGGGATCGAGACCCATGCGTGTCGTTCCGGTTTGATGATAGCCGTCACTCGCCTGCGCCAATATGCTCGCGATGCGCTCCTCCTTCGGAAACTGATATTCGACGCGACCGATGCCCGTAGAGCGAAGATATTCATCGAGCTTCTCATGCGCGCGAAGCGCGGAGAGAGCATCGGCTTCGGTATAGCGCAAATCGACACGTAGTCGCGGCATGCCGCAGGCGTCTTTGGCTTGCGTGAGGTGGACTGTGCTATCGCGGTTCGGGCGTTGTTCACTGCGGAAGTGCAGCACATAGCGGTTGTCGGATGTCGCGGGCAGCCAGCCCGGCCGGCGCGGCTTGGACGAGTAGCGATCGCGCGCGACGTCTATAATATCCATCGCTGTCCGAAACGGCTGCCGAAAAAGATTGAGGACATGCGCAAGATAATGCCGGGATCCCGCCCCGACGATCCCGAGGCGGATGCCTTCCGACATCAGCCGTGGGCCGAGAACCGGCGTATCCGCCATCAGGAAGATAAAGGATTTGATGCCGCTGCGATGCGTCGGATCGTGATAGGGCTTGTTGTCGGGCCAGAAGACGATGTTCTGGATTTCGGCGGCGCGCTGATCCGCCGCCGGGATGGTCAGAACCCGGCGCAGATAGGCGCCCGTATTCACGAGAGAATAGTCGAACGCCTTTATCGTCGTCGGATTGTTGAAAATCACATCGGCGATGCTGCCCTCGAAATGCCCGGCATAATAACGGCCGAGCGCGCCCTCGGGGCCGCCGAAAAGGCTTGGCTGACGGCGCTGCGTCGCGAGCAGGAGACGCGTCGTCTCCAATCCGCCGCAGGCGAACACATAAGACCGCGCGCGTACCTGCGGGATATCGTTTGCGGCGAAACGAAGCCCTGCCGCGAGGCCATCGGGACCAATCTCGATCTCCGTGACCGGTGCATTGAGGATCAGATCGATCAGCGGATGGGCTTCGACGCGGCCGCGCAAATCCAGGCCGCGTTTTGGTTGTCGGGCAAAATATTCTAGCCGTTCGGGACTTGTCGCGGTGCTTTCGCGCAAGTCCGGCGCGCCGCAGTCGAGATAATCCGCTGCGCTCGCGTACCAGGGCGAGACATCGTGATGCCTGAGAGGCCAACCGGATTCGGGAACGTAATCGCGCTTTTCGAAATCGATATCGTCGAAAGGCACGCAGCGGCCGCCCCAAAGCCAGGACGTCCCGCCAAATCCACGGCGCACCGCAATGTCCATCGGAACATGGCGGCAAGGCTCGACGATTTCAGCCGTGGACGCCTCGCTTGCCGGCGGGTCGGCCGAGTCATCCCCCGCATCGACAAGCGCCACCGCGAGGCCGCGTCTGGCACATTCGAGCGCCGCGGTAATGCCAACCGGCCCGGCACCGACGATACAGACTTCATAGTTCTTGTCGTCAAATCCGGCCGTGTCAGCCATCGGGAAAGTTCGCCTCAGTGAGCTGCACGCGACGGTCGCGCCTTGGCCTCGCGCGATCAAGTTACCCAATGCATTTTAAAGAGCACTTAAATGAACGTGGTAAAATTTGACGCGGCGCAATGCGCGCAGGGGAGGGCGCCAATACCAAAACACGGAACGGTCGCGTACAAATGCAAGAAAGGAAGCTCCATGCTTGAACGAGACCCCAAGACCAGTCAGATCTGGCTCGTGGGCGGCGGCATCGCCTCTTTGGCTGCGGCCGTATTCCTGATCCGTGATGCGGGAGTTCCCGGCGGCAATATCCACATCCTCGAGGAACTCGACATCGCCGGCGGCGCGCTGGACGGCGCACTCTCACCGGCGCAGAAGGGTTACGTCACGCGCGGCGGCCGGATGCTGGAGGACGAAGCCTATCAGACGCTGTGGAACCTGCTTGAAACCATCCCGTCTCTCGAAGATGCGAAAGTCAGCGTGCGGGAGGAGATCCGCGAGTTCAATACGAGGATCAAGCCCTGTTCCAAAGCGCGTCTGATTGGCCGCGACCACGAAATTATCGATGCCAGCGTCTACGGCTTCAATACGCGGGACAGGCTGGAATTGTTGCGCATCCTCGCGACGCCCGAGCACGTCCTCGGCGCGCGCCGGATCGACGACATGTTCTCCGAGCACTTCTTCGAAAACAATTTCTGGCAGATGTGGCGCACTACCTTCGCCTTCCAGAACTGGCACAGCGCGATCGAGCTAAAGCGTTATTTCCTGCGCTTCATTCAGGAATTCTCGCGCATCCACACACTGTCGGGCGTTCGTCGCACGAAATACAATCAATATGATTCCATCGTCCGGCCAATTGAGAAATGGCTGTTAGACAGGGACGTTGACGTCCGTCTCGGCGTCAGGGTCGTTGACGCGGATTTCGACGAAACCGATCCGTCTGCGCGTCTGCTGACGCGGCTTCATGTGCGCGATAAATCCGGCGACTCAACTATCGAACTTGCGCCGAACGATGTGGCGATGGTCACGCTCGGCTCGATCACCGCCGACGCGACTTATGGCGGCAATGACACCGTGCCCGAGTTGATCCGCGATCGCCGCGATGGCGGCTGGGCATTGTGGGAGACGCTTGCGAAGAAGGCGAAAGACTTCGGCCGCCCCAACACGTTCGATGGCAATATCGACGAGAACAAATGGGAATCCTTCACACTTACCATGCACGGCGATCTGCTGCTGAAGCGGATCGTCGCCTATTCAGGCAATGAGCCAGGCACCGGCGGGCTGATGACCTTCGTCGATTCCGGTTGGCTCATGTCGATCGTCGTGCCGCATCAGCCGCATTTTCCCGACATGCCGGCGGACACCTATACGCTTTGGGGCTACGGCCTCTTCATCGACGACGTCGGCGATTACGTCAAAAAACCGATGGCCCAATCGACGGGCAGGGAAATTCTGACGGAGCTGATCGGCCATCTCGGGTTCGATGATATCAAGGAGGCCGTCCTTGCGACGACCGATGTGACGAGCGTGATGATGCCCTATGCCTCGGCGCTGTTCAGCCGACGCGTTCCCGAGGACCGGCCGCTGGTGCTTCCCAAGGGCAGCGCCAATTTCGCTTTCCTCGGGCAATTCGTCGAACTGCCGGAGGATACGGTCTTCACGGTGGAATATTCCGTCCATTGCGCCATGCACGCGGCCTATCATCTGTTCGGCGTCGACAAGCCAATTCCGCCTATCTATCACGGGCTGATGGACCCGAAGGTCGGCCTCAAGGCGCTGGAAGCGGCGTTTCAATAGCTCCCGAGCGGCCTAGGCGCGCTCTTCGATTTCATCCACCCTGTCGGCATAAAAGGCGAGATAGCCGGCAATCTCGGCCACAGCGGCGTGCGGACGCTCGTAGGTCCAGACGGCATTTGTCGACCGGCGATCGCCGGCGACAATCGTGAAATAAGCAGCCTCGCCCTTATAGGGGCAATGGCTCGTGTGCTCAGTCCGATGCAGCAAGGCCATTCTGGTGTCTTTACGCGGGACGTAAAACACGACGGGATAGGATGCCTCTTTCAGGCTCAAGGCCTCGCGCGTGTCCGCAATGACCTCGCCGCCGAACGAGACCACAACGCGACGCGGATGCTTGACGATCGTGATCGGGTGATCGGGGCCGGGGGTCAGGAACGGTTTCGTCATGGCTTCACTTCCGGGTCGATAGGCGGGTAGGATTGTCCCGCTGTGAGGCGAATGGACGAAAGATGAGCATCACGATCTATGGTATCAAGAACTGCGACACAATGAAGAAGGCGCGCGCCTGGCTGGACGCGCACGGCATCGCTTACGCCTTTCACGATTATAAGGTGGCAGGCATCGACCGGGCGCATCTTGAAAAATGGATCAAGAGGGCGGGATGGGAAACGCTGCTCAACCGCGCCGGCACCACCTTCCGCAAATTGCCCGACGCCGAGAAGACGGGGCTCGATGCGGAAAAGGCGATCGCGGTCATGCTCGCGCATCCTTCGGCCATCAAGCGACCGGTGCTTGAATTCGGCGGCAAGGTGCTCGTCGGCTTCCAACCCGAGATTTACGAAGGGGCGGCGATCGCCAAGCGCTAAACGGGTCACGATTTAGACGTATATGCACCTATAATGCGCCCGCGTCAAAAACCGCGAGGCGCAGAATGACGACCGAAAGTTTCACCGTCCAGCACGTGGACTCTATCTCCGTGCATCCTTTCGCCGCGACCATAGAAAGATTCGAGGCGGCGACGGGCTCTCTCGATGGCGCCACCTTTGCCAAGGAAGCGACCGCCTGCGCCGGTACCGAGGATTTCGCGAAGCGAATCCACGCCTATGAAAGCACCTCCGGCTTCATGCGCTTTCAGCTTTTCGATCATGGCGGGTGGCTGGGGCTTTATGGAATTCGCGCCAAATGCCGCCTCTATATCCTCGGCAATCCGCTCATCGCGCAGACGATGCTCAAGCATGATATCCGCGCCGGCCTCAATGTGCCTGTACGGCTCATCATCTACGAGACGAAAGCGGGAGAGGCGCGGCTCGGCTATGATCTGCCGTCCTCGCTCATGAGCCAGTTGCACAATGCCGAGGTCACGGCCGCTGCAGAAAAGCTCGATGCCAAGCTTGCAGCGTTGGTAGATCACGTGACGAAGTCATGAAGCACCCGATTTGTGATGCGCAAGCGTCTGATTGAGCTCGTCAATCAGGGTCTGGCGAAGAATTGCCGGTTCGATGATCTCGATCTTGTCGCCCCACGAAAAGAGATGCCAGGCAAGCTCCAGCATTCCGCTGGCGCGGAAGCGGACAAGCGCGCCACCGTCGGGCAGGGGCTCGACCGTCTGGCTCGAATGGAAGCGATAATTTTTAAATTCGTCCATGCCGCTGAGCAGGACGCGCAGCGCGACATTTTCCGGCTCGCCTTCAAAAAAGCCGAACGGCGTATTGGCGAACTTCGCTAGATCGAAATCGTCGGGCGGCGCGGCCCCTTTTTCAAGACATTCGAGGTCTTCGATACGATCGAGGCGCCAGCTTTTTGGCTTCGTCGTCCCTGCTTCCGCGCCGATGAGATAGTTCATCCGGCCGAAGATAATGCCGTAAGGGACGATCTCCCGTGCGACCCGGCGTTTTGAGCCGCCCTTGTAGACGAAGCGCAGCATCTTCATCTCAAGCAGTGCCTTGCGCAGGATTTCGAGCAGCGCCGGATCTTCCGCCGGCCTCGGTCCCGCCTGAACCGCGATGCGCTCGGCGCGCAACAAGGCTTCGACATCGGTTTCGGTGATGCGCCGCCGCCCGCGGCGCATGGCAGCGCGGACCTTGTGTCCGAGCGAGGCGAGGGATTCCGCGCGCGCCGTCGCGCCGCTCTCGCGCAATTCCGCGACGGCAATGCCAAGATCGCTCAGTTCACCCGTCGTCGGATCCTGGAAGAATCCATCCAGCCCATGCGGAATCCGGAAGCGCTTCTTCGGAGGATCGGGAATTTCTTCCATCTGAGGAAAGACGTCGCGGATCGTGTCACGCATGCGCTCGACCGTGCGGCGCTCGAGACCGCTGACCCCGCACATCTCGTCGAGAGTCAGGCCTTCCGCGCTGCCGGCGAGCGCGCGGGCAAGTTCGAGAATTTGTCGCGTCTTGTCGTACCGCATCTTTGCCACGTCCGATTTTGACGTAGCACCCTAGCAAGTTCCGTCCTGCCGGTCATCTGGGCGATGACCTAAGTGTTGAGTAATGTGAGGGGCAATGGAACACAGACAGACGGAAATCGGGAGTAACGAGAAGATTATCGATATTCTTTACTCTCTGGAGGACGCGCGCGCCTTGGCGGCGGAGATCAGAGGAGATGAGGCTGAAAACCTCCATCGATATCGCGATCATGGAGGCGAAGGCGGCGGCGGAGCGATTTGGGCTGTCAGCTGCGCAACCTTTCGCTGACGGCTCATTAGCTGGCAAGCCGGGCGGCGGCTCTACATGCCGCAAGCCCCTCTGCGGCGGGATACTTGCCCATTTCGCGGCCAAGATAATCGGCGAAAGCGCGCGCTGCGGGCTTTGCGGCGCGACCAGCGGGGAAAACGGCGTGGACCTCCGCCGTCTCCATTTGCCAGTCGGACAGAACTTGCACCAAGGCGCCGCTGCGCATCTCCGCAAGGCAACCCCAGCGGCCGGTCGAAACAATGCCGAGTCCGGCGACAGCGGCGGCAATCGCGCCCTCGTTGGCGGAAACCGTCAACTTTCCTTCGACGCGGGCGGTCACGACATGATTGTCGCGGCGAAACGTCCAGGCACTGGGATCGAGCCCGGCGGGCCCGAGGATGATTGCATGATCGGCGAGGTCCGTGGGCAGCTGCGGCGCGCCCGCTTTTTCGAGATAGGCGGGGGAGGCGGCGAGCAGCCGCTCAACCGTGCCGATCTTCCGCGCGGTCGCGCTGGTATCGGGGAGCGGACCGAAACGCAACGCCACATCGACGCCTTCGCCGAGTAAATCCTGGCGCTGATCGTTCATCAGGAGATCGACGCGCAGCGCTTCATGGGAAGCCAGAAAAGCCGGCAGCCGCGGAATCACCGCGCGAACCGCGAAGCTCGAAGAGAGACCGACGCGCAAAACCCCGCGAATTTCGCCCGTGCCGCGGGCCGCATGGTCCGCTTCTTCCAACTCGGCGAGGAGGGGTTCGATCCGCGCCAGATATTCGCTGCCCGCCTCGGTCAATGTCACGGCGCGCGTCGTGCGAATGAACAGTGCCGCGCCGACCTCGCGTTCGAGATTGGCGACTATGCGCGAGGCGGAGGGTTGCGACAGTTGGAACTCCCGGCCGGCGCGGGAGAAGCTGCCGCTCCGCGCGACGCGGGTGAAAAGCCGTAAGGCGAAAAGTCGGTCACTCATTTGAAAAACAAATATATCCTAGTTGTCGGGCCGCGCTACCCCCGCTCCAGCGAATAGCCACGTTCAGCCCACCTTAAAACAGGAGATGGGGTAAATGAGCGAACTCACAGGCAAAGTCGCGATCGTCACGGGCGCCTCGAAAGGCATCGGCGCGGGGATTGCCAAACATCTTGCGGCTGCCGGGGCGGCGGTGGCGGTAAATTACGCATCAAGCCGGGAAGGCGCGGACAAGGTCGTCGCCGAGATCACGGCCAAGGGCGGCAAGGCCATCGCCGTCCACGGCGATGTCGCGAAAAAGGCTGACGTCCAGAAGCTTGTCGATGCGACGCTCGCCAGCTTCGGCCGGCTCGACATTCTGGTCAATAATGCTGGCGTATTTCGTTTCGCGCCGCTGGAAGATGTCACCGAAGAGGAATTTCACCGCCAGTTCGATATCAACGTCCTCGGAATGCTCTTGGCCACGCAGGCAGCGGTGAAGCATTTCGGCGCGGAGGGCGGGAGCGTCATCAACATAACCTCGGTTGTCGGCAGAAGCGCTTTTCCCAATTCCGTCGTCTATTCGGCGACAAAGGCAGCCATCAACTCGCTCACCCGCGTCCTCGCCGCAGAGCTCGGTCCGAAGAAAATCCGCGTCAATGCGATTGCGCCGGGCGTGACGGTGACCGAAGGTTTCGAGGCCATGGGCGAGGCCACAAAGGGCTTCGAAGCCTACGCCGTGTCGCAGACGCCCCTCGGCCGCGTCGCCACACCGGATGACATCGCCAAGGTCGCGGTCTTCCTGGCCTCCGAACAATCGGCCTGGATCACCGGCGATATTATCACGGCTTCCGGCGGCCTGCGCTGATCCCCCGATTGCGCGACTGATCGTCGGCTGGTAGATACCAATCGGTACAGACGCGCAATTGGCGATGACACGAACGGTTTTCGAGAAGGCGGATGTGGTGCCGTTGCTCGCGGAGGTTTTCCGCGAGCTTGGCTATGAAGGCGCCACGCTCAGCCGCATCACCGAGCGTACCGGCCTCGGCAAGGGCAGCCTCTATCACTTTTTCCCGGGCGGGAAGGAGGAGATGGCGGCGACGATCCTCGCCGAGGTCGATGATTGGTTCGTCCGAAACGTCTATACACCGCTCGAAAGCGACGAGCCGCGCGCGGCGATCGCCAAAATGTGGAATGAGGTCGCGGCCTATTTCCGCTCGGGGCGCCGGATCTGCCTCGTCGGCGCCTTCGCGCTCGACGCGACGCGCGATAAATTCGCTGCCGCCATCCGTGTCTATTTCGCCCGCTGGGTCGCCGCGCTGGCAGGCGCGCTGCGGCGCGCCGGCGTCGCGCCAGATAAAGCCGCGGCACAAGCGGAGGCTGCCGTCCTCGGCATCCAGGGTGCGCTGGTCCTCGCGCGGGCCTTGAACGACGAGAAGGTTTTCACGCGCACCTTGACACGGCTGGCGCTTGACCTCTCGCTCCCAAAGCGCGCTGCGTCGCGCTCCAGCAAGAAAGGCAGCCTATGAAACGCAGCGATCTCACCGAAAAACTTCTCGACATCAAGCGCGAGAAGGGCTGGAGCTGGAAATATATTGCCGGCGAGATCGGCGGCATGTCCGAGGTGCTGATCGTCGGCGCGCTGCTGGGCCAGATGAAACTGACGAAGCCGCAATGCGAAAAGGCGGCGGCGCTCTTCGGCCTCAGCGAAAGCGAAAAGCGCCTGCTCAACGAAGTGCCGCTGCGCGGAACGCCCATGCCGCCGACGGATCCCCTGATATACCGCTTCTACGAACTCGTCATGATCAACGGCCCGGCGTGGAAAGCGCTGATCGAGGAGGAATTCGGCGACGGCATCATGTCGGCCATCGATTTCGATCTGCAGATCGAACGGCTTCCGGACCCTAAGGGCGACCGCGTCAAGCTCACCATGTCCGGCAAGTTCCTGCCCTACAAATATTATGGCGCGACCGGCAACAATCAGGCGCTCGGCTACAAGGAAGAATAGCTCTGCACCGCAGCGATCAGCTCTTGCGCTCCTTGTCCAGCAATGCGCGCTTGCGTGCCGGACCCCAGCGATAGCCGGAAAGATTGCCATCGCTTCGCAAAACGCGATGGCAGGGGATCGCGACCGCGATCTTGTTGGCAGCGCAAGCGCCCGCGACGGCGCGCGTCGCGCTCGGCGCCCCGATACGTCGGGCGATCTCGGCATAGGTCGCGGTCTCGCCGGGCGGAATGGCGCGCAAAGCCGCCCAGACCTTTTGCTGAAACAGCGTACCGCGAATATCGAGCGGCAAATCGAAATCACGCGCGGGCGCTTCGACAAGCGCGATGACCTTCGTCAGCACATCGGCAAGTTCGGCATTGGCCTCGACCGACCGCGCCTTGGAAAACCGCGTCTTGATTTCTTGGGCAAGCACTTCGGCATCGTCGCCGAGCATGATTGCGCAAATGCCTTTCTCGCTTTGCGCGACGAGAACGAGACCCAGCGAGGAGGAGCCAACGGCATAGATGATGTCCTCCGCGTTGCCGCGGTCGCGGAACGCCGCCGGTTTCATGCCGAGCATATTGTCGGACCTTTCATAGAAGCGCGAATTCGAGCCGAAACCAGCGGCATAGATGGCATCGGTCACGCACGCGGCCCCGGCAAGTTCCTCCCGCAGCCGGACCGCGCGCCGCTCTTTTGCATAAGCCATAGGCGTGACGCCGGTGACGGCCTTGAAGAGACGATGGAAGTGAAAGCGGCTAAGACCCGCTCTGGCAGCGAGGGCGTCGAGCGACGGCGGTGTCTCTTCTTCGAGCGCGCGGCAGGCCGCGGCAATCATCTCGCTCTGCCGCGTGGCGGACGAAACATCGCGCGGACGGCAGCGCAGGCAGGCGCGAAAGCCCGCCTTTTCGGCCTCGGCGCAGCTTGCGAAGAAGCGTACATTCCGCGGCTGCGGCCGCCGCGCCGGACAGGAAGGGCGGCAATAGATGCCGGTCGTCGTCACCGCAAAGATGAAGCTTCCATCCTGCGCGCTATCGCGCGCGACGACCGCGGCCCAGCGCGGATCGTCGGATGAGAGGGTTTGGCTAATCGTGTCCATATTCGCAACTTACCACGGCGGCGCGCAGCAGCGCGCTCCGGCTCTTGCTCTCAAATCCCGATCCGTTCGATCAGCGCCTGCGCGGCGCGCGGATTGCTCTCCTTGAAGCCGCTGATGACATAGAGAAAGACATCGCGCGGCGCTTTCGCCGGCAACGGCGCGAGTGTCTCCAGATCCTTCGGGATGCCGCCGGCCGCAAAAATCCTGGCGCGCTCGGCCCAGGCATCGAGGGCCTTCGTCGCATATCCGGCCTTCGGCTTTTCCTGAGTCCCCATGATCCGCAGATAGACGAAATCCGCGGTGACATCGGCGATCTGCGGAAATTCCGAGTCGCCTGCAATTACGATGGCCACGCCATGCTCGCGCGCCAGCGCCGCGAAGTCCGGCGTGCAGAAGCTCTCATGCCGCACTTCGACCGCGTGGCGAATGGCGCGGCCATCGATTTCCTTCGGCAGCAGCGCGAGAAATTTTCCGAAGTCTTCGGCGTCGAACTTCTTCGTCGCCATAAATTGCCAGTTGATCGGGCCGAGCTTTTCTTTGAGCTCCGTGACGCCGCTGGCGAAGAACCGTGCGATCGAGTCCCCGGCCTCGGCCAGTATGCGGCGATTGGTTGTGAAACGCGGCCCCTTGAGCGAGAAAACGAAACCTTCCGGCGTTTCTTCATGCCATTTGCGGAAGCTCTCTGGTTTCTGGGAGCCATAATAGGTGCCATTGATTTCGATGGAGGTCAGCGCCCGGCTCATATATTCGAGCTCACGCTTCTGGGGCAGGCCGGCGGGATAGAAGCTGCCGCGCCAGGGCTCATAGGTCCAGCCGCCGACGCCAATGAATATGCGGGATTTTCCAGCCATGTCGCCTCCGTGCGCTTTCGTAGGTCCCCGCATGCTGCCGCTAAAAGATAGGGCAGGGGCTGCGCCGCGCCAAAGCTGGCCAAGGGTCGCCTTTCCGGCCAAGCCGTGCTAGCTCACGGGGCCGCAGAGCCCATAAGAGACGATAAATGGCCGATTTTTTCCGCGAAGTTGATGAAGACGTCCGCCGCGACCAGCTCGTGCAGATCTGGAAGCAATACCAGAACTGGATCATCGGCGCCGCCGTGCTGATCGTCGCCGGGACGGCCGGCTGGCGGATTTACGATCATTTCCAGCTCTCGGCTGCGGAAGCCGCGGGCGCGCGCTATCAGGCTGCGCTTGATCTCGCCAAGGCTGACAAGAATACCGAGGCGGCGGCCGCCTTCAGCGCCGTCGCGAACAACGCCCCCAAGGGCTATGCGATGCTGGCGCGGCTCGCGGCGGCGGATGCACAGTCCGCCAAAGACCCCAAAGGGGCTGCGGCTGCCTATGAGCAGATCGCCGCCGATCCGGCGGTCGATCCCGCTTATCAGGATGTCGCCCGCCTGCGGGCCGCCTATCTCAATGTCGATCTCGAGACGCCCAAGCAATTCGAGCAGCATTACGCTGCCTATGCCGGGCCGGATTCGCCTTATCGCAACGCCTTCCGCGAGCTGATCGCTCTGGCGGATACGCGCGGCGGCGATTTCACCGGCGCGGCGCATTGGTTCGAGCAAGCCGCGGCCGATCCCGCCTCGCCGCCAGCCTTGCGCGCCCGCGCCGACGCTTTTCTGACCATCGTCCAAGCGGGCGCTGTGCCGGCTAAATAGCAATGTTCAAGATCGCCATCGTCGGCCGGCCGAATGTCGGCAAATCGACCCTGTTCAACCGGCTGGTCGGCAAGAAGCTCGCCTTGGTGGACGATCTGCCGGGCGTGACGCGCGACCGCCGCGCCGGCACCGCGCATCTCGGCGATCTTACCTTCACGATCATCGATACAGCCGGGCTCGAAACCGGCGCGCCGGCGACACTGGCGGGACGGATGCGGGCGCAGACCGAAGCCGCCATAGCCGAGGCCGACGCCATCTTCTTCATGATCGACGCCCGCGCCGGGGTGATGCCCGATGATCGCGCCTTCGCCAGCCTGCTGCGCCGCGCCGACAAACCGCTGATCCTCATCGCCAACAAGGCGGAAGGCCGGGCAGGGACCGCCGGGGCGCAGGAGGCCTTCGATCTCGGCTTCGGCGACCCGGTCGGGCTGTCCGCGGAACATGGCGAGGGTCTGAGCGATCTTTATTCCGCCCTGCGCGAAGCTTTACCGGAAGCCACGGAGCTGGGCGAGGAAGAGGCCGAGGAAACCGCCGTCGCGCTGACGCTGGACGACGAAGAAGACGGTTCCGAACTCGATCCCACAAAGCCGCTGCGCGTTGCCATCATCGGCCGGCCGAACGCCGGCAAATCGACTCTGCTCAATCGCATATTGGGCGAGGATCGCCTGCTCACCGGCCCGGAGGCGGGGATCACGCGCGATTCCATCGGCGTCGATCTCGAATGGCGCGATCGCAAGCTCAAGATGTTCGATACAGCAGGGCTGCGCAAGCGCGCCCGCGTCGATGAGAAGCTGGAGAAGCTCGCGGGCGCCGACGCCTTGCGCGCCGCCAAATTCGCTGAGGTCGTCGTGCTGCTGATCGATGCCGCAGCACCGCTCGAGAAACAGGATCTGACGCTCGCCGACCTCATCGCCCGCGAGGGCCGCGCGCTCGTCATCGGCGTCAGCAAATGGGACCTGGTGAAAGATCGCGCCGCGCGGCTGAAGGAACTGCGTGAGGAAGCCTCGCGGCTGCTGCCGCAATTGAAGGGCACCGCAGTCGTGCCGGTTTCGGGCGCCACGGGCGAGGGGATCGATGCTCTTATGGCGGCCGTCTTCGCCGTGCACGTGACCTGGAACAAACGCATTTCGACCGGCCGGCTCAACCGCTGGCTTGCCGCTGCGCTTGAGGCGAACCCGCCGCCCGCGGTCTCCGGGCGCCGCATCAAGATTCGCTACATTACCCAGCAGCGCGCCCGGCCACCTTATTTCATCATCTTCGGCAATCAGCTCGCGAGCCTGCCGGAGAGCTACAAGCGCTTCCTCATCAACGGCATTCGAGAAACGTTCGATCTCAAGGGCGTGCCGCTAAGGCTCTCGACCCGCACGAACGAAAATCCTTACGAAGGCAAGCGCCGGAAATAGCGCAAGCCCCAAGCTACGCCGCACCTGACGGATATTCAAACTCTCCTCGGCGTGTCCTCAACGACACGGCCGGTGAATCATTTCCGACCGCGGCGCCAATCAATCCCCTCGGTTCTGGTTCGCTGCTAATCTCCAGTTGCGGAAAGCCATTAGGCGGCGCGTTTTGATTCAGTCATTTGAGTTTCGATTCAGCCATTTGAAAAGAATTTAAATAATTTGGGGGGACATCGATGGGCGAGGTTCTAGGGAACGTCCGGGCGGACGCAGCCACAGCGGGTGCCGGCAAGACCCATCGCAAATTCGCTATTGCGCTCTTGCTTGCAAACGCCGTTGCCGCCCCGAATATCGCCCATGCCGACGAAAATGGCATAAGCTTCTGGCTTCCCGGATTGTTCGGCAGCTTGGCCGCTGTGCCGCCGCAACCCGGCTTCTCGCTCGCGACGATCAATTATTTCGATACGCTGTCGGCCGGCGCTTCCGTCGCCCGGGCGCGGGAATTCAGCATCGGCGACGTTCCCGTGAGTTTCAAGGGCAATGTAAGCGCCAATGTTCATGCCACGCTCGACCTTGGGCTGATCAACGCGACGTATACCTTCGCCTCGCCAGTTTTCGGCGGTCTCGCGACAATCGGCTTGCTGGCATTTCCCGGCTACAACGACACCTCGCTGAACGGACGCGTCGATGGCGTCGTGACCTTGCCGCCGCCCATCGGATCGGTGCCGTTTTCCAAATCCGTCAATTTGAATCAATCAACGGTCGGATTCGGCGATCTCTATCCGCAAGCCATGCTGCGCTGGAACCAGGGCGTCAACAATTTCATGACCTATGCGACGGGCGACATACCTGTCGGAACTTATAATTCGCGCGATCTCGCAAATCTCGGAATCGGCCATGGGGCGATTGATTCCGGTGCGGGCTATACGTACCTGAACCCCGAAACCGGCCATGAATTCTCAGCGGTTGGCGGCTTCACCTACAATCTCCTGAATCCCTATACGCAATATCAGAGCGGCGTCGATTTCCACCTCGATTGGGCGGCCTCGCAGTTCTTGAGCAAGCAATTGCTCGTGGGCGTCGTTGGCTATGTCTATCGCGAAATCGGCTGCGACAGTGGCTCCGGCGATCGCGTCGGCTGTTTTCAGTCACAAGTCTTCAGCGCCGGACCGCAGATAGGTTACAGCTTTCCCGTCTCGGACAGCCTGCTTGGCTATGTAAACCTCAAAGCCTATGGCGAATTCGGCGCGATGAACCGTCCCTCGGGCGCCAACGTCTGGCTGACTCTTCGCGCTCACGCCCGCGCCGCCTCGGCCGGTAACGAAGGATTAAGCTCGCGAACCGGCTGACGCGGGCCCGCCGGAGAGTTACAAGTCGCGGATGGGAACTCTCCGGCCAGATACCTGCCGCCGCGTCATACTTGCCGTCTGTTTCCTCGTCGCCGGCTGTGCGTCACCCGCCCTCGATCCGTCGCGGCCTGAACCAAAACCGGGCGCTCAGGATGCGCCGCAAGGGTCCGCGCGCGAGCAGCGTTGGCTTATTCCAGATCCTGCCGCTGGCGTGACGATGGCAGCGACGCTTTGGCGGCCCGATGGCGCGGGGCCATTTCCCCTTGCTGTCATCGCCCATGCTTCGTCGCAGGATGCGGCGGCGCGGAACGACGATCCAGCACCGAAATACCGGCCGCTCGCTTTATGGCTCGTCCGGCACGGCTACGCCGTCGTTCTGCCCGTGCGCCCCGGTCAGGCGCCAACCGGCGGCCCTTATCGCGAGGATCAGTTCGGCTGCGTCAACCCCGTCTATATCGAATCGGGCCTAGCGACGGCGGAGGCGCTGGATGCGGCGCTGTCCTATATGCGGGCGCAGCCATTCGTGCGGAAAGAGGGGGCGATCATTGTCGGTCAATCCGCCGGAGCCTGGGGGGCGCTGGCGCTCGCCAGCGAGAATCCGCCGGGCGTCCGCGCGATCGTCAATTTCTCCGGTGGCCGCGGCGGCCACGCCGGCAATGGTCCGGGTGTCAATTGCGCACCGGAGAAGCTTGTCGCTGCAGCCGCGCATTTCGGAGCCCGCGCGCGCGTGCCGAGCCTCTGGCTTTATGCCGGCAACGACACTTACTTCAGCCCGGCGCTATCGCGGCAAATGGCCGATGCCTGGCGCAATGCAGGGGGTAAAGCCGAATATGACCTGCTGCCGCCGCAGCGCGACGAAGGGCATTTCTTCGTCGCATATCCGGAGAGTTCCGCGCTTTGGAGCGCAAAGGTCGAAAGCTTTCTTGCCCGCGTGCCTTAAGATGAAGCGAGCCTCCAAAAAGCAAAGGACTGGCCGAGGCCAGTCCTTCACGTCTTTCATCCGGGGCGTTTAGAACTGATAGTTGACACCGCCCTTGGCCGTGATCGTGTTCCACTGGCTGTTGAACTTCACCCCTCCATCGACGAAGCCCGACCAGCCGCGGCCGATGGAGACGAGCGTGATACCGCCCTTCGCCTCGCCGTAGACGTGGCCGATGTTGTCGAAGACGTAAGCGTCGGGGCCTTGGTTCAACAGGTCGACGACATTGCCATTGTTGAGGAACTCGTCCCAAACCCGGCCGAGGATCCAGGCTTCGACAACATGCCCGCCGAAGACGCTCGGCAGCGTCACACCCAGACGGCCGCCGGCCGCGCCGCGGAAGTCTTCGCCATTGCCGAAGTTGACGTTCGCACCCCATTCGTTCAGCGCGTTGAGCGTGTCGGTATGAGTTTGCGAATAGGTCAGCACACCAATCGGCTCGAAGAAGCCTGGGCCGAAGCCGAAGCGGTAGCCGAACTCGCCGATACCGCCGACTGTATCGAGGCCGACAGACGGGCCGGTATACCCACCGTTCAAGCTGCCCAGCGACGAGTTGATCTGCAGGTTGAGCAGGTCGGCTTTGACCAAACCATCGACGAAGAAGCCACCCCGCAGATAGGTCACTGTCGCGCCGACCGTGCCGCCCGTGTAGACGAAGGAGTCGCCGCTGTGATTGAAGTTCAAGTGCGACTGGAGATAGCCGCCCAGCGGGCCGAAGATCAGCGCATCCCCGGGCGCGAAGGTGTTATCGTGTCCGTAGTCGAAGCCACCGATCACGCCATAGGAACTCTGGTGATAGCTGACGTCGTAGGTGAGCGGACCGCCGACGGGATAAATCGTGTGCTGATCGGAGCTGTTGGTCCAGCTTCCAATGCCCTTCGCCCAGACATTGATGCCCGGCGCCGGCGGCACATAGGCCGGGGGCGGACCCTTGCTGGTCGGCAGATCGGCGCCGGCGCTCGGTACGTTGCGGCCCGCCGCCACCCAATCACGGATCTCGCTCTGACGATCTTCCCACAGCAGTGCCGTTTCCTGCCAGAGGTTCTGCGCCCCGGTAACGGCGACCGGGAGTTCCTGGGCCGGGTCGCCCGGCACGCTATAAAGCGCGACGCGCTCGTCGGGGCCCGCTGTCGCGCCGACGATTGATGCTGTCGTCGGGTCGACCGCGGACGTGCCCGTGGGGTCGGTCGCCAAATAATAGGCGAACAGGCCCTTATTGATGACCGGCGTGCTGCCGACGTAGCCGTTGCCATCAAGTACCCAATTAGCGGGCACCAACGTCCCGTCGGCGCTCGTCACCTG
This sequence comes from uncultured Alphaproteobacteria bacterium, assembly GCA_963708155.1. Classification (GTDB taxonomy): domain Bacteria; phylum Pseudomonadota; class Alphaproteobacteria; order Rhizobiales; family Beijerinckiaceae; genus Methylovirgula. Next base: position 2,818,362 of record OY970183.1, on the reverse strand, counting down.
CACCAGCGCGATACCTTGCTGGTTGTAAGCGCCAGGGCCGGTGCCGACGTCGTTCACTTCGACCGTCGTCTGGCCTGAGGCCGCTCCGTCGATATAGAGCAGGTCGGCCGTCGAGCCGGGGCCACCAAGCTGGGCGTCGGCGGCGTAGGTGCTGCCCGTAGATGCAGTATAGACCGCCGGATCGATCCTGAGCAGATCGCCGACATGACCGTCAACCTGCGTAATCAGGCCGCTGTTGTTGAATTGCAGGTTGTTGGCGCCCGCAATCGTGCCATAGCCATCGTTGAAGATGGTGCTGCTGTTGTCGAACTCCTCCGTGCCGTTCGGCGCATCGAGCGTGATGGAATTGACGCCGATCATATTGATCCGGCCGCCATTGTAGTTATCGACAGTCGCGTCGCCGGTTGCCGACGCCACCTCGATGGCGTTGCCGCCGAGGAGATTGAGGTGGGCGCCATTGTAATTGTCGATAAGGGCGCCGGTATAACCGGCGACCAGACTGCCGCTGATGCCGGCCAAGTTAAGGCGCGCACCGTTATAATTCTCGATATCTGCTTCACCGGCCTGCGCGAGCAGAAGATCTCCGGTGAGGCCGTCGAGGGTGAAATGTGCGCCGTTGTAATTGTTGATCTCGGCCGAGCCAGTCTGCGCTACAACGACATTGGCGTTGAGGCCGGTCAGACGGAAATGTGCACCATCAAAGTTATTGATAGCCGCATCCCCGCTGGCGAAGACGACGTTGGCATTGATCCCCGTCAGGTCGATACGGGCGCGCGTCTCGTTGTTGATCGTCGCATTGCCGTCGAACGCCCACGCCGCAAGAGCATTGGCGCCGGTTAGGTCAATACGCGCTCCCGTCTCGTTATTGATCGTCGCGTCGTTGTGGATAGCGATCGCGGAGACGGCGCTCGCTCCGACACCGTCGATACGCGCGCCGGTTTCGTTGGTGATCGTCGCGCCTTCGCCGCCGATCGAGGTTATCGCGCTCACGCCCTGTAGCTCGATCTTCGAGCCTTTTTCATTGGTGATCGTCGCCGTATCCCCAGCAATCTGGCTGATGAGATTGACGCCACCACCCGTCAGGGAGATTAGCGAGCGATCGGTGTTGGTAATGCTCGCATCACCGCTCGCAACCTGAAGGATCGAGTTGGTGGTGCCATCCAGCGTGATCGTGCTGGTGCCAGACCTGGCGCTATTTGAGTTGGTGATGGTCGTGTTACCAGCCGTGGCAATCTGGCTGATCAGGTTGGTGCCGCCACCGGTCAACGAGATCTGCGAGCCGTCGAGGTTGCTGATCGTCGCGCCGGCAGCCGTCGCCTGAAGGATCGAATTGAAGGTGCCGGTCATGATGATGGACGAGGGATCGTCATTGGTGATCGTCGCGCTGCCACCCGCGACCTGGTCGATCAGATTGGTGCCGCCGCCGGTCAGCGAGACCAGCGAGTTGTCGATGTTGGTGATGGTCGCATCGCCGCTCGCGCCCTGTAGGATCGAATTGGTGCTGCCAACCAGCGCGATGGTGCTGGTGCCATAGGCGTCGCTATTGGCGTTGGTAACGGTCGCGTCGCCATTGGTAACAATCTGGCTGATCAGATTGGTCCCACCACCAGTCAGCGAGATATCCGAGCCGTCAAGGTTGCTGATGCTTGCGCCATTGGCCGCGCCCTGAAGGATCGAGTTGGTCGTGCCCACCAGGTTGATGGTGCTTGTCCCAATTTCAGCGCTATTGGAGTTGTCGATGGTCGCGGTATCCCCGGCGATTTGGCTGATCAGATTGGTGCCGCCACCTGTCTGCGAGATCTGCGAGCCATCATGGTTGGTGATCAGCGCATCCCCGACGCCGACCCCGCCTGCCGCAACCTGCAGGATTGAATTGGTCGTGCCATCCTGCGTGATCGTGCTGGTGCCATAATTGGCGCTATCGGTGTTGGTGATGGTGGCAGGGCCTGCGGTGACGATCTGGCTGATCAGATTGGTGCCGCCACCCGGTCAACGAGATGTCCGAGCCGTCGATGTTGGTGATGGTCGCGCCGTCGGCCGCGCCCTGGAGGATGGAATTTGTAGTTCCAGCCAGCGTGATGGTGCTGGTGCCAGATTGGGCGCCGTTGGAGTTGGTGATGGTCGCGTCGCCAGCCGTGGCAATCTGGCTGATCAGATTGGTACCACCGCCGGTCAGCGAGATCTGCGAGCCGTCGAGATTGCTGATCGTCGCGCCGGCAACCGTCGCCTGAAGGATCGAATTGAATTTGCCGGTCATGATGATCGACGAGGGATCATCATTGGTGATCGTCGCGCTGCCACCCGCAACCTGGCTGATCAGGTTGGTACCGCCGCCGGTCAGCGAGACCAGCGAATTGTCGATGTTGGTGATGGTCGCATCGCCGCTCGCACCCTGGAGGATCGAATTGGTGCTGCCAACCAGCGCGATCGTGCTGGTGCCATAGGCGTCGCTATTGGCGTTGGTAACGGTCGCGTCGCCAGCGGTGACAATCTGGCTGATCAGGTTGGTGCCGCCGCCCGTCAAGCGAGATCATCCGAACCGTCGAGGTTGCTGATGGTCGCGCCATTGGTCGCGGCCTGAAGGATCGAATTGGTGCTGCCAACCAGGTTGATGGTGCTTGTCCCAATTTCAGCGCTGTTGGAGTTGTCGATGGTCGCGGTATCCCCGGCGAGCTGGCTGATCAGATTGGTGCCACCACCCGTCTGCGAGATCTGCGAGCCGTCGTGGTTGGTGATGAGCGCATCGCCGACACCGACGCCGCCTGCCGCAACCTGCAGGATCGAATTGGTCGTGCCAGCCTGCGTGATGGTGCTGGTTCCGTAATGGGCGCTGTCAGTGTTGGTGATGGTCGCGCGACCAGCGCTGACAATCTGGCTGATCAGATTGGTGCCACCGCCGGTCTGCGAGATCAGTGAACCATCGATGTTGGTGATCGTCGCGCCGTCGGCTGCCGCCTGAAGGATCGAATTTGTGGCGCCATCCTCCGTGATGGTGCTGGTTCCAGACTTGGCGCTATTGGAGTTGGTGATGGTCGTGTCGCCAGCTGTGGCAATCTGGCTGATCAGGTTGGTGCCACCGCCGGTCAGCGAAATCTGCGAGCCGTCGAAATTATCGATGGTGGCGCCGGCGACCGTCGCCTGAAGGACCGAATTGAATTTGCCGGTCATGATGATCGAGGAGGGGTCATCGTTGGTGATCGTCGCACTGCCGTCTGCGACCTGGCTGATGAGATTGGTGCCGCCCCCCGTCAGCGAGATCAGCGAATTGTCGACATTGGTAATGGTCGCATCAGCGCTGGCCGTCTGCAGGATCGAATTGGTGCTTCCAACCTGCGTGATGGTGCTGGTTCCATTCGCTGCCGCGTTGCTATTAGTGATGGTCGCGTCGCCGGCGCTGACGATCTGGCTGATGAGATTGGTGCCGCCACCTGTCTCCGAAATCAGCGAACCATTGGTGTTGCCAATGGTCGCGCCGTCGGCTGCCACCTGAAGGATCGAATTGGTGGTGCCCACGAGGTTGATCTTGGACGTGAGACCGGCGGGACTATCGTTGGTGATCGTCGCGCTGCCCCCTGCGACCTGGCTGATGAGATTGGTTCCGCCGCCGGTCAGCGCGATCAGCGAGCCGTAGGGATTGGTGATGGTCGCGTTGCCGGTCGTCGTAACCTGGGTGATCGCATTGGTTTTGCCGTCCAGGGTGATGGTGGAGGGCGATGTCGTGTTTGTCGGCGCGTTGGTGATGGTCGCATCAACCCCGGCGATCTGGCTGATCAGGTTGGTCCCGCCGCCTGTTATGCCATTGGTGAGGGATATCGCCGCGCCGTCGGTGTTGGTGATGAGCGCGCTGCCGGCGGTTCCGGCGACCTGAGCGATCGAATTGAGGGTGCCGACCATCGTGATGTCGGACGGATCATTGGTGATGGTCGCGTTTCCTCCGGCCGTCTGGAGGATCGAATTGGTGCCGCCACCCGTCAACGAGATGCTTGAATCGTCGGTGTTGGTGATCAGCGCATTGCCCGTGGCGCCAGACACAATCTGGGCGATCGAATTGACCGTGCCGGTCAATTTGATGGTGGACGTGTCGTTGGTGATCGTGGCGCCACCGAGCCCGGCGGTCTGGGCGATCGAATTGGTGCCGCCGCCGGTCAGTGAGAGCAGCGAGTTGGCGGTGTTGCTGATGAGCGCCGTGCCGGTCGCTCCAGACACAAGCTGGGCAATCGAGTTGAGGTTGCCAACGAGCGTGACGGTAGAGTCATCGTTGGTGATCGTAGCGCCAAGGCCCGCAGTCTGGGCGATCGAATTGGTGCCGCCACCCGTCAGCGAGATCAGCGAACCACCGGTGTTGGTGATCAGCGCGTCGCCAGCACTCCCGGCGACCTGGGCAATCGAATTGAGCGTACCGACCATCGTGATGTTGGACGGGTCATTGGTGATGGTCGCGTTCCCTCCGGCCGTCTGGAGGATCGAATTGGTGCCACCGCCTGTCAGCGAGATGCTCGAATCATCGGAGTTGGTGATCAGCGCATTGCCAGTCGCTCCAGACACAAGCTGGGCGATCGAGTTGACCGAGCCGGTCAACTTGATGGTTGACGTATCGTTGGTGATCGTGGCGCCGCCAAGCCCGGCGGTCTGGGCGATCGAATTGGTGCCGCCGCCGGTCAGCGAGAGTAGCGAGCCGGCGGTGTTGCTGATGAGCGCGGTACCGTTCGTTCCGGTCGCAAGCTGGGCAATCGAATTGAGGGTAGTGCCGACCAATGTGATCGTAGCGTCATTGTTGGTGACGGTCGCAATGCCGTCCGTCCCCGACGCGGTCTGCGTAATCGCGTTGGTGCCGCCGCCGGTCAGCGAGAGCAGCGCGCCGGGGTCGTTGGTGATCGTGGCGTCGTTGGTGTTGGTGCCTGTGTTCGTCGCGATCTGGGTGATCGTATTGAGATTCCCGCTCAGCTCGAACGTATGAGCGTTGGTGATCGTGGCGCTGCCGGCGAGGCCGCTCTGCAAGATCGTATTGGACGGGCCGCTGGCGCTGAATGTCGCGCCGTCGACGTTTTCGATGGACGAACTGCCGGCGGTGGCGAGCTGGATAATCGAGCTGGTTCCCATCAGGTTGATCGCGGAACCGTCGTTCTTGAGATCGACGTTCCCGGTCAGCGCGCCCTGCGTGATCGTGGTCGTCCCATTGCCGCTGATTGACGGAACCGTTGGTGTTGTCGATCGTCGCGGACTGCGCCGAAGCCTGGGTCAGCGAACTCGTGCCGGTCATCTTGATCGTGCTGCCGCCGTCATTGTCGACGAGGTTGGTCGTCCCGGACGTCAGCAGGCTGGTTCCCGAGAAATTCCAATTGGCGCCGGCGAGATTGTCGACGGTGACGCTTCCGAGGCTGAGGATGTTCTCGGTCCCGTTGATGACAGCATTGCCGCCGCTGTTGGTGACCAGCGCGTTGCCGCCGACGTCAATGTTGATGGCTTTGCCGGTATTCGAGGTGATGATGCCGTTGTTCGTAACGGTCCCGGTACCACCCTGAAGCATGTTGATCGTGGTGCCGGTGGAGACCATCTGTGCACCGGCATCGTTGGTCACGATGCCATTCGCGGTCAGGCCCGACATGGATACGGCGCTGCCTCCGATGGGCAAAGCCGAACTGCCGATGATGCCGCCGGCCTCGTTGGTGACGGTCAGCGTCCCGCTGCCTGTGCCGGACGTCATGAAGATGCCGTTGTGACCTGAGCCGACGGCATAGATCTGGCCGTTGTTTGTGACCGTATCGTTGTTGACGCCCGACACGCCGCCGAACGAAATCGCAGTGCCGTTGTCGCCCTTGACGATGCCACCGGCACCGATCGTCATGCCAATTCCGGAGTTACCAGTTCCAACGCGGAAGGAGTAATTTTGATGCCTGTGCCGGCTGCGCTTTCAATTGTCCCGCCGATGCTCCAAGTGCCGCTAACGGTGCCGTGAACTCCGGCGACGTCCACAGCATCAGCTCCCGACCCAGCTTCCAGTTGAAGTGATCGAGCTCGGGTTGTTCATCGTAAAATTGAAGACGCTGTTACGAATGACACTCAGACTACCGAAATAGGTGCGGTACTATTCGAGGCCTGGCTCACAACCGCGCCCGCATTTACCGTCGTATTGACCGTTGTGGCCAATGTGCTGACAGTGCCGCTCAGTCCAGTACCGGTGCCGCTACAGGTGATCGCGTTGACCGGGAAAGGGAAGTGGGCGAAGTCGAAGTCGAGCAAGCGGACGCCGCGAAGGCGCTTTGCGGGGTCAGCATCGAGGCGGCAAAAATAGCGCTGGTCAGCATCGTGCTGGCGAGTAGGGCGGCGCGGCCGTTGCGGCGCGATGCCAATCCAATCGGCCTTAGAGGGGCCTTTTGAGCCTGACGAGCAATCATCGCAGTTCCCCCGGAAGTTGTATTTTTTCTTAACAAATGCCTAAAAATGCAGCTTGGAGCGCAGCCTATAGCGGAAATTCTGACGCCGTAAACGCGCGGGTTGTTACAACCAGCGATCGCAAAAATCGCACTTACCGTTGCCTTTGCCTTAGACAGCGTTCACGTTCTCGTAAGTGAATCAGTGAATTGGCTTGACTTTTTAAAAAGCGTTTGCGCGCAAAACGCGAGATTCTGCGTCCTGAAAGGGTGTTCCGAATCTCGCACAGTGTTGCATCGAGGATACAAGTATAGGTTGTATTGCGCTCTAAGCCGAGGCGGAAGCGTGGCCGCCTGATCGCGGGTGCGGGGCATACTGCGTGTTGGCTTCAGCCGAGGCGGGGGAGCGTCCAGGGACGCGCCGGTGCTGCTCGACGCAGCGTGAGCGTTACAGAGCCAAGGCCGATGGAGAGGTCATCGAATTAACGAGAGACCAAAGCGGCAAAATCATCAGCTGCCCGCGATTCAAAATGAGTAACGTGCCGAGATCAGGAAGGGGCGATCGCTGGGAGCAAGCGAAACGTCGGCGACCAGAACGTGTAGCTGCCCGCGCTCGCGTGAGCGCAAGTGTCATGATGCGGCAGCCGCTTATCAGAGGGTCCTTTTTCGCAAAGCATGGAACTGAGCGGGCGCCAGTCTATTCCCCTCGAACTTTTATCGGCGCTTTGAAGGAGGCTCCAATGGCGACGGTTGATTTATCAAGGGAGACGGTCTCTCTGATCGGGAGCGACAAAGTCGAAGGGACGGCGGTTTATGGCCCCAATGACGAAAGAATAGGATCAGTCCAAAGGGTGATGATCGACAAGAGAAGCGGACATGCGGCCTATGCCGTAGTGTCTTTCGGCGGCTTCCTTGGCATCGGGGAAGATTATTACCCCATCCCTTGGCCCAACCTTAAATATGACACGCGCGTCGAGGGCTACAGAACTGCGGTTACCGAGGACCAATTGAAAAATGCTCCGAAGTTCGCGCAGTCGTCCGATTGGGATTGGTCAGACGCCGCCAAGGACAGAGCCATTACCGATTACTATGGACCTGCGCCGATCTTGTAATCGCGGCTTTGATTGCCGAGATTTCGGAGCCCCGTCGACCTCGGTCGGCGGGGCTTTCTTTAATCGTGACTTTGCTAGGCAACGACAGACGATCGGCCCCCGCGCTGTGGTGGAGCTTGGGCTTGGGCTTTGCACAGGCGCCGTCGCGAGTTGCCTTGGCCGTCATGTGCATATATTCGGGCCTTGGAGTTGCGGGCGCTGATCTCGAAAATTCGCCATCGTTACGCAGGAACATCGCCAGCACGATAAAGGCTGGACCGGAACATCATGGAAGATATCGACGCAGCGGGCCTCGCGGAGACGCCCCATTTCACCATTCCCGCGACGCGCGAGCGGCGCACCCGCGCGCTGAAGCATGGCGATACCTTCGCCATGTTCGACGACAATGGCGACGTCACCGCCGCGCCTGGAAGTCCCGAGGGAATTTTTCATCGCGACACACGCCATCTGTCGCATCTTGCGCTGTCGATCTGCGGCCAGAGGCCGATCCTCTTGAGTTCGACCTTACGCGAGGACAACGGGGCGTTGATCTGCGATCTCACCAATCCGGATCTGCGAGAGTTCGGACCGCATCGTCCTCGAGCACGATCTTATCCATCTGCGGCGATTGAAGTTCCTTTGGAAGAGCGCGAGCTTCGAACGGCTCGCCGTGCGCAATTTCAGCGACCGGCGCGAACGCATCAAGATCCAGATCGATTTCGCCGCCGATTTCGCCGACCTCTTCGAAGTGCGCGGCAGCCACCGCGAGCGGCGCGGGACGTTCCATCCGACGCAGACCGAAGCCGATTCGGTCAGCATGTCCTACACGGGCCTTGACGGCTGTCGCCGCGAGACGCAGCTACGCTTCGCGCCGCAACCGACACGGCTCGAGCCGAAGCGCGCTATCTTCGAGTTCGATTTGGAGCCGCACGAACGCGCCTCCATTTTCATCGAGATCCGCTGCGAAACGCCCTCGCCAAACGCCCCGCCGTGGAAGCTTTTCTTCTCGTCTCTGCGCGACGCCCGGCGCGATCTGCGCGCCTCGGCGACACGCGCGGCGACCGTTGAGACATCACACGATATCTTCAACGAGGTCGTCCGTCGCTCCATCGCCGACCTCTATATGCTGACCACCAATCTGCCGGAGGGGCCTTACCCCTATGCAGGCATTCCCTGGTTCAGCACGGTCTTCGGCCGCGACGCGCTCATCACCGCGCTGCAAACTCTCTGGATCGATCCCGCCATTGCCCGCGGCGTGCTCTTCTATCTCGCCGCGAACCAGGCGGAGACCGTCGATGCAGCGGCGGACGCGGAGCCAGGCAAGATTCTGCACGAGGCGCGCCGCGGAGAGATGGCGGAATTGGGCGAGGTGCCGTTTCGGCGCTATTACGGCAGTATCGATTCAACGCCGCTCTTCATCATGCTCGCCGGCGCCTATCTGGAGCGGACGGAAGATGTCGCGGCCATCAGCCGGCTCTGGCCGCATATCGAGGCGGCCCTGAACTGGATCGACGTCTATGGTGATCGCGACGGCGACGGCTTCGTGGAATATGGCCGCGCGGCCGAGGACGGTCTCATCAACCAGGGCTGGAAGGACAGCCACGATTCCGTCTTTCATGCCGATGGCGCGCTGGCGAAAGGGCCGATCGCGCTCGTCGAAGTGCAGGGCTATGTCTATGCGGCCAGGCGCGCCGCGGCCGCGATCGCGCGGCGCCTTCGCATGGCAGACCGCGCGCTGGCGCTCGATCATCAAGCTGACGATTTGCAGGCGCGCTTCGACGCCAACTTCTGGGACGCCGACCTCGGCACCTATGTTCTGGCGCTCGACGGGGATAAGCGACCCTGCCGCATACGCACGTCAAATGCCGGCCATGCGCTCTTCACTGGCATCGCGCCGTTGGCGCGGGCGCCGCAAATCGTCGAGGGCCTGATCAACAGCGCATCTTTCTCCGGCTGGGGCATCCGGACGGTGGCGGCAGGCGAGGCGCGCTATAATCCGATGAGCTATCACAATGGCTCGGTCTGGCCGCACGACAATGCGCTCGTCGCGCTGGGCTTCGCGCGCTACGGCTATGGCGCGGAAGTGACCAAGATCCTGAAGGGTCTCTTCGAAGCGTCCGTCTATATCGATCTGCGGCGGCTGCCGGAATTGTTCTGCGGCTTCGCCCGCGTCCGCCGTCAGGGGCCAACTTTTTATCCCGTGGCCTGTTCGCCGCAGGCCTGGGCAGCGACCGCGCCACTGGCTTTGCTTGCGGCTTGCCTTGGTTTGAGCTTCGACCCGCAAAACCGCTACGTGATCTTTGACCGCCCCCACTTGCCCGAGTTTCTCCAAGAGGTGACGCTGCGCGGCCTTTCGATCGGCGACGCACGCATGGACGTGCAATTGCGGCGCACGGGGACGGATGTCGCCGTGAACGTGCTTGCACGAACCGGGGAAATCTGGGCGACGACGATAAGTTAAGCGTCAACCGGGTAGGGGTGAACCGGGGCGCGCCGGCCGCTCACCTTTTGGCGGATGAAATCGGTATAGCGGCCGCTTGAGTTCGATGAGTTCACCGGGCGGCCCGTCATGCAAGATCTGGCCGTCCTTGAGAACAACGATACGGTCGAAATTGCGCAGGGTGGTGAGCCGGTGCGCGATCGCGACGACGGTTCGCCCACGCATCAGCCGGGCGGACGCTTCACGGATCGTATCTTCCGACTCGTGATCGAGCGCGGACGTCGCCTCGTCGAGCAGCAAGATCGGCGAATCCTTCAGAAAGGCGCGCGCGAGCGCGATGCGTTGGCGCTGGCCGCCTGACAATTTCAGGCCCCGATCGCCGACGAGCGTATCGAACCCCTCCGGCAAGGTCTGGACGAAATCGCAATGCGCCGCTGCCGCCGCGTTGCGCACGTCCTCGTCCGAGGCGTCCGGGCGGCTATACCGGATATTCTCGATCAGCGAGCGATGAAACAGGCTGATGTCCTGCGGCACCACCGCGATGGCCGCGCGCAGGCTTTCCTGGGTGATCAGCGCGATATCCTGGCCGTCGATCAGGATGCGACCGCTTTCGACGTCATGCAGACGTTGCAGCAGGGTCAGCAGGGTCGACTTTCCGCCGCCCGAAGGCCCGATCAGGCCAACCCGCTCGCCGGGGCGGATGTGCAAAGTGAAGTCCTTGATGACACGCCGGCCTCCGGGATAGCGGAAGGAAATATCGTCAAAAACGATGCCCGCGCCGCCGCGCGCCAGCGGAACAGCGGCCGGGTGGTCGCCGAGTTCGTGCGGCACAAGCAAGGTCCGCAACGCTTCGGCAAGGCGCGCCATATGCTGGGTAATGTCGACGAGCGCCACGGCGAGATCGCGCGTCGCCGCGAGAATGGAGACGCCCAGGGTGCAGACCAGCACCACCGTGCCGGTGGTCGCTGCGCCTTGCTGCCAAAGCAAGATCGCCCACGTCAGCATCCCGGTGATCAGGATCGCGGTCGCCGCGGCGTGGAAAAGCCGCAGCTTTTCGAGATAGAGCAGGCTGCGTCGGCGCGCCGTCAATTCCTGGCCGATCTTGTTGGCGAAACGCCGGCGCTCATGCGCCAGGCCGCCGAAGGCCTTGACGAGCAGGACATTGCCGACGACGTCGGTGATCTCACCATCCACGGCCGCGGCTTTGTCGGCGAAGTCATGGTGCACCGGCTTGCCCTTGGCCGCGATCCTGAAGATGACGGTGACGACGACCGCAGCGATGACGGCAAGACACGCCGCCATCTTCAGGCTCACGGTCGCAATGAAACCGATGGCACCCAACGTCGCAACGCAGGGCGGCAGCACATTCCAGATGAACATATTTTCGATCGTGAACGCGGCGTTGGACGTGGCTGTGACGCGGCTCGTCAGGACGCCGGGAAGACGACTGGAGAAATAGCTCGTCGAATGGCCCATCAAATGTTCAAAAAGCTCGCGCCGCAGATCGCCTGTCACGCGCACGAACGTGCTGGCCGCGATCCAGCCGGCAACGCGCCAGAGCAGATTATCGGCGGCGATAAAGCCAGCGAGGAGCGCCAAAGCATACCAGGGATTGGTCCGGCCCGGCGTCCCCTGGGACAAGCAATCGACGAGAAATTTGATGCCGTATTGCGTGCTGACGGAGAAACCGACTGCGCCGAGCACGCATATCAGAATAATGAAATGCGAAACCGGCTGCAGTTTGACGTAGCGGAGGAGGAAAGCAACCGGGCGCCGCGCGTATCGACAAACATCATCCATTCGGACCTTCCCCGTGATCAAGGTGTTCATGGGAATGGAATATTGAACGGCCGTCGCCCCCGGCGCTTCCAACTTGCCCACCAGAAACCGAACGCGAAGCGCGGCAACAAGTTCCGTGCGCATGCGCTTGCGGCGAGCGCCCCGCGATCAAATTTACGGACGGCGGAAACAAAAGCGCGTTGCCGTTGCTTATCATCGCGACAGATAGGTTTTTTCTGTAACGGTCGCGGGTTCTTCACATCCATTTGAAGAGCCGCCTCCGCAAAAATGCGAAGGAAATTTTCGATGCGAATTGCGCAGGTCGCACCCTTATACGAAGCTGTCCCGCCGCGCCTCTACGGCGGCACAGAGCGCGTCGTCTCCTGGCTTACCGAAGAGCTGGTTGCGCTCGGCCATGATGTCACTCTATTCGCGAGCGGCGACTCCCGCACGTCGGCAAAGCTCGAGTCAATGTGGCCTTGCGCCCTGCGCCTTGACGGTTCGGTGCGCGAGCCGACCGCATTGCATGTCGCGATGCTCGAGCAGATTTATCGGCGCTCAAGCGAATTCGATCTTCTCCATTTCCACCTCGACTATTTCCCATTTTCGTTGTTTCAGCGCCAGCCGACCCCATTCGTGACGACCTTGCACGGCCGGCTCGATCTGCCTGAGCTGCAGCCTGTCTTTAAGACTTTCGCATCGCTGCCACTGGTATCGATTTCAGATTCGCAGCGCCGCCCGATGCCCGATGCGAATTGGGTACGGACAATTCACCACGGCATGCCCGAAAATTTGCTGGCGCCGGTTCCCGCCGAGCAAAATTATCTCGCCTTCCTCGGCCGCATCTCGCCGGAGAAGCGCGTCGATCGAGCAATTGCGATTGCCGCTCGCTGCGGCATCCCTCTGAGGATCGCGGCTAAGGTCGACCCCGCGGACCGCGATTATTTCGAGGACAACATCCGACAGCTGATGGCCAGCGACAATGTCGAGTTCGTCGGCGAGATCGGCGACGCGGAGAAGCCGGCCTTCCTGAGCGGCGCCAAGGCTTTGATCGTGCCGATCGACTGGCCGGAACCATTCGGCATCGTCATGATCGAAGCGATGGCCTGCGGCACACCGGTCATCGCCTTTAACCGCGGCTCGGTGCCAGAGGTGATCGAAGACGGCGTCACCGGCTTCGTAGTCGAGGATGAGATGAGCGCGGTCGGCGCCGTGCGGCGTTTGCCGCAGTTGTCGCGGTCGCTGATCCGCCAGCGGTTCGAGGAACGTTTCACAGCGCGCCGTATGGCAGAGGATTATCTGTCCGTCTATCGCGAACTCATCAAGCTGAGGGCGCCACGACCGCGTTTGGTCGCGCCTTAAGGCCGCGTTCGCGTTTCCGGCATAGCGAGGAGCACAAAAAAGAAGCCGCAGACGGCGATCGCTCCCAGATCGAGGAATGCGGTCTCACTGCCATAATGATCGCTGACATAACCTGCGAAAGAGGTGCTGACGGCAGCGCCGATGCCAACGGCGGTGCCGATCACACCTTGCGCCAGGTTGAAATGCCCCGTGTCGCGCGCGATATCGGCGGCAACAAGCGGCACAAGCACGCCGAGCGCGGCGGCCGATATGCCATCCAAAACTTGCACGAAGACAACCAGAACAGGATCCGGCGCGTAGGCGAAGAGCAGGCAACGCAGCGGCAGCGCGCCGAAGCCGAGCAGCAACAAGGGGCGGCGGCCCCATATGTTGGCCTGCCGCCCGATCCAGGGCGAGAGCGCGGCAACGACCAGTTGCGGTACGATTATGCAGGCGGCGATGAGCACCGTCGCCCAATTTGCCGAGCGCATGGTCATGATGCTGCCCATCAGCGGAAGCATTGCGGCATTGGCGAGTTGAAACAGCGCGTTGCAGGCCGCAAACGCGAGCAGGGCCGGGCTCAGCGCAAGGCGGAAGATACCGTGATCCGGCCGGTCTGCGGGTGCGACGCCGCTATGCGCGCGCACCGGATCGACTTCGCCGGCGCGGATTTGCGACAGGGCGATCAGCGTCGGCACCAGCATCAAGGCCGTGACGATGAAAACCGAGCGGCTTGAGAAAAAATAGCCGCAGGCGCCCATGGCTGCGGCGGCAAAGCCGGTGCCGAGCGACGCGAAACGGGCATTGCGACCCAGCCGCGGGCCGATCGCAGCGTAGCCCACGAGGCCGAGGCTGATCGCGCCGATCGCCGGAGCCAGAACGCAATTGGCGCCCGCGTTGAGAACGCTGGCCAGGAAGACCGGCGCAAAAACCGGCCACGCCGCGAGGCTCAGCGCGCTGATGCCGATGCAAACGACGGCAACCGCGGCGGCATCGCGCTCCGAGCGGGCCATATCGACGATGGCGCCGCCCGGCACGCGTCCGAGGAGCCCGATGATGCCCGAGACCGCGAGAACGAGCCCGATATCCTCCTGCGTCCACTGGGAGGCGGTGAGATAGACGGCAACGAAGGGCCCAAACCCCGTCTGCACATCGGCCAGGAAGAATGTGAACCAATCGAGACCGATGAGGCTTTTGCGCGAGGGATGCGGCGTGTTCGTCTCGCTCGATTGGATCACGGGCCCGCCCATTTGGAGAAAGCCAGAAGTACCGACACCCATGCAGGCACGAGGGGACGCATGTGGCGTAAATGCTATTTGGCCGGAGCGGTTGCCCCAGGCTTCGCCTTTTCTGCCGGATGCGGCTCTTGGGGAGCAGAAGGCGAAGGCGATCCCAGGACGACGACAGGCTCGCCTTCCTTGTATTCCGGTGCTACGCGCACCTGATCGCGCACGAGGGAGAGAAGCGCCCGGTTTGGGGTAAATTGAATCGCGTGCCAATCGACCGCGATCTTGCGGCTGCCGACGCCGAGAAAACCGCCGAAATCAATGAGCGCCGCGCGGACATTGCCCTTGTGATCGACCAGAATGTCGACGATGCGCCCCATGTCTTCGCCAGCGACACTATAGATCTCGCGGCCGAGGACGGTTTCGACGTCCTTGTCGTCGAGAACTGTCGCCGGAGTCGCATCCTTGGGGGCAGTGGATTGCGTCGGCGGGGTGGGGGGCTTGGCCGTTTGTGCAGGCGCCGGTTTGGCCTCCGCTTGCTGCGGCGTGGTCTGGGCGATAGCAGCGACACCCGACGCAAAGACGAGAGCGGCGCCAATGACACCGGCTATGACGGACGAATAGATAGCGTGCTTTCCCGCCCAAGGGGCACAGCTCATGCGATCTCCCCCGATCTCGTTCGGCCAACATGGACGATGGCAAAAGCATCGAAGCTCAACCGGCGCAAAAAGTCCGCCCTCGCCACAAGACAAGCCAATCCGCTTAACTTAATGCCGCGGACAAGGTTCCCTGGCGGAGGTTCACTCTGCGAGTGCGAGACATTCTGAATACCAGGACGAAATGATCGCTCGCCTACTTAGGCTGAACAATGCTTGCAATGTGGGCGTCTGCGAGTTTCACGGCGAAGGCGAATATCGCGTCGTCGACGCCGGCCATGAAGTTGTCCACGCTCGGAAATCCATAGACGCGCTTTCGCATCGCGCGAACAGAAGAGTCTCTCTCCCGACATGTCCCAACCGCGGCTTTTGCCACGTGTTCGGGCCTCACGCCAACGACCGGCGAGGCCGCGATGATGCGCCGAAGACAGACTTCAACTGCCTGAAGGTAGTCATGTCTGGCCGCAATGAGCCGAGGGGTAAAGCTGTCCTCGGCAGCTTGAGCCGGCACGACGACCGCGGTGGCCAAGATTATCAAAACGAGGGTGATTTTCGGCATCCCCGCAAATAACCGCAGAGCGCCCCAAACGCAAACGGTGGCGCTGGTGGGCGGCGCAGGGCCGAAGCGGTGCCCGCAGATACACCGCGAACGCCGCAATGCCCATTAGCATGCGCCATTCATAGCACGCGCGCGACGACAGCTTGCGCCATGCTGCGCGCTCGGCCGTGCATAGCCATATTCGCGAACGGCAGCCCATCGACGTCCCCGCGGACTTGCTCTCGAAGGTTAAGTGATGCTCTACTGCTCGCCAGCGCCGATAGAGCGCGACGGGAGAGAAACGCCATGAACAATGTCTATGTCGAGGCGCGCCCGAAAGGGCGCCCCGAGGGGACGCACATCGATGATTATGTTGTCGAGGATCCCGAACGCGGCGTCCTAGCGACCTTTGGTACGCAAGCGCAAGCTATTCAGTGGGCGAAGAAGGAAGGCCATCATCCGCTTGTCGTGCGCGTCAGGCACCAAAACGACAAAAACGTGCCCGGGCACTGGCGCTCAGCCTTCTGGCAAGCGCGATAGGGCCGTTTGAGGGCGGACAGTTCAAAAGGAAAAGTCATTTCGCACATCGTTGCCTTGATGACCCGTGCGATGGTGCAAGGTAAATCCTACTAACTGAGGGAGCGTGTCATGCATGACGCAGAGATTGGCTGGATTGGTGCGATCATTATCGGTGGCCTGGCGGGCTGGTTTGCCGAAATGTTTATGGGGTCCGGCACCGGTATCATCATGAACATCATTCTCGGTATCGTCGGTGCCGCGTTGGCGAGTTGGCTGCTCGGACTGCTCGGCGTCGGCCTCGGCGGCTGGCTTGGCTATCTGATCGCGGGATTCATCGGCGCCTGCATCCTCATCGCCCTTTGGCGGCTTATTCAAGGGCGACGCGCCTGACGAAGCGCCGGCGTTAGAGTCTTCGTCGGAAAAGAGATCGACCTGCATTTCCACGATCTACGCGGAACGGCGGTCACGAAGCTTGCCTTGGCGGGCTGCACGATACCGGAGATTGCGTCCATAACCGGCCATAGCCTTGCGACGGCGCAGGCCATCCTCGCCAAGTATCTCAGCCCGGACGTGAGACTTGCGGAGGCCGCCATATCGAAGCTCGAAGCGAACGAAAAGCGGACATAAATTGCAAACCGCTTGCAAACCGAAGCGGTTTGTTCTCCTACGGCTTAACCTAAGTGCCTGATTTTGATGGTGGGCGCACAAGGGCTCGAACCTTGGACCCGCTGATTAAGAGTCAGCTGCTCTACCAACTGAGCTATGCGCCCTCACGTTCGTGAGGCGAACCACCTGCGCAGCCGGAACGCGGCGCGCCGGCAGCATGTAAGCGAACATTGCGCGCCGCGCAAGCCATTCGCGGCGCCTGGGGAAAAATCCCTTTGAAGGGGCGGGCAGGGGTCAGCCCGCCTTGCTGTCCCGGCTGCGCCGATGCAGCGCGGCGAGCTTGTTGAGCGCCGCGATATAGGCGCGCGCAGAGGCAACGAGCGTGTCCGGATCGGCGCCGCGCGCGGTGACGGAGCGGCCGCCCTCGGCCAATTTTACCGTGACCTCCGCTTGCGCGTCGGTGCCCTGAGTGACGGCATGAACCTGATAGAGTTCCAGCACGGCCTCGTGCGGCACCAGTGCGCGGATGGCGTTGAAGATCGCATCGACCGGCCCGTTGCCCGTCGCCTGGAAGGTCTTCTGCACGCCCTCGACATCGAGCGTCAAAGCCGCCGATTGCGGGCCGCCCGTGCCGGCCATCACGGTGAGAGAGACCAGCTTGATCCGCTCATGCGCGCTGACCAGTTCGTCATCGACCAGCGCGATCAGATCCTCGTCGTAGACCGTCTTCTTGCGGTCGGCGAGATTCTTGAAGCGGGTGAAGGCATCCTGCAATGCGTTCTCGCCGAGCTCGTAGCCCAGTTCGCGCAGTTTCTCTCGGAAGGCATGGCGCCCGGAATGCTTGCCCATGACGAGCGAGCTCTTGCTGACGCCGACGCTCTCCGGCGTCATGATCTCGTAGGTCTGGGCATTCTTCAAAATGCCGTCCTGATGGATGCCGCTCTCATGCGCGAAGGCGTTGCGGCCGATGATCGCCTTATTGTACTGCACCGGAAACGAGCTGACGGCCGAGACGAGCTTCGAGGCGCGGGTGAGCATCGTGGAATCGACATTGCTGTAATAGGGCAGCTTGTCGGCGCGCGTCTTCAGCGCCATCACGACTTCTTCCAGCGCGGCATTGCCGGCGCGTTCGCCGAGCCCGTTGATCGTGCATTCGACCTGCCGCGCGCCCGCACCGATGCCTGCCAAAGTATTGGCGACGGCGAGGCCGAGGTCATCATGGCAATGGACCGAGAAAACGGCCTTGTCGGCGTTCGGCACGCGCGCGCGCACCGTCGCGAACATGGCGGCATATTCGCTCGGAATGGCATAGCCGACGGTATCGGGCAGGTTGATCGTCGTGGCGCCGGCCTTGATCGCCGCTTCGATGCAGCGGCAGAGATAGTCGATCGGCGTGCGTGTAGCGTCCATCGCCGACCATTCGACATCGTCGACGAGGTTGCGCGCCTGCGTCACCGTCCGGGTGATGATCTCGAGCACGTCCTCGGCGCTCTTGTTCATCTGGTGTTCGAGATGGATCGGCGAGGTCGACACGAAAGTATGGATGCGCGGCAGCGCGGCGTGGCGCACCGCCTCGCCGGCGCGGGCGATATCGCGCTCTATGGCGCGGGCGAGGCCGGCGACGCGCGCCCGCTTTGTGCGCCGGGCGATTTCGGAGACGGCCTCGAAATCACCCTCCGAGGCGATTGGGAAGCCCGCTTCGATAATGTCGACGCCCATCGTATCGAGCAGATGCGCGACTTCGAGTTTGGCCTCGAAGGTCATGGTCGCGCCGGGGCATTGCTCGCCATCGCGCAACGTGGTGTCGAAGATCAAAACACGGTCTTTATCGGCCGGCTTGGCGGCGCTGGCTTGCACGGAATCGTTCATTGGAGTGCTCGGGTCTGAAATTGGGACTGGCTGCTAATTGGTGCGACGCTCCCCTGAGTGCCCGGGCAAGGCCCGGCCGGCGCTCAGGGGCTGGTAAGCAGAAGCAGGCCGAGCTGCAGCTTAGCCGGCAAAGCTGCCAAGCCCTCAAGCTGCTGATGATCGGCGCAGAGACGCACGCGAGCCTCTCGGAAAAAGAACGGTCCGACCTATGTAATGCAAGCGCCGAAGCGAGGCAAGCTGGCCAAAAAGACGGAAGCATGCGGCCCTCGAATTACCTAAAATTGGATTATTGTCTTGGTCCGGGATCAGGGAGGCTTCGCCCATGCGCTCAGGTTCCAAGCTTCGGACTCATCAACGCCAGCCGCGTTTGCCGGAGGGGCTGCGCATCTATGCCATTGGCGATGTGCATGGCCGCGCCGACCTGCTGGGGCAGCTGTTCGGCCTGATCGACGCCGATCTGGCGCGCCGGCCGGCTGAGCGAACCCTGCATGTGATGCTTGGCGATTATGTCGACCGCGGCCCGGCCTCCCGCGCGGTGATCGACGCCATTCTCGCCCGGGCGGACCGCCGCGAGCTCGTCGCGCTGAAAGGCAACCACGATGCCTTGCTGCTTCAAGCGCTGGACGAGCCCACGTCGATAGGCGATTGGCTGCTGATGCACGGCGTTGAGACTTTGGCTTCCTATGGCCTCACCTCAGCCAGCGTCGCGGGCGGCAAGCTCAGCGATCTCAGCCGCGCTTTCGCGATGGCCTTGCCCCCCAGCCACCTTGAATTCTTCCGCAGGCTCAGGCCGTCATTCCTCTGCGGCGATTTCTTTTTTGCCCATGCCGGAGTGCGCCCCGGCATCGATCTCGGCCGCCAGTCGGAAAGGGATCTGCTGTGGATCCGTCAGGACTTCCTGCGTCACGAAGGGGATTTCGGCAAGGTTGTCGTGCATGGCCACACGCCGGTTCGCGATGTTGAACGCCGCCGCAATCGCATCGGCATCGACACAGCAGCCTATGCCACAGGCAAGCTCACGGCGCTGGTCATCGAAGACGATGATCTGCGGCTTATCGATACCGCGACGGCGGCGCTACGCGCGGCCTGAAACTTAGTTTCGAATTATTCCATTTATCAAATAAAATCATATGCTTGCGGATATATCGCGGGGCTTCTAGGGTCGCTGGCAACGGATTTGCGGCGGCGGAGCGCACCCATGCGAGACGGCAAGAGCGAAGAGGATGCGGCGCGCGAGAAAATGCGACAGGCGGTTCTCTGTGCCTTCTGCAATATTGTGCAGACGACGCGGCTGCGACCGATGACCGTGCTCGGTCTTGCCGCTATGGCTGTCGGTGCGATCTACAAGGAGATTGCGACCATCCATCGTCACGCCGACAACACATGCCCCTGCGGCTGGGAGCCGCGCACCGATAATGATATCGAGGCATTGAAGACGGCGATGGCGGCGGCTGCATGGCCGCCAACCGATCTGCGCTGGCTGAAAGTCGCCGGCAAGGCGTAATTCAGCGCGCGAGCGCGTCGCGTTCCTTTTGCAGCCGGGCGAGCAGGGCCTCCTGCTCGGCGATACGATCGGCGGTGAGGGCATCGTCTTCGGCGCCGGAATAGGCGGCGGCCTGCTCGGTCAAGTCGCGGATGTTTTCGCGGACGTCGGCTATCTCTTTTTCGAGCGCGGCGAGGGCGGCGGCGTTAGGCATTGCAACTCCTTAAATCCCGGATAGTCGGCCGGAGACTAGCGCGCTTCCCGGCGCGATGGAATCAAACCCGCAAGCTATGCGGCGATCAGGCCAACGCTCCGGCTTTTCGGCGATTATTGCCGCCACCGTCGAGGCGCGCCGGCCCCCGGCGACCGATTGACGTAAACGATAAGCTCAAGAGACCGTGGATATCACCCCGAAAGGCGATATGGTTCGAGCTATCGATGCCGAACGTCGATCTACGATGCCCAAGGGAGGTAAACATGAAGCCGAATGTCTTCGCTGTCGCCCTTAGTCTATTTGCAGCGGTGATGATGATCGCCCCCGACATGTCGCAGGCACGCGGCGGCCGTGGCGGTGGTGGCGGACGGGGCTTCCATGGAGGCGGCCATAGGGGAGGCGGCGGGCATCGCGGCGGCGGCTCACATGGCGGCGCCCGTCCAGGCGGTGGCCATCACGGTGGAGCGCGCCCGGGCGGCGGAGGCCATCACGGAGGTAGCCGACCTGGTGGAGGACGTCCCGGCGGCGGTGGTCATCATGGCGGCGGAGGCCATCGCGGCGGCGGCTATCATGGAAAAACCTGGCATGGAGCCGGTGGCTGGCACGGCGGCGGCTATCACTGGAGCGGCGGTTGGTATCGGCCGGTCGGCGCCTATTGGGGCGTCGGCGGCGCGATTGCCGCGGGCGCGGCTCTCGGCTTCGTCAGCGCCGCGGCCGCAGCGTCCTGGGCTGGTTCGCCCCCCGGCGCCGGCTATTGCTGGTATTATACCGACCCGTCGCGAACCCAGGGGTTCTGGGACGTTTGCCCCTGAAGTGATTTAAGCCTGCACCGTTATGGCTGGGAACAGAACTGAAGCCCCGTTTGGGGCTTCAGCCGTGCGCGTGCGTCGTCGTCACGTTTTCGTGCGACAGGATCCCAAACATGCGTTGCAACGCCCCGAAAAGCGGCGCGCGGGTCCGCATAGAGGCCCTTGCGAGCCGGACGCGATTTCCCGAGACATAAGCGTGAATTTACTGACTTTTTGCTGGTCTCGTCCGTCCAATTGCCAATCCAGACCAGAAAATTTTCCCAATTGTCATTCCAGAGAATCCAAACATTGCGTTCAAAAATTCACTAGCAATTATAATGGCTTAGATAGCATTGTTGTAATTTTGCACTAGTCCGCCCCGAAGCGCTCCCCTACCTTCGAAGAATCAAAACAGAGGTTTTTCGAGCAGCTTTCCAGGGGGGAAAAATGCTGGGTCGTACGAGCTTATTTCTATCGACGGCACTCGCTTCCGCGGCGCTTTTCGCGCTGCCAGTGCCATCCTTCGCACAAAGCGCAACGCCATCGGACGCCGCTAGCCAGGCGGGCGGCGAGTTACCGACGGTCGACGTTGTCGCCACAACGCCGCTCGGCGGCGACACCAGCGCGCTCAATGTTCCGAGCGAAACGCAGGTGCTCACCGGCGAACAGATCGACAATCTTAATCAGCTGACGCTTCAAGATGCCTTCGCGCGCAGCACACCGGGCGTATTCGTCACCGACTCGCAAGGCAGCCCTTTATTTGAATCCCTCGACTTCCGCGGTGAGACCGCCTCGCCTGTGCCGGGGACGCCGCAAGGCCTCGCCGTCTATATGAACGGCGTGCGTATCAACGAATCCTATGGCGACGTCGTCAACTGGGATCTGATCCCACCCTCCGCGATCGACAATGCGCAGATCGTCACCGGCAATCCGGTCTTCGGCCTCAACGCGCTTGCGGGCGCTGTCGTCATGAAGATGAAGAACGGTTTCACCTACCAAGGCTACGACATCGATCTGCAAGGCGGCATGGATTACACCGCCCAAGGCTATGCACAATATGGCGTCCAGAAAGGTGATTGGGCCTATTACGTCGACATCGATGGCATCGGTACCAACGGCTATCGCTATTTCGGCCAGTCCGATGCCGAGCGTGCCTATGGCGATATCGGCTACCGGGCCGAGGGCAATGAAGTTCACTTGAGCATGACGGGCGGTGCTGCCGGTGTTGGCATCGCGGGCACGACGCCGCTGCAGTTAGCGGAGCAAAACCCCTGGGCCGTCTTCACGACGCCGCAGACGACAGACAACGCGGCGGAAATGATCACGCTGTCGGACGAATCCCACATAACCCCGACGCTGACCTTCAACGGCAATACCTATTTTCGCCAATATGCAGCAATCCATCACGACGGGAATATCAGCGATTATACAACCTGCAATCCCACTGGCACCGCCGCGGCGGTTTGTAACGACGGCGACGTTGTAGACGGGCTTACCAATCCGCTCGGCCCGAATGCCGTAGATGGTTCGCCGCTGGGCGAGATCGACAGCAATTGGGTGCATACGTTGAGCACTGGCGCCACGGCGCAGCTCACCGACACCGACAAGATCTTTGGCCACAACAACACGATCACCGCCGGCGTCAGCATCGATCATGGCTGGACTCACTTCAGTGGCGACAGCACTCTGTCCACCTTGCCTGCGAATTACGTCGTTCCGTGGAGCGGTGAAGTCATCAACGATCCCGACAACTCGATCGTTCCCGTCAGCCTCAACGCGCAGAACACTTATCTCGGCGTCTATATCCTCGATAATTTCGACATCACCGAGAGATTGGGCCTGCACGTCGGCGCACGGTTCAACGACGCGATCATCTCTCTCCAGGACTTGAACGGCAACGAGTCCGGGGTGAACGGCGGCCCCAATATCAACGGAACCAACAGTTTTAATCGCATCAATCCGGTCGTCGGCCTGACCTACAAGATCACGCCGGATATTTCGGTCTACGGCAGCTATTCGGAAGCCAACCGCGCGCCGACACCGCTGGAAATTGGATGCTCGAGCCCGCAAACGCCCTGCGTCATCGACAACTTCCTCGTCTCCGACCCGCCGCTGAAGCAGATCGTGGCGCGGACCTTTGAGGCAGGCTTCAAGGGCAGCAATCAAATTGCATGGGCGGCCGCGCCCGGACGGCTCGACTGGAGTGTGAGCGCCTACCATACGGAGAACTACAACGATATTTACAGCGTTCCGAGCCCCAATGATCCGACGCTCGGTTATTACACCAACGCCGGCAACACATTGCGCGAGGGCGTCGATATCGGCGCGACCTACACGACCGACAGATGGGACGTTTACGCCAGCTATTCCTATATCAAGGCGGTTTTCCTGAACCAGCTCGAATTGTCGTCACCGAACAATCCGACAGCTGTCGATGGCAACATCCTGGTTGAGCCGGGCGACAACCTCCCAGGCATTCCCAACAACAAGTTCAAGTTCGGCGGCGATTACGAAGTCCTGCCGGGCTGGAAATTGGGAGGCGATGTCGTCTATCACTCGAGCCAATATTACTTTGGCGCCGAAAACAACACGATAACCGCCGCCGGGGGACCGTATTTCGACCCGCAGATTTCGGGCTACGCCACGGTCAATCTGAGATCCTCCTATCAGATCACCAAGAATGTCCAGATCTATGGCCTCGTCAACAATGCGCTTGATTATCGCGGAGCCTCCTACGGGATACTTTATTCCCCCTCCGATATCGAGAACTCAACCACCGGAAAATGCGTGCCCGGTTACTTCTGCCCGCTTCCTAACAATGACCCGCGTGCGGTCACGCTTGCGCCGCCGCTTGAAGCGTTCGTCGGCGTCAAGGTGACGGATAACGTACCGCCTCCGGCTCCACCGCTCGTGACCGCCAAATATTGAATTGCCTCCTCCAACTTCAAAACCGGCGGATTTTCCGCCGGTTTTTCTTTGGGCAGCGGCGCGCTGCTTGCCGGACACGGACACAGATTGGGCGGAAAGGCTGGGTAGCGTCCGTCAAAGTTTCCAGCCGGGCAGGGCACGCCTATGCCTCCGGCCGCAGACAGCGCACACCCGTCGAGCGCGCCCTCCGCAAAGTTCGCGCGCCGGCAAAGGAGGGCACGAGGATGACCGATGTATCCGCGCCCGGTTCCGCGATCGAAAAAGCCATTTCAGCCGAACGACAGCGTTGCATCGACCGCGTCCTTGCCTATGCAGCGCTTCGCGATGAGGCCGCCGTCAGCCTCGACAAAGCCGCGCGTGATCCCAACGCCGATGACAAGCCGAGCGAGGGCGCATCCGAACGCGCCCGTATGCAGGCGGATGTCGCGCGCGATATCGCTGCCTTTTTGAGCGAGGAGGCAGCGTCCTAGGACGCCGCCCGTTTGGCGAAGACCGGCGCGATCAGTAAGCGTGCAAGTCGCCGTTCTCGGCGAGCAATCTTCGCAGATCCTGGATGGGCGGAAACACTTCCTGATTCCAATCGGCACCCTGGTCGTCGTGAGCGAGTTGTTCCATCTCGACGATCGAACAATCCTCAGCGAAGACGCGGTTGGTAAACCAGGCCAGCACCGGCCAGACCACATCGAGCAACTTCGACAGTTTCGGCCGCCGCACGGAGAGGACGATAAAGGTTCGATTTTGGCGCTGCGCTTTATCGACAGGCGTATAGCCGAGCCAGACATCGAGCGCCGGGCTGCCCTCGGCGATCCAGAATTTGAGAGTCTGATGCGGGTATCCCGTACGGATGGTCATCAAGTCCTGCGAGGATTTGGACTCTCCGCGCAGACTGCCGACAATGACCGCCTCGCCGAGGGGCGGTTTTTGATCGGGGCGCATGAAGGCGTAATCGACCTCCATCCAATCGTCGCCCAGACGCCGGTCGAGATAACGGGGAAAGACCTTGCCAGTGGTGCGGCGATGCAGAAACTGATGATTCATGTCCATCAGGTTTTCATGCATGAACGTGTAATGGCAGGCGACGATCTTGCCGAAGAGCCGCGTCTTGTAGGATTTATCGCCCGCTGCGCCGATCGCCTCTGGCGGCGCCACCGGAGGCTTCGATCCGGGCCAAACGAAGATCAGGCCATCGACTTCATGGCATGGATAAGCCTTGACGCCGTTCGGCAGCTTGCCTTTGCCGAGATAGGGGACGTCAACGCAGCGGCCGGACGCGTCGTAGCTCCAGCCATGATAACAGCATCGCACGGCGTCTCCCTTTACGACGCCCTTCGATAGCGGCACTTGCCGATGCGCGCAGCGGTCTTCCAGCGCGAAAACCACCCCGCTTTTGGGACGCACGAGCACAATCGGTTCGCCCGCAAAACTCGTGGCGAAAGGCCGCTCGACCTTGACCTCGCGTGACCACGCGACCGGGTACCAATGATCGGGGTGCGCGCCTACTTTACGAAGATCGACGCCGGACGTTGGCGCCGTTGCATCTGTGCGTTCAAGCATCAGCGTTCCCCGACGAGATATAAAGCGGAGCGCTTCGCAAAATTCTGCAAATACGGAAGTCGGGAACCTAATCGAGAACCACAAGGAAGCATCGCGTCACCCTCAAGTACGGGCGACGATGAACAAGCGACGCGGCTGGAACTTCACGGCGTGCCGTCGAAGCCGAGCGCGCCACCGGACACCCCGCCCGTGGACGATATTTTGTCGCGGCAGGTCTCCTTGACTCGCGGGTCGCTGCTTGGGTCCGTCTTCCCAGGATCACATCCCAGTGACGCCGATGGACTTTGCTCGCCACTCACAGTTGCGGGGGCAGTGCCGGCTTAGCTTTCGAGCGTCTCTCACGCGATCACAGACCGGCTTCCCTCTTAGCTCCGACGAATAAATTCGCCGAAGACCACGACGCTTCGAATATGAGTGATTGATTCGATGAGTCAAGTTTACCGGCGGTCTGGCACGGAATGCCTTCCCGCGGTATCGAACGCCGTCGCGCAATGCCGTCGCGCTAAAGTAGAGGAGGGCGATGGTCGGCGTTCGCATGGAAGGTATGGAATCGAATGGCCGACTATTTGATCTTCTCGTAGGCCGGGCCGAAATCACCAAGCGGCAGCGAAATGTTCAGCGCCTGTCGTTGCAAATCCTGGAACGTGACCTTCAGAGTCTGTCCGCTCATCAGCGCCCGCAGAAGATCGGCTGAGACGGCACCGCCGGCGAAACAGCCGCGCTGTTCGCACGTCTGAAGCGCAAACGTCTCCGTATTGCCATTGTCCACCTGCAGCCGCACGCCGCCGGGGAGAAACACGCCGAGGGGAATTTGGACAAGAATAACCGGCGAGCGCGGCTGTGCGGGAATACGGATGCTGACGAGCACGATGAGTTGGCCGGTCTTCGTCAGCACTGCCGACTGTTCGATGGAGCAATCCAGCGGCGCCCCGCGCGTCGCGCTGGCGCAATGGGTCGACCAGTTTGCGCTCCCGGCACCCGGCTTTGCTGCCGTGGTATCCCCCGCAGGAGCCGCCTGGCCCCCGGCCGCCACCTTGGGCGCTTTCGCATGATGTCTTGGATGCCCTGCAGTCTGGGCGCAGGCTGGCCCGAGCAACGCAAGCAATAAAATTCCAAAGATCAAATTCTGCGCGTGTCTCATCAACATAATCTCCGGATCAGACCAGAAAATTTATCGGCAAAAATAACTATACACTATCATTACATGAATTTCGTTTTTAGTGGACTGCGATCATCTCGATAGGCTGCGCGAGAAACATTACGTAGCGGAAATTCGAAAGAAGAACCTTCCGTCTTGCCGCTCGCCCTGTTCCTCGACTCGGCCCACGGGTCGGGCATCAAACGCTATCGAGCAAACTGCCTTTTTGCGCGGCCGCTTCGTGCCAGGGAACACATTGTCATATTCAATCCAGCCCAATTCGGCGGCCCTGCGAAATTGAAGCGAGGAAGCTGTGCAGGAAGTTCGACCTGAAACTAACCTTTAGAAAACGTGCTGTCGTAACGAGAAAAAAAATCTAAAGAGCAAGGATTGTCCCTTGCGATCTGGACGTTTTGTTTGGCCGCGAAACCGGCGCGGCCGACCTACGGGGGAAGGGACTTTTCGTTTTCCGCTCACGATCGCCGCGGTAGAGCCAGATCATCGCCGTCTTGCGGAGAAGTCAATTGATCCCGCGGCATCCTCAGAAACTGGCAATTTTTTTCTCACGGCTATCAAAAGCGGGTAAAAGCTGCTACGAATGAGATGCTCATTGCCTATTGTGCGATGCGAAAGCGAAGAGGCTTGCTATGCCGCAACCGAAGCAAATTTCCAAAACGAAACGATCGAACAAGACCGCGACCGTGCTGGGAATCGCCGGCGTGTCTTTGACCGCGACGGCTGGCGGATCGGCAGCCGCGCTTCCCGCGCAATTTGTGGGAGCCTTTAGCCCGGCGACTCTCCACGACGAAGAAATCTCCGACGTCAGCCTGGCAACCTTCCACGTCTTCAACCCGGAACAGCCGGACACACCCCAATTGGGTATCCAGCTTGCTCACGGTGGCTGTGGCTGCGGACATGGCGGCGGGGGTGGCTGCGGCCACGGCGGTGGTTGTGGACACGGCGGTGGTTGCGGGCACGGCGGCTGTGGCCACGGTGGTTGCGGACACGGTGGCTGTGGCGGTTGTCATGGCGGTTGTCATGGCGGCTGTGGCGGCTGCGGACATGGTGGTTGCGGCTGGGGCTGCGGCGGATGCGGCTGCGGTATCGGCGGCTGTGGCTGCGCCGGCGGCGGCGGCTGCTGCCTGTCATGGGGCGGTTGCTGGCCAACCTGCTAGCGATCTGCACGAGGATCGAACGCGGCCCCTCTCGCGCGGCCGCGTTCTTCAATTATCAGGTTCCTTGCCGATGCTAGCCTTCAGGCGCGAGGCAGGGGGCCTATGTCCATCAACCGCCCGACAATGGAAGAATGCCTGTTTGCCGGCATTGCGAGTTTCGGCTGGGGTGCGCATACTGACCCATGACCGGCGGTAACCTAAACAGTCCAGCGTTGCGCGACACTGCGGTTCTGCAATTCGCGCCGCATTTTTCCGTCTATCTGGTAGCTGCCGACACCGTGTGCCTCTATTCAGAGGACCGGAAGTTTCTTCTCTATGGTGAACTCTATTGCGCCCTCGCCGCCGCAATAACGGAGGGCGGGTTAAATGTTCGCGGACTCGTTCGCAAACTGGAGCGTGACTTTGCCGCGCCCCAAATTCGCGAAGCTCTCGGGCGGCTTGTCGAACGCGGCTATGTGATCACCGCGACAAATTTTACGCAGGGCATTGCCGCCGCCTATTGGGCGAGCCTTGGACTACAGCCTGAGGCCGCGAAGAAAAATCTTCAGAAGCGCCGGGTGCGGATACAGGCGCTCGATGTCGAGGGCGCCCCGGAACTCGAGGCCGCATTGAGCCTGCTCGGCGCGCGCGTCGTCAAGCGCTCGCCCGATATTACTGTTACGCTCGTAAGCGATTATTTCGACAAGCGCCTGCTCAAGTTGAACGAGGAGCATTTGGCGGACGGCACGCCGTGGATTCTGGCGCAGCCGTCGGGAAACTTTCCTCTGGTCGGCCCGGTGTTCAGCCCCGGCGATGGCGCGTGCTGGAGATGTCTCGCCGACAGGATGATCAGAAATCGTGAAGTCAAGGCCATGCTCGATCGCGGCGATGCACGGTGTCTCGCCGTTTCGCCGCTCGCCCGGCATGTGCTTGGCCAAAGCGCCACAGAACTCGCCGCCCTCGAGATCGCCAAGGCGTTAGCCAGCGATTTTCGCACCGACCTGAACAACAATGTTATCAGCCTCGATCTTCTGGGTTCGACCATCGTACGGCATCACGTAGCGCGTCGTCCGCAATGTCCGGCCTGCGGACGGCAGAAGGCGCGTGACCCGCGACGGGCACCAGCGCCAGTCTCTCTGGGAACGGGCGGGCGGCCAATGATGACAAGCGGCGGTTTCAGAACCGTCTCGCCGCGCGACACGGTCGCACGTTTCCGCAAACATGTGAGTCCTCTCACGGGTGTCGTGTCTCGCCTCGAGCGCATCGAAGGCGACCTCCCGCTCAGCACAAATTTCATCGCGCGGCATAATTTCTCTGCACCGGCGAAGTCGATTTATGAACTGAGAGGGGGATTGAACGGCTGCAGCTTTGGCAAGGGCAGCACCGCGGAGCAGGGCGAAGCGAGCGCGCTTATGGAAGCGATCGAGCGCTATTCCGGGATTTTTCAGGGCGACGAAATCAGAGCGGCCAAGCGGTTCTCGGATTTCGCGCCGGGCGATGCCATAGCTCCGAATGAGGTGCTGCTGTACAGCGATCTGCAATACGAGCGAGGCACGGCTCCGATAGTCAACATGGGGGATGTGGCGCTAAGCCCCATGCTTTTCGATCCATCGGCCAAGATCGAATGGTCGCCGGTCTGGTCGGTGCGTGACAAACGTTTCAAATATTTGCCGACCAGCATGCTTTACTTCTTCTACCAGGGCTCGGTGGCGTTTCTGGCAGATTCCAACGGTTGCGCGGCAGGCAACACGCGCGAAGAGGCGATCGTGCAGGGCTTCCTCGAACTCGTGGAACGGGATGCCTATGCAATCTGGTGGTACAATCGACAGCAGCGGCCCGGCGTCGACATATCCCACTTTGATGACCCCTTCGTGCGGGAGTTCCGCGCTCGCCTGGCCAGCGCCGGACACCGCCTCTCGGTGCTCGACATCACCAGCGATCTCGGCATTCCGAGCTTTGTCGCGGTGACGCAATGGATGCAGGATGGCCGGGAAAATATCGAGTTTGGTTCCGGCTCTCATTTCGACGCGCGCATCGCTCTATTGCGGACGCTCACCGAGCTGAATCAGTTCCTCTCGATCGGTGTGATGCGCGGCAGACCCCTTGAAAAAATGAGCCATGACGGGACGCCGCTGCGGATCAAAGATCATTCCTATCTGTCGCCGAGCGACACGCCGCTATTGCAACCCGATCTCGATATCAAGTTCGGCTTTCTCGACACCGACGAGCAAGTGAGAGCGTGTGTCAGCATCGCCGAGCGTCAGGGCCTCGATTTCCTCGTTCTCGACCAGACACGGCCCGACATCGAGACACCGGTTGTTCGAGTCGTCGTTCCGGGATTACGGCATTTCTATCGCCGTTTCGCGCCCGGGCGGCTTTACGATGTTCCGGTAAAGCTCGGATGGACTAAGCGGCCCCTCGCGGAAGACGCGCTCAATCCGCTTCATCCCTATACCTGAAAGTCGTTGCCTTGCGCGCTCCCGAACCCAAGAGAGTGCGTCGGGCCGCACCGGCAAACATCCTTGCGCGGCTAACCGGTCGCGCCGCGATCGATGCCTATGCGAACGGCGAAATCGTCGCGCGCTTCGAGAATTACTCTGTCGGCGTCGGTGTCTTCGGAGCCGGGGCTGCGGATTGGTTGCTAAAACTGCGCACTGGCGTGCCGCTCGGCGCGCTGGCGCCGGAAGGGCGCAAAACGAACAAAGAGATCAATCTCTTAGTCAGTCGTTTGGCGGCGCTCGGTCTATTGGAATACGGGCTCGTAGATCCGCGAAATGGCACGGATTTGATCACAGTCGAGCCCCTCCTTCCAGATTACCAGCCGAACCTGCCACCGCTCCAAAACGCCGACACGCTCGTCCTGTCGCGGTTCGCATATATGCGACGGCGCGGCAACGCGATGGTGTTAGAGTCGCCGCGCGCCGCCGCCCTGTTCAAAATCCTTGATCCGGAGCTGGCGTCCCTTATCGCCACGCTCTCCACCCCGCAACGGGTCAAACAACTCCGTCAAATGGACGGTTTTCTAGGGCTCGCCAGTCTCGCACTCCTGGTCGATTGCGAAATTGTTCTGAAGATCGACGTTGCCGGCGAAAGCAACCTCGCCCTATGGGACTTTCACGATCTCTTGTTTCATACACGCAGCACAAGCGGCCGGCATACGAACCCCATTGGATCGGTCTATCCGCATGTCGGCGCGATTTCTCCGCTTCCCGCGGTGCGACCCAGCTGGCCCGGCAAGAAAATCGATTTGCGCAAATTCTCGACAGCCGCCCCGGAGGCAATCTCGCCGTTCGAGCAGCTTCTGCGTAACCGTCATTCGATACGCAGCTTCGACGACTCGCGCCCGATCTCGCTTCCAGAACTTTCCCGCTTTCTCGAGATGACGGCGCGCGTCCTATCGAGGTCGGACAGCAAGCCCGGTTTTGAAGACGGCGGTCTGACCGTCAGGCCGTACCCATCGGCGGGCGCCAGTTACGAACTCGAACTCTATCTCGCTGTCAACGTTGTCAGGGGCTTCCCCGCGGCTTCTATCATTACGATGCTGGCGCGAATGCGCTGGTCCCGATCGGCGCTCCCCAAGATGATCTTGAAATGCTGCTGGCAGAAGCCAAAAATGCAATGGGCGCGACAGCCGCGCCGCAAATCCTCATCACGATCGCCGCTCGCTTCGGCCGGGTCTCTTGGAAATACAGCTCAATAGCCTACTCGCTCATCATGAAGGATGTTGGGCTCTTGACGCAGACGTTTTATCTGGCGGCGACCGACATGGGCCTCGGCGGCTGCGCCATCGGCATCGTCAATATCGACGTGTTCGCGAAGATGACGGGTGTCGACTTCACCGTCGAAGGCCCGGTTGGCCAATTTGCGCTCGGCCGCATCGCGAGACCCGGGACGCCCGGCTGAAGTCGGGCGCTTATTTCACTCCGCGCTTGCGGCTTGAAACAAAACTTTCAATCGCTTTGCGGCTACGCCTGTCCAGAAGCCCGAAGAGAGCGCCCTGCGGATCCTTGCAATGGACGATCCAGGCGCCGCCAGGGACGGCAATCGGACCGTAGAGGATTTCACCGCCGCTATTTTCAACGCGCTTTGATGCGGCTTCGACGTCTCCGACGTTGAAATAATACAGCCAGAACGGAAGCGGCAATGTCTCGGGCTTAGCCGACATCGCGCCGATCGTCTCGCCGTCGGCGGAGAACTGCTGATATGTCCCGGACGGGCCGGTGTCGGCGTGGGTTTTCTGCCAACCGAAAAGCTTGCCGTAGAAAGCGAAGGCTTTCTCCCAGTCTGCGGCAAACAACTCGTGCCAGCCGACATGCCCCGGCGTCCCGAGTTCGGCCACCGGCGCCTCGCCGGGCTTCATCCCCTTGACTAAAGCAAGCGTCGCATCCTGCGGATCGGCGACAACCGAGAATCGGCTGACGTTTTGAATGTCCACAGGCGGAACGCGGACAGCGCCGCCGAGCTCTACGACCCGGCCAACGGCAGAGTCGAGATCGGAGACGCCAACGTATCCCATCCAGTGCGGCATCGCCCCCACGCGCCGTGCACCTTCAGGCATGCTCATCACCCCGGCGACCGGGTTCTCTGCAGCGATGAAAAAGCTGTAGGCCGAACCCGGTATCGCGAGATCGCGCACGCGCCAGCCCACGACATGAGTGTAGAATTCCTTGGCGGCTGTCACATCCGGCGTCAGCAGCTCGTACCAGACAAATCGGTTGCTACGCGGTTTGGCCATGGCCGTCCGTTGGGGGCTCGCAATCGACCCGAAACCGCGATTCACGGTCCTGCGGTCGTAGCATTTCAAATGCCTCGTTCTGTCAAGAAGCGCAAGAAAGCTGAACCGGGACCGAATTAACTTCGATGCCTGTCGAGATAGAGATTTCTTTGGCCGACAGTCGTCGTCACCGCGAAGGTTGGCATTTTGGGGCTCGACGGTACGCCTTGATGAGGCTCTGCTTCTGTAAAATGTGCGCGACTACGGAGTTCGGAAGCCAGTCTGCCATAAAGACGCGCGAAGAATGTCGTTCAATCGGCGCATCACGAAATTATCTACGCTTGCCCGTGCCGTAAGAGACAAAGCATGTCTGAAGAACTCACCGGCGAACCTGCGGCGTGGCCGGCGGATGTGATTGTGCCGCCAGGATATGTCAACGTCGAAATCAAGAATTCTATGCATCCAATATGCAGGGATCAAAGAAGCTTTGATCTCAGGCGACGGGCGCGAAGCAGACGCTTTCTGGATCCCTCTTTCCAAGATTGTGATTTTGAAGCGCGGGGAGAAAACGATCGCGACCGTTCCGAAGGAGCTTGCCGCGAGACTTTGTCATCAATGACAGTCAGCGGAAATGCCTGTGGCGGAAATGACGCCGGCTCTGACAAACGATGAAGAGTTTGCGCGAGCCATCAGAACGAAGAGCTGCCTAAAGTAACTCGTCGTAAGCACTCTAAGTCATTGATTTTAATGGTGCCCAGGGGCGGAATTGAACCACCGACACTGCGATTTTCAGTCGCATGCTCTACCAACTGAGCTACCTGGGCAGGCCGGCGCGCAGGCACCGGAGGCGCGCTTTATAAGAAGCGATCGTTGCCTTGTCCAGCATCCGTGCGGAGCAGGGCACAAAGGCACGGAGTTTTCCCGAGCCGCTTCAAAACATCATCTGGCGAGAGCCGGCCGCTTGGGCGATCCTGCCGATCGAATTATTGGAGGCTTTCGGCATGAGGATCGGCGTCGCGGCGCCACGTTTGGCCGCAGCACTGGTCGCGGTTGTCGCCTGGACCGGCCTGACGCTGCAATTCTGCGCCACATCTTCGCATGTCGGCTCCGCGGCAACGGCGCTTTGGCAGCTTGCGGATTACTTTACGATCCTCACCAATTTTGCGGTCGCGGTGGTTTTTACCGGCATTGCGCTCGGGCGTGACGACTGGGACCGCTCGCGGCTTCTTGCCGGTCTCACGCTCGCCATTCTGCTCGTTGGGATCGTCTATGCGCTGCTGCTGCGCGCCAGCGATCATCCTCATGGTCTTGCGCGCGCCGCGAATATTCTCATGCATATGGTCATGCCTGTCCTGGTGCCGCTGTTCTGGCTCGTACACGTCCGGAAGGGGGCCTTGCGACCGACCGATCCCTTCGCCTTCGCCGCTTTTCCGCTCATCTATTTCGCCTATGCTCTCGCCCGTGGCGAAGCCGAGGGGCGCTATCCATACCCCTTTCTCAATGTCGCCAGGATCGGCCTGCATCGCACGCTGGCTAATGCCGGCGCGATCGGCCTTGGCTTTGTCGTCGGGGGCTATGCGCTTTTCCTGCTGGACCGGCTGCTCAGCGGGCAGACGCGACGATGAGGCCAGCTTGCCGCCGGCCACGGGCGCCGCTATAAGCGCGCGGCGTGAACCTCGAGATATGCAGAACCAATGGCGATTGAACGCACGTTTTCCATCCTGAAGCCCGACGCGACCCGCCGTAATCTGACCGGCGCCGTCAATGCCTTGATCGAGGCTGCCGGTTTGCGCATCGTGGCGCAGAAGCGCGTGCTCCTGAGCCGCGCGCAGGCTGAGACTTTTTATGCGGTCCACAAGGCGCGCCCGTTCTTCGGTGAACTGGTTGAGTTGATGATCGCCGGACCCATCGTGGTGCAAGTTCTCGAGGGCGAGGACGCGATCAAGAAATACCGCGAGGTGCTCGGCGCGACCGACCCCGCCAAGGCGGCAGAAGGGACGGTGCGCAAGCAGTTCGCATTGTCCGTGGGCGAGAATTCCGCCCATGGCTCGGACTCGCCCGAGACTGCGGCCATCGAGATCGCGCAATTCTTCTCCGGCAACGAGATCGTCGGCTGACGTGCGAGACGCTTCGGCGGCCCTATTCCGGCCGGAGTTTCATGGTGGCTTGCATGGCTTCCGAAGCCTGACCGCGCCGCGGACACCGATTCTTATGCAGAGAACAGTTCCGCGCGCCCTTGTTGTTACCCTTCTGGCGCTTGCCTTCTCGTCCGGCGCCGCGGAAGCGGACAAGATCAAGCATTCGATCGCCGTCTTTTCTGGTCTCGACAAGATCACCGGCCGGATCATTTCCTTTGAAGTCGGTATGAACGAGACGGTGCAATTCGGCTCACTGCTGATTACCGACCGCGTCTGCTACACGCGTCCCCCGACCGAAGCACCGCAGACCGACACGTTCGTTCAGGTGGACGAGATCGACGCCGACAAGACGACAAAACGCATTTTCTCCGGCTGGATGTTTGCCGCGAGCCCCGGCCTCAATGCGCTCGACCAGCCCGTCTACGATATCTGGCTGACCAATTGTAAAGGCACCGAGCAGCTGATCGCGTCGCCCTCGACGACGCAGTCCACGCCGGAGCCGGAAGAGCCGGAGGCCGCCGCGCCTGGCGCCCCGGCAAATCCCTTACCAGCGCCCGTGTCCCCGCCGGCGACGCCCGACAAGACGGTGACGACGCGGCACGCCCGCCACCATAACGCGGCTCCGGACGCCGCTCCGGCGCAGAACAACGCGCCGGTCGATGTCGGGCCGCCGCCCGGCTTCCAGCCGCCGCCTGACAACGGCGACGGTGGTGATGGCGGCGACAACGATCAGCTGCCGCCGCCGGACAATTCAAACCCCGATCGATAGCGGCTTCAGGTTTTCGGCTATTGGCGCCGGGCAGTGGCAAGCGATTCCAGGACCGCGCTGCCGGAGACCGCTTTCTCCTTCGGCCAGACGAGGAACTCGGCTTTCTCGGCCACGGCCTCGGCCAGCATGAGCCGATAGGTTTCTTTGGAGACTTCGATCGCGCCGAGCGATTGCAAATGCGGTGTCACGAACTGCGTATCGAGCAGTTTGAATCCGCCTGCGACGAGCCGTCCGGCCAGGTGGATCAAAGCGACTTTCGAAGCGTCCGTCTGATGGTGAAACATGCTTTCGCCGAAAAAGGCAGCGCCCAACGCGACGCCATAGAGGCCGCCGACGAGAACCCCGTCACGCCAAGCCTCGACCGTGTGAACCCGGCCGAGGTCGAAAAGCTGGCCATAGAGCTTCTTGATCCGGTGGTTGATCCAGGTTTTCTCGCGCCCGGCGCCAACTCTGGCGCAGGCATCGATCACTGCCTCGAAATCGTGATCGATCCTGATCTCGAACCGCTCCGAGCGGACGATCCGGGCCAGTTTTCGGGAGATAATTAAGCCGCCGAGCGGAAAAACCCCGCGCGCCTCGGGATCGATCCAGAACAGGTTCTGGTCCTCGGCACTTTCCGCCATGGGGAAAAGGCCGATCGAATAGGCCCGCAGCAAAATGTCGGGCGTAATCTCGAAATCGTGACGCGGCCGGGTCATGGCTCAGGATGCGTTTCCGGGCGCAGCGGCGTCAAGCCGACGCCCGCGCCGTCCACGGAAACCGCAATCCGAAACGGCGCCATCGCAGAGCGGCCGGACGACCGTTCCATATTTACCACAGCCAACGGGAAAATTTTGGCCGGCGACCATAGAATATATCCCGGAATCCCGCCAGACTATAACAATCCGCAGGAGCCAAGCTCCACCGCCGGCACAGGCGGCCGCGCGGCAGGGAACCGGGATGATATGCGTGCGCAGGCTCTCGATGGCTATACTGGCCGGCATTCTTGCCAGTAGCTGCGTGCGCGATCAGCCGGTGCCGCTTTCGCCTGTGGTTAGCGCGGCGGCGCTTGAAAGCCGCAGCCTGAGCGATCCGCGTCTTCGCCAATTCGTGCTCGCCGCAACGCGGCCAGACGCGCCAGCCGACGCGGCGATCCGCTGGGATCTGGCCAGCCTGACGGCGGCAGCGCTCTATTATCATCCCGATATTGCTCTGGCAGAAGCCAAGCTGGCGGCCGCCAGGGCCGCCGTCATCACCGCCAAACAGACGCCCAATCCGGTCCTGAACCTCACCAATATCGTCGGCCAGGGCCTAGTGGCTGGCGCAATTCCTGCGGGGGCGGCGCCGCTGACCATCGGCCCGGCGATCGACCTTATGGTCGATACGTTTGGCCGCAAGGAAGCCCGCACGGCCGAGGCAGAGCGGCTGGAACAGGCGGCACGCTGGGATCTCGCCAGTGCCGCCTGGCAAGTCCGCAGCCACGTACGGGCGGCGCTTCTCGCGCTTTGGGCGGCCGACAGACGCATGGCTCTGACGCGCCAGCGTCTCGCACTGCAAAATCAACTCGTCGAACTCCTGGAACACCGTCAGGCCGCCGGCGAGGTCTCCTCGCTCGACGTCTCGCGCGAGCGCGTCAACCGCGCCCAGATCATTCTGGCGCAGCACGATCTCGACCTCGCCGTCGCCGAAGCGCGGGTGCGGCTGGCGATCGCCATTGGCGTCCCAGATCACACCCTCGACGGCATCGGCCTCGTGACCAGCGTTTTCGATGATCCGCCGGGGCTAGGCGGCCGCGCCGATTCCGGCCTCTGGCGGCGCGAAGCCCTGACGCGGCGCACGGATATTCAGGCGGGCCTCGCAGCCTATGAGGCGAGCGAGGCGACGCTCAAACTGGCTGTCGCCGGCCAGTATCCGGATTTGTCGCTCAGCCCCGGTTACAGCTACGAGTATGGCATCAATCAATATCAGCTCAACGTCCTCTCGACGCTGCCAATCTTCAACCAGAACCAGGGCGCTATCGCCGAAGCCGCCGCCAAGCGGCAGGAAGCCGCGGCAAGATTTATCGCGCTGCAGGCGCAGGTGATCGGCGAGATCGATCAGGCGACCGTGGCCTATCGCAAATCGACCCAGACGCTCGCCAGCGCCAACGCCTTGCAAGCCGACGAACGGCATCGTGCCGAGGCGATGGAAAAGTCCTTCGCCGCAGGGGAGGCGGACCGGCCGACCTTGGTTTCGACCCAGATGGAAGCGGCGGTGACCGCACTCTCGAACTTCGATGCACTGTTGCAACAGCGCGAGGCGTTGGGCTCGCTCGAAGATGCGCTGGAGCGCCCGCTTTATGGGCCTGAAATCTTGCTGGCGCTGCCACAAGCGCCGCTGCCGCCGCAACCGAGATCAGCCTCATGAACGCTGCCAAACGCTTTCGCTTCCTCGCCATCGTGCTGTTGGCATTCGCCACCGGCGGCGTCCTCGGCGCGCTCTACCTTGTTCCTACGCACGCGGATGACGACAACGACAGCGATAACAATCCCAATCCGCCCGTCCGTTTGACGATCCGCAACGGCGTGCCAACGCTCACCCTGACGACCAAGGAACAGGAGAACGCCGGCATCATCGCGGCGAAGCTCGAACCGGCACCGCCGCAGATTGATATTCATGGCTTCGCAACGGTGCTCGATCCCGCGAGCCTGGCCGATCTCGACAACCAATATCGCGACGCCGAGGCGCAGGTCGATGTCGCCAAGGCGCGGCTTGCCGCCTCGCAAGCCGCGTATCAGCGAGCGCAAATCCTGCACAAGGATCAGCAGAACGTCTCGACCGCGCAATTGCAGAGCGCCAAGAGCGCCTACGACGTCGACACCGCCACGCTCGCCGCCGCCCAGACCCATGCCGCAGCGATCGTCATCAACGTGCGCCAGAGCTGGGGCGGGGCGATCGCAACCGAGCTGGCACGCGGCGACAGCACGATCGCCGACCTGATTGAACGGCGCGCGTTTCTCGTGCGTGTCACCCTGCCGCCAGGTGCCATAATCACGTCGCCGCCGGCCATCGCCAGCGCGCTCTACGGGCCCGCCGATATAAGGCTCACCTATGTCTCGCTCGCGACCGCGGTCGATCCGAAGCTGCAAGGCATAAGCTATCTTTATCGGACACCGGCGCAAAACCTGCTTCCCGGCCTGACCCTCGATGTCGCGCTTGCGGTGAAATCGGAGCGGCGCGGCTCGATCGTCCCGGATTCGGCCGTCGTCTGGCTTGAGGGCAAGCCCTGGATCTATATCCGCACGCAGCCGACGATTTTCATCCGCAAGCAGATCGATCCCGGCCAATCGGCGCCGCACAACGGCTATGTCGTCGGCGGCCTTGCGCCGGACGCGCGGGTTGTCATCTACGGCACGCAGATGCTGCTGTCGGAGGAATTTCGCGCCTCGGTGCCGGTCGAGGATTGAGCATGCCCGTCACCGGTCTGCAAGCCTCGATCATTCGCTTCGCGCTGCGCTTTCGCGGCATCATCGTCGTGCTCGCCTGTCTGCTCGTCGCCTACGGCATCTATGTCCTCAACAATGCGAGCTATGACGCCTTTCCCGAATTCGCGCCGCCGCAGGTCGATATCCAGACCGAGGCGCCGGGTTTCTCCGCCACGCAGGTCGAGACACTGGTGACGCGGCCGATCGAATCCGCGGTCAACGGCATCGCCAATCTGCAACGCATCGAGTTCGAGCTCGATCCAGGGCCTCTCCGACATCAAGGTCTATTTCGATCCGAGCACCGATCTTTATCGCGATCGCCAGCAAGTGGCCGAGCGGCTCGCGACGCTCGCCAACCAATTGCCGGCCGGCGTTCAGGCGCCGGCGATGATCCCGATGACATCCTCCGGCGCCACCATTCTGGTGATCGGCATCACCTCCGACCGGCAATCGCTCATGAAGCTGCGCACGATCGCCAAATGGACGATCCGGCCGAGCCTCTTGTCGGTGCCTGGCGTCGCGGGCGCCGAAGTCTTCGGCGGCGAAGAGAAATCGACGCAAATCCTCGTCCATCCCGATCGGCTGATCCGCTACGGCCTTGGCATGGAGGACGTGTTCGCGGCGGCGCGGCGCGCGACCGGCGTCGGCGGCGCCGGATTCGTCACAACGCCGAACCAGCGCATCACCTTGCAGACCGACACGCAACGGGTCACGGCGGACGATATCGCCCGCACGACCATCCTCACGCCAAACGGCGGCCGCATTGCGCTCAGCGATATCGCTGACGTCATCGAGGCGCCGGAGCCTTCCATCGGCGCGGCGGCGATCATGGGCCAGCCGGGCGTCGTGATGAACATCGACGAGCAATATGGCGCCAACACGCTGAAAGTGACGCGGGCGATCGAGGAAGCGCTTGCCGATCTCGAGCCCAGCCTTAAGGCGCAGGGCGTGACGCTGCACGGCGGCCTGTTCCGGCCCGCCAACTTCATCATCGCGGCAACCGACAATTTGCGCACCTCGCTGCTCATCGGTGGCGCGCTGGTGATCGTCGTGCTGATCCTTTTCCTGTTCGATCTGCGCGCCGCGGCGATCTGCTGTACCGCGATCCCGATCTCGCTCCTCGCCGCGATCATCGTGCTGCAGCAATCGGGCGTCACTCTCAACACGATGACGCTCGGCGGTCTCGCCATCGCGCTTGGCGAGGTGGTCGACGATGCGGTGATTGGCATTGAGAACATCACCCGAAGGCTGCGCGAGAACCAGCTTCTGCCGCAGCCGCGGCCGCCCGCGCGCGTCGTGCTTGAAGCGACCTTCGAGGTGCGCAGCGCCGTCGTCTATGCGACCTTCGCCGTGCTGCTGGTCTTTCTACCCGTCGTCACGCTCGCTGGAGTGGCCGGGCGTCTCTTCGCGCCGCTCGGCCTCACCTATATCTACGCGGTCCTCGCCTCTCTGGTCGTCGCGCTCACCGTCACGCCAGCGCTCTCGCTGCTGTTCCTGCCGCAACACGCCAAAGCGCATGTGCCGCCGGTCGTCAAATGGACGCGGCGGCGCTACGAAACGCTCCTGCGCTTCATCGTCGGCGCGCCACGCCTCGCAATCTTCTTTGCGGGCCTGCTGACCGCGGGCGGCATCGCGCTGCTGCCCCTCTTCGGCGAGACCTTTCTGCCCGATTTGCAGGAAGGCCACTTTATCGTTCACATGACCGCCATGCCCGGCACGTCGACAACCGAGGGCTTGCGCATGGGCGCCCGCATCGCCCAGGCGATGACGGAACTGCCGATCGTCAAGACCGTGGCCCAGCGCGTCGGCCGTGTCGAACAGGCCGCGGCGGGCGACACGCACGGCACCCACCAGAGCGAGTTCGAGGTCGAGCTCAACCCCGTCTCCGGCAATGCGGCAAAGAATGCCAAGGCGATGCTGCTCGCGCATCTGCTCGACTATCCAGGCGTCAACATTTCGGCCAACACCTTTCTGACCGAACGGGTCAACGAGACGTTTTCCGGCTACGCGACGCCGGTCGCGGTCAATGTCTACGGCAGCGATCTCGGAGTCATCAACGACACCGCCAACCGGGTCGCGGCCGTGCTGCGCACGGTGCCCGGCGCGGCGGCGGTAGAACTGGAATCACCGCTCGGCCTGCCACAAGTCTCGATCACGCCGCGCTCGGCCGATCTGCGCTATTTCGGCATCCCTGCGGCAAACGTGCTCGATGTCGTGCGCGCAGCCTACCAAGGCGATGTCGTCGGCCAGACCTATGAGGCCGACCGCGTATTCGATGTCGTCGTCCGGCTTGCGGAGCGGCGCGAAGGCGATGTCACGGCGATCGGCGATCTGCCGCTGCGCTCCCCGGACGGCGCCTACGTCCGGCTCGCACAGGTTGCCGATATCGAGCCGACTTCCGGCCTTTACCTCATCGAGCATCAGGGTGGGCGGCGGCTACAATCGATCACGCTCGACGTGCAGGGCAGGGACCCGGCCTCCTTCGTCGCCGATGCACGGGCGGCGCTCGCCGCCAAGATAAAATTGCCGCCGGATACATACATCGTCTTCACCGGCGCGGCGCAGGGGCAGGCCCAGGCGCAACAGGATCTAACGCTTAAATCCACCTTCGCCGGCGTCGGCATCGTTCTGCTGCTGTCGATCGTCACGCGCAACTGGCGCAATCTGCTCGTCACTTTGGCGAACCTGCCATTCGCGCTGGTCGGCGGCGTGATCGCAGTGTTTTTCTCAGGCGCGGTGCTTTCGCTCGGCTCGCTGGTCGGCTTCGTGACCTTGTTCGGTATCACGCTACGCAATTCGATGATGATGATCTCGCATTACGAGCATCTGGTCTCGGTCGATGCGCAGACGTGGAACAAGGAGACGGCGATCCGCGGCGCTGGCGACCGGCTTGCCGCGGTATTGATGACGTCGCTGGTGACGGGCCTCGGACTTCTGCCTCTGGCCATCGGCATGAATACGCCGGGCCGCGAAATCGAAGGTCCGATGGCGCTCGTCATCCTCGGCGGCCTTTTCACTTCGACGGCGCTCAACCTCTTCATCCTGCCGCCGCTGTCGCTGCGCTACGGCCGCTTTGCCGGCACGCCGACAGATGAACTGGCGGATGCGCCAGCCGATAAGGCGACCGCCGCGCCCTAGAGCTCAGGCGCCGTCCTTGGCGTCCTTCTCGAGATAATGCTCGAGCCAGTGGATGTCGTAGATTCCGTTCTGGATCTCAGGATTTCGCACGAGATCGCGGAAGAGAGGAATCGTCGTCTCGATCCCATCGACGATGAATTCGTCGAGAGCGCGCCGCAGCCGCAACAGCGCCTCGTCGCGGGTTCGGCCATGCACGATCAGTTTGCCGATAAGCGAATCGTAATAGGGCGGAATCGCATAGCCTGCATACGCGGCGGAATCGACGCGCACGCCGAGGCCGCCTGGTGGATGATAATAGGCGATCTTGCCGGGCGACGGCCGGAAGGTCTTCGGATCTTCCGCATTGATTCGGCATTCGATCGCGTGGCCGGAAAGCACGACATCGCTCTGCGCGATGGTGAGCGGCGACCCAGCGGCGATTTTGATCTGTTCATTCACGAGATCAAGGCCGGTCACCATCTCGGTCACCGGATGCTCGACCTGGATGCGGGTATTCATCTCGATGAAATAGAATTTGCCGTCGTCGTAGAGAAACTCGATTGTGCCGGCGCTCTTGTAATTCATCTCGCGCATGGCATTGGCGCAAACCTCGCCGATTTCGAGACGCTGTGCGAGATTGAGCGCGGGCGAGGGGCTTTCCTCGAGCACCTTCTGATGGCGGCGCTGCAGCGAGCAATCGCGCTCGCCAAGGTGGATCGCATGGCCCTGACCGTCGCCAAGCACCTGCACTTCGATATGGCGCGGATTGTCGAGAAATTTTTCAAGATAGACGGCATCGTCGCCGAAGGCCGCCTTGGCCTCGCTGCGCGCCATGCCGAGCGCCGCGGCGAGTTCGTCAGCCGAACGCGCGACTTTCATGCCGCGGCCGCCGCCTCCGGCCGACGCCTTGACGATGACCGGATAGCCGATCTCCTTGGCGATCCGCAGCGCTTCGTCGGCGTCAACCGCCCCGTCAGAGCCCGGCACGCAGGGAATACCGAGTTTCTTTGCGGTGCGCTTGGCCTCGATCTTGTCGCCCATCAGCCGGATGTGCTCAGCGCTCGGGCCAATGAATTCGATCTGGTGCTCGGCGAGAATTTCGGCGAATCGCGCATTTTCGGCAAGAAAGCCGTAGCCAGGATGCACCGCCTCAGCGCCGGTGATCTCGCAAGCTGAGAGCAGGGCCGGGATATTCAGATAGGAATCACGCGCCTGCGGCGGCCCGATGCAAACGGATTCGTCCGCGAGCTTGACGTGCATGGCCTCGGAATCCGCCGTCGAATGAACCGCGACGGTGGCGATGCCGAGCTCTTTCGCCGCGCGGAGGATGCGCAGCGCGATCTCGCCGCGATTGGCAATCAGAATCTTGTCAAACATGCGCGCTCATTTGCGGCCCTCACTCGACGACGATGAGGGGCTGGCCAAACTCGACGGGCTGGCCATCTTCGACCAGGATCGACGTCACCGTGCCAGCCTGCGGCGCGACGATCTCGTTGAACGTCTTCATCGCCTCGATGAGGAGCAGCTTGTCGCCGGCTTTCACATGCGCGCCGATCGTGACGAAGGGCGGTGTTTCCGGCGAAGGGCGAAGATAAGCGGTGCCAACCATCGGCGATTTGACGGCACTTGCTGCAACGAGCGCCTGCCGCACGCCCTCATTTGACGGCGCGGCCGCGGCGGCCTGCTGCTGAACGGGCAGGGTCGGAATCGCGACGCTGACCGGTGACACCGCATTGGCGCTCTGGCGTTTGACCTTGATCTTCAGTTCGCCCTGCGCGACCTCGATCTCGCTGAGATCGAGGCGGTTGGCGATTTCGCCCAGCGTCTCGACGAGGTGCGGATCGATGGGGGAGGGCGCGGCCGGCGTCGCCGGTTTTTTTTCTGTCATGCGTTAACTCTCGCCAGTCGCGGGGGCGAATAAAAGGGCTTGCAGCGCAAGGTCGTAAGACCTCGAACCAAATCCGACAATCACGCCCCGCGCCGCCGCCGACAGGCGGGAATGGTGGCGGAAGTGTTCGCGGGCGTGGATGTTCGACAGATGCACCTCGATAACGTGGGCGTTCGACCCCTTGATGGCATCGAGAATGGCAATCGAAGTGTGGCTGTAGGCGCCGGCATTGAGAATGACCGGCTCGCCGGCGCGCCCCGCCTCCTGAATCCAGGTGACGAGATCGCCTTCGTGATTCGATTGGCGGAAGCTTACGCGCACATTGAACTTGGCCGCCACTGCTACGAGGCGCGACTCGATATCGGCAAGCGTCTCGCGGCCGTAGACTTCCGGCTCGCGCGTGCCCAATAGATTGAGATTGGGTCCATTGAGGACGTGAACGGCCTTGATCATCCGGCTTTTGATTTGAGGTGCTGGCGTTTCGAGCTTCCTTAACCGTCTTCCCGCGGCAAAGAAAGCCCGCGCAAGCCAGCCATGAGCCGGCTTACCCTGGGAATTTTACAGGAAGCGAACAGGTCAGGAACAAACCGTCTTGCCGCACTTGCGGACGTTGTTGACCTTGCTCTGGAGATCGTCGAAGCCGACCG
Source organism: uncultured Alphaproteobacteria bacterium (assembly GCA_963708155.1). Classification (GTDB taxonomy): domain Bacteria; phylum Pseudomonadota; class Alphaproteobacteria; order Rhizobiales; family Beijerinckiaceae; genus Methylovirgula. The sequence continues at coordinate 2,773,951 of OY970183.1, read as the reverse complement.
CGCCATCAACGACCGCATCGCCGACGATATAGGACGGCGTGCCCTGGATTTGCAGCAGACGGCCGAACTTGAACGATTCTTCGAGGCCAGCCTTGGCCGACGGCGCCTGCGCATCGCGGGCAAGCCGCGGCATGTCGGCGCCCATCTCCTGCGCCAGATCAACCGCCTGTTCCTTGCCGACAAGACCGTGCAGGCCCAGAAGCCGCTGGTGGTATTCCCAGAACTTTTCGCCCTTGAACTGGTCGCGCACGCCCGCGGCAATCGTCGCCGCATCGATGGAGGCATCCGAGAGCACCGGGAAATCACGCAGGATGACGCGCAGATCCGGGTTTTCTTTGATGAGCCGGGCAAGATCCGGCAGCATTTTTTTGCAATAGCCGCAGTTGTAATCAAAAAATTCCACCAGCGTGATTTTCCCCTGTGGGTTGCCGACGACGGCTTCATTCGGTGAGCTGTAGAGCGGTCCCTGCACATCGCTCAGGCTTTTGGCGCGCGCGGCGGCCTCGGACGCCTTTTCGCGATTCGTGAGTTCCTCGAAAGCCTGCTGGACGATCTCCGGGTTCTTCAGGATATAGGCTTTGACGATTGATTCGATTTCGCCCTTTTGCGCGTCGGAGAATTCCGCAGCTTTCGCCGGGGCGCCGACGGCCAGCGGCGCCGCAATCGCGATCGCCAGACAGCCCGCCAAGCAGGCCGCGGAGCGTCGTCCCAGTGCGAGAAAACCTAGCATTTTCATTCTCCTTGCGAATTCGATCTCAGAATCAGCGCCGACCTGCGGCGTCTCAACCTCGAAATGACCTGAGAGATGATCTTGATCGCTTATCGCCCAAGGCGGCGCAGCTTTCAATCGCCGACTGTGCCTTGTGGATCACACTTACGGATTGGAGATGCGGTATGAGGTGAGAAGCGTTCCGCGTTCAGCCTGCGTTCATTGAGATTCGCCCACGCCTGAAGCAGCGAATTTTACCCTGTGTGATGATGCGGTCTAAACCGGTCTTTTTCGATCCTACAGGCAAGCGCGCGGTGCGCCTGTCCTGGTCACTTCGCATCGCCCTGACGGCAGTCTTGGTGATCGGTGTGGCGTTTGTCGTTCTGCTTTTTGCGAATAACGCACCGCTCAGCACCAGTCTCGAAGGTTCTGCAGAGACCTTGTTTCGTCCGCCGGTGGCCGCGACCGTTAGCCGCCATTCGCTGCAAAAATCCGCCACGCGCGTCGCCGCAGAATTGCGCGGCAAAGAGCGCGACATAGCGCGTCTCAACTATCTCAAGGCCGAGACCCAATCGCGGCCGCAGGAGGCCTCGGGCCCGGTGCCGGGGCGCAGCCTTTCGATCGGCTTTTATGCCAATTGGGACCAGACCTCCTTCTCGGCGCTCGAAAAGGACTTGCCGCATCTCGATTGGGTCATCCCGACATGGCTTAGCGTGAAGGGCGACGATATCGGCATCCGTAACGATCTCGATCATCGCGGCCTCGAAGCGATTCGCGACCAGGACCCCGAGAAGCCGATCTTTCCGCTGCTGCAAAATTCGGTCGACGGCAAGTGGGATAGCGTCGGCTTGGCCAAATGGCTCGCCGATCCTGCCAAGCGCGCCGCGCGGCTGAAGGAAATTATCGACTTCCTCGACTTCAACCAGTGCCAGGGGCTGACAGTCGACTTCGAAGAAGTGCCGGACGAAGCCCAGCCCAACCTTCAGACCTTTCTCAAGGAAATGTCCGCCGCCTTCAAACCGCGTGGCTGGAAGGTCCTGCTTACAGTGCCCTTCGACGACGATTCCTGGGACTATGTCGCCTATTCGAAAATCGCCGATTACCTGATCTTGATGGCGTATGACGAGCATTGGGAAACAGGCGCGGCCGGTCCCGTCGCCAGCCAGGGCTGGTATGAGAAACTGCTCGACCAGCGGATGAAGGATCTCGATCCCGATCATACGATCGTGGCCATCGGTAATTACGGCTACGATTGGGGCAAGCCCGGCGCGCAGGCCGAGGATGTGACTTTCCCGGATGTGGCGCGGATCGCGCGCATGCAGGCGAGCAGTATCGATTTCGACGCCGACGCCGAGAACCCGCATTTCACTTACAAGGACAGCGCGGGGCAGGCGCATAATGTCTGGTTCCTCGACGCCGTCTCCGCCTTCAATGAGGTGCACGCTGCCGATATCTACCGGCCAGCGGGCTACGCGGTGTGGCGTCTTGGCGCGGAAGATCCTTCCATATGGACGGTGCTCGGCCGGCCGTACGATTCGACGGCCCCCGAGGCGCTGAAAGCCATTCCGGCTACGCAGGAAGTCTATTTCCAGAACCAGGGCGAAATCCTGCACGTCGCGGCGCAGCCTTCGACCGGCCAGCGCGTCTATGAGCTCGACCCGGAGACGGGCGATATCGTCGACGAGAATTATGAAACTCTGCCGTCCTCCTTCGTCATCCAGCGCTTCGGCTCGCAGCCAAAAAAAATTGCGCTGACCTTCGACGACGGGCCAGACCCCACCTGGACGCCGCAGATTCTCGACATCCTGAAGGCAAAGCATGTCGAGGCCACCTTCTTCATCATCGGTGAAAACGCCGGTGCCTCGCCGGATATTGTCGAGCGCGAATATGAGGAAGGCCACGACGTCGGCAACCACACGTTCACCCATCCTAACGTCGTGGAATTGCCACTCAGCATGGCCAAGCTCGAGATCAACGCCACGCGGCGGCTGTTCGAGGCGATCACCGGCCATTCGATGCGGCTGTTCCGGGCGCCTTTCATGGGCGATTCCGACCCGACGACGATGGACGAACTCGTGCCTGTCGCCCTCGCGCAAAGCATGGGCTTTGTGAGCGTCGGCTTGCGTATCGACCCGGACGATTGGCTGCGGCCACCAGCGCAGACGATCGTCGATCGCATCCTGAAGCAGGTCTCAGACCCCGATCCGGACAATGTCGGCAATGTCGTCCTGCTGCATGATGCCGGAGGCGACCGGAGCGAAACCATCAAGGCTCTGCCGGTGCTGATCGACGCCCTGCGGGCGCGCGGCTTCCAGTTTGTCACAGCCTCCCAGCTCGCCGGGCTCACGCGCGAACAGGCTATGCCGGCGCTGCCGCCGGGCATGTTCGAGCCGCTGATCAACCGCTCAGTGTTTTATACGCTCGGCTGGTCGCAGCATCTGCTGCAGGCCATGTTCATCGGCGCAATCTGGCTCGGCTTTGCGCGCGTGCTGTTTCTCTCCGGCCTCGGCCTCATTCATCGCATCCGCGAGGCGCGGCGCCCCAAACCGTTCTTTGAAGGCGCGCTGCCTCAGGTCAGCGTCATCATCCCGGCGCATAACGAAGCCGCGGTCATCGCTCAATCGGTGGAACGCATTCTCGGCAGCACCTATCCCGGCCTTGAAGTGATCGTCATCGACGACGGCTCGACCGATGGGACATCTGCAATCGTTCAGCGCGACTTCGGCCATAATCCGGCGGTCAAGCTCCTGACGGTTCCTAACGGCGGCAAGGCCAATGCGATCAACCAGGGCCTCGCGCAGGCCAGGGGCTCGATCATCGTGGCGCTCGACGCCGACACCTTGTTCGAGAAGGATACGATCGCGAACCTGACCCGCTGGTTCGTCGATCCGGCCGTCGGCGCGGTCGCCGGCAACGCCAAGGTCGGCAATCGCATCAACACGATCACCAAGTGGCAGGCGCTCGAATATATCAGCGCGCAGAATCTGGAGCGCCGCGCGCTCGTCACTCTGGGCTGCATGACGGTCGTGCCCGGCGCGGTCGGCGCCTGGCGGCGCGAGGCGCTGGAGAAGCTCGGCCGCTTCCCGACCAACACGCTCGCCGAAGATCAGGATTTGACGATCTCCGTGCAGAAGGCGGGTTATAGCGTCGTTTTCGACAGCGAGGCCGTCGCCTGGACCGAGGCACCAGACACGTTCCAGGGCTTGATCCGCCAACGCTTCCGTTGGGCCTATGGCACGCTGCAATGCCTGTGGAAGCATCGCGACGTGACCTTCCGTCCGCGCTTCGGCACGCTCGGACTCATCGCCATGCCGCAGGTGTGGCTGTTCCAGGTTCTGCTGACGGTGATGGCGCCGCTCGTGGATTTCATGCTCGTCTGGCAGATCCTGCACACCGGGCTCGACTATCTGCAACATCGCAATCAGTTCAATCCCGACAATCTGCTCATCACGCTCGTCTATTTCGGGATCTTCATGGCGACGGACTTCCTTGCCGTCGCGCTGGCCTTCGTCATCGAGGGCAAGGAAAACTGGCGGTTGATGCTGTGGCTCGGCCTGCAACGGATCGGTTACCGGCAGATCCTCTATTATGTCGTGGTGAAATCGGTCATCACCGCGCTGCTGGGACCGCTCGTCGGCTGGAACAAGCTCGACCGCAAGGCGACCGTCTCCATGCCGGCGGAATAGGGCCGCGCGGAGATCCTCAAGCTTTGTCGTTGTGAAGAACTCAATGAAGAAGCGGGCCGGAAAATCCCGCCCGCTTGGCGCCCAAAGGCTTCGACTGAATAAGTCTTATTTCTGCTGATCGGTGCAGGGGTTGAGCGCGGGCGGATTGCGCAGCGCGCCAATGCTGCCGGTGGCGGTATAATCGATACCGCCGCGCAGGGGCTCGTCCGTGCCGAACACACGGGCCATTTCATTATGTCCGGCCTTCAGAAGCGCTGCGCAGTTCCCCGTCCTTGCGCGCGGCATAGTGCAGAAAATCGGCCGCGGCGACCGAGAGAACCGCGATCACCGACAAAGCCAAAGCCATGCTTTCAAAGCTGGACGCGCGCTCGTCGCGCAAGAAGAAACGCAAATTCATGGCCTCGAAAACCTTCTATCCGCCGCGTCTTCAAAATGCGGGGGCGGGGTTAAGAGAAGGTTGACGAATGCGGTAAAAGGCCAAGTTTCTAGGCCGAGTTTGCAGGGGCTCAGACGACGACGAGATCGCTGGCGAAGGCGGCTCGTTCCTGGATGAAGGCGAAGCGCGCCTCGGGCTTGTTGCCCATGAGCCGCTCGACCGAATCCGCCGTCTCCTCCTGATCGTCGGCGACCACTGTGACGCGCAGAAGCGTGCGCGTCCTCGGGTCCATCGTCGTTTCCTTCAACTGCGCCGGCGGCATTTCGCCGAGGCCCTTGAAGCGGCTGACTTCGATCTTGCCCCTGCCGGTCAATACTGTCTTGATGAGTTCGTCGCGATGGGCGTCGTCGCGCGCATAGACATGCGTCGTGCCCTGCGTCAGCCGATAGAGCGGCGGCACGCTGAGAAAGAGATGGCCTTCCTCGATCAGCTTCGGCGTCTGCCGGTAGAAGAAGGTGATCAGCAGCGAAGCGATATGCGCGCCGTCGACGTCGGCGTCGGTCATGATGATGATTTTGTCGTAGCGCAGCTCGTCTTCGCGGTAGTGCGCGCCGGTTCCGCAGCCGAGCGCCTGTATCAGATCGCTCAATTGCTGATTGGCGGTCGAGCTTGTCGCTTGGTCGCGCTGGCGACGTTGAGAATCTTGCCGCGCAGGGGCAGGATCGCCTGATTGACGCGGTCACGCGCCTGCTTCGCCGAGCCGCCGGCCGAATTGCCCTCGACGATAAAGAGTTCAGAGCCTTGCGTGGCGTTATTCGAGCAATCTGCGAGCTTTCCGGGCAGCCGCAGTTTGCGGCCCGCGCTCTTGCGCGCGACATCCTTTTCAGCTCTGCGGCGCAGCCGTTCCTCGGCGCGCTCGATGGTGAAATCGAGCAGTTTCGTCGCCACCGACGGCGATGCGGCCAGCCAATGGTCGAAGGCGTCACGCAGCGTCGTATCGACGATACGGGTCGCTTCCGCCGTCATCAGCCGGCCCTTGTTCTGGCCCTGAAACTCCGGCTCGCGCAGGAAGACCGAGAGGAGCGCGGCGCAGGAGACCATCACATCCTCGCCCGTCAACGCCGCCGCGCGCTTGGCCTGACCGATGCGCTCGGCATGGTCCTTTAGCCCGCGCAAAAGCGCGCTGCGCAGCCCCGCCTCATGCGTGCCACCGTCAGGCGTGGGGATCGTGTTGCAATAGGAATGGACGAAGCCGTCATCCTCGGCCAGCCAGGTCACCGCCCATTCGAGCGAGCCGTGGCCGCCGGGCTTCTCGACCTTGCCGGTAAAGGCGAGGTCGGCGACGGTTTCCTTATTCTTGATGTCCTGCGCGAGATAATCCTTGAGCCCGCCGGGGAAGTGGAACACCGCCTCGGCCGGGATGTCGCTCGCGGCGTCGAGCAATTGCGGCGCGCAATGCCAGCGGATTTCGACGCCGCCGAAGAGATAGGCTTTCGCGCGCGCCATGCGGAAGAGCCGCGCCGGCCTGAACTTCGCGCCCTTGCCGAAAATCTGCTCATCCGGCTTGAAGCGCACTTTGGTGCCGCGCCGATTGGCGATCTTGCCGAGCTGCTCGAGCTTGCCCGTCGGGACGCCGCGCTCGAAGACCTGACGATAAAGCATCTGGCCGCGCGCGACCTCGACCTCCAGCCGCTCGGACAGGGCATTGACGACCGAGACGCCGACGCCGTGCAGACCGCCGGAGGTCTGATAGGCGCCGGAATCGAATTTTCCGCCGGCGTGCAGCGTCGTCATGATGACTTCGAGCGCCGATTTCTTGGGGAATTTCGGATGCGGATCGACCGGAATGCCGCGGCCGTTGTCCGAGACGCCGAGAGTGCCGTCCGCCTCAACCGTCACGTCGATGAAGGTCGCATGGCCCGCGACCGCCTCATCCATCGCATTGTCCAGGACTTCGGCGAAGAGGTGGTGGAGCGCCGCCTCGTCCGTGCCGCCGATATACATGCCCGGCCTGCGGCGGACGGGCTCCAGCCCTTCCAGAACCTCGATCGAGGCGGCCGTATAGCCGGCCTCGCCGGGCGTGCCGCCGGCGCGCGAAGCCGCCGGTTTGCCGGGGGTCTGCTTGCGGGGTGTCGCGCCGAACAAATCGCCGTTATGGGCCATCGGAAATCTCATGCTTTCATTCAGTGATTCGCCCGCGAGTTTACCGCAAAGCCGGGCAGGGCGGGCCTTTTACCACTTAGGCAAAGGCCAAGTTTGGGGCATTCTTGAGGAAAGCCGCGCCTAAAATGCGCGGCGATTTATGCTGAAAAATCAGCATGTTCTTGCGCCCAGACCTTGAAGTCGCGGCGAATGTCCTTCGCCCGGGCGCGGTCCTCGGCAAAATCCGCCAATTCCGAAAGATGGTGATAGCCGGACAGAATGTCGATGCGATGCCGATCGAGCGCACGGCCGGTCAGTTTTTCGTAGGCGCGGACGATCCGCCCGGTGAGGTCGGGGGAGATCAGATCCGCGTAGATGAACTCCTGATGCAGCGCGCCGAAGCCGGAATCGGCAAAATCGTAAACTCCCTTCAGCCGTTGGCTTTTGCGGCCGAAGGCCATGTTCCAGCCGTGGCCATCGAAGAAGCCGAAAACGGCGCCGTGAGGGTCCGGCGGCAGGTTTTCATAGGCTTTGATGAGCGCGCGCGCGAGCCGCAGTCGCTTGTCCGGAACAAGCGGCAGAGCCCGCGCGCGGACCGTCTCGGGCGCGTGCCAGGGCGCGATGGGCTTGGCACCTGCCGTCTTCATCCGGCTGTGTTCAAGCCCATGCAGCTCGGCAAAAAAGCGGGCCAGGTCTTCGCCAAGGCGCTGACGCGCGGCTTCCGGCAGTTTGGCGTAATCGTCTGCCTCGATCTGCCGGCCCTTCAGCTTCAAATGGCTCGAAAAGAGCGGCGGACCCTCGTGAAGCTGTAAATCCGGGACGGCGAGCGTAAGGGCAGGGCGCGCGATCGCGAGAATGGCGGCCTCGCGACGCAGTGCCTTGCGCGCGGCCTTGCTGCGCGGAAACTTGAAGATCAGCTTGCCATCGACATCGACGGCGGCCGAATCCCAACCATCTGTGATGAGCTTGAATGTGCCCGTCACGAGGTGGGGAAAGGCGCGCACGATCGCGGCGCGATAGTTTTTCGAGCTTTGCTTTCGCCATAGCGCGCGGTTCCCAATCCGTACCGCATTTTTCAGGCCTTGCGGATATACGACCACATCCTGATGCGCGTCAAGATCCACGGGATGATAGGCGACCCGGATTAGATCGGGCGCGGCTCCGGCGGCGAGCTTCATCGAACGCCGTCTTCGGTGAACCAGGTTAGCCCATATTGTCATAGTAATAGGGGTAACGCTCGTAATAATAGCCGTCTCGCGCCAGCGCCAGAAGCATCGCGCGCCTTGTCGAGCCAATATTGGATCGTAGCGCTCGGCTGTTTCGGCCGAGGCTTGTCCGTGAATAGTCACAACCGCGATGCCGCCAGGTCTCAGCGCCTCGGGACGCCGCGCAGGTTCGCCGCGACCAGTTCGCGGCGCAGATGTGTATAGACCGAAAGCAAATAGATGAGATTCGAAGCGACCGCTCAACGCGGCCGGCCAGTTCGACGGGCGGAACTTTGTGAACTCCGAATTCCGCCGCCGTGAAACGCGCCCCGGCGTCGATCACATCGCCGCCGACCGAGTGCGGAGACGCGGGCAGGCGCTTTACGATTCCCGGATAATGCGGCCATAGCCGCAGCCGATGGAGCACGCGCCCGACGACGTCCCAGATGCGGCGCAACTTCGCATGCGAGCGCTGAAGAACGTCGACGAACCTGTTGGCACCGTCGCGATAGCTCGCGACCGTTTGCGGATCGGCCGAAGCCAGCATGAAATCGTTGTAGTGGACGCGCCCCGTGAGGCCTGCGACCGGCCGCGCGCCGAGCCGTTCCCCGACAGCAAAGCCGGACTGCCGCGCCACAGTCTAAACGTGTCGCGCCTGTTATGACCTTATTGAGAATATTCTGCGACGAAGAACGCGAGTTCCAATTTTCGACATGGGTACTCGAAACGCGGTTAAGGGTTGAAACCGTCGCAGCGCCTCGTTAAAGCCGCTGCTGGGAGCTACAGCTATGGCTCAAGGAAGTTTGCTGAGCTCTGAAGCAACATCTTTATCCGTTCACCCTGCTTTCGATTGCAAATTTGCCAATCCATTGGGGTTTGCACGGCGTAACTGGCGCTCTGTCTCCAGCTTCGCTTATGTCATCGTGAGAAAATAGCGCCGCGGCGCGATTGGCGAGGACACAAAAAAAGGCGCTTCTGCGAAGCGCCTTTTGTTTTTGCGGCCGATTGTTCCGGCTTTAGAGCGAATAATACATTTCGAATTCGACCGGGTGGGGCGTCATCTCGAAACGCTGCACTTCGGCCGTTTTCAGCTCGATATAGGAATCGATGAAATCGTCATCGAAGACGCCGCCGGCCTTGAGGAAGGCGCGATCCTTGTCGAGGTTTTGCAGCGCTTCGCGCAGGCTACCGCACACGGTCGGGATTTTCTTCAATTCCCGCGGCGGCAGATCATAGAGATCCTTGTCCATCGCCGGGCCCGGATCGATCTTGTTGGCGATGCCGTCGAGACCCGCCAGCAGCAGGGCCGAGAAAGCGAGATAGGGATTCGCCGTCGGGTCGGGGAAACGCGTCTCGACACGTTTGGCCTTCGGATTCGACGTATAGGGAATGCGGCACGAGGCCGAACGGTTACGCGCCGAATAGGCGAGCAGAACCGGCGCCTCGAAGCCCGGCACCAGACGCTTGTAGGAATTCGTCGACGGATTGGTGAAAGCGTTCAGAGCCCGCGCATGGCGGATGATGCCGCCGATGTAATAGAGGCAATCCTCCGACAGATCGGAATATTTGTTGCCGGCGAACAGCGGCTTGCCGCCCTTCCAGATCGACTGATGCACATGCATGCCCGAGCCGTTGTCGCCGTAGATGGGCTTCGGCATGAAGGTCGCGGTCTTGCCGTAGCTCTGCGCGACCTGATGAATACAATATTTGTAGATTTGCAGATGGTCGGCCATCTGCGTCAGCGGGCCGAACTTGAGGCCCAGCTCATGCTGCGCCGAGGCGACCTCGTGGTGATGCTTCTCGACCTTGGCGCCCATCGCCGCCATCGCCGCCAGCATTTCGCTGCGCATGTCCTGCGCCGAATCCTGCGGCGGCACCGGGAAAATAGCCGCCCTTGGTGCGGACGCGGTGGCCGAGGTTGCCGCCCTCATAGGGCGTGTCCGAATTCGTCGGGAACTCGATCGAATCGAGCTCGAAGCCGGTCTTGTAAGGATCGACCGAATACCGCACGTCGTCGAAAACGAAGAATTCCGCCTCCGGCCCGAAATAGACGGTATCGCCAACGCCGCTCGAGGCGAGATAGGCTTCGGCCTTCTTGGCGATGCCGCGCGGATCGCGGTTGTAGGGCTGGCCCGTCGTCGGCTCGAGAACGTCGCAGACGATCGACAAGGTCGGCGCGGCGAAGAAGGGATCGACCGCCGCCGAATTCGGGTCCGGCACCAGGGTCATGTCCGAACTCGTTGATCGCCTTCCAGCCGGCGATCGAGGAGCCGTCGAACATCTGGCCTTCCGTGAAGGTCTCAGGCCCGATCAGGGAAATATCAAACGTCACATGCTGCCACTTGCCGCGCGGATCCGTGAAACGGAAATCCACGTATTTGATGTCCCTGTCCTTGATCAACTTCAGCACGTCATTGGCTGTCGTCATGTCACGCCCTCATAAAATGCGCAGATAAACACGAGGAATCAGATTTCGAGACAGGACCGACGCGATCAGATCGCGTCGAGCCCCTTTTCGCCGGTGCGGATACGGACCGCACTCTCGATGTTGGAGACGAAAATCTTGCCGTCGCCGATGCGCCCGGTGAGCGCCGCCTTGCGGATCGCCTCGACGGCCTGCTCGACGATGGGGTCCGGCAACACCACTTCGACTTTCACCTTGGGCAGAAAATCGACGAAATATTCAGCGCCGCGGTAGAGTTCGGTATGACCCTTCTGCCGGCCGAAGCCCTTGGCCTCGGTCACCGTGATGCCGGAAACGCCCGCAGCGTGCAGCGCCTCCTTCACATCATCCAGCTTAAACGGCTTTATGATCGCTTCGATTTTTTTCATTGACGCCTGTTGTTCTACGAACTGGGGAAATCTACCCGCGCCGGATACGCTTGGGGCCTCATTACCACCTGAAATGCCGTGCCGCCATGTAAAAAACGTCTAGGGGCGGCGCCTGCCGGCGGCCCCCGGCGCCAGAGCCGGGGAGGCGCCGGGCACAAAAAAACCGGCAGGAACATCCTGCCGGTTTCATCAGCCTTTATGACGGCCTCGTTAGTCGATGTGTTCCAGCACGTCCGTACGGACCGTCGCCGGGGCCGGGACCGGCTTTTCGACCACCGTCAGCGACGCGCCGACGCCGGAGCCGAGAAGCTGCAACGAGATTTCCTTGCCGTTCGCGAAACGTATGCCGTCGCGATAAGCGCCATGTTCAAGGCGCGCGAAGACAACCTCTTCCTCCGGCTTGATGCCCAGGCGCGTCTGCAGATCGCCCGAAATATTCTCGAGCCGCAGATGGGTGTCGTATTGAACGCAAACCGCCGTCGTGCAATCGCCCGGCGCCGCGAGGCCAACGCTGCCGGACGGGAAACGAGTCGTGACATATCTCTCGCCTTCCCGGGCGGGCCGGGAGGCATACATTTCAAGCGAATAGTCACACATGTTTATCACTCCTGAGCTCTCGAAGGTTGGTCTTTCCAAGCGAAGCCGGCCGCATGCGACGGCGAGAAATTCGTTGGAATGTGCTATCGAAAACTCCCCAAGCAGGGAGTGGCGGGACGGCTAAACCGGTTCGGTTCCCCAGGAGATCACGCGGCTTTGCGCCGCTCGAAGGACCGATACAACGCCCGGCGACCGCCGCGCGTTCCCAACCGCGAAACATTGAAAACCATCAATGGTTTCAAGTGAATCGCTCAAGTAGCCATATGGTAGCGCGGTTGCGAGACACGTCAAGCTCTTTGCGATTCGCTCACGTATTTGCGCAGTCCGGCTGTCAATATCCGACAGCGTCCGCAAAGTGCCGAAATCAAATTTTTCCAATCTGCGATTGCGGAGAAAAAGGCCGCCGCAAGGCGCGCGGCGGCCTACTGTCAGCCTGTCTCGACCGGCGTATCGGGATGCGCGCCCCATTCGCTCCACGAGCCGTCGTAGAGCACGACATTATCTTTGCCGATCGTCTCAAGGCCGAGCAGAAGGATCGCGGCCGTGACGCCCGATCCGCATGTGGTGAGCACGGGCCGGGAGAGATCGACACCAGCCTTGGTGAAGGCCGCGGACACCGCTTGCGGCGATTTGATTTCACCGTTTTCCACAATTTCGCGCCAGGGCAGGCTAAAGCTGCCCGGAATATGGCCGCCGCGCACGCCCGGCCTGGGCTCCGGCGCTTCGCCGCGAAAGCGCGCTGCCGCGCGCGCGTCGACAATCTGCGCCGCGCCATCACGGGCCACCTTGCGCACGTCTTCGAGAGAAGCGACACCGCTCCTGTTAAATGCCACGGCGAACTTTTGCGGGATGCGTTTCACCTCGCCGCCCTCGAGCGGACGGCCCTCGGCTTTCCAGCGCGTCAAACCGCCGGCGAGAAGTTTCACGTTTTTCGCGCCGAAAAGGCGCAGCGTCCACCAGACCCGCGCGCCGCCCTGGAAGTCGATTGAATCATAGACGACGATCCGCGTCGTCTCGCTGAGGCCGAGCGCCCCGGCGGCTTTTGCGAATTCCTCCGGCGAGGGCAGCATATGCGGCAGGTCGGTGCTGTGATCGGCAATCTCGTCGATATCAAAGAAGACCGCGCCGGGAATGTGGCCCGCGACATATTCCTCATGCGCGTTGCGGCCTTCGCCAGGCACATGAAACGTGCCGTCGATGATGGCGAGATCAGGCGCACCGAGATTGTCCGCGAGCCATTGCGTCGAAACGAAAAGAGAAGCGGTCATAACGCTGGATGTTCCTTTACAGGTAAGGCGGCTTGATCGTGACCGGCTGCTCGAGCCAGAAGGGCACCGGCAGATTCTTCGTGCGCAAAAAGCCTGGATTGTAGAGCTTGGACATATAACGCGCACCGGAATCGGCGAGGATGGTCACGATCGTATGGCCGGGGCCAAGTTCTTTCGCGAGCCGCAGCGCACCGACGACATTGATGCCCGACGAGCCGCCAAGCAGCAATCCTTCATGCGCGGCAAGATCGAAAAGAACGGGCAGGGCCTCTTCATCGGTGACCTGATAGGCGATATCGATCGGCGCGCCTTCGAGATTGGCGGTGATACGGCCCTGGCCGATGCCCTCGGTAATCGACGAGCCTTCCGCTTTGAGGACGCCGTTGGTGTAATATTCGTAGAGGGCGGCGCCGAGCGGATCGGCGAGCGCGATCTTGATATTCGGATTCTTCGCCTTCAGCGCCAGCGCCACGCCGGCGAGCGTGCCGCCGGTGCCGACCGAAGCGACAAAGCCGTCGATCTTGCCTTCCGTATCGGCCCAGATCTCCGGGCCGGTGGTGTCGATATGGCCTTGCCGGTTGGCGATATTGTCGAACTGATTGGCCCAGATCGCGCCCTGGATATGCTCATGCGCGAGTTTTTCGGCGAGCCGGCCGGAGAGCTTCACGTAATTATTGGGATCGGAATAGGGGACGGCCGGAACTTCGAGGAGTTGGGCACCCTGCAAGCGCAGCATGTCCTTCTTTTCCTGGCTCTGCGTCTCGGGAATGACGATCACCGTCTGATAGCCGAGCGCGTCCGCGACAAGCGCGAGACCGATGCCGGTATTGCCCGCCGTGCCCTCGACGATAATGCCGCCGGGTTTCAAGACGCCGCGGGCCTCGGCATCGCGGACGATCGCCAAGGCCGCACGGTCCTTGATCGACCCACCGGGGTTCAGGAATTCGGCCTTGCCGTAGATTTCGCAGCCCGTCGCCTTCGAGGCATGCTGCAAACGGATCAGCGGCGTATGCCCGATGGCATCGATGACATTCTTTCGGACCGGCATATTTCCATTCCTGACAAAATTCGTGGGCTATATAAAAGGGCAGGACATGGCCTGTCGAGCAGCCTGTTGGGGGCTACGCCGTCCGTGCCGGAATCGAGAGAAGAATGAGCAGCACGACATATCGGGCCAGACCCGGCGATGGCCTGGCTTTCGTCACGGGCGCGAGCGCCGGCATCGGCCGCGCGACCGCGCTTGAACTTGCGCAGCGCGGTTTCAAAGTGGCGGCGACGGCTCGGCGCGCGGAAGAATTAAATCAGCTCGCCGCGATTCGGCCGGAGCAGATTTTTGCCTATCCCGCCGACGTAACGCAGGTTGCGGACGTCGCGGCATTGATCGCCAGGATCGAAAGCGAGCATGGGCCGATCGCACTCGCCTTCCTCAACGCCGGCCTGTCGCTCCATGCCGAGCGAAACGGCTTTACCGTCGCGCTTCTCGCCAAGACCTATGGCGTCAACATCAATGGCGTGGCCAATTGCCTAGAACCCTTGCTGGCGAGGATGTCACAACGCGGGCGCGGGCAGATCGCGATCAATGCCTCGCTCGCCGGTTATAATGGCCTGCCGGGTTCGGCCATCTATGGTTCATCAAAGGCCGCGCTGATCTATATGGCCGAAGCTTTACGCCTCGCCTACGGGCCGAAGGGCCTCAATATTCAAGTCATCAATCATGGCTTCGTCCGCACGGCGATGACCGACGACGAAAAAGACTTCGCGCAGCCCTATAAGATCGAGCCCGAAGCAGCGGCGCAGCTTATCTGCGACGGTCTCATGCGCGGCGGATTCGAGATCGCCTTTCCCTGGCAGCTCGCGGCTGTGTCGAAATTCATCCGTGCGCTGCCCTATGCGCTGAAATTCCCGCTCATGGAACGGGCGCTCAAGCGCGCGAAACTGCGCTAGTGCCCAGCCAGCGATGAGGAAATGGAGGCCTCGCCCGGAATCGAACCGGGATGGAAGGATTTGCAGTCCTCTGCGTAACCACTCCGCCACGAGGCCATCGCAGCAAGGGTTTCCCCGCCTGCGGCCGCCGCTATAGCAAGGCACGGGCGCCGCGGCAACTCACCGCCCGGCGCAAAAAGATGCGCCGCCAAGGCTCATTCCAGCTTTGCAAACCACCGCCGAGCTTGTTATATGCGCGGCTTCCTGATCCCTGATAGCTCAGCTGGTAGAGCAATCGACTGTTAATCGATCGGTCGCAGGTTCGAGTCCTGCTCAGGGAGCCACTTTCCAGCAGGCATTGCGTTCCAACGTCGGATACCCCTTCTTTTCGTTGGACTTTGCCGCGACATCCAAGATCGTTGCCAATTTACATCCCCCGGCACCTACTCGTGCGCCAGCGCACGTTGTCGTGACAGTCATCCACAGGCTCGCCCAATTTCCGGCTTTTGCCGCACCCGCTCGATGCTATCCTTCAAGAGAGAAGAGATTGATTCGTAGTGATTGCGCTTCGTGGTGGTTGAGCCGCGAACGGCTTACGGGTGTGGGGAGCTGGTCCGTTGAGCAGCAGCGATTTTCAATCGGCGCGTGCGGGCATTAACAGCGAAGTTGAGAGCGCCGAAGACTCCGGCACAGCCTCTCTTGGCCTCGTCGAAATCGCCGGCCGGATTAAATGGTTCGATGCTTCGAAAGGCTACGGCTTCATCGTTCCCGATAACGGCATGCCGGATGTGCTTCTGCATGTGACGACGCTGCGGCGTGACGGATTTCAGACCGCGCATGAGGGAACCCGCATCGTCTGCGAAGCGGCGACACGGGCCAAGGGCCTGCAGGTGCTGCGCGTGGTGTCGATGGACGAATCGACCGCCGTGCATCCCGCACAATTGCAGATGCGCACACATGTGCAGGTGGCGCCTACCAGCGGCTATGAAATCTGCGTCGTCAAATGGTTCAACCGGGTGCGCGGCTTTGGCTTCGTTTCGCGCGGCGACGGGACGGAAGACATCTTCGTTCATATGGAGACCTTGCGCCGCTACGGCATTGCCGAACTGAAACCCGGCGACAGCCTGCTGGTGCGTTTCGGCGATGGTCCAAAGGGCCTGATGGCGGCCGAGGTCAGGCCGCTCGAAGCGGCCTTGCCTTCCTCGCACTGATCCGGCAAGAGAGGCGCGGCCAGTTCTGGCCGTCCATCCGGATCGCCCCACATGATGCTTCGCTCCGCTTTTCATCGCTGGCTTTCGCGCGGTGCAGTTTTAGCTGCGCTGGCGGCTCTCGCGCCCGCGCCGGGGTTCGCCCAGGCGGAACACAACAAGCTCACCATTGTCACCGCCACCGGCAACCATGAATTCGATGTCGATGTGATGCGCTCGCAGGCCGATCTCGAAAAGGGCCTGATGTTCCGCAAGTCGATCCCGGCCGATTACGGCATGTTGTTCGACTTCCAGCGCGAGCAGACGATCATGATGTGGATGAAGAACACCTACATCCCGCTCGACATGCTGTTCATGGACAAGACCGGCAAAGTGGTCGGCATCATCGCCAATGCCGAGCCGATGTCGGAAAAGATATTGACGATTCCGGTGCCGACCGACGCGGTGCTCGAATTACGGGGCGGCGCGGCGGCGCGGATCGGCGTCAAGGTCGGGGACATCGTCCACGATCCGATTTTCAGCCCCTAGGATTGGCACCAGGATCGATCGTCAGGTTTGACCGCCTTGTCCGGCTCCGGCCGTCATGTTAGCTGGCTGAGGTGGGGCAGGGCTCTTCGGGGTATGGCGCAGCCTGGTAGCGCGGAAGTTTTGGGTACTTCAGGTCGCAGGTTCGAATCCTGCTGCCCCGACCACACGATCGCGAAGATATGGGAGCGGAATTGAGATGACCGCACGCATCTACCGGCCAAGCAGAACGGCGACGCAGTCCGGCCGGGCGAAGACCAAGCGCTGGGTACTGGAATTTGCTCCCGAGCTCGCCCCGCAGATCGATCCGCTGATGGGCTGGACGGGTTCGCGCGACATGCGCCGGCAGGTGCGGCTCTGGTTCGGCACGCAGGAGGAGGCGATTGCCTATGCCGAGAAGAACGGCATTCCCTTCCTGCTCGAGGAGCCGAAGCCGGTGACACGGAAAATTCTCTCTTATTCCGATAATTTCAAAGCGACGCGCCTAGGCCAGTGGACGCATTAGGGCACCGCCTCGCGAGGCGGCGTCATCGGCTGGCCCCGTAGCTCAGCTGGATAGAGCAGCCGCCTTCTAAGCGGCAGGTCGCAGGTTCGAGCCCTGCCGGGGTCGCCAATAAATTCAACAGGTTATGAATGCTCCGCTCCGATGGCGTAAGTCACGGAGGACTTGGGCGAGCGCGGCGTGGCCCGAAATAGCCGTTGTCACAGAAATGTGATATTTATTGCAGCGTAGCGGCAGAATGTTTGCGCTGCTGCCGGCGTCGAGGCCCGCCGAATATTTTTCGATTTTGATTTACGGATTAGAGCGGCGCGAAATTGCTGGAGGGAGGCGCGTACGATGCAAGTACCCGATCCGCTCGGTTTTGATGTCAGCATTGTCCAGCGCATTCCCGTTGTGCGCGAAATCCTCGACGTCGTTTGCGAAACCACAGGTATGGGCTTTGCTGCCGTCGCCCGCGTCACGGAAGACCGCTGGGTGGCCTGCGTGGTCCGCGACACGATCAATTTCGGGATCGAGCAGGGCGACGATCTCATCATCGAAACGACGATCTGCCGCGACATAATGCACAGTGGGCGCGCTGTCGCGATCGATAGAGTCGCCTCCGATGAAGTCTACGCCCAGCATCCGACGCCGAAGCTCTATGGTTTCGAAAGCTATATTTCGGTTCCGCTTCAGCTACCGGATGGCAGTTTCTTCGGCACATTATGCGCCGTCGACATCAAGCCGGCGCATGTGAACAATCCTGCCGCGGTCAGCATGTTCAAGCTCTTCGCCGAATTGATCGGCTTCCATCTCGCTGAACACTATCGCGCCGCAGCCGCCACCTAGATGCCCGCGGTCGCAACTCAGTATTTTGCGACGACAGGCGCCGGCGGCACAGGCGGCGCCCAGTTGAATTTGTAGACGACGCCGACCGTCGCCGTCTGCTCCTCGGGATGGAAGCGAATATTGTCGGCTGCGGGGGCTGTCGGCGACGTATCCGCGATCGTGTGCACGCCATATTGCGCATAGCGGTATTCGGCGCGCCAGAACCAGCCCGGCGCGAATTCCGCCTCGACACCCCCAGCCAGCATCCAACCATCGGTGGTAAAGCCCGAGGTCGAAAAGCTGGTGTCGGCCCCGTCATGAGTATCCTGCATTCCGGTGCCGCCAAAGCGCGCCTGGGTGAACCCGGCCTTGGTATAAGTGAGAACTTGCGGCGTCACGAGCCAACCGAGCCTCGCGCCGGCATCCCATGCCCAGTTTTGCGAAATCGATCCCGGCAAAATATGGACCCCCATCCTGAATGGTCCCCTTCAATTGCGACGGATCGAAATCGCCGAAGACGCCGGCGACGAGCTTGTTGGTGACCTGATAATCATAGCCCAAGCCAACGGTGCCGAAGATGCCACTGCCGCCCTGGCGTTGATTGACGCATTGATCGCATGCGTTCGTGACCGGATCGCGCGTCGTCGTATTTGCGCTCCACAACCCGTAGCCAATGCCCGCGTCGGCATAGACACCAGTCCAGTTTGTCGTCGCCGGTGCCGGGCCGAAGCCGTCGGTAATCTGGGTGAAGGACGGGATCCCGGGCGCGCTGAAACCAGGCCAGCCGAATTTATAGACCAGGCTGGACGTCACCGTCTGCACGTAGGGATGGAAATGGATGTCGTCACCACGGCCGGCGTACCCGTCGTCGATGACGTTGTGCCCACCGTAATCGGCAAAGCGATATTCGGTCCGCCAGAACCAGCCGGGCGCGAACATCGTTTCAAAGCCACCGCCCGCAAACCAGCCGTTGGCCGTGAAACCCTGCGTCGAATTCCCGGTACCGCTGCCGTCTGCATTCAGAAGGCTTCCGCCGGTAAAACGCGCCTGGCTGAAGCCGGCGTCGCCGTAAAGCAGCAATTCGGGGGTCATCAGCCAGCCGAGCCGCCCGCCGGCCGCCCACGACCAATTCTGGTTGGTGTTCGTCGTCCATCCCGGGGTCTGATCCTGAAGCGACCCGCGCATCTCCGAATAAGTGCCGTCGCCGAAAACGCCGGCAACGAACTGATCGGCGAACTGATAATCGAAGCCAGCGCCGGCGCGGCCGAGAAAGCCGTGGCCGCCTTGAACCTGATTGGTGCAAAGGTCGCAGATCCCCGTGCCCGCGTAACGCGTGGTCGTGTTGGCGTTCCATTCGCCATAGCCCGCGCCGGCATCAAGATAGAAGCCGGTCCAGGTGAAGGCCGGAGGCGGCGGCGCATAGACGGGAGCCGATTTGAAGGAGGGGAGGTCAGCGGCGAAAGCCGGACCGGCGGTGGCCACCATTACAGCAGCCCCAATCGAAAAAATGAATGCTTTCACGAACCCCTCCGCTCGCGCAATTCCCGACGCAGAATCGAAGCGCGAGTCCGATTGCATCTTACGGGACGGCACCCGGCGAATCTGTCACTTCACGGCCACGGCGCGAAAATTTCGTCCAAGCTGCGCCTCGGCGGCTTGCCTATCGCCGCAAAATTGAATTGTATTTAACGCAAATTGGTTAACGTGACTTTTGCCTGCATTCCTCGTTGCTTGCACTCGTTTGGGACAGGCGGATTGCGCTGGAATTGCATGGCTTTAAGAGCAAACTGAAATGCCACACGGCGACGGCTGCCGCAATTTCGTCCGAATTGCCCGGCCCATTCGCGGATCTGTTTATCGCCGTCCGGCGTCGCCCACTGCGAAACCCTTAAAGTTTTAGCAAGTGATCGTCGCCAACCTTGTCCCAGAGGCAAGGCCGGATGGCGCGAACAGATCACGGGGGATTTTGTAGGTGAAAAGCTTACCGTTCTGGCCGCGCCTAACATCAGAAGGCGGGGCCCGGTCCACGGCCAAGAGCCAAACCTCGCAGACGTCCGCTTTTTTCCGGCCGCTGGCTGTCGCTGTTTCCTGCGCCGCCGCGCTTATGCTGGCGGGCTGCGCACAGCAGCAGGTTGCTGACGGTCATCCGTCCGAATATTTCCCGCAGTCCGTCTATGGCGCCGCCAGCCCGCGCGTCGTCGCCGATGGCTCGGAAATCCCGCATGGCGGCGGCAAATATCTCGTCGGCCATCCCTATATGGTCGCGGGCCACATGTATTACCCGAGCGAGCGCAAGCATTATACTGCGGTCGGAATGGCGTCCTGGTATGGTGACGCCTTCCACGGCCGCCGCACCGCCAACGGCGAAATATACGATTCCAATTCGATTTCGGCGGCGCATCCGACCATGCCGCTGCCGAGCTATGCGCGGGTCACCAATCTCCGCAATCATTATTCGATGATCGTCCGCGTCAATGATCGTGGACCTTTCGCCCCCGGACGCATCATGGACGTCTCGCGGCGCGTCGCCGATCTGCTCGATTTCCGCCGCACCGGCACGACGAAAGTAAAGGTCGAATATCTCGGCCGCGCCAGCATCGAAGGCTCGAACGACGAAAAGCTCGCCTCGACCTTGCGGATGGATGACCATTCGGCGCCCGCCGTACCGCCGACCATGCTGGCTGACGCCGATCAGCCGGTTGAAACCGCCTCGGCCGATCCTGACGATGTGCCGCAACCCGCGCCGCGTCCCGATGCGGCTGATGGCGCGCAGGACACCGCCGACGCATTGCCGCCGAGCCATATCTTCATCGGCACGGCGCCGCTGCCGCCGGCGCGGCCCTTCGATCTCAATACCGTTCCTGGTGCCGACGCAGAGATCGGCGAGACAGCTTCGCGATAAGCCCGACTTTCTTCGATCTGCCTGCAAATGCCGGTGCACGCCCATCCCTGAAGCGTTGATTTCCGGTCGCGCCGGACGCATGGTGCGGGCTCAGTTGGGCGGCCGAAACGGGCGGAAAAAAGCGTGGAAGGGGCGATGCGCCCAAGCCTCAAAAGACTTTTTGCTCTAACTGTCGCCAGCCTGGCGGCGGCTTTGCTCGCGGTCCGGCCCGCGGCTGCGGCGCAGCCGTTTCAGACCAGCGTCCCATCGGCCATTTTGATCGACGCGGATTCGCAGACGGTCTTGTTCGAGAAGAACGCCGACGCACCCGAAGTCCCGGCCTCGACGACCAAGGTCATGACGGCGGAGCTCGTGTTTCGCGCTCTGGCTCAGGGCCGGCTGAAGCTCGACGATACATTCACTGTGAGCGAACATGCCTGGCGGACCGGCGGCGCTTTGGCGCGCGGTTCGACCATGTTCGCCGCGCTCAACAGCAATATCAGGGTCGAGGATCTCATCCGCGGCCTCGTAATCGTCTCTGGCAATGATGCGGCGATCGTGCTGGCGGAAGGGCTCGCAGGCTCGGAGGGCGCATTCGCCACGCGCATGACCGAGCGCGCCCGCGAACTCGGTTTCACGCATTTGACCTTCACCAACCCCTGGGGGCAGGACGACCCCGACCAGCGCGTGACGTCGCGCGAGATGGCGAGCCTTGCCGCCTATCTCATCAAAACCTACCCGCAATATTATCATTATTTCGGCGAGAAGGACTTCACCTGGAACAAGATCAAGCAGCCGAACCGTAACCCCTTGCTGACGATGGATGTCGGCGCGGACGGGCTGAAGACCGGCAATATCGACACCAGCGGCTATGGCATTGTCGCCTCGGCCGTACAGAACGGCCAGCGGCTCATCCTTGTGATCTACGGCGCCAAGAGCGCCAAGGAGCGGGAGTCAGAAGCCGTGCGGCTTTTCCAATGGGGCTTTCGGTCGTTCGAGTCGAAAACACTTTTTCAGGCGGGCGACGTCGTAGGCTATGCTCAGGTCTATGGCGGCAGTTCCGGCTCCGAGCCGCTGGTAAGCGAGGCGCCGATCCGCGTGCTTATACCGCGCGATTCGGACGAAAAGTTGAAAGGGCAGATCGTCTACACCGGGCCCTTGATGACACCGGTTTCCCCCGGTCAGGAAGTGGCGCGCCTGCGGGTTTTTCGCGGTCCTGACGAAATCCTCGAAGTGCCGTTGCGGACGTCGACCCATATCGGTCCCGGCACGCTGCCGCGCCGGGCGATGGATGCCAGTCTCGAATTTGCGGAACAGATGTTCCGCAAATATGTGTTGAAGAAATGAGCCTCGACACCAGTTTGCCGAAACGCGGAACCTTCATCACGCTTGAGGGCGGGGAGGGCGTCGGCAAGTCGACCCAGGTGCGCTACCTCGTCGCGCGGTTGCAGGCGCGCGGCATCGAAGCGATCTCGACGCGCGAGCCGGGCGGCTCGCCGGGCGCTGAAATCCTCCGCGACATCCTGCTGTCCGGCATGATCAAGGGCCTGGGTCCGAAGGCGGAGGCGATCATTTTCGCCGCCGCGCGGATGGATCATATCGATCATACGATCGCGCCGGCGCTCGCTGCCGGCACATGGGTGATCTGCGACCGTTTCGCCGATTCCACGCGCGCCTATCAGGGCGCCCTCGGCGACCTCGATCCGGGTTTCCTGCGTGCGCTCGAGCGCGTGACGGTCGCGGATACGCGGCCGGACCTCACCCTGATTCTCGATCTGCCGGCGGATGTCGGGCTTGCCCGCGCGGCGGAGCGGCGCGGCGTGGCTCAGCCCTCCGACAGGTTCGAAGGCGAAGGGCTCGCCTTCCACGAAGCGCTGCGCAAGGCCTATCTCGCGATCGCCGCAGCGGAGCCCGAACGCTGCGTCGTCGTCGATGCTTCGCAGAGCGAGGAAGAAGTCGCGCAGGCGATCTGGGACACTATCAGCCACCGGCTGTTCGAGGCCGAACCGGCGACACCGGCCGAGGCGCTGCATGGCGCTTGAAGCATCCGATCCATCTCCGATGCGAAAAGGCTCAGGACGCGATATCTATTCAACATGAACGCCCCCCGCTCCAAGGCCGTGGAAGCCGCACCGGAATCCGATCGCGTCGAGGAGACGCCGCACCCGCGTGAAAATCTCGATTTCTTCGGCCATCACGAAGCAGAGCAGGGGCTGCTCGAAGCCTATCGCGCCGACCGCCTGCCGCAGGCTTTCGTCATCGGCGGACCGCCTGGCATCGGCAAGGCGACGCTGGCCTGGCGCCTCGCCCGCTTCCTGCTCGCGCATCCCGACCCCGCCGCGGCGGCTGTGCAAGAAGCCAAAGACCTCGGCATCGACGCGAACGATCCGGTTGCCCACAAGATTGCCGCGCTCTCGCACGGCGATGTCGCGCTGCTGCGGCGTGAATGGAATGAAAAGGCAAAACCAGCGCGACATTATACCGAAATCCGCGTCGACGATGTGCGCCAGGCCTCGCATCTGTTCCGCAGCGTAGCGGGGGCAGGCGGCTGGCGCATTTGCATCGTCGACAGCGCCGAAGACCTCAACAATTCGGCTGCCAACGCCCTGCTGAAACTCATCGAGGAACCGCCGCCGCGCTCGCTGTTTCTCATCGTCGCACACCGGCCGGCGCTGCTGTTGCCGACTCTGCGCTCGCGCTGCCAGATGCTGATGCTGCGTCCGCTCGCGGACACCGATATTCTGCGCGTCATCGAAGCATTGGGTACGCCCTGGACCGAAGCGAGCCTGGCCGAGCGCCAGGTGGCCGCCGAACGGGGGCAGGGCTCCGTCACGACCGCGTTGAGCCTCCTCGCCGACGACGGCATCGCGCTCGACAATCAGGTCCGCGCGCTCCTCGCCGGCCTGCCGGCGCTCGACTGGCGCGCCGTCCATTCCCTGGCCGACCGGATTGCCGGCCGCGACCGGACGGCCCAATGCGACCGGGTGATGACCGCCATTGTCGATTGGATCGACGAGCGGCTGCAAAGCGAGGCGGGGCGCGGGGCGGCGCGCCTTGCACCTTTGGCGGAGGTATGGGAAAAAGCCGCCGACGCGGCGCGGGAAGCCGAGGCTCTCAATCTCGACAAGCGGCCCGTCATCCTGTCGATTTTCGCCGAACTCGCGGCGGCCAGGGCGATGAACGCCTGAGGCCCTGCCGTGGCACGGACGTCGCGAACCAGAGTTCGCCATCCCTGAGCATGGCCGCAGCGCCCGACCTTCTACATCACCACCGCGATTCCCTATGCCAATGGCGCACCGCATATCGGTCATGCCTACGAGCGGATCGCGACCGATGCGATCCAGCGGTTCAAGCGGCTCGACGGCTACGACGTCCTGTTCTGCACCGGCATGGATGAGCACGGCCAGAAGATGCAGCAGACGGCGGCGCGGGAAGGGATAACGCCGCTTCAACTCGCCGACCGCACGGCGGCGCAATTCGCTGCGATGGGCGAGGCGCTCGACGCCAGGGCGGATGTCATCGTTCGGACGACGAGTCCGCAGCACCATGAAGCCTCGCAGGAGATCTGGCGGCGCATGGAGGCGAACGGCGACATTTATCTTTCCAAATATCCCGGCTGGTATTCGGTCCGCGATGAAGCTTTCTTCGACGAATCCGAACTCACCAAGGACGCGAGTGGAAAATATCTCGCGCCGAGCGGCGCGCCGGTCGAATGGGTAGAGGAGGAGAGCTATTATTTCCGCCTCTCCGCCTATCAGGAGAAATTGCTCGCACACTACCGCGACAATCCGAATTTCATCGTGCCGGAAACCTATCGCAACGAGATCGTCTCTTTCGTCGAGCGCGGTCTCACCGATCTCTCGATCAGCCGCTCGACCTTCGATTGGGGCGTTCCGGTGCCCGGCGATCCGAGGCACGTGATGTATGTGTGGGTCGATGCGCTGACCAATTATATCACCGGCACCGGCTTTCCCTGGCAGCAGGACGCTGCGCGGAAGAAATTCTGGCCCGCCGATGCGCATGTCATCGGCAAGGACATCACCCGCTTTCACGCGATTTACTGGCCGGCCTTTTTGATGTCGGCCGGGATCGCGTTGCCGAAGCAGATCGTCGTGCACGGCTTTCTGTTCAATCGCGGGGAAAAAATGTCGAAGTCGGTCGGCAATGTCATCAGCCCCGGCGATCTCATCGCGACCTATGGCGTCGATCAACTCCGCTATTTCTTCCTGCGCGAAGTGCCGTTCGGACAGGATGGCAATTATTCGCATGAGTCGATCGTCAACCGTATCAATGCCGATCTCGCCAACGATCTCGGCAATCTGGCGCAGCGCTCGCTCTCGATGATCGGCAAGAATTTCGGCGGCCGCCTGCCGCAGCCGGGCGCTTATACGGAAGCGGACAAGGCGATCCTCGCGGCTGCCGACGAGCTTGCCGGAAAGGCCCGCGCGGCGATGAAAAGCTTTGCGCTGCATACGGTCCTCGCCGATATCTGGCGCGTCGTTGGCGACGCCAACCGCTATTTCGCTGCGGAGGAGCCCTGGACGAAGAAGAAGACCGATCCCGAGCGCATGGGCACGATCCTCTATGTGACGGCGCAAGTCCTGCGCATCGTCGCGATCCTGACACAGCCGTTCACGCCGCAAGCGGCCGAGCGGTTGCTCGATCTTCTTGCCGTCGCGCCGGAGCATCGCGATTTCAGCTTCGCGCAGCAGGCCGACGCGGATGCGCCGGGACGCGCTCTGCCCGAACCTTCGCCGATCTTCCCGCGTTATGTGGAACCGGCGGCGTAAAACCCGATGCTGATCGACTCGCACTGCCATCTCGATTTTCCGGACTTCGCGAACGATCGCGACGGCATCGTCGCGCGCGCGCGCGCCGCTGGGCTCAGGCGGATGATCACTATTTCGACCCGCGTCGCGAAATTCGCCGAAATCCGCGCGCTGGCGGAAGCCTATGAGGATGTCTTCTGCACCGTCGGCACGCATCCGATGAACGCCAAAGAGGAGCAGGTTTCGGTCGAAGACCTCGTCGCTCTGGCGCAATATGAGAAATGCGTCGGCATCGGCGAAGCCGGGCTCGATTATCATTACGACGACACGCCGCACGATCTCGCGGCGCAGGTCTTCCGCACGCATATCGCCGCCGCGCGCGAGACCGGCCTGCCGCTCGTCATCCATTCCCGCGATGCTGACGACGACATGGCGAAAATCCTCGAAGAAGAAATGGGGAGGGGGGCTTTCAAGGCCATCCTGCATTGCTTTACGTCGACGCGGCGGCTGGCGGAGGCAGGCGTCGCGCTGGGTCTTTATGTTTCCTTTTCGGGCGTCCTGACCTTCAAGAAATCGGACGATCTGCGCGCCATCGCCCGCGACGTGCCGAACGAGCGCCTGCTCGTCGAAACCGACGCGCCGTATCTCGCCCCCGCGCCTTATCGCGGCAAGCGCAACGAGCCGGCCTATGTCGCGGAGACGGCGAAAGTCCTAGCCGAGATCAAGGGCCTGACGCCGGCCGAACTCGGCGCGATCACCAGCGCGAATGTGCTGCGGCTTTTCGCGAAAATGCCGGCGCCGGCGGCATGAGCCTCGCCATCACCATCCTTGGCTGCGGGTCGTCCGCCGGCGTGCCGCGCGTCGGCCAGGGCTGGGGGGCCTGCGACCCCCACAATCCGAAAAATCGCCGCCGCCGCTGTGCGATCTTCATCGAGCAAACCAATTCCGAGGGCGCCAGGACGCAGGTTTTGGTCGACATGGGGCCGGATTTGCGCGCCCAATTGCTCGATCTCGGCATCGACCGGCTCGATGCCATCCTGCTGACCCATGCGCATGCCGACCATACGCATGGGATCGACGAAATCCGGCCGCTGGTCATCATGCATCGGCGGCGGATCGATCTCTATATGGACGCGCCGACCTCGGCCGTGGTGCGGAGCCACTTCGGCTATATTTTCGAGACGCCGGAGGGCAGCCATTATCCGCCGCTGCTCAACGACCGGCGGCTGACGCCGGGCGAAGCGGTGACGATAACGGGGCCGGGCGGCGAGATCGCCTTCACCCCGTTCCGGCTGAGCCATGGCGAGATCGACGCACTGGGCTTCCGCATCGGCGATATTGCCTATACGCCGGACCTCAACGGTATTCCGGCTGAAAGCGAGCATTATCTGCGCGGGCTCGATCTGTGGATCGTCGATGCCTTGCGCTATACGCCGCATCCGAGCCATTTCTCGGTCGCGGAAACCCTGGATTGGATCGAGAAGCTGCAGCCCAAGCGCGCCATCCTGACCAATCTTCATACCGACGTGGATTTCGAGCAGATCCGGCGCAAATTGCCGCCGCATGTCGAGCCGGCCTATGACGGGCTGCGGATCGGGCCGATCTAAACGAGCGCCCAGCCGCTAACAGGAACCATGTGCGATAGTTCCATAATATTGATTATGCGAATCGCAGATGTGCAGTTTCTTGATTCCAAAGCGTCTCCCCTCGGCCAGCTTCGCCGCGGCCAAGGCAGAGCCGAACCGAAATCGGACATTGGGGTCGCAGTTTGACGCAAAAGCGGTAGCCAAGAGGCTGGCACATCTGCTATCAATAGTAGAAAGGCGGGACTTTCGGCATTTCTGGATAAGAGTCAGCGCGCGCATTGTGAACGGGTGGCGTCGGGCCGCTCGTCTTCAAGCGTGTCTGACGTGTCCAAGGGGCGAACGGCCTGCGGCGCGTCGTTTTCGAGCGGCACGTCGGGATTGAAAGTTTAAAATAGGCATCTCATGAGCAAAGGTAAAGATTTTCGCGGGCCGAGGAAACGTGGTTTTGACGATGACGGTCCGTCTCCTTACGATTCCCCCCGTCCCAGCCGGTCCAGACCTTCTTTCGGCGGTGGTGGTTTTGGCGGTCCGGATATTGCGCCAGCGGCGCCTTCGGGCATCCCAGTCGATGCGGTCGTCAAATGGTTCAAGGGTGACAAGGGCTTTGGCTTTGTCGAATTGAGCAACGGCACGGGCGACGCCTTCCTGCACATCGGCGCTTTGCAGAATGCCGGCTATGAGACGGTTCCTCCGGGCGCCAAGCTCAAGGTCCACGTCGGCAATGGCGCCAAGGGCGCGCAAGTGACCCGTGTCCTCGAAGTCGACACGGCAGGCGCCGCCGAACGCGCGCCCGCGCCGCGCTTCAACGAGGCCCGGCCGCCCCGCCGCAATCCCGATCCTTCGACCGCGGTTCAGGTCAGCGGCACGGTCAAATGGTTTGACGACAACAAGGGCTTCGGCTTCGTTCAGTCGAACGATGGCGGCAAGGACGTCTTCGTCCACATTTCGATCCTGGGCACCTCTGGCGTGCATCATCTGGCCGAAGGCCAGGCGGTGACGATGCGCGTCGTCGATACGCCCAAGGGCCGCGAAGCTTTGTCGATCGCCCTCGCCTGACGTTCCCGTCCGGCTTTGCAATTTCCACGGCGCGAGGTTTTGCCTCGCGCCGTTTTCTTTGACCGGCCCATGCAGAAATCTCGCGACATCAAAAGGCTGCTGGAGATCATGGCGGCGCTGCGCACGCCGCAGACCGGCTGCCCCTGGGATCTGGAACAGACATTTTCGACCATCGCGCCTTACACGATCGAGGAAGCCTACGAGGTTGCCGACGCGATCGCGCGCGCCGACCTCGCCGATCTCAAAGACGAACTGGGCGATCTGCTGCTTCAGGTCGTCTTCCACGCGCGCATGGCCGAGGAGGAAAAGGCGTTCGATTTCGGCGATGTCGTCGAAGCCATCACCGCCAAGATGATCCGCCGCCATCCGCATGTCTTCGGCGACTGGCGCGATCTGTCGCCGGAGGCAGTCAAGGGGCTCTGGGCCGAGATCAAGGCGCAGGAGAAGGCCGAAAAGCCCGTGCGGGAGGCAGGTCTGCTCGGCGACATTCCGGTTACCCTGCCCGGTCTGACCCGCGCGGTGAAACTGCAAGCCAAGGCCGCGACCGTCGGCTTCGACTGGAACGACGTGCGGCTCGTGCTCGACAAAATCCGCGAAGAGACGGCCGAAATCGAAGCCGCGCTCGACAGCGGAGACCCCACGGCGATGGCGGCGGAAATCGGCGATCTTCTGTTTGCCGTCGCCAATCTCGCGCGCCATGTCGGCGCCGATCCCGAGGCGGCGATCCGCAGCACCAATGAAAAATTCATACGCCGCTTCGCCTATATCGAAAGCGAGATCGCGCGCCGCGGCAAAAAGCTGGGCGAAGTGAGCCTTGCGGAGATGGACGCGCTCTGGAACGCCGCCAAAGCGCTGGAGAAATAGGCTCCGGCGCTCTATCCGGCGCGCGCGCGCCTTCGGCGCCAGGCGAAAGCGCTGACGCACATTCTCGGCCATGGCCGGCGGCACGCTTACGGTAAGGAGCAGCGCGCCTTCGCCCGTCTCGCGACGGCTCAGCACTTCGGTATGCTCGTAGAGCCAATGCCGGCCCTGCCCGTCGCCGGGGTCCAGCGCGAGATCGAGCGTGACGCGCTCATTCGCGAGCAGGGATTCGACACGCGCCAGAAGCTCGTCGACGCCCTGCCCGGTCAGCGCCGAAATCAGCACCGGCCGCGCCTTGGCCGGGCGCCGCCGCGCCGCGTTGAGCAGAACCAGGGCGCGCTCGGCATCGACGGCGTCGATTTTGTTCCAGACTTCGAGAACACGCCCCGGTTTTTCAAAATCAATTCCGAGTTCGGCGAGCACCTTCTCGACATCGGCGCGTTGCGCCTCGCTGTCATCATGCGCGATATCGCGCACATGCAGGATGACATCCGCCTCCAGAACTTCCTCAAGCGTCGCCTTGAAAGCGGCGATCAGCATGGTCGGCAGATCGGATATGAAGCCCACTGTATCGGAGAGGATGATCTCGCCGCCGCGCGGCAGCTTGATTGCCCGCAACGTCGGATCGAGCGTTGCGAACAGCAAATCCTCGGCGAGGACGCCGGCCTGCGTCAGCCGGTTGAACAGCGTCGACTTGCCGGCATTGGTGTAGCCGACGAGCGCCACGACCGGATAGGGCACGGCGCGCCGGCTCTTGCGGTGCAGGCCGCGGGTTTTCTTGACCTTTTCGAGATCGCGCTCGATCCGCGTGATGCGCTCCTGAATCAGCCGGCGGTCGGTCTCGATCTGCGTCTCGCCCGGACCGCCCAGAAAGCCGAAACCGCCGCGCTGGCGCTCAAGATGGGTCCAGGAGCGCACGAGACGCGACTTCTGATAGTTGAGATGCGCAAGCTCGACCTGCAGCGTGCCTTCCCGCGTCAGCGCCCGGCGGCCGAAAATTTCCAGAATCAGACCGGTGCGGTCGATCACCTTGCAGTCGAAAGCCTTTTCTAGATTGCGCTGCTGCACCGGCGAGAGCGCGCAATCCATGATGACGAGGTCAATTGCTTCGTCCTTTGTCCGCGCGGCGAGCGCCTCGACCTTGCCCTGGCCGAGATATGTCGCGGGACGGATTTGCGACAGGCTGACGATCTCCGTGCCGACGACATCGACGTCAATGGCCTCGGCGAGGCCGCGCGCCTCGTCGATCCGCGCCTCGGATGATCGGCTTTCGTCAATTGTCCGGACGACGGCAGTTTCGGCGCGGCGTTGCTGGCGCACATTGAGATAAGGCCCGACAACCAGAGCGCGCGTGCGCGCCGTCTTGGTCTCCAATGTCCGGCGCACTTTGGGCGACCGCGGCTCATCCATGCCGGCTTGTACGTCAGCTTGCCGCTGCGTCACGACCCCGCCGTGGTTTCTTCACCGGGCTCGAACATCTGGATCGGATGGCCCGGCATGATTGTGGAGATCGCGTGCTTGTAAACGAGCTGAGAATGACCATCACGGCGCAACAGGACGCAGAAATTGTCAAACCAGGT
Organism: uncultured Alphaproteobacteria bacterium; assembly: GCA_963708155.1. Classification (GTDB taxonomy): domain Bacteria; phylum Pseudomonadota; class Alphaproteobacteria; order Rhizobiales; family Beijerinckiaceae; genus Methylovirgula. The sequence continues at coordinate 2,743,438 of OY970183.1, read as the reverse complement.
CACGACGCCCTGCAGTTTGACGCCATTGACCAGAAAAATGGTAAGGGGGACTTTGTTCTTCCGGACGAAATTGAGAAAAGTGTCCTGCAGGTTCTGAGTGCGTTCGGCCGCCATTTTCTTTTTCCAATTCTTTTTTTAGGGCCGTGGTTTGGCAGAAACCCGACCCGCTCTTTAGACGAAAAGGCCATAGGTGGACCGGCCGGCAGCTTGGCGTTCCCGCCGATCGCGCGCATTAGACCCATGCGGCGGCAAAGCTGCAAGAGGAACTTTCTCCCACTTGCTGCCTATGAAGTCCCTTCCCTAACGGGCCGCCATCTTACGGCGTGGCCTTAGCAAAATTGTGAAATTGCGCCCGCAGGCTCGTGGCCAGCGCGCCCGGCTTGCCATCCCCGATGACGACATCGTCGATGGCGACGACCGGCATGACGAGCGTCGTCGCCCCGGTGATGAAAGCCTCGGTAGCCCGTTTCGCCTCTTCGAGGCTGAAGCGGCGCTCTTCAAGCTTAAGCCCCTTCGCGGCGATGAGATCAAGCAAGGTCGTCCGCGTGACCCCCCGCAGAATCGACTGATCGACCTGATGCGTGACGATCGTCTTGTCGGCCGTGACAATCCAGGCGTTCGAAGCCGCCCCTTCGGTCACCATACCGTCGGCATCGATGAACCAGGCTTCGTAAGCGCCCTGCTCTTTCGCAGCCTGTCGCGCCAGAACATTCGGAAGAAGATTTATCGTCTTGATATCAGGGCGCTTCCAGCGGATGTCCGGCAGCGAGATCACCTTAATGCCCTTGGCCGCCATCGCCGTTCCCTTGGCGGGATCGATCGCCTTGGCGGTGACGACTAGGCTTGGCCTGACAGGCGGAACGGGAAAGGTATGATCGCGTGGCGCAACGCCCCGCGTCACCTGCACATAGACATAGCCATTGCGGACTTTGTTGCGGGCGAGCACCTCGCGCAGCACCCGCAGCAGCGCCTGCGGCACCAGAGGCTGGGCAATTCGCAATTCATTCAGCGAGCGCTCCAGCCGGGCAAGGTGGCGCGCCTCGTCGATCAGGACGCCGGCCCTGACCTCGCAAACTTCGTAGACGCCGTCGCCGAGCTGATAGCCGCGATCCTCGATCGAAACGGTCGCCTCGCCCTGCGGCAGATAGCGCCCGTTCACATAAGCAATACGCCCCACCCGTCCTGCTTTCCTCAGTCGATGCCAAGCGACTTCAGCTTGCGATGCAATGCCGAGCGCTCCATTCCGATGAATTCCGCCGTGCGCGAAATATTGCCGCCGAAGCGGTTGATCTGGGCGACCAGATATTCGCGCTCGAAAACCTCTCGTGCGTCGCGTAGCGCCAGGCTCATCAGCTTCTCGCCGCCGGAACCGTTCGGTGTCGAGGGAACGAGGGCGCCGATCTCCGACGGCAGCATGTCCGAGGTCAGCTCGGTATTCGGATCGCCGGCCGCGAGGATCATCAGCCGTTCGACATTGTTGCGAAGCTGGCGGATATTGCCGGGCCAATCGTGCGATTGCAGCACGGCCATCGCCTCGTCGGCGATCCTGCGCTTGGGAAGACCCGTCGTCGCAGAAATCTGGTCCATGAAGAATTCGATCAGCAGCGGAATGTCCTCGCGGTGCTCGGAGAGCGAAGGCACCCGGATCGGCACGACCGAAAGGCGATGGAACAAATCCTCGCGCAACGCGCCCTCGGCGATGAGACGTGGCAGATCGCGTGAGCTCGACGACAGGATGCGCACGTCCACGTTGACGCGCGTCGTGCCGTTGACGCGCAGGAAATTCTGATCGACCAGAACACGCAGGATCTTGCCCTGCGTCTCCTTCGGCATATCGGCAATCTCGTCGAGATAGAGCGTGCCGCCATGCGCCTCCTCCAGCGCGCCGACCTTGCGGCTCTGCTGGCCGTCACGGCTCTCGACCCCGAAAAGCTCGATCTCCATCATCTCCGGCGTGATCGTGGCCGAATTGATGACGACGAAGGGACCGTTGGCGCGCGGCGAAGCATCATGGATGCTACGCGCCACAAGCTCCTTGCCGGCGCCCGGTGCGCCAGTGATCAGCACACGCGAATTGGCCGGCGCGACCCGCTCTATCACCTGATGCAATTGATGGATGATGCTCGACTTGCCGATAATGCGGTTGGCGGCCCCCGTGCGCGAGCGTAACTCGCTTAGCTCGCGCTTCAGCCGCGAGGCTTCGAGCGCACGCTCGGCGACGAGCACCAGCCGGTCGGCCTTGAACGGCTTCTCGATGAAATCATAGGCGCCGACTTTGATCGCAGACACGGCGGTTTCGATATTGCCGTGGCCGGAGATCATGACGACGGGCAGGCTTGGATGCGCCGTCTTCACCAATTGCAGGAGTTGCAGGCCGTCGAGATGCGACCCCTGCAACCAGATATCAAGAAACACGAGATGCGGGCGCCGCGACTCGATTGCCGAGAGCGCCTCCTCCGCATTCTTCGCACTGCGTGTGCCGTGCCCTTCATCGGACAAAATGCCCGACACGATGTCACGGATATCAGCCTCGTCGTCGACGATCAGAATGTCACTTGGCATGCAAGTCGAGCCCGTTCATTTGGCGCTTTCAATGACGGCAGCAGAATGTTTTTCATCGATAAATTCGACATCGCGGTGCGATGCGTCACCTTGCGGGAAATAAAGCCGGACGCAAGCGCCGCGGCCGCCGGGCGCGTCGAGCAATTCGATGCCGCCGCCGTGGTCCTCGAGAATCTTGGCGACAATCGGGAGACCGAGGCCGGTGCCCTCGGCCCGCGTCGTCATATAGGGCTCAAGCAGGCGGTGCCGATTTTCCTTCGGGAACCCCTTGCCGTTATCAGCCACGAAAATTTCGACGATCCCTTCCGGGGTGACGTCCAGCGAAATCGAAATCTTGCCCTTCACCGGCTCGATCTCCTCCTGGGCCAGGATGCCTTCGGTGGCATTCTTGGTGATGTTGGCGACAGCTTGAGACAGCAACCGCCGGTCGAAATTGGCAATGACCGAAGATTCCGGCATTGCGTCGGTGAATTCGATATTGGGATGACCGACGCGCATCAGGAAGATAACATGGCGCAGGCATTCCGTCACATCGTCGGGGACAAGCCGCGCGCGCGGCATCCGCGCGAACGCCGAAAACTCGTCGACCATTCGCTTGATATCATCCACCTGCCGCACGATCGTATCGATGCATTGATCGAAAACATCGCGGTCCGTAACGATAAGGCGGCCATATTTGCGCTTCAGCCGCTCCGCCGAAAGCTGGATCGGCGTCAGCGGATTTTTGATCTCATGCGCGATGCGCCGCGCCACATCGGCCCAGGCCGCGGTGCGCTGCGCGGTGACGAGATCGGTGATGTCATCGAGCGTGATGACGTAGTTTTTCTCGGCCTGCCCGCCAGATTCCGTCGTCACCACAAGGTTGAAGGTGCGCTCGCGTCCGCCGCGATTGACCGAAATCTGGCCACGCGCCAGCCGCGCCCCGCCAGCCCGTGTCTCGTCAAGCACTGGCGTCACTTCCGGCAGAACTTCATCGATCGCCTGCCCGACGGCGCTTTGTCCGTCTTCATGCGGAATGAGCTTGTCCGCCGACGGATTGACCACCGTGATCTGGCCCCTGCCATCGACGCCGATGACCGCGACGGGGACACCCGAAAGCACTGCCTCGGTGAACTGGCGTCGCTCGTCGATCAGATTGCTGGCGGCGATCAGCCGGTTCTGCTGCAGGCGAATCTCGGACGTCATCTTGTTGAACGTCTCACCGAGATGGCCGAGTTCGCCCTCGGAGGGGTTGACCGCGACTTGCGCCTCGAGATTGCCGGAGCCAACCTCGTCGGCGGCGGTGATCAGGCGGCGGATCGGCGCCACGAGTCCGTTGGCGAAGGACAGGCCGACCCAGGTCGCGGCCAGCAGCATCACCAGCGCGATCAGCACATACATCGTCGCAAAAGCGATCTGGATATTGTGCCGATAGGCGTCGAACATATCGTAGAAGGTAATGAGACGCCGGGCCTGCTGACCGAACTCCGAACTGAACGGACCTACGGGCCGCGCGACGTAAAGAAACGTGTCGTCGAACGCTTCCAGCTTGCGCAGCGCGACGAAGGTGCGCCCTTCATCCAGGATCATGCACAGCGGCTCGTTGCGTTGCGCATCGGCGAAATCATTGGGCTGCGGCTGGACGATGGGCGCCGCCTCTTTGCCACTCGCAACGACCTTGTCGTCGATCTTGCCATCGGGATGAATCATCGCCGCCGCGCCAAAGCCCAGAGCCTCGACACGTGAACCGAAAAATTCGTGAAACAATTGCTTGTCGGATTTGAACAGCGAGACGCCGCGATCGAGGTCCGAGGCGGTTAATTGCGCCTCGCGCAACAGTACCCGGCACTGGCCCTCCTGAAAGAACCGGGCGGCCTCGCCCGTGCGCAGAATGAAGCCGCGCACATCGCGCAGAAATGCCGGGTTCAGGCTGCGGTCGAGCGTGATCGAACCGACGAGCGCCATGAGGATCGCCGGCACAATCGCGATGATCGTGAACAGCCCGACAATACGGACATGTAGCCGCGCGCCGGCCGCCTGAGCCCGCCGCGCCGCGATGATCGACCAGGCTTCGACCATCACGAAGCCGACCAGCGTCAATATGCAAAGAAGATTGATGACGAAGAGGCGCAGAACCACGACATCGGTCGGCGCGATCGGCGTATAGCCGGCGAAGATCAGGAAGCTGATCAGCGCAGCCGCAATCGCCACCACGACCGCCGCGCGGCCAAAGATCAGGCGCATCGGGATTTTGCGCGGCCTATTCGGGTCGAGCGTATTCGTTGCTTCGCTCATCCAGTTCTCTGCCCAAAGCCTATTGTCGGCCGCACCGACTGGCGTTTCATCCCACGAGGGCGGATGCGTTCTATCACAACCGCCGAGCGCCTCAGCGTTGCGTTCGTGTAACGCTGTTGCTGAATTACGACATTTCCGGGGCGATGAAAACCCTATCCCTGCTCAACGCGGCAGGCGCATCAGCTTGATGTCGAGGTCTTTGACCTTTTTGCGCAACGTATTGCGATTAAGACCCAAAAGCTCCGCGGCCTTGATCTGGTTGCCGCGGGTTGCAGCGAGCACTGCGGAAATCAGTGGATATTCGAGCTCACGCAAAACCCTATGATAAATGCCGGGCGGCGGCAGGCCATCGCCGTGGGCGCGAAACAATTCGTTCAAATGCCGCTCCACCGCAACCGCCAAAGTGTCGGCGCGCTCGGGATCCTTGGCGCGCTCTTCGCCCCCGCGTTGCGCGAAGCCGGAGAGAAACAGCCCCGCTTCCGCCGAGAGTTCGGCATCGATCAATTGCTCGCTGATCGATTCCTGCGGATAAAGCGCGGCAAGACGGCGCACGAGATTTTCGAGCTCGCGGATATTGCCCGGCCAGCGGTGACGCTTCAGCCGCTCCAGCGCCGGCGGCTCGATATGTTTCAGCGGCAGACCCTCGGCCGCGGCGAGCGCAAAGAAATGGTGGACAAGATCGGGAACGTCCTCTGCCCGCTCGCGCAAAGGCGGCAGCCGCAGCGGCACAACATTGAGCCGGAAGAACAGATCCTCGCGGAAAAGGCCTTGATGGATCAGATTGCGCAAATCCTTGTTCGTCGCGGCGATGATGCGGACATTGGCCTTGATCGGAGTACGGCCGCCGACTGTCGTATATTCGCCCTGCTGCAAAACCCGTAACAGCCGCGTCTGCGCTTCCATCGGCATGTCGCCGATCTCATCGAGGAAGAGCGTGCCACCCTCGGCCTGCTCGAAGCGGCCGGCGGAGCGCTGATTGGCGCCGGTGAAGGCGCCCTTCTCGTGGCCGAACAATTCGCTTTCGATCAGATCGCGCGGAATCGCCGCCATGTTGATCGCGACGAACGGGCCGGTCTTGCGTTTGCCGTAGTCATGCAGAGCGCGGGCGACAAGCTCCTTGCCGGTGCCGGACTCGCCGGTGATCATCACCGTCAGATCCGTCTGCATCAGGCGCGCGAGTACCCGATAGATTTCCTGCATCGCCGGCGAGCGGCCGACGAGCGGCATGCTTTCAATATCGTCGGCCGGCTGCTCTGGCCGCACGCGCGCCTTCGGCTCGCTCAGCGCCCGCCCGACGATGCTGACGAGTTCACGCAAATCGAAGGGCTTCGGCAGGTAATCGTAAGCGCCGCGCTCGGACGCCTTGATCGCGGTCATGAACGTATTCTGCGCGCTCATGACGATGATCGGCAGATCGGGGCGCAGCTTCTTGATGCGCGGCAGAACCTCGAAGGCATTGTCGTCCGGCATGACGACATCGGTGATGACGAGATCGCCCTCCCCCGCCTGCACCCAGCGCCAGAGCGTGGCGACATTGCCGGTCGTGCGCACTTCGTAGCCGACGCGCGTCAGCGCCTGGCTCAGCACTGTCCGTATGGCAGCATCGTCGTCGGCGACAAGGATATTGCCTCCCATTGCAGCTTTGCTCCTGAGGGCTCCGGAGAGCCAGTCCTTCTCTACGTCTTTTTGGCGCTCCGCCCGTCCAGTGGCGCGAACATCGGCATGAGCACCTTGAATATCGTCCGACGCGGCTGCGAGTTCGCATTCTATGGTTCCGCCATGATCACCGATAAGTTTGGCGACCAGTGCAAGTCCGAGGCCACTTCCCGACGTTTTGGTGGTGACGAACGGTTCGAACAAGTGCTGCCGTATTTCCGGCGGCACGCCCGGCCCGTTATCGCGAACGCAAAATTGCAGCGGCAGATTCACGGAGCGATCGGAATTCGGCAACTTCAGCCGCACCCCCGGCCGGAACGCCGTCGACAGTTCGATCTCGCCGTCTTCCCTCGCCTCACCGATGGCTTCGGCGGCATTTTTCACGAGGTTGAGGAAAATCTGAATCAGTTGGTCGCGATTGCCGAGCACCGGCGGCAACGACGGATCATAGTTCTCGGTGAAGCGAATATGGCGCGCAAAGCCAGCCTGAGCGATCCGCTTCACATGATCCAGGATCGTATGAATGTTGACGCTCTCGCGCTCCAGCGGGCGGCTGTCGGAGAAGGCCTCCATGCGATCGACGAGTTTCACGATCCGGTCGGTCTCGGTGCAGATCAGCCGCGTCAGGGCGCGGTCGGAATCGTTGGCGCCGATTTCGAGCAATTGCGCCGCGCCGCGAATGCCCGATAGAGGATTTTCTGATCTCGTGCCCGAGCATAGCCGCCATGCCGGAGACCGACCGCGCCGCGCCACGATGGGTGAGCTGACGGTCCATCTTCTCGGCCATCGCGCGTTCCTGGATCATCACCACCACGCCCTCGTCGAAATCGGACACCGGCATGACGAAAAGATCGACCAGTTTTTCCGTTCCGAGCCGCGGGATGCCGAGATCGACGCGATATTCGGTGATAGCGGAACTCTTTTCCTTCACCTGCGCGACGAGGGCCAGCAGAACCGAGTTGATGTGGAAGCAGATTCGTCAGCGTCTGCTGCAGCAGGATCGAGCGGCTGATTTCGAAGAAGGATTCGGTCGCGGCATTGGCCTCGACGACGAAGCCATCGGGCGCGACGGCCAGCACCGGATGCGGCAGCGCGTTCAGCAGCCTCGAAGCGTCGCGAACAGCTTCACCCGCCTTCTGCATGTCGCGCCGGCCGCGCGCGCTTTGAACCGATCTCTTTACGCTCATGCTGCGACCGCGCGCTCCTCGGAGTTCGAACAAACTTTCCAGAAGCGATTCAACTTCCGCCGGATTCTCGCTGACGACGAGGCTCTTTCGCAGACCAGCGGCCTCTGGGCTTCGCACATAAGCCGCGTAGGCCGCCAGATGCTTGCGCGCATGGCGCAGCCCCTGCGATACGCCCATAAGTCCCAGCAGGGTGCGATAATGTTCCAGCGCCACGGCGCAGCGCGTTGCGGGCTCGAGCGGCGCGAGCTGCGGCATCTTTGCCAGATGCCGCGCGACCTCACCGACGAACCACGGGCGGCCAACCGCGGCGCGCCCGATCATCACCGCATCGGCGCCGGAAAGCCGCAGCATTTCATCGGCATCCGCGAGGCTTTTACAGTCGCCATTGGCGACAACGGGCAGCGCCGTCGCCTGCTTCACCTGCCGGATTGCGGACCAGTCGGCATTGCCCTGGTAGAATTGACACCGGCTGCGGCCGTGCACCGTCAGCATGGCCACCCCTTCCGCTTCGGCGCGGCGGGCGAGTTCCGGCGCATTCAGGGTAGCGGCATCCCAGCCGAGCCGCATTTTCACCGACACAGGCACTTTGACAGCGCCCACAACCGCGCGAATAAGGCCGACCGCGAGATCGAGATCGCGCATCAGGGCCGAACCCGCGAAACCGCCGGTAACACGCTTGGCGGGACAGCCCATGTTGATGTCGATCATCACCGCCCCCGCAGCCTCGGCACGTCGAGCGCTTTCCGCCATCGCCTCGGACCGGCAGCCCGCAATCTGCACGACATGATGCGCGATCCCCGTGCCTTCCGCCCGCAAGGCAGACGCTGGATCGCGATCAAGGTAAAAGTCCGCATCAAGCATTTCCGTGACCGTGAGCGCAGCGCCGAGACGCTCCGCCGCGCGACGCATGCCGAGGTCCGTGACACCGGCCATGGGGGCGAGGAAAGCGCGCCCATTTAGCCGGAGGGAACCGACAGCAAAGTCGGGCGTCGATTTGCCTACAATTTGGTCACTTTGTATCATGCTTATACTTTAGTCAAATTCCACTATAGATAAATTGTGCGGCGCGGCAACAACGACCCGGAGGTCAAGCCTAAGTTTTGGCGTGACATTGACGACGACGGCGAAAAGCGACAGGACAGCGGCCCGTCCCGCCATTGGAAACCCGACCTGCGCCATGAGTGAAACGTCCGATCTCGCAATTCTGGTTGTGGCGGCGGGGCGCGGCACGCGGGCGGGAGGCGGTTTACCCAAACAATATCGCGCGGTCGCAGGCAAGCCCTTATTGACGCATACGATTTCAGCCTTGCTTCACGGCGCTCCCGGAGCCCGGCTCCTGGCCGCGATCCACCCTGACGACGCCGCGCTCTACAAGGCGGCGCTCGGCGATCTCCCCGAGGAGGCACGCGCTCGCCTGCTGCCACCGGCCCTTGGCGGCGAGACGCGCCAGATCAGCGTCAAAAACGGGCTCGAAGCCCTCGCCACCCACGACGCACCGCGGATTGTTCTGATCCACGACGGCGCGCGGCCGTTTCCGAACCCGGCCCTGATCGCGCGGGCGCAAGCAGCGGCGCACGAACATGGCGCCGCCGTGCCGGGGCTTGCGTTGACCGATACGGTCAAGCAAATCGATACGCAGGGCCGCATTGTCGCGACGCCGCCGCGCGAAAGCCTGCGCACGGTGCAAACGCCGCAAGCGTTCCAATTCGACCTCATCCTTGCAGCTCATCGCAAGGCCGCGGAAGCCGGGCAATCCGGCCTCACCGATGACGCGGCGATCGCGGAATGGGCCGGGCATCCCGTTTATGTTTTCGAAGGCGAGCAGACCAATATGAAGATCACCAATGCGCAGGATTTCGCCGTGGCCGAGGCCAAACTCATCCGCGCGCTCGAAGATGTGCGAACGGGTCAAGGCTATGACGTCCACGCCTTCGGGCCCGGCGATCATGTCTGGCTCGGCGGCGTCAAGGTTCCGCACGATCAGGGCCTTGTCGGCCATTCCGACGCCGACGTGCTGAGCCATGCGATCACCGATGCGATCTACGGCGCGCTCGGCGACGGCGATATCGGCAGCCATTTCCCGCCCTCCGATCCGCAATGGCGTGGCGCGGCCTCGTCGATCTTCCTTGCCGCCGCTGTCGAGCATTTGCGCAAACGCGGCGGCATGCTGGCGCATGTCGATGCGACGCTCGTCTGCGAGCGGCCGAAGATCGGTCCGCACCGCGAGGCGATCCGCAAGAACCTCGCAGAGATCATGAGCGTGTCGCTCGACCGCGTCGCGGTGAAAGCGACGACATCGGAGCGGCTCGGCTTCACCGGCCGCGAGGAAGGCATGGCCGCGCTGGCGATTGCGACGGTAAGGCTGCCGCTTTAGCTTTTTGATCGCGATGCTTGCGAAAGGTTATGCAGGGCGGACAGATAATGGATGCGCAATTCTGGCACAATAAATGGCAGCGCGGTGAGATCGGTTTCCATCAGACCGACGCCAATCCGCTGCTCTCGCGCAATCTGCCGGCTCTGCGCCTACCGCAGGGCGCGCGCCTGTTCCTCCCCTTGTGCGGCAAGACACGCGATATCGATTGGTTGCTCACCGGCGGTTTCCAGGTCGTCGGTGCCGAACTGAGTTCCACTCGCCGTCGAACAACTGTTCGCCGAACTCGGCATCGTGCCGCGCGTTTCGACGGCTGGCGCGCTGCGGCGACACGAAGCAGATGGTCTCACAATCTTCGCGGGAGACATTTTTGCGCTCGATCGCGACGCCTTGGACCGCGTCGATGCCATCTACGATCGTGCGGCGCTCGTTGCGCTGCCAGCGGCGACGCGAACACTTTATGCCGCTCATCTCCTGGCCATTACCGACCGTGCACCGCAGTTCGTGATCACCTTTGATTATGATCAGTCGCGCATGGATGGGCCGCCCTTCAGCGTGAACGAGGCCGAGATGCGAGCGCACTACGGGGACGCCTATCGCCTCAGCAGCGTCGAAAGCAGCGATATTCCCGGCGGCCTCAAGGGCTTCTGCCCTGCGCGCGAAACCCTCTGGCTTCTTGAGCCGCGCGAGACGGGCAGCTGAGGGCCATAGAGCGGGCGCTGTGATCTCTCCCGCGGCCAACCCAGTAAAAGCTAAGGCTTGACTGAAATCGCGGCAAAATGGAGTTTGTGGGTCAGAGAAACGTGCGGGAAGACCCGCGTCTTCCCAAGGGGAGGTTTCAATGGCCGCAAGCCAGTCTGCCGCCGCGCCAAATGACGGTGAACCGTCGCGCCGCAGTTTCTTGAGCCTTGGAACTCTGGCCCTCGCATCTTTCGTGGCGCCTTTAACCGCAGCGATCAGCCCCGTCGCCGCCCAGGCCCGTCGTCGACAGCCTCATATCATCTACATCGTTTCTGATGATCAAGGCTGGAAAGACGTCGGGTTCAATGGCGCGGATATAGCAACGCCAAACATCGACGCGCTGGCCGCGTCGGGCGCACGCCTCGAGCAGTTCTATGTTTTGCCGATGTGCACACCGACCCGCGCGGCTCTGCTGACCGGGCGCTATCCTTTTCGCTACGGATTGCAGACGGGCGTCATTCCGTCCGGCGGCAGCTACGGTCTCGCGCTGGACGAATGGCTGTTGCCGCAAACGTTGAAGGAAGCCGGCTACCGGACCGCCATCGTCGGCAAATGGCATGTCGGCCATGCGAAGACCGAATATTGGCCGAGACAAAGAGGCTTCGACTTGTTCTATGGGGCGCTGGTGGGTGAAATCGATCACTTCAAACATGAATTGCACGGCGTCACCGACTGGTATCGCGACAACATGCTTTTGAAGGAAGACGGATACGATACCGAATTGTTCGGTGACGAAGCCGTCCGCATCATCGCCAATCACGACACGAAAGTACCGCTGTTTCTTTATCTCGCATTCACGGCGCCGCACACGCCCTATCAGGCGCCGCAAGAATATCTCGAAAAATATGCACATGTTCCCGATGAAAATCGGCGTGCGTATTGCGCGCAGATAACTGCAATGGACGATCAAATCGGCAGGGTCATCGCAGAAATCGACAAGCGCGGCATGCGCGACGATACGTTGATCGTATTCCACACCGACAACGGCGGTACACGATCCTCTCTATTCGCGGGCGAATTCGCCGTGAAAGGCGGCCTGCCGCCTGACAACGGGCCTTTCAGAAGTGGCAAGGGCACGCTTTACGAGGGCGGAACGCGCGCATCGGCGGTGGTGAATTGGCCGGGCACAGTTCCTGTTGGAACCGTCAGCGGCATGGTTCATGTCGTCGACATGTATCCGACGCTCACGCGTCTTGGGGGCGGATCGTCTGAAAAAGCCAAGCCACTCGACGGCATCGACGTATGGAATTATGTCACGGGCCGGACGCCGTCGCCACGGCATGAAGTCGTCTACAACGTTGAGCCTTTCCAGGCCGCCGTGCGCGAAAATGACTGGAAGCTGATATGGGTGCCGATGTTACCCGGTTCGCTTGAGCTTTTCGACCTGTCGAAAGACCCCTCGGAGCTCACGAACCTCGCCTCAGCGAATCCCGACAAGGTCAGTTCCTTGAAAACGCGTATAGAAGGCTTGGCGCGTCAGGCGCAGCAGCCGCTCCTTGTCGCCGAAATGATACGAATGACATTTGGTGCGCCGCCCTCGACCCCGCGGGCGCAGTAATGCACCTTTTACGCTTCATTTATGCCCGCGCCGCGTCTGCTGAGCAAACCGAGCCCCTTTGGGGTGAGCTTGTACCCGGGAGACTTTTCGTTGGGCGCGATGTAACCCGCCGAGCGAAGCCGATCCAAGGCGGGTTCTCCGGCAGGCTTTGATGAATTGCGCGCTTCTATATCGCACAGGAGCGCAATTTCATCGCTCGTTAGCCCCTGCGTGACTTCGCGGCTTTGTTTCATCGGCGTTTCGGTTTGACTGGCGTCCTGCCGCAGGTGTCGTTCGGGGTGATCCGAACTCAGCGCGCCCTGGCCGCCCTTCTGCGCATCGCGGGGCGAGACGTCTTTTGCAGCCGCGTCGAATTTATCCGTCATGGGCGCGCTCCGTACCTATCGCTCGAACGCCAACAATCCTCCTGAGCACCGCGGGTTCCAAACCTCGGTGAAGATCACCCCTCGCTCTTTTCCGCCACCTGCGCTTCGGCAAAAGTCGCCATGCCCGCGTGACAGCCAAGCGCCGCTTTTACTAAGCCCGCGGCGAGCGCCGCGCCACTGGCTTCGCCGAGACGCAGACCGAGATTGAGAAGTGGCTTCTTGCCGAGCCGCGCCAGCACATCGGCATGGGCGCCTTCGACCGATTGATGGCCGGCAAGGCAATGAGCGATGAGATCGGGGTCTTGCCCGTGGAGCACTGCCGCCGCGGCGCAGGCGACGTAACCATCGAGCACTACGGGAATGTTCGCGCGCCTCGCGGCGACGATTGCGCCGGCCATCGCCGCGATCTCGCGGCCGCCTAACCGGCGCAGAACTTCGAGCGGCTGCGAAAGATGCGCGCCGTGCGCCGCCAGCGCGGCTTCGATGGCGGCGATCTTACGCGCAAGCCCGGCATCATCGACGCCTGTGCCGCGCCCCGCCCAATAGGCTGCGGGGCCTCCATAGAGCGCCGCGTAGATTGCCGCCGCGCTTGTTGTATTGCCGATGCCCATTTCGCCGATCGCGAGGAGATCGGCATCCGCGGGAACGGCAGCCATGCCGCGCGCGAACTGCGCCGTGGCTGCCGCCTCGCTCATCGCCGGAGCAAGGGTGAAATCCTCCGTCGCCGTAGCGAGATCGAGCGGCACAACCTTCAGGTCGAGCGCGAAGGCCTTGCAGATCTGGTTGATCGCGGCACCCCCGGCGGCGAAATTATCGACCATCGCCTGCGTCACCGACGCCGGATAGGCCGAGACGCCTTGTGAGACGACACCGTGATTGCCAGCGAAAATCAGCACCAGCGGATGGTCCAGCACCGGCATGTCGCGGCCCTGCCAGCGGGCGACAAATTCGGCAATCTCCTCCAGCCGGCCAAGCGAGCCCTGCGGCTTGGTCAGTTCGGACTGCCGTGCTCGCGCCGCCGCGGCGCTCGCCTCGGCGGGCGGGGGCAGATCGCGCAGCAGGAAAAGAAGATCGGCAAAGGATTTGGGCAGTTCGGGGGGCAAGGAAGTCATAAGCCTTACTGAATAGGCTTGCGTCTGCTGGCGCAACCCTTGCGCCGATCACAATGATCCCGGTGAGCCGTGCTCGACGCCCAGATCGACCTGAAGCCAAGCGTGCGCGCCGCGCCAAGCGGCATAGCGATGGCGGTCGCAGGCTTGACCCTCCTCGGCCTGCTGCTGCGGCTCGCCTGCGCCCATGGCGATCTCTGGCTCGATGAGATCTGGTCGCTGCGCAATCTGCAGCACCTCAAAAGTGCCGGCGACATTCTCTGGCGGCTGCCGAACGACAATAATCACATCCTCAACTCGCTTTGGCTCTGGTTCGTCGGCCCGGACGCGCCATCCGTACTCATCCGGCTGGAATTGATCGTCGTCGGCACATTGACCGTTCCGGTCGCGGCCAAGTTTTGCGGACGCAACGGCCCGGCAGCGGCGCTCGCCGGCGCGGCCCTCGCCGCCGGCGGGGCGATCTTCGTTCAATATGGCTCTGAAGCGCGCGGCTATGCCGGCCTCCTGCTCATGATCTTCGTCGCTGCCGACGCGCTCGAGAACATCCTCGACGCGCCGACGCCACGCAGCCGCCTCGGCTTTGCCGGCGCCGTCGCAGTCGGCGCTTTGTTTCATCTGACGATGCTCACAGCCACTGCGACACTCGTCGTGGCGGCGCTGCTGCGGCTGGCCTATCGGCGCCGGCCGCTGCGCGAGATCGCGATCACCGGGCTTGATCTGGGCCTGCTCGGGCTGCTCGGCGCCCTCCCGGCACTCGGCCTACTTGCCGCAAGCGTCCTGAATACGCAGCTCCTGCAGGAAGGTGCGCTCACGCCCTTCAGCCTCCCGGCACTCGGCCACAGTCTCACGACGCTATATGCGGCGACGCTCGGCCTGCCCTATGACCTGCCCGCGTCGCTCGCTTTGCTCCTTTGCGCGGGCCTGACGATCGCCGCCGCCACTTTCATAGCCTCCGAGCGAGTGATCCTGCCGCTGACCTGCCTGCTTTTGCCCCCCTTGATCGCGACGCTCGTGCAGGCCCCAAACGTCCAATATGCGCGGTTCTTTCTCGTCGGCGTGCTTGGGCTTGTCAGTCTCGCCAGCGATGTCGTCGCCAAATTGTGGGACGAGCGGCGCGTGTCTGGCGTCATTCTCCTTGGGTTTCTTCTCGCGCTGGGCAACGCCATCCATGTCCAGAAATTGTTCGCCTTCGGCCGGGGCGATATCCGCCCGCTTGTGGCGCGCATGGAAAGCAACGGCCCGGCCCGCTTCGCGACCAACATGCCGGTCGAGGTCTGGGTGAGCCTGAACTTCTATGATCCGCACGGAATGCTGAGCGAGGTACAGGCCGAAGATTGGTGCGACCGCCCGCCGGACTGGTTCGTCCTCAGCGATCAACCCGCTGCGGAGGCTGCGATAGCAACCTTGGGACCGTCGCAATGCCAAAGCCGCTACGACCTTGATATGATTGTCCCGCGGGCACCGCTTTCCGGCCTTCGCTTCGCGCTTTATCGGCGCGCGATCCGCTGATCGCCCCGCTTGCGCTGCTAAAACTCGCCAAATCACAAAAAAATCACGCGTCTTGATCGCGGGGGCATATTTCTATTAAATTTATGTAGTAAGTAGACTCTGGAAGGATTATCCTCACGGCCGCAGGGGTGGAGAATATTTATGGACGCGACCGACCGAAAAATTTTGCAGATCGTTCAGACAGACTCGAGCTTGTCCATTGCCGCCATCGCGGCCAAGGTGGGTTTGTCGCAGACGCCGTGCTGGAAGCGAATCCAGAAGCTTGAGGCGGACGGCGTCATTCGCCGCCGCATCGCCCTGCTCGACCCGCACAAGCTCGGGCTCGGGATCACGGTCTTCGTGACGGTCGAGGTTGGCGAACATGCGCACGACAAGCTCGATCAATTTGCCCGATCGATCTCGGCGATGGACGAAGTGCTCGATCTCTACCGCATGGCGGGAGATGTCGATTATCTGCTGAAGGTGATCGTCGCCGACACCAAAAGCTTCGATGCGTTTTACAAGCGCCTTATCGAAACGCTGCCGCTGAAGAAGGTGACGTCTCGCTTCGCGCTCGAAAGCATCAAGGCCGAGACGGCCCTGCCAATCCACGTGTAAGACTGCGATGCGTTCAGGTCACCAAACCTGAACGCATGTCGATGGATCGGTTAATAAGCGACTGGCGGCGGCGCACCGAAAGCCGACCCGACGACATAGAACGGAAATTCCACCGCCTGGGCGATTACGTGGACCGGCGCGCCGATGAAGATCAGCGGGTTGGTCGCCGGGTCACCGTAAGCCGGGAAAATCGAATTGGCAGCGCGGAACGGCAAGCTCACCGCCGTGGCCGCGATATAGTTCGGGCCGGTGATGATCGGCGCGGGGCCGTGCCAGGGGTCCGGCGCGGCAGCAACGGGGGTCGCATAATAGCGGTGATGATGCTTGGTGACCGTCAGGGGGCGATCGTCATAAGCGGCGCGATAGTGATGATGATGATGGTGATAATATTCGTGCGCCTGCGCGGCGGATGCCCCATAGAGCGCAACTGCGGCGGTCGCGCCAAGGCCGGCGGCTAATTTCAGGAACTTCGACTGCATTACGAGACTCCCCTTGGTCAGACAGAGAGCCCTGAACGCCGAATGCGGTGAGAAAGAGGCCGCCCTGTGGAAGCCCCTTCACACTCACGTCATAGTCACCGATTGACGACTATCGCTTGACGCGCCCGGCCTGAATCCGGTGCAGCGTCGCCACAAGAAGATCGACATCGTCCTTCGTATTGTAGAACGCCAGCGACGGCCGCACGGTTGTCTCCACGCCGAAACGGCGCAGGATCGGCTGCGCGCAATGATGTCCCGCCCGCACTGCGATGCCTTCCTGATTCAGCGCCTTGCCGACATCCTCGCTGCGGCAGCCGTCGAGCACGAAGGAGAGCACGCTCGCCTTGTCCTTCGCCGTACCGATCATGGTGAGGCCCGGCACATTCAGCATTTTTTCCGTCGCATAGACGAGAAGCTCATGCTCGTAGCGGTCGATGATCTCGCGGCCGATGGACTCGACGTAGTCGATCGCCGCGCCGAGGCCCACCGCATCGGCGATATTGCCTGTACCGGCCTCGAAGCGGTTGGGCGGCGGCTGATAAATCGTCTTCTCGAAAGTGACGTCGGCGATCATGTTGCCGCCGCCCTGCCAGGGCGGCATATGCGCCAGCACATCCGGCTTGCCATAGACCACGCCGATACCGGTCGGCCCGAAGACCTTGTGGCCGGAGAAGACGAAGAAATCGCAGTCGATCGCTTGCACGTCGACCGGCATATGCGAAACCGATTGCGCGCCATCGACCAGCACGCAAGCGCCATAGCGATGCGCGATCGCCGTCATCTCCTTGACCGGCACGATCGTGCCGAGCGCGTTGGAAACCTGCGGCATGGCGACGATGCGCGTGCGCGGTCCGAGCAGACGCTCATATTCTTCGAGGATCACCTGCCCCGTATTATCGACCGGCGCGACACGCAGCTTAGCGCCAGTAGCACCGCAAAGTTGCTGCCAGGGAACGATATTGGCGTGATGCTCCAACCAGGTGATGACGATCTCATCGCCTTCCTTGACGTTGCGGCCACCCCAGGCCTTGGCGACGAGGTTGATACCCTCGGTCGCGCCGCGAACAAAGATAATGTCGCGCTCGGAGCCCGCGTTTAGAAAGCGCGCGGTCTTCTGCCGGGCTGCCTCGTAAGCATCGGTGGCGCGCGCGGCGAGATCGTGCGCGGCGCGATGGATATTGGAATTCTCGTGTTCGTAGAAATAGGAGATGCGGTCGATGACCGATTGCGGCTTCTGCGTCGTCGCGGCGTTGTCGAGCCAGACGAGCGGCTTGCCGTGCACTTTCTCCCGCAGGATCGGGAAGTCGCGCTTGACCGTATAGGCGTCGAAGGGCCGCGTCGAAGAGCCAAGGTCGACGGCGGCGGGCGCTGTTTCCAGTGCAACGATCTGCGGTGAGAAGCTTGCGGGCGCCTGCACAGGCGCGGCGGGAGCTGTGGCGCCATTCTGCGGCGCTGTCTCGCTCGCTGCGGCGGACTTCGCCGGGCCGAGGAAATAAAACGCTTCGCCCGGCACATGCGCATCGGGAACGCCGGGGCTATCCGGCACGTGCGGGATATTGACCGGCGCTTGCGGCGTTTGCGGAGCGGCGGCGCTCGGCCAACCAAAGCTTTGCGGAAGCTCCGGCGCGGCCGGCCTTGCGCTTGGGATAGACGCGTCAGCCCCCTGCGGGATCTGCGGGGATATTCCCGGCGCATCCGGCAGACGCCCGGCGGGAGTCGGATCAGGCAACGACGGCGACACTGATGGTGTTGGCGCGGCCGGGACCGCGGCAAGATCGAGGTCGCGCCGCGCCAATGCATTGTCGTCGAGAAAGTAGGGCGAATCCTTCGGCGGCGTATTGAACGGCGACGGCGTCAAATCCTGCGCGCCGAAGGCCGATGCGAGATGCTCCTTCGGCACGAAGGAGGTGAATTCGGCGAGATGCGCCAACGGGCCCGCGGCATCGAGATCGCCGGGCGCATTCGGCGCGAATCCGCCGGCGGTCGAACCCGGCTGTGGCACATCGGGCAGACCATGCGGCGCGGCCGGTGTTGTCGGCGCGGAAATGTTTGGCGTAGGCACGACCGAGGCAATGGTCGTCGGGGGAAGGTCCGGCGGTCCAAATGGCAGCGCCGCGGGGATGAGCGGGGCAGCGCTGGTCACGACGGAAGGCGCCGGCACCATATTGGGGCTCGGCGGGACGAGCGGCATGCCCGGCGAATCCTGCGTCGGGATCGGCCCGTCCGGCGGAGTGCGGAAGAAGTAATTGGCGAGTTGCGCGATCAGGTTCGGATCGGGCGCGGACGGTGCCGAAGGCATGGGCTGACCCTGTTGATTCCGTCCGGCGGCACGAAGCCGCCGGATCCTTGGCGCGATCTAAAGGCTCAGGCGTAGTTAAACGGATATTGGTGGTACCTGCCCACCTCGACCCCTTCGAGAACGCCGAGCGCATCGTCCGTAAGGACGGCCGCCGAGCAATAAAGCGAGATCAGATAGGACGCGACCGCCTTGCGGTTGATGCCCATGAAACGCACCGAAAGGCTCGGCGCGACCTCGCCGGGAATGCCCGGCTGGAACAGGCCGACGACGCCCTGCTTCTTTTCGCCCGTGCGCAGCAGCAGAATGTTGGTCTTGCCGGCTTCGTCGATATAGAGCTTGTCGCTCGGGATCAGTGGCAGCCCGCGCCAGGTGATGAAAGGCGAGCCGAACAGCGTCACCGTCGGCGGCGGCACGCCCCGGCGGGTGCATTCACGACCAAAAGCCGCGATGGCGCGCGGATGGGCGAGGAAGAAGGCCGGCTCTTTCCAGACCTTGGTGATGAGTTCATCGAGATCATCCGGCGTTGGCGCACCGCCGCGCGTGGTGATCTTCATCGACGGATGCGCATTGGTCAGCAGACCGTATTCGCGATTGTTGATGAGTTCGGCTTCCTGCTTCTCCTTGACCTTCTCGACGAGCAGGCGAACCTGCTCCTGAATTTGATCGTAGGGATGGCTGTAGAGGTCGGAGACGCGCGTCTGCACATCGAGCACGGTCGAGACCGCATTCAGCGAATATTCGCGCGGCGTGGCCTCGTAATCGACGAAAGTCAGCGGCAAATCCGAATCGATGTCGCGGCGCGGGCTGCAGGCGACGTCTGCATCGGCCAGAGAATCGTCCTCGCGGACCCTGTTGAGCCGGTAAATGCCGGCTTCGACCGGCGTCCAGGGCAGGAAAGACACAAGCCAGCGCGGCGTGATCCCGGACCACTGCGCCCGCGTCTTGGTAGCATTCGCGAGCTGCCTTGCTGCGGCCTCGCTTAAGGTTCGACGGACATGAGGTTCTTCGGTTTCGTCAGGCATTCCACCGGCTCCTGGCAAATTTGAAGAAGCTTAAGTAGAATAATATTCTATGCTCTTAGAATTATATTCTAGATGTTTGCTTCTACACTTCTTTCGAATGAGAGCCGTATTACAGCTGCACTCAACTATACGCAAGCTGTGGTTTCGATATATACTTTTCTATGTTTTTTGCTAACTAGAGAATATTCTCCGCATGAACGCCTGACGCTCTCCAGTTCCTATTAGTTGACAATTTTTGTAGATAATATATGTTTGACGGATAGGAACTGCGTCGCCTCGGAAAAATGCGACGCCCGAGAGGTCCCCTTGAAGTCTTCGCTCCGATTGATCTTCGCGCGTTGTTTCCGGCCTTTGCGCCGCGCGAATGTTCGCGCCCTGCCCGGACCTAACCGATCATCGGCGTTGATCGCCGCGAAGTTTTAAAAGGGTTTTCAGAGATGTCAGACGCCTATGTTGTCCAGGTTGGCGGACTTACCGCGGGAATTGTCGTCCGCGACGCCGCCACCGAGACGTTCAGCTTTTTCGCCGCCACGCATCGTTTCAACGCTCTCGAAGGCCAGCAATTCGCCGAGCCCTACGCCGCCGAACGCGCCGCGCGCCAATTGATTGCGCGCCGCGATCCCGTACCGGGAGCGGAGTTGCAGCACACCTCTTAACCGACGGACCGACCGAACCATTCACCCCCAAACTTCGCGATTGGAGCAAGCCATGCCGCGCGATCAACATAAGCCCGAGACCTTGGCCCTGCATGCCGGCTGGCGCGCCGACCCCACGACCGGGTCCGTCGCCGTACCGATTTATCAAACGACGTCCTACCAATTCTACGATACGGCGCATGCCGAAAATCTCTTCGCCCTGCGCGAACCTGGCTTCATCTACACACGCATCGGAAATCCGACGAACGATGTGCTTGAACAGCGCGTCGCCGCGCTCGAAGGCGGTGTGGCGGCGCTCGCGGTTTCCTCCGGTCAGGCGGCTTCGGCCTTTGCGCTCCAGAACATCGCTTTCGCGGGCGACAATGTCGTCTCCGCGACCGATCTTTATGGCGGCACCTGGAATCTCTTCGCCAATACGCTGAAGACGCAAGGGATCGAGGTTCGCTTCGTCGATCCTGCCGACCCGGAGAATTTCCGCCGCGCCACGGACGAGCGCACGCGCGCCTATTATCTCGAAACGCTGCCCAATCCGAAGCTCATCGTACCGCCGATCGCGGAGATCGCTGCGATCGGCCGGAACTATGGCATTCCGCTCATCGTCGATAATACCGCGACGCCGCTCATCGCCCGGCCCTTCGAGCATGGCGCGGCCATCGTCGTCTATTCGGCGACCAAATATCTTGGCGGCCACGGCAATTCGATTGGAGGCCTCCTCGTCGATGGCGGCAATTTCGATTGGGAGAAATTTCCGCAGCGCCAGCCGGCGCTCAATACGCCTGACCCGAGCTATCACGGCGCGATCTGGACCGAGGCGGCAAAACCGCTCGGACCCATCGCCTATATCCTGAAGGCGCGCACCACCCTGCTGCGCGATCTCGGCTCGGCGCTATCACCATTCAATGCCTTTCTCATCCTGCAGGGCATTGAATTGCTCGCCTTGCGCATCGAGCGGCATGTCCAGAACGCCGACAAAGTCGTCGACTATCTCAGGCAACGGCCGGAGGTCGTTCGCATCATCCACCCCTCACAGCAGCGCGGCGCGGACCGAGACCGCGCCGACAAATATCTCCGCGGCCGATACGGCGGCCTTGTCGGCTTCGAATTGGCGGGCGGGCGCGAGGCAGGCCGGCGCTTCATCGACGGGTTGGAGCTCTTCTACCATGTCGCCAATATCGGCGACTCGCGCAGTCTCGCCATCCATCCGGCGACAACGACACATTCGCAATTGTCGCCCGAGGATCGGCTTGCAACCGGCGTTTCGGATAATTACGTCCGCCTCTCGGTCGGCATAGAGCATATCGACGATATACTTGCGGACCTTGATCGCGGCTTTGCCGCGGCCGACACACTCGCGCGCGCGGCCGAATGAGCGGATCCAGCCGCTTGCGCCTTGGCTGTTGTCGTTAACCGGGAATTGTCCTATGGCATCCGAGAAAGCGCATGTCATGCTTGTAACGACCTCACCGCCGCCGCTGCGGCAAGTTTTCTCGGATGACACTCTTTGGGACCGCCTGCGACAGGAGGCGGCCGACGTGCTGGCGCGCGAGCCGGTCCTTGCCACGCTCATCCTGACCACCGTCATCAACCGCGACACGTTCGAGCAGGCGGTCATCCACCGCGTCGCCCTGCGCCTCGCCAACGGCACAGTTTCGCCGGATCTAATTGTCGACGCCTTTACCGCCGCCGTGCGCGAGGATCCCGAAATCGGCAAGGCGTTCCGCGCCGATATCGCCGCCGTCGTCGATCGCGATCCGGCCACGGCAAGGCTGCTCGAGCCCCTGCTCTATTATAAGGGCTTTCACGCCATCGAGACGCACCGGCTCGCGCATTATCTCTGGAACATCAACCAGCGCGACCTTGCCTTCTATCTGCAAAGCCGCTCGTCCGAACTTTTCCAGACCGACATTCATCCCGCCGCGCACTTCGGCCGCGGCATCTTCCTCGATCACGCGACAGGCTTCGTCGTTGGCGCGACCGCCATCATCGAGGACAATGTCTCGATCCTGCAAAACGTGACGCTCGGCGGCACGGGCAAGGAATTGGGCGACCGGCATCCGAAGATCAAGCGCGGCACGATGATCGGCGCAGGCGCGAAAATCCTCGGCAATATCGAAGTCGGCCCCTGCGCCCGCGTTGCGGCCGGCTCCGTCGTGCTGAGCCCGGTCCCGGCCAATTCGACGGTCGCTGGCGTCCCGGCGAAGATCGTCGGCACCGCCGGCTGCCCCGAGCCGGCGCGCGACATGAACCAGATTTTGAGCAAGCTCGCCTACGATTCCTTCAGCTATTCTATCTGATCGCGCCTGCTCACCTCGGGCATTCGGCACGAGCGGAGTGCGTAACGCTTCCTTCAAGGCTGGGCTGTAAGATGGCCGGGTTCGCGCCTCGGTCATCATCATGTTGATTTCGCTAACTTTTTTCTTGAATGCGGCGATCAATTTCGCGCTCGGTCTGGTGGTCGCCAAAATTCTGGGACCAGCCGAGTTCGGCCATTTCGCCATCGGCGCAACCCTCGCACTGACGCTCAATTCGATCGTTTTCGAATGGCTGCGGCTTTCCGCGACCCGGCTCTATGGCGCGACCGCGCGGGACAGCCAGCCGGACCTGCGGGCGAGCCTCAACGCCGCCTATCTGGCTGGTACGCTGGTGCTGATCCTGGTCGGCGCGGCGCTGCTACTCTTCGGCGGCAAATACCTCTCCGCATCGCTGGCTGCCGCTGTAATCTTCTCGGCGATCGTAAACGGATTCTTCGAATATTGGACAGCGCTCGCGCGCGCGCGGTTTCGCAATGTCGCCTATGCGAAACTGGTTATCGTCAAGAACGTGGCGAGCTTGATCCTGATGATCGCGGCAGGTTTCGTTCTGCGCGATGCCGCAGCGGTCCTCGCCGCATCTAGTCTTGCCGTGTTGATCTCGCTCGCCCCAGTGTGGCGGGAGCTTCGAGATTCCGGCGCGGCGCTTTCGCTGGCGCGCAAGGAACGCATCCTGTCCTTTGGGCACTATGGCGTTCCACTGGTGATCGCCAGCGTCATCTATCAGCTCATCACGTTGGCGAACCGCTCGGTCGCTGCCGCGTGGCTCGGCTTCGCGGCGGCAGGCCAGCTCTCGCTGGCGACAGACCTTAGCCTGCGCCTGTTCCAGACGGCCGCCGCCGGATTCGATGCTTTCCTGTTCCAGCTCGTTGTCGGCCGCGAAGCGACGCACGGCAAGGATGCCGCGCAAAAGCAAGTCGCGATCAACATGCTGCTCGTCACCGCGATTCTGGTGCCGCTCGCTGCGGGCTATGTTGCGATCATGCCGTCCTTTGAGGCGATTCTCATTCCGGCGAAGTATCGCGGCGACTTCGCGCAACTCAGTCTCATTCTCGCGCCGGGCATTATTTTCTATTGCCTTGCGCAATACGCCTTCACGCCGGTCTTCCAGCTCGCGATGCAGACGCGCCAGGTGATCTGGGCGGCATTCGCGGCACTTGCCTGTTACGCCGCGCTTCTCACCTTTCTGCCGCGCAGCGCGGGCATCGAAGCTTTTGCCTGGGTTCATTGCGCGAGCTATGCGGTCGGCGCGAGCGTGATCGCGATCATGGGCGCACGACTTAGCAAGCGCTGGCCGGCGCTGCGCGACTTGCTCGCAGTGCTCGCTGCAACCGCGGCCATGCTACTCGCGATCTGGCCATGCAGAAGCGTCGGCTCGCCCTGGCTCGCGCTTGTCAGCGCCGCGACGATCGGCCCGGTCGTCTATTGCGGCTTGGCCTGGATGCTCGACATCGCCGGGATTCGGCACGCGGTTCTCGCCCGTTATTCCAAGGCGCAAAGGCTCTTCGCCAACGGGAAATAATCCCGACCGTCCGAAAAAGCTATTTACGAGCAGTACAACCGTGGCTGGTCTCAGAGACCGGCCTGCACGAGTTAAATGGTAAAGTGACACCTATTACGCAACGGCGTTAAATTTTCCGGTGGGAATGGACCTATACGCCAGCTTCAATAATTGCAGCACTGGCACCTGGGCACATAGCATTGCCTAACCTCAATCGTACAAAGGATCTCATGTTCGATGCCCCTTTGCGACAGCGCGCTGCGACGCTGGTCGGTCTTTATCGCGAACGGGGATTGACCCTCGTCACAGCTGAGTCCTGCACCGGCGGTTTGATCTCCGCATTGATCACCGAGATTCCCGGTTCATCGAAAGTCCTCGAACGCGGCTATGTCACGTATTCCAACCGCGCCAAAGAAGAATGCATCGACGTGGCTCCCGATCTTCTCGATCAATTCGGCGCCGTCAGCATTGAGGTCGCCGAGGCGATGGCCGAAGGGGCACTTCGCTTTTCCGCCGCCAGCATCGCGCTTTCCGTAACGGGAATCGCCGGACCGGACGGGGGCTCCGAGGCAAAGCCCGTCGGACTTGTCTACTTTGGCTATGGTCGCGCCGGGCAGATCGCAACAATCGAAAAAAAATTCGGCCCCATTGGTCGCGGCCCTATCCGTCTGGCCGCCGTCGGGGTTGCCCTCGATCTTCTGTTCAATGCCGCTGCCGGCTGATCAACCCGCGCGCCCGTAGACGAGGTCGGCGCGGTCCTCGAAAGCCTCGGCGAATTTGCGGAACGCCGTCTCGAACATGCCGCCAACAAGGACTGCCAACGCCCGGCTCTTGAATTCGTACGAAATATCGAATTCGACTTTGCAGGATCGCTCGCCCTGCGCGACGAAACGCCAGCGATTCTCCAGGTGGCGAAACGGGCCATCGATATATTCGACGAGGATTTCGAGCTTCTCGACGTCGCAGGTCACGCGGCTGGTAAAGCGCTCGCGGATTGCCTTGTAGCCGACCTCCATGTCGGCGACGAAGAGCGTGCGGCCATCCGGCAACGTGCTGCGCTCACGCACCGTCAGCGCCCGGCAAAGCGGCAGGAAGTTCGGATAGGCTTCGACATCCGCGACGAGATCGAACATCGCCTTGGCGGAATGAGGGACGATCCGGCTGGTACGAAAACTGGGCATGCTATGCCGATAGCAAAAATCGCCGCAGTTTGTCTCTGCGGCAAGAACAGTCAGGTGTTGGCCCGCGCGGCCTTGAGTTTCGCGAAGTCCTCAGCGGCGTGGTAGGACGAGCGGGTGAGCGGCGAGGCCGAGGCGAGCAGAAAGCCCTTGGCCAGCGCGATTTCCTCAAGCGCCCGGAACTCCTGCGGCGTCGGGAACGAGACCACCGGATGGTGTTTGCGCGTCGGCTGCAGATATTGGCCGATCGTCAGAAAATCGACCTCGGCGCTGCGCAGGTCATCCATCAATTGCAGGATCTCCTCGCGCGTCTCGCCGAGGCCGACCATGATGCCGGATTTGGTGAAAAGCTGCGGGTCGAGTTCCTTCGCCCGCTGCAACAGCCGCACCGAATGGAAATAGCGCGCCCCGGGCCGCGCGCTCGGATATTTCGACGGCACGGTTTCGAGATTGTGGTTGAACACATCGGGCCTGGCTTCGACCACGACCTCCAGCGCGCCCGACTTGCGCAGAAAATCCGGCGTCAGGACTTCGATGGTCGTCTTGGGGCTCGCGGCGCGGATGGCGCCGATCACCGCCGCGAAATGCCCTGCCCCGCCGTCATCGAGATCGTCGCGATCGACCGACGTCACGACGACATGGGCGAGACCGAGCTTGGCGACGGCCTCCGCCACCTGCACGGGCTCATGCGGATCGATGGCGCCGGGCAGGCCGGTCCGCACATTGCAGAAGGCGCAGGCGCGGGTGCAGGTATCCCCCAGGATCATGAAGGTCGCGTGCTTCTTCTCCCAGCACTCGCCGATATTGGGGCAGCCCGCCTCCTCGCAGACGGTGACGAGGCGGTGCTCTTTGACGATCGCCGCCGTCTCGCGCCAGGCCGGCGAGCCCGGCGCCTTGACGCGAATCCAGTCCGGCTTCCGCGCCACCGGCTGATCCGGCCGATGCGCCTTCTCGGGATGGCGTGCCTTCGGTGTCTCCACCAGGGTCATCTTCAGTCTCCTGCCCGCCCTCATATATGGATGGCGCGGCCATAAGCGTCGAGCACGCTTTCGTGCATCGTCTCCGACAGGGTCGGATGCGGGAAGATCGTGTGCATCAGCTCCGCCTCGGTCGTCTCGCAATTCATCGCGACGACAAAACCCTGAATGAGTTCCGTCACTTCCGCGCCGATCATATGCGCGCCGAGCAGCCGCCCCGTCGCCGCGTCGAAGATCGTCTTGGTCAGGCCTTCCGGCTCCCCCAGGGCGATCGCCTTGCCATTGCCGATGAAGGGAAAGCGGCCAACCCTGAGCTGATAGCCCGCGGCCTTAGCCTTGTCCTCCGTAAGCCCCACCGAGGCAATCTGCGGATTGCAATAGGTGCAGCCGGCGACCCTTTCGCGGTCGAGCGGATGCGGATGCTGGCCGGCGATGGCCTCGACGCAGATCACCCCTTCATGCTCAGCCTTGTGCGCCAGCATGGGCGGCCCGGCGACATCGCCGATGGCGTAGACGCCCGCCACATTGGTGCGCCCAAGGCCGTCCGTGACGATGATGCCGCGCTCGGTCTTCACACCGAGCGCCTCAAGCCCGAGATTCTCGATATTGCCAGTGACGCCGACGGCCGAGATCAGCCGTTCGGCCTTCAAGGTCTGCGTCTTGCCATTGGCATCTTCGGCGATGGCCGTGACCCCATCCGCACCCTTCTCGACCTTGGTGATCTTCGTGCCGGTCAGGATCTTGATGCCGCGCTTCTCGAAGCGCTTGTGCGCGAGGCCCGCGATCTCGGCGTCTTCCGCCGGCAATATGCGCGGCAGCACCTCGACCAGCGTCACCTCGGCGCCGAAGTCGCGATAGAACGAGGCGAATTCGACGCCGATGGCGCCCGAGCCGGCGACGATCAGGCTCTTCGGCATCACGTCCGGCATCATCGCCTCGAAATAGGTCCAGATCAGTTTGCCGTCCGGTTCGAGCCCCGGCAGAACGCGCGGCCGCGCCCCGGTCGCGACGATGATGTGCTTTGCCTGATGAGCTGCCCTCGCCGAGAATTCCCTTCGGCAGCGCCGCCTGCGGCTGATGCGCGGGCTTTGTGGGCTTGCCGACCCTGACCTCGCCGGGTTTGGTCAGCACAGCCTCGCCCCAGATCACATCGACCTTGTTCTTCTTCAGGAGAAAGCCGACGCCGGCATTAAGCTGCGCCGAGATCTTGCGCGAGCGATCCTTGATCGCTTCGGTGTCGTAACCGACCTTGCCCTCGATCCTGAGGCCATAATCCCTGGCGTGCTGGGCGTAGTGATAGATCTCCGCCGAGCGCAGCAGCGCCTTGGTCGGGATGCAGCCCCAGTTGAGGCAGATGCCGCCCAGATGCTCACGCTCGACCACCGCGGTCTTCAAGCCAAGCTGCGCCGAACGGATCGCCGCGACATAGCCGCCGGGACCACCGCCAATGATGATGACATCGTAAGCAGCAGCCATGCTAAATGCCCAACAGCGTCAGCGGAGTTTCGATATGGTGCCTGAAGGCCGCCAGCAGTTGCGCGCCGGTCGCGCCGTCGATGGCGCGGTGGTCGCAGGACAGCGTTGCGCCGATGAGCGTCGCCGGAACGATCTGGCCCGTTGCGCACGACCGGCCGCCCCTCGCCCGCACCGACCGCAAGAATGGAAGACTGTGGTGGGTTGATGATCGCCGAAAATTCCTTGATCCCGTACATGCCGAGGTTGGAAACGGCACTGACACCACCCTCATATTCCGAAGGTTTCAGCCGCCGCTGTTTGGCCCGCGCAGTATAATCTTTCATCGTCTTGGAGATGACCGAGAGCGGCAGAAGATCGGCCTGTTTCAAAACCGGCGTGATGAGCCCATCGGGGATAGCAACCGCCACCGCGACATCGGCGTGATGATGCCGCAGCATCGTGTTCTCGAGGAAAGTGACATTGGCGTTCGGCACGTCGACCAGCGCCAGTGCCAAGGCCTTGACGATCATGTCGTTGACCGAAAGCTTGTAATCGGGCGTGCCGTCCTTGGCCTTCGGAGCGGCGGCATTCAATTCGCCGCGCAACTTCAGGAGCGCGTCGATCTCGCATTCGATGGTGAGATAGAAATGCGGAATGCTCGTCGTTGCTTCGACAAGCCGCCGCGCGATCGTCTTGCGCATCGTCTCATGCGGCACTTCGTCGAAGGAATCCGGTGCGAAATATTGCTTGATGATGGCGTCGGATTGGGTCGGCTTCGGCAACGGTGCAATCGCCGCCGCCGCGGGCGCGACTTTACCGACACCGGTTGCAAGGGCCGCCGTCACATCGGCGGCAATGATGCGGCCATGCGGGCCGCTGCCGGTGACAAGCCCAAGATCGAGCTTGTTCTGGCTGGCAAGCCGCCGCGCCAAAGGCGAGGCGAAACGGCGCGCGGGCTTGTCGGCCGCCGAGGGCGGAAAGGCGACGACATTGCTCTGTGGCGCGACGGCTGGTGCCGGGGCAGCGGGCGCGGGTGCGAGCGCTGAGGCTGTAGCCGCCTGCGGCGCTGGCGCAGGACATATCCGCCGTCAGTGTCTTCGGGTCTTCGCCCTCTTCCGCGATCAACGCGATGACGCTCGTTGACCGGCACATCGTTCGTGCCGGCAGGGACGAGAATTTTGCCGAGCATGCCTTCATCGACCGCCTCGACCTCCATCGTCGCCTTGTCGGTCTCGATCTCGGCGATCACATCGCCGGGCTTCACCGCATCGCCCTCGGCTTTGAGCCAGCGCGTGAGATTGCCCTTTTCCATCGTCGGCGACAGTGCGGGCATAAGGACTTTGACGGACATCCGCGCGATCCTAACGGTAGCTGACGGACTTCGCCGCCGCGACGATTTCGGCGACATTCGGCAACGCCAGCTTTTCGAGATTTGACGCGTAGGGCATGGGCACGTCGCGGCCGCTGATCCGCAGCACCGGCGCATCGAGATAATCGAAGGCGCCTTCCATGATCCGTGCGGAAATCTCCGAGCCGACACCGCTCTGCGGCCAGCCTTCCTCGATTGTGACCGCGCGGCCCGTCTTGCGTACCGAGGCCAGCACCGTCTCGATATCGAGCGGCCGGATGGTACGAAGATCGATCACCTCCGCATCGATCCCCTCGCCCGCCAAAGCCTCGGCAGCCTGCAACGTATAGATCATGCCGATGCCGAAGGAGACGAGCGTCACGTCCTTGCCAGGCCGTGCCACTTTCGCCACGCCGATCGGCACGAGAATATCATCGCCTTCCGGCACTTCGAAACTGTGGCCGTAGAGGATTTCGTTTTCGAGGAAGATCACGGGGTTGGGGTCGCGGATGGCGCTCTTCAGCAGACCCTTCGCGTCGGCGGCGCTGTAAGGCACCACGACCTTCAGCCCCGGCACATGCGAATACCAGGCGGCATAATCCTGGCTATGCTGGGCGGCAACGCGGGCGGCAGCGCCGTTCGGGCCACGGAAGACGATGGGACATTCCATCTGTCCGCCCGACATGTAGTGTGTCTTCGCAGCGGAATTGATGATCTGGTCCATCGCCTGCATGGCGAAATTGAACGTCATGAATTCGACGATCGGCTTCAGGCCGGCCATCGCTGCGCCAATGCCGATGCCGGCAAACGCATGTTCGGTGATCGGCGTATCGACGACGCGCCTGGCGCCGAATTCCTCAAGCAGCCCCTGCGTGATCTTGTAAGCGCCCTGATATTCGGCGACCTCCTCGCCCATCACGAAGACGCTCGGATCGCGGCGCATCTCTTCCGCCATCGCGTCGCGCAGTGCTTCGCGCACGGTCATCTTGACGGTTTTTACGTCCGCAGCGGGCTCGGTCTCCTGCGGAACAGGCTGGACGGCCACGACGGGAGGCGCCTCGGCGATAAAAGTCGCGGGCGCGTCGGCCTCCCTCGGCACAGCGGACGGCGTCGGACGCGGCGCCACGCCATCAAAAGTCTCGCCTTCGGCAACGATCACCGCGATCGGCGAATTGACCGCGACATTTTCAGTACCCTCCGGAACGATGATCTTGGCGAGCGTGCCTTCATCGACCGCCTCGACCTCCATCGTCGCCTTGTCCGTCTCGATCTCGGCGAGAACGTCGCCTGCGCGGACGGGATCGCCTTCCTTTTTCAGCCATTTGGTGAGCTTGCCCTGCTCCATCGTCGGAGACAGGGCCGGCATCAGAATGTCGACGGACATGCGCTATTTCCAAACGTCGGTATAAAGCTCGGCGGGATCGGGTTCGGGATCGTGGGTGGCGAAATCCGCCGCTTCGGCGATCACGGCGCGCACCTCGGCATCGATATCCTTCAACGCCGCCTCGCTCGCCTGATGCGTGTTGAGCAGACGATCGCGGGACTGCTCGATCGGATCGCTCTCGGTCCGCATTTTCTGCACTTCTTCCTTCGTCCGGTATTTGGCGGGGTCGGACATGGAATGGCCGCGATAGCGATAGGTCAGCATTTCGAGAATGATCGGGCCGTTGCCGTCGCGGCACCATTGCGCCGCCTGCGCAGCAGCCGCGGCGACGGCACGCACATCCATGCCGTCGACCTGTTCGCCCGGAATATTGAAGGAAAGACCGCGTTTGGAAAAATCCGTCATCGCCGAGGCGCGCTTGACCGAGGTGCCCATCGCATAGCGATTGTTCTCGATCACATAGACGACAGGCAGCTTCCACAGCTCCGCCATGTTGAAGCTCTCGTAGACCTGGCCCTGATTGGCGGCGCCGTCGCCGAAATAGGTGAAGCTGACATTGCCGCTGCCATTGTATTGATTGGCGAAGGCGAGGCCGGTGCCCAGCGGCACCTGCGCGCCGACGATGCCATGGCCTCCGTAAAAGCGATGTTCCTTTGAGAACATATGCATCGAGCCGCCTTTGCCCTTGGAAATGCCGTGGGCGCGGCCGGTCAATTCGGCCATCACGGCTTTCGGCGGGATGCCGCAAGCGAGCATATGAGCGTGGTCGCGATAGCCGGTGATCGTCTGATCGCCCGGCTTGATGGCGCGGGTCATGCCGACGATGACAGCTTCCTGGCCGATATAGAGGTGGCAGAAACCGCCGATGAGGCCCATGCCGTACATCTGGCCAGCCTTTTCCTCAAACCGGCGGATCAGCAGCATCTCGCGATAGGCGGCGAGCTCGTCGTCCAGGGTGAATTGGGCCAGCCCAGCGTTGGGAAGGCTGACATGACTCAGCCCCGCCGGGTCCGCCGCAGCCGAGCCGTTGCTCCCGGATGTCGCCGCCATCGTGTCTCCTCAGGTAGCTTGGGAAAGCAAAGATCGCGCCTGGACACCGGCGCGCGTTTGTCGGATTTGCGCGGTGTTTCTACTCCAACGACGCGCCTGAATCTACCGAGCAAAAGTGCACAACAGGGGCGCGAAGGAAGCGCGCCGTCGGTGACTCGGTCAGGTTCAGTTCAGGGCGTCGCGGCGACTGGCGGAGCGTCAGCGCCGGGCTTGAGGAAAACGATGAGATCGTCCTTATCGACGCGGCCGAGCCGGGCACGCGCCTGCTCGTCGAGCATATCTCGATCGATGGCCTGGCCGCTTAACAGAGCAATGCGTCGTTCCCACGCCTTGCGCGCCTTTTCTTTTTCATCAACTTGCGTCTGTAAGCTTCTGATTTGACGTTCATAATCCTCATTAGCGTGCAGACCACGCTCGTCGTTGACGGCATGCCAAAGGAAATAGCTGCCGGCAGCGCCGGACAGGCAATAAAGCGCAAGCGGGAAAAGGATAGCGCGAAGGCGCCGGCGAACGACCATTTCCCGAGCTTCGCCGATCAGGGTTAGCAGGCGATTAACCCATAGAGATCAAGAGTGCACAAAATTGCACAAGGCGTTTGTAACCCTCTCTTCAACCCCAGGGCGTAGTGTCGACGGGAACAGACCAGGCTCAAACTGTGAGTTTCCCGTGGCAGCCGATAGTTTGTACGACAGTAATTGCACGACCGGATCAGTCGAGTTCGATAAACCAGCCGGCGTGGCATCGCGCGCTGCGGGCGATACTCAACGCTCCGGCCCAACGATCCGCGTACAATTGTTGCAGCAATTGCAGAAAGAAATCCTCGAAGCTGTAGCGACGGGCTGGCCGCTGGCGCGCATCATCGCGTTGCTCTGCCAGCGCGCCGAAGCGCTTTCGCCCAATGCCATTTGCTCGGTGCTGAGGGTGGATGCCGAAGCAAATTGCCTGCGACCGCTGGCCGGGCCGAGTCTTCCCGACGAAGTCGTGGAAGCAACAGACCGCGTTCCAATCGGCCCCGACGTCGGCTCGTGTGGCACGGCCGCTTATCGCGGCGAACCCGTCGAAGTGACGGATATCGCCACCGATCCGCTTTGGAAGAACTATAGGGACCAATTCCTGCCCCACGGTCTGCGGGCCTGCTGGTCGAGTCCGATTAAGGGCTGCGACGGCAAGGTGCTGGGAACGTTTGCTTTCTATTACCGCGAACCGCGCGGACCGGATATGCTCGATCGCAAGATCGTCGCGGCCTGCCTCAATCTGTGTGCTATTGCCCTAGATCACGACCGCGCCCAATCGCGCATTCTGAAGCTCGCCTATCGCGATCCGCAGACGGACCTACCAAACCGCGCGGCCTTTCAACAGCGCGCCAGTGAAATTCTCGAGAATCTACCCACGTCCGGCGGGAAAAGTCTCGCTGTGCACTACATCGATCTTGACGACTTCAAGGGTGTCAATGACACGCTCGGTCACGCGGTCGGCGACCAATTGCTGAGCGCCGTCGCGGCGCGGCTGCGCACGGTCTGCCAGGACGGTGAATTCGTCGCCCGGCTCGGTGGCGATGAATTCGCGGTTCTGCAATTTCCCGTCACCAGGCTCAGGGAGATCGAGCGTCTCGCACGAAAGCTTCTGTCTGGTTTCGCGCGGCCGTTCGAAGTTGAGGAACGCACGATCACGACCTCGGCCAGTATCGGAATCGCGCGGGCACCGACCGATAGTAATGATTTCAGTAATCTTCTGCGCCGCGCCGACGTCGCGCTTTATCGCGCGAAGGGCGCGGGACGTGCCAGATACTGCCTGTTCGACGAAGAGATGGGCCGCCGCATGCTTGCGCGCCGCGCAATGGAAAAGGATCTGCGCCAAGCCCTCGCAAGGAACGAGATCACGCTGCATTTCCAGCCGATCGTCGATCTCGCGTCCGGCAAAACCGTTTGCTTCGAAGCGCTTGCGCGCTGGTTCGAACCCTCGCGCGGCCTTGTTCCGCCAAGTGAATTTATCCCGATCGCCGAGGAAATCGGCATCATCGTCGAATTCGGCAACTGGTTCTTGCGCCGTGCCTGCCGCGAAGCCGCGCGCTGGCCCGCAGACATCAGGATCGCGGTGAACCTCTCGCCTTTGCAGCTTAGCCACGACGATTTCATCCAGCAAGTAGAGGCGGCGCTGGCCGAAAGCGGTCTGCCCCCTGAAAGGCTGGAGCTCGAAATCACCGAGTCCGTGCCTCTGATCGCCAACTCGGCGATGCGCGGAGTGCTGAGTGCCCTGAAAAGCCGGGGCATCAGTATCGCGCTCGATGATTTCGGCACCGGCTATTCGTCGCTATCCTACCTGCGCTCCTTCCCCTTCGATCGGCTGAAGATCGACCACTCCTTCGTGCGCGAAATCCCGGTACACGGACAGACGATGGCGATCGTCAAGGCGGTGCTCGACCTCGCCCGCAGCCTCAACGTCCGCACAACCGCGGAAGGCATCGAGATCGAGCCGCAACGGATCTGGCTGCAGGCGCAGGGCTGCTCCGAGGGACAGGGCTATCTCTTCAACCGGCCGATACAGGCCGAACAGGTTGCGGCATTTCTTGCCGGTGAACGCGCGAGCGACCGACGGCAGACGCGCATCGCGACTCTGCCGCGGCTGAAACGCGCTTCAGCTCAATCCGCCCAGGCCTTGAGCGCGGCACGGCCGGCATAGCGCGCCTGGCTGCCCAGCTCTTCTTCGATGCGGATCAATTGATTATATTTGGCGAGCCGGTCGGAGCGCGCGAGCGAGCCGGTCTTGATCTGCCCGCAATTGGTCGCGACGGCGAGATCGGCGATGGTCGAATCTTCCGTTTCGCCGGAGCGATGCGACATGACGGCGGTGTAGCCAGCGCGCTGCGCCAGATCGACCGCGGCGAGCGTCTCCGTCAACGTGCCGATCTGATTGACCTTGATGAGGATCGAATTACCGATCCCCTGCGCGATGCCTTTGCCGAGCCGCTCGACATTGGTGACGAAAATGTCGTCACCAACGAGCTGAATCTTTTTGCCGATGAGATCGGTGAGGATCTTCCAACCCTGCCAGTCTTCTTCAGCCATGCCATCTTCGATGCTCGCAATCGGATAGGCGCCGGCGAGCTTG
The DNA here is from genome assembly GCA_963708155.1 of uncultured Alphaproteobacteria bacterium. Lineage (GTDB taxonomy): Bacteria > Pseudomonadota > Alphaproteobacteria > Rhizobiales > Beijerinckiaceae > Methylovirgula. The sequence continues at coordinate 2,708,743 of OY970183.1, read as the reverse complement.
GCGAGATAGTGCGCCTGCTCTTCGGGACTACGCGATTTCCCGCCTTCGCCCTTATAGACATAGGCGCCATCGTGGAAGAATTCGCTTGCGGCAGGATCGAGCGCCAATGCGATGTCGTGGCCCGGCTTGAAACCAGCGCCCTCGATCGCCTTGACGCAAAAGTCGAGCGCCGCCTCGGCAGTCGGCAGATTTGGCGCGAAACCACCTTCATCGCCGACATTGGTATTGAGACCCGCCTTTTTGAGCGCACCTTTCAAGAACTGGAAGACTTCCGCGCCCCATCGCACGGCCTCCCTGAGGGACGGAGCGCCAACTGGAACGATCATGAATTCCTGGAAATCGATCGGATTGTCGGCGTGAACACCGCCGTTGAGAATATTCATCATCGGCACCGGCAGGACGCGCGCCTGCGTGCCGCCGACATAGCGAAACAGCGGCAGGCCGCTGACATCCGCCGCCGCTTTGGCGACGGCCAGCGAAACGCCCAGGATGGCATTGGCGCCGAGCCGCGACTTGTTGGGCGTGCCGTCGAGTGCGATCATCGCCTCGTCGATCGCCACCTGATCTTCGGCGTCGAGCCCGGCCAAAGCATCAAAAATGTCACGATTGACGGACTCGACCGCCTTCAAGACGCCTTTGCCGCCGAAGCGCGACTTGTCGCCGTCGCGCAGCTCAACCGCCTCATGCGTGCCGGTGGATGCGCCAGAAGGAACCGCCGCGCGGCCAAAGGAGCCATCCTCCAGGGTCACGTCAACTTCGACCGTGGGGTTGCCGCGGCTATCCAGAATTTCGCGGCCAGCAATATCGACGATCGCGGTCATAAATTGTCCTTTCGGCGGGTTTCCTCGTTTGGCGCGGTTTCTACGACGAAGCCGCCGCCGAAAAAAGGGGGGATATGGGCGCACGCGCCCGAAGGACGATATGACGCTTTTTGCGAAGGGAATTAGACAGGCGGCGGGTTGCGCTCGGCGAAGCCGCGCTGGTGCCAATAGGGATAGGTCAGGGGCCGCTCGCTGGCGGCATCGAGCTTCTTCACCTGCGCCGGCGTCAGCGACCAGCCGACCGCGCCAAGGTTCTGCTTCAACTGCGCCTCATTGCGGGCGCCGATGATGACGCTCGCGACGGTCGGGCGCTGCAGCAGCCAGTTCAAGGCGATCTGCGGCACGCTCTTGCCGGTCTCCTTGGCGACTTCGTCCAGCGCATCGATGACCCTGTAGAGATATTCGTTATCGACCTGCGGCCCGATGTCGGCGGTCTTGTGCAGCCGGCTCGTCTCCGGCAGCGGCTGGCCGCGGCGGATTTTGCCCGTGAGCCGCCCCCAGCCGAGCGGACTCCACACCAGGGCGCCGACGTTCTGGTCGAGGCCGAGCGGCATCAGTTCCCACTCGTATTCGCGGCCGATCAAAGAATAATAGGCCTGATGGGTAATGTGGCGCGGCAGGTTATAGCGATCGGCGATGGCCAGCGATTTCATCAAATGCCAGCCGGAGAAGTTTGAGCAGCCGATATAGCGGATCTTGCCGGCGCGGATGAAATCGTCGAGCGTCGAGAGCACTTCCTCGATCGGCGTCAAAGCATCGAAGCCGTGCAGCTGGAAAAGATCGATGTAATCGGTCTTGAGACGCTTCAGCGAGCCTTCGATTGCCTGGGTGAGATGAAAGCGCGAAGAGCCGACATCGTTCGGCCCCTGCCCTGAACGGAACGTCGCCTTGGTCGAGATCAGCACCTGATCGCGGCGTCCCTTGATGGCCTCGCCCAGTACCTCCTCCGCCGCGCCGGCGGAATAGATATCGGCACTGTCGAAGAGCGTCAGGCCGGCATCGAGGCAGATGTCGACGAGCCGCGTCGCCTCCTTGACGTCGCTCGACCCCCAGGCCGCGAAGAGCTCACCCTTGCCGCCGAATGTGCCGGTGCCGAAGCTCAGGACCGGGACCTTGAATCCCGAAGCGCCGAGTTGCCGATATTCCATAGTTCCCTCGTTAACTTGAGATGTTCTTCAGGCATATGGGGCGTCGCCATTGCCGAATGACCAGTTCTCTTTCTTCACTTCTACGAGATTGATGAAGACATCTTCGCGCCGCAGGCCGAGCCGGTCATGAAGCCCGTCTGCGATGGCCTTGTAGAAGGCGCGCTTCTGGTCGGTGGTGCGGCCCTCGTTAAGGGTGATCTGGATGATGAGCGCTTCGGGCGAGCGCGCAATATTGAGGTAATTCGGGTCGATCGAAAGATCGTCCGGCGTATGTTCGGCAAAAATCTGGAAGCGATCGCCCTCCGGTACGTTGATCGTGGCGCGCATCGCCGCATAAATCACATCGCCGATGGTTTGCTTGTAATCCGCGGACTTGCCGCGCGGGCAGATCGACCCGAACGAGAGGCACGGCGCTTCTCCTTTTTGAGTGAAGTCAGGCGCCGTTTTCGCGGGCCCGGCGCGTCTCGTAGACTTTCAGATGCGCGTCGGCAATGCGCAAGAATTGTGCTTGGCAGATCACCGCCCCGGCGCAGCAGATCGCTCACGATATGATGCGCCTCGGTGCGCTGGCCGCGCTCGATGTCGCGCAGCATCGACGGTTTGAACTCGGAGCCCGCCTCGGACAGCATCTTTTCGCCGAATTCCATACCCTTTGGGTCCTGCGGAAAATCGTGACGCGCCGCGATCGCCGCGCATTCTTCGAGAAGCGCTGTCCCATAGCTCTGCGCGCCCGCAGCGACGATATCGCCGACCTGCGCGCGCAGCAGGCAGCCAAGGCTCGCGGCCGCGGCGATGAAGACCCATTTGCTCCACATCTCCGCAAGGATATGGTCGCTCAGCCGTGCCTCGAAGCCGCTGCCGCCGAGCGCTTCGGCGACGGCTTCGACACGCGCCGTGCGTGTTCCGTCCTGCTCACCGAAGCTGATGGCGTGGAAGCTGCTGAGATGATGCACGCGGCCCGTCGTCATCGAGCGTCGCGGAAATCTTGCTCCATCCGCCAAGCACATGCTCGGCGCCGAAATGCGAGGCCAGAATGTCGAGATGCAACATTCCGTTCAACACCGGCAGGATCATCGTTTGCGCACCGACCGCCGGCGCAAAGGACTTGATCGCATCGGTGAGATCGAAAGCCTTGCAGCTCAGGAGAATGAGATCGTAATGCCCCGCGAGTTTGTCGGCGGTCACTGTCGGCGGATTGGCGATCTGCAAACCGCCCTTGAGGCTGACGATATCGAGGCCGCGCGCGGCAAGCCGTTCGGCCCGGCTGGGCCGAACGAGAAAGGTGACATCCCGGCCCGCCGCCAGAAGCCGCCCGCCGAAATAGCCGCCCAGCGCGCCGGCTCCGATCACAAGAATCCGCATCCATTCCCCTCCAAAAGCGCCTCCTTTAAGCATTTTTGGCGGGGCGGCGCTAACGGGTCGCGATCAATATCCGTTGACAAGCGTGCATATGCTCTTATGTCGAATCCGGCGAAACTTTTTTGAGGATTTGACATGCCGCCCGACAGCGACGTGGCGAGCCTGTGCAATTGCCTGGCAGTGCGTCAGGCGGCGCGCCGTGTCACCCAGTTTTACGACAGGTTCCTTGCGCCTTCGGCGTTGCGGACGACGCAGTTCTCGATCCTGAGCTGGCTTAGCCGCGCCGGGCCGATGAGCATTCACGCCCTGGCGCAGGCGATGGTGATGGACCGCACCACGCTCGGCCGCAACATCCTGCCGCTCGAGCGCGAGGGGCTGATCGCCGTCCGTCAAAGCGACGAGGACCGGCGCAGCAAGCTGTTGCACGTCACGCCGGATGGGCTGGCGCGACTGAAGCAAGCCAATGCCGGATGGAAAGAAGCCCAGAGTGCTTTCGAGGGGGCGTTCGGCGCCGGGCGCGCCGCGTCACTGCGCGCCGTCCTGCACGAGGTCGCGGCCCTCGATCTGGATTAACGCAACCGTGGCAGAGGCCGTGGGCGCGCGCTATAAGCTCGCATGACCAAAAAACCCATTGCCGCGCCGAAACTCCTTGGCCGTCAGGCCGCCCTGCCCGCTTCGCCCGATGAAGCCAGGCTCGACCGCGTGCCCAACCCGCATCCGGACGCGGATTACCTCGCCCGTTTCACGGCGCCCGAATTCACGTCGCTCTGCCCGGTGACGGGTCAGCCGGATTTCGCCCATCTCGTCATCGACTACGTGCCGGATCGCTGGCTCGTCGAATCGAAGTCGCTGAAGCTCTATCTCGGCGCCTTCCGCAATCACGGCGCCTTCCACGAGGATTGCACGCATCCGGATCGGCAAGGATCTGGTCGGCCTTGCTCAAGCCGCGCTGGCTACGCATCGGCGGCTATTTCTATCCGCGCGGCGGCATCCCTATCGATGTCTTCTGGCAGAGCGGCAAGGTGCCGACGGGCGTCTGGGTGCCGGACCAAGGCGTCGCGCCCTATCGCGGGCGCGGCTAACAAGCCTCGTCTCAGCGCCCCGAGAACGGCGGATCCCATTCGCTGTCGATCAGCGCCTTGAAGGTGCTGCGATTGCCGAGATACTCGTACGGTGCGACATAGAAATAGCCCGGCGCGGGATAAACACCGGGCGCGGGATAATAGCCAGGGGGCGGAGGATAGTAGCCCGGCGGTGGCGGAGAATAATAGCCGCCGTGATACGCGCCAGCATAATAGTGATGATGATAATGGTGATGGACCACATGGACGTAATGATGATGGACGTGCGTATGTGTCGTTGTCGCCGCTTGCGACGGCGTCCAGGCGAAAGCCAGCGCCGATGTGGCGAGCACAGACAAAAAGAGTTTCATCAAATTGCCTTTCATCAACGGCGCGGTCGGATACCGCTTCATCTTACCATGTAGGCGACCAAGACCACAAAACCTAGTCACAACCCCCAGTTTACCTGTCTTTGGGGCGAAAACTCACACAGTAAGGTTTCTAAAGCTTTGAGCGGGATCATATTCGCCCCCGCCGCGCATCGTTAGCCTTGGCGGGTAATCGCATTCGGCGCCGCGCGCCGGACATCGGCGGCATTCAGATGCCATTAAACCAACCGGCTCTGCTCGACCGCCGCGGCGACGAAACTCGCGAAGAGCGGGTGCGGCTCGAAAGGCCGCGACTTCAGCTCGGGATGATATTGCACGCCGATGAACCAGGGATGGTTCTCAAGCTCGATCGTCTCGGGCAGCAGGCCATCCGGCGACAGGCCGGCGAAGATCATGCCCTTTTCCTCGAAGCTGGTCGCGATAGGCCATGTTGACCTCGTAGCGATGGCGGTGGCGCTCGGAAATTTCAGTCTCGCCATAGATGCCGGCGATCTTCGATCCCGGCCGCAGAAAGGCCGGATAGGCGCCAAGCCGCATCGTCCCGCCGAGATCGCCTTCGGCCGCGCGCATCTGCAACTCATTGCCGCGCATCCATTCCGTCATCAGGCCGATGACGGGCTGGCTGGTCGGGCCGAATTCGGTTGAATTGGCGTCCGTGATCCCCGCAAGCGAGCGCGCCGCCTCGATCACCGCCATCTGCATCCCGAAGCAGATGCCGAAATAAGGCACTTTGCGCTCGCGGGCGAAGCGCGCGGCGAGGATCTTGCCCTCGGCGCCGCGATGGCCGAAGCCGCCGGGCACGAGAATGCCATCGACCTCCTTCGAGCCGCTGCGCCGGGTCCGACCCCTCGAACACCTCCGATTCGATCCAGTCGAGCTGGACCTTGACGCGATTGGCCATGCCGCCATGGGCGAGCGCCTCGATCAGCGACTTATAGGCGTCCTTCATGCCCGTATATTTGCCGACGATGGCGATCGTCACCTCGCCTTCGGGATTGTGGACGCGCTCCGTCACCGCGTTCCAGCGGCTCATGTCGGGCTTTGGCGCGGGCTCGATTCCGAAAGCCGCCAGAACCTCCTGATCGAGCCCCGCCGCGTGATAGGCATGCGGCACCTCGTAGACCGAGGCGACATCGCGCGCCTCGATCACGGCGCTTTCGCGCACATTGCAGAAAAGCCCGATCTTGCGCCGCTCCTCGCGCGGAATCTCGCGATCCGTCCGGCAGAGAATGATCTGCGGCTGGATGCCGATCGAGCGCAGCTCCTTCACCGAATGCTGCGTCGGCTTTGTCTTCAGTTCCCCGGCGCTTGGAATGTAGGGCATAAGCGTCAGGTGGATATAGATCGCGTGCCCGCGCGGCAGATCATTGCCGAGCTGGCGGATCGCCTCGAAGAAACGGCAGGCCCTCGATGTCGCCGACCGTGCCGCCGATCTCGACCAGTACGAAATCGACGCCCTCGTTGCCGCGCAGGACGAATTCCTTGATCTCGTTGGTGACGTGCGGGATCACCTGGACGGTCGCGCCGAGATAATCGCCGCGCCGCTCCTTGGTGATGATTTCCTGATAGATCCGGCCGGTCGTGATGTTGTCGTCGCGCACCGCGGCGCGGCCGGTGAAACGCTCGTAATGGCCGAGGTCGAGATCGGTCTCCGCGCCGTCGTCGGTGACGAAGACCTCGCCGTGCTGATAGGGGGACATCGTCCCCGGATCGACGTTGAGATAAGGATCGAGCTTGCGCAGCCGGACCGTATAGCCGCGCGCCTGTAGCAAAGCGCCCGAGGGCCGCCGACGCAAGCCCCTTGCCAAGGAAGAGACCACGCCGCCGGTGATGAAAATATACCGCGCCATGGGCCTCGGGATTTATCCTGGTTTCTGAGCCGTTTGGGGAGCTTTTTTATTGCCCGTCCACACAGAAGCTGAAGTTTACTCGTGGCCGAACAGATTTTCCGCGGCGGCGCCGACGGTCCGTTCGGGATGTGCCGCGCAGAAAGCCTTCAGTTTGGCGGCGTTCGCCCTGAGAGCGTCGAGGTCGATCACCGCGGGCGCATCCGTGTCCTGATAATAGCCGTCGAGCCAGGCGAGTGTCGTATCGACCTCCGCCCCGTTGGCGTGGAGGAAATTTTGACAGGATTCAGTGTCCAGATCGATCGCCCCGGCGCGGGCACTGGAAAGCCCCGCACCGAGCCAGATCGCGGCCAGCAACGCGCTCCAGAGAGGCGCTTGCGGCACGCCCGTCATTGCGACCGCGGGGGCTCCGGCTGCGCCGGCGGGGCCGGCGGCTGCGGATGCTCTTGCAAATACTGCTGTTGCTTCTTGAGCTGCTGCAGCACCGTCCCCGGCGCCGCGGGCGTGCCCGGTGCGGCGGCGGGGGCGACGGCGCCCTCGAAGATCGATTTACTCGGACGGTTGGCATTGGCGAGCAGCGTCAGCGCGAGGCTGGTGGCAAAAAACAGGGCTCCGAGAATGGCCGTGGCGCGCGTCAGCACATTCGCCTGGCCGCGCCCGGTCATGAACCCGCCGCCGCCGCCGATACCAAGGGCGCCGCCCTCGGAGCGCTGCAGAAGCACAGTCGCGATCAGCGCGAGCACAACCATGATGTGAATGACGATCAAAACCGTTTGCATTGTCGCAAATGACCTCTCGGGACGCTTCCCAATCCTATTTGGCCCGCTCTTATACTGTGGCGCTTCCTCTGGCTAGAGCCGATGCGCCTATTCGCGGCCCAGCCTCGGCGCTTTGCTTGGAACAGCCGCGTAATCAGTCAGTTAATGCTGGCTAGCGGCATTGGCAATGGCGAGAAATTCAGCCGCCTTCAGGCTGGCACCGCCAACGAGCGCGCCGTTGACGTCGGGCGCGCGCAGAAGTTCCGCCGCATTGCCGGGCTTGACCGAACCGCCATAGAGCAGCCGCACAGCCTCGCCGTTTCCGAGCAACGCTTTGAGCCGCTGGCGGAGGAAACCGTGCATCGCGACGACATCCGGCGGCGATGGCGTGACGCCCGTCCCGATCGCCCAGACAGGCTCGTAAGCGATGGCCAGCCGCCCGGCCTCAGACTGATCCGGCGGCAAGGATTTTTCGAGTTGCGCGGCGACGCGCGCCTCCGCCTGCCCCGCAGCCCGCTCCGCCTCGGTTTCGCCGACGCAGAGAATCACCTTGAGGCCGGCGCGGAGGGCCGCCGCAGCCTTGGCGGCGACCTGGCTGTCGCTCTCGCCGTGATCGATCCGGCGCTCCGAATGGCCGACGATGACATAGGACGCACCGGCGTCCTTCAGCATTTCCGCGGAAATATCGCCGGTATGGGCACCAAAGGCTTCCGTGGCAGCAATCCTGCCCCCCAACGGCGACCGGGGTGCCGGCGCAAAGCCGCACCGCCTCCGCAATCAGCGTCGCCGGAGGACAGACGAGAATCTCCGCCCCCACCGTGTTGCCCGTAGCGACGGCATCGCGAATCGCCGCGACCTGCGCGAGATCGGCGCGCAACCCGTTCATTTTCCAGTTTCCGGCCACCAGCGGCGTCAATCTGTTCGCCATTCCGCTCCGCCCCGCGTTTCAACCCGATCTAGCACCCGTAACCCCCGCCGCAAAATCCGGCGATTTGGCGGGGGCGTAGAATCGGTTTTGGCGCGCATTGCCAGCCCGTGGCGGCCTCCCTATAGTCCGGCCCCCAATCGACCCCGGCCGTCCGGAGATTCATAGAATATGCTTGATGCTTTGCGTGCCTCCAGCCAGACGTGGGTTGGCCGGATCATTATGGCCGTGGTGATGGGCTTCCTGATCATCGCTTTCGGCTTCTGGGGCATTGCCGATATTTTCCGCGGTTTCGGCGCCAATACTCTGGCGCAGGTCGGTTCGGCCGAAATCACGCCGGACGAATTCCGCAACACCTATCAGACGCAATTGTTGCGGATGCAGGAACAGCAGCGCCGGGCGATCAGCGCCGACGAGGCGCATGAGCGCGGGATCGATCGTCAGGTTCTGGCCCGGCTGCTCAGCGATTCAGCGCTGAGCCAGGAGGCGCACCGGCTGGGGCTGGCGCTCTCCGACAGCGTTCTTGCGCGGCAGATCATGCAGGATGACGCATTCAAGGGCGCCTCCGGCCAGTTCGATCGGAACGTCTTCGAGTCGCGACTGCAGGATAATGGCCTGACCGAGCGGGCCTATCTCGCCGAAACGCGGGCCAATGCCTTGCGCGACCAGATCGTCTCGGCGCTGACCGACGGGCTCACCCCGCCCCGCGCTCTGCTCGAGATCATCAACCGCTATTACAACGAGCAACGCAGCATCGATTACGTCATCCTGCCGAAGACGGCTGCGGGCAGCACTTCGGCCCCGACCGATGCCGTGCTCAAAAGCTATTTCGAGGCCCATCGCGAGCTTTATCGCAAGCCCGAATATCGCAAGATCAGCCTGCTCGTGCTGACAGCCGAAGCGCTGACGAAAATTCAATCCGCTCAGAACCCGATCACCGACGCGGAGATCGAGAAGAGCTATGAGGCGGTGAAGGATCATCGCTATACGCAGCCGGAAAAACGGCAAATTCAGCAGATCGTCTTCCCGGATGAAAAATCCGCCGATGCCGCGGCCACCAAACTGGCTGGCGGCGAAACTTTTGCGGCCCTTATCGCCGAGCGTAAGCTGGCTCCGAAGGACACCGATCTCGGTACTGTCACCGAAGCCAGCCTCGCCGACAAGGCCGCCGCAGCGGCAGCTTTCGCGATTCCCTCGGGCGGCGTCACGAAGCCAATCAAAACCCAATTCGGCTGGGCGATCCTGCACGCCACGCAGGTTACGCCCAAGATCGTCATTCCGCTGGCCGCGGTAAAGGGCGATATCGCGCATGACCTGGCCATCGCGCGCGCGCAAAAAGACCTCAGCAAAATTCACGACGAGATTGAAGACCAGCGCGCGTCCGGCAAATCGGTCGCCGATGCGGCCAAGGCTTTGGGTCTGACGGCGCAAACCATCGATGCGATCGACGCGCAAGGAAACGACAAGGACGGCAAGCCGGTTTCCGGCCTTGGCGACCCGCAAGCCGTGTTGAAGGCCGTGTTCGCCTCCGATATCGGCGTCGATAACGATCCGGTGCAGACGAAGGACGGCGGCGCCATCTGGTTCGACGTGCTCAATATCGATCCGGCGCGCAATCAGACATTCGACGAAGTGAAGGCGCGCGTCACCCAAGACTGGACCGCCGATCAGACCGCCCAGCGTCTGGTCGACAAGTCTGTTGATCTGGCCAAGAAGCTCGACGCCGGCGCGACCCTGGCCGGGCTCGCCGCCTCGGACGGCAATCTGCCGGTCAAACATATAGACAAGATCACCCGCCTCGATTCCAAGGGCCTCTCCCGCGATCTGCTCGATCAGGTCTTCAACCGCGCCATCGGAAAAGCCGGATCGGCGGAGGCGCAAGACGGCGGCCGCATCGTATTCAAGGTCACGAGCGGCGTCGTGCCGCCGATCAGCGCCTCGACGTTCAACTTCGCCAGCGTCACCGATCAGATGAAGACCGCGCTCAGCGACGACACGACGGCGCAATTTGTGTCGCAGCTCGAAACCCGTCTCGGCACGCGGATCAATCCGCAGATTTGGGAATCCGTATCCGGCGCACCCGCGGATCAGCAGTGACGGCATGATTACGCCCGCCTTCGACACTTTCGCCGCGCGCTACGAGTCCGGCACGCCGGTGTTGCTTTCGAGCCGTCTTGTCGGCGATCTCGAAACGCCGGTGGCGGCCTTCCTGAAATTATCCGCTGGGCGCGACGGCCGACTCTTTTTGCTGGAATCCGTCGAAGGCGGCGGCGCGCGCGGCCGCTATTCGATGATCGGCCTCGATCCTGATATCGTCTGGCGCTGCCAGGGCGATCGGGCCGAGATCAATCGCAGCGCCCTCACCGACCTCGCCGCTTTCCAGGCCTGCGAAGCCGCGCCTCTCGATGCCTTGCGCGCGTTGATCGCGGAATCGCGGATCGATGCGCCGGAAGGTCTGCCGCCGATGGCGGCAGGCATTTTTGGCTACCTTGGCTACGATATGGTGCGGCAGATGGAGCGGCTCGCAGCCGCCAAGCCGGACCCGATCGGCGTGCCGGACGCGATCATGCTGCGTCCGACAATCATGGTCGTCTTCGACAGCGTGACCGATGAAATTTTCGTCGTAACGCCGGTGCGCCCTGCCCCAAATGTCGGCGCCAAGGCCGCCTTTGAAAAAGGGCTGGAGCGGATCGAGGCGATCGTCGCGACGCTGGAAGCGCCGCTGCCGCGCGGCGCTGCCGGCCTCGATGCCGATGCGCAGGCGATAAGCCCCGTGTCGAATACGTCCGAGGCGCGCTTTCACGAAATGGTCGATAGAGCGAAGGATTATATCCGCGCCGGCGACATTTTTCAGGTCGTGCTGTCGCAGCGTTTCACTGCGCCCTTCGCCCTGCCAGCCTTCGCGCTGTATCGCGCACTGCGCCGCGTGAATCCCGCGCCCTTCCTCTGCTACCTCGATTTCGGCAACTTCCAGATCGTCTGTTCGAGCCCCGAGATTCTGGTGCGCGCGCGCGAAGGCAAGGTAACGATCCGGCCCATCGCCGGCACGCGCTGGCGCGGCAGGAATGCTGTCGAAGACGCACTGCTCGCCGCCGATCTCCTCGCCGACGAGAAGGAGCGCGCCGAACATCTGATGCTGCTCGATCTCGGCCGCAACGATGTCGGTCGTGTCGCCAAGATCGGCAGCGTCGCGGTGACGGAAAAGTTCGTCATCGAGCGTTACAGCCATGTGATGCACATTGTCTCGAATGTCGAAGGCGAGCTTGATGCGTCGCATGACGTGATCGACGCGCTTTGCGCCGGCTTTCCCGGCCGGCACCGTTTCCGGCGCGCCGAAGGTGCGGGCGATGGAGATCATCGACGAACTCGAGACGGACAAGCGCGGCATCTATGCCGGCGCCATTGGCTATTTCGGCGCCAATGGCGACATGGATACCTGCATCATCCTGCGCACGTCTGTGGTGAAAGACGGCAAGATGCATGTGCAGGCAGGCGCCGGCGTCGTCTACGATTCGGACGCCGCCTATGAGCAGCGCGAGACGGTCAATAAGGCGCAGGCTCTGTTCCGCGCGGCGGAAGAAGCCGTGCGCTTCGCGGCGCGGACGAAGCGCGGTCAGTAAAGCCTCCGTGAAACTCATAAAATTGCGCGGAAAAAGCTGTCGCATCTTTGATCTTGTTTGATCTTGCGCATTCCTGACGCGCGCGCGCTCGAAAATCGGCTTGTACGTCCAATATGAAGCTGGGGGCGCACTACCGCGAGGATCAGCCATGACTCAGCTTGAAACACTCACCATTCCCGGCACGCAGCTCAAGCCGACGCGCGTCGCGCTTGGCACCTGGGCGATTGGCGGCTGGATGTGGGGCGGCAGCGACGATGCGGACTCGATCCGCACCATCCAGAGCGCTGTCGATCGCGGCATCAACATCATCGATACCGCGCCGGTTTATGGCTTCGGCCATTCCGAGGAAATTGTCGGCCGGGCGCTGGCGGAGGGCGGACGCAGGCAGAATACGATCATCGCCACCAAGGTCGCGCTGGAATGGAAGGACGGCAAGATTTTCCGCAATGCCAGCAAGGCGCGGATCGAAAAAGAGATCGAGGATTTGCTGCGCCGGCTGCAGACCGATGTGATCGACATCTATCAGGTACATTGGCCGGATACGGCGACACCGATCGCCGAAACCGCCGAAACGCTCGGCAAATTGTTCAAGGCCGGGAAAATCCGTGCCATCGGCGTCAGCAATTTCAATGTCGCGCAGATGGAGGCTTTCCGCGCCGTCGCACCGCTGCACACGATCCAGCCGCCGCACAATCTTTTCGAACGCGGCGCCGAGCAGGATGTGCTGCCCTATGCCGCCAAGCACGACATCGCCACGCTCTCCTATGGCCCGCTCTGCCGTGGCCTGCTGACCGGCAAGATCACAGCCAATTCGACCTTTTCCGGCGACGACTTGCGCCGCAACGATCCCAAGTTCAAGCCGCCGCGCTTTCAGCAATATCTTGCCGCTGTCGCCGCGCTCGATGCCTTTGCAAAGAAGAATTACGGCAAGAGCGTGCTCGATCTCGCCGTGCGCTGGGTGCTCGATCGCCAGCCGCTCAGCATCGCCCTCTGGGGCGCGCGCAAGCCCAGCCAGCTCGATGCGGTCTCGGAGATTTCCGGCTGGAAGCTCGACGCGGCGGCGCTGGCCGAGATCGACAAGATACTGGCCGAGACCGTCAAGGATCCGGTCGGGCCGGAATTCATGGCTCCGCCGGTGCGGCAGGCGGCGTAACGCCGCCCCGCTGCACGAGGGGCAATTTCCTTGACCTTCCGCCCCCTTGCGGCTCAAAAGGGCGCGGAGAGGATCTTGGAAATGCCCGCCGTCACCCTGATCGACAATTACGACAGCTTCACCTTCAATCTGGTGCATTACCTCGGCGAATTGGGCGCCGAGGTAAAGGTGCATCGCAATGACAAGGTGAGCGTCGCCGATGTGATTGCCGCGCGGCCGGACGCGATCGTGCTCTCGCCCGGCCCCTGCACGCCGCATGAGGCCGGCATCTGCCTCGATCTGATCCGCGCGGCGAGCGCTGAAATCCCGATCTTCGGCGTCTGCCTCGGCCATCAGGCGATCGGCGAAGTCTTCGGCGGCGACGTGGTGCGCGCGCCGGTTCCGGTGCATGGCAAGATGTCGGAGATCAGCCACAAGGCCGAGACGATCTTCCGCGGCATCAATGGGCCGTTTCGCGCCACACGCTATCATTCGCTCGTCGTCAAGCGCGAGACGCTGCCCGACGAATTGAAGATCACTGCCGAGACGGATGGGCTGGTGATGGGCCTTTCGCATAGATCCCGGCCGGTGCATGGCGTGCAATTCCATCCCGAAAGCATCGAGTCCGAGCACGGCCATCGCATTCTGGCGAATTTTCTCGAAATTGCACGGGAATGGAACGCGGCGCGCGCTGCCGTCTGATCGCGCATTCCTGTCGGAGAGGTCGCAATGCCGATCACGAGCGAGCGAGAAGCTGGCTGAGCCCTTGCGCTTTGCGGCGCGCCAGAGCAATGAGACGGCATGGACGCCTTCAAACCCTTGCTAGCGAAAATCGCGACGGGCGCGAGCCTCAGCCGCGGCGAGGCGGACTATGCCTTCAATCTGCTGCTCGGCGGCGGCGTGACGGCAGCACAGACCGGCGCCTTCCTGATGGGTCTGCGCGTGCGCGGCGAAACGGTGGAGGAAATCACCGGCGCGGTCGGCGCCATGCGGGTGAAGATGCTACCCGTCATTGCGCCGCCTGATGCGATCGACATCGTTGGCACTGGCGGCGACGGCCACGGCACCTACAATGTCTCGACTCTGGCCGCTTTGATCGTCGCGGCCTGCGGCGTGCCAGTCGCCAAGCATGGCAACCGCGCCGCTTCGTCCCGGTCCGGCGCCAGCGATGTGCTCACCGCGCTCGGCGTGAAGATCGGCCTCGCGCCGGATGAGATCGAACATTGCCTGCAGGAGGCGGGTATCGGCTTCATGGCCGCGCCCGTCCACCATGTCGCGATCCGCCATGTCAATCAGATTCGCGCCGAACTCGGCACGCGCACCCTTTTCAACCTGCTTGGGCCGCTCGCCAATCCGGCGCGGGTCAAGCGGCAATTGCTCGGCGTCTTCGCCAAGGAATGGCTGGAGCCGCTGGCGGAAGTGCTGCGCAACCTCGGCTCCGAGCGCGTCTGGCTGGCCTACGGCTCGGACGGGCTCGACGAAGTGACGATCACCGGCCCGACCTATGTGACGGCTCTGGAGAACGGCGCGATCCGCTCGTTTGTCATCAGCCCCGAAGATGCCGGGTTGAAGCCTGCGAGCCTCGAAGACATCAAGGGCGGCGATGCCGCGCATAATGCCGCCGCTCTCAACGCTGTCCTTCACGGGGCGCGGAACGCCTATCGCGACATCGCCGTGTTCAATGCCGCGGCGGCGCTTGTTGTCGCCGAAAAGGCGGCGGATTTGCGCGAGGGCGCCGCTGACGCCGCCGCCGCCCTCGATGCCGGGCGCGCGGCCGAGGTGCTCGCCAAACTGATCAAAGCGTCGCATGGCCGGGCCGGCGGAGTCTGATATTTTGCCCTGACGGCGCTTCGTGGCAGATTAGGATCGTCGCAGCCCGACGGGGAGGACGAAGGCAGGCCCATGGCCGATATTCTGAAAAAGATCGAAGCTTATAAGCGCAAGGAAATCGCCGAGGCGAAATTGCGCATTCCGCTTTCGACGCTAGAACGCCGGATTGAGAGCCACGATCCACCGCGCGGTTTCCTCCACGCCATCGAGGCCCGGCTTGCCGAGGGCCGTTTCGCGCTCATCGCCGAGGTCAAGAAGGCAAGCCCGTCTAAGGGACTGATCCGCGCCGACTTCGATCCGCCGCTGCTTGCCAGGGCCTATGAGACGGGCGGCGCCGCCTGTCTTTCCGTGCTGACCGACACGCCCTCATTTCAGGGCTCGCTCGATTATCTCGAAGCCGCCCGCAAGGCCGTCCGCCTCCCCGCGCTGCGTAAGGATTTCCTCTTCGATCCCTATCAGGTCTACGAGGCGCGCGCCTATGGCGCCGATTGCATCCTCATCATCATGGCCAGCGTGACCGACGAGGAAGCCAGGAGGATCAACAAGACCGCGCACGATCTTCGCCTCGATGTGCTGGTTGAAGTCCATAACGAAGCCGAGCTGCACCGCGCGCTCGAACTCGAGACGAAGCTTGTCGGCATCAACAACCGCGATCTGCGCACCTTCGAGACGAAGCTCGAGACCTGCGAGCGGCTGGCGGAAAAAATTCCCGCCGACCGCATCGTCGTCGCCGAGAGTGGCATCACCAGTCATGACGACTGCCTGCGCCTGCACAAATCCGGCATCGACACTTTCCTCGTCGGCGAAAGCCTGATGCGACAGAAGGACGTCACGGCGGCGACACATACCCTGCTGTGCGGCGACGAAACCGAGCGCCATGCGACGCCACGCAAGGCGCACGGCTGACGATGGGCAAGCTTACCCATCTGGCGGCAGCGGGCGATGCCCAAATGGTCGATGTCTCGGAGAAACCTTCGACCGATCGCTACGCGCGCGCGGAAGGCCGCGTCGTCATGCGCCGCGAGACGCTCGCGCTTGCTGTCTCGGGCAATGCCAAGAAGGGCGACGTCTTCGCCGCGGCGCGCATCGCCGGAATCATGGCGGCGAAGAAGACCGCCGATCTCATCCCGCTCTGCCACCCGCTCGCGCTGACCAAGGTGACAGTCGAGATCGAGCCCGACCCTGCCCTTCCGGGTCTGCGCGTCTTCGCCGAGGCGAAGGTGAACGGCCAGACAGGCGTCGAGATGGAGGCTCTGACGGCTGTCTCCGTCGCTTGTCTGACGATCTACGACATGCTCAAGGCAGCGGACCGGGCGATGCGGATCGAGGGCATTGAACTCACTGAGAAGTCGGGCGGCAAATCCGGCTCCTTCCGGCGCGATGGCTGAATCCGTGGGCGCTCCAGACCTCCTGCCCGTAGGCGAAGCGCGGGCGCGCGTTCTTGCAAATCACGGTGCGCGCGGCGTCGAGCGCGTGCCGCTTGCTCAGGCTCTCGGGCGGACGCTGGCCGAGCCACTCATCGCGCGCCGCACCCAGCCGCCTTTTCCCGCCTCCGCTATGGATGGTTTTGCCGTTCGCGCCGCTGATCTCGCAACGCTGCCGGCGCGATTGAAAATGATCGGCGAAAGCGCCGCCGGACACGGCTTCAACGGAAGCATCGCGCCAGGCGAAACGGTGCGCATCCTCACCGGCGCGCCGGTGCCGCTCGGCGCCGATGCCGTGTTGATGCAGGAGGATACGGTACTCGACGGCGAGACCGTCATCGCACAGCGGACGATCGCCGCGGGCCGGCATATCCGCGCCAGGGGCGTCGATTTCGCGTCAGGCGAGAGCCTGCTAGCGGCTGGCACAAGGCTCGGCCCGATCGACGTCGCTCTGGCCGCCGCGATGGGCCATGCCGAGGTACCCGTAGCGCGAAAGCCGCGCGTGGCGATACTGGCCACCGGCGACGAACTGGTACAGCCGGGCCAGGCAATCGGCCCCGACCAGATCATCACCTCGAATTCCTTCGCCGTCGCCGCTTTCGTCATCGAGAATGGCGGCGAGCCCATCGACCTTGGGATTGCAGGCGATGATTTCGCGGCGCTCGAAGCCGGCGTCAAAGCCGCGCGCGAAGCCCAAGCTGACGTGCTGGTGACCCTTGGCGGCGCCTCGGTCGGCAAGCACGACCTTGTCCGTTCGGCCCTCGCCAAAGAAGGCATGGAGCTGAGCTTCTGGCGCATCGCCATGCGGCCCGGCAAACCACTGATCCACGGTCGTCTGGGCGACATGCTGATCCTGGGCCTGCCCGGCAATCCGGCCGCTTCGATCGTCTGCAGCCTCCTGTTTTTGATTCCGCTGGTGCGCGCGCTCAGCGGCGATCCACGTGCGGCTGAAGATCCGACCGAGCCGGCAATTCTCGGTGCGCCTGTACAGGCCAACAGCCAGCGCGAAGATTATCTGCGCGCGACGCTCGCACAGGGCGAGACTGGCCTGCCCGTGGCGACGCCCTTTGCACTGCAGGATTCTTCGCTCCTGCGCATTTTCGCCCAATCGCAATGCCTGCTGGTGCGTTCGCCCTATGCCCCGGCGGCCGAAGCCGGCGAATCCTGCCGCGTCATCAAGCTGTCGCCGGCTCTGCGCTGAAACGCACCGAGCGTGTCTGATTGACAGGCTAGAAAGCCCGCCTAAGCTCGTCTTTTAAGGTCCGCCAGACGAGACCGCGAAGGCTGGGGAGAAATCATTATGGGTCACATCATCTGGATCATCGTTATCGGTTTCGTCGCCGGCCTGCTCGCGCGCTGGTTCTCGCCAGCGCCGAACAATCCGAGCGGATTCATTCTCACGACGCTGCTCGGCATCGCCGGCGCCTTTCTCGCGACCTTCATCGGCCAGTCGGTCGGGTGGTATCGCCTCGATCAGGGCGCGAGCTTCATCGGCGCAACGATCGGCGCTGTCGTGCTCCTGCTCATCTGGCGGCTGGTCGCGGGCAAGACCGGCGACGTCGGCCCCACCGCGGTCGGACCGCGCCGCTGGCTCTGAACCCGACAAGCCCGTGGATTGGCGGGCGCGCCACATAATAGGCCCGGACATTGCTTGCCGAATCTGCTGAAATGCAGGTTCGGCTCCGGGAGGGAAAACAGGATGCGGTATTGGCGGGTGGCTCTGGCGGCGGCGTTCATTCTGCAAACCGCCGCGGCGCTAGGCGCCGGCCTTCTCGACCGTTCCGCCAATCGCCTGCCTGACCTCGTCGAACAGGACAACGGCGGCAATCTGCTGAGCCGGATCGAATTCGTCGAGCATCACCGCAACGATTATATCTACCGCCTTCCGATCGAGTGCTTTTCGTCCTGCACTTTGCTGCTCGGGATTTCCGGCGCCTGCGTTCCTCAGGGCGCCGTGCTCTATTTCCACGGCGCGACGATCGACGGAAAGCTCGCGCCCGCCTCGCTCAATAACTACGCCGCCAGTTATTATCCGCCCAACGTCCGGCGCTGGGTCTCCGCGCATCACGCGCTACAGAGAACGAGCTTCACACGCATGACCTGGCAGCAGGCGTCAGCCATCGGCGTCAAGGTCTGCCCTTAACCTACCCGCGCCTCGTGGCGGAAAATCAACGCCTCAGCGCACCGCGGTCTTGCGATCCCAAAGGACATTTCCGCGATGCTCCGCGCCAATGCGGCGCACAGTGCCGGTCGTCGAACGGTAGATCAGGGTCTCGGTGCGGATCGCGTCCTTGTCAAAACGCACCCCGGAGACGAGCGGGCCATCGGTGACGCCCGTAAGCGAGACGATGACATCGCCGGCGGCGAGTTCGCTCAGGTCGTATTTACGGCGCGGGTCCGCAACCCCCATCCGCGCCGCGCGCTCGATCTTCTCTTCGCTATCGAGGATCAGCCGGCCCTGCATCTGGCCACCGACGCAGCGCAGCGCGCCTGCCGCCAGAACGCCCTCTGGCGCGCCGCCCGTGCCGATGTAGATATCGATACCCGTCTCCTCCGGCCGAGTGGTGAAGATCACGCCCGCCACATCGCCGTCCGCGATGAGCCGCACGGGGCAGCCGATCTCGCGGCAGGCATCGAGGATCGGCTTGTGACGCGGCCGGTCGAGCAGTAGGACTGAGATTTCTTTCGGCGCCACACCCTTGGCCTTGGCCAGAGCGGCAATATTGTCCGCGACGCTCTGGTCGAGATCGACAATGCCGTGGGGATAGCCCGGACCGATGGCGATCTTCTCCATATAAACGTCAGGGGCGTGCAGCAGCGCGCCGCCGCTCGCCATCGCCATCACCGCGATCGAGCCCGGCATATCGTTGGCGCAGAGCGTCGTGCCTTCGAGCGGATCGACGGCAATATCGACCGCCGGACCAAATCCCGTCCCCAGCTTTTCACCGATATAGAGCATCGGTGCCTCGTCGCGTTCGCCTTCGCCAATCACCACCGTCCCCTCGATTGGCAGGCGATGCAGCTCGCGCCGCATGGCATCGACGGCGGCCTGATCCGCAGCCTTTTCATTGCCGCGACCGCGCCAAGCGGCGGCGGCGACGGCGGCGCGCTCGGTGACGCGAACGAGTTCGAGCGTCAGGATACGGCCAATGATGTCCTGGCTCTTGACGACAAGGTCGGTCACGGATCTTCCTATTCGCGTTCGATCCGGATGACCTGCGGCGGCTCGGCGATGAAACCATCCGCGAGAACATCCTTCAGCGCCTCGCCGATGAGCTTCTCCGAGGTCGCATGGGTTATGAGAATGACCGGCACGGCGCTCGCGCCTTTTCGCTCGCCCGGGCGGCGGCGCTGCACGATGCTTTCCAGCGAGATCGCGCGTTCGGCCATGCGCGTCGCGATCGCGGCGGCGGCACCCGGACGGTCGAAGACCGAAAGGCGGATATAATAGCCGCCCTCGTGCGTCTGGATCGGCGCGCGGCGCAGCGGCGCAAGCAGCTTCGCCGGCAGGCCGAAAGGCGGCAGCCGTAGCCCGCGGGCGATGTCGGCAATATCGGCGACGACCGAGGAGGCCGTCGCCGCCCCGCCGGCGCCCGGCCCGACCAGCGTCAGCTCCTGCACCGCGTCGGCATCGATCGTCACCGCATTGGTGACGCCCATCACCTGCGCGATGGCGGACGAGCGCGGCACCATCGTCGGATGCACGCGCTGCTCGATGCCTGCGGCAGTCCGCTCGGCGACACCGAGAAGCTTGATCCGATAGCCAAGCTCCGAGGCGGCGGCGATGTCGGCGAGCGTGATCTTCTCGATGCCCTCGACGGCGATGGCGTCTGGCGTGATCTCGGTGCCGAAGGCAAGCGCGGTAAGGATTGCAAGCTTATGCGCCGTGTCGAAGCCGCCGATGTCGAAGGTGGGGTCGGCTTCCGCATAACCGAGCTTCTGCGCGTCCGCGAGGCATTCGCCGAAGGAAATCTGCTCCGCCTCCATGCGGGAGAGGATGTAATTGCAGGTGCCGTTGAGGATGCCGTAGACGCGCGAGACCTGATTGCCGGCGAGACTGTCGCGCAGCGTCTTGATGACCGGAATGCCGCCGGCAACCGACGCCTCGAAGCCGAGCGCCGCGTCCTTGGTCTCGGCGAGCTTGGCGAGATGGAGCCCATGCTTGGCGATCAGCGCCTTGTTGGCCGTGACGACGGACTTGCCGTTGCTGAGCGCCGTCTCGACGGCGCCATAGGCCACGCCATCCGCGCCGCCGATCAACTCGACAAAGACATCGATGTCGGGCGAGCCCGCCAGCGCCACGGGATCGCTGAACCAGGCAAAGCGGGCGAGATCGACGTCGCGCGCCTTGTCGCGGCTCTGCGCCGAGATCGCGGTGACCGTGATATGACGCCCCGTTCGCGCCGCCAGAGCGGCGGCCTGGCGGTCGAGAAGCTTGACGAGCGCGGCGCCGACGGTGCCGAGACCGGCAACGCCGAGGCGCAAGGGAGACGACATCCGAAAATCCAACTAAATCGCCGGAACCCCGGCCATTGTGCTGCCGCCTTCTGCCCCATTTCGCCAGGGCGATCAACAAACGGCGGTTTCAGGCCTTTTGCCCGCTGGCAATGAGCCAGGCCGGGTCGAACCAGCGGTCCGCTTCCCCGTCATAGGGCAAACGGTTGATGTCCCAATGGCGGACATAGGGCGCATAGGCGGCATAGACGGGCGGCCCGCCGCCGATGAAGACGACCCGGCCGGGAAAGCGGGCCAATACCTCCTCCGGCTTATCGGAGGCGTGGATTTCGATGATGTCGCGGTCTTTGAATGCAAATCTCGGAACTGAAATAAAGGTGCGATGGCCCATGATGAGCACATGGCCGCGCGTCAGCTCGAAAAAACGCTCCACATCGGCGACGAATTCGCGGCCGCGATTGCCTTCCCACGGCAGCCGGCCATTGAGGCCGAACTGGCCGCTCTGGCCAATGGCGACGACGGCGCGCACGTCGATAACCTGGTCAATAGCTTCCATAAAGAACCTCCCACCGGGCTTTTAGCGGCTCAGGAAGGTGTGTCCAGGTCTTCACGAAGGGCGCGAGGCGCGGCGGCGATGCGCCGCGCCGGACTCCTTGCTTCCAGTTCTTACTTGCAAACCGCGGCGGCAGCTTCCGCCACGGTCTGGTCCTGCACGCCGCTGCCGCCACTGACGCCGACCGCGCCGACGATCTTGCCGTCGACGACCAGCGGAACACCACCCGCAAAAATCATCACCCGCCCGTGGTTCAATTCCTGGATGCCGTAGAATTGCTGGCCCGGCTGGCTGTTCTCGCCGAGGTCTTTGGTCGAAAGATCGAAAGCCTTGGCGGTAAAGGCCTTGTTGATGGCGATGTCGATGCTGCCGAGCCAAGCGCCGTCCATGCGGGTGAAAGCCTTCAAATTCGTGCCCGCGTCGACCACCGCGATATTCATCGGCTGGCCGATTTCTTTCGCCTTGGCCTCGCCGGCGGCGATAACGCGATGGGCTTTTTCGCTGGTAATCATACAATTTTCTCCTGCAGGCGGGAATTCTGACAGAACATTATTTAGGATGTCGGCCGCGCAAGGCCAGCCCGAACTTTCGTGGAGACGCAGAAAATCGTTACGAAAATCGCGCAGGGATTATTGAGCAAAATTCGTCAAATCGTCCGGGATGGCGCTCTGTTCCTGCCGCGGAATTGGAATTATGTTCGCCTTGCTTCCAGCAGTACCCACCGGACGCGTGCTTTTCACGCCGGATCGTGTTCGCGGGCTGCACAGCCAGTTTCTGACATCGAGGATCGACCATGACAGAAGTCCGCGGCTATGCCGCTCGCGACGCCCAATCGCCGTTGGCGCCGTTCCGTTTCACGCGGCGCAGCCCCGGCCCGCATGATATCGAGATCGAAATTCTGTATTGCGGCATTTGCCATTCGGACCTGCATCAGGCCCGCAACGATTGGCACAATTCGCTTTATCCGATGGTGCCGGGCCATGAGATCGTCGGCCGCGTCGTCGCGGTGGGCACGCATGTCAAGAAGCTGAAGGTCGGCGACTACGGCGCCGTCGGCTGCATGGTCAATTCCTGTCGGCACTGTTCGGCCTGCAACGACGATCTCGAGCAATATTGCGAGCACGGCGCGACCTGGACCTATAATGCCCGGGAGCGCGATAGCGATGCGCTGACCTTCGGCGGCTATTCGGAAAAGATCGTCGTCGAGGAGCGCTTCGTCGCCAAAGTGCCGCCGCATCTCGATCTGAAGGCCGTCGCGCCACTGCTCTGCGCCGGCATCACCACCTGGTCGCCGCTAAAGCACTGGAAGGTGGGCCCGGGCCAGAAGGTCGGCGTCATCGGCCTTGGTGGCCTCGGCCACATGGGCATCAAATTCGCCAAGGCGCTCGGCGCGCATGTGGTGATGATCACCACCTCGCCCGGCAAGGCCAAAGACGCCAAAAAGCTCGGCGCCGACGAAGTACTGCTCTCGCGTGATGCAGCCGCGATGGCAGCGCAGGCGGCGAGCTTCGACTTCCTGCTCAATACCGTGCCGGTGCCGCACGATCTCAACCCCTATCTCGCGCTGCTGAAACGCGACCGGACGATGGTGCTCGTCGGCGTGCTGACGGAGCTTGAGCCGCCGGTCCAGGGCGGCGCCCTCATCGGCGGCCGCAAGTCTGTTGCCGGTTCGGGTATCGGCGGCATGAAGGAGACGCAGGAAATGCTCGATTTCTGCGGCGAACATAACATCGTCGCCGACATTGAGATCGTGCCGATCCAGGCGGTCAACGAAGCCTACGAGCGGCTCCTGAAGAACGATGTGAAATACCGCTTCGTCATCGACATCGAGTCGCTGCGGAAAGAAGCGGCGTAGCCTCGTCACCCAAGTCCTTCACTCTCTTTGGCTCCGTTCGACAAGCTGATAGAGTACGGGTGGGGTTCGCCCGGCCCGTATCGGTCTTGGAGGATGTGCCATGATGCAGCGTTATGAAAGCTTACGCCTCAATCGCCGCGCCTTTGGGCAACTTTCAGCTTTCGGCCTGGCCAGCACAATGGTCGGATTGAATGGCTCAGCAAAAGCCGACAGCACCATGGACGTAGAGCCAGAGGCCTTCACCGCGCTTCGCAACAAGCCGCTCAGCATCGGCATTCTGGTCTTCCCTCAGTTGGATCAGATCGACTTCACCGGCCCATTCGAGGTGCTCACCCGCCTGCCCGACACGAAGGTGCACGTGATCGGCACGCGGAGGGGACCGTTTCGCGGCTACGAAGGGCTGATTGTCACGCCAGAGATGGTGCTGTCCGAAGCGCCGCCGCTCGATCTCTTGCAGGTGCCCGGCGGCGCCGGCCAGCAGGCACTGATGAATGATACGGCGGTGCTGTCCTTCATTCAGGCGCACGCAGCAGGCGGCAAGCCGATCTTCTCGGTTTGCACCGGCGCGCTGCTCTTGGGCGCGGCGGGCGTTCTGAAGGGACGCCGCGCAACGACGCATTGGACCGCCCTCGATCTGCTGCCCTATTTCGGCGCGACGCCGGTGAATGAGCGTGTCGTCATCGACGGCCATGTCGTCACCGCCGCGGGCGTCACTGCCGGGATCGACGGCGCGCTGGTGGTAGCCAGTCTTGTACGCGGCAAGACCGTCGCCCAAGAGGTGCAGCTCAACATCCAGTATGCGCCCGACCCGCCCTTCCATTCCGGGACGCCGGAGACAGCGCCAAAAGAGGTATTGGCCGCCGTCGAACAAGCGTATGCACCGCTCATGCGCGCGCGGCTGGATACGGCGAAGGAAGTCGCGGCCCGGTTGGGAATCACGCGGACCTGACGATATCGCCTTGCCATTGCCGCACCGCCGCGCCAAAACCCGCCGATGCTGCATCTCAATGAACTGACCTTCCGGCTGGGGCCGCGCGTCCTCTTCGACAAAGCGACCGCCGCCCTGCCGGAACGGGCGCATATCGGCTTCGTCGGCCGCAATGGCGCCGGCAAGACCACTCTGTTCAGTATGATCGCCGGCGATCTTACGCCCGAATTCCGGCACGATCTCGGTGCCGCGGCAGATGCGGCTCGGCCGCGTCGAGCAGGAAGCGCCGGGCGGCCCGACCAGCCTGCTCGATTTCGTGCTGTCGGCCGACACCGAGCGCGCCGCGCTGCTCGCGGAAGCGGAGACGGCGAGCGATCCGCATCGCATCGCCGATATCCAGACCCGCCTCGTCGATATCGACGCCCATGCAGCGCCGTCCCGCGCGGCGCATATTCTCGCCGGCCTCGGCTTCGATCATGAGGCGCAGGGCCGCCCGCTTTCGGAATTTTCCGGCGGCTGGCGGATGCGTGTCGCCCTCGCCGCCGTGCTCTTTTCGGCCCCCGATCTTCTGCTGCTCGACGAGCCGACCAATTATCTCGATCTCGAAGGCACGCTCTGGCTCATCGATTATCTCGCCGCATTATCCGGCGACGATCCTCGTCATCAGCCACGATCGCGATCTGCTCGATGCGGTGGCGGACCACATTCTGCATCTCGACCAGGCCAAGCTCACGCTCTGGCGCGGCAATTATTCGAGCTTCGAGCGCCAGCGGCGCGAGCAGCAAGCGGTGTTGAGCAAGCAGAAGAAAAAGCAGGACGAGCAGCGCGCGCATCTGCAGGCTTTCGTCGATCGTTTCCGCGCCAAGGCGACCAAGGCAGCACAGGCGCAGTCGCGCATCAAGATGCTCGCGAAAATGGAACCGGTCGCCGCCATCGTCGATGGCGAGGTTTTGCCCTTTCACCTGCCCTCGCCGCAAAAGCCGCTGCGGCCGCCGATCCTGCGCATGGAGAATGCGGTCGCCGGCTATGACGGCACGCCGGTGCTGCAAAAGCTCTCGCTGACCATCGCCGAAGACGACCGCATCGGCCTCCTCGGCGCCAACGGCAACGGTAAATCGACCTTCGCCAAACTCATCGCCGGCCGTCTTCAGCCAATGAGCGGCACCGTCGAGCGCTCGTCGAAGCTCGACGTCGGCTTCTTCGCCCAGCATCAGGTCGACGATCTCAACGAGGCGACGACGCCCTATCAATGCGTCGCGGAACTGATGCGCGGCAGCCCCGAGGCGAAAATTCGCGCGCGCTGCGCGCAGATCGGCTTTCCGAACGTCAAGGCCGACACGAAGGTGGCGCTGCTCTCCGGCGGCGAGAAGGCGCGGCTCCTGATGGGGCTCGCGACCTTCAACGGCCCGCATCTGCTCATCCTCGACGAGCCGACAAACCATCTCGACATCGACAGCCGCGCCGCCCTGATCGAGGCGATCAACGATTATGAGGGCGCGGTGATCCTGGTCTCGCACGACCGCTACCTGCTCGATGCCTGCGCCGATCGGCTATGGGTCGTCGGCGACGGCCGCGTTGCGCCCTTCGACGGCACGATGGACGATTACACTCGGCTGGTGCTGTCGGCGCGGGGCGCAGCGCCAGCGCAGGCGAGAGGCGACCGCCCGAATGCCGAAACGCCGCCGTCCACGCCTCGCGCCGGCAAGGCGGCACCGCTGAAGAAACGTATCGCCGCGGCCGAAGAGAAGATGGCCAGGCTTCAGGATCTGCTCGCGCGGGTCGATGCGGCGCTGGCGGCGCCCGGCGCCTTCGCAGCCAAGCCGGAGCAGGCCACCCAGCTTGCCCGCCAACGCGGCGATCTGGAACGCGCGCTTGCCGCGGTCGAAGAGGATTGGCTGCAACTCACCGAAGAGGCCCAGCCCGTGCCGCGCTGACGCGGCGCTCCGTCGACGCTGCGCCGCCCCAAGCCTCTGGGCGGGCGAAGCCCAAGCATGATAGTCTGGCGTTTCTCGATTCCGATCATAAATTTAGTAGACAATGGAACGGCCGTTTTCTATTCCGCTCACGCGCATGGCTGACGAACACAGAACATGTTGACCAAAAAAGGGAAATACGGCCTCAAGGCCATGGTCCATCTGGCCGGGTATCCGCCGGGCGAACCGTCTCTCGTTACCGATATCGCGACGGCCAATTCGATTCCGAAGAAATTTCTCGACACGATTCTCGGCGAATTGCGCAATGCGGGCTTCGTCAATTCCAAGAAGGGCAAGGGCGGCGGCTATACGCTGGCCCGCTCTGCGCAGGATATTCGCGTCGGCCATATCATCCGGGTTCTCGACGGTCCGCTGGCGCCGATCCAGTGCGCCAGCAAGACCGCCTATCGCCGTTGCGACGATTGCTCGGACGAGAAAAGCTGCGGCGTCCGCCTCGTCATGCTTGAGGCACGGGAGGCCATCGCGCGGATCCTGGACAATCGGACGCTGGCCGATATGCGTGCCCTGGCCTTGAGTGGCGAGCAGGAATTCACCTATACGATCTGACGTCCGGAGCAGGCGGCGGGACCATCCGCGCCGGAGCGTCTGCTTGTCAGCGCTCCGTTTGCTGGTGAAAAAATAATATAAAACAAACAGGAAAGCGGTTTTCTTCAAATGTCAGTTGAACCAAAGATCCTGCTACGGTTGCTGTTTGACGCTGCTGTCTCCGCCGCCGACCCGGCCCGCGTGCTCGCGCAATATCTGCCGCCACCGCCCAAGGGCCGCACGATCGTCATCGGCGCTGGCAAAGGCGCGGCCTCGATGGCGCTCGCCGTCGAAGCCGCCTGGCCGGGTGAATTGTCCGGCGTGGTCGTCACCCGTTACGGGCATCATCTGCCGACCCGCACGATCGAGGTTCTGGAGGCCAGCCATCCGGTTCCGGATGCCGCGGGCCTCGTCGGCTCCAAGCGCCTGCTCGCTGCCGTAGAGGGGCTGACCGAAGACGATCTCGTCATCTGCCTTATCTCCGGCGGCGCCTCGGCGCTGCTGCCGCTGCCGCTCGAAGGGCTCGACCTCACCGACGAGCGCACGCTCAACAAAGAGCTGCTCAAATGCGGCGCAACGATCAGCGAGATGAATTGCGTGCGCCGGCATCTCTCGGGAATCAAGGGCGGACGGCTCGCCGTCGCCTGTCATCCGGCCAAGCTCGTGACGCTGCTCATCTCCGATGTACCCGGCGACGCGCCCGTCGATATCGGCTCCGGGCCGACCATCGGCGACCCCACGACCTGCGAGGACGCGCTGGAGATTATCGCCCGCTATGGCATCGAGATGAATGGCAAGGTGCGCGATGTTCTGACCAGCGGGCGCGGCGAAAGTGTCAAGCCCGGCGATCCGCGCCTTAAGAACAGCGAAGTCAAAACGATCGCCACGCCGCAGATGGCGCTTGAGGCTGCCGCCGAAGTCGGACGCAAGCACGGGCTCCCCGTCCATATTCTGAGCGACGACATCGAAGGCGAGGCGCGCGATGTCGGCAAAGTGCTCGCCGCCCTCGCCCGCCAGGTCGCCCGGCATAACCAGCCGTTCAAAGCCCCCTGCCTCATTCTGTCAGGTGGCGAGACAACCGTGACAGTGCGCGGCAAAGGTCGTGGCGGTCGCAATGTCGAATTTCTGCTGTCGCTCGGCATCGCGCTGGCCGGCCACAAGGGCATCCATGCGCTCGCGGGCGATACCGATGGCGTCGATGGGTTGGAAGAAATCGCCGGCGCCTATCTTGGACCGGACACGCTCGCCCGCGCCTGGAAGCTCGGCATCAAACCGCCGGACGCTCTCGCCAATAATGACGGCCACAGCTTTTTTGAAGCGCTCGGCGACAGCGTCATCACCGGCCCCACGCTCACCAATGTCAACGATTTCCGCGCCATCCTAATCACCGCGGACGCGGCGGAGGCTTAAAGCTAGGCGGCGCGCGGATGGTGCAAGAGGCTGTCCGCTTCGATCCCGAAGAGCTGCAGGCTCTCGAGGAATGCCCCGGACGGATGAGCGAAATCGAGGCTGTGCCCGTCCGCGTGCCACGTTGCGACGGCCGACAGTAGAACTTGCAGCGACTGCGCACCGAGACGTTCGACCTCGGCGGCATCGATGATGATATCTGTGCCGCGATGGGCGAGCAGGCTTTCGGCAAGTGGCGCGGCGGCCTGGAGATCCAGGACCTGATCGAGAACGATGGTATTCACTTTGTGGTCGTCCTGCTCCGACACTGCACGCCTCCCCTTTATATGCCGACACGGCAAAAGGCTTAGAGCGCGGAAGTTACCGGCCGCTTCCGCGCCGACGACGAACGCCGCAGGATGGGCGCATTTTTGCGATCAAGCTTTCCAAAATGTCACCGACCGCCCATCGATCGCCGACGCCATGATCTGCGTTCTCGCCACCGGCTTCGCAGCCTTCCCCGGCATTCAGAATAATCCCTCGGCGGCGTTGATGGCGGCGCTGGAGAAAAAGCGCGATCATTTTGAAAGGCTCGGCATCCGGCTGGAAACGCGCGTCCTGCCGGTCGTCTACGAAGGTCTTGCGGCGCGGCTGTCCGCGCTATGCGCACAAACGCGGCCTGACGCGATCCTGCACTTCGGCGTCGCCGCGCGCCGCACGCGCATCTCGATCGAAACCCACGCACGCAACCGCGTTGATTCTCGCGCGGCCGATGCGCAAGGCGCACGACCGACCTCGAACGTTCTATCGCGTGACGGTGCCGAGGCGATTTGCGTGCGAATTCGCGCCGCGGAGATTACCTCAAAAATACGCCGTGCCGGCATCGCGGCTAGAATTTCGCACGATGCCGGTGCCTATCTCTGCAACGCGACGCTCTACGAGACTTTACAGAGGCAAAAAGAACTTGCGGCGGGTTTTATCCATATTCCGGTTCCCGGCGCGTGCCGACGACGCGTCCCGGCCGAGCTTCGCCGACATTGTGGCGGCATCGGAAATTGCCATCGTCGCTGTCGCGGCGCAGATACGCGAATTTCGCCTGGCGGTCGCGGAAGTGCGATAAAATTTGCAATGCTGACCTGGCCAATGGATAATTGACCGGATGAAGGCCACTCGATGTCGCGACGAGAACCCGCGCCGGCTCTCCCGCTTTTCCCTCAAGACGCGCGCATGTTGTGAGGCCCGGCGCGCGCGCCGGGCGCCGGCATGACCGTCAATCCTGCCGACTTTCTGATCCCGGTCCTTGAGATCATCTGGATCGACATTCTTCTTTCGGGCGATAATGCGGTCGTGATCGCGCTGGCCTGCGCGGGCTTGCCTCAGGCGCAGCGCTTCAAGGGCATCGCGCTGGGCACAATAGCCGCGATCGGGCTGCGGGTCGTGTTCACGCTGCTCTTTGTCGATCTGCTTACCATCCCTTTCATCAAACTTGTCGGCGGCCTCCTGCTGCTCTGGATCGCCGTGAAGCTCGCGCGCGATGAACGCGGCAAAAAGCCCGTCACAGAGCAGACATCGATCCTCGGCGCCGTGCGGGTGATTGTCATCGCCGACGCGGTGATGTCGCTCGACAATGTCGTCGCGATCGCCGCCGCCTCGAAAGGCTCGGCTCTTCTCGTTCTCTTCGGTCTCGGCCTTTCGGTCCCGCTGATTATCTTCGGTTCGACGCTTTTGCTGCGCCTCATCTCGCGCTTTCCGATTCTGATCTGGCTCGGCGCGGCAATGCTTGGCTTTATCGCCGGGGGAATGATCGCCGAGGAGTTCATTACCGCTGAAGCGCCCCTCCCCAATCTTGCCGTCGCACATTGGAGCTATTTCTCGACGGCTTGCGGCGTGGCCGGCGCTGTTCTTGTCATGCTGATTGCGCTCGTGCTTCCGCGAAATGAGAAGACGGAGAGCTAGGCCAGAGCGTTTGTGACTTCGGCGCGCAGCAGCGGCACGACATTTTCTTCGAACCACCCATTGCGCTTGATCCAGGCGTTGTTGCGCCAGGAGGGATGCGGCAGGGCGATAATCCGCGGGTTGAGGCGTTTGTGGTTCTGCCAATCGCCAACGATTTCCGCGAGTGTCGCGCCCTTCGGCAAGGGGTGGCCGGCGCGAGCGAAATGATAATCCTGCGCGTAGCGCCCGATCGCCACGATGCAGGTGAGCTGCGGCATTAGATCGAGCAAGCCATCGTGCCACAATTGCCGGCATTCGCGGCGCGGCGGCAGATCGGCTTTCGCCGCGTTGAGGCCGGGGAAGCAAAAGCCCATCGGCACGATCGCAATCCGGGACTCATCGTAGAACGCCTCGCGCGAGAGATTCATCCAGACGCGTAACCGATCGCCCGATGGATCGTTATAAGGAATGCCGGTCGCGTTGACCCTTGTGCCGGGCGCTTGTCCCGCGAGAAGCAGGCGCGCCGTGCGCGACACACGCAGGACGGGACGCGGCTCTTGCGGCAACCGTTGCGGCTCCGGCAGATCGCGGCAGAAACGGCAGGCCCGGATACGCGCGGTATAGACCTCGAGATCAGAGTTCGAGGCTGAGTCCGTCATTGGCGACGATGAGTCCGGCTGCCTGCATTTCAGGGATTTTGGCAATGGCGGACGGGCCCATATGCGTGACAGCGATGCGCTTGGCGCTGAAGCCCTTGAGCTTGCCCCTGAGCAGCGGCCAGTGCAAATGGTACGGCACCGGCTCGTCGCCGGACGAGCATTCGCAGAGGAAGAGGTCCGCGTCTGCGGCGATATCGTTCAGCGTTTCCGTCCAGGTGGTGTCGCCGGAATAGGCGAAGACATGCTTGCCGTCCGAAAGCCGAATGCCCGTCGGCATACTGCCGGGCGAGTGGATGACGTCGAAGGTCTCCAGCGTCAGGCCCGACACTGTGATCTTGCGGCCGCCGCCGATCTCCCGCACCTGCCAGGCGTAATTCCAGGCGACCGCACTGCTTCCCGGAAAGAATAGATCGAGCATTTCGTGAAGGCGTACTTTCAGCCCCGGAGGCCCGATGAGCAGAAGCGGTCTGCGTCGCTCCGCGACGAATTGTGCGTGCAGGAGCAGCGCCGGAATGCCGCCGAAATGGTCGCCATGCAAATGGCTCACGACGATCGCATCGATATTGTTGCAGTCGAACCCGAGTTTCTGCCAGGCGGTCATCGCGCCGGAGCCGAAGTCGACAAGCACGGTCGCCGTCGCGGCATCGATCCGAATGCAGGTATGGGCGCGGCCGCCCGAGCCGAAGGCATCGCCTGAACCGACGATTGTGACCTTCATGCCAGCAACCGGCGCAAAATCGCGGGGGGTCTCGTCGTTGCTTGCGTCAAGATCAAGCGCGGCGGCTGGAAAGGAAAGTAACGACATAGGCCCATCCGGGAAACAGGGGGTTGCCGCGACGACACGCACGCACTTCGCACCCTATTCGCACGCGATAACTCAAAGTGAAATCGATCCTTAACTAAAATTTGGAATTCAGGATGTGCGCGAAGGCACAATCAATCAGAAGTTTTGTTCCTGCGGATCGACTCAATCTTAACGTTTGTGTGAGCCGACCGTTAATCTTTCTACAGCACAGTTTAACGTAACGAAAGCTTTCGCGGCGAACTAAAAGTCGACGGGTTTTGCCAAGGATGACAGAAGTCACCGCCGAGATGATCGAGCGCGGTCGCGGGGCAGACCCGAAAGCTGCGACCGAACGCCGTCGCCTTGCCGCAAAAGTCCGTGAGGCGCGCGAGAAGTTAACGTCTGCCGGGTCCGGGCACCGGGCCTTCGATGTCGAACTGCTCCAGCTTTATGCCACGGGCCGGCGCAATTCCTCGCTTACATTCGCCTTTATCGCGGTCGTCGCGGCGCTTGTCGGTTTGCGCTGGGCCGTGCCGTTGCATCTGACGACCTGGCTGGGGCTGGTTCTGGCCGTCACTTTGGCCTTGCACTGGCTCGCCCAAAAATTTCTTTCGCTTGAGCCGGCGCGCGTCGATGTTGCGAATTGGCGTGGCAATTTCATTATCGCGGAAGTCATCCAGGGCATCGTCTGGGCGCAATTGGTGTTCCTGATCGGCGATACCGTGGACCCGAGCGCGCGCACATTCGCGCTGGTTATGTTGCTGCTCGTCGCCGCGATGAACGCGACGATCATCGCCTCGATCCCCATTGCGGTCTATGCCGGTCTTGCGCCGATGACGGCGGCAACCGTCATCTTCCTGTGGCCGTCGAGCTTCACGGATCGGGGAATTCCCCTCGCCATCCTTGCCTGCATCACCCTCCTCTATTCCGCCGTTCTGGCGAAGAAGCTTTATGCGCGCTCGATCGACTCCCTAACGTTCGAGAGCCAGAAAGACGAATTGATCGCCGAACTTGAGCAGGCCAAGATCAATAGCGACGTCGCGCGCCGACGCGCGGAAGAAGCCAACCTCGCCAAGTCCCGCTTCCTCGCCACGATGAGCCACGAGCTGCGCACGCCGCTCAACGCCATTCTCGGCTTTTCTGAAGTGATGCAGGCAGAACTGTTCGGCGCCCACAGGGTCCCCTCCTACAAGGAATATTCTCGGGACATCCATTCGAGCGGCCAGCACCTTCTGGCGCTCATCAACGAAATCCTCGACCTCTCGCGCGTCGAGGCCGGCCGTTACGAGCTGCAGGCCGAGCCGGTCGAATTGAACGCCGTCATCAACGAGTGCCGTCACCTCATGACCTTGCGCGCCAAGAAGCGCGACATCACCATCATCGAATCCTCGGAGCCGGGCCTGCCGCGCATCTGGGCAGACGCGCGCGCCGTACGTCAGGTCGCACTCAACCTGCTGTCGAACGCGGTGAAATTCACGCCGCCCGGCGGCACGGTGACAATCAAGGTCGGCTGGACTTCGACCGGCGGCCAGTATTTTTCCATAAAGGATACCGGCCCCGGAATTCCGGAAGACGAAATCCCGGTCGTCATGTCGTCCTTCGGCCGCGGTACGCTGGCGCAGAAGAATGCCGAAGAGGGCTCCGGCCTCGGCTTGCCAATCGTCAAGGGCCTGGTCGAACTGCACGGCGGCACATTCACGCTGAAGTCGCGCGTCCGCGAGGGCACGGAGGTCATCGTCATTTTCCCGCCCGAGCGCGTCATGGACGCGCTGCCGCAGCTCGACCTTGGGCCGCCTCCGCCGTTGAGCGGTGAGCCCGGAGCGCCGCGCCGCGCTCGCACCGCCGCCTGACTTTTCGCCTCACCGCCACCATATTGGCCGGGCCTATGCCATTCCGCGTGGGCTTAAGGGAGTGTGCGATGAACGGTGCGGCGAAGTCTTTCGGGTTAGCCTTGGCTCTTCTTGCCTCGTGCGCATTGCCACTCTCGGCGCAGGAAGCAGGCAAACATGCCGCCCCCACAGACGTCGCGTCGGCCGATACCGCCCCGCCGCATCCGTTGCCGCCGCCCGCGACGACCCCGCATGTTCTGAAACTCGGCGACCGGACGATCAACTTCACCGCCAAGGCGGGCGCGATCCGGCTCAGCGATGCCGGCTCCGGCGCACCGCTCGCCGACGTCGCCTATATCGCTTTCCTCAAAGATGGCGAGGACGCGGCGAAACGGCCGATCACCTTTGCCGTCAATGGCGGCCCCGGCGCCGGCTCGGCCTGGCTCGACCTCGGCGCGCTCGGCCCCTGGCGTCTGCCGCTCGATGACGGAAAGCTGTCGCCGTCGGCCACGCCGGCGACTGTGCCCAATGCTGAAACCTGGCTCGACTTCACCGATCTCGTTTTCATCGATCCGCCGGACACCGGCTATAGCCGCGTTCTCGACAAGGATGCGCGCAAGACCTTCTTCAGCGTCGATGGCGATATCAATGCGCTGTCGGTCGCGATCCGCAAATGGCTCGTCGAGAACCATCGGCTCGAGAGCCCGAAATTCATCGTCGGCGAAAGCTATGGCGGCTTTCGCGCGCCCAAGCTCGCGCGCCGCCTGACCGATGCGGAAGGCATCGGCGTCAACGGCATCGTCATGATCTCGCCGGTGCTCGATTTCGGCTGGTTCAACAGTACCAACAACCCACTGACCTTCGCGACCCACCTGCCCTCGATGACGGCAGCGGCGCGCGATGTGACCGGCCCCGATGCGCGCAACAAACTCGCCGATGTCGAAGCCTATGCGGCCGGCCCCTATGTCGTCGATCTCCTGCGCGGCGATTCCGACGCGGCGGCGCTCGAGCGAATCGACGGCAAAGTGGCGGCCTTCACCGGCCTCGATCCGGCGCTGGTGCGCAAGCTCGGCGGCCGTATCGATACACGGACCTTCACACGCGAGCGTGAACGTGCCGCGGGCCGCGTCGCCAGCGCCTATGACGCGCTCGTCACCGGCTACGATCCCCAGCCGCATGTGGCGCGCGGAGATTATGCCGATCCCGTGCTCGATGCGCTCAAAACGCCGCTGGCGAGCGCCATCGCCGACATCACCGCCAGTCAGCTCAAATGGGGCGTCGACGCCCGCTATGAGATTCTGAATGAGAAGGTCAGCGAGGACTGGGATTGGGGTCACGGCAATGCTGAGGCGATGAGCGATCTCAAGCAGGATCTCGCACTTGATCCGAAGTTCCGCGTTCTCGTCGCGCATGGCGTCACGGATCTGGTGACGCCTTATTTTACCTCAAAGCTCTTGCTCGATCAGATCGCGCCCATGGGTCAGCCTGACCGGGTTCATCTCTCGGTCTATGGCGGAGGCCATATGTTCTATGCGCGGGATGCCTCACGCGCGGCGTTGCGGGACGATGCCCGCAAGCTGATCGAGGCAAAGTAAATTCGTCCGCAAGGAGCATCTGCAATGGCTGACACGCAATCGAAGATCGCTCTCATCACCGGCGCCAGCCGTGGCCTCGGCCGCAACACCGCTTTGGCCACGGCGGCGCGCGGCATCGATGTGATCTTCACCTATCGCAGCAATCGCGCCGAGGCCGACAAGGTCGTGACCGACATCAAAGCGCTCGGTCGCACGGCGCTGGCCTTCCAGCTCGACACCGGCGACACGGCGAGCTTTCCGGCCTTCGTGGAGAAGGTTGCAACGGCGTTGCGCGAGACCTTTGGCCGGACAACTTTCGATTATCTCGTCAACAATGCCGGCCACAGCGCGCCCGGCCCGATCGCCGCGATGAGCGAGGAGGATTTCGACGGGCTTTATCGCGTCCATCTCAAAGGCGTTGTCTTCCTCACGCAAAAGCTCTTGCCGCTGATCGCTGACGGCGGCCGGATCATCAATCTGTCGAGCGGCCTCGCCCGTTTCTCGCTACCCGGCTATTCCGCTTACGCCGCGATGAAAGGCGCCATCGAGGTTTTCAC
Organism: uncultured Alphaproteobacteria bacterium; assembly: GCA_963708155.1. Taxonomy (GTDB): domain Bacteria; phylum Pseudomonadota; class Alphaproteobacteria; order Rhizobiales; family Beijerinckiaceae; genus Methylovirgula. Next base: position 2,673,395 of record OY970183.1, on the reverse strand, counting down.
CCGTTATCTCGCCAGGGAGCTCGGCCCCCGTGGCATAGCCGCCAATGTGGTAGCGCCCGGCGCGATCGAAACCGATTTCGGTGGCGGCGCGGTGCGCGACAACCCCGAGCTCAACAAGTTTGTCGCGTCGGTCACGGCCATGGGCCGCGTCGGCGTGCCGGACGACATCGGGCCGATGATCGCCAGCCTGCTCGCCGAGGAGAACCGCTGGCTCACGGGACAGCGGATCGAAGTCTCGGGCGGTATGTTCCTCTGAAGCCAACGCGGACCGCGCTATCCCACTGCTTGCGACTGCCGCACTTGGCCTGAGGTCTATCATCGCATAGCCTTTGCCAGGCGTGGCCTTCGCAATGCCGTGAAAGATGGTGCTTATGAATCCCGTTTTGGCTTATGTCGTTCTCACAATCGCCGCGGCGCTTGAAGCGGGCGGCGATGCCATTGTGCGCAAAGGTTTGCAGGCGCCAAGCGGGCCCGGACGGATCGGGCTCTTCGCGCTCGGCGCCGCTGTCCTGTTCGCTTACGGGCTGACGGTGAATTCCCCGCCGTGGGACTTCGGCAAATTGCTCGGCGTCTATGTCACGCTGTTCTTCGTCATCGCCCAGATCGTCAATGTCGTCTTTTTCGGCTCGCGGCCGGATCTGCCGATTTATGTCGGCGGTGCGCTTATCCTCGCCGGCGGCCTCGTCATTACCCTGTGGCGGCCGGGCTGAAGCTCTCAGACCCGGTGAAAGGTCACGACGACTCCGGCGATGCTCGGCCCGTAGAGATCGATAGAGGCGTGCTGCGACCGTCCGCGCGTGTAGATGTATAGCCTCGCGCTCAGGCCAAGCCCTGAAACGGTGCCGGTCACGGAGGGCCCGCGCACCAGACCGCTCAGCGTGCCCGAGGCGCCGCTCGTCAGCTCCCGCCAGGTGCCGGACAATCTGCCGTCGATTTCGGTCACGTCGCTATCGACGGCGATGACATAGCTGTCGCTGGCGCAGCGCAGGAACTGGCGCAGGCTTTCGCCCCGCGGGGAGACAAAATAGATCGCCCGGCAGCGCAGCCGCTGACCCACGCCCCCCATTGTGAGCGTGCCGCTCCCCGTCCAATCCCCGGCCAGGGGCGTAAACGGCCCTGCGGCGCGGGATTTGCTGTTTTGAAAAGCAAGCGCCGCGACGACCAACACCGCGCGGAGCAGCAATCCCGCCTTGCCCGAACGCATAGAGCCCCCCTGAACAACCGGCGATTTGCCCCCATCTCTAGCGCGACTGTGGGCGTCCGTCGATTCGCAGCCCTCAAAAATCTGCCGGGACACGGGAACCGGAAGGAAAGTTGCGCGTTGAACGAGGCGTAGTACGCGTATTGTCTGAGTCACAGCCCCAACCCCCCGCCCCGCTCGGCTGCCCCGCTGAGTGGGGCTTCTCGTATTTGGGCTTTGCAACAATCACAGGCGCAGCGGTACTGGCGCGAGGGCTAAAGGTATTATACGGAGTTTTCTGCCGGAAGGGTGGCCGAGCGGTTTAAGGCAGCGGTCTTGAAAACCGCCGTGGGTGAAAGCCTACCGTGGGTTCGAATCCCACCCCTTCCGCCACGACCATAATAAAATCAAAACTTATTTGATATTTTCGAGGCCCTGATGAGGCTTGGAAAGAAGAGCCCTTAAACGCGATCACAGCTTGGAGGCAGCCATGAGGGCTTTTCTCGTCGCTCTATTCTTGACCGGATCCCTCAACTTCGCCGCTGCCGCAACTTACTCAATTCAAAACTGGCCTCAAGACATCAACAAGGTTCCGTGCGATGCGTGGAAGCACAATAGCGATGGAACATGGGTAGAAGTCGGAACCATAGTTGTGAACGGGCACCCCACCTCGGGAATGACCTTCAAAGACACAGACGAAGCGAAAATATTGGACGCCAAATGTCCTCACAAGCACAGTATTTGGCCGTTCTAGCCGCAGATCAACCCACAGCCGGCCGCGCGAAGACGGACTTGACGGTCTGGGCGCGGCCGGGCCTGCCGACGATTGCGACGCCGTCGCCTTCCTGGATCGCAATATCCGCCGCCGGCTGGAGCAAGACGTCGCCGTTTTGACGTTCCAGCGCGACGACAAGAAACGCGCCCCCGGCCGCACTCTCCAGCGCACCAATGGTTGCCCCGACGCTCTTGCTCCCGGTCGCGGCGGCGACAACCTCGATTTCGAGACCGAGACGGCGCAGATCGCGTCCAAGCCGGTCGAGATCGCCAGCTTTAATTCCGGACAATACCTTGGCGACGTCCTGATACAGCAAAAGCTCAGCCATTCGTTCTGCGCCGATTCGTGTCGGCAGCACGACGCGATCGGCGCCGGCTTGGATGAGCTTGCCTTCGGTGGACGCGGCCTCTCCGCGGGCGATGATCGTCAGCTCGCGGTTGAGACTGCGGGCGCTCAGCGTGATGAACACGTTCGCCGCGTCGTCCGGCAAAACCGTTGCGAGTGCCCGAGCCCGGCCAACACCGGCGAGTTTCAGGACGTCTTCGTCCGTAGCGTCGCCGTGCACGCCGAGGAACCCCAACTCGCGCGCGGTGGTCATACGGCCGTCGCCGCGTTCCACGATGACGAAGTCGCTCTTTCCGGCTTGAAGCTCGCGCGCGAGCATCTGGCCGATGCGCCCGTAACCGCAGATGATGACGTGATCGGTGAGACGGTCGATTTCCTTTTGCATGCGGCGGAATCCAAATAATTGCTGGAGCTGGCTGGCGGTGATGAGCTGAATGAGCGCGCCGGTCAGAAAGATCATCCCGGTGCAACCCATGACGATCAAGGCGATGGTGATGACGCGTAATTCCGGCGTGTTGATCGGCCTGACTTCGTCGAAGCCGACCGTGTAGACAGTGAGCACGACCATGTAGAGCGCGTCGCCGAAGCTCCACCCCTTTTCCATGTAGGCGACAGTCGCACCCGCCGAGACTACGAGCATGAAAACAAGGCCGGCGGCCAGATTCCGCAGCGGAGATGAGAGGAACTTGGTCATCCAGATTTGCGCGTCGCGCGGTGCCGGTGCATGAAAGAAGGGCGACTTGCCCGCCAGGGCGGCAATGGCCTGCGCTTCATTGCTCGTTCAGCCCTTCCGGCATCCGGGAGCCGCAGGATGGCCAGAAGGCGAGCGCGGCGTCATAGCTCATACGGCCGGGGACGCCCCGAAAAGGCGGGTAGCCGCCGCGTACCCTGATCCAATGGTCAAGGTCGCGCCCGAGCGGGATAGGGTCGCCATAATTTGTCCGATGATAGGCGAATATGGCGCGCGGCGTGATGCAGACGTAAGGCCGCGCCTCGCTCGCCAGCGTCATGCAGGAAGAGCCGCAGAAACCATTGATAATGACATGCACCTGCGCCGCGCGGGCGGCATGGGCCGCTTGCTCGAACCAGGCGACATGGCCGCCGGGGTTATATTCGACGACGCAGGGATCGTGACATGGCCCGAAAACGCGGGCCAGCAGCATCAGAGCGACGGTAGAGTTTCCCACCTCGGACTGCCCCGAACATCATCTGAGAATTAAAACAGCAGAATCAAAAAAAGCCAGAGCGGCTTTACAAAATCCCCAACGACCACTCCGGCAGGCCGCCGCCCGAGGGTGCCGTCAGCGTTGCGGTTGCAACCAGCATGCCGAATGCCATCAATTGGCAATTCCAACGATCAACCCGCGCCGGTGTCTCTCGCGTCGCCAGAGGCCCGGGCACATGATGCGCTTTATCACTTCGTCGCCGCTCCTCGGACGAATTGAGTGCACCGACGGGAACGACCCCCCTAGGCGGCAGGCCGCCGGCCGGTCGCGAACTCAAGAAGTTTTGACCTCCATCAAGGTCACCCCGCGGGGTTTTGTTCAAATTCAAGTGTCTGTCTGCGGATGCGCTTTCCAGCTGCGCCACGCGGAGGCCCGTCAACCGGCGAAAGCCTGTGGAAAGATCTTCATCAGATGGATTGGAAGTCCATTGACTCGGCGCCTTTCGGCCATGACCTCGAAGTCAGCGTGATCGAGGATGGAGAGGTTTATGCCTTGGTCTTTCCGTGCCGGCGCACCGGCGAAGGATGGTCCAACGCGCTGACGCGCGAAGCCGTCCCCGTGCATCCGACGCATTGGCGATATTGGATCGAGGCTTCGCCGAAGATCAAACATTAGCGGCGGCAGCCGTTTGCCCCGAGCTATCGATTTCGCCCGCCGCCTAAGACACGCGCGTGTACTCGGCATTGCACCGCATATCGAAAGTTGCTGACGTAGTTAGCAAAGTGTTGGGTTGAGATATCGGCATGGCTGCCAAGAGATTTTACGAGGGGCGCTGCCTTAAATCGGCCCGCCTCAGCCCTACATAGAACATGTGCGCCAGGACACTGCGGCCCTCGATTATGGAACCCAGAATGCGTCTGCATGGTTTCGCGTAAGGGGGCTTAAGGAAACTTTGACCAGCGGCATGCCTAATGCGGCCCGAGGGCCGTTTGGCAGCACAATACTTCCTCAGTAGTGCTTTAGCTTCGCAGCTCGGAATTTGATTAACGCAAAGTTTAGTTTGCGGCCTGTCCGCCGCACTCAAGCTTTCGTGATCGTTTTTCGCCTCGCAAGCTCGCCACATTTGCGCCCTTAATTTGCTTGCTGGCGAACATAGCAAGCGTGGATGGAGGTTTGACTTTCGTAAGCGTTGCAAAAGTACGACACTGCTTACGGAAATGACGCTTAGACTTGGTTTTCGGGCCTAGCTCTATTGATCCGGATGGGGACAGGAGTTAGCTGGGTCCATGATCGAAACTCGAAGAGGGGATTCCCATAATGTTGCGTAAGCTTCTGTTGACGACGGCTCTTGTTGGCTTCGCCGGTAGCGCGGCCCTGGCAGCCGATCTGCCGTATCGTAAGGACGCGCCGGTTTACACGCCTCCGCCGCCCCCGGCCTTCACCTGGTCCGGCGTCTATATCGGTGGCCAGGTCGGCTACGGCTGGGGCACGTCGAACGTCTATGACAATACGACCGGCTTCACGCCCGGCAATCTGTCCCAGTCGGGCGTCGTGGGCGGCCTTCACGTCGGCTACAACTATCAGGTTTCGCAGTTCGTCTTCGGCCTCGAAGGCGACGTGAACGGCTCGTCCGAGAGCGATAACAATTACGATGCGGGCCTCTCCTATGGCATCCGCAAGAACATCGATGCCTCGATCCGTGGCCGCATCGGCTACGCCTTCGATCGCGTCCTGATCTACGCCACCGGCGGCGGCGCCTATGGCAACTTCCACACGTCCCTTTCGGACAACCTCGGCGCTTACGACAGCTTCAACACTGGCCGCATCGGCTGGACGGCTGGCGCCGGCATCGAATATGCCATCGATAACAACTGGTCCGTCCGCGCCGAATATCGCTACACGGATTACGGCCACATCACCAACTACGATCCCGTCGTGACTGGCGATGTTATCTCGACGCACGTCCGCGATAACCGCGTGCAGGCCGGCTTCTCGTATAAGTTCGACATGTTCGCGCCCCCGGCGCCGATCGTTTCGAAGTACTGAGACCGATCGTCTCCATGAAATCCTGAAAACCCGGCCCTCGCGGCCGGGTTTTTTCTTTGTCTTGCATGCCCTTTTGCCCTACCCGCTGCGTGCGGCTTGCGGCGAGGGTCCGGACATGGCAATCGACGCCGATGACAACCGACCCACTCGCGGCGGAAACGACCAATCCGCCCAAAATTTCCTTCGTCTCGCTCGGCTGCCCCAAAGCACTCGTCGACAGCGAGCGAATCATCACCCGGCTGCGCGCCGAAGGCTATGAGCTGACCCGCAGCCATGCCGGCGCCGATGCCGTGATCGTCAACACCTGCGGCTTTCTCGACAGCGCCAAGGCCGAATCGCTGGCCGCCATCGGCTCGGCGCTCAAGGAAAATGGCAAGGTGATCGTCACCGGCTGCATGGGCGCAGCATCGCAATCCGAGACAATCCGCGCCGCTTATCCGGACGTGCTTTCGATCAGTGGCCCTCAAGCCTACGAAAGCGTCGTCGCGGCCGTTCACGAAGCGGTGGCGGCGCCGCACGATCCGTTCCTCGACCTCGTGCCGGCACAGGGCGTCAAGCTGACGCCGCGTCATTACGCCTATCTGAAGATCTCCGAGGGCTGCAACAATCGCTGCTCCTTCTGCATCATCCCGAGATTGCGCGGCGATCTCGTCTCGCGGCCCGCCGCCGAGGTGTTGCGCGAAGCGGAAAAGCTCGTCGCCGCGGGCGTCAAGGAGCTGCTGGTCATTTCGCAGGATACCGGCGCCTACGGGCTCGACCTGCGCTATGCGGAAAGCACGCTTGCCGGCCCGCTTGGCGACCGGCAGGTGCGCGCCAAGTTCATCGACCTAGCGCGCGAGCTCGGCAGTCTCGGCGCTTGGGTGCGGCTGCATTATGTCTACCCCTATCCGCACATCGACGAGGTCATCGGCCTGATGGCCGATGGCAAGATTCTACCTTATCTCGATATCCCTTTTCAGCACGCGAGCCCAAAGGTGTTGAAGGCCATGCGCCGTCCCGGCGATCAGACAAAGACGCTCGATCGAATCAGGGAATGGCGCAACGCCTGCCCCGATCTGGCGCTACGCTCGACCTTCATCGTCGGCTTTCCCGGCGAAACGGAGGAGGATTTCGACTATCTGCTTGCGCTGGCTGGAAGAAGCGCGGCTCGACCGGGTCGGCGCCTTCAAATATGAGCCCGTCGCGGGGGCGCCAGCCAACGATCTCGGCCTGCCCGTCGTACCTGCGGAAATCGCGGAGAGCCGCTATCGCCGCTTCATGCAGCATCAGCAGGCGATCAGCGCCAATCTGCTCAAGCGCAAGGTTGGCCGGCACATGCAGGTTATCGTCGACGAGGCTGGCCCGACGGTGGCGATCGGCCGCAGCAAGGCCGATGCGCCCGAAATCGACGGCAAGGTGCATATCGCCAGCCGCCGCCCGCTACGCCCCGGCGATATCGTCTCCGTCAAGATCGAGCGTGCAGACGCCTACGATCTCTTCGGCTCTGCAGCCTAGAAGCGCCTCGAGACCCTACTTCGCCTCCTGGCCACCCTGCGTCTCGGCGGGCGGAATGACCGGCGTCTCTGCCGGGCTCTGCGGCGGCGGCTTCTTGGCCATAGCCGGATCGGTGTCGCTTTTCGGCTTAATGACGCCATTGGCTGGCGGATCGACCGGCCCGATATGCTGCTTTTCTGGAATAGTCGTATTGGGCTTGGCGGCAGCGCCGGGGCTTTGCGCGAAAACCGCAGCGGGCGCGAGCGCGAGCGCCGCGCCGAGCGGCAAGAAAGCCCATCGCTTGAGACCGGGCATCGGCTTCTCCCTTGTTCATTTCAAGGGCGAACGCGTTTGCATGGCGTCTGTTCCCGCGCTCGCGCGCTCACAAATGATCTGTCGATTCGAGCTCGGGCGCGCCTTTGGCTTCAGCCAGAGCCTCGTCAGATAGCCGGCTCTCGAATTTCCGTTCCTGCTGGCGCAGGACGATGAAAAAAGCGAGGATGACGCCAAGCGCGAATGCGAGGCCCAGGATCCCCAGCGGGCCGCTGACCCGCGTCATTGCATCGCCGAAGAAATAGCCGCCCAGGCCCATGATAACCGCCCAGGCGACGACACCGGCGGCGTTGAACAGGAAGAACAGCCGGAAGTCATAATGGTTGAGTCCGGCCAGCAGCGCCGCGACGACACGCAGAACGGCCACAAAGCGGCCGAAAAAGACGATCTTGCCGCCGTGGCTTTGAAACAGATGCCGCCCGAGCGCCAGCCGGTTTTCCGTCAACCCGATCCACCTGCCGTATCTGCGCAGGAATTCGGTGCCGGCACCGCGCCCGATCCAGTAGCCGCCCGTTCCGCCAATGATGCCGCCGGCGATGGCGACGAGCAGGACCGTGGCGATATCCAGGCGACCAGTCGCCCCGGCATAGACCGCGGCCAACACCAGCGCCGTCTCGCCCGGTAACGGCGAGCCCGCGCCCTCCAGCAACACCACGATGAAGACTACGGCATAGCCATGCCGGGCGATCAAAGGGTGGACATCAATCCCGAAAAACAACAGACCTCCTCAACACAACCCCTGCATCGTCTATCACGTTCATGATTTCACCGCAGAAGGCTGTTATATATACATTAATTCCACATATTTCTGGCGAAATGCAGGGACTTGACCTATATCCAAGCTCGCTTGTGAGCTTTTTTGGGAAAACGCAGCCTCATGCAAGTCGTTTCAGCCAATCGCCTGACCGATGGCACGGTTGTCTACCTCGATTCGCAAGGTAATTGGGTAAAGTCGCTGGCCGGCGCCAGGCTTTTCGAGTCTGAAAACGTGCAGGCCGGACTGGATCAGGCCAAGGAAGCGATCGCCGCCAGCAAGGTGATCGACGCCTTTGCCGTACCGGTTGCGCAAAGCGCCGATGGGCTGCATGCGGTCAGCCTGCGGAATGCCATTCGCGAGCTTGGACCGACCGTCGCCTTCAAGACATCGCCCGCAGCAGCGGCGCGGAGGTGAAATGTATCGTTACGATGACTTCGACGCTGGTTTCGTCGCGGAACGTGTCGCGCAATTCAGGGACCAGGTTGCGCGCCGTCTCGCCGGCGATCTGACCGAGGACCAGTTCCGCCCCCTGCGGCTGATGAATGGCGTCTATCTACAATTGCATGCCTATATGCTGCGCGTCGCGATCCCCTACGGCACGCTGTCGCCGCGCCAATTGCGCAAGCTCGCCCATATCGCCCGCCGCTATGACAAGGGCTATGGCCATTTCACGACGCGGCAGAACATCCAGTTCAACTGGCCGGCGCTCGCCGACTGCCCGGACATCCTGAACGAACTCGCCAGCGTCGAGATGCACGCCATCCAGACCTCGGGCAATTGCATTCGCAATATCACGGCCGACCAGTTCGCCGGCGCGGCCGCCGATGAGATCGAGGACCCGCGTCCCTATTGCGAACTGCTGCGCCAGTGGTCGTCGCTGCATCCCGAATTCTCGTTCCTGCCGCGCAAATTCAAGATCGCGATCGCCGGCGCGCCGCACGATCGCGCCGCGGTCAAGGTGCATGACATCGGTTACCACATTGTCCGCAACGCGGACGGTGAGATCGGCTTTGCCGCCTATGTCGGTGGCGGACTCGGCCGCTCGCCCTTCGTCGCGCACAAGATCCGCGACTTCGTGCCGAAGGCGGACCTTCTGAATTACACCGCCGCGATCCTGCGCGTGTACAATCTCGAAGGCCGGCGCGACAACAAATATAAAGCGCGCATCAAAATCCTCGTCCACGAAAAGGGAGCGGAGGCGATCCGCGACGAAGTCGAGGCCGAATTCGCGCGCAGCCGCGACCCGGACCTTGTCCTGACCCCGGAAATCGTCGACCGATTCAAAAGCTATTTCGCCCTGCCCGACCTGCCACCCCGGCCGGTGCCGGCGCAAAATTTCGAGGCGCGCCGGGCGCAGGACGCTGACTTCGCGCATTTTGCCGCGCAAAATGTCGTCGCGCATAAAGTGCCGGGCTATGGCGTCGTCTCGATCTCGCTAAAGCCGATTGGCGGTATTCCCGGCGACATGACGGCCGAGCAGATGGAAGCGGCGGCCGCTCTCGCGGAGACCTACGCGCATGGCGAAATTCGCGTCGCGCACGAGCAAAATCTCGTCCTGCCGCATGTCGCGCTCGATGATCTGCCGGCACTTTACGACCGGCTGAAGGACTCCGGTCTCGCCACGGCCAATATCGGCCTCGTGACCGATATTATCTCCTGCCCCGGCCTTGATTATTGCGCGCTCGCAACGGCGCGCTCGATCCCGATCGCGCAGCGTATCTCCGAGCGCTTTGGCTATAATGGCCGCGCCGCGGAGATAGGCAGGCTGAACATCAACATATCCGGCTGCATCAACGCCTGCGGCCATCATCACGTCGGCCACATCGGCATTCTCGGCCTGGAAAAGAAGGGCATTGAATCCTATCAGATCACCCTCGGCGGCGCAGCCGACGAAAATTGCACGATCGGCGAAGTTCTTGGACCCGGCTTCTCGAGCGAAACCGTCGTCGATGCGATCGAAGCCATCGTCGAAACCTATCTCCGGGTTCGCGAAAACCGCGACGAGGACTTCCTCACCGCCTATCGGCGTGTCGGCGCCGCCCCGTTCAAGGAAGCTCTCTATGAGCGCGCTTGAGGCACCGTTGTTCGGCGATCAGATCGCGGCCTCGCGCCTCTCGGACAGGTTTTACGCGCTGGGGGCCGAGAAACTGCTGCGCCTCGTCATCGAAGATCTGTTCACCGGGCGGATCGCGCTTGTCTCGAGCTTCGGCGCCGATTCCGCCATTCTCCTGCACATGGTCGCCGAGATCGACAAGACGACGCCAGTTCTTTTCCTCGACACGTTGCATCTCTTTCCGGAAACGCTCGCCTATCGCGACTCGCTCGTTGCCCGGCTTGGGCTGACGAATGTCGTCACGCTGAAGCCCGACGCGGAAGAGCTTGCCAAGGAAGACTCGGAGACCTTTCTCTGGTCGAGCGATCCGGACCGCTGCTGCGCCATCCGCAAGGTGGAACCGTTAGCGAAAGCGCTGAAGAATTACGATGCCTGGATCACCGGCCGTAAACGCTTCCAGGCTTCGACCCGCGCGGCGTTGCCTCTGTTCGAGAGCGACGGCCCGCGCATCAAGCTCAATCCGCTCGCAACCTGGACGCAGGCGGACATTAAGGCCTATTTCGAGAAGCACGATTTGCCGGAGCATCCGCTGGTGGCGAAGAACTTCCTCTCGATCGGCTGCCTTCCCTGCACCTCGCCGGTGCGGCCGGGCGAAGACGCGCGCTCGGGACGCTGGCGCGGCCGCGGCAAAACCGAATGCGGCGTCCACATTCCCTCAGTCCTCGAAGCCGGCGCGGATATTTAAATCATGGCGCTTTATCGCAACGGAACCTTCGTCACCGATTCCTGGCGCCGCCTCGACGCCAGCGAGGAGCTGCCAGGCGAAGGCCATGTGCTGCTGAGCCTTGCCGAATGGCAAAGGCTGGCCCCGGCGAAACGGGACAGCAATATCGCCTTCGGCGTCCTGCTGGAGCCGGGCGAGACAGCCGAGTCCATCGCCGCCGATCTGCCGCGATTGGCGCTGGTTGCCGTCGCTTTCCCGAAATACACAGACGGCCGAGGCTATTCGACGGCGCGGATTTTGCGCGATCGCTACAAATTCGCCGGCGAGCTTCGTGCCGTCGGCGACATTCTCTTCGATCAGCTGCAGCTTTACGAGCGTTGCGGCTTTGACGCGCTTGAAATAACCGATCCGGTGACGCTCGGCTTACTGGAGAGCGGACGCAAGCCGGTGATGACGCATTTCTATCAGCCCGGCGAAGGCGCCGAAGTCAGGGATAGCAGCAGTCCCTGGCGACGCCGGTCCGCGACGGCTTGACCGGGCGCCATTCCTGCCGGTCGAGCAAGCTCGAAATCTTCAAGCTCGCGCTCCAGGATCGCCTCGAGTCCACGCAGGATCGGTTGATCGCTGTGGATCATGGCGCGCATCACCTCGCGCCGCGCATCGGCGCTGGCTTCCTTGCCGAAGGCACGCACTGTCTTTGCCGTGAAGGCGCCGACGCTGACACCCAGAAGATCGGCAGCGAACTTGACGCGCGAGGCAAAGGAAACACCGATGGAAGCCACCGCCGCTCGCGCAATATGCTCGTTCGAACAAGTGTGAACGATCTCGTCGATCGACATCGAAGCCTCCTTTCCCGTATCAACGCCAAACTCAATCACGCTACCCTCGCGCTCGCAGCCGTTAGACCCATTCAAAATTAGAAAGCATCTCGATGCTCATTGCCGCTTGAACTCGACTCTTCGTCATCCGCGGCGCGAAGACAAATGCCGTTCGAACTCGGCAAACTCGTGACAGCAACGCGATTCTTTCGTGTTGCGAGTTCACGCTGTCGTCATCAGATTGCAATATTAAATTTCGGCAATGCCCGCGCTGCAGCGATCAAAAGCGCAATGTGCTTGCAGCACCATGCATCAGCCCCGACGCGCAGAATGCGCCGAAGTTTGAATTTGTCGAGTCAATCTTTGATTTGTGCGAGGTGAATCTTATGCCCAGTTTTGTGTGCAGCGCGATGAGCGTTAATTTTCGCCTCGGCGCGTGCGCGGAAAATCGCGCTAAATTATAGCGCTTCTCATAAGCGTGCCGCATCGCATCGATTTCGGTATATTGCACGGCGAGATCAGCCGGGCGGCTGGAGCGCAATAGTTTGCAGGTGGTGGAATGAATGACCTCTTTCAAGGTTTCGCACTGCGCAAAAATTCTTGAACTCGTAACCGGGGCAGATGCTTTTCATGTCTGAGTCCAAGCTTCGACATGCTCTGGTTCAGGCTTGCCGCGAACTGGAGCGGCTCAATCTGAACCAGGGCACTGCCGGAAATCTCTCGGTGCGCACCGGCGATGCCATGCTGATCACACCGAGCGGCATCCCCTATGATCGGCTGACACCCGAAATGATCGCGCGGATGCCCTTCGGCCAGAATGACGGGGCCTGGACGGGGCCGCACAAGCCGTCGAGCGAATGGCGGATGCACCTCGACATCCTCCGCGCCCGGCCTGAGGACGGCGCCGTTGTCCATACCCATTCGGTCTATGCGACCGCCCTCTCCATGCTGCGAGAGGACATTCCGGCGGCGCATTACATGATCGCCGCCTTCGGCGGCCCGAACGTGCGCTGCACCGCCTATGCGCCCTACGGTACGCAGGAACTTTCCGATCTGGCGGTCGAGGGGCTGCACGAGCGCCACGCCGTCCTGCTCGGCCAACACGGCATGATCGTCACCGGGCGCGACCTCGGCCAGGCGATGTGGCGCGCGGTGGAACTTGAAACGCTGGCGAAGATGTACGTCATCGCCCGCAGCATCGGGCGCCCGCACATCCTGCCGGACGAGGAGATCGCCATCACCGTCGAGCGCTTCAAATCCTATGGCTATCAGTCGGACACTGTCGCGGCGCTCGCAGCCAAAACGCCCGAGAAACCGCCGAGGAAGTCCGGCACCGCGAAGCCGAAGAAGGACTGACCCCTACCACACGCCCGCATTGGGCATGGATTTCCACGGCTCCTCGGCCGGTTTGGGCTCGCTCTTCTGCAGGAGCTCGATGGAAATATTGTCCGGCGAGCGGATGAATGCCATGTGGCCATCGCGCGGTGGCCGGTTGATCGTTACGCCCGCCTTTTGCAGCTTCGCGCATGTCGCATAGATGTCATCGACGGCGAAGGCGAGATGGCCGAAGTTGCGCCCGCCCGTATAGACCTCGGGATCCCAATTATAAGTCAGTTCGACGAGCGGGCGTTTGGTCTTCGTGGCCGCATCCGCATCGCCCGGCGCGGCGAGGTACACCAGCGTGTAGCGGCCCTTGTCGTTCACGATCCGGCTCATTTCGACAAGGCCGAGCTTGCCGCAATAGAAGTCGAGTGATTGGTCGAGGTCCGTCACGCGGACCATAGTGTGCAGATATTCCATAGCCGCTCCCAATCCGGTTTCGGGCCTTGCCGCTTACCCGCCGAGACTGATAAAACCCCGGCCTCCGCTGCGGCAAGCTCTAATTATGCGCCGGACGCCCCATGGACCAGGCCCAACGCATCAAGGAAAGAGCCGCCCTCGCCTCCATCGCCGCGAGCTGCGCGCTCACGCTCGCGAAATTCGTTGCCGGATTTCTATCAGGCTCGCTGGCCCTGCTTTCCGAAGCGGGACACAACCTGATCGACGTCGGCATGACGATCATCACCTTTTATGCGGTGCGCGTCGCCGGCAAGCCAGCCGACGAAGAGCATAATTACGGGCACGGCAAAGTCGAGACGGTCGCCGCGCTGGGCGAGACGGGCTTCCTGCTGGCGCTCTCGGCCTTCATCCTGATCGAAGCCGTCAACCGGCTGACGAAGGGCGGCACACATGTCGAGGCCAATGTCTTGGCATTCGCCGTGCTGATCGTTTCCATCGTCGTCGATATCTCTCGCGCGCGCATCCTCTCGCGCGTGGCGCGCGAAACGAAAAGCGACGCACTCGCCGCCGACGTGCTGCATTTCGCCTCCGACATTGTCGGGTCCAGCATCGTCCTTCTCGGCCTTGTCGCCGCGCGCTTCGGCGTCACGCAGGGCGATACGATCGCCGCCATCGCTGTTGCCATTTATATCGCCGTCGCCGGCTATCGCCTCGCCCGTCGGACGATCGACACGCTCATCGATGCCGCGCCGCAGGGCGCCGCCGCGCGCGTCCGCACCGCGGCGCTGGGGGTTCCCGGCGTGATCGCGGTGGAGAATTTGCGGCTGCGCCCGGTCGGGGCGCAAGTACTCGGTGATATCGCGATCAGCGTGCCGCGCACGCTTTCGCAAGACGAGGTGACGGCTATCAAGGGCAATGTCGGCGCCGCCATCGCGACGGCACAGCCCGAGACCGAGGTCACGGTCGAGACGATCCCGGTCGCGCTCAATGACGAGACCGTGATCGAACGGCTGCTGCTCATTGCCGCGCGACGGCATATCGCCATCCATCACGTCATCGTTCAGCAGGTCGCGGGCAAGATCGCGCTTTCCTGCGATATCGAGGTCGATGGCGCCATGCCGCTCGGCCAGGCGCATAGCATTGCTTCAGGACTCGAAGCGGAGGCGCGCAAGGAATTCGGACCCGAGACCGAGATCGACACCCATATCGAGCCGCTGGAGCCGCGCGAACTTGCTGGGCACGACGCGCCGGAAGACGTTCGCGCCGCCATCGCCGAAGCCCTCGCCGAAGCGGCCACCGGCGGCGTGCACGAAGTCCATGACGTTCGCGTGCGCGAGACATCGGCAGGACTCGTCGTCAACTATCATTGCCTCGCCAATCCGCGCGCGAGCGTCGCCGAGGTCCATTGCGCCGTCGACAAAATGGAGCACGAGGTGCGCCAGCAGTTTTCCGCGATTTCGCGCCTCGTCGGCCATGCCGAACCGCTTCGTTAAGGCCCGGCATGTTTCTTTCGCTTTTGCGCAGCGGGCGGTTCGCGGGGCTCTTCTGGTGCCAGTTCCTTTCCGCCTTCAACGACAATTTCGTCCGCAACCTGCTGGCGACGCTCGTCCTCTTCCGTCTCGGCGCGGCCAATGCGGGAGCGCTGATCACGCTCGCCATCGGCATTTTCATCCTGCCGTCGGTATTTCTCTCCGGCCTCGCGGGGGAGTTCGCCGATGCGCATTACAAGGCCCGCGTCGCGCGCTGGCTGAAGACGGGCGAGATTTTCGTTCAGGCCGTCGCCGCGGCGGGCGTATGGTTCAATTCCCTGCCCCTGCTCTATGTCGCGCTCTTCGGCCTCGGCACGATCGCGGCTTTGTTCGGTCCGGTGAAATATGGCTTCCTGCCCGATCACCTGAAGACCGAGGAATTGCCCGCCGGCAATGCGCTCGTCGAGGCCGCGACCTTTCTTGCCATCCTCTTCGGCCTCGTTGCCGGCGCGCTCGCGGCGAACAAGAGTCTTCCCCCCGGGGTGATCGTCGCCCAGCTTATGGTCATTGCCGTCGCTGCCTATGCGGCGAGCCTTTTCATACCCGGCAAGCCGGCAGCAGCGCCCGGCCTGCGCGTGCATTGGAACATTCTGGTCTCGACTGGCGAGCTGCTGCGCGAGCTGCACGCACAGATGAAACTTTGGCGTCCGGGCCTCGCGGTCTCCTGGTTCTGGGCGACAGGCGCCGTCGCGCTGTCGCTGGTGCCGGTCGCGGTCCGCACGGCGACGGGAGGCGGCATTGAGGTCGAGGCGGCGATCAGCGGCTTTTTCGCGCTCGGTATTGGCGCCGGTTCGCTCCTCGCGGCCGAACTGGCGCACGGTCGCATCACGCTCGTCCGCGCCCCGCAGGCTGCACTTGGGATGGCGTTTTTTCTCGGCGCACTGGCGATCTCCACCTACGGCATCGACGCGCCGCATGATCAGACGGCCACATTGGCTGAATTCCTCGCGAGCGGGCGCGGCATCGCGATAGGGGCTGGAATCTTCGGGCTGGCGGTTTGCGGCGGCCTTTTCGTCGTGCCGCTCTTTGCGGCGATCCAGGCCCGCGCCGCGCCCGACATGCGCGCCCGCACGATCGCAGCGGTGAACATCCAGAATGCCTTGTTCATGGTCGCCAGCTCGCTGGTGACATCGCTGCTGCAGAGCCGCTTCTTCGGCCTCTCGGAGCCGGTTCTGCTGGCGCTGCTCGGGCTCGGCAATGTCGGCGCAGCCGTCTGGATCAGCCGCGCCATCGTCCGCCGCGAAGCAAAAGCTCTCTGATTTCCCGCGGTTTGCGCCCCGGCCTGGAATCCTTATGATCTTCTGACATCTATCGCTTTTCCCCCGCGAGGCCCCCGATGCGTACCGACGTTGCCCAGCCTATCCGCCTCGCGGATTACCGGCCGCCGGACTATTTCATCGATCGCGTGGACCTCGATATCCGGCTCGACCGGCAGGCGACGCGGGTCATCGCGCGGCTCAAGCTGCGGCCCAATCCGCAGGGCAAAACCGGCGCCGATCTGGTGCTCGACGGCGACGGGCTCAAGCTCAAGCGCTTGCTGCTCGACGGAGCGCCGCTAGACGTGAACGCCAATTTCGTCACCCCTGACCGGCTGACGATTGCCGGGCCGCCGCACGAGCCCTTCTCGCTCGAGATCGAGACCGAGCTGAACCCATCGGCCAATACGCAGCTCATGGGGCTTTACCGCTCGGGCTCGGCTTATTGCACGCAATGCGAGGCGGAGGGCTTCCGCCGCATTACCTATTTCCTCGATCGCCCGGATGTTTTGAGCGTCTATTCCGTCCGTCTTGAGGCCGAGCTGGCCGAGGCGCCGATCCTGCTCTCCAACGGCAACCGGACCGCCGCCGCCGCGATCGAAGGAACGAGCCGTCATTTCGCGGTCTGGCACGATCCGTTTCCGAAGCCCTGCTATCTCTTCGCATTGGTCGGCGGCGATCTGGGCGCGATCCACGATAGGTTCACGACGGCTTCCGGCCGCGAGGTGCAGCTTGGCATCTATGTCGAGCACGGCAAGGAGCCGAGCGCCGCCTATGCCATGGACGCGCTGAAACGCGCCATGCGCTGGGATGAAGAGGCCTTCGGCCGCGAATACGATCTCGACGTGTTCAACATCGTTGCCGTCTCCGACTTCAACATGGGCGCGATGGAGAACAAGGGCCTCAATGTCTTCAACGACAAATATATACTCGCCTCCCCCGAGACGGCGACCGACACCGATTACGCGCAGATCGAGGCGGTGATCGCGCACGAATATTTTCATAATTGGACGGGCAACAGGATCACCTGCCGCGACTGGTTCCAGCTTTGCCTCAAGGAGGGGCTGACCGTCTTCCGCGACCATGAATTTTCCGCCGACATGCGCTCGCGCGCGGTGCGCCGCATCGCCGACGTGCGTACCCTGCGCGCGCAGCAATTCCCCGAGGACGCCGGCCCGCTCGCGCATAATGTGCGTCCGGACTCTTATTATGAGATCAATAATTTCTATACGGCGACCGTCTACGAGAAAGGCGCCGAACTCATCCGCATGCTGAAGGTGCTGATCGGCGCCAAAGCGTTCCGCGCCGGCATGGACCTCTATTTCGCCCGCTACGATGGCACCGCCGCAACGGTGGAGCAATTCATCGCCTGTTTTGCCGAAGTCTCGGGCCGCGATCTCACGCAATTCTTCCGCTGGTACACCCAGTCCGGCACGCCGCGCGTCGAGGTCGAAGCGCACTATGACGCGACCGCACAGACACTCACACTCGACCTCACGCAAAGCTGCAAGAAGACGCCGGGCCAGGACGAAAAACCGCCCTTCGTCATCCCGATAGAGCTCGGCCTACTAAGCCGCAACGGCAAGATTTTTGATCTCGTCACCGGGCCGCAGGACGGCGCCAGCGCGCATGAACTCGCGACGGGTGCGATCGAATTGACCGAACCGCAGCGGCGTCTGACGTTTCATGCGCTGCCGGAGCGGCCCGTCGTCTCGCTGCTGCGCGGCTTCTCCGCGCCGATCAGCCTCAGCTACGCGGCGAGCGAGGACGACCTCATCGCCCAGACGGCGCATGACAGCGACAGTTTCAACCGCTGGCAGGCGTCGCAAACCTATGCGACCCGGCTGCTCTTGCGGTCGGTCGAGCGCATCCGCGCCGGCGGGTCGGCCGAATCCGATCCGCGCTTCATCGATGCCTTGCGCCACGTGCTGATGACCAGCGCCGCCGATCCAGCTTTCGCAGCGCAGGTTCTCGCGCTTCCCGGCGAAGCCGATATCGCCCGCGAGATTGGCGCCAATGTCGATCCAGGCGCGATCTTCGCCGCCCGCAAGGCCCTGCGCGAGACGATCGGTGCGGGCCTCGCCGTCGAGCTGCGTGCGCTCTATGGGTCGCTCGCCCAGGACGGCGCCTATTCGCCCGATGCCGCCGCCGCGGGGCTGCGTGCCCTGCGCAATGCGGCGCTCGATCTTTACGCTGCGGCCAACGCCGACGGGCTGGCGCTGGCCGAGACGCAATTCACGCAGGCGCGGTTCATGACCGACAAGATCGCCGGCCTCGGAATTCTTGCCCTGCACCCGGGCGCTGCGCGCGAACGCGCCTTCGAAGCCTATTACGAGATTTACAAGAACGAACCTCTGGCGATCGACAAATGGTTCGCGCTTCAGGCGGCGATCCCAGAGGCGGGCGCGCTCGAGCGCATCCGCACGCTCATGAACCACCCCGCCTTCTCGCTCTCAAACCCCAACCGCGCCCGCGCTTTGATCGGTGCCTTCGCGGCCGGCAACCAGACCCAGTTCAACGCGCCCGACGGCAGTGGCTATGATTTCGTGGCAGCGATCGTGCTGCAGCTCGATGAGAAGAACCCGCAGGTCGCGGCCCGGCTGCTTGGCGCCTTCAAAAGCTGGCGCGCGCTGGAGCCGCAGCGGCGCGGTCTGGCGGAGGCGGCGCTGCGCCGCGTCATCGCCCAACACCGCTTGTCGCCCGACGTCAAGGACATCGTCGAGCGCTCGCTAAATTAATCGCACCTAATCAATTTTCTTTTCAGATTTCATTAATCTCTGGACAAATCACCCGGCTCGGATTCTCATGGGTACGATTCGAGGAGATGCGGCACATCGCTTCGGATCGTTACTGAGGGGGCCATCATGATCCGTGCAGATGCGGCGGAGCTGTTCGCGCGCGCAGGTCTCTTTAACGATTGGCGGGACCGGGCGTCCTCCGCCGATACCGGACAGCCATCCTATCTGAAGCTCGAGCCCATGTTGCGGCTCGCGATTCCCTGCTTCATCGGCATCTTCATCGCCGCCCTCACGGCGACAATCGCGATGTTCCTGATCGACACGCACGACCGCGCCATCGCCGCGGCGGTCGACGATCTTGAACTCATCGCCACGGCGACCTCCAGCGATATGGTCGCGGCGCTCGACAAAAGCGGCAACCGCGACCCTGGAGAGGCACTCCTGCGTTCGCTGCCGACCCGCGCTCTTTCGCATGGCCAGCGTGTGCTCGTCAGCAATGGCAAAGGGCTTGTCGTCGCGGCCTTCCCGCGCCAATCGCACCTCGGCGGCGCGCTCTCCGACAGCTTCGGACAAAGTCAGCCGCTGACGACGCTGACCGAAAAAGCTGGCGTGCTGCGCATCAATCTCGCCGACGGGACGGATGCTCTCGCCGTCGTGCGCACGTTGAAGGCGCCCTTCGGCCAGATCGCCTTTATCCATCCCGTCGGCGCCGTGCTTGCCGATTGGCGCAACGGCGCTTTGCGCCTCGCCGCGGCGTTGCTCGCGACCGTCGTCGTGCTCTGCTCGGTGGCGGCCGCCTTTTTCCTGCAGTCGGCGCGGACGCGAAAGGCCGACCTCGCGTGCGAGCGAATTCGCGGCCGCATCGATACGGCGCTCAATCGCGGCCGTTGCGGCCTCTGGGATTGGGATCTGGCGCGGGGACGCGTCTATTGGTCGGATTCGATGTACGACATGCTCGGCATCGACGCCGACCGCGCTTTCCTCTCCTTCGGCGAAATCAACGCCCTCGTCCATCCGCACGACGGCGATCTCAGCCAGATCGCGGAAGTGCTCGCCGCTTCACAGACGAAGACCATCGACCACACATTCCGCATGCGCCACGCGAAAGGCCATTGGGTTTGGCTGCGCGCCCGCGCCGAACTCGTCCGTGAGACACCAGACGCACCGGCTCATCTCGTCGGCATCGCTATCGACACGTCCGAGCAGAAAATCCTCGCCGAACGCACGGCAACCGCCGACATGCGCCTGCGCGATGCGCTCGAAGCCGTCTCCGAAGCCTTCGTCCTCTGGGACAGGGATAATCGGCTGGTGATGTGCAATTCCAAGTTCCAGCGCTTCCATAATCTGCCTGATGCGGCCATCGAATCCGGCCTCGCCTATCCGGAAGTGATGACGCAGGGGACGCCCCCGCTCATTCAGTCGCAGATCGCGCTGGGCGAGCGTCCCGCGACTGGCGCACAGACCTATGAAGCCCTGCTCGGCGACGGCCGCTGGCTACAGATCAATGAGCGCCGCACCAAGGACGGCGGCTATGTCTCGGTCGGAACCGACATTACGGCGCTGAAACGGCATCAGGAGCAATTGCTGGACTCCGAGCGCCGGCTGACGGCAACGGTGGCCGATCTGCGAACCTCGCGCCAGAAGCTCGAATTGCAGGCGCAACAACTCGCCGAACTTGCCGAGAAATACCTCGAACAGAAGGCCGAGGCCGAGTCCGCCAGCCGGGCCAAGTCGCAATTCCTCGCCAACATGAGCCACGAGCTGCGCACCCCGCTCAATGCCATCATCGGCTTCTCCGACATGATGATCGAGCAGACCTTTGGCGCGCTGGCGCCGCGCTATCTCGATTACAGCAAGGACATCAAGGACAGCGGCGAGCAATTGCTGCGCGTCATATCCGACGTGCTGGACATGTCGCACCTCGAAGCCGGCCGGGTGAAGCTGGAAAAGGCCGAGGTCGAGATCGATACGCTCATCGCGGATGCGATGCAGACCGTCGCGGCTGCGGCGCGGGAAAAATCCATCACCATCACCAGCCAGATCGCCGACGAAGCGAAACTGCTCGCCGATCCCGCCGCGCTTCAGCGCGTGCTGACAGCCCTGTTGCACAATGCGGTAAAGTTCACGCCCGAACATGGCAGCGTCAATATCCGCTCGCGCCGCGTCCGCGATGGGGTGAATATCTATGTCGAGGATACGGGGGCCGGTATCGCGCCGGAAGCCCTGTCACGGCTCGGCAAGCCCTTCGAGCAATGGAACGCGCCGCTGGCCAACGGGATGAAAGGCTCGGGTCTCGGCCTTGCCATTGCCCATTCATTGGTGGCTTTGCACGAAGGCACGATCCGCATCCGCTCGACGCTCGGCGCCGGCACAACCGTTCTCGTGCGTCTGCCCCTCGGCAACGCGCTCCCCGCCGTCAGTTCGGCCGTCACGGCACGGCGCATGCCGCGAGCGACGGCGCATTATCAGCTCGCCGCGCGCCAGGGACTGAAGCGAACGGACGTTCACGTCAGCCGATAATTTCCCTGAAGATCGCCCTGACCTGCGCTTCGGTTTGACGAAGTTCGGCTTCGAGTTGCGCGAAGCTCGGCAACCCCGCGGCAGCGGCAAGCCTTTGCTTTACCGGCGCGCTCGACTGCGACAGCGGCACGCCGGCCTCAAGGATCGTGTGCAGCACTTGCGCGGTCTGTGTGTAGAGTCGATAGGCGGCCAACAGACTTTCGCTATTGCCTGACGGCAGAAAGCCAAGCGCACCGGCGCGGGCGATGATATCGGCCGGCGCCGTCGCGAGCAGGGCTGGCGCTTCATGTGCGAAGCTCAGGCTGAGATATTGGGCGAGGAATTCGAGATCGATCTGCCCTCCGGCCGCATATTTCAGATCGAGCAGGTCCGACTCGCCCTTTTCCTTCGCCACGAGGCGGCGCATGTCGAGAACATCCTTGCGCAACTTGGGTGTCGGCGGCCGGCGCAGAATTCTCTCGCGCGCCACTGCGACTTCAGCGGCCAACGCGTCGTCGCCGGCGACGACGCGGGCACGCGTGAGCGCCATATGCTCCCAGGTCTCGGCCTCTTCCGCCTGATAGGCGACGAAGCTCGAGAGTTGCGTCGCGACGGGCCCTTTGCGCCCAGAGGGCCGCAGCCGCATATCGACATCGTAGAGGCGGCCGCGCCGCGTCGCCACGGTGAGGCCGGAAATCAATCGCTGCGAGAGCCGCGTGTAATAATGCGTCGCGTGGAGCCGCTCGGCGCCGGCCGCCTCCGGGCTGTCAGCGTCAAAATCGTAGATCAGGATCAGGTCGAGGTCCGAGGCGGCCGTCATCTCGCGCGAGCCGAGCTTGCCCATGCCGAGAACGACACAGCGGCCCTGCGGAACCTTGCCGAAGCGCGCGGCGAAATCCTCTTCGACATGGAAAAGACAGGCCCGCACCACAGCGCCCGCCAGCGCCGCATAGGCCGCGCCCGCTGCCTCCGGCGCGAGGTTCTCGGTCAGGAGCCGCAGACCGATGAGAAAGGATTCCTCCTGCCGGAAATCGCGCAGGGCATCGAGCACGTCCTCGATCGCCGTATGCGGCGTCAGCACCCGCCGCAGGCGCGCATCGAAATCCGCATCGCCGAGCGGCGCGGTCAGGAGCTCGCGATCGATCATCGAATCGAGCACATGCGGGCGCCGGACCACTATCTCCGCCAGGCGTGGCGCACTGCCGAGCAGGTCGGCGAATAATTTTCGCAGACCCGCACTGGACTTGAGGATCGAAAGCAATTCGACGGCGGCACTGCGCTGCGCCAGCGCGTGATCGAGCGCAGCCAGAGCCGCATCGGGATCAGCGGATTCGGCAAAGGCTTCGAGCAGCGCCGGGATCAGTTCGGTCAAGACCTCGCGCGCGCGCTCCGAGCTGACACCGGCGCGGCGGCCGAAATGCCAGCCGCGGATCGTCTCCGCCGCGAGAGCCGGACGCTGGAAACCAAGCCGGGCCAATGTCTCCAAAGTCTCGGGATCGTCGCTGACGCCCGTGAAAACGAGATTGCCTGTCGCCGCCGACAGACCCGGCGCGGTCTCGAACAGCATCGCATAATGTTCGGCGACACGTTCGAGATGATGCGTCAGCGCCGCGGAAAAGTCGGCGAGCGTCGCATAGCCGCAGAAATTGGCGAAGCATGCAAGGTCTTTGTCCTCGGCCGGAAGACGCTGGGTCTGCTCGTCGGCGATCATCTGCAGACGATGCTCCAGCTCGCGCAAATAAAGATAGGCCTCGCGCAACTCGTCCCGCGCCGCCTGGCTGACGAGGCCCTGCTGGTGCAATTCGTAAAGCATCGGCAGAGTCGCGCTGCCGCGCAATTGCGGCCGCCGTCCGCCATAAATGAGCTGTTGCGTCTGGACGAAGAATTCGATTTCGCGGATGCCGCCGCGCCCCAACTTGAGGTCGTGGCCCGCGACCGCGATCTCCGCATGGCCGCGCACGGCATGGATCTGGCGCTTCATCGCATGGATGTCGGCGATCGCGGCATAATCGAAATAGCGACGCCAGATGAAGGGCGTGAGCTGCTCGAGAAAGGCTTCCCCGAGCTTACGGTCGCCGGCAATGGGGCGCGCCTTGATCATCGCCGCGCGTTCCCAGTTCTGGCCAAAAGATTTCGTAATAGAAAAAGGCTGCCGGTGTCGAAATCGCAATGGCGGTCGACCCAGGGTCGGGCCGCAGCCGCAGATCGACGCGCAACACATAGCCATCGGCCGTGCGCTCTTGCAGAAGTTTCACGAGGCGGCGGGCGATGCGCACGAAGGCCGCGCCCGGCTCTCCCAATTGCGCCGCCGCAGGGCTGGCAGGATCGAAAAGAATGATGAGATCGGTGTCGCTCGAATAGTTGAGCTCCCCGGCGCCGTGCTTGCCGAGTGCCAGAATGACGACCCCGCAACCTTCGTCCGGACGGCGGGCGTCAGGGAGAAAGAGCCTTCCGGCTTTCTGCTCATCTTGCAGGATGAAGCTCAGGGCGCTGGCGACGAAGACATCGGCGGCTTTGGTCAGCGCCGCCATGACCTCCTGCGGCGTCCAGGCGCCGCCGAGGTCGGCAAGAGCGGTGAGAAGTGCCACCTCCTGCTTGGCACGGCGCAGCAAGCGCATGGCGGCCGCTTCCGATTCCGCGCCGTGGACCGCTGCATCGAGCAAATCGAGGAAGCCGGAAAGGCTCGCTTCCGGTTCTTCCCCGAGCAAGCGCACCAGCCGCGCCGGATCGGCGGCGATCAGCTTCCAAAGGTAGGGCGAATGATCGGCAATGCCGCGGAGCAAGGCGCCGACGGCCGGCGCGCTCGCGAGCGCCTCCGCCTCGCGCCCGCCTGCCGCGAAATCGGCGAGCCGCGCCTGTGCGAGAGCCGGATCGCTGATCTGCGGCGCCTTCACCAGCCGTTCGTAGAGAGGCAGCGCCGCGGGCAGCATATCAGAATGCTTTCTCAGGCCGCCTCGCCGCGTGGTGCGGGCGGCGCCAGTTTCGGCGGCAGCGAGGCCACTGCCGGCAGCGACAGCACGGCCTTGAGTCCGGGCGCGTTATCCTCAAACCGCAACGTCCCCTTGTGCAATCGCGCCACAGCCGCAGCGAGCGAAAGGCCAAGGCCCGACCCTGGCCGCGAGCGCGAATTTTCCAGACGCACGAAACGCTCTTGCACCCGCTCACGATCCGCCGGGGCAATTCCCGGACCATGATCGCCGACACTCATCTCGATCAGACCGCCTTGCCGCCTCGCCACGATGCCAACCTTCGCCTGCGCGGGGGCGGCACCCGGGGGCGCACCGTATTTCAAGGCGTTATCGACCAGATTGGCGAGAGCCTGCCCGATCAACTCTCTGCTACCATAGAGCATTAGGCCCGGTTCGGTGCTGACCTCCAGGGTAAGACCGCGATCTTCCGCCGCTGGCTCATAGAGTTCGCCGACATCACGCGCCACGTCGGCGGCATCGAAATCGATGAGATTCTCCGGCCCTGCCCCGGCTTCCGCACGGGCAATCATCAGCAGCGCGTTAAAGACGCGGATGAGGGAATCGGATTCCTCAATGACCTTTTCGAGCGCGAGGCGATATTCCTCCGGCGATTTGGCGAATTGCAACGCCTGTTCGGCGTGGCTGCGCAGCCGCGTCAGCGGGGTCTTGAGATCGTGCGCGATATTGTCGGAGACTTCGCGCAGGCCGACGACAAGGAGTGAAATTCGGTCCAGCATCGAATTCAGATTCTCGACCAGGCGATCAAGTTCGTCGCCGGTGCCGGCGAGCGGCAGCCGCGCCGAAAGATCGCCGCCGACGATGGCGCGCGCCTTGTCGTTGATCGTATCGACACGATGCAGGACGCGGCGGGCGATCCAGAGGCCACCGATCGAGCCGATGATGATGAGCCAGATCAGCGACGTGATCAACGCGCCGACGAAGATGCGGCGCAGCCGCATGCCCTCCTCGATATCGTGGCCGACCAGCAGGCGAAAGCCGCCCGGCAGCAGGAAGATGCGCGCCACCGCGCGATGTTGCGCTGTCGTCTCGCCGGCACGCAGATAATCGGTGATGACCAGCCCCGGTTTCGACAGCACGCCTTCCGGCAGGCTGGCGACATTGCCGACGATCGGCTCGCCGGCATTTGTCGTGACGAGATAAAGTTCGGCGCCGGGCTGGCGGGAGCGCCGCTCGATCACCGAAACGAGCTGGGCGATACCACCCTCGGAATATTGCTCGGCAAGCCCGGTGATATCGGCGTCCACGGTCTGGCGGATCTGCGCATCGATCAGATGGGTGACGTTCCAGCCGACCCGGCCGAGCACGAGGCCCGTGCCGACCGCCGTCATCAGCAGATAAACGAGCGATATCTTGAACGCCGTCGAGCGGAGAAGTTTACCGATGGCCGTCACGGATCATATATATCCCAAAATCCGGCGCTCGCCGTTTCTCGCGAACTATCACAAAACACCTTTTAATCCAATTACTTCCAAGTAATGTTTGTTGACGGCGGTGCTTGATTGCACGCCCTCCGATCACAAAATAATCGCGGGCCGGGTTTGGCGCGATCGTCGGGAAGCTCAACGTTGTGGGGTCGAAGCGGTGCCACGAGCAACGCGTACTCAGTCGCCCTCTAGAAAATGACCGATAGCATTTAGCGGCTTCGTACCGTCGCAAATGATCTTTGCAATCGCAAGCATTGGCACGGACAAAATCGCACCCGCCACGCCCCACATCCAAAACCAGAATATCAGCGACACAACGACGATGACAGGGTTGAGCGTAAACCGCCGCGCCAGAAGCATCGGCGTGATCGTCTCGCCTTCTATCACATGGACAATAAGGTAAAGGATTGCTGGAAGCACCGCGCGCCAGAGATTCGGCATCACGAGCAAACCCTGAAAGAGAAATATACCCACGCCCAGCATCGGGCCCATGATCGGTACAAAATTGAGCAGGAAGGCGATGATCCCCCAGAGAACCGGATCACCCACGCCGCAGGCCCACATAATTGAACCAGTGGCCACGCCCACCGCCGCATTCATCAGGGTGATCGTCGCGAGATAGGCTGAAATGTTGTTTTCGACTTGAAGGCTGAGGTCGACAACCTGTCGCTTGTCTTTGAAGCGCGGCATGATCTCAACGAGGCGCCGCAGAAAAAGATCTCCCGAGATGAGGAGAAAGAACAAAACAAGCAGAGTCTCGAACAATTCAGCCGCGACGTGCTGCGTTCCTCGAAAGATTGTGGAGGCCAGTCCGAGACTGGCGAGTTCGCTGTTCACACGCTTCTGCACCGTGTCGCCCGGGTCCAATCGCGCAAGGAAAGATGAAATTCTCGACGCCGGGGTTTCGACAAACTGCAATTTCTTTTCGATCTGCGGCAAGTGTTGCGGAACCGCCTCGACCCAATTTGCGGCCGGCCGCGAAAGCACCGCCATGATTCCGATAATGGACAGGAATGCCGCGACGATAAGTACGAGCGCAGAAATGACCGGTGGTATTTTCGCCCTGGACATCAGCCTCATGATTGGCTGCAGCAGGAATTTCAGGATGACGGCAAGCAATATCGGCAAAATGACGTCGGATGCCACGTAAGCCGCCGCCAGCGTGGCGAAGACGACCAAAATCGCGAGCAGGGTCGCATTTGAATCTTTGGGCAGCGGAAATTGGTCCTGAGGCGGAGCAGGCAATGCCTTTGCTTCAATAGCAGTCGTTGGAACGACGAAATCGGGGAACGGCATTCGTTATCGCTCCGCTTTCGCCGACAACAGCGAGCGTTGCGCTTTAGTTCCCGCGAGACTGTTTGAAGCGGACGTTTAAATCGCGGCCAGCGCGAGGAAGTGCGTATTCTCCCGCGTCATTATTCCAAATATTTCGGCATGTTATGCGTGCCTGCCCTCGCGGATCATATATCCCGCGCCGCGGATCGTTTGCAGAAGCTGCGGCTCGAAGCCCTTGTCGATCTTGGCGCGCAGCCGCGAAATATGCACGTCGATCACATTGGTCTGCGGATCGAAATGATAGTCCCAGACATTTTCGAGCAACATCGTGCGGGTGACGACCTGGCCGGCATGCTTCATCAGATATTCGAGCAGGCGGAACTCGCGCGGCTGGAGGACGATCTCCTTGCCGTTGCGGGTGAGCTTGTGCGACAGCCGGTCAAGCTCCAGCCCGCCGACGCGGTAGACCGTTTCCTCGCTCGCGCCGGAGAGCTTGCGCCGGGACAGAACCTCGATTCGCGCCAGCAATTCCGAAAAGGCATAAGGCTTCGCCAGATAATCGTCGCCCCCGGCGCGCAGGCCCTTCACTCGATCGTCCACCTGACCGAGCGCGGACAGGATCAGCACGGGCGTCTCGACCTTTTGCGCGCGCAAGCCGCCGATGAGCGAAAGGCCGTCGAGCTTGGGCAGCATCCGGTCGACGATGAGAACGTCATAGGTGCCATCGCGGGCCTTCTCATAGCCCTCCAGCCCGTCGGCGGCGTGATCGGCGACATGCCCCGCCTCGCGCAACGCCTTGACGAGATAGTTCGCCGCTTCGGAATCGTCTTCGATGATGAGGATGCGCATGATGGAAGACATATAGCCAATTCCGCAAAAAAACGGCAGGCCGGAGGGACCTCCAGACCTGCCGCCTCCGAGAACCGGCGCCGCAGACGGGGGGCAAATGCGACACCTGGCGGGGAGAGGAAATTCCGCGCGGCAGGAGGCGGCCGCCGAGCGGCTAGCTTCAGGATGCTTTGCCCAGCTCCAATGCGACGAAATGTGTCTCGTCGCCGCTCTTGACGCGCAACAGGATCGCCTTGCGGCCGGCCTTCTTGGCATCGCCCAGGACGTCCGCCACCTGACCGGGGGTCGCGACCTGCTTGCCGCCGCCTGAAGGATCACATCGCCAACCTTCAGACCCTTTTGCGCCGCGGTGCCATCAGGATCCACATCGGTGACGACGACACCGCCTGCCGCCGCACCCGGAACCGAGTCCGAGGGCGCCAGAGTCAGGCCGAAACTGGCGAGCGCGCTCGCGCTGTTATCCGTGCCGGTGCCGCTTCCGCATTTGCCGAGGCGACCTGATCGTTCGGCAAGGTGCCGAGCTTCACGGCAAAGGTCTTCTGCGCGCCGTCGTGCCATACCAGAAGCGAGGCATCGACATTGGGCCCGAGCGCCGCGATCTTGCGGGCCAGCTCGCGCGGGCCGTCGACCTGTTCGCCATTGACGCCGAGGATCACGTCACCGGTCTTGATGCCCGCCTTCGATGCCGGCGAATTCGTCTGCGCTGTCCGCGACCAGCGCGCCCGTGTCGGCCTTCAAGCCCGAGGCTGTCGGCGATGTCGGAGGTCACCGGCTGAATCTGGACGCCGATCCAGCCGCGGGTCACGATGCCCTTGCTTTCGAGCGCCGCGATGACGCCATGCGCCTCGTCGGCGGGAATATCGAAGCCGATGCCGACGCTGCCGCCCGAGGGCGAATAGATCGCCGTATTGATGCCGACGACCTCGCCCTGCGTGTTGAAGGTCGGGCCGCCGGAATTGCCGCGGTTCACCGGCGCGTCGATCTGCAGGAAATCGTCATAGGGGCCGGAATCGATGTCGCGGCCACGGGCCGAGACGATGCCCGCCGTCACCGTGCCGCCAAGGCCGAACGGATTGCCGACCGCGATCACCCAATCGCCGACGCGCGGCGGCTTCGAGGCGAAGCTCACATATGTGAAGGGGCCGCCGCTCTTGATCTTCAGCAGCGCAAGGTCGGTGCGCTTGTCGGTGCCGACGACCTTGGCCGGAATGCGTCTTGCCGTCATCCATGCGTCACCGTCACTTCGGTCGCATTTTCGACGACGTGATTGTTGGTCACGACATAGCCGTCCGGCGAAATGATGAAACCGGAACCCTGCGCCATCTCGACATGCGGATGGCCATGGCGGAATACGAAGGGCGTGCCTTCCTCACCGCCGAAACGGCGGAAGAAGCGCTCCAGCGGATCATCCGGCGAAAGCTGCTGCTGCGAATCATCATCGGAATCGCTGGCGTCGGCTGTCTCCGCGATCTTCACCTTGATCGAAACCACGGCGCCGCGGACGTGATCGACGACATCGGCGAAGGAAAAAGCCCCGGCCGGCAAAGGCGCGACCGAACCCGTCTCGGCCCGCGCGGGCGTCGTCCACAGACCCTGCACACTGCCGTTATTGCTGACAGCGGCGCCGCCGAGCACCAAAGCAGCGGTCGTGCCCAGCAAAACAAGACGCTTGGAGCGCGCCCAAGCCCCCAAAGTCGATGAGCCCTTCGCTTGTCCGGAAACCTCAGTCATATTCTCAATCTCCTGTGCCGATTTCGGCATCGCAATTGAACGGGAAGGCAAGATCCCCCGCGGCCTCCTTCTCGCGTCGAAAGGCCGGCTTCGATTGGCAAGATGGAGGAGGCCGGCTTACGCGGCCATTTCGAGGGGATGAAACTTTTGTAAGGTTGGGGCGGCCGGCATCTCTGCGCGGCCGTGCCGTCACTCGCTATCCGACGGGGTGACGAGGGACGCGAGGCGGGTTTTCTCGGCCGGCGTCAGCTCTTTCGGCGCGGCAATTGCCGCCTTGCGCCGGGTATTGAGATAGATCGCTCCACCGCCCGCGAGCAGCAGCAAAAATGGCGTCAGCCACAGAAGATAAGTGCCGGGCTCGAACGGCGGCTTCAGCAGAATGAAATTGCCGTAGCGCGAGACGAGAAAATCGCGGATCTGCTGATCGCTGTCTCCGGCAAGCAGGCGCTCGCGCACGAGGACGCGGATGTCATGCGCCAGAGTGGCGTTGGATTCATCGATCGATTCGTTCTGGCAGACGAGGCAGCGAAGCCCCGCCGAGATCGCCCGCGCCCGCGCCTCGAGATGCGGATCGGGCAGCATTTCCGCAGGCTCGACCGCGCGGGCGAACAGCGGCGCCGTCACGAGCGCAACAAGCACGAGGATTTGCAGCGCGCGCTTCATTCCGCCGCCTGCGGCGCCGCCGCGAGTTTGCGGACGCGATGCGCGACGCCGATGCGCAGCCGCCGATCGCTCAGCGAGACGAGGCCGCCGAAAGCCCATGATGAGGCCACCGATCCAGATGAAGGCGACGAGCGGCTTCCAGTAAAGCCGCGCATCGACTGTGCCGGGCTTCACGCCGTCGCTGATGCCGACATAGACCTGACCGAAGTTGAGCGTCTTGATCCCCGCCTCGGCGCGGCTCATCTGCCGCGTCGGATAAAAGCGCACGGCGGGATCGAGAGCGGCGATCTCGCGTGCGCCCTGCGCGGATCACGACATGGCCGACCTTCGCCGTGTAATTGGGGCCCATCGCGGTGCCAAGGCGCGTCAGCGTCACTTGATACGGACCGACATTGGCACTGTCGCCGGGCTTCATGGTGAGGATCTTCTCGGCGCCCCAGCCCGTGGCGGCGAGACCAAGCAGCGAGACGCCGATGCCGGCATGGGCGAGTGCCGTTCCGTAAGTCGAAAGCGGCAGACCGGCAGCGTGCTGCCAGACCTGCGCCAGGCCGCCTTTGACCAGCGCGGCGCGGCCGAAAAGCCGGTTAGCAATCTCGGCGAAGGCACCGACGATCACGTAGACGCCGAGTCCGCTGACAAGGAGCGAGGTGAGCGGGCCATTGTGATGCCAGGTGGCGAGGACAAGCATCATCGCTAGGCCGCACAACAAAGCGAAATAGAGCCGCTGCGCCGCGCCGAAGAAGTCGCCGCGCTTCCAGGCAAGCGTTCTGGCCGATCGGCATCAGCAGAACGAGCGGCATGAACAGCGGCACGAAGGTCAGCATTGAAGAAGGGCGCGCCGACGGAGATTTTCTCGCCGGTGAAGGATTCGAGCGCCAGCGGATAGAGCGTGCCGACGAAAACCGTGGCGCAGCAGGTCGTCAGCACCAGATTGTTGAGGACCAGCGCGCCCTCGCGCGAGATCGGCGCGAAGAAGCCGCCCGGCTTCAGCGCACTGGCGCGCAGGGCAAAGAGCAGCAGCGAGCCGCCGATGAAGACGACGAGAATGACGAGAATGAATACGCCGCGCTGCGGATCGCTGGCGAAGGCATGGACCGAGGTCAGCACGCCGGAGCGGACGAGAAACGTGCCGATCAGCGACAGCGAGAAGGCGAGAATGGCGAGAAAGATCGTCCAGACTTTCAGCGCGTCGCGCTTTTCCATCACCGCCGCGGAATGGAGCAGCGCGGTGGCGGCGAGCCAGGGCATCAGCGAGGCGTTCTCGACCGGGTCCCAGAACCAGAACCCGCCCCAGCCGAGCGTGTAATAGGCCCAATAGGAGCCCATCGCGATGCCGAGCGTCAGGAAGACCCAGGCGATCAGTGTCCACGGCCGCACGAGACGCGCCCAGACCGCATCGATGCGGCCGGAGATCAGCGCGCCCGCGGCGAAGGAAAAGGTGATCGAAAGCCCGACATAGCCGAGATAGAGCAGCGGCGGATGAATGGCGAGACCGGGATCCTGCAGCAGCGGATTGAGATCCTGTCCCTCGATCGGCGGATTGGCGATGCGCGCGAACGGATCGGATGTGAGCAGGATGAACAGCAGAAAGGCGGCGCTGATCCAGGACTGCACGGCGAGCACGTCGGCATGGAGGTCTTGCGGCATGGTCGCGGGCGAAAGCGCGACCGCCGCGGAGAAGACGGCGAGGACCAGCACCCAGAGCAGCATCGAGCCTTCGTGATTGCCCCAGACGCCGGTGATCTTGTAGATCAGCGGCTTCGCCGAATGCGAATTCTCGACGACGTTGAGCAGCGAGAAATCGGAGGTGACATGCGCGTAGGTCAGCGCCAAATAGGACAGGGCGACGAAGCCAAAGCCGGCGAGCGCGACCGACGGCGCCGTTCCCATCAGGCGGGAATCGCGCGTGGCCACGCCCCACATCGGCACGACGGAGTTGAAACACGCCAAGGCCAGAGCGAGGATCAGCGCGAAATGTCCGGTCTCGACGATCATTGCGCCATGCCTCCCATATCCGCGTTTTCCTGCCAGCGGCCGGCCTTCTTCAGGGCATCGACCACTTCCTTGGGCATATAGCGCTCGTCATGCTTGGCAAGCACTTGTGTGGCGTCGAGTCCCGCGGTGGTCAGCACGCCTTCCGCGACGACCCCCTGCCCTTCGCGGAACAGGTCGGGCAAAGCGCCGCCATAAGTCACGGCGATCTCGTGCTTGCCGTCCGTCACCTCGAAATGCGCAGTCTGGCCGTCGCGTTTGAGCGAGCCTTGCTTGACGAGGCCGCCGATCCGCACATGCGTTCCGGGCGGCAAGTCCTTGGCCACGATCTCGCTCGGCCCGTAGAAGAAAACGATATTGTCGCGCAACGCATAAAGGACGAGGCCTGCGGCGGTGCCGAGCACCACCATGGCGGCGGCGATAAGCGTCAGGCGCTTCTTTTTGCGCGTCATGATTCCAATCCAAGCTCATGCGCCAGCGCGTCGATCCGCGCCGTCGCCGCGGCATTGCCGGTGAAGTCGCGCCGCGCCGTCGCGAGTGCGGCGCGCGCCTTGTCGACCTCGTTCAGAACCTTGTAGGCGCGAACAAGACGCACCCAGCCTTCGATATCGTTGCCGTTCTGCGCCAGCCGCGCGGCAAGGCCATCGACCATCGACTGAATCACCGCCTGCCGTTGCGCCGGAGCCATGCCGGCAATGCGCGCCGCCTGATCCGAGGCCGGCACGCCCTTGCCGTCGCCGAGTTGCGCAAGCCGCGCGAGAAGATCGGCGCGCCAGGGCGCATTGGGCGGCGCTTCGGCGAGAAGCTTCTGCCAATAGGCACGCGCCGTCGCGCGATCATTTTCCTGCTGCGCCGCAAGGCCCAGGAAGAACAAAGCCTTGGGCGCGCCTGGGTCGATGGCGAGCGCCTTCTGGAATTGCTTGCGCGAATTGGCGGTGACGATCCCTCCTGCGGCGACGGCGAGGGTTTCGCCATAAACAGTCAGGGTATCGGCATTGTTGGGGCGAAGCTGCGCCGCCATCTGCGCGGCGCTGACGGCATCCGCCGGACGCCGGACGAGCAGATAAGCCTGCGCGAGAACCTGATAGCCAAGACCGTCCTTCGGATTCTGCAAGAGGTGCTGTTCGACGCGGGCGATGGCGGCGTTGATGTCCGTCCGGCCGATCGGCGCGTTGAGACGCGCTTCGAGCGGCGCATCCGGCCAGTCGGGATGGCCGAGCGCGGCGTAAAAACCGAACGCGACGGCGGGCACGAAAACGAGCGCCGCGACGGCCGCGAGACGCCGGTGCCAAAGGGGGCTAACGGCCGCGCCCTCTGTCATCTGCGGATCTTTACCGCTGGCGGCGAGAAGCTGGCGCGCCGCCTCCGTCTTCGCCTGCGCGGCCTCCTCCGGCGCGAGATTGTCGCGCGCCTGATCGCGGGCGATCTCCTCAAGCTTGGCCTGATAGAAGGCGACATCCGGCGCTGTCGCCTCGCGGCGCGCAGGCCGGGCAAGCGGCCAGAGGATGGCGAAGACCGCGCCGCCGGTCAAAAGCGCGAATAAACTCCAGAGCATCATATTCCTTGCAAATCCTCCGGCAGGCTCACTACGCTATTTTGGCCGTGATTTCCATCTGACAAAGCCGTGAAAGCGTGGCCCGCGAAAGCTTATATTTCGTTATGGAAATGAGGGAGTTACAGCTTCCCTCTTAGGATATAGTCAAGCTGCGGCCGGCAATTCCAGCTCAGCGCGCAAGCCGCCCGCCGGGCTGGCGTCGAGCCGCAGCGCGCCGCCATAGAGCGCCGCGAGATCGACGACGATCGAAAGCCCGAGGCCTGAACCCGGCCGTGTTTCGTCAAGACGCCGGCCGCGCCGCATCGCCGCTTCGCGCAATTCCGGCGCAAGACCGACGCCATCGTCATCGATTGTGACACGGAAGAATTGCTTGCCGCCGATATTTGCAGTGGGGATCGGCGCGGCGGCGATCGTCACCTGGTGACGTGCCCATTTGCCGGCATTATCGACGAGGTTGCCGATCATTTCCTCAAGATCCTGCCGCTCGCCACGAAAGCGGATTTGCGGCGCGACATTGGCGGAAAAGACGATGCCGCGATCGCGGTAGATTTTCTCGAAGGTGCGCACGAGGCCCGCCGTCACCGGCTCGACCTCCGCCATATTGCCGATGGCGCCGACCCGCACGGCGGCGCGGGCACGATCGAGATAATAAGTCACCTGGTCGCGCATGATCGCCGCCTGCTCGCGCACCTTGTCGGACAGCGAACTGTTTTCAGTGTCCGCTTCATTGATGATGACACTCAGCGGCGTCTTAAGCGCATGGGCGAGGTTGCCGACCTGCGTGCGGGCGCGCTCGACCACCTCGCGGTTGGCATCGAGCAACAGGTTAAGCTCGCCGGCGAGAGGGGCGATGTCCTGCGGAAATTCGCCGCCAATCCTTTCGCCCTGCCCGCGCCGGATGGCCGCGACACCCTCGCGCAAGCGCCAGAGTGGCTCAAGGCTGTAGCGCATTTGCAGCGCGGCCGAGCCGACGAGCGCCGCCGCCAGCAACGTGAAAGTGACGATCAGAGCAAGCTCGAAACCGGCGACCTCGGCCTCCATCGGCGCGGTAGTCGCCGCGACCTGGACAAGAAAGATGCCCTCGTCGCCCGTATCGATGGTGCGCTCGACGAGGCGCAGGAGCTTGTCGTCCGGACCCTTTGACATAGCCGCTGCGTGCGCCGCCAACTCCGGCGGGCACGCCGGTCGCCGCGAGCTGCGGCAGCCGCGCGGCAAACAGCGAACGCGAGCTTTGAATGTTGGGCTCGGTGCTGTCGAGCCGGGTGATCTGCCAATACCAGCCGGAAAGCGGAATTTCGAATTGCGGCTCGCCAAGCTCGAAAGGCTGGGAGCGGCTCTCCTCGCTCGGCGAGGCGATGTCGGCCACGAGCGCCCGCAGATAGAAGCCGAGCCGCTCATCGAACCGCGTTTCGGCCGATTTGCGATAAAGCGCGGAAAGTCCGATGCCGGCGATGAGTAGAATGATCGAGCTGAGAACCGCCGCCGAAACGAAAAGCCGGGTGGCGATCGACCAGGTTCGCGGATTGAGGTTGACACGCATCAGGAGTTCTTCGGAGCGCCCGTGTCCGGCTTGCCGGCCTTGCCGGGGGACTGTCCGTTTTCCGGCGCCGCGACGACATAGCCGAGGCCGCGCATCGTCTGGATAATGTCGATCCCGAGCTTCTTGCGCAGCCGCCCGACGAAGACCTCGATCGTATTGGAATCCCGGTCGAAGTCCTGATCGTAGAGGTGCTCGACCAGCTCGGTGCGCGAAACGACGCGGCCGGCATGATGCATCAGATAGGACAGGAGCCGGTACTCGTGCGAAGTGAGCTTGATCTGATTGCCGTCGACCAGCACGCGGCCCGAGCGCGTATCGAGCCGCACCGGCCCGCAGGTCAGCTCGCTTGAGGCATGGCCGGTCGCGCGCCGGAGCAAAGCTCGCAGGCGCGCCAGAACCTCTTCGATGTGAAAGGGCTTGGCGACGTAATCGTCGGCGCCGACGTCGAAGCCCTGGACCTTGTCGCTCCAGCGGTCGCGCGCGGTGAGAATCAGGACCGGCGTCGTCCGGCCCGCCGCCCGCCAGTCCTTGAGCACCGCGATGCCGTCCTTCTTCGGCAATCCGAGATCGAGCACGATGGCGTCATAGGACTCGGTGTCCCCGAGAAACCAGCCCTCCTCGCCATCGTAAGCGCGATCGACCGCATAGCCGGCCTGCACCAGCGCCGTGGCGATCTGGCGATTGAGATCCTTGTCATCCTCGACAACGAGAAGCCGCAAATTCCACTCCTTAGGCACCGGTCAATTGATGCGCATTTAATTCATATGTATGTTCACTTCGCGTTCTTAACGCTGAGAATCTGTCCGGTCACGGCATTGCTGAATACGTGGACTACCCGCCCGCTGGCACGTAAGAGACTAATTTCATAGATATATTGCTCTTTGTGACGGCACAGCCTAACGCCCAGCGCCTCGGCCTGAAAGCGGTTCGCGGCGCCGATCAGCAGCCCGAAGGGCTCGGCGAGCTTATGCGCGGCGATCTCGCGCCGCGTCTGAGCCGCCGAATAGCATTCGTGTTCCGGCTGCGGCGGACGATGTTCTGATTGTGGAGGATGAGTTGCGGCGGCGACCCGCGTACCGGGAAGATGCGCCGCACCAACGGAATGCGCGCTCCCCGCTGCCATCGCAGGGACGCCGGCGAGCAGAAAAACAGCGAGTGCAGGGCCGGCGTGCCGCATCGGGTCGAGACTCGCTTCAACGCGGTGAATGCGCGATGAACATCTGGCGCTCGCCGGAAGCTATACATTCGGGCTTTGACTTTGCAAGCCTGCCCCCCTGCCAGCGCCGTGCGGCAATAGCGGATAACCTTTTGTCCGCGAGGAAAATACGCCTCCGTAACGGTTCGTTTACCTCTAACCCGGCATCTACGTAACCATTGGGCAATCTCCGTCCGATACTTTCCGTCAGGAGAAACAATATCCTGTACGACGCTGACGGATTCTGGCGATGTCATCTCATCCCGAGAAAAGCGCGCGATCGCGCCTTCGCTGGCTGAAATTGCCGGTACGGTTCGCGCGCGACAACCGCGCCGCGAGCGCTGTCGAATTCGCGCTTGTCTCGCTGCCGCTCTTCGCCATCATCTTTGCGGCGCTGCAAGCCGCGATCGCTCTGATGGCGGAACAGGAACTGGACAATGCAACTGACGAGGCCGGCCGTCTCGTTATGACAGGCCAAGTCTCAAGTACCTCCGGGCAAACCGGTTATCTGACGCAAGCACAGTTCACCCAGAAAGTTTGCAGCTTTTTGCCGGCGCTCTTCAACTGCTCGAACCTGATGGTCAACATGCAGACTGCAAGTTCGTTCAGTGGCGTGAACACATCAGCGCCCAGCTACGCCACGCTTCAACAGAACCAATGGAGCTATAGCACCGGCCAGCATGGTTTGACCCCGGACACTGTAATCCTCCAGGTCATGTACGAATGGCCCGTGTTCGGAAACATTATGGGTTTCAATCTTGCCAATCTCACGAATGGCAAGCGCTTGTTGATCGGCACTTCGGTTTTCAAAAACGAGCCTGGTCAACAATGACGCATTTGCAGCTGCCATACTACAACCTGACACGCTTCATATCCCATGAGAAAGGGATTGCAGCGGTCGAGTTCGCATTGACCCTGCCCGTCATGCTGTTCGTCTTCGTCGGCGTGACGGAGGTTGGCCAGGCCGTTTCGGTCAGCCACCGGGTGACGATCACGGCGCGCACGATCACCGATCTCGTTACCAGAGAGACCGTTGCTACAGGAAAAGTGCCGGCGACCACGATCCAGACGGATCTGGCGGCAGCGGCGCAAGTTATAGCGCCTTACTCGTCGACCACTCTGACCGTGACAGTATCGGAAATCACGACCGATTCGAACGGCAATGCGACGGTCACCTGGAGCCAATCCTGGCCAAACAACAACAATGCTTTGGCCTCAGGTTCTCCTTTCACGCTTCCAACCACGCTGAAGGGGAACAATATCTCTGTTATCTACGGACAGGTGACCTACGGCTACACACCGGTCCTCGGCTATCAGATCATTAAACCGATGACGCTCTCCGACTCGATTTATTTGTACCCCCGGACAGGCACGAATATCCCCTGCTGCAGCTGACGCCCATTTTCGGACAGCGCGGTTTACAGCACCGAACCTCGCACGCTGCTGCGATGGAGTGCCGTGAGAATGCGGGATAGTCGACGAAGCTAAGATCTCCAGCCCGGAAAGCGCTCAAACGCGTCGGGTCTCGTGCTGCCTGCGCGTGGGACTTTTGTAAAATAGCTTTCAAACTTTGACTGCGAAGCCGTCCGAACGCTGCAAAATCGCCAAAGCGATAAAATTAAAAACGCGAATGGCCGGGACGAGCCCGGCCTAGGCGTTTTGGATCAGCTGCCATTTATTGCGTTAGATGAGCCGCCTGGTTCGCCGCCGTTGTGAAAAGTGCCTGCAGCGCTGCACTGATGTCCTGGTCCGTTGAAACTTCGGTATAGAGGGACGGAGTCGAAGCGCAGGATTGCAACGCGGTTGCGATATTGGGATTTGGCGTCGGAGTGGTGTTGTTGTCTATCGGCTGGACGTTACTAGTGTAGAAGCTGTTGCTGGGTAACGGCGAGTAATTCAAGTATAGCACCGCGATCTGAATCGGCAGACCAGCAGCGCTCGCTTTCTGCTTGATAGCAGTGCAATTTGCCGTATTGATCACTGAAATAGTGCGGCCGCCACCGCTCACCTGCACGTCATTGACGCCGTCGGTAATGAGCATCAAAACCTCTTGCGGCGTGTCTCCTGCTATATTCGTTCCGTTGCCCGGCGTCGGCATGAGCGTCTTAATTTTCTGCATAGCCGCATCGAGAGCGGTGCTGCCGTCGTTGTTGCTGCACGTCGTCTGGTATTGACTTGAATTTGTTGAAGACGTCTGATTTACGCCCGAAAGGCCGCCATTATTGAACATCTGCAGCATCTGGATGTTTGCCGCGGCCGTCGAGGCGGTAGACATGCTCTGTGGCGTCATCGAAGATCCACCCGAAATGAAATGGAGCGGTGAATTTCCGGATGTGCACGGGGATGTCGTCCAATCGGTGTCGAATGTCGCAACCGACATTTGGTACACGGCGCCGTTGCCTGTCGTATTTCCGCTCCCTTGGCTCATATTTGTCGCATAGGGGCCAAGCTGCTGGATGGCGGCACGCAGATTGTCGATCCGAAGCGTCAGGCCCAGCACGCATTCCGCATAGGTGTAATCGTCGACCATACCGGGCTTACTGGTTGTCCCGTTTGTGTAATAGGTAAACGTCGTGGTCTTTTTATTCTTCCCACTTCCCGTTGTAACGGAGGCTGTGTTGGAATTGACTCCAATACACGACGAATTTCCCGGCAAGACCCACTTCGAATAATCCTGCTCATGGCAAGCGAAAGCACAGCCACCCTCGTTATCGCCCCCCGTACCGCTGCCGCTCGATGTGGCGGTGTACATAGAACTGATACCGGCAGACGTCGCCGGAATGCCCATCGACGGCGATGAATCCGCCAGAATGTAAAAATTGATATTCGGCGCAATGGAGACCTGCGCCACGGTGCCGGCTCCATTGCCGACCGGAATCGTGTTCATGCCGATGATGCCGCCGAAGGCATCGGTCGAGTTCGCGGTATATTTGACGGTCGTCGTACGCGGCGGCTGCGACGATGTGGTCCCGTCAGTGACCGTCACGGTTCCCTTGAAGTTGGTCACGCCAGACACGGCGCTGGCAAGCGAATTGAACATTTGTTGCGCGCGAGTCTGCGCATCTTGCGCATCCAAACCCTCGCCCGGTATGGGCGAATATGCTGGCGGATTCCCCGACAGCGTGACCGTGGAAAGCGCGACCGTGTCGGCGATCGCGTCGAGCTTGGCCTTGCGTCGCGTGGCCGAGGTATAATCAATCGCCGCGCCGACAGCGAACATGATCGGGATGGAGCATAAGGCGAAAATCATCGCCACATTGCCGCGCCGGTCGGCGGTGAAACGCGGCAAGTGCCCCCGCACATGCCAGATGAAAGCGCCGGCGAGTGTGCGGCCGGCCCGCAGAATCGGGTTCATATCGAAATGTTTGGTCACGGGCGGAAGTCCCTGAAAACAAACCGTCCGCTTACGTAAGTGACGATTGGTAAAAACTTCCGTTAGTAAATAGTTGAGTTATGGAGGATCCACGCCGGCGACCGGGCGAAGCTATGGCAATTCGTATAATTTACGTTTTAAATCAAACCCTTGCGCAAAAAGCCTCATACGTGCCGCCGCCAGGCTTTTGCGCCAACGGACGTCGAAGCGAATATTTTAGTGAATAAAGAACTATCGGGATTCTTAAATCTGCGACCGGCCCGGGGCTTTCCCGCGAGCGGACTTCGCCGCGGTGCTCTCCGGCGGGCGCGCACGCGCGCCGCGCGGCGATCGACCCGGCCAACTGACGATATGCGCGGCGTAATCGTCGATTTTGAGGTCGGTCTCGGTCAGGCTGACGCGGCCGCGCACCGAAATCCCCGCCTCGTGCACCGTCTCCGGCGAGCCGGAGACGAGCGGATGCCACCAAGCCAGGCGCTTGCCCTCCGCCCGAAGCCGGTAGGCGCAGGTCGGCGGCAGCCAGCCGAGCGAGGCCGAGAGATCGGGCGTGAGTTTCAGGCAATCGCGAACCCGCCGCCGGCGGTTGGCATAGTCGGAGCAGCGGCACGTCGCCGCGTCGAGCAGGCGGCAGCCGATCTCGGTGAAGTAGACGCGGCCGGTGTCTTCGTCCTCGAGCTTGACGAGGCAGCAGCGCCCGCAGCCGTCGCACAGGCTCTCCCATTCCGCCGTGGTGAGCGCCTCCAGCGGTTTCTCGTCCCAATAGGCGGTCTCCGCCATGCTGTTGCCGCGACGGCGTGGTTCATGATCCATGATCAAAGCCTCTGCTGGGGCGCCTCATACGATTGCTGGACGGCGCCGAAAATTGCAACTATTGCGGTCAGAATTCGCACGAAGGCCAAAGCGGTATGAACCTGTTCGACCGGCTGCGCTCATCGAGCTTTTACAAGAGGGTCTCCCGCGCCTTCCTTGAGCTCGACGCCTTTTTCAATTCCTCGCTGTTCGAATCCGGCGAGAGGTCGCGCAACGCCTATTCCGCATTCATCACCGTCATGGACCGGCTGCACGTATCGGGCTGGCGCCGGCTGCTGGTCGAAATGGCCTGCGAGGGCTCGAACATCGCCCTCGGGATCGGGATCGTCGCTCTCTTCTTCGCCATTCCCGCCTTCGAGGACACTTCGGGCGCCGACTGGCTGAAGAAGGAAGACCTCGCCGTCACCTTCCTCGATAGCTATGGGCAGGTGGTCGGCCGGCGCGGCATCAAGCATGACGATTCCGTACCCATCGAGCAGATGCCTAAATATCTGATCGACGCGGTCATCGCCACAGAAGACCGGCGGTTTTTCGAACATATCGGCATCGATTTCGTCGGCGTGTTCCGCGCCCTCATGGTCGACGCCAAGGCGAACGGCGTCGTCCAGGGCGGCTCCTCGCTGACCCAGCAGCTTGCCAAGAACATCTTCCTGTCCAACGAGCGCACGCTCACCCGCAAGGTCAAGGAAGCCTATCTCGCGCTCTGGCTCGAAGGCCATCTGACCAAGCGCCAGATCCTTCAGCTCTACCTCGATCGCGTCTATATGGGCGGCGGCACGTTCGGGATTCAGGCCGCCTCGGAATTCTATTTCGGCAAGTCGGTGCGCGACGTAAGCTTGGCGGAAGCGGCGATGCTCGCGGGGCTCTTCAAGGCGCCGACCAAATATGCCCCGCACATCAACCTGCCCGCGGCGCGCGCCCGCGCCAACGAAGTGCTCAACAATCTGGTCGATGCCGGCTATCTGACGGAAGGCCAGATCTATGCGGCGGTGCGCAATCCGGCGACCCCGGTGCCGCGCGGCCAGACCTATTCGCCCGACTGGTATATGGACTGGGCGTACAACGAGGTGCGCCAGCTCGCCGACGCCGGCAAGCTCGGCAATAATCGTGTCCTGACGGTACGCACGGCGCTCGATTCCAATCTGCAGAAATACGCCGACGACACGATCGCCGACCAGCTTCGCGAGTACGGTCCGAGCTATCACGTCAAAGATGCCGCGATGGTCATCCTCGACCCTTCCACTGGCGCGGTGCGGACCATAGTCGGCGGTCCGGATTATGGAGAGAGCCAGTTCAATCGGGCCACGGATGCCATGCGCCAGCCCGGCTCGTCATTCAAGCCGGTTGTCTATCTGACCGCCTTGCTCACGGGCAAATTCAAGCCGGACACGATCGTGGTCGACGAGCCGGTCTGCATCGGCAATTGGTGCCCGCATAATTTCGGTAACAAATATTACGGCAGAGTCCCGCTTATCACCGCGCTGACGCATTCGCTCAACACCGTGGCGGTGCGGCTGTCGATCGCCATCGGCGCGGCGGATTCCATTCCGGGGCACAACAATGTCTACGAGGAAGCCAAGCGCGGTCGCGCGAAGATCATCGAGACAGCGCGCAAGATGGGAATTTATACGCCGCTGCCCGATACAGTCTCGCTGCCGATCGGCGCCGACGATGTCAACGTGATCGAAATGTGCGGCGCCTACGCGACCTTCGCCAACGGCGGCAAAAGGGTGACGCCCTACGCGGCCGTCGAAATCTATAACAGCAAAGGTGATCTCATCTACAGCCACGACCGCGATAATCCGCCGCCCAAGCAAATGTTCGACAAGGCCAAGATCATCGACATGGTGACGATGATGCGCAATGTCGTACAGGACGGCACCGCGCAGCGGGCCAAGCTGGACAATATCGATATCGCTGGCAAAACCGGGACGACGAACGGCTTCAAGGATGCCTGGTTCAATGGATATTCCGGCAATTTCGTCGGCACGATCTGGTTCGGCAACGATGACGATACGCCCACCAACAACATGACTGGCGGCTCGCTGCCGGCAATGACCTGGCATATCATCATGTCCTATGCTCATCAGGGCGTAGAGCTCAAACCGCTGCCGGGCGGCCCGCCGCCCGCTGTGGCGCAAAGGGCCCCGGCGGCGACCGCAAACAATTCCGGCCCGACGCCGCCGCGCCATCCCGCGGCGCTGTCGCATCGCTCGGCCGACGTTCTGGCCGGCATCGATACTGTGGCGCGCACCATCGCGGGGAACCGCGAGAATGCGCCGCAGCCGCAATAAATCCCCTACAAAGAACCGATTCCCATAGGCGCGGGATTTATGCGAAAAGCGATAGCTGCTTCGGCGGTCTGCTCTGGAGGCCCGGCGCGTTGACCCTGATCAAATTCCTCCTCACCGCGCTTGCGGGAGTTGTACTGGGGTTTTTCATCACCGTGCGCGTGCTCGATCACGGTGTCGGCCTCGACACCGCCCGCGCCGGCCCCTGGCTCGGGCAGCCGAAGAGCGGGACGATGGATATCGATCCCTATGCCAATGCCATCATCGCCCGCACGGCGGAGTTGCCACTCGGCAGCGCCGAGGGTCTGACATTCATCGCCCGGACCGACAGCGACGGGGATTCCTTGCGGCCGGAATGCGATTACACGGTCAGCGGCACCGTCCCGCCGACGCGCTATTGGACGCTGACGCTCGTGTCGCCGAAAGGCTTTTTGATCGACAATAATGCCAAAAGGTACGGCTTTACCTCGGCGGAAGTCGTCCGCGCCGCGGATGGAACATTCACGATCGCCGTCGCCCGCGCGGCCCGGCCCGGCAATTGGCTGCCGGTCGGCGGGGCAAAACACTATGCGCTGATGCTGCGCCTTTACGACACTTTGCTTGATTTCGGGACGACGAAGGTCAGCGCCGGAGCCCTGCCGAAAATCCAGCGGGGCGGGTGTGTATGACTTTCGGCGACCGCTTCTTCGCCTTGCTTCTTTATGTGACTGGCGCGATCTTCGTCGCCGGGCTGGTCCACATTGTCGCCATTCTCGTCATGCCGCAGGTTGCACCGCGCGACGCCTATGCGCGACTGACCGCGCTCGCAAAGCCGGGCCAGATGACGCTCCTGCCCCGCACGCTGCCGGGCCATCAGTTGACGCCCTTCGCGGACCCCGCCGTGGCGCAGGCCGTCTGTCCTTACGATCTCGCCAACGGGCCGCTGCACCTGCATGCCGACCTGCCCGGCAATCGGCTGCTGACGGTTTCGTTCCGGACGCGGACGGGGCAGGTTTTCTATTCGATGACCGATCGCGCCTCGCTGCATGGAACGATCGATGTGCGGATCATGACGCAGGCGCAGCTCGATGCGGAGCAGGATAACGAAGGCGACGACGACAACGACCAGCCGTTGAAGGAATTGCGCCTCGTCGCACCGGATACGAAGGGCTTCGTACTCGTCAATGCGCTGTCGACCTATCCGAGCGAGCGCTCCGATGCGGAGGCCGAGGTCAAATCTGTTGCCTGTGCGCCCGAGACCCTGGCGCAGGATTGATCAATGCGGCGCGAGTTCGCGGCGGCCTGACTGGCGTTTGTCGTCGGGCCTGTGATTACGTGCCGTCCGGTCGTTGACGTAATCTTCCGCCCGCATATAGCGCACGCCTGTAAAAAACAGAATTTCTGCCCCTTCCGCACGGGGCGTGTCGCTGCGCGATACGCGCGGCTGCACCTTGAAAGCCAACAGCTCGCCCATGGTTCGACCTCCACGCGGCCGGGCGTCCCTATCGATCTCCGCATCCGCGCCCGAGCGCAGAGGTCAGCCTCACCGGGGCATGGTTAACGCTTTCTCAACGCGGCTTAGCGGATTCGGAAAAAAGCGCCGGCGTTGCGCGACCGCTACAATGTGCTCAATCGCTCGGCGCGAGATCGAGAAAATTGCGGCCGAGCCGATCCTCGACTTCGACAATCCAGAGATCGACGTCGAATTCAAGTTCGCGTTTCAGACGTGCTTCAATCGTCGCGGGATCGCGCCACGGTTCCTTATAAAGCGGGACGAAGAGCCGATCGCCTTCGCCGAGCGCGCTTTGCGGCGCCGGGCCG
This sequence comes from uncultured Alphaproteobacteria bacterium, assembly GCA_963708155.1. Classification (GTDB taxonomy): domain Bacteria; phylum Pseudomonadota; class Alphaproteobacteria; order Rhizobiales; family Beijerinckiaceae; genus Methylovirgula. The sequence goes on along the minus strand of OY970183.1, from coordinate 2,628,436 downwards.
AACAAAGCCGCTTGCCCGTCGAGCCGATCGATCTTGACGAAAATCGAGCCTGCCTCTGCCGCGCCACGCCGCCGCAGATAGGCAGCCGCGCCTTCCACGCCGCAACGCCGCAAATAGGCCGAAACCCACAGGTCGCTTCGCAACCGCATCAAAGTTTCCACATCGATCGTTTCCCTCGGACTTTGTCACATAAGTGTTATGCAGTTCGGTTTGGTTAGCGCCGCCGTTAGGAGGATGCGCGCCATGACTTCCCTTTCATCCATTGATACCGCCCCGCAACAAACCCGAGGTCCGGCCCCAAAGCTCGATCATCCGATCGACATGAAGGCTGTGATTGTTTTTCTTACCATTATTGGCTGCGGGCTGCTGTTTGCCGCGTACAACGTTCACAATGACGTCGAGTCGACCGGCACGATTGTTAAGAGCGCTGCACCCTTCCTGCTCCTCGGCGTTGCCCTGGTGATTGCCCTCGGCTTCGAATTCGTCAACGGTTTCCACGACACGGCCAACGCGGTCGCGACGGTTATCTATACGCGCTCGCTGCCGGCGCAATTCGCCGTGGTCTGGTCGGGCTTCTTCAACTTCCTCGGCGTTCTGACCTCCACCGGCGCCGTCGCCTTCGGCATCGTATCGCTGTTGCCGGTCGAATTGATCCTGCAGGTTGGCTCCGACGCCGGCTTCGCCATGGTCTTCGCGATGCTGATCGCGGCGATCATCTGGAACCTCGGCACCTGGTGGCTTGGCCTGCCGGCTTCGAGTTCGCATACGCTGATCGGCTCGATCATCGGCGTCGGCGTCGCCAACGCTCTCATGCGCGGCCGTGACGGCACCTCCGGCGTGGATTGGGGCAAAGCCACGGAAATCGGCTACGCGCTGCTGCTGTCGCCGCTTGTCGGCTTCATCTGTTCGGCGCTCCTGCTCCTCGCCTTCAAGGCCCTGATCAAGAACAAGGATTTGTTCAAGGAGCCGAAGAGCGACCAGCCGCCGCCCGCGTGGATTCGCGGCTTGCTGGTCCTCACCTGCACCGGCGTCTCCTTCGCGCATGGCTCCAACGATGGCCAGAAGGGTATGGGTCTCATCATGCTCATCCTGATCGGCACCGTGCCGACGGCCTATGCGCTGAACCGCGCCGTGCCGGCCCATCACGTCGAGACGTTTATCGCGACCTCCAACGCCGCATCGAAAGTCGTCGACGCCAAGGCCAGCGGCTACGACGTCATCGGCAATCCCCGCCCGGCGGTGACGGCCTATATCGCGCAGCATGAGCTGAACGAAGGCACCTATCCCTCGCTCGCGGCGCTGATCCAGGACATTGCCAAGCAGGTCAAGACCTATGGTTCGCTGTCCAAGGTGCCGGCGGATCAGGTGTCGAACACCCGAAACGACATGTATCTGGCCTCGGAAGCGATCCGCGTCCTCAACAAAGACAAGGCGAGCGATCTCTCGGCTAGCGACGTCAAGACACTGACGGCCTATAAGAAAGAGCTCGATCTTTCGACCAAGTTCATCCCGATCTGGGTGAAAATCTGCGTCGCGCTGGCGCTCGGCCTCGGCACGATGATCGGCTGGAAGCGGATCGTCGTCACCGTCGGCGAGAAGATCGGCAAGGAGCACCTGAACTACGGTCAGGGCGCTGCCGCGGAACTCGTCGCCATGAGCACGATCTTCGCCGCCGACAACTTCGGCCTGCCGGTTTCGACGACGCACGTTCTCTCGTCCGGCGTCGCTGGCACGATGGCGGCCAACGGCTCGGGTCTGCAGCTCGCGACGTTGCGCAATATCGCGATGGCCTGGGTTCTGACGCTGCCCTGCGCGATCGCGCTGTCGGCGTCGCTCTACTGGATCTTCCGCCACATTTTCTGAGCACCAAAACTTTTTTGAACGCAAAGCCGGCCCTGCCCCCAGGGCCGGCTTTTTTATTTGCCGCTTTCCGGATGCGGGTCCGCTCTTGCCGGCCGCCCGGCAAACGACTAAGCCGCGCTCAAGCGGAATGGATTCCCCCGATAATTCCGTTGCTTGAGGAGGCCGAATGGCACAGCTCGCCGCTGCGCTGGCGCAGATCGACGCCGATCAGGACGCGGCGCTGAAGCGCCTTTTCTCTCTCGTTGCGATCCCGTCGGTTTCGACCGACCCCGCCTATGCGGGTGCCTGCCTGAAGGCGGCGGAATGGCTGAAGGACGAGCTTGCCGGTCTGGGCTTCAAAGCCACGGTGCGGCCGACTGCGGGTCATCCGATGGTCGTTGCCCACGCCAGAGCTGGACGGCCCGGCGCGCCACACGTTCTCTTCTACGGCCACTACGACGTCCAGCCGCCGGACCCGCTCGACCTCTGGCAGACTCCGCCCTTCGAACCGCGGCTCGCCGAGACGCCGACCGGCCCGCAGATCGTCGGCCGCGGCACCTCCGACGACAAGGGCCAGTTGATGACCTTCGTCGAAGCCTGCCGCGCGCTCCGCGCCACCGGGCCGCTCCCCTGCGACATCACCATTCTCTTCGAGGGCGAAGAAGAATCGGGCTCGCGCTCCCTGCCCGCCTTCCTCGCCGAGAACAAGGCCGAACTCCACGCCGACGTGGCGCTGATCTGCGATACCGGCATGCTCGACCGCACGACACCGGCCGTCACCACAATGCTGCGTGGGATCGTGACGGAAGAACTCATCATCAAGAGCGCCGATCGCGACCTTCATTCCGGTCTGTTCGGCGGTGCCGCGGTCAATCCGATCCACGTGCTGGCGAAGATCATCGCCGATCTGCACGATGCGGACGGACGCGTGGCGCTGCCCGGCTTCTATGACGGCGTCACCGAATTGCCGGACGAGATCGCCGCGCAATGGCGCGACATCGGTTTCGACGGCGCGCAATTCCTGAAGGACGTCGGGCTGTCCGTCCCGGCCGGCGAAAAGGGCCGCAGCGTGCTGGAAATGCTGTGGTCGCGGCCAACCTGCGACGTCAACGGCATCTTCGGCGGCTATGCGGGTAAGGGCTTCAAGACCGTGCTGCCGGCGCAGGCGAGCGCCAAAATCTCCTTCCGTCTCGTCGGCGCCCAGAACCCGCAGCAGATCAACGCAAGTTTCCGCGCCTTTGTCGAAGCCCGGCTGCCCCCCGACTGCCGCGCCGAGTTTGTCGCGCATGGCGGCTCGGAGGCGCTGCAATTGCCACTGGAGTTGCAGGCGCTGACCCGCGCCCGAGCGGCCTTGCATGACGAATGGGGTAAGGAGCCGGTCCTGATCGGCAGCGGCGGTTCGATCCCCATCGTCGGCGCCTTCCGGCGCGACCTTGGCATGGAAAGCCTGATGATCGGCTTTGGCCTCGAGGACGACCGCATCCACTCGCCGAACGAGAAATACGAATTGTCCTCGTTCCACAAAGGCGCGCGGAGCTGGGTCCGCATCCTGATGGCGCTGGGAGCGGCGTGAGAGCCGCTTATGCTGCGCTGCCACCGGCTATAGTGCGCTGCCGCAGAGCCATCTGCGGCAAGTTGGACATTGACCTTTTGACGGCTTGACGGCAGGACCACGCTTCGCCGAGGAAGACCGAAGCTTCCCAACCCTGCAGCAACTTGCGCGGCGTCAACCAGCGCGAGGCAAAACCCGAGGGACTCCCATGCCGACCGACATCGAGATCGCCCGCGCCGCCAAACTCGAGCCCATCCTGAAGATTGCCGAGAAGATCGGCATTCCGGCCGATGCGATCGAACCCTATGGCACAAAGATCGCCAAGGTCGATCTCGACTTTCTCGCGCAGGCGCAGGAGCGCGCCAAGAGCAAGCCGAAGTCGAAGCTCATCCTCGTCACCGCCATCAATCCAACGGCAGCAGGCGAAGGCAAGACGACGACCTCCGTCGGCCTCGCCGACGCGCTGCGCGTCATCGGCAAGAAGAGCGTCGTCGCCTTGCGCGAACCCTCGCTCGGCCCCTGTTTCGGCATGAAGGGCGGCGCCGCCGGAGGCGGCTATGCGCAGGTCGTGCCGATGGAGGCGATCAACCTGCATTTCACCGGCGATTTCCACGCCATCTCCGCCGCGCATAATTTGCTCGCGGCGATGATCGACAATCACATCTATTGGGGCAATTCGCCGGCGATCGACTCGCGCCGCGTTGCGCTCCGCCGCGTCGTCGACATGAACGACCGTGCTTTGCGCCAGATTGTCGTCTCGCTCGGCGGCGTCGCCAACGGCTACCCGCGCGAGAACGGTTTCGACATCACCGTCGCCTCGGAAGTGATGGCGATCTTCTGCCTCGCCCGCGATCTCAAGGATCTGCAGGAGCGGCTCGGCAAGATCGTCATCGCCTATGGTCCAGACAAGAAGCCGATCACGGCGGAAGACCTGAAGGCCGCCGGCGCGATGACTGTCCTGCTCAAGGACGCTCTCGCGCCGAATCTGGTGCAGACGCTGGAAGGCACCCCCGCCTTCATCCACGGCGGTCCCTTCGCCAATATCGCGCATGGCTGCAATTCGGTGATCGCGACGACCGCGGGCCTGGCGCTTTCGGATTACACCGTCACCGAAGCGGGCTTCGGCGCCGATCTCGGCGCGGAGAAATTCCTCGACATCAAATGCCGCAAGGCCGGACTTGCGCCATCCGCTGCCGTCATCGTCGCGACCTTGCGTGCGTTGAAGGCCCAGGGCGGCGTCGCCAAGGCCGATCTTGGCAAAGAGAACCATGCGGCGGTGAAGGCGGGCCTCGCCAATCTTGGCCGTCATGTCGCCAATGTGCGCAAGTTCGGCCTGCCGGTCGTCGTCGCCATCAACCATTTCGGCGGCGACAACGAGGGCGAGCTCGACATCATCGCCAAGACCTCGCGCGATGACTTCGGCGCCGAGGCGATCGTCTGCAAGCATTGGGCTGAGGGCGGCAAGGGCGCGGCCAAGCTCGCGGAAAAGGTGGTCGAGCTTGCCGAGTCCGGCAAGGCCAACTTCCATGTGCTTTATCCGGACGAGCTGTCGCTGACCGAGAAGATGCGCAAGATCGCGCAGGAGATCTATGGCGCGAAGGACATCTCGATCGAGCCCGCCGCGAAGAAGCAGATCGCCGAGATCGAGGCGCTCGGCTTCGGCCACCTGCCCGTCTGCGTGGCCAAGACGCAATATTCTTTCTCGACCGATCCGACCAAGCTCGGCGCGCCGACCGATCACATCGTCGGCGTGCGCGAAGTGCGGCTCTCGGCCGGCGCCGGCTTTGTCGTGATGATCACCGGCGAGATCATGACCATGCCCGGCCTGCCGAAAGTGCCGGCCGCGGTAAACATCAAGCTCGACGACAAGGGGCAGATCGAGGGGCTGTTCTAACAAGCCTCGTTGCGAGCAGCGTGTCAGCGACGAAGCAATCCGGAAACTGGCTTGGATTGCTTCGCTTCGCTCGCAATGACTCCGCGTCTTGGCCGCAACCGCACGCCCGTCGCAAACAGCCCGGCACCCAGCACAACGCCATAGACGATCGCCCCGGCCGCCAGCAGCAGGACAAGCTCAGCCTCGTTCTGGAAGCGCGGCAGCCTGGCGCAGAATCTTGCTGCCGGCCAGGTCGCCGCCAGCGCGAAAAGCGCGAGAGCGAAGGAGGCCACCGAAGTCGCCGCCGCGCTCTTGCCGAAGACCCAATCGAGACGCATCAGCCCGCGCTGGCTCGCGAGCCCCATCAACAGCAGCAGATTGACCCAGGCGCCGGTCGCCGTCGCCGCCGCGAGGCCGACCGCGCCGAAAGAGCGGAACAACAGCACCTTCAAAGCGACATTGACGCCGACCGCGAAGAGCGAAATCAGCATCGGCGTCTTGGTGTCGCCGACGGACTGAAAGCTTGCGACCGCTCCGCGGATCAGCACGATCGGGATCATGCCGAAGCCATAGGCGGTGAGCACGGCCGCTGCCGCCAGCGCGTCGTGTTCATTGAACGCCCCGTGCATGAAGACGCCGCGCATGATGATCTCGGGAATCATGATGAAGGCGACGAAGCAAGGTGCGGCGATCGCGGCGGAAAGCGCGAGCGTCCGATTCTGCGCATAATAGGCGCCCGCCTCATCGCCTGCCGCCAGACGGCGGCTCATCTCGGGCAGCAGCACCGTACCGGCGGCAATGCCGACGACGCCGATCGGCAATTGATAGATGCGGTCCGCATAATAAATTGACGAGACGCCGCCGGTCGGCAGCATCGAACCGATGATCGTGTCGGCGAAAAGCGCGAGTTGCACGCCAGCCGCGCCGATCACCGCCGGGCCGAGCACGACGAAGAAATGTTTGACGTCTTCGTTCCAGACATCCCGCACCAGACGCTCATGCAGTCCCATGCGATGCAGCGCCCAGAACGTCACCAGAAACTGCGCGACGCCCGACACCGTCACACCCGCCGCCGCGGCGATGCCCGCGCTCGGAAACAGAAAGGCGACGGCGAGAAAAAGTATCATCACCACATTGAGCAGTACCGGCGCGAAGGCGGCAGCGTTGAAATGCTCCAGCGCGTTCAGCGTGCCCGATTGCAGCGTGACCAGCGTGATGAAGAGCAGATAGGGAAAAGTGATCCGGGTCAGTGTGATCGCCAGCGCGAATTTCTGCGGATTGGCGCGAAAACCCGGCGCGAGCAGATCGATCAATTGCGGCATGAACAGGAACGCCAGCACGAGCAGCACGACCTGCGAAGCGAGCAAGAGCGTGAATATCTGGCTGGCGAAATGCCGTCCGGCCTCCGGCCCGTGCTTCGCCAGAATTTGCGAATAGCAGGGCACATAGGCGGCGTTGAATGCGCCCTCGCCGAAGATGGCGCGAAAATGGTTCGGCAGGCGGAAGGCGACGACAAAGGCATCGGCGTCGAGGCCCGCGCCGAGCACGGCGGCAAGCATCACGTCGCGGACGAATCCCGTCGCGCGCGACAGAAGTGTCAGCATCGCGACAGAGAAAAGGTTTTTATACATTCAGGCGTCCGCCCGGAGCGGGATGCGAAAAAATGTGGGCGGTTTTTCGCACAAATCACGTCCTGAATGTCTGGAATCGATGCGAATCGCGCGAGACCACGATCTTTTCATTTGGCCGCCAAGTCAAAAGCCTCCGCGCCTTGGCACCATCAAATCAGAAACAAAAGGCCGCTCAGGCACTTAGACGAGTGCCTGAGCGACCTTTTATCGCCGCAATTACGCGGCGCAATGGCATGGCCCGAAAGCGACGGGGCTTACGCCACCCCGGCTTCGAGGCGCTCGGCCACATATTCCCAGTTGACGAGGTGATCGACAACAGCCTGCAGGTAATCGAGACGGCGGTTGCGGTAGTCGATGTAGTAGGAATGTTCCCAGACATCGATCCCGAGAAGCGGAATCGCGCCGTGGATCAGCGGATTTTCACCGTTCGGGGTCTTCATCACTTCGATCTTGCCGTCTTTCAGCGCGAACCAGGTCCAGCCAGAGCCGAATTGGGTGACGCCGCCCTGGATCAACTGCTTCTTCGCCTCCTCGACGGAGCCGAAGGAATCGGTGAGCGCGCGTTCGAGTTTGCCGGGAATGGCGCCGCCGCCGTTCGGCTTCAGCCATTGCCAGAAGAGCGTGTGGTTATAGGCCTGGGCCGCATTGTTGAAGAGCGCGGGATTCTTGCCGTGTGAGTCTTTGACGATTTCCGCCAAAGGCTTGTCGGCAAGCGGACTATCCTTCAGGAGATTGTTGGCTGTATCGACATAGGCCTTATGGTGCTTATCGTGATGATATTCGAGCGTTTCGCGCGACATATAGGGCTGCAGCGCGTCATAGGCATAGGTCAGGGGAGGAAGCGTGAGAGCCATATCTACTCCTTATAGGCTTTCAGATAGAATAGTTTGCGCGCAGCCGCGTAAGCCCGCCAGCGGGAGCAGTCGCGGCCGCCCGTATCACTTAGGAAGGCGAGGCAGCACGGCAACCTTATACTTGGCAAAGTCGAGGCCAGAAAGCGCAGAGACGCTCGGTTGCGCGTTATCTATAGCACAACGCTCGTGAGGTAATATAATCGAGATGCGGTGAATCGGGTCCAATCGGCGTCAACAAGCGCAAAGGAATAGACCATGAAATATGCGCTCCTCGTGCTCGGCAGTCTGCTGATCGTGGTTGGCGGCTATTTTCTTTTCACCGGATCGCACATCGTCGCGTCCGAGCGCGGCTGGTCGAGCGTCATCGCGGGCACGACCGCTCTGACGGGCGGCATCATCACCCTCGCGCTTGCCGGCGTGGTCAAGGGTCTGGAGGATTTGAAACTGCTTCTGGCCGACGCCGCTTTGCGGCGCGAGCCCGCTGTTGCGCCGGCTGCGCAAGAGCCGGCAACGCTCGAAACGGCCATCGAAATGTTGATCGCTCCCAATCTCGGCCCCGCCCCCGCTGGCGCAGAGCCATCTCCCCCGGCCGAAGCCGAGGTTCCGGTTGCGGCGCAGGAGCGCCCGGCGGCCGCCGATATTCCGAATCCCCTGGACAGAGAGCGGCCGCGTTTCGCGCCAAGGTTCGCCCCGCGACCCGCGCCCGCTGAACCCGCTCCTGCCATCGCCGAATTGCGCCGCCGCGTCGCGGACGATCTGATCCTCGATTGGCCGGGCATCAACTTGCCACCGCTCTCGCCAACGCAAGAGCCGTCGCCGGCCGTTGATGAGCCGGTTGAGGAAGCAGCCGATTTCGACAGGCCGCCGCCGCTTCATTTCGATCATCTCGACGAGGATTACGGCCAAACCGGCGCTGAGGACACTGCAAACGAATATGCGGCGGAGGAATATGCAATTGAGGAATACGCCGCCGAAGAAGAGCCTGAAGCGGCTTTGCTCGAGCCTCAAGCATCGGCCGCTGCCACCTCCCCCGAACCGACTGAGCCGCCCGCTTTCGCGGAGCCGAAAGCAATCGGACGTTATGAAGCGGCCGGCACGCTCTATGTGATGTTTTCGGATGGGTCGATCGAAGCGCAGTCCCCCCAAGGCACGCGCCGCTACAAATCGATGGCCGATCTCAAAGCGTCTTTTCAGTCCTAGACTTAGGTCAGCTCGGCAATATTGACACACCCCAGTCTAGCCGCAGGTCGACAGGCGGTGTGGCAAAGTTTTTTGTGAAACTCCCCTAATCCAAGACTTCCACTACTTGCCTAAGGGAAGGTTTCATCTTATCACCGCAGTTGATAAGAGGAATCTTGTTCAATAGGTCTGTTGTTCAAGTTTTCATTCAAAGGATTTGCGTTCAGCAAAATTTGTATTGCACCACTTCACAGTGTTAGCGGAAATTGCGAAGAAAAGGCCGAAAATGAGCGAAACTTCCGGGTCTGGAAATTACATTGAATTGGCTGCCGAGATCGTTTCGGCCTACGTCAGCAACAATTCTGTTCCTGCAAGTGATCTTCCTGGCCTCATCCATGAGGTTCATTCGGCCCTTATGCGTGTCACCGCCGGCCACCCGGTCGCCGTGGCCGAAGCGCCGAAGCCCGCCGTGCCGGCCAAGAAGTCGATCACCAACGAATTCATCATCTGTCTGGAAGACGGCAGGAAATTCAAGTCGCTGAAGCGGCACTTGCGGACGCAGTATAATATGTCGCCCGACGAATATCGGGAGAAATGGGGCCTGCCGCCGGACTACCCCATGGTCGCGCCGAATTACGCCAAGGCGCGCTCCAATCTCGCCAAACAGATGGGCCTCGGCCAGCAGCGCCGGCGCAAGCGCTAGGCGCTCACCGGTTTCTTTTAGCCGACAGGTTCTGCCGCCGCGCGGCGGGCATCGCGCATGATGCGCTCGACCATCGAGCGCGTGCCGTTGGTGCGCTGGCGGGTCAGATGCGCCGAAAGGCCGAGTTGATCGAAGAGAGCCGAGGCGTCCGCCTTCAGGATCTCGGACGGTGTCTTGCCCGTATAAAGCGTCACGATCAGCGCCACGAGGCCGCGAACGATATGCGCGTCGCTGTCGGCGCGGAAGGTTAGGATGGGCTCGCCCTGCCCCGTCCGGTCGACCGTTGACTCAAGCCAGACCTGGCTGGCACAGCCCAGAACCCTGTTGGCTTCCGTATGCGCCTCCGGAGGAAGCGGCTCGAGCGTGCGGCCAAGCTCGATGACATAGCGGTAGCGATCTTCCCAATCGTCGAGATAGCTGAAGTTTTCGATGATTTCGTCGAGGCTCATGATCCAATCCAGGTAGGCCGCCTGCCAACCACAATCCATGCCAGAGGATCAAAAATCCGCCTCGGCACGGGATTGGTTCATAAGATAGGCGCGCCGGATTGTCTTCTCCAGCTTTGGCTGAAGATCGTCGCCGAGGGCGGTAAAATTCGGCCGTCGCGGCGGCAATGGCACATCCACGCGCCGGGCCACCTGAACCGGAGCAACAAAAGCAGCAGACGGTGCGGCCGTCGGGACTGGCACACGCTCCTGCCGCGCCGCCAGCTGCGAAAGCTGCGATGCCACGGCGAGGCAAGTCGCGGGCGCGGCGGCGCAACGGTCAGCGACCTGCGCCGCGGCTCCGCGCAGCCAGTTCGCGGCGACAGGTGCGATCGATTGCGCCGAGGCGCTGGCCTGCGGCGGCGTCGGCTGCCGCGCTGACGTTCCGTGAGTCGAATCCTGCGCGAAGATGGTGCTGAACACCACCCAGAGCCAGAAGACGCAACGGATCAGGAAGAACATGCTTGTCTCATTCGCCCGGCCAGAACCCGCGGCCGATACTGCAAGATAACCCGGCCGCATAAAAATCGTCCCATTATGCGCGGGAGAATTCGAGACTCCGCGTTTACGCTTTGCTGACCATTGCGGGATGCCTCCGGCCGCGTCGGCAACAGCTTCTAAACCATAGCCGGAGAATTCACGCTGGCGACCCCTCTGCAGTGTCTCGCGCGATGGCCTTGCATCGTATTTCGAGACCCGGCTTAGCGTTCACTTAAGACGCCCCTGCGAATCTGGCTCCAGCAATATGGAGGATTCGCGACCTCACGAAGATCGCACCTCCGCATGGAAACACGCGAGCGATCGCGCATTGATTGCGCGGAAGCTGGAGTTCAGCGGTTGGATTTCGTCGGCAGTCTCGAGAAGCAGATCGCCTCTCTGGTTCACTTCTCGGTCCTGCCTCATCAGGCCGAGCGGATGCGCCATGAGACCTTCATGCTCCGTCGCCTGGCAAGCTCGTTGGCGATCATGTGCCTCGCGCCGCTGTTCCTGGCGGTCTATGGCGTGCCTGCTATCTGGCACGCGCTTATTTTCGTCTGGTGCATGATCCCAATAGCGACGGTGGTCTTGCTGTCGCGCAGCGGCAATCTGCTCCTCTCGCAGACGATCTGCGTCGTCAGTTTCATCGGCGCCGCGACGACCATCGCCGGCGCTGGCGGTCCGTGGGAAGCTGCCCTCATCTGGCTTGTGCTCGCGCCCTTCGAAGGCGCGCTCTCGCAAAATTCCAAGCTCGTGCTCGCGGCCGGAGCGCTCGCGGTCCTCGCGGCGATCAGCCTGACCTTCGCCGATGACGTCGGTTTGCTGTCGACGGGCTTTTCCATCGGCCGCGCCCCCTTGCTGGTGGTCCCTGCCATTCTCTATGCGACACTCGTGGCGCACGGCCTCGTAGCGTTCCAGATGCGCAGTGAAGGCGCGGCGCGCCTGCGCGCCGAGCATTATCGCGCCGTCTACGACACGCTGGGCGATCTCATCATTCATCAGGACCGCAACGGCGCCGCCGAATTTGTCAGCGCGAATTGCTACGAGCTCTTTGGCCTGCCAAGCATCGAGCTGATGGGCCGCGGGCTGCTCGATCACATTCACGTCGCCGACCGGCCAACCTTTCTCAAGGCCATCTCCGACGCTGCGGCGTCTTCACGCACGATTGTCGCTTCTCTGCGCCTGAGAGCCGCGAGCATCTCTGGAAACAGCGGCTATGAACCGAGCTTCCGCTGGATCGAAATGCGGGCACGGCGCTTTGCGTTCGAGACCGACGGCAAGGCGGATGCCGAGCGGGTCATCTCGATCTTCCGCGATGTCAGCCAGGCCAAGCAGCGCGAGATGGATTTTGATGCCGCGCGCGCCGCCGCCGATGAAGCCAGCATTTGGAAGGATCAATTCCTCGCCAATGTCAGTCACGAACTGCGCACGCCGCTCAACGCAATCATTGGTTTCTCGGAAATCCTCGCGGACGCGGAGCTGACGCCGGACGACAGCGTCAAGCAGCGCGAATATGCCGCGATCATCGAGAAATCCGGCCACCATCTGCTTTCGGTCGTCAATTCGATCCTCGACATGTCGAAAATCCAGTCCGGAGCGTTCGACATCCTGCCCGAGCCTTTCGCGCTGCCGCCGCTGATCGATCTGTGCTGCGACATGGTGAAACTCAAAGCGAACGAAGGCGGCGTCGAACTCGTCCGCGCCTTTCCCGAGGAAATCGACGAGGTCGTCGGCGACAAGCGGGCCTATAAGCAGGTTCTGCTGAACCTGCTCTCGAACGCGATCAAATTCACGCCGCGTGGCGGGCGCGTCACCATCAAGCTGCGTCCCGACGGCAATAATATCGTCGTGAGCGTCTCCGACACCGGCATCGGCATCGCGCCAAACGATCTGACCAATCTCGGCAATCCGTTTTTCCAGGCCGGCGCCTCCTATGACCGTCGCTATGAAGGCACGGGTCTTGGGCTGTCGGTGGTGCGCGGCCTCGTCGGCCTGCACGGCGGGACGATCTCGATTGAAAGCGAGCTCGACCAAGGCACCTGCGTCAGCGTTCGCCTGCCGCTCGATTGCCGCCGCGTGCCGGCCAGCAAGACCGCGACGGCCAGGATCGAGACTCTGCCGCGTCGCTCGCGCGGCGAAGAACCGCGTCAATTCAGCAACGAAATGATGGTGAAGAAAATTGCGTGAAGCTCTCGCCCGTAGCGACAATGACTTCCTCGTCGCCGAACCGCGCCGCAGGAAGGCCGCCCCGCGGCCCCGCCGTTTCGGGGCGCTGATGCGCATCGCCCGGTTCGTGAAACACGTCATCAATTATCCAAACCGGATCGCCGGCGCGCTGCTGGTCGGCATCGCCGTCGCGATAGCCGTCAACGCGCTCGAACTGCAGACGTCGCGCCATCCGGCGCCGTTCTTCAGCCATGCGGCGACCGTCGCGCAGCAGCCCGCGCCCGCTCCCCAGATCCCGCGAACCGTGCCGCAGACAATGGCCCGGACCGCGCCGCAGGCAATAGCCCGGACCGCGCCGCCTGCCGTCGCAACCGCGCCGGCGCCGCAACCAGCCGCAACTCCAGCCCCCGTCGATCCGCTGGGACAATTCCTCCGGCAGAATGAGCAAACCCCGCCGCGCCACCGGGCGGCCATCACGGCCGAGCCGCCGGCCCGGCCCGACCGCATCTCACAGATTCTGCAGGAGAACGCCGGGGCGGCGCCGAAGCCGAACCGCACCGTGCTCGCCGTGCAGCGCGCCTTGGTCAAACTTGGCTATGTGCTCCAGGCGGACGGCCTCGATGGCGAGGCGACGCATCGGGCGATCGTGCAATATGAAGGCGACCACCATCTGCCGACACGCGGCGAGTTGAGCCCGAAGCTTCTCCGCCAGCTCAGCGCCGAAGCCGGAATTGCCATTCCCTGAGCGTTTTCGCACAGCCTTGTCGGTTTACGGCACGCATTCTGCGGCCTAGTTTGCGGTCGGCCAGTCATTGGCCAGCGAGAGGCGTGCTATGAGTGTGCGTGAACCCCTTTTAAAACCCGTTCCCCTTGCCGAGTTGCGCCCGACCCAGATCACCGTCGGCTATCGTGAGGTGAAGGAAAAGCGCAAGCGCTGGAAAGAGCTCGCCGACGAAAAGGGCTCGGAGTTCCTCGGCAAGCACATGATCCCGGTCATTCTCGGGCCGAAGGAACGCCATTACGTCATCGACCATCATCATCTCGGCCTCGCGTTGATCGAGGAAAAGGTGAAGGACATTCTGGTCAATGTCGTCGCAGATTTGCGGACCTTGCCGCAGGAAGCCTTCTGGGTGTTTCTCGATAATCGCGGATGGATGCATCCGTTCGATGCGGACGGGCAGCGCAAAACTTACGCCGACATCCCCAAAGCGCTGACCGACCTTGTTGATGACCCGTTCCGTTCGCTCGCAGGCGAATTGCGCCTTGCCGGCGGCTACGCCAAGGACACGACGCCCTTCGCCGAATTCCTCTGGGCGGATGCACTGCGCCGGCGGCTGAAGCGGAAGAACGTCGAGGCGGACTTTTCCCATGCAATCGAAAAGGCCCTCGCCTTCGCCAAAAGCGCTGAAGCGAGCTTCCTGCCCGGCTGGTGCGGCCCGATCGACGACTGATGCAGACCCAGATTTCCGTGGATGCATAGCTGGCGTGCGGCAACGCTCTTGATTTTCGCCGCGTCGCAGCGAAAGCTCTGGCTTATCCTCCCAGCTACGGCTCTGCACGGGGGCGGTCTTCCGACGCGGTCGCAAGAACCGGACTTGTGCCGGCCCCGTCGCCAAAGTCCACGGAAGCCGACATGATCTCCCGCTTTTGGTTTCGTTTCTGCGTTTTCATCCTGTTTTGCGCCCCGCTGACCGGCGTGGCGGCCGCCCATCACGGCCACGCCCATAAGCCAGCCTCCGTGCCTGGATTCGATGGCACGTATCGCATCAACATCAAGACTACCGACGGAACCGGGAGCTGCGCCCATTCGTACACCGGCACGATCAAGATTCAGAATTTCCGCATCATTGCGATGAGCGACCCGCAAGCGACCGCGGCAGGCGGCATCCTTGACGATGGCACCGTCTCGATCGCCCTGCGCAAAAACGATCAGGTCGCCAATGTCGGCGGCAAGATCAAGGGTGGTACCGGAAGGGGCTTCTGGTCCTCGCCGACCGCGTTCTGCGGCGGGCTCTGGCAAGCTGAGCGCGAGGACTAGGCCACTTTGCTTTCGACCTAGTGTGTCGTCGCAGTGGCAGAGGTTGCGGCAGCAGAGGATGACGACGGGGCGGCGCCAGCCGGCGGCAGGACACTCGCGCTGCTGGGGGCCGCAGTCGTAGCCGACGGCAAGGGCGAGGCGGTCACGTCATTGCTCACGGGCCTCTCCCCGAGGACGGCGGTCACATCCTCATCCTGGATACGCTGGCGGCCGATCTGCATGCCGATGGAGCGGACGACATCCGGAATATCGGCATAGGCGTCATGGTCGATGAGGCCGTCCGACTTGCCCGAAAGATCGTAGACTTTCACGCCCAGCCGGGCGAGCGCTGCGCGGTCCGCCGGCTTGCGCGGATCGAGCGCACCGACCCGCGGCCGATCGCCGGCCAGGGTTCGCGACAGCGACAGAGCGCGATCGTCGGCGGAGACAAGCACTGAGAAGTGCGAGGCGTCGAGACCGGCGAGCTGCGAGCGGAACACGGAAAGATCGATATCCGGCGCCGCCAGCATGACGAGCCCGAGCTTGCCATTGAGGCTCGGACTGCCCGCGATGGCACGCTCGTGCAGCGCCTCCATGGTCAGCCAGGTTCCCATAGAATGGGCGAGGATATGAATGCGCCCGATGTCCGGCACGTTGCTCAGGTCTTTCAGGAGATCGGCAAGCGCGTCGCGCGAGGCGGTGGCGCTTTCCCGCGCCGCCTCATAATCGAGGAGATTGTCGCTCGCCGGCCAGGTGAAGAGCACAGGCACACCGCCGAAGCGCCCATCCGTGACGATCTGGGCGAGGCGGAAACGTGCGGCGTCGAGGCCCGTGTTGAAACCGTGAACGTAGAGAAGCACGTCGCGATTGGAGCCTATGCGGCCGGAAATATTGGTCGCGAGTTGATTGCGGAAGTCTTCGCGGCTGAGCTCCTGCTCGCTCGCGACCGTGAAATGATGCGCCGGATCGGCGGATCCGAAGGCCGGCCGCTCGATCTGACCGGGGTGATGATCCGGCGGCACACTCAGGATCTGCAGCGAATAGGCCGGGCCGTCGCTACGCATATGATCGACGCCGCCGGCGCCATCCTGCCGGGTCGAAACGACAAAGGTCAAAATCGAACGCGGCGCATCCGCATTGGCCATGAAGCCCGTCATGGCGCTCGTCGAACCGCAGCCCGAGAGAAGGCTCAGGAGCAGCAAACCGGCTAAAGAAAGCAAAGGTGTGCGGCACCGACGTGCCCACGAAAAGGCCAACATTAAAAACCCCGCACGCCGCCTCCGGCGTTTGGCCGCGCCGAACCCTTTGTGCATGGCGCCAAAAGGTGACGATAATGGGACGCCGTTGCGCCATACACCTCGCGAAAACATGGTTTTGGCTGTTTCTTGCTGCAATGGCGAAGCGCACTAAATAGAAACCTGCCTGCACCCCAGCTCAGTTGATGACATCGCCATTCAAAATCCGCATCGCGCCGACCATTCGGGAAATTGACGCCGGTCAATGGGATGCCTGCGCTAATCCGGACGCAGACAGCCCCAGCCAAGCTCAAGTGGCGCCTGAGGAAGAGAGGTTCAACCCCTTTATCTCGCACGCCTTTCTTGCGGCGCTGGAAGATTCCGGTTCGGTCGGGCGCGGCAGTGGCTGGCTGCCAGCGCATGTGCTGGTCGAAGATTTCAGAGAGCCGTCTTCTCGCCGCGGCGCCGACCTATCTCAAGGCCCATTCGATGGGCGAATATGTTTTCGACCACGCTTGGGCCGACGCCTATGAACGGGCTGGTCTCGACTATTATCCCAAGCTTCAGGTGGCCGTGCCGTTCACGCCGGCGACAGGGCGCCGGTTGCTCATCGCGCCGGGTGGCGGCGATGAAGCGCGAGCGGCGCTGATCCTCGGCCTGCGCAAATGGCGCGAGAAGGCGCAAGCTTCCTCGATCCACATCACCTTTCCGACAAAGGCCGAATGGGCCGCACTCGGCCAAGCGGGCTTTCTGCTCCGGACGGGTCAGCAATTCCACTTCGTCAACCGGGACTATGGGAGCTTCGAGGCTTTTCTGTCCGATCTCGCCTCACGCAAGCGCAAGATGATCCGCCGCGAGCGCAAGGACTCTCTGGCGGATGGCATCACCATCGAAACATTGACTGGAACCGATATCAGCGAAGCCCATTGGGATGCATTCTTCAAATTCTATACGGACACCGGCGCACGCAAATGGGGACACCCTTACCTCAACCGCCGCTTCTTCAACGAACTGGGCGGTAGATTGAGTTCGCATATCCTGCTTGTCCTCGCCAAGCGCGACGGCCGCTATATCGCCGGCGCGCTGAACCTGATTGGCGCAGATGCTCTCTATGGCCGCTATTGGGGCGCGATCGAAGAACATCCCTTTCTGCATTTCGAAGTCTGCTATTACCAGGCGATTGATTATGCCATCGCGAACAAATTGAAACGGGTCGAAGCCGGCGCGCAAGGCGAGCACAAGCTCGCCCGTGGTTATACCGCCGTCACAACCTATTCTGCGCATGACATTGCCGACCCGCGTTTTGCGACTGCAATCGACGATTATCTGACCCGCGAACGGCTCGCCATTGACGAGCAAATTGCGGAATATGCCGAGCTTGCGCCCTTTAAGAAGAGCTGAAGGCCGACGCCGCACGACGATTTATTCGACAAATTCGATGCATCGCAGGGCTCGCGTAAGCATCGGATGGCTTTTATGGGCGTCGAACTCATCACGCTTGGGAATCATTCGAGCCTTTTCGCCGCGCCCTGCCGTGATTATCGTGGCGACACCAGTAACAGGGATCAAGGTCATGGCGCCGGGTTACGATAACGATAACGTCTTCGCGAAAATCTTGCGCGGCGAGATCCCCTGTTACAAGGTTTATGAGGACGATATAGCGCTCGCCTTTCTCGACATCATGCCGCGCATCGAAGGCCATACGCTCGTAATCCCGAAATTCCCGGCACGTACCTTTCTCGATGCCGATGCCGACAAGCTCGGCGAGCTCATCAAGCGCGTGCAGAAAGTCGCGCGCGCTGTGAAGAACAGCCTTGGCGCGGAAGGTCTGACGCTGCTGCAATCGAACGAAAGTGCCGGCGGCCAGGTGATCTTTCACCTGCACTTTCACCTCCTGCCGCGCTGGGAGGGTGTTGAGCTGAAACCGGCGGGGAGCCAGATGGAGGCGCCCGAAGCGCTTCAGAAAATTCAGACCAAGATCGCCGCGGCGCTGAAATAGAGCTGAAATAGAAAGGGCGGCCGAAGCCGCCCCTTTATATCGTGTTCTTAAGAGCTTTCAGCCCTGCAACGGCACATTGGGCACGATACCGGACGGCTTGGCCTCGTCCTCGGCGCTCGTCTCGTCCGTGGTCTCGCCTTCGATTGCAGCGTCGTCATCCGGCTGGTCCTCGTCCGGCTCACCTTCCGGCCCGTTGTCGTCGTCATCGTCGGTCGTCTTGGCCTTGCGCGCCTTGGCCCGGCGCACTTCCGGCTCCGGCCGCACGCGCTTCTTACTGGCCTCGACAATATCCTTCTCCGGACGCGGCAGAACCGGCCCTTCGGGGAAGACGAAGCCGAGCGTCTTGCTGCCGTCCTCGGCCGCAATGACAACGACGCGCACATTGCCGCCGTTCTTCAATCGGCCGAAGAGCACCTCATCGGCCAGCGGCGTTTTGATCGTCTGCTGGATGATGCGGGCCATCGGGCGGGCGCCCATCTGCTCGTCATAGCCGTGCTCCACCAGCCAGTTGCGCGCCTCGTCGGTCAGCTCGATCGTCACGTTGCGCTCGGCGAGCTGGGCGTCGAGTTGCATGATGAACTTGTCGACGACCTTGGCAACGACGTCCGTCGGCAGGTGACCGAAGGTGACGACCGCATCGAGCCGGTTGCGGAACTCCGGCGCGAACATGCGGTTGATCGCCTCGGTATCCTCGCCCTCACGCTTGGTGCGGGTGAAGCCATAGGCTTCGCGCTGCATGTCGGCGGCGCCGGCATTGGTCGTCATGATCAGAATCACATTGCGGAAATCGATCTGCTTGCCGTTGTGGTCGGTGAGCTTGCCGTGATCCATCACCTGCAACAGTATGTTGTAGAGATCCGGATGCGCCTTCTCGATCTCGTCGAGCAGCAGCACGCTATGGGGATGCTGGTCGATCGCATCGGTCAGCAGGCCGCCCTGGTCGAAGCCGACATAGCCGGGAGGCGCGCCGATCAGGCGCGACACCGTGTGCCGCTCCATATATTCGGACATGTCGAAGCGAATCAGTTCCACGCCGAGGGCGGTCGCAAGCTGGCGCGCAACTTCCGTCTTGCCGACGCCCGTCGGGCCGGAGAAGAGGTAAGAACCGATCGGCTTCTCGCCATCGCGCAATCCGGCACGGGCAAGCTTGATCGCCGAGGTCAGCGCCTGGATCGCTTTGTTCTGGCCATAGACCACCCGCTCCAGCGTCTGCGTCAGATGCTCGAGCACTTCGGCATCGTCCTTCGACACCGTCTTGGGCGGAATTCGCGCCATCGTCGCGATCGTCGTTTCGATCTCCTTGATGCCGATCGTCTTCTTGCGTTTGGCCTCCGGCACGCAGCATCTGGCTCGCTCCGGTCTCGTCGATCACGTCGATCGCCTTGTCCGGCAGCTTGCGGTCATGGATGTAGCGGGCGGAGAGCTCCACCGCCGCCTTCACCGCCTCGTTGGTATAGCGGACCTTGTGATAGTCCTCGAAATAGGGCTTCAGCCCCTTCATGATCTCGATCGCGTCCTCGACCGACGGCTCGTTGACATCGATCTTCTGGAAGCGGCGGACGAGCGCGCGATCCTTCTCGAAATACTGGCGATATTCCTTGTAGGTCGTCGAGCCGATGCAGCGCAGGGTTCCCTGGGCAAGAGCCGGCTTGAGCAGATTCGACGCATCCATCGCCCCGCCGGAGGTGGCGCCGGCGCCGATGACCGTGTGAATCTCGTCGATGAAGAGGATCGCTTTCTTGTGGTTTTCGATCTCCTTCATCACTTGTTTCAGCCGCTCTTCGAAATCGCCGCGATAGCGCGTGCCGGCAAGCAGCGTGCCCATATCGAGGGCAAAGACAGTCGCGTCGGCGAGCACTTCCGGCACTTCGTTCTTGACGATCTTCCGCGCCAGGCCCTCGGCGATCGCCGTCTTGCCAACGCCAGGGTCGCCGACGAGCAGCGGATTGTTCTTATGCCGGCGGCAGAGAACCTGGATCGTGCGCAGCACTTCCGGCTCGCGGCCGATCAATGGATCGATGCGCCCTTCCTTGGCCTTGCGATTGAGGTTGACGCAATAGGCTTCGAGCGCGCCTTCCTTCTTTTTCGACTCGCCGTTCTCTTTATCCTTTCCGTCGCGGCCATCATCATCTTCGGCTCCGCGGGGCGTCTTGGAGGAATCAGACATACCGGGCCTCTTCGCTATACCGTGGCTGATGTAGTTCACCGCGTCGTAGCGGGTCATATCCTGCTCTTGCAGGAAATAGGCGGCATGGCTTTCCCGTTCGGCGAAAATCGCCACCAGGACATTGGCGCCGGTCACTTCCTCGCGCCCGGATGATTGAACATGGATCACTGCGCGCTGAATGACGCGTTGGAACCCGGCCGTGGGCTTGGCATCCTCGCGGCCATCGCTGACGAGATTGTCGAGTTCCTGATCGATATAATCGCGCAGGTTCTTGCGCAGAATGTCGAGATCGACCGAACACGCCCGCAGCACCGCCGCGGCATCGCTGTCCTCGGTGAGACTCAATAGGAGGTGCTCCAGCGTCGCATATTCGTGGTGCCGCTCGTTGGCGACCGCTAGCGCACGGTGAAGAGTCTGCTCGAGATTACGCGAGAAGGACGGCATGGCGGCTCAAACCTCTCATTTCTTTTCCATGATGCATTGCAGCGGATGCTGGTGCTTCCTGGCATAGTCCATCACTTGGGTGACTTTCGTTTCAGCAACCTCGTAAGTGAAAATACCGCATTCGCCGACGCCATGCTGGTGGACATGAAGCATGATCCGCGTCGCCTCCTCGGCTCCTTTGTTGAAATATTTGCGCAGAACGACAACGACAAATTCCATCGGCGTGTAATCGTCGTTGAGCAGCAGCACGCGATACATGTTCGGGCGTCGCGTCTGCGGTTTGGCGCGCGCGATAACCGCGGTGCCATTGCCCGGTCCCGGGTCACCGTTTTTTTGTTGATCTCTGGCCGCCCGTAACGGCATGCCTAAGCCTCCTGTCGCGCCAAAGGCACGGAGATGCCGGAAGCCTTTCCGACCGGCGCCTCCGGTCGACATAATCATAACCCCGGTTCTCGGCGCTCGCCTAGGCGAAACTGCGCTATGATTACCACTACGAGCAATAATCTTGCCGACTTAGGCAAGATAGAGACGATGCCGAAAGTTTCCAGAACAAGCCCGTCATCTCAAAGATAATTTATTTCGCTTTTCTGGCGATTCGGCAATTTCCCCTGCGCGCCGCGTGGGCTTGCCCGCAAATAAAAAGGCTCGACGAATGGTCGAGCCTTTGTGGCCTCGGGGCTTCTGAACGCCTCTACGCAGCACTCCGCCGCAGGCGCAACCGCCCGCCGGCCAAATGTATCGCGCCAGCCGTTTACTTCGGTGCGACGGTGCTCGCCACCGACTGAACCTTGGCGATCACGGATTCCACCGGCTTGAAAGCTTCCTTGGCGAGATTGGCGTAGAGTTCGCCGATCTTGGTCGATTGAGCGACAAAGCCTTCGTAAGCGACCTTGGCATATTCGGATTGGATTTGGATCGCATTGTCGAGCGACTTCGCGCCGACAAGCTTCTCCAGATAGGCAGAGCCGGTCTCGAGCGAGCGCTTGGAATAATCGGTCGTCTCGGCGGCAATCGTCTGCAGACCTTTGGCGAGAGACGAAGCAACCGCGCTGGCAGCTTCAAGCTGCTCTTTGCCAAATTTCTGGAAGTCCTCAAAATTCGTCGCCATGTTCCACTGCTCCTTTGGTTGACGCGCATTGCATGCCAAAGGGGCTTTGCGTCGAATAAGCCCCGGGCCCGCGTCTGGAAATAGTGCGTCGCACAATCAAAGTCAAGAAAATTTTGCAGCGCAGCAAAAAATCCCGTTCTGACCCGACTTTCGGGATTGAAACACTCCCCTTAACCTCCGGGTAACCGAACTATTTTAGCCTCATTTGAGCTTTTGGGCCAGACGCCGGATACCGTCGCGGCCCGCCGCGATCGGCGGCTAAGTTATTGAATAGACGTATTGAGGGAATGGTGCGTGATGTTCGGGCGTAGCTTGGCGGAACGTGGGCGTTCCCTGGTCCTCGCGGGTTTTGTGGCCTCGCTGCTTCCGGCGCTCGCAACACCCGCCGAGGCTCATCACCACCATCACTATCGGCACCTCGCCCATCATCCACGTCATTCGGAGCACCGGTTAGCGTCGCGCCGGCATCATGGGAGCCGCTTTGCCGCGCATGGCGCACCATCGCGGCTGGCCGAGATCGTCGTCGATACCAATTCCGGCCGCGTGCTCTACGCGCAGAACGAGGACGAGCTGCGCCATCCGGCCTCGATCACCAAGGTGATGACGCTCTATCTCCTGTTCAAGGAACTCGACAAGGGCCGGCTGCATCTGAATTCGCGCCTGACGATCTCTCGGCACGCCGCCGCGCAGGCGCCGACGAAGCTGGGCTTGCGGCCGGGTCAGACGATCGCCGTCGACGACGCGATCAAGGCCATCGTGACCAAATCCGCCAACGACATCGCCGTCGCCGTCGCCGAGAATATCGGCGGCAGCGAAGAAAATTTCTGCGCCATGATGACGCGCGAAGCCCACGCGCTCGGCATGATGCACACGCATTATGCCGATGCCTCGGGCCTGCCCAACAACGCGCAGATCACGACGGCCGCCGATCTCGCCCTGCTCGGCCGCGCCATTCAGGAGCGCTTCCCGCGCTATTTCCATTATTTCTCGCTGGAAGAGTTCGCCTATCACGGCCAGATCATCCGCAACCACAATCACCTGCTCGGCCGTATTCCCGGCCTCGACGGCATCAAGACGGGCTATACGAACGCTTCCGGCTTCAATCTCCTGACCTCGGTGCATTACCGCGGCCGCGCTATCGTCGCCGTCGTGCTCGGCGGAGCGACCGCGGCGAGCCGCGACCGTGCGATGGCCGCGCTTATCGGCCGCGAGATGGACGAAGCTTCAACCCGCCGCAGCGCGCCGATTATCGCGGAAGTCGCCGACGAACGCGCCGACCGCCAAGCGGACGCGGCGCCGGTGCATGAAACGCCCGCACACAATTCCTCTCGCGATTCCTGGGCAGAGCGCGCCGAAGCGCTGGGCATAGCCTCGCAAAACGGCGCCGACGTGCCATTGCCGATAGATCGGCCGCGCCCGGCCTATATCGCCAGCACGCCCGCCGCGACCGATAACGACATGACGACCGGCAGCGTCGGCCCCGCCGCGCTGGATGGCTCGACCGAGCGGCCGGAAGCTTCGACGGCGACGCCTTCAACCCTGCACTGGGTCACAGGTCCGGCCCCGGCGAAATCCACGCAAGCCTCGGCCGGCATCAGCGACAGCGACCTCGCCGCGGCGGGCATTACCGTCAAGCCGCAATCGCACGCGGATGCGCTTGCCGCCGATCCGGCGGTCGTCACGCACCCTGGCTGGATCATCCAGATCGGCGCCACCGACGACGAAGCCAAAGCCGGCGCCCTGCTCGCCCGCGTCAAGGCGCGCAAGCTCAGCGCGCTCGATGACGCGCAGGCCTTTACCGAGAAAGTGCAGAAGGGCGATGCGACGCTCTACCGCGCGCGCTTCGCGGGCCTCGACGCCGACGGTGCGGAGGCCGCCTGCCGCAGCCTGAAAAGATCCGGCTTCGGCTGTTTCGCAATGAAGAATTAGGGGATCGGTTTTATCCTCTTTGGCGAGAGGAAACCGGTGTGTACCGCGTAGGAGTTAGTGGTGTCTGCGCATCAGAACGTCCTTGGCCTCGTTGACACGAGCCGCCAGATCCGTCGGCCCCCCGTGGTCGGGATGCAGTTTCTTGATCAGGGACCGGTGCGAGCGCATGACGTCGTCGCGCGTCGCCCCCTTGTGAAGGCCCAGGACCTCATAAGCCTCATCCTCGGACATTACGCCCGGACGGGAACGCGCCTGCGCACGACGGCTCCGCGTGTCCGCACCCTCGTTTCGTGCCGCACGCCATCCGGGAAACCGGCGGTCCAGATAAGCCTCTAGCAGGCGCGCGCCCTCCGGATCGTCGTCAAGACAGAGGCGGTGCAGCGCTTCGCATTGTCCGCGCGTCATATGGGCGAGTGATTTGCCTTCGTCCGGGCCGGCCAGCACCGTCCCGCACATCACGCCCGAAGCATGATCGACTTCCATTTCGACCACCGCCGAGCGCAGCCGCGACGTCGCGCCGGTTCGCCGGCCGGTTCGCGCAGGCGGCGATTTTCTTGTCCCTGCCAGAAGCCAAAGACCCAGCGCAGCCAGCACCAATGCGCCATCGAGGCTGCCGCGCAGCAGGGCGAGCCCGGCCAGCGCCAGAACGCCGAGACAGGCGAAACGGCGCAAGGCCAGCGCCAAGGCGGCGGGATTGGCGCGCGCGAAGGCCCGCGTGCCGTAGAGCGCGAGATAAAGGATCAGAATCCCGGCGAGGATATAAGGCATCCGCCTTGCCCGTGTTGATGCCGGCTTCAGGTTCCTACGCCGGCGCGTTTCCGGCAAGCGGCTTTGCGGACGAGGCGCGCATTTTTGCGTGACGGCACGCCCGTCACAATAAACCGAGCGCCGCAAGCTCGTTGCGCAACGCTTCTGGTATTTCGGCATCGTCCTGGCTCGTCAAATCCGGCGGAGAATCTTCGCGGCGCGAGATAGCGCCAGCCCTGAAACGCCCGGAACGGCCGTGGCCGCACGCGCACGACCGTCCGGTCGAGCACCAGGCGACAGCGCCCGATCCCATCAGCGTCGGTGAACGGCTCGATCGCCTCAAGTCTTTGGCGCACCGCGATCTGCCCCTTGATGACCCAGTAGAGCGAGCCGCCGTCGAGCAAATCCTCGGCACGGCGCGGCACCATACGGGTGACGTGTGCCAGCCTGCCGCGCCGATTTGCCTGAAAGCCCTCAAGATCGGCAATCGAATCCGCGCCGACGGCAAGTTTAAGCAGGTTAAGTGTCATCCAAGAGATCCCGGCGCGCCGTGCATCCGACGCGAGACCGCTTCAGAGCCGCCCATTGCCCCGCCCCAACCCGCCGACCCATTGCGAGAATTCCGGCGGCGACGCCATATCCACCGTCGTCGCAGGTGCAGCGCGCGCCTCCGATGGCGTCATCGCGAACTCGGCCCGAAAGGCCCGGCCGAAGGTCTTCTCATCCGTGAAGCCGCTCGCGAAAGCAACATCGCAAATGCGCCGGCCGCGCGCGCGGGAGTCGCGTAGCATTGTCATAGCCGCCCGCAGCCGCCGGCCACGGATGTAGCTGGCGATACCGCCGAATGGCTCCATCAACCGATATAGATATGATCGCGATATTCGAAATTGCGCGCAGAGGCGACCGGCTTCCAGCGCCGGATCGCGCAGATTGGCCTCGACATGGCGGAGAATGCGGTCGATCAAGACGGCCCCGACCTGCGGCGCGGCCGCGTTCATATTGTCAGCCGTCGGGCGCAGCGCCGCCGCGACGGTAGCGACGCACCCCTCAACGATCATCGGCGCGTCGGCCATCGTCATTTTTGGCATTAGCCGGCCCAGAAAGCGCAGATAATCGCTCATCAGCGCGCCGGCGCCGCTTTCCCGCTTGAGAATAGTCCCGTGCAAATGCGTGGCACTGCCGATCCGATCGTCGAGCAGATCCTTTGGCATCATGATGGCAAGCGTGCGCGAGGCCAAAGCCGTCGTGTCGAACGTCTGTCCCAAGTGCAGAACCTCGACGTCGCCGGGCCGTAGTGTGACCGCGTGCCGTCCGAGGGCACCGGAGTAACCGCCGCTGACATAAAGTTGCAGAAAGTAATGGTCGACACTACTGCGCGAAACCCATGCCCGGTCCCGAAGAAATCGGTGCTCGGGAAATTGCGCCCCGCCGATCATGATCTGACCGAGATGGTAAGCGTCCAGGCCGCCGCGCAAGTCCTGGGCGGCGACCCTCGGGGTCGCCTCGAACATCGGCGAAAACGTGCAACGCCAGGCCTCCGCCCGATCGGCGGTTTCGACCTCCGCCGCGGAAAATGAGAGGTGCGGCAGCGGCAGCGGGCGCGCGGTCATCGACAAAATCCCCATAGAAAAAATCGCCGGCCTTGCGGCGCCGCGGCCCAGAATAGGCGATTTCGCGGACGTGAGACAAATTGGGGTGATTTCGTGGACGCGGTGCGGAGGCGCTCCCGACCGCCGGTTGCTACATCCACTGTGCGATGTCGTCGGCTGGAAATGAACGCGTTCCCGCCTCGGCGATTCCGGATGGAGAAATTGATATGCAACGTATGCTTTTTGCCGCAGCCTTGGGTGCGGCCATCGCGACGGCGGCACAGGCTGGCGACGCCGATCACGGCTTCTATGCACGGCTGGACACTGGCGCTTCCTTTTCAACAAATGCCGAGCAGGACGTCGGCAACAGCGTCGGCACGGCCGCCATCTTGGGCGGCGGCGTCGGTTACCGCTTCAATCAATATATTCGCGCCGACGTGACCCTGAGCTACCGCGACGGCTATCAGGTCAACAGCTCCAAGGTTATGGAAGGCCTGACCTACTTTACAAAGGGCAATGTCTACAGCCTCGCGGGTCTGGCGAACGCCTATGTGGAACCGTTTCAGTTCGGCATCATCCGCCCTTACATTGGCGGCGGCGTCGGTTTCGCCAGCAACAAGGTCAGCGACGTGGCTGTCAGCGTGCTCGATTACAATGGCACGCTTCAGGGAGCCACCAGCACTTCCTTCGCCTGGCAGGGAAGCGCCGGCATCGGCATCGCGCTCACGCCGAAGCTGACCGCGGACATCGGCTACCGCTATATGAACCTCGGCGAAGCCAGGACCGGAAGCTACGTGAATTTCGGCCAGTGGACGCAGGACAACTGGACATCAAAAGGCTATCTCCACGCCAACGAGCTTCAGGCGGGATTACGCTATCAGTTCTAAATCGCGATCGGATGCACCGGCTCGGGGCGACCGGGCCGGCCAGTCCGTGAGGATCGGGTTCGGGCAATTTCCCGCCGCCAGAGATTTCATCCGGCGCTAAAGCGCGCTAGAAATCTTTATGGACTATCGCAAAAAATTCATCGTCACGCCCGGCAAAAAGCTGCGCCTCGCCGACATCGAGCCGGCCGACACCCGCGATCAGAAATCGGAAGCCGATTCCGCCGACCTTGTAGAGCACTACCGGCAAAAACTCGCCGATATGCAGACCCTGCTCTACGCCGAGGACAAGCGCGCGCTGTTGATCGTGTTGCAGGCGATGGACGCCGGTGGCAAGGACGGGACAATCTCGCACGTCATGCGGGCGATGAACCCGCAGGGTGTCTCCGTCTCCCGCTTTGAGGTGCCCACGCCCCAGGAGCAGGCGCATGATTTTTTGTGGCGCATACACGTCCGCGTGCCAAGGCGCAGCCAGGTCGGCGTCTTCAACCGTTCACATTACGAAGACGTGCTGATCACGCGCGTGCATAAAGAGATCGACGCCGACACCTGCAAGGCGCGCTACCAACAGATCCGCGATTTCGAGGCGGAACTCTTCGAAAACGGTACGCACATTCTGAAATTCTTCCTGCATATCAGCAAGGAGGAGCAGCTCGCCCGCTTCGCCCAGCGGCTCGAAGACCCGCACCGCAACTGGAAGATCAGCGAATCCGATTACACCGAGCGCGCGTTCTGGGACGATTACATGGAGGCTTATCAGGATGCCCTGAGTGCGACGAGCACCGAGAATGCGCCCTGGTTCGTCATTCCGTCGAACCACAAATGGTTCCGTAATCTCGCGATTTCACAAATCGTCGCCGACACGATGGACGATTTCGGCATGAAATATCCGAAGCCTCATGTCGATCTCGCCAAGATCCGCCACGATTATCACGCCGCGGTCGCGGAAGCCGATGGCAAGAAAAAGCGGAAGAATTGACTCGATCTACCGTCCCAGCGCCGGCTGGGTGCGCGGCCCGGTAATGCTCGCCAGCAGCACGGCCAGCACGCCGGTGAGGAAAATGCCGTCGAAGGTTCCCGCCCCGCCGATGGACGCCACCGGCGCGCCAAGAGCCGCGACCTTATCCAAATTCGAAATATCAGCGCCGATCAGCACGCCGAGACTGCCGCTGACATAGGCGAGCGGGCCGGCATAGGGACGCGAGAGCAGCACCGCGACGATGGCGGTGATGAGCGGCGGCACGAAAATCGGCAGTGCGATGCCGACACCGTGCACCGGCGTCGCAAGCTGATGGGTAATGACCGCGACGATCGCCGTGGCCACCGCTCCCAGAACCCAGAGATCGTATTTGATCAGGATATAAAGCGAGATCAGGACGGGAATGACGCAGCCGCCGACATTGACGGCGACGATCGTGCCCTGCCACTCGGCGATCGGCACGACATATTGCATGCCGAAAAAATCGATCACCTCGTTCGAGGCGACGGGGCGGCTCTGCAGGTAGAAGAGCGGAATATTGACGTAGCTGCCGATGAGTGAGCCGAAGAGCATGAAGAGCGCGGTTGGAGAGCTGAGGCCGGCACGGGTATAGGCGAACATCAGCGCGCGCACTTCGACCCAGACGACGAGCAGAAAGAAAACGCCGCCGAGCAGAAGGAAGAAGGGCAAGGAAAGCGGCCAATAATGCATGATCATGTCGGCTTCCTCGCCCTGGCGTAAACTCTTGGCCTAAACCTCTTCGTACTTGGCGACGCGCCAGGTCTCGGCCGCTGCGTCGTTCTGCCAATCACGATAAGCCGGGAGAGCCATGACCGCGTCCATATAAGCGCGGGTCGCGGCGCTGACCGGGACATCGTAGATGTGCAGCCGGTTGACCACTGGCGCGAACATCGCATCGGCCGCGCTGAAACCGCCGAAAAGAAAATCGCCGCCTGTACCAAACCGTTGCCGCGCATCGGACCACGCCGCCTCGATCCGCGCAATATCGGCCGCCGCCTCCGGCGTCAGTTCGCGGCGTTTCACCGCACGGCGCATGTTCATCGGCAGATGCACCCGCAATGCCTGGAAGCCGGAGTGCATCTCCGCGGCGAGCGAACGGGCGATGGCCCGCGCGTCACGCCCGCGCGGCCAGACCGGAATGTCGGGATAGGTCTCCGCCAGATATTCGAGGATCGCAAGCGAATCCCAGATGACAAGACCGCCATCGATCAGCGCCGGGCAGCGCGCCGACGGCGAATATTTGAGAATATTCGTCCGTGTCCCCTCCTCTCCCAATGCGATCGCGATCTCGTCGAACGGGATCGCGAAATGCCGCATCAGGATGAAGGCGCGGAAGGACCAGGACGAATAGCCCTTGTTGGCCACAACGAGCGTCAGTGACAAAGACTAGTCCTTCTGCCCCAAAGCCTTGAGCTCGGCCGCAGCGGCGGTGCGCTCCTCAACCGAATTGAAGCACACGTCGAGCGCGTGATTGAACAACGTGGCCGCCTCGTCCTTGTCGCCCTCGGCCAGCGAGAGTTCGCCAGCATAGAAGCCGACATCGCACATCCGGGCCTTGGAGATTTTCTGATCGACGTGCTGGGCTGCGATGATGACGTCATGTGGCGTCGATTGTCCCGCATAGAGCAGCACGAGAGGCCCGGGCCAGGCGCCCATGTTAACCTGCGTGCTCGCCTTGGCGAGATCGGAGGGCTTGTCGCCGAGCCGGCGCTTGGTCAATTCGAGCCAAAGCAGCGCATAGGTGTCGCTGGGCGTCAGCGCCAGAACCTGCGTGAAATCCGCCTTGGCTTTCTCCTTATCGCCGGTCAGAAACTCGGCGATGCCACGGCCCTTGTAGGAGAGCGCGTGCTTGGGATCGAGCTTGATCGCTTCGTCGTAATTGCTGATCGCCTTGGCGAAATCGTCCTTCGCCAGATAGGCCTTGGCGAGATTGTTGTAGGCGTGCGCGTAACCCGGCTCGAACGCCGTGGCCTCGGTCCAGGCCTTGATGGAATTATCGAGATCGTTCTTGGCGTAATAGCCGATCCCCAGGTTGAAAGCCGCGACGGCGCGGTCGTGCGCATCGACGGTCTTGTCGGCGGCGATCTTGCCGCAGCCCTGGATTGTCAGGTCGGCATCGCCCATCTGCAAGCAATGCTGAATATCGATTGGATCGATTGCGAAGGCCGGCGCGCTCGCCAGCGCCAGCGGCGCGATGGCCGTAACCAACCACAAAAAACGCATTCTCTTTCCTTCCCTACTTTCGCTCGCGCCTTCGGTCTCGCCGAAAGCGGACTATTTCTTGTTCAAGCCTGAAAATCTGCGCGGATTTATTGGCTTATGGGGCTTGAGGCAAGTCGCTTTTCCAGTAGCGTGCTTTCGCGCCGAACGGAACCATCCGGCCAAAAAATCGTGATCGCTCAAAATGTTGAGTGTTTTTGCCGCGAAAATCGGCGTCACGGCGCCGGGAACCAGGCGCTGGTCTTGCCGGTGAAATGATAGGCGGTCAGGCCGATCCATTCATGCACCGCAAATTGAAACATGACCAATTCACCGAAGCCGAGATGGATGAATGAAAAATCGCGGCGATCCCCCAGCGTCATGTAATCCGACGGATAGGCGATAACCCGATAGCCGAGCTTGCGAAAAACGCCCATCGCGCGCGGCATGTGCCAGGCGGCCGTGACAAGCAGGAAGGTCTCATCCGGCCGCGGTTTGATCAGCGCGCGGGTGAACAGCGCGTTCTCCCAAGTGTTGCGGGATTTCGTCTCGAAGGTCATCCGCGCGGGGTCGACGCCGAGCGAAAGCCACAGATCGCGTACCCCGGTCGCCTCGTCCGCCCCACTCGGCCGTAGGCTGGAGGAGCCGCCGGTGAAGATCAGTCGCGCCTGGGGGAAGCGGCGGGCAAGCGCCGCGCCTGCCGTCACCCGGCCGCCGAGTTCCATCAGGATCGGCTCATGCCGCGCCGCAGTCAGATCCTCATCGAGGCTGCCGCCGAGCACGATGATCCCGGTTGGCGCCGCAAGGCCCGTCCCGGGTAGCGGGAAACGATCCTCGATCGGGCGCAGCAGGATGCCGCCAAGCGGCGAAAAGCTGACGATCGACAGCGCCAGCAACGCCGCGATGCACAACCCGCCCCCGAGCCGACGCCAGCCTCCGAAGCAGAACGCGACCCCGATGAGACCCAGGATCATCAGGAAGTTGAACGGTTCGATCAGAGCCCAGAAGAGCTTCGAGGCGACGAAAAACATGCGCCTAGTCCGGCTCAGGCTGCGCTTGCTCCGGCCGTTCGTCGCTCTTCCTCCGGCCGCGCTGGCACCGCGTAGGCGCCGCTGAGCCAGCGATGCAGATCGATATCGGCGCAGCGGCGCGAGCAGAACGGCCGCTCGCGTTCGACCCGGCTCTCCGGCTTGCCGCAAATCGGGCAGATTCGCGCTGGCGCGGGGCCGCCAGCGCTCTCGGATTTCGGCGTCATGGCACTCCGTCGAACGGCGTTCAAACGCGATTGAGCCAGAAGAGATGCGTCGGAAAGCCCTCGCCTGCAAGCAAAGAGACGGTCTCATTGAGCGGCAGACCAACGACGCTGGTATAGGAGCCGACGAGCTTGACGACAAAGGCCCCGGCGAGCCCCTGGATGGCATAGCCGCCGGCCTTGCCGCGCCATTCGCCGGAGGCGAGATAGGCCTCCATATCCTCGCTGGAAAAGCGCTTGAAGCGCACCCGCGTCTCCACCAGGCGGTGGCGCTTGCCGCCCTTGGGCGTAATCAGCGTGACGCCGGTATAGACGCGGTGCACCCGGCCCGAGAGCAGCCGCAGGCATTGGGTCGCCTCATCGACGATTTCGCATTTCGGGAAAATCCGCCGCCCGACCGCCACGACCGTATCCGCCGCGAGCAGAAAGGCGCCCTCGAGTTCCGGGCGTTGGGCAGCGATCCTCGCCGCAGCCGCCGCCTTTTCGTTGGCGAGCCGAACGGCCAGCGCGCGGGGCAACTCGCCCTTGTTGGGGGTTTCGTCGAGGTCGGCGGGGATCAAGGCGTCGGGATCGAGCCCGATCTGCTGCAACAGCTCAAGCCTGCGGACCGAGGCCGAGGCCGAGAATCAGTTTTGGCCGCCAGGGTTTGCTTTCGCCGCTCACGGCCGCCGCTCGGTTTATTTGAAACGATAGGTGATGCGACCCTTGGTCAGGTCGTAGGGAGTCATTTCGACGAGGACTTTGTCGCCGGTCAAGACGCGGATGCGGTTCTTGCGCATCTTTCCGGCCGTATGGGCGATGATTTCGTGATCATTCTCGAGCTTGACCCGGAAGGTCGCATTCGGGAGCAATTCGGTAATGACGCCCGGAAACTCGAGCAATTCTTCTTTCGACATTTGATTCCTTCTGCTGAAGCCCCGCGGGCTCCGTGGCGCGAGGCGCGGACCCTAATCGAGAACGCCGCATTTGTGAACTGCCGCGCCGCAGGCTCTCACGCGGCTTTCTCGCCCCCGGCCGCGCCCGCGTTGGCCGCAAAGGCTTTATATTTGAGGACGGCGAAAGGGATAGTGGCGAGATAGCCGAGGCTGAGGCAGGCCAGCATTTCCATGGGGAAAGTCGCCAGCAGCAAGACGACCGCGGCGATGGCGAAGAGGACGACAATCACATATTCGCGCGGAATCCGGCCGATCTTCTTGACTGAGAAATGCGGGATGCGGCTCGCCATCAGAAAGGCGATGAACAGCACATAGCCTATCTCGAACGGCGCGAGGACGCGCGTCGGGGGCAGCGCCAGGAAGGAAAAGTTGAGATAGAGCGGCAGCAGGGAGAGCACGGCGCCGGCCGGGGCCGGCATGCCGGTAAAGAATTGGCCCTCCCATGCCGGCGGGTTGGGATCGTCGAGCGAGACATTGAAGCGGGCGAGCCGCAGCGCGCAGGCAATGGCGAAGACGAGCGCCGCGAACCAGCCGAGGCTCTTCACCTCATGCAGATTCCACAAATAGAGGATGAGCGCCGGCGCGACGCCGAAATCGACGAAATCCGCCAGCGAGTTCGAGTTCCGCGCCGAAGCGCGACGTGCCGCGCAGAGCCCGCGCCAGACGCCCGTCGAGACCGTCGAGAATGGCGGCAATGATGACAACGAGGACGGCGATCTGGAATTGCCCTTCGACGGCGAAGCGTATGCCGGTCAGCCCCATCGATAGAGCGAGCAGCGTGACGAGGTTCGGCAGGATGATGCGCAACGGCACCGGCCGGATGCGGCGCCCGCGCACGAGGCCAAGGCGGCGCTCACCCGGCGTCGCTGCACCCGGCTCGGCCGGGGCTTCCGAATGGACCGAAAATCGTCTCGGCAAAGGATCGCTCATGCGCGCCTTCTTAAAGCAAATCGCCGCGCGCGGAAATCGCCGCGGCCTGGCTTTTAGTCCGTGGCGAAGCGGCGGGGCGGCGCGGCGGCGTTGAAATCGGCAAGGATCGTCTCGCCGGCCAAAGCGCGCGCCCCGACAGCTACGAGCGCCCGCGCGCCATGCGGCAGATAGACATCGACGCGCGAACCGAAGCGGATCAGGCCGAAGCGCTCGCCGGCTTCGAGGCTGTCGCCCTGGGAAACGAAACAAACGATGCGCCGCGCGATGAGGCCGGCGATCTGGACCACCCCGACCCGCCCGGCGGCGGTATCGACCGTGAGGCCATTGCGCTCATTGTCCTCGCTCGCCTTGTCGAGATCGGCATTGAGGAAAAGACCCGGCCGATAAGCGATCTTGGCGACGCGGCCGGCCATCGGCGCGCGGTTCACATGAACGTCGAAGACGGACATGAAGATCGAAATGCGCAGCAAGGGCTCGGCGCCGAGCCCCAGTTCCGGCGGCGGCGCGGCCGGCCCGACCGCCGAAACCATGCCGTCCGCCGGCGAGATAACAAGGCCCTCTTCCAGCGGCGTCACCCGCGGCGGATCGCGGAAGAAATAGGCGCACCAGATGGTCAGCACGAGGCCGACCCAGAACAGGGGATCGTAGATCCAGCCGAGAACCAGAGTGATCACCGCGAAGATCGCGATGAACTTATAGCCCTCGGGATGGATCGGCGGGATTTGTTTGCGGATGGAATCGATGACGCTCATTAATTTTCGTGTCGCATGATTGTGCTGGAAAAGTCTGTATCTCTCCGGGTCATGCTTTATCCCAGAGCGACGTCGGCGTCATCTTCGTCGTAAGAGCGCGGCTCAAGCTCGGCTTCATCGGTCGGCGCCGCGTGCACCGCACCCGGTTCTTCTTGTGCCGCGCGGCGCAAGACCTCTTCGGCCCGGCGCACTTCATTCTGCCGGTTCCACATCGCGGCATAGACGCCATTGTGGATCAGCAGCGCCGAATGCGACCCGCGCTCGACGATCCGGCCGTGATCGAGCACGAGGATTTCGTCGGCATTGACGACGGTCGAAAGCCGATGCGCGATGACGAGCGTCGTGCGGCCTTTCGAGACACGGTCAAGCGCATCCTGAATCTCGCCTTCGGTAAAGCTGTCGAGCGCCGAGGTGGCTTCGTCAAGAACGAGGATCGGCGGCGCCTTGAGGATGGTCCGGGCGATGGCGACGCGCTGCTTCTCGCCGCCGGAAAGTTTCAGCCCGCGCTCGCCAACCTGCGCACTGTAACCGCCGGGCACACTTTCGATGAAGCGGTCGATCTGCGCCAGCCGCGCTGCCTCATGAACTTCGGCATCCGTCGCGTCGGCGCGGCCATAGCGGATGTTGTAGGCGATCGTGTCGTTGAAGAGCACCGTATCCTGCGGCACCATGCCGATCGCCGCGCGCAGGGATTGTTGCGTCACCGCGTCGATGTTCTGGCCGTCGATGGTGATCGCGCCGGACGAGGGCTCATAGAAACGGAAGATCGAGCCGCGAGATGGTCGATTTGCCCGCGCCCGAGGGGCCGACGATGGCGAGCGTCTTGCCCGGCGGCACGTCGAAGCTGATGCCCTTCAAAATCTCGCGCTCGGGATCATAGGCGAAATGCACATTCTCGAAGCGCAGATGACCGCCCGCGACCGCCAGCGCCCGCGCGCCGGGCCGGTCGGCGATCTCGGGGTGCTTGCCGAGAATATCGAACATCATTTCGAGATCGATCGTCGCCTGGCGGATGTCGCGATAGATCGAGCCGAGAAAGTTCAGCGGCTGATAAAGCTGGATCATCATCGCGTTAACGAGGACGAAATCGCCGACGCTATTGCGTCCGGCGCGGATGCCGGCAATGCTCAGCGCCATCACCGCGGTAAGTCCGATCGAGAAAATCAGCGCCTGACCGAAATTCAGAAAAGTCAGCGACGTATAGGATCTCGTGCTGGTCTCCTCATAGCGCGCCATCGATTTGTCGTAGCGCGCGGCCTCGCGCGCCTCGGCGCCGAAATATTTCACGGTCTCGTAATTCAGCAGGCTGTCGAGCGCCTTGGTATTGGCATCGACATCGCTCTCGTTCATCGTTCGGCGGATATTGATGCGCCAGTTGGTAGCCGTGAAGGTGAAGGCCATATAGGCCGCGATCATGACCGCGACGGTGAGCGTATAGCGCCAGTCGAACTGCACGAGGAAGACAGCAAGGATCAGCAGGAATTCGACCGCCGTCGGCGTCGCGACGAGAACGACCGTCCGCACAATCGTCTCGATCGCGTCGCGTCCGCGTTCGAGAATGCGCGTCAGGCCGCCGATGCGCCGTTCAAGATGAAAGCGCAGCGATAACAGATGCAGGTGCACGAAGACGTCGTTGGCGAGCCGGCGCACGGCATTCATGGCGACGGCGGCGAAAACCGCATCGCGCGCCTGGGTAAGCGCCGCCATCGCGACGCGCAGCAGACCGTAGAGCAAGGTCAGCGCCAGCGGTCCGGCGACGAAGCCGAATATGTGGTGCGCGGCGGAATGGCCGACCAGACCGTCGGTCGCCCATTTGAAGGCATAAGGCACGGCGACCGTGACGAACTTGCCGATCAGCAACAAAGCCAGGGTCGCGAACATCCGCCATTGCAGATCGCGTCGGCCGCTCGGCCAGACATAGGGCCATAGCTTCGCCCATGTCGCGGAGGCGCGCGTCGCAAACGGCTGGGGCATCTGCGATTTCGTGAGCGAACCGGGCGTTTTTTGCAGCATATTTCTCTTTTGGCGGATGGGGCGCGGCCTGTTCGAGCCTTCGCTCTCCATATAGGCAGCCGCGCTCGAAACCCCAGGCGGGATTCCAAAAGCCCCGGCCGAGCGCCGCTATCGCCCCTCTATTGCACCTTCGGCATGACGAAGACCTGGCCCGGATAGATCAGATCGGGGTCGCGGATCTGCGAGGCATTGGCCTCGTAGATCGACGTATAGCGCATGCCATGACCGAGCAGCTTGCGGCTGATCCGCCACAGGCTGTCACCGCGCTCGACCGTGGTCGTATCGATATGCGGGACGACGGCATCATTGGCGCTGGGAGCAGCAGCGGGCGCCGGCGTTTCGCCAGCGCTCGCCGTTTGCTGAACCGGTGCCGGCGCAGCGACGGGCGCCGCAGGGGCCGCGGGCGGCGCGCTCGCCGCGGCGAGAACCGGCACATCGAAATTGACTTCGGCGCGGGCAATGACTTTTTCGCCTGTATCGAGCGCATCGGCGCGCGCCACATAGCGGCCGGGTGCGAGACCCTTTTTGACTGTCAGCGACCAGTGGCCGTCCTTCGCCGCTGTCACCGCGGTAAGCGGCGCGCCATTGAGATAGATGCGTACACGCTCGCCTGGAGGTGTCGCGGCGCCGGTCGCATAAAACCCGTCGCGGTCCACTTCGGTCGTCTTGAAACTCACCGAAGGCGCTGGCATCACCGCCGCAGGGCTGCCCGGCTTGGCGCTGGCGGGCATGGAGCCGGCGGGCTTGGCCTCCGGCGGCGCGGCGGTATCGGCCAGCACGGCGGTCGGCTTGCCCGGTTCGGCGACAGCCACGACAAGATTTTTTTTTCCCTTCGCCGGCACCGAGACGGTGACAACCTGACGCGAGAGGCGCAACGGCTCGCCCGGCCGCTGGGCTTCCAGCGTCAGATTATAATTGCCGGGCGCAAGGGGCGTCGGGATGATGACGAAATTACCCGCGCCGTCGGCGTCGATATTGGCGATCGCCTTGCCGTTGAGGAGCAACGCGACCTGATCGTTCGGCTGCCCGTGGCCGGCAACGACGGTGTCGCCCGAGGGCTCGACCCGCACGGTGTCGAATTGCGGCGGCGCCGGTTCCTGGACACCGGCGGGCGGCGGCACCGGCCCTTCGGGCGGGATCGCCTCGTCAAACTGCTGCTGCGGCTTTGGGGCCTCCGCCCGGGGCACGATGAGTGTGGCGGCCTCCGGCGAGTGGCCCGATGGCGCGAGAAGGCCGGCGCTCGGCTGCGGCTCCGAAGTCTGAAGGAGATGCGCGCGCCAAGCCAGAGCCCCGCCAACGGCCACGACGGCGGCGCCCAAGAGAAGGGCCACAATCTGCGAACGCTTCATCGGCACTGTCCTCCCGACGGATACTTTGTCCGTTCCACTTTGTTCGCCCATTTAACGCGTTTCTGCGAATAGGGAAGCGAAATCGGAGCTTTAGAACCGTACGAAAAAAACCGCTCGGAGGTTTTTCGCCCGCGCCCGGCGCTCACGCGCGCGAAACTGTCCAACCGCCCGATTTCCGCGCCAGATTTGTATTTTATGCGAACGTCTTGACCCATTCCGGCATGAGGACGACAAGCGCGGCATGACCCATATCGACTTGGAAGATTCGTCTCTCATCGCGCCGACGGCGGGCATCATCCGCAACGTCTGCGTCTATTGCGGCTCCTCGCAAGGGGCTGAGCCGCTCTATATCGAAGCCGCCGCCAAGTTCGGGCGCATCCTTGCTGCAGCGCATATCGGACTCGTCTATGGCGGCGGCAATACCGGCCTCATGGGCGCGATTGCCCGTTCCGCCCTCGCCAACGGCGGCTTTGTGACGGGCATCATCCCGCAATTTCTGACCGACCGCGAAGTCGCGCTTGAAGCAGCGCAAAATCTCATCGTCGTGCCGGACATGCACAAGCGCAAGCAATTGATGTTCGAGAAGGCCGATGCTTTCGTCGCCCTGCCCGGCGGCGTCGGCACGCTGGAGGAACTCGTCGAACAGCTCACCTGGGTACAGCTTGAACGTCATACCAAGCCGGTGCTGCTGGCCGATGTCGGGGGATTTTGGCGGCCGCTTCTCGATCTCTTCGCCCATATGCGCGCGCACCGCCTTATCCAGCCGAATTTCGAGGTCCGCTATCTCGTTGCCGAGGCCGTCGAGGATATCCTGCCGATGCTCGAAGCGGCGGCGGGACGCACAGCCCTCCTCGGCCGCACCAAGACCTCCGTCGATCCGCGGCTGTGAAGCCCGTCCACATCATCGGCGCGGGGTTGGCTGGCTCGGAAGCCGCCTGGCAGATCGCCCGGCTCGGCCTGCCTGTCGTGCTGCATGAAATGCGCCCGGTACGCACGACACCGGCGCACCAGACCGGCGACTTCGCCGAACTCGTCTGCTCGAATTCCTTCCGCGCCGATGATCCCGAGACCAGCGCCATCGGCATCCTGCACCGCGAGATGCGGCGGCTCGAACTCGCTTATCCTCGCCGCCGCCGATGCGCATAAGGTGCCGGCGGGCGGCGCACTTGCGGTCGACCGCGAAGGCTTCGCGCAGCATGTCACTGCGGCCCTCGCCGCAAACCCGCGGGTCAGCATTGTCCGTGACGAGATCGCGGGCCTGCCGCCGCCCGATTGGGATCAGGTGATCATCGCCACCGGCCCGCTCACCTCGCCGGCGCTGGGCGAAGCGATCCGCGGCTTGACCGGCGAAGCCGACCTCGCCTTTTTCGACGCGATCGCGCCCATCGTCGAGCGCGAGACGATCGACATGACCAAAGCCTGGTTCCAGTCGCGCTATGACCGCGTTGGGCCGGAGGGCGACGGCGCCGACTACATCAATTGCCCGCTCTCGCGCGACCAATACGAGGCTTTCATCGATGGCCTGCTTGCCGGCGAGAAGACCGCCTTCAAAGACTTCGAGGCAACGCCCTATTTCGACGGCTGCCTGCCCATTGAAGTGATGGCGGAGCGGGGCCGCGAAACCTTGCGGCACGGCCCGATGAAACCCTTCGGCCTCACCAACCCGCATGAGCCCGGCAAAAAGCCCTACGCCGTCGTGCAATTGAGGCAGGACAACAAGCTCGGCACCTTGTTCAACATGGTCGGCTTCCAGACCAAGCTGAAACATGCCGGGCAAGTCGCGCTCTTCCGCACCATCCCCGGCCTCGAAAATGCGAATTTCGTACGGCTCGGCGGCCTGCATCGCAATTCCTTCCTCAATTCGCCGAAGGTTCTCGACGCGCGATTGCGGCTCAAGGCCGAACCGCGGCTGCGCTTCGCCGGCCAGATCACCGGCTGCGAGGGCTATGTCGAAAGCGCCGCCGTCGGCCTGCTTGCCGGCCGGCTTGCCGCGGCCGAGCGTCTCGGCCTGCCGCTGGAGGCGCCCCCGCCATCCACCGCACTCGGCGCGCTCGTCAACCACATCACCGGCGGCCACATCGAAGTTATCGATGCCGGCCGCGCCTCGTTCCAGCCGATGAACGTCAATTTCGGCCTGTTTCCGCCACTCGAAAGTGCGGTCAAGGCGGAAGACGGAAAGCGTCTTCGGGGAGCCGACAAGGCCGCCGCGAGAAAACGCGCGCTCTCCGCCCGCGCCGCCCGCGATCTCGATGAATGGAAGGCCAGCCACGCCGATACGGACGCGTTCGCCAAACTTTAAGGCCGCGACCTATTCCACGTCAGGCATGTGCGGAGTTGAAGAGCCGGGTGTCGGGGCCGGAACCGCGCCCCTGTTTCAGCGTTACGCCGACACCCCACATGAGGCGAAGCAATGAGCATCTGGAAAGTGCCCGAAGAAGACACCCTCGGTAAGAAGCCTGAGAAGAAGCCCGAAGCACCGAAACCTCACCGGCCGCCCCACGAGGCGACCTACGAAGGCCTCGCGCATATCTCGCAGCAGATCGAGTAATTGGCTGAGGGCGTCAAGCGCATCGAAAAGAAGCTCGACCGCACGTAGATGCACCCCATGGGAACCGATCGGCGGCGGAACAGTTCTATCAAAGTTCCGCAATTTTCTGGATCATGACCATGCTCGCAGCCTACTCCAGCCTTCCGCTCTCGCCTGTCGCCTTCGGCATCCGGACGCACTCCGCTTGTCCCAAATGCAGAGGGGAAATGAAGGTCATGCGCCGGGGGCCGGAATTTCATGCTCAGCATCGCCGTCAGGTTCTGGCTTGCTGTGATTGCGGTCATGAGACTGCGCGGGTGGTCAACGATCGCGGCGAACCGGTCCATTAGCGAACTTCATATGGGCCTTGAGAATCCCCTGATTCGCCGGTGACATGCCCTGGCTCTTGCCTCGACTTTGCCGCGAGAGCCCGTTAAACGAGGCCAAATCAGCTTAGCCTCCGGCAGATCGGGCAGATGCCGCAAATCCCGGATTTTTCAAGCGCCTGGACCGACGACGCCCTGCATTTCCGTTTCGCCGGAAGCTGGACGATCGACGGCGCGCGGGCGCTTCAGGAGAGGGTCGAAGCCCTCATAACGGAAGCGCGCGGCGCGGCGCAGGCGGTGTTCGACCTCGGCGAGGTCGAACGGCTCGATACGTCCGGCGCCTTTTTGATCGATCGCACGCGGCAGGATCTGCGCGATTGGGGCATCGAGACGCGGTTCGAGCGTGTACGGCCCGAATTTCAAATCCTTTTGTCGGAAGCGCGCTACCGGACATTTCCCGAATTCCCGCAGAGGCGCAAGAATCTCGGTTTCGAGATTGCCGCCGATGTCGGCGAAAGCCTCGTCACGACCGGGCGCGACATTTTCAATGCGACCTCGTTTTTTGGCGAGGTGATCGCCAGCCTCGGACGCACACTGCTGATGCCGTCGCGCTTTCGCGGCAACTCGGTCATCTTTCATTTCGAGAATTTCGCCTTCCGCAGCCTGCCGATCATCGCGTTGATCAATTTTCTGGTCGGCGGCATCGTCGCGCAGCGCGGCATCTATCTGCTGCAACGTTTCGGCGCGCCGACCTATGCCATCGACCTCGTCGGCATGTTGACGATGCGCGAGCTTGGCGTGCTGCTGACCTCGATCATGATCGCCGGCCGCTCCGGCTCCGCTATCACGGCCGAGCTTGGCGCGATGAAAATGCGCGAGGAGATCGACGCCCTGCATGTCATGGGCCTCCAGCCGATCGAAGTCTTGGTCGTGCCGCGGCTTATCGCGCTGATCTTGGGGCTGCCGGCGCTCACCATTGTCGCCAATACGGCGGCGCTCTTCGGCGGCATGCTTGTCGCCTGGGGCTACGGCGGCATCACGCCGGAGAATTTCCTGACCCACTTGCAAAACGCCGTCGATACGAGCGATTTCTGGGTTGGCATCATCAAGGCGCCGTTCATGGCGCTTGTCATCGGCCTCATCGCATCGACCGAGGGTTTCAATGTCGCGGGCTCGGCGGAATCGCTCGGCCGGCAGGTGACGGCCTCGGTCGTCAAATCGATCTTCATGGTCATCGTCGTGGACGGCATTTTCTCCATCTTCTTCAGCTCGATCCGTTTCTGAGCATGGCCGAGATCGTCCTCCCCGCCCCCACGCAGACCGAAGCCGGCGCGCCGCTCGCCATCAAGGTGCGCGATCTTTCCGTCGCCTTCGGCGACAAGATCATCCTCGATGGTCTCGACCTCGATGTCCGCAAGGGCGAAGTGATGGGTTTTGTCGGCGGCTCCGGCATGGGCAAATCGGTGCTGACCCGCACTATTCTCGGCCTGACGCCGAAGCAGCGCGGCTCGATCGAAGTCTTCGGCGCCGACCTCGACACGCTCGATCTGAAGACCCGCAAACAGCTCGAACGGCGCTTCGGCGTGATGTTCCAGATGGGCGCGCTATTCTCCGGCCTCACGGTAAAGCAAAACGTGCAGCTCCCGCTGCGCGAGCATTTGCGGCTCACCGGACGCCTCGCCGACGAACTCGCAATGCTGAAGATCGAGCTTGTCGGTCTGCAGCCCGACGCGGCGGACAAATATCCTTCCGAGTTATCGGGCGGCATGATCAAGCGTGCGGCCTTGGCGCGTGCGCTGGCGCTCGACCCCGAATTGGTGTTTCTCGACGAGCCGACCTCCGGCCTCGACCCCATCGGCGCCGCCGAATTCGACGAATTGATCGCCACATTACAGAAGACCCTTGGCCTCACCGTGTTCATGGTGACGCACGATCTCGACAGCCTTTATGCGGTCTGCGACCGTGTCGCCGCCCTCGCCGATGGCAAAGTGATCGCGACAGGGCCAATCAGCACCATGCTGGCCTCGGAGCATCCCTGGCTGCGCAATTACTTCCACGGCAAGCGTGCCCGGCAGGCGGACGCGGCCTCGCGTCCGCAGGCGCGCGCAGCGCCCCTGCCGGTGCGTTGAAGAACGAGGATTCATGGAAACGCGGGCCCATTATGCTCTGATCGGCGCCTTCACCCTGGCCATCATCGCGGTCGGGTTCTTCACCGTTTATTGGCTTTCGGGAACCAGTCAGCCGCAGGGCACGCACACCTATAAAGTGGTCTTTACGGGTTCGATTGCCGGCCTCGGACGCGGCGGCTTCGTGCTCTTCAATGGCGTGCGTGTCGGCGAGGTCACCGAGATCAATCTCGAGCCGCAAGACCCGGCGCATGTCTATGCCTTGATCCGCGTCGATGCGCGGGTGCCCATTCGCGCTGACACCAAGGCGCGCCTCGAATCGAGCGGCTTCACCGGCGTGCAGTCCGTTGCGCTCTCCGGCGGAGACGTCAACGCGCCGCCCCTGCCGACACCGGCGAGCGGGCCGCCCGTCATCATAGCCGAACGCTCCGGCTTTCAGGATTTGATGGAAGCCGCGCGTTCGATCACCGGACAGGCCTCCGACCTGCTGACCAAGGCGAACAAGCTCCTCGACGACAATTCGGCGCCGCTCAACGCTTCGATCAAGAATATCCAGAAGTTCTCCGACGCGCTCGCCGCGAATTCCGACGGGGTGAAGCAATTCCTCTCCGCGATGACGGAGGTGGGCAAGGAGATCGGTCCCCTTTCCGCAAAACTGGCGACGCTCGCGGACGACAGCGACCATGTCGTGAAAGCTATCGACCCCAATCAGGTGAAGTCGATGATCAACGATTTGTCCGAGCTTTCCGCGAAGCTCAACAAAGCGGCCGACAAGGTGGACACCGTGCTGACGAGCCTCAACGGCTTCTTCAAGACGACAGATTCGAAGGGCGCTTTCGAGGAGGTCGCGGAAGCGGCAAAATCGATCCACACGCTGGCCGATAACCTCGACACGCGCACCAAGGAATTGACC
Organism: uncultured Alphaproteobacteria bacterium; assembly: GCA_963708155.1. GTDB lineage: Bacteria > Pseudomonadota > Alphaproteobacteria > Rhizobiales > Beijerinckiaceae > Methylovirgula. The sequence goes on along the minus strand of OY970183.1, from coordinate 2,585,233 downwards.
GCCAACCTCAATCATTTCAGCAGCAGCCGGCCTGCGCCAGTACGAGGGCCTCGCGGTGGACGGCCGCAAGGCCCTGCAGGACCTCGACGTGGTCATCCGGTCCGTCCAGGAAAATCCGCAGCAATTCATCTTCGGCAAGAAAGCCCATTAAGCCGAGTTGAAACATCCGTAAAATCAATGTCATAAGTTGTCGCTATGGGGCGACACGCGATCGTGTGCATTGTGGACCGGCTGCTTCGGGTCACCTCTCGCAAATTCGCAATCAACAACGTAGGATTGCCGCGCGCGACACGGTGGCGGCAAATTGACCGCGACGAAATTGACCGGCAGCGAGGAGGTTCGTGCATGTCCAACTTGAGTGATATTCTGCAAAGTGCGCAGGGCGGCCAGGCGATCAACAACATTGCTCAGCGTTTTGGCCTTTCGCCGGAGCAGGCACAGGCGGCCGTTCAGGCCCTGATCCCCGCCATTTCCGCTGGCCTGACCAAGGCCGCCACCAACCCCGGCACGCTTGGCTCGGTCATCTCGGCCGCGACCGATAGCGTGCACCAGACGTCCTTCAACAATCCGAGCGCGGCGCCCTCACCGGATGCCACGCAGAAAAGCAGCGATACGCTGTCGCAAATTCTGGGCTCCAACCACATCGTTCAGCAAATCGTGGAACGCGCCTCGGCTGCGACCGGCATTCGCCCCGATGTTCTCTTGCAGATCCTGCCCGTGGTCACGTCCCTCGCGATTGGCGGCCTCGCCGCCTCGCTCCGCAATCAGGGGCTCAGTGGCGCTTTAGGCCAACTGGCCAGCGCAGCTGAACAGGGCAATCTCGGCTCGATCCTCGGCGGCGCGACGGGATCCGCAGGCGGCGCGAGCAGCAGCAGCGGCGGCCTTCTCGGCACGCTGACGAACATCCTGAGCAGTTTTCTGGGCGGCGGTGGAGCTGGCAACGCCCCGGCGAGCGCTCCGGCGAATTCCTCGCTCGGCTCCGCGCTCAGCTCGCTGACGAATATGTTCCAGACGGGCAATCTGCCGGCGAGCATTTCGCAATCAGGCTTGCAGGACGAGATCGGCAAGATCCTCAACAGCAACCGCTGAACCCGCGACGACCGGCGCGCTCTGGAACGCGAAAGTCGCGGAGCGCGCCACCCTACGACAGAATTCGAGCTGATCGGGCCGTAGAATTTGTTCTGCAGCGCCACGCCAACGGCGCGCACCGCGGCGACGATGGCAACCGAGACGACACAGCCGATCAAAGCATATTCAATCGATGTGGCACCGCACTCATCGCGAATAAACCGCAGAATCAAATTCATAGGGCTCTCCACGTCGCAGTCTGCCGGGGAGCGATGGAAAAAATCTTAAGCGGCCGTTCTCAAACTTATGGGTTCTCGAGAGAAATCGCCCATCCTCGCGGCGGCGCTTTTGGGCCGCTTGGACAAAATGCGGTGGCCTTCCCATTGCGGGCCGATCCGGCGGTGCTTATTTTGCGTGGCGCCGCGGGGGCGCGGACGACCTCCCCGCGGCTGATGTAGAATCTGAAAGATAAAACGCAGAGAGCTGATATATCTACATAACAGTCTCACGACGTCTTTCAGATAGGCCGGCCGAGTCCATTCCCTCCCGCGAACAGATCAACGAAAGCATTTCATGGCCCGCGACGTTTCCGATCCGACGCCCGTTACGTCGCGTGATCAGCTTGTTGCCTGGTGCGAAGCCGGCGCGAAACCGCCGGCCGAATTCCGCATCGGCACCGAGCACGAAAAGCTTCCCTTCTATCGCGCGCGACCTGCGACCGGTGCCCTATGCAGGCCGCGGCGCGCAGGGCGGCATCCGCGCCCTGCTCGAAGGCATGCAAAGCGAACTCGGCTGGGCCCCGATCGTCGAGGCAGGGTCATATTATCGGCCTTTATGACGAGGCCAATGGTGCCGTCTCGCTCGAGCCCGGCGGCCAATTCGAGCTTTCCGGGGCTCCGCGCGCCGATGCGCATGCGACCAAGGCGGAGTTCGACTGGTATTTCGCCGCCCTGAGGAAGGTTTCCGGCACCGCTCGATATCGGCTTTCTCGATCTCGGCATGAGCCCGAAGTGGACGCGCGCCGAGGCGCCCGATGATGCCAAAGCAGCGCTACGAGATTATGGCGCGTTACATGCCGAAGGTCGGCACGCTTGGCCTCGACATGATGTTCCGCACCTGCACGGTGCAGACGAATTTCGATTTTTCCAGCGAAGCCGACATGGTGAAGAAGCTGCGCGTCGCACTCGCGCTGCAGCCCCTGATCACCGCCCTCTTCGCCAATTCGCCATTCACCGACGGCAAGCTCAACGGCTTCCTGTCGATGCGTTCGGAAATCTGGCGCCATACGGATGCCGCGCGCACCGGCATGCTGCCCTTTGCCTTCGAGCCCGGCATGGGCTTCGAGCGCTATGTCGATTACGCGCTTGATGTGCCCATGTATTTCGTCAAACGCGGCGAGCATTATCACGATGTCGCCGGCGCGAACTTCCGCGATCTCCTCGCCGGCCGCCTTGCCGCTCTCCCCGGCGAGCATGCCACGCTGGCGGATTGGGCCAACCATCTCTCGACGATCTTCCCCGAGGTGCGGCTCAAGCGCTATCTCGAGATGCGGGGCGCCGATGCGGGACCGCAGACATTCCTGACCGCCCTTCCGGCATTCTGTCGTCGGGCTCTTCTATGATGCGCAGGCGCTCGACGGCGCGTGGGAGATCGTCAAGGAATGGAACGCCGCCGAGCGGGAGGCTTTGCGCGCGGACGTGCCGCGCCTGGGACTCGCGGCGAACATCGCTGGACGCCCATTGCGAGAGATCGCGCAAGATGTTCTGGCGCTCGCGCGCGCCGGTCTCGCACGACGTGCCATCCGCGACGCGAAGGGCCAGGACGAAACGTTGTTCCTGCAACCGCTCGAGGCGGTCGCATCCGGCAAAAGCCAAGCGGAAAACCTGATCCACCTGTTCAAGACGAAATGGAACGGTAACGTCGATCCGGCTTTTACGGAATGCGCCTTCTAGCGATACGATTCTTCAGTCGTATCGACGCGCACATGACGCGGCTCGACAATATCCGGGTAGCCCGCGCCGTCGCTGCGCAACGCGGCGGAGGTCGCAGCGGCGCCGAAGTGGTTGGCGCTGAAATGAAAGTCTTCGACAGGCTCGCCGAACTGTACGCGGAGATGGCCGCCGATGCGCACGCAGCTATGCGTCCCTTCGACGAGAGCGAAGTCTGGCCCATAAGCCGCGCAGGGGCCGAAGGCGAATGCCGGGGTGATGAAAACAGAAATCAATAAACTCGAAGCGACGCAGACCAAGCCAACAGGAAGGCGCGTATGTTGCGACATGAGCTGTCCCATCGATGGATTGCCGGTCAGCATCTCAGCCCCGGCAATCTCTTCCAGCGGCGACCGCGATACGCATCGATCGACTGCTTTGCGTCAAACTCTCTGTCACTGTGGTTAAGAGCAGTTTGAGGCAATATCGTGGAGACACTCGCGCTCTCGTGAAGACGCGATCCCGCGCATGCCGCTAGCGCCAGTCTCCAAGGCTTGCCTGAACGAGGGCCAAAGCGGCGACGGCCGCCGTGTCGGCCCGCAAGATCCGGGGTCCGAGCGAGATTTGCACAACATGCGGCAGGGCCAGCAGCGCCGCGCGCTCCGCCGCGTCGAAACCGCCCTCCGGCCCAATCAATACCGCGAGCGGCCGACGATGTTTCGCGGCCGCCGACAAAGCGGCGAGCGGGTCCTGCACCGGCGCCTCTTCATCGCAGAAGATCAGCAGCCGCTCCGCCGGCCATGCGGCAAGAGCAGCCTCAAGTTTCAGCGGCGCGGCGACCTCCGGCACGGCGAGGATGCCGCATTGCTCGGCCGCCTCGATGACATTGGCCTGTATGCGCCCGGCGTTGAGACGTTCGGCTTGCGTATAACGGGTCAGCACCGGCTGGAGCCCGCTCGCCCCCATCTCGACGGCTTTTTGCACCATATAATCGAGCCGTGCGTGCTTCAGCGGCGCGAAGAGATAATGAAGATCGGCGGGCGGCTCCTGCGCCCGTGTCTTCGCGCGCACGATCAGGTTCGTTTGCTTGCGCCCGGCCGGCGCGAGCGCTGCCCGCCACTCCCCGTCCCTGCCATTGAAAACAAGGAGTTCCGCGCCATCGGAAAGACGCAATACGTTGCGCAGATAATGTGCTTGGGGCGCTGGCAGACTGATCAGCGCCTCGGCCACGAGCGCCGCATCAACGAATAGGCGCCGGGTCGTAAAGTCGTAGCGTGCCATCCACCCTCCGTCGGGCGCTTGCCCCTTGCGAGGGGATTTTGCTATGAGACCAACACCTTACAGTCAAAGGCATTTTACGGGGTAAGCAATGTACGAGCTTTTCCGAACGCGCGGGACGGCTCTGGCTTTGGCCGGGCTAGCGCTGACCGCAGTGGTGGCGCCGCTGACATTCTCCCTTTCGCTCGGCCTGAGCCAACCCGCCAAGGCGGCCGAATGCAGCGAGGATATCGGCAATCTGTCCAAGAAGCGCATGGACATCATCCAGGCGCTGAACAAGCTCGCCAAAACCTCCGCCAAAGGCCAGCTTGATCCGGCCCTCTCCTGCCCGAAGTTCCGCGCCCTTGCCGAATCCGAAAAGGCGCTGCTCGATTACCTGAACAAGAACAAGGATTGGTGCTCCGTCCCCGACGAAGCGATCATGACTCTCGACAAGAGCTACAATCATTCGAAGGAGATCGCGGGCAAGGCCTGCGCCTTCGCCGCCCAGGAAAAGAAAAATCAGCAATCGGGAGGCGACTCGCTGCTCGGCGGTCAGAAACTGCCGACCGGACCTCTATGAGTTCATCGCCCGGCGCCAGCTTGCCCGACGCTGCCGGGCTGTCCCTGCTTCGCCATGCGCCGACCAGCTGGCAGCCTTTTATCCAGCTCGCGCGGCTCGACCGGCCAATCGGCTGGTGGCTGCTTCTCCTGCCGTGCTGGTGGGCCTCTTTACTCGCCAGCAATGTGAAACATACGCCGCCTAATCTCTGGCATCTCGCGCTGTTTCTGATCGGCGCGGTGGCGATGCGCGGGGCGGGCACGACCTATAACGACATCCTCGACCGCAACATCGACGCCAAGGTCGAGCGTACCCGCAATCGGCCGCTCGCCTCGGGCCGGATCAGCGGGCGCAGCGCGGCGCTGTTTCTCGGCGCGCAGGTGCTTGTCGGGTTGGCGGTTCTCCTCTGCTTCAACGGGTTCACCATCGCTCTGGCGCCCGCCTCGCTCGCCATCGTCGCTGTCTATCCGTTGATGAAGCGCGTCACCTTCTGGCCGCAGGCCGTGCTCGGCCTCGCCTTCGCCTTCGGGGCATTGGTCGGCTGGGCGGCGGAAATGGCGAGCCTCGCCTGGACGGCCGTCTTCCTCTACGCGGGCGGCATCTGCTGGACGATCGGCTATGACACGATCTACGCCCTGCAGGACATTGAAGACGATCTCATCGCCGGGGTGAAATCGACCGCGCTGCGGTTCGGCAGCCGCGTGCGGGAGGCGGTCGGCCTGTTCTATGTCGCCGCCTTCGCCTTGATCGGCATCGCGCTCTTTGCCGCCGGCGCCGCGCGCGGATGGGCGCTCGTCGGCTGGCTCGGTCTCGGCGGGCATTTCCTTTGGCAGATCATCCGGCTCGATCCGGCCGATCCGCGCTCGGCGCTTACGGTTTTTCGTTCAAATCGCGATGCCGGACTGGTCTTCGCCGCCGGACTTGCCGCGCAAGCCTTGCTTTAGGCGGTCTTCGCCTCGGCGGCGTTTCGCCTACGCGGCAGGTTCATTCGCGGCAGCTTATTCCCGGCACGTGATGATGAAGGAATTCGGGTCGAGCTTCAGCGGCTTGGCGCCGGCGGTCGCTCCGGTCACGTCCGAAGCCGGGCCATAGGCGATCGGCGCCGCCAGACCATGCGACTCGCACCAGGCCGAGGCGACGACCTCGCCGCAGGCCTTGTCCTTGCCGAGACAATCGCGTGTGCCGTAGCCGTCGTCGGCGGGGATGACGAAGGTCTGGCTGGCGAAAGCCTGCTTGGTGCCCTCGGCGCGGGCCTCGGTGCGCATCGCCGCCAGGGCGATGAGCCCGGCCAGAATCGACAGACCGAGCGGCAGGATGCGCCGGTAATCGCGCACGATAAACGTCATTACGCCCCCCAAATGACCTGAGCGCATGACTGGTACCCCGTGTCCGCGCGTGCGAAGTGCAGGAATCGGAAATCCCGCACGCCAGCTATTTTTGGCCCGACGCCTCTAAAAATTGGTTAAGCTTTCCCCTCGGAACGCCTTGACCCCAATCTGCTTCTCAAGCATGGTCCAGGGCATGATGTGCTCTTATATCCGTCCCTGCCGGATTATTATTCGCTAGCCTCGCGCTGGCCGGAGCCGTCTCGTCCTCATCCCGAGTTCAGAACAGTCCTCCCCGGCCAGCCAAGGCTGCTGAAGGGAAGCTATGTCTTTGCAGCTCTACAATACGCTGACACGGCAGAAACAGGAGTTCGTCCCCGCTCGATCCGGACAATGTGCGGATGTATGTCTGCGGGCCGACGGTCTATGACTTCGCCCATATCGGCAATGCCCGGCCGCTCATCGTCTTCGACGTGCTTTTCCGCCTGCTGCGTCACCTTTATGGCGCGGAGCATGTCACTTACGTCCGCAACATCACCGACGTCGACGACAAGATCAATGCGCGCGCCGCCGAGCGCGGCATTTCGATCCGCGACCTGACAGAAGAGACGAACGCGATCTTCCAGGCGGACGCCAAGGCGCTCTTCTGCCTTGAGCCGACGTTTCAGCCGCGCGCGACCGAGCATATCCACGCGATGATCGCGCTTGTCGAGCGGCTGCTGCTGGCGCGCCATGCCTATGTCGCCGAGGGGCATGTGCTCTTCGACGTGCCCTCGATGCCGGATTACGGCAAGCTCTCGCGCCGGCCACTCGACGAAATGGTCGCGGGCGCGCGCGTCGAGGTCGCGCCCTACAAGAAAAGCCCGACGGATTTCGTGCTGTGGAAGCCGTCCGCGCCGAACGAGCCCGGTTGGGAAAGCCCCTGGGGCTATGGCCGGCCCGGCTGGCATCTCGAATGTTCGGCGATGAGCTGGAAATATCTCGGCGAAGTCTTCGATATCCACGGCGGCGGCATCGATCTCGTCTTTCCGCATCATGAGAACGAGATCGCCCAGACCTGCTCGGCCTTCGGCCACAGTGCCATGGCGAATTACTGGCTGCACAACGGCTTCCTGCAGGTTGAAGGCCAGAAGATGTCGAAGAGCCTCGGCAATTTCCTCACCATCCGCCAGGCGCTGAAAGACTGGCCGGGCGAGGTCGTGCGCTTCAACATGCTGAAGGCGCATTATCGCCAGCCGATCGACTGGACGCTGTCGAGCCTCAACGACAGCCAACGCGAACTCGACAAGTTCTATCCGCTCGCCAAGCAATTCGCCGTCTCGGAAGCGACGCTGGCGCCGGAATTTCTCGCTCCGCTCGAAGACGATCTGAACACGCCCGAAGCGATCACCGTGCTGCGCCGGCTTTATCGCGAGGCGCAGGAAGGCGACGTGTCACTGGCGGGTACTCGCTTTGCCTCCTGCGGCCATTTCATCGGCCTGTTTCAGTCCGAGCTTGCCGACTGGAATCCGGCGCCCATCCTTTTCGACAAGAGCCATGTCGAAAGCCTGATCGAGGCGCGGCTCGCCGCGCGCCGGGCGAAGGACTGGACCGAATCCGACCGTCTCCGCGACGAATTGATCGGCCTCGGCATCGCGCTCAAGGACAATAAGGACGGCACGACGAGCTGGGAGGTGAAGCGATGAACGCCTCTCTCGCCAAGCCGACCTTGCGGCCCTTTCTGCCGCAGGACGCAGCGGTCGTCGCGCAAATCTTCCGCGATGCGGTCGAAGATCTGACCGGCGACGATTACGACGAAGCCCAGCGCAGCGCCTGGATCGCGAGCGCCGACGACGAGGCGAGCTTCGCCAAGCGTCTCGCGGCGCAGACGACTTTGCTCGCGCTGCGCGATGGCGAGCCGGTTGGCTTCGTCAGTCTTAAGGGCAACGATCTCCTCGACATGCTCTATGTGCGGCCTGAAGTGGCCGGCCAAGGCGTCGGCACTTTCCTCGCCAATGCGGCCGAGACGCTGGCGCGTGGGCGTGGCGCGAAAATTCTCAACGTCGATGCCAGCGACACCGCCCTGCCCTTTTTCGAGAAGCTCGGCTTCAAGCCGCAGTTCCGTCAGAGCATCGCGCTCGAAGGCGAATGGCTCGCGAATACGAAGATGGCGAAGGCGCTGGATTCAGGGAACCAAAGCCGATGAGCCGCGAGCGCCTCTATCTCTATGACACGACGCTGCGCGACGGCGCGCAGACGACGGGCGTCGATTTCTCGCTCGATGACAAGCGCCGCATCGCCGCGCTGCTCGATGGCTTGGGCGTCGATTATATCGAAGGCGGCTATCCAGGCGCCAATCCGCTCGACACGGAATTTTTTGCAAAAAAGCCGAAATTCGCACAGGCGCGCTTTTCCGCCTTCGGCATGATCCGCCGCAGCGGCCGCTCGGCCTCGAACGACCCTGGCGTCGCCGCTCTGCTGGACGCCAACGCCGATGCGATCTGCTATGTCGCCAAGGCTTGGGACTATCATGTCCGCGTTGCCCTCGGCACAACGCTCGAGGACAATCTCGCCGGCGTCGCGCAATCCGTCGAGCTTGCCGTGCACCACGGGCGCGAGACCATGCTCGATTGCGAGCATTTCTTCGATGGCTACAAAGCCAATCCGGCCTATGCTTTGGAGGTCGCACGCACCGCTTACAAAGCTGGCGCGCGCTGGATCGTCCTGTGCGACACCAACGGCGGCACGCTGCCGCACGAGGTCGAGCGCATCGTCGGCGAGGTTGCCAAGCACATTCCGAGCGAGCGGATCGGCATCCACGCGCATAACGATACCGAGAACGCTGTGGCGAATTCGCTCGCCGCCGTGCGCGCCGGCGCGCGGCAAATCCAGGGAACGCTGAACGGGCTCGGCGAGCGCTGCGGCAATGCCAATCTCGTCTCGATCATCCCAACTCTCCTGCTCAAAAAGGATTACGCCGAAGCCTATGAGATCGGCGTATCGCACCAGCAGCTCGCGGCGCTCACCAAAGTGAGCCACACGCTCGACGAATTGTTGAATCGCGCGCCCGACAGGCATCGGCCCTATGTCGGCGCCTCGGCTTTTGCGACCAAGGCGGGTATTCATGCGTCCGCCGTGATGAAAGACCCCGCCACCTACGAGCATGTCGTGCCGGAGGCGGTCGGCAACCGGCGCCGACTGCTTGTGTCCGGCCAGGCGGGTAAGTCCAACATCCTGGCCGAGCTCGAACGGCTTGGCGTCGCGCTCGACAAGGACGATCCCCGCCTCGCCCGGCTCCTTGAAGAGGTCAAAGAGAAAGAGGCGCAGTTCTACGCCTATGAAGGCGCCGATGCGTCGTTCGAACTGCTGGCGCGGCGCAGCCTCGGCACCGTGCCGGATTATTTCGAGGTGGAGCGGTTTAGCGTCAATGCGGAGCGCCGCCACAACGCCAGGGGCGAATATGTCACCGTCTCGGAAGCGGTGGTGAAGCTGCGCATCGGAGAAAATGCGTCGATCTCGGTTGCGGAAGGCAATGGACCGATCAACGCGCTCGATCTCGCTTTGCGCAAGGATCTCGGCAAATATCAGCCTTTCATCGAGGATCTCGAACTCGTCGATTATCGCGTGCGTGTCTTCCAGGGCGGCACGGATGCGGTGACGCGCGTGCTGATCGAATTCAGCGACGGCAGCGGCGAGAACTGGTCAACTGTCGGCGTTTCCGCCAACATCATCGATGCCTCGTTTCAGGCGCTGACCGACGCCATCACCTACAAGCTGCTGAAAGCGGGAGCCGAATAGAACGCCTTGCGAGCGCAGACTTGGTGTGCGGACTTTCTTCTCGCGCAGCCCGGTGTTATGAGGTGATCGTCAGCTTTATTTGACGAGCGAAATTTTCGATATTTGTATTTCGACGATTTGCGTCATGATCCGCTTGGCGAAACGTCTTCTCTCTTCTTTCCGTTCGGGCGAGGAAAATCTCCCGATCGTGGGCGGGATGGCGACCATGCCCAGCCGCGCAGACACTTTCCCCGCAGCCCTCCGCTCTGTCATCGATCAGGTCGATCGCCTCTATCTCTACCTCGATGGGCACGATGCCATCCCGGAAGCGGCAAAGGATGATCCGCGGGTCATTCCGGTCTTCTCGCGCGACGTTCCCGGCCTGCATGGGAACGGGAAATTTCTCGGGCTGACGATGGAGACCGGTAGATGCCTCTATCTCGGCATCGACGACGATATCGCCTATCCCAGCACTTATGTCCGCAGGATGAGCAAGGCTCTCGCCGCTTACCGGGGTTCCGCAATCGTCGGATATCACGGCTCGCTTTTGCTCGAGCCCTTCACGAGCTATGCGAAAAGCCGCGAGACACTCTGGTTCGCCGGCGCTTTGGCGGAGGCGCGCCCCGTCGATGTCCTCGGCACGGGGACGGTGATGTTCGACACGGGGATATTGCGTTTTGATATGCGGACCTGGCCGCACGTCAACATGCTCGATCTCTATTTCGCTCTTGAGGCCGCGAGAGCGAATCTTGCGCTGATCTGCCTGCCACGACGGAGTCGCTACCTCCGCCCTCTCGAAGAACAGCAAAGCGATTCCATTTATGCCAGGCTTTTGCGCGATGATTCCGTCGAAACCGCGCTTGCCATCGAGCTGCGAGAGCAATTGGCGAAGACATTTCCAGCGAGGCAGAATTGAGCGACATTTATGCCCTGCACGGGGTCATCGACCGCGTGGATGGGAAGCTGTTCAGCCATCGGAACATGACCCCGGCAGATCGCGTCCGAGCGCGCCTCGATATGGGGCAGAAGCTAGTGCCTCTTGCCGACGCGCTCGCCGGAAAAGGCGATGCGCTGACCATTGACGATGCGACTGTCGCCTCGGCGCAGGCGGCCCTTCTGGCGCGGCAGCTCGGCCATGCGGTGACTTTGTTTGTCAATCCCTGGCAGGTCGCGGACGGCCGCGCCTATGCCTTCGCGGCGCTCCATTGGTTGCTTGACGAAACCCGCCAGCGCAAAGTGACCTGGCGCGGCAAGACCTGGTGGCTGATGACGTTACGCCAGAAGGACAATCTCCGCGCCGAGATCAAACGCCTTTTGCGGCAGCACGACGACCCGGAGGACAATCACAAGCTGATCGAAGAGTTGCGGCAGGCACTGGGCGTAGCCCACCTCGACATTCCCGACTATCTGCAAAGCCTGACAGTCCAACAGCTCCGCGAACTGCAGGACGCCGGCGTCGACATTCAAAATCATTATTGGACACATCTCGACCCCGCCGCCCACACGCCCGCGCGCTTTGGTGCGGAATGGGCGCGGGCACAGGACTGGCTCGCCGAGAATCTCCGCATCACGTCGCGGTTCTTCGCATCGCCTTTCGGGGATTACTTTCCGCAGCCGGATTTTCTGGCCGAACGGAAAATCGTCTGCCTTTTGCTGAGCCACAGTCACCCCGGCGGCGCGCTGGGCCCCTGGGTCGTCAATCGCGTCGTGTTCGACTGAGCGGAGCGGGCGGGAAAAAGAAAACGCCCGCCGGAGGGAGGAGGAACCGGCGGGCGTTTTAGCACGCGAGTTGCGGGAACGAACTTTCGCGGCAACCCGATTTCCACCGCGCCGAAAAACGCTCTCAAGGCACGACGAAACCGGAACTGAAATTTTATTAAATGCTTTCGCGGCGCAGCGGAACTTTGAATATTGCGGCGCTGTTATGCGCTTTGCGCATGGATTGGGCTGTTATCCGCGTTCAGGCTTCCTGCTTAAGACCGATAATCCTCTAGGATTTTGCACATTTATGACATTCCAATAGAATAATTCTATAGAGTTATGCAAAATAAGACATGCTCGTCGACAAGACGAGCATCCAGCTCCTCGGCTTACGGTCGAGACTACTCCGCGGCGTCCTTTCGCGGCGCAGGGCGGCGTTCCAGTACCGGCTTCAAGTAATGGCCGGTATGGCTGCCTGGGACTTTCACGATGTCTTCCGGTGTGCCTTGCGCGACGATCGTGCCGCCGCCGTCGCCGCCCTCCGGCCCCAGATCGATGATCCAATCGGCGGTCTTGATGACATCGAGATTGTGCTCGATGACGACGACGCTGTTGCCGCCTTCGACAAGCTGGTGCAGCACTTCGAGCAGCTTGGCGACATCGTGGAAGTGCAGACCCGTGGTCGGCTCGTCGAGAATGTAGAGCGTGCGCCCGGTCGCGCGGCGCGAAAGCTCCTTGGCGAGCTTCACCCGTTGCGCCTCGCCGCCTGAGAGCGTGTTCGCCTGCTGGCCGACCTTGATATAGCCGAGGCCGACGCGCGACAAAGTCTCCATCTTCTCGCGGATGGGGGGCACCGCCTTGAACAAGGCCCCCGCCTCCTCGACCGTCATGTTGAGCACATCGGCGATAGATTTGTCGCGATACTTTACTTCCAGCGTCTCGCGCTCATAGCGCGTGCCTTTGCAGACGTCGCAGGTGACATAGACGTCCGGCAGGAAGTGCATCTCGATCTTGATGACGCCATCCCCCTGGCACGCTTCGCAGCGTCCCCCCTTCACGTTGAAGGAGAAGCGCCCCGGCTGATAGCCGCGCGCCTTCGCCTCCGGCAGGCCGGCGAACCATTCGCGGATCGGCGTGAAGGCCCCGGTGTAGGTCGCGGGATTTGAACGCGGGGTGCGGCCAATCGGCGATTGATCGATATCGATGACCTTGTCGAGATGCTGCAGGCCCTCGATCGCCTTATGCGGCGCCGGATGCTCGACCGCACCGTTGAGCTTGCGCGCAACAGCCTTGTAGAGCGTATCGACGATGAGGGTCGACTTGCCACCGCCCGAAACGCCGGTGATGCAGGTGAAAAGCCCGAGCGGGATATCGACCGAGACATCCTTGAGATTGTTGCCGGTCGCATCCACGATCTTGAGCTTGCGGGCCGGATCGGGCTTGCGCCGCCGGCGCGGCACCGGCACCTGCAAACGGCCGGATAGATATTGCCCCGTCAGCGATTTCGCATCGTCCATGATCTCCGTCGCCGTACCCTGTGCGACGATCTCGCCGCCGTGGATGCCGGCGCCCGGCCCCACATCGACGACATGGTCGGCGGTCAGGATCGCATCCTCGTCATGTTCGACGACGATGACGCTGTTGCCGAGATCGCGCAGCCGCCGCAAGGTCTCGAGCAGCTTGGCATTGTCGCGCTGGTGCAGGCCGATCGAGGGCTCGTCGAGCACGTAGAGCACGCCCGTGAGGCCCGAGCCGATCTGCGAGGCAAGCCGGATGCGCTGGCTTTCGCCGCCGGAAAGCGTGCCCGAGGCACGCGATAGCGTGAGGTAATCCAGTCCGACATCGATGAGGAAGGTCAGGCGGTCGTTGATCTCCTTCAGGATGCGACGCGCGATCTCGGCGCGCTTCTCGTCGAGCGTTTCCGGCAGCGCACCGAACCACGCGCGGGCGTCGCGGACCGAGAGCTCGGCGACCTGGCCGATATGTTTGGCCTCGATCTTCACCGCGAGCGCCTCGGGCTTCAGCCGATAGCCCTTGCAGGCCTTGCACGGCGTCGCCGTCATGAAGCGGGCGATGTCCTCGCGCGCCCAGTCGCTCTCGGTCTCGTGATAGCGCCGCTCGAGATTGCTGATGATGCCCTCGAAAGGCTTCTTCACGTCGTAGGAGCGCAGGCCGTCGTTATAGGAGAAGCGGATCGGATCCTCGCCCGACCCGTAGAAAAGGATTTCCTGGATGTGTTCGGGCAACGCCTCGAAGGGCGTGTCGAGTCTGAACTTGTAGTGCTTGGCGAGCGATTCGAGCGTCTGAAGATAGTAAGGAGAGGTCGATTTCGCCCAGGGCGCGATCGCGCCCTTGCGCAAAGTGAGCTTGGGGTCCGGCACGATCAATTCGGGATCGACCGTTTCCTCGCTGCCGAGGCCGCTGCATTCGGGACATGCGCCGAAGGGATTATTGAATGAGAACAGCCGCGGCTCGATCTCCGGAATGGTGAAGCCGGAGACGGGACAGGCGAATTTCGACGAGAACACGATCTGTTTCGGCTTGCCGTTGTCGTCCTTCTCGTCGGCATATTCGACGAGGGCGATGCCGTCGGCGAGTTCGAGCGCGGTCTCGAAGCTTTCCGAAAGCCGCGCCGCCAGATCCGGCCGCACCGCGATGCGGTCGACCACCACCTCGATGTCGTGCTTCAGCTTCTTATCGAGCGCCGGCGTCTCGGCGATCTCGTAGAATTGCCCGTCGATCTTCAGCCGCTGGAAGCCGCGTTTCATGTAATCGGCGATTTCCTTGCGGTATTCGCCCTTGCGGCCGCGCACGACCGGAGCCAGCAGATAGAGCCGCGTGCGCTCGGGCAGCGCCAGCACCCGGTCCACCATCTGGCTCACCGTCTGGCTCTCGATCGGCAGACCCGTCGCCGGCGAATAGGGAATGCCAACGCGCGCCCAGAGCAGCCGCATGTAATCGTAGATCTCGGTGACGGTGCCGACCGTGGAGCGCGGGTTTTTCGAGGTGGTCTTCTGCTCGATGGAGATCGCTGGCGATAGCCCGTCGATCTGATCGACATCCGGCTTCTGCGTCATTTCCAGGAATTGCCGGGCATAGGCCGAGAGCGATTCGACATAGCGGCGCTGGCCTTCGGCATAGATCGTGTCGAAAGCGAGCGAGGACTTGCCGGAGCCCGAAAGCCCGGTGAAGACCACGAGCTTGTCGCGCGGAATTACCAGATCGACGTTCTTGAGGTTATGCTCGCGCGCGCCGCGCACGACGATCAGGCGGCGGTCGTCCTTGGGAAACGGCAGACTGAGCTCCGGCTCCTTGGCCTTGCGGGGGGGCGTCTTTCGCGGTGCTTTCATGGAGTTTCGTAAAATATCCTCGGCTCCCCGCGGGGAGGAAAACAGGGAACCAGGGCTTGAGAGGTTGCGCACAGCCTAAGGTTCGCGGAAAATCGCGACGCGTCTAAGATATGGATTAGCAAGGGCAAGGCCAAGTGGGGCTTCGCCTGCCTCTGCCCATGCCGGACCAAAAGACACATAAAAACAGCCCACCCCGGGAAGCGCTACCAGGAAACGCCATGGACGCCCCTGCCCCCGCCGGAAGCCGGCCACCGTTTTACAAGCAGCTCTATATCCAGGTTCTCTTCGCCATTTTCCTCGGCGCCCTGTTCGGCTGGCTCGCGCCGCATGCCGCGACGGCGGACTGGGTAAAGGCGCTCGGCGACGGATTCGTCAAACTCATCAAAATGGTCATCGCGCCGATCATTTTTCTGACGGTCACGGCCGGCATCGCCCATATCTCCGACGCCCGCAAGGTCGGCCGCGTGGCGCTCAAGGCGCTCCTCTATTTCGAAATTGTCTCGACCTTCGCGCTCGCCATCGGCCTCATCGTCGGCAATCTGATCCGCCCCGGCGCCGGCCTCGCCGCCCATGCCAATGCCGCCGCCGTCGCCAAATATGTCGCCGCCGCCTCTGGCGAGCATCCCGTCGATTACCTTCTCAACATCATCCCGGATTCGGTCGTCGGCGCCTTCGCCCGTGGCGATATCCTGCAGGTGCTGCTGTTTTCGATCCTGTTCGGCTTCGCCCTGCTGGCGCTCGGCGAGCGCGGCAAAACGCTGAGCGACGTGCTCGATCAGGCGACCAAGGCGATCTTCGGCGTCATTGAGATCGCGATGCGCGTCGCGCCGCTCGGCGCCTTCGGCGCGATGGCCTTCACCGTTGGCAAATATGGCACGCAGGCGCTGGGAGCGCTGGCCGGTGAGATCGCGACCTTCTACCTGACCTCGGCGCTGTTCGTCGTCCTCGTGCTGGGCAGCATTGCCCGCTTCGCCGGGTTCAACATCTTCAAATTCCTCGCCTATCTGAAGGACGAATTGCTGATCGTGCTCGGCACGAGTTCCTCGGAAAGCGCGCTGCCGCGGCTTATCGAAAAGCTCGAGGCGCTCGGCTGTTCGCGATCCGTCGTCGGCCTTGTCGTACCCGCCGGCTATTCGTTCAATCTCGACGGCACCAATATCTACATGACCCTGGCGACGCTGTTCATTGCGCACGCGCTCGGCGTCGATCTTTCGCTCGGCCAGCAATTGACCATCCTGCTCGTTGCCATGCTGACCTCGAAGGGCGCCACCGGCGTTACGGGCGCCGGCTTCATCACCCTGGCCGCAACGCTTTCATCGGTCTCGCCCGCGCTCGTGCCGGGCATGGCGATCCTCCTCGGGATCGACAAATTCATGAGCGAGTGCCGGGCGCTGACCAATTTCATCGGCAATGGCGTCGCGACCGTGGTCATCTCTGCCTCGGAAGGCGAACTCGACCGCGCGAAACTGAACGCCGCGCTCGATGCCGGCCGCAGAGACCCGGCGGAAGCGAGCCTCAAACGTGCGATGGCGGAAGCGGAATCGCTGCAATCACCGCGAGAGCCATGACCACGAAGGCGGGGTGTAATCGCAGATTTGCGTCTGACCCAAAAGCTTTTTTAGCCGGAGATGCGTGGCCTTGCGGTCTTGATCCAGCGCCGCAGCCAAGCCACGCGCGTGTGTGATGACAATGAGCTGGCAGCGTTGAGCGGCCGCGGCGACGATCCGCGCGAGCGGCGGAAGAAGATCGGGATGAAGGCTCGCTTCGGGCTCGTTGAGGATCATCAAATCCGGCGGCCGAGGCGACAAAAGCGCCGCCGTCAGCAAAAGATAGCGCAGAGTCCCTTCTGATAATTCAGCGGTTTTCAAAGGCCGGAGAAGGCCGGCCTGAGACATCAGAACCTCGAAATAACCGCCAATCTCTTCGACGTGGATGCGGGCGCCCGGAAATGCATCATTGATTGTCGCGGCAAGGATGTCGCGGTCGCCGATCTCGATGATGGTCTGCAAGGCCGCCGCGAGATCGGACCCATCGCTCGCTAATATTGGTGTATAGGTTCCGACCTGCGGACGCCGCGAAGGTGCATCGCGGTCGGTTCGCAATTGATCGTAGAATCGCCAATTGCGCATCCGCTCGCGCAAAAGAAGCAGTTCGAACGAATCCCGAGGATCGGCGCACTGCGTCATGATGCTGTCGGCGGAAGAAAGATCGGTTTTCAACTGACGCCATTGCCCTGCTTCGTCGCGTATCCGGGCCAGCGGACCATGCCGTTCCGCGAAGGCATTCGCGCGTTTCAGTATTTCGCCGGTCCAGATGCTTTCGGTCTTGATGAGTGGATCATGATAAAAGAGGGAATGGCTCTTTTCAGTCTTTTGTGGCAGTCCCAGATCAATGGCGTATCCATAATCCGCGCCGGAAAATCCCATTTTCAGGCTGATTGGGTTCTTCCGCACGGTTCCTTGAACCGGCACCCTTCCGGCCTTCATTTCCCGCGATAGATTTTCCGGGCCGGCCCAGAGCACGGATTGCAGGCCGCCCTCAGCCGCAAGCGAATGAATGACACCGCCTTGGGCGATCCCCGCCAGCAGCCGCAGCGCCCGATAGAGATTGGATTTGCCGCTGCCGTTCGCGCCGGAGACGATATTCAGCGGACCGAGGCCCAGCACAATGTCGCGTAGCGAGCGATAACCGGAAACCGCAAGACGCGTGATCATTTTGCTGCGCTCAGTCCTGCCGCGTCAATAATACCCATCCCGCGCCCGCAGGCGGCGGACGAAGAGCCGCAAAAGATCGAGGGCGAAGCTCGGTGTCTCGCTGACGATTTTCAAAAACTGCTTCTCGGAAACCGGCACCAACGTCACATCGCTCACCGCGACGGCCGTGCCGCTGCGCGGCGCCGGATCGACGAGCGACATTTCGCCGAAAAACTCACCCGGCCCGAGGATGGCGATGACGCGGTGGCCGGCGTGAATCTCGACGCTGCCGCTCTGGACGACGAACAAGGCTTCGGCCTTGTCACCTTCGCGAAAAATGACCTCGTCCGCCACATAGGTGCGCGTCGGCAGGCCCGCCTTCAACAACAGGCTGAAATCCAAAGGCGCATTGGCCATCACCACCCCCAATTCGTGCCCGCCAGGCCAGCCAAAGGGAACCCGATCCCGCTCCCAAACAGACTATGCCTCGGCAGGGAACTTTGCTACAGCTTCAGCTTCTATAGAATTCATTTCAGCTTCAATGGATTTATCCCGTGCGATCTCCA
This sequence comes from uncultured Alphaproteobacteria bacterium, assembly GCA_963708155.1. Taxonomy (GTDB): domain Bacteria; phylum Pseudomonadota; class Alphaproteobacteria; order Rhizobiales; family Beijerinckiaceae; genus Methylovirgula. The sequence continues at coordinate 2,567,027 of OY970183.1, read as the reverse complement.
CCGCGCTATATTTTCATCGAGACCAACCGCCGCTGCAATCTCAAGTGCGAGCATTGCAATTATTGGCATGAGAAGGATACCGACGCCGCCAATTATCTCCCGCTATCCCGCAAGCTGGAAGTTCTCGGCGAATTCCATGAACTCAATCCGCAAGGCGCGATGGTCACCTGCGGCGGCGAGAGCATGCTCGATCTCGAGACCTATTTCGGCTTGATGCGCGAATGCCGGCGGCTCGGCCTCACCGCTCTCTCGGTGGTCAATGGCACGCGCATCCAGACGCCCGAAATGGCCGACCGGATGATCGCCGAGGGGCCGCACGAAATTTCGATCTCGCTCAACAGCCCGCGCCGCGAAGTGCATGACCGCACGCGCGGCGTCCGCGGGCGCCTTCGACAAGGCCGTCAAGGCGCTGCGGCTGCTGATCGAGGCGCGCAGCCGCGTGCCGGGCTCGACTAGCCGCATCTTCGTCATGGGGCTCGTCTTCGACGAGTCCTACCGCGATCTCGAAGCCTTCTACGATTTCGTCCTGAACGACATCGGCGCCGACCGGCTGAAGCTCAATTCACTGCAGCCCTCGTTCGCGCAGCACGATCCGACCGATGCGTTCTTCCGCGATCATTCCAAGGTCGATCCCGACGAGCTGTGCGACATCATTCGACGCTGCGACACACGCTTCAACCTTGGTTTGAATCCGGAATGGATCGAGCAGGTGCGCATGTATTGGCAAAGCCTCGCGCGCGCCCGCGATCTCGAACTCGGCTGGGCCTCCAAGATGCGGACCGCGCGAGCACATCTGCAACACCTACGAGCGCAACATCATGGTCGACAGCTACGGCAAGGCGCGGCTTTGCTTTTCCGACGCATTTCCGGGGCTGAAGCTCGAACGCAAGGGCGACCTGAAGCGCTTTTGGGAAAACGCCGGCGCGATCAGGCGGGAAATGGCCTTCTGCAACCGTCCTTGCGGGATCAGTCACAGCGTCCGGCGCGTCAGCGCCCGGCTCGACCCGGCGCGGCAGCCGCCGCAGCGCAGCTTTGCGATCCGCAGCGCCGATTTCCTTGCCGATCTCTGGCCGCTGCACCCTGTTGTCGATTCCCTGCCTGTGGAAAGCGCCGCTTGCCAAGGGTGACGCAGCAGTCTAGAACAAAAAAAGAACATTGCTTTCCGTGGAAAACCCCGGCCCGAACGCCATTTGGAGTCCGCGGCGGGCGGCAGCGGCCCTAAGGTCGGCCGCGAGAAGCGTTATAGGAGAGAGCCATGGCGGGCAGCGTCAACAAGGTCATTCTGATCGGCAACCTGGGCCGCGATCCCGAAGTTCGGCGGCTGAATTCGGGCGATTCCGTCGTGAACTTCAGCCTCGCCACGACCGAGTCCTGGCGCGACAAGGCGACCGGCGAGCGCAAGGACCGCACCGAATGGCATAACATCGTTATTTTCAACGAGAATTTGGGCCGGATCGCGGAGCAATATTGCAAGAAGGGCTCCAAGGTCTATCTCGAAGGCCAGTTGCAGACGCGCGAATATACCGACAAGGACGGCAATCAACGCCGCACCACCGAGGTCGTCTTGCAACGCTTCCGCGGCGAGCTGACGCTGCTCGACAGCCGCGGCAGCGGACGCGAGAGCTTCGACGATCGCGGCGCTGTCGAAGGATCAGGCGGAAGCAGCTTCGGCCGATCCTCGCCGATGGAATCCGACAAGCGCCCGAGCCGCGCTGCGGAAATGATCGACGACGATATTCCGTTCTAGCAGATGCCGGACGATCATGCTGCGGGAGGCGCGTGCGTGATCGTCGAGAAAAAGGTCTTCGAACTGCCGGAGTTTCAAACCTCCGGCGGTGCGCTCATCAGAAACCTGCGCGTCGGCTGGGAGAGTTACGGCAAACTCAATGCCGATCGCTCGAACGCCGTTCTTATCGCGCATTATTTTTCGGGCACCAGCCACGCCGCCGGGCGTTACACGACAGAAGACGTCTTTCCCGGCTATTGGGACGCTTTGATCGGCCCCGGCAAGGCCATCGATACCGAGCGTTATTTCGTCCTCTCCTCCGACACGCTCGTCAATCTGAACGCCCGCGATCCGCAGGTCGTCACCACCGGCCCGGCGAGTATCGATCCCGCGACAGGCAAGTCCTATGGGCTCTCCTTTCCCCTGGTGACGATCCGCGATTTCGTCGCCGTCCAAAAAGCACTCGTCGATCACCTCGGCATCCCAAAACTTCACGCCGTGATGGGGCCCTCGATGGGCGGCTTGCAGACGCTCGCTTGGGCCGTCGCCTATCCCGAAATGATGGAGCGTATCGTGCCGGTGATCTGCGCCGGCGAAATGGATGCCTGGCTCACCGCCTGGCTCGGCCTCTGGGCAGCGCCGATCACAGCCGATCCGGCCTGGAAGGGCGGCGCCTACGCGACTGAAGCACAACCCTTGGCCGGCCTGACGCTGGCGCTGAAGCTTATCACGCTTCAAGCCAATCATTGGCTCTGGACCGACGCGCAATTCGGCCGCGCCTATGCCGACCCCGATGCCAATCCCGCTGACGCCCTCGGCAACAGCTACAAGGTCGAAGCTACGGTCGCCGCCATCGCCGCCGAGCGCGCCAAAATTTCCGACGCCAACCACCTGCTCTATCTCGTCAAGGCCAACCAGACTTTCGCCGCCGGGCCGAGCGGCACTTTGGCAGATCTCGCAACGATCCGGGCGAGAACGCTCCTGCTTTACAGCCCAGAGGATCAGGTCTTCCGCGCCGAGAGGGCGCGCGCGACGGCCGCCGCTATCGCCAAGGGCGGCACGCCGGTCGAGACGGCCGAAATCCACGGTCCCTTCGGCCATGCCAATGGCCTCTTCGCCATCGCGCCGCTCGGCGAAAGAATCCGGGATTTTCTGGCGCGCTAGCTGGCCTTCAAATGCCGAAATCGCAGCGGGATTTAGGACGCCGAAAGAGGCCCGCAACGAGCGATTGGCGCGATAAAGGAAGATGCCGGGGCCATCCTCTTGTGAACATCCCGTCGCAGATAGATAAATATCTGAAAATAATACATATTTTCAAACTTGTCGGCGCCTGCCCGGCTGGCCTTTTCGGCCGCGATTGATTATATAAAAGGCTCCTCCGAACCTTGGATGATTTGCCTTGGCCGATAATGAAGAAAACGGCGCCGGACCCGCGGGTTCCGACGTCCGTCCGGTTTCCATTTCCGACGAAATGCGGCGCAGCTATCTCGATTACGCGATGAGCGTGATCGTCAGCCGCGCGCTGCCCGATGTGCGCGACGGGCTGAAGCCGGTGCATCGGCGCATTCTCTACTCGATGTACGAGAACAGTTACCTGCCGGACCGCGCCTATAACAAGTCGGCGCGCGTCACCGGCGACACGATGGGCAAATACCATCCGCACGGCAATCTCGCGATCTATGACGCGCTGGTGCGCATGGCGCAGCCTTTCTCGATGCGGCTGCCGCTGATCGACGGACAGGGCAATTTCGGCTCGGTCGATGGCGATCCGCCGGCGGCCGAGCGCTACACCGAAGTCCGCCTCGCGACGGCCGCGCTGCCGCTGCTGGACGATCTCGATAGCGAGACCGTCGATTTCCAGCCGAATTACGACGGCGCGCGAACGCGAGCCGGCCGTCCTGCCGGCGAAATTTCCCAACCTGCTCGTCAACGGCGCGGGCGGCATTGCCGTCGGCATGGCGACGAACATACCGCCGCATAATCTCGGCGAGGTCATCGACGCCGTCATCGCGCTGATCGACAGGCCCGAAATCAGCATTGAGGAACTGATAAGCATCGTCCCCGGCCCGGATTTTCCGACCGGCGGCAATATCCTCGGCCGCGCCGGCATCCGGGCCGCCTATCTGACAGGCCGCGGCTCGATCCTGTGCGCGCCAAGGTCGAGATCGAGGAAATCCGCAAGGAGCGCGAGGCGCTGATCGTCACGCGAAATTCCCTATCAGGTGAACAAGGCGACGCTGATCGAGAAGATCGCCGAGCTGGTGCGCGAGAAAGCGATCGAGGGCATCTCCGACCTGCGCGACGAATCCGACCGCGACGGCATGCGCATCGTCATCGAACTGAAGCGCGATGCCGTCGCCGATGTCGTGCTGAACCAGCTCTGGCGCTTCACCGCGCTGCAATCGAGCTTCCCGGCCAATATGATCGCCCTCAACGGCGGCCGGCCGGAAACGCTGACCCTCAAGGATTTCCTGCGCGCCTTCGTCGATTTCCGCGAGGAGGTCGTCACCCGCCGCACCAAGTTCCTGCTCGGCAAGGCGCGCGATGCGGCGCATCTGCAAGTCGGCCTTGCCATCGCCGTCGCCAATATCGATGAGGTCATCCGCCTCATCCGCACCTCGCCCGATGCGGCGCGCGGCGCGCGAGGCGCTGATGAGCCGCGACTGGCCCGCGCGCGACATGGCGCCGCTCATCGCGCTGATTGCCGACCCGCGCCATGTGCTCTGCCGGAGACGGCACCTGCCGCCTTTCCGAGGCGCAGGCGCGCGGCATCCTCGAACTGCGCCTGCAGCGGCTGACCGCGCTCGGCCGCGAAGAGATCGCCGAAGCGCTCGAACAAGCTCGCCGCCGAGATCGCCGATTATCTCGATATTCTGCGCTCGCGCGCCCGTCTCTTCGGCATCATCAAGGACGAGCTTGCTCGCGGTTAAAGCTCGCGCATGCGACGCCGCGGCGCACGGCGATCCTCGACAGCGACGCGGACTTGGAGGACGAGGATCTCATCCAGCGCGAGGATATGGTCGTCACCGTCTCGCATGCGGGCTATGTCAAGCGCGTGCCGCTCTCGACCTATCGGGCGCAGCGGCGCGGCGGCAAGGGCCGCTCCGGCATGCAGACGCGCGACGAGGATTTCGTCGCCACGCCTCTTCGTCGCCTCGACGCATCACGCCGGTGCTGTTCTTCTCCTCGCTCGGCCAGGTCTACAAGGAAAAGGTCTGGCGGCTGCCGCTCTCGGCGCCGCAGGCGCGCGGCAAGGCGCTGGTCAATATCCTGCCGCTCGAACAGGGCGAGCGGATCACGACGATCATGCCGCTGCCGGAAGACGAGGCAGCTGGGAGACGCTCGACGTGATGTTCGCGACGACGCGCGGCACCGTCCGGCGCAACAAGCTCTCCGATTTCGCGCAGGTCAACCGCGCCGGCAAGATCGCGATGAAGCTCGACGAGGGCGAAGAGATCGTCGACGTGCAGATCTGCACCGAGAACGACGACGTGCTGCTGACCACGGCGAAAGGCCAGTGCATCCGCTTCCCCGTCACCGATGTGCGCGTGTTCAAGGGCCGCGATTCCATGGGCGTGCGCGGCATTTCGCTCGGCCGAAGGCGATCGGGTCATCTCGCTCGCCATCCTGCGCCACATCGAGGCGGAGAGCGGCGAACGCGCGGCCTATCTCAAGATGCGCCGCGCCGTCGCCGGCGAGGCCGGAGGCCGAGAGGCGCGGCCGACAGCGACGGAGACGGGACGCAGAGCCGAGGAGGCGAACGAGGACGGCGCCGGCAGCAGCTCTCGCTCCGGAGCGCTATGCCGCGATGTCGGCGGCGGAGGAGATCATCCTGACGTTTCCGCCAACGGCTATGGCAAGCGCACGTCGTCCTACGAATATCGGATCACCGGGCGCGGCGGCAAAGGCATCGTCGCCATGGCGGTCAATCAGCGCAACGGCCCACTCGTCGCCTCCTTGCCGGTCGAGGACAGCGACGAGATCATGCTGGTCACCGATGGCGGCCAGCTGATCCGCTGCCCGGTCGAGGGCATCCGCGTCGCCGGCCGCGGCACGCAGGGCGTCATCGTCTTCAAGACGGCGGAAGGCGAGCGCGTCGTCAGCGTCGAGCGCATCAGCGAGGAAGAAGCGGCCGAGAACGGCGAGAGCGAGCCGGGTGAGGCCGCGAGCGAGTAAGGTTACCATTCCCCTCCCCCATCTACGGGAGGGGAACATTTGCCCCCGCTCCCGCGCTCGGCTAGAGAAGGCGCATGACCCTCAAGGCGCTCTATACCGGCACGTTCGATCCGCTGACGAACGGCCATGTTGACATCATCACCCGCGCCGCGCGTTTCTGCGACGAGCTGGTGGTGGCGATCGGCGTGCATCCGGGCAAGACGCCGATGTTTTCCGCCGCCGAGCGCACCGAATTCATCCGCACCGCCTGCGTCGATCTTGCCGCCACACGATCCTGCAGATTGTCGGTGATGACTTTCTCCGGCCTGACAGTCAACGTCGCGCGCGAGGCCGGGGCGACGTTGCTGGTGCGCGGCCTGCGCGACGGCACCGATCTCGACTACGAAGTCACAGATGTCCGGTATGAACGGCGTCATGGCGCCGGAGATCGAAACCATCTTCCTCGCCGCCTCCCCGCAAGTTCGTCATATTGCCGCGACATTGGTGCGCCAGATCGCCCTGCTCGGCGGCGATGTCTCACCCTTCGTGCCCGATGTCGTCGCTAAAGCCCTCGCAGTGAAGTTAAACACCGCGCCCTGATTTATTCCGAGGAGGAAACATGCGCCTGATCCGCCGCAGCCTGCTGGCTGCCTTCGCCTTCATGGTTTTGACGCTGCCGCTTGCCGCCGCCGACCTGAAGAACGAAATCTATCTTGATACAAAGGATGGCCGCGTCACGATCCTGCTGCGCCCCGACCTCGCGCCGAAGACAGTCGCGCAGATCAAGGCGCTGACCAAGCGCGGCTTCTATAACGGCCTCAAGTTCCATCGCGTGATCGAGGGCTTCATGGCGCAGACGGGCGATCCCACCGGCACCGGCACCGGCGGCTCCGACCTGCCGAATGTCCCGGCCGAATTCTCCAAGGCGCATTTCAAGCGCGGCTCCGTCGGCATGGCACGTGCGGACGATCCCGAATTCCGGCAATTCGCAATTCTTCATCTGTTTCGACGAGGCTGGCTTCCTCGATGGGCAATATACGCTCTTCGGCCAGGTGATCGACGGCATGGATGTCGTCGACAAGATCAAGAAGGGCTCGCAAGCCGACAACGGCACCGTCACCGACCCCGACAAGATCGTAAAAATGGAGCTGGCGACGGACGCCGCGAAATAGGCGTCAGAGCTGGACGATCGAATCGAAGTCGAATTTTTCGCCCGGCGGATTTTCTCCGATCCGCACGATGGTGTCGCCGACGAAGCGGTAGGGCGGAACAGGCAGATTGTAAGGGGCCGGGACACCCTTGAAGACCCGGCCCGCGAGATCGTATTTTGAGCCGTGGCATGGGCAGAAATAGCCGCCGGGCCAGGACGCAACAGGCGTGGTGGGGCTGGCGTCCGGAAAGCATTTCGGAAGACAGCCGAGATGCGTGCAGATTCCGACCACAACCAGAATTTCCGGCTTGATCGAGCGATGCCAATTCGCGGCATAGGACGGCTGTTGCCAGACCTTGAACTCCGGGTCCGCCAGAAGACCGACAACTTTAGGCGACTGCAGACTTGCAAGCAGATCGGGTGGCCGGCGCAGGATATAGATTGGCCGCCGTCGCCATAAGGCGATGATGTTCTGCCCCGGCGCCGCGGTTTTAAGATCGATATCGACCGGGCCGCCGGCCGCGAGGGTGGAAGCGTCCGGCTCCATTTGCGAGAACAGAGGCACTGCCGTCGCGACCGCGCCAGCGCCAGCGAAAGTCGCGGTCGCTATATAAAGAAAATCGCGCCGTGTCGCTTGTGGCGGTTCCGCTGCGCCTTCGCTCCATTCCGGAGACGAGCCCTGTGACATGAAAACCTCGCGCGCTTCTGGAGGCCTGCCTTCTTAGCTAGGCAGTGACGGCCATTTGGCAAGCCGCACGTAGAGGTTTACGTCACGCCCGGCTTCGACTATGGGAAGCGCCAACGCAGGAATGGAGGCATCGCCATGGCGGAAGCCGGCAACACTCTGACCCTTGAAACGACCAAGGGCCCCGTGGTGATCGAGTTGCGGCCCGATCTGGCGCCCAACCACGTCGCGCATATCAAGAAGCTCGTCGAAGAGCATTTCTACGATGGCGTCGTGTTCCATCGCGTCATCGACGGCTTCATGGCGCAGACCGGCTGCCCGCACGGCACCGGCACGGGCGGCTCGAAATATCCGAACCTCAAGGCCGAATTCAACGCCGAGCCGCATGTGCGCGGCACCGTCTCGATGGCGCGGGCGCAAAATCCCGAACTCCGCCAATTCGCAATTCTTCATCTGCTTCGACGACGCGCGCTTCCTCGACAAGCAATATACCGTGTGGGGCAAAGTCATCTCCGGCATGGAGAATGTCGACAAGATCAAGCGCGGCGAGCCGGTGACGCGATCCCGACAAGATCATCTCGGCGACGCTGAGCTGAGCACGTTGCGCGATGGTCATTGCGAGGAGCGTCAGCGACGCGGCAATCCAGTCTCGGCTGGACTGCTTCGCTTTGCTCGCAGTGACGTTTATGCGCGTCGATCTTTTCGATTTCGATCTGCCCGCCGAGCGGATCGCGCTGCGCCCCGCCGAGCCGCGCGATGCCGCGCGCATGCTCGTCGTCACACCCGCGCGCCGCGGCGCCGCTGCAGGATCGCGACGATCCGCGATCTGCCCGACTTTCTGCGCGCCGGGCGATGTGCTCGTCGTCAACGACACCCGGGTCATCCCGCGCAGCTTCAGGGCATTCGGCACGCGTGGCGAGGCCGCCGCACAGATCGAGCGCACGCTGCATCAAGCGCGAATCGACGACAACCGCTGGCGGGCCTTCGCGCGGCCGGCGCAAGAAACTTAAAGCGCGGCGAACGCATTCGCTTCGGTGCGCAGGCCGGACGGCGCCTGCCTTCTCGGCGCGCTCGACGCCGAAGTCGTCGAAGACAGGGCGAGGAGGGCGAGGTCATGCTGCGCCTTCGCTCTCGCCGGCGCCGCGCTCGACGAAGCGATCGAGCGTCTCGGCGCAAATGCCCCTGCCGCCCTATATCGCCGGCAAGCGCGCCGGCCGACGAACGCGACGCGGCGCGACTACCAGACTCTATTCGCGCTCCGAACCCGGCGCCGTCGCAGCGCCCACGGCCGGCCTGCATTTCACGCCGGAGCTCACTGAACGGCGACTTGCCACGCGCGGCGTCAAGCATCGCAGACGGTCACGCTGCATGTCGGCGCCGGCACCTTTCTGCCGGTGAAGGCCGAGGACACGCAGGGCCACAGGATGCACGCCGAATGGGGCGAGATCGAGCGCCGAGACCGCCGACGCGCCTCAATGCGGCTCGGGCGCGCGGGCGGCCGCATCGTCGCGGTCGGCACGACTATCCTACGTCTGCTCGAATCCGCTGCGACCGCGCGACGGCAAGATCGCGCCCTTCTGCGGCGAGACGGCGATCTTCATTACGCCCGGCTATCGTTTCAAAGCCGTCGATATGCTGCTGACCAATTTCCATCTGCCGCGCTCGACGCTGTTCATGCTGGTCGCGCCTTCTGCGGGCTCGAGACGATGCACGCGGCCTATGCACATGCGATCGCCGCGGAACTACCGCTTCTATTCCTATGGCGATGCCTGCCTGCTGTTTCCCGCGCGGGAGCCGGCATGACCGAGCCGATTTTCGCTTCGAGATTCGCGCCGACGGACGGCGACGCCCGCACCGGCACGATCACGCTGCCGCGCGGCAAAATCCGCACGCCGGCCTTCATGCCGGTCGGCACGGCGGCGACCGTCAAAGCGATGTATCCGCAGGACGGTCCATGCGCTCGGCGCCGATATCGTGCTCGCCAATACCTATCATCTGATGCTGCGCCCGGGCGCGGAGCGCATCGCCGCGCTCGGCGGCCTGCATCAGCTTCATGAACTGGCGCGTGGCCGATCCTCACCAGATTCCGGCGGCTTCCAGGTCATGTCGCTCGCCAAGCTCGCAAGCTCGACGAAAACGGCGTCACCTTCCAATCGCATATCGACGGCACGACGGCATCATCTGACGCCGGAGCGCGCGATGGAAATCCAGCGGCTGCTCGGCTCCGACATCCAGATGCAGCTCGACGAATGCGTGCAGCTGCCCGCGCCGGAAGCCGATGTCGAGCGCGCCATGCGGCTTGTCGCTGCGCTGGGCCGAGCGCTGCAAGGCGGCCTTCGGCACACAGCCGGGCCATGCGCTCTTCGGCATCGTGCAGGGCGGCGAAAGTCCGGCGCTGCGCCGCGCCAGTGCCGAGGCGCTCGTCGACATCGGCTTCGATGGCTATGCGCTGGGCGGCCTCGCGGTCGGCGAGCCGCAGGAGGTGATGCTGGCGATGATCGAGGCGAGCGCAGCCGTATCTGCCGGCGGCGCGGCCGCGCTATCTGATGGGCGTCGGCTCGCCCGACGATCTTGATCGAAGCGGTGCGCCGCGGCATCGACATGTTCGATTGTGTCATGCCGACGCGGGCCGGCCGCCACGGCCTCGTCTACAGCCGTCACGGCCGCATCAATCTGCGCAATGCGAAACATGCCGACGATCCCGCGCCCGATCGATCCCGACTCGTCTTGCGAGGCCGCACGCGATCTATTCCCGCGCCTATCTGCATCATCTCGTGAAAGCGGGCGAGATCCTCGCCATGATGCTGCTGACGACGATCAATCTCGCCTATTACGAAGCCCTGATGGCGGATGTCCGCACGGCGATCGCGGCCGGCCGTTACGCCGACTTCTGCGCCGATACGAAAGAGCGCTGGGCGCGGGGCGAAGGCCCCCAATCGGGAGCCTGAAAATGGAAAAGGCGAAACGGGCTCAAGAGCCCCGCTTCGCCTCTCCGTTCCCTCGTCCTAGACCCTTTCTGGCCTGTTCCCCCCTGAGGGGGACGGCGTGATCTTCACGCCGGCACATGAAAGGGGTTCCTCCCACGACTTGGACTTACGTACGCACCGGGTGAACCCGAAGGCTCTCAACGCGATGGCAGGCGTTTGTAGCCTAGACGTGACGCATTGTCACGCATCAACGATGCATCTTGCCCGCAAAAATGGCAGAAACGGGAAAAAATTTTTCGTTCGCGATCTCGGTAGAAATACCCGCGAGAAAGGCACGCGCGACGCCTGATCGCGCTTTTGTACGCCAGGGTTCCTGCTAAAAGCTGCCGAAGCGGGCTGCTTCGCACACCCAAATTCTACCAGCGGCCGCAGCGTAGCACCCACTCTTCCATCGCTGGCATCATGGCTGTCTATACTGACGTCTCCGACCTCGCTCTCAGGGATTTTCTTGCCGATTACGGGCTTGGAAAATTGCTTGCCTACAAGGGCATCGCTGAGGGCGTCGAGAATTCCAATTATCTGCTCCATGTCGAGGCCGGGTTTTTCATCCTCACACTCTACGAGAAGCGGGTGAATGCGGACGACCTGCCCTTCTTTCTCGGCCTGATGGAGCATCTTTCCGCGCGCGGCCTCGTCTGCCCGCAGCCGGTGAAAACCCGGGAAGGCTCCCTGTTCAAGCCGCTCGCCGGCAGGCCTGCCGCGATCGTGACTTTTCTGGAAGGCGTCTCGACGCGCGCGCCGCTTGTCGCGCATTGCGCCGCTCTTGGTACGGCCCTCGCGGAATTGCATCGCGCCGGCGCCGATTTTCCGCTCCAACGGGCAAACAGCCTGTCGATTTCCGGTTGGCTGCCGCTTCTGGCGCAGGCCGGGGACCGTGCCGATAGCGTCGAGCCGGGACTGGCTGCCTTTCTCGCTACGGAGCTTGCGGAGATCGAAAAGCTCTGGCCGCACGCGCTGCCGCGCGGCGTGATCCATGCCGATCTTTTCCCGGACAATGTTCTGTTCCTCGGCGACAAGGTCTCCGGGCTGATAGACTTCTACTTCGCCTGCACCGATTTTCTCGCTTACGATCTCGCGGTCTGCCTCAACGCCTGGTGCTTCGAGCCGGATTTTTCGTACAACGTCACCAAGGGCAAGGCGCTGATCGACGCTTATCAACGCGCCCGTCCGTTGACACCGCAGGAAATCGCCGCACTGCCAATCCTCGTTCGCGGCGCGGCGCTGCGCTTCACGCTTACCCGTCTGGTCGACTGGCTGAACGTGCCACCCGGCGCCTTGGTCAAGCCGAAAGATCCGCGCGAATATGTCAAGCGACTGCGTTTCCATCAGCAGGCAACAGGTCCCGGCGATCTCGGATTGGCACTTTGAGCGGTAAAGTCACGATCTGGACCGACGGCGCCTGCTCCGGCAATCCCGGCCCCGGTGGCTGGGGCGCGGTCATAACCTTCGCCGACAAACGGAAGGAAATCTCCGGCGGCGAAGCGGCGACGACCAACAATCGCATGGAGCTCACCGCGGCGATCCGCGCCCTCGAAGCCCTGACACGATCCTGCGATGTCGATCTGCACACCGACTCCGCCTATCTGCGCGGCGGCATCACCACTTGGCTGGCAGGCTGGAAGAAGAACGGCTGGCGCACGGCCGACAAGAAGCCGGTCAAGAACATCGAACTCTGGCAGGAGCTCGAACAAGCGGCCGCGCGCCACACGATTCGTTGGCATTGGCTGAAAGGCCACGCCGGCCATCCGATGAACGAGCGCGCCGACGAATTGGCGCGCGAAGGCATGCAGCCGTTTTTGAGACGCCGAATTTAGGCGGCAGTATTTGCGCCGCGCAGCCTTACAAGGGCGGAGACAAGAAACAGGCTGGAGAGCGCCGCGAGCATGATCAAGATCGAGAAGTGCCGCTCATAGCCGAAGCCGAGGATATAGGGCGCCGCATAGCAGGCACCGAGCGCGAGGCTCACCAGAGCCACGCGCCGCGCTGCGCTGTCGCCGCGAGCGAGAAGGTAGAGGCCCGCCCCGAAAGCAAAAATCTCGATGAGCCGACCAAACGACAGCCATAAGGAGCCGACGCGCGCCTCCACGTGCGAGCGTGGCAGTTCGATCAAATGGCTGCCGTCCGGCGCCGGAACATAATTGCGATAGGGCACGAGCTGCGGCGAAAGCAGAACCTCGTAAGCCTTGACCACAAACGTCTTCAGCGCCGCGCCGGGATTCTGCCTGATCCACTCCATCGCACGAGCCTTATAAGCATCGTTCCAGGCCCATTCGCTCTTGAACCCCGGCCGCCCCGGCTCGCGCGGCGAGGTTATCGTCTCGCCTTCGCAGGTCGTAACCGGATCGAACAGCATGTCGAGACTGCAGCGCGGATAAAGTGCGAGCGTATAGTCGTTCCAGCCGCGATACATGTTCTCGCCGTCCGTGCTCGACATGAACGAGAGGCGATGGCTTTCAATCGCATTGTGAGCCAGCCAGCCAGCGGGCGCGATGATCGCGACCGCGACAAGGCCGCCCGCGAGGGCGCGGCGTCCGGATGTGAACGCGAAGACGACGAGCAGCAGCGCCACCGCACCCCAGACGAGGATCAGCGACGACTTGAAGAGATAGCAGACGGAGGCCGCCGCAATCGCCGCCACGTAACGCCCTGCACTCGCCTCCCGCGGCGCGACGGCGACGAAGAAAAGGCAGACGGCCGTGATCGCCAGGAGTTCGAGCACATAGCCTTCTTCGTAATAGGCGGCAGACGCATGTTTGATGAGGTTCGGCGAGAGCACCAGAAACAGGCCAAGCGCGATGTAGATGCCCGCCTGCCAGCATTGCCTCACGGCGAGCCGCCGGTCGATCCCGCGGACGGCGAAATAGACGAGCAAACTCAGCAGAACAACCTTCGCAGCATCGGCGAAGCGCAGGCTGGTCGTCAGCGGCGCAAAGGCTGCAAGAAATAACGGCAGGCCGGGCATGCGCGAAGCGACATCGCAGCCGCCGGCGCCGCACGAGACATAACCTCTGCCTGCGACAAGCGATCTGACATAGGGATCGAAACCGAAGCCGAGATCGAAGATCGTGCGCGCGGCAGGGACGGTAAGCCAAACGGCAGCGAGCTTCAGCACCGCCGTGAAGACGACGAGCAACGCCACGACTTGGCCGCCCGTGAGGATGACGCGCCGGGCGGCCAATGCGCCACTCTGTGTGGACTGGGGCATGATCCAGAGGTTGTTGAAGCTCCGTCGGAAAGACGACTGAAGCGTTGCGAGGAATGATAAGGTCGGTGCGTTAATGCCATCTGAAGGCTCTTTTACGCGCACCTACGGAGCTGAAAAGTCGATTAACTTCAATTGACTCTGATGTTTTTTGCCATCGGTTTTACTTGGCGCGGTTTACCGGTTTTTTATAGAATGAGCCTATTCGGTTCCGTTAGTCTCCGAGTGAACCATGCATCCGGCCTCTGTCGAAAAGCGCCCTTCTCTCAGCGTGGTTGCGCCAGCCAACCGCGCCCCGCTCGACTATGACCTTTCGATCCCGCTCGTGATCGATCTCGACGGCACGCTGCTGTCGACGGATGTACTGCATGAATCCCTGCTGCTGTTTCTAAAACGCCGACCGAGCCAAGCGTGGAAAATTCCCGGCTGGATTTTCTCTGGCCGCGCCATCGTCAAGAATCGCCTGGCGGATGTCGTCACCGACGATGACATCGAGACCTTTCCGGTTTGCGATGAAGTTGTCGAGCTGGCGCAGAAGGAAGCCGAACGCGGCCGCAAGATCGCGCTCGCGACGGCCGCCGATATCACCATCGCAGAGAAAATCCGCCGCCGCTTTCCCTTCATCGACGAGGTGATCGCCTCGTCCGATGGGCACAATATGAAAGGCGCAGCGAAGGCGCAAAAAGTTTCGGCGCAGTTTCCGCACGGATTCATCTACGCTGGCGATTCCGCCGCGGACCTGCATGTCTGGGACGCAGCAACGGCTGCGATATTCGTCGGCCGCTCTGCTTCCATGACGCAGAAGATCGCGACCAAGACGCACCTCGCCGCTGTGCTGCCGACGAAGCTGCTCAATTTTCCGACCCTGCGGCGCGGTCTGCGGTTTCATCAATGGGCGAAGAATTCGCTCGTCTTCGTCCCGCTGATCCTCGGCGGCAAGGCGCATGATCCGAAGGCCTGGACTTACGCCTTGGGCGCGTTCCTGGCCCTGAGCCTTCTCGCTTCCGTGACCTATCTCCTCAATGATTTGTGGGATCTGGCGGACGACCGCAGGCACTGGTCGAAGAAATTACGGCCGATCGCGAACGGGGATCTGCCGATTGCCTCGGCCATGCTGTTCATCGCCGTCGGCGGCCTCGTGGCTTTTGCCATAGCGGCCTTGATCGGCCCCGCCTGCGTCGGGGTTCTGGCACTCTATCTTGCGATCAGCCTTGCCTATTCGTTCTGGCTGAAACGCGAACCGCTGGTCGATATTTTCGTTCTCGCCTCGCTTTTCACGATCCGCCTCGCGCTCGGCCTCGTCGTCACCGGAGTTGTCTTCTCGCCCTGGCTCTTCGTCTTCTCGATGTTCATCTTCCTGTCGCTTTCGGCCGCGAAACGGCAGACGGAGATCACCCGCATGGTTGCGCACGGGCTGAGCCAGACTCCGGGCCGCGGCTATCGTGCAGGCGACGGCCCGCTCGTCCTCTCGCTCGGCGTCGGCGCCATGCTCGCGACCGTGCTGGTGATGGTCATTTACCTGGTCGCTTATGCGTTTCCGCAAGGCTTTTACCGCCATCCGTTCTTCCTCTGGGGCTTTCCGATCATCATTTTTCTCTGGCTGTCGCGGATTTGGCTCTTGTGTCACCGCGGGGAATTGAACGATGATCCCGTCGCGTTCGCGCTCAAGGACCGGCTGAGCCTCGCCTATGGGGCGGCAATGGTCGCAATGTTCGCCGCAGCCCTGCTGTAGGCAGCCCTGCTGTAGAAAGTCCGCATGTGAGCGAGCCTTTCGTCACCCGTAGCGATGTCCTGTCCTGGGGCCGCGTGGTGCGCGCACCGCAACGGGTGGCCACCCCGCGTTTTCGTGACGAACTCGATAAGTTGCTTGGCGCGGCGAATGGCGCAAGCCTGCTGCCGATCGGGCTGCGGCGCTCCTATGGCGATTCTTGCCTGAACGATACCGGCGACCTCATCGATATGTCGCGGGTCGACAGGTTCATTGCCTTCGATCCGGCGCAGGGAATTTTGCGGGCCGAGGCCGGCACGAGCTTTTCCGAGATTCTGCGGCTGATCGTGCCGCACGGCTGGTTTCTGCCGGTGACGCCGGGCACCCGTTTCGTGACGCTTGGCGGGGCGATCGCCAACGATGTGCATGGCAAGAACCATCATCGCGCCGGAACATTCGGGCGGCATGTGCGCGCGCTCGGTCTTTTGCGCAGCGACCGGGGCCACCTGACGCTGACGCCGGAAAGCGATGCCGCCCTCTTCGCCTCAACCATCGGTGGCCTCGGCCTCACCGGCATCATCGAATGGGCCGAAATCGCGCTGGTCAAGACCGACAGTTCATCGCTCGAAGTCGAGACGATCCCTTTCGAAAATCTCGACGCCTTCTGGTCTCTCGCCGATGTCAGCGCGGAAAAATTCGAGCACACGGTGGCCTGGGTCGATTGCCTCTCGCGCGGCGAGAGCCTCGGCCGTGGCATCTTCTCGCGCGGAAACTGGACGCCCTATGGCTTCCACGATGCGCATGACGACAAGACCTGGAAACGTGTCGTCGCCGATGCGCCGGAATTTCTGCTCAACCCGCTGAGCATTGGCGCGTTCAATGAGCTTTATTATCGTCTGCACGCGGCGCGGCCACACACAAAGCTGCAGCACTACGTGCCGTTCTTCTATCCGCTCGATGCGATCCACGGCTGGAACCGGCTCTATGGCCGCAGCGGCCTGCTGCAATACCAATGCCTCATTCCGCGTGCCGCGGAACGCGAGGCGATCCGCGCTCTGCTCGAGGAAATCGCCAACGAGGGACAAGCTTCCTTCCTCGCGGTGCTCAAGACCTTCGGCGACATTCCCGCGCCGGGGCTTTTTTCCTTCCCGCGCGCCGGCACGACATTGGCGCTCGATTTTCCAAACCGTGGCGCGGCGACGCTCGCCCTGCTCACGCGGCTCGACGCCATCGTCCGCGACGTGGGCGGCGCGCTTTACCCGGCCAAAGATGGCCGTATTTCGCTTGAAATGTTCCGCCTCTCCTTCCCGCGTTGGCAGGAGTTTGAGAAAGATCCGGCGATGAGTTCCGACTTTTGGCGTAGGGTGTCCGCATGAGCGGCGCGCCGACCGAAATCTCCGCTGCTCCCGCCGCGCCAAAGCGGATCGTCATCCTTGGCGCGACCTCGGCGATCGCTGAAGCGACGGCGCGGCTCTGGGCGCCGGGCGGCGCGCGCATCCTGCTCGCCGGGCGTAACGAAGCACGGCTGAACGAGATCGCCTCCGACCTCAAGGCGCGCGGCGCGGCCGAGGCTATCGACTGGCCGCTCGATTGCGCCAACGCCGATGCCCGCGCCGAGCTCGGCAAAATGGTCGACCGGCTCGGCGGCCTCGACATTCTCCTGCTTGCCTATGGCGTTCTCGGCGAGCAAGCCGAACTCGAACGCGACCCGGCAGCAGCGGCGCGGCTTATCGCGACGAATTTTTCCAGCGCCGCGGCCTGGTGCCTCGCCGCCGCCGCCGTGCTGGAAAAACAGGGCGCCGGTACGCTGCTGGTCATCGGTTCGGTAGCGGGCGACCGGGGCCGACGCTCGAATTTCATCTACGGCGCGACGAAAGGCGGCCTCGCCCTTCTCGTCGAGGGCATCGCGCACAAGCTCGCGCCGCTCGGCGCCCGCGCGGTGATCATCAAACCCGGCTTCGTCGATACGCCGATGACGGCGGCGATCGCCAATAAGGGACCGCTCTGGGCGAAGCCCGAGGCAATCGCGGCGAGCATCGTCCGCGCCGGCGAAAAAGGCGGCCCGGAGATTTATGCGCCGGGGTTCTGGCGCGGGATCATGCTGGTCATCCGCAGCCTCCCTGTGGCGATCTTCAACAAAATCAATATCTAGCCCCCGCTCCCCCGCACGGCGCAGAAGCCGCAGCCGCTTAACTTGGCGCTTGCCAATCGGGCGCCATTCATTCTAGAAGCGCCTTCCGAACAGCGGCCGGGACATCGATCCCGATCTGCGCTGCGCCCATTCGGACTGGCCGTCGATTTGCTTCAGACCCGGCCACGATGGGGGATAGTTCAACGGTAGAACTG
This sequence comes from uncultured Alphaproteobacteria bacterium, assembly GCA_963708155.1. Classification (GTDB taxonomy): domain Bacteria; phylum Pseudomonadota; class Alphaproteobacteria; order Rhizobiales; family Beijerinckiaceae; genus Methylovirgula. The sequence goes on along the minus strand of OY970183.1, from coordinate 2,549,068 downwards.
CGGACTCTGACTCCGTCAATCTTGGTTCGAATCCAGGTCCCCCAGCCATTTGATTTTATTACATAATTTGTACTTTCGTTCAGCATGCTTGGCGAGCCGAGCAGATGAAGGCTGTCTGTGGAACGAAACGTCTACCGAGCGATTTGAAGGTGCGGCGAGTTGTGAGGAGACGGCTTACGAAACTCGGAAGAATCACGACGCTTGTCGTCGTTTTTGCCTTTGCAACAGCCACCGCAGCCTTTGCTCAAAACACGAGCGAAGGCCAGCCTGGCTCCTCGACCTTCACCCACTCTTCAACCGGAGTGACTGGCGGATCCCAAAGCTCAGGCCAGCCGGTAACGCATCACAAGACTATGAAGCATCGTCCGCACGCGGCTCACACCAGAAAACATGGCTCGCCAACGTAGCGGATTTGCCAGCTAACCTTCACGCTTTTCAGGGCTCTCGCCCAGGTGAACTCGCGAGAAATCGTGCGTCACGATTTCCGGTGCATCGTTGGCAGCCGCTTTGGCAGTTACCTGCCGAATCGCGAAATCAACCAGACGTCGAACATCAAGCTCGCCCATGCCAGCTCGATGAGGCGCAAGGGTGCGCCCTTTAGCAGGGCGGGTGCGGCGTGCTGCTGGACTACGGCCCATAGCCGTACGAGAAACCGTAGTACGGATAATAGCAGACGCCATTCCATCCGATCTCCCAACCGTCCGCATTGTCCCCAAACGGCCCGCAGCCATGGCCCGTTGGCCGCCAGTAGCTAGACTACCTGAGCAAGGCGGTCCGGCCAGCCGTAATAGCTTGAGACATGGGGGTGGTGATGTCTGCAACCAGCAATCGCAGGCACTGCGCTCGATCCCGTTGCAATTATCAGCGTTATCACGCCGGCGAGGGATGCCCTTCTTGGTTCGCTTTTCATGATCGATCCTTTGAACAAGGACGGCACTCAAGCGGAACTACTGCCAATACAAAAAGATTTTGATTAGGCATACGCGTGCCATCCCCTGACAACGGCTCTTCGCCGCCAATTGAGTTCATGACTCGACTTGAGCGAGAACCTTACGCCCGAGGTCCGTAATCGTGTAAATCGTGACGGACAGATTCGACGATATTTCGTCCACGTATCCAGCTTCAATGAGCCGTCGCAATCCATCACGATTCTTGTTGCCGGATATCGTTCGTTCACGTTCGGACAATGCTTTGAGGAGTATCAACTCCTCTCCCGTCAATGTCATCGAGCCCTCCCTCCTTTGAGTTCGTGATGTCGATGGGCCTGCCTATCCGATGAAATTGGTGGTTCGCAGCCGCCGCAATGAAGGATATGGCGCGTGAAAAAGCCCGCGTGCAACTGTGACCGCGTCCTCGTTTCTCGCATTGGCCGCAGGCGTGGCATTGGCGTCATTGCCACGCTGACGACGCGCGGTTCCGCGCAGCAGAGGCTCGACATTTTTTCTTCACGAGCGCTGCTGCAAAAAACGCAGCGCACCATCACGATCATTTGCATAAACTGTAACGGCGTTCCCCTGTGGCGCTGTTTCACCTTCCATTCATGTGGCAATTCCTAGTCTGAACTTTGGCATGTCTCGGCCCGCAACGTCCGGGCGGCCTCGGTCACGAATTTAAAAATGGGGAGATGGAATGCGCTACTTTCTATCCACATTGGCCGCGGGCCTGTTCGCCGCGGGTACATTAAGTCCTGCAGCGGAAGCTGCGCCGATTGCAGACCAGACGGCCGTCATGCACTCCGCGATAGATCTGACCGGCATTGAGAAAACCCAATACGTCTGGGGCGGCCGGAATTATTGCTGGTATGACAACGGTTGGCGCGGCCCCGGCTGGTATTGGTGCGGTTATGCCTGGCGCAGCGGCCTCGGCTGGGGCGGCGGCTATGGATGGCGCGGCTGGTCCTGGCACAGCGGACGCTATTGGAGCCGCAGCGGTCATTGGCGTGGCGGCTATCATCACGGCGGCTATCATCGCGGCGGCGGTCATCGCGGCGGCTGGCATGGCGGTGGACATCACGGCGGCGGGCATCATGGCGGTGGACATCGCGGTGGCGGACATCATGGCGGCGGACACCGGGGCGGCGGTCATCATGGTGGCGGACATCGTGGTGGCGGTCACCGGGGCGGTGGCGGACATCGCGGCGGTGGCCGTCGCTGATCGCATGTGACGCGCTGACGCTGACGTGATTTTCGGCGCGCATTCTCCCAATGCCGGCAGCGATCCTGCCGGCATTTTTATTCGATCGCGGGGCTTGTGGTTTTCACGGCGGCGGGCCAACCCGGCGCGTCCACTGTTTCGATAACGGTCATTTCACCGCCTGATGCCGCGCCCGGCAGCCGCACGCGCAATTCGAGGCCGATAGTCGGAATAAGCAGCGGCTCGGCATTTTTGTCCGCGTGCCCAAAAACTGAAAGGCAACCTCGGCTCCGGTCTTTCAGGGCGCGGGCGCACATTCTATGGTGCAACGCGAGTTCCCGCCCGGACCCTTCGATGCACCGCGCCGACGATTTATCGGTCCTCATTTTTCTTGTCACGCTGGCCGCGACCTTCGCCGCCTCGTTTCTCGGCCGCGCGCATACGCGCAGGCTGCACTCGGACGCGCTTGCCGATCAGAAGCTGAGCAAATGGCTCGTCGGCCTCAGCGCGGGCGCCACCGGCAACAGCGCTTTCATCGTCACCGGTGTCGTCGGCCTCGGCTATACGCTCGGCCTGCAGGCGCTGCTGCTGCCCCTCGGCTGGCTCTTTGGCGATATCGCGTTCTGGACGTTCTTCCCCGACAGGATCAATCGCCTCGGCCGCGAAACCAAAGCCGCGACGCTCACCGACGTGATCGCCAGCGGCCTGCCTCCGGCGGCGCGCAAGCGGGTCAAACTACTCTCCGCAGCGCTGATCCTGATCTGTCTCACCGGCTACATTTCCGCGCAATGGATCGCCGGACAGAAATTCCTCGAAGGCGCCTTCGGCTTCCCGCATCTGCTCTCGCTGATTCTGTTCGCGGCGCTGATCGTGCTCTACACCGGCATCGGCGGCTTTCGCGGCTCGGTCTATGCCGACTCGCTGCAGGCCGTCATCCGCATTTTCGGAACCAGCCTCGCGCTTGCCGCCGTCATCGTCGTGGCGTGGAGAAATTCTCCGGCCTTTTGGGAAAATACCGCGGTCGCCGGGACGCAGTTTTTCGTGCTGCTGCCGCACGGCCTTGCCGCTGCGCTGATCTTCATGCTCGGTTTCGCCGCGGCAGCGTTCGGCTTCGGCCTCGGCCAGCCGCAGATGACCTCGCGCTATCTTGCCGGCCGCAGCCCGGCCGAGACGCGCGGCGCCTGGTGGATTTTCATCGGCTTCATCCAGTTCACCTGGATCGCGATGACCGTGTTCGGCATCGTGCTGCGCGGCGTGATGCCGACGATCGCCGACCCGGAAGCGGGCCTGAGCCTGTTCTTCCACACAGAGATGGGGCCGGTGCTGACGGGCCTGATCGTCGCCGATATTTTCGCGACCATCGCCGCAACATCCAACAGCCTGCTCGTCGCCATGGCGCAGACGGTGAAATTCGACGTCGTCGAGGTGCTGACGCCGCGCGCGCCGCCGCTATGGCCGATCGTCCTCGGTCTCGGGATTGTCTCGATGGCGATTTCGGCGCGGCTCGATCGCTCGGTCGTCAGCCTCGTCCTCTCGTCGATCTCGCTGCTCGGCGCCGGGCTTGCGCCCGCGGTGATGATCCGCGTGCTCGGCTGGCGGCGCACGAACCTCTCCGTGCCGCTTTCCATCCTCGCCGGTTTCGTCACCGCCGCATTGTGGAAGGTTCTGGGACTCGGGGCTTTTCTCAACGAGGCAGCACCGGGAATTCTGGCCGGGCTCGGCGCGAATCTTCTCGTTGCGGCGGCGCAACGCCGCGAAGACCCTGCCATCGCTGAATAATGCTGCTATGGAGTCTTAAAAAAGAGGGGAAACATGATCAAGGATATTGCACCGTCACTCATCGCGCCGCCGCAAGTCACCGAGGCGCCGGGGCGCGGCATCGATCCGAACATCAGCGGCCATATCGCCGCCTTGCCCAATCTCTACGAGCTCGATGCGCAGCCCATCGAGGAAATGTCGCCGCTCATCTCGCGACAATATCTGCATGGCGCGCATTCCACCTTCGTCAAATGGCGGATGAAGAAAGGCGCCATCGTGCCGCTGCATCATCACATCAACGAGCAGATCACCTGGATCACCGAAGGCGCCTGCGAGGTCTACTCGCAAGGGAAGAAATATTTGCTGCGCGCCGGCAGCCTCTTCATCATTCCGCCCAACGTGCCGCACGAGTTCCACTTCATCGATGATACGATCGACATCGATATTTTCTCGCCCGCACGGCAGGACTGGATCGACGGCACGGCGAGCTTTTACATGAGGAAATAGCGGCTAAATCCCCGCATACCATTCATACCCCTGGTCTTCCCAATAGCCGCCCTTGCCGCCGCGGATATGGGCGAAGCTTTCGACCAGCTCGATCTCCATGATGTATTTCGCCATCTTGTAGCCGAGCTGGCGCTCGTCGCGCAGCCGCAGCGGCGCGCCATGTGGAACCGAAAGCGCCTGATCGTTCATGTCATAGGCGAGGATCGTCTGCGGATGATGCGCGCCCTGCATGTCGATGCTCTCGTAATAGAGGCCGTTCGGCCCCTCATCCATGTCCATCGGATCGGCCGAATAGAACATCACATAGCGCGCCTCGGGCTTCGGCCGCACCTTTTCAAGGATGCGCGAGAGCTGGACGCCCTTCCATTTGCCGATACAGCTCCAGCCCTCGACGCAATCGTGCCGCGTGATCTGCGTGCGCGACGGCAGCGCGCGCAGATCGGCGAGCGAGAATTCCATCGGCTGCTCGACAAGGCCGCGAACCTTCAGCCGGTAATCGGCAAAATTGTTCTTCGCGAGCGCCTTGTAGGCGTCATCCTCCGGATCGGTCGTGCCATTGGCGCGGAAATCGGCGGAAATTTCCGCCTCGCTATATTCCGGCGCGAGCGCCTGCGGCCCGGTGATGGCGTGCTGCGCCGCGCGCGTCAGCTTCTCGGCGCTTTCGAGAACGTCCACGACGCGCTGGTTTTGCGACAGGCTGTCATCGCAGCCACCGAGCGACAGAGCGGCGAGGCCTCCCGCCGCGCGCAGCAGAAAGTCGCGCCGGCCGATCTCCTTAGGCGTGCTCACGATTTTCTCCCAGATTGTACCAGCCGGTGATCATCGAGCGCAGATTGTTGAACACGCCCGAGAGCAGAACCATGACGATATGGATGGCGAAAAAGCCGAGAAACGAGAAGGCGAGAATGAAATGCACCGTCCGCGCCGACTGCCGGCCGCCGAAAATCTCGAGCAGGATCGGATAGCTCGCATCCATGCGCGGTGACATCGTCAGCCCCGCCAGCACCATGACCGGGCCAAAAACGAAAGCGACGGTGAGATAGGCGAGCTTCTGCAGCACGTTGTAGCGCTTGGCCTCGTCGCCCTTGGGGAAGCGCAGCCGCACATGCTCCCAGATCGAGCTGCCGATATGCGCGAGATCGGCGCGCGTCGGCAGGAGATCGCCGCGCAAATGCCGACCGATCAGCGAGGCCGCGACATAGATCAGCCCGTTGATGACGAAAATCCAGGCGAAGAAGAAATGCCAGCGCCGCCCCATCGCCAGCCATTGCAGATGCGGCAGCGTCGCCCATTCCGGAAAGGCGCGGTCGCCGCCGCGCGAAAGGCCAAGCACGCCGGTCGTGTTGAAGCTGTGGCCGGCAATGGTCGTGACGCCGCTCTCATTGCCCTGCGCATCCTCGACCGAACCGATGGACAGGAAGGGATGATCGAAATCCGACTTCTGGCCCCAGTAGAGCGCCGGATGGGCGTTGAAGATCTGCAGGCCGCTCATCAGCAGCACGAGCATGCAGAGGACATTCACCCAATGCGTCACCCGCACCCAGAGCGGATGGCGATAGAACAAATTCGGCTTGGACATCGGGCCTCCGGCGGTTGCGGCTATTCTGTCTTACGTGAAGGCGCAGAAGATCGTTACCGGCGGGATGTTTCAAGTCCCCGTGAGGGTGGCGGGGGGCTGGGACGATGCCGGGATGGGCAGCCGCCAGCGCGCCAAAAGCGAAGCTTAACCCAGTCCTGTCATTGATTTATGGGCGGCGGCCTGCCAATCGCGATATCAGCGGCCCCTTCACCAAACATGCTGTTGCTGAATTTAGGTCCTCCTAAATCAGCCACTGTAGAGGTAATAATAACGGGGCGTGGAATCCCCGAATGGCGAAAAACTCCCTCGATGTAGAGAGAAGATTCATTCAAAAGAGCAATTTTTAGAACTTGCGTGTCGTTGTGGTCGTAAACGACGAGAGTGCTTGGATCGGGACGCTTCTTTCTTGTCGAATTTTCTACCCAAAAACCGCCATCGTCTATCCGGGCTATAATGTTATTCCGGTCATCAAATATTTTTAGAACCGACACTGTCAGTGCCTTTGTTTGCTTGTCTCGATCAACGACAATCATAGGCTCTCCGTTCATTATAAGAACGGTGTGAGGCATCCGTGTCGCCCACGCGATATTTGAACCAAAAAATACTTTCAATGCGCCCGAAGGAATGTCGGCGAATTTTGCCGGGTCCGGCAAGTCGGCTGGGTATAGCCGGGTAGATAATTTTATTTCCGTGGCGTGTATCCACGATAACGTGAGTACCAGAAAAGGAATTCGAAACAATTCCGAGAAGCCCGGCAAGAATAACTGCCAAACTCAAATTGATATGTGATGCGACAATCCAATAAACGCAAAACGCAATCATCGTGACTGTAGCGCCAACAAAACATGATCTGGCGACCAAAAATCCAATGGATTCGGAATCGGTCATGGCAAAGACCGTCCCGACGCCGAGGGCGACAAAGAAAAGCCATAGCGGAAATCCGATGGCCCAAAATACGGTAGGCGTGTCCATGTTTCCTCCCATAGCATGGCCGTGGCTTCTGGAAGGGAAGCTTTGCCGTTTGCTAGGAGGAAGGGTCAAAAAATTTCTAAACTGAGACACTACCCCTCCTCCACCCTCCTTGACTCCCTCTTCAAAAAGTCCGATGACTAGAACAAATATGGAACATCGGATCGAGAGAGATGGCCGGGGAGCCTTTACGGCTTCGCCAAACCCTTCCGCATGGAAGCGATTTGGCGGAGCGGCTCAGCCTTTTGCGCCGGGATATCGCCGGCATTGCCGCGGCCGCCCCGCCGGCTGGCGTGGCGCGGGCGCATGTCCCGCTTGGCGCGGCTGGCCTCGACAGGCCGCTCGCGGGCGGGCTCGCCACCGCCGCGCTGCATGAGATCACCGCTGCCGCGCCGGGCGATGCCCCGGCCGCGGCAGGCTTCGCCCTGGCGCTGGCCGCGCGGCTCGCCGCCCCTCGCAACGCGCCGCTCGTCTGGATCGGCGAGGATTTCGCCGGACGCGAACAGGGCGCGCTCTATGGTCCCGGCCTGGCGCTGCACGGCATCGATCCGGCCAGGCTCGTCCTCGTCCATACGGCAAACGCCAAGGACGCGCTCTGGGCAATGGAAGAGGCGCTGAAGTGCCGGACGCCAGCCGCCGTCATCGGCGAAATCTTCTCCGCCAAGCTCTATGACCTCACCGCCTCGCGCCGGCTTGTCCTCGCCGCGCAGAAACACGGCACGACGGGCCTTATCTGCCTCGCCGGGCCGGTGCGCGCCGAGGCGCTTTCGAGCAGCGCCGAGACGCGCTTCGAGATCCGCGCCCGGTCAAGTCCCCATGCAGCTTCCGCCGCTGGCCGCACGCCCCTGCCCGGCCCCGCCGCCTTCGACGTGCGCCTCGCCAAGGCGCGCGCCGGACCGGCTGGTTTTTCCATCGATCGCGAAAAATTCCATCCCGTTTTGTGGAGTCCCCGAGAGGTCTCATTCCGTGACGCGTTATCTCTCCCTCTTTCTGCCATCGCTGGCGACAGACCGGATCAGCCGCCGGAGCGCCGCCGCGCGTGAGGCGCCGCTCGCCACGATCGCCAAGGTGAAAAGCGCGCAAAGGCTCGCCGCGGTGAACCGCGCCGCCGCGGCGCACGGCCTGCGGCCCGGCATGGCGCTCGCCGATGCCCGCGCCATCCTGCCGGGGCTGCAGTGCTGCGCGGCGGATGAAACGGCGGAAGCCGCGAGCCTCGCCAACATCGCCGACTGGTGCCGCCGCTTCACCCCGCTCGCGGCGCTCGATCCGCCGGACGGCGCCGTGCTCGACATCACCGGCGCGGCGCATCTCTTCGGCGGCGAGGCGAAGCTTTGCGAAGAGATCGAAACGCGGCTCGAAGCGCAGGGCTTTGCCGCCCGCACCGCCATCGCCGCAACGCCCGAAGCCGCCTGGGCGCTGGCGCGCTTCGGCGACGTGCGCGTGATGCCGGAGGAGACCCGCGAGGAGGATCTGCGCCGCCGCCTCGGCGCGCTGCCGCTCGCCGCCCTCCGGCTCGATGAGAAGATGCTGGGCCAACTGGCACAGGCGGGCCTGCGCCGCATCGGCGATCTCATCCTGCGGCCGCGCGCGCCCCTCGCCGCGCGCTTCGGCAAGGCTCTTTTCAACCGGCTCGATGCACTGCTCGGCCATTCCAGGACGCCCATCAATCCACGCTTCGAGGCTCCGGCCTATCTCGCCGAGCGGCGCTTCGCCGAGCCGATCGTCCAGCGCGAAACGATCGAGACGACGATCCTCGCCCTCGCGCGCGAGCTTTCGCTTCTGCTCACGCGGCAGGGCGAAGGCGCGCGTCGGCTCGACGTGAGCCTCTTCGGCGTCGATGGGCGCGTGCGGCACCTGCGCGCCGGCACCAGCCGGCCCTTGCGCGACCCGGCCGTGATCGCGCGGCTCTTCCGCGAAAAGATCGAGGCCGTTGGCAAGGGCGACGAACGCGATCCGCTCGATGCCGGCTTCGGCTTCGATGTCGTGCGGCTCGCGGCCGAAGCGACGGAACGGCAGGACGAAGAGCAGAACCATTGGCTGACGCCTGCGGCGCAGGACGACCTCGCCGATCTCATCGACCGCCTGGGCGCGCGGCTCGGCGTGCGGCGCGTGATGCGGCAGGAACTTGCCGATACGCATTGGCCGGAATTCGCGGTGATGGCGATGCCCGCCTCCTTCATGCGTCATGCCCGGCCTTGTGCCGGGCATCCACGTCAAGCCGACGTGTCTCTCTTTGCAGAATTATCGCAACGACACCGCGTGGATGGCCGGGACAAGCCCGGCCATGACGTGCAAAATTTCACAAAGGAACAGCTGCCCTCCCGCCCCATCCGCCTGCTTGAAAAGCCCGAGCCGATCGAAGCCATCGCCAGCGTGCCGGATGGGCCGCCCGTGCGCTTTCGCTGGCGGCGCGTGTTGCATGAGGTCGCCGCCATCGAGGGGCCGGAGCGGATCGCGCCGGAATGGTGGAAGCACGATGCGCTCACCCGCGATTATTTCCGCGCCGAGGATCGCGAAGGCCGCCGCTTCTGGCTGTTTCGCGAAGGACTCTACGAGACGGACACGGCGCGGCCGCGCTGGTTCCTGCATGGGCTGTTCGCATGAGCGGCGATCCGCATCCGTCCTCGCGGGCGAAGCGGAACAAGCCGGATGCAAAGGCTGGATTGCTTCGCTTCGCTCGCAATGACGCAATTCCCTTCGCCGAATTCGGCGTCACGACGAATTTCTCCTTTCTGCGCGGCGCCTCGCATCCGGAGGAATTCGTCGAGCAGGCCTATAGGCTCGGCCTCAAAGGCATCGGCATCGCCGACCGCAATTCGCTCGCCGGTGTCGTGCGCGCCTACAGTTTCGCCCGTCTGAACGAGATCGCGCCGGAGACTTTGCGCGTCGTCACCGGCTGCCGGCTCGTATTCTGCGACGGCACGCCGGACATTCTCGCCTATCCGCAGGACCGCGCCGCCTATGCGCGGCTCACGCGCCTCATCACGCGCGGCAATATGAAAGGCCAGAAGGGCCTTTGCCGCCTCGTAGCGGGCGATCTGCTTGAAGCCGCCGAGGGCCTTCAGCTTGCCGTTCTGCCGGAGAGCACCTGGGAACCGGAGGATGGCGCTGCGAAGCCGGGGAAGATCTATGAAGATTTCGCGCGCGGTGAGTCCGCGGCGCCCGCCCTGCCCCTGCAACAAAAGCAATCGCCGCCCGACGACGAAACATTCTTGCGCCAGCTTCGTGAGGCCGCGCCGGGCCGCGTCTGGCTCGCCGCGCGCATGACCTATGGAGTGCACATGCGCCGGGCGCTGGCCGAACGCGCCGCGCTGGCGCGCCGTCTCAATCTGCCGCTGCTCGCGACCAATGACGTGCTGATGCACGATGCGGCGCGGCGCCCCTTGCAGGATGTGCTCACCGCCGTCCGTCATCGCACCACGCTCGATGCCGTCGGCCGGAAACTGCAGGCGAATGCCGAGCGGCATCTGAAAAGCGGCGCGGAAATGGCGCGGCTTTTCGCCGAAGCGCCCAATGCTATCGGCGAAAGCCTGCGCTTTCTCGAAGGTCTCACCTTCTCGCTCGCCGATCTCAAGAACCAATATCCAGAGGAATTGCGCGCTGGCTATGCGACGCCGCAAGAGGCGCTTGAAGCTTTCGCTTATGCCGGCGCTACCGAACGTTATGAAGATAGGGGCGGAGTTCCCGAGAAAGTAAAGCATACGCTCGCTTATGAACTCGCGCTCGTCGCCGAGATGAACTATGCGCCCTACTTTCTCACCGTGCACGACATCGTGCGTTACGCGCGCGACCAGAAAATCTTGTGCCAGGGGCGCGGCTCGGCCGCCAATTCGACCATCTGCTATTGCCTCGGCATCACCGATGTCGATCCGGCGCAAAACGAGCTTCTCTTCGAGCGCTTCATCTCGAAGAACCGCGGCGAGCCGCCGGATATCGATGTCGATTTCGAGCACGAGCGGCGCGAAGAGGTGATGCAATATATCTACAACCGCTACGGCCGCGCCCGCGCCGGGCTCACCGCCACCGTCATCACCTATCGCAGCCGCTCCGCTCTGCGCGACGTCGGCAAGGTCTTCGGCCTCTCGGAAGATGTCATTGCGGCCCTATCGAGCTCGCTCTGGGGTGGCGCCTCGCAAGGCCCGCAGGAGCAGCAGGTCCGCCGTCTCGGCCTCGACCCCGGCGAAGATCGCCTCGCACAGACCTTGGCTCTGGCGCAGGAGCTTGTCGGCTTTCCGCGCCATCTCTCGCAGCATACCGGCGGCTTCGTCATCACCCGCGACCGGCTCGATGAAACCGTGCCCATCGCCCATGCCGCGATGGACGAGCGCACCACGGTCGAATGGGACAAGGACGATCTCGATGCGCTCGGCCTGTTGAAGGTCGATGTTCTTGCCCTCGGCATGCTCACCTGCCTGCGCATGGGTTTCGACCTTCTGCGAAATCATTATGGCATCGATCATGTGATCGCCAGCATCCCGGCGGAGGAGCGCGCCGTCTACGACATGATCTCCCGCGCCGATACGATCGGCGTGTTCCAGATCGAGAGCCGCGCGCAAATGTCGATGCTGCCGCGGCTGCGGCCGAACACGTTTTATGATCTCGTCATTGAAGTTGCGATCGTCCGGCCCGGCCCCATACAGGGCGACATGGTGCATCCCTATCTGCAGCGAAGGCAGAATCCGGAGCCTGTCCATTATCCCTCACCAGAACTCGAAGAGGTGCTGAGCAAAACGCTCGGCGTGCCTTTGTTCCAGGAGCAGGCGATGAAGATCGCCATCGTCGCCGCAGGCTTTACGCCAGCCGAGGCCGACAGATTGCGCCGGGCCATGGCGACCTTCAAGCGCGTTGGAATTATCGATACATTTCGTACCAAAATGGTCGAAGGCATGGTGGCGCGGCATTATCCGCGCGATTTTGCCGAGCGCTGCTTCAAACAGATCGAAGGTTTCGGCTCCTATGGCTTTCCCGAGAGCCATGCGGCCTCCTTCGCGCTGCTGGTCTATGCCTCCGCCTGGATCAAATGCCGTTATCCCGATGTCTTCGCCTGTGCGCTGCTCAATGCGCAGCCAATGGGTTTCTACGCGCCGGCGCAAATCGTCCGCGACGCGCGCGAGCACGGCATCGCGATCGAGGAAGTCGATGTGAATTTCTCGCAATGGGATTGCACGCTGGACGCAGATGAAAACTCGCCCGCATCCCGCCTTCATCCGCGCCATATCTCGATGCAGAACGCAATCCGCTCCACGCATAAAATCCGGCTTGGCTTTCGTCAGGTTCAAAGTATCGCGGAAACGGACATGGCCACGCTCGTCGCCAGGCGCGGCAAAGGCTACGATTCGATCCGCGACCTCTGGCTGCGCACGGGCCTTGCGCCGAACACGCTTGCCGCGCTAGCCGAAGCCGACGCCTTCCGCTCGCTGGGCCTCGACCGGCGCGATGCGCTCTGGGCCGTGCGCGGCCTCAATCGCGCCGGCGACAAAGACGATCTGCCGCTGTTGAAGGATTTGAGCTTCCGCGCGCTGGAGCCGGAAGCGCATCTGCCGCCGATGTCGCTCGGCGAACATGTCGTCGAGGATTACCGGCATCTGTCTCTGTCGCTGAAGGCGCATCCGGTCAGCTTTCTGCGGCCGCATCTCAAGACCGAGAAAATCGTCCGCACGCAGGATCTCGCCGTCACGCCCTCCGGCCAGCGCGTGCGCACCGCCGGGCTGGTGCTGATCCGGCAAAGGCCGGGCACGGCCAGTGGCGTCATCTTCCTCACGCTCGAGGACGAGACCGGCATCGCCAATGTGATCGTCTGGCCGAAGGTCTTCGAGACTTATCGATCGGTCGTCATCGCCGCGCGCTTCATTGCCGTCACCGGCCGCCTGCAATCGGAATCCGGCGTCATCCATGTCATCGCCGAGCGGATCGACGATATGACGTCGATGCTCGGGCTGCTGTCCCGGCCGCAGAGCAACGGCCTCGCGCATCCGGTGAAAAATCCACACCGGCATCCGCGCAACCAGATGCGGCTGACCGAGCCAGGTCTGTTCGAAACGAAAGCTACGCCAGCGCCGACGGATGCTCGCGACGATATTCATCGCGTCATGCCGAAAGGCCGCAATTTCCATTAAGATTTGACGCAACAAAAAACCGCCGCTCGAAAGAGCGACGGTTCTCTGAAGATTAAGCTTCTACAATCAAGCGGCTTGCAGGTTCACAGCCGACGGCTTGCCAGAGCGGCGATCGGTCTCGACCTCGAACCGCACCTTCTGGCCTTCGACGAGGCCGTTGAGGCCGGAGCGCTCAACCGCCGTCACATGAACGAAGACATCCTTGCTGCCGTCGTCCGGCTGGATGAAACCATAACCCTTTTGATCGTTGAAAAACTTGACAGTCCCTACCGGCATCGGTCGTCCTTTCTAGCCACAAGTTCAGCGGTCGCTTCGTCGCGACCGCCCATTTCACAGTCGAATTTGGCAGACAAGGCTGAAACGTGCGCCGGCAGTCCAGACGAAGCGATTCAGAAATCAGTCCAAAAGCGAGGCCCCTATATGTGCGGCGAGCGCCAATTTGGCAAGTGGCTTCGCAATTGCCAAGCTTGCCCCTCAGTCATGTGTCTGCCGGACAACATGCACGACCGCATCCGTTAACCGTTGCAAATCGAACTCATCTATCGTCAGGGCCGGCGTGAGATAAACGATTTTCCCGAACGGCCGGACGAAGACGCCGTTTGCGACAAAGCGGCGCTTCAGCGCCGCAAGATCATCGATCTTTTCGAGCTCCACGACACCGATCGCGCCGCGCACGCGCACATCGCGAACACCCGGCGCCCCACGGCAGGCTTCGAGGCCTGCCTTCAATGCAGCCTCTATCTTGGCAATCTGCTCAAGCCGCGGCTCGCTTTCGAAGAGATCGAGCGAGGCATTGGCGGCGGCGCAGGCCAGGGCATTGGCCATGAAAGTCGGCCCATGCATCAGCGCCCGCGCCGGATCGTCCGACCAGAAAGCATCGAAGACCCTGTCGCGCGCGACGGTCGCGGCGAGCGCCATCGTGCCGCCGGTCAGCGCCTTCGAAAGGCAGATGATATCCGGGACCACCTGCGCCGCCTCGCAAGCGAACATGGTCCCCGTGCGACCGAAGCCGGTGAAGATCTCGTCGAAGATCAGAAGCAGGCCATATTTGTCTGCGAGCGCACGCAGCCGCCGCAAGACCTCGGGCTCGTGAAACAGCATCCCGCCCGCGCCCTGCACCAGCGGCTCCACGATGATTGCGGCGATCTCATCGCCGTGGCGCGCGACGAGCGTGTCGAGCGCCGCCGCGCTCTCGTTGTCGTGCGGCAGATCGGCAATGATGTTTTCATGCAAAATGCCGGCGAAATGCTGATGCATGCCTTCGTCGGGATCGCAGACCGCCATCGTGGCGAATGTGTCGCCGTGATAGGCGCCGCGGAAGGCCAGCATTTTGGTCCGGCCGCGAATGCCGCGATTGAGCCAATATTGCACAGCCATCTTCATCGCGACCTCGACCGAGACCGAGCCGCTGTCAGAGAAGAACACGCGATTAAGATCGCCGGGCAGCAGGGCCGCAAGCCGTGTCGCCAGCCGCACCGCCGGCTCGTGCACCAGGCCGCCGAACATCACATGCGGCATCACCTCAAGCTGGCGTGTCACCGCGGCGCGAATATGCGGATGGTTATAGCCGTGGCAGGCGGTCCACCAGCTCGCAATTCCATCCACGAGTTCGCGGCCGTCCGCGAGCCGGATGCGCGTTCCCTTGGTCGCTACGACGGGTAGCGGCGGCGCGATATGTTTCATCTGTGCGTATGGCAGCCAGATGTGTTCGCGCCAATCCTGCTGCCAACCCGTCCCGTCCGTCACCATGCCGCCTTATTGCCAGAGCCGCGCGTCACGGTTAAACCGCAATGGCGATAAAGGAAAGCCTGTGACGTCTCTCGACGCCTTTGCGAAATCGAAACTGGCGCAGTTGGAGCAGCTAACGCTGCGGCGCGGGCTGACGACGACAACGCGCGCCGAGGGGGCGATCGTCTATCGCGGCGGACGGCAATTCGTCTCGTTTTCCTGCAACGATTATCTCGGCCTTTCGCAGCATCCGCAGGTGAAAGCCGCCGCTATCGCGGCGATCGAGGCTTACGGCACAGGCGCTGGCGCCTCGCGCCTTGTCACCGGCAATCACCCCCTGCTCGTGGAACTCGAAGACCGGCTCGCGCAGCTGAAACAGGCCCCAGCGGCGCGCGTCTTCGGTTCCGGCTATCTGACCAATCTCGGCGTCATTCCGGCGCTCGCAGGCGAAGGCGATCTCATTCTCGCCGATGAATTGTCTCATGCCTGCATATTCGCCGGCAGCCGCTTGTCGGCCGCGACCGTGCTCACGTTCCGCCACAACGACGCGGAACATGCGGAAGATATTCTCAAGGCCGCGCGCGGCAAATATCGCAACGTGCTGCTCATCACCGAGACCGTGTTTTCGATGGACGGCGATCGCGCGCCGCTTGCGGCGCTGACGGAGATTTGCGCCGCGCACGATGCCTGGTTGTTGACCGACGACGCACACGGACTTGGCGTGCTCGCGCCAAACGACGTGCGCGCGCCTTTGCAAATGGGCACGTTGTCGAAAGTGCTCGGCAGCTATGGCGGTTATCTCTGCGCCTCGCGTGCGGTCGTTGATCTCATGACGTCACGCGCGCGCACGCACGTCTATTCGACCGGCCTGCCCCCGTCGGCCACAGCAGCGGCCATCGCCGCTCTCGACGTCATGGCCGCCGATCCGGCGCTTTGCGCGCGCCCGCTGGCCAAGGCGCGCGCCTTCACGCAGCGTCTTGGCTTGCCCGAGGCGCAAAGCCCAATCGTCCCGCTGGTCCTCGGCAGCGCGGAGTCGGCCCTCGAAGCCTCGCGCCTCTTGCAGGACGAAGGCTTTCTTGTCGTCGCAATCCGGCCCCCGACCGTTCCGGAAGGATCGGCGCGGCTGCGCTTTGCTTTCTCAGCCGCGCATGATGATGCGGATGTCGCGCGGCTCGCCGATGTCGTTGCCGCGCGGCTCGGCCTCTACGTGCAAGCCTGACGAGCCGCGCTTTGTCCGCCCTCTTCATCACCGCAACCGGCACCGACATCGGCAAGACCTACGTCGCCGCGGGCCTCATCGCCGCCTCTGCGCCGACGCGGACGGAAAGTCATCGCCCTGAAGCCGGTTCGTTTCCGGCTTCGACGCCGCAAAATTTTGCCGCGAGCGACCCCGCCACCCTGCTCGCGGCCTGCGGGCAAAAACCGACACTTGAGGCGATCGCGGAAATCTCCCCCTGGCGCTTCGCCGCGCCGCTTTCGCCCGATCAGGCCGCGGCGCAAGAAGGCCGGATGATCGATCTCGCGGAAGTGCGCCGCTTTTGCGCCGATGCCATCGCGAGCGCCGAAGATGTCGTCATCATCGAGGGCATTGGCGGACTCATGGTGCCGCTTGATGCCAAGCATACGATCTGCGACCTGATCGGCGCGCTGGACGTACCCCTGCTCCTTGTCGCCGGAACTTATCTTGGCAGCCTCAGCCACACGCTCACGGCGATCGAAGTCGCCACGAAGCGCGGGCTCAAGATCGCTGGTCTTGTCCTCAACGAGACCCTCGGCGCGACGGTGTCGGTCACAGCGACACGGGAAAGTCTCGGCCATTTCTGGGATGGTCCGGCGATCACCCTCACCCGTGAGCCCGCCGCGCCGCAGGGCCTTGGCGCGACCAATGCCGCCGCTTTTGAAAAGCTCGCGGAAATTTTACCGTGAGCGTTAGCGTTGACTACAGGAAACGCGGATTTCTTCTGCGCCAGCCCAATCAGCCGTTGTAGACCACCCCATGAGCTTTCGTGAACGCTTTCCCGCCTTAGAACTCCAATCCCGCGAAGCGCTGCAGCGATGGGGACGCCGGACGCTCTTTCTCATTGGCGGTCTGCTCGTCGGTGCGGCGGCGATCCTCATGGCGGCGCTGGCCGATTACGCCCAGCGCGACTTCCATCGCCTGCTCAGCCTATCGCGCTATATCTCGCTCGCGCTTACGCCGCTCGGATTCGGCGCCATCGTATTCCTGACGCTGAAGGTCTTCCCGAATTCGCAAGGCAGCGGCATTCCTCAGGTGATCGCAGCGCGCGAATTGCCGGATGGCCCGACGCGCACATCGCTCGTCTCGTTGCGCGTCGCCATCGGCAAAATCGTCTCTGTTACGCTCGGCCTGCTGTGCGGCGCCTCGATCGGCCGCGAAGGCCCTACGGTGCAGGTCGGCGCTGCGCTGATGTATGCGATGGGCCGCGGCGCTGCCGAATATCAGCGCGGCCTCCTTCTCGCGGGCGCCGCGGCGGGCATTGCCGCCGCCTTCAATACCCCTCTCGCCGGCATCGTCTTCGGCATCGAGGAACTGAGCCGCTCTTTCGAGTCGCGGACCAGCGGCCTTGTCCTCGGCGCGATCATCGCCGCCGGCCTTACCTCGCTCGGCGTCGTCGGCGATTACGCTTATTTCGGCTCCACCAATGCGGTATTGCCGCTTGGTCGCGCCTGGCTTGTCCTCCCGGTCTGCGCCGTTCTCGGCGGCCTCTTCGGCGGCCTTTTCAGCCGTATCGTCGTCATGTTCGCGCGTGGCCTGCCGGGCACGCTGGGACGGCTGATTACGAAGCACCCGATCGCGTTCGCCACGCTGTGCGGGCTCGGCGTAGCGCTGACTGGCCTCGCCTCTCAGAATACAAGCTACGGCACGGGTTATGACGAAGCCCGCGCGATCGTCCATGGGGCCGCGCCCGCTTGCGCAATTTTCGGCCCGTTGAAGTTCCTCGCCACTCTGTTTTCCTCGATCGGCGGCATTCCCGGCGGCCTTTTCGCGCCGTCGCTTGCCGTGGGCGCCGGAATGGCGGCGAATCTGCACATGCTTTTCCACGACGTGCCGCTCGGCGCCCTGGCGCTGCTCGGCATGGTTTCCTATCTGACCGGTGTGGTGCAGACGCCCATCACATCTTTCGTCATCGTTTCGGAGATGACGGAGAACCACACGATGATCATTCCGCTGATGCTGGCGGCGCTCATTGCCGACGCTGTCTCTAAATCAATCTGCAAGGACAGCATCTATCACGCTTTGGCGGGGGTTTTTCTGAAGAGTGCCGGCGTAACGCCTGTGCAAGAACCGGAATGAACGACGCGGATCAGGACATCCCTTTCGACCAGACGTCGCCCGGCGCGGCAGAGCGGCTTGTCCGGCTGTCGCCAAAGGTGCGCCGGATCATCGCCGACAATCCTGGCCCAATGACCTTCACCGGCACCTGCACCTATGTCGTCGGCGAAGGCGAGGTGGCGATTATCGACCCCGGCCCCGATTCCCCCGCGCATCTTGCCGCGTTGCTTGAAAGTCTCGGCAAGGAACGGGTGCGGCACATTCTCGTCACCCATACGCATCGCGACCATTCCGCTGGTGCGGCAGCCCTGAAAGCCGCGACCGGCGCGCAAATCCTCGGCTGCGCTCCCTATCCCGCCGCAACCGGCGAAGATGACGCTGCGAGCGGATGCCGCGCATGACAGTAGCTATCGCCCCGACACCATTTTACGCGAGGGCGACATCGTCGCCGGGCCGGACTATGCGCTGGAAACGCTCGCGACCCCGGGGCATACCGCCAACCACCTTGCCTTCGCACTGGCGGAGGAAAGCGTCCTGTTCTCCGGCGACCACGTGATGGCCTGGGCGACGTCCGTCGTCATTCCGCCAGACGGGAGGATGGCCGATTATATGGCCTCGCTCGAAAAGCTCGCGGGCCGTGCGGACGTCCATTACTGGCCCGGCCACGGTGGTGGCATCGCAACACCGCAGCGGATGGTCCGGGCGCTCATCCACCATCGTCGCCTGCGCGAAGCGGCCATTCTCGCCGAACTCGGCAAGGGCCCGGCACAAATCCCGGCGCTGGTCAGCGCCATCTATCGCGGCCTCGATCCCCGCCTCGCAGGCGCGGCGGGCCTCTCGGTTCTGGCGCATCTGCAGGATTTGGCCGAGCGCGGTTTGGTGCACGGCGACGGCCTGGCAGGCCGCGATGCGGTTTATGCGCTGAAGTAATCTGCGCGGACGATCATTTCGCCGCGGCCTCGGTATTCAGTTCGTCCGCGAAAGCTTCGATCCGCGCGGCATTGCCGCCGAAATCGTGCCGCCCGATGCGCGAGGCGGAGCGGACATCGACCCGCGTTTCTCCCGCCAAAGGCCAGATGCGGATCGTGATGTCATCGGCGAAGCCGAGGATCATGCCATGCGCGATGGCATCGACATGGCCGTAGCCGAGCCGGCCGCCGGGCGGAACCGCGTCGATGATTTTCCAGTGCCGCGCCGCGGCGGCGCTCAGCACCGTCTGATAGGTTTCGTCGCCGTCGAGATCGAGATAGATCGGCTCGATATCGGGATAAGCGGCAGCTTGCGCCTGACGTGACACTTCCGGGATCGACGGTGGCACCCAGCCATGCCGCGCGGCTAGCGCCTTGCGCGACAGCGAATAGGCTGGTGGATCGTCGGTGTCGGTCGAAATATCGTTCAGCACCGGCAGCCGCACGGCCTGTACGGCGAGATAGGCGGGATAGGCCAGGAGCAGCACCGCCAGGACCGCGCCACCGAGAAGCAGACCGACGCCCTTGCGCCCTGTCTGCCAGATCTCGACGGTCGCGACACCGGCACAAAGAATGGCGAGACAGGCGAGCACGATCGCCGAACCGACGACCGCCAGAACCGCCGGTGCATCGAGGCCGAGCCGCGCGAGAACGAGGCCCATCGCCACGACCGCGGCGGCGAAGACGGCAAGCCGCCGGGACCAGATCGCGCTCTCCGAGAACGGTTCCTCGATGATCAAATGCCGCATGAGCAAACCTGTATGCCGTGCGAATTTCGAGGAATGTTGAGCATGAGACACATCCGCGCGCAATCGCCGCGGGCCCGAACATTCCTGCGCCTTTAACTTAAATTGGCAAGGTTCTGTTTACTGCACGGCTGGAAGCTGCCCGCACGCACAGCACGCCATGAAGGCAGCAAGGAAAGACCCATGCAGGATCGCGACGTAAATTTTCACTCCAGCCAAACGCCGGGCGATGCCCGCGATATCCTCGCGCGCCTCTATCGTGAAATCGGCATTTCCGCCGTCGCGGCGGCCTTGCAGGCCACAGCGCCGAAGCCCAAGGACGCGGAGGGCCAGGATGCCCAGCGCCAGCAACGCCGGTTCGGCGGCAAAGCCGCTTAGCCCTTGACCTGCTGGACAAAATTCGGCCGCTAAGCCAGTTTAGCAAGACGCCGCCTCGACAAAAGCCGGGGCGCATGCAGGCTGCAGGTGGGGACCGGCCTGCTCCTCTGATCGGTTTCCCTGATGACCCTTTTAACGCGCCGGCATTTCATCCAGGGCGCCAGCGCTTTTACCTTGGCAACGGCGGGCTTTGGAACCTACGCCTGCGCGATCGAGCCGGGCTTTCGTCTCGACATTACGACCTATCGCATCACGCCGCCGCGCTGGACTCCCGGTCTGCAGGTCAAGGCGGCGCTGATCGCCGACATCCATGCCAGCGAGCCGCAGATGTCGGCGGCGCGAATCCGGCGCATCGCCGAGGTCACGAACGCGCTCAATCCGGACGTCGTCTTCCTGCTCGGCGATTTCAACGCCGGCCATCGGTTCGTAACCGGCCCGGTGTTCCCCGAGCAATGGGGCGAGGCGCTCTCCATTCTCGACGCGCCGCTGGGCACCTATGCCATTCTCGGCAATCATGACTGGTGGCACGGCGCGCTTGTGCGTATGCGCAGCGACGATGGCGAAAGCGTCCGCCGCGCCTTGCAGCACGCGGATTTCAAGGTTCTGGAGAATGCCGCCGTCCCACTCGTCAAGAACGGGATGACTTTCTGGGTCGCGGGACTGGGCGATCAGCTCGCCTATCCGCAAGGACCGAACAGCTTCCAGGGGTTCGACGATCTCAACGGCACCCTGGCGCAAGTGACGGACGGCGCGCCGGTGCTCTTGCTGGCACACGAGCCCTTCGTCTTTCGGCGCGTGCCAGAGCGCGTCTCGCTCACGCTCTGCGGTCACACCCACGGCGGCCAGGTCAATCTGCCGGTCGTCACCGAACTTTTCACCGAGTCGCAATTCGGGATGCGGCAGGTCTACGGCCATATCGTGGACGGCGACCGTCACATGATCATTTCGGCGGGGCTCGGCACCTCGATAGCGCCCGTCCGGCTGTTCCGGCCGCCGGAAATCGTGCTCGTCACGATCGGCGCCGATTCCGCCCTGGCTTAGCGAGCGCAAAAAAACGCCCGCATCCGAGGATGCAGGCGCTAAATCTCAGACCTTGATTATTTGCTTATTCAACAATGACCTTGGTGCCGACCTTGACACGGTCGTAGAGGTCAATCGCGTCGATGTTCGACATACGGATGCAGCCCGAGGATACCGCCTGGCCGATCTGCTCCGGCTCGTTGGTGCCGTGGATGCGGTAGAGCGTGTCCTTGTTGCCCTGGAACAGATACATCGCCCGCGAGCCGAGCGGATTGCCGGGGCCGCCCGGGAGACCACCGGCGTCAGCCGTCGGCTGCAGATGCGGCCAGCGCTTCAGCATGTCGGACGGCGGCATCCAGTGCGGCCATTCTTCCTTGCGGCCGATGGTGGCCGTACCGGTCCAGCCAGCGGCTTCCGAGCCTGCCGCAATGCCGTAGCGCATCGCCTTGCCGCCCGGCAGGACGTAGTAGAGGTACATGTGCTTGGTATCGACGACCACGGTGCCGGGCTTCTCGCCCGTCGGATCGGCGACCTCATAGCGCTGGAACTGGGAGGGAATGTCGGCCTTCGGCGCGAGCGCGAGGAATTCTTGGTCGCGACCCGAAAGGCTCGGATCCGGCGTCGCCAGCCCGTCCCCTTCGCAACCTGCCAACAACAATGCGAAAAACGGCAATGCCCAGGTTATCTTGGAAAATCTCATCGCTTATCCCCACGTCTACTGAACGAAATAACGCATCGATGCTTGTCTCGCTACCGCTACGAGCAGATGGGATGCCGTGAGAGTGCGAGAAGATGAAAACCTGTGGCGCAAAAGAAACATTTATGCAGGCTGTGACGCATGCGATGACCGCCGCACGGCATGCTCGGCCTGTCGCACAGCAATGCTAAGGTAAAGGCGAATCGTTTCCGGACGGCTAAGGTTCCGTGGCAACCCTGCTCTTCGATCACCCGGCCGCCCTCGGGCACGACACCGGGCCCTATCACCCCGAATCGCCCGCGCGTCTCGTTGCGATCACGGATGCTTTGGCCGTCGATACATTCCGTGACTTGCGCCGGCGGCGCTCGCCGCGCGGCGATCCTGCGCCCATTCTTCGGGTCCACCCCGCCACCTATGTCGCGGCGCTCGAAGCCGCCGTGCCCGACGAGGGCCTCACCTATATCGATGACGACACGCCAGTCAGCCGCGGCTCATGGGAAGCCATGCTCCATGCCACCGGCGGCACTGTCGCCGCGGTCGACGCAGTTATGCGGGGAGAGGCCAACAATGCCTTTGTGTTGACGCGGCCGCCCGGCCATCATGCCAGCCGGACGGTGCCGATGGGCTTTTGCCTCTTCAACAATGTCGCCATCGCCGCCCGCCATGCCCAGGCAGCGCACGGCGCCGAGCGTGTCGCGATCGTCGATTTCGACGTCCATCACGGCAATGGAACGCAGGCGATCTTCTGGGCCGATCCTAGCGTGCTCTATTGCTCGACGCATGAGATGCCGCTTTTTCCCGGCACCGGCGCGGCCTCGGAAACCGGCACTTACGGCACGATCGTCAATGCTCCGCTCACGCCGGCCTCCGACGGCACGCTTTTCCGGGAAGCCTGCGAATCCGTCATCCTGCCACGGCTCATCGGTTTCGCGCCGGATGTCATCATCATTTCGGCCGGCTTCGACGCGCATTGGCGCGACCCGCTCGCCAGCCTCAACCTGACCGAGATGGATTTTGCCTGGATCACCGCCGAGATCATGGAGATCGCGGCGCGCGGCAATGGCGGTCGCATCATTTCCGTTCTGGAAGGCGGCTACGATCTCCAAGGGCTCGGAGCCTCGGCCGCGGCGCATGTCGCGGCTTTGATGGGCCTTTCCTATTTCTCGCCTTCGACGCCCTCATAGGCGACGATCCCGATGCCGAAGCCCGACAGGCCGACATAATTCAGGGGCGAAGACGTCCGCAGCCGGATCGAGGAAATACCGAGATCGCGCAGGATTTGCGCCCCGATGCCGATCTCGCGCCATTCCTTGGTCCGCATGGCCTCCGAGGCTTTTTCGTTGGCTTCCGAGAGCGCCGGCACGCCGGCGGTGCCGTCGCGCAGCAGGACGAGAACGCCGCGCCCCTCCTTTTTGAATCGCGCCAGCGTCTCGGGAATGAGCGCGCTGCCGGTGACAACATCGGCGATGAGATCGACGCGATGCAGGCGCGCGGGCATGTTGCGGCCGTCGCCGATCTCGCCCTGCACGAAGGCGAAATGATGCACCGGATCAAAGGGGGTTTGATAGGCATAGCAGGTCAACGGCCCGCTCGGCCCCTCGACCGGGAAGACCCGGACCCGTTCGACCAGCTTTTCCCGCTCCTGGCGGTAGGCGATGAGCTGGGCGACGGAAATCCGTTTCAGCCTGTGCTCGTCGGCGAAGGCCTGGATTTGCTTGCCGGCCATGACGCTGCCGTCGTCATTGGCAAGCTCACAGATGACGCCGACGGGCGGCAGGCCAGCAAGCCGGCAAAGATCGACGGCCGCCTCGGTATGGCCTGAGCGCGTCAGCACACCGCCCTCCCGGGCGATGAGCGGAAAGACATGGCCCGGACGGACGAAATCATCGGCGCCCATATTGCCATTGGCCAGCGCGCGTACCGTATTGGTCCGCTGTTCGCCGGAAATGCCTGTGGTCAGCCCGTGCCGGACATCGACGGATACAGTGAAAGCGGTTCCCAGCGGCGCATCGTTCGTTGCGACCATCGGTTGAAGGTTCAGCCGGCGCGCCTCCGCAGCCGTCAGCGGCGCGCACACGATCCCGCTCGTATGGCGGATAATGAAGCCCATCTTCTCCGTCGTGCAGAGCGAGGCGGCGCAGATCAGATCGCCCTCGTTCTCGCGGTCGTCATCGTCCGTGACGATCACGATCTCGCCGCGTGCGATGGCCTCGATCGCCTCTGTCACGGTATGATGCATGCTGGAAACTCCGAATCCTGATAAGTTTGGTAGATAGGAAACATTGCGCGGTCGAACAATGCTGCCGAAACCGGGCCCTGGAACGCTGCTGCGCATCGCCCTCGGTGCCTTGGGGCTTTTCGTCTCGCTGCCCTCGGCGCGGCCGGCCGAGAAGCCTCCCTGTGAGGCGATCACGGAGGCGGATCGCCAATATACGATTTGCGTCTTCGATGCACGCAAGGACCAGCTGCGGCTCTTTCTCGCCAGCGCCGACGGAAAACCTTATGGCGGCTTTCAAGCCATCGCGGAGGCGATGAAATCGCAAGGCGAGTTGCTCGCCTTCGCGATGAACGCCGGGATGTTCGGGACGGATTTCCGTCCCGTCGGGCTTTATGTCGAAGGCGGACGCCAGTTCCGTGCCGCCAATACGCGCCGGGGGTCCGGCAATTTCCACATGATGCCAAACGGCATTTTCTATTTCGGCAATGGGGGCGCCGGAATCATGGAGACGAGCCGTTATATCAGGGCGGGGCTGCATCCCGAATATGCGACCCAATCCGGCCCCATGCTCGTCATCGACGGCGCCCTGCATCCCAAGATCGAGGCGACGGGAACGTCCGAGAAAATCCGAAACGGCGTCGGCGTTCGAGATGGCCATATCGTGATCTTCGCGATCTCGGACGAGCCGGTGACCTTCTATCGTTTCGCGACCTTGTTCCGCGACCGGCTGCAATGTCCCAACGCGCTTTTCCTCGACGGTTCGGTCTCAAGCCTTTACGCGCCCAGCTTCGGCCGCGACGACGCGCTGCTGCCGCTCGGCCCCATTGTCGGCGTCGTGGAGAGAGCCGTGCGCTAGCCGATCTGCGCGCGATGGCGCAGGAATTGATCCGCGAGCACGCAGGCGACCATCGCCTCCCCGACCGGCACGGCGCGGATGCCGACGCAGGGATCGTGACGGCCCTTGGTGACGATCTCCGTTTCAGCGCCGAAACGATCGATCGTCTTGCGCGGCGACAGGATCGAGGAGGTCGGCTTCACCGCGAAGCGCGCGACGATCGCCTGCCCTGTGGAAATGCCGCCAAGTATACCGCCCGCGTGATTGCTGGAGAAAACCGGCTGGCCGTTGTTGCCGATGCGGATCTCGTCGGCGTTTTCTTCGCCCGACAAGGCCGCGGCGGCGAAGCCATCGCCGATCTCGACGCCCTTGACGGCGTTGATCGACATCAGCGCTGCCGCAAGTTCTGAATCAAGCTTGCCATAGATCGGCGCGCCCCAGCCCGCCGGCACATTCTCGGCGACGATCTCGATCACCGCGCCGATGGAGGAGCCGGATTTACGGATCGCATCGAGCTTGATCTCGAATGCGCGTGCCTTGTCGGCGTCGGGGGAGAAGAACGCGTTGCGCCGGGTCTCGGCCCAATCCCATTTGGTGCGGTCGATCCAATCATCGCCGATTGCCACGAGCGCGCCGCGCACGCTGACATTGCCGACGACCTTACGCGCAATGGCGCCTGCAGCGACGCGCATCGCCGTCTCCCGCGCCGAGGATCGCCCGCCGCCGCGGTAATCGCGGATGCCATATTTCGCCTCATAGGTGAAGTCAGCGTGACCGGGGCGGAACTTGTCCTTGATCGCGGCGTAGTCCTTCGAGCGCTGATCTTCATTTTCGATCAGCAGGCCGATGGGCGTGCCGGTCGTGCGGCCTTCGAAAACGCCAGAGAGGATTTTGACTTTATCGGCTTCCTGGCGCTGCGTGGTGAAGCGCGAAGTGCCGGGGCGCCGCTCATCGAGATAAGTCTGAATGTCCGCTTCGCTCAGCGCAATGCCGGGCGGACAGCCATCGACCACGCAGCCGATCGCCGGCCCGTGGCTCTCGCCGAAGGTCGTAACGCGGAACAGATGGCCGAAGGTGTTGTGGGACATGGCAGGAGAGCGCTGGCGCTACTCCCTGATCAACGCCGATATGTCCGGCGCGGCGGGGTTCTTCATCCCGACGATATGATAGCCGGCATCGACATGCAGGATTTCGCCGGTAATGCCACGCGACAGCGGCGAGAGCAGAAAAGCGGCGCTCTCACCGACTTCATCGATGGTCACCGAGCGGCGTAGCGGCGCGTTGTATTCGTTCCACTTGAGAATGTAGCGGAAGTCGCCGATGCCCGAGGCCGCCAACGTCTTGATCGGACCGGCCGAGATCGCGTTGACGCGAATGTTCTTCTGGCCGAGGTCGGCCGCGAGATAGCGTACGGACGCTTCGAGCGCCGCTTTCGCGACACCCATGACATTATAGTGCGGCATCCATTTCTCGGCGCCGTAATAGGTGAGCGTCAGCAGCGAGCCGCCGTCCGTCATCAGCTTCTCCGCGCGCTGGGCGATCGCGGTGAAGGAATAACAGGAGACGAGCAGCGTATTGGCGAAATTCTCCGCAGTTGTCTCGACATAGCGGCCAGTGAGCTGATCCTTGTCGGAAAACGCCACGCAATGGACAACGAAATCGAGGCGCCCCCAGAGCTTTTCGATGGTCGCGAAGACCGCGTCGATCGAGGCTTCGTCGGTGACGTCGCAATGGCCGACAACGGCTGCGTTCAGTTCTTCGGCAAGCGGACGCACCCGCTTCTCCAAGGACTCGCCCTGATAGGTGAAAGCGAGTTCGGCGCCCGCGGCGCGCGCGGCCTTGGCGATGCCCCAGGCGATCGAGCGATTATTGGCGGCGCCCAGCACGAGACCGCGCTTCCCGGTCAGAATTCCAGGGGCTATCACTTCTGCGGAAAGGCGCTCCGGCTGCGTCATTCTTCGTCCTGGGCAATGATGTGGGGCGGCCGCCGGCAACGCCGGCTAGGTAGAAGCCTTTAACCCGGTTTATGACGATTGGCCAAGCCCATGTAGCCGCGTATGGGCCGTCAAACCCACCTATTCGCGGCGCAGCCTGCGTTAATCGCGGCATTTTGCCCATTCCCGATCACGCCGGCTTGCGAACAATTACAGGCGAGGTCCGAACCCGTGATTGGACGCGATGGATCGAGACTTAGCCGAGATCCTGCCGCGGATCGTAAGTCCGCTGCTTCTGCCACTTCTCCGCGAGGGCGGTGAGGTCCGGGTCGTTACCCTCGGGCAGAACGATCCGCAGAGTGACAAGGAGGTCGCCGGGCGTGCCGCCCGGGTTAGGCAAGCCCTTACCGCGCAGCCGCAGCGTGCGGCCGCCATTCGACCCGGCAGGAACGGTGAGCTCCACCTTGCCGTCGAGCGTCGGCACATTCACCTTGGCTCCAAGCACAGCCTCGTAGAGGGTCAGCGGCAGATCGAGCCGTAAGTCGCGATTATCGACACGAAAATAGGGGTGCTTGGCGATCTTCACCGTCACCAGTGCGTCGCCTGCCTCGCCGCCATAGGGACTGGGATGGCCCTGCCCCTTCAGGCGGATCGTCTGGCCGTCCTCGATCCCGGCTGGAACCGTGACTTCCAACGTCCGGCCCGTCGGCAAAGTGACCCGGTTCTTGCCGCCGTGAACGGCCTCGCGCAGGTTGACGGAAATCTGGGCGGTGACATCCTCGCCGCGCGGCGGGGCGGCACGCCCCTGCGCGCCCCCAGCCGCGCCGCCGCGCCGGGCCGCACCGAACAATTCGCTGAAAATGTCGCTCGTGTCGAAGCCGCCGCCCCCGGGTCCGGTACGGAACTCGTACTGCTCGAAGCCGCCGCCCGGCGAGCGGCGCGAGAAGCCGCCCGGCCCCGCGCCAGCGCCGAAGCCCTCGAAGCCCTGGAATCGCGGCTTGCCTTCGGCATCGATCTCGCCGCGATCGAACTGACCGCGCTTCGCCTCATCACCGAGAATCTCATATGCAGAGCTCACCTCGGCGAATTTATCTTTCGCCTTGGGATCCTTGCTCTGATCGGGATGAAATTTCTTGGCGAGCTTGCGATAGGCCTTCTTGATTTCGGCAAGATCGGCCGTCTTCGCCACGCCTAGAACGGTATAAGGATCACGCATTTTCGAGCCCGTTAGCGCGCCCGCCCGGCATGGCGCGGGCGCAATGTCTCAGCCTCAACTTGGGGGTTTCAGGCGCTGTACGCAAGACTTAGCGCACGCTGGACGCAAGACTTGGAGCAGGTTCAGGCGGGCTCTCGGCTGAGCCGCAAGCCACCCGAAAACCCGGCTCCGACCGCCAGCCGGCCCGCAACGAGGAGAGCCACGAAGATCACCGCGTTGATCGCTAGAAGCCTCAGGACGATGGCCGGCAGATAGGGATGAAGTGCGCTGTGCGTGGCGAGCGACAGCAGAAAGAAGCCACCCTCGTAAGCCACGAAGGCCGCGCCGAAAGCCAGCGCGTGGAGCGCCGCCTGCGGCAGCGCCGCGCCACGCGCTTCGACGAAATCTGCCGCGAAAACTGCCGCGACGCCAACGAGCAGGAAAGCGCCGCCCCAGGCGATCGTCACGGGATCATGCGGATAGTGCAAAAGCGCAAAGCCCACGGCCTGATTAGCCGCCACAACGGCGACAACAAGGGCGAGCGTGGTCGCACGACCCAGTGTCAACGTGCCGAGCGCCGCCAGCGCCGCCAGCGGCACGGCGCAAGCGAAGCCGAGGCTGGTGCCGATGCCGGCCACGAGCAACGTGGCGAACCAGAGTGGACGTGTGAGCACGGACATCGATTTTTGCATTTGTCACTCCCGGCGGCGGGACTCGCCTGCCGCTAATCCTGATTAACAGGCTTTGCGCCGCAGGAAAATGCGACGCTATCCCGCTGGCCGATGCTGCCGGATATCGTAGGCGCGGGGAAAGATTTTCGCGGCAGCGCTAACCCGAATCGCTGGATCAGCTCTTGCTGACCGGCCGCACGTCAGTGACCTGCCAGTCGCCGGGCCTGCCGGCGCAAGCTGTACCCTGCAGCGAATCGTCGACCTCGTTTCTATCGACGGCCGCGGCAAAGCTGCGGCAGGTGCCCGAAGCCGTCGTATAAGCAGCCCCGACGGGGTGGAATGACCCTTTCGCCCCCGAATCAGGATTCGTCCAGGCGACGGAAATTTTGTCATCGGTCGCGCCAAGCGCCTGGGCGAGCGCGGCTTTGGCACGACGCCAATCTTCGCCGACAAGCCCGTCGAATTGCGACTTCGCGATCGCGCCGGTGGAATCGTCATCGCCAAGCAGGGAGCCCATAGGCATCGACACCGAGCAGCCGCCCAGTGCGGCCCCGGCGACCAGCGCCAAGCCCAGCAAGGGCAATGCACAAGCCCTCGTCAGACCGCCCCTGGTTCCACTATAAGGCATCCAGCACACCCCCTCCGGCGGACAAATCAAGCTCATCACTAACCGTACCAGAAGTCTAGGGCGAATGGATTAATCGTGCGTGACTTTACCGAAGCTGAAGACCCTTTCGCGCTCTTTTCCGCCTGGCTTGCCGAGGCTGAAAAGACCGAACCGAACGACCCAAATGCGATGGCGCTGGCCACGGCGGGTGCCGATGGCCTGCCCGATGTGCGCATGGTGCTGCTCAAAGGTTTCGACCCGGGCGGCTTTGTTTTTTATAGTAATTCCGAAAGCGCCAAGGGCCGCGAGCTCGCCGCCAACATGCAGGCGGCAGCGGTCTTCCATTGGAAATCGCTGCGCCGGCAGGTGCGCCTGCGTGGACCTGTCGAAAAGGTCAGCGATGCTGAAGCCGACGCTTATTTTTCCAGCCGGGCGTTGCAGAGCCGCATCGGTGCCTGGGCCAGCCAGCAGTCGCGCCCGCTCGAAAGCCGCTTCGCGCTCGAGACGGCGGCTGCGAAATATGCGGCTAAATTCGCGCTGACGTCCGTTCCCCGTCCGGATTATTGGATCGGCTACCGGATAGAGCCCCTATCGATCGAATTCTGGTCTGACGGCGCCTTCCGGCTGCACGACCGTATCGCCTTCACCCGCGCGGCGCTCACCGATGGCTGGCAGAAGCAGCGGCTTTATCCATGACTTTGCGTCCCGCGCCTCAACGTTTCGACACCACCAATCCGCATGTCGGCGTCAGCATCGCCGTCTTCCGTGAAGGCCGTGTTCTGCTCACGACGCGTACGCAGCCGCCCTTCGTCGGCCTGTTCACCTTGCCCGGCGGCCATATCGAATCCGGTGAAACTGCTTCTCACGCGGCGCTACGCGAATTGCAGGAGGAAACCGGCGTCAAGGCGAAGCTCGTCGGCTTCAACCAATATGTCGAGACCGTCACGCCGCCGAACGCGAACGGCATCAGCCGCCATTTCGTCATTCTCTCATTCGTCGGCACCTGGATTTCAGGCAATGGCTCACCCGGCCCCGAGGCCGGCGAAATTCTTTGGGCCGAGCCGAAGCAGATTGCCCTATTAAAGACATCGCCATATCTCATCGAAGTCGTTGCGAACGCGCAGAAAGTGCTAGCTCGCAAAACCCTGCCGGACTGATTCCGTGGTCAAACGTAAGGCCGTGATTCTCATCTGCGCGATTGGCGCTGCCGCTCCGTCAGCCGCGCAGGCGCAGGGGTTTTTCGGCAATCTCTTCGGGCCGCCCCCGCAATATCGGCCGCAGGAATTCGAGCAGCCACGCCCGCGCATCGTGCCGCATCGTCCACATCCGCATCCACACCCCGCCCATCCGCTTGCCAATGTGCCCAAGCCGGGCGCAGCCAAACCCGTAACGCCAGCGTCTATTCCCGACGAGCCGCCGCCGCCTTATGAGCCGCAGTTGCTGCGCCTTTCCGAACTCCTCGGCGCTCTGACCTATCTGCAAAATCTTTGCGGCGGCCAGAACGGACAGATCTGGCGCGACAAGATGACGGCGCTCATGGACGCCGAGACGCAAAATCCGCTGCGCCGCTCGCGACTCGCCGGCGCCTACAATCGCGGCTTCAACGGCTATGAACTGAATTACCGCGAATGCACGCCGAATGCGCAGGCGATCATCACGCGCTTTCTTGATGAATCCGGCAAGATCGCGCGCGATGTCACGCATCGCTACGGAACGTCGTAGAGGCGATTACAGGCCGCCGGTAAAGCGCACGGCCTCGCCCTGCCCCGGCGTCACGATCTCGCCCTGCCACATCACGCGCCGGCCGCGGACGATGGTGCCGACCGGCCAGCCCGTCACCGACACGCCATCGTAAGGCGTCCAGCCGCTGCGCGAGGCGATCCAAGCGTCGGTGATCGTCTCGCGCCGCTTGAGATCGACGAGCGTGAAATCGGCATCGTAACCCACGGCGACGCGCCCCTTGCCGGCGATGCCGAAGAGCCGCGCCGGTCCGGCGCTCGTCATATCGACGAAGCGCTCCAGCGAAAGCCGTCCCGGCGTTGACATGATCGAGCATGATCGGCACCAGCGTCTGCACGCCGGTCATGCCGGACGGGCTTTGCGGATAGGGCTTGGCCTTTTCCTCCAAAGTATGCGGCGCGTGATCGGAGCCGAGAATATCGGCGATGCCCTGATGCACACCGTACCAGATGCGATCGCGATGGCGCGGCGCGCGGATCGGCGGGTTCATCTGCAAGCGCGTGCCGAGCCGGGCATAATCGTCGGCGCTCAAGGTCAGATGCTGCGGCGTCACCTCGACGCTGGCGACGTCCTTGTGCTGCGCCAGAAAGTCGATCTCCTCCGCCGTCGAGACATGCAGCACATGGATCGCCGCGTGTTGCGCGCGGGCGATGCGGACCAGCCGCTGCGTCGAGCCGAGCGCCGCTCTGCTCGTCGCGCCAGACGGGATGCGAGGACGGATCGCCCGCGACGCGCAGGGGTTTGCGTTCTTCGAGCCGATATTCGTCCTCGGAATGGAAGGCCGCGCGGCGGCGCGTCTGGCGCAGGATCGCCGCGACGCCTTCATCGTCGGCGACGAGCAGCGAGCCGGTGGACGAGCCCATGAAGACCTTGATGCCCGCCGCGCCCGGCAGCCGCTCCAGCTCCGGAATATCTTTCACGTTGTCATGCGTGCCGCCGACCCAGAAGGCGAAATCGCAATGCATCCGGTGATGCGCGCGGCGCGACCTTGTCCTCGAGTTCGGCGGCGCCGGTCGTCAGCGGATTGGTGTTGGGCATTTCGAAGACGGCGGTGACGCCGCCGAGAACCGCGGCGCGCGAGCCCGTCTCCAGATCCTCTTTATGCGTCGCGCCCGGCTCGCGGAAATGCACCTGCGTGTCGATGACGCCCGGCAGGATATGCAGGCCCTTCGCATCGATTGTCTCCCCGGCCGACGCCTGCGACAGGTCGCCGATCTCGGCGATCCTGCCGCCGCTGACGCCGACGTCGCGCACGCCGATCCCGTCCTGATTGACCAGGGTGCCGCCCTTGAGGATGAGATCGAACGTGCGGGCCATGGCTCCCTCGAAGGTCGGACGGCGCAATTGCGCGGCTTGCGTCTCTCTCCGGGCCGATTAAATACGAATGGGCCGCAACGCAAGCAGGACAATCTCAATGGACAAGGGCGCAAGCATTCTTGCCGACCGCGGCATCGTCAAAATTTCGGGCGCGGAGGCGCTCGGATTTCCTCCACCGGCTCGTCACCAACAGCCTGCTCGATCTCAAGCCCGGCGAGGCCCGCTATGCCGCTTTGCTCTCCGGCCAGGGCAAGCTGCTCTTCGATTTCTTCGTCACGCCGCTCCCGGAAGGCCCGCAAGCGGGCTGCCTGCTCGATTGCCTGCGCGACGCAGATTCCCGACCTCGTCAAGAAGCTCAACCTGCACAAGCTGCGCGCGCCCGTAACCATCGAGGATGCGAGCGAAAGCCTGGCCGTGGCCGCGATCTGGGGCGTTCCGGTCCCCGCGGATTTTTCGGGCATCGCCTTCCCCGACCCCCGCGCCGAAGGCCTCGGCACCCGGCTGATCGCGCCGCCCGCCGCGCTCGCCTTCGCGACGACGCCCCAGATCTACTATGAAGAGCATCGCACCGCGCTGGGCGTGCCGAAGGGCGGGATCGACTTCGCCTATGGCGATACATTCGTGCATGACGCCGATCTCGATTGGCTGAACGGCGTCGATTTCAAAAAAGGCTGCTACCCCGGCCAGGAAGTCGTCGCGCGCGTGCATTTCCGCAAATCGGCGCGCAAGCGCATCCTGAAAGTGCGCTTCGACGGGCCGCCGCCCGCCCCCGGCGCCGAGGTGAAGATGGGCGACATCAACATCGGCCATATCGGCTCCGTCGCCGGCGGAACCGGGCTCGCGATGCTGCGGCTCGACCGGATCGAGGATGCCAAGGCGGCGGGCACAAAGCTCATCGCGGGCACGGCCGCGCTCGATGTGACGCCGGCGGCGCCGCAATGACGCATGAGCACCCGCACGCCGATGGCAAGACGCGCTGCCGCTGGCCCGGCAGCGACGCGCTCTATCTCGCCTATCATGACGAGGAATGGGGCGTGCCGGAATTCGACGACCGGGCGCTGTTCGAGAAGCTCGTCCTCGACGGCTTCCAGGCCGGGCTTTCCTGGATCACCATCCTGCGCAAGCGCGAGAATTTCCGCAAAGCCTTCGACCAATTCGAGCCGGCGAAGATCGCGCGCTACAAGCCGGCAAAACTCGCCGCGCTGATGCAGAACGAAGGCATCATCCGCAACCGCGCCAAGATCGAAGGCGTCTGTCGCCTCGGCACAGGCCTATCTCGCGCTGCAGGAGGGCGACGGCTTTCAGCCATTACCTTTGGAATTTCGTCGATGGCGCGCCGATCCAGAACAAGTTCCGCGGGCACGAGCAGATTCCCGCCGAAACGCCGCTTTCGCTCAAAATCTCCAAGGATTTGAAGCAGCGCGGCTTCAAGTTCTGCGGCCCGACCATCGTCTATGCCTTCATGCAGGCGGTCGGCATGGTCAACGATCATATCGTGCCCTGCTGGCGGCACGAAGCCTGCGCCGCGCTCGGCGCGCGCCACAGCAAGGGCCGCTGACATGGCCGCGGCGCGCGCCTGGGTCCGCCTGCTCTCGGGCAAGCGGCTCGATCTCCTCAATCCGACGCCCTTCGATTGGGAAGATGAGGATCTCGCCGTCGGCCTTGCCCGCACTTATCGGTGGGGCGGACATTCGGCGTGGCCGCTGCCGCTGTCCGTCGCGCAACATTCGCTCTTCGTGCTGCAATTGCGGCGGCTTCGCTCGCCCGAAGTCGAAGGACGCCCGCGCGGATCTGCGCGAATTGCTGCACGATGCCGACGAGGGACTGCTCGGCTTCGATTGCGATCTCGCCGCTCAAACCTTTTCTGGGCGACGCCTATCACCAGCTCGTCGAACGTCTGCAAAACGCCATATGCGTGCGCTATGGCCTGCCGGCGTGGACGGTGAAGGAAAAGCGCGTCCACAAGGAAGCCGATCGCACCGCGGCGGCGACCGAGGCGGTGCGCGTCGTCGGCTGGACCGAGGAGGAAGTGCAACGGGTGCTGCGCATTCCCTACGAGCCACTGACCAAGGATCCCCTTGCAGCCGCTCTATGGCGGCACGGCCTTCGAGCCCTGGCCGCCGCAAGTTGCGGCGGAGCGCTTTCTGACCGAATTGCGCGCCCTCATCCAGATGAGCTCCGAGCCGAGCCGCAAAAAGCACGAGAAATCACTGACTTAGATCGCCATGCCCAGCTGTGATCGCGGTGCGGCATGAAGCCCTCGCCGCAAAGGCTGGGGCGTGATTAGAATAGCTGGACCGGCCGTGATTCCTGTACCGCCGGGTGTTCAGTAAGGGAGCCGCCGGGTGCCGCGCATTCACGTCTGCTCGCTTTTCCAGATCGCCGATGTAACGGCGGCGACCGGCGCCAGATCGCTCATCACCGTCATCAATCAGGGTGTCTATGTCGACCGGCCACCGGCCATCCCGCCCGAAAGGCATTTACAGGTCGCGATTTCCGACGTCTGCGAGGAAACGGAAGGCCATATTCTGGCCGATGCCGGGCATATCCAAAGCCTGATCGATTTCGTCCGCGCCTGGGATCAGGTCGATCCACTCGTGATCCATTGTTTCGCCGGCGTCAGCCGTTCGACGGCGGGCGCCTTCATCGCCGCCTGCACGCTGAATCCACAGGTGAATGAAGCTGAGATCGCGCGACAGATGCGCCGTGCCTCACCGACCGCGACGCCGAATATCCATCTCGTAAGTCTTGCCGATCAAGCCCTTGGCCGTAACGGGCGCATGATCATGGCAATCCGGGAAATCGGCCGCGGCGCCGAGTGCTTCGAAGCCGAGCCTTTCGCGCTGGAGCTTTATTGATGCGGCGGGCGGCACGACGCCAAACATGATAAATGCGCAAACGTGCTATAAGCCCGCAGCCAACGAATAACGGACCCCTCTCTTGACCGAGCCCAACGACGATATCGCCACCCTCTCGTTTGAAAGCGCGATGAAGCAGCTCGAGCAGATTGTCGACCGGCTCGAGAAGGGCAATGTCGAGCTTGAGGAATCGATCGCGATCTATGCGCGCGGCGAGGCATTGAAGGCGCGGTGCGAAGCCCTGCTCAAGAGCGCCGAGCAGAGGATCCAGAAGATCACCCTCGGCGCCGACGGGACGCCGACCGGCACCACGCCGCTCGACGTGGACTAGGGCGTGTCCAGGCTCTCCGGGGCCTCTTCCTTTTCTGTCCAGCCGACGCGCGACATATCGGCGATCGTGCGGCCGTGATCGTCGATGGCGACGGCGTCGGCATAGCGGTGCCCGAACAATATCTCTTCCGGGGCGTAATCCTTGCCATCATAGACATGCGCCGAGAGCATCGGATCGCGCGCCTCGATCGACAGAAAGAGCCGCGACACGAATTTCGAAAAATTCTCCGCATCGTAATTATAGAGCGGACTCTCGGCGTCGATCGGATGCATCAAGGTCCAGGTCAGGGGGAAGATCGGAATATGCGCCCGCGACAATCGCAGGTCGTAGATGCGGCGGAAGAACTGCCCTTCCGTCGTCCATTCGTTGATAAGGGCGGAAAGCTGCGCCTTCGCCTCGGCCATCGCATGAGCGCGGCCATTGCCGATGCGGATCATCAGCGTGCGCTGGCCGTTGAAATGGCCGACGACGGCGTTTGCCGCGTAGACGATGCGCGCGCGCGGGCGTGAAAACCGCACGAAGACGAGGCCGGTCATGATCGTCATGAAGGTCATGCCGGCGAAAATCTCGACGCTCGCGACGATATGGCCATAAAGCGTCGCCGGCGCCATCACGCCATAGCCGACGGTCGCCAGCGTCTCGAGGCTGAAGAAGAACGCATCGGTCAGCGAGCCGGGCCGAGCATTGGCAAGACTGCCCGGCTGCGCGAGATAGAGCAGCGCGAAGATGAAGTTGAGCGAAAGATCGACGCGAGAAACAAGCCGCGAAACGCGGCCAGCTCATCGCCAGAGCCAGATGATAAGGATCGCGCCAATCGAGCTTGCGCGCATCGCGGCCCCGAAGCACGAAAGCGCCGCCGCGGAGCGTCATGCCCGAAGTTGTGACCTTCCTCGCTTTTTCCTCTTTCATGCGGGTGCGATCTCCACCGATTCCGCTTTGGTAGCGGATCGGCGCGAAAAGTCGAGTTGCGCGCCGGATTTGCCGGTCAACCGGCGATTCTGGAGAAGTCGGCGACTTTGTGGACCGCCTCGCGCAGCGCGTTGAGCAACCGCAGCCGGTTCAGCCGCAGCGCCGGATCGTCGGCATTGACCGTCACCTTGTCGAAGAATTGATCCACCGGCGCGCGCAGACGCGACAGCGCCCGCATGGCGGCGGCGAAATCCTCGCCGCCAATCGCCCGCTGGCTTCCGCAGACGGCCTCGCCCAGGCCTTGCGCCAAGAGCTTTCTCTTCCGGCAGGACCAGTTTTTCCGGCGCGAAAGGCTCAGAATAGCTTTTCAGCCTCAGCGGGCGCCTTTTTCTCCTCAGCGCGCAGAATGTTGGCGGCGCGGCGATAGCCAGCGAGGAGGTTTTTGCCATCGTCGCTTTCGAGAAAGGCGCCAAGCGCCTCGACCCGGCGGACGATGAGCAGCAGATCATCCTGGCCCGGCAAAGCGAAGACGGCATCGATGAGATCGTGCCGCGCGCCCTTCTCACGCAGATAGACCTTCAGCCGGTCGGCGAAGAAGCCAAGCACCTGCTGCGCGAGATCGTCCGGGCACGCCTTTGAGCCCGGCATAGCCCGCACGTGCGGCCTGCACTGCCGCCACAAGAGGCAGACGCAGATCGATTTTCGAGAATAGATCCGGATGATCGCCCAGCGCCGCGCGGCGCAGCGCGTAAGGGTCTTTGCTGCCGGTCGGCTTTTCGTCGATCGCGAAGAAGCCGACGAGCGTGTCGAGCTTGTCGGCCAAAGCCACGGCGACCGAAACCGGCGCGGTCGGGATGGAATCTGATGGCCCCTGCGGGCGGTAATGCTCGCCGATCGCCGTAGCCACATCGGCTGCCTCGCCATGCGCGCGGGCGTAATACTGACCCATCAAGCCCTGCAGCTCGGGAAACTCGCCAACCATTTCGCGTGACGAGATCGGCCTTGGCGAGCTTGGCCGCGCGCGCCGCCCGCTCCGGGTCGGCGCCAATCTGCGGCGCCAGCCAACGCGCCAGTTCGACGAGCCGCTTAACCCGCGCGGCTTGCGTGCCGAGCTTGGCGTGAAAGACAATATTTTCTAGCCTTGGCAGCCGATCCTCAAGTTTTACTTGAAGATCGGTGTCATAGAAGAACTTGGCATCCGCGAGCCGCGCGCGAACGACGCGCGAATTGCCGGCGACGATGGCCGCGCCGCCATCCGGCGCAGCGATATTGGCGACGAGGACGAATTTGGCGGCAAGCGCGCCCGTCGCCGCATCGCGCAACACGAAACATTTCTGGTTGGCGCGGATCGTCGCCCGGATCACTTCCGGCGGCAGCGCCAGAAACGCGGGGTCGAAACTGCCGATCAGCACCACCGGCCATTCGACCAGCCCTGCAACTTCTTCGAGGAGCCCCGCGTCCTCGACCAGCTCCAGGCCTTGCGCATGGGCCAGATTGCGCGCGTCATAAAGGATGATGTCGCGGCGCCGGGCCGGATCGAGCACGACTTTCGCCTTTTCGAGCGAGGTCACATAATCGTCGAAGCGGCGCACGCGGATGGCGCCGGGCGCCAAAAAACGGTGGCCATAGGTGACATTGCCCGCCGCGATCCCGGCGACGGAAAAGTGCGACGATCTCCGGCTCTTCCGTCTCCGGCCCGAAGGTGGCGAGGATCGCGTGCAGCGGGCGCACCCAGCGGAAGGCGTCGGGCTTCACCGAATCGGCACCCCAGCGCATCGACTTCGGCCAGGGAAAATTGGCCAGGATCGGCGGCAGGATTTCGGCCAGCACGCTCTCGGTCGCCTGCCCCGGCCGTTCGATGGTGGCAACGTAGAAATCGCCCTTTTTCGGGTCGGTTTCGATCTGCGCCTCGGCAATGCTGGCAAGGCCGGCGCTTTTCAAAAACCCGTTGATCGCTGCCGCCGGCGCATCGGTGCGGGGCCCTTTGCGGACTTCCCGCGTGTCGTGCTGACGGGCGGGCAGCCCCTCGATATGCAATGCGAGACGTCGCGGCGTCGCGAAACTGCCGGCCGATTCGCCGAAGAGATTGCGTTCGGCCAAAGCGCCCGTGACGAGCTTTTTCAAATCCTCGGCCGCCTGCGCCTGCATGCGGGCGGGAATTTCCTCGGAAAAGAGCTCAAGCAGAAAATCGGGCATGGGTTTCACAATGGCCAAGGCGCGAGGCGCTTCTATAGGCGGGCGGCCGGTATTTCAATGTATTGCCGCGCGCCGCCCGAATGTTTAAGACCGGCACCTAGCTAACAAGGGGGCCGCCATGCCCATTCTCGTCGAGATCGCCGCCGGCGAACTCATCGACAAGATGACCATTCTCGAGATCAAGCTCGATCGGATCGGCGATGCGGAAAAGCGCGCCAACGTCCGCCGCGAATACGAGCAGTTGCGCGCGGTCTTCCGGGCGCATGTGCCGCCGAGCGGCAGTCTCGCCGACCTCACCGCCGCCCTCAAGGACGCCAATCAGGAACTCTGGCATATCGAGGACGATATCCGCGAACGCGAGCGAAACAAGGATTTCGGCCCCGAATTCATCGCCCTCGCCCGCTCGGTCTATCAGACCAACGACCGTCGGGCGGCGCTGAAACGCGAGATCAATATCCTCCTGCTAAGCCCGATCGTCGAAGAAAAAAGCTATGCCGCCTATTGAGGTCGGTGCCGCGTCCGGCGGTGTCCCTCAAGCCAAGCCTTGCGAACGGCGATGGATCAAGTTCCGATGATGAGCGAGAAAAACCCGCAGGTGAAGCGCCTCGC
Organism: uncultured Alphaproteobacteria bacterium; assembly: GCA_963708155.1. Lineage (GTDB taxonomy): Bacteria > Pseudomonadota > Alphaproteobacteria > Rhizobiales > Beijerinckiaceae > Methylovirgula. Next base: position 2,509,754 of record OY970183.1, on the reverse strand, counting down.
CTTCCTCAGCGCCGCCACGCCCGAGGCCGAGGCTGCGCGGGCCCGCCTCGTCGAGCTCTATGGCGACGCCGATCCGACGGCGGCGGACGTCGTCGTCGCGCTTGGCGGCGACGGGCTGATGCTGCAAACGCTGCATCGCTTCATGCGGACCGGCAAGCCGATCTACGGCATGAACCGCGGCTCGGTCGGCTTTCTGATGAACGAATATCGCGAAGAAAACCTGCTTCAGCGCCTGGAGGATGCCGAATCCTCAGTGGTGCATCCGCTGGCGATGATCGCCACGGACGTGCGCGGCAAGGTCGCGACGGCGATGGCGGTCAACGAGGTTTCGGTGCTGCGCCAATCCTACCAGGCAGCGAAAATCCGCATTTCGATCGACGGCAAGGAACGCCTCGAAGAGCTTGTCGCCGACGGTGTGCTGCTGGCGACGCCCGCCGGCTCTTCGGCTTACAATCTCTCGGTGGACGGACCGATCCTGCCACTGAATTCGCCGCTGATGGCGCTGACGCCCATTTCCGCCTTCCGCCCGCGGCGCTGGCGCGGCGCGCTTCTGCCCGACACGGCGCAAGTCACGCTGGATGTGCTGGAGGCCGAGAAGCGCCCGGTTGCCGCCGTCGCCGACCATTTCGAATTCCGGGACGTCGTGAAAGTCGAAATCGCGATGGATCATGCGACCAACCTCGTCATCCTGCATGATCCCGGCCATTCGCTGGACGAGCGGATTCTGCGCGAACAATTCGGCTTTCAAGATGAGCGACGCAATTAAGATCCTTGGGCGCGAAATCGTCTCGCGTGGTTTCGGCCTGCTCGAACGTGTCACCTTCTGGCGCCGCAAATTCAACGGCGCGCCGCAGGAGTTCACGCGCGAATTCTACGACAGCGGGCCGGGCGCCACGATCCTGCTCTACGATGCGGAGCGCGGGCGCATTCTCCTCGTGCGGCAGTTTCGCCCGGCGGCCTTTCTCGTCGAGGGGCGCGACAGCCTGATCGAAACCTGCGCCGGCAAGCTCGAGGGCGCCGAGGCAGCCGACCGCATTGTCACCGAAGTTTTGGAGGAGACCGGTTTCAGGATCGAAAGGCCGACCTATCTCTTTTCCGCCTTCATGAGCCCGGGCGTCTATGCGGAGAAGATCAGCTTCTTCACCGCGCCCTATACGCCGCAGGACCGAATCACAGCTGGCGGCGGCCTCGATCATGAAAACGAGGATATTGAAATCCTCGAACCCACGCTCGAGGAGGCGCTCGACATGATCACGCGCGGCGAGATCGAGGACGCCAAGACGATCCTGCTCATCCATTACGCCGTGCTGCATCGGCTTCTGGAGATTACGTACTCCTTCGGTCTCCACAGCACGCCGCCGCTGAGGGCTTCCGACAAGCTGATCGCGATGCGATTATAGGCGTTCATCAAACCCAATCGCTATGGTGAGATCGACGAATCTCCTTTCTAACCCCCTACTACATCGCTGAAAATAGCAGCGGGTTTACTCGAAGGCTGCTCGTGTCGACACAGTCCTGCTTAATTGCGGGAACATGCGATTTGACAATTCCGCGCGCTCAACGCTCTCCGCCGAGATGCACGCGTCGCCTTTTCTCAGCGCTCGGATAAGGACAGGCTCGCCAGCATGCCTCGCGCCGCATGCGCTTCGCGCGCAGCGAAACCAACACTCGTCGCGCGCGTCATCCCGCTTTTGACGGATGGTTCGCGATCCATGCACTGGTCGTTTCCGCAAGTTTGGACGCAGCCGTTGATTGCTGGCGAGACGCGCAAGATAGACGAGATCGATAAGACAGATCTCGGAGCACAGGTCCTGCTCGTCGCCAGCATACCGCGGCACAGATCGCCACGAGATGACGCCTTCATGCCGATCGCCGCGCGTCTATTGAGAATAAAGTCAAGGCCTTCTGCCTTCGAAGAAACACTCTGATCGATGATATCCATGTCGAGATGCCCGTCGCTTTTTTGGCTTCGGCGCTGAGCGGTCATGCCAAGCGGATGCTGGATTTTATTCACAGTCATCGCTGATCAGGCCGCAGCCAGTTCGGCCTCGATCGCGGCGAGATCAATGGTAATTCCGTCGGCAGCGGCTTCGGCCACCTCCTCATCGCTAAGCCGCAGCGGCGGCTCATCCGGCGCTGGAAGAGCTGGCGTCTCCTCGCTCGCGACGAGGCGTTCAACGCCTTCCATTCGGTCGGGCAGCGCCGCCGAGAACTGGCGCGCCTCATCGCGCGCGGCCTCGGCCGCAAAGCGGCGCAGGACCGCGAGCAGCGAATCGAGCTCGCCCGAATTCTCGGCCTTGCAAGCGGTCAGCACGCGTTCGACCCGCTGGCGCGACAGGCTCGCGCCGGACGCATCGCCGACTTCACCGTTACTCAAGGCGTCAATCGCCGCCCGGAACGCAGGCAACAGCGCCTCCGGCAGGCCGGCCTTGCGATAAAGCGCGGCGAACCCCGAGCCGCGCCAGTCGCGCGTCAGACCCTTCACGCGGAGCGGCGGCAGGCCGGACAGATCCGTCAGCGCGGCTTCGAGAAGGCTCACATTGCCGCTGAGCAAAGCGCGCAGCAGAAGGCTCGCGGTCAACTGGCCGCAGGCGCGCAAATGGGCGATCAGCGCCGCCGCGCCATTCTCGCCCTCCTCGCTCGTCGCGGCGATGATCACCCGCGCCTGTTCGCAGGCATCGCGCGTCACCCGCTGCGCCCGCTCCCCGGACATCCATTCGCGCGCGATGACGAAGGCGCGGAGCGCATCGGCCATTGCAGCGACAAGGTCAGCCCGCAACGCCGTCGGCAGGCCGGGCCGCATAAGCAGAGCTTCACGCATCTCCGCATCGCCGCCGAACCGCTCGACCATCCGGCGCAGGGAGAATTCCGGCACCTCGGCGCCGGGATTGATGGCGAGCGAGATCAACGCCTCGCGGGCGCCGACTTCAGCGAGCGCCGCAGCCACCGCCGGCGAAACAGCCGGGCGCAGGGCAATGGCCGATTGTGCGATAGCATCACCGATCGCGGCGCAATCGATGAGATCGGAATCCGACAGCACCGGCGAGCGGCCGAGGACGATCGAGGAAACATCCGACTGGTCGTCGGCGAGGCCGAGCACAAGATGATGCGGCGCATTCGGCGCGCTGGCAAAGACCTCGGCGAGCGCCCGGCGCACGAGCGGCGAAGGATCGTCGAGCAGGCCCGTCAGGGCGAGTTCGGCCTCCTCATGCTCTGCGGGATCGAGATCGGTGATGAGATAGACGCGCGCCAGGGCCGCGGCCGCTTCCGCCCGCTGCGCTGCGCTGGCGGTCCGCGCCCAATGCATGAATTGACGCACAATCATTGTATCTTCCTGCCGCGCCGCCCCGAAGCACCGGCGTCTTAAGCTCCTGTTCACCATCCGCGATCATGGTAAACGTACCCTTAAGGCAATGCTCATGCTCATTCATCTTTCGGTTCCGGCATCGCAGACGCCGGGCGGAGCGCTGCGGCACGGCGCCGACGCGCTCTGGCTCGACGGAAGCCGGGCTGCGGCGGCAGAATTTGTACAAGCCGCGCGGCGCGACGGAGCAGCGACGAAGCTGTATGTCCATGTGACCAACCTCGACGGCCCCATCGAGGCGGAGCTCGATGCGCTTATGCCCGCAGCACCGGACGGGATCATCGTGCCGGCGCAGAACGGCGCCGACGTCCAGCATCTCGGCGTCAAGCTGGCCGTCCGCGAGGCGGAACTCGGCATCGCCGACGGAGCGACGCGGATCATTGCGCTTGCCGGCGGCACGCCGGGCGCGATTTTCCACCTGGCGAGCTTCGCCGGCGCCAGCGCGCGGCTCATCGCACTCGCCTTCGACAGCAGCGCGCTCGCGGCATCTCTCGGTGCGAATGACGACGCGCCCGGCACGCCTCTCATTCTCGCCCGCAATCTCACCCTGTTCGCCGCCAGAGCTGCCGGGGTGATGGCCCTGCTGGTGGAAAACGGCGGAGCGGATTTGACGATATCCAGTCACACGGCGAAGCAGGCGGGCTTCGATGGTATCGTCACGATGCGGGCGGACGCTATCGCCGCGATGCGTCCCAATCGCGCATAAATCGGCTCATCGGAATTCGGTGACGATCTCCGAAAGTTGCGGCCGCACGCGATCCTCACGCGGCCCGGCATTGCGGCCGATGTGGATGAAGCCCGCGATCTTTTCATGCGGCGCGAGACCGAAACGCGCCATGACCGCGCGATCGTAAGCATACCATTCCGTCAGCCAGGTGCTGGCGAAACCGAGCGCGTTGGCGGCCATCTCCAGATTGAAGCAGACGGCGCCAGCGCAAAGCACCTGCTCCCATTCCGGGACTTTGACATGCGGCGCCACGCGGGAAACCACCGCGACCACCAGCGGCGCCTGCGCAAGGCGTCGGCGCTCCTTAGCGAGATCGGCCTCGCTTGCCCCGGGATGCGCGGCGGCGAAGACTTCGGCAATGATTTCGCCCGCCCTGTCCCGCCCGGCACCCTCGAAAACGATGAAACGAAAGGGGACGAGCTTGCCATGATCCGGCACGCGCGCGGCGAGCGTCAGTAGAAGTTCGCGCTCTTGCGCCGTCGGGCCCGGTTCAGCGAGCGCCACCGGCGGCGCCGAGCGGCGCGTACGCAGAAGTTCGATCGTCGCATTGCTCAATTCCATTGCCTCCAATTCCTGAATATCGTGTAAGCTCAATGGCATGGAATATTTCATGCCGCACGTCTTTTTGCGTCGTTCCAAGATGCCGAGCCATCACAAAGCCGAATTTTACGGCAAAAAACCGCATATGGACTTCGCTGCTCTGCGCCACTCCTTCGTCCAATTCGCTGCCGTTTTGATCCTCGCGTGCGGCATTGCCGCGCCCGGAATTGCTCACGCACAAGACGGCAATGCCGAGGTGATCGCGCCGATCATCCCGCCGGGCGGCCTGATGGGACCGCGACGCGATGCGCAGCCGAGCGTGCCGCATAATCCCTTGCTGCTCTCCGCGCTGCTGAGCGGCACCGATCTACGCCCCATCGCCTCGGGGCTCAAATGGCGCGTGTTCGACGAGGCCACCGAGACCGACGGCTCGCACCGGCTCGTCGCCGAGTTCGAGCGAGGCGACCCCGTCGCTTTCGCTCGCGGATGGCAATTACATTGTCCATTGCGCGATGGGACTCGCGAGCATGACCCAGCGCGTCAGCATGGCCGGCGCGCCGAAGAGCGAGCGGCTCGTACTCAATGCCGGGGGCCTGCGCATCGTGCCGATGCTGGGCGACCAGCCAATCAATCCTTCCAAGTTGATCATCTCAATCTATGTGCCGGAACATAACAATTCCGAGGCGAAGCTGATCGTCGCCAAGGCCCGCGCCGGCGACATCATCGGCCTGCCCGAAGGCAATTATCACGTCGTCTCGACCCTGCTCGATACGACGGGCGTCGGCTCGCTGGCGCAGAACGGCATCGCCAATGCGACGAACTCCGTCGTCAACGCCGATCTGCACGTGCAGGCCGGCAAACTGACCGACGCCACCTTGCGCCACCGCGCCGCGGTGATGACCCTGAAGCTCGTCAATGCACCGGGCGGCGAAGCCTTGGCAAATTCCGCCTTCACCATCCTGACCCCCGGCGGCGACGTGATCCGCGAATTGATCGGCGCCTTCCCTTCGCTCGTGCTGGCCGAGGGCGAATATGTCGCCATCGCGCGTCATGGCGACAAGACCTATCAGGCGACCTTCAAGGTGGAATCCACGCACGATCGGGATGTGGAAGTCGTGGCCAGATAAGCGCCGCAAGGCGGGCTTGATCGCCGCCACCCGGTTCGTTAAGTCTTCCTGACCGTCAAATACAGGCGGCGACGCGCGTTGCGAGACAATGCACGGGGGGAAGATGAAATATCTGCTGCTGGTGCTGCCGTCTTTGGCAAGCTTTCTGGTGCCGTTTTACAATGTCACCGAGCCGCGGCTTTTCGGCTTCCCATTCTTCTACTGGTTTCTGATCGTCCTGATCCCGTTCTCCAGCCTTGTGACGTATATCGTCTATAAGGGGGAGAAGCGGTGATCGACCATTTGAATTGGACGGCCGCCGCCGTTTTCCTCGGCTTTTTCCTGCTTGTCACCGTCCTCGGCTTTGTCGCCGCGCATTGGAAGCGCGCCGACCTCAACGATCTCAATGAATGGGGACTCGGCGGTCGCCGTTTCGGCGCCTGGATCTCCTGGTTCCTGATCGGCGGCGATATTTATACGGCCTATACCGTGATCGCCGTGCCGTCGGTGCTTTACGCGGTCGGCGCCTACGGCTTCTTCGCCGTGCCCTACACGATCATCATCTATCCGCTGCTCTATCTGACGTTTCCAAGGCTCTGGGCCGTCGCGCATCGCAAGAATTATCTGACGGCCAGCGATTATATCTTCGGTCGCTATGGCAACAGGTGGCTGGAGCTTGCGGTCGCCTTCACCGGCATTTTCGCGACCATGCCCTATATCGCGCTGCAGCTCGTCGGCATGGAGCGGGTGATCGACGCCCTCGGCTTCGAGGGGCACGGCCTGATGAGCCATCTGCCGCTCACCATCGCCTTCGTCATCCTGGCACTTTACACCTATCGCAGCGGCCTGCGCGCGCCGGCGATGATCGCCTTCGTCAAAGACATCATGATCTATGTCTTCGTGTTCGCGGCGATCATCGTGGTTCCGATGAAGCTTGGCGGCTACGGCGCGATCTTCGACGCGGCGGGCGCCGCGCTCGCCAAAAAGGCGGCGGCGAGCGGCGGCAAGATCGCCGCCGGTCTGCTGCTGTCGCCGAAACAGATGTTACCTTTCGTCACCCTGGCGATCGGCTCGGGCCTCGCCCTGCTGATGTATCCGCACTCGATGACCGGCCTGCTCTCGGCGCGTAGCGGCAACACGATCCGCGTGAATGCCATCGCCCTGCCCGCCTATTCCGTGATGCTCGCGCTGATCGCACTCATGGGCTACATGGCCCTGGCGGTCGGCGTGCATGTGACAAACCCGCAGGACGCCGTGCCGCATCTGATCCTTGCGGTCTTTCCGGATTGGTTCGTCGGCTTCTGCTTCGCCGCCATCGCCATCGGCGCACTCGTCCCCGCCGCGATCATGTCGATCGGCGCAGCCAACACCTTCACCCGCAATATCTGGAAGCCCTTCATTCATCCGGCGATGAGTCCGCAGGAGGAAGCGGTTCTGGCCAAGCTGATGTCGCTCATCGTCAAGGTGGGAGCGCTCGCCTTCATCTTCTTCGTGCCGACCAAGTTCGCGCTCGATCTGCAATTGCTCGGTGGCATGTGGATGGCGCAGGTTTTTCCGGCGGTGATCTTCGGGCTCTATACGCGCTGGTTCAACGGCTGGGCCCTGCTTGCCGGCTGGGCCAGCGGCATGGTGCTCGGCACATGGCTGGCCTGGACGCCATCCGCCTGGGTGCCGGTCCACACCGTCTTCGGTTCAAGCTTTGCCGTCTACAACGGCGTCACGGCCTTCGTCGCCAATGTACTGGTCGCCGTCACGCTTTCCGTCCTGCTGCCCAATACCGCGCGGGACGAAACGCGCGCCGAAGATTATGCCGACCTACCCGAAACGGCGGTCGCGCAATAACATCATCAGCATCCTGTCGTCGGCCCCGACGCGTCGCCGCAGCGCATAGCGGAGAAATCATTCAGCGGCTTAGGCGATGCCGACGATGATGAAGCGGACGGCGACGGGAGCCCGAGCGGCCCACATCCGGCGAGCCCGAGCACGAGAAGTGCAAGCATGATCCATCTGAGCATTCCGCACCCCCGATCTTATCGCTGATCTTAACGTCGCAATATGGCGGATCGGCTGGAACCCCGCTAGGGCACCGAAGCCACAGGGCGAACCGGTCATGTGTCAAAAAAAGGGCGCGGCGATACCGTTGCCACGCTTTAGATCAGCCCGCGGATGCGAGACGCAGCAAAGAAGCGTCGGCTTTCGGGCACCCGAAGTCAGCCCCGCTTGAACAGCCTGCGGATGTGCAGTGCCGCCGTCCGCAGCAGCTTGCGAACGCCCCACCGCCCTTTTTGGCCTGTCTTGGCGCTCAGGGTTCCGATAGCGCGGGGGAGCTGCCCAAACGTCATCATCCGCTGCTCGAAAACGGCGTAGTTCTCCAGGATATAATCGAGCGCGGCCTTGGCCGCCATCGGCGCAATATCGTTTTCGCGCTCGTAACCTCTGATGTTGTTCAGCGACGGATGCCTGGTGAATGCATTGCCGCCGTGGATGCGATAGGCGCCGAGCGGCCTTTCGATAAGAACGCTGCCGACGAAAGCATTGATCGCGAAATTGAAGAATGCGTCCGTTGCGCTTCGCAGCTTCGGAAATTGCGGCGCGTCGATAAAAAGAGCCAGCGCATCGCGCCGATACATCGTTCCCGACGTCGGCGCCCAAACCCATTCTTTCGCGGAGGTCGAGATCGCCTTGAGCGGCAGATCTTTGACGTCGGTCGAAAAATGGAAGCCGTCGGCGCCCGCTTCGGGGAAGTGCCGGGGCGTATTAAGCGGCGCCTCCAGGAATTGGCGTGCGGTGGAAGGCCCGCGCGCCTGAAGTGTCGTCCCCAGGACGACCGCGCCATCGACCACCTGCGTCATATCGCTGGACGTAAATCCTGGCGCATGTCGCAGCGATAGATGGACGAGGACATGCGTCTCGGCAAAAGTATCGAAATAATAATCATCGGCATCGACGAACACGACATAGGGTCCGCGCGACTTGCGATAACCGTCAAGACATGCCGCGCTCTGGCCGAGATTGGATTGTTCGTAGATGACTTGGAGCTGCGGATATGACAGCTTCAGCTCTGCTATAACGGAGGCGGATTCGTCCGTCGATTTATTGTCGACGAGGATGCATTCGATCGCCGGGTAGGTCTGGGAGAAGATCGTGTCGACGCATTGGCGCAAAAATCGCCCGTAATTGTAATTGACGACGATAAAGCTGACCCTCGGCAAGAGCGCACCTGCAAGAGCGCGCGCGGGCGTCGGCTCGGTCGCCGCGGCCGCAGCCAAAAGGGGGCTGGCTTTGATCATCTCAGTCATTCGACAAACAACAGCATCAGTTGAAGAACAGGTGACATGCCGGCATTCGTCTGTCCAGCGTGGCGGCAGAACAAACTGCCCGCATCCCGCCAAAGCCGGCGATGAAAAGATGCGAAATGGAGTTGTACGCGATGAACGTTAGGGGCGCGGCTGGCGAATTTGTGGCGGACCTCCTGGCGTGTCTGCGATTTTACTCGCGGTTGCCAATTCCGCCGTTCGAATTTGAGAAAAATCCTTACGGCTCCGAAATCACGGCGCGGATAAGAATGTTGCCGTTGGCCGGCGCGCTGATCGGCGGCTGCGGGGCGCTTGTTCTTCTCTCCAGCAAGGCTCTCGGCCTGGCGCTTCCTCTGGCGGCAACGCTCGCGATATTATGCCTTGCCGCCGTCACCGGCGCTTTTCACGAGGACGGCCTCGCGGACTTCGCGGATTCGACCGGCGGCACCACGCGCGAAACGCGCCTCGAAATCCTAAAGGACAGCCGGATCGGCACTTTTGGGACAATCGCCCTGATCGGAAGCGTGCTGCTGCGCGTCCTGAGTTTGTGGATCGTCGCACGCCACAATCTTGGGCTTGCGAGCTTGGTCCTTATCGCAACCGGCGGTGTTTCGCGCACCCTGGGATTGCTGCCGCTTATCCTTCTGCCACCGGCGCGCAGCGAAGGCGCGGGCTTTTCCGCGACGAGCAATGAACCGCCACTGCTGGTGACCGCGCTCTTGGCGTTGGCGCTGAGCCTACTCCCCCTGCTCGCCGGCGCGAGCCTATGGCGCGTCTTCAACGCGCTGGCCTGCAGCGCGCTGGCCGTCTACGGGGTCACGCTGTTGGCGCGGCGGCTGTACAATGGCCAGACGGGGGACGTCGCCGGCGCCGCGCAGCAGGTCGCCGAAGTGACGACCTACCTCGTCTTTGCTGCGCGGTTTTGAGTATGGCCCGGATCAAAGCCCGGCGAGATATTGAGTGGGATCGACCGGCGTCGAACCCTTGCGGACTTCGAAGTGAAGCTGCGGCGATGTCGCATTGCCGGTTTCGCCGGATTTGGCGATCACCTGCCCGCGCCGAACCGTCTCGCCGCGCTTGACGTTGATTTCACCGTTATCGGCATAGGCGGTGACAAAGCCATTGGGATGGCGGATCAGCACAAGGTTGCCATAGCCCCGCACTTCATTGCCGGCGTAGACGACAACCCCCGCCTCTGCCGCCTTGACCGATGTGCCCTCCGGCAAAGCGATGTTGATGCCATCGTTGACGCCGCGGCGATAGCCCTCGGTGATACGGCCGCGGGCCGGCCAGCGGAATTCCGGCGCGGCGTCGGCCGACTGATCCGCTGCCGGCTCCAGGCTCGCCGTCGGCATATGGTCGATCGGGGTCGGCGTCGCGCGAGCGTAGACGTGACCCACCGGCGCCGCATCAGCCTCCGGGCGTGCATGCGGTTTGAGGACGCGGGCGCTGGCGAGCGGCGCGGCCGGCGCATGCTTTTCGCGTGCCAATTTTTCGGCACGCTTCTCCGCCCTGATCTCGGCGGCGCGGGCGTAACGATCCTCGGCCGGGGCCGGGCCGCGGACGAAATGCAGATGCGTATCGCGAATCCGAGCCTCGTGGATGCGCTCCTGCGCCCGGTGCTGTTCGTTGCGGGCCGCGGAGAAGCGCACGCCGCTCGAAGCCGCCAGCGCCGCGTTATAGGTCGGAATCACGATCCGCGCTCCGGGGCGGATTTGGCCGGCGTAGGAATAGCCGTTGGCGTGCACCAGGGCGTCGGTCGGAATGCCGTAGCGGCGAGCGATGACCTCTGCCGTCTCGCCCCGCGCCACGACGACCGGGATGCCGCCCTCCGCCGTCCAGCCCGCGCTGCTCGGATGAACGCTGCGCGAGGCTGTATCGCTGCCACTCCAGCCGCCGGAAGCAACATGCGGGCTCGTGTAGGCCGGGGCCGAATATGAAGCTGCGGGCGGCGGCGTCAGCGGTCGCGATTTAACCGGCTGTGTCGGCGCATAGGGCTGCGGCTGGGAAATGCTGCCGGTCGGCGTGTGATCGACATCGCCGCTGAAGGGATTGGAGAAAGGATCCGCCAAACGCTGGGAATCGGCGCATCCGGCAAGCAGGCCGGCGCAGCAGCCGATCATAAGAAGGCGAATAGTGAGACCGGAATTCAATGCCGACGCGAAACTGGCCATGACGCAACCCACCAGACGAAAAACTCTGGGTCGCATTAAGGGAGCAAGCGAGTTAAGGGAGCGTTTAAGATGAACGCACCTTCACCCAATTCCCTCGCGTTTTAGCTTAATGCATGTTTAACGCGGGTGCGCCTTACAAAACCTGCGCAATACCGGGCAGCAAGGCCTGCAAACGGCAGGCGGCGATCTGCGTCTCGACAAGCGTGCCCGCAGCATCGCGGCGCAATTCGACGAGCACTTGCCGCCAGGCGACTTCGCGGTCGGGACGCGCGAGGACGATGCGACCATCTCCCGCCAGAAGCGCGACGAGATCGGGCGGAACTTCGTTGAGGCGCGCATGAATCAAGATGCGGTCAAACAGGCCGGCTGTGGCGGGCACGGCCAGACCATCGGCGAAGATGACCTCGACATTTTGTTTGCCGAGCCGCTCCAATCGCAGGCGTGCGGCGATCGCCAGAGTTCTGGAAGCGTTCGATAGAGATGACCTGCGCCCCGATCTCGGCGAGGATGGCCGTCGCATAGCCTGAGCCGGTGCCGATTTCGAGCACACGATGTTCGCGCGCAACGCCAAGTGCTGCGATCATCCGCGCGACAAGTGAAGGCTCAGACAGCGTCTGGCCGCAACCGATCGGCAGAGCGAGATCGCGCCGGGCGAGATCGACAAAGCGGTGGGGCACAAACATTTCACGCGGGATTTTTTCGAGCGCGCGGAGAAGATCGAGATCGCGAATGCCGCTGGAACGCAAGCGTAGAAGGAAGGCAGCCTTCTCTTCCCCGCGCGCGGCGGCGGCGTCCTCGTCCGCGACAGCCAGCGACCCGATCTTCGTCACGTTCTGCGCTTCCCCAAGCGCGCTTTTGTTCGAATGCACTCGATCGATTCGAAAAAAATCGCGCTAAATCAGAAAATTAGCCAGTGCCGACTGCCCCGGAGGAGAGCAGCCGAATCAAATGAAGATTGACGATTTCACGAATTGTGTCGAGCCGAAAGCAGATCGCGCCTCTGCCAACACTTATTCTGCGCGCTCTTTCTGCGAAAATGCGAATTCCGCATGATCGAACAGCCGCGCATAGCGCGTCACCGAAACCTCGTCGGTCATATCGAGCTTCAGCGGGGTCACCGATATGCGATCGTTGCCGATCGCTTCGATATCGGTGCCGGGGCGGCGCTCGGTGACGTCGCGTTCGAAAGCGATCCAATAATAGGGATTGCCGCGACCGTCATTGCGACGCTCAAGCCGTACCAGTTGCATATCCCGGCGCCCCTGTATGGCGACAGAAACGCCCCTCACATCCTGCGCCGGACAACCGGGAAAATTCACGTTGATCAGGACGTCGCGATCGATGCCTTCGGCGAGCAGCGCCTTGATGATGCGCGGCGCGTGAACCTCGGCACAATCCCAGTCGAGCACATTGTGATCCTCGGGATGATAGGCCTGCGACAGCGCGATCGAAGTGATGCCGAGGACGGTGCCTTCAATCGCCGCGGCGATTGTGCCCGAATAAGTCACATCGTCGGCGATATTGGAGCCGCGATTGACGCCGGAGAGAATGAGATCTGGCTGATGCGCGCGCAAAATCTCACGCACGCCCATGATGACGCAATCCGTCGGTGTGCCCTTTACCGCGAATCGGCGCTCGGAAACCTTACGCAGCCGCAGCGGATCGTTGAGCGAGAGCGAATGCGAGACGCCGCTCTGATCATGCTCCGGCGCGACGACGAATATGTCGTCGGAAAGCCGCGCCGCGATTCGCTCGAGGACTTGCAGCCCCGGAGCATGAATGCCGTCGTCGTTGGTGACCAGAATGCGCATGATAGGCGAATCTTTCTAGGCCGCTTTCGTGAGCCGCGTGATACCGCCCATATATGGCAGCAAAACATCAGGCACCGTCACGGAACCGTCTTCGTTCTGGTAATTTTCCAGCACGGCAACGAGCGCCCGGCCGACCGCGACGCCGGAGCCATTGAGCGTGTGCACGAAGCGCGTTGTCTTGCCGCCTTCCGGCCGATAGCGCGCCTCCATTCGCCGCGCCTGGAAATCGCCGCAGACCGAGCAGGACGAAATCTCGCGATAGCGTCCCTGCCCCGGCAGCCAAACCTCGATGTCATAGGTCTTCTGCGAGGCAAAGCCCATGTCGCCGGTGCAGAGCGTGACGACGCGATAGGCGAGGCCAAGCCGCTTCAAAACCTCCTCGGCGCAATTCAGCAGGCGCTCGTGCTCGGCAAGCGATTGCTCCGGTGTGGTCACCGAAACGAGTTCGACTTTGGGGAATTGATGCTGGCGGATCATGCCGCGTGTATCGCGCCCCGCCGCGCCAGCTTCGGCCCGGAAGCATGGCGTGGAAGCGGTGACACGGATCGGCAAATCTTTTTCGTCGAGGATTTTCTCGCGCACCAGATTGGTCAACGGCACTTCGGCTGTCGGGATGAGCCAAAGCGTCCGCTTGGCCAGATGTTCGTTCCAATATTTTAAATCGAATTGCGCAAAAAGATCATTTCTCGCATCGCGCAGGACCTGACTTCGCGCGTAGCGCTCGTCAAGCCCGCGGCCCTTTACGTCGCGAATATAATCTTCGACGAATTTCTCCGCCCGCGCTTCGGCTTCCGTCTCGATTGCGTCTTTCTTCTCGGCGCGCTGCTGCTCGTATTCTCTCATCCCTTCGATCCGCGCGATCGGCTCCAAAAAGGTGGGGAACTGATCTTCGCGGAACTTCGGCAATTGCGCCGTGCCGAACATGGCCTCATCGCGCACCAGAAGCGGCGGATTGACCTCCGCATAGCCGTGCTCGCCCGTATGCAGATCGAGCATGAACTGGCCGAGCGCGCGTTCGAGCCGCGCCAGCGCGCCCTTCAACACGACGAAGCGCGCGCCGGAAAGTTTAGCGGCGGTGTCAAAATCCATGAGGCCAAGCGCCTCACCAATCTCGAAATGCTCTTTCGGCTGAAAGGCGAATTGCGGTTTCGTGCCGACGGCGCGTAATTCGGGATTGTCATTCTCGTCCTTGCCGAAGGGAACTTCAGCGAGCGGAATATTGGGAACCCAGGCGAGCGTATCCTCAAGCTCCTTGATCGCCTGACGCTCTTCCTCCTCGAAGCGCGGCAATGCGGCTTTGAGATCGGCGACCTCCTGCTTCAGGGCTTCGGCCTTGGCGGCATCGCCCACCTTCAGAGCCGCGCCGATTTCCTTTGAGGCCGCGTTGCGGCGCTCCTGAGCGGCCTGCGCCCTGGCGATGGCAGCGCGGCGCTTGTCGTCGAGTGCGAGAAGTTTCGCAGACATCGGCTCCGCACCGCGGCGCGTCAGGCCATCGTCGAAAGTGTCCGAATTCTCGCGAACCCATTTGATGTCGTGCATGAGCGAACTCGAAAATCAGGTGCCAGCCGCCTGGGCCGCTTCCTCGGCGCGCCGCCTCTCGATGAAAGCGACCGAGATGATCGAAAGCTCGTAGAGGAGCAGGCCCGGCACGGCAAGGGCCAACATGGAGAAGACATCGGGCGGCGTCAGGATCGCGGCGGCGGCGAAGACGAGCACGGCGGCGTAGCGGCGCTGGCGGCGCAAGAAAGCGGTGTCGACGAGGCCGACGCGGCCCAGCAATGTCAGCACCACCGGCAATTGGAACACCACGCCGAAGCCGAAGATCAGCGTCATGATCAGCGACAGATATTCACTGACGCGCGGCAGCAGCTCGATCTGCGCACGCCCCGGCTGCGCCGCCTGCTGCATGCCAAGGAAGAAGGTCAGCAGATTGGGCAGGACGACGAAATAAACCAGCAACGCACCGAGCAGAAAGAAGATCGGCGTGGCAAAAAGGTAAGGCGCGAAGGCTCGCCGCTCCTGCTTGTAGAGGCCCGGTGCGACGAAAGCATAGATCTGCGCCAGAATCACCGGACAGGCGAGAAAGGCGGCGGCGAAAAAGGCCACCCTGACTTGTGTGAAAAAATATTCTGGCGGCGACGTGTAGATGAGCTTCGCGTCGGGACCCGCCACATGCTCATAGGGAATGAGCAGAACGTTGTAGATGCCCTTGGCGAAGAAGAAGCAGACGATAAACAACACGACGAAAACGAGAAGCGCCCGGATCAGGCGCGCGCGCAATTCGATCAGATGGTCAATCAGCGGGGCGCGTGTCGCCTCGATATCGGCGTCGGTCATGGAAGGGCTCAACGCACATCATTCATTGGCAGCGCGGGCCACGGGCGCTGGGGACGCAGTCTCGCGTGCGGCTTCGTCAACTTCCGTCTCGGGAACAGCGGCGATCACGGGTGTTGCGACTTCAACCGGGGCGGTTTTGACGGGCGCCTCGACCTGGCGCATGACATTTGCGATTTCGCTTTTGGCCGTTTGCAGCGGATCGAAACCCAGATCGATCTTGGCGCTCTCGGTCAGTTTATTGGCGTCGGCCTTCAGATCCTCGACCCCGGCCTCGTTCATCGCTGCCATGAACTGCGCCTGGAATTCAGCCCCCATGCGGCGCAGCTTGGCTATCGCCTGCCCCGCTTGCCGCATGACGCGCGGCAAATCCTTCGGGCCGATGAAAATAAGCGCCGCGATCGCGATGATGATCAGCTTACCGGCGTCGAATTCAAACATCGCAGCTTTCGCTCACATTCCGTCAGGCTGAAATCAACTCACCTTTTGCGATTGCGATGCCTGATTCGCCTCGACGGAGGGGCGATGGTCAAGCGATTGCGGGGCCGCGGCCGGTGGCGTCTCCTCGTCGGCAAGACCCTTCTTGAAGGATTTAATGCCCTTGGCGAAATCGCCCATAAGGTCGGAAATCTTGCCCTTGCCGCCAAACAGCAGAAGCACGACGGCCCCAAGGATCAGCCAGTGCCAGATCGACAACGATCCCATTGCAGGTCTCCATCTTCGTTCTGGCCGGAACCTAAGCTCCTAGCTGGGCGAAAACAAGGATAGCACATCGTTCCGGGTCTTTATTACCCCGACGAGGCAGGCGCGTGGCCAGCAGCCGCCTGACTTAGCCGCCAGACGGTCTCGGCCGCCGCCATGTCGGCGAAACGCCGGCTGCGCCGGGCGGTGGCCTCGCTATCCGCCCCCCATTGGCGGATCTGGAAATCTTCATCCACATGCGCGGCGGCCCAAGCCTGGTCGAGGCTATGAGAGCCCTCGGCCAGCGCCAAAGCGATGAGAACGGAGCCGGTCAACGCCGTCATCACCGAAAGGCTGGCCAGAAGGAACGGTGCCGCTGGTCCGGCGGCAATCTCGGCGATCCGGGCCTTGACCGCAGCCCTGGCCTCGGGCGGCTGGGCGACGAAAACCACGCCCTCGGCGCAAAAGAACCGTGCGCCGAGTTGCGCTGCAGCAAAATCGAGGACGGGGTCCCAGGCCGCAGCCTGGGCTTCGGCCAGGCTCGCAGGCTCAGAAGCGCGATAGCAAACGAGATCGGTTTCGGCATATTTGGCGATCTCGTCGATCACCCCGTTCATTTCGTTGCGCGACCCCGTCGATGGCGGTGAAGGCGAGCCGGGTCAGCGGCATCGTCGCAAAATCGATCGTCTCGCCCTGTGCGCGCCATTCGGCGGCGACTGCCTCGGCCAGCGCCGCAGTGGGCAGGATAAGGTCGCTCTTGGCCGGCGTTTTGGCCGCGTGGCCATCGAGGGTGAGAGCGAAGCCTCCGGCCGCGGGCGCCACCCGCGCCTCCTTGTAGAAGCGCTTGGGCAGCGCTTTTTGCATATCGCGCCGCGCCAGAGCGATGGGATCGATCGGCTCGGCCGGCGGTTTGGTTAGATCCTCGCGCATCGGCCACCTTTAACGCAGAATGGCCAAGGGTGAAATGTCGCGCCGGGAGGACGAAAAATTGCCAGCATGGCCCTCCGCCAGCGGCTATAGATGGGCCAGAACCACGGGAACGACGGGAGCGAATATGAACAAGGAAACCGCCAGGACCCAATTTTCCGCGGAGCGCGAACCCGATCGCGCGCTCAAGAATGACATCCGCCTCCTCGGCCGTATTCTTGGCGATACGGTACGCGAGCAGCAGGGCGAAGAGATTTTCGATCTCGTCGAGGCCATCCGCCAGAATTCGGTCCGCTTCCATCGCGACGGCGACGAGGGCGCGCGGCACAAGCTCGAATCGCATCCTTGAATCGCTGACGCCGGCGCAATCCGTGCAGATCGTGCGCGCCTATTCCTACTTCTCGCATCTGTCGAACATCGCCGAGGATCAGAACCAGATCCGCCGTATGCGGCGCGACGCCATCGCCAATGTCCCGCCCAAGCCCGGCACTTTGGCCTATGCTCTCGCTGGCGCGCATAAAGCCGGGATCACCCCCGCGCAATTACAGGACTTTTTCGACAACGCCTTCATGGTCCCGGTCCTGACCGCCCATCCGACCGAGGTGCGCCGCAAGAGCACCATGTCGCGCGAAATGGCGATCGCTCATCTTCTGGAACGGCGCGACCGGCAGGAATGGTCGCCGGACGAAGCCACCGAGATCGAGGACAAGATCCGCCGCGCCGTCCTCATCCTCTGGCAGACGAGCCTGCTGCGCCGGACCAAGCTTAACGTCCGCGACGAAGTCTCCAACGGCCTCGCCTATTACGACTATACTTTCCTCCAGGAAGTACCCCGCATCTATCAGCAGGTCGAGCGTCAGGTCCGCGGCTATGATCCGTCGCTGGAAGAAGCGCCGATTGCCTCCTTCCTGCGGCTCGGGAGCTGGATCGGCGGCGACCGCGACGGCAATCCCTATGTCGATGCCGAAGTCGTGCGCACGACCACCCGGATGCACGGCCAGCGCATCCTTGCCTTCTATCTCGACGAGCTCGAGAAGCTCGGCACCGAGCTTTCGGTCAGCGCCGAGATCATCGAAGTCACCGACGAATTGCGCGAGCTTGCCTCGAGTTCGCCCGACTCCTCCCCGCACCGGATGGCGGAGCCCTATCGTCGCGCCGTGGCGGCAATCCGCGGCCGGATCGCGGCCAATATCAGCGCCATCGACGAGCATTATCCGCTCAAGCGCGGCGGCGAAGCCATGCCGGCCTATCACAATGCCGACGAGTTCCGTCGCGACCTGCACATCATCGATCAGTCGCTGAAGCTGCATGGCTCGAAGCTTCTGACGCGCGGACGCCTGCGCGCGTTGCGGCGTGCGGCAAGCTGTTTTGGCTTCCATCTCGCCACGCTCGATCTTCGCCAGAATTCCGACGTGCATGAGCGCATGATCGCGGAATTGCTCGAAGCCGTCGCGCCCGGCACGAAGTATGAGTCTCGCAGCGAGGACGAGCGGGTCGCCCTCCTCGTCAAGGAATTGAACGAAGTCCGCCCCCTCATCTCGCCGTTCTTTTCCTATTCGGATGAAACCCGCAAGGAACTCGCGATCTTCCAGGCCGCCGTCGAGGCGCGGGCGATCTACGGCGCCGAGGCGATCCGCACGAGCATCATCTCGAAGGCGCAATCGGTCTCTGATATGCTCGAACTCGCGGTGATTTTGAAAGAAGTCGGCCTCGTCGCGCCCGATGGCAAGAGCAAGATCGACATCGTACCTTTGTTCGAGACGATCGAAGACCTGCGCAATTGCGCCGCTGTCATGGAAAAGGCGTTCAGCCTGCCGGCCTATCGCCGCCTTGTCGAAAGCCGCGGCGATACGCAGGAGATCATGCTCGGCTATTCGGACAGCAACAAGGATGGCGGCTTCGTCACCTCGGGCTGGGAATTGTACAAGGCCGAGATCAGCCTGATCGAGACTTTCAAGCGACATAACGTGAAGATGCGCCTCTTCCACGGCCGCGGCGGCTCGGTCGGCCGCGGTGGCGGCCCGGCCTATGAGGCGATCCTCGCCCAGCCCAGCGGCGCGGTGGGTGGCCAGATTCGCGTCACTGAACAGGGCGAGATCATTTCATCGAAATATTCCAATCCCGAAGTCGGCCGGCGCAATCTCGAAACCTTCGTCGCCGCGACTTTCGAGGCGTCGCTGCTGATGCCGGAGGCGCATGCGCCGCGCGAGGAATATCTCGACGCGATGGAAGAGCTGTCCGACTCGGCTTTCAAAGCCTATCGGGCGCTGGTCTACGACACCCCGGAATTCGAGACTTATTTCTGGGGCTCGACCGTGATCACCGAGATCGCGACGCTCAACATCGGCAGCCGGCCGGCCTCGCGCACCAAGACGCGGAAGATCGAACATCTGCGCGCCATTCCCTGGGTCTTCTCCTGGGCGCAATGCCGCCTGATGCTGCCCGGCTGGTTCGGTTTCGGTTCCGCCTTCAAGTCCTGGATCAAGAAGCATCCGGACACCGGCCTCAAATTTCTGCAGGACATGTATCGGGAATGGGGGTTCTTCCGCACCATGCTCTCCAACATGGAAATGGTGCTGGCCAAGAGCAACATCGGCATTGCCTCGCGCTATGCCGAGCTCGTTCCCGACCGGAAAGTGCGCGACAAGATTTTCCAGGCCATCCGCACCGAATGGCTGGCCTCGATCGATGCGCTGCTGAAGATCACCGGCCAGAAGGAACTGCTGCAGGACAATCCGGCGCTCGATGCCTCGCTCAAGATGCGTATTCCCTATCTCGATCCGCTGAACCATGTGCAGGTCGAATTGCTCAAGCTGCATCGCGCGGCGGACAATCAGGATGAATCGATCTTGCGCGCCGTACAGATCACCATCAACGGCATCTCCGCCGGCCTGCGCAACAGCGGCTAGCGCGTGCCGCCGGAGGAAGCATGAGCGAGGTCCGGCGCGAAAGAGACAGCCTCGGCGAGGTCGATGTCCCCGCCGACAAGCTATGGGGTGCGCAAACGCAAAGGTCGCTGGCCTATTTCAGCATTGGCCGCGATCTCATGCCGCCGGAACTCATCCCGGCCTTTGCCTTGATCAAGCGCGCCGCCGCGACGGTGAATGCGGCGGAAGGCCGGCTCGATAGCGATACGGCCGCGCGCATCGTCGCGGTCTGCGATGAGATCCTCGCCGGCAGACATGCCGACATGTTTCCGCTGCGTGTGTGGATGACCGGCAGCGGCACTCAGTTCAACATGAACGTCAACGAGGTGATCGCCAACCGCGCCGCCGAGATTGCCGGCAAGCCGCTCGGCGGCAAAGACCCGGTCCATCCGAACGATCACGTCAATCTCTCGCAATCCTCGAACGATGCCTTTCCGACGGCGATGCACATTGCCGCGGCCGTCGGCATAAAGACGCGGCTTATCCCCGCCGTCGCGGCGCTGCGCGATTCCATCGCCACGAAGGCGGGCGCATGGCGTGACATCGTCAAGATCGGCCGCACCCATCTGCAGGATGCGACGCCGCTGACGCTCGGCCAGGAATGGTCGGGCTATGCCCATGCGCTGAGTGAAGACCTCGTCCGGATCGAGGATGCGCTGAAAGGCGTCTATCCGCTGGCGCTCGGCGGCACCGCTGTCGGCACCGGGCTCAACGCCTCGCGGACATTCGCGGCGGCGGCGGCGGCCGAGATCGCCCGGCTCACCAGCCTGCCCTTTTCCACCGCGCCAAACAAATTCGCGGCGCAAGGCGCGCATGATGCGCTCGTACAGCTCTCCGGAACTCTGCGCACCCTCGCCGTCTCGCTCTACAAGATCGCCAACGACATCAGGCTTCTCGCCTGCGGCCCGCGCGCGGGTTTTGCCGAACTCATCCTGCCCGAGAACGAACCCGGCTCCTCGATCATGCCCGGCAAGGTGAACCCGACTCAGGCCGAGGCGCTGACCATGATCGCGGTGCAGGTGATGGCCAATGATGTGGCGGTGGGCTTCGGCGGCGCTGGTGGCCATCTCGAGATGAACGCCTACAAGCCGCTGATCATCGCCAATCTCATGCAGTCGGTCACCTTGCTTGCCGATGGCTGCACCAATTTCCGCAAATATCTGATCGAAGGTACCAAGCCCAACCGCAAGAAAATCGATGAATATGTGGCGAACTCGCTGATGCTCGTGACAGTGCTGAGCCCTGTGATCGGCTACGACAAGGCGGCGCAGATCGCCCATTATGCGGCCGAGCACGACTTAAGTCTCAAGGACGCAGCCCTGCATCTTGGCTATATCAGCGGGCAGGATTTTGATCGTGTGGTCGATCCAAAAAAGATGATAAATCCGTAATTTCATCTTGCCGATCGATTCAATGCGAACGAATTTGGAACTGAATGATGTCCACGGAACTCAGAACCGTCGGCTATGAGCTGCTCCGCACGCCGCGGCTCAACAAAGGCACCGCCTTCACCGAAGCCGAGCGCCGCGCCTACAATCTCGAAGGTCTGCTGCCGCCGCGGCCGGTGACTCTCGAACTGCAGATGGCACGCATCCACGCCGAGCTCTCGAACCTCGACAACAATCTGCAGAAATACATGTTTCTGTCGGACCTTCAGGTGCGTAACGAGACGCTCTATTACGCGATCCTGATGTCGGACCCGGCGACCTTCATGCCGATCGTCTACACGCCGACGGTCGGCGAAGCCTGCCAGAAGTTCGATCAGATTTTCCGCGTGCCGCGCGGCCTCTATCTGCCAATCTCGGCGCGCGGGCGGCTCAAGGAACTGCTCAGCCATTGGCCGCAGAAGGATGTGCGCTTCATCGTCGTCACCGATGGCGAGCGAATTCTCGGACTCGGCGATCTCGGCGTCGGCGGCATGGGCATTCCGATCGGCAAGCTCTCGCTCTACACGGCCTGCGCCGGCATTCCGCCGCAATATTGCCTGCCGATCACGCTCGATGTCGGGACCAACAATCCCGAACTGCTCGAAGACCCGCTCTATCTCGGCCTCAACCAAAAGCGCGTCCGCGGCGCGGACTACGCTGCCTTCATCGACGAATTCGTTCAGGCGGTGCAGGAGCTTTATCCCAAGTGCTGCATTCAATGGGAGGATTTCGCCAATTTCAACGCGGTGCCGATCCTCGAGCTCTATCGCGACAGGATCTGCACCTATAACGACGATATTCAGGGCACGGCGGCGGTGGCGCTCGCCGGCATATTCGCGGCCCTGCGGATTTCAAAGCAGAAGCTCACCGAGCAGCGCTTTCTCTTTCTCGGCGGCGGTTCGGCCGCGACGGGCATCGCCGAACTCATCAGCCAGGCGATGGCGCTGGAGGGTCTCGACCTCAAGGCGGCGCGCGCCCGCAACGTGCTCTTCGATATCAACGGGCTCGTCATCCGCTCGCGCAACGACCTTGCCGATTTTCAACGTCCGTTCGCGCTTGAACATGCGCCCGTCGCCAAATTCGTCGATGCGATCAAGGAGCTTCGCCCGACCGGCATCATCGGCGTCAGCACCGTGCCGAAACTGTTCAATCAGGCCGTCATCGAGACAATGGCCGACATCAACAAGCGGCCGATCATCTTTCCTTATTCCAACCCGACCTCGCGTTCGGAATGCACAGCGGAGGAAGCCTATCGCTGGTCGCAGGGGCGCGCCATCTTCGCGAGCGGCAGCCCGTTTCCGCCGGTCGAAATCGAAGGCCAGAGCTTCACGCCCGGCCAAGGCAACAATGTCTATATCTTCCCGGCGATGGGCATGGCGATATTTGCGACCGAGGCGAAGCGCGTGACCGAAGAAATGTTCATCGTCGCGGCCAAGGCGGTCGCCGAACAGGTGACGGAGAAGAATCTCGCGGATGGGCTGATCTATCCGCCGCAGAGCAAAATTCTCGAAGCCTCGCTGCATGTCGCCACGCGCGTCGCCGAATATATCTATGACCACGATCTCGCCGGCGTTCCGCGCCCCGCCGACATCGCCACCCATATCCGCGCCTGCGCCTATAAGCCGGTCTATCCGGCCTTCGCGGTCTGACTATTCCGGCGCGGCCTCGATCGGGTCGTATTGCTTCACGTCGAAGCCGAAGAGCTCGAAGCTCTTCTGCATATGCGGCGGCAGCGGCGCCGTCACGTCGAGCGTGCCGCCGCGCGGATGCGGCAGCACCAGCCGGCGCGCGAGAAGATGCAGCTTGTGCTCGACGGCATCCGGGATTTGCCGCGCGGGATCGTGCCGGCGCGGGTCATTCGCGGCGCCGGAATATTTCGGATCGCCGATGATCGGATGGCCGATCGCCTCGGCATGGGCGCGCAATTGATGGGTGCGGCCGGTGATCGGCTTCATCGACAGCCAAGCGAGCCGCGGCGTGACCTTGTCGACCACGGCGTAATAAGTGACGGAATGCTGCGCATCCTCTTCGCCATGTTTGGCGATGCGCATTTTCTCGAGGCCGCTGCGATCCTTCTGCGCTTTCGCCTCGGCCCGCGCGTCGCCCATGCCCTCGCCCTTGGCGAGAAAAAGCGAAATGCGCCCCTGCGCCGGCTTCGGCACGCCTTCGACCAGCGCCCAATAGATTTTCTGCGCCTGCCGCGAACGGAAAATCTCGCCGAGCTTGGCGGCGATGCCCGCGCGTTTGGCGACGAGCAAGACACCCGACGTGTCGCGGTCGAGCCGGTGCACCAGCACCGGGCGCTCGCCCTTTTCATTGGCGAGCGAGGCCAGCATGCCGTCGATATGGCGCTTGGTTCCCGAGCCGCCCTGCACCGCGAGGCCGAAGGGCTTGTTGAGGACCATCAGATCCTTGTCCTCGTAGAGGACCATGTCGCGGATGGCGCGGCGATCGGCCTCCGAGATCACCTGCTGTTTCGCCGGCGGCGGCGCCACATCGACCGGCGGCACGCGCACCTTCTGGCCGGCGGCGAGCCGCGTCGCTGTCTTGACCCGCCCGCCATCGACGCGCACCTGCCCGGTACGGACGATTTTGTTGAGATGCGAGAGCGAAAGCGTCGGCAGCCGCCGTTTGAACCAGCGGTCGAGCCGCATGCCCTCTTCGTCTTCGGTGACTGTGAAGGTCTGCACCGAGCCATGAACCGCGTCGCCGCGAGGCGCATCGCGCCGAAGCGATCCAGTCTTAGCTTCCGGATTGCTTCGCTTTGCTCGCAATGACGCTTGTTTTTCGCTCACGACCTTCCCCGTTCCTTCCTCAGCTTTTCCCAATATTCGAGCCGCTTCTTGATTTCGCGCTCGAAGCCGCGCTCGACCGGCTCGTAGATGTTCTGCCGTCCGAGTTTCTCCGGCCAATAATCCTGGCCCGAGAAAGCCTCAGGCGAGTCGTGATCATATTCATAACCCGAGCCATAGCCTTCCGACTTCATCAATTTCGTCGGCGCGTTGAGGATGACCTTCGGCGGCATCAGAGAGCCGTGTTCCTTGGCAAGACGATTCGCGGCGCCATAGGCGCGATAGGCAGCGTTCGATTTCGGCGCGGTCGCGACATAGATCAGCGGCGTTGGCAAGCGCCAGCTCGCCCTCGGGCGAGCCGAGAAAGTCATAGGCGTCCTTGGCCGCATTGGCGACGACAAGCGCCTGCGGGTCGGCAAGCCCGATGTCCTCGATCGCCATGCGGACGATGCGCCGGGCGATGAAAAGCGGCGCCTCACCGGCATCGAGCATCCGGGCGAGATAATAGAGCGCCGCGTCGGGATCGGAACCGCGCACGCATTTATGCAGCGCGCTGATAAGATTGTAATGACCCTCCTGTGCCTTGTCGTAGATCGGCGCGCGGCGCTGCACGATCTCGGTCAGGCCGGCGACATCGAGCGGCGCGGGCGGCGCGGCCCGCCAGATTTCCTCGGCCAGCGTCAGCACGGCGCGCCCGTCGCCGTCGGCCATGCGCAGCAAGGTCTCGCGGGCTTCCGGGGTCAGCGGCAGTTCTTTGCCCTCGACCGTCTCCGCCCGCGCCAGCAGCTTTTCGAGCGCCGCCTCGTCCAGGGCGCGGAAGGTGAGAACGCGGGCGCGCGAGAGCAGCGCGGCGTTGAGTTCAAAGCTCGGATTTTCCGTCGTCGCGCCGATCAAGGTGATCGTGCCGTCTTCCATAACCGGCAGGAAACTGTCTTGCTGCGTCCGGTTGAAACGATGGATTTCATCGACGAAGAGAAGCGTCCCCTGGCCGATGGCGCGGCGCTTGCGCGCCTCCTCGAAAACCTTCTTGAGCTCGGCGATGCCGGAGAAGATGGCCGAGATTTGCACGAAGGCGAGCTTTGTTTCCTGCGCCAGCAACCGGGCGACCGTTGTTTTGCCGGTGCCGGGCGGCCCCCAGAAAATCAGGCTGCCAAGCGAGCCGGCGCGGATCAGCCGCGTCAGCGCCCCGTCCGGCCCCAGGAGATGATCCTGCCCCGCAACCTCATCGAGGTGGCGCGGACGCAGCCGGTCCGCCAGCGGATGGGGCGCTTGATCGGACAAATGAGCGGCGGCGAAAAGATCGGACATATTACTTCAATTTGGGCGCGAAAGCCCCGGAAATGAAGAGCAAATTGGCTCGCGCGCAGAATATTCCCGCGCAGATGTGAACGCCAAATGCAACTCTTTATCAGCCAGTTAACGTTTCGATGAGAATTGAAAGCAAGTATAATTTCATCGAATCGTGGAGCATCGTCATATGCGTGTGGTCGCACTGGTCAACCAAAAGGGCGGGTCGGGCAAGAGCACTTTGGCTGCCTGCCTCGCCGTCGCCGCGCAGGAAGCCGGCGAGCGCGTCTTTCTGATCGACATGGACCCGCAGAAGTCGTTGCTCAAATGGGGCCATCGCCGCCAGGACAAGAACATGCCGGTCGAGGCGGTGATGGCGGCCAAGCTTGACGCGGCGATCGCCGCGCTGGCCCGCGGCCGTGTCACGCTCGTCATCGTCGATACGCCCGCCACCGACTCCCCCGCGGCCGACGCCGCCATGCGCGCCGCCGACCTTTGCCTGATCCCCGCCCGGCCGACGATCTTCGACATCTGGGCGAGCGAGGCCACGCGCGGCAAACTCAAAACCCTGAGCAAGGACTACGCCTTCGTGCTCAACCAGTGCCCGCCCTTGCAGGAGAGCCAGCGCGTCAGCGACGGCGCCGCGGCGGTCGAAGCAATGGGTGGCCTGCTGCGGCCGTTCGTCGTCGCCCGCGTCGATTACCAGGAAGCCGCGCGCGAAGGCATGGGCGTGACCGAGATCGATACCGAGGGTAAGGCCGCCGAGGAAGTGCGCCACCTCTGGTCGTCGCTGAAGCGGCGCCTGAGCCGCCTCAAGCACGCCGAAAAAGGCGCGCGCCGCGCGGCGTAGGGCGAACGGCGAAACTGGCCTCGTGCATCCAGTCGCAAGCTGCGCTTGCCTTTCAGCACGCGGGAAGTTGCTGCATTTCGCCCCTCGTCCTGAGAAGGCCGCACGGCGGCCGTCTCGAAGGATGAGACGCGAACGGCCCTATCCGCCAATCACCGTGGTGATGATCTGATTGCCGCGGCCGATGCTGATCTTCCAGAAATAATGATCGCCGGTTGTCGCCTGCTGGAGATCGCGCGTCGTCTCGATCTTCTTGTCATTGACCGAGATGATGACATCGCCTTTTTGCAGGTTCAGACCGGCGGCGCGCGATTTATCATCGACATCACTGATGACGACGCCCTGGCGGGCTGCATCCAGCGAATATTCCTCGGCAACTGCCGGCGAGATATTGATGACAGTGGCGCCGGAAAAGGGCGAAGAGCCGGCAATCTTGATGGGATCGCGCGGCAGATCAGGCGCCGGTTCGGCTTTCAGCGTCAGAGTCAGGGGCTTGCTGTCGCGAAGGACCGACAGGGTGACTTTGCTGCCGAGGGGCGCGGTCGCGAAGCGATAGCTGAAAGCTTCGACATCATCCGTAGGCTGCCCATCGACGGAGATGATCAAATCGCCCTGCTTGAGACCTGCGGCCTCAGCCGGGCTTTTCGGCGTGACATCGGTGACCAGCGTGCCGGCCGGCCGGTCGAGATTGAGTGAATTGGCAATATCCTTCGACACGTTCTGTAAGCCGGCACCGAGCCACGGCCGCCGCACGGCAGAGCGGCCGCTCATGGCTGTCGCGACGATCACTTTCACCATGTCGGATGGGATGGCGAAGCCGATCCCGACCGAACTGCCCGTCTGCGAGACAATCGCCGAATTGATACCGATGAGGCGGCCGCGCATATCGACCAGCGCGCCGCCGGAATTGCCGGGGTTGATCGCCGCGTCGGTCTGGATGAAGAAGCCGTAGTGCGAAATGCCCTCCTCCGTCCGCGCCAGCGCCGAGATGATGCCTTGTGTCACCGTCTGACCGACGCCAAAGGGATCGCCGATGGCGAGCACGAGATCGCCGACTTCGAGCTTGTCGGAATCATCAAACTCCATATAGGGGAACGGCCCTTTTCCTTTCAGCCGCAACACGGCGAGATCGGTCCGCTGATCGCGCAGGACGATCTGCGCGGGGAGTTCGCG
Organism: uncultured Alphaproteobacteria bacterium; assembly: GCA_963708155.1. GTDB lineage: Bacteria > Pseudomonadota > Alphaproteobacteria > Rhizobiales > Beijerinckiaceae > Methylovirgula. Next base: position 2,482,341 of record OY970183.1, on the reverse strand, counting down.
TCGGTCGGAGAGCGCGACTTTCACATCCGTCATGCCTTCGATGACGTGATAATTGGTGACGACGAGACCGCTCGGATCAATCAGAACACCCGAACCAAGGGATTGCGCCGTCGGACCGCCGGGACGGCCTTCTTCGGAATCGCCGCCGAAGAAATGACGGAAGACCGGATCGTCGAATAGCGGATTGCGCGGCTGCGTATCGGTCCGCGACGCATAGACATTGACGACGGCTGGCGCGACTTTTTTGACTATAGGCGCAAATGAAAGCGTGATCTCAGCCGCCGAGTTCGGCACGGCCGGCTCGGCCGCGAGACGCGCGCTCGTGAACGCCACTCCGAATGTCAGCGCCAACACGATCCCCACTCGAAATGTCCTGCTCATGCGATCCTCATTTCGACGCAGATGACTCCAAATAAACTGAGGAGAAGCCGATCTGGCGCTCGCGCGCCGGCCCCCGCGATGTTTTAGCGGCCAATGCGGCCCAAATGCGTATCGCCGAAGCCCGTGGCATATTTTAGCCCATAGCCCAAAGCCCGATCCGCACCGATATGCGCGAGCCAGATCAGGGCGATCGTCTGGCAGAGATGACTTGGCAAGGCGACCGAGAGCCCGAGCAGCGCCAGCGGTCCGATGCTCGTATGGACAAGATTATAGACAAAGGCACCGACCCGGGGCGAAGCAATATAAGCCAGGAACGACAGGTCCGGCGCAAAGAACAGAAGCGCGAAAAGAAGCCACGAGCCGCCGTCGCGCCAAAAGAAAAAGGCGGCGCCGATAGCCAGCGCCGCCCCTTCAAAACGCAAAATCCATTTCGGACCGCCGATGACCGCGCCTGGCGATGCCCGGCCCGGCGCTCATGCCTCGGCCGCAGCCTCTTCCCTCACCGGCCCCGAATCCTTGCCCTTCGCCTCGACATCGCGATCGACGAATTCGATCACCGCCAATGCCGCATTGTCGCCTTAGCGGAAGCCCGCCTTCAGCACGCGCGTATAGCCGCCGTTGCGGGTCTTGTAGCGGGGACCAAGCACGTCGAAGAGCTTGCGAACGAGATCGACATCCTTGATCTGCGAGATCGCCTGGCGGCGGGCGTGCAGATCGCCGCGCTTGCCGAGCGTGACAAGCTTCTCGACGACCGGGCGGAGATCCTTCGCCTTCGGCAGCGTGGTGACGATCTGCTCGTGCTTGATAAGAGCTTGCGACAGATTGGCGAACATCGCCTTGCGATGCTCGTGCGTGCGATTGAAGCGGCGCTTCGCGCGACCGTGATACATGGCCAGTCTCCTTATGCGGCCGCCGTGCCAAGGTACGGCCGGGTGTCGTTATCAGAAGCCCTCTCCCGAGGGAGAGGGCTCCGTTACTCAATAATGCTCTTCGAACCTCTTGGCGAGTTCGTCGATGTTCTCCGGCGGCCAGCCGGTGACTTCCATGCCGAGGTGCAGACCCATCTGGGCGAGCACTTCCTTGATCTCGTTGAGCGACTTGCGGCCGAAGTTCGGGGTGCGCAGCATCTCCGCCTCGGTCTTCTGGATCAGATCGCCGATGTAGATGATGTTGTCGTTCTTCAGGCAGTTCGCCGAACGCACCGACAGCTCCAGCTCGTCCACCTTCTTCAGCAGCGCCGGGTTGAAGGCGAGCTCCGGAATAGACGGCGTCACTTCCTCGCGGCGCGGCTCCTCGAAATTCACGAAGACGTTGAGCTGGTCCTGCAGGATGCGCGCCGCATAGGCGACCGAATCCTCGGGCGAAACCGAGCCGTCGGTCTCGATCTGCAGGGTGAGCTTGTCGTAATCGAGAATCTGCCCTTCGCGGGTGTTCTCGACGCGGTAGCTCACCTTGCGCACCGGCGAATAAAGGCTGTCGACCGGAATGAGGCCGATCGGCGCGTCTTCGCTGCGGTTGCGATCCGCGGTCACATAGCCCTTGCCGGTGTTGACCGTGAATTCCATGCGGATTTCGGCGCCTTCGTCGAGCGTGCAGATGACGAGGTTGGGGTTCAATACCTGCACATCGCCAACCGTCGAAATATCGCCGGCGGTCACCTTGCCGGGGCCGGTCTTCTTCAAGACCATGCGCTTCGGACCTTCGCTCTGCATCTTGATCGCGATGTCCTTGATGTTGAGGACGATGTCGGTCACGTCCTCGCGCACGCCGGGAATCGACGAGAATTCGTGCAGCACGCCGTCGATATGCACGGAGGTAATCGCCGCGCCCTGCAGCGACGACAAAAGAATTCGCCGCAGCGAATTGCCGAGCGTAACACCAAAACCGCGCTCCAGCGGCTCGGCGATGATAGTTGCAAGCCGCTTCGGATCGTCGCCGGGGACGACTTCGAGCTTGTTCGGCTTGATGAGCTCCTGCCAGTTCTTCTGAATCACGAGAGCATCCTCATTGGGGGCATAAGCTGCCACCGGCTGAATCAGCGCCGGGGGCTCTGCACAGTTGAAACAATTAAACGCGGCGGCGCTTGCGCGGACGGCAGCCGTTATGCGGAATCGGCGTCACATCACGGATCGAGGTGACGGTGAAGCCCGCGGCCTGCAGCGCCCGCAGCGCCGATTCACGGCCAGAACCCGGGCCGGAGACTTCGACTTCGAGCGTGCGCATGCCGTGCTCGGCCGCCTTGCGCGCGGCATCCTCCGCCGCCATCTGCGCGGCATAAGGCGTCGACTTGCGCGAACCCTTGAACCCCATCGTGCCCGCCGACGACCAGGAGATCGTATTACCCTGGGCATCGCTGATGGTGATCATCGTATTGTTGAACGAGGAATTCACATGCGCCACGCCCGAGACGATATTCTTGCGCTCTCGGCGGCGGACACGTGTGTTTGCTTCTTTTGCCATTTGCTCTGTCCTTCCAGCGCGCCCGTAATGCCAGGCGCTCGGGCTTCTTGGTTTAAACGTCAGAATTCAACGCAGCCCCGGACAGCGCCATGGCCGCCGGGAGATTATGATGCCGAAATGGCGATTACTTCTTCTTGCCGGCGATCGGCTTCGCCTTGCCCTTGCGGGTACGGGCGTTGGTATGCGTGCGCTGGCCACGGACCGGCAGCTGACGGCGATGACGCAGGCCGCGATAGGCGCCGAGATCGATCAGCCGCTTGATATTCATCGACACTTCGCGCCGCAGATCGCCCTCGACCTGATAATCGCGATCGATCGTCTCGCGGATCTGCAGAACTTCCGCATCGGTCAGATCATGCACGCGCCGCTCCGGCGAAATATGCACCTTCTCGATGATTTCCTGCGCCTTCTTGGGACCGATCCCGTGGATATACTGAAGGGCGATGACGACGCGCTTGTTGGTCGGGATGTTAACGCCGGCAATACGTGCCACAATGTTCTCCATGTTTGCCGCACAGTGGCGGCGAGGATGTCCCGCGTCCGGTGGAGGCCGGCCCTTGCGGGAAGCTGATAATGCAAAACCGGCCCTCGCATGGTTGCCCATGCTGGCCGGGTCCGATCATTTCGGCTTGGAACGCTTTACCTAGTGGCTCGCGCCCGCCGCGTCAACACCAAATTGCGGCGAAATCAGCGCTTTAACCCCGATTTCGCGCCGTTTCAGACCCTCTGGCTCGCCACGATGGCGTCGTCGACCGCCGCGCTGACTGCCGCGATCGGCGCCATGCCGTCCACCGCTTTCAACTCGCCGCGTTTGGCATAATAGGCCGAGACCGGCGCGGTCAGCTCGCGGTAGGCGTCGAGCCGCGTTTTGAAGGACTCGGGATTGTCGTCGGCGCGGACTTTGCCGCCCGCTGCGAGCGTTTCCTCGACCCGCTTGCTCAATCCGGCCCAGAAGCTCCGCCTCATTGACCTTAAGCTCCACCACGGCATCGAGCCGCAGGCCCTTGTCGGCAAGTAATTTGTCGAGCCCTTCCGCCTGCTTCACCGTGCGCGGAAACCCGTCGAGGATGAAGCCCTTGGCGGCATCCGCCTGGTCGATCCGGTCGGCGATGATGCCGAGAACGATATCGTCGGAGACGAGGCCGCCCGCATCCATCACCGCCTTGGCCTTGAGACCGATGGGCGTGCCGGCCGCAACAGCCGCGCGCAGCATGTCGCCGGTCGAAAGTTGCGGGATGGAATATTTCTCTACGAGGCGTGCCGATTGTGTCCCCTTGCCTGCTCCGGGCGGTCCGAGCAGAATCAGCCTCATCGTTTCTTCCCTCTCAATCTGGCTTTCTTGACCAGACCTTCATACTGATGCGCCTGAAGGTGGCCGTGGATCTGCGCCACGGTGTCCATCATAACGCTTACGACAATCAGGAGCGAGGTGCCGCCGAAATAAAACGGCATGGCGGCATAGGAAACCAGAATCTCCGGCAGGATGCAGATGAGGCAGAGGTAGCCGGCGCCGAGAACGGTAATCCGCATCAGGACCTTATCGATATATTGGGCCGTGCGCTCGCCGGGCCTGATGCCGGGGATGAAGCCGGAATGTTTCTTCAGGTTATCGGCGGTCTCGGTCGGATTGAAGACGATCGCCGTGTAGAAGAACGCGAAGAAGACGATCAGCGCCACATAGAGGATCATATAGAGCGGCCGGCCGTGGCCGAGATAAAGCGAGATCGTCGCGAGGATTCCGCCCCGGTGCCGCCGTGGCTGGAGAAATTGGCGATCGTCGTCGGCAGCAGCAGCAGCGAAGAGGCGAAGATCGGCGGAATGACGCCCGACGTATTGAGCTTCAACGGCAAGAACGATGTCTGCCGCTCATACGTCTTATTGCCCTGCTGGCGCTTCGGATAGGTGATGATGAGCCGCCGCTGCGCCCGCTCCATGAAGACGATGAAAGCGACGACCGCGATCGCCACCACCATGACGGCGAGGATCAGGAAGGTCGAAAGCTGGCCCTGCCGGCCGAGTTCGAGCGTATTGACGATCGCCGCCGGAAAGGCCGCGACGATGCCCGAGAAGATGATGAGCGAGGAACCGTTGCCGATGCCGCGCGAGGTGATCTGCTCGCCAAGCCACATCAGGAACAACGTGCCGCCGGTCAGCGTGATCGTCGTTGACAGCGTGAAGAAGATGCCGGGATTGGTGACGATGCCGGCCTGCCCCTGCAAGCCGACGGAGATGCCATAGGCCTGGAAGGCGGCCAGCACGACGGTGAGATAGCGGGTATATTGATTGATGACCTTGCGCCCGGCCTCGCCCTCTTTCTTCAGCGCTTCGAGCGAGGGAAAAACGCTCGTCAGAAGCTGAATGATGATCGAGGCGGAGATATAGGGCATGATGTTCAGGGCGAAGATCGCCATGCGCTGCACGGCGCCGCCCGAGAACATGTTGAAGAGTTGCAGGACGCCCTGGCTGTTGCCGTTGAAGGCGCGCGCGAAAGCTGCCGGGTCGATGCCCGGCAGCGGGATATAAGTGCCGAGCCGGTAGATGATCAGCGCGCCGAGCGTGAACCAGATGCGCTTCTTCAGTTCCTCGGCTTTGGCGAAAGCGCCCCAATTGACGTTAGCAGCAAGTTGTTCCGCGGCCGATGCCATGAGGTACTCCGCTGGCGCCTTCAGCGCCGCCCAATGCCCGAGAATGACCTTAAGCTCGAGATGTGGGGAGCCCGAGGCTCCCCTCGCAACCGAGGTTCAGGCTCCAGCCGCGGCTTCCGCCACGACGTTGAGAAGCTTGACCGAGCCGCCCACCTTTTCGATGGCGGCGACAGCCGATTTCGACGCCGCGGCGACCTCGAAGGCGAGCTTGGCGCTGATGTCGCCGACGCCGAGGATTTTCACGCCGTCGCGCCGCTTGGTGACGACACCCGCCGCAAGCAGCGTGTCGATCGTCACCGGAGCATCCGCCGCGAGCTTGCCGGCGTCGACCGCCTCCTGGATGCGGCCGATGTTGACTTCGTTATAATCCTTGCTGGACGGCGGCGTGAAGCCGCGCTTCGGCAAGCGGCGATGCAGCGGCATCTGGCCGCCTTCGAAGCCCTTGATGGCGACGCCGGTGCGCGCCTTCTGGCCCTTGACGCCGCGGCCGCCGGTCTTGCCCTTGCCCGAGCCGATGCCGCGGCCGACGCGCATGCGCGCTTTCGATGGCGCCGGGATTGTCGGTGATTTCGTTGAGTTTCATGACGCTGTCCTCACGCGTCTCTCGACGATGCGCACGAGATGCGCGACTTTATCGATCATGCCGCGCACGGCCGGCGTATCGGCGAGTGCGGAGCGGCGGCCGATCTTGTTGAGGCCGAGGCCGATCAGCGTCGTGCGCTGCACGGCAGGACGGCCGATCGGGCTCCTGATCTGCTCGACGACGAGCTTCGATTTCGGAGTTTTGCGTCATAGTCGAGCTTCCTTACGCCTCGGCCGCGGCTTCGGCCTCGCCACCCAGGCGGCGCGCCTGCAGGGTCGAGACCTTGAGGCTGCGGCGGGCAGCGACGGCGCGCGGCGAATCTTCCTGCTGAAGCGCATCAAAAGTCGCGCGGACCATGTTGTAGGGATTGGACGAGCCCTGCGACTTGGCGACGACGTCATGCATGCCGAGCGTCTCGAACACGGCGCGCATCGGGCCGCCGGCGATGATGCCGGTACCGGCGGGCGCCGCACGCAGAACGACGCGGCCCGCGCCGTGACGGCCGGTCACGTCATGATGCAGCGTGCGGCCTTCGCGCAGCGGCACGCGGATCAAGCGAATGCTTGGCGGCTTCCGTCGCCTTGCGGATCGCTTCCGGCACCTCGCGCGCCTTGCCGTGGCCAAAGCCGACGCGGCCCTTCTGATCGCCGACGACGACGAGCGCGGCGAAGCCAAACCGCCGGCCGCCCTTCACCACTTTGGCGACGCGATTGATGTGGACCAGACGATCCACGAATTCGCTGTCGCCCTATCCCGCTCGCGGCCGCGGCCGCCGCCTTCACCTTCACGTGCCATAATCTCTTCCGTTCTTTCGTCACTTGCGCGGCCGGCGCTATGCCGCCGCTCGCTTCCGAATTGATTAAATCGTCAGTCCCGCCTCGCGGGCGCCTTCGGCCAGCGCCTTGACGCGGCCATGATAGATGTAAGCGCCGCGGTCGAAGACGACCTCCTTGACGCCGCTTCGAGCGCACGGTCCGCGATCTGCTTGCCGACCTCGCGGCCGCCTCGATCGTCGGCGCCGGTCTTCAACGCCTCGCGGTTGGTCTTCTTCGAGCGACGAGGCCGAAGCCAGCGTGCGCCCGGCGCCATCATCGATGATCTGGGCATAGATCTGCTTCGACGAACGATGCACCGACAGGCGCGGCTTGCCATAAGCGCGCGCCCTCACCGCGCGCCTGACACGCGCGCTGGCGACGCGCTTCTGTCTTCATAGTCCTTCGCCATAGTCCGCTCCTCGCCATGATCCCGGCGGGCTCATGCGAAAAATTGCCTTACTTCTTCTTGCCTTCCTTGCGGAAGATGAATTCGTCGGCATATTTGACGCCCTTGCCCTTATAGGGTTCGGGCGGACGGAACGCACGGATTTCCGCAGCGACCTGCCCGACCTGGCGCTTATCGATGCCGACGATGGTGATTTCCGTCGGCTTCGGCGTCGTGATCGCGATGCCCTGCGGGATCGGATAGGTCACGTCGTGGCTGTAGCCGAGCGACAATTGCAGATTCTTGCCGGCGACCGCGGCCTTGTAGCCGACGCCGTTGATCTCGAGCTTGCTTCTCGAAACCCTTGGTGACGCCGATGACCAGATTGTTGACCTGCGCGCGCGTCATGCCCCAAAGCGCGCGGGCGCGCTTGGTTTCGTTGCGCGGGTCGACCGTGATCTGATTATCAGCGAAGCTGACGTTGACATCGCCCGGAGCCGACGAAAGCGCAATTCGCCCTTCGCCGCCCTTGACGGCGATCGTCTGGCCATCGACCTTGGCGGTGACGCCGGCCGGTATGACCACCGGCTTCTTTCCGACGCGAGACATGATCTCGATCCTACCTTCCGGTCAGAAGACCTTGCAGAGCACTTCGCCGCCGACATTGCGCATCGCGCGCCGCATGGTCGGCCATCACGCCCTTCGATGTCGAAACGATGGTGATGCCAAGGCCGTTGGCGACGTGCGGCATCTCCGCCACCGCCGCATAGACGCGCCGGCCCGGCTTCGAGACGCGCTCAAGCTGCTTGATGACCGGCTCACCGTCATAATATTTGAGCTCGATTTCGAACTCGGTGCGGCCGTTGCCATATTCCGTCGTCGAATAGCCGCGGATATAGCCTTCCTGGGCCAGCACGTCGAGCACATGCGCGCGCAGCCGCGAGCCAGGCGTCTGCACCTTGCCCTTGCGGCGCATTTGCGCATTGCGGATGCGGGTCAGCATATCGCCGAGCGGATCGTTCACTGACATGACGGCGCTCCTTACCAGCTCGACTTCACGAGACCGGGGATCAGGCCCTGCGAGCCCAATTCCCTGCACCGCGATGCGCGACATCTTCATCTTGCCGATGAAGGCGCGCGGACGGCCGGACACTTCGCAGCGGTTGCGAATGCGCACCGCCGACGAATTGCGCGGCAATTCCGCCAGCTTCAGCCGCGCGGCGAATCGCTCCTCGGCGGTCGAGGCTTTGATCCTCGGCCGAGCGTCTTCAGCCGCTTGCGGCGCGCCGCATATTGCTTGACGAGCTTCTCGCGATGCTTGTTCTTCTCAATCGAACTCTTTCTTAGCCATGTGTCTCTACCTCTTGGCTCCGCGTTTGAGGCTTGTGCCTCACTGCCGGAACGGGAAGTTGAATGCGCGCAAAAGGGCGCGCGCCTCTTCGTCGGTTTTGGCGGTCGTGCAGACGATGACGTCGAGACCGAGAACGCTCTCCGCCTTGTCGTAATCGATTTCCGGGAACACGAGATGCTCCTTGATGCCGAGCGCATAATTGCCGCGCCCGTCGAAGCTCTTCGGGTTCAGGCCGCGGAAGTCGCGGATCCGCGGCAGCGCGATCGTGACGAGACGATCGAGAAATTCGTACATCCGCGTCTTGCGCAACGTCACCTTGGCGCCGATCGGCATGTTCTCGCGCACCTTGAAGGTCGCGATCGCCTTGCGGGCGCGGGTCACGATCGGCTTCTGGCCGGCGATCAACGCGAGATCGGCCGCGGCGAGACGTAACCTTCTTCGTGTCGTTGACCGCTTCGCCGACGCCCATGTTGAGGACGATCTTCTCGATCACCGGCACTTCAAGCGGCATTCTTGTAGCCGAATTGCTTGATCAGCTGCGTCGCGCACGACCTCGTTATAATGCTTCTTGAGCCGCGGCACATAATCCGTCGGCGCAACGAAATCGCTGCGCCGGCGCTGCGTCGCGGCGCGCGCGCCTTGGCCGACGCGCCCTCGCCAGCCCTTGGCCGGCTTCGCGTCTTTCTTGGCGTCCTTCTTGGCGGCCTTCGGCGCGCCCTTTTCGGTCTTTGGCTCAGCCATCGATCAGGTCTCCCGAACGTTTGGCGAACGCGGACCTTGCGGCCGTCGTCGAGAATCTTGAAACCAACCCGCGTCGCCTTGCCGTCCTTCGGATCGGCGAGCGCGAGATTGGACAAATGGATCGTCCCCTCTTTGGAGATGATGCCGCCTTCCTGGCTCGGCGTCTGGCGCTGATGGCGCTTGACGATGTTGATCGCCGCGCACGACCGCGCGGTCGTCCTTCGGCAACACCTGCAGCACCTCGCCGGAGCGGCCCTTGTCGCGGCCGGTGAGCACGACGACCTTGTCGCCCTTTTTGATCTTCGCGGCCATCACAGAACCTCCGGCGCGAGCGAAATGATCTTCATGTGGTTCTTCGCGCGCAATTCGCGCGGCACCGGCCCGAAAATGCGGGTGCCGACCGGCTCGGACTGATTGTTGATCAGCACCGCGGCGTTGGAATCGAAACGGATGACCGAACCGTCCGGCCGCTTGATGTCCTTCGCGGTGCGCACGACGACCGCCTTCATGACGTCGCCCTTCTTGACGCGGCCGCGCGGGATCGCCTCCTTGATCGAAACGACAATGATGTCGCCGACCGCAGGCGTATTTCCGCTTCGAGCCGCCGAGCACCTTGATGCACATCACGCGGCGCGCGCCGGAATTATCGGCGACGTCGAGGTTGGTCTGCATCTGTATCATGGCCTTCAGCCTTTCTTGTCAGACAGGTTTCCGTTGCCGGACTTCGCCTGAGTTTGCCTTGTTCCTTCACACGATCCCTTGCGGGACCATGCCTTAGCTATTCGGCGCCGCCGCGCCTTCGACGACGATCCAGCGCTTCAGCCGCGAGATCGGCCGGGTCTCCTCGATCAGCACGGTATCGCCGACCTTGGACGTATTGGCCTCGTCATGGGCGTGATAATTCTTCGACCGCCGCACCGTCTTCTTGAGCAGCGGATGGGTGAAGCGGCGCTCGACCTTCACGACGACGGTCTTTTCCTGCTTGTCGCTGACGACGACGCCCTGGAGAACGCGTTTCGGCATAATCTTCAAACCTTTTTCTTCGGCGCGTTCGCGTTCGGCGATCGTCTTCGCCCGCGCGATGTCGCGGCGCACGATGCGCACGCGCGCCGTATCCTGAAGCTGCCCGGTCGCCCGCTGAAAGCGCAGATTGAACTGCTCCTTCTTGAGGCTCAAGACTTCCTGTTCCAGCTGATCGTCGGACATGACGCTGAGATCCGACAGGCGCTGCTTGCTCTTCATTGCGCTCTTCCTATTCCGCGATACGCTGCACGAAGCGCGTCTTGATCGGCAGCTTGGCCGCTGCCAGCGTCAAGGCTTCGCGCGCGAGTTCCGTCGGCACGCCGTCGATCTCGAACATGATGCGGCCCGGCGCGACGCGCACAGCCCAGAACTCCGGCGCGCCCTTGCCCTTACCCATGCGCACTTCGGTCGGCTTCTTCGACACCGGCACGTCGGGAAAGATGCGGATCCAGACGCGCCCGGCGCGCTTCATATGGCGCGTCATGGCGCGGCGCGCCGCCTCGATCTGGCGCGCGGTGACGCGCTCGGGCTCCAGCGCCTTCAGGCCGAACTCGCCGAAGTTCGAGATTGAAGCCCGCCTTCGAGGCGCCGTGGATGCGGCCCTTGAAGGCTTTGCGGAACTTCGTGCGCTTGGGTTGCAACATGATTCAGTCTTTCAAATATCTCTTCGCAAAGTCTCAGGCCGCGTCGCGGTCGCGCCGGCGGCCACGATCGCCGCCGCCACCACCGCCGCCATGATCCTGCTCGGCCATCTTCTTGTCCTGCGCCATCGGATCGTGCTCAAGGATTTCGCCCTTGAACACCCAGACCTTGATGCCGCACGTGCCATAAGCCGTGTGCGCCGTCGCGGTGCCGTAATCGACATCGGCGCGCAGCGTATGCAGCGGCACCCGGCCCTCGCGATACCATTCGAGACGCGCGATTTCCGCGCCGCCGAGACGGCCGGAGCAATTGATACGGATGCCCTCGGCGCCAAGACGCATCGCCGATTGCACGGCACGCTTCATGGCGCGGCGGAAAGCGACGCGGCGCTCGAGCTGCTGGGCGATCGAATCGGCGACCAGCGTCGCGTCGATCTCGGGCTTGCGCACCTCGACGATGTTGATGACGACTTCCGACTCGGTGAGCTTCGCCACCGCCTTGCGGATCTTGTCGATGTCGGCGCCCTTCTTGCCGATGACGACGCCGGGGCGCGCCGAATAGATCGTCACGCGGCACTTCTTGTGCGGCCGCTCGATGATGATCTTCGACACCGCCGCCTGCTTCAACATCTTGAGCAGAAGCTCGCGGATCTTCATGTCCTCGTGCAGCAGCTTGCCGTATTCGCCCTTGTTCGCGTACCAGCGCGAATCCCAGGTCCGGTTGATGCCGAGGCGCAGGCCGATTGGATTGACTTTCTGTCCCATTGCTCGCTCCTCAGGCCCCGGCCTGCGCCGGCGCTTCGACTTCGCGCACGACGATCGTCAAATTCGAAAACGGCTTCTCGATCCGCCCGGCGCGGCCGCGCGCGCGCGGCGAGAACCGCTTCAGCACCAGGCCCTTGCCGACGAACGCCTCGGCGACGACGAGATCGTCGACATCGAGGCTGTGATTGTTTTCCGCATTCGCGATCGCGCTCTCCAGCGTCTTCTTGACGTCGGCGGCGATGCGCTTGCGCGAGAATTGAAGATCGGCCAAAGCCCGCTCCACCTTCTTGCCGCGGATCAGTTGCGCAACGAGGTTCAGCTTCTGCGGGCTGACGCGGATCATCCGCGTCACCGCCTTGGCCTCATTGTCCTTCAACGCGCGCGGCGTTTGCTGCTTGCCCATGATGCGCCTCAGGCCCTCTTGGCTTTTTTGTCGCCCGCATGTCCGTGGAACGTGCGGGTCGGCGAAAACTCGCCGAACTTGTGGCCGATCATGTCCTCGCTCACCGAGACGGGGATATGCTTGTGGCCGTTGTAGACGCCGAAGGTCAGGCCGACGAATTGCGGCAATATCGTCGAGCGCCGGCTCCAGATCTTGATGACTTCGTTGCGGCCCGAAGCGCGCGCTGCATCTGCCTTCTTGAGCAGATAGCCGTCGACGAACGGACCCTTCGAGATCGAACGTGCCATCGACTTAAGCCCTTCTTCTTGCTCTTGTGACGCGAAGTCACGATGAATTTGTCGGTGGATTTGTTGGAGCGCGTCTTCTTGCCCTTTGTCGGCTTGCCCCACGGCGTGACCGGATGACGGCCGCCCGAGGTGCGGCCTTCGCCGCCGCCGTGCGGATGATCGACCGGGTTCATCGTGACGCCGCGATTGTGCGGACGGCGTCCGAGCCAGCGCTTGCGACCCGCCTTGCCGAGCGAGGCATTCATGTGGTCGGGGTTCGACACCGCGCCGACCGTTGCGAAGCACTGGCCATGGACCAGGCGCTGCTCGCCCGAATTGAGGCGGACAATGACATAGCCCTGATCGCGGCCGACGACTTGCGCGAAGTTGCCGGCCGAGCGCACCATGAGCGGCGCCCTTGCCGATCTTCATCTCGACATTGTGGACGATCGTGCCGACCGGCATCGAGGCGAGCGGCATGGCATTGCCTGGCTTCACGTCGACCTGCTGGCCGGCGATCACTTCGTCGCCGACGCCGAGACGCTGCGGCGCGATGATATAGGCCTGCTCGCCATCGGCGTAGCGGATGAGCGCGATGAAGGAGGTGCGGTTCGGATCATATTCGATCCGCTCGACTTTCGCCGCGACATCGAGCTTGCGGCGCTTGAAGTCGATGATGCGATAGCTCTGCTTGTGGCCGCCGCCACGAAAACGAACGGTGACGCGGCCATGGTTGTTGCGGCCGCCGGAGGACGACTTGCCCTCGGTCAGCTTCTTGACCGGCTTGCCCTTGTAGAGCTCCGAACGATCGACGATCACCAGCTGGCGAAGGCCGGGCGTGATCGGCTTGAATGTCTTCAGTGCCATGGCGATTCTTACCCTCAGAGCCCCGTCGTCACGTCGATGCTGTGACCTTCGGCCAGCGTCACGATCGCCTTTTTGACGTCGGACTGCGCGCCGCGCACACCACGGAAAACCTTCTTCTTGCCCTTGCGGACAAGCGTGTTCACCGCCTCGACCTTGACGTCGAACAGCCGCTCGATCGCCGCCTTGATCTCGCGGCTTGGTCGCGTCCTTGCGGACCTTGAAGATCACCTTGTTATGCTCGGACGCCGCCGTCGCCTTCTCGGTAATGACCGGAGCGACGATCAGATCGTAATGGCGCGCGTCGGCGAAGGTTTTCGACGTGCTCATTCGAATCGCGCCTCCAGCGCATCGACCGCCGCCTTGGTCAAGAACGAGCTTCTCGCGGCGAAGGATGTCGTAAACATTGATGCCCTGCACCGGCAGAACGTCGATCGAAGGAATGTTGCGGGCGGCATGGCCGAAGTTGGCCTGCGACGCTGGCACCATCGATGATCAGCGCATTGGTGAGGCCGAGCTTGGCGAAACTGCGCCAGCAGCCCCTTGGTCTTGGCATCGGCGAGATCGGTATTCGCCCAGACGATGATGCCGCCATCCTTGGCCTTCGCGGACAAGGCGTGCTTCAGCGCGAGCGCGCGCACCTTCTTCGGCAGATCATGCGCATGCGAGCGCGTCGACCGGACCGAAGGCGCGACCGCCACCGCGGAACTGCGGCACGCGCGCCGACCGTGACGGGCGCTGCCTGTGCCCTTCTGCTTGTACAGCTTCTTGCCGGTGCGGGCGATATCGGCGCGGCCCTGCGTCTGATGCGTGCCGGCGCGGCGCTTGGCGAGCTGATAGCGAACCATGCGCGCAAGAATGTCCGCGCGGGGCTCGAGACCGAAAATCGCGTCGTTCAATTCGATTTCGACCGGCGTTGGCGCCGTCGAGAGAGGTAATCTCGATCTTCACGACGAGGCTCCTTCCGTGGGTGTGGCGGGGGCCTCGGCGGTCTTCAGCAGGCGCCTCGGATTGCGCTTCGGTCGCCAGACGATATTTGCCGGGCTTCGGCGCGTCCTTCGGCAGCGCCTTCTTCACCGCGTCGCGGATATAAATCCAGCCGCCGGTGGTGCCAGGCACCGCGCCTTCGACGAGGATGAGGCCGCGCTCGACATCGGTCTGCACGACACGCAGATTCAAGGTCGTCACGCGGTCGACACCCATGTGACCGGCCATCTTCTTGTTCTTGAAGGTCTTGCCCGGATCCTGACGGCCGCCGGTCGAACCCATGCGAACGATGCGAGATCGAGACGCCGTGGGTCGCGCGCAGGCCGCCGAAATTCCAGCGCTTCATACCGCCGGCAAAGCCCTTGCCCATGCTCGTCCCAGTCACGTCGACGAACTGGCCGACGACGAAATGATCCGCCGTGATCTCCGCGCCGACCGGCAGCAACGCCGTCTTCCGCGACGCGGAACTCGGCGAGCTTCAGTTTCGGCTCCACCTTGGCGACCGCGAAACGGCTGCGTTCGGCCTTCGACACGTTCTTCACCTTGGCGCGGCCAATACCGAGCTGCACGGCGCGTGTAGCCGTTCACTTCCTTGGTCCGTTGCGCGACGACCTGGCAGCCATCGAGCTTCAAAACCGTGACCGGCACATGCTCGCCGGCGTCGGTGAAGACGCGGGTCATGCCCAGCTTTTGTGCGATAACACCTGACCGCATGTTCTTCGTCCTTCAAGGCCAGAGCTTGCGCCGCCGACCCGGTTCATCTTTCACAGCACCGTCACACGACAATGCTTATTCCGCGTCATAATCCGGAAAGGCGCGTGCCTTTCCCGCAACGACGCTTAGAGCTTGATCTCCACGTCGACGCCGGCGGCGAGATCGAGCTTCATCAAAGCATCGACCGTCTGCGGCGTCGGATCGACGATATCGAGCACCCGCTTGTGGGTCCGGATCTCGAACTGCTCGCGCGACTTCTTATCGACGTGCGGCGAGCGGTTGACCGTGAATTTCTCGATCTTCGTCGGCAACGGGATCGGGCCGCGCACCTGCGCACCCGTCCGCTTCGCCGTCGACACGATCTCCTTCGTCGAGGAGTCGAGAATCCGGTGATCGAACGCCTTGAGGCGGATGCGAATGTTTTGGCCGTTCATCTTCTTTTTCCCTGACGATCGGACGCGGACTTGAAGCCCGCGTCCGGCCGGTAAGCCCTTATTCCTGGATCGAAGCGACGACGCCGGCGCCGACGGTGCGGCCGCCTTCACGGATAGCGAAGCGGAGCTTCTCTTCCATCGCGATCGGCACGATCAGCTCGACGTCCATCGTCACGTTGTCGCCCGGCATCACCATTTCCGTGCCTTCCGGCAGCGTCACGACGCCAGTCACGTCCGTCGTGCGGAAATAGAACTGCGGACGATAATTGGTGAAGAACGGCGTATGGCGGCCACCCTCGTCCTTGGTGAGGATGTAAGCCTCGGCCTTGAACTTGGTGTGCGGCTTGACGGAGCCGGGCTTGCACAGCACCTGGCCACGCTCGACTTCCTCGCGCTTCGTGCCGCGCAGCAGCGCGCCGATGTTGTCGCCCGCCTGGCCCTGATCGAGCAGCTTGCGGAACATCTCGACACCGGTGACGGTCGTCTTCACGGTCGGCTTGAGGCCGACGATCTCGACTTCCTCGCCAACCTTGATGATGCCGCGCTCGACGCGGCCGGTCACAACCGTGCCGCGGCCGGAGATCGAGAACACGTCTTCGACCGGCATCAGGAAGGGCTGATCGATCGGACGCTCCGGCTGCGGAATATAATCGTCAACCGTCTCCATCAGCTCGAGAACGGCGTCATGGCCGATCTCGGGATTGCGGCTCTTCGAGCGCGCAGAGAGCCGAGCCCTTGGTGATCGGAATATCGTCGCCGGGGAACTCATACTTCGACAGAAGCTCGCGGACTTCGAGCTCGACGAGTTCGAGAAGCTCCGGATCATCGACCATGTCGACCTTGTTCATGAACACGACGAGCGCCGGCACGCCGACCTGGCGCGCAAGCAGAATGTGCTCGCGGGTCTGCGGCATCGGGCCGTCGGCGGCCGAGACGACCAGGATCGCGCCGTCCATCTGCGCCGCGCCGGTGATCATGTTCTTCACATAGTCGGCGTGGCCGGGACAATCGACGTGCGCGTAATGGCGCTCCGCCGTCTCATATTCGACGTGCGCGGTCGAGATGGTGATGCCGCGCGCCTTCTCTTCCGGCGCCTTGTCGATCTGGTCATAGGCCGTGAACGTCGCGCCGCCGGTCTCTGCCAAGACCTTGGTGATCGCCGCCGTCAGCGACGTCTTGCCATGATCGACGTGACCGATCGTCCCGATGTTACAATGCGGCTTGTTCGCGCGAAAATTTTTCCTTGGCCATCGTCTCGGCTCCTCTAGACCCTTTCGCCGGTAACTCTCAGGCGAATTTCGCCTGCACCTTGGCGGCTTCGCCCGCGGGGACCTGTTCGTAGTGATCGAATTGCATCGTGTAATTGGCGCGGCCCTGGCTGAAGGACCGCAACTGATTGACATAGCCGAACATATTGGCGAGCGGCACCATCGCATTGATGACGACCGCGTTGCCGCGCATGTCCTGGCCCTGCACCTGCCCGCGACGGCCGAGCAGATCGCCCATGACCGACCCGGTGTAGTCCTCCGGCGTCGTCACCTCGACCTTCATGATCGGCTCGAGCAGCACGGAGCCGCCCTTCTGCGGAGCGCCTCGCGGAACGCCGCGCGCGACGCGATTTCGAAGGCGAGCACCGACGAGTCGACATCGTGGAAGCCGCCGTCGATCAGCGTCGCCTTGACATCGACGACCGGGAAGCCGGCGAGAACGCCCGACCCCATGACGCTGTTGATGCCCTTTTCGACGCCGGGAATGAATTCCTTCGGAACGGCGCCGCCGACGATCTTCGATCTCGAAGCTCGATCCCGCGCCCGGCTCATTCGGCTCGAAGACGATGACCACTTGCGCGAACTGGCCCGTGCCGCCGGTCTGCTTCTTGTGGGTATATTCCTTCTCGACGCGCCGCGTCAGCTTCTCGCGATAGGCGACCTGCGGCGCGCCGATATTGGCGTCGACCTTATAGGTGCGCCTCAGGATATCGACCTTGATGTCGAGATGCAGTTCGCCCATGCCCTTCAGGATCGTCTGGCCGGATTCCTGATCGGTCGAAACGCGGAACGAGGGATCTTCCGCGGCGAGCTTCGACAAGGCGACGCCGAGCTTCTCCTGATCGGCCTTGGACTTCGGCTCGATCGCGATCTCGATGACCGGCTCGGGAAATTCCATCCGCTCCAGAATCACCGGCTTGTTCAGATCGCAAAGCGTGTCGCCAGTGCGCGTCTCCTTCAGACCCGCAAGCGCGACAATATCGCCGGAATAGGCTTCCTTGATGTCCTCGCGGTTATTGGCATGCATCAGCAACATGCGGCCGATGCGCTCGCGTCTTGTCCTTGGTCGAATTCGAGCACGGTCGTGCCGGATTCGATCGTTGCCCGAATAAACCCGCGCGAAGGTCAGCGTGCCGACGAAGGGATCATCCATGATCTTGAAGGCGAGCATGGAGAACGGCTCGTCGTCGCGTGGCGATGCGGACCATCTCCTCGCCGGTATCGAGGTCGACACCCTTGATCGCCTCGCGATCGACCGGCGAAGGCAGATAATCGACGACGGCGTCGAGCAAAGGCTGGACGCCCTTGTTCTTGAACGCCGAGCCGCAGAGGATCGGAATGAAGGTGATGTGCCGGACGGCCTTGCGGATGAGCCGCTTCAGCGTCGCCTCGTCCGGCTCGGTGCCGTCGAGATAAGCCGACATGACTTCGTCGTCGAGCTCGACCGCCGCCTCAACGAGCACCTGCGCGATATCTCGTCAGCCTGCTCGCGCAGCTCGGCGGGAATTTCGTCGTCGTGATATTTCGCGCCAAGCGCCTCGTCTTCCCAGACGACGGCCTTCATGCGCACGAGATCGATGATGCCCTTGAAATTCGACTTCCGAGCCGATCGGCAGTTGGATGCAGACCGGACGGCCGCCGACCTTGGTCTTGATTTCCTCGACGCAGCGGAAGAAATCGGCGCCGATCTTGTCCATCTTGTTGACGAAGACGATGCGCGGAACGTTATATTTGTCGGCTTGCCGCCATACGGTTTCCGTCTGCGGCTCGACGCCCTGATTGCCGTCGAGAACGCAGACCGCGCCGTCGAGCACGCGCAGCGAGCGCTCGACCTCGATGGTGAAATCGACGTGGCCAGGCGTGTCGATGATGTTCAGGCGCTTGCCGTTCCAGAACGTCGTCGTCGCGGCGGAGGTGATCGTGATGCCGCGCTCCTGCTCCTGCTCCATCCAGTCCATGGTGGCGGCGCCCTCGTGGACTTCGCCGATCTTATGTGACTTGCCGGAATAGAAGAGAATGCGCTCGGTCGTCGTCGTCTTGCCCGCATCGATATGCGCCATGATGCCGAAGTTTCGGTAGTCCTCGATTTTATGGCTGCGGGGCATCGGACGAATTCCTTCAGGCGGAAAACTGCTGAAAAATCTACCAGCGATAATGCGAGAAGGCGCGGTTGGCTTCCGCCATGCGGTGCGTGTCTTCGCGTTTCTTGACGGCATTGCCGCGGTTGTTGGCGGCGTCCATGAGCTCCGCCGAGAGGCGATCGACCATGGTCTTGTCGTTGCGGCCGCGGGCGGCAGTGATGATCCAGCGGATGGCAAGCGCCTGACGGCGCTCCGTCCGAACCTCGACCGGCACCTGATAGGTGGCGCCGCCGACACGGCGGGAGCGCACCTCGATCGCCGGAGCGACATTCTCAAGCGCCTGCCGGAAAACCGGCAGCGGCTCGGCCCGCAGCTTGCTCTCGATGACGTCGAAGGCCCCATAGACGATCGACTCGGCGATCGACTTCTTGCCGTCGTACATGATCGAATTCATGAACTTGGCGAGAATGACATCACCGAACTTGGCGTCCGGAATGACTTCCCGTTTTTCGGCGCGATGACGGCGCGACATTGCTTCACTCTCTCTGCGTTGGCCGGCGCACCAGCCATCCGTCAAAGCCCTTAACCAACCCGAGCCCGCGTAGCGCGCCCGGACGAACGTGTCAACTTACTTCGGCCGCTTGGCGCCATATTTCGAACGGCGCTGCTTGCGGTTCTTGACGCCCTGCGTGTCGAGCACGCCGCGCAGGATGTGATAGCGCACGCCCGGCAAATCCTTGACGCGGCCGCCGCGGATCATGACCACCGAATGCTCCTGCAGGTTATGGCCCTCGCCCGGAATGTAGCCGATCACCTCGAAGCCATTGGTCAGGCGCACCTTGGCGACCTTACGAAGCGCCGAGTTCGGCTTCTTCGGCGTCGTCGTATAGACGCGCGTGCAGACGCCGCGCTTCTGCGGGCAGGCGCCGAGATGGCGCGCCTTTTCGCGATAGACCTTTTCCTGCCGCGGCTTGCGGATCAATTGGCTGATCGTCGGCATATTCGCCCTTCAAATCCCAACAGTACACCGCACGAGCGGCACCTAAACCCTTGTTTCAGCACCCGATATGGTCCGAATCCAGACCCTCGGGCGCCATGCATCCGCGCAAACAAATCAGCGCCTTCGGCCCCACGGGGCTTCCGGCGCTGGAACATCGCAGAGGACCGCGGCGAAGCCTCGGTCTTGCCTCCGGGAGGTCTGTGGCCAGTCTGAAGGCCGGCCAAGACCCGATGTGACTTGTCAGTCGCTGAGACCGACAGCGTTTAGGCCCACTGGGTTCCGGACGCGACGCCCCGAACAAAAGAACCTACGACCTGTCGAAAGTGGGCGGAACTTAATGATACGCCCGAGACCCGTCAACCCCTTTCCGAGGGATTTTCACGTCCGAAAACCGGATGCCGCCCCTCTCCGACAAGAGAGAAGGGCGACACCCGAATTTACTTCGCTGCCTCCTTGGCGACTTCTTCCTTCGCGGCTTCCGCCGGCGGCAGAGCGAGCGGCACCTCGTCCGCCTTGTGGGCAAGGATGAGGTCGTCGCGCGTCGTCGCGATTTGGCGCAGTTTCGCCATCGCGGCGCCGGTGCCGGCCGGGATCAGCCGGCCGACGATGACGTTTTCCTTCAGGCCCTCGAGCGTATCGGTCTTGCCGTTGACCGCCGCCTCGGTCAGCACCCGCGTCGTCTCCTGGAAGGAGGCGGCGGAGATGAACGAGCGCGTCTGCAGCGAGGCCTTTGTGATGCCGAGCAGAACGGGGGTGCCGGTCGCGGGTTTACCACCCTCGGCAAGCACTTTTTCGTTCGCCTCGTCCATCTCAAGCTGATCGACCTGCTCGCCGGACAGGAAATCCGTATCGCCAGGATCGACGATATCGACCTTCTGCAACATCTGCCGGACAATCACTTCGATGTGCTTGTCGTTGATGTTGACGCCCTGCAGCCGATAGACCTCCTGGATCTCGTTGACGAGATAGGCGGCGAGTTCCTCGACGCCCTTGATGGCCAGGATGTCGTGCGGCGCCGGATTGCCGTCGACGATGTAATCGCCCTTCTCGACGATGTCGCCGTCCTGAAGGTGGATGTGCTTGCCCTTCGGGATCAGATATTCGATCGGCTCCGCGCCTTCCTCGTTCGGGACGATCGAAATCCGCGTCTTGTTCTTGTAGTCGCGGCCGAACTGCACCGTGCCCGAAGCCTCGGCGATGATCGCATGATCCTTCGGCCGACGCGCCTCGAAGAGTTCGGCGACGCGCGGCAGACCGCCGGTGATGTCGCGCGTCTTGGCCGATTCCATCGAGATACGCGCGACGATGTCGCCGGCCTTGATCTTGGCGCCGGGATCGACGTTCAGGATCGCCTCCACCGGCAGCGTGTAGCGTGCATCGCCGCCGCGCGGCAGCTTGAGGATCTTGCCGTCGGCGCCCTTCAGCACGATCGCCGGCTTCAACGTCGCGGAACGCTGGTTGAGCCGCCAGTCGACGACCACGCGCTTGGCGATACCCGTCGATTCGTCGACCGTCTCCGACAGCGAAGCGCCTTCGACCAAATCCTCGAAGCCGACGGTGCCGTCGACTTCGGTGAGGATCGGCCGCGTATAGGGATCCCATTCGGCGATCCGCTGGCCGCGCTTGATCTTGTCGCCTTCATCGACCTTGAGGCGCGCGCCATATTGCACGCGCTGCACCGCCCGCTCGACGCCGTCCGGCCCTTCGATGACCACAGCGACGTTGCGCGCCATGACCATCAGATCGCCTTCCGAATTCCGCGCGACGTGACGATTGCGGATTTTCACCGTGCCGTCGAAATTCGACTCGAGGAACGACTGGTCCGCGATCTGCGCCGCGCCGCCGATGTGGAACGTGCGCATGGTGAGCTGGGTGCCCGGCTCGCCGATCGACTGCGCCGCGATAACGCCGACCGCCTCGCCCATGTTGACGGGCGTGCCGCGGGCGAGATCGCGCCCGTAGCAAGTGGCGCAGACGCCGTTCTTGGCCTCGCAGACGAGAACGGAGCGGATCTTCACCTCCTGGATGCCGGCGGCGTTGATCTTCTCCATATGCCATTCCTGAATCATCTCGCCCGCCGGGACGATGATCTCGCCGTCGAGGGTCTTCAGGTCTTCCGCCGCGGTGCGGCCGAGAATGCGCGTGGCGAGCGAGGCGACGATCTGACCGGCATCGACGATCGCCCGCATGCGGATGCCCTTCTGGGAGCCGCAATCCACCATGGTGATGATCGAATCCTGCGCCACGTCGACGAGACGCCGCGTCAGATAACCGGAATTCGCCGTCTTCAACGCCGTATCGGCAAGACCCTTGCGGGCGCCGTGGGTCGAGTTGAAGTATTCAAGGACGGTCAGACCTTCCTTGAAGTTCGAGATGATCGGGCTCTCGATGATCTCGCCCGAGGGCTTGGCCATCAGTCCGCGCATCGCGGCAAGCTGCTTCATCTGCGTCGGCGAACCGCGCGCGCCCGAGTGGCTCATCATGTAGATCGAGTTGATCGGCTTGTCGCGGCCGCTGTCGTCCTTATGCACGGCCGAGATGCGCGCCATCATCTCCTCGGCGAGCTTGTCGGAACATTTCGCCCAGGCATCGACGACCTTGTTGTACTTCTCGCCCTGGGTGATGAGGCCGTCGTTGTACTGCTGCTCATATTCCTTGGCGAGCGCCGAGGTCTGTTCGATGATCTTCTTCTTCGTCTCCGGCACGACCATGTCGTCCTTGCCGAACGAAATGCCTGCCTTGAACGCTTCGCGGAAGCCAAGCGCCATGATCTTGTCGCAGAAGATCACCGTCTCCTTCTGCCCGCAATTGCGGTAGACGACATCGATCATGTTGGAGATCTCCTTCTTCGTCATCAGCTTGTTGACGACATCGAAGGGAATCTTCTTGTGATCCGGCACGAGCTGGCCGAGCAGCATCCGGCCCGGCGTCGTCTCGAAAATCTTCGAGACGCGCTTGCCATCCTCGTCGAAGGTCCAGGCGCGGCCCTTGATCTTGGTGTGCAGCGTCACGGCCTTGGCGTTGAGCGCGTGCTCGATCTCGCCGATGTCGGAGAAGGCCATGCCCTGCCCCGGCTCGCCGTCGCGCATCAGCGTCGAATAATAAAGACCGAGAACAATATCCTGGCTCGGCACGATGATCGGCTGACCATTGGCCGGATGCAGGATGTTGTTCGTCGACATCATCAGAACACGCGCTTCGAGCTGCGCTTCCAGCGACAGCGGCACGTGCACCGCCATCTGGTCACCGTCGAAGTCGGCGTTGAACGCCGCGCAGACGAGCGGATGCAACTGGATCGCCTTGCCTTCGATCAGCTTGGGCTCGAAAGCCTGAATGCCGAGCCGATGCAGCGTCGGGGCGCGGTTCAACATCACCGGATGTTCGCGGATAACCTCGTCGAGGATATCCCAAACCTCCGGCTTCTCCTTCTCGACCAGCTTCTTGGCCTGCTTCACCGTCGCGGAGAAGCCCTTGGCGTCGAGACGCGAATAGATGAACGGCTTGAACAGTTCGAGCGCCATCTTCTTCGGCAGGCCGCACTGGTGCAGCTTCAATTCCGGGCCGACGACGATGACCGAACGGCCGGAATAATCCACGCGCTTGCCGAGCAGATTCTGGCGGAAGCGTCCCTGCTTGCCCTTCAGCATATCGGCAAGCGACTTCAGCGGCCGCTTGTTGGCGCCGGTGATGACGCGGCCGCGGCGGCCGTTATCGAACAGGGCATCGACCGCTTCCTGAAGCATGCGCTTCTCGTTGCGGATGATGATGTCCGGCGCGCGCAGTTCGATCAGCCGCTTCAGACGATTGTTGCGGTTGATGACGCGGCGATAGAGATCGTTCAGATCCGAGGTCGCGAAGCGGCCGCCATCGAGCGGCACGAGCGGACGCAAATCCGGCGGGATGACCGGAATCTCGGTCAGGATCATCCATTCCGGCTTGTTGCCCGAGTGAATGAAGGCCTCGATGATCTTGAGCCGCTTGGCGAGCTTCTTCGGCTTCAGCTCGGTCGTCGACTTCGGCGATCTCGACCTTCAGCTGCTCGGCGATCTTGCTGAGGTCCATCGACCGCAGCAGCTCGCGAATCGCCTCGGCGCCGATCAGGGCGGTGAAGGAATCCTGGCCGTACTCATCCTGCGCGCGCAGATACTCGTCCTCGTTCAGGAGCTGGCGCTCCTTGAGCGGGGTGAGACCTGCATCGATGACGATGTAGGACTCGAAATAGAGAATGCGCTCGAGATCCTTCAGCGCCATATCGAGCAGAAGGCCGATGCGCGAGGGCAGCGACTTCAGGAACCAGATATGCGCCACCGGCGCCGCGAGCGAAATATTGCCCATGCGCTCGCGCCGCACGCGCGAAAGCGTGACCTCGACGCCGCACTTCTCGCAGATGACGCCCTTGTACTTCATCCGCTTGTACTTGCCGCACAAGCACTCGTAGTCCTTGATCGGCCCGAAGATGCGCGCGCAGAACAGACCGTCACGTTCCGGCTTGAAGGTCCGGTAGTTGATCGTCTCGGGCTTTTTGATTTCGCCGAACGACCAAGACAGAATCTTCTCGGGGCTGGCGATCGAAATCTGGATCTGGTCGAAGGCCTGAGGCGCCACAACCGGGCTGAAGAAATTCGTGACCTCTTGATTCATCGTCTTCTCCTGATCTACCCGCGCGGGCTATCACCGGACCGCGGGCGAATATCTTTCAAACGCTCAACGCTTTGCTTGGCTCGTCATCGCGAGGAGCCTCGCGACGAAGCAACCCGGAATATTGCCGGATCGCTTCGCCTGGTTCGCAACGACTTGGCCTATTCGGCCGCCTCGGCCGGCGGCAGTTCTTCAGGCGCCGGCTTCGGCGTCGTGGTCAGTTCGACATTGAGGCCGAGCGAGCGCATCTCCTTGACGAGGACGTTGAAGCTCTCCGGAATGCCGGATTCGAACGCATCGTCGCCGCGCACGATCGATTCATAGACCTTGGTGCGGCCCGCGACGTCGTCCGACTTCACGGTCAGCATTTCCTGCAGCGTGTAGGCGGCGCCGTAGGCCTCGAGCGCCCAGACCTCCATTTCGCCGAAGCGCTGGCCGCCGAACTGCGCCTTGCCGCCCAAAGGTTGCTGGGTGACGAGGCTGTAGGGCCCGATCGAACGCGCGTGGATCTTGTCGTCCACAAGATGATGCAGCTTCAGCATATAGATGTAGCCAACCGTCACCTTGCGGTCGAAGGCTTCGCCCGTGCGCCCGTCGTGCAGCGTCACCTGGCCGGAGCTATCGAGCCCGGCCTCGTGCAGCATCTCGACGATGTCCTTCTCGTGCGCGCCGTCGAAGACCGGCGTCGCGATCGGAACGCCGCGCCGCAGATTCTCGCCGACCTCGAGCAAGGTCTCTTCCGGCAGCGCGTCGATCTCTTTCTTCGCGCCGTAGATCTCGCTGAGCTTGCCGCGCAGCGGCGCCGCATTGTTGCTTTTCAGATAGGCGTTCACCGCGTCGCTGACCTGCCGCCCAAGGCCGGCGCAGGCCCAGCCAAGATGCGTTTCGAGAATCTGGCCGACATTCATGCGGCTCGGCACGCCGAGCGGATTGAGCACGATATCGACCGGCGTACCGTCGGCGAGGAAGGGCATGTCCTCCGGCGGCACGATCTTCGAGACGACACCCTTATTGCCGTGACGGCCCGCCATCTTGTCGCCGGGCTGAATCTTGCGCTTCACCGCGACGAAGACCTTGACCATCTTCATCACGCCGGGCGGCAATTCATCGCCGCGCTGCAGCTTCTCGACCTTGTCGAGGAAGCGGCTCTCGAGCCCCTTCTTCGCTTCGTCGTATTGCTTGCGCATGGCCTCGGTCTCGGCGAGGAGCTTGTCGTCCTCGACCGCGAAGGTCCACCATTGCGAGCGCGGATAGCCCTCAAGCACATCCTTCGTCAGCACTGTGTCCTTCTTGAAGCCCTTGGGACCGGAGATCGCCGTCTTGCCGACGAGGAGCTCCGAAAGGCGGCTGTAGACGTTGCGGTCGAGGATCGCGAGTTCGTCGTCGCGGTCCTTGGCGAGCCGCTCGATTTCCTCGCGCTCGATCGCCTGGGCGCGCTCGTCCTTCTCGACGCCGTGGCGGTTGAAGACGCGCACTTCGACGATGGTACCCTGAACGCCCGGCGGCACGCGCATCGACGTGTCGCGCACGTCGGACGCCTTCTCGCCGAAGATGGCGCGCAGCAGTTTTTCTTCCGGCGTCATCGGGCTCTCGCCCTTCGGCGTGATCTTGCCGACGAGAATATCGCCCGCCTGCACTTCCGCGCCGATATAGACGATGCCGGCCTCATCGAGATTCTTCAGCGCCTCTTCCGAAACGTTCGGAATATCGCGGGTGATTTCCTCCGGCCCGAGCTTGGTGTCGCGCGCCATCACCTCGAATTCATCGATGTGGATTGAGGTGAAGACGTCGTCCTTCACGATCTTCTCGTTGAGGAGGATCGAATCTTCGAAGTTGTAGCCATTCCACGGCATGAAGGCGACGAGCACGTTGCGGCCGAGCGCCAGATCGCCGAGATCGGTCGAGGGACCGTCGGCGAGAATGTCGCCCTTGCGGACGTAGTCGCCGACACGCACCAGCGGCTTCTGATTGATGCAGGTCGACTGATTCGAGCGCTGGAATTTCAGCAGCCGATAGATATCGACGCCGGGCTTGCTCGGATCGGTTTCCTCCGTCGCGCGCACGACGATACGGGTGGCATCGATCTGATCGACGACACCGGCGCGGCGTGCCGCGATAGCGGCGCCCGAGTCGCGGGCAACAACGGATTCCATGCCGGTACCGACAAAGGGCGCATCCGCCTTGACGAGGGGCACGGCCTGACGCTGCATGTTCGAGCCCATGAGCGCGCGGTTGGCGTCATCGTTCTCAAGGAACGGGATCAGCGCCGCGGCGACCGAGACGAGCTGCTTGGGCGACACATCCATGAAGTCGACGCGCTCGGTCGGCACCATGATCACATCACCGGCATGGCGGCAGACGACGAGGTCTTCGGTCAGCCGACGCTGACCATCGACCGGCGCATTGGCCTGGGCGACGTAATGCTTCGACTCTTCCATCGCCGACAGATAGATGACCTCGTCGGTCACCTGGCCGTCCTTCACGCGACGGTAAGGCGCTTCGATGAAGCCGTATTTATTGACGCGGGCGAAGGTCGCGAGCGAATTGATGAGGCCGATGTTCGGGCCTTCCGGCGTCTCGATCGGACAGATGCGGCCGTAATGCGTCGGGTGCACGTCGCGCACCTCGAAGCCGGCGCGCTCGCGCGTCAGACCGCCCGGCCCGAGCGCCGAGAGACGCCGCTTGTGAGTGATCTCGGAGAGCGGGTTGGTCTGGTCCATGAACTGCGAGAGCTGCGAAGAACCAAAGAACTCGCGCACCGCCGCCGCCGCCGGCTTGGCGTTGATCAGATCCTGCGGCATGACCGTGTCGATATCGACCGAGGACATGCGCTCCTTGATCGCGCGCTCCATGCGCAGCAGGCCCAGGCGATATTGATTCTCCATCAATTCGCCAACCGAGCGCACACGGCGATTGCCGAGGTGATCGATGTCGTCGATCTCGCCACGGCCATCACGCAGATCGACGAGTGCCTTCGCCACCGCGATGATGTCGGCCTTGCGCAACACGCGCATTGTATCGGGCGCATCGAGATCGAGGCGCATGTTCATTTTGACGCGGCCGACGGCCGAAAGGTCGTAACGTTCGGCATCGAAGAACAGCGAATGGAACATCGCTTCCGCCGTCTCGATCGTCGGCGGCTCGCCGGGGCGCATCACGCGATAGATGTCGAACAACGCTTCCTCGCGCGAGGAATTCTTGTCCACCGCGAGCGTGTTGCGGATGTAGGGGCCGATGTTGACGTGGTCGATGTCGAGAATCGGCAATTCGGCGAAGCCCGCCTCGATTAAGGCCGGCAGAGTCTTGGCGGTGATCTCGTCGCCGGCTTCGGCAAAGATTTCGCCGGTGTTGGGATCGTAGAGATCGGTGGCGATATACTGGCCATGCAGATCCGCATCCTGAGCGCGGATCGCCTTCAGGCCCTTTTCGGCCAATTGCCGCGCCGAGCGGATCGTGAGCTTCTTGCCCGCCTCGACCGCGACTTCACCGGTATCGGCATCGATCAGGTCTTCGCTGACCTTGACGCCCTTCATCCGCTCCGGATCGAAGGGCACGCGCCAGCCCTCACCATTCCGCGTATAGGTGATGGTGTTGTAGAACGTGCTGAGGATTTCCTCGCCATCCATGCCGAGCGCATAGAGCAGCGACGTCACCGGAATCTTGCGGCGGCGGTCGATACGCGCATAGACGATGTCCTTGGCGTCGAACTCGATGTCGAGCCAGGAGCCGCGATACGGAATAATACGCGCGGCGAACAACAGCTTGCCCGACGAATGGCTCTTGCCCTTGTCGTGGTCGAAGAAGACGCCCGGCGAGCGATGCATCTGCGAGACGATGACGCGCTCGGTGCCGTTGACGACGAAAGTGCCGTTCGAGGTCATGAACGGCATGTCGCCCATATAGACGTCCTGCTCCTTGATGTCCTTGACGGACTTGGCGCCGGTCTCGGGATCGACATCGAATACGATGAGGCGCAGCGTCACCTTCAGCGGCGCGGCGAAGGTCATGCCGCGCTGGCGGCATTCGTCGACATCATACTTCGGCGGCTCGAAGACATATTTGACGAATTCGAGCAGAGCGACATTGGCGAAATCGGAGATCGGGAAGACCGAGCGGAACACCGCTTCGAGGCCTTCGTCCGGGCGGCCGCCCGCCGGCTCATCGACGAGCAGGAACTGATCGTAGGACGCCTTCTGAACTTCGATGAGGTTGGGCATTTCCGCGACTTCGCGGATATGTCCGAAAAACTTGCGAACCCGCTTCCGGCCAGAAAATGTTTGCGTTATGGCTTGGGCCATCTTGCTCCTCGCAGGTTAGTTTGCGCGGGACGCCGCCTGCATCCCAGAAACGTTGCGCAGCCCGGAGGCCGCAGGGGGTTTCCCGCCCTTCCCCTTCAAAAAGCGTCGCCGACCAGCCGGAAGGGAAACGGCTGAACGGCCCCGAAGCAAAGCCTCGGAGCCGTTTGATCGGGAAACCGGAATCGCGCGAGCGATTCCGCAGAACTCACTTGAGCTCGACCTTGGCGCCGACCTTCTCGAGGGTCGCCTTGATCTTCTCGGCCTCTTCCTTGGTCGCGCCTTCCTTGACGGGCTTCGGCGCGCCTTCGACGAGATCCTTGGCCTCCTTCAGGCCGAGGCCGGTAACGGCGCGGACTTCCTTGATGACTTCGATCTTCTTGTCGCCGGCGGCAGCCAGGACGACGGTGAACTCGGTCTTCTCCTCGACCGGAGCAGCGGCGGCGCCAGCAGCCGGGCCAGCCGCAACGGCGACCGCCGCGGCGGCGGAAACGCCCCACTTCTCTTCAAGCAGCTTGGCGAGCTCGGCCGCCTCGAGCACCGTCAGGCTCGAAAGGTCTTCAACGATTTTTTCCAGATTGGCCATGTGATGTCTTCCTTTGAAATTGGTCGTGAATTGCTGAAAGTCCGGGACGCGCCGTCAGGCGGCATCCTTGTTCGCATAGGCTGAAATGACGCGCGCGAGCTTGGCGGCGGGCGCGGTCGAGAGCTGTGCAAGCTTTGTGGCCGGCGCCTGGATGAGGCCGACGAGCTTGGCCCGCAATTCGTCCAGAGACGGCAAGGTCGCGAGCGACTTGATCGCCTCCGAATTGAGCGCGGTTTTTCCCATCGCGCCGCCGAGGATGACGAGCTTCTCGTTATCCTTGGCAAAGCCGACGGCAACCTTGGCCGCCGCGACTGGATCTTGCGAATAGGCAAGCAATGTCGGACCCTTCAACAGGCTCGCGATCGAGGCTGTGTCGGTTCCTTCCAGGGCGATCTTGGCAAGGCGGTTCTTGGCGACTTGAACTGTGGCGCCAGCATCACGCATCTGCTTGCGCAGAGCTTGCATCTGGGCGACCGTCAAGCCGGAATAATGCGCCACCACCACAACCGAGGTCGTACGAAAGACCTCGCTCAGAGCGGCGACACTGGCTTTCTTTTCAGCTCTGTCCACAATACTCTCTCTGTCTCGCGGGCAATTTCTGCCCGCTGGTTGCGTCAGCCGGCTCTCGCACGGCGTTACGCCTGTCCTCCGGAACGCATCGGCCCCGGACAGAGGGATTCGACCAAAATCAAAGGCTGCAGGAACTGCCGCACCTGCGCTTCGTATTCCGCTCTGACCCCGTCTATGCTGGCTTTCGCAGCGCGTCACCGGAACCGGAAACGCACCTTGAACATTAAGCCTTTGCGGGTCAGACCCGCGCCGGCGCCGGCAGTCTCGGACAGGACTTGGCCGGACTGAGCTGAGCTATGGCAGAGACCAAGCCCGGTTCACCGGCCAATCCGCCGCGTCCTTCCACACCGTTGAAGCAGCGCCTCTGGCGGTATTTGGGGACACGGAAGCTAAATGGGTTCGGGGTTGCGGCTTTTGCCGACAACCCCGGTCTATCTATTTAGCGGCAAGCCCCCACAATGCCAAGGGCTGATTCCGCTTTTTTTCAACTTGTCAAGACAGGCGCGAGAACAGCCGGTCCCCGCGGCCTTACACGCGCACCGTGGCGGGATCGACCTTGACCCCCGGCCCCATCGTCGAAGAAATCGCAACCCTTTGAATATAGGTGCCTTTCGCGCCCTGGGGCTTGGCCTTGGTCACCGCATCCACGAAGGCGGAGATGTTCTCGACAAGCTTGGCCTCGTCGAACGAGGCCTTGCCGACGCTGCCCTGGATGATGCCCGCCTTTTCAACACGAAATTCGACCGCGCCGCCCTTCGAGGCTTTCACCGCCGCGGCGACATCCGTCGTGACCGTACCGACCTTCGGGTTGGGCATCAGGCCGCGCGGACCCAGCACCTTGCCGAGGCGACCGACCAGCGGCATCAGGTCCGGGCGTGGCGATGCAGCGATCGAAATCGATCGTGCCGCCCTGGACAACCGTCACCAGATCCTCGGCCCCGACGATGTCGGCGCCGGCGGCCTTGGCCTCGTCAGCCTTGGCGCCGCGGGCGAAAACCGCCACCCGCAAGGTGCGGCCGGTGCCGTTCGGCAGGTTGACGACGCCGCGGACCATCTGGTCGGCGTGCTTGGGATCGACGCCAAGATTCATCGCGATTTCGACGGTCTCGTCGAACTTGGCGTTCGCCCGTTCCTTGACCAGCTTCACCGCCTCGACGATCGGATAGAGCTTGGTCCGCTCGATGCCCTCGCGGGTTTTGACGACGCGCTTTCCAACATGGCTCATGGCTTCACCCCACCACTTCGAGGCCGATCGAACGGGCGGAGCCCTCGATCATCTTGGCGGCGGCTTCGACCGTCGCGCAGTTGAGGTCGGGCAGCTTCTTGGCCGCGATCTCGTTGATCTGCGCCCGCGTCACGCTGCCGACAAAACCACGACCCGTGGTCTTGGAGCCTGAGGTGATTCCCGCCGCCTTCTTCAGGAAATAGGAGACCGGCGGCAGCTTCATCTCGAAAGTGAAGGAGCGGTCCTGATAGGCGGTGATGACGACGGGGATCGGCGTCCCCTTCTCCGTCTGCGCGGTCTTCGCGTTGAAGGCCTTGCAGAATTCCATGATGTTGAGGCCGCGCTGGCCGAGCGCCGGGCCGATTGGCGGCGACGGGTTGGCGGCGCCGGCCGGCACCTGCAATTTGATGTAGCCGGCAATTTTCTTTGCCATTTCAATCTCCTACAAGCCGAACTTTACAGCCCGGTTTATTGTGGATCGTGGTGCGAAAGGGGCTCCCGGCGGCAACCGGGCCTTTCTCCCACAGTGGAGGGCGAGCCTTTAAGGCATCGCCCGTTCCGGCGCAAGCGCCGAAATGTCTTTGGCGGCCAAGGCGTTTAGCCGTCAGCCGCCCAATCGAGCTATCAGCCGATCTTAGCACGCACGACGTCATAGACCGCTTCGGTCTCGGCCGCCGCCTTGGCGAGCAGCGCGTTGACCTCGGCAAGCCGCTTCTCGGCGAAGTCGCGGTCCTTGATCGATTTGGCGTTGATGAAGACGTTCAGCGCGCAGCTTCGCAGCCCGGCATTGGCCGCGAGCACGGCGACGCCGGCATCGCTGATGACGTTCAGATTGCCCTTGTCGGCAGCCTCCTTCGAAAGGGCGATCACCTCGTAACAGGTATTGCAGGTGTGCAGCGGCGCAAGGGTCGCAACCTTCAGCGCCTCCTGGATCGCGGCGGAGCGCGCCGCCTTCTCTTCGTCGGTCGCACGCGGCAGACCATAGGCACCCATCAGCGTATTGAAGGCGACGACATCCTCGTCGATGCCTTTCGTCAGCTCGGCGCGGAGCGCCTCTGCGCGGGCGAGGGTCTTTTTCAAATCCTCGGAGACCGCTTCATAGTTCTTCTTACCGATGGTGAGATTGCAGACCATCGACACGAGCGCCGCACCGAGCGCGCCGGAGAGCGCGGCCGCGCCGCCGCCGCCGGGAGTCGGCGCCTCGCTCGCGAGATCGTCGAGAAATTTGCCGATCGTTTCCGTCTTCGCGCTCATCAGGCCAGCTCTTTCGCCAAAGCGTAGATGTTTTCGCAGTCGAACACCTTGTCGGCGCTCTCGAAGAGCTTGCCGACGCATTCGCGATGCAGCTTCAGCTTCAGGCCGCCCATGCCAAGCGCGCCAATGACGATCTTGCCGTGACGCTCCTTGGCCTTGTCGGTGGCCTCGATGCCGCCGATGCCGAGCGGCGGCTGGGCGTTGGCGTCGGCGAGGAGTTCGAGCGTCGGGTTGTTCTGCCAATCCGCCTCGTCGAGCAGCGTGACGCCGATGGCGCCCGCCGAGAAAACGACCTGCGCGCCTTTGACGGCGGCGGCGCGGGCGGCATTGTCCTTCGCCTCGACTGCCTTGGGCGTGAAGCCGAACCGCTCCTGAATGGCCTTGGCGGCCGCGTCGGCGCGCGCCTGATCGCGCGCCGTGATCGTAACGTCAGCGCCTTCGATATTCAGCATCGCGGCGGCACGCATACCGACCGGGCCGGTGCCGGCGAGCACGACGGCCTTCTTGCCCTTGAGATCGGCGGCCTTGGCGAGCAGCGCAACGCCCGCAGCGGCCGTGGTGTTCGAGCCGTTGGAATCGAGCATGACCGAGACGCGGAAATTGGAGAAAAAGCGTTTCTTCACCGCCTTGAACACGGCTTCGCCCGAAACCATCGAACCACCGCCGACGAAAATCGCGGTGTTCTGCTTCTCCTTGGGGCCGCGCGTATAGATGCACCCGTCCACGAGGGCACCGACGTTCTCCGTCGTCACGCCGCCATAACCGACCACGTTATCGGCCCCACCGTCATAGCCGACGACCGTATCGAAGACGCTGGCAACGGGATCAGTGTCGAAAAGGAACAGAAGCTTCTTGGTCATGCGGGTCTCACACGTTGACGAACCTCTTGCCGCCCCGCCCTCATGGCGCGCGGGAGGCGACGAAGCAATCCAAAAATTTCCAGATGCGGCCGGAGCCGGGATCGGCTGCCGGGCAAAAAGAGCCGGCGCGCGGCGACACGCCGCCGGGCGCCAACGAGAGCTTAAACCTTCTCGACCTGCGAATATTCGAGTTCGACCGGCGTCGCGCGGCCAAAGATGGAAACCGCGACCTTGACCCGCGAGCGGGCCTCGTCGACTTCCTCGACCGTGCCGTTGAACGAAGCGAACGGCCCGTCGGCGACGCGCACCGTCTCGCCGATCTCATAGGTGATCGAAGATTTCGGCCGCTCGACACCCTCGGCGACCTGCCCCTTGATACGGTCCGCCTCGGCGTCCGAAATGGGCATCGGCTTCTTGTCGGCGCCGAGGAAGCCCGTCACCTTTGGGGTGTTCTTGATGAGATGGTAGATCTCATCCGTGAGGTCGGTCTTGACGAGCACGTAGCCCGGAAAGAACTTCCGCTCCGAACTTACCTTGCGGCCCTTGCGCACCTCGACGACCTGCTCGGTCGGCACGAGAATTTCCTCGAACTTATCGGCGAGATTGCGCTGCGCCGCCTGCTCGCGGATCGATTCGGCGACCTTCTTCTCGAAATTTGAATAGGCGTGAACGATATACCAGCGCGTGCTCATGATGAATCCGGAAAGCTCCTAAATCAATGCCGCGGTTCAATGCCCGATATTGAGGACGAAGCGGACGACGAGCTGCAGAACTTCATCGACCGCGAGGAAAAACAGGCTCGCCAGAATGACCATCAGAATAACCAGGCCGGTCGTGATCATCGTCTCGCGCCGGGTCGGCCAGGTGACTTTCGCGGCCTCCTGACGAACTTCCTGAATGAATTCCAACGGATCGGCCATTGTCGCTCAACTACCTGATTTACTGAAGTTTCTTCGCCTCATCCGCGGATCGGCGGGGGCAGTGTTTGCCCAGGCAAAAAAAGTCGCGGCGCGGAGCCAGCCGGCCACGCGCCACATCTTTGTTATATAATGCAGGCCGCGGACGAGGCCAAGCGAATTCTCGCAGTCGTCCCTGCCCCCGGTCAGATGGTGTAATCTTCCACGAAGGAATGGGTGTTGCGCACGCGCACGAAGACCTGGTCCGCGACCTTCAAGCCGAGGTCGCGATAGACTTGGGTCGTCAACTCCGCGTCGATCGTCTGCTGATCGTCCAGCCGGATCAGTTCGACATTGACTGCCGCACCAGCAAAACCGACGTGGGTGACTTTGGCCGGGATCGTGCCACTGCCATTGGCGCGCGAGATTTCAACATCGTGCGGCCGGACAAAGGTGACGGCCGGCTCGCCTTGTGCTGCCGTGGATTCGGACGCCGCCGCCGCGCCCCGCGCCGCCAGCCGGCTGTGGAAGAGATTGTAATTGCCCAGGAAGCGGAAGACGAACGGGTTCGCCGGATGCTCGTAGACCTCCTCCGGCGAATCATATTGTTCGATGTTTCCGCCGTTCATCACCGCGACGCGGTCGGAGACTTCGAGCGCCTCCTCCTGATCATGGGTCACGAAGATCGTCGTAACCTTGATCGTGTTGTGCAATTTGCGCAGCCAGCGGCGCAGCTCGCGCCGGACGGTGGCGTCGAGCGCACCGAACGGCTCATCGAGCAAAAGCACATGCGGCTCCACCGCCAGCGCCCGGGCGAGCGCAACGCGCTGGCGCTGGCCGCCGGAAAGCTGCGAAGGGTACCTTTGGGCGAAATTGCTGAGCTGGACGAGCGACAGAAGTTCCTCGACCTTCGCCTTGATCTGCGCATTCGAGGGACGCTCCCGCCAGGGTTTGGCGCGCAGGCCGAATGCGATGTTCTCAAATACGCTCATCTGCTTGAACAAGGCATAATGCTGGAAGACGAAGCCGATTCTGCGCTTGCCGAGATCGGTATCGGAGACATCGACGCCATCGAACAAAACCTTGCCGCCGGGATCGGCCGCCTCGATGCCGGCGATGATCCGCAACAGCGTCGTCTTGCCCGAGCCGCTGGGGCCAAGCAACGCAACGAGTTCGCCCAACTCAACCTTGAGGTTAACGCCGTTCAGCGCCTGGAACGAGCCGTAGGTCTTGGTGATCTGACGAACTTCAATGCTCATCTGGCTTTACCTCTTGGACGGCGGGCATCGCGGTGGCTGCCGTCTCGCCATGTTTGGTCTTGAATTCGACCGCGCCCTTGATCACCAAGGTTACGACGGCGAGAAGCGCGAGCAGAGTCGCGACCGAGAACGAGCCTTGCATATTATAGCCGTCCCAGAGCTTTTCGACCCTGAGCGGGATCGTGTCATTGGAGTCGATATGGCCTGAGACGACCGAAACGGCGCCGAATTCGCCGAAGGCTCGCGCGGTGCACAGGATCGCCCCATAGAGCAGCCCCCATCGGATGTTCGGCAAGGTCACTTTTCGAAAGGTGCGCCAGCCGCTGGCGCCAAGTGACAAGGCGGCGAGTTCCTCGTCCGAGCCCTGTGTGTCCATCAGCGGGATGAGCGAGCGCGCGACGAAGGGAAAGGTGACGAAGGCCGTCGAGATCACGATCGCCAACGGCGTGAAGATGATGCCGGTATAAGTGTCGGTGAAGGCGAACGGCCACCAATGGCCGGAAAATCCCTGCCAGGCGAGCGAGGCCGGATTGGGCCAGGTGACATTCGTCCCCCAGTCGCCCAAAATCCCGCCCCGGCCAAACCAGAGCACGAAAATAAGACCGGCGATGACCGGCGATATCGAGAACGGCAGATCGATCAAGGTCAGAAGGAAGACGCGGCCGCTGAAGCGAAACTTGGTGATCGCCCAGGCTGCCATCAGCCCGAAGATGATATTCATCGGCACGACAATGAGAGCGATAACGCAACTCAAGCGGATCGCGCTCCAGGTGCGCTCGGCCTGATCGACGGCGGCAACCAGCCGATGCTTCTCGAATATGCCTAGATGCGCGGCCGGATCGACCACCGGCGGAAAGAACACATGCCAATAAGCCGCAAAGCCATTCGACAGGGCCTGGCTGAAGACATTGGCGACCGGCAGGACGATGAACAGTGTGAGAAACAGGATCGTGATCGCGACCAGCACGTGACCGACGAAGGAGCGTTTGGTCTTGTGCGCCGAAACCGGCACGGCGGGGATTTGAAGCGTGGCTGCGCCTGACATGGACTAGCCCCTTAAACCGCCGCCAGCGCGCGGCGCCGCGACCAATATTCGATGCCGTTGATGCTCAGCAAAATCAAGAGTGAGAAGAACAGCAGAACGACGCCGATCGCGGTCGCCTGCGCCGGCTCGAACTCGTCGAGCTTGGTGACGATCTGCAACGGCACGATTTGCGACTTGCCCGGGATATTGCTGGCGATGAAGATCACCGAGCCGTATTCGCCGATGGCGCGCGCGAAAGCCAGTGCGACGCCGCTGAGCCAGGCCGGAAAAATCTCGGGAAAGATCACGCGCCGGAACGTCAGCACGCCGCCGGCACCAAGGCTATAGGCCGCCTGCTCGTATTCCGGATCCCATTCCTGCAGCACCGGCTGCACCGACCGCACCACGAATGGCAGTCCGACGAAGATGAGCACGATGACAATGCCGAGATTGGTGTTGCTGAACGGAAAATCGAGCCAGGACAGCGCGCTGTCCGGAAGCAGATCGGGATGACCGACATGGCCCGCGAGCCCGTCGAGAAAAGCCACCGTATGGTCGCCGAATCCGCCGATCCAGCCATCGGTGAGATAGAGGTTGGAGAAGGTAATGCCGGCGACCGACGTCGGCAGCGCGAACGGAAAATCGATGAGCGCATCGAAGAGGCGCCGGCCGGGGAAAGGCTCGCGAACGAGCACCCAGGCGACGATCAGGCCGAAGACGCCGTTGATGATCGCCGCCGCCGCCGAGGCCGAAAGGGTAAGCTGAAAGGCGGCGACGACGACGGGATCGGTGAGCGTGGCGACGAATTGCGACCAGGAAAGCTGAAACGTCTTTAAGACAAGGCCGGCAAGCGGAAACAAAACAAGGAGCGACAGGTAGAAGAGCGTATAGCCAAGGGTCAGCCGGAATCCCGGAACGGCTCGATGCGTCACAGCCATATCTCAAACTCTCATCAAAACCGGGGCCGTACTCCGCACGACCGAGGCCCCTCGGCGACAGGAGACATCCTTTCACGTCGCGCGTAGAGCCGGTCGGCTTTGGGCCGGCCAGCTCGCCGCTCTATTTCCAGTCCTATTTCGTCGGCTTGTATATCTGATCGAAAACACCGCCGTCGGCGAAAAACGTCTTGTTGGTCTTCGGCCAGCCGCCGAAGGTTTGATCGACGGTGAACAGCTTCAGCGCCGGGAAGGAATCGATGTACTTCTTATATACGTCGATGTTGCGGGGCCGGTAATGCCATTGCGCGATGATGTCCTGCGCCTCCGGTGTATAGAGATATTTGAGATAGGCCGTCGCCACATCGCGGGTGCCCCTCTTGTCGACGACTGAGTCGACCACAGCGACCGGCGGCTCGCCGAGAACGCTGACCGACGGATAGACGATTTCGAACTTGTCTTTGCCGAATTCGTCCGTGGCGAGATAAAGCTCGTTCTCCCAGTTCAGGAGCACGTCGCCGAGGCCTTTTTGGGCGAAGGTGATCGTGGCGCCGCGCGCGCCGGTGTCGAGAACCGGCACGTGCTGATAGAGCTGGGCGATGGCCGTGCGTGCCGCCGCGTTATCGTAGACGGGGAAAGCCTTCGCCGCCTGCCCGTCCGCGATCGAAGCCGCCAGACCCTCCTTGGTCGAAAGGTCATAGGTCTTCGCACCGGCCGTCGCGCCCCAGAAGCCAAGGAAGGCCCAGCGTCCGGCCGCGCTCGTCTTCGGGTTCGCGGTGATGACCTGCACGCCCGGCTGCAGCAGATCCTTCCAGTCATGAATGTGCTTGGGGTTGCCCTTGCGCACGAGGAACGCCACAGCCGACGTATAAGGCGCAGAATTATATGGGAATTTCGCCTGCCAGCCGGGTTTGATCAGTCCCGCTTTCTGAATCGCGAGAATGTCCTGGGCAACGCCGAGCGTGACCACATCGGCTTGCAAGCCGTTGACGACGGCCGTCGCCTGCTTGCCGGAGCCCCCGTGTGACTGCTGAATCGTGACCTTGTTGCCGGTCTTTTTCAGGTAATCGGCCGCGAAAGCATCGTTGATCGTATCGTAAAGTTCGCGGGTCGGATCATAAGAAACGTTGAGCAAAGTCGTTGACTGGCCGCCCTCTGCAGCCTTCCAGCCCCCGGCCGTCAGGGCAACGCCCGCAAAACCGATCGCAAGCAACGACTTAAAACCTTGGATACGCATAAAACCCCCTTCAAGGAGACAGCAAGACGGCCGCCAATTGCTATGTTCACGGCTGTGCGAGCGCCCAAAGAAGCGAGTTTCTTGGACGAAGTCAACGATTAAGTCTATAATTTTTATGTACAATGAAATTCGGCAATAAACAGATAAGCTTGCCGGGCACGGGAGAAAAATCGTCTCTCCTTCTGCCGCGCTCGCACGCGCCTGCCGGTGGGTCTTAAAACTTGAAAGCCACCAGAATCGCCCCTAGCGCCATGAAGGCAACGCCCAGCCAATTCGCGAAGCTGAGCCTCTCCCCCAGGAATGTGACGCCGAACAGCGCGACGAGGACGACGCTGAGCTTATCGATCGGGGCGACCTTGGCCGCCTCGCCAAGCTGGAGCGCGCGAAAATAGCAAAGCCACGACGCGCCCGTCGCCAGCGCCGAGAGCGCCAGGAAGAGAAAACTGCGGCCGGAGATCGAATTCAGCGGCTGCCATTGCCGCGCCGCGCTGACGACCGCCAGCGTGAGAAGCAGCACGAACCCGGTTCGAATGAAGGTCGCGAAGTTCGAATTGATGTTTTCTACGCCGAGCTTGGCCAAGATCGCCGTCAGCGCGGCGAAAAAGGCCGAAAGGCCGGCCCAAACCTGCCAGGAAAAGACCGACGGCATCACTGCTCCCTCAAATAGAATTCGCGCGGCCCTCTAAGCCGGCGAATGTCGGATGTCGAGCCCGCGGCGACATAAACGCACCGCTCGCGATACCGGCGCGACCTCCCCGCGTTTTGATGCAATCGCGAAGGCGCCGATTAGGCAACAACGAAGTTCGTAAACGGGATGGATCTGCCGCTCGATCCAGGTGGTGTTTATTCGGCGTAATGAGCGGCCTGGCGGCCTGCCCTCACAGCGGAGGCTTGCCTGAAGGCCGCCTTCAGCCACATCGCCGAAACATTGTCGAATCCGTCCCAGACTGCCGTTTCCTTACAAGCCAGGATCAGGAGTTGTTCGTCGGGCAGCAGATGCTCCGCGAGCTTCGTTTTGATTTGTCGGGGCCGAAGGGAGGTTCTGATGAGCCAGGTCGGCTCGTCGCAATGCCACCACGCATCGCTGAGCGCCTTGATGCTTTCGCAAAAGCTCTCGTACACGGGCTTCGAGCGGAGCTTACATACGACGATGTAAATTTCCATCTCAAATCTCGATAATGAAAAGCCGGCGGGAGGCCCTAAATCGGCCCGTGAATAAGTGATGCACGTTAGGGAGAAAGGCTGAACAAATGATTATTTCCGGTTGCGCGCATTAATGGTTTACAGCCGCCAGGCGGCTCTCAGCGCCATCAATCCGGGAGGATACCCCTCCCGCTCTCTCATTCCGCCGTTTTGACCTAAGCGCGAAAGCGTCGGTTAAGGAAATATTTGGATATCGCAACAGGTCGCGGGTCAGCTCCCGATCCGGTCAGCCGCTCTTAAGACGTGCATCCCATTGTTCGAACAATGGCGAGCACGTTTGCTGTTCTCCAGAAGGCCGCGGAACGCGCATGGTGTCAGGCCACAGGAGAAATTCGATGCGTTCGAAAGCATATCCATTTTCCAAAATTTCCCGCGGCTGCACGGCAGTCCTGCTAGCCGCGACCCTCGCATTGGGTACAGGGGCACAAGCTTGCACCAGCTTCACCATCCGCACCCAGACCGGCGGCATCGTTTACGGGCGCACGATGGAATTCGGCTTCGATCTGAAATCCGCCGCCATTGCCATTCCGCGTCATCTTACACTGACCTCGACAGGCCCTGACGACAAAGCAGGCGCGCTGAAGTGGACGAGCAAATATGCGGCTGTCGGACTCAACGGCCTTGGCTATCCGATCCTGGTCGACGGGTTGAACGAGAAGGGCCTCGCCGGCGGCATGCTCTATTTCCCCGGTTATGCGGGCTATGCCGACGCCGCCAAAACAGACCCTGCAAAATCCCTCGCGCCCTGGGATTTCCTGACCTGGGCCCTGACCAATTTCGCGACCGTCGCCGAGGTCAAGGCGGCCCTCTCCGGGATCGCGGTGGTCGGGATCAAGGAACCCCATCTCGGCATCGCGCCGCCGCTGCATTACACCTTGCACGATGCCTCCGGTGCCTCGCTGGTGATCGAACCCATCGACGGCACGCTGAAGGTCTATGACAATCCCTTCGGCGTCATGACCAATTCGCCGCCTTTCGACTGGCAGGTGACCAACCTGCGGAACTACGTCAAGCTTTCGCCGGTCAACGCGCCGCCGCTGCAGATCGCCGGCCAGACCCTGGCTTCGTTCGGCCAGGGCTCCGGCCTGCTCGGCATCCCCGGCGATCCGACCCCGCCGTCGCGCTTCATCCGGGCTCTGGGCTATGCGGCCTCGGCGCAGCGCCAGCCCGATGGCATCGCCAGCGTGCGCGCCGCCGAACACATCCTCAACAATTTCGATATTCCCAAGGGCTGGATTCGGCCGGACAGCGGTGGCGAAGAGGAGTGGGAGTTCACCCAGTGGTCGTCGATCGCCGATCTCACCAATCGCGTTTATTACGTCAAAGCCTATGACGACCAGGTTCTGCGCAGCATCGACCTCAAGACCCTGAACCTCGACGCGCCGGCCATCGTCTCGGCGCCGCTGGTGCCACGGCCCGAGGCGCCGCCGCTTCCCTTCGCCAAGCCCTGAGCGAAGAGCCATCTGCCTCGCCCGGCGCTGGCCGGTCGAGGCTTGGGCGGATCGAGGCGATCTTCATTCTCAGGCGGCCTGAATTCGCCGGCTTCCAGAGCCGCGCGAAGACGATTGGTGTAATGCCGAATGAACGCATCTGGCGCCCGGGCCGGATTTGAGCAGTTCCATTCCAGCCCGAGCTCTTTGCCACGACTCGCATGAGCCTCGCGTTTGGCGAAATGGATTATGTGGCCATTCTCGCCTTCTTCGGACACGAAGTCCTCGGGTGGCACCCTCTCCAGGCGATGGGCGAGACAATCGCGCAGAAGCGCCGAGGCTCCGCTGCCCACGCCGCCGCGCAAGATAAGCACGCCCGAATTCACGCGCCCTGAGATGCCGCGGACAAAAAAGAAATCGTGCGCCGCCGATGTCGTAAGAACGTTGGTAAAGGGCGGACAATTCGGAGCGATCTCCGCGTCGCAATCGATCAGCAGAACATCTGTTTCCGAAATCAAGAGCCGCAGCGCGATGTCGAGTTTCGCCCATTTCGGATGTAACGACGATTCGGGCTGAGGGATAATTGCGTGCTCATAGCCGTATCTGTTGCAATAGAGCCGCTGGCTGTCGATGCAAAATTGCCAGCGATCCTGATAGTCAGGCGTTGCGATCGTGAGCACGGTGGGCCGGCCGGGAGATAACATGGGGCCGCGAATCGTCACCGGGGTCTCCTGCCGACAAAACGGGGCAATTTACTGCAACTCGACCGAAGCAGGGCGCAACCTTGAGCGATGCGAGGCAGAAGATACCGGGTCAGGCCCGAGGAGCCTCCGGCGTCCTTGAAAAGCTGTCCCGCGGGAGCCGATTCCATATCTTTCTGTTTTTCTTGGATATGGCGGGACGTGCGCAATGGCAGGAGAGGAGGGACTCGAACCCCCAACCCCCGGTTTTGGAGACCGGTGCTCTACCAATTGAGCTACACTCCTAGCGCCCCCGTATTAGCCGCAGGCGGCCCTGCAAAGCAAGCGGCTCCTGCCCCGCGATCGCTGCAATCACGTCTCTCGCCGGGCGCACTGTCAAAGTCGGATCAAGAGCCTATAATCCCAGCAAAGCAATTTGACGGAGATCCCCATGGCCGGACCTGTTGACCGCGTGCGCGGCATGCTGCTGGCGCTTTCGACGTTGGCCTTCGGCGCTTTGGGCGGCGCGGCGCTGGCCCAGAGTGCCGATTCGCCGCCCGGCGCTAAAGCGCAGCAGGCGTTCGACAGCGACATGGCGGACACCGTGCAGGATCCGCGCATCGCCGCGGCGCGGAAGTCCGGAAAGGGCATCTGGAAATGGGTCGTCCCGCCGGTGAAAATGAAGGGTGCCTTCGACGATAACGATCCGATCGGCCTTGTCGCGGGCAAGCTGATCCCCGCCGATTGCTCGATCAACTGGATCAACCCCGACACCCACAAGCTCTATTGCTTCACCTCGGCCACCTCGCTCGTCTTTTTCCTCGACGCGCCGCAAAACTATCTGGCGGAGGCGGAAAAGAGCTGGCAGACGCTGAAGGGTAAGCCGTCAAGTTGAGCTGACAGGCTCCACCCAGACGGCGGTGCCATAGGCCAGAACCTCGGTGATCCCGTCGGTGATCTCGTTGGCGTCGTAACGCATGGCGACGACGGCATTCGCGCCGCCCTGGCGCGCGTGCTCGCACATATTGTCGAAAGCCTCCTGCCGCGCGGTTTCTGCCAGATGGACGAAAGCACCGATCTGACCGCCGAAGAAGGATTGCAAACCGCCGACGAAATTTCCGACCACGCTGCGCGACCGCACGGTGATGCCGCGCACGAGGCCGAGATGGCGGACGATACGGTACCCGGCAAGATCATTGGTCGTCGCAACAATCATGGCTTTTCTCCAGCCCAAAAACTTAAGTCACGGCAACGCCACAGGAGCAAAACTGGAGCGGGTGAAGGGAATCGAACCCTCGTATTCAGCTTGGAAGGCTGCTGCTCTACCATTGAGCTACACCCGCGCGCGGCGGACTATGCTATGCGGCCCTGGCCATTGCAACCGCGTCCGGTGACCCTCCGCGGTGCGAATTCCCGAAGGTTGGATATGCGAAAATTGCCGGTGATTCTCTATGCCCTCTCATGCTGCTGCGCGTTCGGCACGTCGCCTGCCGCCGCCGAAGACGCGGCGGGGAAAGACACGACCATTCACACGACAATCCTCATCAGGTCGAAAGCCGCCGAGTGCCCGCCCGGCTTCACCATTTTCCAGATGGAGTCCGGGAAAAAGCTGCCGCCGGGCCCAAAAATCTGCTTCGTCCGCACCGCAAAACCGGCGGCCAAATGACCTTTGCCGCATGGGCCAGCGTCACGCAGGCTTCATGATCGCCCCCTAAGCAGGCTGCAACGGAGGTGCGCCATGTCCGATCAACTCGTCGCAGAACTCGAGCAAATTCAAGCCGCCTACAAGGCCGCTGTTGAGGCCTGGATCGTCGCCATCAAGGAAGAGGAAGCCCTGGTTTCCACCGCGCCGGAGTTGATTGAAGACATCGACAAGTGGGAAGACGCGCATTTCCGCGAGGACGACGCCCGCAACAAGGTGATCGAGCTGAAGCAACAGTACGAAGACGGCCTGCGCGAGAAATTCTTTAAGTTCTGAGGCTTCGCCAAACCGCTGGCGTCGCTAGCCGGTCCGGCACAACCCGCAATCGTTTCAGACCCGCGACCCATGGGGTTCGCGGGCTTTTTTGCATTTGCAGCAGGGGAAAACAAAAAACCGGCGGCCGAAGCCGCCGGTTGGATACTTGAAGGCGATTCGTTCAAAGACCTTCAAGACCTCAATATTTCGCGACCACGGGCGGAGGCGGCGGTGGCGCGAACCAGTCGCCGGTGTTTCCAATGCCTGTGGCGCGTTATGGAAGTCCCAAATCCAGGTTATAATTGCCGTCGAAGTCGCGCAAAATCGAGCCTCACAAGGGATGTTGTTATTAATGACGCTCGACCTTCGGAATGTAGCGCCG
Organism: uncultured Alphaproteobacteria bacterium; assembly: GCA_963708155.1. Lineage (GTDB taxonomy): Bacteria > Pseudomonadota > Alphaproteobacteria > Rhizobiales > Beijerinckiaceae > Methylovirgula. The sequence continues at coordinate 2,438,103 of OY970183.1, read as the reverse complement.
TCGACAGCCATGCGCTTGGCGAAGTTGATCCGCTCAGACGGCCGGTTTCTGTATAGTTACGATGCGGCCAACGATGCCGAGATCGAAGGTTACAGTATAGCGCGCCACGCCGCGTGCATCTGGGCTTTGAATGAAGCTTCGAGTGCGCAAATCTTGCCGGGTTCGTTCGAGGGCTCGATCCGGCAAGCTTTAAGCTGGTTGCTGCGCAAACATCTTATAGCAAGCGGGGAAGCAGGGTTTTGCCTCACCGAGGACGGATTTATAAAGCTCGGAGGAACCGCCCTAACTACACTTGCAGTTCTATCTTTCTCTGAACAAGTGAAATGCAAACCTGGTTCTTCAGTAAGGTTCTTATCCCCCACCGCTCCTCGCAAGCGGCCAGACCTGGTGGACAACCTTTGTGAGCACTTACTCGCTCAAATTCGGCCTGACGGAGACTTCCATCATGTGCGAGAGCGTTCCTCAAACTCCATTCCCCCTATCCGAAGCCAGTTCTACACAGGGCAAGCGCTCTTTGCCCTTTTCAAAACCCTGCATCATCGCCCAGAAATGGCAAAGTTGAGAATCGCCCGCGACATTCTGGACAACCTGGCGTCACGCGATTACGGCGTGACAGAGCACAGTCACTGGATGATGTACGCCATCGAGGCAGCCGATGTCGTCTCGCCGGATGACGGACTTCTGGACTACGCGGAGAAGATTGCCGAACGGATTCTTCGATTGGCCGCAGTATAGAGCCCGCCAACTCGCCGCACCGATCGCGTGCCGTAGCGAGGCTCTTCTGGCTTACCTGCGTATACTTCAACGACACGGTGGCGCAGATGAGCAGCGCCTTACTCGCGTTAAAGGTGAGATTTTTAATAATCTATCGTTGCAGGCTAATGATTATCTGCCCGATGGCGCCTTTCGTGAAGGCGCGGGCCGCTCGATCGTTCGAATCGACTATTTACAGCATAACCTTGCAGCATTCCTCGGCTACTTCCAGCTCCCGACATAAACAGGATTGTCGAGCACTCGTCCCCGCGGTTGCCCCGACGAGCCGGCCGAGAACGGGAATGCTTTAGCCTAATTAAAACGTCTTGCGAACACAAAAAAAGGCCGGTGACTTGCGCCACCGGCCCCGATTTCCCCCGGAGAAAACGGGATCAGTATTTGGCCACAACCGGCGCGGGCGCCGCTGGCTCAAACCAGTCGAACCTGTAGTTCAGGCCAGCGCGGACGATGTTGACCGTGGTACGCTCCTGCAGGTTGAAACTCAGACCGTCTTCATTGAAAGAATACAGTGTCGTCGGAGACAGGCTCACATAAAGATATTCGGTCTTGAACGAGAGATTTGGCGTGATCTGATATTCAAGGCCGGCGCCCGCGGTCCAGCCGGTCTGGAATGCTGAGTTGAATCCCCGAAGGCTTCGCCGCCATCGCCACTCGCTGAAGTTCACGTTATAGAAGGAACTCGTCTGACCGTAGGCGAAACCGCCCGTAATGTATGGCAGGATATTGCCGAAGGCATAGCCAAGCCGCACGCGCGCCGTGCCAAGATATTGGAGATGCGTGCCGGCATCGGCGCTGGCGCTGAGACCTTCATCGCCCTCGAAGGCATTTATATTCGCGCCCAGACGGCCGCGGATCGACGCCCAGTCGATATCAGCCTCGCCACCGAGCACGAAATTGGAGGCCGGAAACTGCCAATTGTAGCCAATCTGCCACCGGCGAGGAAGCCGCTCGACGTGATTTTCGCGTTTCCATTGGCACCGATGGTGCCGATGTCTTCGTCGTCAACAATGTCTTCCGCCGATGCATTGAAGGGATAAACGAAGCGGTCGCCGCCGTAGCCGCCGTTGACGCCGATATAAAAACCCGTCCAGGTGGCGGAGGCGGAGGCGGAGGCGCGTAAACCGGCTCGCCCTTGGTGCTGGGAAGATCCGCTGCCGCTGCGGCGACGGTCATTGCAGCAAGTGCAGTCGACGAAATGAGTAATCTGCGAAACATGTCGTCCCCCTAAAAATTTGAATATCGATTTCCTTTTACTCCGAGTTGCAACACGGGTCTTCTACGACATTCCGTTGCGGAAGCTTTCGTAGGGGGTGTGTGTCTTTGGCAGCACAACTTCCGGTAAATCTGCCAAACAAAAAAAGCGCGCAGACTAGGAAAAACTTGGCCGTAGCCGCAACGACGCGGCGCGCGTTTATCAGGGAATTTTTCGCCAGGATGGCGCCTCGGAAGCCTGCTAACGGCGTCCCCTTCATCGCCCCGGTCTTTCCACGGCGGAGTTTTCATTTGCTGCACGCCACACCGAGATGCCCCGCTGCGAGCCGCCGACAGGAGGTGACCAAATCGCCAATAATGATTCTTTCGGGTACAGATTGGCTTCACGCAAGCGAGCGCATTACCCCGACGGGCGACTGATCGTGCTGTTTCTTATCCATGAGCCGCTTTGGTTCTCCGGCTTCCTGCTGGTTGGCGTTACAAGCATCCTTGCATGCCTCGGCCCCGTTCTCGTTCGCCGCTTCATCGCGCTCGAAAAACTGACGACCAACAATGAAGTCGCCGGCTTCAAATTCGCAACCGTCGGCGTGCTTTATGCGGTCCTCCTGGCTTTCGCGATTATCCTCGTTTGGGAGAAGTACTCGGATGCCGAGGGCATCGTCGAGAAAGAGGCAGGCGCTGCGGCCGCGATGTACCACCTTTCGTCGGGACTGGACGAAACCAAAGCCGCGGCGCTTCGGAGTGCTCTGACGGCCTATCTCCGCTCCGCCGTCACCGACGAATGGCCGGCGATGGAAGACCAGACCGAGAGCATGAAAACCCATCAGCTTCTCGCCAGCCTCTACAAAACGGTGATCGCGTCAGCGACGCCGCAAACCAGCACGCCCTTGGTCGCCGAAATCTTCAATCAGCTTGATGCGCTCACGCAGGCCCGGCGCGGCCGTATACTCGCAGCCGAGGGAACGGTTCCGGGAATTCTCTGGGTGGTTCTTTTCCTTGGAGCGACCTTGACGATCGGTTTCACATTTTTCTTCGGAACCAGAAATTTGCGGGCGCAGATGCTTATGACGACGCTTCTTTCCGTTCTCGTTTTTTCCGAATTGTTCATCATCGTCGTCATGGACCGGCCTTTTACGGGGACGGTGAAGGTAGGTCCGGAAGCCATTACAGACGTGATAAACGAACACAGCGCGCCGGGCGCGAACACCGCCCCATAGATTTGTGGGCGCCAAGAATATTATTCTACGGCTGTCATAAAAGCTGCAGATAGAACCTCAGGACATCCATAGGGCGAGGAGATGTCGGACGAAACGCCGAACGTCGGGATTGATAATGCCGGACCGGGGGTGGCGACGTCCCCTTCCCAGCCGATCACGCGCGTACTCGCGCATGCGATCCATGTCGGCGACCGGATCGACGCCGCAGGGTTCGAACGCGGTGACATGATCGCGACGGTGCCGCTCGCGACGCGGCTCTCCCCAACCAAATTCATCGCGCTCTACCGCTTCGGCGTCGTCGTCTTCGCCGGTTTGAGCCCGGCCGAGGAAACGGGCTTCCTCGAAAAGATCGCGAGACGAATTTCCGGACGGCCGGACGGTAAAAACGAAGAAACCGCCGCGCTCGAGATCCGCGCCGACTATGACGATCGCGTACAGCCCGGAGGCCCCGTCGAAATCCCTGATCTTTCCCCGGCGCGCTTTCTCGTCGTCGCCGACGTGCTGTCAAAATCGGTGGCACTCGCGCGCGACGAGAACAGGCTCGGCGGCGTCTTCGACGCCATCGAGCCCTTCGCGGGCGAACTCGCCCGGACCGGCCGCGCGCCTTGGAACCGGCGATCGATGCTGAAACTGATCGGACAGGCGCTCATCGCGCAGCACCGCATTTCCGGCCGCGTTGCGGTCGAGGAAAAGCCGGACATTCTCTGGGATCACTCGAGCCTCGAGCGGCTCTATGCAAGGCTCGAAGACGAATACGAACTGAACGAGCGTGCCAAGGCGGTGACGCAAAAGCTCAATGTGATCGTCGAGACGGGCCAGGCGCTCACCGATATTCTGGACGTCGATCGCTCGGCCCGGCTCGAGGCGGTCATCGTGGCACTCATTCTCGCCGAGACTTTGATCACGCTGCTGCAAATCCTTCTGGCACACGGCCACGGCTGAGATGGGCTCAGCTCGTCGATCTGCTGTAGGTGTGGTGTCGGGTAGAGCGGCACATTTGATGTGGTGGGGGAGGTAGGACTCGAACCTACGAAGGCATAGCCAGCGGATTTACAGTCCGCCCCCTTTGCCACTCGGGACACTCCCCCGCGTCAAAGCCGCGGACAAGCGGGAACCTTGCGCGGACCGTTGATTGCGCGCTTATGGAAAGTCGGCGGCGCTTCGTCAACCCCTCAAGATCCTGCGCCCGAAGGAAAACCGATTGCGCAACAAGCCACCGCGCCGCGAGGCCGACAAATATCACGGTGCCGCAAGGCCCGGATTCAAATCCCATACGGCGAAATCTGAGGCCAAGCCCCAGACGCGCGGCGAAGCAAACTCCGAAGGGCGCGGGTCAGCGCGCGGCCACGCGCACGGCAATGAAAAACAGGGTGCCAAGCCCGTACATAAGCCCTCACACAAGGCCGCGCCCCCGTTTCGCCGCGCCTCGACGCAGGTCAGCCTTCTCTACGGCTTTCACGCCGTCCAGGAGGCTTTGCGCGCCAAAAAGCGCCGGCCGCTCGCCCTCTTCGCGACGGAGGCCGCCGCGGCGCGGCTGGCCGCCGATTGCGCCTTAGCTGGCCTCGTGCCGCAGATCGTCGAGGCCGAGGATTTGAGCCGCAAACTCGGGCGCGAGGCGGTGCATCAGGGCGTTTTGCTCGAGGCCGAGCCCCTGCCCGCGCCAGATCTCGATGAGATCGAATCGAAGAGCGGCCTGGTCCTGGTGCTCGATCAGATCACCGACCCGCATAATGTCGGCGCCATCGTCCGCAGCGCCGCGGCCTTCGGCGTCGATGCCCTGGTGACGACAGAGCGCCATGCGCCGGAACTCACGGGCCTCCTCGCCAAGGCCGCCTCCGGTGGCTTGGAGCACGTGGCGATCGTCAGCGTCGTCAATCTCGCCCGTGCGCTCGAAGAACTCGGCGAACTCGGCTATCTGCGGGTGGGGCTCGATTCCGAGGCACCGGTCGTATTGGAAGAGGCGCCGCTGACGCGCCCGCTGGCCTTGGTGCTTGGCGCCGAGGATAAAGGCTTGCGGCGACTCACCCGCGAGAAATGCGACCTGCTCGCCCGGCTCGATATGCCGGGCGCGATCAAGAGCCTCAATGTGTCAAATGCTTGCGCGGTCGCGCTTGCGCTGGCGCGCAGCCGACTCGCGTCAAGCTCAAGCTAAATATTAGCTTGAGCTCAAGAGGCTAAGTCGTTGCGAAAAGGACTATTCTGAACTCCGGGCAGTTCAGCGGCCTTGTCCCGTAAATCACCCGCGGCAGCTTCCCGGTATGACGCTCCGGCGCGAGGTGGATCACCAACGGGTGGAAGCAATAATGCGGTGGCGGCGCGTAATAAGCCGGGTAATAGGGCGGCGAATAGGGCTGATACTGCGGGGCGTCCGGCGGCGTCCAGTCTTCCTGCGCGGCCTCGAACCCGCCCGTCAGCAGGGCAGTATCCTGCGCGGCGGCGCCGTAGAAATTCCTGTGTTGGTGACCCGGATGAAAGTTCTCAACTGTGCCCAGAACCGTGAAGCCACGGGGCGCGGAAAGCACGACGAATCCGGGTGTCGCCGACAATGGGCTCGGCGCCGTCAGGCTGAGCCCGGCAAGACCCAGCAGGAAAAGTCCAACGCGCATGGCACGCTCCCTCGCCGCGCGCCAATGGTTAAAAATCCGTTAACGGCGACGAGCGGAACTTAACGCGCGAAATCCCGCAGGTCCAGCCGATGAGGCCGGACCTTGGCGAGGAAGCTGCGGATATCAGATAGATTTATTGGCAGACGCGGACGCGCCGGACGACGTATTCATAGCCGTCCCAGACCTGTTGCGGCTCGTACCAGCAGCGCGGCGGAGGCGGCGGTGCGTAAGGACCGCCGACATAGGCGGGCGCATAATAAGGCGGCGGCGGCGGAGGCGGCGGCGGGGCGGCAGAGGCCGCGGCGCTACCGGCAATGAGGCCGAGGGCTGTGCCGCCGAGAAGGCCGGCTGCGAAGGCGCCGCCACCGTCAGCCTGGGCGGGGAGCGCAACAGCGGTGGCGAGGCCGGCGGCCAGCGCGAGCGCGGCGCCCGTCTTCACTACCGATTTTACCTGACTCGACATCTGTCCCTCCAAAAGCGCGCCGCATCGACGCCGTCGAAACTTCTGCCCCCGGTTGGTCGGAGGCCGAATCCCTTCCCGCGACTCGAAAATCCCCCTGACGGCCAGTCAACCAACGGCGGCGCGGAAGCTAAAGCTCCAATAAGGCAAGGTTGCGGCCGAGGCCGACCCGCTGCGGATAACTTGCAACACTCCCGCAATCTTTCGCGAACTGGTAAAGGCTTGATTAAGAGTATCGCCCTTTCCCCGCCATTGCCAGCAGGCCGCGGCGCTGGTAGCTCACGCGGGCGAGCACCGAATTTGGCCGGCGTAGCACAGCGGTAGTGCAGCGGTTTTGTAAACCGAAGGTCGGGAGTTCAATCCTCTCCGCCGGCACCAAATCTCGTTTCGCTGTCGTTCGCCGCTTGAGCGACTCTCAATAGCCCTTATGGCGGACAGCAGCCCTTATGGCGGACAGTCGGCTACCTGGCAGCATTAAGCCGGCGCGCCGGACAATTGGGCTTTACGCTTTTTGCGCGCTGGTCGCGACATCGGTCACGACTATGGTGGTGCGACGCGCCTCGCATTCCGCGATGATTTCGGCAAGCAGATCGGCCCGCATCAACCGACGCGCTCGACGAGACGTTGATCCGGCCGCCTGCTATCGCACGCGCGCGGCCCGGCGCTCCAATTATCGCGGCATCGTTATCCGTCGCCGCGCGCCGGCCTTTTGAATTGCTAACATTTTGAGCAGCACCCTGGGGTCGTCGGGCAGATGCATCGCAAATAGGCAATTCTGCCTAAAAAATACGGTTTACGCCCTGTAGACATGTCCCGCTCCAGATGGCACAAACTTTGTTTTGAAGAAAACAAATTTCTTTTCAGGAACTGCCACTAAAGGCAGACTGACTTCGGGAAGGAGCGCCACGTGTTCGCAGCACAGAGACAGAGTCTGTTTGCCCGCCGACCAAAAGTCGTATCGCGGCACATTCATCTTCCGATCTAACTGGACTGTCTGGACGCCCGCTCGACGGGCGTTTCTATGCGACCAAAAAAATAATTGCCGCCTTGAGTTGGCAACTAGGGAGCGGAACTCATGACAACACAATCGAACCCGAGCATCGTAGAACAGCACGCTACTGATCAACTGGGCTATAACCACGGCGGTCTCAAGCGCGAGACGCATTGGTGGGGCGCATTCGTCATCGGTTTGGCCGGAACGATTCTCGTGACGGGTATCGCGCCGGTGATGGTTACATCTCTCGGCGCCTCATCGATTCCGATCACGGTCTTTATCACCCTCACAGGCTGGCTGCTTTGCCTCTTCCTGGCAGAGCTTGCGGCAATGATGCCGGAACGCACCGGCGGCTCGCCGAGCTATGCCTATCCGGCCTTTGTCACCCGCTGGCCGAATTTCGCAAAACACGTCAACGGATTTACAGCCTGGGCCTATTGGCTGGGGTGGTTTCCGGTGGCGCCGCTCAACATGATTCTGGCGGCGGCTTATCTCGCCGATCGTTTTGGTTTCAACACGACGGCCGGCTTCACACCGATCCATACCTTCATCGCCTGGTCAACGCTGATCATCTCCGTGATCGGCATTTTGCTCTTCTTCATTCCCGCCTACCGCGGCATCAAGTTCGGCGCGGCCTTCGCGACCGTGCTGGCCCTGCTCTCGATGATCCCGCTGACCTTCATCGCGGTCGCCTGGATCTTCAATCCAAGCGTCGTGCATCTGAATGAGCTTGCCGGGTTCAGGCATGTCGACGGGACGAGCTTCTTCTCGTCGATCAGCGGCTTCAACTGGTTCCAAGTCTATGTTGCTTATGGCTTCCTGCTGACCTGGAACGTGATCGCGATGGAAGCGGCCGCTTGCTATATCGGCGAATGCTCGAATCCCGATCGTGACGCCAAGATCGCCATGAACCTAGAAGGCGGCTACGGTGTCTTCATCTATACGCTGATACCGATTGCCTTCATCGTCGTTCTGGGCGCAAAGGCCTTGTCCAATTCGGCTCTCTCAGACCCGAAGACGATCTTCGTCACCTTCGCGGACAAGGTCTTCCCCGGCGTCGCAGGTCACGCGCTGGATTGGATCATCGCTGCGATGCTGATCGTTGCTCTCGCACTTTCGGCGTTGAACGCGATCATGGGCTCCGGCCGCGCGCTTTATCAAATGGCGCTCGACGGCGAATTCCCGCTTTGGTTCACCAAGCTGAACGATCACGGCGTACCAGCTCGCGCGATGGCGTTCAACATCGTGGCCTCGCTCTTGGTCGTGCTCGCGGGCGGCGCTGTTGAAATCTACAGCTTCTCCAACGTCGGCTATACGATTTCCTTCATTCCGGTTCTCATAGGCTACTTCCTGCTCCGGCAGGATAAGCCGCAACTGCGCCGGCCGTTTAAGCTGCCCGAATTCATGAAGTATGTCGCCCTGCTTCTCGCGGTGATCTATTTCGTGTTCTGGCTGTTTGGTGGCCTCTGGTATTCGAAGCTCGGCAATGTCGAGATCTATTACTGGGCTGGTTGGGTTACCCTGCTCGCCTACCTGCCGCTCTACTGGTACCGCAAGCTGGAAGACAAACGTAAGCTCGCGCTTGAGGGGGCGACCTCGTAATCGCGGAAGCGCCAACGCAATCGACCGGCAGCCCTGCCCGGCTGCCGGTCATAGCTTCACAGCTTTGGATTTGCGTCATGACCCTGAAATTCGCACGGCGCTGGCCGTGGAGCCCGACACCGGAACTTCCCGATCCGCAGACCGCGGCGCCTTCTTCAATCATGCTCGCTTCGGAAGGAACGGCCATCTCGGCCGAAGCGATCGAGTTCGCGGCGCGTCTGTCGAAGAAGGCAAAGGCGCCTGTACATGTCTTCATGGTCGCGCGCATCTGGGGCAGCAGCTTCGGTCTGCCGCATCCAGGCCTGATGCCGACAAAGCGGGAATGGCAAGCCCAACACGATGCTGTAGCCGAGGCCGTGCGGCAACTAAAACGCCGCGGCGTCGAGGCGACCGGCTCCGTGGTAAGTACGCGCAACGCCTCGGGCCGCATCTTGAAAGAGGCAGAGCGACGCCGGCCGGATGCAATCGTAATGGCAGCGCCCCCGCCGCACCACTGGCTCTTCGCGGGCTTGTTCTGGGATCAAGAACCCTATCGCGTGCGCCGTCTCGCAGAGTGCCCGGTTTATCTCGTCGTCGCGAATAAAACTGCAAAAAAGAACGACAAGGCTGCTGCAAAGAAACGCACCAACCGGCTTTTCGCATGACATGCGTATCGCGCAAGATGTTCGAATATGAGATCTTTCCCGACGCCAATCCCAATGCATCGAACGAGCGTGATTTTTGCATCTCCTTATCGACCCCAGAGGCACCGTAACGCCTCATTCCTTTGATCGCACGCATCAAGTCCAGTCAAAGAATCTTCGAATGGGAAAGAGGACATGTCAAAAGATCTTGAGAAGATCGCCAAGGACCATGGCATCAAATATTTCCTGATTTCGTTCACCGATCTGTTCGGCACGCAACGCTCGAAGCTGGTCCCGGCCGAAGCCATCGCCGCGATGGCGAAGAGCGGCGCGGGCTTTGCGGGCTTCGCGACCTGGCTCGACATGACGCCCGCCGACGCCGACATGTTCGTCATTCCCGATCCGGAAAGCCTCATCCAGCTGCCTTGGAAGAAGCAAGTCGGCTGGTTTGCCGGCAATCCCTGGATGGATGGCAAGGAAGTCGAGCACGCGCCGCGCAACGTGCTCCGGCGGCTGATCGCCGAGGCCGCCGGACCAGGGCCTCGAAATGAAATCCGGCGTCGAATGTGAATTCTTCCTGATCTCACCCAGCGGCGACGGCATTTCCGATCCGGGCGATCTGCAGTCAAAGCCCTGTTACGACCAGAGCGCGCTGATGCGCCGCTACGACGTGATCTCGGAAATCTGCGACAGCATGCTGGAGCTGGGCTGGCGGCCCTATCAAAACGATCACGAGGACGCCAACGGCCAGTTCGAGATGAACTGGGAATACGACACCGCGCTCGTCACCGCCGACCGCCACTCGTTCTTCAAATATATGGTGAAGTCGATCGCCGAGAAGCATGGGCTGCGCGCGACTTTCATGCCCAAGCCCTTCCCCAACCTCACCGGCAACGGCTGCCATTCGCATGTGTCGCTGTGGAAGAACGGCAAGAACGTCTTTTCCGACGCAAAGGGCGAGCTCGGCGTCTCGAAGCTCGGCTACCAGTTCCTCGCCGGCATTCTCGCCAATGCCGAGGCGCTGACGGCGATCACCAACCCGACGGTCAACAGCTACAAGCGCATCAACGGCACCGTCACGCTCTCCGGCGCGACCTGGTCGCCGAACACGATCTCCTATACCGGCAACAACCGCACCCATATGGTGCGCATCCCGGAAGAAGGTCGCTTCGAGCTGCGCCTCGCCGACGGCGCCGCCAACCCCTACCTTCTGCAGGCGGCGGTGCTTGCGGCTGGCCTCGATGGCATCAAGCACGCGCGCGACCCGGGCAAGCGCCTCGATATCAACATGTATACCCACGGCCATCTGGTCGAAGGCGCGAAGAAATTGCCGCTCAACCTGCTCGACGCGCTGCGCGCGCTGGAAGCCTCGCCGCTTTACGAGAAAGCCTTCGGCACCGAATTCGTCACCGCCTATGTGAAGCTGAAGACCCAAGCCTGGGACGAATACACCCGTCATCTCACCAAATGGGAAGTCGAGACGACGCTTGATTGCTGAATCCCGGTCGGAAATAAACCCTTGATTTCAAGAAAGCTTTACCGGGACATATTGTTCTGACCGGCAGGAAGGGCTAGAAATTCCTGGGGGCAAGGCGTGTTATCGTCTTCTTGTTCTCGATAACGAACGTAAATTGAGCCCCTTCTTACTGTCCCCCCGTCGGTCGGAGCCTATGGATCGCAAAGCCAAAGCGACAGCCGCAGACGAAGCCGCCGCCACCCCATCGCCGAAATTATTGACCGTTTCCGACGCGCCGGCCGGCGAGACCCGCAGCCTCGAACGCGCGATCGGCAGTCAGATCCGGCAGTTGCGGCGCCGGCTCAACCTGTCGGTCGCGGACCTCGCCAGCGCCGCGCAAATCTCGACGGGCATGATGTCGAAGATCGAGACGGGGCAAATCTCCGCCTCGCTCGCCTCGCTGCAATCGATTGCCGCGGCCCTCAGCGCACCGATGACCTCCCTCTTCGCCGCCTTCGAGGATCAGCGCGACTGTTCCTATGTGAAGGCCAGTCAGGGCGTGGTCATCGAACGGCGCGGCTCGAAGGTTGGACACATCTACCAGCTTCTCGGCCATGCGCTGGGCGGCGACATTGCTGTCGAGCCTTATCTCATCAAGCTGGAGAAAGAGGCCGCGCCATATACCGCCTTCCAGCACGCCGGGCGCGAATTCATCTATATGCTGACCGGCATCGTCGATTACCGGCATGGCGACAAGGTCTACCGGCTGGAGCCGGGCGATTCCCTCCTGTTCGATTCGAGCGCCATGCATGGGCCGGAGGCGCTGATCGAACTGCCAATGACCTATCTCTCGATCATCATTTACCAGCGCGACCGGCCCTGATCCGCCTCTGCGGCGTGGTGCGGCGCTCCTGCGCCGGCGCGTGGCCGTAGCGCTGCTTGAAAAGCCGCGAGAAATGGCTGGCGCTCTGGAAGCCGCTCGCAAGCCCCACTTCTGCGACTGGCATGGCCGTTTGCCGCAGCAGCGTGCGCGCCCGCTCCAGCCTTACATCGCAATAATGTTTGTCGAGCGTCGTGTGCAGATGGCTCGCGAAGAGGCGCTCGAGCTGGCGCACCGAAATGCCGGCTGCCGCCGCCAAAGCCTGCCGTCCGAGCGGGCGTTCTACATGGCTCTCGATCAGTTCCAGCGCCGCCAGCAGATGCGCGTTCGCCGTCTCGTAGCGTTCTTGCAGCGAGCGCCGCTGCGCGCCGGTGCCGAGACGAATTTCGGTCTGCACGAACCATTCGCTGACCTTGTCGGCCAGAACACGTCCCTGCTCTGCGGCGATCACGGCGTGCATCATGTCGAGCGCGGCGATGCCCCCGGCGCAGGTCAGCCGGTCGCGGTCGATCACATACAGCGAACGCCGCAGCGCGAGCTGTGGAAAGCTTTCCCTGAAGGCCGGCACATGCTCCCAATGGATCGTGCAGCGATAGCCGTCGAGAAGCCCCGCGCGCGCGAGAATGAACGGCCCGCCCGAGACGCCGCCGATGCGCACACCCCGCCGCGCCAGGCGGCGCAGCCATTGCAGCGTCGCTGCATCGGCGAATTCCGCCGGATTGCCGGCGGCGCAGACGATGAGCGTATCGAGATCGAGATTGGCGCCGACGATGTGCTGTGTCTGCACCGGTAATCCGAGCGAAGCCACGGCCTTTTCGCGGCCGACGCCGATGGTCACCCAATCGTAGAGCGTGCGGCCGGCAAGAATGTTGGCGGCGCGCAGCGGCTCGATGGCGGAAGCGAAAGACATGAGCGCGAAATCGTCGATCAGCAGAAAGCCGAAGCGTTTCACGTCGCGCGCGCGTTCAGCGCCAGTTTTGTCGCCGAGAGTCATGAGAATGGCGCTATTGGACAAGCCATAAAGGCTGTCTCCCTCCATGCTCCGCGAAAGTCAAGGCCATCAAGCGCGGGACGCGATGCACTATTCTTTCTTCTCCCTGCTTCGCAACGCGGCGACCGGCCATCGCGGCTGGACGCCGACCTGGCGCGATGCGGAACCCAAATCCGCGTATGACGCCGTGATCATCGGCGGCGGCGGCCACGGCCTCGCCACCGCCTATTATCTCGCCAAGGAGCATGGCCTGACCAATGTCGCCGTGCTCGAAAAGGGCTGGATCGGCGGTGGCAATATCGGCCGCAACACGACGATCATCCGCTCCAATTATCTGCTGGCCGGCAACATCCCCTTCTACGAATTGTCGATGAAGCTCTGGGAAAGCCTGGAGCAGACCTTGAACTACAACGCCATGATCAGCCAGCGTGGTGTTCTGAACCTGTATCACTCCGACGGTCAGCGCGACGCCTACGCGCGGCGCGGCAACGCGATGCGATTGCACGGCGTAGATGCCGATCTGCTGGATCGCGAGCAGGTTCGCGCCATGCTGCCATTCCTCAATTTCGACGATGCGCGCTTTCCGATTCAGGGTGGCCTGCTGCAGAAGCGCGGCGGCACCGCGCGGCACGATGCCGTCGCCTGGGGCTATGCGCGCGGCGCCAGCGACCGCGGCGTCGACATCGTGCAGAATTGCGAAGTCACCGGTTTCATTATCGAGAACGGGCGTGTCGCCGGCGTCGAGACGACACGCGGACAAATCCGCGCCAGGAAGGTCGCCATCTCGGTGGCGGGAAATTCTTCGCGCGTTGCGGCGATGGCCGGCCTGCGGCTGCCGATCGAAAGCCATGTGCTGCAAGCCTTCGTCTCGGAAGGCGTCAAGCCGCTGATCCCGAACGTCGTCACCTTCGGCGCCGGACATTTCTACATCAGCCAGTCCGACAAGGGCGGCCTCGTCTTCGGCGGCGATCTCGATGGCTACAAGTCCTATGCCCAGCGCGGCAATCTGCCGACGGTAATGGATGTCTGCGAGGGCGGCGTGGCGCTGATGCCGCTCATCGGGCGGCTGCGCATCTTGCGCAACTGGGGCGGCATCATGGACATGACCGCGGACGGCTCGCCCATCATCGACAAGACGCCCATCGACGGCCTCTATCTCAATGCCGGCTGGTGCTATGGCGGCTTCAAGGCCGTACCCGCAGCGGGCTTGTGCTTCGCGCATCTGATCGCCCGCAACGAACCCCATCCCGCTGCCGCCTCGTACCGGCTCGACCGCTTCGCGCGCGGCGCCGTCATCGACGAAAAGGGCCAAGGCCCGCAGCCCAATCTGCATTAAGGCGCCAAGGAAATTTATCGATGAGACTTCCCTGCCCCTTCTGCGGTTCCCGCGACGCCTCCGAATTCGTCACCATCGGCGAGGCCAGCGGCCCGCGCCCCGATCCCGCCACGCCCGACGCTGCGGAGAACTTCTTCGCCTACGCCTATCTGCGCGACAACCCCGCCGGACCGAGCGAAGAATATTGGTACCACGCCTTCGGCTGCCGCTCCTGGCTCAAAATTGTGCGCGACACGCGCACGCATGAGATCGAAAGCGCCGTCCTCGCGCGGGAGGCGGCACGATGAGCCAGCCTTTCCGCCAGCCGAGCGGCGGCCTGATCGACCGGCGCCGCGAACTCGTCTTCAGCTTCGACGGCAAGCCCTACATCGGCCATCCGGGCGACACGCTCGCCTCGGCCTTGATGGCAAACGGCGTCAAGCTCATCGGCCGTTCGTTCAAATATCATCGCCCGCGCGGCATACTTTCCGCCAGCGCCGAGGAGCCCAATGCGCTCGTCACCTTGCGCGACGACGCGCGGCGCGAGCCCAACACCAAAGCGACGACGGTTGAGCTTTACGATCATCTCGTCGCGTCGAGCCAGAATTGCTGGCCGTCGCGGCATCTCGACGTTCTCGCGCTCAACCAGCTTGCCGCGCCGCTCTTCGTCGGCGGCTTCTACTACAAGACGTTCATGTGGCCGGCCTCCTTCTGGGAAAAGGTCTATGAGCCGGCGATCCGCCGCGCGGCGGGGCTCGGCATCGCCAGCGCGCAGCCCGATCCCGATTATTACGAACATGCGACCGCTTATTGCGATGTTCTCGTCATCGGCTCCGGCCCCGCGGGTCTTTCCGCCGCGCTGGCCGCGGGACGCGCCGGCGCCCGCGTCATCCTTTGCGAGGAAGATTTTCGTCTCGGCGGGCGCCTCCTGTCGGAGCGGCGCGAAATCGATGCAACGCCCGCAGTAGACTGGGCGGCACGCGTCGAAACAGAACTGAGAGCCCTGCCCGAAGTGCGGATCTTCAACCGCACCTCCGTCTTCGGCGTCTATGACGGGGGAACCTATGGCGCGCTGGAGCGTGTCGGCGATCATCTGCCCATCCCCGCGCTCCACCAGCCGCGCCAGCGGCTCTGGCGGATCGTCGCCCGGCGCACGATCAACACCATGGGCGCGATCGAGCGGCCGCTCGTTTTCGGCGGCAACGACCGGCCCGGCGTAATCCTCGCTTCGGCGCTGCGTACCTATGTCAATCGTTTCGCGACGGCGCCCGGTCGCAAGATCGCCTTCTTCATTACCTCGGACGACGGCTGGCACACCGCGCAGGATGTGCAAAAAGCCTTCGATATCGAGATCATCGTGGATGCGCGCAAAAGCGTCGCCGATTCACTGACCCGGCCGCTCGCCCGCGCCGGCGTGCGTATCCTCACTGATGCGGTCGTGACCGACACGCATGGCCGCTGGGGCGTCAAGCGGATCAGCGTCCGCAAGGACGGCGAGACGCTGACTTTCGAGGCGGACGTGCTCGCCGTCTCCGGCGGCTATAATCCGCAGGTGGGGCTGACGACGCATTTCGGCGGCAAGCCCGTCTGGTCCGACGCGCACAGCGCCTTCCTGCCCGGCGAACTGCCGCCCGGCATGCAAGTCGCTGGCGCGGCCGCCGGCAACTTTGGCCTTGCGTCATGCCTGCGCACTGGCCTGCAGGCGGGGCAAGCGGCGGCCGCCGATCTCGGCTTCGCCGCGACGCCAGCGGTGATCCCGCAAGCCGACGACGAGCCCTCGCAGGTCTCCGCGCTCTGGCATATCGAAGGCGTGCGCGGCAAAGCCTTCGTCGATCTGCAGAACGATGTCACCGCGAAGGACGTCTCGATCGCCAAGAGCGAAGGCTTCCGCGCGGTCGAGCACCTGAAGCGCTATACGACGCTGGGCATGGCGACGGACCAGGGAAAGACCGCGAACGTCAACGGCCAGGCGCTGATGGCCTATCTGACCGGCCGGCCGATGAGCGAAGCCGGCACGACGCGGTTCCGGCCGCCGCATGTCCCGGTCGCCATCGGCGCCTTCGCCGGGGCGCATGTCGGCCGGCATTTCAAGGCGACCCGCTATTGCGCGGGACATAGCTGGGCGCTCGAAAATGGCGCGACGATGGTCGAAGCCGGACAATGGCTGCGGCCGCGCTGGTTCGCGCAACCGGGCGAGACGGACTGGTTCGACAGCGTGACGCGCGAGGTCAAGACGGTGCGCGCCGCCGGCGGCATCTGCGATGTGTCGAGCCTCGGCAAGATCGATATTCAGGGCCGCGATGCGGGCGTCTTTCTCGATCGCGTCTATGTCAACATGTTCTCGACCCTGCCGGTCGGCAAGGCGCGCTATGGCTTGATGCTGCGCGAGGATGGCTTCGTGCTCGACGATGGCACGACGGCGCGACTCGGGCCCAACAATTATGTGATGTCGACGACCACGGCCAATGCCGGCAAGGTGATGCAACATCTCGAGTTCTGCCATCAGGTGCTGTGGCCCGAGCTCGACGTGGCGATGGTTTCGGTCACCGAGCAATGGGCGCAATATGCCGTCGCCGGGCCGAAATCGCGCGAGGTGCTGCAAAATCTGCTCGGTACGCGGTTCGATGTTTCGAACGAGGCTTTTCCCTTCCTCGCCTGCGCGGAATTTTCGTGGGGCGATGTGACGGTGCGCCTTTATCGCATCTCCTTTTCCGGCGAACTCGCTTATGAAATCGCTGTGCCGGCCGATTACGGCGACAGCCTGATGCGCGCCCTGATGCGCGCGGCCGCGCCGCTCGGAGTCGTGCCCTATGGCAGCGAGGCGCTCGGCGTGCTGCGTATCGAAAAGGGCCATGTCTCGGTGCCCGAGCTCAACGGCCAGACGACGGCGGGCGACATCGGCCTCGGCAAGATGCTGTCGAAGAAGAAGGACTTCATCGGGCGCGTGCTGGCCGAGCGGCCTGCGCTCACCGATCCGGAGCGCCCGGCCCTCGTCGGCCTCAAGCCCGTCGATCCCGGCGAGCGGCTGCGCGCGGGCGCGCATTTCCTCGCGCTTGACGCGGCGGCGACCGCGCAAAACGACGCCGGCTATATGACCTCCGTCGCCTATTCGCCGCATGTTGGCAGCTGGATCGGCCTCGGCCTCTTGAAGCGCGGCGCGACGCGGATCGGCGAATATGTCCGCGCCTACGATCCGGTCCGCAATGGCGACGTTGAGGTCGAAGTCGTCTCTCCCGTCTTCGTCGATCCCGAAGGGAAATGGCTGCATGAGTGAGATGCTGGAATTTCGCTCGCCTGTTGCGAATGCCTTGAGAGACATCGGCCCGGGGGCTGCGGCGGGTGTCATCGTCTGCGAGGAGAAATTCCGGCAAGTTGCAACGGTCATTGCAAGTGCGCCGGTCGCCGATGTCGCCGCGCGGCTGCAAGCGGCCTTTGGACTGAAGCTCCTGCCCGGCAGCAAGGCCAGTTCGGCCGGCAATCTCAACTTCGTGGCGACAGGGCCGCGGGCCTGGCTCGCGCTCAGCGACGAACCCGGGAACCTTGCCGCTTCGCTGCGCAACGCCTTGGGCGACAGCGCCGCCGTCACCGAGCAATCGAGCGGCTTCACAATTTTCTGCATTTCGGGACCAAAAGCCCGGGCGACCTTTGAAAAAGGTCTCGGCGTCGATTTGCACCCTCGCGCCTTCGAGGCTGGCGATGCCGCCTCGACATCCTGCGCGCATCTCAATGTCATTATCTGGCAGATCGATGAACAGCCGATCTACGAGATCGCCGTCGCGCGGAGCTTCGCGGCCGCCTTCTGCCATTGGCTGGCGGAAAGCGCCGCGGAGTTCGGACTTAAAGTTCTACCTTAACTTCAATCGCCATTTCACTTGTCTCGGCTGCTCTTGGCAAATGGGCAACTCGCCCTGAATAACGACGACTCTATCCCTGACTTGTATGTCCATTTTCGCTTCCCCCCAATCGATCTTAAACGATCGTTAGTAACGCTATCGATCGATCCTCTTCGTCAAGCGGAATATATTGAATTGATCGGTTATGCCCTTTTGCTACACTCCGGCTATGAAGGACAAAATCGCATTCACAGGCCGCCAGATTGCAGCCGCCCGCACCCTAATCGGGATGGAACAGCAGGCCCTTGCCAAGGCCGCAGGCGTTTCCACACCGACCTTGCGCCGCATGGAACTCAGCGAAGGCATACCGGGTGGGATACGAAACAACCTGCTGGCTATTCAACGCGCCCTAGAAGCTGCGGGCGCCGTGTTTGTCTTCGATAGCGAGGCAGGCGGCGCGGGCGTGAGGCTTAAAAGGCTGGAAAGCGCGGCCGACCTGACGCGCAAGATCGACACGATCGAAGCCGACCTCGCCAAGTCAACCGGACCTTCCGCGAAAACGCCGGCTGGCGGCATGCGGACACTCGAAAGAGCCTATAAACGCGAGACCGTGAAGAAGCTCAAGAACCGGCGGACGAGACTGAAGAAATGAGCCCCGCTCGGATTATTGGTCGTTAACAGCTTCCTTTAGACGCGGCGCTAAAACATACACGAAGCTTGCCTTCAGCATTGGGCTCCATGTCGTCGGCATCGTGTCGATCAAAATGGCAGCAAACCGAGCCTGCCCCAGCAATTTTTCGGACTTCTGAAGATGTTCGCCGATCGCAGTATTCATTGCCCAGGCGGCAACGTATCCGGCATGAGCGCCAAATTCGGCTTCAACTTTCTCGAAGATCATTTTGATAGCCTGCGCCAATCGCCGCGCGTCATCATCCGTCGCGGTAATACCATATCGGTCGGCAAGCTCATCCGGCTTCATAGCAGCGCCATTCCGTGACTCCTGACCTAAGGAGGTCGGCCGATCAGCCTGCGGATTGCCCTATGCGCCTCAATTGATGTTCAGCGGCGACGCGCTGATACGGCTCGTTTCCGCTCTTGATCCGATATTGAAACTCATTGCCCACTGGCGGCAATCGCGCGAGCACACTGAATGCGTCGCCGGGATTTCGCAAATATCCTCCGCGCGGATCGAGTGTGACAGTCTCTCCGATCTCATAAAGATGAGCATGCCTGATTTGGGTCGCTTGAGTTTGTCTCATGATTAGATCCTCGCCGTCTGGCGGCGGCGCTTCTCTCCGCCGCCAAATGCGCAAAAGCTGTTACTTCGCGGCTTTCTCTGGGGCTGGCGCCTTCTCCGGAACGGGAGCCGGTTTCGGCTGCGCTGCCGGCTGCACCGGCGGCGTATCAATCTTGGGAGCGTCAGAGGCCAATTTGTTCGGCGTGTCGACTGTTGAATTGATCATTTGCAAATTCCTTGCAAGTCTGTTCCGCAATGGCAAATGCCAGAGCGGCCTTCACACAAATACAAATGATCGCTCCAAAACTATTTGTGCGCATAACGACTTTTTCAGCGTCGATGATGACTAGATATCATCTCCACTGCATCTACAATGTATGTCTTTTTATCCAAAATACTAGGAGAGCGCGGATTTATATTTTTACTCTCACAAATAAAGGCGTGTAGAAGACTCTGCGCCCGCGATAATCGTGATATGTTTATCATTTGCGGTAGCGGAGGCAGAGCCATGGCCAAGAGTTGAGCGACGCGGGAATAAAGAAGCGAAGAAGCCCAAAAAGGAAAAGCCGAAGACAATCGCGGCTGCTCCAACGTTGAAGCTCGGTGAAAAGAAGAAATAAAGGCTGCTGCCGCGATTTCCTATAAATGCGTTCGTGGCAAGCAGTTCTGTCATTGCGCCAGAACTTACCGCCCCTTCCGGCGTGCTAGGCGCCGCAAGCAGGTAGAGGGCGCTCGGCGACAGATTCCGCACACGTGCAGAATCTGTTTGCAGGCATTCATGAAGCGCCTAGCGCTATCTTCGCTCATCCCGAATTCGGCCTCGATCCACGGCAAGAAGTTGCCACGGCCGAGGGATTTTTTTTACTGTAGCGATACTACGCCTAATCCGATTGCGAGAATCCCGGCCCGGCGACGCAACGCGCCAACGGTCCTCTTCATTTGCTTTGAGATTTTCGCAACAGGCGTGCGCGCCTTGTAATGGGCCTTCAAGGCGCGGCCATCGTCCTCGATCCACGGCTTGATTACTCGGCGGCCCGATTTCGCCGGCGCGGTCTTCTTCGCCATGGATTTCTTTACATTTGCCTTCTTGCCAATTTTGATCGTCCAGTTGAAGACAAATATATAGGCATATACTCTTAGTATAAATTGCCTGACCTGTCCCCGCAGATGCACATTGGTCCGGGGCGGCGAGGCAAGATAAGACGGCGAACATGAGCGGACCCTCGGCAGCCTTATTTCAGCGTCTGACGCAGGGCGTTTACGTAATAGGCGTCGCCCATCGCGAAACACGCAATGCTTGCACCGCCGCGTGGGTCATGCAGGTTTCTTTCAATCCCCTCTTGCTTGCCTTGAGTATCAATCCAAACCATTCCTCTTATCGGCTGCTGAAGGAAAGCCGGTCATTCAGCGTCAACGTGCTTAAGAGGCATCAGTTGGATCTCGCCCAACATTATGGCCGGCCGGCCCGAACCGATAAATTGGTCACCGCGGATTGGACGACTGGTCACGCTGGCCTGCCCCTCCTGCGTGAGGCACTCGCCTGGTTCGAATGCAAGGTTGTGAGCGAGCATCCTGCCGGCGACCACGTGCTGGCGGTCGGAAAAGTGATTGATGGCAGGCTATTGGACGCCGAAGCCGAGCCCCTGCTCTACCGGGACACCGGCTCAATGGATGGCGCGTCTTGCCTCTATCCGGCATCGTGGGGCGACACGGATTGAGTAATCCGCGCCGCCTCCGATTTACTTTGAAAACAGGGCCATCGCCTCGGCGGCGAGCACGCCGCCCGTGATGGTGATTTCAGCAAAGGGCGCAGCTTCCGCCACCGCCCGGTGGGTAAGCATGATCTGTTCGATCTTCGTGGCGAGCTGCTCGATCGAGGCGCCGAACACCACGCGGCTGATGCCGCACCACAGAATGGCGCCCATGCACATCGGGCAGGATTCGCCCGAGCTATAAAGGGTGGTGCCCTTCAGCTCGCTCGCATCCCGAGTTGCGACGAACCTGCGGATTGCCACCATTTCCGCATGCGCGGTCGGATCGTTTGTCGTCTTGCCGAGATTGCGCCCGACCTCAAGAACCTTTTTGTTGCCGACAATGACCGCACCGAACGGCAAGTCCCCTTGGGAGGCCTCGGCGATGGCCATGCGCATGAAAGCTTCGTCCTCAGGGAGCGACGCCATAAGAGTCACCTCAAGGAGCCGCCCCTTTGGAGGCGCAGTGCTCTGCGTTGACCTCAGTCGTGGTCGTAGTCGACGAAGCCGCGAACTCGTGACCACGATCCAGCCATCGCCGCGACGTTGAATCGCACGCACCGTACCTGCTCCTGGCAGAACGTCGCCGGGCATGACCTCGACGGCGCCTTGCGGACCCTCGACAAGTGCGATGCCGCGATAGACATCACGCACCACCCAGTCCTGCAGAAGTTGCGGCGCATGGTGCGTGCCTTCGGCGGACGCGAGCGCGAGGGAATGCGCCCGCTCGGCATGGGGCGCCTCGGACGGGATGGAGCCCGTCGGGCCATCGTTCTCGGCTTCGACGCGGGCGACACGATCGAGCGTCGCCTGGATGGATTTCGCATCGACGCGATTGTTCACGGGCTTGGCCGCGGTGTTGACACGGGCGGCTTCATGCAAACGGTCGAGCCGGGCGGAGAGCTGCGCGATCTGCGCCTTGAAATCGGTCTGCTGGGAATCCAGGCTCGCCTGCAGGCTCTCGATGGTCTTTTTGAGGGTGTGGATGTCGTCGGGGGTCTGTGCCTGCAAGGCAGCGAGCCGCAGTTGCAATTTATGGACTTCCTCGCTCAGCGCCCGGTTCTCGCGGCGCAGATCGGCAAGCCCGACCTCTGGCGCAACCTTCGGCGCAGCCGGAGCAACGGCAAGAGCAGGCGCACTGGCAGCGGGACCAGCGGCCGGAGGAACGGCAGGCGGCGCCGGCGAAACCGTCGAGAAAGCCACCTTGGACAGGCCGGAGGTTGGCAACCCCGGCCAGGAAAGATAGCGGCTGCCCGCGGCATAGGCGCCGCCGGCGACCAGGACAACGGCCGCTGCGCGCAGCAGGTAGCTGAGCAAGGATGTGCGCCGCTCGCGCGGTACGCCGCCAGGACGCTCGCCGGCGATGAAGCTGTCGAACCTTTCCTTTTTGCCCTTCTGGGGCGGCATGATGACGAGCGCCGAACTCGGCACCGGCGCGCTTTGTGGCGGCTCGGGCTTGGCCGCATCCGGTTTTTGCGGCGGCTCACCCATAGCTTTCGCCTCAAAAGGCGTCATAGCGCGCGATGTGCCGCTTTCGCCCGGCGCGCTGGCTGCGGCGTCCGCCGCCTTCTCGCGCGCGGCGTCCCCGGAACTCGTGTCGTCAAAAGCTTGCGGATCAGCAGAGGAGTCCATAGCGTCCCACCCGGCGGCAGATTAAACACAGTCAAGAAGTTGCACGGGATTTCGTTAAAAGCTTGTTGAAGAATCGGCTTTTCATCGTCAGCCTTCGCGCGATTCGGGCAAACTACACAACAGCAACGTGCGGCTTGGCACACCGGCAACCACCCGCGATAATCCCGCTACGTACCCGCCTCCTCTTTCTCAAACCCTCAATCGTTCAGGATGTTGCATGCGCGTTGACGGCAAGCCCTTACGCACGATTTGGCCGGCGGCGGACGAGCGCCGCGTCACGATCATCGATCAGACTCGGCTGCCGCACGAATTCGTGATCTGCGAACTCGCGACACTCGGCGATTTCGAAGTCGCCATCAGGGACATGAAGGTGCGTGGCGCGCCGCTGATCGGCGTCACCGCCGCCTATGGCTTGGCCATCGCGTTGCGCGACGACCCGAGCGATGCAGGTCTCGCGGCGGCAAGCGCGAGACTTCTGGCAACACGGCCGACAGCCGTTAACCTTGCCTGGGCGCTGGATGTGATGCGCGCGGACCTTTTCGGTCTGCCGGTCGCAGAGCGCGCCGCCGCCGCCTTCGTCAAGGCCGGCGAACTCGCTGATCTCGATGTCGCGATCTGCGACGCGATCGGCGCCAACGGCCTCGCGCTCATTGCCAAGATCGCCCAACGCAAGGGCCGCGTGAACATATTGACCCATTGCAACGCCGGCTGGCTTTGCGCGGTCGATTGGGGCACCGCGACGTCGCCGATCTACAAGGCGCAGGAAGCCGGGATCGACGTTCATGTCTATGTCGATGAGACGCGGCCGCGCAATCAGGGCGCCTCGCTCACCGCCTGGGAACTGGGACAGCAAGGCGTCTCGCATCAGGTGATCGTCGACAATGCCGGCGGCCATATCATGCAGCACGGCGGCATCGATCTCGTCATCGTCGGCACCGATCGCACCACCGCGACAGGCGATGTCTGCAATAAGATCGGCACTTATCTGAAGGCGCTGGCGGCCAAGGACAATGGCGTGCCCTTTTATGTCGCCGCGCCCTCCTCTTCCATCGATTTCGCGATTTTCGATGGCGTGCGGGACATTCCGATCGAGGAACGCAGCGCGCGCGAGGTGACGCACATGCGCGGGCGGACGGACGATGGCAGGCTGGAGACGGTGCGCATCGTGCCGGAAGGCAGCCCCGCGGCCAATCCGGCCTTCGACGTGACACCAGCGCGGCTCGTCAGCGGCCTCATCACCGAACGCGGAATCATCGCCGCGCAACGGGAGGCGCTTGCGACCGCCTTCCCGGAACGGCTTGTGCTTGTAGAATGACTTAACCGGGGGAGACGATGGCCGACCTTTTTGCCTGCAAGCCGATCGCGGTGCTCGAAGCCGAGGCCGCGAACGTGGAAGTCCAGAGCATCGTCGCCCACGGCAGCCCGCCGCTGAAACGCACGCTCACACTGACGAGCCTGATTGCGCTCGGCATCGGCGGCATCATCGGCGCCGGCATTTTCGTGCTGACCGGACATGCGGCGGCGGAATATGCGGGGCCTGCGATCGCCCTTTCCTTCGTTCTCTCGGGCTTTGCCTGCGCCCTCGCCGGCCTCTGCTATGCGGAACTCGCCTCGACCGTGCCCGTCGCCGGCAGCGCCTATACTTATGCTTATGCAACGATGGGCGAATTCATCGCCTGGATGATCGGCTGGGATCTGATCCTCGAATATGCGCTCGGCTCGACGACGGTCGCCATCGGCTGGTCGGGCTATGTCACGAGCTTTCTGAACGACATCGGCCTGCACATCCCGTCAAACTACGCAAGCGCGCCCTTTGCCTTCGATCCGGCAAGCGGACTTTGGACGCACACCGGCGCGCTCTTCAACTTTCCCGCCGCCTTCGTCATCGGCTTGATGAGCACGCTGCTGGTTATCGGCATCCGCGATTCGGCGTCCGTGAACAATGTCATTGTGGCTATCAAGCTGACGATCATTATCCTGTTCATCATTGTCGGCGCGTTTTTCTTCAAGACCTCGAATTGGGTGACGGTCGGCAATCCGCACGGCGCCTTCATTCCGCCGAGCGCGGGCCCGGGCCATTACGGCTGGGGCGGCGTCTTGCGCGGCGCCGGCGTCGTCTTCTTCTCCTATATTGGCTTCGATGCGATCTCGACCGCGGCGCAGGAGGCGATCAATCCGCAGCGCGATATGCCGCGCTCGATTCTGGGCTCGCTGTTCTTCTGCACGATTCTTTACGTTCTCGTCGGGCTCGTCATCACCGGCATCATCCCCTATGACAAATTGAACGTGCCGGACCCGATCGCCGTCGGTGTCGATCACATCGGCTTCGGCGTCTTTGCGCCGCTCGTCAAATTCGGCGCGATCCTCGGCCTGAGTTCGGTTGTGCTGGTGCTGCTGCTGGCGCAGTCGCGCATCTTCTATACGATGGCCAAGGACGGCCTGCTGCCACCGCTCGCGGCGCGCGTGCATCCGAAATTCCGCACGCCGTACATCACAACCATCGCGACTGGCATCGTCGTAGGCCTCCTCGCCGGCCTTGCGCCGATCGGCCTTGTCGGCGAACTTGTGTCGATCGGCACGCTCTGCGCCTTCGTCATCGTCTGCCTCGGCGTGGTGGTGCTGCGCGTCCGCCATCCCGAAATCGAACGGCCATTCAAGACGCCGGTTGTCTTCGTCGTCGGTCCGCTCGGCGCTCTGGCGTCGCTGTTTTTGATGATCGGCCTGCCGGTCGACACCTGGGTGCGCCTTGGCGTCTGGCTCGTCATCGGGCTCGCGATCTATTTCTTTTACAGCCGCAAGCACAGCCACCTGGCAAACGGATAGACGCCAGCGCTCAGCGCGGCAGCACGCTTTCGCCCATCAGAAATTCATCGACGGCGCGCGCCGCCTGGCGGCCTTCGCGGATCGCCCAGACGACGAGCGATTGGCCGCGGCGCATGTCGCCGCAGGCGAAGACCTTGTCGAGCGAGGATTTGTAATCCTGCACATTGGCCGCGACATTGCCGCGCGCATCGAGCTTGACGCCGAGCTTCTCCAAAAGGCCTTCGTAGATCGGCGAGACGAAGCCCATCGCCAACAGCACCAGATCGGCGTCGATCGTGAACGTGCTGCCGGGGATCTCCTTCATCTTATCGTCGAGACGGACGCAGACGAGGTGCTTGACCGCGCCATTCTCGCCGCGGAATTCCTTCGTCATCACAGCGAAGTCGCGCTTGGCGCCTTCCTCATGGCTCGATGAGGTTCGCAGTTTCAACGGCCAGTCCGGCCAGGTGAGAAGCTTGTTCTCCTTCTCCGGCGGCATGGGCATGATTTCGAGCTGCGTGACGCTCACGGCGCCCTGGCGGATGGATGTGCCGATGCAGTCAGAGCCCGTATCGCCGCCGCCGATGACCACGACGCGCTTGCCGGCCGCAAGGATCGGCTGATTGGTGTGCGACGGTTCGCGGCTGACGCGACGGTTCTGCTGCGGCAGGAAATCCATGGCGAAATGGACGCCCGCCAGATCGCTTCCGGGGATCGGCAGGCTGCGTGGCTTCTCGGCCCCGCCAGCGAGGATCACCGCGTCGCAATCTTCGAGCAAACGCACCGGATCGAGATCGACGCCAACATTAACGCCGCCATGAAAATTGACGCCTTCGGCTTCCATCTGCTGGACGCGGCGGTCGATCAGATGCTTTTCCATCTTGAAGTCGGGGATGCCGTAACGCAGCAAGCCGCCGGGCTTCAGATTCTTTTCGAACACATGAACATCGTGTCCGACGCGGGCAAGCTGCTGCGCGGCAGCAAGCCCCGCGGGGCCTGAGCCGATGATACCGATCTTCTTGCCGGTGCGCCGCTCGGCCGGCTCCGGCTTGATCCAGCCGTTGGCGAAAGCGCGATCTACGATCGCGCATTCGATCGTCTTGATCGTCACCGGGCTGTCGCTGAGATTCAGCGTGCAGGAGGCTTCACACGGCGCCGGACAAACGCGGCCGGTGAACTCCGGGAAATTGTTGGTCGAGTGGAGATTGCGCGCCGCCTCTTCCCAATCCGAATGATAGACGAGATCGTTCCAGTCGGGGATCTGATTGTTGACCGGACAGCCGTTGTGACAATAGGGGATGCCGCAATTCATGCAGCGCGCGGCCTGATCCCGCGTCGCCTCCTCCGAGAGCGGGATCACGAATTCCTTATAATTGCGAATGCGGTCGGAGGCCGGCGCATAGCGCCGGTCCCGCCGGTCGATTTCAAGGAAGCCCGTGACCTTGCCCATATCAACCCCAATCACGCGCCAGCCCGCCGGCCGGCGAAATCGATAATCTGCGCGTTTCTTGACGTCTATTCGCCGGCGGCGGCGAGCGCCGGAGCTTCCTGTTCCAAGGCCATCAGCTCCTGCAACGCGCGGCGATATTCGACCGGCATCACTTTGCGGAACTTGCCCTTGTACTCTTCCCAATTGTCGAGGATGAGCTTCGCCCGCGCCGAACCCGTGTAAGCGGCGTGATTGCTGATCAGCTGGTGCAGGCGCTCGGCGTCGAATCGCGTCATATCGCGCATGACATCGACGCGGCCGTGGAAATCGAGATCCCCGCCCTGGTGATAGCTCTCCTGCATCTTCTCTTCTTCCGCGACCACCGGCTCAAGATCCACCATCGCGAGATTGCAGCGCTGGGCGAAATCGCCTTCCTCGTCGAGCACATAGGCGATGCCGCCCGACATGCCGGCGGCGAAATTGCGACCCGTCTTGCCGATGACAACGACGATGCCGCCGGTCATATATTCGCAGCCGTGATCGCCGGTGCCTTCGACGACGGTAATCGCGCCGGAATTGCGCACGGCGAAACGTTCGCCGGCGACGCCGCGGAAATAGCACTCGCCCGCGATGGCGCCGTAAAGCACCGTATTGCCGACGATGATCGACTCCTCCGGCACGATGCGCGATTCCGCCGGCGGATAGATGACGATGCGGCCGCCCGAAAGGCCCTTGGCGACATAGTCATTGGCCTGGCCTTCGAGTTCCAGCGTCACGCCGCGGGGGAGCCAGGCGCCGAAGCTCTGCCCCGCCGTGCCCTTGAGCTTGATGTGGACCGTCTCGTCCGGCAGGCCGGTATGGCCATAGATGCGGGCGATCTCGCCCGAAAGCATGGCGCCGGCGGTGCGGTCGCTGTTGCGGATCGTCGTCTCGATCCGAACCTTGGCGCCGCGCTGGATGGCCGGCTGCGCCTCCGCGATCAAACGATGATCGAGCACCTTCTCAAGCTCGTGATCCTGGAGCTCGGAATGGTAGATCGCCTTCGGGTCCGATGCGGCCGGCTTGTGGAAGAGCTTCGAGAAGTCGAGCCCATGCGCCTTCCAGTGTGCGATGACCTTGGCGCGGTCGAGCATCTGCATCTGGCCGACCATCTCGTCGAAGGTGCGATAGCCGAGCTTGGCCATCCATTCGCGCACTTCCTCCGCGACGAAGAAGAAATAATTGATGACATGCTCGGGCTGCCCGACGAAGCGCTTGCGCAGCACCGGGTCTTGCGTCGCGACGCCGACCGGACACGTATTCAGATGACACTTGCGCATCATGATGCAGCCGGCGGCGATGAGCGGCGCGGTGGCGAAGCCGAATTCGTCCGCACCGAGCAGCGCGCCGACGACGACATCGCGGCCGGTGCGCAAACCGCCGTCGACCTGCACCGCGATACGCGAGCGCAGCCGGTTGAGCACCAGCGTCTGATGCGTCTCGGCGAGGCCGATCTCCCAAGGCGAGCCGGCGTGCTTGATCGACGTCAGCGGCGAAGCGCCGGTGCCGCCCTCATAGCCCGAAATCGTAACGTGATCCGCCTTCGCCTTGGAGACGCCGGCGGCGACCGTGCCGACGCCAATCTCGGAGACGAGCTTCACCGATATATCGGCGCGCGGGTTGACGTTCTTCAGATCGTAGATGAGCTGTTTCAGATCCTCGATCGAATAGATGTCGTGATGCGGCGGCGGCGAGATCAGGCCGACGCCCTGGGTCGAATGGCGCACCTTGGCGATGACGGCGTCGACCTTGTGGCCGGGCAATTGACCGCCCTCGCCGGGCTTGGCGCCCTGCGCCATCTTGATCTGGATCATATCGGCATTGACGAGATATTCCGCCGTCGCGCCGAAGCGGCCCGACGCCACCTGTTTGATGGCTGAGCGCATCGAATTGCCATTCGGCAACGGCTTGAAGCGATCGGACTCCTCGCCGCCCTCGCCCGTGTTCGACTTGCCGCCGATGCGATTCATCGCGATCGCCAGCGTCGTATGCGCCTCGCGCGAGATCGAGCCGTAGGACATGGCGCCGGTCGCGAAACGCCGCACGATCTGTGCTGCGGACTCGACCTGCTCGAGCGGCACAGGCGTGCGGCCGTCTTCTTCGGCCGAGCGGATGCGGAACAGGCTGCGGATCGTCAGCGGCTGCGCGGCTTCCTCGTTCAACAGCGCCGCATAAGACTTGTAGGTCTCGGGCGAATTGCTGCGCACCGCATGCTGCAGCAGCGAGACCGTCTGCGGCGTCCAGGAATGCGCCTCGCCACGGATGCGATAGGCATATTCGCCGCCGACATCGAGCGCGTTGCGATAGATCGGCGAATTGCCGAAAGCATCCTGATGCCGCCGCGCCGATTCCTGCGCGACCTCCGCGAGACCGATGCCGCCGATGCGCGAGGCGGTTCCCTTGAAATAGCGCGCGACGAAATCATCGGCGAGGCCGATCGCGTCGAAAATCTGCGCACCGCAATAGGACTGATAGGTCGAGATGCCCATCTTCGACATGACCTTCATGAGGCCCTTGTCGATCGACTTGATGTAGCGCTTGACCGCCTCCTGGCCGTCGACCTCCTCGGGGAATTCGCCAGCGATCGCGTTCAGCGTCTCGAAGGCGAGATAGGGATTGATCGCCTCGGCGCCGTAGCCCGCGAGCAGCGCGAAATGATGCACCTCGCGCGCCTCGCCCGTTTCGACGACAAGGCCGACGGACGTGCGCAGCCCCTTGCGGATCAGGTGATGATGCACGGCCGCGGTCGCGAGCAGCGAGGGAATTGGAATCCGGTCCGGACCGACAAGACGGTCCGAGAGAACGATAATCGTATAGCCGCTCGTGATCGCCTGCTCGGCGCGCTTGCAGAGCCGGTCGAGCGCCTCGGCCATGCCCTCGGCGCCCTTGTCGGCACCATAGGTCACGTCGAGCGTGCGCGTGTCGAACGTATCCTCGACCATGCCGATGTTGCGGATCTTCTCGAGATCGTCGTTGGTCAGGATCGGCTGCTTGACCTCGAGGCGCTTGCGCTTGGCATTGCCATCGCGATCGAAGATGTTCGGCCGCGGCCCGATGAACGAGACGAGGCTCATCACGATGTCCTCGCGGATCGGATCGATCGGCGGGTTCGTCACCTGCGCGAAATTCTGCTTGAAATAGGTGTAGAGCAGCTTCGATTTCGACGACAGCGCCGAGATTGGCGTGTCGGTTCCCATCGAGCCGACTGCCTCCTGCCCGGTCTCGGCCATCGGCTCCATCAGCAGCGAAATGTCTTCCTGCGTATAGCCAAAAGCCTGCTGGCGATCGAGCAGCGAGACGTCGCCGCGCGTTGCGCGCGGCGCCGAGGCCGGCGGCAGCTCTTCAAGCTTGATCTGGGTGCGTGCCAGCCATTCGGCATAAGGCGACTGCTTCGATATTTCGGCCTTGATTTCGGCGTCGGAAATAATGCGGCCCTGCTCGAGATCGACGAGCAGCATCTTGCCCGGCTGAAGCCGCCATTTGGTGACAATCTTCTCTTCCGGGATCGGCAGCACGCCAACTTCCGAGGCCATGACGACGAAGCCGTCATCGGTGACGACATAGCGCGCCGGACGCAGGCCATTGCGGTCGAGCGTCGCGCCGATCTGGCGGCCGTCGGTGAAGGCCACCGCCGCCGGACCGTCCCAGGGCTCCATCAGCGCCGCGTGATATTCGTAGAAGGCGCGCCGGCCCTCGTCCATCAGCGGATTGCCGGCCCAGGCCTCCGGAATGAGCATCATCATCGCGTGCGTCAGCGAATAGCCGCCGCGCACCAGGAACTCGAGCGCATTGTCGAAGCACGCGGTATCCGATTGCCCGTCGTAGGAAATCGGCCAGAGCTTCTTGATGTCGTCGCCAAACAGCGGCGAACTGACCGAAGCCTCGCGCGCCGCCATCCAGTTGACGTTGCCGCGCACGGTGTTGATCTCGCCGTTATGGGCGACCAAACGATAGGGATGCGCGAGCTGCCAGGTCGGGAACGTGTTGGTCGAGAAGCGCTGATGCACCAGCGCCAACGCCGACTCGAACAGTGGGTCCTGCAGGTCCTTGAAATATTCGCCGAGCTGGGTCGCGAGCAGCAAGCCCTTGTAGACGATGGTGCGCGACGACAGCGAGACCGTATAAAAACCCTTGGCGCGCGGATCGTTCAGCGCCAGAACGGCGTTGGAAATTTCCTTGCGCACGATGAACAGGCGGCGCTCGAACGCATCGCCATCGCCGGGCGCGCCGGCGTTGAGGCCGCGCTGAATGAAGATCTGCTTGATCACCGGCTCGGTCGGCTTGATGCTTTCGCCGAGGCCCGAGGAATCGACCGGCACCTCGCGCAGCGCCAGCAGGGTCTGCCCTTCCGCAGCGACGATCTCCGCGATCAGCGCCTCGACCTTGGCGCGCGCTTCGGGATCGCGCGGCAGGAACAGAAGGCCAGCCGCATATTCGCCCGGCGCCGGCAGATTGAAGCCCAGCCTGGCGGCCTCGGCCGCGAAGAACCGGTGCGGCATCTGGACGAGCATGCCGCAACCGTCGCCGGCCTTCGGATCCGCTCCGACGGCGCCGCGATGGTCGAGGTTGAGAAGGATCTCCAACCCCTTGTTGATGATGTCGTGCGACTTCTGATTGTGCAGGTTGGCGATAAAGCCGACACCGCAGGCATCGTGCTCGTTCCGGGGATCGTAGAGGCCCTGCGCCGGCGGCAGGCCCGGATCACGCCCGGCATCGGCCGGAAAAGCGGCTTTCGCCGCCCGGTGCTTGCGACCCGTCCCGTTCCGCTGATGCTTTCCTGCAGCCGTCATGCTCCGTCCCCAAAACCCAAGCAGGGTTATATTCGCCCAATTTCTGAGAAGGCCCGGCGTCCCGACCGCCCCTTCCTGGTCGAAAATGCTGGAAACGTGCCAGCACTCCGAAAGGTCAACAAGGCTGTCCTATCGACGCAGGCGGACTGTTTCAAATTTAGGGCAAAAACACAAGCACACTTTGGCTCTTAGAGCAAAATATCGCACCGTTTATGCCGTCCGATTATACCGTCCGACGAAAGGAACCTTCCTTGCTTCCGATTTCGGTTCCGGCGCGCCGGAGAACACCTTCCTGCCGCAAGACCCTCGTAACCGATTTCCCCTAGACTGGCGAAGTTCAACCGGATCGACATCGTGGACCAACCCGCCTTTCCCCGCCTGCCTCCCGACGCCGTAAAATTCCTCGTCGCCGGCGGTCTGGCGACGGCCATCAATTGGCTCGTCCGTTTCCCGCTCTCGACCGTTCTGCCATTCACCGCTGCCGTCGCCCTCGCCTATATGATCGGCATGGTGGCCGGCTTCGTGCTTTACAGCCGCTGGGTCTTTCCGGGCACGACGACGCCGCTGGCGAACCAGATCGGCCGCTTCATCGCCGTCAACATCGCTGGGGGCGTTGCCGTCGTTGCCCTCGCGCCGCTTCTCGCGCAGGCCTTCGCGGGCGGTGGCCTCGACCAGGGTCCGGCGGAGGCGATCGGCCACGGATTCGCGATCGCGGTTGGAGCGGTAATCAATTATTTCGGCCACAAGCTCATCACCTTTGCCGAGCCAGCGGCCAAGCGCCTTGAAGGTGGCTAGCCAGCCCTCTTTAGGTGCTTGAGCTTTGCAAAGAGCGGTCAATGGAGTCCGGGTTGCCGTCATGGGCACGGCGTTCGCCACGCCAAAAATCACTGTCTGCCGACCCCTGAAGTTAAGCCCCGCCGCCGCCGCAATCCACCCGGCTTTTTGCCGGAATTTTTGTAGAGGCTGAGCGGCGGAATGACCGAACGGAGGGATGATGTCTGGCCCAGACGCGACAGCCACGGTTCGCTTCCGCTACAGGCCGGGACGACGCTTGGCCGTGGCTGCCACGCTTGGCGCATTCCTGCCCTTTCGCTCGCATCGGCAGTGACGCCAGCCGCAGCCCAATGGTGGCTACCGCCTTGGGCCAATCCGAATTACCGCGGCGATTATCCGCCTGATGACGGCGACTATTCCGAGCCGCGCGGCGTCAGCGTCGTCGAAGTGCGCCGGCATGTCGCCAAGCTTGGTCTTCATCTTGTTGCCAAGCCACGGAAGAAAGATGAGATCTATCTCGCCGAAGCCGCCGACCCGAACGGCACGTTGCATCGCCTGGTCTTCGACGCCGAAACCGGTCATCTCATCCAAAACACGCAATTGCCGCCGCGCAAGAAAAAGGTCGCCGCGGCAAAGCCTGCTGCCACTAGCGCCCCCGCGACCGTTTCCGCCCCGAGCCACACGCCCAACGAAGCCAGCGGACATTAAAAGGGCGCCCGAAGGCGCCCTTTCGCGAAGCTTGCGACGGTGTCGTGTTACCGCGGCCTTTTACGTTACGCAGCCTTGGCCGCCGTCTCGCTCCCGACGACTTTCGGCGTGGTCTTGCCGATCGGAACCTGACGGGGCTTCTGCGCCTCCGGCAGTTCGCGGACGAGATCGACGTGCAGCAAGCCGTTCTCGAGGCTTGCGCCCTTTACGTAGACATGGTCGGCAAGCTGGAAGCGGCGCTCGAACGCGCGGGCCGCGATGCCCTGATAAAGCACTTCCGATTTCGCTTCGCTGCTCTCGACGTGCGCCTCTTTCGAGCCACGGATGAGCACGCTGTTTTCGCGGCTTTCGACCGAAAGCTCATTTTCGGTAAATCCGGCGACGGCGACGGTGATGCGATAGGAGTCTTCGCCGGTCCGCTCGATATTATAGGGCGGATAAGTCGGCGCCGCCTCGAAGCCCGCGGCTTGATCGACAAGATTGAACAGACGGTCGAAGCCGATGGTCGACCGATATAGCGGGGTAAGGTCTAGTTGGCGCATTCCAGTTCTCCTCAAAAAAGCGAGCAGGCACAGCCGGCCTAAGGCCCTGACTGCAACCCGTTTTCCGCGCGTCCAAGTGGCCCGCGCATCTTTGATGTGGTAACGGTTCCGACCGTTGCAAGAGGATTTCCAGCAAGATTCGCGCGGCCGCTTGCGGCGCCAAAACCAGCAAGGGCGAGGCTTCCGACTTGGGCCTGATCAGCATCCCGGCCAATCCCGTGCCCGAGGGCGCGACGGTGATTTCGCTGACGACGCAGGACGGCGTCAGTCTGCGCGCGGCGCGTTGGGAAGGCAGGCTGAAGCAGCGCGGTACGGTGGCGATCCTGACCGGCCGGGCCGAATTCATCGAGCGTTATTTCGAGACGATCGCCGAGTTGCTGGCGCGCGGCTTCGCCGTCGTCGCCCTCGACTGGCGCGGCCAGGGGCTTTCGGAGCGCCAGCTCCGCAATTCCCGAAAAGGCCATATCGACGATTTCGAGATTTACGAGCGCGATCTCATCGCCGTGCGCGAGCAGATCCTCGAACCCTTTTGTCCCAAGCCCTGGTTCGCGCTCGGCCACAGCATGGGCGCCGCGGTGCTGATCGCGCAGGCGCACGCCGGCCGCTCACCCTTCACCCGGCTCGTCCTGACCTCGCCGATGATCGATCTCTACCAGTTGCGGTTCAAGACCGGCGCGCGGCTCTTCATTGAAGGGCTCGATATTATCGGCCTCGGGGGCGCCTATATTCCCGGCGGCAGCGGCCGCTCGATCTTCCTGCGGCCATTCGCGCGGGATGTACTGACCTCGGACGAACAGCGGCACGACCGCACGGTCGCGATACTCGAAGCCGCGCCGCAACTCCTGGTCGGCAGCCCGACGGTAAGTTGGTCGAACGCCGCTTTGCGACTGATGCGGCAATTCGAAAATCCCGATTATGCGCGCCGTACGCTGACGCCGATGCTGATCATCGCCGCGGGCGACGACCGGATCGTTGCGACTGCGGCGATCGAAGCTTTTTCCAGCCGCCTGAAAGCCGGGCATTTCATCACCCTGCCCCAGGCCCGGCACGACCTGCTGATGGAGCGGGACGTGTTCCGCAGCCAGTTCTGGGCAGCCTTCGACGCCTTCGTGCCCGGCGCCGATGACGAACTGGCGCGAACGCTGCGCGCGGCCCCGCCGCAGCGGCGGCGCGCGCTTCTGGGCGCGGCAGCGTATGGCGCGAGCCTAGAAACGGGCGCTAATCGGCCAGAAGCGCGAGCACGGCTTCGTGCAGGCGCTTGTCGCCCGCGGCGATGACGTCTCCGCCCGAAGCAGCGCTTTCGCCCGTCCAGGTGGTGACGATACCGCCTGCCCCCTCGATAATCGGAATGAGCGGCGCGATGTCATAGCCTTTGACGCCGGCTTCCATAACGCAATCGACATGACCGGCGGCGAGCATGGCGAAGGCATAGCAATCATAGCCGTAGCGCGACAGCCGCACCTGCTGCTCGACACGACGAAACTTGGCGAGTTGCGCCGGCGGATAGAGCAGCGGCGAGGTCGTCAGCAAGGTCGCCTGCGAAAGCTGCGCGCAGGCGCGCACATAGAGGCGGCGTTGCGTCAGCGCATGGTCGCGCCCTGGGCCGCGCCAGGTCGCGATCTTGCCGTCGCCGAAGAAATATTCGCGCGTGAACGGCTGCGCCATCGCGCCATAGATCGGCCGGCCCTTGATGCACCAAGCCGATCAATGTTCCCCAGGTCGGGAAGCCGGAGATAAAGCTCTTCGTGCCATCGATCGGATCGAGAACCCAGACATATTCGGCATCTTCACGCTCGCTGCCGAATTCCTCGCCAATGATGCCGTGATGCCCAAAGGTTTCGCGGATAAGCCGCCGCATGGCGACTTCGGCCGCGCGGTCCGCCTCCGTAACCGGATCGAAAACCGAGCCGCCGCTTTTGTCTTCCGCCCCGATCGCGGTCCGGAAGAATGGCAGGATGGTCTGCCCGGCGAGATCGGCGAGCTTTTCGATGAAAGCGGTAAGGTCGACGGCGGTCATGTGAGCCTCAATCTGGAACTCGCCGACCATAAAGCCTCGCTGCATCACGCCGAACCTTCCCGACACCAAAACCAGCCCGGCGTTGTATGGGAGCAACGCTCTTAAAATCCGCTCTATAGGGCATAAGATATTTGAAAATAAGAAGTTAACGCCATTTGTGCGTCCGACGGCCGCAGCAGGGGAAAATAGGTCAATAAGACTTGCGCTTTGTGCGATGCACGTCCATATTATTGCGGTGCGACAACCCGGTTGTCGCCGATGCCCTCCTTGGGCGTTTCCTCCCTAGACTTGGGCCGCTTGCTTCATTGCAAGCGGCCTCTTTAGTCTCTGGGGCGTGTATTGGCCGCCTTATTCGGCCGCAGCGCGCGTGCCGGAAAGGCCCGCAGCGACATGCGCGGCGAGCGCGGCGAGAACTTTCGTCAGGTCCCGCACAATCGCGCCAAAGTTCTCGCTCCTGGCGAGCGTCACTTCGTCCATGTAGAGGCCGCGATTGATCTCGACCTGGATCGCGTGGAGATTGTTGGCCGGGTCGCCGTAATGTTCGGTGATGTACCCGCCCGCATAGGGCTTGTTGCGCAGAACCGAATAGCCGAGGGCGCGCAACTCATGTTCGGCCCGGTCGACGAGATCGGTGGCGCAGCTCGTGCCGTAGCGGTCGCCGAGAACGAAATCCGCCTTCACCTTGCGCTCGCTGTCACGGGTGGGCTGACAGGTCGAAAGCGACGGCATGGAATGACAATCGACGAGAACCGCCGTGCCAAAATTCTGCCAGGCCCGCGCCAGCAGCGCTCCGAGCGTGCGATGATAGGGATGGTAGAACGCCTCGATACGCGCCAGTACCTCATCGAGCTTGAGGCGGCGGGCATAGATTTCCTGCAAATCCCCGACGACCCGCGCCACCGTGCCGAGGCCGCCCGCAACCCGGACAGACCGCGTATTGGCGAAACCCGGCAGACGGGTCTCGAACATACGCGGATCAAGCTCATAGGGCTCGCGGTTCAAGTCGAGATAGGCCCGCGGGAAATGCGCGCGCAGCAAAGGGGCGCCGGATTTGAGGCCGCCCATGAACAGCTCGTCGACATAGGAGTCTTCCGAGCGCCGCAAAGTCGTCAGGTCGAGCCGGGAACTGGCCAGGAAACGCGCCGGATAGATCGCGCCCGAATGCGGCGAGGACAAAACGAGCGGCGAGGTCAAGCGCCGCCGGCTCGATCAGTTCGAAGGGCGGATCGAGCTCCGGCTCATGCGCCTTGGCGTCCGCCGCCACGGGATAAGGCGGATGGGTGCCGGGCACGAAAGCGGACATCAATGCTCCAATCCACGGGCCTGGCCAAAAGCCGGACAAAGCCCCGGCCCCGGCCCTCTTTGCGCCCAAGTCTGGCATCAGACGGGCGATCTGTCGATGCTACAATAGTCGGTCAATTTTCCGCGAAAGCGCAGACAGTTAGCTGATTATATGCTCACTTTCACTCGATTTTTACCGGATCCGGCTTAGATGACGCCATGATTCAGGGGCCGAAATGACCGACAATTCCTTTTTGATAAATCCAAAAATCCTGCTCGCCGAAGACGATAACGACATGCGCCGCTTCCTGGCCAAGGCGTTGCAGAACGCCGGTTATGCCGTCGACCTCCTTCGACAACGGCCTCGCCGCCTATAACCGGCTGCGCGAGGAGCCGTTCGAATTGCTGCTGACGGACATCGTGATGCCGGAGATGGACGGCATCGAACTCGCCCGCCGGGCGACGGAACTCGACCCCGAAATCAAGGTGATGTTCATCACCGGCTTCGCCGCCGTGGCCCTGAACCCCGACAATCACGCGCCGCGCCAGGCCAAAATCCTGTCAAAGCCCTTCCATCTGCGCGATCTCGTCAACGAGGTGCAGCGCCTGCTCGCAGCCTGACGGTTGCCCGACCAGCGCGGCTTGCGCCCCGCGCGTGAAGCCGATATAGGCTCTGCTCCCGCGGCCCTAAAGGCCGTCCCGGAGGGGGGCAGGAAGACCAAGCGTTTTCCGAAGCGATCCCACTCCAAATTATCGATTTCGGGCGCGTAGCTCAGCGGGAGAGCACTACGTTGACATCGTAGGGGTCACAGGTTCGATCCCTGTCGCGCCCACCATCGAAATCAATTCTCGTACGCTGGGTATTGAGGGGCAAGCCTCACTGAAAGCCGAGCGGATGAGGCGCTCCCGGAGCCGTCGGATCCCGGGACGGGTCGAAGGCGTCATGGAGGTGCAGGTGTTTGTGAGGCGATGACCCTCGCGCCGCCAGAGCAGTACGCGACGTCGCGATTTGCTGTTCGATGCTCGCGAGCTGCTCATTCATTTTGGAAAACTGGGCGGTGAAGTCGCTCTCCAATTTATCGATCCGGCCCGCAAGATCGCCAATCGCGGGGCCGGACGCGGCCGGCGCCGGATTTTGCGTAGCCTCTCTACCGTCGACGCTGGCCTTGAGAGCGCGGAGTTCTTCGCTCATCTGGCGCACTGAGCTCGCAAGATCGTCGCGCGCCGGGCTCTGGAGTGCTTGAGAGCCTTGAGCGAAATTGAGAAGACCTGCCGGCAAATGGCCACGGGAATAATACGCTCCTGCTCCCCACGCCAAAGCACACAGAAATGCGACCCCTGCCAAGCGCGCACCACCTCGCGCGAGATTTCCGAAGAAGGAAGACTCTCGCTGCGCCGGAGCCTTCTCGACATCTTTGGGAGGCGCAGCCCCAAAGATTGTGTCGGCTGGCTTGACGTTAATCTCCAACGGAGCCGTTGCTGCTGGCGGCAGCGGAAGAACCTTATCGGCGCCAAAGACCGGTTCATTGCGGGTCGCAAACATGCGCACCTCCTAAATGAGAGATGGGTAACGGATGCGCCCTCACCGCGAGCGTCAAAGCCGGACCCTAAAACCTTACCAGATTGGTCTGCGATATTTTCCCATGCGGACTGCGTAGGGTGCACGCTATCCTATTCAACCTAATGGAAAAATTTGGCCAGAAAGTGCCCAAGGGGCTCTTTTGCATGAGCCACCGTGGCTTCAGAACGATTGCCATGATCGAAAGCGGAATGTGGGATTTTAGCCGGCTCCTGCCGCGCTCCGGGTTCCCAGCAGACGCGACACCAGATTGTAAAAGCCGAGCGATAAATATATGAAATTTAAGCTCTGCTTTTCGTTGAATCCGTGGGACCGCCTATGGAAGACGCCGTTCAGCAAGTTGAAACGGCCGGGAGCGAATTGCGCGATCCCAACGTTGCTCTGAGAAATGCCAGACATGGCAATGCCTTTTGCCGGGCCGCCTTCGAAAGCCTTCACGTCGCGATCGGCGGCAGCGCAAAGCCATGCTGCGAATTCAAGGGCGAAATCGGGAGTTTGAAGGAAACTTCGCTCGAAGGCCTCTGGCATTCGGAATCGCTCAAAGATTTGCGCGCGAAGATGCTTCGTGGCGAGCGTGATGCCGGCTGCCAAAAATGCTACGACGCGGAAGACGCCGGCGGCGTTAGCCTTCGGGACTGGTACAACGCCGGAGACAAGCTCAATAGCGATTTCGATGAGCAGGTGAATCTTGCGGACCCGATATTGCGATCGCTTGATATCCGATTCAGCAATCTGTGCAATTTGAGCTGCCGCACCTGCGGGCCCGATGCCAGCACGAAATGGTACGCCGATGCGAAGCATCTGAACTGGTGGAAGCTGGACGCGCACGCGCTCAACGAAACCTTCACGTCCAAGTCCGCCGCGTTGGAGGCCTTGGGACCGGCGCTGGAAACGATCGAAGGCATATATTTCGCCGGCGGCGAGCCGTTATTGCATGAGGGGCATTATGCCGTGCTGCAGGATCTGATCGATCGCGGCCGAACGGGTGTGCTCCTCAACTACAATACAAATCTCTCCGAGCTTCGGCTGGGGAAACTGGAGGTGCTTCCGCTCTGGACGAAGTTCAAAAGCGTTTCCGTTGGCGCGAGCATTGACGGACACCAGCGGCGGGGTGAATTGATTCGCGAGGGCCTATCCTGGGATAAATTCACCGCCAACGTTGCGACCGTGCGAGAACGATGCCCGCACGTGGATATCTACTTCGCCGTCACCGTTTCCGTATTCAATATCCTGTCGCTGCCGCTCCTGTGCCAGCATCTTCGCGCGATAGACCCCATTGGCGATGCCAAATTTCGTTTCAATCTCCTTCTCGAGCCGGACCATTACAACATCCAGTTGTTGCCGGCGCACATGAAAGAGGACGCGGCGCGGCGGCTGAAAAGCTTTGCGGAAGAGTTCGCTTTGCAGGAACAGATCAAGCCGGTGATCGACTACATGATGTTCCAGGATCGTCCGGACCAAATCGAAAAATTCCGCTCAACCACCCAGCGTCTCGATGAGCTACGAAATCAGAATACCGCCAGAATTATTCCCGAGCTCGCACCATTGCTTCGCGAGAGTCCGCCACAGAAATTGAAGCGGCTTGCCAAATGGCGCCTGCGCACGTTGGCGCAGGCCCTTTCGCGCTGAACGCAGCGTCTTAAACGCTAGTCCTCTTCAAGCTGGCGATTAATGGCCAGAGCCAGCACCGTCACGATCGCGCCCGAGAGCAGATAGCCGCCGGAGGCCATGACGCCGAAGCGGCTGGACACCGCGAGCGCCGCAAAGGGCGCGAAGCCTGCGCCGAACAGCCACGCAAGGTCTGAGGTCAGCGCCGAGGCGGTGTAGCGATAGATCTGCGCGAAATTCGACGCCGTCGTGCCCGAGGCCTGTCCGAACGAGAGGCCGAGCAGGATGAAGCCCAGAATCATGAAGAAGGACTCGCCGGCATCGCCCGTGTTGAGCAATTGCGGGGCAAAGCCGCTGAATGCGGCAATCGCGGCCGCGGTGATGCTGAGCAGGCGGGTGCGACCGATGCGATTGGCGATCACGCCCGAGGCGATCATCGCAACGACGCCGAACATGGCGGAGATGAGTTCGATAACCAGGAACTTTGCCGGCGTCTGTTTGGTGAAGAGCAACACCCAAGAGAGCGGAAACACCGTCACCATGTGGAACATGGCGAAGCTCGCAAGCGGCGCGAAGGCGCCGATGATGATGTTGCGGCCTTCGGCCTCGATTGTTTCCTTCACCGGCGCGGCCTGCAACTCGAGCGCCTCGAATTCCTCCTGATATTCAGGCGAGGTCACGATTCGCAGGCGCGAGAACAAGGCCACGACATTGATGGCGAAGGCGACGAAGAACGGGTAACGCCAGCCCCAATCGAAGAAATCCTGCGGGGTCAGGAAGGTGATGAAATAGGCGAAAAGCCCGCTCGCGACGATGAGGCCGAGAGGCGCGCCAAGCTGCGGGATCATCGCATACCAGCCGCGCTGTTTCTCCGGCGCATAGATCGCCAGCAGCGAGGGCAACCCGTCCCACACGCCGCCGAAGGCAAGACCTTGCCCGATGCGCAGGATCGACAAGATCAGCGCCGACACCCAGCCGAGCTGCGAATAGCCCGGCAGGAAGCCGAGCGACACGGTCGAGGCCCCCAAAAGGAACAATGCCACCGTCAGCTTCACGCTGCGGCCCCAGACCCGCTCGACCGCCAGGAAGATAACGTCGCCGATCGGTCGGGCGATGAAGGCTAAGGAGAAGATCGCGAAGGAAAGCAGCGTGCCGTTCAGCGGCGTCGCGTAGGGGAAAACCCACTTGGGGAATACGAGGACCGAGGCGATGGCATAGACGAAGAAGTCGAAATACTCGGATGTGCGGCCGATAATGACGCCAGTCGCAAGATCGGCCGGGTTCACGCCCTGGTGATGTGCGCTTGCAACGTTCGACGGAAGGATTGTTGTAACTGCTGCTGATTCCCCGCTCATGCCGACCCTGCTCCTGGGAGTGTGGACAACGCAATGATAGGGATCATGGCACAGCGCGGCATCAAATGCTCGCAAAAGCTGCTCGACAATTCGTACAGCGGGCGTTCTTCTAGGCCATTGGGCAAATTGTCCAATGGCTCCCCTGCTGCAGTGCAGCTAGCCAATCCCGATCAAAAAACTTCTCAGGCTATAGGACGGGAATTGCTTTGAGACGCCTCCGCTCGATCGTTCTGCTTTTGTGCCTTGCCCTCCTCGGCGGTTGCAAAGCTGTTGTCCTTGATCCGTCTGGGGACGTCGCGCTCCAGCAGCGCAACGACCTGCTCGCCTCTGTCGGGCTGATGCTTCTTGTCATCCTGCCGGTGATGGCGTTGACCGTGCTCTTCGCCTGGCACTATCGGCAATCGAACACGTCTGCCCGCTATGAGCCGGACTGGGATCATTCGACCCAGCTCGAGCTCGTCATCTGGGGTTTTCCGCTGCTGATCATCATCGCCCTCGGCGCCCTCACCTGGATGGGCACGCATCTGCTCGATCCTTATCGCCCGCTCGACCGCATCGCCGCCGGCAAGCCGCTGCCCGCCTCTGCAAAGCCGGTCGAAGTCGAGGTCGTCGCGCTCGATTGGAAGTGGCTCTTCATCTATCCGCAATATGGCATCGCCACGCTCAATGAAGCTGCAGTACCAGTCAATCAGCAGGTCGACTTCCGCATCACCTCGTCCAGCGTGATGAACGCCTTCTACATCCCTGCCATGGCCGGCATGATCTACGCCATGCCCGGCATGGAAATCGCAGCTCCATGCGGTGATGAACCAGCCCGGCACTTTCGAGGGCCTGTCCACAAACTACAGCGGCGCTGGCTTTGCCGGCATGCACTTCAAGCTGGCCAGCCTCAGCTCCACCGATTTCGACAAGTGGGTCGCCAAGGTGAAGGCCGACGGCGGCGCGCTCGATCGCAACACCTATCTCGATCTCGAGCGGCCGAGCGAAAACGTGCCGCCCAGGACTTACGGCACCGTCGATGCCAGCCTGTTCCAGCTTGCCGTCAACCAGTGCGTCGAGCCCGGCAAAATGTGTCTAGACGATATGATGGCTATTGACGCCAAGGGCGGTCTTGGCCTCGCCGGCATCAATAACGTGATGCCGCTGATCTACGACAAATATGCCCGACGCGGCACAGGCCCCATGCACGCCTATGTCGCCGCGCTCTGCCAGCGCGGCAGCGCGACCGAGACCGCCGCCAGCACGGCAGACCTCGCGCGCCAGATCAAAGTGCCGGTGCAATCTGTCGTCGCTCCCATCCGCCGCCGAATAGCCCTCTCAAGGTAAGTTACATCGAACATGAATCCGACCCTTCAGCACGAAATCTTCGGCCGTCTCAGCCTCGACTCGATCCCCTACCATGAGCCTATCCTGGTCGGGACCTTCGTCGGCGTCGCGATCGGCGGTCTCGTCGTTCTCGGCGCGATCACCTATCTGGGCGCGTGGGGCTATCTCTGGAGCGAATGGTTCACCAGCGTCGATCACAAGCGCATCGGCGTCATGTACATCGTGCTCGGCCATCGTCATGCTGCTGCGCGGCTTCGCCGACGCGCTGATGATGCGCCTGCAGCAGGCGCTGGCCTCCGGCGGTGGACAGGGCTATCTGCCGGCGCACCACTTCGACCAGATCTTCACCGCGCACGGCGTCATCATGATCTTCTTCGTGGCGAT
Organism: uncultured Alphaproteobacteria bacterium; assembly: GCA_963708155.1. GTDB lineage: Bacteria > Pseudomonadota > Alphaproteobacteria > Rhizobiales > Beijerinckiaceae > Methylovirgula. The sequence continues at coordinate 2,394,886 of OY970183.1, read as the reverse complement.
GCCGCTCGTCACCGGGCTGATGAACTTCGTCGTGCCGCTGCAGATCGGCGCGCGCGACGTCTCGTTCCCGTTCCTGAACAACTTCAGCTTCTGGATGACGGTCGCCGGCGCCGTGCTCATGATGATCTCGCTGTTCGTCGGCGAGTTCGCGCGCACCGGCTGGCTGGCCTATCCGCCGCTGTCCGAGGCCGCCTACAGCCCCGACGTCGGCGTCGACTACTACATCTGGGGCCTGCAGATCGCCGGCATCGGCACCCTGCTGTCCGGCATCAACCTGATCTGCACGATCATCAAGATGCGCGCGCCGGGCATGACGCTTGATGCGGATGCCGGTCTTCACCTGGACCGCGCTCTGCACCAACATCCTGATCGTCGCCGCCTTCCCGGTGCTGACCGCCGTGCTCGCCCTGCTCGCGCTCGACCGCTACCTCGGCACGCACTTCTTCACCGAACGACCTCGGCGGCAATCCGATGATGTACGTGAACCTGATCTGGATCTGGGGCCACCCCGAGGTCTACATCCTGATCCTGCCGGCCTTCGGCGTCTTCTCCGAAGTCATCGCGACCTTCTCGCGGCAAGCGGCTGTTCGGCTACACGTCGATGGTCTATGCGACGATCGTCATCACGATCCTGTCCTATCTCGTCTGGCTGCACCACTTCTTCACCATGGGCTCGGGCGCCGAGCGTGAATTCGTTCTTCGGCATCACGACGATGATCATCTCGATCCCGACCGGCGCGAAGATGTTCAACTGGCTGTTCACGATGTACCGCGGCCGCATTCGCTTCGAACTGCCGATGATGTGGACGGTGGCCTTCATGCTGACCTTCGTCATCGGCGGCATGACCGGCGTGATGCTGGCGGTGCCGCCGGCCGACTTCGTGCTGCACAACAGCCTGTTCCTGATCGCCCATTTCCACAACGTCATCATCGGCGGCGTGGTGTTCGGCATGTTCGCCGGCATCACCTACTGGTTCCCCAAGGCCTTCGGCTTCAAGCTCGATCCGTTCTGGGGCAAGATGTCGTTCTGGTTCTGGGTCGTCGGCTTCTACTTCGCCTTCATGCCGCTCTACGTGCTGGGCCTGATGGGCGTGACGCGCCGCCTGCGCGTGTTCGACGATCCGTCGCTGCAGATCTGGTTCGTCATCGCCGCCTTCGGCGCCGTGCTGATCGCTCTTCGGCATCCTGAGCTTCCTCATCCAGATCGCCGTCAGCGTCATGCAACCGCGAGAAGCTGCGCGACGTGACCGGCGATCCGTGGAACGGGCGCACGCTGGAATGGTCGACCTCCTCGCCGCCGCCGGCCTACAACTTCGCCTTCACGCCGGTCGTGCACGACATCGACGCCTGGTGGGACATGAAGCAGCACGGCTATGTGCGTCCGCTCGACCGGTTTCAAGCCGATCCACATGCCGAAGAACACCGCCGGTCGGCCTCATCCTCGCGGTGCTGTCGCGCTCGGCTTCGGCTTCGGCATGATCTGGTACATCTGGTGGCTGGCGCGCGGCGGCTTCGCGGCCGCGATCGCCGACCGGCATCGCCCACACCTTCAACTACCACCGCGACTTCCACATCCCGGCGGACGAGGTTGCAACGCACGGAAGACGAGCGCACCCGTCTCCTCGCGGCGAAGGCTTGATTCATGACGTGTCATGACCGAAACTCTCGCGCACCGGCGTCCGCAGACGCCGACCTATCTACGTCGCCGACGAGCACGCCCATGCCGACGGCGGCAGCACGCATGCTCGGCTTCTGGATCTACCTGATGAGCGACTGTCTCATCTTCGCCGTGCTGTTTGCGACCTACGGCGTGCTCGGCCACAATTATGCCGCCGGGCCCGGCGCCCAAGGATCTGTTCGAACTGCCGACTCGTCGCGGTGAACACGACGATGCTGCTGCTGTCCTCGATCACCTATGGCTTCGCCATGCTGGCGATGGAGCGCGACAGGGTCGGCGCGACGCATTGGCTGGCTGGCCGTCACCGCGCTCTTCGGCGCGGCCTTCGTCGGCATCGAACTGCACGAATTCGCCGGCCTGATCCGCGAGGGCGCGACGCCGGAGCGCAGCGCCTTCCTGTCGTCGTTCTTCACGCTGGTCGGCACCCACGGCCTGCACGTCACCTCGGGTCTGGTCTGGATGGTGACGCTGATGGTTCAGGTCGCCAGCAAAGGCCTGATCGAGGCCAACAAGCGGCGCCTGATGTGCCTCAGCATGTTCTGGCACTTCCTCGACGTCGTCTGGATCGGCGTCTTCACCTTTGTCTATCTGCTGGGAGTGCTGCGATGAGCCTTGACGCCCATATCGAAGACGCCGGACACGGCGCACGCACGACGATCACGCCCATGGCACGCTGCAAAGCTATCTGATCGGCTTCGGCCTTTCGGTCATCCTGACCGCCATTCCGTTCTGGCTGGTGATGTCCGGCGTCATCGCCAACAAGACGGTGACGGCGCTGACGGTCATGGCTTTCGCCGGCGTGCAGATCGTCGTGCACATGATCTACTTCCTGCACGTGGACTTCCGGTCCGAGGGGGCTGGACGCTGATGGCGCTGATCTTCACCGCCATCATCCTGTTCATCACGCTCAGCGGCTCGCTGTGGGTCATGTACCACCTCGACACGAACATGATGCCAACTCCGGCCGTGATGAAGGATATGCCGTGACGGGCAAAGCATCGGACCGAAAAGTGCGACGCGGTTTTCGGGCAAATCCGATGCGGGAGAAAGGATCAGAGCGCTCGGGCGATTGCGTGTGAACGCCCGACGCTCCAGCAGCGCCCGACGCCGCCCGCCCTTCGCGCGATTTGGCTTTCTCGCCCTCTCCCTTCTCGCGATTGCCGCCCTCGTCGCGCTCGGCGTCTGGCAAGTCCATCGCCGCACCTGGAAGCTCGATCTTATCGCCCGCGTCGACGCAGCGCGTGCATGCCGCGCCTGTCGCGCCACCCGGCCCGGCCGACTGGCCCGCGATCACCGCAGCCAAAGACGAATATCTCCGCGTCCGCCTCGCGGGCCACTTTCTGAACGATCGCGAAACCGACGTCCAGGCCCTGACCGATCTCGGCGAAGGCTTCTGGGTGCTGACGCCGCTCCAGACCGATCGAAGGGTTTCATCGTCCTCGTCAATCGCGGCTTCGTGCCGCCGGACCGGCGCGCGGCCGCGCGGCATAGCGAAATCGCCGGGGAGACGAGCGTCACCGGCCTGCTACGGATCAGTGAGCCCAAAGGACGGTTTTTGCGCCCCAATGATCCGGCGACAGAACCGCTGGTATTCCCGCGATGTCGCCGCCATCGCCGCTGCCCGCGGCCTCAAGGATGTCGCGCCCTATTTCATTGACGCCGAGGCAGGGTCCGAGCAAAGCAGGATGGCCCCGCGCGGGCCTGACGGTGTTGAGCTTCCCCAACAACCACCTCGTCTATGCCCTGACCTGGTTCAGCCTGGCTTTGATGTTAGCTGGCGTAACGCTCTATAATATCCGGGAAGACTGGCGCCGACGGCGGGATGACGCCGAAAACGCGGACGCCAGCGCCGGGTGAAATGTTAGCACGCGAAAAGCCGAATATCGCAGAAACGACAACCGAAGCCGCCGGCGCTGTTATCGGGCCGATCGGGGCCGAGCCCGCGACCGCGCCGCCGATCTCGAACGTCGCCAATCGCAAGAACATGCTCTTGCTGGTCCAGTTTCGCTGGATCGCCGTAGTCGGGCAATTGATCACGATCGCGTTCGTGCAATATGGCCTCGGCATTCCGTTGCCGCTGCTGCCGATGATTGGCGTGATCGGCGCGCTGATTCTGCTGAATCTCGCCAGCTTCGCGTGGATGCGCTTGCATGACGACATCAGCAGTGCGGCCCTGCTCCTCGTCTCGATGCTCGATGTCTTCGCGCTGACGGCGCAGCTCTGGCTCAGCGGCGGCGCGACCAACCCCTTCGTCTCGCTCTATCTGTTGCAGGTGACGATGGCGGCAGTGCTGCTCGACGCCCAATCGACGTGGCTCATCGTCGCGCTTTCGTTCACCGGCTTCGTCGTTCTCGTCAGCTTTCACCATCCACTGCTAATGCCACGTCGCTGGGACGGCGACATGTTTTCCCTCCACATCATCGGGATGCTCGTCTGCTTCATCATCAATGCGGCGTTGCTGGTCGTCTTCATCACCCGCATCTCCCGCAATCTGCGTGAGCGCGACAGCCGCCTCGCCGCGCTACGGCAGAACGCCATCGAGGAAGATCATATCGTCCGCATCGGCCTGCTGGCGACCGGCGCGGCGCATGAACTGGGCACGCCCCTCGCCTCGCTTTCCGTCATCCTCGGCGATTGGCGGCGTATGCCTGCCATCAAGGCAAATGCGGAGATGAGTCAGGAAGTCGAGGAGATGCAGACGGCGGTCACCCGCTGCAAAGCCATCGTCACCGACATCCTGCTGTCCGCCGGCGAGGCACGCGGCGAGGCCCCGGGCGTTACGACCGTGACGAAGTTCCTCGACGATGTCGTGGCGAGCTGGCGAGCAGGACGCCCGGCAACCGCGCTCACCTATCAGAACAAATTCGGCGCCGACCTGCCGATCGTCTCGGACACGACGCTGAAGCAAATCGTCTTCAATGTGCTCGACAACGCCGCTGAAGCCTCGCCAAGCTGGATCAGTTTCTCGGCGGCGCGCGACAAGGATGCTCTCGTCCTCGAGGTCAGCGACATCGGCTCCGGTTTCGCACCCGGCATCCTCGCCAATTTCGGCCGGCCTTACCAATCGAGCAAGGGTCATCGCGGGCGCGGCCTTGGACTTTTCCTTGTGGTCAATGTGGTCAGAAAACTCGGCGGCACTGTCGAGGCGCGCAATCGCCCGAGCCGGGGCGCCAGCGTCATTATACGTCTGCCGTTGACAGCCCTGGCGATTGGAGCGCCCCGTCATGCCGAATAAGCGCCTGCTGATGATCGTCGAAGACGATGCCGCCTTCGCCAATACGCTGAGGCGCTCGTTCGAACGGCGCGACTACGAGGTGTTGAACGCCGAGACCCTGGCCGGCGTGAACGCGCTGCTCGAGACGCGGACGCCCGGCTATGCGGTCGTGGACCTCAAGCTCGGCGGCGGCTCCGGCCTCTCCTGCGTCGAGGCGCTGCACGCGCACAATCCCGATATGCTGATCGTCGTCCTGACCGGCTATGCCAGCATCGCCACCGCGGTCGAGGCGATAAAGCTTGGCGCCTGTCATTATCTCGCCAAGCCATCGAACACCGACGACATCGAGGAAGCCTTCAAGAAATCGGCCGGCAATGCCGAAGTGCCGCTGACGGAACGGCCGACATCGATCAAAACGCTCGAATGGGAACATATCCATCGCACGCTGGTCGAAGCCGATTTCAACATTTCCGAGACGGCGCGGCGACTCGGCATGCATCGGCGCACACTTGCCCGCAAGCTGGAAAAGCGGCAGGTGAAATAACGTGTTTGAGCGCGATCCTTCCGGAAAACCGGGATCCACGTTTCCAGATCGCGCTCACCAGCGCAGGAAGCGGCTCCCCGCCAGAGCGCCGACGCTCATCACGATCAGGATGGCAATCGAATACCAGGTCGCGACGAAGAGCGGCGAATCGTCCGGGCAATGGGTGGCATAAAGAGCCGCACCGAACGCCCCCGCGAACAGGCCCGCAATGGCACCCGCCAGCCCCGGATTCGACGCCGCGCCGCGATGCAGCGCGATCAGCGTGCCGACGAGCGGCGCCGCCGACATGAGCGGGATCAGCACGAGGCAGACGCGCGCATTATGGCCGATGAGCCGCACACGCCAGAGATCCGGCGGCAGCACGAGGAGCTCGATCACCACGGCAGCGGCCAATACGATCAGCAGCCCGACCAGGACATAGACGAGCGGGCGCGGATCGCCGCGCGGCCTGGCCAATTGCAAAGCGAGCGGGCCGGCACAGGCGAAGACCGCGATGGGGAAGACGATCTTGAACAGAATGCGCGGCGACGGCAGCAATTCGGCAAGATGCGGCCGCGGGCCGATCACCAGCGCATAAAAGATGAGCGAAACCACCACACCCGGCAAAAAGCCATAGACGAGCGCCCGCACCAGCGACAGGCGCGGCGTGTCATCGACGGCGAGAGTGCGGATCAGATCGTCTGTCTTCATGCCGCGCCACCTCCCTTGGTGCGCGCGGCGATCGCGGCAAGCCCGCGATGCAGGGCGACCCGGACCGCGCCTTGCGTCATCATCAGCTTCTCGGCCGCCTCGGAAATGGAATCCCCCGCGACCGCAATTGCTTGCACGACCTTGCGCTGGCCCTCCGGCAGCGCGCCGAGCTGTCTATCGATATAGACGCCGGCGAGGTCCGGCTCCGCCGTATCCGAAGCGAGGCTCTCGGAAAAATCATCGATCGGCACGTCGATATGCCGGCCGCGCCGGCGCAGCGCGTCGATGGTTTTGTGACGTGCGATCGTAAAGACCCAGGGCGTGACCGGCGCGGTCTCGATCCAGGTCTGCCGTTTCAAATGAATAGCCAGCAAAATTTCCTGCACGATATCCTCGACATCGACGCTTGCCGAACTGGAGCGCGCCAGCAAGCGACGCACGAACGCCCGAAGCACCGGCGCCAGTTCCCGGAGGAAACGCTGATAGGCCAGCGAATCCCCAGTATTGGCGGCGCGCAGGAGTGAGCTCCAATCGCTGTTTCGGTCTGACCGCACGCTCCCTCTATGCTGTTCGCAAAAGCCCCGCCCGCCGTTACATGCCTTTTTCGCTTAGTCTTGTCACGCCTTCGTGATTTATTTCCCCCGGCGCAGCCGTAACGGGTTCCGGCACGGCGCCGTACTAAGGCCATGCGGGTGCGAACCCGCCTCCAAATCACCCTCAAAGCAAGGCTCGGGGAGTTATTAATGACCGCCAAATCTCTGTTGACCAAGGCCACGCTGGCTTCCTCGCTCGCCGCAGCCGTCCTGCTCACCTGCGCGCAGGCGCAGGCGGACACCAAGAAGACCGAAAAATGCTTCGGCGTCGCGCTCAAAGGCCATAACGATTGCGCCGCGGGCGCCGGGACGACCTGCGCCGGAACGCAGCCGATCGATTACGATGGCCATTATTTCAAGCTCGTGCCCAAGGGCACCTGCACCACGATAAAGACGCCGCGTGGCACCGGCTCCCTGACCGAAAAGTCCTGATGTGTAAGCGGCGTGCGGGCCCAGCGCCTGCGCGCCGCCTTTTTCCCCGGAAACCTGCCATGACTCTCGCTCCGCTTCCTGCCGAGGTCGGCCTCGGCTTCAAGCCGCAACATTTTGCCGCAATCGCCGCAGGCCCCGCCGCGGTCGGCTTCTTCGAGGTCCATGCCGAGAATTATTTCGGCGCCGGCGGCGCCCCACATGCGCAGCTCGCCGCTCTGCGGCGCGACTATGCGCTCTCGATCCACGGGGTCGGCCTCTCGATCGGCGGCAGCGGACCGCTCGACAAGGCACATCTCGCGCGGCTGAAAGACCTGTGCGAGCGCTACCAGCCGCAGAGCTTTTCCGAACATCTGGCCTGGGCCTCGCACCACGAAACCTTTTTCAACGATCTTCTGCCGCTGCCGCTGAACCAAGCAAGCCTTGCCCGCGTCGCCGCGCATGTCGATGAATTGCAGAACACATTGCAGCGTCGCGTCCTGATCGAAAACCCCGCGAGCTATCTGAGCTTCTCGGATGGCACGATAGCGGAACCGCAATTCCTCGCGGAGCTTGCCGCCCGGACCGGATGCGGCCTGCTACTCGACATCAACAATGTCTATGTCAGCGCCATTAATCTGGGCTTCGATCCGCAGATCTATCTCGACGCCTTCCCGCTCGGATATGTCGGGGAAATCCACCTCGCCGGTCACAGCGCGGCGGACGATGCCGAAGGCCGCGCCATGCTCATCGATACGCACGGGGCGCCCATCGCCGATCCGGTCTTCGCACTTTACGAGCATGTGCTCGCGCGAACCGGGCCGCTGCCGAGCCTGATCGAGCGCGACAATGACGTGCCGGCATGGGCGCCCCTCGCCGCCGAAGCCGCGACGGCCAACGCCTTGCTGCAAGCCGCGCGGACGAAAACGCCAACCGACGAGGCGGCCTGAGCCATGATGGAAGAAAATTTCGCGGCAGCCGTCCTCGATCCGGACAGGCCGGTCCCGGACACGATCGACACCGCCTATCGCAGCCGCTTTGCGATCTACCGCAATAATGTTGCCTTGAGTCTCGTCGAGGCCCTGGCTGAACGTTTTCCGGCCGTGCGCGGTGTCGTCGGCGAAGATTTCTTCATGCAGGCGGCGCGCCTTTTCGTGAGGCAACATCCGCCAACATCGCGGATGTTGGCGCTCTATGGCGACGGCTTCGCGGACTTTCTCGACCGCCTTCCCGCCTGCGCCGAACTGCCCTATCTCCGCGATTTGGCGCGGCTCGAAGCCGCCCGCACGCACGCTTATCATGCCGCCGATGCAACGCCACTTGGCCCCGATACGCTGACGCAGCTCTCGCCCGAGACGCTCGGCGATTTGCGGGTCACGCTTCATCCAGCCGTTGCCGTTATCGACTCCGCCTATCCGATCGTCACCATCTGGGCGATGAATTCGGGCGAGCGGCCCCTCGAGGAGATCGAAGATTGGCGTGGCGAAGCCGCGCTGATCTCGCGGCCCGAATTCGATGTCGAGGTCCGGGCTTTGCCCCCCGGCGGCGCGGCCTTTGTGGTGGCGCTGGCGCAGTCGGCGACTCTCGCCGAAGCGACCGAAACAGCGCTCGCCGCGGCTCCCGCGTTCGATCTCGCGTTCAACCTCGCTGCGCTCTTCAGCACCGGCCTTGTCTCACAAATATTCCAAGCTTCCGAAGGATAAAGATCATGAGCACCGTTACGCTTCCGAAAAAACAAGGTCCATTGGTGCAGCTTGCTGCGCGCCTCATCGGCCTGCTCGAATCTTTGCCCTATTGGGTGCTGGGCCTTGCCGCCCGTGTGTTTCCGGCAGCCGTCTTCTGGCAATCTGGACAGACGAAAATCGAAGGTTGGCATTTGAGCGACAGCGCCATCGCGCTCTTTCAGGACGAATACAAGCTGCCGCTTGTCGATCCAACCGCCGCAGCTTATGGCGCGGCCTTTGCCGAGCATTTCTTCCCCATTCTGCTCGTGCTCGGCCTCGGGAGCCGCTTCGCCGCCCTCTCGCTTTTGATCATGACCTCGATCATCGAGATATTCGTCTATCCTGATGCGTGGCCGACGCATGGCGTATGGGCGACCTGCTTCTTGCTCGTCATCACGCGCGGACCAGGGCTGATCTCGCTCGATCATTTCATCGCCAAGCATTTTGGACTGAGATCGACAGCGTCACAGTAAGGAACCGTCGATCAATAAGCGCTTCAGGCCGTTGCCGCCGGCCTGGACCGCACCAAGCCTGGCGCCCCTTGGCTCAGAATCGATGTCCAGTTTCGCAGATAGGGCTGATCGGCGCGGACGGATGGTCGCGCGCCCCTCATTCTAAGCAGCGTCAGCCAAATCGCGCTCGCGCGATTTGGCCATCAAAGATGGCGGCGCGTCTCGAAGGAAGAGAGCAGCGCCCACTTGTTGTCCTTCGAGACGGGCCCTGCGAGCAAAAGTCAGAGCTGCTCGTCACGCCGCCCACTCCTTGCGTAGGATGGCGTATTGCATCGTGTTCTCGAATCTTGGGGCGCCGTCGTCTTCGGCCACGAACGATACGAACTCTTTGAACAGTCCCTCCCTCCTCATCCCCAATCTTTCGCACAAGCGTTGCGAGGCGATGTTGTTCTCCTCCACATAGGCGTAAAGACGCCGTGCTCGCTTCACCGCGAACAAATGCTCGAAGAGCGCCCGCGCGGCCTCTGACGCGTAGCCGGTACCGCCGAAATCCGCGTTAAAATTCCACCCAACCGAATATGTGTCGGGAGGCTCGTGCAAGCAGGCCAAATCGCCGATCAGCCGGCCGGAGCTCTGCAAACACACGGCGATATGCCCATCGCTGCTACCGCGGGCCGCCACTTCCGCTTGCGCGGCGTCGAGATTTCGCGAGCCTGAGATCGAGGAAACAACTCGACCTGGGTTCGCGCAAATAGGCAAACAGATCGGCGGCATCCCCCTGCCGGAAGTTTCGCAAAATCAGTCGGTCTGTTTCGATGACGTCCATTCGAACTTCCTCGCGGGCTTCATCCTTCCTTCCCATCTATAAACGGCGCGACGATGGCAACTGCGTCGGCGCCAGATTTTGGCCGTGCGCCAAAAAAGCCGCATACCATCGCGCCGCTGTCAGAGGCCGCCGCTTTGAGGCGATAGGCTCTGAAAGTGTGTTCTTTCTTATTTGGATTGCAGCGACTTACGGCGGTGTTGTGATGGTTCTCGAAACGTCGCGAACTACATCGCTTCGTTCCGCTCCATCGTCCCCTTTGGCTCGCTCGTCACATTATAGGCCACGGGGCGTTGATGCCGCGCACCTCGTTGATGATGCGCGTCGCGGCGCTTCACCCGATCGCCCTGATCACCGGTTTCCCGGATTGCTTCGTCGCTATCGCTCCTCGCAATGACGGAGCGTCCTCTATTGCGCGACGATTCCGCTGGGGTCCGCTTCAATGGCAAAGGCAGCGGCGAAAAGCGCGCGCGTATAATCGCTCTGCGGATTGGCGAAAATCTCTGCTGCCGTGCCTTGCTCCACGACCTTGCCTTGACGCATGACGACGATCTCATTGGCGAGGGCGCGCACGACACGCAGGTCGTGGCTGATGAAAAGATACGCGAGGCTACGCTTTTCCTGCAATTGGCGTAGCAGATCCACGATCTGCGCCTGCACCGACATATCAAGCGCCGAGGTCGGCTCGTCGAGCACAACGAATTTCGGCTCCAGCACCATTGCCCGCGCGATCGCCACGCGCTGGCGCTGGCCACCCGAAAATTCATGCGGATAGCGGTCCATCGACGCCGGATCGAGGCCGGTATCGGCCAGAGCGCGCGCGACGATCTCGCGCCGCTCCACAAGGCTGAGGCGCGTACCCTGCGCGACGAGCCCCTCCGCGACAATATCGGCGATCGAAAGACGCGGCGACAGCGACCCATAAGGATCCTGGAAGACGATCTGCATGTCGCGTCGCAAGGGCCGCATCGCCTTGAAGGTCAAGCCATCGATGCGCTGGCCGAGATAGACGATTGGCCCTTGCGAGCGGATGAGCCGCAGCACCGCAAGGCCAAGCGTCGTCTTGCCGGAACCCGAACTCGCCAACAACGCCGATTGTCTCACCCTGACGCAGCTTGAGCGAGACGCCGTCAACGGCCTTGACCGCGCCGATGGTTCGGCGCAGCAGGCCGCGCCGGATCGGAAAATGCACCCGCACGTCCTGCGCCTCGACGACGACCGGCGCAAGAGGATCACTCTTCGGCGGCATTCCCTTCGGCTCGGCAGCGAGCAGCGCCTTCGTATAGGGATGCTGCGGCGATTTGAAGATTTTCTCGACGCTGCCCGCCTCGACAATCTCGCCGCGCTGCATCACCGCGACATCGTCTGCGAGCTTGCGAACGATGTTGAGATCGTGGGTGATGAACAGCATCGCCATGTCGTAGCGATTCTGCAGATCCTTGAGCAGTGTGAGGATTTGCGCCTGCACGGTGACATCGAGCGCCGTCGTCGGCTCGTCGGCGATGAAGAGATCAGGTCGGTTGGCGAGGCCCATCGCAATCATCACGCGCTGACGCTGACCCCCCGAAAGCTGGTGGGGATAGGCCGAAAGCCGCTGCGCCGGATCTGGGATGCCGACCTCCGTCAGCAGTTCAACGATCCGCTGCGTCAGCGCGGGCCCCTTGCGCGCGCCATGAAGCTCGAGAATTTCGCCGATCTGCCGCGCGATCGTGTGCAATGGGTTCAGCGAGGTCATCGGCTCCTGAAACACCATCGTGATCGCATTGCCGCGGATAGCGCGCAATCGTTTCTCATTGCATTTCAGAATATCCTCGCCCTTGAACAGCGCGGCGCCGGAGACATGCGCGCCGGGCGGGAGCAGCCGCAGGATCGACAGCGCCGTGACCGACTTCCCGGAGCCGGATTCGCCGACGATCGCCAGCGTGCGACCGCGCGCCAGCGAAAAAGATATGCCTCTGACCGCGGGAAATTCGGCGCCGCTCTGCCGGAAGGCCACGCGCAGATCGCGCACATCGAGAAGCGGTGTCTCGCTCATGCAATCGTCTTTCGCGGATCGAAAGCGTCGCGCACTGCCTCGCCGATGAAGATCAACAGCGAGAGCATGATGGCGATGACGAAGAAGCCGGTGAGGCCCAGCCAGGGCGCCTGAAGGTTCGACTTGCCTTCGAGCAGAAGCTCACCGAGCGAAGCCGAGCCGGACGGCAGGCCAAAACCGAGAAAATCCAGCGCCGTCAGCGTCGAGATCGAGCCATTGAGGACGAAGGGCAGAAAAGTCAGGGTCGCGACCATGGCGTTCGGCAGCACATGCTTGACCATGATCCGCGCATTGCTGAGGCCGAGCGCGCGCGCCGCCTTGACATATTCGAAATTGCGGGCGCGCAGAAATTCCGCGCGCACGACATGGACGAGATTGACCCAGGAGAACAGCAGCAGCATGCCGAGCAGAACAAAAAAGCTTGGCGTGATGATCGAGGATAGAATGATGAGCAGATAGAGCTGCGGCAGCGAGGACCAGATTTCGATGAGCCGTTGCATGACAAGATCGGTCCAGCCGCCGAAATAGCCCTGCACCGCGCCGGCAGCGATGCCGACAATCGATGAAATCGACGCCAACGCAAGACCGAAGAGCACCGAAATCCGGAAGCCGTAGATAAGGCGCGCGGCAACGTCGCGGCCCTGGTCATCGGTGCCGAGCCAGTTCCATTCGATATCGGCGCAGCCGTGGTTCGGCTTGCCTGGCGGTAGGACGCGCGCCGCTGCGGCCGTGCATTGCTCCTTGGTCAGCATCCAGGTCGGCGGCGAGGGCGCCGGCGTCGGCAACGCCCGTTCGATCGTGCGATAGGAGATAATGGATCGGCGGCCAGATCATCCAGCCATGCGCCTTGATCTCGTCGGCGATGAAAGGATCGCGATAATCGGTGCGCGCGAGAAAGCCGCCGAATTTCGCTTCCGGATAATCCTGAAAGATCGGGAACAGCAATTCGCCCTTGTAGGAGGCGATCATCGGCCGGTCGTTGGCGATGAATTCGGCAAACAGCGAAGCGACGAACAGAAAGAGAAAAATCCAGAACGACCAATAGCCGCGCTTGTTGTGACGGAAATTGGCGAGCCGGCGCTGGTTGAGCGGCGAGAGCCGCAGCGGGCCGCCTCTGCCCGAGCGGCGGCGCGAGCGCGCCGGAATTCGCCCGCGCCCGATGTCGCCGGCAGCGCTCACTCAGACCTCCCGCGTCTCGAAATCGATGCGCGGATCGATCCAGGTATAGGTGAGGTCCGAGATGAGATTCACGACAAGGCCGAGCAGCGCGAAAATATAGAGATTGGCGAAGACGACCGGATAATCGCGATTGACGATCGATTCATAGGACAGAAGCCCAAGACCATCGAGCGAGAAGATGCGTTTCGATCAGCAGCGAGCCGCCGAAGAAGGCATTGATGAACGCGCCGGGAAATCCCGCGACCACGATCATCATCGCATTGCGAAAGACATGGCCGTAGAGCACGCGCCGCTCGCTCAGGCCCTTCATCCGCGCGGTCAGCACATATTGCTTGCGGATTTCGTCGAGGAAGGAATTCTTGGTGAGAAAGGTCGACCGTCGCAAAGGCGCCGAGCGTCAACGCTGTCACCGGCAAAGTGATATGCCAGAAATAATCCTTGATCTTGCCGAGGAGCGAGAGCTGGGCGAAATTTTCGGAAGTGAGCCCGCGCAGCGGAAAAATCTGCCAGAACGAGCCGCCGCAGAACAGAACGATGAGAAAAATCGCGAAGAGGAAGCTCGGGATCGCATAGCCGACGATGATGACGCTCGACGTCCAAACATCGAAGCGCGAGCCGTCGCGCACCGCCTTGGCGATGCCGAGCGGGATCGAGATCAGCATAGGAGATCAGCGTCATCCACAGGCCGAGCGAGATCGAGACCGGCAGCTTCTCCTTGATCAGCTCGATGACCGGCGCATCGCGGAAGTAGGATCTGCCGAAGTCGAAGCGCAGATAATTCTTCAGCATGATCAAGAAGCGTTCGGGCGCCGGCTTGTCGAAGCCGAATTGCTTGTTGAGTTCGGCGATGAATTTCGGATCGAGCCCCTGCGCGCCACGATAGCGCGAGGCAAACTCCGTGCTGCTGCCGCCGCCCGCACGCGTCTCCGCCGCCGCCGGTGAAATTCGTCGTCGCATTGGTATCGAGGCCCTGCAATTGCGCGAGGATGCGCTCCACCGGGCCGCCCGGCGCGAACTGCACGATGATGAAAGAGATCAGCAGGATGCCGAAGATCGTCGGGATCATCAAAAGGATGCGGCGGACGATATAGGCGAGCATGTCAATGGCCGGGGAGATGAACGCGCGCGGCCTTGGCCGTATCGTACCACCAGGTCGAGACGACGCCGATATCGTATTTCGGCGCTGTGCGCGGGACGCGAGAACACGTCCCAATAGGCGACGAGATGATTGGGCTTGTTCCACATCGGCACCCAATAATGCCCGCAGCGCAGAACGCGATCGATGCTGCGGCAGATATAGGTGAGCTTTTCGCGCGTATCGACGGTCAGCGCCTGTTGCGATCAGGGCGTCGAGCACCGGATCGGCAATGCCGGAGATATTGTAGGAGCCCGGCAGGTTCGCGGTCTGCGAGCCGAAATAGGCGCGCATCGCCTCCCCGGGCGTCAGGCCAAGACCGAAGCGCGAGGTAATGATGTCGTAATCGAAATTATCGGTGCGCTGCTTGTATTGCGCCGGATCGACGGTGCGAAAGCGCGCGGTGATGCCGAGCAGGTTGAGGTTGCGGATGAAGGGCGCGGTATGCGGCTCCAGCGCATTATCGAAATCGAGAAACTCGATCTCGAAGGGCTTGCCGTCCGGCAGAAGCAGATTGTCGCCGTCGCGCTTGCAGCCGGCTGCAATCAGAAGATCGTTCGCCTTGCGCAGCAACTTGCGATCTTCGCCCGAGCCGTCGGAGACCGGCGGCACCGGCACGTCGGCGAAGACGGCCTCCGATAATTTGGCCTTGAAGGGCGCGAGGATTGCAAGTTCCTCAGGCGAGGGCTTGCCGCTCGCCATCATCGGCGAATTCTGGAAATAGGACACCGTGCGGCGGTATAGGCCGTACATGATATTGCGATTGGTCCATTCGAAATCGAAGCACTGTTCCAGCGCCTCGCGAATGCGAATGTCCTTGAACTTGTCGCGGCGGATATTGAGGAACCAGGCCTGTGTGCCGAGCGGCAATTGGTCCGGCAAAGTCTCGCGCTTGACGCGCCCATCCTTGACCGCGGAGAACGTATATTGCGTCGACCAGACCGCCGACGTGAACTCCTCCCGGAATGTGAAGACGCCGGCCTTGAACGCCTCAAAGGCCACCTTGCGGTCGGCGAAATATTCGAAGCGGATGCGGTCGAAATTGTTCTGCCCGACGTTGAGCGGCAGGTCCTTGCCCCAATAATCGGCGACGCGCTCGTAGACGATGAAATGGCCGGCATCGAAGGACCCGACCTTGTAGGGGCCCGAGCCTAGCGGCGGCTCCAGCGTTGTCTCGTTGAAGGCATGCTTGCTGTAATAGGCCGCGGAAAAGATCGGCTGGCCGGCGACAATCAGCGCCGCCTCGCGGCTACGGCCCTTCTTCAATTTCACTGTTACGACATCATCGGCCTCGGCGGTGGCGCTGTCGAGATCGCGAAGCGATTGGGCGATCGCGGGATGACCCTGCTGCTTCAGAATGTTCAGCGAGAAGACGACATCATGCGCCGTCAGCGGTGACCCGTCGTGAAAGCGCGCCTCCTTGCGCAGGAAGAAACGATAGGTGAGCTTGTCGGCCGAGACCCAGACTTTCTTGGCAACGAGACCGTAGAGGGCATCGGGCTCGTCGCTGTTGCCCGCCATCAACGAGTCGAAGACCGCGCCCATGCCGCTCGCGCCGTCACCCTTCAGAATATAGACGTTGAAGGAATCGAACGTGGTCGGATCGACATTGGCGCCGCCGCCGGTCGGCTGTAGCGCGATTTCGCCGCCCTTCGGCGCCTGCGGATTGACATAAGCGAGGAATTTGAAGTCCGGCGGCAAAGCCAGATCCCCGAAGATCGACAGACCATAAGTCTCGTTGCCGGCCGGCGCCGTTTCACCCAGAACGCGAAACGGGCGAAGTGGACCGATCGTGCCGAGAAAGCCGGAGCAGAGTTGGAGCGCGGAGCGGCGGGAGAAGACCGGACGTTTCAGCGAAGTCAAAAAAGCCTCTCTCTGACACTTTGCGGATGAGCCGCGAGTCAGAATGTCCGAGGATTATGTCGCTTTTTGACATCGCCGCGCAAGTTTGCGCTTGGAGCGTTTCCACGCGAACCGGATATCGGTTCGTTTATGGAAACGCTCTCGTTCATGAGACCGCTTTCGAGCGGGAAAACCGGTTTCCAGTTTCCCTAAAGCGGTTCAGGCGCGAATTCACGCAGTTCAAAAGCTAGGGCGCAGGCTTCGGCAGCGGCACTGGATTGTCGGAAAGCGTATCCAGATAGGCGACGATATCGGCGCGCTTCTGCGGATCCGGCTCGCCGGAGAAGGTCATCTTGGTGCCCGGAACGAAAGCCTGAGGATCCTTGATGAAGGTGAAAATATCCTGCGGCGTCCAGGTGCCGCCTTTGGCCTTCATCGCATCGGAATAGGCGAAACCCGGAATCGAGGCACGCGGCCGCCCGACGACGCCGTAAAGCGGCGGTCCGAGAATGACACCACCCCCCTTGGCGAGGTTGTGGCACAGCTGACAGACCTTGGCGTCCTCCTCGCCCTTCTTCGCGCTCGCCTTGCCCATATAGCTGGCGAGTTGCTCGGTGGGGGCCGGTGCGGCGGCGGCCGGCTTCGCCGCCTCACTCGCGGCCGAGGTATCGGCCGCCTTCGGATGCGAGAAAATCGCATTCGAGGCGAGATAGACGACTTGCAGGAAAAGCAGCGTGCCGAGAACGCCACCAGCGATCTTGTTGATCTCAAAGGAATTCATGACGGCTCTTCGTCCCCCCTTTTGGGTCATCCACGCCCACAAAGATGACATTTATGCCGATCATTAGTCGTTTTTTCGCGAGCTTGGCAACCCATATCAGCGCCGTCAGCAGCTAATTTTCCGCGTGATTGGCCGAGGGCATGCCCCTCTTTCATCCTCTCGAAGTCTATGCTTATAGGGGCGGCGCCGAAGCGTTCGGCACCGGTGCTTGGCCCGGTTCGGACCGGCGCGCGCTTTCCGAGGCAGGGATGACGAAAAAGAAAATCGCCTATCAGGGCGAGCCTGGCGCCAATTCCGACATTGCCTGCAGGGCTGTCTATCCGGACTTGGAACCGTTGCCTCGCGCCACGTTCGAGGACGTGCTTGCGGCGGTCACCGACGGCGCCGCCGAATGCGCGATGATCCCGATCGAAAATTCGCTCGCGGGGCGCGTCGCCGATATTCATGCGCTTCTGCCCACGGCCGGGCTCTATATCGTCGGCGAATATTTTCTGCCGATCCATTTCCAATTGCTCGGCCTCAAGGGCGCGAAGATCAGAAATCTGAAAACGGTCTACAGCCACGTCCATGCGCTGGGCCAATGCCGGAAGATCATTCGCGAACATCGTCTCGTCGCCCATATCAGCGGCGATACGGCCGGGGCAGCGCGGGAAATCAGCGAATGGGGCGATCCGACCAAAGCGGCGCTCGCGCCGGCGCTGGCGGCGGAAATTTATGGCCTCGATATTCTTGCCGCAGATGTCGAGGACGCCAAGCACAATACGACGCGCTTCGTCATTCTGGCGCGCGAGCCTCGCTGGCCGAAGCTTGGCACCAGCTCCGTGCTGACGACCTTCGTCTTCCGCGTCCGCAACGTGCCGGCGGCTCTCTACAAGGCGCTCGGCGGGTTCGCCACCAACGGCGTGAACATGACCAAGCTCGAGAGCTACATGGTCAACGGCGAATTTACCGCGACCCAGTTCCTTGCCGATGTCGACGGCCATCCGGAGGAGCCGGCGCTTGCCCGCGCCCTGGAGGAACTCGCCTTCTTCTGCAAGGAATTCAAGATTCTTGGCGTCTACCCTTCCCATCCGTTTCGCGCCGCCAGCGTGGCTGTAGGCGCGCCGGACTGAGGTTTTTGGGCGACGCCTTGAGGCGAAACATGCTCGCCTGCCCCAAAGCGGGCCGGCGGCCCCATTGCTGCCATCAAGGCCAATTTAACCATCTGAGGCGATGACGCGAATGCAACGCATGTCGTGAAGCTCTCATAAAGGTTGACGGAACCTTCGTTTAACCAACGCCCGCTACGAAAGGCAGAACGAGCGCCATGAAAGGAGTTTTTGTCATGAGCCTTCACCGACGCGCGGGAGCATTCAAGCTTGCCGCCGCTCTGGGCGTTGCCCTTGCGATGGCGGCCTGCGCCAAAAACCCCGGAGCCGACAGCCTTGCAGGCGGATACGGCACCGCGACCCCCGGTTCGCCGCAGGATTTCAGCCAGAATGTTGGGGACCGCGTCTTCTTCGAAACCGACTCGATCGAATTGACCTCGCTCGCGCAGTCGACTCTCGACAAGCAAGCCGCCTGGCTCCAGCAATACGGCCGCTACAATTTCGTCCTCGAAGGCCACGCCGATGAGCGCGGAACGCGCGAATACAATTTCGCTCTGGGCGCCCGCCGCGCCGAGCGCGTGAAGGAATATCTGATCGCCCGCGGCATCTCGCCGTCGCGCATCCGCACCATCAGCTATGGCAAGGAGCGCCCGGTCGCTGTCTGCAACGACATTTCCTGCTGGTCGCAGAACCGCCGCGTGGTCACCGACATCAACCCCGGCCAGTCGTAAGCCGGACGGCGACTATTTCGATCCCTGAAAAGGCCGGTCCCGCGAGGGCCGGCCTTTTTCTGTCGCAGCCCTATTCTGGCGTCGAACCCGCAGGCGGCCTTGATGGAAGCGCGCGCAGGAACGTCAGGGAGAAAAATGCGCCGATCCACGATCCGGCGGCCGCGAAGCACACGTAAACCCAGTTTTCCGTGTAATTGATGACGGCATAGGACGAGAGCAGATACCAGAAGCTGCTCCAGCTCGCCGCCGAAAATCGCCGCCGCGCGGTGACGGCCGAGGTGAACATGACATAGACCGCATCCGTCGCCGCGGTCGCAAGGACGACGCCCGCCGCCGTCAGCAGATCAATATGCAAGCCGCTCATCGCGCAATCTCCGGGCTTTTACCGCCTAAAACACAAGACTAGGCGGGAACCGGAGGACACGCGACAGGCCCGAATCAAAACGGCGCTCGATTGCCAGGCAATCGAGCGCCGTTGATTTTTTACGCGCCGTACTGGCTCAGGTCTGCGGCTGCGGCTCGAAGCCCGGCTCCGGACCCGGCCGGGCCGGCCGGCCCGTGGACGGGACCGGCGAAGGCCGCGGCGCCGGCGCGGGCGGCGGCTCGTCGCCCGAATCGCGGATTGGCTTTTGGCCACGCAGGAGACCGTAGATCTCCTCGCCGGTCAGGGTCTCATATTCCAGCAGGCCTTTGGCCAGGGTTTCGAGATCCTGCCGCTTCTCGGTGATGATGCGGGTCGCCTCCGCCAGACCGGCCTCGACAAGACGGCGCACTTCCGCGTCGATCTTCTGCGAAGTCGATTCGGAAATGTTGTTCTGCTTGCCCATCGAGTAGCCAAGGAAGACCTCTTCCTGGTTCTCGCCGTACATGACGGTGCCAAGTTCGTCGGAGAAGCCCCAGCGCGTGACCATCGCGCGGGCGAGTTTCGTCGCCTGCTCGATGTCGGATTGCGCGCCGGATGTGACCTTATCCTTACCGAAAATGACCTCTTCGGAGACACGTCCGCCCATCAGCACCGCCAGCCGCGAGGTCATCTGCTCGTAGCTCATCGACAGCTTGTCGCGCTCGGGCAATTGCATGACCATGCCGAGGGCACGGCCGCGCGGGATGATCGTCGCCTTATGGACCGGATCGGTCGCCGGCACGTTGAGCGCGACGATGGCGTGACCACCCTCGTGATAAGCGGTCAGGATTTTCTCCTGCTCGGTCATCACCAGTGTGCGCCGCTCGGCGCCCATCATGATCTTGTCCTTGGCGTCCTCGAACTCACTCATCGTCACGATGCGCTTGCCGCGCCGGGCGGCAAGCAGGGCCGCCTCGTTGACGAGGTTCATCAGATCCGCACCGGAGAAGCCCGGAGTGCCGCGCGCGACCGTCTTGAGATCGACGTCCGGCGACAGGGGCACCTTGCGCACATGCACTTTGAGAATGCGCTCGCGGCCGATCACGTCCGGGTTGGGGACGACGATCTGACGATCGAAGCGGCCCGGACGCAGCAGCGCTGGATCGAGCACGTCCGGCCGGTTGGTCGCGGCAATGAGGATGATGCCCTCATTCGCGTCGAAACCGTCCATCTCGACCAGCAACTGGTTCAAGGTCTGCTCGCGCTCGTCATTGCCGCCGCCGAGGCCGGCGCCGCGATGACGGCCGACCGCATCGATTTCGTCGATGAAGATGATGCAGGGCGCGTTCTTCTTCGCCTGCTCGAACATGTCACGCACGCGGCTCGCGCCGACGCCGACGAACATTTCGACGAAGTCGGAGCCCGAGATCGTGAAGAAGGGCACGTTCGCCTCTCCGGCGATGGCGCGGGCAAGCAGCGTCTTGCCGGTGCCAGGCGGCCCGACAAGCAGAACGCCGCGCGGAATCCGGCCGCCAAGCCTTTGGAACTTCTGTGGATCGCGCAGGAATTCGACGATCTCCTGCAAATCCTCTTTCGCCTCGTCGACGCCTGCGACATCCTCGAACGTGATGCGCCCATGCGCCTCGGTCAGCAGCTTGGCCTTCGATTTACCAAAGCCAAGCGCCTTGCCGCCCGCGCCCTGCATCTGCCGGGTCACGAAGATCCACATGCCGACGAAGGCAATGATCGGCAGACCGTTGATCAGCAGGGTCAGCAGCCAGCTATTGCCGTCCGAAGGCGGCCGGGCGTTGATCGTCACGCCGTTCTTGACCAGTTGCTGCACGAGCGAGGGGTCGTTCGGCGTATAGGTCGCGAAGGACTTGTCGTTCTTCAGATGCCCCGAAACCTCGTTGCCGACGATCGTCACATCGCGAACCTGGCCCGTCTGGACGTCGCCGAGGAACTCGCTGAAGCTGACGCTGTCCTGCGAAGCCGTGTGCTGGCCGGGATTATAGAACAGCATCACCAACGCCACGACGAGCAGGAAGATGATGACCCAGAGCGCGAAATTTCTAAAATTCGGATGCATATTCAACTCGCCGCAGACCTGTTTTACGTCTTGATCGAAAACTGCCTGCTCAAAGGCGCCGCCATGGCGCGTCCGCTTTAATGTAGGCGCGGGCGCAGGGGTTGCCAAGAGAATGGCATCAGAGAACTCGCTTACAGCATTGCAACCTCACCTGGCCCTTCGCAAGGCTTCGACGCGGCGGAATCTCGCACCAAACCGCGCCGGCGCGTTTTTTCCGGGCGTAAGGTCAATAATCCGTCGGCGGTGAGCGATAATCTCACGCCGCCGAGCGTGCCATGAAAAACGCGCCCGTCGTGTAATGCTGCACACAAGTCTTGTGCCAGCCTTTCGAGCCGGTCGAGCCGCAATGGCTTACCGAGATCGAAAGTGGCGATCTCCGCGGCGATGACGCGGCGCAAGATCTCTTCGGGGCAATCGGCCAGAGGCGCGGCGGAAATACGGACCCCGCCGCTCACCGGAAACTTTCGCAGGCTCGCGCGCACCGTTTCGGTTTGGATGGCCAGCGCCTGCTCCGCCCTTGCCGCGCGCCGTCCGAGCCGAGCTAGCCCCGAAGCGCTGAGCCCGGCTTCTTCAACAGTGGAAGAAGAGCCCGTAACCGCGTGCGCACAAAAGCGGAATTCTCATTCGATGGATCGCGAAAATAGGGTTGATCGCAAGCTTCGCAATAATTGATCAACATCTTCTTGGAATAGGTCAGCAGCGGCCGGTAAAGCCTGATATTGCCAAGCATAATTTCACTGCTCATGCCGGCGAGCCCGGCCAGACCGCTGCCGCGTAAAAGCCGAAACAGAATGGTCTCGGCCTGGTCGTCAGCGTGGTGGGCGGTCAGCAAATAATCCGCACCAAGCTCGCGCGCATGGGCGCCAAGCAGGGCATAGCGGACCGTGCGCGCCCGCTCCTGGATGCGGCTTCGGGGTTTGGCGCCCTGCCAGGTCAAAATGCTATGCGGCAGGCCGACGGCCTCGGCCCAGCCGGCCACGGCTTCGGCCTCCTCCCGCGATCCGGTACGCAGGCCGTGGTCGACGGTCGCGACATAGAGGCTCGCGCCCGCCGCCTGTCCCTCGACCAGCCAGCGCGCGGCAAGCCGCATCAGCGCCAGCGAATCCGGGCCGCCGGAAACCGCGAGCAACGCCCGCCGACCGGCGAGTGGCGCGAAAAGAGCGGCGAGCTTCGCCGTGCTGATTTTTTCCATAGGACTACCCGGACCCCGCGGGACTCGGCCCGGCCACGTTCAAGGCCGTTTTCAAGCCCCGCATTGACTGCGCTTGGCTTCCCGCTCCGCGCCCGCTTTCACCGCCGCCGAGGCATTGGGATATTTGCGCGGCACCTCGCTGAAGGTGGCACACGCCTGCTCCTTGGCGCCGAGCGTGCGCAGCGATTCGCCGAGGCGGAGCATGGCCTCCGGCGCACGCGCCGAGGCGGCAAAATTCGTCGAAATCTTCAAAAACTGCTCAGCCGCCTCGCGTGTCCGCCCGCGCGCGGCATAGGACTCGCCTAGAAAATAGAGCGCTTCGGCCGTCAGCCGCGACTTCGGGTTCTTGTCGATGAAGGCAGCAAGACTGCGCTCGGCGCTGTCGTAGTCCTTTTGTTTGAAATAGCCGAGGGCGACATCGAATTCCTGCCGCGGCGTGGGCGGCTGCGCGCTGGCGATCATCGTGCCGGGCGTCGTCACGCCGCCGGCCGGCACCCCGGCGCCCGATGACGGCGCTGCCGCCTGCGCAGGCGTATATTGCGAACTCGGCAGATTGAGCGGCGCGTTGGGATTGCTGCCGGCGCCATCGCCATTGTCAGCGACGGGCGGCGGCGGTCCGCCGGTCGTGCCCAGCTGCTTCGGCGCGCCCGGCGCGTCGGGGTTGGCGGCGGGGTTGAACGAATCGTCCCGCCGCGAGCGCGGCGTGCTGGGCGCCGGGGAATCCGGCGAAGAATCAGTCGAGGCATCCGCATCCGCACCGGATTGCGGCAGCGCACTGTCCGCATCCGTCGTGGGCGGCGGGTTCGCGGGGGTCAGCTCGCCGTGACGGGCCGAACGGCCGCCGCGCTCCTGAAACCGGAAATCGACGTCTTCCTGAAACTTCTTGAGCTGGTCCTGCAACTGATGGTTCTCAAACTGCATCTGCTGCATTTGGCCGGTCATCTGACGGATTTGGTCTTCCAGCCGTTCGACGCGCACGAGCAGACTCGCATCGTCCGAACCCCCGCCCTGCGGGGCATAGCCGCCACCCTGGGGGGCATAGCCGCCTCCCGGAGGCGGAGCGCCGTTATAGGGAGAGCCGTTATCTTGAGAATCGCCACCGCCGACATTGTCGGGCGGCACGGCATAGGATTGGGCGACCTGAACGCGCGCCTCTTGCGCCAAGGAGCGCGCGGGCACTGCAAAACTCAGGACGCCGGCCAAGACAATCCCGGTCGCGGCAATCACGGCGGCGTCTTTACTCAATCGAGTTATGCTTGAAATCCAATCTTTCTGATTTGGATCATACCGCACAGTTCGGCCAAAGTTAGATTTTTCAGTCAGAATTTCACGACACTTCGGCCGGAGAAATAACCTCCAGCCGAGCGGAGATGCCGAGCGGGCCGCGTTGGGTTAGGCAATCGGTGGCAGATGCGATAGGATGGACGTTTCCGGAGCCACCGGGTATCTCCACCACATCGAAGTCGGGCGCCACCGCGTGGCTCGCCTTCGCGGCGCAGGAGCATGACGTTTGGGCAAGCACTTCGGGACCGATGGAATTCGCGGCCTCGCCAACAAGGTCATT
Source organism: uncultured Alphaproteobacteria bacterium (assembly GCA_963708155.1). Lineage (GTDB taxonomy): Bacteria > Pseudomonadota > Alphaproteobacteria > Rhizobiales > Beijerinckiaceae > Methylovirgula. Next base: position 2,370,781 of record OY970183.1, on the reverse strand, counting down.
ACCCCCGACCTGGCGATGAAGGTCGCGCAAGCCACCGGCATTCTTTTTCAGCGCGGCGAACATCGCCACCGCGCCGTTATCGGCAAGGATACCCGCCTCTCCGGCTATATGATCGAGACCGCGATGGTCGCGGGCTTCACATCGGTCGGCGTCGATGTGCTGCTCCTCGGCCCGATGCCGACGCCCGCGGTCGCCATGCTTACTCATTCGATGCGTGCCGATGTCGGGGTGATGATTTCCGCCTCGCACAATCCGTTCGAGGACAATGGCATCAAATTGTTTGGGCCCGACGGCTTCAAGCTCTCGGACGAGATCGAGGCCAAAATCGAGGCCATTGTCGACGGTGAGCTGCCGGTCAAGCTTGCCAATTCTGCCGATCTCGGCCGCGCCATGCGCGTCGAGGGCGACCGCGCCCGCTATATCGAATTCGCCAAGCGCACGCTGATCGGCAACCCCTCGCTCGACGGGATGCGCATCGTCGTCGATTGCGCCAACGGCGCCGCCTACAAGGTCGCCCCGGAAGCTCTGTGGGAGCTCGGCGCCGAGGTCTTCACCATCGGCGACGCTCCGGACGGCTTCAACATCAATCGCGATGTGGGCTCGACCGCGCCCAAGGCGCTCGCCAACAAGGTCCGCGAGATGCGCGCCGATGTCGGCATTGCGCTCGACGGCGATGCCGATCGGGTCATTATCGTCGATGAGCGCGGCAAGGTCGTCGACGGCGACCAGTTGATGGCGGCCATCGCCCAGAGCTGGCAGCAGGACGGGCGGCTGGCGCGCCCCGGCATCGTCGCGACGCTCATGTCCAATCTCGGCTTCGAGCGTTACCTCAGCGGTATCGGTCTCGCCCTCGCCCGCACCGCCGTTGGCGACCGCTACGTGCTCGAACATATGCGCGAACACGGCTACAACCTCGGCGGCGAACAATCCGGCCATATCATCCTCAGCGACTATTGTACGACCGGCGACGGGCTCGTCGCAGCCTTGCAATTGCTCTCGATCGTCAAGCGCCGGCAACGCCCGGTCAGCGAGGTTTGCCACCGGTTCGAGCCGGTGCCGCAGATCCTGCGCAATGTCCGCTTTCGCAATACCCGCCCGCTCGAGGAAGAACGCGTCTCCCGCGCCATCGAGGATGGCCGGCGTAAGCTTGGCAATGACGGCCGTTTGGTGATTCGCCTCTCCGGCACCGAGCCGGTGGTGCGCGTCATGGGCGAAGGCGATGACCGCGACCTCGTCGAGCAGATCGTCGACAATGTCTGCGAGGCGCTGAGCGCCGTGGCCGCCTGAAACAGCGCGCGAAACAGAGCTCTGTTCCGGCCACTCCCGAGACTGATTAACCTTAAAAACTAGGGTTAAGAGCCTTTTAAGCTCTTTGAGCCATTTTTCCCTTCCGTTGGACACGGCGCCGGCTGACCCGCGCGCCAGCGCCTTTGAGGGGACGAATCGTTATGGCCAGCATCAAGACCGTTTTAATCGCAAGCGCCGTGGCGATTGGCGCTTTCAATGTCGCCCACGCGGCCGATCTCGACCTACCGCCGCCGCCCCAGGTTGAAGCCCCGCCCCCGCCGGTCGTCAGCGGCTGGTATCTGCGCGGCGATGTCGGCGTCGGCTTCGACCAATTGAGCAACTTCTACTCCACCGATTCGACGCTTCCGATCGGCTATTCCTTCGAGGGCGCCGGACTCGGCCACCAGGTCGATATCGGCGGCGGCGTTGGCTATCAGGTCAACAACTGGGTGCGCTTCGACGCGACCGGCGAATACCGGACCGCGACGAACTATTCGGCGACCGAGAACTACACGGTGGCCTGCACCGGCGGCGGGCCGGCCTGCTACGACAACTATTCCGGCCGTGTCAGCACGTTCGACGTGCTCGCCAACGGCTATATAGACCTTGGCACCTGGTACAATTTCACGCCGTTCATCGGCGCGGGCGTCGGCGCGGCCTTCAATCAGTTCGCCGGCCTGACCGACGTCAACGTTTCGACCGGCGGCTATGGCGCCGCGCCCACCAGCAACAGCGTCGCTCTCGCCTGGGCGATCCATGCCGGTGTGGATTATTCCTTCACGCCGAACTGGAAGCTCGAAGTCGCCTACCGCTATTTCAACGGCGGCAAGGTCACCAGCGACGGCATCGTTTGCACCGCGGGCTGCACGCGCGAAGTCCAGAGCTTCAACATCGCCTCGCAGGATGTTCTCGTCGGCCTGCGCTACGTCTTCACCGACGTTCCGCCGGTGGCGCCGCCGCTCGTCACCAAATATTGATCCGGGGAAACCGGGCGAACGAAAAGAGCGGGCCCGCGAGGCCCGCTTTTTTTATGTCCCTGCACGGACCGACACGCCCGCAAAAACATGGTTTCCCGCGGGTAATTTTTTATGGTTAAGCGGAGCTTAAGAAATATCCTTCATCCTTCCTTTCGTTGAGAACCGAAAGGAAGGAAGGCGATGTCGAGTCGGACATCTATTTTGGGGGACTGATTCTCCCGGTTGCCGCGCTCTGCGCCGCGATGCCCGCAGAAGCCGCCGATCTCGGCTCATTCTTTTCCTCGCCGCAGACGGAAGCCCCGACGCAGCCCGTCGATTTCGGCACCGGCTGGTACATCCGTGGCGATGGAGCCTGGGCTGCGGATTCGCTGCCCCAAATATCGCCAGACCTAACCCAATTCGTCACCAATAGCCGCCAGTCGATGTTCAACGCCGATCTGGGCTTCGGTTACAAGCTCAACAATTGGTTTCGCGCCGATATCGTCGCCGATTATTGGTTGCCGACGAGAGCGCAGGGCAACGGCGCAACGGCAGAATGCATAACCCAGCTCAACGGCACGCCTCCTATCCCAGACGAAACCGTCTACGATGATTGTACGCCGCACGCGAACTCGCAAATCCAGCGGCTCGACGCGCTGGCCAACCTCTATGTCGATCTCGGCACCTGGTCCGGCTTTACGCCCTATGTGGGCGGCGGCCTCGGCGTCAGTCGGATTTCAAATCACCAGCGACACCAATTGGTATATCGAGCAACGGCCTGCCCTATCACATCACGACCGACGGCTTCTATTTCAACTGGGACCGCAGCATCGATCTGATCCGTTACCAGTTCGCCTGGGCGCTGATGGCCGGCGTGTCCTATGCAATCACGCCGGAACTCGCGCTCGACGTCGGCTACCGCTACATCAATCTGGGCACGATCAGCGGCGTTCAGGATGCCACCGGGAACACCTATACGAAGGTGGTCGACGCGCAGGAGGTTCGCCTCGGCCTACGCTATTTGTTCGACCAGTGATTTGCTAAATCCTTCGCTGCCGGTTGCGCTTTGCGCGGCCGGCCGCGAAGATGGCGAATGTCTTCGCCCGCGCGCCAGCCGCGCACAAAACCCGCACGCCCTTTTTTCTCTTCCGGACCCTGCCCCAAAAGGCCGGGCTGGACGGTCGATGTCCTGAAGGGTGCGCTTGTCGGGCGCTCGCACCGCAGCCCCGCGGGCGTTGCGAAGCTTCAGCAAACGATTGATCTCACGCGCGAAGTGCTGGAAATCCCTTCGGATTATCGCATCGCCATCGTCCCCGCCTCGGACACCGGCGCGGTCGAGATGGCTCTCTGGTCGCTGCTCGGCCCGCGCGGTGTCGATGTCTTCGCCTGGGATGCGTTCGGCGAAACCTGGGCCTTGGATGCCGAGGCTTTGAAGCTCAGCGGCCTGCGCCTCTTCCGGGCGCCTGCCGGCGAGATCGCCGATCTCGCCAAGGCCGACCCCGACCACGACATCGTCTTCACCTGGAACGGGACGAGCACCGGCGTGCGCGTCCCCAACGCCAACTGGATCGCCGCCGACCGCGCGGGGCTGACGATCTGCGATGCGACCTCCGCCGCCTTCGCGCAGAAGCTCGACTGGCCGAAGCTCGATGTCGTCACCTTTTCCTGGCAGAAGGGTCTCGGCAGCGAGGCGGCACATGGCATGCTCGTGCTCAGCCCGCGCGCAGTCGAAAGGCTCGAAACCTATCGGCCGCCCTGGCCGCTCCCGAAAATCTTTCAGCTCACCCATGACGGCAAACTGGATGAGGCGCTGTTCAAGGGCTGGACGATCAACACGCCTTCGCTGCTCTGCGTCGAAGACTATCTCGACGCGCTCGGCTGGGCGAAATCGATTGGCGGCCTCGACGCCCTGATCGCCCGCGCCGACGCCAATGCCCGCACGCTTGGCGCCTGGGTCGAGACGACGGACTGGATCGACTTTCTGGTCGAGGATGCGGCGATCCGCTCCAACACCAGCCTTTGCCTGGAACTGGCGGAGCCGGAGGTCGCGCAACTTCCGGCGGCCGGAGCGCAAGGCGCTCGTCGACGAATTGCTCGAAGTTCTGGAGGAAGCCGAAGTCGCCTATGACATCGGCGCTTACCGGCTATCGCCGCCCGGCCTGCGCATCTGGTGCGGCCCGACGGTGGATGCGCCGGATCTGCCGCTGCTCACGGCCTGGCTGGACTATGCTTATGGATTGGCGCGCTAGGGCATAGTCGCGGCTATCTCGCCGGGAAAGCCATGCTTTCCCGATGATGCCAGCGATTCGGCTTGTTAGGCTTTGGCCAGCGACCGCACGCGATGGGCGAGGCGCGAAACCTTCCGGGCGGCGGTATTTCTGTGGATGATGCCGTTCTGCGCAGCGCGGACGATCACCGGCTCGGCCGCCTGAAGGGCCGCCGCGGCAGCCTCGTGATTGCCGGAGGCAATCGCCTCCTCGACCTTGCGGACGAATGTCCGCAGGCGCGTACGGCGCGAGCGGTTGACGATCGTGCGACGCTCAATTTTACGGGCGGCCTTTTTGGCCGACGGGGTATTCGCCATCGAAAATCTCGAATTATTCTGGAGGGGTCCGGCCGACACGGCCAAAGACCGACGCCGCCTGACGCGCAAATGCGAAGCGGCAGCTTATAGTCGCCACGGTCGCGGGCGTCAACGCGGTTGCGCGGCTTTTCTCACCCGAGGCCGGCACCACCCGATTTACGGAAGATATCCACAACCTGCGGCAAAATCAGCGGTTTTCAAATTTCGCCGGGCGCTTTTCCGCAAAGGCCGCCATACCCTCCTTCTGGTCATGCGTGGCGAACAAAGATTGGAACGCCCGGCGCTCGTGAAGAAGGCCCTCCGAGAGGCTCGTCTCGGCCACCCTGTTGACCGCCTCCTTGACGAGGAGCAAGGCCGGCAGGGAATGCTCCGCGATGGCCGCGGCCGTCTTCAGGGCTTCGGCCTCCAATTGATCGGCGGGAACGATTCGGGCGACGAGCCCGGCGCGCTCGGCCTCGGCGGCGTCGATCATCCGCCCGGTCAGGCAAAGCTCCATCGCCTTGGCCTTGCCGATCGCCCGCGTCAGCCGCTGCGAGCCGCCGCCGCCGGGCATGATGCCGAGCTTGATTTCCGGCTGGCCGAATTTGGCCGTCTCCGCCGCAATGATGAAATCGCACATCAAAGCGATCTCGCAGCCGCCGCCGAGGGCAAAGCCCGCCACCGCGGCGATCGTCGGCTTGCGGACGCGGGCGAGTCGCTGCCAATCGGCGATGAAATCGGCGACCAGGGTCTCGGGATAAGTCTTGTGCTGCATTTCCTTGATGTCGGCGCCCGCGGCGAAGGCCTTGGCCGAGCCGGTGACCACGATGACGCTGATCTGCGCGTCCGCCTCGAAGGCGTCGAGCGCCGCGTTCAGCGCGCCCATCAATTCGGCATTGATCGCGTTCAGAGCTTGCGGCCGGTTGAGGCGGATCAAGCCGACCCGGCCATGCGTCTCGACGACGATCGTGTCACTCGCCACGTCTTTCTCCCTCGGCCCTATGGTGCGCTGCGGCTGTTACGCTTTGTAACCCGATTTGACTTATCATCCCAAGCTTGTGCTTCTAAAGACAATGGGTTAGTTGCCGGCATCATCGCCTCGGCGCCAGCAGGGTCGACCTTTGACCAGTTTTGCGGCCGCCGCCGGGAATGGTATGGCTCCGGGAAGATGAGGGGATGGTCCGGCTCGGCGATTCCGCGCAAGCCCGATCATAAAACAACGGACAATTTGACTTGGCACATCGCATAAACAGTCTCGCAGACTATGCGACGAAACGCTTTCGGCTCGCCGGCAAAGCCTATCTCGAAGAATATAATCCGTTTTTCGTGCCGACCGACACCGCCCGGCAGGAGGCGCAGGCCCACGGGCGCAACTTCGTCAGCTTCGCCAATTACGATTACCTCGGCATCTCCGGCCATCCGGCGGTGAAGGCGGCTGCCATCGGCGCGCTCGAAGAGTTCGGCGTCGGCGCCCTCGCCTCGCGTCTCGTCGGCGGCGAACGCTCGAGTCACCATGTTTTCGAGGACAAGCTCGCGGCATTTCTCGGCGTCGAATCGGTTCTCACGCTGGTCTCCGGCTATCTGACCAATGTGACGACCATTTCGCACATGATGAACACGCGCGATGCCATCTTCCTCGATGAGCTGTCGCACAACAGCATCATCAGCGGCGCCAAGGCCGCCGCCGCGACGAGCCATTTCTTCCACCACAACGATCTCGATCATCTCGAATTGCTGCTCGCGCAGAAGCGCGATTCCTACCGTCATGTCCTGCTCGCCGTGGAATCGCTCTACAGCATGGACGGCGACATCGTCGATCTGCCGCGGCTTGTCGAGATCAAGGAGCGCTACAATTGCTGGCTGCTCGTCGACGAAGCGCATTCGATCGGCGTTCTCGGCCAGGACGGCCGCGGCCTTTGCGAGCATACCGGCGTCGATCCGGCGCAGATCGATATCATCGTCGGCACGCTGTCGAAGACCTTCGCCTCCTGCGGCGGCTTCATCGCCGGCAAGAAGCCGGTGGCTGAATGGCTGCGCTATACGCTGCCGGGCTTCGTGTTCAGCGTCGGCCTGTCGCCGGTGATCTCCGCGGCGGCCTCGACAGCGCTCGACATCATCCAGAAGGACACCTGGCGCATCGAAAAGCTGCGCCACAACGCCGAGCTTTTCGTCGAACTCGCGCACGAGGCGGGGCTCGACACCGGCCCGGCGATCGGGCGCGGCGTCGTGCCGATCCTCTTCGCCGATGGCCTCGAGACGGTGGCGGCCTCACGGCATCTGATGGCCCACGGCTATTATGTGCCGCCGATCTTCCAGATCGGGGTGCCGAAAAACCAGCCGCGGCTGCGCTTCTTCCTCTCCGCCTCGCATCGCGAGGAGGACATCCGCGGCGTCATCAATCTTCTCGCCCGGCAGCCGGCCCAGCCGGTCGTCGCGGCCGAACCGGTCGGCGCGGCAACCTAGCCAAAGCCGGCAGGGCCGCGAAGTTCCGGATCATGCGATACGCCCGGCGACGCCGGCCCAGGATGTGAGATGAACGAAATCAAAATCGTTCCCGTAAGCGGGCTCGGCGCGTTTCTCGATTTCTGCAAGGTTCCGCGGCTCATCTACACGGGCCGGAAGGGCTTTGCGCCGCAGCTCGATGCCGAGCGCTGGACATTGCTCGGCTCCAAGCTCAACCCGCATTATAAGTCCGTCGATTGGCAAGCGTGGATCGCCTACAAGGACGGCAAGCTCGCGGGCCGCATCCAGGCGCAGATCTACAAGACCATCGTGCCGCTCGGCGCTTCGCCGGCACAATTCGGCTGCCTCGACGTCATCGAAGACGACGCCGTGCTTTCGGGACTGCTCGAAGCAGCGGAAACCTGGCTGCGCGACCGCGGCGCCGGGCTCATCCATGGCCCGTTCTCCCCCGATGTCTGGGGCGAAGTCGGTGTGCTGGTCGAAGGCTTCGAGACGGTGCCGATGATCCTTATGCCGTGGAGCCCGCCCTATCTCTCGGCAATGCTGGAAAAGCGCGGCTACGCCAAGGCGCGCGACGTCATCTCCTATCGCTATGACATTTCGGACAAGGATCGCAATCAGGACGCCGGCATCATCGCGCGGCCCGAATGGCGCGACCGGCTGAAAATCCGCACGATCGATCTCAACAAGATCAAGGACGAAGCGAAGCTGATCGTCGATATCTTCAACGACGCCTGGAGCGACAACTGGGGCTTTGTCCCCTTCACCTATGAAGAATTCATGGCTTCGGCGGATTCGCTCAAATTCATCATGCCGCCAGAAGGCGGCTTTATCGTCGAACTCGATGGCGTGGCGCAGGCGTTCGGCGTCATTTTGCCGAACCTCAACGAAATCACCCAGGATCTCGGCGGCAAGCTGTTGCCCTTCGGCCTGCCGAAGCTGATCTCGCGTCTGCGCAAGCACCGCTACAAAACCATGCGGCTGGCGCTCTTCGGCATCCGCAAGGCGTTGCAGCGCAAGGCCGCCGGCGGCGCTGTCATTCTCGCCTTCATCGAGGAATCGCGCCGCCGCACGCGCCAATATCCGAGCGTGGAACATGTCGAATTCGGCTGGGTGCTGGAGGATAATCTCGGCATGCGCAGACCGATCGAACTTTCCGGCGCCAAGATCGACAAGGTTCACCGCATCTACGGCAAAGATTTGACCGCCGTTTCACCGGCAAAGACAGCCTGAGCAAGACCGGCGGAATACGCTGCAATCGCCGGCCTTGCTCAGGTCCATTTGGTTTGTTTCCAAAGTTGATCCTAGCCCTTCGCAAGAGGCGGCTTTTTCGTTACTGGTAAGCTTGTGAGTTCGCTGGGGGGCGATCATCGGGCGCGACGGGGAACCCTGCGCATGAACATAGCGAGTCGAGAACATTACGAACCGGCCAAAGAGGTTCCCGACAACTTTCTCGTCGCGGAGCCGATGCGGCCGCATCCGCAGCGCCGCCGTGCCATCCTGGCCGCGCATCCTGAAGTCGCGGGCTTGATCGTCACTGATCCGATCACCGCCGTCATCACCCTCGCCGTCGTCATCGGCCAGATCGCCATCGCGGGCTATTTCGGTCATCTCGGCCTTGGCTATTGGTGGGCGGCGCTGATCGCGGCCTATTGCATCGGCGCCTTCGCCAATCACGCGATGTTCGTCGTCATTCATGACGCGGTTCACAACACGATCTTCAAAAATCCCACTGCCAACAAATGGGTGGCGATCCTCGCCGACCTGCCGAACGCTTTCCCGACGGCGATGGGTTTTCGCTGCTATCACCAGAAGCATCATTCGCATCTTGGCGATTATGATTTCGACGCCGATCTGCCCGGCCATCTCGAGGCAAGGATCGCGGGCAATCGCTGGTACGGCAAGGCCTTCTGGCTCTTCGGCTTCGCCTTCTGGCAGCTCACCCGGCTCGGACGGCTGAAGGGCACGGTGCCGATCTGGGGCAAGTGGACGTATATCAATACCGCCGTCGTTGCCGTCTTCGATCTGGCGATCCTCTATTTCTTCGGCTGGAACGCGCTGCTTTATCTCTTCGCGTCGTTCTGGTTTTCGGTCGGCGGTCTGCATCCCCTGGGCGCGCGTTGGGTCCAGGAGCATTTCACCTTCGATCCGCACCAGGAAACCTACGATTATTATGGGCCGCTGAATCTCGTGGCGCTCAACATCGGCTACCACAACGAGCACCACGATTTTCCGGAAATCCCGTGGCGGCTATTGCCCGAACTGAAGCGGATGGCACCGGAATTCTACGACCATCTGAAGACGCATAAATCGTGGACGAAGCTCTTCTTCACCTTCATTTTCGATCCGCGCTACACGCTCTATTCCCGCGTCGATCGCTCGATCGTGCGCCATGCAGCGGGAGCCGCGGCGACAAATAAGCGAGCTTTCGACTTCGCAATGTCACGCCAATGGCCGGGCTTATCCCCCGGCCATTGTCTTTTTGCCATTCAATTGACTTCGGGCGTCGTCGCTTGCCGCGACTTTGGCGTGCGCTTGAACTCCTCGCGCCCCGGCTGAATAACGTGCAGACGATCGCAGGCGCGTTGGAGACACTCATAAAAACGAGCATCGGCGGCACCGAAATGACGGTGAAAAGATATTGCCAGAGCGAGCCCCGCCGCAAGATCAGATAGGGCACGAGTGTCATGCCCACGGCGACAAGCGCGATCAGCACCAGCAGAAATTCGATCAGCGGGATATAGGGCGCGAGTCCACCCAGCAGGATGCAGATGATCAGCGAGACCGTCGCGAGCGCCGCGCAAGGATAGAACGCCTGGATCAGGATCAGCGCGAAGGCCGACAGCTTTTTCCGGAATGACCATTTGGAGGCCCAGACATCGCCGATGAGCTTGCGTGCGACTTGCACGAAGCCGTTCGACCAACGGCTCTGCTGCGTGCGCCAATGTCCCAACTGTTCCGGCACGAGGCCCGGCACCGCCGGCTCCATCAGGAAGATACCGTGCCAATTGGCAAGCTCGGCGCGAACCGCAAGATCGAGATCCTCGCACAGGGAATCGCCCGACCAGCCGCCTGCGGCTTCAATCGCCGCGCGGCGCCAGAGGCCGCCCGTGCCGTTGAACTGAAACAGCCAGCCGGCGCGATAGCGCGTCGCCTGCTCCATCACGTAATGCGAATCGAGCATCAGGCCCTGGATGCGCGTCAGCCAATTCGTCCGATAGTTGGAGAATTCGCAACGCGATTGCAGGAAGCCCGCGCGTGGGTCGGCGAGAAGATACGGAACCGCGACGCGCAGCCATTCGCGCGGCGGCCGGAAGTCGATGTCGAGCACGGCAATGACCGGCGCGGTGCTCTTGGTGAGCCCGGCAGCGAGCGCGCCGGCCTTGAAGCCGTTGCGATCCTCGCGGCGGAGATGCTGGATGTCAAAACCCTGCGCGCGCAATTGCTCGGCGACCGCCGCGGCAAATACGGGTGTATCGTCCGTGCTGTCGTCGAGAAGCTGGATATGCAGCTTTTCCTTCGGCCAAGCGAGCGTGGCGGCGGCGCGCAGCGCATCGGCGGCGAGTTCGCCTTCATTGAAAGCGGGAATCTGCACGAGCACATGCGGCAGCATCTCGTCGCTCAATTTCACCGGCGCGATGGGCGTGCGCCAACGCGTGCCGGTGACAAGCTCGATGATATTGATCGCGATGAGAAGCAGAAAACTGCCGCCAACGAAAACAAGGCCGAGAACGGCGAGTGTCAAAAGGACATCGAAAAAGACGCGCACGATTTCGAGGACGATCAAGAGCGCATTCCTCTCAAATTCTTATTCGCCGTCTGCCGGCGTCTGCGCTTGCGGTTCCGCCCGTGTTTGAACACGAAAACCCTTGCCAGAACAAGGGGACGCTCGCCCGCCATCAGATCAGGACTTCACTCTTTCTTTCGTTTCCGGAACATTGACCGAAAAACGGGTGAACAGCCAGTCGACGAAGCGCGGCGGCAGGCTGCGGGCCAGCCGGGTCGCCAAATAGAGCGCTGCGGGAAAGGCGATCACCGCCCGCCCCTGCGTCAGGCCATTTTTGATAATTTCGGCTGCGCGCGTGTCGCTGACTTCGAAGGGTTTGACGGCGCTGATCGAGTCATTGAGCGGCGTCTTGACGAAGCCGGCAACGACAAGGCTCACCAGAACGCCGCGCCGCTCGAGACGTCCGCGCAAGGATTCCGCATAGGCATGGACCGCCGCCTTGCTGGCGCTATAGGCCGGCGAAAACGGCAGGCCGCGCAGGCCTGCGAGCGAGCCGATAACGGCGATCTGCCCCTGCCCGCGTGCGCACATCGGCGCGATCAGCGGCTCGACCGTATTGAGCACGCCGAAAAGATTGGTCGCGAGCAGCGCGCGCACGGCCTCCGGCTCTTCCGCCGTCACGCCGTCGGCCAGACCCGAGGTGATGCCCGCATTGGCGATGACGAGATCGAAAGGCGTAGCAGCGTCGGCGGCGGCGATCCAGGCGCTCATCGCCGCGCGGTCGCGGACATCGACCTGTGCGGCGGAGACGGAAGCGCCCTGCGCCTGCGCCGCCGTCGCGACTTCCGCGAGGCGCGCCTCGCTGCGGCCGAGAAGCGCGAGGTGCACGCCCGGCGCCGCATAGGCCAAGGCCAGCGCTCGCCCGATGCCGCTTGAGGCGCCGGTAATGAGGATGTTGCGCGGCGCGCGCATGTCAGGCGCCGCTTGCCGCGATAAGCACGGCCTCGCCGAGAACGACAATCTCGCCCTGCGCATTGTGCGCCATCAGGCGCAGCGTTACGCGGTCGCCCGCCACGTTGCCGACGCGGCCCGAGACGATGATGCTCTCGCCCGCGAGGACCGGACGCAGAAATTTGGCCGAGAGTCGCTGCAGAACAAGATGCGGCTGCCAGGCGGCGAGCGCCGGCTCGAACGCGCTCATCAGCAACATCCCTTGAACAGGCGGCGCCGCGAGGCCTGCCTGCTGCGCCAGCGCGGCGTCGAGATGGATCGGATTGGTATCGCCGGAGACGTCCGCGTAGCGGGCAAGACGCGGCATGTCGAAAGGCCCGAAGGTCTGCGGCGGAAGCTTGTCGCCGGCTTTCGGAAATGCGGGTGATTCCACGAGCGCGGAGATCACGCGGCGGCCTCCTTCGGCAGCGGCACAATCCGCAGGATCATTTCCATGCTGAGCACGGATTGCTCGCCTGGCGCACCGACATCGGCAAGGAGGATGATCCGCGACGGCTCCGTCTGCCGCTGCATCCTCACTGTCATCGCATAATCGGCGTCGGCCACGAGCGGCGCGCGATAATCGAAGCTCTGCGATTCATGGATCGGTACCCAATCGCTGTCGCCGATCATCTCCGCCGCGATTACGTGGAAATCCGGCCGTGCCAGCCAGCGAACGGGAAAGGTGAAGGGAATTTTTTCGCCAATGCCGCCAGTTTCTCGGCGAAAGGCATCGGCTTCTGCCAATGATGCACGAACCGTGAATGTGCCGAGCGCGCGCTCAACCGACATGGCGGCTCTCGGCAACAGGGTTACGCATCGTAGCGCCGCACGACCAGCGTCGCATTGATCCCGCCGAAGGCGAAGGAATTCGACATGGCCACATTGATCGGCATTGGTCGAGCTTCGTTGGGGATGCAATCCACCGGGCATTTCTCGTCGGTGACGCGCCAGTTGATGGTTGGCGGCGCGATGTTCTCCCGCAATGCGCCGAGCGTGACGATCAGTTCGAAGGCGCCGCCGACGCCGAGGCCGTGACCATGCACCGGCTTGGTCGAGGAGACGGGCACGTGCGGGCCGCGCTTGCCGAAGACGATGCCGATCGCCTCCGACTCGGTAAGATCGTTGACGGTCGTGCCGGTGCCGTGCGCGTTGATGTAATCGATCTCGTCGGGCGTGACGCCGGCATCGGCGATCGCATCGCGCATGCAGGCCGCCGCGCCGTTGACATCCGGCCGCACAGGATCCTTGGCATCGCTTGTCGTACCGTAGCCGGCGAGTTCGGCGAGCACATGAGCCTTGCGTTGCGCGGCGATGTCTTCCGCCTCGAGAATGAAGACACCCGCGCCCGCGCCGATCACCATGCCATTGCGGTCCTTGGAGAAGGGCCGGCAGAAATTCGGCGTGAGAACGCGCAGCGCCTCCCAGGCCAGCATCGTCCCTATGGTGACGCAATCTTCCGTGCCGCCGACAATAGCGCGATCGATCATGCCAGCGCGGATCATCTGAGCGCCGATGCCGATTGCCTGCGTCGCCGAGGAGCAGGCGCTCCCCACGGCGAAGGCCGGCCCGGTGGTGCCGAAGCGCATGCTGACCATCGCCGGGCATGAGCTGGGGATCAGGCGCGGAATCGTCAGCGGGCTGGGGCGCACTTGCTGGGTGAAGACCGTATACAGGCCTTCCTCGATCGTGTTCATTCCGGCAATGCCGGTGCCGATAATCGCAGCGGTGCGCGGCCCCTGCAAATCGTCACGCGAAAGGCCCGCCTGCTGGACCGCCTCGTCGGCACTGATCAGCAGATATTCGATCACTGGATCGCAAAGACTGAGCGTATCCTTGTCGAGATACAGCGACGCGTCATACTCCGGGACTTGGGCGGAAATCTTGATCCGGCCGGGATAAGGCCGCACGAAACGTGTTTCGCGTACGCCAGAGCGGCCGTCGCGCGCGCCCTCCCAGAGCGCCTTTGCGCCCATCCCCAAGGACGAAACCGCACCGATACCGGTGATCACGACCCGCCGTTGAGCCATTCAGGCGGTCTTCTCTTTGCCGATATAGTTCGCCATCGCGTCGATCAGGCTTTGGACGTCCTTGGCCTCGTGAAAAGGGCCATCCATCGGAATATAGACGTCGAATTTCTCTTCGAGCGCGGTCAGGATCATGACGATGTCAATGGACTTCAAACCCAAGCTCTCGATCGAGGCATCCATCTTGACCTTATCGCGATCGATCATCCCTTCGGAGACGATCACGTCAACGATCTCCTTGACGAGCTCATCCTTCTGCTCGGGAACCTTGCTATCCACCACCGATGACCCCCTTTTTTCCGAGAGCGTTCTGCGATTGCCGCCAGCGCAGCGCCGGCTGTGGCCGGTCGAATTCGAATACCATGCCAGCGCGTCGACGGGAAAGTCCCAATGCCGTGCAGCGTGAGCGCGGCGAAAGGCCCGAAAGGCCCTTGCCCTAGGTCTTTCCCTCTTCCATCCGCTGTTTAAGAATGGCCAGCTTGGCGAAAGGCGAATTGGGGTCTGGCTGACGTTCGCGCGGCCTTTCGGCCGAGGACCATTGGCCTTTGCCCCGCGCTTCGCCATTGCGGGGTCCGCGGTGGGCGTCCTTAGGCGAAAAATCGCGCTTTTTCTCGCGCCGGTCGTCTGGACGATGGGCGCCGCCCGCGGTCGCGCCCTCGACGTTCGGCCGATGACGACGCGGCGGCCGGCGATGCTCGGGGGCCGGCATTTCCGGCGCGGTCGGAGGCGCGTTGGCTTCGACGCCCGCCGCAGCGGCAGGCGCCTGCGCGGGCCGGTGGTGACCCCGGGCGGCGTGGCGCTGCGGACGCGCCGGCCGACGCGCCTGGCGATGGCGTGCAGGCCGCCAGATTTCGATCAGCACGGGCTCGATCAGTCCGGGTTCGCCCGGCGCGGCGTCCGCGCTGGCCTCTGAGAGAACGCCCTCGGCGGCGATGACCTCCGGCTCGGTGACCGCCGCAGGCTCGGCCCCGACCTCGTCTACGGCCTCTGCGACAGGCTCGGCCGCAACCTCGTCTATGACAGGTTCCGGCGCCGCGATCGGCTCTTCGGACGCAAGTGCCTCGACCGCGACTTCGTCTGCGGAGGCCGCGATTGCATCAACGGGCTCGCCTGCTGCCTCGGGCGCAACGGCGCTTTCCGCCGTCTCGGCGACAATATCTTCGGACGTTTCCGCTGGTTCTGTTGGCGCGGGCGGCGTCACCGGCTCGGTCGCGGCCTTCGGCAGCAGCGGCACCGTGATCGCCGGACCTTGGCGTTGTTCGCTCTGATAGCCGAGCGCGCGCAGGATCGCGGCAAAGCTCTCGCCCGAACAGCCGGCAAGCGAAGTCATCGCAACGGTGACGACAAAGCCATCGCCGTCGGCCGCGCCGACAGGCGGATCGCCGGGGGTCGTGCCCGGCCGGTAGGCGATTGCGGGACGGATGAGATCGGCGAGCCGCTCGAGAATATCGACGCGCACGGCGCGTTCGCCGCAAACGTGAAATCCGGCGGCGCGGTAATAGCCTTTTGGAATCGCCTTATCGGCGGGAAAGGACGTGCGCCCTGACGCCGCAAGATGCGGAACGTCGGCCTGAGTCTGGCCATTCTCGGCGCTCGGATTGCGCAACGCCCAGAGCTGCGCCGCAAAGGCGCGCGGTGCCGGCTTCAGCAGTGCCGGCAGATAAAGATGGTAGGCGCCGAAGCGCACGCCGAGCTTGCGCAAGGTCGCGCGCGCCTCCTGCGTCAGGCTCTTGACGTCTTCGGCGACCTGCGAGCGTTCGAGGACGCCGAGCAACTCGGCGATACGAAAGGCAACACCGCGCGCGATGCCCTCAAGCCCCTCGCCGCTTTCAAGCTCGCTGAGCGGCCCGAGCAATTTCTTGACATGTTGGGCGAGCCACAGATCGAGGCGCGTCTGGACGAGTCCCAAGGATGCGCCGGTCAATTGCTCGTCGGCGAGAACGGCGATGCGCGGCTGCAGAATATGCTCGCCCGGCACGATCTTGGCGACGGCTTCGCCGAGCCAGCGGACAACGCCATCATTGGCAAGGACGAAAGCCTCGTCGACCGCCTCATGCACACGCCGGGCGCGGCCCTCGATCTCGCTTGCCAATGCCTTCTGCGCCGCGGCATTCAACGCCTTGGCGGCCTCGCCATCGGCCTGCGGATCGGCCGTGAAACGAAATCCCGACAAATGTCCGACATGCTGGGCTTCGACCAGCACGTCGCCGCCTGAGGTGATTTCGGCTTCCAACATCGCGTTCTCTCTCAAGCGACGCATCAGAACGCTCGTCCGCCGGTCGATGAACCTTTGGGCGAGGCGCTCGTGCAACGCGTCCGACAGCCTGTCCTCTACCTGACGGGCGGCCTCCTGCCAATGCTCCGGCTCGCGGAGCCAATCGGGGCGATTGGCGATGAAAGTCCAGGTCCGGACCTGGGCGATCCGCGCCGATAACGTGTCGAGGTCTCCATCAACACGATCGAGCTCGTGAATATGCCGTGCAAACCAGTCTTCGGGAATATGGCGGGCACGGACAATGAAACCATAGATCGAAAGTACGAGTTCCGCATGCGCCGAAGGAGAGAGCTTGCGGTAGTCGGGAATCTGGCAGGCGTCCCAAAGCCGCGACACGTCGGCCGCGGTCTTGGTCACCCGCAGGACATTCTCGTCCCGCCCGGCAATGTCAAGCACCATTTGATCCTCGGCAAGCGGCGCGCGGGTCAAGCCATAGTCTTGCGGCTGCCGGTCAAGCGATGTGCCGAGCGCGGCGATGGACGAGAAGTCGAGTTCGCTGTTGCGCCATTGCAGCATTCTGACCGGGTCGAACCGGTGGTCTTCGAGCGCCTCGACGAGATCGGCGTCAAACGGCGCACACCGCCCGGTTGTACCGAATGTGCCGTCGCGCATATGGCGCCCGGCGCGGCCCGCGATCTGGCCGAATTCGGCCGGCGTCAGCCGGCGATATTGCCAGCCATCAAATTTACGATCGCCGGCGAAAGCAATGTGATCGACATCGAGATTGAGACCCATGCCAATGGCATCGGTGGCGACGATATAATCCACGTCGCCATTTTGATAAATCTCTACCTGCGCATTGCGCGTCCGCGGTGAAAGCGCCCCCAGCACGACAGCGGCGCCGCCGCGCTGACGGCGGATCCATTCGGCGATGGCATAAACCTCCTCGACCGAAAAAGCGACGATGGCGCTGCGCGGTGGCAACCGCGCGATCTTGCGCTCGCCGGCGAAGCTGAGTTTGGAAAAACGCGGCCGCGAAACGATCGGCGCGCCGGGGAGAAGCTCTTCAAGCGAACGCTGCATGGTCGAAGCGCCGATCAGCAGCGTCTCCTCGCTGCCGCGCCGGTTCAACAGACGATCGGTGAAGATGTGGCCGCGATCGAGATCAGCGGCGAGCTGAATTTCGTCGACGGCGACGAAGCTGAGATTGAGATCGCGCGGCATGGCTTCGACCGTCGAAACCCAATAGCGCGGCGCTTCTGGCTTGATCTTTTCCTCGCCGGTAATGAGCGCAACGGCGGCGGGGCCGACCTTTTCGACGACGCGATTATAGACCTCCCGCGCGAGCAGCCGCAGCGGCAGACCGATCATGCCATTGCGGTGCGCGAGCATCCGCTCGATGGCATAATGCGTCTTGCCGGTATTGGTCGGCCCAAGAATGATCCGCACGCCGCGCGCACGCTCCGACGGATGAATTTGCGGGCCGGAAATGGGAAGGTTCATTTCTCAATCTTTCGGCGGCGCCGCTGCGCCGGCTCCGACTCGCCTCATATGCGGTGTGCCGGCCCTGCCGGCAAGCGCGGCCAAAGCCAACGGCTGGGGCCTGGATATTTGTGCAAACGTCGCAAAACCGGCCGCACCTGTCCCAATCTGCTGCAAAAATCTGTGGGCGAACCACAATCACGTTGACACACCGAACGCGCGGCGAACGAATCGCGCCCGAATCGCTGACCGGCGCCGAATCCATCTTTGTTCACCGCAATATATTGCGCGTCGCGAAGCATGGCTTCTACAGATTGTAAAAACGGGACGGATTTAAGCCTCGCCGACCGGTCCCCCAGCAGAGTGGCGACGGACTCCGAAGCCGTCCTTTGTCAAGCTGAGGTTTCGCGATATTGCTCTATCGCGCGCCCTTGACAGCCAAGGCACCCTGGACGCCATCTCTCAGCTCTCCACGCTGATCATTCCGGACCGGCATCATGATCAAGCTTCATGTGTTTCCGAGCCCCTGGCCGTTCAATCCCAGCCCTTTCTGCCTGAAGGTCGAAACTTATTGCCAGCTGGCGGGAATCGAATTCGATAAAGTCATTTCGCTCCCGCTCCGCGCGCCGCGTGGCAAACTACCCTTTCTCACCGACGGACCGGAAAAAATCCCCGATAGCGCGCTCATCATCAGCTATCTGAGCCGGCAATTTGGCGACCAGCTCGATCAGGGGCTTGATGCGACGCGACGCGCTAAGGGCCATCTCATTCGCCGCTGCTGCGAGGAAAGCCTTTATTTCGTGCTTCTCTATTCGCGCTGGATCGATCCGGGGGGATGGAAAATCATCAAGCCGGCTTTGTTCGGTGCAGCACCGCCGCTTATTCGCGACGTCGTGGCGGCAATGGCCCGGCGCAACGTCAAGCGTGCGCTCCATGGGCAAGGCTATGGCCGATTCTCGCCCCAGGAAGTTTATGCGCATGGCGCCGCGGATTTGGAAGCGCTCGCCCTTTCAATGTCGCCAAACGGTTTCGCCGTCGGTGAACGGCCGACGTCCTACGACGCCACGCTCTATGCGTTCCTCACCAATATCCTTGATGCGCCAGTGGAAACAGCGTTGAAAGCGGCCGCGCAGGGATATCCGGAATTCTCGGGCTATTTGGCGCGGATGCACGCCCATCTTGACCAGAAGACCAAAGCGACGGAACGGCAAGGATCGGGCGTCGAAGTACCGCAATAATCAGCGGTCGGCCTTGAGCGTCTTGCCGCCGGGCTCGAGATGCAGCTCGATCGCGTCCACATTGGCCATGCCCGCCATCGTCCGCAGCCCGATATGAAACGGAATGACGACATGCGCCCGCTCGATCGGCGCCAGCCAAACCTCGATATCGTGATTCTGGGCCATGAATTTGGTTGACCGCGAATCATAGCGATGGCCGGCAATCGGCTTGTAGCGAACCGCGCAGACCGAAACCGGCCCATCGTATCCGATGGCCGAGACATTGCGGGTGCCGGTATAGGTCATCGTCAGGTCAAACCGCACGACACCGTCATAGATCGGCAAGGTGCGGTTGCAGGCGGCCGGGCCAACCAGCGGCTCACCGGCGGGAACCGCCATGATCAATGCGCT
Organism: uncultured Alphaproteobacteria bacterium; assembly: GCA_963708155.1. Classification (GTDB taxonomy): domain Bacteria; phylum Pseudomonadota; class Alphaproteobacteria; order Rhizobiales; family Beijerinckiaceae; genus Methylovirgula. The sequence continues at coordinate 2,351,443 of OY970183.1, read as the reverse complement.
CGTCGGATCGAGCACATTGCGCTTTTCGGCGGATGAAACCGGAATACGGATCGCCTCGTCTTCAAGCGGCGGCGAGATATCGACAGCGCGGACATTACCGCTTTCGAGTGCCATGCGAACCGTGCGCGCTTCGTGGGTGGTCGCCGCGGTCGTCGCGTAGGCGTTGGGCAGCACTGTTCCGCGATGAATCTCGCCCGAGGAAACCAGAGCGATCCGCATATGCGCGAGCCATTCTGCAAGGCCCGTCAGATGCGCATCGAGCGCGACGCGATAGGCCGCGGCGCTGACGGCGCCCTTGGCGTTGGCCTCACCAATCCTGAAACCGACAAGGCTCACCGAATAGCGCGCCAGAATTGTCTCCGCGCCCGCAGGCGCGGCCGCCAGCAATATGGCCAGCAGCGCGGCGGCAAGAGACGGGCAGGCGGAGACGATGCGCATGAGCAACCGCTTATAAGTCCTGACGAATCGCGACCAAAGCCTGCGGGGTTATTTCTGCACGCATTTTCGCAGGACCTGCCACGTTTGGCGGGAAATTCGGCCTCTTTCAAGGCGATAGAACGAGAATCGTGAGCGCGAGCGACTATTCCTCTTTTGCCGCGCAGGCGCAAGGGGCGGCGATTCGACAAGGCGGTTCGGTTCCCGGCGCGCGTTCGGATTTGCGCAATATGGGACAAGCTCCGAACGCGGCGTTCGTTTATCCAGACCTCGTTCTCGAAGCTGCACTTTCACCCCATATATCCCCTTACCTGAATCTCAGGAGCCCGGGATAAAGCCCGGCCGATCCCTCAGCCGGGACCGTCCTTGATCACCCAAGATTTACCGCACGCCATATCAGGGAGCACGCTATGTCGGTCAATGTCCTCTACCGCACCAAAGCCACTGCCACCGGCGGCCGCGACGGCCATGCCCGAACGGAAGACGGCACGCTCGATGTCACGCTGACGACGCCGAAAGAGCTAGGCGGCGCCGGCAAGCCCGGCAATAATCCGGAAAAGCTTTTCGCCGCCGGCTATTCAGCCTGCTTTCTGAGCGCGATGAAATTCGTCGCCTCGCAAGGCGGCCCAAAAGTGCCGGACAATACGATGGTGACGGGCAATGTCGGAGTCGGGCCGCGTTCGGAAGGCGGTTTCGGCCTCGATGTCGAACTCGACATTACGCTGCCGGGCCTGCCGCGCGAGGAAGCGGAACAATTGATCCACAAGGCGGATGAGGTCTGTCCCTACTCCAATGCGTTGCGCGGCAACGTCCCGGTTCGGCTGAAACTCGTCTGACGAAGACGCACACGTACTGGCACGGCCGCGGCATCCTCGCGGCCGTTCGCATTTCGGAGATCGAAAGTATGGATTATGTAAAGCTCGGCCACACCGGCCTTGACGTGTCCCGCATCTGCCTCGGCTGCATGACTTTCGGCGTTCCAGGACGCGGGCCGCATTCCTGGACGCTCGAAGAGGCAAAGAGCCGGCCGATCATCAAGAAGGCGCTCGAACTCGGCATCAATTTCTTCGATACGGCGAACGTCTATTCCGACGGCACATCGGAGGAGATCGTCGGCCGGGCGCTGAAGGGATTTCGCCTCGCGTCAGGATGTCGTCATCGCGACCAAGGTGCATGGCCGCATGCACAAAGGGCCCAATGGCGCGGGCCTCTCGCGCCGCGCCATTCTCGCCGAGATCGACAACAGCCTGCGCCGTCTCGGCGTCGATTATGTCGATCTCTATCAGATCCACCGCTGGGATCACGAGACGCCCATCGAGGAAACGCTTGAAGCGCTGCATGATGTCGTGAAGGCCGGCAAGGCGCGCTATATCGGCGCCTCGTCCATGTATGCATGGCAATTCGCCAAGGCACTCTATGTCTCGCGTCTCAACGGCTGGACCGAATTCGTCTCGATGCAGGACCATGTCAATCTGCTGAACCGTGAGGAAGAGCGCGAGATGCTGCCGCTCTGCCGCGACCAGAAGATCGCTGTCCTGCCCTGGAGCCCGCTCGCGCGGGGTCGGCTCACGCGCGACTGGGACGAGACGAGCGAGCGGCAGAACACGGATGTTTTCGGTCGGACACTCTACGGTCTCGACTCCGACCGCGAGATCGCCGCGGCCGTGGCTGAGGTCGCCAAGGCGCGCGGCGTGCCGCGCGCGCAGGTCGCGCTTGCGTGGCTATCGCAAAAAGACGGCATCACCGCGCCCATCGTCGGCGCCTCGAAGCTCGGCCATCTCGACGACGCGGTTGCGGCCCTGTCGCTCAAGCTGACGGCTGACGAGATCGCCAAGCTGGAAGCGCCCTATGTGCCGCATCCGATCGTCGGCTTTCAATAAGAACACGTCCCTCATGCTGAGGAGGGTCCGCAGGACCGGTCTCGAAGCATGAGGCGATTTAGACTTTATTCCCTCATCCTTCGAGACGCGCCTTCGGCGCCCTCAGGATGAGGAAGCGAGAGTTTCCAAACTCTAGGGAGTTTCGTCATGAACTGGCTCATCACCGGCGTTTCCAGCGGCTTCGGCCGCGCACTTTCCGAACTCATCCTCGAAAAAGGCGGCAAGGTCGCGGGCACCGTCCGCAAGGAGGCTGACAAAGCCGAATTCGAGAAGCTCGCGCCGGGGCGTGCCTTCGCCATCCTGCTCGACGTCACCGACGAGGCCGCCGTGCATAACGGCGTCAAGGAGGCCGAAGAAAAGCTCGGCGGCATCGAGGTGCTCGTCAACAATGCCGGCTACGGTTTCGAGGGCGCACTGGAAGAAGCAACGCTCGCGGATTTCCGCGCGCAATTCGACGTCAACGTCTTCGGCGCCATCGCGATGATGCAGGCGACCCTGCCCTTTCTGCGCCAGCGCCGCGCCGGCCATATCCTCAACATCAGCTCGATGGGCGGCCTCGCGACTTTCCCCGGCGTTTCCGCCTATCACGGGAGCAAATTCGCACTGGAAGGCATTTCGGAATCACTCGCCAAGGAAGTGAAGCACCTCGGCATCAAGGTGACGATCATCGAGCCGGGCGGCTTCCGCACCGATTGGGCTGGACGCTCAATGCGACATGTCGAACGTACAATCGAGGATTACGAGCCCTCCGCCGGAGCGTCGCGCAAGCGGCTCGCCGAGCGCAACGGACGCCAGCCAGGCGATCCGCGCAAAGCGGCGGAAGCGATGCTGCTTGTTGTCGAGTCGCCAGAGCCACCGCTGCATCTCCTGCTCGGCGCCGATGCACTGCAAATTGTCGGCGAAAAGCTCGGCGCGTTGCAGGCCGAGATCATGAAATGGGCGCCGGTGTCAGCGGGTACGGATTACCCGAAGGAATAATTACTGCAGCCGCACCTGCACGCTATCGGACTGCCCCTTGGCGTCCATCACCGAGATGCGGGCAAAGCCCGCGCCGTCCGGCGTCCATTCTGAATCGCGGCGCGGATCGGGCGTGCCGACCGGCGCGCCATTCACCATCCAGCGGAACGGCGGCACGCCGCCTTCGGCCTTCAGCGCCAGATCGCTGCTGTCCGGCGCGGACAGGCCGAGATCGACGCGCGCCCCGTTGGGCGGATAGACGATTTTCAACGCCTGCGTGTCGCCCTCGCCTGCCTCGGCCGCGTGGTCGTCGCTGAGCTGGCGCAACGGTGGCGGCAGGTCGGCCGTGCGCGCGACAAGCGCATCGGCGGGACGCGGAATGATCTCATAATCGCTGCCGACGCGGGCAAAGGCATCGAAGAGGATCGGCGCGGCGGCGACGCGGCCGATGAGCCCCGGCACGGCGGCATTGTCCGGCCGCCCGACCCAAACGCCAATCGTAGTCCTGCGATCGAAACCAACCGCCCAGGCGTCGCGATAGCCGTAGGAGGTGCCGGTCTTGAAGGCGAGACGATTATACGGCGCATTGTCCGGCGGCGGCGCGCCGCGCAAAATATCGGCGACGTACCAGGCCGAGACGGGCTCGCAGATGCGGGCGTGCGACGCCAGCGCGCCCAGGACGCGCTCATGCAAAGTCGGCACGCTGCCGCCGCGCGCGAGGCCCGCATAGAGCTTGACGAGATCGGTCAGCTTGATGCCGACGCCGCCGAGGCCGATGGCGAGACCCGGCGGCTGATCTTCCGGCAATTCGACATCGGCGCCGGCGCTGCGCAGCCGTGCGAGAAACCGCTCCGGCCCCACGGCATTGAGCAATTCGACGGCCGGCAGATTGAGCGACATCTGCAGCGCGTGGCGTGCCGTCACCGTGCCCTCGAAGCCGAGATCGAAATCCTCCGGCGCATATTGGCCGAAATGCACCGGGCGATCGTCAAGCACCGTCTCGGGATGGGCGATGCCGGACTCGAAAGCGAGCGCATAGATGAAAGGCTTCAGCGCCGAGCCGGGCGAGCGCAGCGCTTTGGTCATGTCGATGGCGCCGGCGCGCGCGGCCGAAAAATAATCCGCGCCGCCGACATGGGCGCGGATTTCGCCCGTCGCATTGTCGACGACGAGAATGGCGACGGAGATTTTCGGGCCGAGCCGCTGCGCGCTCTCATGCGCCAGCCGTTCGAGCGAAGCCTGCCAAGCGGCGGAGAGGGTCAGGCGATGCGTGCCGTGCTCCTTGTCGGCGCGTAGCGCCGCCTCGGCCGCATGCGGGGCGAGATGCGGAAAAGCGAGACGGCCATGCGGCACGTTCTGCTGCATCGCTTCGTCGCGCTCGGCAAGCGTGATGACGCCGCGGCGATAAGCACGCTCCAATACGCGATCCCGCGCGGCGCGCGCCCGCGCGGGAAAACGATCCGGCCGCCGCGCTTCCGGCGCCTGCGGCAGCGCGACAAGCAGCGCCGCCTCCGCGACGCTGAGCCGCTTCGGCTCCTTGCCGAAATAGGCGAGGCTCGCCGCGCGCACGCCCTCGATATTGCCGCCGTAGGGCGCGAGGACAAAATAAAGATCGAGGATGATCGGCTTGGCATATTGCTGCTCAAGCTGCAGCGCCCGCGCCATCTGCTTCAATTTCGCAGCGGCCGATCTTTCCTTGCGCGGCTCAAGCAGGCGCGCGACCTGCATCGTCAGTGTCGATCCGCCCGAGACGATCCGTCCACGGGTGGCGAATTGCGCCGCCGCGCGGGCGAGCGCCTCGAGATCGACGCCGTGATGTTCGTAGAAGCGATGATCCTCATAGGCGAGGAGCATGGTGACGAAGCGCGGATCGACGTCCGGCAGGCTCACTGGCAGACGCCAGCGCCCATCCGGCATGGTGAAGGCGCGCAGCAGCTTGCCGTCGCGGTCGAGAACTTCGGGCGATGTGTGTTCGCTCGTCGCGAGATCGAGCGGATGAAGGCTGGCGAAATAGCCGTCCCAAGCCCAGGAAAGGCTATAGCCCGCGGCGACAATGGCCACGCTGAGAAGGGCGAGCCAGTATCGCGGCTTCATTTCGCTGCCGAGATCGCGACCGCACCATAGGCCGTGCGTGCGTAGCGCTGCGGACGATACATATCCTGGATCGTCGCGGCCGGAGCAACATAGCGCCCCGGCGTCACGGCGCGGACGATATAGGCCACGGCGAAAGTCGCCGCCGACTGACCGTCGCGATCGAAGGCCGCGACGAACCGATCGTCGCGATATTCCGTGTGCGTCGGCTGCACATCGCTCTTGACCCAAGAGAGCGCATCGACATCGCCGCCGTCGTAGAGATCCGGATTGTCGATCTCAAGCCCAGCGGGCAACGGATCATCGAGCACGAGATGCGAATAGCTCGCGACGCTCTCCGTCACTTTCAGCGTGATGACGAAGCGGTCGTTCTGCTTGATCTTCGTGGGGTCGAGCGGCGCGCCATCGAGCGAATAATAGCCACGCTGCAAGGTGTAGCCTTGCCCCGCCGCAGGCTCCGGCGCGATCGGATTACCGGAGGTCGTCAGCGCGATCGAAACCGGCTGCGCTCCCTGATTGACGAGCTTGACCGGCGCCGCGGCGAGTGTCGAAGCAAGCCAGGTGCGGTAATAGGCGCCGCTATGCGTCGTGCCGTCGACGCCGAGCGAGATCGATTGATCGCGCGCGGCCAGTGCCTCGGCCGCCAGCACCATCCAGGATTCTTCCTGCGTGCTGGCATAGGTGATCGCATCGCGGGCGCTTTCGACGACCTGAACCGCCTTGTCGATCTGCGCACTGTCGGCGCCGCCTTCGACGGCGAGCGTCAGCAAACCCGCGCCATCGCGCAGACGCGAGCCGAAATCAACGCGCGTGAGACTGTCCTTGTCGTTCGCATTGGCGAGGCTGTCGCTCGCCGCCGCGAAGACTTTCTCAGCCCGGCCACGATCACCGAGCAACGCGAGCGCCGCGGCAATCTGCGCCCGCGCCAGCGGCGTCGTGAAGACGGAAAGCCGGGCGTCGGCGAGGTAACGCAAATCCTCCATCACCGGCTTGCCGTTGCGCGCCAGCACATAGATCGCATAGGCGAGCCCGCTCGCCTGCCCCGCCTCGACGTCGCTGGTATTGGCGACGAAATTGCGCAGCCGCTCCAGCGCCTGGGCGTAGGCTTGCTGCGGCACGTCGTAGCCTTCCTCACGCGCCCGGGTCAGAAAATCGGTGACAAAGGCGTTGAGCCATTCATCGTTCGCACTATCGGAAGACCAGAGCCCAAAGGCACCGCTCAAATCCTGCCGCGCCAGCAGAATCGCAATGGCGCGATTGACCCGGTCGGCGATGCCCGTATCGAAGGCGAGCGCCTGCGGGTCGGCGAGCTTGCCGACATAGAGCAGCGGCATGGTGCGGCTGACAAGCTGCTCAGAACATTCAAACGGATAATCCGCGAGCGATTGCAAAAGCCCCGCCGCATCAATGCCGGAGAGGCTCGCGACCGCTGCCGAGACACGGCCCGTGCCGGGCAGGAATTCGGCCGTCAGATCCTTGCTCACCAGAACGGAATCGCCGGGCGCGACCTGCCGCACGATGCGGCGATAGACACTCGACGTTCCCGCTTCGACATCGAGCGCAAAATTGCGTTCGGTCGCGAATTTCGGCCCATGCATTCTGAAGTCGATGCTGGCGGTGCCGACGCCTGCGCCGGTCAGCGGTACCGAGAGCGACGTGCGCTCGCCTGCCGCGAGCTTGATCGTGCCGCGCGCACGCGCGCCGAAGGTCACGGGGCCGTCCGCCGTGACTTCGTAGCTATAGGCGCCCGCCTGCCCCTCGACATTGTCAATCTGCAGATAAAGCCGCGAGTGATCCTTCAGCGCCAGGAAGCGCGGCAGCGTCGGCTGCACGACGACGGGATCGCGGACGGTGACATCTTCGCTGGCGCTGCCGACGCGGGTCTTGGTCCAGCCGACAGCCGCAAGGCGCATCGTGCCGTTGAACGGCGGCAGATCGAAGCCGACCTCCGCCTTGCCATCCGCGCCGACTTTCACCACGCCGGAAAACAGCGCCAGCGGTGCCTCCGTCGGCTTGTTGCCCTGAAGCTCGCCGCCCGCATCGCCGCCGGAGCGGATTGCGCCCGCCGCGCCCTGCATCCCGTCGATCAGAAAGCCGTAGAGATCGCGGATTTCTGTCGCGAGCGTCCGCTGGCCGTAGAAATAGGTGCTCGGGTCTGGCGTCTGATAATGCGTGAGATTGAGGATGCCGACATCGACCGCGGCGAGCGTCACATAGGCCTCGTCGCCGGGCTGGAGGCCCGCGAGCGTGACCGGCACGCTGATGTGTTCATGCGGGCGCAGCTTTTCCGGCGCCCCGATGGCGATGTCGAGCTTGTGACTCGCGGCGGCGATGCTGAACCAGGCAAGTCCGAGCGCGCGGCCGGGATTGCGCTGCGCCGCCTGATCGAGTGGACGATGCGCGAAGACGACGGCATAAGCGCCAGCACCCCAATTCGCACCGACCGGAATGCTGACGACATTGTCGCCCTTCGTCACATTGATGAGCGCAGTATAATTCAGCTGATCGTTGAGGATCGCGACCGTCGCCGTCCCGGCGAAACGCGAGGCGATCTTGAGCTTCATCGCATCGCCGGGCGCGTAATCCTCCTTGTCGAGCGTGACCTCGAGGAGATCCGGCGCGCCCGCAGTCGCTTCGCCGGACCAGCCGACGCCGAAGGTGATGCTCGTCGGCGCATCGTTCGGATCGGCGCTCAAGACATCAAGGCGATAATCGCCAAGTTCGACCGGCGCGGCGATCTTGCCGACGGAATCGACGCTCAGATCGAGCGTGCCGGTGGCGACGCGGCGGGAGGATTTCACCTGCTCGAAATCCCAGTGGCCGTCCTGATTGTACCATTGGTAATCCGTGATCAGCCGATAGAGCGACCAGTTGACGCCCTTGCGCGCGACCCGTGCGGCGCTGGAATTGATGGCGATGACATCGAAATTGGCGATGTCGCCGTCGCCGAGCGACGTGAAATCCTTCTTCACGCCGATGAGGCCGCCCTTCGGCAGAATGGGAAGCGTGACGTTGCGCTCGACCGCACGTCCGCCCGGCTCGCCGACGCGCAGCACCACCTTGGCTTCGAGCGGCTGCGTCGCGGCGATGTCGGGAACCGGTACGTCGACTGCGGCATCGCCCTTGTCGTCCGTCGTGGCGATGGTCGGCAGATCCTTGCTCACCGCCTCGAAGGTCTGGTCTTGCAGCCCAGCCTGATAGCCCCGCAAAACCGGAAGACCGTGGTCGCCCGCCGCCTCGACCGTTACCTCGCCTCCGACATCGAGGCCGGAGCCCGGCGCGCCGTAGAGGTAGCGCGAATTGGTGTCGATCGTGGTCGTGTCGCCGGCGCGCAGCTGCGTCTCGCGCGGCTTCAGCTTGAAGTCGAGGCGTTCGGGCACATAGTCCTCGACGAGGAATGTCGTCTCGCCAACCGGCGCGCCTTTCGGATCGACATAGGCCTGCACGCGCCACGTGCCGCTCGCGCTCGACGGCAGCAGCGCCAGCGCATAGCTGCGGCCGCCCGCGCCCTGATCCGCGATCAGCACGCGCTTATATTCGACGCCGTCCGGCCGACGGGCGATGAGCGTCAACGGCACACCCTCTTTGGCGATGCCCTTGTCGTCGCGCAGCAGCGCCGTGACATAGACCGTTTCGCCCGAGCGATAGACGCCGCGCTCAGTGAAGACCTGCGCATCGAGCGGCTGCGTTACGTCGCGACCCTTGACGCCGCGATCCGTCAGATCGAACGCGCTTTGCTGAAGATTGAGAAAGCCGTAATCGCCCTTGCCGTCCTCGGCGACGACGAGGCCCGGCGCCAATCCGCCGCTGCCGCGCGACAGGCCCGGCTCGAAGCGCACATAGCCGCTCGCATCGCTCGGCTTGGTCGCCAGAACCTCGTTGTCACGCGCGACGAGGCGCAGCGAGATGCTGCTGAGCGGCTTCGCTGTGGTCAGCGAGCGGATGAAGACGTGCAGACCGTCGCGGCTCGAAAGCGCGGTGAGGCCGAGATCCGACACGACGAACCATTGCGTCGCGACATTGCTGTAATCCTCGTCCCCCGCCTGCAATGCATCGGCCGGCTTGGCGGTCATGATGTAGACACCGGCCTCAAGCGTGCCCACAGCTTCCAGCACCGGGAAGGCAGTCGTCACGTCCTTGTTGAGTTGGCTCGCCACATCGAGCGTGCCTTTCCAGATTTTGCGCGCGTCGCTGTCCTTGAATTGCTGCAGACGATAAGAGGAGAGCTGGGTCAGGAAATCGCTGGAGCTGATGATCGGCAGAAGGCTGCGGTCGCTGACGCGCAGAATTTGCACCGCGACTTTCTTGACATTGACGGAGACGACCGGGATTCCCTGCTGGCCGACGCGCGGCAGAACATAATTCTTGCCGGTGAAATGCACTTGCTCGGAACGGTCGCGCACGTAAAGGTCATAGACCGCCGTGCGCAGAAGCTGCTCGCCGACCGAGGACGGAAGTCCCTGCCGCAAGGTGATCGTATAATGCTGGCCGTGGTGTAGACCCTCGACGCAGATTTGCTGGTCCTCGTTTGAGACCGCCGGCCGGTCGATGCCCGCGACGCTGACATAAGAGGCAAAATCGACATGACCGGTGGCAAGCGATTCGGAGAACTGGAAGCACGCGCGGGGTGACGCGGAATCTTTGTCCACCTTGTATTCGAGGATGCGGAAGCCGTAGGTCTCGCGCTCTTTCTGATAGGTGGCACGGATCGCAGGATCCTCGGCAAGCGCCAGGCTCGCCCGATAGGCGTTGAGCGAGGGTCGCCATAATTCGCGCTGCGCGAAGACTGCGCCGAGCTGCGCCAGAGCCTGCGCCGCCGTGCTCTTGTCCGCCGCCTTGGTATAAGCGAGATAAGCGGCAGTCGAAGCCGCCTGCAAAATGTCGTCGGTCTTGCCCGCGGCGACCTCGGCGCGCGAATAAGACAGCCACGCACCAAAATCGTCCGGGGCGATCGCGACCAATCCGGCGATCGCATGTAGCATCGCTTTGGTATCGCCCTTGGCGAGAGCCGACGCCGCGGCCTGGCGCAAGGAAGCCGGGGTCTGGTCCTTGAGATCGTCGCCGTCTTGCGCGACCTGCGCCGCGAGCCGCAGCGCATCGCTCGCGAGGTCCGAATTGCTGTAATCGCCCTGCAAGGCCGAAGCGCCGCTGGCGAGAACGAGACCCAACATCAGCCCGAACAAGGCAGCGATCGTGCGCATATTTGCTCCGTCAGCCCGAAGGATTCTCCAGACCGCGCAAACGTGCGGTGCGCTTTCGCAATCGGCGATCAGGCGCTTGCGGCGGTTGGCCCGGATACCAAAATAATGTGGTGATTTCGCAACGGCTGACACGATTCGGCAAGAGGACGGGCGCAATCTTGGCAGCAACTCTCGACTTCTTAGCGGGAACGCGACAATAAGGCAATGCGTTTCAATGCCTTATAATACAAATCCCCTTCGCCGCATGAACCCGGTCGCGCCAATTTTGCGAAATATTTGCGCGATGCAACTGGCCTTGCCCGTGGCGTATTCACCCCGCATAACCCGCCGCCGAGCGGCTCGCAGCATGGAAAACTGAATGGCTTTGAATGAGGAAATTCGCCCGACACGCAAAACCGCCGCGGCCTGAGCCGGCCGCGCAAGGCGAATCTGCATACGTGGCTGAACAGCTTTTCTTCCAAGTCGGACCACGCGGACCATAAGCGGCGGCGGACGATCGCGACCTATATCGGCTTCTCGTTTAGCGTGGCCATCGCCGCGCTCGCTATTTTCGTCCTTATTCACACGCTGGCGCACATCAACCCCGGCCAATTGCGCGCCGCCTTCGCCGCCACCGAGAACACACAGATCTTCGAAGCGCTGGGGCTGACGGCCCTGTCGTTCCTCGCCCTGACCGGCTATGACGGCGTCGCGCTGCTGCAATTGCGCCAGCGCGTCCCCTACACGACGACTGCCCTCGCCTCGTTCACGAGCTATGCGATCTGCTTCACGCTCGGCTTTCCGTTGATCACGGCGGGAACGGTGCGATTCTGGATTTATTCGCAGGCCGGCCTGAAACCGGGGAAGATCGCGAGCCTGACGGTCATCGCCGGCGTCACCTATTGGCTCGGCATGGTGCTGATCCTCGGTATCGCGCTCCTGTTCCGTTCCGGCACGATCAGCCAGCTCGACCATTTCGAGCCCCAGATCAACATGCTGATCGGGCTCGGGATGCTCGTCGCTTTATTCGCCTATCTCGTCTGGGTTTCGATCGAGCATCGCTGGACGCGCATTCAGGGTCTGAAACTGGAGCTGCCCGGATTCAAGCTGACGATGGCGCAGGTCGTTCTCGGCGTCATCGATCTCTGCGCGGCCGCCGGTGTGCTCTATGTCCTGCTGCCGGAACCGCACAATGTCGATTTCTTCACCTTCGCGGCCGTCTATGTCTTCGCCTGCGCGCTCGGGATCGCGAGCTATGCGCCGGGCGGCATCGGCGTCTTCGAGGCGACGATGTTGAAGTTCCTGCCCGTGCCGTCGCAAGAGGGCCTGCTGGCCTCGTTGCTGCTCTTCCGTATCATCTATTATCTCATCCCCTTCGTCCTTGCCTTCGCGCTGCTGGGCGCCAACGAAGGAAACCGGCGGTGGGCCGATCTGCGCGAGGCGATGCGCCGCGCCAGCGAAAGGGATGCGGACTAGCCTTGAACCAAAAGAAAAGAGCGGCTCCGGTTGAAGCACGCTCTCTCATTCGGGCATGCCGGAGCGCTATTCGAGCCCCGGCGGACGGCTGTCGCTAGAGCCAGTAGACGAAGACGAAGAGCATCAGCCAGACGACGTCGACAAAGTGCCAATACCAGCTCACCGCCTCGAAGGCGAAATGGTGCTCTGGATTGAAATGGCCGCGTAGAATGCGCACCAAAATCGCCGTCAGCATGATGACGCCGACCGTGACGTGGAAGCCGTGCAGGCCGGTCAGCGCGAAGAAAGTGGCGCCATAGACGCCGGAGCCGAGCGTCAGGCCCAGCTTGGTATAGGCTTCGTAGAATTCGTTCGCCTGCAGGACCAGGAAGACGACGCCGAGCAGGATCGTCGCGGCGAGCCAGAAAACGAGCGCATCGCGCCGGTCGCGCTTCAGCCAGTGATGCGCGCGCGTTACCGTAGCGCCGGAGGTGAGCAGAAGCAGCGTATTGATCGCCGGAATGCGCCAGGGATTGACGGTTTCGAAACCCTTGCCGAGCGGGCCCGATGTCGGCCACGCGCCGGCAAAATGCGGCCAGGGCGTGAAATGAGCGTCGAGCGCGGCAAGCGCCCGCACCGAGATTTCGCGCTCGTAGAACAGGACGCCGAACAGGGTCGCGAACAGCGTGACCTCGGAAATGATGAACCAGATCATGCCAAGCCGGAAGGAGCGGTCCTCCCAATGGTGGTAGAAGCCGCCTTCGCTCTCGCTGATGACATTTCCGAGCCAGCGCGCCAGGGCGAAGGCGATCGTGCCCAAGCCGACCAGTGCGAGCCATTGCCCGGCGGGATAGCCGTTGACCCGCAGCGCAAGGCCGACCGCGAGCAGCATGATCGCAAACGAAAGCAGCGCCGGATAAGGGCTGGGCTTCGGGACAAAATAGCGACGGGTCGTCGCGGCTGGGTTAGCGCTCATTTTGGTTCTCCCCTCTCGACGCGACTTCTTGCACGGCCGGAAATGCCGAATATGAAACTGTGATCGTCGTAATTTGCTTCGGCAGATCGCGAGTCACAAAAAACACAACCGGCATGATCCGCGATTGGCGCGGCGCGAGCGCCTGAGCGTGAAAGCAGAAGCATTCGATCTTCTTGAAGTTTACCGCGGCCTGTTCCGGGCTCACACTCATGATCGCCTGGCCGTAGAGCAGCTTGCTGCCGAGATTGGTCGCGAGATAAGTCGCGGTGGCGGGCTCACCCGGATGAATCCGCAGACGGCGAACCGTCGGTTGAAATTTCCACGGGAGGCCGGGCATCACCGTGCTGGTGAATTCGACAGTCACGACGCGGGACAGATCGACCCCGCCGATGGGCCGCGCCGTAGCATCGCCCGTCACGCCGTTGAGGCCCGTCGTATGGCAGAAGGTGTTGTACAGAGGTACGAGAGCGAAGCCGAAGCCGAAGAAGCCGAGCGCCACAAGCAGCAGGCCGAAGGCCAGCCGCCGATGGTCCGGACGCTGCCGGATCGGCGCTTGCTTCGGCGCGACGGCTTCGCGTTCTGTCATGCCACGACCGGCTGTTCATCGAATGTATGGTGCGGCGGGGGCGAGGGCAGCGTGAATTCGAGGCCCTGCGCGCCTTCCCACACCTGGCTCGTTGCCGGCTTGCCGAAACCGGCCGCGGCCCGGAAGACATTGTAGACGAGAAGCAATTGCGAAGCGCCGAGCAAAAAGGCGCCGAGGCTCGACACCAAATTCAGCGACGCGAACTGCAACGCGTAATCGGGAATGCGGCGCGGCATCCCGGCGACGCCGAGGAAGAACTGCGACATGAACGTGATGTTGAATCCGATCATCGTCAGCCAGAAATGCAGCTTGCCGAGGGTCTCGCTATACATACGGCCGGTGATCTTCGGCAGCCAGTAATAGACGCCCGCGATGACGCCCATGATCGGGCCACCGAACAGCGCATAGTGGAAGTGCGCGACCAGGAAGAAGCTGTTGTGATACTGCTGGTCGGCGACCGCATCGGCGAGGATGAGGCCGGTGAGACCGCCAATGCCGAAGAGCACGATATAGCCGAGCGCGAACAGCATCGGCGTCTCGAAGCTCAGCGAGCCTTTCCAGATCGTCCCAAGCCAGCAGAAAAACAGGATGGCAAGCGGCACCGAGATCAGCATCGTCGAATACATGAAGTAGAGCTGGCCCGCGACCGGCATGCCGGACGTGAACATGTGGTGCGCCCAGACCACGACCGACAGGGCCGCGATCGCCCAATAGGAATAGACCTGCGCCCTGTAGCCGTAGATCGGCTTGCGCGCGAAAGTCGGCAGGATTTGCGAAAGGATGCCCGCAGTCGGGAACAGGAGAATGTAAACTTCGGGATGGCCGAAGAACCAGAAGAGATGTTCCCACAGCACCGGGTCGCCGCCGCCGGCCGCGCTGAAGAAATGCGTACCGAAATGACGGTCGGCGAGCAGCATCGCACTGCCGGCGATGAGCGCCGGGAACACCGCGATCAGCAGGAACGAGGTCATCAGCCAGCTCCAGACGAAGAGCGGCAGCTTCATCATCGTCATGCCCGGCGCACGCAGATTGAAGATGGTCACGACGATATTGATCGAGGCCATCAGCGACGAGGCGCCAAGGAGGAAGATCGCGAAGATGGCGAAATCAACGCCGGGGCCGCCCTGCACCGACAGCGGCGCATACATCGTCCAGCCAGTATCAACCGGGCCGTTTCCGATCCCGAACAGCTTCAGGATGAAAGGAAGCACCAGAACGATCGCTGCCGGCGGCAGCAGCCAGAACCCCCAGTTGTTGAGGCGCGGCAGGGCCATATCGGGTGCGCCGATCATCAGCGGGATGAGATAGTTCGCAAAGCCGGCCGTCACCGGCATCAGCGCCCCGAAGACCATCACAAGGCCATGCAGCGTGATGACCTGGTTGTAAACTTCCGGCGTGAGGAAATGATTGGCGGGGTGGATGAGCTGGGCGCGAATCAATTCGGCGAAGAGACCGCCCAGGAGGAACATCGTCAGCCCGAACAGCATATAAAGGATGCCGATGTCCTTGTGATTGGTGGTCGTGAGCCAGCGCATGAGGCCTTTCGGCTCGTAATGCGCGTCGTGATGGCCGAAATCCGTGATGGCGCTGCTCATCGGGTCTTCCTCTTCTCAAGCCAATTATTTGCCGCGCGCCGCTTTCACGGCGGAAGGCTGCACGACATCACCGGTATGGTTGCCAAAGCTGTTGCGCTCGAACGTGATGACGGAGGCAATATCGGCGTCGTTCAACTGCCCGTCGAAGTTGGGCATCGGCGTGCCGGGAATGCCCTTCAGCACGATCTGGATATGCTGGTCCACCGGACCCTCGGCGATCAAACCGTTCTTGAAGAAACCGCGTTGCGCGAGCAGGTCCGTCATCGTCGGCGGCGCAGCGAAAGGCTTTCCGGCCGCGATCGGCGGGAAAGTGCCCGGCAGGCCGAGGCCCGTCGGCTGGTGGCATAGCGCGCAATAGGTCGTGTAGGTCTGCTGCCCGTGCTTCAGCAGTTCTTCCTTGGTCAGGGTCGTCACGGCGGCCGCCTGGGCCGCGCTCGCTTGGGCATCGGCGACCCATTTCTTGAAATCGTCCTGCGACTTCGCTTCGACGACGATCGGCATGTAAGCATGGCCGACGCCGCAAAGTTCGGCGCACTGCCCCCGATAGACGCCAGGCTTGTCGATTTTCACCCAGGTCTCGCGCAGAAAGCCGGGAATGGCATCCTGCTTGATGCCGAAGGAAGGAATCCACCAGGCATGGATCACGTCGGTTGAAGTCAGCAGAACGCGGACCTTCTCACCGACCGGCAAGACCAGCGGCTTATCGACTTCGAGCAGATAATTCGGATCGGTCGGGGCGCCGCTGTCGCGCTGGGCCTCTGAGGTTGACAGATTGCTGACGAAGGAAATGCCCTGATCCGGATAATCGTAGTGCCAGCGCCACTGGCTGCCCGTCACCTTGATGACGAGCGCCGCGTCATTGCGGGTGTCGGCGAGGCTGAGAACCGCGTGATAGGCCGGAATGCCCATCACGATGTAGTCGATGAACATGAGCGTCAGGATCGGCAGGGCCGAGAGCGCCCATTGCAGCGGCGTCCTGGGCGCTGTGAAGGTCGCCGGCGCGTGTCCGCGGCCGCGGCGATAATGGATTATGGCGAAGAGGAGGAAGCCGAATCCGACGGTGAAGAGGACACCGGCGATCGCCAAAAACAGGTCGTGGACATAGAGCGTCTCACGCGCGATCGGCGTCACCGGCGTCTGGAATTCGAAAGGATTGTGAGCTTGCGCCGCGCTCGAGATCAGCATCAAAGCAGCCGATCCGAGGATAACCTTTTTTGGCTTAACCATATTTTTGGACTTCTAAAAGCCCGCTGCAAGGCGGACGTTTCACACCCTGGCTCCAAGAGAAAGCCGACCTTGGAATCACACGTCGCGCGCATCGTGACTAGTGCGACAGGTCGCAGCGCATGCGCAATCTATGTGTTTGACATTTCGCAACATTTGTAGCGAACAAGCGAATAGTTTCCGCCGCGCACAATGACTCGCAATTTCATTGATCTGGATCATTGACAAAATGCAAGACCCACTGAAAGTCTTTGGGATCATTATCGTTCGTGCTGCGCGTGGGTGAAAGTTCCCGCCTTACGGGAAGCCGGGCGGCGACCGTCACAATGATGCTTGGAACTGGCACTTGGAATCTGGAAGTCGGCAATAATGACTGCGAAATCTCAACTCTTACGTGTCTGCGCGCGCTGCCCGATGGCGGAAATATGCGGGGCGCTCGGCAAGCAGACCCCGATCGCGCGCGACGGCGTTGGCATGTACCTGTGCCGCAAGGGCCGCTCGATCTATCACAAGGACAATGTCGGTGGCCAAGTGCATATCCTGCGCGAAGGCTGGGCATTCCGCTTCACTGTGCTGCCCAACGGGCGGCGGCAGATCATGGAATTCCTGCTGCCCGGCGACCCAGTGCTGCTCCCCCTGATCTTTCTGCCGCGCCTTCCCTATACCGTCCACGCGCTGACCGAAGCGATGCTCTGCACTTTCGCGCTGAAGGATTTCGGCCGCCAGGAAGTTTCGAGCGAAGCGGCGCGGCGGATCGAGGTGACCTGCACCGCGGGGCTCGTGCGCAGCGAGGCCCGGCTGGCCGAAATCAACCAGCGCAACTCGCAGGAGCGTACGGCTTGGCTGCTTCTTTCGCTCTATAAAGAATTGAAGGAACGCGGTCTTGCCGAAGGCAATGTCGTTCACTTCCCACTGAGCCTCGCCCATGTCGCGGACGCGCTCGGCATTACCGTCACCCATGCAAGCCGGACCTTGGGCGCCCTGCGCCGCGAGGGCCTGATTTCGCTTTCGCGCGAGCGGCTGACGGTGCATCGCGAGCAGGATCTCGCCAATGTCGCCCTGCTGCCGGAAGCGTCATCCAACTAATCAACGGGTGAGTTCTAGACGGCGGCGGAATGGCGCGCCGCTGCGGTTGGCAGATAGGCGTCGAAGGCAGCGGCAACGAGACGCAGGAAGGGGCGTCCCCGCGCCGTAATTGACAGACGGCGCCCGTCGATTGCCACCACGCCGTTCTCGGCCAGCGGCTGCAAAGCTGCGATCTCGGCGGAATAATCGCCGGGAATTTTGTCGAGATCGATGGCCAAATCGCACATCAACCGTTCGATGACCGCCGCGCGCCGCTTGTCCTCCGGCGTAAAGGCATAGCCCTTCACCGTCGCAAAGCGGCCAGCCTCGATATTCCGCGAATAGCCCGCCACATCGACGGCGTTCTGCACAAATCCCTGGGGCAGCTTGCTGATGGCCGAGGCGCCCAGGCCGATCAGCGCCTCGGCATCATCGACCGTATAGCCTTGAAAATTGCGATGCAGATTACCTGTCCGCGCCGCCTCCGCAAGCGGATCGTCGGGCAGCGCGAAATGGTCGAGGCCGACGGCGACATAGCCGAGCGACGCCAGCGTATCCGCCGCCGCCCGCGCCTGTTCCAGCCTCTCCTCGGTTCCCGGCAGCGCACCGGCGTCGATCAGCTTCTGGTGAGTCTTGAACCAAGGCACATGAGCAAAGCCAAATAAAGCTATCCGCTGCGGCGAGAGCAGCGCCGCCAGCCGGGCGCTTTCCGCGGCGTCCTCGACGCTCTGGTGCGGCAGGCCGTACATCAGATCGATATTGATGTTCTCGATGCCGGCAGAATGCAGCGCGCCGACCGCGCGCCCGACCTGCGCGAAGGGGCTGGATGCGGCCGATCGCCTTTTGCACCTGCGGCGCGAAATCCTGCACCCCAAGGCTGGCGCGATTGACGCCAATCTTTGCCAGCGTGGTCGCAAGTTCGGCCGACAAATGGCGCGGATCGAGTTCAATCGCATGTTCGACAAGCGTCGAAAGATCGAAGGCCGCGCCGATCCTGCCTGCAATCGCCATCAGCCATTCGCGGCCTAAAATCGAGGGCGTCCCACCGCCCCAATGCAGATGCGTGACCCGGCGCCGGCCGAGCACGCGCGCGACCTGATCGATCTCGCCGATCAGCCGTTCGGCATAGCGATCGACCGGCTCCCGGCGCCGCACCGCCTTGGTGTGGCAGCCGCAGTAAAGGCAGATCTCGGCGCAATAAGGCACGTGGATATAAAGCGAGAGGTCCGCATCGGGCTTTAGAGCACTAAGCCATTGGGCATAAGTCTCCGGCCCCACGGCATCCGAGAAATGCGGCGCGGTCGGGTAGGACGTGTAACGCGGGACGCTACGCTCGGCGAGCGCATAGATCGAACGCATAAACTTTAGCTACGCGAAATCTGCAGGGCAGCCTTGATCCGCATCAAGAAATCGTCGCTGTACCGTGGCTAATCTTGTCTCCGGAGCAAGCTCACGAAGCGTCATATATGAGATTTATATTTCCGCATCTGCGAAGACCGCTCGATCCTATATGCGCTTTACGCCACATGCTCGCGCATAAACCGCGCTGAACCGGGTCGGTGAAAGATCGATCCCTCGGCGTGATGTCGTCAGGAGATCGCTCGCATGCTGTTTGACCTTCTCTACCTCGCGATCGGCATCGCCGCGTTCGTGATCCTTACGCTCTACGTTTTCGTCTGCGACAGATTGTGAGCACGCCATGATCCTCGACTACGCCCTCGGCGGCCTCGCCGCGATCTTCATCCTCGCCTACCTCGTCTACGCGCTCGTCCGTCCCGAGCGGTTCTAGGAGATTCAAGATGACCGTGAATGGATGGATTCAAATCGCGCTCTTTGCGGTGGTGATCATCGCGCTGACAAAGCCCGTCGGCTATTACATGACGCGGGTCTTTGCCGGCGAGCGGACGTTTCTTTCGCCTGTCCTGCGGCCGGTCGAGCGCGTCATTTATGCGATCTGCGGCGTGAATGAAGGCGACGAGCAGCACTGGGTTACATATGCGATCGCGATGGCCTTCTTCAGCGCCGCGGGTTTCGTGGCGCTTTACGCCATCCAGCGGCTGCAGGGCGTCCTGCCCTTCAACCCGCAAGGCCAGAGCGCGGTCGAGCAGAGCCTCGCTTTCAATACCTCGGTGAGCTTCGTCACCAACACCAACTGGCAATCTTATGTGCCCGAGACGACGATGAGCTATCTCACGCAGATGGCCGGTCTGACGGTGCATAATTTCGTATCGGCGGCGACCGGCATCGCGCTGGCTGTCGCTTTGGTTCGCGGCTTCGCGCGCCGCTCGGCGCAGTCGATCGGCAATTTCTGGGTCGATCTGACCCGCTGCACGCTCTACATCCTGCTGCCTGCCTCGATTGTCGTCGGCCTGTTCTTCGTCTGGCAGGGCATGCCGCAGAACCTCAACGCCTATACAACCGTCACGACACTGGAAGGCGCCAAGCAGGTGATCGCGCAAGGCCCCGTCGCCTCGCAGGAAGTCATCAAGATGATGGGCACCAACGGCGGCGGCTTCTTCAATACAAATTCGGCCCATCCCTACGAAAACCCGAACGCGCTGACCAATCTGGTTCAGATGCTGCTGATCTTCTCGCTTGGCGCGCCGCTGACCAATGTCTTCGGGCGCATGGTCGGCAATCAGCGCCAGGGGTGGGCGATCTTCGCGGTCATGGGCCTGCTCTGCCTCGCGGGCGTGCTGACCGTTTATCATTACGAGGCCGCGGGCAACCCTGCCTTCGCCGCGCTTCACATCGATCAGGCGGCCTCCGCACTACAGGCCGGCGGCAATATGGAGGGCAAGGAGGTGCGTTTCGGCATCGCCAATTCCTCCCTGTTCACGACCGTGACCACGGATGCTTCGTGCGGCGCTGTCAACACGATGCATGACAGCTTGATGCCGCTTGCGGGTCTCGTACCCATGGCCAATATCATGCTGGGCGAGATCATCTTCGGCGGCGTTGGCTCCGGGCTTTACGGCATGCTGATCTTCGCCATTCTCGCGGTCTTCATCGCCGGATTGATGGTAGGGCGGACGCCGGAATATCTCGGCAAGAAGATCGAAGCCAAAGAAGTCAAGATGGCGATGCTTGCCATTCTCATTCTGCCGTTCTCGATCCTCGGCTTTACCGCTCTTGCCACCGTTCTGCCGGCGGGCCTCGCGGGCCCCGCCAATGCCGGTCCGCACGGGTTCAGCGAGATTCTCTATGCCTATACGTCGGCCACCGGCAACAATGGCAGCGCCTTCGCGGGCATCTCGGCCAATACCCAGTTCTATAATTCGACGCTGGGCCTCGCGATGTTCATCGGGCGTTTCCTGATGATCGTCCCGATCATGGCCGTCGCGGGCTCGCTCGCGGCAAAGAAGATCGTCCCCGCTTCGGCGGGCACATTCCCGACCGACACCGGCCTCTTCGTTGGCCTGCTTATCGGCGTCATCCTCATCACTGCCGGGCTCATCTTCTTCCCCGCCCTAGCGCTCGGGCCGATCGTCGAGAATCTCTCGATGAATGCTGGCACGCTCTACTAATTCGAGAGGCAATTATGGACCAATCCACCCGCACGAGACTGCCCGGTACGGCCGCAGCCGACCCGCAGATCATCCTCACCGCCATCGGCGATTCCTTCAAGAAGCTTGATCCCCGCGTGCTGATCCGCAATCCGGTGATGTTCACAGTGGAGGTCGTCGCATCGCTGACAACCCTGCTCTTCATCCGCGACGTCCTCGCAGGCCACGGCCACTATGGTTTTGCCTTCCAGATTATCCTCTGGCTTTGGTTCACCGTGCTCTTCGCTAATTTCGCCGAAGCTGTCGCCGAAGGACGCGGCAAGGCGCAGGCTGCGACGCTCCGACGGAGCAAGACGGAAGCCAACGCCAAGCTTCTGCGCGCTGCCGGCGAGCCGGAGACGCAGGGCTGGCGGTCCGTCCCGGCGGTCTCGCTCAAGCCAGGCGATATCGTGCTCGTCGAAGCCGGCGATCTCATCCCGAGTGACGGCGATGTGATCGAAGGTGTCGCCTCGGTTGATGAATCGGCCATTACGGGTGAATCCGCGCCGGTGATCCGCGAGAGCGGCGGCGACCGCTCGGCCGTCACCGGCGGCACCCTTGTCATCTCGGACTGGGTCAAGGTGAAGATCACCGCGGCGCAGGGCTCGACCTTTCTCGACCGCATGATCTCGCTTGTCGAGGGCGCGGAGCGGCAGAAGACGCCGAACGAGATCGCGCTGAACATCCTGCTCGCCGGTCTCACGATCATCTTCGTCTTCGCCGTCGCGACGATCCCGAGCTTTGCCTCCTACGCCGGCGGTACGGCCAGCGTGCTCGTGCTCGTCGCGTTGTTCGTGACGCTCATCCCGACGACGATCGGCGCCCTGCTCTCGGCCATCGGCATCGCCGGCATGGACCGGCTGGTGCGCTTCAAGGTACTGGCCATGTCCGGCCGCGCCGTCGAGGCAGCGGGCGACGTCGACACACTGCTGCTCGACAAGACCGGCACGATCACGCTCGGCAATCGCCAGGCGACGGCCTTTATTCCGCTCACCGGCGTCAGCGAAGCGGACCTCGCCAGCGCCGCGCAACTCGCCTCGCTTGCCGACGAGACACCGGAGGGCCGCTCGATCGTCGTTCTTGCCAAGGAGAAGCAGGGGATTCGCGGGCGCGATCTTTCAAGTCTCAACGCGAAATTCATCCCCTTTTCGGCGCAGACTCGGATCAGCGGCATTGACAGCGGCGAAGGCGCGATCCGCAAAGGCGCGGTCGACGCCGTCATCGGCTATGTGCGCGGCCAGACCAAGACCGACATCGAAGCGGCCGTACGCGAACTCACCGCCAAGGCCGACGAAATCGCCAAGGCGGGCGCGACGCCGCTCGCCGTCGCCAAGGACGGACGCCTGCTCGGCGTCATCCATCTGAAGGACATCATCAAGGGCGGCATCAAGGAACGGTTTCAGGAATTGCGCCGCATGGGCATCCGCACGGTCATGATAACCGGCGACAATCCGCTCACCGCCGCGGCGATCGCCGCCGAAGCGGGTGTTGATGATTTTCTGGCCCAGGCCACGCCCGAAACCAAGTTGAAGCTCATTCGCCAGGAGCAGGCGCAAGGCAAGCTTGTCGCCATGTGCGGCGACGGCACCAACGATGCCCCGGCTCTCGCGCAGGCGGATGTCGGCGTCGCGATGAACACCGGCACGATGGCGGCGCGTGAGGCCGGCAACATGGTCGATCTCGACAGCGACCCGACCAAGCTCATCGAGATCGTCGAGATCGGCAAACAATTGCTGATGACACGCGGCGCGCTGACGACCTTCTCGATCGCCAACGATGTCGCCAAATATTTCGCCATTATCCCGGCGCTGTTCATCGCCTTCTATCCGCAGCTTCAGGCGCTGAACATCATGCACCTGCACACACCGCAGAGCGCTATCTTGTCGGCCATCATCTTCAATGCGCTGATCATTATCGCACTGGTGCCGCTGGCGCTGAAGGGCGTCACCTACCGGCCGCTCGGCGCCGCGCACATCCTGCGTCGCAATCTGCTGATCTACGGCGCGGGCGGCATCATCGTTCCCTTCATCGGCATCAAGCTCATCGACATGGCGGTCTCCGCCATTGGTCTTGCGTGAGGATTTTCCAATGTTGAAACAAATCCGTCCGGCCATCCTTATGATCGTCGTCCTGACTGTCATCACTGGCCTCGCCTACCCGCTCGGTATGACCGGAATCGCCCAGGTCCTGTTTCCGCATCAGGCCAACGGCAGCCTGATCGAGAAGGACGGCAAGCTGATCGGCTCGACGCTGATCGGGCAGAATTTCTCGAGCGATAAATATTTCCATGGGCGACTGTCGGCGACGAGCGAGCCCGACCCGAAGGATCCGACCAAGACGATCGCCGTGCCTTATGCGGCGGACAACTCGACCGGATCCAATCTCGGGCCGACCTCGAAGGCCTTGATCCAGCGGGTCCAGGCCGACACCGCCCGCTTGCAGAAGGAAAACCCCTTGGTGCCGGTGCCGGTTGATCTGGTGACGACCTCGGCCAGCGGGCTCGATCCCGACATCACCCCCGCGGCCGCCTATTTCCAGGTCCCTCGCGTCGCCAAGGCGCGGAACCTTTCAGAGAATGTGCTGAAGGCCTTGGTCACGGAGCATATCGAGGGGCGGCTTTTCGGCGTCATCGGCGAGCCGCATGTCAATGTTCTGCAGTTGAACCTCGCCCTCGACGCACTGAAAAATTCCTGAGGCTTGGCAGGATGGAGTATATCCTTCGGGAATGGACATAACGTCAGGCAACAAACGGCCCTCGCCCGAGGCGCTGCTCCGTGAAGCCGAGAATGGCAGCCGGGGACGGCTGAAGATTTTCCTCGGCGCGGCGCCGGGCGTCGGCAAAACCTATGAAATGCTTCTCACCGCCCAGGCCAAGCGCCGCGAAGGCGCGGACGTGGCGGTGGGCGTCGTCGAAACTCACGGCCGCAAGGAGACGGAAGAGCTCCTTGCCGGCCTTGAGGTCATCCCGCGGCGGAACATTGTCTACAAGGGCCGCGTCCTGACGGAGATGGACCTTGACGCCATTCTGGCGCGGCGCCCGCGCCTTGTGCTTGTCGACGAGCTGGCGCACACCAACGCCCCGGAAAGCCGACATCCCAAGCGCTATCTCGACGTTGAAGAACTTCTCGCCGCCGGGATCGACGTCTATACGACGGTCAATATCCAGCATATCGAAAGCCTGAATGATGTCGTCGCCCGCATCACGCACACGCGCGTGCGGGAAACCGTGCCCGACTCGATCATCGACAACGCCGATGATATCGAGGTCATCGATCTCACGCCCGACGACCTGATCGCCCGCCTACGAGAAGGCAAGGTCTACATCGGCGATCGTGCTGCGCGCGCAATCGACAATTATTTCTCTCGCGGCAATCTGACGGCCCTGCGCGAGCTTGCCTTGCGCCGCACGGCGCAACGGGTCGATGCGCAGATGGTCGATTACATGCGTTCGCATGCGATTGAGGGACCGTGGCCGGCGGGCGAACGCCTGCTGGTTGCGATCGATGGCGCAGTCGGCGGCGCTGCCTTGGTGCGGCGGGCGCGGCGTTTCGCCGAACATCTTCGCGCGCCATGGACCGCGCTCCATGTCGAGACGTCGCGTGACCTGCGCGCCGACGAGACCGAGCGCAATGGCGTTGCCGAAGTTTTGCAACTCGCAACGCGCCTCGGCGGCGTTGCGGTGACGCTGCCCGGCGAGGACGCCGCCGCCACCATTCTCGACTACGCGCAGACGCATAATGTCACGCATATCCTGATAGCGCAGACCGGCGATTCCAATTGGCTGAACTTTCTGCGTGGCTCGACGGCGCAAAAGCTCATCTCGCACGCCGGCGACATCAATATTCATATTGCGTCAATGGAATCGCAGCGGAAGGCGAAGCGCCTCAACTTCACCACGCCGCATCCTTCCCGCGATTGGGCGGCCTATGCCAAAAGCCTCGGCTTCGTCGCCGGGGCGGGGCTTTTCGCTTTCCTTATACGCGAGGCGCTCGGCATTTCGAGCGTCGCTCTGGTCTTTCTCATCGGCGTTCTGGCAAGCGCGGTGCGTTACGGTCTGTTTCCGTCGCTGGTCGCCGCGTTGGTCAGCGTGCTTGCCTACAATTTCTTTTTCCTGCCGCCGCTTTACACCTTCACGATCACTGATCCCGAGAACGTCGTCGCCCTCGTCGTCTTCGCGATCGTCGCTGTCATCGCCAGCAATCTCGCCGCGCGTTTGCGGGCGCAGGCGATCGCCGCACGGACGCGCGCCCGAATCACCGAAGAGCTTTACCTTTTCAGCCGCAAGCTCGCGAGCGCGGCCTCGCTCGACGACGTCGTCTGGGCGAGCGTTTACGAGATCGCGTTGCTCCTGAAAGTGAATGTCGTGCTCCTGCTGCCGAAAAACGGCCGCCTTGAACTCGCCGGCGGCTATCCCCCGGAGGATCAGCTCGACGAGGCCGACCTCGCCGCCGCGCAATGGAGCTTCGAGAAAAATCACGCCGCCGGGCGCGGCGCCGACACATTGCCCGGCGCCAAGCGGCTTTTCATTCCGATGCGAACCGGACGGGGCGCTATCGGTGTGATCGGCATCGATTCAGAGCGCTCCGGGCCTCTGCTGCGCCCGGAGGATGCCCGTCTTCTCGATTCTCTGTCCGATCAGGCGGCGCTGGCGATCGAACGCATTCATCTCGCGGCGGATATCGAAAAGGCGCGGCTGGCGGAGGAGACGGACCGGCTGCGGCAAGCGTTGCTGACCTCCATTTCTCACGATTTGCGGACACCGCTTGCCTCGATTATCGGCTCAGCGACAAGCCTCGTCTCACACGGCGGGGAACTCGATGCCTCGGCCCGCATGACATTGCTGCGGACCATTCAGGAGGAAGGCGAGCGGCTCAATCGCTTCATCGGCAATTTGCTCGATATGACGCGGCTTGAATCCGGCTCGCTCAAGCCCAATGCCGACCTCGTGGATATTTCCGACCTCGTGGGCGCGGCATTGCAAAGGGCGCAAAAAATCCTCAAGGATCATAAGATCGCGACCGACGTCGAAGCGGGTTTGCCGATGCTGTCTCTCGATGCGGTGCTGATGGAACAGGTGCTGTTCAACCTGCTCGATAATGCGGCGAAATATGCGCCCTCCGGCTCCAAGATCACGATTGGCGCGCAGCGCAAAAATGACAAAGTGGTAATCACGATCGCTGATGAAGGCGAAGGCCTTCCGGCAGCGGATTGCGAGCAGATTTTCGACAAGTTCTACCGCGTCCATCGCGGCGACCGCCAGCGCGTCGGCACCGGCCTGGGGCTCGCCATCTGCCGGGGCTTTGTCGAAGCAATGAACGGCACGATCACCGCGGCTAATCGCATCGACCACCCGGGCGCCATCTTCACGCTAACGTTTCCGGTCCCGCCGGCCCCTAAGGTGGACGAGGCGCTCGCATGAGCACGCTTTCGGCGCCGGTACGTGTACTGCTCATCGACGACGAACCCGCCATTCTGCGCTTCGTACGTGCGAGTCTGGCGACGCAAGGCTATATCGTCTCCGAAGCCAAGGATGGCCGCAGTGCGATCGAGGCCATCCGCGCCAAGGCGGCCGATATTGTCGTGCTCGACCTCGGACTGCCGGATATGGATGGGCTCGACATCATCCGCAAATTGCGCGCAGAGGGCGTGACCGCTGCCGATCATCGTTCTTTCAAGCCGCGAGGCCGAGGGGCTGAAGGTCGAGGCGCTCGATCTCGGGGCCGACGATTACGTGACCAAACCGTTCGGCATCGACGAACTCCTCGCGCGCATCCGCGCCGCACAACGCCATCGCCTTCAACAGCAGGGCGAAAAAGCCATCTTCCGCAGCGGCGATCTGACCGCCGATCTCGTCCGGCGGATCGTCACGGTACGCGGCCAGGAGGTGAAATTCTCGCCGCGCGAATATGATGTTTTGCGCCTGCTCATCGCCCATGCCGGCAAGGTTTTGACCCACCGCTTCATCTTGCGGGAAGTCTGGGGCGGCGACACGGACGTGCAATATCTGCGGATGTACATCCGTGCGTTGCGGCAGAAAATAGAAGCCGACCCGGAACGGCCGCGGCATATCCTCACTGAAACGGGCGTCGGCTACCGGCTCGCCCTGCAGGATTAGGGCATCAACGCACTCGCGCGTCTCGTCAAAAACCGATGAAATGGCTTAAGCGCGCAATCGCCGTAGATGATTGCCGATGTGCTTTTGTTATCAACATGCGTACGAGCCGTTAGGTTCAGGAAATCGTCTATTGGTATTTCCTCAACCATTCGGATGAGAATAGGCTATTATTCAGCTTGAATCCGCGCCATCACCAACGGACCGATGGTGCCGGGACGCATCGTTCGTTCACGTTTGGCTCGTGGCTTAAAGAAAACGAGGTAGGGAGCGCCAGATGAACGAACCGGTGAAGCGCCGCTACAGGATGTGGGAACTCGCCAAGGAAAACCTGTCGCACGGCGCCGAACCGCTATCGGCGATTCAGGTCGATGAATTGGCGACGATGATGGCGCTGTACGACTACCGGCCGCTGATCGATGTCCAACTGCCGGGAACCTTGAGCCGACGCAATGGCCCGGTGCTGAATTGCAAGACGGCGAAGATCAGCCCCGACATCGTCGATCTCGTCTGCGAACCAAAAGTCGGCCAATCTGCGGAGGCCGCGCGCAAGCAATCGCAGGATCTGGCCGAGGGTACGGACGTCCAGCTCCACCTGGAGAAGATTGGCGAAGTCGGCGGCGTTGTCACCGCGACGAAGCCGGAAGGCTTTCAGGTGACGCTCGACAGCCAATACAGGCCCGCGATGCAAAGCAAGCTCGCCCATATGGCTGCCGAACATGCCATCGCGATTGATCACGACGCAGCTGCCCAATCGCCGATCACGAAGATCGAGCCGAGCATCAAGAAATGCAATTTCCTCGATCACACCGGCACGCTGCGGGATGGAACAATCGTCAGAATATCGTCCCTCGACGCGCTGATCCGGGCGCGGATCATTCCACCGGAGAAGAGCCGCATCGTGCTGCTTCATCGCACGCGCCGATACCCGGCGGAAGTGACGCAAGCTTTCGAAATCGCTTTTTCGGTGAAGTTTTCTACCCCGCTTGAATAGCGGCCCGACGCAAAGCGTTTGTAATCATCGGTGCGTCTCGTTTGCTAGCCTCTCTCTCGCCAAACGACGTAAATCGCGGGAATGACCAAAACAGTCAGCAGTGTCGACGAGGCGAGGCCAAACAAGAGCGAAATAGCCAGGCCCTGGAAGATCGGATCGACCAAAATTGTCGCGGCGCCGATCATGGCCGAGATCGCCGTCAGAAGGATGGGTTTGAACCGTACCGCCCCCGCGTGAAGCAGGATCTCGCGCAAGGTCCTGCCCTCCCCGGCGCCATGGCGGATGAAATCAACCAGCAGGATCGAGTTTCGGACGATGATGCCCGCAAGCGCAATGAAGCCGATCATCGATGTCGCAGTGAACGGCGCACGGAACAACCAATGGCCGAGCACGATGCCGATCAGCGTCAACGGGATCGGCGTCAGGATCACGAGAGGCAGCTTGAAGCTGCCGAATTGTGCGACAACAAGAAAATAAATGCCAAGGATCGCGACGCCAAAGGCTGCACCCATGTCGCGAAAGGTAACGTAAGTAATTTCCCATTCGCCGTCCCAGAGCAGCGTCGGCTTGCTCTCGTCTTCCGGCTGGCCATGAAAGACGATCGTCGGCCGCGGCAACTTGCCCCAATCGTGGTGGGCTATCGCGTCGTCCACCGCCAGCATGCCGTAGATCGGCGCTTCGTAAGCACCCGCAAGTTCGCCCGTCACCATATCGGCAAAATGGCCGTCGCGCCGGAAGATAAGCGGCGTGCCCTGCTCCTTCGTCATGTGGACGACCTCGCCCAATTCGACGATGCGGTTGCTGCCGGGCAGCACATTGGCAGGGACGGGTGTCGAAGTCAGCCGCTCGGTCCAGGCAAGATCGCTCTTTGGCAGGCCGATCACAATGCCGATCGGCGTCCGTTCCGCCCCGCGATAGGAATAACCGACCGGGACGCCGCCAAGCAGCATGCGGATCGTGTCATAGACGTCGCTTTGCTCCACGCCGAAGAATTCGAGCCGGTCCTCGTCGATCGAGACGCGCAGACGCGGGCGCGGATGGCCGTAGGAATCATCGACATCGACGATATAGGGGATGGACTTGAAGATTTTTTTGACTTCCTCCGCCTCGGCTCGGCGCGTCGCCGCATCCGGTCCGTAGATTTCCGCGAGGAGTGTCGCGAGCACAGGCGGCCCAGGTGGCACTTCGACAACCTTGATCACCGACCCAGCAGGCAAGGTGAAGCCCGGACAGCTTATGCCGCAGATCAAGCGCGATGGCGTGGCTCGTGCGAGCGCGTTCGCCCTTGGGCGTGAGGTTGATCTGCAGTTCGCCCATCTCCGGCGATTCGCGCGAATAATAATGCCGGACGAGGCCATTGAAATTGAACGGCGCTGCCGTTCCGGCATAGGCTTGCATCGACACGACCTCGGGCATTGTCCCCGCCAACATGGCGACTGCGAAGAGCTTGCGCTCGGTATCCTCGAGGCTCGCGCCCTCCGGCAGATTGAGCACGACATCCAGCTCCGACTTATTGTCGAAGGGCAGCAGCTTGACCGTCACCGTCTTGGTCGCGAAGAGCGTGCACGCGAGGATAGTGGCGACGCCGACCACACTGAGGAAAATCGCCGCCGTGCGGCGCGACCGCACGATGGGTTGTGCCACCCGCCGGTAGAGCGCGCCCAACCTGCCGCCGTCGCCGCTTTCGTGCGCATGGGCCGCCGCGGCCCGGCTCGGCGTCAGCTTGAGCATCAACCAGGGCGCCACGGTCATCGCCACGAAGAACGAGAATATCATCGCTGCCGAGGCGTTCGCCGGAATCGGCGCCATGTAGGGGCCCATCAGCCCGGAGACGAAGAGCATCGGCAGCAGCGCAGCGATGACGGTCAGCGTCGCGACCACGGTCGGATTGCCGACCTCGGCGACCGCCTCGATCGCGGCTTGCGTCCGGTCGCCGCCACTACGCATCGCCCAATGACGGGCAATATTCTCGACGACGACGATCGCGTCGTCCACCAATATGCCGATCGAGAAAATAAGCGCGAACAGGCTGACGCGATTGATGGTATAGCCCATCATCTCGGCGGCGAAGAGCGTCAGCAGAATTGTCGTCGGGATCACCACCAGCGTAACAAGTGCCTCGCGCCGCCCGATGGTAAAGGCGATGAGGAGAACGATGGACGCGGTGGCAAGCCCGAGATGAAACAGAAGCTCGTTGGCTTTTTCGTTGGCGGTCGCGCCATAATCGCGCGTCACTTCGACATTGATGTCATCCGGGATCAGGCGCCCCTTCAGTCTATCGACCCGATCAATGATGTCGCGTGCGACGACGACCGCATTGGCCCCAGCGCGCTTGGCGAACGCGACCGTTACGGCGGGCGTGCGCGTCCAATGTCCCGCCCGTCCCGGCTCGAACGTCCAGACCCGATGATCGACCGGCGCGCCGCCGACAATAACTTTCGCCACGTCACGGACATAGACCGGCCTTCCGTCCCGCGTCGTGATGAGCAAAAGCCCGATGTCGGGAACACCGTTTAGCGTCTGCCCTGCTGCGACAGTGGGCTCGACACCTGCGTCACGGACCGTGCCGGCAAGGAAAGAGCGATTGGCGCCTTTCACCTTGTCGACAAGTTGCTCCAGCGTCACGCCGAATAATGCGAGTTCTTCCGGGTCCGGCTCCACACGGATTTCTTCCGCCGTTCCGCCAGAGATGTAGCTCAGGCCGATATTGTCGACCTTGATAAGTTCGGAGCGCAGGCGGTCGGCAAGCTCGTAGAGATCCTTGTCGGTCCAGCGCGCAGCCGCCTCCGGCTTGGGCGACAAGGTGAGCGTCGTGATCGCGACATCGTTGATGCCGCGGCCGACGATCAGAGGCTCGGGAATACCTGTCGGAATGCGGTCATAATTGGCGCGGATTTTCGCCTGCACGCGCAGGATTGCGTCATCCTCACTGGTGCCGACGAAGAAGCGCGCCGTCACCATGACGCGGTCGTCCTGCGTCTGGCTGTAGACATGCTCGACGCCATTGATGCCCTTTGACGATGGCTTCCAGCGGCTTGGTCACGAGTTCGACGGCGTCCGGCGCCTTAAGCCCGTCGGCGTTGACCAGAATATCGACCATCGGCACGCTGATCTGCGGCTCTTCCTCGCGCGGGATCGTCATCACCGCGATGAAGCCCGCGACGATGGCCGCCATCAGAAAGAGAGGGGTGAGCGGCGAGCGGATCGTGGCCTTGGTCAGCCGGCCGGAAATGCCGAGCTTCATGGCTGCACCAGACACGTCACCCGCGTGCAGGCCAGACAATATCTCCAGCGCATCCGGCATGTCCGGGCGCGGCTGCTCGCGTCCGCGCTGGACCGGAACCTCGATCGTCTTGCCGTCAGCTCTGCGCAGCTTCGCATAATCGAGCCCGAAACGCGTCAGAATGAAATGCGCCGGGACGATGTAGGCTCGCCGTTCCCCGGACGAAATCCAGACCTCGATCCGCTCTCCGAGGAAATAATCGCCGAGGCCGGCGACATGCGCATCAGCGACGACGCGGCCGTTTTCGATCTGCGGATAGACGAGCGAGATCGTGCCGAAGCTCGCGCCGCCCTGGCCGATATCGTCGCCGTCGATCCGGACCCTGTCGCCGACCTTAAGGAAGCGCGCGTGACGCTCCGGCACGCGCAAGCGTAAAACGAAATCGGCGCGCGCGATCGTTGCGATCGTCTCGCCGCTCATCACCACCGTATCGACTGTCACGGGCACTTTAAGCACCCGTCCAGCGGTCGGTGCAAGCACCTGTCCCTCGGCCAATTGCTGCTCGAGCACGGCACGCTCCGCGATGCGCGATTTGAGCGCATTTGCTGCGACATCCGCCGCGGTTGTCGCCGCGTCGAATTGCGCCCTGCTCATAATGCCGCGGTCCGACGAGCGCGGTCGCCCGAGCGAGGTCCGTCTGCGCCTGTTCGAGTTGCGCCTTGAGGCCCGCGATCTGTGCGTCAAGCGCGGATTTCTGCAACGCCAGCTTTTCATCGCCGATCGTGGCGACGACCTGGCCCGCCTTAACCCAATCGCCTTCCCTTGACGGAAAGACTGGCGATCGTGCCGCCGGTGCGCACCCGCGCAGGCACGACTTCGCGGCTTTCGACGGTCGCGAAGACTGCCTTCTCGTCCGCCACATTCGCCGGCTCGAGCTGTAAAAGTCTGCGCCTTGGCCGCATCGGCCAAAAGGGTGAGCGATATCGCGACGAGAGCAAGCGCCGTACGCATGACGTTCAACTTTCGGGGTAAATTAGCGTCGGCCGAAAAGACCGGCGACAAAGGAGCCGGATGCGGGAAGAGTAGGCAGTCCCGCCGCCTTCCAGGCATCGAACCCGCCAGCGAGATGCTTCGTATGCGCAATGCCCTTCGCCAAGCACATCTCTACGGCTTTGGCCGAGCGCCCGCCCGCCTTGCAATGGAAGATCACCTCGCAAGCCTCCGGCGGGGGCAACGCCGACGGATCGAAGGTAGACAGCGGAAAAAGAACCGCGCCGGGAATACGCGCCGCGGCATATTCGTTCGGCTCACGCACGTCGACGAGGAGGATGCGACGCGCCATCATGGCGTCACGCACGGCGTGCGGCGTGAGATTTTGCAGGCGTTGTTGCGGGCGGTCATCGCTCTTAATCCTTTTCTTTTTCCGTGCCGGCGCCGATTCGACAGTCTCCGGCTCACACATTGGCTGAGGACCGCAATAAATGCGGTAGAGTGTCTTCACGACTTCACGCGCGGGCCGCTCGTAATCGAATACCAGATCGTCTGTCCTTCGCGCCGCGCCGACACGACGCCATCCTTGCGCAGGAGCGCGAGATGCTGCGAGACGGTCGAATCGCGGATGCCGAGAAACTCAGCCATCTCGCCGACAGAACGCTCGCCGTCGATGAGCTGGCAGACGATCAGGAGACGATGGCGGTTGGCCAGCGACTTTAACAGCTCGCTCGCCTGCTCGGCCGCCGCATCCATCGCAAGGGGTGATATCTTCATAGATACGAAGATACGTTCACCTTGCGGCAACGTCAAGATGCAATCATGCGCCCCCGCATACGATTTAATACGTACTTGCGTATATTCGATTTGTCGTATATTTCAGCGTTGAGCAAACTTCATCAAGGAACAACGCGCGAGGAAAACAGCGATGGCTCAGATCGTGGTAATCGGTGCGGGATTAAGCGGAACGTTAATGGCTTACGAACTCGTGCCACAATTGCGCAAGGGTGATCATCTGACCCTGATCGGCCAGGACCCGACGTTTCATTTCGTCCCATCGAATCCCTGGGTCGCCATCGGCTGGCGAAAGCCCGCCGACATCAAGATCGATCTGACCACAATCGCCAAGCGCAAGAACATCCGCTTCATCACCGCTGGTGCCAAGCGGGTGCATCCCGACGAGAAGCGCATTGAGATCGAAGACGGCTCTTCGGTCGATTATGATTATCTCGTGATTGCGACGGGGCCGGAACTTGCCTTCGACGAAATTCCGGGCTTTGGCCCCGAGCATCTCACGCAATCGGTCTGCCATGTCGATCATGCCGCGAGAGCCTTTGATGCTTTCGAGAAATTCTGCGCCGCCCCCGGCCCCATCGTCGTGGGTGCCGTCCAGGGCGCTTCATGTTTCGGGCCGGCCTATGAATTTGCTCTGATCCTCGACACGGAATTAAAGCGTCGCGGCTTGCGCGATCGCGTCCCAATGACCTTCGTGACGCCCGAGCCCTATATCGGCCATCTGGGGCTCGATGGCGTCGGCGATACGAAGACGGTCTTGGAGAGCGAGTTGCGCGAACGCCATATCAAGTGGATCACCAACGCAAGGGTAAAGGCGGTCGCGGACGGCGGCGTCGAAGTCGAGGAAGTCGCCGAGGGCGGCGCAGTCGCCAAGACCGCACCAGCTTCCCTTCGCTTATGCGATGATGATCCCCGGCTTCCGCGGCGTCGGCGCCGTGCGCGGTATCGAGAAGCTCACCAATCCACGCGGCTTTATCGTCGTCGACAAGTATCAGCGCAATCCAGCCTATCTGGAGATTTTCGCGGTCGGCGTTTGCGTCGCCATCCCGCCGGTCGGGGCGACGCCGGTGCCGGTCGGCGTGCCGAAAACCGGCTTCATGATCGAATCCATGGTTACCGCCACAGCGGAGAATATCGGCGCGCTGCTACGTGGAAAAGACGTCTCCAGGCAGCCCACCTGGAATGCGGTCTGTCTCGCCGATTTCGGCGACGGTGGCGTTGCCTTCGTGGCGCAGCCGCAAATTCCACCGCGTAACGTCAACTGGTCGGCGAAGGGCCGTTGGGTCCACCTCGCCAAAGTCGCTTTCGAAAAATACTTTCTGCGCAAAGTCCGCCGCGGCGAGAGCGAACCCTTCTATGAACGCTACATGATGAACAAGCTGCTCAACATCAGAAAACTGAAGGAACCGGCCTGAGCCGGATTTCGACGATGCAGCCGGATATTTCAAAACGAAGATAAATGGGAGCGTGACATGAACGTCGATCGCGCTGTTCTTTCGTTCGCTGGCACCATGGTGCTGATCTCTCTCGGGCTCGCGTATTACTTCAGCCATTATTGGCTGCTGCTGACGCTATTCGTCGGCCTCAATCTTCTGCAGTCCGGATTCACCGGCTTCTGCCCGGCCGCGCTCATCTTGAAGAGAATAGGTGTGAAGCCCGGCAACGCATTCCGCTGAAAGTCGCGGATCGAAACATGGAGAGAATGATGCATAAGGATTGGCCGCGCCTGGCTGCTGAATTCTCGCAGCCGTTGCGGGAACTACGCAATGGAACGCCCGAGACCATGCGTTCCTTTTCCGCCCTCGCCCGCGCTGCGCTGGAGTCCAAGGCGCTCGACACCAAGGCAAAGGAACTTATTGCACTCGGCATCGCCGTTGCCGTGCGCTGCGACGCCTGCATCGCCTTCCACGCCGAGGCGGCGGTGAAGCAGGGCGCGAGCCGCGAGGAAATGATGGAGACAATGGGCATGGCGATCTACATGGGTGCCGGCCCAAGCGTGATGTATGCGGCGCAGGCGGTCGAGGCTTTTGACCAATTTTTCACTTCGGGAAAAGCCGCAGAAACGGCATCCGGCGCATGATTTGCCTTGCCGGTCCATTACTCGGGCGCGGGATGAAGGTTGGCTGATCTTCCCAAAGAAACCAAAGTGGAAGTGGGCTAAGCAGCAGCTTCGCAGCCGTTGATCCCACAAACATCGCGCCGATGCGCCAGGATCCGGTCACCGGAGTTCACAATCGGACATTGCCCCCGCCTTGGGCGACGCTTCTTCCAGCGCCTAGCGAACGAGCCATGCCGCTCCGATCGCGAGAAACAACGCGGGGGGCATGACCAAAACGCCTATCTTGAAAAACGTGGCGGCGCTGACTGTCTGCCCTTCCCGCCGAAGCGCCGTGAGCCATAAAATCGTCGCTAGCGAGCCAGTGACGGACAAGTTCGGCCCAAGATCGACCCCGATCAAGATGGCGCGGGTAACTTGGTCAGGTACATGAGAGGCGCGCACTGCATCGCCTGCGATGAGGGCGGCCGGCAAATTGTTGAACAGGTTGCTTGCGAACGCGATAAAAATTCCGGCGCCCCAAGTCGCGATCGTGGCGGACCGTTCCGCTTCTTTGTGCAGAAAGACGCTGATCATCTCGAGGAGACCGCTTTTGCCAAGCGCTTCGACAATAACAAAAAGCCCGGCAACGAGTGGCAGCACGCCCCAAGAGATCTCCTTGACTGTAGCCCACGGTCCTTTTTTCTCACGGATCAGCACGATCAGGACTGTCGTGACGCCGGCAATCGCGGTTGGTAAGCCAAGCTGGAAGCCGAGCGCAGACGAGGACAGCAACAGGATCCCTGTAGCAGCAATGCCAAGTGCTGCCGTCTTGCCTGCCGCTGAGAGCTCCGGCAAAGATACATCCACGGCGATCTTGCCGGTGAGCGCATCGCGCTGCGTCCAGCGCAGGACTAAATAAGTGCTCAGGATAGAAAGCACCGATGGCAGCGCATAACGCGGCAACCAGTGCAGCAGCGGCGGCACTTGGCTGCCGTAGATCACCAGATTGGCCGGATTCGAGATCGGCAGCACGAAGGACGCTGCGTTGGCGATAAAGGCGCAGATAAAAAGGTAAGGAAGCGGTTTCTCGACCTTGGCGGCCTTGACCGCAGCCGCAACCGCCGGAGTCAATACAACAGCCGTCGCATCGTTTGACAAGAACGTTGTAACGACTGTCCCGACGCCATAGACGAGCAAAAAGAGATTGCTTGCCGAGCCTTTTGCTCGTTTCGTCGCCACCGCCGCCAACCAGTCGAACAATCCCTCCTGACGCGCAATCTCGGATAACAACATCATCCCGGTGAGAAATAGGTAGACGTCCGCACCTTTGCCAACACCGATCAGTGCGTCACTGACAGGCAAGAGCCCGAGGGCAACCAACAGCACAGCGCCGGAAACGGCCCAAATGGCTTCGGGCCAATGGAACGGTCGAAAAATAACGCCAGCAGCGGCGAGTGCCGCGATTATCCAGATCATCATATGAGGCGGCATGCTGGACTTTCTGCAGAGAAAATAAAGCGCAGACGCGGCGCGCGTAGCCGCCGGCGTCGCGCGTTAGAGGAAACATCGCGGCCTCGCCGACGCAAGATTTGCATCTCCCAATCATGCCGGCGCTCTCTCGGTCTTGTCAGCCGGCGCGCCACGCCTAGGCGGCCCCGCGCAGGCTGGTTTGAGGATAGACGAGAAGCCGATCCAGAGTGCGACGGAACATAGGGCGAAGCTACCGAGAATCAGGAACATCGCGCTGTAGCCGATCTCCTGCGCAATCCAGCCGCCGATAGCGGGACTAAGCGAGGCGCCGAGGCCCTGGACCGTCATCACCGCGCCTTGTCCAACGTTGACACGACCGGTGCCGTTCAAAATTCGCGCGACGAGTCCGGGAACAGCGACGCTCTGCAGTCCCGCTCCGACACCATCAAGCATCTGAACAGGATAGACACCCCATCGACTGATGAAATGGGCTGCAACGACACCGCGAACAGGAAGCGCCAAGAACGAAATCAAGAGGACAAGCCAGTAACCTCTCGTTTCAGCCATCCGCATGGCGATCAATGAAGCGAGAATCATCACGGCTTGAGCAATCACGATCGTCGTAGCTACGAAACTTGCCGGATCGCCCTTCTTGGCAGCGACAACCGCCAGACCGTAGAGCGGCAACATAGCGCCATTGCCGAGATGAAAACAGGCGAGCGCGCCGGCGAGCACGAGTAACGGTCTGCATTCGACCAGGACGCCGAAACCGCTGGCCTTGGCATCGTCTTTGCCCTCTTCGCTCATGCCCCGAGCGGCCTTGTTATCTATCGTGTCGTTCGGGATCATTAGCACAGAAACGATGGAGAGAATGCCGAAAGCCGCGGCGAGCCAGAACACGGCGGACAAACCGAACTTCCACCCGAGAAGGCCGGACAATCCCGCGCCGGCCATGTTGCCTGCATGATTGAACGCTTGGTTTCGGCCGTTCTGGCGGACGAAGCCCGCCTGGCGAACCATGCCGAGGGTGATTCCAGTGACGGCAGGACCGATCGCGGCACCCGCGATCGCCGTGGCAACCTGCGAAGTGGCCACAAGCCAAAACCTCTGCGAGAGCAGAACAAGAGTCGATGCCAGGACCACGCACACGCCGGGAACGACGACATAGAGTCGTTTGCGCGTCGTGGCGTCGACGAGCGCTCCGGCAGGTGCGGTCATCAACATGCCAGCGACGCCACCGATCGTCATGACCGATCCAATCAAGCCGCTTTTCCAGCCGTGAGCTAACAAAAACACGCCGAGAAAGGGGCCGATGCCAGCTTGCAAATCGGCCATGAAGAAATTCAATGATTGAAGCGGCCAAATGCCTCGGCCGCTTCCGCCGAAGTATGATAAGTCGCTCACCACATCTTCCGTCCGTGAAAATATCTGTCTAGGGGTGGGTATCCGCAATGTTCAGCAGCGCGGAGATCGCGGTAACTATCTGGGCCGGCGCGAAAGGTTTGGCTACGAGGGTGCTATTGGGAACGCCGTGGGAAGGCCATTTCTCAGCGTCCGCTCCACTCACATAAACCACGGGAAGATCGGGGATGAATTCACGAGCGCGCTTTGCGACTTCCCAACCGGACGGACCCGAACCGAGATTTATGTCCGTGATCAAGCCGCGAACAGTCTCACTCTCGCTCTCTAAAATCGCGATGGCGTCAACGCCATTCCCGGCTATCTTCAACTCAAATCCTGCGTCGCGCAGAGTTTCCTCCAGTAAAGAACGCACGACGTCTTCGTCTTCCACGAGGAGCAGCGGCGCAGATTGCATTTTGAGTAGCTTTCGCGGCTGGGGTTCCGAACCAAACGACTTGGACAGGGGACATGAAAATCGCGATCTCAACGGGAAGTCGCCACTGAAACTGAAACGTGGGCGGAGCCAATCGGTTCCTTCCCGGTCAACTTTTTGGCCTAATTCTCACTCCATCGTTTCGCGTCGAGCGAAGGTGCGCCCCGACGGTCGGCACAATTCCCCCTTCGTTTCCGAGGGAAGGTTGACCACAATTGAAGCTAAAACAAAGCTTAGGCTTTGCGAAATATGCCTATGCGCGTATTCTATCAAACCGGTGGGGTACAGTGTTGCGTCAGCCGCAGGAAGCATTCCATCGGTCTTCATGGATTCGAGCCGGCACTGCCGTCGTTCCGGTAATAGCCGCATCCCTTATCGGTCAGTGGGCGACTTTTCCGAATCTCGTCCCATGGTATGCAGGCTTGGCGAAACCGTCGTTCAACCCGCCTAATTGGATTTTCGCGCCCGTTTGGACGACGCTCTACATTCTGATGGCCTATTCGGTGTGGCGTATTATGAAGGTCTCAGGATCGAGATCCGAACGCCGGGCGGCGCTCATACTTTTCTTTGTTCAACTGGTGCTCAATGCACTGTGGTCATGTTTGTTTTTTGGCATGCACAGTCCGCTGGCCGGCCTACTGGATATTGTACCGCAGTTCTTGCTCATCTTAGCGACTATCGTGGCGTTCAGCAGGCTGGATGCCGTGGCGGCAATTTGCCTGATGCCGCTTGCCGCATGGGTGGCGTTCGCTTCCGCGCTTAATTTCGAAATCTGGAAACTGAACTTCTGAGGATTGCAGCCTTCTAACAAGCGACAGAGACAAGATCAGACCTGTCATTCGACGCTGGCGCAATCAGTGGGCCGACAAGCTCCGGACGGCCGATTATCACGTGCTGGAGCGGGCGAAGGGAATCGAACCCTCGTATGCAGCTTGGGAAGCTGCCGTTCTAC
Organism: uncultured Alphaproteobacteria bacterium; assembly: GCA_963708155.1. Taxonomy (GTDB): domain Bacteria; phylum Pseudomonadota; class Alphaproteobacteria; order Rhizobiales; family Beijerinckiaceae; genus Methylovirgula. The sequence continues at coordinate 2,312,046 of OY970183.1, read as the reverse complement.
CATTGAACTACGCCCGCACCCGAAGCGACCCAGTCGCGTCTTCTCTATCGTAATGTGTGGAATGTCAATTGGTTAGGCCAATCGACGAAGCTATTATGCCCGAGAGGCTCTCGCCGGTAAACTGGCACATAAGCCGAACGGAGCCGGGGAAAATGGGACGACCGAATCCGATCAAAAGCTCCATGAGTATTCGTGAGATGCGCCATGGAAGGTGGCTCATCGAGCGGCATCGGGGGGCGGTCACGGCGCGGTTTGATGCTGGAAGATCGCCGCTCTCTTAGTCGTGCCCTTAGCATCGATTGCTCAGCCGACGGTCGCGCTGCGATTGACGCGCATCGCCGACCCTAACAGCATGGCCGCGCTTGCTTGGTTGGGGGCCCGGCGTTTCCTCAAGGATTCTCGGCTGCGCCCGATGAAGCGCTAGGATAAGATTTTGCCACCGTCGACGATGCAGGCGCGCCAGTGATCTGTTAGTGTCGGCGATATATTGGAGGGTGCGGTGCTGTCGGTCTCGTCGACGTTGCAGAGCGATGATAATTGCGATCAGGGCGAGATTTATCACGGTGGTAATCTCAGCGCCGCGCGGTGCCAATATCCGATGGCTCCCATACCCTGGCTCGATCTCTCGACGGGCATCAATGCCGTCCCTTTTCGGATAGCCAACGTCCTGGATGAGACTTGGAAGCGATTGCCTGAGGCGAGCGCGCTTGAACGCTTGCAAGAGGCTGCCGCGAAGGCCTACGGTTCGCGATCGCCACGACAAATCGTCCCCGCGGCTGGAACTCAGGCACTGATCCAGTGGATGCCGTGGCTTTTTCCCGCGCGGCGCGTGGCTATTTTGGGCTTCGGTTATCAGGAGCATCCATCCGTCTGGCGGACCGCGGGCGCTGAGGTCACCATCGTCGAAGATCTCCAATCACTCGTTTCACCCGGAATTGATGTCGCAATAGTCGTAAATCCCAACAACCCCGACGGCCGTGTCGTTAGACCCGATCTTCTTCGCGATCTCACAGCAACCCTTAACCGGCGTGGGGGGATAGTCATCATCGACGAAGCCTTCATGGACGTGATGTCTCCTTCAGCGAGCTTCATTCCGTTGCTTCCGGAGAACGGCGCGATCGTGCTCAGATCTTTTGGAAAGGCCTACGGTCTCGCTGGTGTCAGATTAGGCTTTGCTGTTGCCGGAGAACGCACGGCGAATAGGCTGCGTGACGCGATAGGCCCTTGGGCCGTGTCTGGGCCAGCGATCGAAATCGGGATCGCGGCGCTATCGGACAAGGCTTGGCTCGAAGAAGCCACGGCACGCCTGGTATCCGACGCTAAAAGAATGGACGAAATGCTCGGCGCTTCCGGATTTACAATTCTTGGCGGAACGCCGTTGTTTAGGCTGGTTCAGCATTCCAAATGCGATGAATGGTTCAAGGTTCTCGCCCAAAATGGAATTTTGGTCCGCCCGTTCCCAGAACGTCCCAATTGGTTGCGCTTCGGCATCCCAGGTCAAGAGTCGGATTGGACTCGTCTGCAGAACGCCCTGCAGAGCAACACTGCGACGCGGCACAATTTAGAAGGCTTAAACCAACTCGTGGGGCGAGGCCGTCGGCGCGATGAGATGAAAGAAGCTCCCAGTGACGCAGCCCCGTCGTCCGCCGGCTAGGGTCGGCTCGGAGCCGTAGGCATCGCTGAGCTGCGCAAACGGTGCGTCTTCTCCGGTCTCTAGAATTGTCGCATAGTGGAATTCATGCCCGCGCCAACGTGAGCCTCTGTGCCCCAGCGCGCAATCACTGAGTAGAAGAGCCTCGCGATACCCGAGCGTCATCCGCCGTTTTGCGAAAGAGGTCACGAGGTCGAGCAGCCCCAGCATGCGATGCCCTCTCCCTTCGGCATCGATGATTGCTTTTCCGAGGACCATGTAGCCGCCGCACTCGCCATGAACCGGCTTTGATGTCGCAAATCGACGAACGCCAGCGAGAAAATTCGTCGCATGCGCGATCCGCTCAGCGTGTAACTCCGGGTAGCCTCCGGGCAACCAACACATGTCACAGTCCGCAGGGGGCGCTTCGTCGGCAAGCGGCGAAAAGAGCACCAGTTCCGCCCCCGACTGACGCCAGGTCTCCGCGAGATGGGGGTAGAGAAAAGAAAACGCCTCGTCGTAGGCGACCGCGATTCTCTGCCCCGGGGGCTTGATCATCGCGATCGATTTCACATTATTGTTCTCTTTTGCTGCGCCTATTATTTTTTCCAAATCGACATTGGCAGCAACAAATTTTCCGAGCTTCTCGAGAAGTGAAGTCCAGTCCGCGCGTCTCAGCCGCCTGAACCAGGCCGAGATGGCGTTCCGGTAAAACGATCTCCGTCTCGCGTGGCAGGGCGCCCAAAACTTTCAGCCCCGCGCTTTCGATCGCGGCGGTAGCGAGCCTTTCATGTCGCGTGCTCCCGATCCGGTTAAGAACCACGCCGCCGATGCGTATACGCGGATCGAAGCGCGCGCAGCCTAATGCAATCGCGCCGGCCGACTGGGACTGACCACTCACATCGAGCACGAGCAGGACCGGCCAAGAAAATGCAGCGGCGATATCGGCTGTCGCCCCCGTATGACCAACCTCGCCGGGGACACCGTCAAAAAGGCCCATCAGACCTTCGCAGAGCAGGATGTCGGCGTCCTCTGTTGCGGCGGCGGCAAGCGCCCGGATCAAATTGGGCTGCATCGCCCAGCTGTCTACATTGAAGCTCTTTCGTCCTGTTGCGACCTCGTGAAAGGCCGGATCGATGTAATCCGGACCGCACTTGAGGCCGGCGACGCGCAGACCCTGTAGACGAAAAGCACGCATCAGACCGAGCGTCAGCGTCGTCTTTCCGCCGCCCGATCTAGGCGCCGCGATGACAAGTCCTCGTGCGGTCATGGTGTTTCAAGGCAACGTACTAGCGCGCCGCGTAAATCTACAATAGCGCCAATCACAACAAGGCTCGGTCCAGACGCATGAACTCCGCCGCATTCGTCAATTGCGCGCGCGAGCGTCGTCTCAATAACCGACTGGGTCGGCAAAGTCGCATCGGTCACTATGGCCAATTTACTGTCTGGCTCTAGACCACCCGCGATCAGGCGCTTACCGATTTCCGTCAGGCGCGATAGACCCATATAGATCGCGAGTGGCTGCCGCAGGGCCCCGAGGGCTTCCCAGTTGACGCGGTCTTCACCATCCGCCGCAGGATGACCGGCAGCAAGCACAAACGCTTGATTCGTTTCGCGTGAAGTAGCTGGAATACCCGCATAAGCCAAGCCGCCAATGCCAGCTGTGATACCTGGAACGACGCGAAATCGAATTCCCGCATCGGCTAGCGCCCTTGCCTCCTCGCCGCCGCGGCCAAAAATAAACGGATCGCCGCCCTTGAGCCGCAGCACACGATAACCCTGCTTTGCCAACTCGATTAGGCGAAGTGATATGTCGCGCTGACTGTGCGATGGGCGCCCGCCGCGCTTTCCGGCGAACTCCAGCCGTGCCTTCTCCGAGGCAAGTGCCATAACGCCATCCGAGACAAGCGCATCATGAACGATGACATCGGCACGCCGAAGCGCACTTGCGGCGTGGATAGTCAGGAGGCCTGGGTCTCCCGGACCCGCGCCGACCAGCCAAACAGTGCCCTCCTCAAAGGGGAGCTCCTTGAATTCGTTCGGAGGCATCGCTTCAGTTCCCAACAGGGGCATCAAGAGTTATCTTCACAACCCGGCAGCGGCGGCAGGCGTTGACCTCGCCGCTCACATTGCCAGAGCAGGCTGGAAAACCGGCGCCAACTGCGTCGACGGCGGTGCCACAAGCCTCGAAATTTTTGTCGCAGATCGCGGCGGAGAAATGCTCGCTACGACTGGAACACGCGCGCTTCATCGAGGCGCACCCCTAAATCGCCGCTGATAATCGATATCGTAGAGCGCACTTTTACGAAAGTCCCTCACGGCAAGAACCCGGCCAACCAGAATCAGCGCTGTACGCTCAAGTCCTGTGACGGACACGTCGGCGCTTATGCCTCCGAGTGTTCCTTCAATCACTCGTTCATCCGGCCAGCTTGCGCGATAAACAACGGCGACGGGACAGTCCTCTCCATAAAACGGCAGGAGCTGTTCGACCACTCGGTCGAGGGCGTGAATAGATAGATGGATAGCTAGAGTAGCTCCGGTGGCCGCAAAATTCGACAAAGTCTCTTTGGGCGGCATGGACGAGGCGCGCCCGCCGGTGCGCGTTAGGACGAGCGATTGTGCAATCTCTGGCAACGTCAACTCGCGCCCTAATAGTGCGGCGGCGGCTGCAAAGCTTGGGACACCGGGCGTGACCGTGTAGGGAATGCCCAAAGTGTCCAATTCGCGCAGCTGTTCACCCATCGCGCTCCATACGCTCAGATCTCCAGAATGGAGCCGCGCTACGTCCTCCCCTTTGTCTGTCGCTTGTTTGAATTCTCCGATGATTGTCTCAAGCGCCAATGGCGCGGTATCGACAATCCTGGCACCGGACGGACAATACGACAGGATCTCCGACGGTACTAAAGAGCCGGCATAAAGGCACACCTTGCAGCGCGCGATAAGATCGCGGCCCCTAATCGTGATCAGGTCCGGGGCCCCCGGCCCCGCTCCAATAAAATGAATCGTCATCGTCCCTCCCCGCGAGCAGCAGCACACGTGACGCCCTGACATACGATACGCGGCATAATCAGAATCGCTCCGCGCCCCGCGCCGACCAGCGCGGACGCTTCCGAAATCGAGGTCAGCCCAAGAGCGGCGACGGCCCGATGAGACGGAGTCACGATCGCTTTATCGACACGCCGCAATGAGGCACGCGGCAGGAATTCCAGCGGTACTCCCAGTGCCGTTGCGGCGTCGATCAGACCGAGCTCGCCGCGTTTGTCCTCGACACTGAATAGCTCAAGCGCATCATCGCCGACAAAGATGCCCGACAGCGTGTCCTGAATAGCTGCAATAATAGAATTCTTCGTCGCGCCACGGCGGCAACCAACACCTATCGCAATCATGGCTTTGTCACCGCCCACTGTACGACGGGTAGTGCCGGACGCCACGCCTGATACGCGCCAATTGGCTGCGCGTGGGCGATATTGAGTGAAACTAAATCACCGCCGTACTGTGCATATCGTTCAGCAAGTAGCGATTGTGTTTCTATCGTCACCGCATTCGCGACGAAGCGACGCCCAGATGGAAGGTAGCTCCACGCGGCATCGATCACTTCAGCTCCGCCGCCACCCACAAAAATCGCGTCGGGGCTCGGAAGCTGCGGCATCAGAGCGAGCGCGTCCCCTTTCAGAACCTCAAGATCCGGAACTCCGAGCGAGACCGCGTTGCGTGCGATTCGCGCCGCCCTGTCGGCACGAACTTCGATGGCAAAGGCCCGGTTGCGAGGATGCGCCAGCATCCATTCTATGGCCACTGATCCGCAGCCGGCTCCAATGTCCCATAGGCAAGCTCCTGGCCAAGGCGCTAGCGCCGAGAGCGTCGCGGCACGAACCTCACGCTTAGTAAGCTGTCCATCAGATTCGTAGAAAGAATCGGGAAGACCGCATGTTACCGGAATGAATTGCGCGCCCGGGTTTGCGACGACCTCGATCGCAACAAGGTTGAGAGGCGCAATGTCACTTGAGGCGAAGCCAGCCGCAGTGCTTGCCCGCAAACGTTCGTTCTTGCCGCCCAGCGCCTCCAATACAAAGAAGCTGGATGCGCCAAGACTTCGCGTAATCAAAAGATCCGCGAGCTTTCTCGGCGTTTCGGCATCCCAGGATAATACGAGAAGCTTTGCCCTGGGCCGAAGATAGGGAATAATCCGTTCAAATCGACGCCCGTGCAGCGATATGACTTCACAGTCTTGTAACGGCCAGCCAAGCCTTGCGGCGGCCAGGCTCAGCGAGGAAGGCGCCGGTACGCAGGTCATCTCATCGGGACTGATGCTGCCGGCCAAACTCGCCCCAACACCATAAAAAAATGGGTCGCCGGAAGCGAGTACACACACGGGCGTGCCGCGCCGCGAACGAATTGCTTCTAGACCTGCTTCGAATGGCGATGGCCATTGCAATGTTTCGGCCTTTGTAGGCCCAAGCAGTTCAAGGTGACGTGCGCCGGAAACAATAAATTTGGCTTGCGCCAATAATTCCCGGGCTGCAGGAGAAAGGCCTTCAAGACCATCTTCGCCGATGCCTATAATAGTCAGCCAGCGGCCGGGCGCCGGTAGCGGCGCGCTCGGGGTCTGGCTAAGTGGTGAAGCTATCATGCGCGTTTTGATCCTAGGCGGCACGGCACAAGCGAGTGCGCTTGCCGCACGGCTGAGCCGCGATACCCGTTTCGATCCCATTCTTTCTCTCGCAGGACGGACGAAATCGCCCGTGCTCCCGCAAATTCGCAATCGCGTCGGCGGCTTCGGTGGGTTCCAGGGTCTTGCGAATTTCCTCCGCGAAGAAGCCATCGACGCGGTGATCGATGCGACCCATCCCTTTGCCGAACAGATATCCGCGAACGCGGCGGCGGCGGCAAAGCTCGTGCAGGTTCCTGTCGCGGTATTTAGCCGCGCGGCGTGGACTTCCCAGCCCGGCGACCGCTGGCGCAGTTTTGTCGATGCCAAAAGCGCAGCATTTGGGATCGGCAATACTCCGCGACGTGTATTTCTGACGGTTGGCCGACTGCAACTTCCAGCCTTCGATGCTGCGCCCCAGCATGATTATTTGATTCGCACGATCGATCCGCCTGATCCCCGCCCGAACTTGCCCAGGTTCGAGGTGCTGCTGGCACGCGGCCCGTTCAGTTTTGATGATGAATTGAACCTGATGCGCAAGGCCGAGATAGAGGTCGTTGTCACCAAGAATAGTGGCGGCGATGCTACGCGTGCCAAACTCGACGCGGCCAGGGCCCTCGGACTTGAAGTTATGCTGATCCGTCGTCCGCAAGGCATCGACGCGCCGTCGTTCGAAACGCTTGACGAAACAATCGCATTTTTGGAGCGACATCTTCATCGCCCCGTCCCATAGCTGCGCGGCGAATAAATCCAGCAGGCTCCGGCTTGACGCTCTATGCGGCGCGTCTCGCAAGAACCTATGAGCACCAACGTGCTCATATCGGCCAAAGCTGGATCAGCCTCAGCGAGCGTCGTGACATGGATCCTCTCGTCGGGGCGGTTCACGGCTCGCGCGAAGGCCACAAGAGTGTTCGCGGGCTTGAGGCTACCTAACAGCGCGAATGCGTCGTGAATCAGTTGCGGCCGCGCCTTCGAGGCAGGATTATAGAGTGCCAATACGAAATCGGCCTCCGCCGCCGCCGTGAGGCGACGCGCAATCATCTCCCACGGTTTCAGGTTATCGGACAAGGACATCACCGCGAAATCATGCCCCAGCGGAGCGCCAAGCCGCGCAGCGACTGCAAGCATGGCCGAAACCCCTGGATGCACCTCTATGTCCAGATCCCGCCAGCGAGGATCACCCATCTCCACCGCTTCGAAAACTGCCGCGGCCATGGCGAATACGCCTGGATCGCCTCCCGAAACAACCGCAACTCGGGCCCCCTCAAGCGCTAGATTGAGTGCAGCCTGTGCGCGATCGAGCTCCACGCGATTGTCGCTTCCGTGCCGCCTCTGTCCGGGCAGCAACGGAAGCCGGTCAAGATAAGGACCGTAGCCAACCAGATCGCTAGCGCGCCGGATAACCGCGTCGGCCTCGAAAGTCATCAGATCATGTGGACCCGGCCCCAGCCCCACGATAGCAACATTGCCGACAGTCATGGACGTCGTCCCTCGCCGGGAATAAGGATCAGCGAAAAATACGGGGCGCTGTCATCGCCTTTCTCCGCGAGCTTGATGATTTTTTGACCCGGCATGGTGCCGCGTTCGACATAGATGGCGCGCTGTAGCAAACCGGCGCGCGTGAGTGCGGACCTCACCTTCGGGAAGTTGCTCCCCAGCTTCATAACCACCGCGGCGTCGGTCCTAGCTAGACGAGAGACAAGCTCCTCTTCCGGCAAGGTCGCCGGAAGGATCGTCAAGACGTCGTCGCCCCAGGTAATAGGCGCACGCGACGAGCCCCAGCACCCGGCCATGCCCGTGACGCCCGGAACGATGTCCACATCGAAGCGATCGCGCAACCGCACATGGATATGCATGAAGGAACCATAGAATAACGGGTCTCCTTCCGCGAGCAATGCGACGTCGCGCCCTGCCTGAAGATGCGATGAAAGGGCATCGCACGATTCCTCATAAAATGCTCGCAGTGTGTCCTTGTAGACGGGACTATCGAACCGCGTTTCCGTGGTCATAGGATAATAGAGCGGCAGCTCAATTTGTTCGCCAGAAATCCAGCAATCAGCGATTTCGCGAGCATTGCCGCGCCGTCCAAATTTCGCAAAAAATGCGACAACCGAAGCCGATTTAATCGCCTTCACCGCTTTCACGGTCAAAAGCTCCGGATCACCCGGTCCCAATCCAACACCAATAAGCTTTCCGGCGTTCATTCTTTCGTACTCGCAATCGCATTAATCGCGGCAACGGTCATTGCGCTGCCACCTCTACGACCCCGCGCCACCAGAAATGGTACGCGCGCGAAAGCTATAAGCGCCTCCTTGGATTCTGCTGCCCCGACGAAGCCGACCGGCATTCCGATGATCGCCGCGGGCAAAGGCCAACCCGTATCGAAGAGCTCAAGCAGGCGAAACAACGCCGTCGGCGCATTCCCAATTGCGACAACGGCACCGGCGAGGTGATCTCGCCACAAATCGACCGCCGCGGCCGAGCGCGTATTTCCGATCTCGACAGCGCGCGCAGGCACAGAGGGATCCGCCAATGTGCAGATCACCGGATTCGCTTCCGGCAGGCGCGCGCGGGTAATCCCGCTGGCAACCATCTTTGCATCGCAGAGAATGGGCGCGCCCGCCTCCAGAGCTCTCCTCGCAGCTCCAACGAACCCTGGTGAGAAGACGAGATCGGCCGCGGCCTCAACCTGACCACTGGCATGAATCACGCGCACCGCGACAGGCTCTTCATCCGAAGCGAATCTCGCCAAATCAGATTCGGCGCGAATAATCGCAAAAGACCGCTTATAAATTTCGGCGCCGTCGCGAATGTAAGAATAACTGCTCATACATTTATCTTCGTAGTGGGATTGTTCACTGTTCGTCATACCGTCCATCTGAGATGCCCATAGAGAATTGGCTCAAGACCTGTTCCAATTCGCTGGCTTCTATACCCGAAAGAATAGTCTTATCTTCGGGTCGCCCCCGCAAAACGAGATCGTAGCGGCCCGACCGCGCAACCAGCGTTAGAGGTGCCGGGCCGGGATGGGCGCAACCCTTGACGCAACCGGAGACATGGATGGCGATGCCCTGTCCCCCGATCTGGGTCGCAAGCGCAGCCAGTCTGCGTGCGTCGACGTGTGTTTGCGTCGTGCCGTTTTTGCACCCCGGCGCACCCGTACAGGCAGCTATTAATCGCAGAGGATCGCCATCATCAATAATCAGCCCCGATTCCGACAACTTACGCAGTTCAGGGAATTGCCTTCCGACAATCAGGAGCGCTCGCCACGGCGTCAGTCGCAGTTCGCCATCGCTCGACTCCGCCGCCTCGGCGAGAAGATTAAGGACCTCAGAATCCAACCGCCCGAAAGCGATGCCGACGCCGGAGACGCACCAGTCACCGGCTCGGAATTTCCCGATCACCCGTGGCGGTTGATCACGCCGTTCGGCGTGCTCCTCAATTTCCGTGACCTTCGCCCCTCGAACGATCGCCTGCGCACCCACGCGGTCGACCAGATCTTTCATTCGCCGTGGCGCCTCGCCATCCTCACCACGCATGGCCAGAAAGGCATTGCACAACCGCACCGCGACGTCTGGGAGTTCGTCGATTCTGCACCGGCCCGCTATCCCGCCGCCTAAGCGCACGATAAAATACCCCTCATCACCGCTTGATCTCCGCGCGATGAAGCTGATATCCGCGGCTTCTGCTGGGAGAGGAAGCACACCGCCGTCATCGAGCACGAAGCCGAATTTTGCAGGAAGCCGAGCTAGTGACGATGCGCAGGCAATTCGCTCACGGAGCAAATTGGCCGAAGGGCGAATGTCGAGAATCGCTGCGGGATCGAGTCCCGCGAGCGGACTTATCAGAATGGCCCGTGCGGCTGCCAGGCCGTCTTCGGCTTCAATCAAGTCCAGGTCGTCGAGCTTGCGCTGGAGAGAGTTAAGCGACGAAGCTCTGACGCCGCGAAGCTGCAAATTTCCGCGCGCCGAAAGATCAAACAACCCATTGCCGAAGCATTTCGCAAGATCTGCGAGTGCGCGCGCTTTTGCCGGCGACAAGATACTTGCGCTTCTGTCCGAGGCGGACGATGAGCCCGTCGCCGCTCTCCATCGGGCGTAAGGCGCTGGGGCACCAGCCTTTGCGCAGCTCCGCCTTCATGCTGTCTCCAAAAGGCTCGCCAGGCGCATAGCAACCGAATTGCGTCGACAGGCCCAGAGCCCACGTCGCAGGGCTTGGTCGAAGCGTTGAGCTATCGCGCGGCCGGCCTCTGGGTTGGCGTTGTTCAGAAACGCGACAACTTCGTCATTGCCGAGAATTGCATCGAATACGAGGTCAAATTGCCGTGCCGTCACGAGTTCCGCTGGTAAGCGCGAATCCATAAAGATTGTCGACCGTCTCAGCGATTTCGGCAGCGCCGCGATAGCCGTGCCGCATTTGGCCGGCAATCCATTTCGGATTCGTCGCGCGGCCACGAATTGCCCGCGCGAGTTCTTCGCCCAGGGAACGGGCAACTGGGACTTCGGCTCGTGTTGCGTCGAGATGATAGAGACTTGCTTTGCCACCAAGGTGTTTAACCGCCGCGGCAAACCCGCCTTCGTGCTCAAAAAATGCGCTCGAGTTCGAGAACGTCCTGTCCCGGCAAATCCTGCACGTGAACGAAAGCATCCGCGCTCGCAACTCTGCCTCTAAACAAATCCGTCGCTTGCTCATTTCGCCCAAAAGCAAAACTGCTCTCCGCGAGATAGGCCGCGGCGAGGTCGTTCTCCGATAGATCAGTATCGTCTGAAATGCTCCGGCCGAGCGACACGCCGTATGTGCCCGGAGCAGGCCCGAATATCCGCACGATATCTTCGCCACTTAGCTTTGCCGCGGCCAAAGGATTGTCCTCCTCGGTCTCATCGAGCGCGGCGACAGATTCTATCAACTGCTCGATAAGAGTGATCTGCGCCGGGAAGACATCGCGGAAAAGGCCTGAGACGCGCAAAGTTACATCGATGCGCGGATGATCGAGCGCGGCCGGCGGCAAGATCGTAAACCCGGTGACCCGTCCGGAAGCTTCGTTCCAAACGGGGACTGCCCCGAGATAGGCAAAGATTTGCCCCAGCTCTTCCCCGCCTGTCCGCATCGTGGCCGATCCCCAAAGGTCGAGAACGAGACGCCGAGGCCAATCGCCGTGATCTTGCAAGTGACGCTCGATCACCGCTGCGGCAGCACGCCGGCCAATTGCAAACGCCGTACGCGTCGGTAGCCCACGCGGGTCGACCGTCACGAGATTGCGGCCAGTCGGTAGCACATCGGGGCGTCCACGTGCGGGTGCGCCGGCAGGCCCGGGTTCGACAAAGCGTCCGTCGAGCGCCGACAAAAGCCCGGCAATCTCCCGCTCTGCGCAAGCGTCCAGTAGGGTGCGAACCTGCGCGTCTGAGCCCATCTCCTCCAGCACACGCTCGCCGGTCGCAGGCCGCTGACCGAATATGTGAAGGCCCTCGGCTATCCGCATGTCCTTGATGTCGCACAGCCACGCATCTAGTTTGGCAAGGGCTTCGTCCGTCGGCACATCTGCACGCACCCCGCCCTCGGAGGCTATTCCTGTCTCCCTCGCACGATCAAGAATTGTGCCCGCGAGCAGCGCGGCGCGTTTTGGATCCATCTGCAGGGCCGACGCATATTCATCGAAGAGCTGCTCAAACTCCGCAAGTTCGCCCGTCTCGCCTGCCCGGCCTAAGGCGGGTGTCAGATGCCCAACGATAACAGCGCCAGCACGACGTTTAGCCTGGGCGGCTTCGCCCGGGTTATTAACAATGAACGGGTAGATCAACGGCACAGGGCCGAGAAGCGCCTCCGGCACGCAGGACTCTGAAAGCGCCGTCGCCTTGCCCGGCAACCACTCGAGTGTGCCATGGGTGCCAAGTTGGATCATCGCATCAACTTGCTCAACGCGCCGGAGCCAAAGATAAAAGGCAACATAAAAGTGCGAGGGCGGCAATCGCGCGTCGTGGTAGTCGGGCTTGCGATTTTTGGCACTCCCGCGGTCCGGCTGGATCGCCACCAGCATTTTCCCGAGCCGCAGCGCGCGGAAGCGAAACGCATCTCGCTCGACGTGAGCGTCCAGGTCAGGAGGCCCCCACGCCGACATGACCTCGGATTGCAATGATTCCGGAAGTTCCGCGAACGCCGCGTGATAATCACGAAGGGAAAAAGATTCGGCTGGCGGCGCCTCGGCCAGATCGCGCACGAATGCGTTGCAATCGCCAATCGTCTCTATGTCAAAACCGGCCTCCCCGAGCCGTGCAGCAATCTCCTGGAGGCTTTGCGGCGTGTCGAGGCCGACGGCATAAGCCGCCCGACCCGCTTTCGCGGGATAGTCCGACAGAATACAAGCGAGACGGCGATCTCCACGCGGCAGCCGCCGCAAGCGTACCCACGCGGCGGCAAGATCGGCGACGAAGCGAATGCGCGACTCATCGGGTGTGTGGACGAGACGTGTAAACTGCAGCGCTTCGCTTCGCGGGGTCTCCTCTTTAAACGAAATTGCACGGGTAATGATGCGGCCATCCAGCTCCGGCAGGACGACATTCATCGCCAGATCAGAGGCGCCCAGCCCTCGCATATCCTTGATCCATGACGCGCGCGGAGCGCTGCTATGAATCATTTGCAGAATCGGCGCGTCCGCAGCCTCAAGCGGGCTGCGCGCGCGATCCATACGCGCTGCAAAGGCCGTCGAATTGAGAACAACATCAGGTTTTGTATCTGCTATGACTTCGGTGAGCCACGCAGCTGCTTCATTATCTTTCAAGCTGGATACATAGGTGGTGACGACACGCATGCCCCGCGCGGCCAACGAGTCGGCGACTTTCACAATTGGCGCGACATCGCCCGCCAATAAATAAGCCCGATAGAATACGATCAGAGCAAGCGGCGCGTCACGGCCACCGGCGCGACAGGCGCCAGCGAAAAAGCCGTATGCGGGTGTCTCAAGCGGCTCCGGCGGCGGAATCTCCTCGCCAGCCACACGGCGCTCCATCCAGTCGAAGAGCTTGCAGAAATTTGAAGCCCCTCCGCTCTCGAAGCTTCGAGATATGGCTCGCAGGGTTTCGACCGACAATGTCGAGAATTCGTCAAGCCGCGGATCAGCGCGCTCGTCGCCTGGGACTATAGCAAGATCAAATTTATGCCGCCTCGCCGCTGCCGCGAGCTCCTGCACGCCATAGCGCCAGTAATCCAGCCCTCCCAACAGGCGCACCAAGACGAAGCGTGCCTGCGATATTACCGACTCGACATAGAGGTCAACCGAATAAGGATGACGCAGCATGGCGAGCGATGCGAGCCGGATATCCGTTTCTCCACGCCCTTCAAGGGCAGCCGAAGCAAGCCCGAGATCGCTATCTGAAAAAGACAGAAAGACGATCGGCGCCGGCGTTTGGCCAAGATCGATGGCGTTGTCCGCCTCGTCTATCGTCCGGGTCGTGGTGCGTAGTAGATGCATGAGACTCAGGCCACAGCCGCCGCGATCGCGGCGCGGTCAAGACCTGTCTCGCCAATGACAACGAGACGCCCCTTACGTGGTTCATCCTTATGCCAAGGCCGATCGAACTGCTGCCGGAACCGCCGACCGACGCCTTGGACCAAAAGCCGCATGGGCTTACCTGAGACTTCGAAAAACCCCTTCATCCGCAGAACGTCGTGCTGATCGGCGATGGTGCTGAGGCGCGCCATGAATTGTTCGGGATCAGCAAGGGGACCCACTTCAACCACGAAACTTTCAAACTCGTCATGGTCGTGCTCTGCTTCGTCATCGTGGTGGGATTTTCGCGCGTCGATATCGTCCTCGGCGGCTGCTTCAATTCCAAGAAGAACCTCCGGATCGACACGGCCCTCGACGGTGGAGACGATTTTGACGCCACGGGGCAGGATAGAAGCAATATGCTCTCGTACCTTGGTCTTCTCTTCCGAAGATAGAAGGTCGCTCTTGTTGAGCACGATCAAGTCGGCACAAAGAAGCTGGTCTTCGAAGACCTCTTCCAACGGATTGTCATGATCGAGTGAGGTATCGGCAGCGCGCTGCTCTACGACGAGGTCCGGGTTATCGGCGAAAGTTCCCGCGACAACCGCGGCGCCATCAACCACGGCGACGACGCCATCCACCGTGAGGTTAGCCCGTATGGCAGGCCAATCAAATGCCTTTACCAGCGGCTTCGGCAGCGCCAAACCCGAGGTCTCGATGATGATGTGGTCGGGCCTTTCCTTGCGCCGCAGAAGGGTCTCGATCGCGGGAATGAAATCGTCCGCGACGGTGCAGCAGATGCAACCATTGGCGAGCTCGATGATATTTTCTGCTGAGCACGAGTTGACGCCGCAGGCACGCAGGATTTCGCCATCTACGCCAACGTCGCCGAATTCATTTACGATGAGCGCCAAACGTCGACCGCGCGTGTTTTGCAAAAGATGCCGGATGAGCGTCGTCTTCCCAGCGCCGAGAAAGCCGGTGATGATCGTCGTTGGGATTTTATCTAAGCGCGGCGCTACCATTTCATTCTCCACCAACAAGCCGTGGGGTGAATGACCGGCGCACGAAATGCGTAAGGCAGCATTATATTTGAAGCTGCGCTATCCGCCTTGGAACACCCCGCCCAAGCCGAAACGGTCGACAATCGACGGTAGGTCTCCTGGCTCGCGGATCGTAGCTCGTCACCCGCCTTCCCAAATTGCGACTGACACGCAAATCCAGTGGCTTCGGGTGACGGCTCACCGCTCACAGTTGCGGGGGCAGCTGCGGCTTGGGGCCGAAGCCCATTCCGCATTCCCTGTTCCCTTCCGAAGAAGGACCGTCGCATTCATCTTGCCATTGCGCGAATGCATTGTCAAAAGTGCATCGCATCTAAACGCGCGACGAATAGGGAAGATTTCCGCATGTCCGCAGAAGACGGCGAGCGTTACAAGGAGAAAATGCGCAAGCGAAAGGCGGCGCAAGATCTCGAGGTCGCTTCAAAGACGATCGAAAAAGGACTCCTCATCATCAACACGGGCCGCGGCAAAGGCAAATCAACAGCCGCATTTGGTTTAATTCTTCGTGCCCTTGGGCATGGTTGGCGCGTCGGTGTCGTACAATTTATCAAAGGTGCCTGGGCGACTGGCGAACGCAAGGTGCTCGAAGGACACTTCGCTGATCTGGTCTCTTGGCACACGACGGGCGAGGGTTTCACCTGGGAAACGCAGGATCGAGATCGCGACATCGCGGCAGCAAATGCTGCCTGGGCGAAAGCAAAGGCGTTGATGGAGGACGAAGACATTCGGCTCATCGTCCTCGATGAGCTGAATATCGCGTTACGCTATGGTTACCTCTCTGTTGAGGAGGTGAGCACCGCTCTCTCTGGACGACGGTCGAACCTGCACATTGTTATAACTGGCCGCAATGCACCGTCTGCCCTTGTCGAAATCGCCGATCTCGTGACGGAAATGACCCCGGTCAAGCATCATTTCGATGCCGGCGTCAAAGCACAGGCAGGGATTGAATTCTGATGGTGGCGCGGCGCTTGATGTTTCAGGGCACCGGCTCGGACGTAGGCAAATCACTTATCGTAGCGGGACTGGCTCGTGCCTATCGCCGGCGCGGCATATCGGTCCTGCCATTCAAACCTCAGAACATGTCGAACAATGCCGCGGTGACGATTGATGGCGGCGAAATCGGCCGTGCCCAAGCGCTGCAGGCACGCGCCGCCGGAGTGGCGCCCAGCGTGCACATGAACCCGGTGCTGCTGAAGCCGCAGAGCGAGGTTGGTGCGCAAGTCGTCGTTCAGGGACGAATTCTCGGCACCGCAAAAGCACGTGAATATCAAGGCTTGAAAGCGCAACTGGCCGATGCGGTGCTGGATAGTTTTGCCACCCTGGCCTCAGCGGCCGAATTAATTCTTGTTGAGGGCGCAGGCAGTCCTGCGGAAATAAATCTCCGGGCAAATGACATTGCAAACATGGGCTTTGCGCGAGCGACGGACTGCCCTGTCGTGCTCATCGGCGATATCGACCGCGGCGGCGTTATAGCGCAAATCGTCGGTACGAAAGCCGTGCTGGATTCTGCGGACGCCGCTCTGATCCAGGGGTTCATCGTCAATAAATTTCGGGGCGACCCTACCCTATTTTCGACCGGGATGACCGCGATCGAGACATTCTCCGGCTGGCCGAGCTTGGGTCTCATTCCCTATTTCGCGGATGCAATTCTGCTGCCTGCGGAAGATGCTATCCCGCGTCAGCGCCTGCGCCATTCGAGCGAAAAGCGGCGCGTGAAGATTGTCGCTCCAGTCCTGCCGCATATCGCGAATTTCGATGACCTCGATCCGTTAGCCGCTGAAGCAGACGTCAATCTCGCCATGATAACGCGCGGAACGGTGCTTCCGAACGACGCCGATCTTATCATTCTTCCGGGATCCAAGGCGACCCGCGCCGATATGCACGCTTTAGTCGCAGAGGGCTGGGACATCGATATAAAGGCACATACGCGCCGGGGCGGAAGCGTACTCGGCCTCTGCGGTGGTTACCAATTGCTGGGCCGCATGATTGCGGATCCACAAGGCATCGAAGGACTACCCGGCGAGACTCCGGGGTTGGGATTACTCGATATCGAAACGATACTTACGGGCGATAAGTCTCTGCTGTCAGTTCGCGGACGCTCCATTAGAAGTGGCGCAACTTTTTCCGGCTATGAGATGCATGTCGGTCGCACGGACGGCAGAGATTGTGCAAACGCCCTCCATATTCTTGATGATGGCCGGCGCGAGGGAGCAGTGTCGCGCGACGGTCGCGTCGCCGGCACCTATGTGCACGGGCTTTTTGCGGACGACAATCAGCGCCGGGCATGGCTCGAGGCTCTCGGCGGCGCAAGTTCCGGTCTTATGTATGAGGCGCAGATCGAAAGCGTCCTCGACAGCTTGGCAGACCATCTCGAAAGTTGTCTCGATCTTGAACAGCTGCTTAGGCTCGCCAGGTAATGGCCAGTGCGAGCACGGCATAAACGAATAGTTGCAACGCGGCCGCGCGCTCGAAAAGCCTCAGAGCACGATAAATATCGACAAAGGTCGCCGCCCGACGGCCATCGCCCAAAAATGCACCCTCCACGCTCATTCCTTCGTAGACGCGCGGGCCCCCAAGTTTCAAGTCAAGCGCGCCGGCCATCGCCGCCTCGGGCCAGCCAGCATTGGGAGACTGATGCTTGTGCGCATCGCGCCACGCGGACCGCCAAGCCATGCTCGCGGATGCCTGTCGGTCAAAGGCCGCAGCCGATACAAATAGAAGAGCAGAAAGCCGAGACGCGGGAAGATTCACAAGATCATCGAACCGCGCGGAGGCCCAACCGAAGTTCACGTAGCGCGGTGTGCGGTGTCCGACCATGCTGTCCGCAGTGTTAATCGTTTTATAGAGCAGGCCGCCCGCCAGGCCACCGATCGCCAGCCAGAAGGCCGGCGCAACTACCCCATCAGAAAAATTCTCGGCCAGGCTTTCAATTGCGGCCCGGGCCACCCCCGCTTCGTCGAGGTCCGCAGTTGCGCGGCCGACAATCTGACTGACTGCCACCCTGCCCGCGGTCAATCCCTCATATTGCAAAGCGATGGCGACGGCTCGGACGTGATCGTGGAGAGCGCGTTGTGACAGCAGGCTGCTCGCCAGGACGATCAGTATCACCCCCCCGACCAAGGTCGATCCACAAGACCAGGAAATGAAGACTCCAACCGCGCCTACGCTCGTTAGCCAGAAGATCAGGCTGACAATGCCGGAAAGCCTCTGAAGCATCGGAGCCGTATGCGAGACGTTGAGTCGCGTCTCGGTAAGTTCGATCAGTGCGCCGATCCACATAACCGGATGCCCGAGCGTGCGAAGCACACTTCTGGGATATCCAACAATCGCCTCAAGCGCGAGGGCGCCGGCGACAAGACCGCAACCTGACACTAAATTCATGGAGTGCCCATATCATGAAGCAGGCGCCAAACGGCAACATTTGACGCCCACCACACTGGGCGGGACACGCAGCGCAGAAGTTATGGGCGGCAGCCTCAGTCGGTGGCCTGTCCAGGCCGATAAGCGCCGGGCGGGACGAGGCCGGGCGTTACATAGGCATAGTGCAGCGCATCGAGCTGGGCCCAAAGCACATCGCATTTGAACCGCACAGCGGCGATGCAGCCTTCCTGTTCCGCGCGGCTAAACGCATTGGTCTTGATGTAGGCCAGCGCGAATTCCGCGTCACGCGGCGCCTGCGATAGTCGACGCTTGAAATAGGCCATCACGTGGTCATCGACGAAATCGTAATTGGCCAGCATGCCTGCAATGCGCTCGCGATGGATCGCCGGCGCGAACAATTCCGTCAGCGAGGAAGCGACAGCGATGACCAAAGGTTGCTCGACAACGAAGCGAACATAGGCTTCGACCGCGAATTTCGTCGCCGGCAGCGCGCCGCGCCGCGAGGTGACATATTCGCGCGAGAAGCCGAGCGCGTCGGTCAGCACCAGCCAGCGCTCGATGCCGCCGCCCTCTTCGCCGAGGCCGTCGTGATCGTGGATGCGATGAATCCATTCGCGGCGCAATTCCCGGTCATGCACACGGCTCATGAAGGCCGCATCCTTGCGCGGCACCGCCTCCTGGTAGCAATAGCGGTTGAGCGCCCAGGCGCGGACCTGTTCCTTGTTCAACTGTCCGCCGTGCAGCATTTTGTGGAAAGGGTGTTTGTCGTGATAGCGCTCGACGCCGACGGCGCGGATCGCGGCCTCGAAATCGTCCGGCGAATAGGGTTGCGCGTCGATAAAGGCGCTCGTCTTGACGATCTCATTCATAGCCCCACCTCCGGCGCGTGTTTATTTGCTGTATCAGGAGCTACGAATATTACGTTCGCGCGGTAATGTTGTTGTTTGTTTCTTGTAACTTTATTGTAAGCTTGCTGTAAGCAGCGGCATTACATTTGTTAAAGCCCTCATTCCCAACATCCCGGCGCTCGATTTCTCCAAGGTGGGGATACTTGGCTGTATCGTGCGCTTATGCACGCGGCCAATGGACGAGCGGCGTAGATTGCGTGGATTGACGTCGCTCTGACGCGTCCTCGAAAATGGGAGGGGTTCAATGGCAAAAGCGCTTAAGGCACGTAAAGCAGTCAAGGCGAGTAAAGCGGTCAAAAAGCACAAGAGAGGGCTCGACGGACGCTCCGAGGAACACGGCGGCCGCATCAGCCACAAACATGGCAACACCCGGGTCGATACGCTTCGCAAGACCTACGGCGACCACTTCGCCGCCGGGCGGCGCGGCGACATGCATCTCGCGACCCTGCTCAAGGAAACCGGCTCGGCCTCGCTGCACGAATATCTGCGCCATCACCACAAGCGCTGAACACCTGGTGTTCGTAGTCAGGTCAGCGGATCATCGTATTTGATTGGCAGTGCGCTCGAATAGGCGTGCCGCACGCGTGCGTCCTCGAGATCGAGCTCCCGCTCGATCCGGCGACGCGCTTCATCGCTCAAGGCGTCCTCGGCATAAAGTTCGGCGATCTTCTTCCGTTCCGCCTCGATGAGGCCGAGCTGCACCTGGAGCGAATCGCCATATTGCCCATCGACGCGCTTGAGCGCGCTGATCAGCGTATCGCGCCGGTCGCGATGACGGTTCTTCAGCACGCGCATCGTGCCGGCCGATATGCCGTCCAGCGCGCCAAGGCGCGTGAGCACCGCCTCGACGCCGAGGACGCGGGCGCGAATCTCGCGATCTTTCGCCGCCGCCGATTCGCGGCGGCCCTCGGCATCGAGACCCAGCTTTCGCACCACCCAGGGCAGGCTGACGCCCTGCCCCACCAGCGTCGCGAGAATCACCGCGAAAGTGATGATCAAAACGATGTCGCGCTCGGGAAACGGCGCGCCATCGACCATGAAGGGGATCGACAACGCGGCGGCGAGCGAGACGACACCGCGGATGCCGGTGAAGCCGATGAAGAAGTCATGCTGCCAAGGCGGCGGCGCCTTGTGCTTGCTTTTGCGGATCAGATCGCGCGGCACCCGCGTCAGGACGATGACCCAGATCAGGCGCACCGCCACAACCGCAAGGATGACGACTCCGATCGCCAGCGGCAGCTTCTCCCACGAATCCCTTTGCAAGGTCTCGAGGATCGGCCGCGCTTGCAGGCCGGTAATGACAAAGATCGAACCTTCGGTGATGTAGACGACAAGGCGCCAGAAGAAATAGCCTTGGAGGCGTGTTGCGGGCGGAATCTGTCCGGCGCCATTGGCGCTGACATAAAGCCCCGCTGTCACGGCCGCCAAAACCCCAGAGCCACCCAACGCCTGCAAAGGCCAAAAGGCGATGTAAGGCGCCAGCAGCGCGATCGTCAGCTCGATTTGCGGATCGCCAATCGCGCGACGCAGCCGTAAGGTGCCCCAGCCGACGGCGAGCCCCCAGGCAACGCCGGCGATGGCGACGACGACAAACAAGCCGGCCGCGCGCGGCAGCGAAAAGCTCGCGGTCTCGACCGCGGTGACCGCGAAGCTGAAGATAATCAGCGCGGTTGCGTCGTTGACGAGGCCCTCGCCTTCCAGAATGGTGACGATACGTTGCGGCAGCGCCAGCCCCTCGGTGAGCGCGAGGGGCGCCACGGCATCCGGAGGTGCGACAATGGCGCCGAGGACGAAGCCCAGCGCCAGCGGCCAGCCAAGCAGCCCATGCACGGTGAAGGCGACCGCCGCGGCGGTGGCGCAGACGCAGCCGACCGCCAGCAGGGAAATCTCGGCAAACTCGCGCTTGAACCCGCGCCAGCTCATGCCGACGCCGGCGATATAGAGCAGGGGCGGCAGCAGCACCTGCAGGACGACATTCGGCTCGATCGGAATATGCGGCAGGCCGGGCACGAAGCTCGCCGCAATGCCGAACACGACCAGAAATATCGACGCGGGAACGTGCAGCCGGCGCGCGAGAATCGCGCCGGTCATCGTCAGCGCGATGAGAGCGAAGGCGATCAGAGCAGCATGCGGCATCAAGCGGTCCGGTTGGGGTGACCTGAACCTACAAAGCTTATGCCAGCCTTTTTTAAGGCGCGAGCGCCAAGAACGCGCCTCACGGCATACGGAAATGTTTCGAGAGTTTGAGGCCTTGGCCCTGATAGTTCGAGCCGCCGATCTGCCCATAGAGCGCCTGCGGCGCCTCGGCCATTTTCTCGTAGACGAGGCGGCCGATCACCTGCCCGTCCTCGAGAATGAAAGGCACCTCGTGGCTGCGCACTTCGAGGACGGCGCGGCTGCCCGGATGGCCGCTTTCGGTATAGCCGAAGCCCGGATCGAAGAAGCCGGCGTAGTGAACACGGAACTCGCCCATTGCCGGATCGATAGGCACCATCTCGGCCGCAAGGTCGGGCGGAATATGCAGCTTCTCCTGCGAGGCGAGAATGTAGAATTCATCGGGATCGAGGATCAGCCGCTTGTCCGGCCGCGCGTGGATAGGATCCCAGAAATCGGCGACATCGTAAGCACCGACGCGGTCGACATCGATAATGTCGGCGTGCTTTTGCGCGCGATAGCCGATGATCTTGCTGTCGAAGGTCTCGGCGTTCAAAGCAATGCGCAGAACGAGACCGCCGCGCAGGTTCAGTTCGCCGTCAACCAGCGCAAGCCCGGCATGGCGCTCGCGCAAGTCCTTGTCGTCGACACCGAAGCCGGTGCGGGAGAAGAACTGCTGTGGGTGCCAGCGGCGAAAACGGATTTGATTGAGCCGCGAACCTTTGCGCACGCGCACGCTGAAGCTGCGCGGCGAGACCTCGGCGTAAAGACGCCCCTCGTAGCCGCGCTCGACATGGTCGAAAATCTCGCTGCGGTCGGTGATGAGACGGGTGAAAATATCGAGCCTTCCGGTCGAGCTTTTTGGATTGGCGGCGGCCGAAAGGCTTTCCGGCAGGGCCAGGAATTCGAGCAGCGGAATGACATAGACACAGCCGCGTTCGAGCACCGCGCCATCGCCCTCGAGGCTGATCTCGTCCGACTTCAGCACGCCGAGCTGATCCTCGACGCTGCGCTCCTTGCCGGGCAGGAAGCTGGCGCGCACCCGATGCGCCGTCGCGCCGAGCCGCAGATCGAGGCTCGCAGGCTGCAATTGTCCCGGCTCGATCTCGCCGAGGCCGCGGATCATCCGGCGGCGCAGCAACAGCTCGATCTTTTCGCGCCCGAGCAGACCGAAATGGTTGCCGAACAGGCCGGCATTCTCGTCTTCCAGCGGGAGGGGATTCAAGGACATCGGAACGCTCTCTCTGCCGCGACCAACCCCGTGGGGCCGGCGGCGTCAAGGCGGGGAGCCGCCTGCGAACAGCTATTTTCCCTTGAGCCGGCCAAAGGCAAGGTTTATCTTGTGGATGTGGTCATTTGGGCCGGCCGGCTTGCCGCCACGTTAAACAAGGGACTAAAAGGGCCGAGGCTTCGTCGCGAAGCATCCTCCCCCATTTTCGTCGACTCGGCCGCGCTCAGACAGGACTGCGCCAGGGCAGAACCGCGCCGTCTTGGGTAAGACGGCGATGAGGAGATGGCTGATGACGAAGAAAACCGCCGACGAGGCGCTAAAGGACCCGAAAAACTGGCACGAGGCCACCCGCCTCGTTCACGGCGGCACCTTGCGCTCGCAATTCGGCGAAATGTCGGAGGCTCTCTTCCTCACCCAGGGCTTCGTCTACGACACGGCTGAGGCAGCCGAGGCGCGCTTTAATGGTCAAGACCCCGGCTTCGTCTACTCACGCTATTCCAACCCGACCATCGCCATGTTCGAGGAGCGGATGTGCCTTCTCGAAGGCGCTGAGGCCGCCCGCGCCACGGCCAGCGGCATGGCGGCGGTCACCGCCGCGTTGATGGGCCAGTTGAAGGCGGGAGATCATCTCGTCTCCGCGCGCGCGCTGTTCGGCTCCTGCCTCTATGTGGTCGAGGAACTGCTGCCGCGGTACGGCATCGCGGCGACGCTTGTCGACGGCGCCGATCTTGCCCAATGGGAGGCCGCGGTGCGGCCGGAGACCAAGGTCTTCTTCCTCGAAACCCCGACCAATCCGAGCCTCGAAATCTACGACCTGAAAGCCATTGCGGACATCGCCCACCGGCATGGCGCCAGGCTTGTCGTCGACAATGTCTTTGCCTCGCCGGTCTTGCAGAAGCCCTTGCAGCACGGCGCCGATTGCGTCGTCTATTCGACGACCAAACATATCGACGGCCAGGGGCGATGTCTCGGCGGCATCATCCTGTCGAGTCGCGAGTTCATCGACACGTACATCCACACCTATCTGCGCCAGACCGGCCCTGCCCTTTCACCCTTCAATGCCTGGGTGATGCTCAAATCGCTGGAGACCCTGCCGCTGCGCGTCAACCACCAGTCCGAGAGCGCGGCGCGGATCGCCGACTTTCTGGCCACGCAGGCGAACGTGAAGCGGTTGATATACCCGGGGCGCGCCGACCACCCGCAGGCCGCACTGGCGCGGCGCCAGATGAAGGGCGGCGGCACATTGGTCACCTTCGAGGTGTCGGGCGGCAAGGCAGGCGCCTTCGCGGTCGCGAACGCGCTCTCCATCATCAAGATTTCCAACAATCTTGGCGACGCCAAAAGCATCATCACCCATCCCGCGACCACCACGCATCAGCGGCTGACGCCGGACAGCCGCGCCAAAATGGGCATCAGCGACGGGATGTTGCGGCTCTCGGTCGGTCTCGAAGATGCAGAAGACCTCATTGCCGATCTGTCGCATGCGCTCTCGGTGTTGGCGCGGCCGGGCCTTGCGGCGGAATAGCAAACGGCCTGCGCCGAAGATTGGTCTGGAATCTCAACGAATTATCAACCGTCGTCGCGCAATTGTGCCGTTTGTCGGAGACCGCGATGACGAACATCCACCGCAGTCTGCTGGCGGTGCTGCTTCTGTCGCTTTCCGTGGCCGCTTATGGCGATGAGCAGACGCCGGACCCCAGCGACGCTGCATTGCGCCAGCAATATGTACGACCGGCCGCGACGCCATACCCGGACGACGACGCCTATTCGTCGGCGAAAGAGGCTCTCGGCCGCACGCTTTTCTTCGACCCGATGCTATCGGGATCGGGGGCGCATAGCTGCGCGACCTGTCACGACCCAAGATCGTCGTTCAGCGACCATCTCCCGCTGGCGATAGGCGACGCGGGGCACGCTATGGCGTTTCGCTCGCCGTCGCTCCTGGACGTCGCCTTCATCGACCGCTACGGCTGGAGTGGCAAGTTTCCGACGCTTGAGAAAGTCTCGTTCGCGCCGATTACCGCGGCGGGAAATCTCAACTTGACCGAGCCGGCGCTGATTGCGCGTCTCTCCGCCGCGCCGCCCTATGTCCACGCCTTCGCAGCGGCGTTTCCGGATCATGCGATCGACCGGAAAAATATCTCCTCGGCTCTGGCAACGTATGTGCGCTCAATTCACTCGACGGAGGCGCCGTTCGACCGCTGGATCATGGGCGACGAAACTGCCATCAGCCCAGCTGCAAAACGCGGCTTCGCGATCTTCAACGGCAAGGGCAATTGCGCGCAATGCCACAGCGGATGGTCGTTCACGGACGGGTCGTTCCACGATGTCGGCGTCGGCAAGGGCAAGGACATCGGCCGCGGCGTTTTCTTCCCGACATCCGTCAAGCTGCGTTATGCGTTCAAGACCCCGACTTTGCGCAACGTCGCGGAGCGCGCGCCCTATATGCACGACGGGTCGGTGCCGACCTTGGAAGCCGTGATCGAGCTTTACGATCGCGGCGGCATCGATCGCCCCAGCCGCTCTGAACTGATCCATCCGCTAAGGCTCACGGTCGACGAAAAGGCAGACCTACTGGCCTTTCTCAAGACTTTGAGCGGCGAGTCGGTGGCCGGCGTACAGCCAGTTTCGTCGCGCTGATCCGCAGGTATCGTCAGCACGATTGCTGAAGCATCGTTCCAATCAGGGCAAGTCCAGCGATGAAGAGCGCGCCGCCGGATTGCTCCAGACGGATTGTCAACGCCGGTGCCTTCGGCGCCGCATAGGCGAGGCCGGTTCCGAGAACAATGCTTGCAAGGCTCAGGGCGAGAATCATCTGTCTCTCGTGAAAAAATGCAGTGCAGGCGAATCTAGGCAGCCAAGCTTACCACGCCCTTGCCAGCCCTTTGTGTGATCGGCTCTTCTTTCATCAACCTTAACAGATCCGGGTTTCGAAAGTGCAATTAACCAATTATTAGGAATAGCGCGGACGTAACGTTAAAATTCGATTAAATTCCTCGTTATCGGCCACTCCACGAGGAATGATGATGGGACTGACTTGGCAACGCTGGCGGCGCGTCTCGGCCGCAAGCGGGCTCGTTTTGGCGGCAAGCGTTCTCTGCTCCGGGCAAGCTAGCGCTCATGTGAAATGGTTCTGCGCCTTCAACGTCGCCGGCCAGCCGCGCGGTCTTGAAAACGTCCTCTGCCCCGATTTCGAAGTCTTGATGCTGACAGCATTTACGATGCTGCTCTTCGGCTATTTCGTCGAATGGAGTGCCATCGGGACCGCTCTCATCGCGGCGCTCAATCGGGTAACGCGCGGGTTGCGTGATGAAACCGATGTTCTCATTCGCGCCTCCTGCGGCTTCTTCCTCATCGCCTGCTGGACGAACGGCGGGGTGATCCTGACGCCGGAGCTCAAGACCTCGTCGACGCTCATCCCCTGGATTCAGCTCTCCCTCGCGGCGGGATTACTCTGGCGCGAAACCCTCGTGTTTACGGCCGCGGGGCTTGTCGGTCTGTTCGGCTATGCCATCTACGAATACGGCATCTTTCACCTGCTCGATTATCCGATCTTTCTTGGCATCGCCGCCTATCTCGCGCTGACGGGCTTGGGACGCAACTTCTACGGCATCCGCCCGCTCGATGTCGTCCGCTGGAGCGCAGCCATTACCCTGATGTGGGCCTCGGTCGAGAAATGGGCCTATCCGCAGTGGACCTACCCGCTGTTCATCACACATCCGGGCATGAGCTTCGGCTTTGACCGCGAGTTCTACATGCGTGCCGCGGGAATGGTGGAGTTCTCGCTTTCGTTCGCGTTGCTCCTGACGCCGCTCGTCCGGCGCGTGGCAGCGATCATTCTCTGCGCCATGTTTGTCTCGGCCGTGCCCGAATTCGGCAAGATCGACGCAATTGGTCATGCGCCCATCATCGGAGTTGTCCTCGGCTTCATCGCTGACGACGCTGTCGGCAAACGTCCCGTACACCTGTGGCTGGGTATCAAGAACTATCTGACGCGCTTCAAGGTGGCGGTTTCGGCGTGGGATGTTGTGCTTATTCCCGCGGGCTATTGCGTGGCGCTCACGGCTTTCCTGATCGCCTATTACGTCCTTCATTCCGTGCTTTACGGCACCCACGTCGTCTAGGTGGCGGACGGCGCGCAAAAGCGCGAGGCTCCGGCACCCCAAGCTGGAGCCTCGTGCGTTCTCCTCACTTGACGATGACGACGAGCTTCATTTTCGGATGAATGCCGCAGAGCACGTTGAAAGTGCCGGGCACAGAAAACACGATATCGGTCTGACTGCCCGGCAATTGGTCGCCCGAGTCGAAGTTGAACGTGTCCGACTCGATATAGGCGTGGTGCAGCAGATCACCGTCATCATTGATGATCCGCACCGTCTCGCCCTGTTTGACGGTTAGGAAGGCGGGGTGAAAGGCGCGCCCCCGCTGGGAAATGACATAGAGGGACTTTTGCTGCGTCCAGCCTATCCCGCCAGCGAGCACGCTCAAGGCCGCCGCTGCGGCCAGAATCGCGAAGCGGCCGCTTTTCGCTGAGCGGGTGGGCCCTGTTAGTCTCATGCACACTTGTCCGTCGCCCAAAACGGGCACGCGCTCCTGGGATGTTATGCGAATCGATAGGTTAACTAACAGCGAAACCAGCACTTTTTGGCGCTGCTGGGCAAGCGAATTTAGCCTCGTCTTAACCTAAATTGGCGCAAAAGACCCTATTGGTATTCGGGTTATTTTGATGGGTCGTCAGCCATTGCCGGCATTGCAAGGAGTAGCCGGGGCGCGGCGATCGCCGCTCGCCATGGCTGTCCAGATGGCGAAAACGATCCGCGGACGGATCCTCATCGCATTCCTTGCGATGAGCCTGATCACCGCGGCTCTTGGCGGCTATGCAGCACTCGGCATCCGTCGCGCCGGCGTGCTGGTCACCAAGACCTATGACGAATCCCTGATGTCGATCAATTATGCCCGCGCCGCTTCGGCCGACTTCGCCGCCATGCAGGTGGCCTTCGCGCGGCGATGGAGCGCGACCAAGCCACAGACCCGCACGAAACTGGACCAAGCGATCGCCGATCTCGAGGAGAATCTGGCGGAAGATCTGCAAATCGCCGCCGAGAGATCGCAGTCCTTGCGTGCCGCTCGCGCGGCGACGGAAGTACAAAACGCCGCCGACGCCTGGAGCGAGGCGCGCCGTCATCTGCGGGACAACCTCTCGCTCAACGCCGCGTGGGATGCACTCGACCCTTATGCCCAGACGGTATCGCAGCAAATCGATCTTCTGGTGAATTATACGGCCGGCGATGGCTTCATCTATCGCCAAAGCGCCCGCAAGCAGGTCGCCGTGGCGACGGACCTCGCCTTGCTCGGCACCGTCGGCGCGCTCTTTCTTTCAGGTCTTGTCGCACTGCTGCTCTCACGGCGGATCACCAAGCCGGTTGCGGCCGCCTCGTCTGCCGCCAAACGCATCGCCAGCGGCCAGCTCGACGCCGAAATTCCCGCCGGCGGCGGCGATGAACTCGGCGCCCTGCTCGCCGCAATGCGCACGATGCGCGATAATATCCGTTCGATGATGGAGCGCGAGGTTGCGCAGCGGCGTACCGCGCAGGTGCGGCTCGCCGATGCGCTCGAAAGCTCGCGCGAGGGTATTGTCGTGGTCGATTCGGATCACCGAATCGCGCTCGCCAATTCGCAAGCCAACGAATTTTTCGGCGGCGCTATGGCCCTGCTCGAACCCGGAACTTCCGCGGACGCGACGGCGGAGCCGAACAATCTCGTCCCCTCTCCGCTATCCTTGAACAATTTTTCTCAGGCGACCGGCGAGATACGCTTGCAAGACGGCCGCTGGCTGCGCGTGAGCCGCAGCCCGACGCAGGACGGTGGCTTCATCGCGCTGTTCAGCGACATTAGCGTGTCGAAGGAGCAAGAAGCGAAGCTGAAAGCGACAAACCTGCTGCTCGACGCAGCGCTCGACAACATGTCTCAGGGTCTGTGCCTCTACGACGCCGAACATCGGCTGAAGGTCGTCAATCGGCGCTTCTGCGAAATCTTTCACCTGTCGCCATCGCAATTGCGCCCCGGCATCGTCTTCCGCGACGTTCTCTCTCTCAGCGTTGCCGCCGGCAATCATCCGGACGAAACCGCGAATGAACTTTATGCGCAGGAATTTCCGCTGATCAGCCAAAAGATAGCGGCCACGCATTTCCTCGAATTGAGCAACAACCGCGTCATCCTGATCTCGCGTCAACCCACCGGCGATGGCGGCTGGGTCGCGACCTACGAGGACGTGACGGAGCGCCGCCGCGCCGAGGAGCGCATCGTCTTCATGGCGCGGCACGACGTGTTGACCGGACTGCCCAATCGCGTCCTGTTTGCCGAGCGTATCGAGAACGCGATCAGTCAGCTCGGCCGCAACAGCAGCGGCTTTGCAGTACTGAACCTTGATCTCGATCATTTCAAGCAGGTGAACGATACGCTCGGCCACCCCGTCGGCGACGAATTGCTGCGGTCGGTGGCGGAACGTCTCAAGGCATGCGTACGCGAGGTCGATACCGTCAGCCGGCTCGGCGGCGATGAATTCGCGATTCTGCAATCCGACATTCAGAAGCCGGAGGAAGCGGCGCTTCTCGCGCGCCGCATCGTCGAGGTTCTCAGCGCGCCTTACGAGATCGACGGCCACCGCCTGACGATCAGCGTCAGCGTTGGCATTTCGATCGCGCCCGGCGACGGCACCGCCTACGACAAGCTGTTGAAGAATGCCGATGTGGCGCTCTACCTGGCGAAAGCCGACGGCCGCGCAACCTGGCGGTTCTTCGAGCCCGAGATGGACGTGCGTTTACAAGTGCGCCGCGCGCTGGAGCTGGACCTGCGCGACGCGCTTGGTAACAGCGAGTTCGAAGTCCACTATCAACCGGTCTTCGATCTGCAGGAGAACCGGATCGGCGGTTTCGAGGCCCTGCTGCGCTGGAACCATCCGACGCGCGGCCAGGTCTCCCCGGCGGAGTTCATCTCGCTCGCCGAAGAAATCGGCCTCATCGTGCCGCTCGGCGAGTGGGTTCTGCGCACCGCCTGCGCCGAGGCCGCGACCTGGCCGAAATATATCAAGCTCGCGGTCAACGTCTCCGTCGCGCAATTCAAGAGCGCGCATTTTCTGGAGATCGTGACCAGCTGCGTGCGCGCCTCTGGGCTCTCGCCGCGCCGGCTGGAGCTCGAAATCACCGAATCGCTTTTGCTGACCAACAACACCGCGACGCTCGCCAAGCTGCATGAATTGCGCGATTTCGGCGTCCGCATCGCGATGGACGACTTCGGTACTGGCTATTCGTCGCTCAACTATTTGCGCAGCTTCCCCTTCGACAAGATCAAGATCGATCAGTCCTTCGTCAGCGGCATGACGAACAAGGAAGGTTCGCGGGCCATCGTCAAGGCGATGACAGCGATGGCGAGCAGTCTTGGCATCCGCGCCACAGCCGAGGGCGTCGAGACACCGGAACAACTCGCTTGGCTGCGCGCGGCGGGTTGCGACGAAGCGCAAGGCTTTCTGTTTAGCCGCGCCCTTCCCGCAGCCCAACTTCCCGGCCTCATTCGCCAGTGGAACGACGAAAAGCGCGAGGCGGTCTAGCTTCAACGCGCCTCACCCGCCGCCCCTCGACGCACGCCGCCCGGCCGTGCTATGGCCGGAGCCTATAGGCAATCCGTCCGGGCTTAATTCTGGAAAGGTTCTTCTTTTCAGTCTCTTGCCCGGGAAAACGTCGCCTGCATCACGAGGCTCGATGCGTCCGCTCGCCATTCTCCCCTCCGTTCTCGCCGCCGACTGGGCCCATATCGGCGACTCGGTACAGAAGGTGATGGCCGCCGGAGCCGATATCGTGCATCTCGATGTCATGGATGGGCATTTCGTGCCTAACATCAGCTTCGGCCCGGACATGGTGAAGGCCATTCGCGGCATCACCGATGCGCGGCTCGACGTCCATCTGATGATCGCCCCCGTCGATCCTTACATCGACGCCTTCGCCAAGGCCGGAGCCGACGTCATCACCATTCACCCGGAAGCCGGACCGCATCTCCACCGCTCGCTGAGCGCCATCCGCCAGCTCGGCAAGAAAGCTGGTGTCGCCCTCAATCCCGCAACTCCCGTTGCGACGATCGAACATGTGCTGGATGAGATCGATCTCGTTTTGGTGATGAGCGTCAACCCCGGTTTCGGCGGCCAGGCCTTTATTCCGTCTTCGCTCGAAAAACTTGACCGCGTCCGTGCGATGACCGCCGGGCGCGATATTGACATTGAGGTTGACGGTGGCATCACTGCCGAGACGGCGGGTCCCGTTGCCGGTGCCGGCGCCAACTGGCTTGTCGCAGGCTCCGCCGTGTTCAAAGGCGGCCCATCGGCTTATGCCGGCAATATCGCCGCCATCCGCAAGGCCGCGCAGCTCGCGCGCGGCGAATTGGCTTGAATTTGAGACAGGTTCAATGATCCCGCGTTATTCCCGCCCTGAAATGGCTTCGCTTTGGGAGCCGCAGACTCGCCTGCGTATCTGGTTCGAGATCGAGGCGCATGCCTGCGATGCTCTGGCGGAGATCGGCGTGGTCCCCAAAGCGGCTGCCGAAACGATCTGGCAGAAGGGCAAGGGATTGCGCTTCGATGTCGCACGGATCGACGCCATCGAGAAAGTGACGAAACACGACGTCATCGCGTTCCTCACCTATCTCGCCGAGGAGATCGGCCCGGAGGCGCGTTTTCTCCACCTCGGCATGACCTCGTCCGATCTGCTCGACACCTGCCTCGCGGTGCAGCTTTCCCGTGCGGCGGATCTGCTCATCAAGGACACCGACGCGCTGCTCGCAGCGCTGAAACGGCGCGCCTTCGAGCACAAGCTGACGCCGAGCATCGGCCGTTCGCATGGCATCCATGCCGAGCCTGTCACCTTTGGCCTGAAGCTGGCCGAAGCCTATGCGGAATTTTCCCGCGCCCGCGCCCGGCTCGTCACGGCGCGGAAGGAAATCGCAACCTGCGCGATTTCCGGCGCCGTCGGCACCTTCGCCAATATCGACCCCCGCGTCGAGGAGCACGTCGCGCAGAAGCTCGGCCTCACGCCGGAGCCGGTTTCGACGCAGATCATCCCGCGCGACCGCCATGCGGCATTCTTCGCGACGCTTGGCGTGGTTGCTTCCTCGATCGAGCGGCTCGCCACCGAAATCCGGCATCTGCAACGCACCGAGGTGCTGGAAGCGGAAGAATATTTCTCTGAGGGCCAGAAGGGCTCCTCAGCCATGCCGCACAAACGCAACCCGGTGCTGAGCGAGAACCTGACCGGCCTTGCGCGCCTCGTGCGCGGCATGGCGCTGCCGGCGATGGAAGACGTGGCGCTCTGGCATGAGCGCGACATTTCCCATTCCTCCGTCGAGCGGGTGATCGGCCCTGACGCGACGATCGCACTCGACTTCGCCCTCGCACGGCTGGCCGATGTCATCGACAAGCTCGTCGTCTATCCGGCGAATATGAAGAAGAATCTCGATGCGCTTGGGGGCCTCGTTCATTCGCAGCGGGTGCTGCTGGCGCTGACCCAGAAGGGCCTCGCGCGGGAGCGCGCCTATACGCTCGTTCAGCGCAACGCCATGCCGGTCTGGCGCGGCGAAGGCAACTTCCTCGACCTCCTGAAAAAGGACGCCGACGTAAAGGCGGTCTTGAGCGATACAGAACTCGAAGACCTTTTCGACCTCGGCTATCATCTCAAGCACGTGGATTTCATCTTCAACCGCGTTTTCGGAGCCAATTAACTGATGAGCGCATCCGACCGTCTCGCCGCGCTGATGCCGATCGTCATCAAGGACGATCATCTTCACGCGCGCTGGCTCAATACTTTCTCCTATCTCGAATATGTCGGCTTCCGGAAGATCATCAAAAGTCAGCGCGCCAATGTGCTGAATCGCACCTTTCTTAACCACGCGCTGGAAGAAGGCGGCCACGCTTTTCTGCTCAAGAACATGGCGGTGAAGGTTGGCGGCAAGGATTTCGATTTCTACACGCCGGAAAGCATGCTCGCTGCGAAGGCGGCGAGCGCCTATTTCCAAAATCTCGATCACGGCTGCGACGAGAAATTCGCCGACGTGCCGGAGTCCGAACGTGCAAGAATTGTCTACCTGTATGTGACCTGGCTGATCGAGCGGCGCGCACTCGATGTCTATGGCCGCTACAAGGAGGCGCTGGGGGCTTCGCCGCTCTCTGCGCAGCTCGACGCGCTTCTTGACGAGGAGGTCGGGCATCTACGCCAGGTCGAGGCGGGGCTTGCCGCCGGGGACCCGGAACATGCGACGCGCGCGCCTGCTTTCGAGGCGCTGGAGAAAGATCTTTTCGAAACCTTCGTCGCAGCGCTGGCGCAGGAACTCGCTC
Source organism: uncultured Alphaproteobacteria bacterium (assembly GCA_963708155.1). GTDB lineage: Bacteria > Pseudomonadota > Alphaproteobacteria > Rhizobiales > Beijerinckiaceae > Methylovirgula. The sequence continues at coordinate 2,279,178 of OY970183.1, read as the reverse complement.
CGCCATCAGCGCGCGTGTGACCCATGCGCACGAGCGACGCCGACATCCTCATCATTCCCGGCCTCGGCGGCTCCGGCCCGGACCATTGGCAGAGCCGGTGGGAGGCCAAGCTTTCGACCGCGCGGCGCGTCGAGCAGAAGGATTGGGAGCGTCCGCGTCTCGCTGACTGGCGCGATGCCATCTCAAACGCGGTGACCGAAGCGGAGCGGCCGGTCATCCTCGTCGCCCATAGCCTCGGCGCGATCACTGTCGCGGACATGGCGGCGACGCTCGGAGACAAGGTTAAAGGCGCCTTTCTCGTCGCTCCGCCCTCCTTGCGCTCCATTAAAGAGATAGAGGCAATCGACCCTGCCTTTGCCAATATCGCAGCCGCGGCTCTGCCTTTTCCGAGCGTTCTCGTCGCGAGCCGCGATGACCCTTACGCGAGCTTTGCGGAATCGGAAGATTTTGCCCTCGCCTGGCAGGCGGAGATCGCCGACGCTGGCGAGGCGGGCCACATCAATGCCGCGAGCGGCCACGGGCCATGGCCAGAGGGCCTCATGCGTCTTGCTGGATTTCTGAAGAATTTGTGAGCCGGCCCCGCTGATAGCGAAGGTTGCATAGAGGCCCGTAAGCCTCTTTTAAGACGCCGTGGGGCACACTCCCGAACGAATTTCAATCTGCGCTAACCGAATATTCCGCAGGCGCTGTTCCATTCGCTCGACTTCGCAGAAGCGCAAGAGCTTCCGATGACTCTGCTCGCGACAATCGAATCCGGCTATTACTCCCGTAGCAAACGTTCGTTCTATGCGAAGTTCATCCTCGCCGCGGCAATTGTCCTCATGGCCCTGACGGCCGTCCAATTTTCGAATTTGGGGACCAAGGCACATCCGCGCGAATTGGTGGACTTCGACGATTTCTACATCGTCGGCCAGATGGTGTGGCATCGCGACATCGATAAGGCCTATCTCGTCCACGGCATCGGCGAAACTCCGGCCTCACCCTCGCGGGGCAAGACCCTCCTCCTTTGGACCTATCCGCCGCAGTTCGATGTTCTCGTCGCTGCGCTTGCACTGACCTCGCGGTGGATCGCTTATTGCCTATTTATGGGCGGCTCCTTCGCCGCCTATCTCGCGATCCTGCGGCGGCTTGCGGCGGCAAGCTTCGTGCCGGTGCTGATCGTGACATTCCCCGTGCTTGTCGTTGAAATTCGCAGCGGACAGAACGGCTTTATCACCGGCGCTTTCATTGGCCTGACGTGTCTCTACCTGAGGCGAGGCAGCGCGCTGGCCGGCGTGCCGCTAGGCTTCATGGCGATCAAGCCGCATCTCGCCGTGGCCTTCGTCATATATGCGATCGCAACACGCCGCTGGAAAATGGCCATAATCGCAGGCGGAACCGCCGCAGCGACCACGATTGCGGCGACGCTGATCCTGGGAATGCACGTCTGGGACGCCTTTTTTCATGGCTTGAAAGAAGCCGGATTCTTCCTCTCCCACGGCTATTATCCATTGTTCAGGATGATTTCATTTTATGCGGTCGCGAGAACTCTCGGCTTGCCGGCATCGCTCGCGATGCTTATGCAAGCAATCGTAGCGGTCGTCGCGCTCACGATGATAGTCATTGCAAGCCGGCGCTTCTCCCTGCACCAAGCACTGGGTTTGACAGCAATCGCGTCCCTGCTCATCAGCCCTTATGCCTATGACTATGACTTGCCGATTCTCGGTGTGGGATTGGCTCTGCTGTTACCGGACATTCTGAAGGTCCGGAACAGCACTTGAGCGCTCGATGCTCTATTTCTCGAGCTTTCTTCGCATGCGGTTTCGGACTTGTGACGACTGCGATCATAGGCAAGCAACTCACCGCGGGAATGCCCGGCGAGAATATGCGGGTTTCCTGGGTGGCCTGGGGCTTCTTTGCGTTTTTGGCCTTGCCTGGCGGATCCTCAGACGCAGCCAGGAGAACGATCTTCGATCGCCTGCGCCGGTTTGCAACGTCCAACACGCGTGGCGTTTCCGAGATGCCTGTGGCCTGAACCTGCCTGATTAAAACAAAAAGGCCGCCCGAGGGCGGCCTCTGCATATCTGTTCGAGGTCGAGAAAACTCAACGCGAATAGAATTCGATAACGAGGTTCGGCTCCATCTGAACCGGATACGGCACCTCGCGCGGCAGCGGAACGCGCGTCAGCTTGGCGGTGAACTTGCCGTGGTCGACCTCGAAATAATCCGGCACATCGCGCTCGGCGAGCCCGACGGCTTCGAGCACCAGCGTCAACTGCCGCGAAGCTTCCTTCACCTCCACCACATCGCCGACCTTCACCTGGTAGGAGGCGACGTTCACGCGCTTGCCGTTCACCTTCACATGGCCGTGGTTGATGAACTGGCGCGCGGCGAAGACAGTCGGCACGAATTTGGCGCGATAGATCACCGCGTCCAGGCGGCGCTCGAGGAGGCCGATCAGGTTATCGCCCGAGTCGCCGCGCAGGCGGATCGCCTCGGCGTAGTATTTGCGGAACTGCCGCTCGGAAATGTTGCCGTAATAGCCCTTGAGCTTCTGCTTGGCGCGAAGCTGGGTGCCGAAGTCGGAAAGCTTGCCCTTGCGGCGCTGGCCGTGCTGGCCCGGGCCATATTCACGGCGGTTGACCGGGCTCTTCGGGCGGCCCCAGATATTCTGCCCCAGGCGGCGGTCGATCTTGTATTTGGCTTCTGCGCGTTTGGTCATCGCGTCCTCGAAATTGCGACGGAAACGCGCGCGCCCACGCCCAAAGCGTGCCGCAAAACCGCGTCCCCGCCATTGAGAAAATACGTGCGTTTACAAAGACATGCTTTATAAATACACGCTTGGCGGAGGTCCGCGCCCTCCTCTGCCAGGACTCCTTTATCAGGCATCCTCGCCGACAGGTGTCCGCTTCGAGCCAGGCTCTGGGACGCCACGGGTGCGCCATGGCGGGATAAACCCGCCATGAAAGAAGGCGCCCGAAGGCGCCCGCTGAAAGGGCTGTAAGAAGAAGCCGGCACGAAGTCAAGCGCCTCAAGCGGCGGCGGCGCCCGCTATCGGCTCGAGGATTTCGACGGCATCGCCAATATTCAGCGTCTTACCTCCCTGATCGCCATGCGCCCGGGTGTTGATCGAGAGGCGATAATAGGTGGTCATGCGTTCCCGCACGACCCAGGACGGCAGCGTATCGCGCCGCAGGTGACGGAAACGCTGGACGAAGGCGGGGTCGTCCTCGCCCGTCCACGGGTTTCGCGGCGGCACAGTGCAGCGCATGCACGGATTGATCCCCTCGAAAATCACGTCACCGATGCGGAATTTGACGCGCGTGCCTTCCACGCCGAAGAGCTGTTCTTCCCAGAAGGCAGGCACGCCGTCGAGCTCGATATTGGCGCGAAAGCGCCGCCGCGTCTCGTCGACGGAGAAGCCGAACCAACTCGCGACTGTGGTCAGTGTTGCCGTGCTGATCACTGTTGGCCCGGGTGAGTTCGTGTCGTCGGGAAAGCCGAGATCGGTATTGGCTTTCAACGTCATCGCGAATCCGAAATATCTTTCCATCCAGCTTTCCAGTGCCGCGGAATTTTGGTCGAGACGAAATTTATCGCTTTCGAGACCGCGTCCGCCTTCGTCGCGGAGTGTCACAGCCGGCTCCTCAGGATCAACGTCCGCGCGAATGCGCTGGATTTCCGGATAGGACTTGGCGTTGACGAATTCGCCCTTGGCGTCGAAGAACGCCCACGCACGGTCGTATTCCAGCGCGCCGCTTGGCAGGACGCGCGTTTTCCGGACCGCAACACGATCCAACGATTTGATCGGATAGATATCGATGCGGGAAAGATAAGGCGTTGCTTCTGTCATGAGCCACCGTTTTGGCCATCCACCAAACATCCGTGGCTGGCCCGCTGCGACGTCCAGAATTTAATTAGTCCGGCGGTCCAGGCGCATTCCCACAGATCGCTGATGCAACGCAGACTTTCGGCGCAGCTATTCAACTTTTCTATACCGCCAAGGCAAAGTCGGCAGCACGAAAGCGAGGCGCGCTATTGATAGTTTTGTGCGATCGCCACACGTAACAATCAATTGGCGCTTGGCGCCAAATGGCGCCAGTCTCCGAAAGCTATATCGACATATATATAGCTAAAACGGCCTATTGCCGAGGAGGAAACAATGGCGAAGATTATTTGCGTTCTCTATGATGATCCGGTCGATGGCTACCCTAAGACCTATGCCCGCGACACGATCCCGGTCATCAGCAAATATCCCGACGGCCAGACGACGCCGACGCCATCGGCGATCGATTTCAAGCCGGGCGAGCTTTTGGGCAGCGTCAGCGGGGCGCTCGGGCTTAAGAAATGGGCCAAGGACAATGGCCACCAGCTCATCGTCACCTCGGACAAAGAGGGCCCGAATTCGACGCTCGACAAGGAACTGCCTGACGCGGATGTGGTGATCTCGCAGCCGTTCTGGCCCGCCTATATGACCGCCGAGCGGATCGCCAAGGCCAAAACTCTCAAGCTGATCGTCACGGCGGGCATCGGCTCTGACCACACCGATCTCGAAGCCGCCAACAAGCACAAGATCACCGTGGCCGAAGTCACCTATTGCAACAGCATCAGCGTCGCCGAACATGTGGTGATGATGATCCTCAGCCTCGTGCGCAATTACATTCCTTCGCACGATTGGGTGCGCAAGGGCGGCTGGAACATCGCCGACTGCGTCGAACGCGCCTACGATCTCGAAGGCATGCATGTCGGCACGGTCGCGGCGGGGCGCATCGGCACGGCGGTGCTGCGGCGCCTGAAGCCCTTCGACGTCAAGCTGCACTATACCGACCGGCACCGCCTACCTGCCGAAGTCGAGAAAGAGCTGGGTCTGACCTTCCACGAAAATCGTGAGGATCTCTTCAAGGTCTGCGACGTGATTACGCTCAACACGCCGCTGCACCCCGAAACCGAGCACATGATCAACGACCGGACGCTCGCCTTGATGAAGCGCGGCACCTATCTTGTGAACACCGCGCGCGGAAAGCTCTGCGATCGCGATGCGATCGTCCGGGCGCTCGAGAGCGGCCAGCTCGCGGGCTATGCCGGCGATGTCTGGTATCCGCAGCCGGCTCCGAAGGATCATCCCTGGCGGACGATGCCGCACGAGGGCATGACGCCCCATACCTCGGGCACGACGCTCTCCGCCCAAGCGCGCTATGCCGCCGGCACGCGCGAGATCCTCGAGTGCTTCTTCGCCGGCAAGCCGATCCGCGACGAATATCTCATCGTCCAGGGCGGCCATCTCGCCGGCGTCGGCGCGCATTCCTACAGCGTCGCCAATTAACAAAAAATCCGGTGCGGTTTCCGCCGCGCCGGATGCCGCGACTGAGCAACACTTTACGGTCCGGCGCTTAGGCGCCGGGCTATCTCGTGTGAATGCAGCCTACTTTCCCGTTTCCAGCACGATCTTGCCGACATGGCTTGAGGATTCCATCAGCGCGTGTGCCGCGCGCGCATCCTCCAGCGGAAACGTCGCATGTATGACGGGCAGCGCCTTGCCGCGGTCGAGCGCTGGCCAGATCTTGTCGCGCAGCGCCTGCGCGACCGCCGCCTTTTGCTCGACGGTGCGGGCGCGCATGGTTGAACCAGTGATCGTCAGTCGCCGCATCATCACCGGCAGGAGGTTGATGTTTTCGACAGTGCTGCCCTGCAGAAAAGCGATTTGCACAAGCCGGCCTTCGAGCCCGAGCAGCGAAAGATTTTTCGCGATATAGCTGCCGCCAACCATATCGAGGATGACGTCCACGCCGCGCTTGGCTGTCAAGGCCTTCACTTCAGCGACGAAATCCTGCGTCTTGTAATCAATCGCATGGTCGGCGCCGAGCGTGCGGCAGAAGGCGCATTTTTCCGGCGAACCGGCCGTGACGATCACCTGCGAGCCGAAGAGCTTGGCAAGCTGAATGGCCGTCGAGCCGATGCCGCTGGAACCGCCGTGGATGAGGATCGTCTCTCCGGGCTTCAAACGCCCGCGCGTAAACACGTTGTCGAAGACGGTGAAGTAAGTCTCCGGGATTCCGGCCGCTTCGACAAGGCTGAGGCCGCGGGGCACCGGCAGACAGAGCCGCGCATCCGCGAGCGCATATTCGGCATAACCGCCGGAGCCGACAAGCGCGCAGACCTCCTCGCCGAAGTGTGGTGCGGAGACACCCTCGCCGATTGCAACGACGCGCCCCGCGATCTCAAGTCCCGGTACGTCCGACTCGCCGGGCGGCGGCGGATAGTTTCCGTCGCGCTGGTGACAGTCCGGCCGATTGACGCCCGCCGCGACCACCTCGACCAAAACCTGACCGGGCCCTGGCACCGGAACCGGCGCTTCGCGCAGCCGGATCACCTCCGGGCCGCCGGAGTCGTCGAAGACAATCTCCCGCATCACTTTCGCTGCCAAGCATGCCTCCTCTGGTCGCTCTCTCACACACCGACACTTGGCTCACAACCGCGCTGCAACCGCGCGTTGCAACAATGTCGTTCGTCGCGCAGCGCACACCGCGAATTGAAACGCTACCACCAAGCGTTTCGCTTTGCCGCTTGGCAAGCTTAGCCGTACATGCCAACTTTCCTCTGTTTCGGCTCAATGAATTTGTGAGCGGCAGCAGTGCGAGTATCGCGCGTTTGTTTCTTGGGGGGAATAACAATCGCGTCACTCCTCGTCGCGTCATGGCACGCGCGGGCGAGTGCCTGGCTTGCGCCGCCGGGCGAAGGACAGATCATCACCGGATCGGTTTTTTCGGATTCGACGCGCTATTTCGATGCCAACGGCAAACTGATCCCGATCCCCGCCTATGAAAAGTTTTCTCTCGGCTCTTACATCGAATATGGCTTGAGCGACGAATTCACGCTCGTTGCACAGCCCTTCTTCGATCATGACTCCCAGGCCACGAGCCCCACGACACAACTCACGACGGGCGGCACCGACATCGGCCTGCGCGCGGGCGTTGCCAATTTTGGCGATACCGTCGTTTCAGTGCAGGCCGTTGCGCATGTGCCCTTCGTCTCGCGGCAGCCACTCGTCAATTTCGATTCCGATTCCATCGTCTCTGGCGATTTCCGCCTGCTGATCGGCCATTCCTTCTCGCTGGCCGGGATGGACAGTTTCGTCGACATTCAAGGCAGCTATCGTCTCGTCGGCGACGACATGCCCGACGAATGGCATGCGGACGTGACTCTCGGCGCGCGGCCGCGGCGGAACATTCTCCTGCTGCTGCAAAGCTTCGCAACGATCGCACCGCAGGCGACCCCAAACTCGCCCGCATATAACTGGGTGAAGCTGCAGGAAAGCCTCGTCTACGATGTTTCGGCGAGCTGGTCGGTGCAGGGCGGCCTTTTCGAGACGGTGGCGGGAATGAATGCCGGCCGCGAGCTGGGGCCACTTGCCGCCGTCTGGTATCGCTTTTAGCCTGGGACATGGCCGCGCAGCAGGACACAGCCTATCCGTCGACCGGCGCCATCATTCTCGCCGGCGGCCGCGCGACGCGGATGGGCGGCAGCGACAAGGCGCTGCAAAAGCTTGGCAACCAAGCGCTCGTGGCACATGTGATCGCGGCTCTTAAGCCGCAATGCAGCTCGATCATCATCAACGCCAATGGCGATGCGGCGCGGTTTGCGCCGTTCCCAGTCCCGGTCGTGGCGGATGACGTGCCGGATTTTCCAGGGCCTCTGGCCGGCGTTCTGGCGGGGCTCGATTATTTTGCGGCCCAGCACCCCGATCTGACTTTCGCAGTGAGCGTGGCTACCGATACGCCCTTTCTCCCCACTGATCTCGTCGCGCGGCTTCATGCGGCGCGCGCAGCCAAAAAAGCCGAGATCGCGGTCGCGCGCTCCGACAATATCGTCCATCCGACCTTCGCGCTTTGGCCGATCACGCTCCGCGCGGATCTGCGCGAGGCGCTCGTCGTCGAGGATTTGCGCCGCGTCAATAGCTTCTTCGCGCGCCATGTCTGCGCCTACGCGGATTGGAGCGTGGCGCCCTACGACCCATTTCTCAACATCAACACGTTGGAAGACCTCCGCGCGGCCGAGCGGATACTCAGCGCAGGCACCGCAGAATCCGGAAGACGATAACGTCCTCTTGCCTGCAGCTGTCTTCGAGCGCGTCGCCCAATTCGTGGACGAGATGCGGGATATCGATTGCGGCCAAAGGATCCGTGCAGAAAACGAGCAGCCGCTCGCCCACGCTAAGCCGCATCAGCGCCCGGCGCGTGTGCAGAACCGGCAGGGGGCATTTCAGCCCCTTGAGATCGAGTTCTTTGACAGGCGCGCTCATGGGTTGTTTATAGGCCGATCTCACGAAGACGCCATGGAGGATGACAATGAGCAGCGGACACGCAGCACTCGTGACGCGGCAGTTCGGCGCCCGCGCCGAAGCCTATGTCGAAAGCTCCGTCCACGCGCAGGGCGCCGATCTCGACCAGGCCGCGGCCCTTCTCCAAGGCCAGAACGCGGCGCGCGTGCTCGACCTCGGCTGCGGCGGCGGCCATGTCTCCTTCTGCGCCGCCCCGCTCGTCGCCGAAGTCACCGCCTATGACCTTTCCGCCGATATGCTCGCCGCCGTTGCGCGGGTGGCGGCCGAACGCGGTTTCACCAATATTGCGACCAAGCAAGGCCGTGTCGAGACGTTGCCCTTCCCCGACGCGCATTTCGACTTCGTTTTAAGCCGCTACAGCGCGCATCACTGGCATGGCTTCGGCACGGCGCTTGTCGAGGCGCATCGCGTGCTGCGCCCGGGTGGGCGCGCCTTGTTCATGGATGTCGTCTCACCTGGCCCCGGCCTGCTCGATACCTATCTGCAAAGCGTCGAACTCATCCGCGATCCCTCGCATGTGCGCGACTATTCGCTCGCCGAATGGACGGACGCGCTCGCCGCGGCAGGCTTCACGCTGAAGAATGTAACGGCGCGGCGCCTACGCCTCGACTTTGCGACCTGGGTCGCGCGCATCGCGACGCCGCAAGGCCAAAGCGATACGATCCGTGCGCTGCAGGCACAGATGTCGGAGGATGTTGTGGAGCATTTCGCGATCGAAGCCGACGGCAGCTTCACAATCGACACGGCGGCGATCGAAGTCGCGCGAGACAGATAAATGCGCGTCATCGGCTTTGCCGGATGGAGCGGCGCGGGCAAGACGACCCTGATCGTCAAACTGATCCCGGCTTTGCGCGCGCGCGGCTTCACCGTCTCGACGATCAAACACGCGCATCATAATTTCGACATCGACAAGCCGGGCAAGGATTCCTACGAGCATCGCGCCGCTGGCGCGACGGAGGTTCTCGTTGCTTCCGATCAGCGCTTCGCCCTGATGCACGAATTGCGCGGTGCGCCGGAGCCGCCGCTCGCAGAATTGCTCGGCAAGCTCGCGCCGGTCGATCTCGTCCTCGTCGAGGGCTTCAAGCGCGATGCGCATCCCAAGCTCGAGGTGCATCGCGTTGCCAACGGCAAGCCCCTGCTCTACCCCGATGACACGCAAATCAAGGCTTTGGTGAGCGACTTGCCCGGTTCCGACATCTCCGCGCATCTCGCCCGCGCTTCGATCGACGATGTGGAAGCTGTCGCCGCGCTCGTTCTACTGCTCGCAACGCCCTGGCCTTGAGGCCAGCGGAGACCCGCGGCCTCCAAACACGAGATGGGGCCAGCTCGTGGGGAGCGAAGACACGACATTTACATGACAGCCGGCCTGAAGAAGATTTTTTCGCCCGCGCCGGGCGCACGAACATCCGCTCATCTCGTTGGGGCTCGATAGCGAGACGGCTGCGGAGGTTCGGCAATGCGAAGTAGTTCATTCGCGGAGCGAGAAGCAAATACTCCTTGCCGGATACAGGCAATTATGCAGTTTAATTACCGGTCAAAAATGCGCTCCAAGAGCGCCGAGATGGCGGACGATCTTCGGACCGCCACTTGAGGAATGAGGAACGCCCATGAGCTCTTTGGTCTCCCCCGCCGCCACAGGTACGTCCGGCGGAATTCTCGATCGCTCCCGCACCGTTGCCGGTCCACGCTTCAATCGCTGGCTGGTGCCGCCCGCGGCGCTCGCAATTCATCTCTGCATCGGGATGGCTTACGGCTTCTCGGTGTTCTGGCTGCCGATGACGAAACTGCTGCCGGGCGCCAATGCCGCGGCCTGTAAGGGGCAGCTCTTTTTCACCGAACTCGTTACGACAAGTTGCAATTGGACGGTTCCATCGGAAACGCACATCTTTGAAATCTTCATCGCGATGCTCGGCATTTCCGCCGCGATCTGGGGCGGTTGGCTCGAACATGCCGGGCCGCGCAAAGCCGGGTTATATGCGGCGACGCTCTGGGGCGGCGGCCTGATCCTGCTCGGCCTCGCAGTAACGACGCACCAGCTCTGGCTCGTCTATCTCGTCGCCTTCTTCTGCGGCATCGGCCAAGGCATCGGCTATATCACGCCAGTCTCGACGCTGATCAAATGGTTCCCCGACCGGCGCGGCATGGCTACGGGTTTCGCGATCATGGGCTATGGCGGCGGCGCGATGATCGGTGCGCCCCTCGCCGTCTGGCTGATGGCCAAATTCGCCCACAATGGCGTGCCCGGCGTCGCGCCCGCGCTGATGATCATGGGCGTGCTCTATTTCATCGCCATGAGCCTCGGCGCTTTCGGCTTCCGCGTTACCCCATCCGGCTGGCTGCCTGCCGGATGGACGCCGCCCGCGGCGAGCGCAACCAAGAGTCTCATCAGCCATAACAGCGTGCACCTCAACGAGGCTTGGAAGACACCGCAGTTCTGGTTCATCTGGGGCGTCCTGTTTTGTAATGTGACAGCCGGCATCGCCGTGATCTCGATGGCGAGCCCGATGTTCCAGGACATTTTCGGCGCCAAGCTCGTCGGCGTCGTCAATTCTGCGGCGGCACTGACTGCCGGGCAGAAAGCCGCGATCGCTGCCGCTGCCGCGGGTCTGGTCGGCCTCATCAGCCTGTTCAACTCGCTCGGCCGTATTTTCTGGGCGTCGCTGTCGGATCACATCGGCCGCAAGACCACGTATTTTGCGATCTTCGTTCTGGGGATCGTGCTCTATTGTCTGCTGCCGACCTGGGGTCACCTGGGCCTTGCCGCGGCCTTTGTCGCGTCGATCTGCATCATCCTCACGATGTACGGCGGCGGTTTCGCAACCGTCCCGGCCTATCTGGCCGATATTTTCGGGCCGCAGATGGTGGGCGCGATCCACGGGCGTCTTATCACCGCCTGGTCGGCGGCGGGCGTCGTCGGACCGTTCATCATCGCCTACATCCGGCAGTTCGAGATCGATCACGGCGTCGCTCACAACCTGCTCTATGACGTAACGCTCTACATCATGGCGGGATTGCTGTTCGTCGGCCTGATCTGCAACGCTTTGGTGCGGCCGGTCGATTCGAAACATTGGATGACGGACGAGGAAGCGGCGCGCGAGCGCGCGCATCTCAAGGAGGACAAGGTCGCCGCCAATGCGGCCACCGCGGCGCGCGGCCAGTTCGGCATTGTGGGCGTGCTTGCCTGGGCCGGCGTGGGCATTCCCTTCCTCATCGGCCTCTATATCGCTTTGTCGAAGGCGGCGGCGCTGATCTAAGCGCCACTTCCCGTCGAAAAAGTCCGCGCGATCGCAGCAGAACGGCGCGCGGACCCAAGGCTGATCGGACCGTCTGCGGCTTGCGCGGCTTCCAGGGCTTGCGCGAGCCGCACGCCGCCGCTGGAAAGATCGAGCGGCGCATTATCGTCCTGCCCCGACAAGGCGCGCCGCAAGGTGCCGATCTCGTCCGCCGTACCGCCGCTGTAGAGCGCCAGAAAGAGCGCCAGCGCGCCTTTGTGCTGCCCGACCTGCGCGCGGGCGATGCGATAAAGATTGACGAAGCGCTTGACCGCACGGGGCGTCCCGCCCGCAAGCGGCGCGAATTGGGCGAGAAGCGCGGATTCCTCGGCGGTGATCGACCAATCGTGCGCGGGCGCGATTGTCGCAGACGTTGCGTCCTCCTCGACCGTCCCCGCGCGGCCGATCACCCGCTCGACGAACCCGGCATAATCGCCGGAGCCGACCGCATCGACGCGGAACGGCACCTGAATCCATTTTTCGAGCTGCACCGCTTCATCGGCAAGACGCGCAGGGTCGGCGGCGATCAGCGTAACGAAGCCGGTATGGGCGAAGACGCGATGCGCCGCCTCAAGCACGGCGCGCGCCTGGGGTAACGCGAGCGCATCGACATTGTCCAGCGCGACGAGAATTCGGTCAGGCACCGAAAGCGCGCCGCTTGGCGTGCCGGCGGCGGCCTTCTGCGCCCCGGCGAGATAAGTCGCGAGCGAAGCAAAGAAATGCTCGGCCTGCGATTTCGCCCCACCCTCTTTGAACGGCGACGGCTCGCTGCGCACCGCGCCGCGCGCCGCATTGCCAGCCCGCCGCTCGGCCTCTGCCGCGGCGCGGGCGGCAAGATCGACATCCGCCTCAAGCCCGTCGACACGGCGCGTCTGATGCGCATAGAGCTGGTCGAGCGCCTGACGCCGGTTGGCGACATCGCTTTTCAGCAGGCCGACACCGCGAAACAGCGGACCGAGGAAGAGAAGACCGCGCAGGATATTGACGGCGAGCGCCGCGGCCGCGCCGAGATAGGCGAGCTTGGCGGCGAAGCCGAGCCAGCCGATATGCGCACCGAGCCAGGCCGACAGCGGGCCGAAGCCCTTGCCGGCTTGCGCCAGGGACGCGAGCCAGACCTCGTGCTGATCGACGGCGACATCGAACCCGACCCCGGCCAGAAAAAGCAGCAGCGCGACGACCAGCAGCCTGCCCTGCCCGGCAAAGGCCCAGAAGGCGCGCAGCGTCGCGCCGACCCGGCCGGTCGCGCCGCTGGCGTCGGAAATATCGCGCACCATCGACTTGTAATTGGCGATCGGATCGCCGGTGATGCCGAAACTCGCCAGCCGGCTTTCGATCTTGCCGCGATTGGTGCGGGCAAAGGCATCGACTTGCGAACCGGCCGATTCGAACAGCACGGTCTCCGTCAACCGGCCACGGCGATTTTCGATCTCATCGAGCGATTGGCGCTCGCTATCGAGCCGCCGGCGCGCGTCGTCGAGCCGCTCCGCCGCCTCACGCGCGACGACGTGCGGATCGCGCACGGCATGGGCCGCCTCGCGCACGAATTCGGGATAATCCGCGCCAAGTTTGTCATAGACCACGGCCGCGAGCGCGACGCTCGGCTCGCCCTCCAGGCTCGCAGCATCGACGCGCACGGTGCTGATCCGCGGCAGCATCGCCGCATCGTGGCTGGCGCTGAGGGCGTCGATATCGCTGAGCAAAACCGCGAGCGCAAACGTCTTGCCCGACCCCGCGCCGCCGAGAAGTCCTATGGTCAGCGGTGTCTCGGCATCACGGTGCGCTGCCAGTTCGGCCAGCGGGCGCAGCACGGCGCCAAGGCCAAAGGCATCGGCCCCGCGCCCCGCGTCGGAGGCGAAAATACTGCCGCGCTTGCGCAAGGCGGCCGCAGCCGCGGCTCCCAGGCTCGATGCGCCGGAAAAGCCGGAGGCAAAGCTCGGGGCGATCGGCTCGGCACGGCTTGAATTTTTGCCCAGATCGCGCGTTTCGACGTCAGTCACGTTGCCGTTCCTTTCGAGCACATCCATATGGAGCTTGTTGGGGCCACCCTGGCCTCGAGCGGGATGCGAAAAAGTAGATACCGATTTTTCGCCAAATCCCGCCTAAATATTGAGAATCGATCACGTTCATGATTTTGGATCAACCCGCTTTGGGCTCACCAGTGGGCCAGCCGAGTTGGGTTGATCCAAAATCATCGCGCTCCAAGGCCACGATCTAAGGGCGCGCAGGTCACCATCCGATTGTGACGGCGAAAAGACCGCGCTGTCATCAAAAAACAAGACTATTTACACAGTGCCGGTGCCGCTGGACCGTGGGCTCGGGCGCGTTTAGAACGTGGCAAATTTTATCATCCGAAAGTGAGAAAAGCCTCAAATGGCGCGGCAATTTATCTATCATATGCAAGGCCTGACCAAGACTTATCCGACGGGCAAGAAGGTTCTCGATAACGTCAATCTCTCCTTCTACCCGGACGCCAAAATCGGCGTTCTCGGCATCAACGGCTCCGGCAAGTCCACGCTGCTGCGTATCATGGCAGGAATCGACAAGGAGTTCACCGGCGAGGGCTTCGTGGCCGAGGGCGCCCGGGTCGGCTATCTGCCGCAGGAGCCGGCGCTCGACCCGTCGCTCGACGTGCGCGGCAATGTGATGCTGGGCGTCGCGGCCCAGAAGGCGATCCTCGACCGCTACAACGAACTCGCCATGAACTATTCCGACGAGACCGCGGACGAGATGACGCAGCTCCAGGACGAGATCGAGGCGCAGGGCCTGTGGGACCTCGACAGCCAGGTCGAGCAGGCGATGGACGCGCTCGGCTGCCCGCCCGACGACTGGCCGGTCGACAAGCTCTCGGGCGGCGAGCGCCGCCGCGTCGCGCTCTGCCGGCTGCTGCTCGAAAAGCCCGATCTGCTGCTGCTCGACGAACCGACCAACCATCTCGACGCCGAGACGGTGAACTGGCTCGAAGGCCATCTGCGGACCTATCCCGGCGCGATCCTGATCGTCACCCACGACCGCTATTTTCTCGACAATGTAACGGGCTGGATTCTCGAACTCGACCGCGGCCGCGGTATCCCGCACGAGGGCAACTACACTTCTTACCTCAAGCAAAAGGCCAAGCGGCTTGCGCTGGAGAAGAGCGAGGACGCGGCGCGCCAGCGCCAGATCGAGCATGAAGCCGAATGGATGGGCGCCTCACCCAAGGCGCGGCAGGCCAAATCCAAGGCGCGCATCCAGCGATACCAGGAGCTCGTCGACAAGCAGGCGGACCGCGTGCCGTCGGCGACGCAGATCGTTATCCCGGTCGCCGAACGGCTCGGCAATAATGTCGTTGAATTCAACGATCTCTCCAAGGGTTTCGCCGACAAGCTGCTCATCGACGACCTCACCTTCAAACTGCCGCCCGGCGGTATCGTCGGGGTCATCGGCCCGAACGGCGCCGGCAAGACCACGCTGTTTCGCATGATCACCGGGCAGGAGAAGCCCGACAAAGGCTCGATCACGGTCGGCGACAGCGTCAAGATCGGCTATGTCGATCAATCGCGCGATGCACTCGATCCCAAGAAAAACGTCTGGGAGGAAATTTCGGACGGCCAGGAGGTAATCTATCTCGGTAAGCGCGAAATCAACTCCCGCGCCTATACCGGCGCCTTCAACTTCAAGGGTACCGACCAGCAAAAGAAGGTCGGCCAGCTCTCGGGCGGCGAGCGCAACCGTGTGCATCTCGCCAAGATGCTGAAGTCAGGCGCCAACCTGCTGCTGCTCGACGAGCCGACCAATGATCTCGATGTCGAGACGCTTCGCGCGCTCGAGGACGCGCTGACCGATTATGCAGGCTGCGCGGTCATCATCTCGCACGATCGTTTCTTTCTGGACCGGATCGCCACCCACATGCTCGCCTTCGAAGGCGACAGCCATGTCGAATGGTTCGAGGGCAATTTCGCGGACTACGAAGAAGACAAGAAGCGGCGTCTCGGCGTGACGGAACTCATTCCGCACCGGATGAAATACAAGAAATTTTCGAGATAGGGAGACGGCTTTCCGCCGTCAGGCGCAGAGCAAGACAAGGAAGCAATCCGCAAAGAATTGGATTGCTTCATTTCGCTGCGATGACGGGCCGGCATAAACGCCGGCCCAGCGTCAGGGCTTACGAAGCCCGCATCAACTTCACGGCGAGGCCGGTGACCTTCACCCGCTGCAAGGTGGCTGCGCCGGGCAGATCGCCATCGTCGGCATGATCGACGCCGTAATCGACTTCGATGATCGCGTCGGCGTCGCAGTCTTCCGCGACATCGACAAGGTTCTCAAGCGCCTTGGCCTTGTAGAAGTCTTGTGTCACCGCCGAGCGCCGGCCGTGCCAACCCGAAGCGGCTTGAATGCGGCCGATCGGCACGACCTTCACCCCTTCGATATCGTTATCGTAGATAATCCGCATAATTCATTCCGTCCTTCATTCCCTTTGAAGCAGAACGTCCGCCCGTCCTTGCACCAAAGCTGTTTTTTCTTCCGATCCCTTGGGGCTACTCCCTGGCGCGCGATCTGATTTTTGTTGGTCCGCACCGATCACTGTATCCTCTCACCGTGCCCCTGTTACGGGGCGCAAAGAGGGAGAGAATGTGGCTTTCATCGGTGCGTCACGGCTCTCACCACGACTATGCGTTCACAACGCATTAAAACTTCGTTTCGAATCGCTTGCTTTGCACTGATTCGCTGCGTCTGAATTTCCTGCACGCAGTTAACGAAAGCCATATGAAAGTCGGCCACCTCTTGTGTTTGTCGACGCCTGTGTTCTTTGCGCCATGCAGAAACCGTGCAAGACGCCCAGTCCGCTCAATATTTGTTTCGCTTCTGTCATGCGGAAGTACATTCCCCGCATGACATCTCTGCATTTAACGTGGGGAAGCTGAACGCCGGCCGAATGCAATCGGGCGAAAAAGTGAAACATCCGGCGGAGCGATTCCTCGGCAGACGAGCCCGAATTTACTTTACAATATAAACATATCCTTATATGAATTTTGCAACTTGAGAGCAGCGATGGCCTCTGAGACGACCTCTTTCGAAATCTTGCTGAACGCGCTCGCCGCGGCGGGGGAGCCGACGCGGCTGCGCCTGCTCGCCCTACTCGCCGAGGCGGAACTGACGGTCACCGAACTCGTCACGATCCTTGGCCAGTCTCAGCCGCGTATCTCGCGCCATCTCAAGCTGTTGCTGGAAGGCGGCCTGGTCGAGCGCCATCGTGAGGGAGCCTGGGTCTTCTTTCTGGCCGCGAGCGCGGGGCCAATCGGCAAATTGCTGGCCGATATCCTTGCAACACTCGCCCCGCAGGATGCGGCGCGCCAGGCCGACCGCGGCCGTCTGGCAGAGGTGCGCCGCGCCCGCGCCGAGCAGGCCGCCCGCTATTTCGCCGCCCATGCGGCGGACTGGGACCAGCTCCGCGCCCTGCACATCCGTGAGGAACGGGTCGAAGCTGCCGTTACGGAGCTCGTCGGCCGGGGGGCGCTTAACGCTGTCCTCGATCTTGGCACGGGTACGGGCCGGATGCTCGAACTCGTCGCGCCGCGGGCCGAGCGCGCCGTCGGCATCGACCAGTCGCCGCAAATGCTGGCCCTCGCCCGCGCCCGGATCGAGAAGGCCGGCCTGCGTAACGTCCAGCTCCGGCAAGGCGACATTTACGCCCTGCCCGTCGAGCAGGACCGTTATGATCTCGTCATCATCCATCAAGTGCTGCATTATCTTGACGACCCGGCCCGTGCCGTGCGCGAGGCCGCGCGGGCGCTACGCCCTTCCGGCCGCCTGCTGATCGTCGATTTCGCCCCGCATGAGGAAGAAAGCCTGCGCACGCAACATGCGCATCGCCGGCTCGGCTTTTCCGGCGAGGAGATCGCCAGTCTGATGGAGGAAGCCGGCCTTGAGGTAATCGGCAGGCGTGATCTCGTCCCCAGCAAAAAAGACGGCGGCAAACTGACTGTCTCCCTCTGGCTCGGCCGCGACCGCCGTGTCATCGCCGACCCAATTCCCCTCACCAATCGCGAGTTTGCCTGATGGCCCTGGCCGATTTCTCCGAACCTCTGCCGCGCGCCAGCCGCCGGGTGTGCGAGGGCATCAATGTCTCGTTTGAATTCTTTCCGCCGCAAACGGAGGAGATGGAGCTAACCCTGTGGAACTCCGTCGAGCGGCTGGCGCCACTGGCGCCCGAATTCGTCTCCGTGACCTATGGCGCCGGCGGGGCAACGCGCGAGCGCACCCATGCGACGGTTGCGCGCATCGTCCGCGAAACCGCCATCAAGCCAGCCGCCCATCTCACCTGCGTCGGTGCGACCTGCGCGGAAGTCGATGAAATCGCCCGTTCCTACTGGGAGATCGGCGTGCGCCACATCGTGGCTTTGCGCGGCGACCCACCCGGCGGAGTTGTTGGCCGCTTCCATCCGCATCCCGGTGGCTATGCCAATTCCACCGCACTTGTCGCCGGTCTGAAACGGCTTGCCGATTTCGAGATCACCGTATCGGCCTATCCTGAGGGCCATCCCGAAAGCGCCTCGGTCGATCAGGACATCGACGTGCTGAAAGCCAAGATCGATGCGGGCGCGACCCGTGCGATCACCCAATTCTTCTTCGAGAACGAGGTTTACTTCCGCTTTCTCGACAAGGTGCGTGCCCAGGGCATCGAGATTCCAATCATCCCCGGCATCGTGCCAGTGCAGAATTTCCGCCAGACGGCGCGCTTCGCCGAAAGGGCCGGCGCCACGGTGCCAGCCTGGCTTGCGGAACGCTTCGAGGGGCTCGATGATGACCCGACAACGCGCCGGCTCATCGCCGCGACCGTGGCCGCCGAACAGGTCTTCGACCTCGTTGACGCGGGCATCGATCATTTCCATTTCTACACGATGAACCGGGCCGATCTCGTCTATGCGATCTGCCATCTGCTCGGCCTGAGGCCGCAGGCCGAAACGAAAGTCATCTAATGTCCCGAGTTCCCGCGTCCGACATCGATAAAGAGCTTCACGCCGCCGCCCGAGAGCGCATCCTCGTGCTCGACGGCGCCATGGGCACGATGATCCAGACGCACAAGTTCACTGAGGCGGATTTCCGCGGCACCCGCTTCGCCGATTGGCCGCGCGATCTGCGCGGCAATAACGACCTGCTGGTGCTGACGCAGCCGCACGCGATCGAGGCGATCCATCTCGCCTATGCGCAGGCCGGCGCCGATATTATCGCCACGAACACCTTCTCCTCGACTCGCATCGCCCAGGCCGATTACGGCATGGAAGAACTGGTGCCGGAATTGAACCGCGAGGCGGCGCGGCTTTGCCGCAACGCTGCTGACCGCGCGACGGCGAAAGACGGCCGCCGGCGTTTCGTCGCGGGCTCGATCGGCCCGACGAACCGCACGGCGTCGATCTCGCCCGATGTGAACAATCCCGGCTTTCGTGCCGTTACTTTCGACGAATTGCGCGCTGCCTATGCCGAGGCGGTCGAAGCGCTCATCGAGGGCGGCTCCGACATTCTGCTCATCGAGACGATTTTCGATACGTTGAATGCCAAGGCTGCTTATGCCGGCATCGACGACGTGTTCGAGAAGCTCGGTCGCCGTCTGCCGGTGATGATCTCCGGCACGATCACGGATCTCTCCGGCCGCACCCTCTCCGGCCAGACGCCGACGGCTTTCTGGACTTCACTGGAGCATACGCGCCCGCTGTCGATCGGGCTCAACTGCGCCCTCGGCGCCCGCGAAATGCGCGCCCATCTGGCCGAGCTGTCGCGCGTCGCTGACACGCTGATCTGCGCCTATCCCAACGCCGGCCTGCCGAACGAATTCGGCCTCTACGACGAGAGCCCGGAGTATATGGCGGGCCTTATCGGCGAATTCGCGGAATCCGGCCTCGTCAATATCGTCGGCGGCTGCTGCGGCACGACGCCGGCGCATATCCATGCGATCGCCAAGCGTGTCGCCGGGCTGAAGCCGCGCGAAGTTCCCGAGATCGCGCCGCAATTGCGGCTCTCGGGACTGGAACCGTTCACGCTCACGCCCGACATCCGCTTCGTCAATGTCGGCGAACGCACCAACGTCACGGGTTCGGCGCGCTTCCGCAAATTGATCAAGGACGGCGATTTTGCCGCCGCGCTCGATGTCGCGCGCGACCAGGTGACCAACGGCGCGCAGGTCATCGACATCAACATGGACGAGGGCCTGCTCGATTCGCAGCAGGCGATGGTCGATTTTCTCAACCTCGTCGCCGCCGAGCCGGACATCGCCCGCGTGCCGGTGATGATCGATTCCTCGAAATTCTCGGTGATCGAAGCCGGCCTCAAATGCGTCCAGGGCAAGCCGATCGTCAATTCGATCTCGTTGAAGGAAGGCGAGGAGAAATTCATCGAACAGGCGAAGGCCGTTCGCCGCTATGGCGCAGCCGTCGTCGTCATGGCTTTCGACGAGAAAGGCCAGGCCGATACGCGCACGCGCAAGATCGAGATCTCATCGCGAGCCTATAAAATCCTGACCGAGACGGTCGGCTTTCCGCCACAGGACATCATCTTCGATCCGAATATTTTCGCCGTCGCGACCGGCATCGAAGAGCACAATAATTACGGCGTCGATTTCATCGAGGCTGCGGCGGAAATCCGCAAACGCTTTCCGCTCGTCCACATATCCGGCGGCGTCTCAAACCTCTCCTTCTCGTTCCGCGGCAACGAGCGGGTGCGCGAGGCGATGCATTCGGTGTTCCTCTATCATGCGATCGCCGCCGGGATGGACATGGGCATCGTCAATGCCGGCCAGCTCGCGGTCTATGAGGACATAGAACCGCAATTGCGCGAGGCCTGCGAGGATGTCGTGCTGAACCGCCGGTCCGATGCGACGGAACGGCTGCTGGCGCTCGCCGAGAGCTACAAGGGCAAAGGTATCGAAGCAAAAGAACGCGACCTCGCCTGGCGCGAACAACCGGTCGAGAAGCGGCTGGAGCATGCGCTCGTCGCCGGCATCACCGAATATATCGATACCGATGTCGAAGAGGCGCGGCAGAAGGCGACGCGGCCGCTCGACGTGATCGAAGGCCCGCTGATGGCCGGTATGAATGTCGTCGGCGATCTCTTCGGCTCCGGCAAGATGTTCCTGCCGCAGGTCGTCAAATCGGCGCGCGTGATGAAACAGGCGGTTGCCTATCTGCTGCCCTATATGGAGGAGGAGAAGGCGGGCAGCGCGCGCTCCAGCGCCGGCAAGATTCTGATGGCGACCGTCAAGGGCGATGTGCATGACATCGGCAAGAACATTGTCGGCGTCGTCCTCGCCTGCAACAATTACGAGATCATCGATCTCGGCGTCATGGTGCCGGCCGCGAAGATTCTCGAAACGGCCAAGGCCGAGAATGTCGATGCCATCGGTCTCTCCGGCCTCATCACGCCCTCGCTCGAGGAAATGTGCTTCGTCGCATCCGAAATGGAGCGCGAGGGTTTCGATCTCCCGCTGCTCATTGGCGGGGCGACGACGAGCCGCGTGCATACGGCGGTGAAAATCCATCCCAACTATCATCGCGGCCAGACGGTCTACGTCACCGACGCGAGCCGCGCGGTCGGCACGGTTCAATCGCTGCTCTCGCGCGACCAACGCGGCGCCTATATCGACAAGGTGCGCGCCGAATATCAAAAGGTCGCGGATGCCCACGCGCGTGCCGAACTCGACAAGGCGCGCGTGTCGCTCGCGCAGGCACGGGCGAACGGGCTCAAGCTCGATTTCGCCGATTACCTGCCGCCCAAGCCGCTCTTCACCGGCACGCGCGTCTTCCGCACCTATGATGTCGAGGAGCTGATCCCCTATATCGATTGGACGCCCTTCTTCCGCACCTGGGAGTTGCGCGGGCGCTTCCCGGAAATCCTCGACGACAAGGAGCAGGGAGAGGCTGCCCGCCAGCTCTATGAAGACGCGCAGGATATGCTGAAGCAGATCGTCGCCGAGCGCTGGTTCGATCCGAAAGCCGTGATCGGCTTCTGGCCGGCGAATGCGGTCGGCGACGACATCAGGCTCTATACCGGCGAATCTCGCGGCGAGACTCTGGCGACGCTGCACACGTTGCGCCAGCAGCTCTCGCAAGCGCGAGGGCCGGCACAATATTGCGCTTTCGGACTTCATCGCGCCGGAGAGCAGCGGCAAGGCCGATTATATCGGCGCCTTCGTCGTCACCGCCGGGGCGCGCGAAGAGAAATTGGCAGAGCGTTTCGCCAAGGCGAATGACGATTATCGTTCAATTCTGGTCAAGGCGCTGGCCGATCGCATCGCCGAAGCTTTTGCCGAGCGGATGCACGAGCGCGTCAGGCGCGAGTTCTGGGCCTATGCACCAGACGAGGCGCTGACCAACGAGGAGCGGATCACGGAGAAATATCGCGGCATCCGCCCAGCGCCTGGCTATCCGGCGCAGCCCGACCATACCGAGAAGGCGACCTTGTTCGATCTGCTCCTCGCCGAGCGGCGCATTGGCGTGAAGCTGACGGAGAGCTTCGCCATGTGGCCGGGCTCTTCCGTCAGCGGGCTTTATCTGTCTCACCCGCAGGCGCATTATTTCGGCGTCGGCAAGATCGAGCGCGATCAGGTCGAGGATTACGCCAGGCGCAAGGGCATGAGCGTCGCGGAGGTTGAGCGCTGGCTCGCACCCATCCTCAATTATGATCGCGCGCCGATCGCAGCGGAATAATCTGGCATGGGATTGGAATAGCGGGCGGCGGGATAATCGACAGGAGGCCCGCGCGTGCCGCTCTACAGCTACCATTGTTCGAAATGCGACAAGGATTTTGAGCTGCTGGTACGCTCCAGCGACACGCCCGCCTGCCCCGCCTGCGGCAATACCGAGATCGCGCAGCAGGTTTCGTTCGTTGCGCCCGAGAACAAAAGCCGCAACATCATGCGCGGCGCGCGCGCTCAAGCGGGCCGCGAAGGCCATCTGAGCAATTTCAGCCGCTCCGAGCGTGGCGGGAGCTAACTCGACACCAGCAAATCGTCGAGCGTTTTCCGCGTCGAAAGATCGGCGTTTGCCGTCGATGCGTGCGGGCCGGAAATGGCGCTGGAAGGCGGTCACCACCTTCTCCGTCTTATCGTCGTAAACGCCCGTGACTTCGAGGCCGTATCCGTAAGCCACAAGCTTGCGCTGAAGATCCCAGACCTCCGCGCCTTCGTCGCCGAGCTTCAGGCCCGTATCGGTCTCTGGCGGGTGCGGCGGTACATAATGGCCGATGCCGGCTGCGGCGAGCTTCGCCCAGGGAAAAAGCTCGCCCGGATCGGCCTTGCGCTCGGGGGCAATATCCGAATGGGCGAGGATGTTCTGAGGCGCGATCCCGTGACGCTGCGCGATATCCCGGCAGAGCGCGATCACAGCTTCGATCTGGGCATCGGGAAACGCCGGGCTTCCGAATTCGTGGCCGCCATTGACGATCTCGATGCCGATCGAAGCGGAATTCATGTCGGTCTCGCCGTCCCAGAAGCTCTTGCCCGCGTGCCAGGCGCGGCGGGCCTCGGGCACGAGCTGGAATATCCGCCCGTCTTCTTCGACGACATAATGCGCCGAAACCTCCGACGCTGGATCGCGCAGGCGCTCCAGCGCCGCCGCGCCCGTTTCCATGCCCGTGTAGTGCAGGACGATCGCGCGCGGCACCTGCTCGCCCCTGTCGCCATAATTCGGTGAGGGAAGCGCGGCGGCCAGGGGACTATCAGGCGCAAAATCTTGCATGAGGACGGGCCGCGGCGATCAATAGCCGTAATAAGCCACGCAGACCGGGCGGCCGTAGACATCATAGCCCCAGCGGGCACAGCGCGGCGGCGGCGGGGGATAATAGCCCGGCGGCGGCGGTGGCGGCGGGCGCGTGTTGGCGCCGACAATAGCGCCGGTCGCGGCACCCAGGACGCCGCCAGCGAGAGCTGCGCCGGGCGAGCCCCCGGCTGCCGCGCCCAATGCCAATCCCGTCGCTCCACCGATCGCCGCACCCGAGGTTGCGCGCTGCTCCGGCGTATAGCCGCAGCCGGTGAGCACAACACCCAGCATCGCAATCAAAAGTCCGCCGCGCATTTTCATTTCCGTCTCCACAGCGAATGGGATGCTTTTTCAGTGGTGCAGAAATCCCTTAAGATTTTGTCGGGATCGCGGTGGGATGGCCTCGCGCCAATATGTTTCGCGTCGGTTGACGGCAGAGCGTCACACGCCTATCCCGGCTCAGCCAGTCGGCTGGATGGCCGCCGCTTTCGCGGAGGAAAGTCCGGGCTCCATAGAGACACGGTGCCGGATAACGTCCGGCGGGGGTGACCCCAGGGATAGCGCCACAGAAACGAGACCGCCCGCCGGTTCACCGGCAGGCAAGGGTGAAACGGTGCGGTAAGAGCGCACCGCGCGGCATGGTAACAGGCGCGGCATGGCAAGCCCCACCGGGAGCAAAACCGAATAGGGGCGCAGGCGGTCTCGCAAGAGGCCGCAGGGCCGTCTCCGGCCCGCGCCCGGGTAGGTTGCTTGAGACGGCCGGCAACGGCCGCCCCAGAGGAATGGCCATCACGCGCGCTTCGCGCGCCATACCAAACCCGGCTTATAGGCCGACTGGCAGTTTTTAAGCGCCATGCGTGGCCGGCTCCAGCCTGGTTCTGAATGACTCAGAACCAGGCTGGAGCCTTTTCGCTCGAAAACGCTTTAGTTCAGCCGGCCCGCAGCGTGCGCGAGCATTGTATAGACCTTGCCCGTCTCCGAGATGAGATAGGTGCGGGTCAGTGTGTCGTCGCGATCATCGCGGCTGACATCGGCAAGCAGGCGCTCGAATTCCTGGATATAGCGATCGACCGTGAGGCGGAATTCGCTGTCGCTACGATAGCGGCGGCGGATTTCCTCGAAGGTCTGTGCGCCCCGACCGATATAGATGCCGCGCGCGAAGGCGCCGCTCTCGCCGCCGCGATAGCGATCCCATGCGTCGGCGATTGCCGCATGATCGACCATGCGCGCGATATCATGGGAGATCGTCTCCAGGGGCTCGGAGGCCGCAGCAGCACGTCCGATCGCCGGCAGGCCACGCGGCGGTGGCGGCTCTTCCGGCTGGAACGGCCGACGCTGCGTCTGCTGATCCTCGCGCGAGGCGCGCGCCAGCAGATCGGACAACCAACCGGGATTACGGTCGGCGGCCGCGGGACGCGGCGGTGCCGCCGGTGCCGGTGCCGGGCGCGGCGCACGCGGCGGTTCGGACCGCGCGGGCTCGACCCGACGCACGGGCGCTGCCTCGCGTGGCGCCGTCAGCGGATCCGAAAGATCGTAGGAATGCCCTGAGCGCGCGACGATATCCGTCAGCTCGTTGAGCGCCTTGATCTGATCGGCGACGGCCCGGCGCATCGCGGCGGTCTGCTCCGCCGTCTCCTGCGGCAGGCCAACAGCGTTGCGGCGCACTTCCTCGCGGGTCGTTTCCAGCTCGCGCTGGATCTCGCGGGCGATGCCGCGCATCTCCGCCGCGGCGGTCTGAAACCGCGCGGTCGATTTGCCGAAGATATCCTCGATCTCGGCGCTGGCTTGCTGATAGGCCGCCTGCAGAAGCTGGGAGGTGCGCTCCCGCTCGCTGCCGATCGAAGCGCGGATCTCGCTGAACTGCCGTTCCACCTGGCCTGCCGTCATCTGCGACGTATTCGCCAGATATGAGCCGATCTCCTCCGCCCGTGCCTCGGCGCGGCCGAAAGCTTCATCGACGAGCGCCTGGAACGAGCCCATCACGCCGTCGAATTCCTCGCGTCGGGCCGCCACGCTGGTCAGCAGGCTTTCGATCGCCGCACGGCGCTCGTGGAGCGTCCGGTCGAGTTCAACCTGCGAGCGCGACAGATCGGTGGCGGCTGCCGCCAAAGCCTGCTGCTGCTGCGCGATCACCTGATAGAGCGCCTCGGCGCTGCTGATCGTCGAACCGGCATTGGCGCCGAGGCTCTCGATCTGCTCGCCGATGTTGGCGGTCGCCCGTTCGAATTCGGCGATGCGTGCGGCAAGGGCGGTTTCGACCGCCGCGAAGCTCGCCTGGGCGCTTTCAACTGTCCGCTGCACGGCGGCGTTCTTCTCGTCGAGCGCGCCGATGGCTTCGGTCATGCCCGCACGCACCTGATGATGGGTGGAGACAAGCGAATCGACCGATGCGCTGGCGCCGGCCGCCAGAGCGTTGTTGAGGCTTTGCGTCGATTGATCGAGCGTGGCGGCGAGTTCCGCCTGCTTCTGGCCGAGCTTCTCGACGAGGTCCGAACCCTTCGTATCGAGCACGGCTTGAATGGCGTCGGACCGCGCGCTGAGCGTGTCGTGCAAACTGCCGCCGCGTTCGTCGAGCGCGGCCTGCAGCTCCACCAGACGGCCCGCCAAAGTCGCGCCGATCTCGTTGACTCGGCCCGCAAGGACTCCGCCGATCTCGGCGATACGGCCGGCGAGCGTCGTATCCAGATCCTGCGAAGCCTGGCCAAGCAAGTTGCGCAAGGCATCCGCACGGCCGCTCAGCAAGCCCTCGAGCTGGCCGGATTCGTGGTCAAGCGCGGCGCTGATCGAACCGGTGTGATGAGCAAGCGTCTGGTCGATCTCCTGCGCCCGCGCCGCCAGATTGTCGGAGAGCTCGCGCCCGCGCTGGTCGAGGTCCGAAGTGACGAGATCGAGCCGCCCGACGATCTGCTCCTCGAAGCGAGCGATGCGGCCATCGAGCGTATCGGCGATCTCGCTGGCGCGCACGCCCAGCACTTCGTTCACGTCCTGCGCCTGATCGGACAAGGTCTGTGCGATCTCGATCGCGCGGCCGCCCAGCAAACGGTTGACCTCGTCGGCCTTGACCGAGAGCGTCTGCGCGATCTCCGTGGCGCGCGCGCCGAGCACCTGATCGACCTCATCGGCTTTGGCCGACAGCAGCAATGCAATTTCCGTCGCCCGGCCCGCGAGCGAGGCGTTGATTTCGCCGGCGCGCGCATCGAAAGTCGTATTGATCTCGTTGGCCTGTGTGCCAAGAACCGCACTGATTTCTTCGGCGCGATTTGCCAGCAAATCGCCGATGCCGGCGGTGCTCGCACTCAGCAAATGGCGTGCTTCGCTGGCCTTTTCGGCGAAATTCTCGGTGAAGGCAGCGATCTGCTGCGCCAGATCGGCATTGATCGTCTCGGCACGCGCTTCGAGCGCCTGCGTAACCTCGCGGTTGCCGTCGCTCAGCACGCGGGCGATTTCGAGCGTTCGCGCGGCGAGCGTCTCGTGCAACGTGCGGGCGCGGCTGTCG
The DNA here is from genome assembly GCA_963708155.1 of uncultured Alphaproteobacteria bacterium. Classification (GTDB taxonomy): domain Bacteria; phylum Pseudomonadota; class Alphaproteobacteria; order Rhizobiales; family Beijerinckiaceae; genus Methylovirgula. The sequence continues at coordinate 2,252,367 of OY970183.1, read as the reverse complement.
AGCGCGTTGTCAATCCGGCCAAGCAGTGCTTCCAGCGAATCGGCGACCTGCTGCGCACGTGCGGAGGCGCGATCGTCCAGATTTTGCGCCTGCTCGGCGAAGACGGCCACGGTGTGATCGTTATGCTCGGAAAGCTTGCGGTCGAGTTCGCCGCCCTGATTGTCGAGCACGCCTTGCAATGTCTCGAAATGCGAGGAGAGCCGGGCCGCAAGCGCATCGGCGCTCTCGCCGAGCCGCTCGGCGATCTCATTGCCGTGGCCGGAAATGGCATCCTCGAACCGCGCGAGCCGCTCGGACAAAGTCTCGTTGATGCGCTCGCCATGCGTGGCGATGGCGCCGATGGCATCGCCCGCCGTCTCGGCGAAGCGATCGTTGAGCGTGCCCGCATGATAAGCGAAACTGTCGAAAGATTCCTGCGCGGTGGCCGCCAGGCGCTCGTGCATCCGCTCGGAATGTGCCGTAAGCGTCGAGGAGGACTCTTCAAGCACGGCGGCGGCGCGGGCGCTCGCATCGTCAAGCTTTTGCGCGATTTCGCTGACGAGGCTCTGGCCGCTGTCGCGCAAATGCGTATCGACATCGGCGAGCTTTTGCGTCAACTCGTTCGAGACCTGATCGAAGGCCGAGGTCGCCCCGCTCAAAGCCAGGGCGGCGCGCTCGCTCGCATCGTTGAGCCGCTGCGTGATATGGCTCGCGAAAGCCTCGCCGGTTTCGTTGAGATGGGCGTCGATCTCGCTCAGGCGCTGATTGAAGCTCTGCGCCAGTTCGGAATTGGCGCGCCCGATGCTCGCTTCGAGCGCCTCGCGCGCTTGATCGAGACGGCCGAGGATCTCCTCGCCATGCGAGGCCAGCGTGCCGACCAAATCTTCGCCCGCCTGCGCGAGCGAGAAGCGGATTTCTTCGGCCTTCGCACCGAGCGAATTGGTGATGCGGTTGCCGGTGCCATTGAGATTTTCGGTCAGGCCGCCGGCGGCGCTGTCAAGCTCGCGGGCAAAGGAATCCTGCGCGCTGCCGATCGCCGCGCGCATCCGCTCGCTGTTGGCGAGCATGGACTCGCGCTCCGTCGTCAGTTCGTCGACCAGCGAGCGAATCCGGCGCTCGTTTTCCGAATAAGAGCGCTCGAGATTGGAGACCTCGGAACGGACCAGAGTTTCAAGTTCGCCGGCGCGGGCCAGGGCCCGCTCGATGCCATCGCCCATCGAGACGATTTCGCGGCGGATGGCTTGCGACAAGGTCACCATTTGCTCGCTGGCAATCGTCTCGGGAGCCGAAAGCCGCATTGCGATCTCGACCATCGAGCGGGCGGTCAGACGCATCTCCTGCGCCCGTCGCGCCAACAGCGCCGTGATGACGAAGAAAATCACCGGTCCGAGTGCGATGATCGCAAACAACGCGGTTTCCGGACGCAGGGCCGAAGCGCCGGGCACCAAAATCTCGGCGCGATGCGCGCCGAAATAAAGCCCGGCGAGAACGAGCCAGACCACAGACAGGACCCCGGCGATGACCAGCGACGCCGGGCTCGGGCGCTGGTTCAGCGCCCGCAGCATCGCGCCAACGGAATGGCGGTCGTCGTTCGCCGGCGCGGCCGCCGGCTGGACTGGCGTCTGGCTGGCGGCGAAATCGCTCTGCCCTGCCGCCTTTCCGGACTCCGACTTCTTAGGCACGAAGAGCGGATGCTCCTCGACCTCCGGCAAGCGCGGCAGCGAACGATCGTCCAGACCAAACGACGGCGCGCCGAGCGCCGGTCCTTCCGGATAGCGCCGCATGACCTTCGGCGTCTTATCCGGGTCTGAAGCTTTGGGGAAAATCGGCGTCGAAATCTCCGGCGCCTTGTTTTCATCCTCGGCGGACGCATCGGCGGAAAGGTTCAACGCCTCTTCAATCGCCGACAGCGCCGCAGCCGCGGGATCTTGCGCCTTATTGGACGTCGCCATGATAACCTCTTACGCAAACGGAGATACGCATCCGCACCCTACTCACGACGCGCTTTGCCACCGGCCGGCGGCGAAACCGCAAACATTCCGTTAACCAAAGGCAGTCTACATCCGCGCTAGAGCGATTGAAACCGCCGCCGCCGAAGGTTTGCAAACGTCGTTAACGCGGCCTTCACCATAAAAACAAAGAATTGCCGCGTGTGCGTGTCGCCACCGCTACCCTGTAACTTGTCAAGCAAAATCCGTACGATGGCAAGCAGCCGATGCGGCCAGCGTAAAATTCGCTGGGGACGGATTTATGATCGTATCCGGCGATAAACCCCGCGCAGCGATTAAAGAGACAGTCCACCTGTGAAGACATTCGATCCGCATCATCTCGCGTCGCAAACCGGCGGCGACACGGCGCTACAACGCGAACTCCTGATGCTCTTTGCCGACCAATCCACGGCGATCCTGGCGGCGCTGAACGATCCCGCCGCTGCCCCGACTGCCCGCGCCGATCTCGCGCACAAGCTCACCGGCTCCGCCAGGGCCGTAGGTGCGCTTGCCCTTGCAGAAGCCGCCGCAGCCGCGGAAGCCGCGTGGCGGACGGGCGTCGCCACGCCGGGCGCGTTTGCGCGCCTGCCTGACGCCGGCGAGGCCGCGTTGGCGGCTGTCCGGCGCCATCTCGGCGAGCTACCCTAGGCGCCAATTCCCGCAATCCGGGTGCGTAATTGCTGCGGTGCGGCAAAAAAGCCCCGCCAAAACCGCCGTTTTGCGTCAATTTCCAGCTTCGTTGCCAAGACGAGGCTATTCATTGTGCAAGGTCTTCATTAAAAGGCGCGCAATCCCTCCTCCAAACCTCCAGAGAAAGCATCAATGGTCCATATTACTTTCATCGATTCATCGGGCGAAAAGCGGCCGGTCGAAGCCGAGGAAGGCTCGACGGTCATGGAGGCGGCGATCCGCAATTCGATTCCCGAGATGACCGCCGAATGCGGCGGCGCGTGCGCCTGCGCAACTTGTCATGTCTATGTCGATGAAGCTTTCGTCCCGCTGACCGGCGAGGCCAGCCCTCAGGAAGAGGACATGCTCGATTTCGCCTATGCCGTGCAGCCAAATTCGCGGCTGTCGTGCCAGATCAAAGTGACGCCGGAACTCGACGGCCTGGTCGTCACGACGCCGGCGCGTCAGGGCTAATACCGCGCCAATTCCGCGATGATCGCCGAGATGTGCTGAGCCGCGGGCGGCGCATGCCGCCGCGATGAGAATTTTCAAGGAGCCTTTGATGGTAGACAATATTGAAACCGACGTCGTCATCGTCGGCGCCGGTCCTTCGGCCCTCTTCACTGTGTTCGAGCTCGGGCTGCTCGATATCAAAGCCCACCTGATCGACATTCTGCCGCGCGCCGGCGGCCAGTGCTCGGAGCTTTATCCGGAGAAGCCGATCTATGACATTCCCGGCTATCCGACGATCACCGGCGCCGGGCTGATCGACAATCTGCTCGCGCAGATCGAGCCGTTTCATCCGACCTTCCATTTCAATCAGTTGGTGACCGAACTCGAAACCCTGGGCACGCCCGAGTCGCCGAAGTTTCGCGTCAAGACCGATGCCGGCACCACCTTCACCGCCAAGGCGGTGATCGTCGCCGCGGGTGGCGGCTCGTTCCAACCGAAGAAGCCGCCGATCGAGGGCATCGAAGCCTATGAAGACAAATCCGTCTTCTACGCCGTGCGCAAGATGGAAGAATTCCGCGACAAGAATGTCATCATCGTCGGCGGCGGCGATTCCGCCCTCGACTGGACCTTGAACCTGCATCCGATCGCCAAGCGAATCACGCTCGTCCATCGCCGCGACGATTTCCGTGCCGCGCCGCATTCGGTCAACGCCATGCGCGAACTCGTCGCCGCCGGGAAACTGGATCTGCGCATCGGCCAGATCGTCGGCCTTTCCGGCGACAATGGCGAATTGAGCGGCGCGCATTTCAAGGCCGGCAAAGAAGACGCGGTCGAGATTGCCGCCGAGCGGCTCATCCCCTTCTTCGGTCTCACCATGAAGCTCGGTCCGATCGCGGACTGGGGCATCAACCTCGACGAAAATCTGATCCCGGTCGATACCGCGCAATTCGAGACCAACGTACCGGGCATTTTCGCCATCGGCGACATCAACTTCTATCCCGGCAAGCTGAAGCTCATTCTCTGCGGCTTCCACGAGGGCTCGCTGGCCGCGCAGAAGGTGCATCGCTATGTCTATCCGGACAAGAAGCTGACCTTCCAGTACACGACCTCTTCGACGAACCTGCAGAAGAAACTCGGCGTCCAATAAAAATCGGCGCGAAATAAAAAAGGACCGGCCCGAAGGCCGGTCCAAGTCACATGCCCTGGACGGGAGCCTGTGAAACTCAATATTTGGCGACGACCGGCGCCGGCGCTGGCGCCGGAGGATTCCACAGCGGGATGATGATGCGGCCCCAAACGCGGGTGTCGGGGCCGCCCAAGGTGAGCGGCGCCTGATTGTTCGCCACAACGCTGCGCGTCGCGAAGATTTCCGTCGTCACCGTGCCGAAGGTGTAGCCGACGAGACCGCCGAGCGCGACCTGGCTGTAACGGCGATTTCCATAATCATTGCCGTATGTATTGCTGATATCGGTCGACGCATTGCCGACGAGACCCAGTTCCCACTTGTCGATGTGTTTCACCGCCGAGAAATCGACGTCGATCGTGTCAGGCTGGGTCTGAAAGCCGTAGCTGGCGTTGTTGCCACTGATGCCAAGCGTGAAGTTGGCACCGAGGCTCCAGCCATCGGCGGTGTTGTAAGCGATGCCCGCGAGATCGGTGAACGTCCAGAAATTGCCGCCGATGCCGAGCTGGCCGATGTCGGTATTGACCGGGAAGAACGTGCCGACAAATTCCGACACGCTCCAGCCGCTGCCGAGATTCCACACTTCGCCGACGAGGGCTGCGGCATTGTAGAAGGCGGAATCGCTGACTCCGGCGGTGTGATCTCCCACCATCAATTCCGGGACCGTCGCAATCGCCTCGACATGGCCGCCGAGGAAATCCCATGGCGTGGACCAAACGAGAGTTGGAAGATTGACCCCCCCGGTGACGGTGCCGATCTGCGACTGGCGGTTCATGTAATAGCCGGTGTCGGCAAAATAGAGACCGCCGGGCAGAACCACGGCGACCGGCAGATTCATCGTCCAGCCGGCAGGGCTGACGGTATCCGCAGACGCCCTCGTTCCGGTGATGCCCAGTATGGCCATTGTGCACAGGGCCGTTGCCCCGGCCAGTTTTGTGATTTTCATGCAAATCCCCCACGGCTTGCGCATGCGATACGTGAGAAACTTGCACCCTCCGGGCGCGCGAGGGATGATCCTGCTCAACTCCGCCCTGCGTCCACTCGCGGCAAATTGCCTCCCCACTTGGTATGATCCAGATCAATTTCCGTCCCGCGATTCTGCGTCAGCCTAGCAACAGTAGACATCAGAGATTGAGGTGCGGGACATGGCATCCGGCTTGGCCGCAAGCCCGCGAAAAGAAGTGGAACAAGCAAGAAATTTTCTGGCAGAGAAAAGCCGTGCGTGCAGCTATTGCGAGCTGCGGAGCAAGGGCTTCTGCAGTCATTTCTCGGACAGCCATAAGGCGCTCCTCGCCGAAGTCTCCCGGCTGGTGACGCTCGAATCGCATAAGACCCTCTTCCGCCAGGGCGACGAAACCGACAGCGTTTATGTCGTCCGCAACGGTATGCTGCGCCTCTACCAGCGCATGCTCGACGGCCGGCGGCAGGTCATCGGCTTCGCCAAGGCAGGCGATCTCCTGCTTTTTCCGCTGACCGAGCGCAACGACTATAGCGCCGACGCCTTGGATTCGGTCTATCTCTGTCAATTCCGGCGGCAGGATTTTCACGGCTTGCTACAGCGCGAGCCGGAAGTTCTTTCGGCCCTCGCGGTGGTGACGCACGAGGAGCTGACGCGCGCGCGAGGGCAGATCGCGCTTCTAAGCCAGCGGAAGGCCGAGCCCAAAATGGCGCAATTTCTTCTGACGCTGTTTGAAAGCTGCGCGCGGCCCGATTCGAATCCGGCGAACATCCCCGTGCGCGTGCCGCAAGCCGACATCGCAGACTATCTCGGCATGACGGTCGAGACGGTGAATCGGACGATGGCGCGCCTCGTCCGCGACGCGATCATCGGCGTCGGCAAACATGGCCTCGATCTCATCGACGCCAAACGCCTACGGGAAATCGCCGAAGCCTATTGATCCTTACGCGCCTCTCCGGCGCCTTTCTTTTCCGACTGGAAAAGAAATGGCGCGACATCGCCGATGCCGGGAGAAGATTCCACCACGAAGGGCATCGGCCGGCACACCGCCATGGCGGAGAGGCCGACGCGCGCGGTCAGCATCCCGTTCAACACCCCCTCCCCCAGCCGCGCCGAAAGTTTGGCGGCGATACCGTGACCGACGACCTGCTGGATCAGCGAATCCCCGATCGCAACGCCGCCGGTGATCGCGAGATGCGCGCCGACCGAGCGCATCAGCTTGATGAAGCCGAAAAAGCCGGGACGGCCGCCATAGATTTCCGAAATCCGACGCACCAGCCGCAACGCCTGTGCTGCGACGAAAGCGACATCGATCAGCGCGCGCGGCGAAATCGCCGTCACCATGGAGACGCGCTTGGCGGCCCCGGCGATCTCGCGCGCGACATCGCGATCGAGTGGCACGACAAGATCACGCTCGGCAATGTCGATGAGATCGCGGCCGTCGATGATCTCCTTGGTAAGATCGAGGAGATTAGCGCGCACGGCAGCATTGGCGCCGCGCTTGGCCTGCAGGCCGACAAGTTCGACAACCAAACGCCGCGCCGCGTCGCGATCGTCGGCCGCGCGCGCCGTCGCAAAGCTCATATGCATGTGCGCGATCTTGCTTTGCCGGGCGATGCTCCAGATTTCGCGCGCCGCCATCACGGCCAGCGCGAAAAGCGCAAGACCGCCGAGGCCAACCGCCACGTAACCCAGCACTTTCGAGCGCGTAAAAAGCTCGGCGACAAGCGAGATCAGCCAATTGCTCAAGGCAATCAGAATGAATCCGCCGGTTGCCGAAAAGAACAGGCCGCCCCAGGAAATGAGGCCGCTGCGGGTAATGCCGCGGCTCTGCGCCGATTCGACCGCGCGTTCGGCCGGATCGACGGGCGCCGTCGCCTTCGCGGCCTCGGCCTCGACGAAATCCTCGACCGGCTCGAGCGTGAACGTTTCGGGTGGCAGCTCCGCCGCGCCCGATTTGCCGATGCGAAACGCTTGAGGCTTTAGTTTCGGTTCAGTCGCCACGCCCGATCCTCTTTAACCCCTCATTCAAATCTGTCGCCGATGAGAAATTGCAAGGCGCGATCGAGGCGGATATGCGGCAAAGGGAGTGCCGTGCCGGCGGCATCGCGCTGCGCGATCGGCGGCCGAAAGCGCACGAAGCGATAATCGGCCTGACGCGGATCGACCACGCCCATGTCGCCGGAGAAGACCGCGTCCGGGTCGCGCGGCAATTCGCCGGGAAAGATCGCCGCCTCGGTGCGACCGTCGAAAACCTCGTTGCCGATGCGCTCGCCCGCCATCGGAATGCCGACGACGGCAGGCCAGCGCGGCATTGCCCCGGCCGCCGACATTCGCCTCGTGCGTCGCCCGCACGGCAGCGAGCGCGACGACATCGATCGCGGCGCCGACGTCTTCCGATCGGGCGATGGCGCGCGCCGTCAGCCGGCGCAGGATCGCTTCGAGACGGTCATGACTGACATGATTGAGATGGTCCGCCTTCGTCGCGGCGAAGAGGATTTTGTCGATCCGCGGCCGCAGCAAGCTGGTCAGCAGCGTGTTCTTGCCGGCGCGAAAGGCGTTCAGCACTTCGCCGAGCGCGTGTTCGAGATCGCGCACCGCGCCGACGCCGGCGTTGAGCGCCGCGAGAACGTCGACGAGCACAATCTGGCGATCGAGACGAGCGAAATGATCGCGGAAGAACGGCCGCACCACATGGCTGCGATAGGCATCGTAGCGGCGCGCCATCATGCCGGCGAGCGATTGCGGAGCGATCTCGCTACTTTCGGTCAGCGGCAGCGGGGAGAAGGTGAGCAGCGGCGAACCTTCGAGATCGCCCGGCATCAGAAACCGCCCCGGCGGCAGGGCGGACGCCGAGATCGGCTCGGCGCGGCAGGCGCGCAGATAGGCGGTGAAGAGCATCGCCGCTTCTGGGCGACGGCCTCATCGGCCGGCGCCGCAGGATCGAGGCTCGTCACATAGGCGCGCCATTCGGCGGCGAGCGGCGCCCGCGCCGGCGCGAGGCTGGCTTCCAAAGTATCCTGTGACCAGCGCTGATAGGATTTCCCGAGCAGCGGCAGATCGAGCAGCCATTCGCCGGGATAATCGACGAGATCGATGGAGAGCTGCGAATTGCGCCGGCCGAAGCTCGTCTGGCGCTCGAATTCCAGCGTCAGCCGCAATTCGGAGATGCGCCGCGTCGATTCGGGCCACGCGCGCTTTTCCGAATCGCCGCCGGGTCCGGTCAGTGTCGCGATATGTTCCTCATAGGCAAAGCGCGGAACGGCGTCGTCAGGCTGCGGCTCGATCGTGCCGCGCACCAGCCGCCCCTCGGCATGGACGCGGAAAACCGGCAGCGGGTTCTTGCCGCCCTGCGCCGCGACGCGCGCGGCGAGCGTAAGCTGCTGCACGAGAGCGGTAACGAAAATCGTCTTCCCCGCGCCGGACAGGCCGGTGACCCCAAGCCGTAGCGCCCGCCCCGAGAGGGATTCGGCGAGGTTCTGGATCGCCAGCCCGGTGTCGAAGAGGAAATCGGCGAAAGAGGGCACGGAAGACCCCTTAAATGGCCAAGCGCTTTATTTGACCGGGCGTTTCATTTGGCCAGCGCGTGGCGGGTAACAAAATGTTCAAGCTGGCCGTCGCCGCGCCGCGCCTTGCGCCAGCTATCGACGTCGAAATCGATGACCGCCAGAGCCGGCGCGGGGAAATGCCCCCGCATCCGCGCCAGTTCCGCCTTGTTGCCGCGTCCGGCGAGGACGAGCGCCAGTTCCGCCAGCCCGGGATTATGACCGACGAGAAGCAGGAATTTCGCATCCGGCGGCGCCTCGGCGACGACGTCCTCCAGCGTGCGCAGATCGGCGCTGTAGAGGTCCGGCAGATAATCGACCGTGAAGGTATCGCCGGCGCCGCGCTCGAGTCCCTCGAAAGTCTCCTTCGTACGCCTGGCAGGCGAGACCAGCGCGAGATCGGGCTTGAGACCGCTATCGTGAAAATAGCGGCCCATCCGCTCGGCCATGTCGCGGCCGGTCGGCGTCAACTCGCGCTCGGCATCCAATTCATCGGTGAGCGGAACGGCTTCGGCATGGCGCAGGATCGCGAGACGCAACATCAAAAGACCGGTTGGGACCAAAATTCAGCCGGTCGCCCGGCGGCACTATTATCCCTCGCGCGGCGGCGCTTGCAAAGCCGCGCTGACGGGCCTCTTCAAAAACGCCCGCACTCGGCGGCAATCGCCGCCTTGATCGCGGCCTGCAATTCGATCACGATTTCATTCTCCTCAGAGGGATAGGCGATGGCGTCGAGCCGGCTGCACGGGGCAATCAGCCGCAGACTGCTGGTCGCGAAAAGCGCGTCCGCGCGCGAGAACTTCTCCAGCGGCAAGGAACGCTCGGCGACGTCATAGTGCAAGCCGTGCGCCTTCGACAGAACGAAGGCCCGCGTGGTGCCCGCGAGCGCGCCGTCGGAAAGCGGCGGCGTCACCAATTGGCGCCCGAACACCGCGAAAATATTCGCGCTCGCGAGACAGGCGACGCGGCTGTGCGTATTTTCGAACAGAACTTCATCGGCTCCCTTCGATGCGGCCTGCTCCAGCGCGATGACGGAATCGAGATAGGGAATCGCCTTGATGCGCGAGCCCGGCGAGGTCTCGTTGCGCCGGATCGCCGTCGTGCCGAGCTTCAGCACCGGGAACAGCGGACGCCCCAGTTCTGTCGCGACACCGAAGAATACGGGCTTCGGCTGTTTCGGGAACAAAAGGCCACGCGGACCCGGCCCGCGCGTCAACGTTAGCCGCACCGCGCCATCGACAACCAACTCGGCGAGCGCATCGAGAGCCCGCGCCGCGACGGTTTCATCGAAGGGGATGCCGAGAATTTCGGCGGCATCGGCCATCCGGTCGATATGCGACTTGCGACGGAAGATGCGGCCGTTGCGCGCCAGCGACGTGTCGAAAATCCCGTCGCCCAGCGTCAAGCCGCGGTCCGTCAGGTCGAAAGGAACGATCGACTGCTCTCGCAACGCGCCGTCAAACCAGAACACGCGGCTTTCTTTCTACTGTGAGGCGCAAGAAATTAGCGAAAAGAGCGTGGCCAAATTCCGTCAGGATCGATTCCGGATGAAATTGCACGCCATAGACCGGCGCCGTCCGATGCGAGAGGGCCATGATCTCGCCCTCTTCCGACGCCGCATCCACCGCAAGCTCCGCCTCCAGCGCCGCTGTCGGCTCGACGATCAGCGAGTGATAGCGCCCGACCACCAGCGGCTGCGGCAGGCCCTCGAAGAGCCCGGTGCCGTCGTGGACGACCCGCGACGCACGCCCGTAGAGCGGCCGCTTGGCCGGCGCGATCTTGCCGCCGAACACCTCGCCGATCGCCTGGTGACCAAGGCAGACGCCGAGGATCGGGATTTCGCCCGTAAGCTCGGCGACAACGGCTTCGGAGATTCCCGCCTCACGCGGCGTCCCGGGACCGGGCGAAATCACGATCGCTGCAGGAGCCGCACGGCGGATCGCGGCAATATCGATCTCGTCATTACGGCGCACGATGACGTCGCGGCCCAATTCCTCAAAATAACGGGCGACGTTGAAGACGAACGAATCGTAATTGTCGATGACGAGAACCTGACCGCTCATTGCGCTGCTTCTTCCAATTCGTCGGCGGCGCCAAACGCCTCGAACAGGCGCCGCACCTTGACTTCCGTCTCGACATATTCGGCAACGGGATCTGACAGAATGGTGACACCGCCGCCCGCATGCAGCGAGGCGCGGCCCGGTTTCAGCACCGCAGTACGGATAGCGATGTTCATATCCGACGTACCGTCAAATCCGATATAGACAATCGAGCCGCAATAATAGCCGCGCGAGACCTTTTCGATCGCGTCGATAATTTCCATCGCGCGGCGCTTTGGCGCACCTGTCACCGAGCCGCCGGGAAAAGTTGCGGCGAAAAGATCGACGATGTCCTTATCCGCCGCAAGCTCGCCCGTCACCACGGAAACGAGATGGTGGACGTTGGCGTAGGATTCGAGCCCGCACAGAACCGGCACCTCAACCGAATTCGGCCGGCTGACGCGCGAGAGATCGTTGCGCAGCAGGTCGACAATCATGATGTTTTCCGCGCGGTCTTTTTCCGACTTTTTCAGCGCCTCAGCCCGGCGGGTATCGGTCGCGGGGTCGGGCGAGCGATTGATCGTGCCTTTGATGGGCCGCGTCTCGATCGCGCGCCCCCGCTTGCGCAAAAGCAGTTCGGGCGAAGAGGAAGCGATCACCGTTCCGCCGAGATTGAGATAGGCTGCGAAGGGTGCCGGATTGGCGGCGCGCAGTTTCTCGTAGAAACCAAAGGGCGAGAAATCCGCCGGCAGACGCGCGGAAAACCTTTGCGCGATATTCGCCTGGTAGATGTCACCCGCAAAAATATGCGCCTGCACCTGGTCGATCGCGGCGTGATAGGCCGTCGGCGTGAAATTCGAGGTCCAGCCGCGAATCGGCTGCGATTGCTCGGAATTGCCGCGCGGGGAATGGCCAATCAGATGCAGCACCTGCTCGATTCGCATCGTGGCGCGCGCCGCGCGCGTCTCGGGGTCGCTCTCCGGCAGGCCGGAGGAGAAGACATAGGCGCGCCGCAGCAGATGGTCGAACGCCAGAACAAGGTCGTAAAAGCCGAGCGAGACCGGCTCGTCCTGACCAATCGCATGATTGCCGCCGCGCAACCCGTCGAACTCCCAGCCGAATTCATAGGGAACGGCGCCGATCACCCCGCCCTGAAACGGCGGAAGGGCAGGATCGGCCGGCACCGCAAACCGCGCGAGCAATTGGCGCAGGGCGTCGAGAGGCGGCGCATCCAGAGGCGCGCCATTCCAAGCCGCGCGGCTGCCGAGTGCGGTAAAACTGCCGAACGGCTCTATTCCGATGAAGGAATAGCGCCCCAGCTTCGGCTCGAACATCGCGCTGTCGAGAAAGGCGAACCCGGGCCGTTCGGCGAGGACGCGCGCGACATCGAGCGGCTCGCGCCACTTGAGGTCATAAGTCCAAAGTCCGTCGAGCTTAGCGGCCACGTCGTCTTCCCGCCGAAATCGGCGCGTTTTCCTAACATTTCCATCAGGAACTTGAAAACAGGCACGCATATGTGCATGCGGAGGGCGCGCTGCAACCTGTGGCAGCGCCCGAAGTGATTTTGCAAACGCCCCGATCAAACTCTACCATATAGAGGGCTCGTCTTTTCGCGAAAGGTTTGCAATGTGGCGCGTCGTCCTGAGGCCGGCGCTTCTGTTCCTCGCGCCCTTCTTGCTTTATGTGGCTTGGCTCGTTCTGAGCCGAACGACGCCCTTCGCCCGCCAGCACTGGGGCCGCACTGTCGTTTCGAACCTGACGCTTGTGGGCCTTGCCGTCGCGGTGATTGGAATGCTCGTCTTCGGAATCTTTGCTGACCGCCGTTTCGGCGCCTATCAGCCTGCGCATATCGAGAACGGCGTGCTTGTGCCCGGACACATTCAATGAGTTCCATCGCGGTCGAAGCGCCGGCAGCGGCATTGGCGCTGCTGAAAAATACGGGACTTCAGCGCATTCTCGCGCTTCTCGACGGCGACGGCGAGGAAGCCCGGCTCGTCGGCGGCGCCGTACGCAATGCCCTTCTCGACAAGCCGGCCACGGAATTCGACATTGCCACGACCGCGACGCCCGAAGTCGTGGCCGCGCGAGCCCAGGCGGCGGATCTTCGCGCCGTCCCGACCGGCCTCGCGCATGGGACGGTCACCGTCATCATCGACGGCCATCCGTTCGAGGTGACGAGCCTGCGTGAGGACATCGAGACCGACGGACGCCATGCCGTCGTCCGCTTCAGCCGCGATTTCGCCGCCGACGCACAGCGCCGCGACTTCACCATCAACGCGCTGTCGCTGAGCCGCACCGGCACGCTTTACGATTACGTCGGCGGCCTCGCCGACATTGCCGCGAAAAAGCTGCGCTTCATCGGTGATCCCGCCGAACGGATCAAAGAAGATTATCTGCGCATCCTGCGCTTCTTCCGCTTTTCCGCCGGCTATGCGGAAGGCCCGCTGGATGCCGACGGCCTGCTCGCCTGCATCCGCGCCCGCGAGGGATTGGCGCGTCTGTCGCGCGAGCGTATCCGCAACGAACTGTTGAAGCTTCTCGCCGCACCCCGCGCCGGCGAAGTGACGCGCGCGTTTTCCCGATGCGGCCTGCTTGGCCCGCTGATCGCCTCGGCGCCCAATCCGCAGCGGCTCGAGCGCCTCTTGCGCTTCACCGAAGGCGAGGAGCGCGATCCGATCTTGAATCTCGCCGCGCTGGCGCTCAACCTGCCGGAGGACGCCCATCGTCTGCGCGACAAATTGCGGCTCTCGAATCCCGAGCATCAGCGGCTGGTGCGGTCGGCGGAAGCCTTCGAGACCCTGCATGGCCTTGACGCTCCGCCGCAGCGACAGGGCCTCCTGAAATTGCTGTTTCTCTACGGACGCCGTGCCGCCTGCGACGCGCTGATCCTCGCCGCCGCAGAGGCCCGAGACGCGGCGGCGGACTGGCACGCGGCATTCGACCTCCTGCGCACGGCCAAGGAGCCACGCCTGCCCTTCAGCGGCGACGATCTCATCGCCCGCGGTATCGACAGCGGCAAGGTCGTCGGCGAGGCGCTGAGACTGCTGGAAACGCGGTGGATGGAAGCCGGCTATCCAGAGGAGCCGGACCAACTCGCCAAATTGCTGGACAATGCGGTGCTGACCATCCGAGAGCAGGACGGCGCGCCTTAAATGAAGTTGAGGGCTACGCCGCCTTCTTCGTCGCCATGGCGGCGAGCGTGCGCAGAATCGTGCGCGTGCCGTCGAGCCGCTCGGCGGGCTGCTCGAAATCGCGGATGAAGACGATCCGCATGTCGGGCCGCACCTTGGCCTGCGACCCTTGCTCCGCGACATAGCGCACGAGCCCTTGCGGATTGGCGAAGGAATTGTCGCGGAAGGTCGAGCGATGACGCCCTTCGGCCCCGCCTCGACCTTCTCGACATTGGCCTTGCGGCACAGCGCCTTGATGGCGACGAGCGTCAGCAATTGCTCGACCTCGCGCGGCAGCGGGCCGAAACGGTCGATCATCTCGGCGGCGAAGGCCTCGATCTCGGCATCGGTTTCGAGCGTCGACAGACGGCGATAGAGACCGAGCCGCAGATCGAGATCGGCGACATAATCCTCCGGGATCGTCACCGGCGTGCCGAGCGTGATCGGCGGCGACCACGCCTCCTCCGCCGGCTCCTCGATGCCGGCCTTCAGCGCCAGCGACCGCCTCCTCCAGCATCTGCTGGTAAAGCTCGTAGCCGACCTCCTTGATATGGCCGGACTGCTCGTCGCCCAGCAGATTGCCGGCGCCGCGCATGATCGAGATCATGCGTCGCGAGCTGGAAGCCGGCGCCGAGCGTATCGAGCGATTGCAGCACGCTTCAGCCGCTTTTCGGCCTGCGGCGTCAGCTTCTTGTGGAGCGGCGTGGTGAACAGCGCATAGGCGCGTGATCTTCGAGCGCCCGACGCGGCCGCGCAATTGATAGAGCTGCGCGAGGCCGAACATATCGGCGCGATGCACGATCAGCGTATTGGCGGTCGGAATGTCGAGGCCGGATTCGACGATCGCGGTCGAGAGCAGAACGTCATATTTGCCGTCGTAGAAGGCGGCCATGCGCGTCTTCGAGTTCGGTCGCGGCGATCTGGCCATGCGCGATCGACGAATTTCGCTTCCGGCACGTTCTGGCGCAGGAAGGCGCCGGCGTCCTCGATATCCTCGATGCGCGGGCAGACGTAAAAGCTCTGGCCGCCGCGATAGCGTTCGCGCAGCAACGCCTCGCGCACGATCAGCTCGTCGAAGGGCGTGATGAAGGTGCGCACCGCGAGCCGGTCGACCGGCGGCGTCGCGATGATCGAAAGTTCGCGCACGCCGGTCAGCGCGAGTTGCAGCGTGCGCGGGATCGGCGTCGCCGAAAGCGTCAGCACATGCACTTCGGCGCGCAGTTCCTTCAGCCGCTCCTTGTGCTTGACGCCGAAATGCTGCTCCTCGTCGATGATGACGAGGCCGAGATCCTTGAAGGCGATCTGTCTTGCCGAGCAGCGGCATGGGTGCCGACGACGATATCGACCTCGCCGGTGGCCAGCGCCGCTTTCGCGGCCTTGAGTCGCCGCCGTTCCGACCATGCGCGACATCTGCGCGACCTTGACCGGCAGGCCGGCGAAACGGGCGGCGAAATTCCTCGCGTGCTGGCGCGCGAGCAAGGTCGTCGGCACGACGACCGCGACCTGCTTGCCGTTGATCGCGGCGACGAAGGCGGCGCGCAACGCCACTTCCGTCTTGCCGAAGCCGACGTCGCCGCAGACGAGCCGGTCCATCGGCCTTGCCCGAGGCGAGATCGTCGAGCACGGCTTCGATCGTCGCCGCCTGATCCTCGGTCTCGTCATAGGGGAAGCCGGCGCAGAATTCCTCGTAAAGCGGCTCCGGCGGCACGAGCTTCGGCGCCGCGTGGGTCTGCCGCGCGGCGGCGATGCTGCATGCAGGCCCGCCGCCATTTCGCGGATGCGCTTGCGCATCCGCGCCTTGCGCTTCTGCCAGCCGGCGCCGCCGAGCCTGTCGAGCTGGACCTCGGAATCCTCCGAGCCGTAGCGCGACAGAAGCTCGATATTTTCGACCGGCAGAAAGAGCTTGTCGCCGCCGGCATAATGGAGTTCGAGGCAGTCGTGCGGCTGTCCCGCCGCCTCGATCGGCTTGCAGGCCGATGAAAGCGGCCGATGCCGTGATCGACATGGACGACGAGATCGCCCGCCGACAGCGCGCCGACCTCGGCGAGGAAATCCTGAGCGCGGCGCGGCTTTCTTGCGGCCGTGAATCGAGCCGGTCGCCGAGAATGTCCTGCTCGCCGATCACCGCGAGATCGCCCGCCTCGAAGCCGCTTCGAGCCCGATGACGGCCAGCGCGACCGCGGATTTCGGCAGCCGCAACGCCTCGCCAAAGGAGGAGACCGGCTCCAGCGCGGCAATGCCGAAGTCCTTCAGCACATGGCCGAGGCGCTCGCGCGAGCCGTCGGACCAGCCGGCGACGACGACGCGCTTGCCCTGCGCCTGCAAGGCTCGGACGTGCTCGACCGCGGCGTGGAAGACATTGGCGTTTTCGTCGGCGCGCTCGGGCGCGAAATTGCGGCCGAGCCTGCCGCCGCAATCGATGACCGGCGTCCGTGCCGCCTTCCGGCGGCGCGAAAGGCGTGATGCGCGCGACGCCGCTGCGACGCCGAGCGCTCGCGCCATTCCTGCCGCCGGCAGATAAAGCGCGTCGGGCGGCAGCGGCTTGTAGGGCGAATTGGCGGGATCGGAATCGTGCGCGCTTTTGCGCGCGTCGTAATAATCGTGGATCTGTGCGAACCGCTCCTGCGCCGCCTCCTCGGCAGCGGATCGAGCAGCAGCGGCGCGCCGCCGATATAATCGAACAAGCGTGTCGAGCCCGTCGTAAAACAGCGGCAGCCAATGTTCGAGGCCGGGATGGCGGCGGCCTTCGCTCACCGCTTCGTAGAGCGTGTCGCCGCGCGTCTGCGCGCCGAACAGCGCGACATAGCCCTGGCGGAAGCGGCGCATCGTCTCGGACGTGAGCTGCACTTCGCTCATCGGCACGAGATCGAGCGGCGCGCAGCTGGCCGATCGTGCGCTGGGTCTCGGGATCGAAGGTGCGGATCGATTCCAGCGTATCGCCGAAGAAATCGAGCCGCACCGGCTCCGCCATCGCCGGCGCGAAAAGATCGAGAATGCCGCCGCGCACGGCATATTCGCCGGTATCGCGCACGGCGGAGGCGCGGGCGAAGCCGTTGTTCTCGAGCCATTGCGTCGAGGCTCGTCCATATCGACGGCATTGCCGGGCGCGGCGGAAAAGCTCTCGGCCGCGATCTTCTTCCAGCGGCGGCACGCGCTGAGGATGGCGTTGACGGTGGTCGAGAGAATGCGCGGCCGCTCGGCGCCGGAGCGCGAGCGGGCGAGCCGCGCCAGCACCGTCATGCGCCGCGCGGCGATCGCCGCATTGGGCGAGACGCGATCATAGGGCTGGCAGTCCCAGCCCGGAAAATCGAGCATTTCGATCTCCGGCGCGGCGAAGGCGAGCGCCTCGCGGAAGGCGCGGGCGCGCTGCTCGTCGCGCGCGACATGGACCAGCACCACGGCGCGATCCTCCGCCGCCGGAGCCAGCGCGCGGGTGAGATCGGCGATGCAAAAGGCATCGAACCCGTCCGGCAGGGAGGCCAGGACGAGAGCGTGCTTTTTGGCAAGTTCGGCAGTCGCGCGTTTGATGTCGGTCACGGTTCAATCTTCAGAATGCAAGCGCCAGGGCCTCAGATATGGATCGGCCCGGCATGGATATGAAACCGGCGCAGCTTCCTGAACACCGGCGTGTCATAGCTCGACGGAATTTCGGCCTCGCCCGTCAACCAGGTGAGAATGTCGCGGTCCTGCGCCTCTAGAAGAACCTCGTAATCGTCGAGCTCCGCCTCGCTCAGATGGGCCATCTCCGCGTCGGCGAACCGGCCCATGAGGAGATCCGTTTCGCGCATGCCGCGATGCCACGAGCGGAACAGGGCCCGCCTGCGGCGCGGGTCGGAAAGCTGTGTCATGGTCTCCACCGATTTGCGAACAGGCCGTTTCGTATCGCCTTAGCGCGCTTTCGGGCCAGATCAAAAATCGTCCCGCCGATAAGAAATCGCCCCGAATCGAACGATTGGCGCGTTCCGGACGGGCGTACCGCCTTTGATCGGCACGCCGCGCGGGCTATAAGGGACCATGCCGAAGGCGCCGTCTCCCCGCACCCCTGCCCCCCGTGCCGCTGCGTCTCGCGGGCCCTGGTCGCGCCCGCTGGCCGACCTTGTCGATGCAGCTATCGACCCTGTGCTTGCCCGTCAAGGATTCGGCAAGTTGCAGATCGTACTCTATTGGGAAGATATCGTCGGCGAGCGGCTTGCCGCAATGTCGGAGCCGATGGCGCTCAAATGGCCGCCGCGCGGCAAGGCCTCGCGGGACCATGCGCCGGCGACGCTCGTTGTCCGGGTCGAGAGCGGCTTCGCGCTCGAATTGCAGCACCTTTCCGGAGTTGTGATCGAGAGGGTCAACGCGCATCTCGGCTTTGCCTGCGTCGATCGAATCGCGCTGCGGCAAGGTCCGCTGCTGCATAAAAACGCCCGCAAGCCCCGTCCCGCGCCGCCCACGGAGGCGCAGGTCGCGGCCGCGGCGGCCATTGTCGGCGACGTCGCGGACGCGCCGCTGCGCCAGGCGCTGACGCGGCTCGGCGCACGCATTATCGAACATTCACTTGACCGCAAGCCCACGCCATGATCGGAAATCCGCCCTGATCATCCAGCCGGTTCCTATCGTACCGCTCAAACTTTTCGCAGGATTGCTCATGCCTCACTGTCAACGGCGTTCGGCTCTGAAATTGCTCGGCATCGCGGCGAGCCTCGCCATGAGCGGGTGGCTCGCGGCAGGGCCCTCGCCCGCAGCGGCCGACGCGCCGGTCACGATCCCGCCCGAGAAGCTCTTTGCGCCGCAGCCACTGCCCGATGTCGTCCAGGGCAAGGCCGATGCGCCGGTCACGATCGTCGAATACGCGTCGATGACCTGCCCGCATTGCGCCCGCTTCCACGCCGAGACCTATCCGGCCTTGCTCAGCAAATATGTCGACACCGGCAAGGTGCGCTTCATCCTGCGCGAATTTCCGCTCGATCCGCGCGCAGCGGCAGCCTTCATGCTGGCACGCTGCGCCGGCGACGGCGACAAGCGCACGGCCGTCATCGACCTCCTGTTCAACTCACAGCAAACCTGGGCCGAATCCGACAAGCCGCTCGACACGCTCTCCGATCTGATGCGTCAGACGGGAATGAGCGCGAAGGATTTCGACGCCTGCCTCAACAATCAAAGCCTCTACAATAACGTCATCAAGGAACGCGACGAAGCCGGTAAGGATTTCCAGATCGACGCAACGCCGACCTTCTTTATCAACGGCAAGAAATACAGCGGCGAGATGTCCATCGACGCCTTGAGTAAAATCATCGATCCGCTGCTCGCAAAGAAGTAGATTGCGCCGGGGGTCGGACAGGCGAGCTTGGGCCGGACTTTAGGAGAGCGCCATGAACCTCTTGCAGTTTCTCTTGAATATCCTCTGGATCGCGGTCGGCGGCATCTGGATGTCGGTCGCCTGGGTCATCGCCGGCCTTATCATGGCGCTGACGATCATTGGCCTGCCCTGGACGCCTGCGGCCTTCCGCATCGCAGCCTACACACTGCTGCCCTTCGGCAGCCGCGCCATATCGCGGGCGGAGTTCACCGGGCGCGAAGATGTCGGCACCGGGCCGCTGGGCCTTATCGGCAACATCCTGTGGCTGGTCCTCGCGGGCTGGTGGCTGGCGCTGGGGCACGTCCTGACCGCCGCGCTCTGGGCGATCACAATCGTCGGCCTGCCCTTCGCTTGGGCGCATTTGAAGCTCGCCGGCCTGGCGCTCTGGCCGATCGGTAAGGTCATCGTCCCGGCCAACGCCTGAAAATCGGGCTCGGAACCGGCGTTCCGAAGGCTGTTGCGCACAGGAAAGATGGCGCCTCGCCTTGCGCTCGGGCGCGCGCTCCCGGCGTAATCGCGGCGGAAAACTATGATTCCGGTTTCGTGGCGAATATGAACCATCAATTGGAAAAGCAAAGGCTTAGCATCCGGACCGACGATGAAATTTAAACAGCTCCACATCGCCGGTTTCAAAACCTTCGTCGAACCGACCGACTTCCTGATCGAGCCGGGCCTCACCGGCATCGTCGGACCGAACGGGTGTGGCAAATCCAATCTCGTCGATGCGCTCCGCTGGGTGATGGGCGAAAGCTCGTCGAAGAATATGCGCGGCGCCGAGATGGACGACGTCATTTTCTCCGGCAGCGGCAATCGGCCCGGCCGCAATATGGCGGAAGTCCGCCTGACGCTGGACAATGCCGGCCGCACGGCGCCGGGCGCCTTCAACGACAGCGACGTGATCGAGGTCAGCCGGCGCATCGAGCGCGACGCCGGCTCGAATTTCCGCGTCAACGGCCGCGAAGTCCGCGCGCGTGATGTGCAGCTTCTCTTCGCCGATGCTTCGACCGGCTCGCGCTCGCCGGCCATCGTGCGACAGGGGCAGATCGGCGAAATCATAAACGTCAAGCCGCAGCAGCGCCGCCGTATCCTGGAAGAGGCCGCCGGCATCGCCGGGCTTTACTCGCGCCGGCACGAGGCGGAACTGCGCCTGAAGGCGGCGGAGGACAATCTCGTTCGCCTTGAAGATGTGGTGAAGCAGATTGAGGCGCAGATCGACGCCCTGAAACGCCAGGCACGGCAGGCGACGCGCTATCGCAATCTCGCCTCCGACATCAAGCGTCACGAGGCGCTGCTCGCGCTTGTCAATTTCCGCGAGGCCAATGCGCAAGTCGCCGCCGCGGAGGCGAGAGCCGAGGCCGATCTCAAGCTGGTCGCCGACACGACCTTGCATCAGGCCGAGACGGCGCGTCTGCAGGCTGTCGCGGCGCATGAACTGCCCCCGCTCCGAGAGGCGGAAGCCGCCGCCGGCAGCGAATTGCAAAAACTGATTCTGGCGCGCGAAACGCTCGAAGGCGAAGAGCGCCGCGCCAAGGCGCGCCTCGCCGAGCTTGAGCGGCGCATCGCGCAGATGAACGCTGATCTCACTCGCGAACAGGCTTTGATCGAGGACGCTGCCTCCGTCCTTGCCCGCCTCGACAATGAAGCGGCGGAACTTGCTGCTTTTGGCAGCGGCGATCAGCAGGCGGAGGCTGAAGCGCGCGAAAAGCTCGCGCAAGCCGAAGCGGCGCTCGCGACCTCGGAGGCCGCGCTCAACGCCGCGCAAAGCACTTTTTCCAACGCGGAAGCGCAACGCAACGCGCTGAACAAAAGTCTCAACGATGAGACACAAAGGCTTGCGCAATTTGAGGCCGAACTCGCCAAAGTGAGTGAGGAACTCGCCCGGTTGCGCACCGAGATCGAAGGCGCGAACGGCGATGAAGGTTTGGCCGGCGCGTTCGACGCCGCGCGGACTGCCGCCGAAGACGCTGAAAGACATATGCTGGCCGCCGAAGCCGCGCATGTCGAAGCCCGGCGGCTGGAAGCCGAAACGCGCGCGCCCTTGCAGGAGGCCGAGCGCAAGGCGCAAAGCCTTGCGACCGAGGCGCAGACCGTGGCCAAGCTGCTGACCGCCTCGGGCCCAAGCCGTTGGCCCGCTGTCGTCGAAGAGATTAGCGTCGCCAAGGGCTACGAGGCTGCCATAGGCGCCGCGCTCGGCGACGATCTCGACGCCTCCACAGACGCTGAAGCGCCGGCGCATTGGGACGTGCTCTCGGCCGAAGGGGATCCGGCCCTGCCCGCGGGCGTCGTCCCGCTCGCGCAGCATGTCTCCGCCCCGCCCGCGCTCGCGCGCCGGCTCGCCCAGATCGGCGTCGTCGCCCGCGACGACGGCAAGGCGCTTCAGGCGCATTTGCGGCCGGGCCAAAGGCTCGTCTCTGTCGAAGGCGATCTTTGGCGCTGGGATGGCCTCTGCCTCGCCGCCGAAGCGCCGACGCCCGCCGCGCGACGTCTTGCCGAAAAGAACCGGCTCGGCGATCTAACCCGCGACGCGGAGCTCGCCCGCCAGGTCGCGGACGAATTGAAGGCGAAGGCTGAAACGGTGCAGGCTGATCTTCGCGCCAAGGCGGACACCGAGGCAAAAGCCCGGCAGGCGCATCGCGAGGCCCTGCGCGCCGTCGAAGGCGCGCGCGAGGCCGCGGCAGAGGCAGAGCGGAAAAAGGCGCAGGTCGCAGCGCGGCTCTCGGCGCGCGAGGAAGCGGCGCAGCGGCTCACCGCAAGCCGTGACGAAGCCGGCGTCAATCGCGCCAAGGCCGAAGCCGCGCTGAGGGAACTTGCGGCGACGCCCGAATTGGCAATGGCGCTCGAAGCCGCGCGCGCCGGAGCAGCTCAGGATCGCACCACCACCGCCGAAGCACGCGCGCATCTGCAAGCGCTCGTGCATGAGGCGCAGGCGCGGACAAAACGCCTCGCCGCCATCGGCGAAGAACGCGGCTCGTGGCAGACACGGCGCGAGCGCGCCCTTGCCCAGATCGGCGAGTTCGAACTCACGCCTCAAAGAGGCCGGCGCGGAGCAGGAAAAGCTCGCCGAGGCGCCGGACGAATTTCTGCGCCTGCGCCGCAATTTGATGGATCAGATTGAGGCGGCGGAAAATGCCCGCCGCACGGCGGCCGACGCGCGGGCGGCGGCCGAAGAGCGCCTGGCCGAGGCGGACCGCGGGGCGCGCAAGGCGCTGGAGGCGATGAGCACCGCACGCGAGGAAAAGGCGCGCAGCGAGGCGCGGCTCGAAGCCGCGCGGGAGCGTTTCGCAGCCGTCTCGCATCACATCGCGACGGAATTGCAATGCGAACCCTCCAACCTTGCCGGGCTCGCCAAGGTCGATCGCAACGACGACTTGCCGGAGGTGGCGGCCGTCGAGTCGAAGCTCGAGAACCTGAAGGCCGAGCGCGAACGGCTCGGCAACGTCAATTTACGCGCCGATGAGGAACTGACCGAGGCGGAAGCCCGCCGCACCAGCCTTACCAGCGAGCGCGAGGATCTGACCGAGGCAATCCGCCGCCTCCGCCAGGCGATCCAGAGCCTCAACAAGGAAGGCCGCGAGCGTTTGCTCGGCGCCTTCGATGCGGTGAATGCGCATTTCAAGGATCTCTACACGACGCTCTTCGGCGGCGGTACGGCGGAGCTGAAACTCGTCGAATCCGAAGATCCGCTCGAAGCGGGACTTGAAATCCTCGCCCAGCCGCCGGGCAAGAAGATGCAGATCCTCTCGCTGCTGTCCGGCGGCGAGCAGGCGCTGACCGCGATGTCGCTGATCTTCGCTGTGTTCCTTACCAATCCCTCGCCCATCTGCGTGCTGGACGAAGTCGATGCGCCGCTCGACGATGCCAATGTCGAACGCTTTTGCGATCTGCTGGAGCAGATGGTGAAGCGCACCGACACGCGCTTCATCGCCATCACGCACAATCCGATCAGCATGGCGCGGATGGACCGGCTGTTCGGCGTGACGATGGCCGAGCGCGGCGTCAGTCAATTGGTGTCGGTGGAACTGGCCGAGGTCGAGCGTTTTCTCGAAGCGGTGTGAGTGCCGTCGTTGCAGGCAACGAAGTCTCGTCGCCTGCGCTTTTCACAATGACGTTACCCGCCTAATCGTCGAAGACGCCCTCGAGCGCGTAATGGCTGACCGTCTTGCGGTTGGCGATCAATTGGTCGGCCGTCGGCTCGCCCTTGATGGCGCGCGAGATCGCGAGCTTCGTCGCCTCGTAATTGGTGCGGTAGAGATCGCGCCGATCGAGATTCTCGTCGGTCGCGCAGCGCGGATCGAGCCAGATCATGATGATCATACAGAGCGTGTCGGCTTGATCCTTCGGCAGGATCCCCTCGGCGAGGCTGTCGACGATGGCATCGCCGGTCGCAGCCTGAACGATTCCGCCGAGCAGTTCGACATAGGCTTCCGAGCGGACGGTCATCTTGGTGGTCATCATCGTCGCCGGGCGCACCTGCTGATTGAGATCGCGGATGACGAACATGCGGGGGTGGCCCGCGACCTGCCCGCTCATCGCCGCGAAGGCATTGCCCACCGGCCCCCTGATGTCGCCGATCAGCACTTCCGGCATGGCATCGGTGAATTGTCCTTCCGCCGCCAAAACAGTCGCCTCGCCGGTACGCAACCAAATCTCGCTCATGTCGTTACCCTCAAGCTTCGTGCCCGCATTAACACTCACGCCGACATTGGGTAAAGGCGGAAAGCGTCAAGCTTTGGCCCGCGGGCCTGCTCGCCGCAGCCGCCTAAAGTCATGTTCAGCCGGGTTAAGCGAGCATTTTGGATATTTCGGTCAGAGAATCGCGGCTGCCGCGCGTCTCGCAACGAACAAAGGGAACCTGATGTTGAAGAAAATGATCGCGGCGATGGTGCTGGTTTCGGCTGTCGCTTTTGCACCTGTGGCTGCTCTGGCGGACCGGGTCGTCGTCGTCCATCACGGAGACGACTGGCATCATCATCACCACTACTACCATCATCATCACCACGATCACGTCGTCGTCGTGCACCACTAAGCCGCGTATTACGGATTTCATGAATAATTTCGCGCCAGGTGCCCTGCCTGGCGCGATTTTTTTGTGCCTTGCACCGGTCCGGATTCGGGAAAGATGCAGGATTGCCACGGGGCCGCGCCCGAGGCTAAGGTGAAATACCCAAAGGTTCTTTTGTGGGATAATGGGATAACTGGAGAAACGCCTGATGAAGAAAGCCTTCGTACTCGCGGCCGGGGCGGCCGCGCTGATTTTTTCGTGCGCGTCCGCGTTTGCGATTGAGTCGAGCTATACAGCCAAGTCGGCCAACCTGCCGACGACGACATGGCTGAAAGTCGGCGACTTCTGCAGTATCGGCGTCTGGCATCCCGCCGTCGCCGAATGCGTGCTGTCGCATGGGAACAAGAATTCGCACGCTGAGCCTCAAGGGCGGCGGCACGATCGTCGAGCGTCTGCTGAAGTGGGACGCAGACGGCAAGAGCTATACCTACGCGATCGTCTCAAGCCCTCTGCCGGTGAAGAACTATGTTTCGACCATCAAGGTCGTGCCCGATGGCAACGGCTCCGACGTCATCTGGACCGGCAAATACAAGGCCGTGAAGGGCACGAGCGACGCCGACGCCAAGAAGGTCATCGACGGCATCTACAAGGCCGGCGCCGACGTCCTGGCGCAGTAAGCAGCTTTTTCTAGCGAAAAAACGCTCTCCCCAGGCCGGGGAGAGCGTTTTTTCTTTTCGGCGTCAGCGTGCCGGAAAATCCATTTTGGCGATAAATCCATGCGGCTCGCCGTAGGGCGGCTGCGGAAATGGCGCTGCGCGACGAACCGCGGCGACCGCCTCATGATCGAATTCGGGATAGCCGCTGGTGCGGTAAAGTTCGGTCTGAACCAGGCGGCCTGAATCATCGACCCAGAAGGCGACGACGACCTCGACATCGTCATGGATGATCCGCGTCGGGAAATGCCGCTGACGCATGATCAGGCCGAAGAGAACGGACAGATAGCGCATATCCTCGGTGCCACCCGAGACGGGCGAGACTTCAGTCTTGGCGGCGAACGTGTAATTCGGCGACGGCATCAACGACGCGAGTTCGCGCGCCACGGCGCCACGCTCGTCGTCCGGCAATGGCGCACGGCGCTTCGTCTGCCGCATCCGCACGGCGGTCTTCTTGTCCTTGATCGGAGCCGCTTTCGACAAAGCCTCGGCGTCCTTGTCGTCTTTCTGCTCCTCCGGCGAGGTCGTCTGCTGGGCTGCCTCGGGCGCGGCATTCTGCGCCGGCTTTAATGCCTGCTGTGTCGGCTTGGTATCATTGGCGGGCGCCGGTTTTGCCATCACCGGGGCGCGCGTTTGATCATCGAGCGCTTGGCGCTTGATGGTCTCCTGATTCGGAGCACGCGGCGCATCGAAGGCGGGTTTCTCCTCCCGCTCATATTGCGGCGGTTTCGGCTTCGGCTGCTCGGGCTTCTTCTGTTCCGGCTTCGGCGGTGGTGGCGGCGGCGGCGGTGGCGGCTGGATAACGACCTGAACCGGAATCTCCTTCTCCGGCGGGGCGATGTCCTTGTCCGGCTGATCGGCAAGAAACAGAAACAGCAGCACCGTGAGATGCAGCAGCAGACAGGCCAATAGTATTTGCGGGAAGCGGCGACGCGCGCTGCGCCAAAAAGGATCGGCGAGTGCGAACAGCCGATCCTCCGGCCGCACCACCAAGGTTTCCTGAGAGAAAGAAGGCACGTCCGTCACAGAGGCGCTTTCACGTTGCCGGGCCGGAAATTATTCGCCAGTCTGCGCCCAAAATCAGATTCGGCGCAGGCCCCGTCAGCCGACCATGCCCAACCTTTTGTCACATCCGGCTTCGCGGCGACAAGCACACCGAAAAATCAAATGTCTTCATAGCTTTAGAACAAGGCTTCAGTAGCTTGACAGCGGCAAAGGGCATTTTTATGGTGCCGCCGCTTTCATGGCAAAAGCGAGGTCCACCAAAGGCGCGGCGCGTCTTCTCGTTCGTCTCGCTTTTTGCGGCGGAGCACATTATAGAGCGCCAGTCCCGCTTCCAGGAAGGCGGATTGGCGATGACAAAAGACGAGGGTTCGGACGGCCGGAATAACGCCGGTCATATCAGCGGGGGGCACGACGCGGGCGAAGACGCCGCCTTACAGGCGCGCCTTTCCAGATTATCAAGCGCACTCGATCAGCATCAAAATCCGGCCGCGCCGGATGGGATGAAAGTGCCGGAGTTTTCCGGCCAGGAGTTGAATGCGTCAAATCTTGGGTTTCGTGTGCTTGTCGAATTCTTCTCGGCGATTCTCGTCGGAGCGCTCATCGGCTGGCAAATCGACAAATGGGCCCATACGGGTCCGATCTTTCTCTTCATCTTCCTGCTCTTAGGGATGGTGGCGGGGCTGGTGAACATTTATCGGATCTCGGCCGGCCCAAAGCCGCCGCGCGCCGGGTGAAGGCAGGATGAGCGGAGCGCCACAGCGGCGCGAGCTGGTTCAAGGGGTGCAGGTTTCGCAATGGATCCTATTCATCAATTTACGGTCGAGCCGTTCGTGCCCGTGCATCTCTTCGGGCTCGATGTCAGCTTCACCAACGCTTCGCTGTTCATGATACTCGTCGTCGCGCTCGTCAGCGTCGTCATGCTGATTGGCACGTCACAGCGCGCGATCGTCCCCGGACGGCTGCAATCGGCCGCCGAAATGTCTTATGAATTCGTCGCCTCGACCGTGCGCATGACCGCCGGCAACGAGGGCATGAAATTCTTCCCGCTGATCTTCTCGATCTTCATGTTCGTCCTGGCCTGCAACCTGCTCGGCCTCCTGCCCTTCAGCTTCTCCGTCACCAGCCAGATCGTGATCACCTTCGCACTGGCGCTCGGGGTCATTCTCGTCGTGATCGGCGTCGGGATCTCGAGGCATGGACTGCACTTTCTGAAGCTGTTTGTGCCGTCGGGCGTTACGATATGGCTTCTGCCGTTCATCGTCGTCATCGAGGTCATTTCCTTCCTGATACGGCCGGTCACCCTCTCCGTTCGTCTCTTCGCCAACATGCTGGCCGGCCATATCACGCTGAAGGTGATGGCGGGTTTCGTCGCCGCGCTGCTCGGCGCCGGCGTTGCGACGTGGATCGTCGCGCCGCTGCCTTTCCTCGCCAATGTCGTGCTTTTGGGCTTCGAACTCTTCGTCGCGGTTTTGCAAGCCTACATCTTCGCCATCCTTTCTTGCGTCTATCTCAACGACGCAATTCATCCGGGCCACTGAATAAAGAGCGCAACAACAGATCGGTCGCCCTTCAATACCTGCAGGAGTTTCAAACATGGTAGATGCAATCGCGAGCCCGGGCGACATCGTCACGGCGGGCAAATATATCGGCGCCGGTCTCGCGGCGGTCGGTACGGGCGCCGCCGCTATCGGCGTCGGTCTGGTGTTCGGCCACTTCCTTTCGGGCGCGCTCCGCAACCCGACGGCGTCGGATGCGCAGTTCGGCCGCGCCTTCGTCGGCGCCGCCCTGGCGGAAGCTCTCGGGCTTTTCGCCTTCCTCGTCGCGCTGCTGCTGTTGTTCGCACTTCATTGATCTCAACGGCGCGAGCTGCTTCCGGCGGCTCGCGCTTCATTCTTTTTTCAGGACTCGAAAATGGCAGAAGGTATGGCCCAAACAACAGCCAGCCAGGCCCAGCCGGCCCCGGCTCAGGAGCAATTTCCGCCGTTCGATACGGCCAATTTTGCGTCGCTGCTGGTCTGGCTCGCGCTCACCTTCGGCCTGCTCTATTTGCTGATGTCGCGCATCGCCCTGCCGCGCGTCGCGGGCATCCTTGAAGCGCGTCACCACAAGATCAATACGGACGTGCTCGCTGCGCATGCCAAGCGCAAGGAGGCGGATCAGGCCGCCGCCGACTATCAAAAGACGCTGACCGATGCGCGCGCCAATGCGCAGGCCCTGGCGCAGGAGACGCAGAATCGCCTCGCCGCCGAGGCTGATGCCAAGCGCCACACTCTTGAAGCCGAGCTCAGCGCCAAACTCGCCGCCGCAGAAAAGCAGATCGAAGAGACGAAGGCCAAGGCTCTGACCAATGTCGACCAGATCGCGCAGGAAACCGCGGCAGCCATTGTCGAACACATCACCGGCAAGCCGGCCGACCCGGCTGCCATCGCCGGCGCCATTGCCAAGCTGAAAGCCTAAGAGCGGAGCCGCCCCATGCATTTCGATGCCGAATTCTGGGATTCTGTCGCCTTCATCACCTTTCTCGGCGTCTTTGCCTATTTCGGCCTGCACAAGAAGATCGCCGACGGCCTCGACAAGCGCAGCGCGCGCGTGAAAGCGCAGCTCGACGAAGCGATCGCCCTGCGCCGGGAAGCGGAGGATTTGCTCGCCTCTTTCGTCGTGAAGAAGAAGCAGGCGGAAGACGAAGCCAGGGCCATCATCGCGCAGGCGCAGGTCGAAGCCGAACTCATCGCCAAGGAAGCACACGCCCGTGTCGCCGATTTCGTCCAGCGGCGCACGAAGCAGGCGGAAGACAAGATCGCCTCCGCCGAAACGCAGGCGCTGGCGCAAGTGCGCGACGCCGCGACCGATGCCGCGGCGAAGGCCTCGGAGATCGTACTCAAGACGCAGGCGCAGGGCGCCTATGGCGACGAACTCGTCGCGCAGGGCATCGCCGGCCTCAAGCGCCTGCTGCACTGAACGGCGCGAGGACGCCCGGACCGGCCATGAAAAGGTCGCGGTCGCATGGCTAAAGGCTGGATACGGATCGGCGCGTTGATTTCCGCTGCGGGCGCGGCTCGGGCCTCCCTACTTGCGCGGGCCTCTCATCCAGCCCGCAGCTTTCGCCCGACGAGGTTTGGATGAAGTGTTCCCCACGCCGGCTTTCTGCTTTCCAAGGTTTTGCCGCCGCGCCTCTATTCGGCGCGATCGCACTGTTTGTGACTCTGTCCGGCGGGGCCTTCGCTCAGGGCAATGATTGCGCCGGCCTGCGCGCCCAGATCACCGCGCTCGACCGCTCCAACGCGCGTGCCAATCCCTATGCCGGGACCATCCGCAGCCAACGGGCGGGGCTTCAGCGCACCCAGGACTATGCCCATAAGATCGGCTGCGACAGGCAGCAATTCATATTTTTCGGCTCGCCGCCGCCACCGCAATGCGGCCAGATCAACGCGCAGATCGAACAATTGCGGGCAAGCCTCGCGCAACTCGAAGGCAGCGCCCGGGGTATCCTCGATACGCCGCAGCGCCGGCAGATGGTCGCAAGCTACAACGCCTATTGCCGTCAGCAGACGGCGACGCAGGGCGGCTTCCTCGGCGGCCTGTTCGGCGGCCCCACGCAGCAGAGCAACGAACCCGATATTGCCGACGTTCCCCCGCCGGATGCGCTGCCGGCAACGGACCAGCCGGGGCAGCCCACGGGCGGTTCGGAAATGCTCTGCGTGCGCCATTGCGACGGCGCCTTCTTCCCGATCACGGACGCGCCCGGGCGCGATGAGCAGACGCTCTCGGACTTCTGCAAGGCTTCCTGTCCGAATGCCGAGGTCAGCGTCTATTCGCGGGTGCCGGGCCAGGTGATCCAGACGGCGGTCGGGCTCGACGGCAAGCCCTATATGAGCCTGCCGGCTGCGCTCAAATATCAGAAGTCACTCGACGCCTCCTGTACCTGCCGTGCGCCTGGCGCCACGTGGGGCGAGACCTTGGCGGGCGCTGAAGCCATGCTGAGCCACAGCAAGAAGGGTGAATTCGTCGTCACGCAGGAGAAATCCGACGAGATGGCGCGCCCCTCGGCGGCAACACCGGATAAGAAGAAGAAGCGCGCCCCAGTCCCGGCCGCGGACGACACCAGCGATCAGGACATCATCAATCAGGATGCCGCTGCCGCCGCGCAGGTGCCGACCGCGAGCACCGATTCCGCCGGGATTTCTGCCGGTGGGGTCAATAACCAAAGTTCTTATCCGCAGGGCGCCGGGCCAACGACGGAAATCACCGACCCCAATGGCGTCAAGCAGCGCGTCCGGATAGTCGGGCCTCAGCCTTAACCCGGCCGATGAGCGGCAGCAGGGCGGCAAGCTCCGGTCCCTGCTCCCGCCCGGTGAGTGCCAGCCGAAGCGGGTGGTAGAGGGCCCGACCCTTCCGGTTCGTCTGGGTTTTCAACAGATTTGTCCATTCGGCCCAGGTCGCCTAAGTCCATGGCTCAGCGGGCAGCAGCGCCCGCGCGGCGGCGATAAAATCCGCATCTTCGATCGCCGGGGTGATTGTCCCAGCGGCGACAGTCCACCAGACCGCGACATCGCCGAAAGTTTCCAGATTGCCGCGCACGGCGAGCCAAAAGGCTTCCGCGCTCGGCCCGCTGATGCCCGCAAGCGCAAGACGACTGGCGGCGGCCGCAAACGGCATCTGATGCAGCGTCCGCGCCGAGAGGGTTCTCAGTTCCGCCGGATCGAACCGCGCCTGATTGCGGCTGACATGGGAGAATTCGAAATCCGCAGCGAGCTCGCCGAGCGATTGCACGGGGTGAACCGAATCGGAGGTTCCGGTCAGCACGGCGCAGGCGGCGACCGCCAGAGGTTCGATTCCCTCCTCCCGCAGCGTGCCGATCGACAGTGCGCCGCTGCGCTTCGAGAGACCCTCGCCGGAGGCCGTGGTCAGCAGATTATGATGGCCGAAGACCGGCGCGGCGTTCGCGCCACCCAGCGCCTCGAAGAGCTGGATCTGCACGGCGGTATTGGTGACGTGGTCTTCGCCGCGGATGATGTGGCTGATCTCGAGGTCCAGGTCGTCCACAACCGACGGCAGGGTATAAAGATAGCTTCCGTCTTCCCGCACGAGCACCGGGTCGGATAGCGAAGCGCAATCGATATGGCTCGCGCCGCGGACGAGATCGTCCCAATGCACAACCACATGATCGAGCAAAAAGCGCCAATGCGGCCGCCGCCCTGCCGCCTCCAGCGCTGCGCGGTCCGTTTCGGTCAGGGTCAGCGCCGCGCGGTCGTAGATCGGCGGTAGGCCGCGCGCCTGCTGGCGTTTGCGCCGGCGCTCCAATTCCTCGGCGGTCTCGTAGCAGGGGTAGAGCCGCCCGGCAGCCCGCAATTTCGCCGCTGCCGCGTCATAAAGCGGGAACCGTTCCGACTGACGGACGATTAGATCAGGCGCGATGCCGAGCCATCCGAGATCTTCCTCAATGGCCTGGGCATATTCTTCCCTGGAACGGGCCAGATCAGTGTCATCGAAACGCAAAATGAATCGGCCACGGTCTTTTGTTACAAAAAGAAAGTTGATGAGCGCCGTGCGGACATTGCCGATATGGATTCGGCCAGTGGGCGAGGGAGCAAAGCGGACAACGGGCGGCATGATCTTCCTTTCGTTAACGGCCTACCCTCGCAATCGTCGAACCGCAAGGCTGATGCCCGGTTGCAGGTTTCCACGCCGCCGTTGGATTGCGTTCGCGGGCCAATGCGGGCAAACTGAAAAGGTGCGGAGGCGCCGCTGATGACGCTAGCCTGGGCCCTGGCCCTTATCTGTCTTGTTCTCGTTGTCCTCAACCTGATCAGTGACGGCATTGCAATCCGCAATTCCAAGCCCCCCGCGACGCCGTTGCCGGCGCCCCCGAATGCGCCGGGCGTCTCCATCGTCCGTCCATGCTGCGGGATCGACAATTTCTGCGAGGAAACGCTCGGTTCGAGCTTCGGGCTCGATTATCCCGCCTATGAGGTCATTTTCTGCGTCGCCCGCAGCAACGACCCCGTCATTCCGGTGCTGCAAAAGCTGATCGCGGCCAATCCCGGGGTTCCGGCGAAATTGATGATCGGCGACGAGCGCATCAGCGCCAATCCCAAGCTTAACAATTGCGTGCGCGGCTGGGAGGCATCCAGGCACGAATGGGTCATTCTTGCCGATTCCAACGTGCTGATGCCGCGCGATTATATCCAGCGGCTCCTCGCCGCGTGGCGGCCGACGACCGGTCTCGTCTGCTCGATGCCGCAGGGATCGCATCCGCAGAACATCTGGGCCGAACTCGAGATCGCCTTCCTCAATACCTACCAGGCACGCTGGCAATATGCGGCCGACGGCATCGGCACCGGCTTTGCCCAAGGCAAGAACATGCTCTGGCGCCGCGATATTCTGGACGACGCGGGAGGTATTCGCGCCCTCGCGGCGGAGATTGCGGAAGACGCCGCCTCGACCAAAGTGGTGCGCGCCGCGGGCCTTGAGATCAATCTCGTCGATAGCCCCTTCCCGCAGCCGCTGGGCAAGCGGACACTCGGCGATGTCTGGAGCCGCCAGATCCGCTGGGCGCGCATGCGGCGCAAGACCTTTCCGCTGCATTTCTTCCCGGAGCTTCTCTCGGGTTCCGCGACGCCCGCAATCATCGGTGCCTATGCCGCCGGTCTCTTCGGCATCACGCCGCTGGCCGGCGCCGCGCTGGTTCTCGCCATACTCTACAGCGGCGAGACGGCGCTGGCGCTGTCCAACAAATGGCATTTCTCCTGGCGCCTGCCGCTTCTCTTCCTGCTGCGCGATCTGATGCTGCCAGTGGTTTATGTCGATGCCTGGCTGGTCAACGATTTCGTCTGGCGCGGCACCGAAATGACGATGCGCGAAAAAGAACGGCCGAGCACTTAGAGCGCCCGGCCTGAAAAAGCCCGCAGGTCGAGCCGCGCGATTAGTGCATCGCATCGCTCTTTTTGTCGCCCGTCGGCGACGCATGATGCCCCATCGAATGATGCATCATGCAGCCGCCCTTCTTGTCACCGGACGCACACGCATGGTGGCCCATGGAGTGGTGCTCCATACATCCACCTTTCTTACCGCCGGATGCGCAAGCATGGTGCCCGGCGGAATTCATCATCTCAGTGGCAAAGGCCGGTGTTGAGAGCGCCAATGCGCTCAGCACCGCAATCGCAAATTTCCACGCCATGAATTTCCTCCTCAGCTGCAGCTCTCACGACTGCTCGAACAGGAGTCCTATAGCATGGAAGAAAATTCTTCGCGAAGACGCATCGCCAGCCTGCTGACGAAAGGCTGGCGCAACGAAGCGCAACGCTTGAGCTCGACCGTTATTCCGCAGCGACGACCGCTGGCGGGCGTTGCAGGCGCTCCGCCTTCAAAAGTTCCGCCACCAGGAAAGCGACTTCGATCGCCTGCTCGGCGTTGAGGCGCGGATCGCAATAGGTGTGATAACGGTCGGAGAGATCGGATTCCGAGATGGCCCGCGCGCCGCCGGTGCATTCGGTGACGTTCTTGCCGGTCATTTCGAGATGCACGCCGCCGGCATAAGTGCCTTCGGCGTGATGCACGGCGAAGAAGTTGCGGATTTCGCTCATGATACGATCGAACGGCCGCGTCTTGTAACCCGAGGCCGCCTTGATCGTATTGCCGTGCATCGGATCGCAGGCCCAGAGCACATGCCGGCCCTCGCGCTGAACGGCGCGGATGAGCTTGGGCAGATGATCGCCGACCTTGTCGGCGCCGAAGCGGCAGATCAAGGTAAGCCGGCCCGGCTCATTGGTCGGATCGAGCCGATCGATGAGTTGCAGCAGATTTTCCGGCGTCAGCGACGGGCCGCACTTAAGCCCGAGCGGGTTCTCGATGCCGCGCAGATATTCGATATGCGCATGATCGAGCTGGCGTGTGCGGTCGCCGACCCAGAGCATGTGACCCGACGTTGCGTAATAATCGCCCGTCGTCGAATCGACGCGCGTCAGCGCCTCCTCGTAGCCGAGCAGCAAAGCCTCGTGCGAGGTGTAGAAATCCGTCTGCCGCAATTCCTGATGCGATTCCGGGTCGAGCCCAATCGCTCGCATGAAGCCGAGCGTCTCGGTGATGCGGTCGGCCAATTCCTGATAGCGCGCGGACTGCGGGCTGTCCTTGATGAAACCGAGCATCCAGCGATGCGCATTCTCGAGATTGGCATAGCCGCCCGAAGCGAAAGCGCGCAGCAGATTGAGCGTCGCCGCCGACTGACGATAGGCATCGAGCTGGCGCTGCGGGTCCGGCACGCGCGCGGCTTCGGTGAAGGCAATGTCGTTGACGATGTCGCCGCGATAGCTCGGCAGCGACACGTCGCCCTTCTTCTCGAAGGGCTCGGAGCGCGGCTTGGCGAATTGCCCGGCAATGCGGCCGACCTTGATCGACCGGCAGCGCGGCGCCGAAAGTCATGACCACCGACATCTGCAGGAAGACGCGGAAGAAATCGCGGATATTGTCCGCCGCATGTTCGGCGAAGCTCTCGGCACAATCGCCACCCTGGAACAGGAAAGCTTCACCCTTCGACGCCTTGGCGAGCAGACCCTTCAGTTTGCGCGCCTCGCCGGCGAAGACGAGCGGCGGGAACGAGGCAAGCTGGCGCTCGACATCGGCAAGGGCTTGCGCGTCCGGATAATCCGGCGCCTGTTGAATGGGCTTTGTCCGCCAGTTTTTCGGCGACCAGGGTTCGAGCGGCATGACACAATCCGAAGCGCCGCGAAGTGCCCGGCGCGATGCAGTTGATGAGCGCGAATTTCAGCGGCTGCTGTTAACACGATATGAGATGCTTGGCGACACTCGTCAACCAACCTGCCAAAACAAGCCTAAAGCACTGATTTGAAAAGAATTATGGCATCTGCTCTTCGTCCATAAGGGCTGGCGCCTCGCCCGGATCGAGTTTCATCCGCTCGTAGCGCGAGCTGCGTATATGCAGCGTCACCAATTCCTCGGCCGAGGTTGGGTGCACCGCCACCGTGGCGTCGAAGTCGGCTTTCGTGGCACCCATTTTTACTGCGATTCCGAGGAGTTGCGCCATTTCTCCGGCATCCTCGGCAAGGACATGAACGCCGAGCACGCGATCCGTTTCACCATCAACGATGATTTTCATGAAAACGCGCGCGCAGCTGTCGCACAGGGTAGCTTTGAGCGGCCGAAAATGCGTCTGGAAAACATCGACGATGGCGTGTTTCAGGCGCGCCTCCGCCTCTGTCAGGCCCACGCTGCCAAGCTCCGGCGTCGTGAAGACAGCCGTCGGAATATGCGCATGGTCGACGGCGCGCGGTTTGCCGCCGAAAACCGTGTCGGCAAAAGCGTGACCTTCGCGAATCGCCACCGGCGTGAGCGCCACGCGATTGGTGACGTCTCCGACGGCATAGATCGAGGACACAGACGATTGCGAATAAGGATCGACGCAAACCGCGCCGACGCCATCGAGACGTACGCCGATCTCTGCCAGGCCGAGCCCTTTGGTATTCGGATGCCGCCCCGTGGCGAGCATCACCTGATCGACTTCGAAGCTCTCGCCTTTGGCAAGCGTCACGCGAACCGCTTCACCGAATTTCTCGAATTTGGACGGCATGTCATTGAATTTAAAGACAACGCCGGACGCACTTAATGCGTCACGCAAATAGCTGCGCGCATCCTCATCGAAGCCGCGCAGGATGTTTTCGCCGCGCAGGACGATCGTCACCTCGCTGCCGAGGCGGCGCAGTAACGAGGCAAATTCGACCGCGATATAGCCGCCGCCGACGATGAGAATGCGTTTGGGCTGTTGCTTGAGATCGAAGATTTCGTTCGAGGTGATCGCCAGTTCGCGGCCCGGCATGTCCGGCCCGAGAAAGGGCGCACCGCCTGTCGCGATAAGGATAACCCGCGCCGTCACCCGGCGGTCATCCGCGAGAAGGCGAACCGTATGCGGATCCTCGACCACGGCACGGCTCTGGACGAATTGGACGCCGGCCTTTTCGAGATTGGCACGGTAGATCGCCGAAAGCCGCCCGATCTCTTTGTCCTTCGCCGCGATGAGCTTGGCCCAATCGAAGGAGGCCGGGCCGACCGTCCAGCCAAAACCTTCCGCGTCGGCGAAATCATCGGCGAAGCGGCTCGCATAGACCATCAGCTTCTTCGGGACGCAGCCCCGGATGACGCAGGTGCCGCCGATACGATATTCCTCGGCCACCATGACTTTCGCGCCATACCCAGCGGCGACCCGCGCCGCACGCACCCCGCCCGAGCCGGCGCCGATGACGAAGAGATCGACATCATAATCCGCCATCAGCCAAGCCTTCCATAAAGAGTGATACCCTGCGCCCCGGCGGAGATGACGGCGCTGGCAAGGCCGAGGAACAGCCCATGCTCGACGACGCCGGGAATGGCTGTCAGCCGCGCGGCAAGGTCCTCCGGCGCGGGAATGATGCCGAAGGCGCAATCAAAAATGTAATGACCGCCGTCCGTCACAAAGGGCGCGCCGGAGGCGTCCGTGCGCAAGCGGATTTCGCCGGAGCTGCCGGCCAGCGCGGATTCGCGCACGATGAGGTTTCGCGTCGCTTCGACTCCAAAGCGGTTGACCTCGACCGGCAGGGGAAACTTCCCAAGCGTCTCCACTGCCTTCGAAGAATTGGTGATGACGATCATGCGCTTTGAGGCCGCAGCGACGATCTTCTCGCGTAGCAGCGCGCCGCCGCCGCCCTTGATGAGCCGCAGGGCCGGGTCGAATTCGTCGGTGCCATCGACGGTAAGATCGAGGGTCTGCAGAGTGTCCAGATCGGCAAGTGGGATGGCGAGCGATTCGGCCTGCGCGCGCGTGCGCTCCGAGGTCGGCACGCCGACGATCTGGAGCCCCTGCGCCACCCTTTCGCCCAGCAAAGCAACGAAATGCGTCGCCGTTCTACCCGTGCCGAGGCCGAGGCGCATGCCGGGCTCGACCAGCTCGAGCGCCTTGGCGGCGGCCTCCCGCTTCAATTCGTCCGCATTGCTCATAACGGCCAGCTAGGCTCTCGCCCGACGCGCGTCAACAGGATGGCCCTATTTCGCCGGGGGCGTGCAGACGACTTTATCGTTAAGGACGTAGCAGATCGACATCTGGCCGGTGCGCAGATCGACGCGGAACACGCCGCCTTCGCGCTCGTGGCTTGAAGCGACGAGGGCGTAATCGCTCGGCCCCTGCGGACCCGCCCCCTGTCCCGGCTCATAGCAAAGCGTGACGCCGACCGTCCCTTCCTTGAGCCCATATTGGCAGGCGCCCACCTCGCCCGTCGCGCGGTCGAGCCGATAGACGCGATTTAAGTCCCGCTCCGGCGCGGCCTGAAAATCGTAATTCCCGGCCAGGGCGCCGCTGGCGCCGAGACAGAAAAGGCCAGTTGCCAGATAAGAAAAGGCGCGCGGGAACAATCTCGGCATCGGGGGGCTCCGGGTCTGCGAATTGGTGCCATTTTATACCGGCCGCTGCCAAAAGACTGGTCCGAGACCGCCGCGTGCCGCGAAGCTTGATCGCGCGGCGCAAGACGCCTATGCCCTGCCCCATGACCCAACCGCTTCTTGTCTTCGATCTCGACGGCACGCTTGCCGAAACCGCTCCTGACCTCGTCGCGACGCTCAACCAGGTGCTGGCGGAGATCGGCGTTGCGCCGGTGACCTATGAATTGGCGCGCGCCATGGTCGGCGGCGGCGCCCGGCTGATGATCGAGCGCGCCCTTGCGCACGCCGGAGTTTCGCTACCGAAGCCGAAGGTCGACCAGATGTTCGACGACTTTCTGGTCCATTACAACGCGCATATCGCCGACGCCTCGACGCTCTTTCCCGGCGTTCTCGCGGCGCTCGACCAGTTCGAGGACGCCGACTGGCGCTTTGCGGTCTGCACCAACAAGATCGCCGAATCCTCCGTCCTGCTCCTGAAAGCGCTGGGCGTGGCAGACCGTTTCGCGGCCATCTGCGGCAAGGATACATTTCATGTCAGCAAGCCGGACGGCCGCGCTCTGCTGATGACGATCGAAAAGGCCGGCGGCCGGCACGACAATGCCGTCATGGTTGGCGATTCGAAAACCGATATCGAAACGGCGCAGAACGCGGGGATTCCCGTTGTCGCAGTGGATTTCGGCTATTCCGACCATCCGGTCACGACCTACAAGCCCAACCGGGTGATCTCGCATTTCGATGCCTTGTGGGACGCCGTGGCGGATATTGACCGGGGCGCAACCTTCGGCGGCGCGCGAAAAGCCCTGACATGAGCCGCGGCGGCGCGGCTTGACTTGCCGATACCGGGATGCGTAAACCCTCGCGGAACTGAGGGCGCGTAGCTCAGCGGGAGAGCACTCCCTTCACACGGGAGGGGTCACAGGTTCAATCCCTGTCGCGCCCACCATCAAGCTTCTGATTTTTAAGGCACCTAGGAAATTGCATGTTAGCGTTCTGCGCACCTCAGCGCAGAACGGCGCGGCCACGAGACTTTTCAACGTTGGCATGCGCCCCCCGATAATCGACGTGTTCTATGCCTTACTTACCGCCAGTCAGGCAGCCGACCTCGGTGTCAAACGCCGCCCCATCCCGCGTAATAGCGGCCGGTCGGAAAATACTCGCCCATGACGGCCTTCTCGGTCCCTGGCTCGCAAACCGCGAGCAGGGACATCTTGAAGCCATTAGCCGGCAGCGTATTCCGCCAGACGATGACGGTCTGTCCGTCGCGGCACTTGCATAAGCTCATCAAGAATCTACGTCGGGAGCCCACTGGCGTCGAGTAGCGGCGTCGCCGCCGCGCATCCCCAAAATACGGATGACCGTTTTCCCGCCACTTCGAACCTTTACGCGGCCATCGGCGAAAGTCGGCAAAGGGTCGGCAGCGGACATGGACCAAGTCACATGCGAATGACTGTGATGGGCGCAAAGCGGTCGTATTTAATTATGGGCGTCGCTTAAAACCGATGGCCAAGCTTGCCGATACCGCTGTGGAAGCGCAGGATGACTTAGGTCGCGCGATCATCCGGAGGCTTTCCGATGCATCGGTTTCCGCAAGGCCGCGTTCTCGCGCCGGGGGCACTGGCGATCGCCATCTTCCTCTGCAACGGCATGACGGCCCCCGCGCGAGCGGGCGCTTGGTCCACGACCGATCTTCGGACCGGCGCACCGCTTCCTTCCGGGACTGTGACCGTCAATCATGTCACCGTCACTTGGCAGGTCGGAAACTATTGGTCCGACGGGCTCAGGATCTACGGCCTCCTTTGCACGCCAACGTCGCTGCCTGGTCGCCATCCGGTGGCGATCCTCAACCACGGGCTGACGTCCGTGCCCGTTGGGCCGCTCTATGCGTTTCCCGCCATCGAAGCCTATGGTTGGACAGGTTGCACCAACATGGCAGGCGCAGGATGGCTCACCGCGATCACGACCTATCGCGGTGAAATTATCGGCGCTTCGACCGGCAGCGGCTTTCCAGCCCCCTATGCGAATTTCTGGGCGCTATCGGATGGCGCTCTCGAACTCTGCCACGGCGAGGTCGATGACGTTCTGAATCTGCTTTCCGCCGTGACGGCGTTGCCGGCTGCCAACGCGTCCCACGTGCTAATGTGGGGCCATTCGCACGGCTCCTGCATCACCGAAAGGGCCGTTGAGCGCGGCGCACCTGTGCGGATCGCCGTCTCCCTCGACGGTCCGACCGACTTCACGACCTGGAACCACAACAATCCCATTCTCGCCCCAACCACCGCGGCGCAGGACGCGCGTTCGTCCGCCTGGTCGGGGAACAATCCCGCCGCGCTCGCCAATGTGAGGTTCCTTCGCATTCAGGCAGAGGGCGACACGACCGTCACGCCCGATCAAGGCTGCGAACTTGCCTCGAAACTGCCGGGGAGCGCGAACTATTATCTCTACTCGAAGATCAGCCCGCCGGGCGTCTACTGGGGCTCGCCGAAGGAATGTTCCGCTTATTCGATGCCGTGGAGAGAGGGACAACCGCTTCCAGACGAGGTCGCGGGCGGAATCTGGGCGTCGCCGACCTTCTTGATGTACAGTGGCCTCGATCATTCAACGATCCGCGCCAAGGCGTGGCCGGAGTTCAGGAGCTTCGTCAACGCCGTCGCCGTCAGCGGGCACTGGGGAGCGTCGATCCCCGCACAATATTCGCCGTTCGAGAACTGACTCCGACGGCAGCGAAAACCGCGACAGGCGCGCCATGATGGCTTTTAGAGACCCTTGGAACGCCGCGGGGTCGTGCAGAAGGCGCTCGCTCGGCCGACGTCTGCTTTCAAGACGTGAGGCGACGGCCCGGGGCGGGCCTAATATAGCGGCTTACTAGCCAAGATGTGGTGAGTCCCAAGCAGCACCGCGGCGACAGCGATAATCGCCGCAACGAGTACGGCGACGCCGAGCCAGCGCGCCACCTGATTTAGGCTTCGCGGTTTGTCCAGAACGTTTTTGTCGCTCACCTTGCATTACTCACTGCACCGAGTGCCCGCCCGTCCCAATCAATCCTGGGGCTGGCTGTTCGTTCCATGGGGCGCCGGTGCAGCCGCCTTAGCCTCTGGCGAAAGGCTGGCGACCTTCTTAGCGCGGCGAGAGTCATCGCGCTTGATAAATCTCGGCTTTCTCATCCCCCATGCGCAGGCGAGCAGCGCACGATGTTCCGCCGGCCGCGCCGCCCACGAATGATGACTTCATGGACTGCCCCGTTGTGCGCACGCTCAGGATTTCGTACTGAACTTTCTCCGCCTATCCGAGCCGTAACTCAGACGCCTCGGGCAGCTTGTCTCCCGTTACCTTTTTCCAGCGGTCTTCAAGCAGTTCCCTGGACGCTTGTTCAAGAAATTCCGGCGCGGCCCATTTGTGCACATCGAAATTGTTCTTGATGTAGCCGTGGCTCAGCATGAAATCCTTGCCGATCTCTACACAAGCCAAGTTCTGCGGCGACAGGTTGGGAACGAGGTCGACTTCCTTAATGCCTCGGTAGGTATCCTCGACGTCCAGGTAGAACGTCTGCTTGTCGAGAATTGCCGCGGCGGCATGCTTGTGCTCATTGCCCCAGCGCCCAACCCTGATCATCGACCCTTCTTTAAGGAATGCGACAGCGAGCTCAGGATGTTGTTCGGCCATCACATCCGTACATGTGATGGTGGCTGGGATATTGGCCACCTGCAGCGTCCAGTCCGGATACCGGGATAGATCCTCGATCGCCTTGATCTTACCCGTCGCCTCCATGAGATGCTGTGTGACCTTGCCTTGGGTGTAGAGGGCATCGACGACGCCCTTGAGAAGCGCCGTCTCTAGTGGACGGAAGGCCAAGTCGTGCTTGTGGTCGCGCTGAATCCACAAATCAGATGGGTTGTACAGCGGCTCCAGCATCTTGGGATCATTGTACCAATCATCTCGGGTAGGGGAATTCAACGATCTCCACGTCCTTGCGGGTCATCCCATTCAACCTCAGCATCAGCTCGATGCCCTGTTCTTCCTGAATGCGCCACCAGTCGTTCTTGATCGTGTTGAGGCTCTTCGTGAGACCGATCTTTTTGCCCTTCAGGTCAGTCATCCGGTAGATGTCGTCCCGAGCGCGCACCATCATGACACCGCCTTCATGCGGGACGTGCGTCAGTCCCAAGACTGGTCCTGCGGATATCGGCATGAACCTGGATTGGTGGAAACATGCCACCAAAACGGATGAGGTTATCGAGATTGTGTATGTAGTGTGGGTAAAAATCGTTCTCGCGCGCGTTTCGGAAGTATTCGTATTTCACGCCGATCTTTTTGTACTCCTCTCGTGTCCAGCCCAATTCCTGATCGATATTGCTGGCGGATACGAGCGGGCAATTCGTGTACCATACCTCTTTCCAATTCAGCGGAACCGTATTTAACTTCACCTTCTTTTCAACGGTGTCAGTCTTCGCCGGCTTGTTCATTTGAATACCTATCGATTCTCTCTTCTGAACCTTCAAGCTTGCTTTCTATCTGCCAACCACAGAAGTGGCGTTGATCCACATCAACGGCCAGCACACGAATAATGCTTTACATCTGCCAATCTATTCGACCTACAGCGCAGCGGATGTAGACGCGAGAGGCGCTCGGTCCGCCTTGGCAATCGCAAGAGGAACTGTGTCATGGCCTTGTTACTGACGGAAGGCGCAGCAAATTCTGACCGAAGTATTTCCAAGGCCAAGCAAACCTCGCTGAAACTCTATTTGACGGCTAAGGAAGCCTACGAGAAATGGCGGGCCAATCCGGCGCAGGTGAAGATTATCGATGTCCGCACTCCGGAGGAACACGTCTATGTAGGCCATCCGGAAATGGCGTGTAACGTCCCGCTCGTTCTTCAGACGTATCAGTGGGACACCAGCGGAAGACATTTATTGATGAAACCAAATCCCGATTTCCTCTCCCAAGTGAAGGTACTCTTCAAGCCTGATGACACGTTACTTGTCATGTGTCGGTCGGGCGGGAGGAGCGCCAAGGCGGCGGACCTTTTGGCTGAGGCTGGTTTCAAGCAGGTCTATAACATAATCGACGGCATGGAGGGCGATGTGGTCGACGATCCCGAAAGCCTTTATCGCGGAAAGAGATTGAAAAACGGCTGGAAAAACGCCGGCCTTCCCTGGACCTACGATCTTGATCCCAAGAAGATGAGTCTGCCAACGATGCAGACGGAGACGCGCTAGACCAAGCAATGGTCGGATCTACCAAGGGGCCGCGTTCGCGGCGGCAGGCATGGACAATCGCGATTGCGATTCTTGAGATAAATTGCGATTTTGAATTATGTGAACCCATTTTGCGTCGGTCACGAGAAGCGTTACGAGCACATCCCGATCCAAGCTGCGCGCCCGGAACCAGAGCAAAACAAACTGCTCCATGAGATAAAGAATGACGACAGCAAGCTCAGGCGAGGATCGCGTCACGTTAGAAGTCGCTCGGACCGGTTGAATTCTGCCCGGCGCTCTCCCCGACTTTTCACTTATCGCGGGAGGGCCACTTTTCCGGTGTCTTCGGCGGGGGCAACCCTCAGACGTGAGCATGTGCCGAGACATTGTCATCATTCCATTGCTAGCCTGGCTGCCTCTGCTGGCCCTCTCCGCTGCGTCAGGACGACTTTTTATTGGAAGTGCGGCGGTACCCTTTCTGTGCGACTTGGAAGTTCACATTCGCTTCCTCCTGGCATTACCAATGTTGTTGATTGCCGAGCTCGTGGTGAAGCAGCGCCTGCACGCCCTACCGCAGGAATTTCTAGAAAGAAATTTAATCCCCGAGAATGCTATGGCTCGATTCGAAGCCGCTATAAAGTCGACAACTCGACTGTGCACTTCCGCCCTCGTTGAAGTTCTTTTGATCGCCTTTGTCTACGGGGTCGGTGTTCTGGTCATCTGGCGCCGGTACGTCGCGCTCGACGCCGCGGCTTGGTATGTATCCCCATCCGGCGAGGGCCTGAAGCTTTCGCTCGCTGGAATTTGGTATGGCTACGTGAGCCTGCCGATTTTCCAGTTCCTGTTGTGTCGTTGGTATTTCCGATTGTTCATCTGGGCGCGCTTTTTGTGGCAGGTGTCTGGCATCAAATTGAGCTTGATTTCCCGCGCACCCGGATCGCCT
Source organism: uncultured Alphaproteobacteria bacterium (assembly GCA_963708155.1). Lineage (GTDB taxonomy): Bacteria > Pseudomonadota > Alphaproteobacteria > Rhizobiales > Beijerinckiaceae > Methylovirgula. The sequence continues at coordinate 2,208,766 of OY970183.1, read as the reverse complement.
CGGCGGCCTGAGTTTTCTCTCCAATAAAACCAACGCCTTTACCATTCTTGGCGTAGCGCACGGCACACTGCTTGCTGGAGCTTTGTCGACGCGCGTCGTTTTGTTAGGGACGTCAATGACGCAGTTCAAAGAAGAAATTGCTGTAATGGTCGTCTTCGTGCTCTGCATCATCCTGGGTCCACTCCTGGTGTTCGCGCCTCAGCTTGCGCGGGCAAAGCGAATCGGCCTCCGTGAATATGGGACGCTCGCAACTCATTATGTCAGCGAGTTCGATCGTAAATGGCTGCACAGGAACGCGCACACCGAACAACCTTTGTTGGGTAGCGCCGACATTCAATCGCTCGCCGATCTCAGTAATAGTTACAACGTCGTGCATTCTATGCGCACCGCGCCAATAACGAAGGAAGTCGTCCTCCGGCTCGCGGTCGTGACTTTGGCACCGATTGTGCCGCTCATGCTCACAATGATGCCGTTGGAAGATCTGTTGAAAAAGTTGGTCGGCATATTGCTGAAATGATCTCCGCGTCGAGCGCGGGCGGATCCTCATCGCGCGACCATGCGAGGCCCCATCGATTCGGAGCCGGGTCGCTCACCGCCGTTAAGATGAAAGGCAGCGGACCCGCATTCACGATCGCCCGCGCAACCGCAACCGGCGGCGCGGGCGCGACGGGTGGCTTATTTCGCCTTCAGGACGCCGGCGAGCTGACCCATGAGATAGCCCAAAATGACGCCGGCTATCGCCGAGAGGACGACCAGCACAAGTGGGTTGGTCGCGCTGGCAGTCGCGATGTCAGCCATCTTGCCGGCTGACAGCGTATAGGCGACCACCATGGCAAAGCCATAAATGTTGGCCGGGACTACGGAAAGCTGCTCGATGGAAGCAACAATTACCAAGAAGAATACGAACACGCCGACGACCAGCGCCGGCCAGAAGGTGCCCAGGGCCGGCATCGGAACTTTGGCGATGACCACCAGCGTGATCCAGCCGACGATCGCGCCGTAAATGATGCCGATAAGCGTTTTGACCAACGCATTGTTGTCGCCGCCAGCGGCGAAAAAGCAGCCGGCGGTGATGAACCCTGCCCAAACAAGAACGTAAGGCGCCAGCGGACCTAAGGCGAGATAGGCCCAGACTGCGCCTAAGACAGCAACACTTATCGATAATGCCAGCAATTGCGACATCGACGTTTCTCCCCAGAGGATTGCCTATTGTCTTTCTGACGGAGCGTGCGTCTGACTCGGATGAATTCTGTCTCACAGAACGCTCCGATTAAAATGTTAGCATAATGCCTAGCAAATAGGTCATAAAGCGAAGGTCAGGCCGTACAAACCTGTGCAAATGCCCCCGGGACGGATTGAGGCGCAAGCGCTATGCGCTCCTGCTCCTGTTCCGATCTTCAGCAAGAGCCGGCCGTCGCGTATCCGCCGATTCTATCAATGGCAAAGATGATGGCGCATCGCGGCGATGTGCACTGCAGTGCGGCAAGAGTGCCGCGCTGCGGGCGGTTGCTTGCGACTCCGCCTTGCCGCCAAGCCTCGTGTTTAAGGCAGGCTGTGCGTCCCCGCACATTCCGCATCGCCGATCTGCTGGAGCCTAATGGCAGTTTCCTCGGAACTATAACGCCGGCCGCGGCCCGCACCGCGCTGAAGGCTGCGATACCTCGATAGGTCATCTCGAATTCCAATGCGTCGTTCGAAAAGGAGCAGCGTTATGCGTTCCAGTGGCGATTCACCCAGTGACGATCCAGAAGACGAAATTCAGAAGACGAGCGACGGGATAAACCGCCGTGCGATTCTTCTATCGGGAACCGCGCTTGCTGCCGCGTCGGCGCTCGCATCAGGCGTCCCGTCTGAAGTCGCCCACGCGCAGCAGCCGCCGGCAACGCCATCAGGCAAGCAGCCGAACATTCTCGTCATCATGGGCGACGACGTCGGCTGGTTCAATATTGGCGCCTATCACCAAGGCATCATGTCCGGAAAGACGCCCAACCTCGACAAGCTCGCCGCTGAAGGCATGCGTTTCACCGACTATTATGCCGAGGCAAGCTGCACCGCCGGCCGCGCCAATTTCATCACCGGCCAGATTCCGCTGCGGACGGGCATGACGACTGTCGGGCAAGCGGGCGCGGATGTCGGCTTGCCGGATCAGGCCGTCACGATCGCGACAGTCCTCAAATCGCTCGGCTATGCGACGGGGCAATTCGGCAAGAACCACCTCGGCGACAAGAATAAGTATCTGCCGACGCTGCACGGCTTCGACGAATTTTTCGGCTATTTGTACCACCTCGATGCGATGTCGGATCCTTACTGGTTCGACTATCCGCAGGATTGGCTCGACAAATATGGGCCGCGCAATCTGGTGCATTGCTATGCAACCGATGTCGACGATCCAACCGAGGAGCCGCGCTGGGGCCGCGTCGGCAAGCAGAAAATAATCGACGAAGGCCCGCTGCCGCCCTTCCCGAATATGACGGCCGATCACCAGTTCTGGCAAAAAGGTCGCCCTGCCAAATACGATATGGAAACCTTCGACGACGTGCTCGTCGAGCATACCAACGGATTCATGGACAAGGCCAAGCAGGACGGCAAACCGTTCTTCATCTGGCACAATACGACGCGCATGCACGTCTTCACGTATCTGTCGGAAAAATATCAGGCGTTGATGAACTACGATAGCAATTACAACGTCGAAGAAGCCGGCATGGCGCAGTTGGACGATTCCGTCGGCGCGCTGTTGAAACATCTGGATGACATCGGCGAAGCCGATAACACGATCATTGTTTTTACGACCGACAACGGCGCGGAAGTCTTCACCTGGCCCGACGGCGGCATGACGCCATTCCGCGCGACGAAGGGTACCGTATTCGAAGGCGGCTTTCGCGTACCCGCTATCATCCGGTGGCCGGGAAAAATTAAACCCGGCTCGGTCGAGAATGGCATTTTCTCAGGTCTGGATTGGCTGCCGACCTTCGCGGCCGCGGCCGGCAATCCGAATATCACCGAGCAATTGCTCGCCGGCGTCCAACTAGGCGATCGCACTTACAAGAACCACCTGGATGGCTACAATCAGATCGATTTGCTGACTGGCAGCGGGCCCTCGGCACGGCACGAAATCTTCTATTTCGGTGAGGCGCAACTGGGCGCCATTCGCATTGACGATTTCAAGTTCCAGTTTATCCAGCAACCTTATGGGTGGCCAGGCGAGAAGGTGACGACGGATATGCCCACCATCGTCAATCTTCGGCAGGATCCGTTCGAACGAACGCCGTCCGTACGGGGCGAAACGCTCAACGATTTGGGCGGCGGCTATATGAACGACTTCCTGGCCCGTGAATTCTGGCGCTTCGTGCTTGTGCAGCAGAAGGTCGGCGCCTTAGTCCAAACGGCCATCGACTTTCCGCCCATGCAAGCCCCCGCGTCCTTCAATCTCCAGGCCATCAAGGCCAAGATCGACGAAGCGGTGAAGAACCGCGAGGGGCAGTAGAAGAAATGCGGGCGCGCGCCTCCGTGCGCCCGCTCCCTTCAGGGCTCGACGGCCGTCATTCCCGCCGCCCGGTTTGTATTGGCCCGCCGGAGCCGTCGCCCTGCCCGGCCGCGCCCCGACATAAACTCCTCACGATCGAAAAGTGTCGATAAATTTCACAGAAATCCATCGTGAATATCATTTCGCGTTGTGAATCAACGTGAATCGGCATGAGATAACCGAACTGTCGAAGTTGATTCGGCTCGTCTTGACAAAATTGAGCCTTTTTTGTCGCGAATATGCGCGCCATTCAAAGCTTCGTGAAGATTTTCGAGAGCCGTGCTCTTGCCAGCCCGCGGCTATAGAGGAGAAATGATGCTTTCGACGACCCGCAAATTGAAATTGAATATTGCGAATATCTGCGGCGGCTTCGCTGTAGCTCTCGTCTCGATTACCATTCTGTCGCCATCTGCGATGGCTTTTACTTGCGATGACGTTCGCGGCCTGAGCCATGCGGAGCAGGACTATTGGGCGAAACGGCTCAATATCTCCGTGACGGAGCGACGCCAGATTTGGGCTGCCTGCTATCGCGATTACCGGCCCGGTCTTCAGGCGCAATTGGTTCGTCGCTAACCGTAACCGGGCGCAATCGCCTAAGCGTCCGACGCCGAGCGCGGGCGCTTATCGGCGATTCCCGCATCGGCCAGGACGGCGGCGAAATCGACCTTCGATAATTGCATCGCCGCCATCGTCCGGCTGTGGACGTTGAGCTTGCGGAAGATCTCGGTGATGTGCGCCTTCACCGTGGTTTCGCCAACGCTCAGTTCATGCGCGATCTGCTTGTTGAGCTTGCCTTGGCGAAGCATCTCAAGCACGCGCAATTGCTGCGGCGTCAGCGTTTTGAGGCGCGCGGCGACGCTCGGCCCCTCGCTGGCCGGCGAGGGCGCGTCCGGCGCATACCATTCCGGCACATAAACCATGCCGTTCATGACATTGCGGATGGCTGCGGCGAGCTCCGGCTTGCGCACTGATTTCGGAATGAAGCCCGCGACGCCGCAGGCCAGTGCCTCGCCGACGATACGGCTGTCCTCAAGCCCGGAAACTACAACGACCGGCAAGCGTGGACGCTGCCGTCGCAAGGCCAGAAGTCCCTCGAAGCCGCGCGTGCCAGGCATCGACAGATCGAGTAGCAGCAGATCGATATTCTCCTCGGTTTCGAGGATTTTTTTTGCCGCCTCGATCGAACTCGCCTCCAGAATCTCGGCGACAGGAAACGCGAGATGGATGGCGTTCTGCAGCGCCTCGCGAAACAGCGGGTGATCGTCGACGATTAAAAATCGCTCCAACATCGTCTGCCCCAATCGCTTGGTTTCCGCAGATATAACATCCGGTACGAGCATTTAGAAAAGTCCCAGTTGACGCAAGCGCCGCGGCGCCCAACCCTCACACCGGCGGGGGCATCAACATCATAAAAGCCGGGGCGCCACGCGCCATTGGACTTTCGGCGTATGCTGCGCAGAGAAAACGACGCCGTGGGACTGCTTCAGCTCTTCCGTAAAAGGTGGGCGATCAACGAGCGCATCTCGGCCGGCTTCACCGGCTTCAGCATGATCTCGCAGCCGGCATTCAGCACGGCCTTGGCGACGTCCGGCGTGCGATCGGCCGTCACGACGATGGCGGGAAGCCGGGTGCCAAACACTTTACGCAGCAAGCGCACGGATTTGAGGCCCGTCTCGCGATCATCGAGATGATAATCGGCGAGAACGATATCCGGCGCCGGGCCGCCCGCGAGATCGCTGGCCTCGCTGAAATTGCGAACCGCGCGCGTCTCGCATCCCCATTGCTTCAGCAGCGTCACCATGCCAGCGGCGACCGCGGGATCGTTTTCGACGACGACGACGCGCGCGGACAATTTCACCTGCTGCACCGGCGATTGGCTCGTCCGGCCCAGCTGGCGCGCCAGCGTGGCGGCTCGCTTCGCGCGCAAGCCGAAGCACGAACCGCGGCCCTCGACCGAACGCAGGAAAAGCTCGTGGCCAAGCGCAGCACTCATGCGCCGCACGATTGAAAGACCAAGTCCGAATCCGAGACTTCCGTCGCGCTCGGAGGCTTCGCCGCGTTCGAACTCCTGGAAGATTACCTCCCGCTCGCGCGCGGCGATCCCCGGCCCCGTATCGTAGACGGCGATGCAGGCATCCGCGCCGCGCGGCCGCGCGCAGATCAACACATGCCCCACATGGGTATAGCGTACCGCATTCGCCGCCAGATTCTGAACGATCCGCCGCAGCATGACCGGATCGGACATCACCCACGTTCGGGTCGGCCGATAGCGCAGCGAGATCCCCTTGGCGGCGGCCAGTGGCAGCAAACCGACGACAACGGAATTGAAGATCTCGTTGAGATCGACGGGCTGAATATTTGGTCGCAAGGCGCCGGATTCGAGCCGCGACAAATCGAGAATCGTGCGCAGCAAATCCTCGACAATCGACAGCGCGTGATCGACCTGCCCGACGAGCTGCTGGCCCGGCTGGCCTTCCTCCATCTCGGCCAGCGCCGACAACGTCAGGCGTGCGGCTTGCAGCGGCTGCAGCACATCGTGGCCGACGGCAGTAAAAAAACCCGTCTTGATACGATCGGCGCGTTCGGCGACATCGCGCGCACGCTTGAGATCGAGGTTGGAACGCTCCAGTTGCGCGAGGGTATCCTTGAGCTCCTCGGTGCGCGCCTTGGCCTCGGCGCCGAGCGCGATGGCCGCCTGGAACAACGACGAGGCGTTTTCCGGCTGGCCCAAGGCACGTTCGACGCGGCGCACCAGCGCGCGATTGACCCGCGTCAGCCTTTCGATGTGCTGATCGGCGGATTCAGCCCGGGCTGCTTGCTTATCGCGCCTGCTGGGATCAACAAAATTCATCATTCGTGCTCAGGGCCGCGGCGACGCCACTTAACAGCATCTAAAAGCTAAATAATTTTACATTTTTGACCCGAAATTGTCCATGCGGCCGCTAAATTTCGATCACCAGCACATTCACCGTCGGTTTCTTGCCCCAAACGACGCCGACAGCCGCGCGGACGGCCTTTTCGACGGCGCCGGAGACGACGTCGGCATCACGGCGCTTGGGGCGCGGCAAGGAATCGAACGTCTGAAAGACCGCGGCATCGACAATCTCATCGAGGTTGATACCGGCTTCCGTCTTCTCCGGCAGGCCCGTCAGCGCAACGTCCGGCACACCGGCCATTTCGCCCTTCCGATCAATAGCAATGGCGATGGTCACGACGCCGGCGAAGGCGAGCCTTTGGCGTGCTCTGACGGGCTCGCTCTCCAGCGGCAGAAGAATGCTGCCGTCGCGCGCGAGCTGTCCGTGCGGCACTTCATCGATGATCGCCGGATCGCCCGGCGCGAGCAAGACGACATCGCCGTTGCGCGCCTTGACCACCGTCTCGATGCCGCGCTCGGCGGCAAAGAGCGCATGTTCCGCGAGATGAAGCTCCTCGCCATGCGCGGGAACGACGATCTTCGGGCGTAGCCATCCGTAGAGCTGCGCGACCTCGCCGCGGCGCGGATGGCCCGAGGCGTGAACCAGGCCATCACGATCGGTGATGACCTCGATGCCCTGCTTGACGAGATTGTTGATGATGCGGCCGACCTCGCGCTCGTTTCCCGGAATCGTGCGCGAAGAGAAGATCACTGTGTCGCCCGGCGAAAGCTTGGCGATCGGATGATCGTCGAGGGCAATCCGCGCCATCGCCGCGCGGCTTTCGCCCTGGCTCCCAGTCGCGAGCAGAACCATCTCGTCGCGCCCGAGCGAGGAATAGGATTCGCCGGAGAGAAACGGATCGACGCCTTCGAGAAAGCCGCTTTCGCGCGCGACATTGACGACGCGCTCCATTGCGCGGCCGAGAAGCACGACCTTGCGACCGGCGGCCTTGGCCGCCAGCGCGACAGCGCGAATGCGTGCGACGTTGGAGGCGAATGTCGTGACCACGACGCGGCCCCGCGCGCCGCCGATGACGTCACGCAACGCCAGGGCGACCTCGGCCTCTGACGGGCTTACGCCCTCACGCAGGATATTGGTGGAATCGCAAACGAGCGCGAGCACGCCCTCGTCGCCGATCTCGGTCAGACGCCCTGAATCCGTCGGCAGGCCAAGCCCCGGCTCCGGATCGATCTTCCAATCGCCGGTGTGCAGTACCGTGCCGTGCGGCGTACGGATGGCAAGCGCGCAACTCTCCGGGATCGAATGCGCCATGGAGATGAATTCGACATCGAAAGGATCGAGTTTCAGCCGGCCGCCCTGCTTTACCGTTGAGATATTGATTTCCGGCGCATTGGCGAGACCTTCGAGCCGCGCCGCCAGAAGCGCCGCGGCGAAAGGCGTTGCGAAGAGCGGACAGCGAAAGCGCGGCCACAGATCCGCGACGGCGCCAATGTGGTCTTCATGCGCATGGGTGATGACGAGGCCGACAAGATCACGTTTGATCTTTTCGACGAAGGCAAGGTCCGGCAGGATGATCTCGATGCCAGCTTTTTCGGGGTCGGCAAAGGCGAGGCCGCAATCGACCATCAGCCATTTGCGCTTGCGCCGCGGGCCGATGCCATAGAGCGCGACATTCATCCCGATTTCGCCGAGCCCTCCGAGCGCTACGAAGACCAGTTCACTATCAGCACCGTCCATCCACTCCACCTTGCTCAATGGCCGAGAATCACGTCCCCGGCCTCGATCACGTGAACGCCCTGCGCATCCCGCAACATCAGGCGCCCCTCGGCATCGATCGATTCAAACGTTCCTTCGAATTGCCGCGTCGTCGTCGTCACTCTGATCTCGCCGCCAATTCCCGCGGCAAGCCTTAACCATTCCGCTCGGATAACGTCAAAGCCCTGCTGGAAGAAGCCAAGCCAATTCGTCATTTCTTCCGAGAGCAGAAGAAAAACATCCTCGGCCTTGTGCCGCGCGGCGCCAGTGTCGATAAAGGCCGCCGCCCTGTAAGGCAAATCCGGCGGACAGGATTGGCAATTGACGCCGAGACCGATAACGGCCGCATAGCCCTGCCCAAGGACCCGCCCCTCGGCGAGAATCCCGGCCAGTTTGGCGTCATCCAGCAAGATGTCATTCGGCCATTTGAGGCTGATCCGGGACTCGTCCTGGCTGAGCCGCCGCAAGGCACGCGCCAGAGCTACCCCGGCGACGAAGCCAAGCTGCGGTGCGGCGCGCGGCGCCACTTCATCGATCAGCAGAAGGCTGGTGTAGAGATTGCCCGGGGGCGATTGCCACTGGCGCCCGTGCCGGCCACGCCCTTTCGTCTGCGCGCGCGCGACGATCCAGGTCCGGTTGGCTGAGGCGCCGGCCGCCACGAGATCCAGCGCCGCGTCATTGGTCGAGCCGATGGCTTCGAAGGTGCGCACCTGAAAGCCAGCGGCGCGTGCCGCTTCGGCGAGAGCGAAACCCTGAGCCTGGCTTTCTATCTTCAAAGATCAGAACAGCGTCTTGGCCGCGGCCGCGGTCGCGGCGACGAAGGGCGCCGGATAGGCGAAGAGCAGCAGGACGAAAAGTCCCGTCGCGGCGAGGACGAGACGCAGGCTCGCGGGCGCTTTGTCGAAGGCTGGAGCGGGTTCGTCGAAATAGATAACCTTGACGACGCGCAGATAGTAATAGGCGGCCACCGCGCTCGTCAGGAAACCGATGACCGCAAGCCCGTAAAGATGCGCCTGTACGGCCGCGTCGAAAACATAGAATTTGGCGAAGAAGCCAGCGAATGGCGGAATTCCGGCGAGCGAAAACATAAGCGCGGTGATCATAAAGGACGCCGGCCCGTCGTTATGCCAAAGACCCGCGAGATCGTTGATATCCTCCAGCGGCTTGCCATTGACCTGCATCGTGAGGATTGCCGCAAATGTTCCAAGAACCATCACGACATAGACGCTGAGATAAAATAGGACGCTGGCGACACCCGCCTCACTCTGCGCCGCGAGGCCGACCAGGGCGAAGCCGACATGGCCGATCGAGGAATAGGCCATCAGCCGCTTGATGTTCTGCTGGCCGATAGCCGCGAAAGAGCCCAGCGCCATCGACAGGATCGACAGGAAGATGATGATCTCCTGCGATTGTTTCTCGATGCCGGGAAAGGCGCTGATGATGACGCGAATAGTGATCGCGAAGGCCGCGACCTTCGGCGCGGAGGCAAAAAAGGCGGTCACCGGCGTCGGCGCGCCCTGATAGACGTCCGGCGTCCACATATGGAAGGGCACCGCGGAAATCTTGAATGCGAGACCGGCCAGCAGGAAGACGAGGCCGAAGATTACCCCGAGCGAAGGCGTGCCGCTCACCGCCGAGGCGATGCCCGCGAAGGAGACTGTACCGGCGAAGCCGTAAAGCAGCGACGCGCCGTAAAGCAGCATGCCCGACGACAATGCGCCGAGGACGAAATACTTGAGCCCCGCCTCGGAGGCCCTCGCATCGTCGCGATGGAAGGCCGCAACCACGTAAAGCGCGAGCGACATCAGTTCGAGGCCGAGATAAAGCGCGATGAGGCCATTGGCGGAGATCAACAGCGACATGCCGAGCGTCGACAGCAGCACAAGCACGGGAAACTCAAACTTGTTGATCTTCTCCCGCACCAGAAAATGATGCGCGATCAACAAAGTGACGATCGAAGCAAAATAGCAGAGTCCCTTGGCGAAGCGCCCGAATCCATCATCAATGAAGGCACCGCCGAAAAGCACGGCATTCGCCTTGCCGCTGAAGAGCGACAGCAGCGCGAGGCCAAGAATGCCGACGGCCAGTTCGGTGATGATCAATTCCGCCCGCTCGCGCAGCGCGCCGACAAGGATTAACGCCAGCACACCGAGGGCGAGAATGGCCTCCGGCAGACAATGCGAAAGCGCAAAAAGGAATCCAAAAGTGCTCATTCGGAAAGCCCCGAAATCTGCAGAGCCGCAGTGTGCGCCTCGGCGAGCCGTGTATCGATGCCCTGGAGAAGGCTCGCCACCGAATGCGCCGTCCCGTCAAGAATCGGTCCCGGATGCACGCCATAATAGATGATGACCACGAAGAGCGGGAAGAGGATGACCATCTCGCGCGGCGTCAGATCGGCAAGCGCCTTCAAATTCGGCTTGTTGAGCGGACCGAAAATGAACCGCCGGTAGAGATAGAGCGCGTAGGCAGCCGAAAGGATCGTCCCCAAGGCTGCAAGCGCCGCCACCCACGTGTTGACCCGGAAGACGCCGAGCATGCTGAGGAACTCTCCGATGAAGCCCGAGGTACCCGGCAAGCCGATATTGGCCATGGTGAAAAGCATGAAGACGACGGCGTAAAGCGGCATTCGTTCGACGATACCGCCATAGGCGGCAATATCGCGCGTGTGCATCCGATCGTAGATCACGCCGACGCAGAGGAACAGAGAAGCGGAAACGAGCCCGTGCGAGATCATCAGGAAAATCGCGCCCTGGATGCCCTGCTGCGTCATCGAGAACAGGCCGATGGTGACGAAGCCCATATGCGCGATCGAGGAATAAGCGATGAGCTTCTTGATGTCTGTCTGCACCAGCGCGACGAGCGACGTGTAGATGATAGCGATAACCGACAAAGCGAAGATGAGCGGCGCAAAATAGGCGGACGCATCGGGGAACATCGGCAGCGAGAAACGCAAGAATCCGTATCCGCCGAGTTTCAGCAGTATCGCGGCGAGGTCCACCGAGCCCGCCGTCGGCGCTTCGACATGCGCGTCAGGCAGCCAAGTGTGGACAGGCCACATCGGCAATTTCACGGCGAATGAGGCGAAGAAGGCAAGCCATAGCCACGTCTGCATCCCGCGCGGGAAATGGGTCTTCAACAGCACGGTGATATCGGTCGTACCAGTATAATTATACATGGCCATGACCGCGATCAGCATCAGAAGCGAGCCGAGCAACGTATAGAGGAAGAACTTGAAGCTGGCATAAACGCGCCGGGGACCGCCCCAAATGCCGATAATCAGGAACATCGGGATCAGGCCGGCTTCGAAAAACAGATAGAAAAGCACGAGATCGAGCGCGGAAAACACGCCGAGAATCAAGGTCTCGAGAATCAGGAAGGAAATCATATATTCCTTCACGCGAGACTGAACCGACCGCCAGGATGCAAGAATGCAGAAGGGCTTAATGAAGGTCGTCAGCAGGATGAAAGGCACCGCCATGCCGTCGACACCGAGTTTGAAGACAAGGCCGTTGCCGAACCACTTGTGCTCCTCGACAAGTTGAAAGGCCGAGGAACTGAAATCGACCCTCGCATAAACGACAAGCGACAAGAGAAAGGTCACGATCGTCGTCGCCAGTGTCGCCCAGCGCACATTATTCTTCGTCGCCTCGTCGTCCCCAGGCAACAGCATGATAAAGGCGACGCCGACGAGCGGCAGAAAGACGAGCCCGGAGAGGAGGCCGAAACCGAACATCAGCGCAGGCTCCCCACAAGATAGTAAGTGATTAATGCCGCGACGCCGATCAGCATCGCGAACGCATAATGATAAAGATAACCGCTCTGCAGCCTTACGACGCGATTGGTCACGTCGATAACGCGCGCCGCGACGCCGTTGGGTCCGAACCGATCGATGATATTCTGATCGCCACCCTTCCAGAACAGATTGCCGAGCCAGAACGCCGGCTTCACGAAGACGCGGTCGTAAAGTTCGTCAAAATACCACTTGTTGAGCAGGAAGCGGTAAAGCCCCGGCAGCGCCTCCGCCCATTTCTGCGCCGTGCCAGGGGCAAGGATATAGACGTAGAGCGCAACAAAGAATCCGCCGACCATCATCAGCGTCGGACCCAGGCTCACGAACGGTGGCACATGCTCCATCGCTTCCAGGATATGGTTTGCCGGACCATAAAAGAGCGAGGATCTCCAGAAGGCATCTGCGCCACTGCCGATGAAATAATGTTTGAAGACGAGGCCCGCCGTCAGCGCACCGAGCGCCAGAACATAAAGCGGGATCATCATTACGATAGGCGATTCATGTGGATCGAGAGTATGGGCATGATCCCCGTGCGCATCATGCCCACGAGCGTCATGATCGTGTGAATGATCATCATGCGCATGGGCATCGGCATGATCGTGGGCAACCTCTTCGTGCGTCGCCTGCCAGTGCGCCGGGCCGAAGAATGTCATGAACACGAGGCGCCAGGAGTAGAAGGACGTGAGCCCCGCCGCGATCGTGACGAGGATGAAGGCATACGTCGCCGTCCAGCCGTGCCCCGCGTAGGACGCCTCAATGATCGCGTCTTTCGAGAAATAGCCCGCGGTCAGCGGGAAGCCCGTCAGCGCAAGCGTGCCGACAAGCATCATAAGGAAAGTCGCGGGAATTTTCCGCGCGAGCCCCCCCATCTTGCGCATGTCCTGCTCGTGATGCATCGCCACGATGACCGAGCCGGCGCCAAGAAGAGCAGCGCCTTGAAGAAGGCATGCGTAAAGAGATGGAAGATGCCGAGCGAATAGCCGCCGACACCGAGGCCAACGAACATGTAGCCAAGCTGCGAGCAGGTCGAATAGGCGATGACGCGCTTGATGTCGTTCTGCACGAGGCCGACTGTCGCCGCGAAGAAAGCCGTCGTGCCACCGATGAACGTGACAAAAGAGAGCGCCTCCGGCGATTGCTCGAAAAGCGGCGAGAGGCGCGCGACCATGAAGACGCCAGCCGTCACCATCGTCGCCGCATGGATCAGGGCCGAAACGGGCGTCGGACCTTCCATCGCGTCCGGCAACCAGGTGTGCAGCAGAAATTGCGCCGATTTGCCCATCGCACCCATGAAGAGCAGCAGGCAGGTGACCGTCAGCGCATCGAAATCACCGCCGAAGATGTGAATGGTTTTGTGGGCGAGGCCTGGGGCCGCGGCGAAGATCGGATCGAAAGTGACCGAATTCGTCAGGACGAAAACGAGGAAAATGCCAAGCGTGAAGCCGAAATCGCCGACGCGGTTGACGACAAAGGCCTTGATCGCCGCCGCATTCGCCGATGGCTTCTGATACCAGAAGCCAATGAGCAGATAGGAGGCGAGGCCGACACCCTCCCAGCCGAAGAACATCTGCACCAGGTTATCAGCCGTCACCAGCATGAGCATGGCGAAGGTGAAGAGCGACAGATAGGCGAAGAATCGCGGCCGCGACGGATCCTCGCTCATGTAGCCGATCGAATAGAGATGGACGAGCGCGGAAACGGTCGTCACGACGACAAGCATCACCGCGGTCAGCGTATCGACACGCAGCGCCCATTCGACATGCAGAGCGCCGGAATCAAACCACTGGGTGAGAAGCTCGATCGAACTCGGGCTTTGGCCGGAGAGAAAGCCGACGAAAGTCACCCAGGCCAGCGCTGCTGCGACGAACAGCAGGCTCGTCGTGATGAGCTCGGAGGGGCGCGGCCCGATAAGGCGGCCAAAAAGGCCAGCGATGAGAAAGCCCGCGAGCGGAAGAAAGACAATCGCCTGATACATCCGGCTCAGCCCTTCATCAGGTTGATGTCATCAACCGCGATGGTGCCGCGGTTGCGGTAGTAAGTGACGAGAATAGCGAGGCCAATCGCCGCCTCGGCCGCGGCGACTGTCAGCACGAAGAGCGCAAAGACCTGACCGGTGAGATCGCCGAGAAAGGCCGAGAAAGCGACGAGGTTGATGTTGACCGACAGCAGGATCAACTCGACCGACATCAGGATGACGATGATGTTCTTGCGGTTGATAATGACACCGGCAACGCCGAGCGTGAACAGGATTGCTGCGACGACGAGGTAATGGCCAAGTGCGATTTGCATCTTACACCCCCGCCCGCGAAGGCTGTTTCTTCAACTCTACGGCGGTGGCGGCCGTGCGCGCGTTCTGCTCGGCGATATTCTGCCGCTTCACGCCTTCCTTATGATGCAGTGTAAGCACGATAGCGCCGATCATGGCCGTCAGCAGCACGAGGCCCGATGCCTCGAACAGATAGGCATATTGCGTATAAAGGACGTGGCCGAGCGCCGCTGTATTGGTGAGCCCGTGCGGCGTCGGCGACTGGGTCTGCGTCAGCGCGCCAGCGCTCAGGCGCCAGGCCGCGACGCAAAAGGCGAGCTCGACAAGCACGATGCCACCGATGGTCACGCCGAAGGGCAGATTGCGTTGGAAACCCTGCTTCAACTCCGCGAAATCGACATCGAGCATCATGACGACGAAAAGGAAAAGCACAGCGACTGCGCCAACATAGACAATGACGAGAATCATCGCCAAAAATTCCGCGCCAAGCAGCAGGAAAAGCCCGGCCGCATTAACGAAGGCGAGAATAAGAAACAGAACCGAATGAACCGGATTGCGCGCCGTGATGACCATGAACGCCGAGGCGATCATGACTGCGGAAAAGAGATAAAAGAAGAAGGTGACAGTGCTCATGGCGCCGCGTGGCCCCCGCTTGGCTGATGGATTGCCATGATGTCGTCCCCCCTCATTGCCCGCATCGCCTCACCGATAGGGCGCGTCAAGCGCGATATTGCGGGCGATCTCGCGTTCCCAGCGATCGCCATTCGCCAATAGTCGCGCCTTGTCGAAATAAAGCTCTTCGCGCGTCTCGACCGAAAATTCCGCGTTCGGCCCCTCGACGATCGCATCCACCGGGCAGGCCTCCTGGCAGAAGCCGCAATAGATACATTTCACCATGTCGATATCATAGCGCGTCGTGCGCCGCGTACCGTCGTTGCGGCGCGGGCCGGCCTCGATGGTGATCGCCTGCGCCGGGCAGATTGCCTCGCAGAGTTTGCAGGCTATGCAACGCTCCTCGCCGTTCGGATAACGGCGCAGCGCATGTTCGCCGCGATAGCGCGGCGATTGCGGATTCTTCTCGTGCGGATAGTTGAGCGTCGCCTTCGGCTTGAAGAAATAGCGCATCGACAGGAAGAAGGCGCCGATGAACTCCTTCAGCAAAAGCGACTTGGCGGCGGTTTCGATTTTCATCGCGTCACCTCACTGCGCCATGCTGCCGCCCCAGCCCGTAAGCTGGAGCACCGCGGCGACAAGAACCACCATGAACAGCGAGATTGGCAGGAACACCTTCCAGCCAAGGCGCATGAGCTGATCGTAGCGATAGCGCGGCACGAAGGCCTTTACCATCGCGATCATGAAGAAGAACAAACAGACTTTCAGGACGAACCAGATCGGCCCCGGAATCCAGGTGAAGGGCGGCAGCGGGATCGGCGATAGCCATCCGCCCAGAAATAGGATCGTCCCCAGCGCGGACATGGTGATGATCGCCACGTATTCGGCGAGCATGAAGAGCAGGTAGCCCGACGAAGAATATTCGACCATGAAACCGGCGACGAGTTCCGACTCCGCCTCGACGAGATCGAACGGCGGCCGGTTCGTCTCCGCCAAAGCCGAGACGAAGAAGATCACGAACATCGGCAGCAGTGGTAGCCAATACCAGCCGAGCAGGCCGAAGCGCGTATTCTGCGCCTTGACGATATCCTCGAGATTCAGCGAGCCGACGCAGAGCAGCACCGTCACCAGCACGAAGCCGATCGAGACTTCGTAGGAGACCATCTGTGCCGCCGAACGCAACGCAGACAGGAACGGATATTTCGAGTTCGACGCCCAGCCCCCCATGATGATGCCGTAGACCGAGAGCGACGAAATCGCGAAAATATAGAGGATGCCGACGTTGATATTGGCGACGCTCCAGCCGTTCGCGATCGGGATGACCGCCCAGGCGGCGAGCGCCAGAAAACCGGTGATGACCGGCGCAAGAACGAAGAGGCCCTTGTTCGCGCCATCCGGAATGATTGGTTCCTTCAGCACGAATTTGATCAAGTCGGCGAAGCTCTGCCACAGCCCCCAAGGGCCGACGACATTCGGGCCGCGGCGCAATTGGACCGCCGCCCAGACTTTGCGGTCGGCGTAGATGACGTAGGCGACGAAGATCAGCAGAACGACGAGCAGGACGACGCTCTTTAGCAGGGTGAGCAGAAGCGGCAGAAGATCAGCCATCGTCGATTCTACTCCGCCGCCTGTTTGAGTTCGCCGCGCGAGAGCGCCGAACATTCAGCCATGACGGCCGAAGCCCGCGCGATGGGATTGGTGAGATAGAAATCTTCGACCGGCGAAGCGAAGGGCGCATCGCTCGCCGTCGCGCCACCGTCGCTGATTTTGGCAATATCCGCCGGATCGCCGGGCTCAATCGCGTCGATCCTGGCGAAGAGCGGATAGTCGGCAAAAAGCCGCTGCCGTAGCGCGTGCAGCGAATCGAACGGCAACGTCTTGCCGAGCACCGCCGACAGCGCCCGCAGGATCGCCCAATCCTCACGCGCATCGCCGGGCGGAAAATTCGCCCGCTCAGCAAGCTGCACGCGGCCTTCCGTATTGACGTAGAGGCCCGGCTTTTCCGTATAAGTCGCGCCCGGCAGGATGACATCCGCGCGATGCGCGCCGCGATCGCCATGCGTGCCCTGATAGATGACGAAAGCGCCCGGCGCGACGTCGATCTCGTCGGCGCCGAGATTGAACAGAACATCGAGCCCACCAGCCTTGGCCATGCTCTGCGCATCGAGGCCTCCGGCCCCCGGCACGAAGCCGAGATCGAGCGCACCGACGCGCGCCGCCGCCGTATGCAGCACGCCAAAACCTGTCCAGCCCGGCTTGATGCAGCCAAGCGAGACGGCGGCCTTCGCGGCCTGGGCGAGGATTGCCTGGCCGTCCGGCCGCGCCAGCGCGCCTTGACCGATGAGCAGCAGCGGCCGCTCCTTCTGCGCCGGCGGATGATCGACAAAACGCGCAAGGCTCTCCGGCCCAGCGCCGAGATAATTATAGTCGTAGGTCAGATCGGCTTTCTCGCCGATCACGCCGACAAGCAGATTGCCCTTGAGCCAGCGCTTACGGATGCGGGCATTGAGAACCGGCGATTCCTTGCGCGGATTGGAGCCGATGATCATGATCGCATCGGCCTCATCGATGCCGGCGACCGTCGGATTGAAAATATAGCTGGCGCGGCCGAATTTCGGATCGAGCTTCGTGCCATCCTGGCGGCTGTCGATCGATGTGGCGCCGAGGCTCTGCATCAGCATTTTGAGCGCGAAGATTTCTTCTGCCGCCGCGAGATCGCCGACGATAGCGCCTATGCGGTCGGCGGACGCGGCTTTGACCTTGGCGGCGATAGCGGCGAAGGCTTCCTGCCACGTCGCCGGACGCAGCCTGCCGTTCTCACGTAAATAGGGCCGGTCGAGCCGCCGGGTCTTGAGCCCGTCAACCACCTGCCGCGTTTTGTCGGAAATCCATTCCTCGTTCACCGCATCGTTGAGACGCGGCAGAATACGCATGACTTCGCGCCCGCGCGTATCGACGCGGATCGCCGAGCCGAGCGCGTCCATCACATCGACCGATTCAGTTTTGGCCAGTTCCCACGGCCGCGCCTTGAATGCATAGGGCTTGGGCAGCAAAGCGCCGACGGGGCAAAGATCGGCGACATTACCCTGAAGCTCGGAATGCATCGCGGTTTCGAGATAGGTCGTGATCTCCATATCCTCGCCGCGGCCGATGGCGCCCATATCGCCCGTACCCGCAACCTCAGCGGTGAAGCGGACGCAGCGTGTGCAATGGATGCAGCGGTTCATCGAGGTCTTGACCAGCGCACCGATATATTTGTCCTCGACCGCCCGCTTGTTCTCGGCATAGCGCGAGCCGGAGAAGCCGAAGGCAACGGCCTGGTCCTGCAGATCGCATTCGCCGCCCTGATCGCAGATCGGGCAATCGAGCGGATGATTGATGAGCAGAAATTCCATGACGCCGTGACGGGCCTTTTTCACCATCGGCGAATTGGTGAAGACGACCGGCGGCTCGCCGTTCGGGCCCGGGCGCAGATCGCGCACCGCCATGGCACAGGAAGCCACCGGCTTCGGCGGGCCGCCTTTCGCCTCGACAAGACACATGCGGCAATTGCCGGCGATCGACAGCCGCTCGTGGAAGCAAAAGCGCGGAATCTCGGCGCCGGCCGCCTCGCACGCCTGAAGCAGCGTATATTCCGGCGGCACCTCGACCTCGATGCCGTCGACGATCAGTTTGCTGAGCTTGCCCGGTTCCGCCATCGCCCTACTCCGCCGCCGCGCTGAGCCCGGCCACGGGCTCGGAATGCGGATTGGCCGCATAATCGTCGATCTTCTTTTCGATCTCGCTGCGGAAATGTCGGATCAAACCCTGCACCGGCCAAGCCGCCGCATCGCCAAGCGCGCAGATCGTATGGCCCTCGATCTCCGTCGACACTTCGAGCAGAAGATCGATCTCCCGCTTTTGCGCGCGCCCCTCGCTCATGCGGGTAAGCACGCGCCACATCCAGCCGGTGCCCTCGCGGCAGGGCGTGCACTGGCCGCAGCTCTCGTGCTTGTAGAAATAGCTGATGCGGGTGATGGCGCGGACGATATCCGTCGACTTGTCCATCACGATCACCGCCGCCGTGCCGAGCGCGGACTTCAGATTGCGCAGCGTGTCGAAATCCATTGCCGCGTCGGCGATCTCGTGCGCCGGGACGACCGGCACCGACGAGCCGCCGGGGATGACGGCGAGAAGATTGTCCCAGCCGCCGCGGATGCCGCCGCAGTGGCGGTCGATCAGCTCGCGGAACGGAATCGACATGGCTTCTTCGACGTTGCACGGCGTGTTGACGTGGCCGGAGATGCAGAAGAGTTTCGTGCCCTTGTTGTTCTCGGCGCCGAAGCTCGAGAACCAGGCGGCGCCGCGACGCAGGATCGCCGGCGCGACGGCGATCGAATTCGACATTGTTCACCGTCGTCGGATGACCATAGAGGCCCATATTGGCCGGGAACGGCGGCTTCATCCGCGGCATTCCCTTCTTGCCTTCAAGCGATTCGAGCAGCGCGCTTTCCTCGCCGCAGATATAAGCGCCGGCGCCGTGATGAACGTAAATGTCGAAGGGCCAGCCGTGTATGTTGTCCTTGCCGACGAGATTGGCCGCATAGGCTTCCTCGATCGCTGCCCGCACGCGGGCGTACTCGAGCCGGTACTCGCCGCGAATGTAGATGTAGCAGGCATGCGCCTGCATGGCGAAGGAGGCGATGAGGCAGCCTTCGATCAGAAGATGCGGATCGTTGCGCAGGATTTCGCGATCCTTGCAGGTGCCAGGCTCGGATTCGTCCGCATTGACGACGAGATAGGAGGGCCGCGCCGGGTCCGGCTTCGGCATGAAGGACCATTTGAGGCCGGTCGGAAAGCCGGCGCCGCCGCGCCCGCGCAGGCCCGAGGCCTTCATCTCATTGATGACCCAGTCCTTGCCCTTGTCGATGATGGCTTTGGTATTGTCCCAGCCCCCGCGCGCCTGCGCGCCCTTCAGGCGCCAGTCGCCGAAGCCGTAGAGATTGAGGAAGATGCGGTCCTTGTCTTCGAGCATCGCGGACCTCAATTTTCGCCGGAACCGGGCTCGACCGCCGGCGGCGGCGGTGCCACGGTCTTTTCCGGCTGCGCGACGGAATGCTTTTGTTCCTGCTTCATGCGTTCGCTTGCGGGCTCGGCAGGCGCTTCGTTCTGAATCTGCCATTCGCCGCGCGCGGCATTCGCGTCGCCCTTGCTCGGCTGCTCGTGCAGGCTTTGCGGGCCGCTCCAACCGTCGCCGCCGTAAAGGCTTGTCAGCGACGTCAGGCCTCCTGCCGGCTCCGAGGTTCGACGCCCGGTTTGCGACCCGATCTTGACCGGACGGCCGGCCGCGAGAGCGTCGAGCAGCGTGTTGAAATTCTCTTCGGTCAGATCTTCGTAATAATCGTCGTTGATCTGCACCATCGGCGCGTTGCAGCAGGCGCCGAGACATTCGACTTCGAGCCAGGAGAACAGTCCATCCGCCGTCACATGGCTCTGCGGGCCGATGCGCCTCTCCAGCACTTTCTTGATCGCATCCGCGCCGGCGAGGACGCAGGGCGTCGTGCCGCAGAACTGGATGAAATATTTGCCGACCGGCGCGAGATTGAACATCGTGTAGAAGGTCGCGACCTCGAGCACGCGGATCGGCGCCATGCCGAGCTTCGCCGCGACGGCCTCGATCGCCGGCTTCGGCAGCCAGCCGTCATGTTGCTTCTGCGCGATCCACAGCAACGCGATCACCGCGGAGGCCTGACGCCCTTCGGGATATTTGGCGATTTCCCTGGCGCACAAAGCCTCGCTCTCCGGCGTGAAGGCGAAGCTGTCTGGCTGCACTTCGGCGAGACGTCGGACTGTCATGACAATTATTCCGCTGTGCTCGGTGTCGACGTAGCGGTGATCATTGGATGGACCGGATCCTTTCTTCCCAAAACGCGCTCTTGGTGGCGAAAACATTATAGCCGATCGCGCGATTGACCTTGATGCGGTCGAGAATCAAAAGATCGTCCAGCGGCACGTAGCGCGCGCACGCCGGATCGAAGACGAAAACGTGGCAGGCGGCATCATTCAGCAGAAAACGCGAAACCACATGGTCCCGGTCGCCGCCGTGCTCCTCCAGAATGAGGATTGTATCGCTCTCAAGAAGATGTTCGCATCCCTTGACCGCATCGATCTCAAGCCCCTCGACATCGAGCTTGATGACAAGCGGATATTGCGGCGAGATGATCCCCTGCTCGACCAGGCCATCGAGCGTCACCATGTTCATGATCTCGCCGGCATCGCCATCAGAGTCCGGCTCGACATGAAATGCCTCATGTTTCGTCCCCTTCAGCCGAACGCGGCTGCCGTTCTCGGAACCGATGGCGCAGTGAAGGATCTTGAAGCGACGGTCATTCAGTTCGGCGTTGCGCGTCAGCCATGCGACATTCGCGGACGAGGCTTCGATGGCTGTTGCGGCGTGCTTGCCGAATGGACGGCTTGAGACCAGCACAGACCAGAAGCCGAAGTTCGCCCCGCCATCGACGAAGTGATAATCGACATCGGCGACGCTTCTGAGAAAACGCTCGATCTCGTCTTCGTAAATGAAGTTCCGATCGACCAGCCAGCTCCAGTAGGAAATCAGCGAACGGAACGATAAAACGCGCGTCCTCGCCAAGCAGAACGATCATGTCGCGCGGCTTCAACATCGATGAAATGACGCGCACGCCGATCGAGAACCCGCGAATGTTGAACCGCAGGCAGATCTTCGCACCCGCCTGAAGCACGAGCATGACGCCACGCTCGGCGGGCGTCGCGCCCTCAAGACGGCCGGTGGCACGGTCGAAGATGATCGGCTGCTGCTCATTCATCGATCAACCTCCCCAAACACGATGTCGATCGAGCCGAGGATGGCGCTGACATCCGCGAGCATGGTCTTGCGGCAGAGGAAATCCATCGCCTGCAGATGCGCGAAACCGGGCGCGCGGATCTTGCAGCGATAGGGCTTATTGGTGCCGTCGGAGACGAGGTAGACGCCGAATTCGCCCTTCGGTGCCTCAACCGCGGCATAGACTTCGCCAGCGGGGACGTGGACGCCCTCAGTATAGAGCTTGAAATGATGGATCAAAGCTTCCATCGAGCGCTTCATTCCTTCACGCGACGGCGGCGAAATCTTGCCTTGCACATTGATCGGCCCCTGCCCGCCTGCCGAGGAGAGCTTCTCGACGCATTGTTTCATGATCTTGGTGGCTTGGCGCATCTCCTCCATGCGGATCACCTGGCGATCGTAATTGTCGCCATGCAGCCCGACGGGAATGTCGAAGTCCATTTCCTCGTAACATTCATAGGGCTGCGCCTTGCGCAAATCCCACGGCGCGCCGGAGCCGCGCACCATCACGCCGGAGAAGCCCCAGCGCCAACAATCTTCAAGGCTCACAACGCCGATATCGACGTTGCGCTGCTTGAAGATGCGATTCTCAATGAAAAGCTCCTGCAGATCGTCAAGCACCTTGAGAAATGGGTCGCACCAGGCGCCGATATCCGCGACGAGTTCCGGCGGCAGATCCTGATGTACACCGCCCGGGCGGAAATACGCCGCGTGCATGCGCGAGCCGGACGCGCGCTCATAAAAGACCATGAGCTTCTCGCGTTCCTCGAAGCCCCACAGCGGCGGCGTCAATGCGCCGACGTCCATCGCCTGCGTCGTGACGTTGAGAAGATGCGAGAGAATGCGGCCGATCTCGGAATAGAGCACACGGATCAATTGCGCCCGGCGCGGCACCTCGACGCCCAGCAGCTTTTCGACCGCCAGACAGAAGGCGTGCTCCTGATTCATCGGCGCGACATAATCGAGCCTATCGAAATAGGGCACGTTCTGGAGATAGGTGCGCGCCTCGATCAGCTTCTCGGTGCCGCGATGAAGCAGGCCGATATGCGGATCGACGCGCTCGACGACCTCGCCATCGAGCTCGAGCACAAGCCGCAGAACGCCATGCGCCGCCGGATGTTGCGGGCCGAAATTGATCGAGAAATTGCGGACGTTCTGATCGGTCATTGCGGCTTGACTTGCGGGGCTGGGGCGGACGGCTCTTTGCTCGCCTTCTCGTCGCCGGGGAGCACGTAATCGACCGCGCCCTCCCAGGGCGAGAGAAAGTCGAAGCTGCGGAATTCCTGCCGCAGATTGACCGGCTCATAGACGACGCGCTTTTCGGCATCGTCGTAGCGAACCTCGACATAGCCGGTCATCGGGAAATCCTTGCGCAGCGGATGACCCTCGAAACCGTAGTCGGTCAGGATGCGGCGGAGATCCGGATGGCCCGAGAACAAGATGCCGAAAAGGTCATAGGTTTCGCGCTCATACCAGTTGGCGGCGGGGTAAAGCGCCGTCAGCGAGGGCACTGGCGTGTCCTCGTCGGTCGCGACCTTGACCCGAATCCGCCGGTTGTAGCTCGGCGAGAGAAGATGGACGACGACATCGAAACGCGGCACGCGGGTCGGATAATCGACGGCAGTGAGATCGATGAAGGAAACGAAGAGGCAGGAGGGGTCGTCGCGCAGATAGCGCACCGTCTCGATCAGCCGCTCCAGCGCGACATCAAGCGTCAGCTCGCCATAGGCATAAGTGCTGGCGCTGATAGCGCCGGGAAGCGCGGCGGCGATCGCAGTCCCGAGGGCCTCAAGCTCATCGCTCATCCGCGCAATCCTTCCGCCTAGCGCTCGATCGTGCCCGTACGGCGTATCTTTTTCTGGAGCAAAAGAACGCCATAAAGCAGCGCCTCGGCCGAGGGGGGACAGCCCGGCACATAAATATCGACAGGCACGACCCGATCGCAGCCGCGCACCACCGAATAGGAATAATGGTAATAGCCGCCGCCGTTGGCGCAGGAACCCATCGAGATGACATAGCGCGGCTCGGGCATCTGGTCATAGACCTTGCGCAAGGCGGGCGCCATCTTGTTGGTCAGCGTGCCGGCAACGATCATCACGTCGCTCTGCCGCGGCGAGGCGCGCGGCGCGAAGCCGAACCGCTCCACGTCATAGCGCGGCATCGACACCTGCATCATCTCGACCGCGCAGCAGGCGAGGCCGAAGGTCATCCACATCAGCGAGCCGGTGCGCGCCCAGGTGATCAGCGCGTCGGCGCTCGTCACCAGCATACCCTTGTCGGCCAGCTCGTTGCTGATGGAAAGAAAGGTCGGATCATCCGCCCGCACCGGCTTGCCGGTCGTGGGATGAACGAGCGGTCCGGAGCCGCCGCCGGTTTCGAACGAGGCGTTCAATCCCATTCCAGGGCTCCCTTCTTCCACTCGTAGACGAAGCCGATGGTCAACACCCCGAGGAAGATCATGACGGCCCAGAAGCCCGCCGCGCCAACCGCCTTGAACGCCAGCGCCCAGGGAAAGAGAAAGGCGACTTCGAGATCGAAGATAATGAAGAGCAGAGAAACGAGATAAAACCGGATGTCGAATTTCATCCGCGCATCGTCAAACGCATTGAAGCCGCACTCGTAGGCGGAAAGTTTTTCGCTATCTGGCGCTTTGAAGGCTAGCAAAAATGGAGCCACTGCCAGGGCCCCGCTGATGACCGCCGCAACGGCCATGAAGATGACGAGCGGCAGATATTGGCTGAGCAGGTTTGGCATGGTCGAACTAGCCTAGGCGGGTAGGCTGGAAGACTTCTAGTTCCAGTCTGGCGTTCCCTACCGCAGTGCAATCTGAGACGCAAGCGTACGGGGTCAAAAGCCGTTGGTTTTCTGCATTTGGTTTGCGGCCGGACCGCGCGGCGCTCTCCCGGTTCACGAAACCTCCTAAGCCACAACATTTCAATGCCTTGAAGGCCATCCGCCAAATCAACCGGACCGGCGCGTGGAGGCGGCAATGCGCGGCACGCCGGAACCCGGGATTTTGCAGAGCAAGAACGCGGCTTCGTCCCGGGCCATTTGTCCCGCCGTTCGCAAGCGGACTAAATGGCTGATGCGCTCCGCGTGACGTCCTTGATCACTTTGCTGGCTTCCGCGCCGTAATCATCGAAAGCACCGCGCACGAAGCTCGAATGCGCTTCGATAATTTCGGGCACCGAACCACAACTTTGCAACTTGCCGAAATAATCGCTGTGCGCGCGGAGCCGGTGCGCGGCGAAGCGCAACGATTCCGACGCTACGACGACCGGCCATTCGACCCAGGTTTGCCGCCACACTTCCTGAAACGGCGTCGTCGCCGCCAAAAACTTGCTCTGTGCGTCGTGAACTTCAGATCCGATAGTCTGCGTTCCCATAACATCCTCCATCGGGCATGACATTCTGCACGTTTGGATCGCGGATAGATGGATTGCCGATATCAAGGCGGCGGGGCGGTGCCATCAGCGTGGCAGCTTAGCCCTCGCTTCAACGCCTGTTGCTTTATTCTAGCCTCAGAATTTAACTCGTCTACAAGCGAGTATATTCAAGCGATGTGACGAAAAATTCACCTCGCAAACATTGGCTGCGATCTTCGGAACATTTCGCATGAAAGCTATGGTCCTGCATAAGATCGGCACACCGCTTGTCTACGAGGACTTGCCGGATCCGCAGCCCGCGACCGGCCAGATTCGTGTGCGCGTCGGTGCCTGCGGCGTCTGCCGCACCGATCTCCATGTCGTCGATGGGGAATTGCCAAATCCGCATGTGCCGATCGTCCCCGGGCATGAGATCGTCGGACGCATCGATGCGATCGGCCCCAATGTGAGCGGCCTCAGCCTCGGCGAGCGCGTCGGCATTCCCTGGCTTGGCCATACCTGCGGCCATTGTCCCTATTGCCTGAGCGGCCGGGAAAACCTTTGCGACACGCCGATCTTCACCGGCTATACGCGCAACGGCGGCTTCGCGACCCATGCGATCGCCGACGCCCATTACACCTTCCCGCTCGGCGAACAGGGCTCGGATCAGGAATTGGCGCCCCTGCTCTGCGCCGGGCTCATCGGCTGGCGCTCCTATGTCATGGCGGGCGAAGGCGAGACGCTTGGGCTCTACGGCTTCGGCGCGGCGGCGCATATCATTGCGCAGGTGGCGATAAAACTCGGACGCCGGATTTTCGCCTTCACCAGTCCCGGCGATGGCGCGACGCAGAACTTCGCGCGCAGCCTCGGCGCGGTCTGGGCGGGCGGTTCAGACCAGCCGCCGCCGGAGAAGCTCGACGCGGCGATCATCTACGCGCCGGTCGGCCCGCTCGTGCCGCTGGCCCTGGCCGCGGTGAAAAAGGGCGGCACTGTCGTCTGCGCCGGCATCCACATGAGCAATATTCCGGAATTCCCCTACGATCTCCTGTGGGAAGAGCGGAAGCTCTTTTCCGTCGCCAATCTCACGCGCCAGGACGGGCTGGATTTCCTGAAAATCGCGGCAGGCGCCGGCATCAAGACCTATACGACCCCCTACCCGCTCGACCGCGCCAACGAGGCGCTGGCGGATCTGCGCCACGGGCGGCTGCACGGCGCCGCGGTGCTGATCCCGCCGCATTAGTTTTTGAATCGGCGCGATTTCTATCGATCGCCCGATTCGACGCGATCGGAAAGCCCGGCAGGCTTGAGCGCCGCGCGTGCGGCCTCCACCAGGCTCTGGAGGGGTTGGCTGGCATCGAGCCGAGCCCAGTCGAGCGCACCAAGCGGGCGCGCGACCTGCTGGCGGACGACGGCTTCGCGCGCGTCGGAGGCATCGTTCTGACGCGCCTCGACCCGTGCGACGAGCGTCTCGACCGGCGCCTCCAGCCAGAAGCCCTTGAAGGCGACGCCAAGCCGCGCGGCGAGCGCTGCAAGCGCATCGCGCTCCTCGGGCTTCGCGTGGACCGCATCGACGATGACGCTGTGGCCGGCCTGCAAAGCGATCTCGGCCAGGCGCGAGCAGCCGCGCATATACCTGCGCAGTCACCTCCGGCCGGTAGCCCTCCTGCGGCAGCGACGCGAATTCATCCGCGCCGAAGAGGCGCTTGCGCTCGATATCGCTGCGCAGATGCACAGCGCCCGGGGCATGGCCGAGGCCGCTCGCCAGCGCCGCCGCCAGCGTACTCTTGCCGGTGCCGGAGAAGCCGCCGACCGCGACAAGCCGCGCCACTTGCGGGCGCAGAAAATCTTCCGCCGCACCCAAGAATTGCCGCGCCTCGGCGCTGTGATCCCCGGCATCGAGATCGGACAGCGCCGCCGTCACCAGTGCGCGAATTGCGGCCCGCAGCGCCAGAAACAGCGGCAGCGCCGCCAGTCCTTCAAGCTCCTGCTCAACTTCAGGCGCGCGCCACAAATAGCGGTTGAAGAGGAGATTGGCGTGGTCGCGCAGCCCTCTTTGCCAGAAATCCATCAGCACGAAGGCGAGGTCGTAGAGAATGTCGATGGTCGCCAGCCCATCGTCGAATTCGATCGCGTCAAACAGAACGGGCCCACCGGCTTCGAGGACGATGTTGCGCAAGTGAAGGTCGCCGTGGCAGCGGCGCACCTTGCCTTGCGCTTCCCGCCTTTCAAGCAACGGCGCAACGGCCGAATAGGCGGCCAGAAACTGCGCCCGCAAATCCGCGACCGCGGCGGCGGGAAAGGCCGCCGACGCGGCGAGCCCGTCGAGCGTGTCGGTCATCCAGCCGCAGAATCTCTCCGCCGTGCGCCGTTCATGGCGCGGCGCGCGCGCGTGGGCGGCGGAAATGGCCTCGGCAAGCCGGGCGGCGGTCGCAAGATCGAGTTCGCCGCGCCGTGCGAGCTTGTCGAGCGTCTTGTCGTCGTCGAAACGGCGGGAATGGACTGCCCATTCGATAATGTCGCCATCTTCACCACCCAGGCGAAGACCCTGCGGCGTACGCCGGATCGGCAGAACTTCGAGATAAATGTCCGGTGCGTTCGGGCGATTGACCCGAATCTCGTTCTCGGCAGCGGCGCGGCGCTTTCCAAGCGTCGAGAAATCCATGAAAGGATAATAGATCGCGCGCTTGACCTTATAGGCGTCCGGCCCAGCGAGAAACACCACGGCGCCGTGCGTATCTATGCGCTTTATTGAATTTTTGGCTGAATTCAGCAAGGCCATAGGCCGCGGGCTTCGCAAGAAACGCGAATATTTCGTCCTGATTTTCAGTTTGTGCGCCCACGGCTGCTCTTCATGCAGAAGATGAAGGCCAGCATAAAGCGCGGGCGGCGCTTGTGCACCGCCCGCTCCTAAAATTTTATTCCGCCGCTGCGAGCTTGTGCGACGGATCCTTTGCCTGCTGGGCAAGGTAGTTGATCGCCGCCTGGACGCCGCCCTTCTTGTGCGGGATGCCGGCGAGCTCAAGGCTCATCTCGACGCCGCTGAGCGCGCCGAGGATCGTCAGATCGTTCGTGTCGGCAAGATGGCCGATACGGAACACCTTGCCGGCGACGCGGCCGAGGCCGGTGCCGAGCGAAATGTCGAAGTTCTCGAGCGCGATGGCGCGGAACGCGTCGGCATCATGACCCGGCGGCAACAGCACCGAGGTGACGACCGGCGAATAGTACTTCGGATCCTTGCAGAGCACTTCGAGACCCCAGGCAACGACGGCGCGGCGGGTTGCTTCGCCGTGGCGCAGGTGACGCGCGAAGACGCGGTCGTAACCCTCTTGCTCGAGAAGATCGAGCGCAACGTCGAGGCCGTAGAGGAGGTTCGTCGCCGGCGTATAGGGGAAGAAGCCATTGGCATTGTTGGCGAGCATGTCGGCCCAAGACCAATAGGACTTGGCAAAGCCCGACTTCTTCGAGGCTTCGAGCGCCTTCTGGCTGATGGCGTTGAAGCCAAGCCCCGCCGGCAGCATCAGGCCCTTCTGCGAGCCGGCGATGGTGACGTCGATGCCCCATTCGTCGTGACGCAGATCGATGGAAGCGAGCGACGACACGGCGTCGACGAAGAACAAAGCCGGATGCTTCAACTCGTCGAGCACCTGACGGATTTCCTGCAGTGGCGAGGTCGTGCCGCTGGCCGTCTCGTTATGAACGACGCAGACGGCCTTGATCTCGTGGTTCTTGTCGGCCTTGAGGCGTTCCTTGATCTGGGCCGGGTCGGCACCGATCCGCCAATCGGACTCAATGAACTCCGGCTTCAGGCCGAGGCTTTTCGCCATCGTGTTCCAGAGCGAAGCGAACTGGCCGGTCTCAAACATGAGAACCTTGTCGCCGGGGGACAGGGTGTTGACGAGCGCCGCTTCCCAACCGCCGGTGCCCGAGGACGGAAAGATGATGACCGGATTCTTGGTCTTGAAGGGAGCCTTGACCTTTTCGAGGACGCGCTTCGAAAGCTTCTGGAACGCCGGGCCGCGGTGGTCGATGACCGGCTGGTCGATCGCGCGCAGCACGGGATCGGGGATCGGTGTGGGGCCTGGAATTTGCAGGAAATGGCGGCCGGGGCTCCGCGGCTTGTTGCTCATCGTCTATGTCTCCAAATCTCAAATGCCGCCTTTGCCCGAATGAAGGACAAACGCTTCGTGGTTTATTTTTAGGCAGGTCCGCGCCGCAGACCCCCTCGCGCCCTCTTTCCGGCCGAGAAATCGACTAGAAAAATTCGGTCATCGAGCAAAGACTCGAGAAAACGCCGGCCGAGCGCGCAAAAACTACGCATTCTGGCAGCGCCATCGCGGTGGCGCATGAATAAGGTCAAAACTGGCAGGGCTCAACAGAAATTTGGCGATGTAGCAAAGACTTCACGTGTGCGGCGCAAAAGAGCATTTCGCTTCGCAGCATCCTCTGGAAGCGCGATATTATCCGGGTCGAAGCCACAAATATGAGCGTCCCCTGCCGCGGATTTCCGCGCCCCGTGCGCATTTGACGCGCGGCCGTCAATAAAAGAGCCGGGGCGCCGCGAAATTCCTATCACCGTCCCGTGTATGCGTAACAAGGCCGGCGGTCCGCACGAATAAGCCCTTGGCGCAGCAGCGCCGTGGCACCCTTTTGAGGGATGATCTCTTTGAGGAGCATCAAATGAAAATGACTTTTGTCTCGGGCGGAACCATCGCGGCGGCGGCAGTCGCACTCGCGATTGCCGGAACGACAGTGGCACCCAGTTCGGCCATGGCGGCCGGCAAGGTCCATTGCTTTGGCGTAAATTCCTGTAAAGGCCACAGCGATTGCAAGACCGCCAACAATGCTTGCAAGGGCCAGAATTCCTGCAAGGGTCAGGGCTTCCTGTTTGAAAAATCCAAACACGCGTGCCTGAAGCTCGGCGGCAAGCTCGGCTAAGCCGCAAAATGCAACAAGGCGCCCGCGCGGTCCGCCGCCGGGCGTCAATCAACCATCGAGCCGGCGATAAATATGGAGCCAGCGATGCAAAAGCCCTCTCCGCTCGGCTTCGGCCTTGGGTTGCGCCCGGTTTATTATCGTGAAATTTTCGAATCGAAGCCGCCCGTCGACTGGTTCGAGGTGATTTCCGAAAATTACATGGTGAAGGGCGGACCGCCGCTCGCCGCGCTGGAGCGGATTCGCGACGATTATCCCATCGTGATGCATGGCGTCTCGATGTCGATCGCCTCGACCGCGCCGCTCGACATGGATTATCTCGCAGCGCTCAAGACTCTCGCCGACAGGTTCCAGCCGGAATATGTTTCCGACCATCTCTGCTGGACCGGCGTCCACGGCGTCAACCTGCACGATCTGCTGCCCATCCCCTATACGCAGGAAGCGCTGGACCATGTTGTCCGCCGCATCGCCCAGGTGCAGGACTTTCTCGGCCGCCGCATCGCGATCGAAAATGTTTCGAGCTATGTGACCTTCGCTGAATCGGAAATGGACGAATGGACCTTCGTCCGCAAGCTTGCGCGGCGTGCCGACTGCTGGCTGCTGCTCGACGTCAACAATGTCTTCGTCTCGGGGTACAATCACGATTTCGAGCCGCAGGAATTTCTGCAGGCCATCGATGTCGATCGCGTCGTGCAATTTCATCTCGCCGGCCACGAGGATCAGGGCACGCACAAGATCGACACGCACGACGAGCCGGTCAGCGAAGAGGTCTGGACACTCTTCGCCGAAGCTTGGCGGCGCTTCGGCCCCGTCTCGACCATGATCGAGCGCGACGACAAGTTCCCGCCCTTCGCCGAATTGCTTGCCGAGTTGCAACGCGCGCGCGAGATCGCCGCGGGCGTCTCAAGGATCGGAGCGGCGGCATGAGTCTCGCGGCGCTGCAGGACAAATTTCAGGCCGCGCTTCTCGGCCTCGATGCGGATCGGGACATTCTCTCGGACATCAACGCCTCACGGCGGCTCGAACCGGCGGCACGTTTCAACGTCTATGCGAGCGCCTATCGCCTGCGGCTCGCCGGCCTTCTCGGCGAAGACTTCAAAGTGCTCAACAGCGCATTGGGTGACGACGGCTTTCACGCACTGGCAGAGGCTTATATCGATGCGATCCCCTCGCGTCATCGCAATGCTCGGTGGTATGCGCGCGACCTGCCGGATTTCATGCAGGCGAATGCGCCGTGGAACGAGAGCCGGAGCCTTATCGATATAGCCCATCTGGAACGGGCGCTGGCCGACGCTTTCGACGCGGCGGATGCTGCCGCCTGCCCCATCGCCGCGCTCACGGCGCTGGCGCCGGAGGACTGGGCGCGCGCGCGTTTTGTCTTTCACGAAAGTGCGTGTGTTTTGAGGCTGGCGAAAGGGATTGCTGCGGCCTTTGAAGCGGCGGCAGCCGAAACGCCGTGTCCTGAACCAGACGAGACGCAAGACGAGTTCCTGCTCGTCTGGCGCAGCGGGGATGGGCAGGTCGTCTATCGGGAACTGACTGCGGCCGAGGCAATGGCCCTGCGCGAGACCTTCGCCGGTAAAAGCTTCGGTGATATCTGCGCGCTCCTTCAATTCCACGACGAAGCCAACGCGGATACTGTTGCTGCACGCGCCGGTGGCTATCTGGCGCAGTGGTTCGCGGATGGCCTCATCGTCGAGGTGCGCAATCCACCCGGCGCGCTTTAATGCGCGATCGCGGCGCGGGCCTCGGCCAGCGCCGCTTCACACGTCTTGACGTCGCCGCCGTGATCGGCCACGCGGGCGCGTTTCAGCTCCCTGAGCGCCCGCTTCACGCCGGCATAGCCGCGCTGGCGTTTTTCCGCTGCGGCGATCGAGGCCGGGGTCGGCTGATGATGCAATAGCGCCGCCCGCGATTCGCGGTCACCGGGACTTGCCGCCGCGATGGCATCGATCCGCGCGTCGACCTGCCGCTGAACCTTGTCGATCTGCGGACTGCAGGATGACGCCTGCACGGCCGATGCCGACAGGAGCGCACATATGAGCAAGGACATTCGCCGTTTCATTACTTCGCTCCGGGATCATGACCGCTGCGTCGCCGCCTGAATTTAGGCTAAAATGGCGCTCGTGCGAAAGATGGAACCCAATGGAAATACCTGCATGCTTTTCGTCGTAACTCTCATCTCGGGCGCAACGACGCTCGATGAGAGCGTTTTGCGCCGTGCGGCGGGAGCATTGCCCGGAGCACAAAAAACAGTCTGGCTCCATGAGGGCGTTGCTGCGGATATTTTCTTCAGCGGCCGGATAAAGCCGATGGCCGGCGCGAGCCTGCACGCGGCGCTGGGCAATATACCTGTCGATATTTTCGTTCAGCCCGTTGCGGGGCGCCGCAAAAGACTGCTGGCCGCGGACATGGATTCAACGATCATCGGCCAGGAATGTATCGATGAGCTGGCCGATTTCGTCGGGCTGCGGAAGCATGTGGCCGCGATCACCGAACGGGCGATGCGCGGCGAAATCGCATTCGAGCCAGCCTTGCGCGAGCGCGTCGCCCTGCTCGAAAATCTGCCGCTCGATGCCGTCAGCAGGATCATCGCGGAGCGTATCACTCTCACCGCTGGCGCAAGGGCGCTGGTGCAGACCATGCGCGCACATGGGGGCTATACTGCTCTGCTCTCCGGCGGCTTCACTTTGTTCACGCAAGAGGTCGCAGCGATGGCCGGCTTCGACACGCATATCGGCAACAAACTCGCGATCGCCGAAGGCAGATTGACCGGCCGCATCGAGGAGCCGGTTCTGGGGCAGGCGGCCAAGCGTGACGCGCTTCTGGACCTCTGCAAGCGGCTCGATATTTCGATCAGCGACACGCTCGCCGTCGGCGACGGCGCCAATGATCTCGACATGCTGGCGCAGGCCGGCCTCGGTGTCGCCTTCCACGCCAAACCCGCGGTGGCCACGGCGGCACACGCTCGCATCGATCATTCCGATCTCGCCGCCCTGCTTTATGCGCAGGGCTATAGCCGCGCCGAATTCCGCGGATAGCCTGTCAAGTGCGCGGGAAGGTGCGGGGCGAAAGCGGCTAAATCATTGAATTAATGGCGGGAGAGACGGGGCTCGAACCCGCGACCTCCGGCGTGACAGGCCGGCGCTCTAACCAGCTGAGCTACTCCCCCGTGGATTGCCGTATCCGACGGAGACATGCCGGATAAGGGAGCCGCCCCGGCAAGTCAAGCATGAAGGTCCAGCAGGCTCAAAACTGCGACGAACCCAGCCGATAGCGCGCGATTTCCTTGCGCGAGAGGATGTGAATCCGGTCGGAGGAAATATGCTCGGCCCTGGTGATGAGCTCCGGACTTACGCCCATCATGCCGGTGTAGTGGGAGAGGACGGCGCGCATCGCGCCGTTGTCGTAAAGCCGGTAATGCTCGGCATCGCCGCGCGCATCAACGCTGTCGACATAGGCGAACATGCGATGGATGCCGACAAGGCTTTCCGGCGGAATGACACGCTTCTTGGCGCCGATGAGCGCATAGACACAGGCCGAAAGGCAGCGCGCACCGACGAAAGAACTCACACCGCGCCGGGCACCGGGATCGACACGTGCGACGATCGCCGCGGCGCCGAGGTGGCGGAACTCGCGGCCAAGCTGCATCGAAGCCTCGACCTTGCCGCCCGGAGAGTTGAGAAAGACAACAGCATGGAGACTCGCCTGATTGACGTTCTGCTGCACAAATTCGAGAAACTGCTCGGGAGTTTCGTCGGTGATCTCACCTTCAGCGGCGATGACCGCCGGGCAATAGCGTCCGCATCGGCCGGAATCGCCGATCGAGACAAGCTGGAAGGTCATCGGATCGGCGTGTGCCGCGCGCGGCATGAAGCTCCAGCCGGCGCAAAGCAAAAGGACAGCGCAGATTCGATGAATAACCTTTGCGTCCAGGAAATCAGCGGAAACGTCCAAGCCAGCACGTTGCTTCATGACCTGCCCCTGCGCCTTTTGGATCGCGGCACATCCGACCTGAGCAGGATAACGTTTCGCGCGCGTGACGCAATCGGCGGATGGGCGCAGGATTAACAAGGTTGCACGGGACGCGCGCAAGGTCTGGTGGGCGGTGACGGTCTCGAACCGCCGACATTCTGCGTGTAAAGCAGACGCTCTACCAACTGAGCTAACCGCCCATCCGGCGCCGGTCTAACATACTCCGCCCGGAAATCTAGCGTGGTTTAAGGCCGGACGAAATCCCTCCGCTGATGGAGAAATCCAGCCAATTCATCAGCTTGGCGTCTGCGCAAAAAAAACGGGCCCGGAAAATCCGGGCCCGCTTATTTGGGGATACCAGCGATCTAGTGGGCGATGACGCCGGAAGCCTCGTCCTCGCCGGCAACGGCCGGCGATTTGATGGCCTTGACATCCTCTTCCCAAACGATCGGCACCGGCTGGCGCACGAGCGCGTGCTTCAGGACTTCGTCCATCCGCGAGACCGGCACGATCTCAAGATTGTTCTTCACCGCGTCCGGAATCTCCGCCAGATCCTTGGCATTCTCCTCCGGGATCAGAACCTTCTTCATGCCGCCGCGCAGGGCCGCCAGCAGCTTCTCCTTCAAGCCACCGATCGGCAGGACACGGCCACGCAGCGTGATCTCGCCGGTCATGGCGATGTCGCGCCGCACGGGGATGCCGGTCAGCGTCGAGACGATGGCGGTCGCCATCGCCACGCCCGCGGAGGGGCCATCCTTCGGCGTCGCGCCTTCCGGCACGTGCACGTGGATGTCGCGGCGATCGAACAGCGGCGGCTCGATGCCGAAATCAACCGCACGCGAGCGGACATAGGACGCCGCCGCCGAGATCGATTCCTTCATCACCTCTCTCAGATTGCCGGTCACGGTCATGCGACCCTTGCCCGGCATCATCACACCTTCGATCGTCAATAGCTCGCCACCGACTTCCGTCCAGGCGAGACCCGTCACGACGCCGACCTGATCCTCCGACTCCGCCTCGCCGTAACGATAGCGCGGCACGCCGAGGAAATCGTTGATGTTCGCGTCGGTGACCTTCACCGCCTGCGTCTTGCCGATGACGATCTGCTTCACCGCCTTGCGCGCGACATTGGAGATCTCGCGCTCAAGGTTGCGGACGCCCGCTTCCCGCGTATAGCGGCGGATGATCGACACCAGTGCGCTGCGCTCGATCTCGCACTCGACAGGCGCCAGACCGTGCTTCTTCAACGCCGCCGGGATCAGGTGACGCTGCGCGATCTCGATCTTCTCATCCTCCGTATAGCCGGCGATGCGGATGATCTCCATGCGGTCCATGAGCGGCGCCGGGATGTTGAGCGTGTTCGCCGTCGTCACGAACATCACGTTCGAGAGGTCGTAATCGACTTCGAGGTAATGGTCGTTGAACGAGGCGTTCTGCTCGGGGTCCAGCACCTCCAGCAGCGCCGAGGACGGATCGCCGCGGAAATCCATGCCCATCTTGTCGATCTCATCGAGCAGGAAGAGCGGATTGGAGGTCTTGGCCTTGCGCATCGACTGGATGATCTTGCCGGGCATCGAGCCGATATAGGTGCGCCGATGGCCGCGGATCTCCGCCTCGTCACGCACGCCGCCGAGCGACATGCGCACGAACTCGCGCCCCGTCGCCTTGGCGATCGACTTGCCGAGCGAGGTCTTGCCGACGCCGGGCGGGCCGACGAGGCACAGGATCGGCCCGGTCAGCTTGTTCGCGCGTGACTGCACGGCGAGATATTCGACGATGCGCTCCTTGACCTTCTCCAGGCCGAAATGCTCGCTGTCGAGAATCTCTTCCGCAACGGTGAGGTCTTTCTTGACCTTGCTGCGCTTGTTCCACGGGATCGAGAGCAGCCAGTCGAGATAATTGCGCACGACGGTTGCTTCCGCCGACATCGGCGACATCTGGCGCAGCTTCTTCAATTCGGCCGTCGCCTTGTCGTGGGCTTCCTTCGACAGACGAGTCGCCTTGATGCGCTCCTCGATCTCGGAGAGGTCGTCCTTGCCCTCCTCGTCGCCAAGCTCTTTCTGGATCGCCTTCATCTGCTCGTTGAGGTAATATTCGCGCTGTGTCTTCTCCATCTGGCGCTTGACGCGCGTGCGGATGCGCTTCTCGACCTGCAGGATCGAGATTTCGCTCTCCATCAGGCCAAGGCACTTCTCCAGCCGCTTGGCGACGGAGCTCGTCTCCAGCACGGCCTGCTTGTCGAGAATCTTCACTGCGAGATGCGAGGCGACCGTATCGGCGAGCTTCGAGAAGTCGTCGATCTGGTTCACCGCGGCGACGACCTCCGGCGAAACCTTCTTGTTGAGCTTCACATAGCATTCGAACTCGGCCATCACCGAACGCGCTAAGGCCTCGACCTCCACCTTGTCGGCGGACTCGTCGACCATGACCTCGGCCTCCGCTTCGTAATAATCATCGGTGCGCGTGTAGCCGTGGACGCGGGCGCGCACCTGTCCCTCGACGAGAACCTTCACGGTGCCGTCGGGCAGCTTCAGCAATTGCAGGACAGTGGCCAGCGTCCCGGTCTTGAAGATCGCATCCGGCGAGGGATCATCTTCCGAGGCATTGATCTGCGTCGCGAGCAGGATGAGCTTGTCGGCCTTCATCACCTCTTCGAGCGCGCGAATGGACTTTTCGCGGCCAACGAAGAGCGGCACGATCATATGCGGGAAAACGACGATATCGCGCAACGGCAGGACCGGATACCTCTCGATCTTTCCCGGCGGCAGCAGCTCGCGCTTTTGATTGGTCATCGCTTGTTCCTATCCGAACTTTCGTTCTGGTTCCGGGCCGGAGACTAGCCACCGAGTCTGTGAGCGATCCTGCGCCTTTTGCTGCGGCAAGTTAACTCTCTCGCTCGGCCAAACTTTTATCCTGACCCACATTCAGGCATTTTTCCACCTTAAGATGGGCAGAGCGACGCCGCTTTCAAGCATTCCGCGCGCCAACCCCGCTGCGATCGCCGCATCGAGCAGGGATTCAGGCTGCGGCGAATAGCGCGGCCCCTTGAGTCGGCACGCCAACGTCAAGCTTACGAGCAGCGCAGGGGCGCCGGCTTGACGCAAGCCCGACAGACGCCGGCGCGGAACAGCGTGCCCGGCAACGCTTTTGAAACTGAGAAAAGGGAAGCCGCGGCGGGACGCAGGTCTCGCCGCGAGATTCGCAAGGCTCAAGCGCTGGTCGCGCTCTTTTCCGTCCGTTCGGCGTGGATGTAGAGCGGGCGCGATTTGCCCTCGACCACATCCGGGCCGATGACGACCTGCTCGACGCTGTCGAGGCCGGGCAGATCGAACATGGTGTCGAGAAGGATGACTTCCATGATCGAGCGCAGGCCGCGCGCGCCGGTCTTGCGTTCGATTGCCTTCTTGGCGACGACGTTCAACGCCTCGTCCTGGAAGGTGAGTTCGGTGTTCTCCATCTCGAACAGCCGCTGGTACTGCTTGACGAGCGCATTCTTCGGCTCGACCAGGATGCGCTTCAACGCCTCCTCGTCGAGATCCTCGAGCGTCGCCAGAACCGGCAAACGGCCGACGAACTCGGGGATGAGGCCGAACCTCAACAGATCCTCCGGCTCGACCCGGCGCAGGATTTCGCCCGTGCGGCGCTCGTCTGGCGATTGAACCGTGGCGCCGAAGCCGATTGAGGTCTGAGTTCCCCGCGCTGAGATGATCTTCTCGAGCCCGGCGAAAGCACCGCCGCAGATGAACAGGATGTTCGTCGTGTCGACCTGCAAGAATTCCTGCTGCGGGTGCTTGCGGCCGCCCTGCGGCGGCACGGAAGCGACCGTGCCTTCCATGATCTTCAACAGCGCCTGCTGAACGCCCTCGCCCGAAACGTCGCGGGTGATCGACGGATTGTCGGACTTGCGCGAAATCTTGTCGATCTCGTCGATATAGACAATGCCGCGCTGCGCCCGTTCGACATTGTAGTCGGACGCCTGAAGCAGTTTCAGGATGATGTTCTCGACGTCCTCGCCGACATAGCCGGCCTCGGTCAGCGTCGTTGCATCGGCCATGGTGAAGGGCACATCGAGGATGCGGGCCAGCGTCTGCGCGAGCAGCGTCTTGCCGGACCCCGTAGGGCCGATCAGCAGGATGTTCGACTTCGCCAACTCGACGTCGTTGTGCTTCGTGGCGTGATTCAGCCGCTTGTAATGGTTGTGGACGGCGACCGAGAGCACGCGCTTGGCCTGGAACTGGCCGATAACGTAATCGTCCAGAACCTTGCAGATTTCGCGCGGCGTCGGGATACCGTCGCGGCTCTTCACCAGCGCGGATTTGTTCTCCTCGCGGATAATATCCATGCACAATTCGACGCATTCATCGCAGATGAATACCGTCGGACCTGCGATCAGCTTGCGAACCTCGTGTTGGCTCTTACCGCAGAACGAGCAGTAGAGCGTATTCTTCGAGTCGCTGCCGCCGACCTTCGTCATGGCCTATCTCCTTATGGGTCTGGCGAGCCGGACCCTGTTTTCTTGCGCCGGGCAAAGGCTCACGCGAGCCGTTTACCTGTCTCTTGCCAATCCCCCCGCCCCGCCATTTGCGTCGTTTTGATAAACGCAAGTGCATCATGCCGAAGCGCCGGGATCAAGCCCCGAGCCGATTTGGCGGGTCGACCGCGCCCTTTATGCCACAGAGACGCGCCACCCTGACTTCATAGTGTCGTGGATTTGCGTTTATTCAGTTAAACTTGGGCTTCCCTGCCCAACCCGGCTCAGACAGCAATCTATGTGCCATAAGCCGGGCTGCAAGGCCCGCAGAAAGGGCAGACGCCGGGATCTTGCCCGGCTCGTCGGCCCCTTGATTCGCGGATAGACCCAAATAACCCGCAGGCCAGCGCTTAAGCTGCCGCCACCTTGGTCGCAGGCGTTTCGTCCGGCCGTTTTTCGATCACCTGATCGACGATGCCGAAGGCTTTCGCCTCATCGCCCGACATGAAATGGTCGCGGTCCAGTGTCCCTTCGATCGTGTCGTAGTCGCGGCCGGTGTGGCGAACGTAGATTTCGTTCAGCCGGCGTTTGACCTTCATGATGTCCTCGGCATGGCGGACGATGTCCGAGGCCTGGCCCTGGAAGCCGCCGGAGGGCTGGTGCACCATAATGCGGGCATTCGGCAGGGCATAACGCATCCCGGCCTCGCCG
Organism: uncultured Alphaproteobacteria bacterium; assembly: GCA_963708155.1. Lineage (GTDB taxonomy): Bacteria > Pseudomonadota > Alphaproteobacteria > Rhizobiales > Beijerinckiaceae > Methylovirgula. Next base: position 2,169,649 of record OY970183.1, on the reverse strand, counting down.
CCCGCGAGCAGCAGCGAGCCCATCGAAGCCGCCTGGCCGATGCAAAGCGTCGAAACCTTGGGCCGGATGAACTGCATCGTGTCGTAGATCGCAAGACCCGAAGTCACCACGCCGCCCGGCGAGTTGATGTACATCGAGATTTCTTTTTTCGGGTTTTCCGCCTCGAGGAACAGCAATTGGGCGACGATGACCGAAGCCATGTGGTCTTCGACGGGACCGGTCAGGAAGATAATCCGCTCGCGCAGCAGGCGCGAATAGATGTCGAAGCCGCGCTCGCCGCGGCTGGTGTTCTCGATGACCTGCGGAATCAGGTAGTTATCGTAAATTTCGAGCGGATCACGATCGCGCATCTTGCAACCTCATGTAGTGCCGGAACCGGCATTCGCTTCGGGCCCTTGACGAAAGATAATCGCTTCCGCCGCGTTCGCAACGGGCAAGCCTTGGCCGGATTTGGCCTCAGCCTGCCGCCTCCAGGCTCTTTTGCGCCTCTTCCTCGGCCGCCTTTTCCGCCTCTTCGACCAACTTGACCAATTCGTCCTTGCTGACGTGGCGCTCGGTGACCTTGGACTGGCCGATCACGTAATCGATCACCTTCTCCTCGAAGAGGGGTCCACGGATCTCGGCGAGACGTTCCGGGTTGCCGCGGTAGAAGTCGACGAATTGCTTTTCCATGCCGGGATATTGGCGCGCCCGCTCATAAAGCGCTTGAGCGACTTCCTCATCCGACACTTTAACGCCGGCAGTATCGCCGATCTCGGCCAGCGCGAGGCCGAGGCGGACGCGCCGCTCGGCGATCTTGCGATAGGTGGCGCGCTCCTGCTCCTCGGTCGTGCCCTCATCATCGAGCGTGCGGCCCGAGGCCTTCAGCTCCGCCTCGGCCTGACGCCAGATCGCGTCAAACTCGCGCGCCACCAGCTCTTCCGGCAGGTCGAAGGCATATTTCTTGTCTAGCGCGTCGAGCAACTCGCGTTTCCACTTGCGGCGCGACACGAGGCTCGCTTCGCGCTCCAGCGAGGCGCGCATCATTTCGCGCAGCTTCTCCAGATTCTCGAAGCCGAGGCCCTTGGCAAAATCATCGTCGATCGTGAGTTCGCCCGGCGCCGCAAGTGCCTTCAGCCGTACGGCGAATTCGGCCGGCTTGCCGGCGAGCGAGGCTTCGCCATAGGTCTCGGGAAACGTGACATTGATCGTGCGCTCCTCGCCGGGCTTCATGCCGACAAGCTGCTCCTCGAAGCCGGGGATGAACGAGCCAGAACCGAGGACGAGGTCGACATCCTCGGCGCTGCCGCCCTGGAACGCTTCGCCGCCGACCTTGCCAACGAAATCGATCGTCGCCTTGTCGCCGGTCTCGGCGACAGGCTCGCCGTCCTTCGCGGCATAGGGCCGGTTACGCTCGGCGAGCTTCTTGACGTTATCGTCGATGTCCGAGTCGGGGATGTCGGCCACGAGTCGCTCGACCTGAACGTCGTCGAAGCTGCCGACTTCAATCTTGGGCAGAACCTCGAGGGCGACGACATAGGAGAGATCGGCCTTGGCCGCGAAAGCCTTCTCAAGTTCCGCCTCATCCTTCGCCAGATCGATCTTCGGCGCGCCGGCGAGCCGCAGCGCATTGTCCTCGACGATCTTGCGGTTGGCATCGTTGACCGCTTCCTGCATCACCTCGGCCATGATCGAACGGCCATAGAGACGGCGCAGATGCGCGACCGGAACCTTGCCGGGGCGGAAACCCTTGATTTGCGCCTTGGCCCGGATCTCGTTGAGCTGATTCTCGACCCGGGAGGCGAGATCGCCCGCCGGGAGCACGACCTTATATTCGCGCTTCAGGCCCTCGGAGCGTGTTTCCGTCACTTGCATCGGCATCTTTCCCTTATCTGTTACGGCCGGACAGCCAAATGATAAGCCACCGGCCGGCGCCGCTAAGCTTCGGACATGGCGCGAGAATTCTTGCGGCTGGTGCGGGCGGAGGGACTCGAACCCCCACGGTTTTCACCACCGGAACCTAAATCCGGCGCGTCTACCAGTTCCGCCACGCCCGCATGCGCAAAATCGCGCCACGGCCCCACCGCTCGGGCCGCGTCTATAGCACGCCCAAAACCGGCCGCAGCAAAAAAGTGAGCCAGCAGGCGCCTATCGTTTTCCCCAATTCGCGGCTAGCAACAAGTCTTAACCGATGCGGACCCGTGCATGACCCTCACCCGCCGCGTGCTCTTGGGCACGACACTCGCGACGCTCCTGACCCGGACAACAAGTCTCCGGGCCGCGACCTCCGCCCCCCAATTGCCCGAGGCGCCACCGCGCCAGATCATCGCGCAGAAAGCGACTTTGCGCCTGCTGCCATCGCTGCCGGCCGAGACTTCCATCCTCGGCTTCGATGGCACCGCGCCGGGTCCGCTGCTGCGCTGCAAGCTCGGAGAGGATCTGGCGATTCGGCTGGTAAACCAGACGGATCGGCCGCTGACCTTCGCCAATTGGGGGCTGCGCATTCCCAGCGCCCTCGACGGTGTCGCGCCGCTCACGCAAAAGGCCGTCCCGCCCGGTCAAAGCTTCGACTACCGCTTGACGCCGCCGGATGCCGGGCTGTTCGGCTACCGCTCCTTCGTCGCGCCCGATGCCGGCGATCAACTCCGCCGCGGGCTTTACGGCGCGATCGTCGTCGACGAAGCGACGCCGCCAGCGGCGGATAATGACGTGATCGCCATTCTCGCCGATTGGCAGCTCGACCCCAAAGGCCAGATTCTCGATACACCGGGAGGCGGCGAATCCCTCGCGACGATCAATTCCAAGCCGCTCGCCCTGGAACAGACGCATAATCCCGGCAGCCGGGTGCGCCTGCGCCTGCTCAACGCCGCGGCGGCGCGGCTCTTCTTCGTCGCTTTCGATGGCGTGACACCGCATGTGCTGGCCATCGACGGCCAGCCCTGTTCAGTGTTTTCGCCGGTTGGAAATTTGCTTCCGATAGGGCCCGGCGGGCGCTTCGATGTGATCTTCGATCTGCCGGTGACGGGCGCGCCGGCGCGTCTCGTTCTCCGCGAGACCGGGCGCGCGGATCAGCCGCTGATCATCTTCAAAACGTCGGGAGACAAATGGCCGGCGATGCCGCCGGTCGCGGCGCTGCCGGAAAATCCGCTGCTCCCAAAAGCGATCCGGTTGCAGGACGCAAAGAGCGCGCAGGTGAGCATCGCTGGCGGCGGCGCGGCGCCCTTCAGCCTCAACGGCGCGCCAGCGAAGGACTTCGGCAAGGAGCCGCTCTTTTCGGTCAAGCGCGGCGCCCCCGCGGCGCTCGCCCTTGTCAACAAGAGTACGGCTGCAGCCCAGATGCGCATACACGGCCATGCCATGCGTCTCCTGCACGATCTCGACGACGGCTGGGATCCCTTCTGGCGTGACAGCGTCGTCGTGTCGCCGGGCCGCACGAAACATGTCGCCTTCATCGCAGACAATCCCGGCAAATGGGCAATCGAGGTTCTGCCGCTCGATGTGCCCGCCGCCGACATGGTGACGTGGTTCGCCGTGGATTAAGCCTCGGTCTCCAGCAGGCGCCGCAGCACCGGCGGAAGATATTCGGGGATATCCTCCGCGATCAGGCCGGGGCCGAATTCGCTGGCCGCCGCGGCGTGGAGCCAGACGCCGGCGCTCGCCGCCTCGAAGGCGGGCATGGCCTGCGCGAGGAGGCCACCGATGATGCCCGAAAGAACGTCGCCGGAGCCAGCCGTCGCCAGCCACGCCGGTGCGCCGTAATTGATCGACGCGCGGCCCGCAGGATCGGCAACGACCGTATCCGCGCCCTTCAGCAGCAGCACCGCGCCCATCAAGGCCGCCCCGGCGCGGGTGCGATCCAGTTTCGAGGCCGAGGCGAGCAATTCGACCTGCGGATGATCACGCAATTCGCCTTCCTTCGCGGAGAAGAGTTGCGCGAACTCGCCGTCGTGCGGCGTCAGCACGACGGATTTGCCAGACGCCTTGATGGCGGCCGCGAGCTTCATCGCCTCGCCGGCAAAGCTTGTCAGCGCGTCCGCATCGAGAACCAGCGCGCGCGGCTCGTCCTTGCTGGGCTGCGCCAGAGCCGTGAGCACAAGCTCGCGTGTCGCCTCGCCGACGCCGAGGCCCGGCCCCATGACCAGGGCGTTCTTGCGCGCGTCGGTCAGAAGTTCCGAGAGATCCGCAGCGCTGTCGCAGACGCGCGTCATGATTGCTGTCAGCGCCGCAGCATGCACGGCCAGCGCGTCGCTCGGCGTCGCGACGGTGACGAGACCAGCGCCCGCGCGCAAGGCGCCGCGCGCCGCGAGCCGGGCAGCGCCTGTGTGCGCCAGCGCGCCGGAGAGGACGAGCGCATGGCCGCGCTTGTATTTATGGCCGTCGATATGCGGACGCGGGAAGTGTGCCCCCCACAGCGCCGGCCCGTTGGCGAAGGTTTGCGGCTTGATCGTCGCGAGCACGGATTCGGGAATGCCGATGTCGGCGAGGCTGACCTCGCCGCAATGCATTTGCCCCGGCAACAGCAGATGGCCGGGCTTGAGCCGGAAGAACGTGACGGTCTGCGTTGCCTCGACGGCGACGCCGCGCACCCGCCCTGTCGAGCCATCGACGCCCGAGGGAATATCGACTGCGACGACGGGCTTGCGCGTGCGCCGCGCCCATTCGTTGAGGCGCAGGATCGCGGTCTTCGCCGCGCCCTCGATGTCGCGTGCAAGACCGGCGCCGAAAATCGCCGCGATGGCCAGATGCGCCTCTTCGAGCGGCACGCGATCGAAGGGCAGAACCTCGCCATCCCAACCGTGCGCGGCCCAGGCAGCATCGCCCTTCAGCGCATCGCGCGCGCCAAGAAGCCCGACCGAGACGTGATAGCCCTCGCTCTTGAGGTGGCGCGCCGCGACAAAACCGTCGCCGCCGTTATTGCCGGGGCCGCAGAAGACGACGATGCGGCTCGCCTGCATCGGTCGCCCGGGAAGAAGCCGCGCCGCAACTTTCGCGATGGCCGTGCCGGCGCGTTCCATCAGCGTCGTGCTCGGCACGCCCGCTGCGACCGCAAGCCGGTCGGCGTTGCTCATCTCGGCGGTCGTGAGCAGTTCGGGAGGAAAGAAGCGCGGCAGCATGATCCAACCTGGCTTGAGCTTTCGAACATCCCGCGCAAGCGTGAGCGCCTAAGGATGTACGCCAATTTCAACATATCTGGCAGCGAATTGCGGCAGCCCGATGCGACATGCGTTCGGTTGACATTGCAATGCACGGCGGATAACAAAATCTGTTGCCGTGAGTTCGAATTTTCGCTTGCGGCGCCTGCTCTTCGGAGCATCTTCCGTGAACATGAAACCGCGTAAAGCAAAATTCGGCATCGGCCAGATCGTCAAACATCGGAAATATCCCTTTCGCGGGATTATTTACGATGTCGATCCGGTGTTCGCGAATACGGATGAATGGTGGCTTGCCATTCCCGAGGAAGTGCGGCCGCGCAAGGACCAGCCTTTCTACCATCTCTACGCCGAAAATGCCGACACGGAATATGTCGCCTATGTCTCCGAGCAGAATTTGCTCCCCGACACCTCCGGCGACCCTGTCCGTCATCCGCAGGTCGAAGAAATGTTTATCCGCGCGGAAGATGGCGGATATCGCGTCAAGACCGTCCGGCTGAATTGAGCCGTAACTTTACCCCCAACGCTTGAGGCCGCGACTGCCCTCTCCGATGGAGAGGGCAGCAAAGTGCGTTTACCTTGGCGGGCGTTTACTTGGCGGCGTTTACTTGGCGGGGAGAGCAGCGCCGCCGGTCGCGGCGCCACCGGCCGCCCCGCCAGCCGCCTTGTTGGCCTGCAGGCGCTTGCGCTCTTCTTCGGCGCGCTTCTTCAGCTCTTCCTGGAACTTTTCCTGCTCTGCCTGGAGAACCTTGGGATCGACCGCCGGGCCGTCGAAGGCTTCACCGAAGCCGGCCAGCGGCACCGCGAAGGTCACTTCATTATTGGCCTGATTGCGCACGGCGATGCTAAGTGTCGTGCCCTTCTTCATTTCGCTGAGCGTCGGGCTCTTGATCTTCGCCTCCGCGAAGCAGCCGTTCGGGAAGCAGATCTCGTAGGTGCCGTCGAGCGTCTCGCCCTTATCGACCCAGAAGCGGAAGCCGGGACGCAGCATCAGGCCGACCGGCATCAGCAGGCGGACGATGCGCGTGTCCTCGCCGTTGATGTCGTAGACAGCGACGGCGATGACCGGCGGCTGGTTCGGCTGCGCGCTGAAGTCCCGCGTCGTATAGCAAACGTCGCGATTGGCGCCCTGATCGTGGCCGCACACCTTGGTCCATTTGGACTGGGTGCCGATGAGATCGAGCTTGATCGGCCCCTGCGGGGCCTGCTGCTGCGCTGGCGGCTGCTGCGCCTGGGCTTGACCCGCGCCCGCAAGGACCAAAAAGCCCGCCAGACCAGCGAAGCCAAGACGCATCAACGAGGACGCCATAAGAGAAACCTTTCCGATAATCGGCGCCGGACCGTTCTGGCGCGGAGGGTCGAAATACAGCAATTATTGGCTGCGGGCCACAAAGACGTGAAGCTTGGCCGCCAGTCAAGAACAGGCGACGCCAATCGCTTGGGAATAAGGCGACAAATTGGCTGAGCGCAGCGAAGTTGCGGATTAATCGGGCTTTTTCCTAAATTCCCCGCCGGGACGCGACAATGCTGCCGGTCCTGGCGAAAACCGGTTCGCACTTTTACCCGCCCGCTCTAAACTCCCGCAATGCAATCGGAAGCGATTCGCCGCCTTCGGCGGCGGCCCGGGCACCAGATTTCGGAGCGGCTCCACAAGGCTTTCGCGCTAGCGTTCCTGGCAATCGCCGCGGCGGCTTTTGTATCCACGGCGTCAGGCGCGGCAGCGCAGGCCTATGGACTCGCCATGCACGGTGCGCCGGCGCTGCCGCCGGATTATTCCCATTTTGCCTACGCCGATCCGGCGGCGCGCAAGGGCGGCAAACTCACGCTCGGCTTTCTCGGCACGTTCGACAGCCTGAATCCGTTCAACGTCAAATCGGGATCGGCGGCTCAGGGTCTGATCCCGGACGTATTCCAGACCCTGATGACGCGCTCGATGGACGAGCCCTTCACGATGTATGGCCTCATCGCGCAAAGTGTCGAAACGGACGAGGCGCGCGATTATGCGCTGTTTCATCTCGATCCGAACGCGCGTTTTGCCGACGGCTCGCCGATCACCTCCGCCGATGTCCGCTTCACCTTCGATCTTCTGAAGGCCAAAGGGCGTCCGCAGCAGCGCAGCGCCTATACGCTGGTGCAAAGCGTCGAGACCCCCGATGACGAAACGATCCGCTTCGATTTCCCCGGCCTCAGCGACCGCGAATTGCCACTCATTCTCGCGCTAATGCCGGTGCTGTCGCGCCACGCGACGGATACGGCCGATTTCGATGCGGCGAGCTTCGCCATTCCGCTCGGCTCCGGTCCTTACGAGATTGCCGAGGTCGATCCGGGGCAAAAGCTGATCCTCAAGCGCAACACGCACTATTGGGCGAAAAACCTGCCGAGCCAGCGCGGACTTTTCAACTTCGACACGATCGAGATCGATTATTACCGCGATCCCAACAGCCTGTTTGAAGCGCTCAGCGCCGGGCTCATTGACGCCCGCTTCGAGAACGACCCGCTACGATGGGCGACAGGCTACGACCTGCCGGCGGTCCGGGAGCATCGCATTGCGGTCGAAAGTCTACCGGTCGGCGGCCCGAAAGGCATGGATGGCTTCGTCTTCAACACGCGGCGCGCTTTCTTCAAAGACGCCCGCGTGCGCGAGGCGCTCGGCATGGTGTTCGATTTCGAATGGATCAATGCCAATCTTTTCGCCGGCCTCTACACTCGCACCAAGAGCTTCTTCGACGATTCGATCTTTATGTCGACTGGACGGCCGGCAAGCCTCGCCGAACGGGCGCTCTTGAAACCGTTTCCCGGCGCTGTCAGACCCGACATTCTCGAAGGCCTCTGGCGGCCGCCGAAGACCGACGGCTCGGGACATGACCGGATCTGGCCGCGCCGCGCGCTGACCCTGCTTGCCTCCGCTGGATACAGGGTAACCGACGGCAAGCTGACACGCGGCGGCACGCCGCTCAATTTCGAGATCATGGTGGAGGATCGCGCGCAGGAGCGGCTCGCGCTCGATTATGCGGATTCGCTGACGCGCATCGGCGTCGATGTGCGGGTCCGCATCGTCGATGAAGTTCAATACCAGCGCCGCCGGCAGAATTTCGATTTCGATATGATGATCGGCTCCTGGGTCGCCTCGGCTTCCCCGGGTAGCGAGGAACGCACGCGCTGGGGCTCGGAGGCCGCGGACGAACCTGCCTCCTTCAACCTCGCAGGGGTCAAATCGCCCGCAGTCGATGCGCTGGTCGATGCCTTGCTCGCGGCCGAATCCGAGGAGGATTTCATCACCGCCGTCAGGGCGCTCGACCGCGTGCTGCTGTCCGGGTTTTACATCGTGCCGCTGTACCATGCACAAAACCAGTGGATTGCGGCCTCGACTGCGCTTGCCAGACCGGCGAAATTGCCCGCTTACGGTTCTCCTAGTCTTGATGCGACGCTCGATTCCTGGTGGAGGAAAACGCCGTGAACGTTGCGCAGCCCGTCGAAGCCCTGAGCGCCCGGCGCGATGCTCTGGCGCCCTACAGCCTTGACACGTTGGTGTCGGGCGCGGCGCGGCTGCGGCCCGCCGCCATCGCTTTCGCCGATCGCGGCAATTCCCTGCCCTTCGGACTTGTCGCCACGCAAATCGCGGCGCTGGCGCGCATGTTCTCCGATTGCGGCTTGCAGCCCAACGAGCGCATTCTGCTCGTCGGCGGCGCCGAGGCCAATGTCGCAATCGCCGCGATCGCGGCCTTGCGCGGCGGCTACGTCCCGGCATTGGCGCCGGTCGATCTCAATGCTTCGGCGCTGGGCGCCTATGCCGAGGCGATCGATGCGGCGGCAATCGCCGGCCCCGCCGCCTATGGCGATCTCGCGCCGCTCGAGACCTGTCTCCAAGCGGCCGCCGCCGTACCCTCGATTCGTCTGGTCGCCAATTTCAGTGCCGAGGAGCATGACGGGGCGATCGGCATCAGCGCCGGCGCCATCCTCCAATATGCGGCCCAGCATCCCGATCTCGGCCTCGAGCGCGGCAAGCCCTTGCCAGCCGAGCCGCCGCCGCTCATCACCTACGATCGGCAAAGGGCTCGGCCCGTGCTGCACCAGCAGGCGACCTTGATCACGGCGGGGCTCGATTTCGTCGCCCGCGCCAGAATCGGCCGGGTGACGCCGATCCTGTCCACCCTGGCGCCAGTCTCCTGCGCCGGTTTCGTTGCCGGCCCCTGCGCGGCGCTGCTCTCCGGCGCGACGCTCTATTTGCACGGGCCATTCGCGGAAGAAGATTTCCTCGCGGCGCGCAACCAGACAGAATCTGCGCATCTTGTCCTGCCCGTCGCGCTCGCCAGCGATTTCGCCGGTATTTTTGACGGCCTGGCCTCGGCCGTTCTGGTATCGCGGCTCGCCGGCGGGGAGACCTTCGCCCCGCCCCCGGTGCTTGATGCGCCGTGCCCGATCGTCGATCTCTATGCGATTGACGAAACAGGCGTTATCGCCGAACCCCGGCGCAATTCCATACCCGCGCCGCCGGCGCTGGAGCCGCATTTCATCGGCTTCGAGGAATCGCGCATTTTGACGGTGGAACAGGCCGCAGGGGCAAACGGCAGACTTATCTTCCGCGGCGCCGCCGTCACCGCCGCCTGATGGGGCCGGCCCCCACCCGCAACCCTCGCACGCATATTGCCAGATGAGATGTTGAAAGCGCCTCGGTGTGGCTCCGGGACCGCGCCGAACATGATAAATGTCGGTTGAGGCTGGAGCCCGCTGGCATCCGCGCAACCTTAAAGCCGATGATTTTATGCAACGCAGCGAGAACGACATTTGCATAGTCATGCGGGCATGCGCGGAAATATAATCGAAAACAGTCAAGATGACGGAAAAAGCAGAAAAAACCGCGCTGATCGGAGTCGTTACTGTTTCAGATCGGGCCAGCCAGGGCCTCTACCGTGACGAAAGTGGCCCGGCGATCATTGCCTATTTGGAGCGCATTCTGACGTCGCCCTTCGCGACGATGCATCGTGTCATCCCCGATGGGTTCGATTCGGTGCGCGATACGTTGATCGAGCTCGCCGACAAAGAGGGGTGCGATTTGATCCTGACCACGGGCGGCACGGGGCCGAGCCCCCGCGATCTGACACCGGAGGCGACGCTGGCCGCCGCGCCGCGCGAACTGCCGGGCTTTGGCGAATTGATGCGCGCCGAGAGTCTGAAACAAGTGCCGACGGCAATCCTCTCGCGCCAGATCGCCGCGCATCGTGGCGCCTGCCTCATTATCAATTTGCCGGGCAAACCCGCCTCGATCGAGCTCTGCCTCAATGCCGTCTTCCCGGCGGTCCCCTATTGCCTCGACCTCATCGGCGCGGCGCGACTTGAAACCGACGCCACTTTGGTCAAAACCTTCCGGCCGAAATCATGACGATGACCGCCGCCGCCCACGACAAAGCTGCCGCAAAGCGTTTCGCCACGCTCGTCTCCGGCTATCGTCCGCTCCCCAACGTACCGGACGAGTTCATCGGCCCCGATGGCGTGCCGCGGGAACATTGGGTCAAATTCTTCCACGCCCTGAGCGAGCTTGGCGCCGACGAGATCGACCGGCGCTTCGCCACCGCCGATCGTAACATCCGCGATACCGGCGTGTCCTACCGCGCCTATGGCGATACGAGCGAGCGGGCGTGGCCGCTGAGCCATCTGCCTTTGTTGATCGAGTCCGACGAATGGCGCGCTATCGCCGCCGGCGTGGCGCAGCGCGCCCGTCTGCTCGAGGCCGTTGTCGGCGATATCTACGGCCCCGCCGATCTCGTCCGCAACGGCGATCTGCCCGCCGCCGCGGTGACCGGCTGCACCGACTATCTGCCGCAACTTGAGGGGCTGCGACCGCCCGGCGACAATTTCCTGTTTCTCTATGCCGCAGACATCGGCCGTGGGCCGGACGGCAATTGGTGGGTCATCGGCGACCGCACGCAGGCCCCCTCCGGCGCCGGCTACGCGCTCGCCAATCGTATCGTGCAGTCGCGCGCCTTCCCCGCGCTTTATCGCGACATGAACGTCAACCGGCTGGCGCCGTTCTTCCAGGCGTTTCGCGACGGCCTTATCGGCGCCGCCGCACATGCCGATCCGCGCATCTGCCTGCTGACGCCGGGCCCCTACAACGAAACCTATTTCGAGCAGGCCTATCTCGCCCGCTATCTCGGCTTTCTGCTGGTTGAAGGCGGCGACCTGACGATGCGCGACAACGAGATCAATGTCCGCACGATTGCCGGCCTCAAGCGCGCCGATGTGATCTGGCGGCGCATCGATTCCGATTATGCCGATCCGCTGGAGCTTAATGCGCGCTCGCGGCTCGGCGTACCGGGCCTCGTCGACGCCTTGCGCGCAGGCGGCGTGGTGATGGCCAATGGGCTCGGCGCAGGCGTCCTCGAAGCCCCCGTAATGATGAGCTTCATGCCACGGCTCTGCCGCCGCGTGCTGGGCGAAGACTTGCTGATGTCGAATGTCGCGACCTGGTGGTGCGGCCAGCCGCGCGAGCGCGAGCGCGTCCTCGCCCAGCCCGAGAGCATGGCGATTGCCGGCGCCTTCGGCAATTCCGTCCTCGGCCGGCCGCCCAATCAGGCGGTCGTCGGCGCGTCGCTGACGGCGGACGAAAAGCAGAAGCTGGTCGCCGAGATCGAGCGGCGCGGCGTCGATTTCGTCGGCCAGGAAGTGGTCAATCTCTCGACGACGCCGGTTTGGGAAGACGGCAAGCTGGTGCCGCGCCCCTTCGTCCTGCGCATCTATGCGGCGCGCACGCGCGACGGCTGGACGGTCATGCCCGGCGGCTTCTGCCGCATCTCCGGGCGTCCCGACGCCCGCGCGGTGTCGATGGGCGAAGGCGTGCGCTCGGCCGATGTCTGGGTGCTCTCTCAGGGGCCGGTGCAGCATGTCACGCTGCTGCCGACCGACGAGACGGTGCGCATCCGCCGCGTCATGGGCCACCTTCCGAGCCGCGCCGCCGACAATCTCTTCTGGCTCGGTCGCTATCTCGAACGCGCCGAAGCGACGCTACGGCTCATCCGATGTCTCGCCGGGCGGCTCATCGACACCGATGCGCTGGGCAATACCCGCTCGGCCATCGAGCGCATCGTCCGGCTGTTCGTCGCCTGGGGCACGGTGCCGGCCAAGGCTTCCAGCGAAGTCATGCAGCTCGCCGCGACGGGCCTCCATTCACACAAGGAATTCGGCTCGGCACTGGCGCTGGTGCGCGACGCCCATCGCGCCGCCTCATTCATCCGCGAGCGGCTTTCGACCGACACCTGGCGGCTGATCGAGCAATTGCGCAGCGAACTCGACCGCGACGAGGACGCCTCGCTGACCGAGGCCGAAGCCCACGAGCGCGCCAACGCCGCCTTGCAGACGATGGCCGCCATCGCCGGCCTCGCGCAGGAGAACATGATCCGCGGCGCGGGTTGGCATTTTTTCCGGATGGGGCGGCGCATCGAGCGCGCCATCAACACCTGCCGCTTCGCGCGGCACTTCGGCCATCCCGAGGCGCCGGTCGAGGAGCTCGACATTCTCCTCGACCTCATCGATTCCACCATCACCTATCGCTCGCGCTACATGATGGGCATCGCGCTCGGGCCGGTGCGCGACATGGCGGTGCTCGACCCGTTCAATCCGCGCTCCGTCGCTTTTCAGGTCGAGAAGCTCAACGGCCACATCGCGCAATTGCCGGTGCTGGCCGAGGACGGAATGCTGGAAGCGCCGCGCCGAATCGCCTTGCAGATCGGCGCCGATGTCGCGACGACGGTGGCCGACAAGCTCGACATCAACCGCATCCTCACCTTCGAAAATGCGCTGCTTTCTCTCGCCGATGCGATCGCGGCGCGCTATTTCCTGCAAGGCCCGCATGTCGCGCGGGCTGATACCGCGAGCGGCCTGGCGTGATCTACGACATAAAACATGTCACCGTCTACGAATATGGTTCGACGGTGACGTTCAATTATTGCGCCCTGCGCCTGCTGCCGCAGGACGGCCCGGGTCAGCGCGTGCTTGAAACCGGGCTGCAAATCGACCCGGCGCCGAAGGAGATGCAGGAGCGCACTTGCTTCTTCGGCAATCGCGTCACCTCGATGATGATCGAGACGGCGCATCGCGAACTCACCGTCGTGGCGACCTCTGTCGTCGAAGTCGACCGGCCGAAACCGCCCGATCCCGCCACGACCGGCGCCTGGGAATTCGTCCGCGAGGAAGCGTTCGACAGCGAGTTGCTCGGCAATCGCTCGCCGGCGCAATATCTGCACCCGAGCCGCTATGTACCGCGCTTCGCCCCGGCGACGGATTATGCGCGCGAGAGCTTCACCGACGGGCGCCCGGTGCTCGACGCCGCGGTGGAGCTGATGCGCCGCATCCGCAAGGATTTCACTTACGATCCGACCTCGACGGTGATCTCGACGCCGCTATCGCAAGCCTTCGCGCAGAAGTCCGGCGTCTGTCAGGATTTCGCCCATATCATGATCGCCGGCCTGCGTGGCCTCGGCCTGCCCGCCGCCTATATCTCGGGCTATATTCGAACGATCCCGCTCGACGGCACGCCGAAACTCGAAGGCTCCGACGCGATGCACGCCTGGGTCTCGCTCTGGTGCGGCGGGGGTGTCGGCTGGGTCGGCCTCGATCCGACCAACAGCACGCTCGTCAACAACGATCATGTGATGCTCGCCGAGGGGCGTGACTATGCCGACATTTCCCCCGTCGCCGGCATCGTTACCGGCGCGCGCGAACAGGATATCGACGTTAAGGTAGATGTGGTGCCACGAAGGGGGTGAGGAACGCCTCTCAGCCCTCGTCTATCATCCGCCCCGATTCAACCTCATGCAAGATGAGCCCTTCGAGCGGATCGCAATCGTGCATCCATGGTGCCGCGGCCAGCACAGCCATTGCGTCGGCATAGCCCGCCTGCCAGCGCTGACCTATGCCAGCGGAGCTGAAGTCGATGTCCTTCGCGTGATCCTCGCCGGCGAGCGACGGCGCCACGAGCCGCATGACATGCATCCGTGTCGTACAGCCATAGGCTTCGAGCTCGCGCACCTCGGGCGTCGTGCGTAAGTCTTCAGGAAGTTCCGCGGCGAGCCGTTTGATGACATGCCGCAATTTGTGCATCTGCTTCTGACGCGCGGCTTCGGTCTTCATCCGGCTCGAATATTGGATGTCCTTATGCCGCGCCATTACCCGCGCGATACTGTCGGGCTCCGGCCCGCTCGGACTCCAGACATGCACGGTGAAGACCAGCGCACTGCGCCGCGGATTGTCCTGAAAGACGGCCTCGATCGGCGTGTTGGAGAGAATGCCGCCGTCCCAATAGAGATCATCGCCGATGCGGATTGCCGGGAAAGCCGGCGGCAGAGCGCCGGAGGCCATGATATGCTTGACCGAAAGCGGCATGTCGCGGCTGTCGAAATAGTGCATCTCTGCGGTCTGCACATTCGCGGCGCCAACTGTCAGGCGCGGATGGCCCGCATTAAGCAGCGTGTGGTCGGTTAATTCGCTGAGCGTGAGTTCGAGCGGGCCGGTAGAATAATAGGCGGCCCGCTCCGACCCAAGCGGCGTCTCGGGCCCCGCCAAGGCCCACGGATTTGGCTCGAAGAAACCATGCACACCAGCCGACATCGTGAACACGTTGGCCGCCATCGGCCCAAGCCACGGCGCCGTGCTCAAAAGCTGGGCGATGGGATTTTGCCGGACTCGCGCCCAGAATTCGGCGAGCCGCGGCAAGCGCTGGTCCACGCTATTGCCGGCGATGAGGCTCGCATTGATGGCGCCGATCGAGGTGCCGATCACCCAATCTGGCTCGAAGCCGGATTGATGCAGCGCTTGGTAAACGCCCGCCTGATAGGCGCCTAGCGCCCCTCCGCCCTGCAGCACAAGCACCACCTGACCGAATTTCGCGCGATCGGCGCCCGGTACGGCGCTAGTGTCGCTCTTGGTCATCGGCACATCTCCCTACGGCGCAGACAGGAGGCCCGCACGAGTTCTCCTACATGGGCTCCTCTGCTATTCGCCCGCAAGGGGCGCAACGTTACGCGCCTGGGTCTCGCTCTGGTGCGGCGGGGGTGTCGGCGCGCGCGAACAGGATATCGACGTCAAGGTGGAGGTCGTGCCGCGAAGGGAGTGAGCTTCACTTCACCACGAGCACCGGGCAGTGCGCGAGCTGGATGATGCGGTCGGCGCGACTGTCGATGAGCCGTTCATAGAGTGCCGAATGGCCTGTCGCCCCGATCACGATGAGATCGGCACCGAGCTCGCCGGCGAGGCGGACGATATCGCGCACCGGATGCCCGGTTAACACATGGGCTTGGAGCTTGAGTCCGTTTTGCTCGGCCAGTATCCGCGCGCGCTGAATAGTGGAATGGAAGCGGCGCGCGGCGATCCCGCTATCCTCACGGACCTCTTCGATGAATTCCGGCAGATAGTCGATCTCGGCAACCGAAACCATGTGCAGTTCGGAACCGTTCTGCTTAGCGATGGCGAGTGCGACGTCGAGCGCTTGGAATGCCTGGCTCGAGCCGTCATTGGCGTGAAGGATTTTCGCAAACATGGCCTTATTCCGCCTCTGCTGGCAATCGCCGTGGTGGCAATCCGGATTGCTCCGGCGCGGCGCTCTTAGGCAACAAGTGGCGGGGAAGATAGAAGGCATTGGCGATCACCGTCGGAATCACGGCGCTCGCAATTACGGTTGCGACAAGCGACGAATATTGCGCCTGGTTGATGATGCCGTGTGAAAGACCGAAGAGGGACGAAATGGTCCCGAAGGTCAGCCCAGTGGACATCAGCAAAGTCGTATAGGCCGCCTCTTTGTTCGGCGCCTTGAAGTATTTCGTCACTGGATAGACGCCGACGATCTTCGTGCCAACCTTCGTCAGGAAAAAGACGGCGAAGGCGGCCGGCGCCGCGATCAGCGCGGGAACAGACACAAAGGATCCCGCCCGGATGAAATAGAATGGCGTCAGAAGCCCGAAGGTAAGCGTCCGCAACCGGCGGACCAGCGCGTGGTCCTTGCCGACGGTTCCGGCGAGCACCATGCCAATGAGATAGGCGGGAAGAACGGCCTCGCTATCGGCCCAGCTCGCGAGCGCTCCCATGCCAAGCAGGCACAGAAGAAGGAACTTGGTTTCGAGCTCCGAGGGGCGGCCGCCATAGAGCTTGAAGAAGCGTGGCGTTAGCCACGGCAAAATGGCGAAGACGGCGATACCGACGCCGAGGAAGACAAGTGTCCTCACCGTGAACGGCGCGAAGATGAGGCCAAGCGCGACAACGGTTCCGAGGTCGTTGACGAAACAGGCGGCCAGGACCGTCTTGCCGTATTCGGTCATGTTGAAGCCGAATTCGAGCATGACGGCATAGACAACCGCAACCGAAGTCGTCGACATGGCGACGCCTGCAAGCCAGCTTGGCCGCACGGGCCAGCCGAGCCCATAATGCGCCACCGCGGCGCAGCCGAGAAATGGAAAGAAGAAGCCGGCAAGACCGACGGCAACGGCCTCCTTCCACTTCAACTTGAAGACAACCGGGTCGAGTTCCGCGCCGGCGAGAAAGGTGAGCACGATCGCGCCGATGCCGGACAGAAACCTCACCCAGGATTTATTCGTGCCAAGGACGGCCGATCCGACGGCCGCCCCGATGACAAGTTGCGCGATCGTGCCGACGACGATTTCGGATAAAGCTGTCGAGATGCGCAGCCAGATTGACAAGAGGCTCGCGATCAACGCGAGACCCAACCACAGCGCCGCCAAGGCCCAAACGCCGGTCATGTTTGCTCCTTCCTCGCCGCCCGTGCAGTGAAGGCACGGGCGTGCTCGCAAACCGGACACTTGGAGGAAGGGGAGACAACCTCCTACCGACGTCCAAACGTCCGGTAGGAGTCATCAGCCTTGCGGCGATTGCGGGGAACCCCATCCCCATGGCTCAAAGCCGCAAGCAATCTACGGGAGTCCGGTGCGGGTGGCAAGGCGGTGGGACGGCGCTGCGGCGACGCGCATGTTGGGACTGTCCTTTGAGGGCCAAGAGCGCTAGACTGTGTGCACGCTCTCCCGCCGTGAGCCTAGCGAAACGGGAGAGGCAAGATGGACACCGCCTGAGAATAAAAGATTGGGCAGGAGGCGCCGGTGCAATCCCCGCAAAATGGGATGCTTCTCCGCGCATTCGTCGGCGAGGCCGATCGCGCCGCCGGCCATGTCCTTTTTCGCACTATCGTCGAGCGCGCGCGCGAGGCCGGCCTGGCCGGCGCGACGGTTCTGCGCGGTCCCGCGAGCTTCGGCTTGAGCCGCCACATCAACGGCGAATTCGCGGTCGAAGCGCCGCGCAATCCGCCCATGGTGGTCGACATCGTCGACAGGGCCGAGCGCATCCACGCCTTCCTGCCGCAGCTTGACCAATTGATCGGCTCGGGGCTCGTGACGCTGGAGCAGGTCCGCATGTTCCGCTGCGGCCGCGCTGCGCGAGAAAACACCTCGTCATTCGTGATTGGAGAAACGCCGGGCAACATCGAAGAGGGAGGACACGGACGTGGACGTACCTCATGACGCAGTCCTGCTGCGCATTTTCACCAGCGCTGATGACCGCTGCGGCGCCGAGGAGACGCTTTATCACGCGATCGTCGTGAAGGCGCGCGAGATGCATCTCGCTGGCGCCACCGTCCTGCAAGGACCCCTAGGCTATGGCCAATCCGGCCGGATACGCGGGCCGCATTTCCTTGCCACCGACGAGCGCCCTGTCGTCATCGAAATCTGCGACGCGGAGGAAAAGATCAACGCCTTTCTGCCTGTGCTCGACGACATGATGGAGAGCGGGCTGGTGACGCTCGAAAAAGCGCAAGTCCTGCAATACGGCCGTAAGCGCTCGCCCTATCTCGAACGGTTGAAGCAAAGCCTGCTGCATCGTCTGCACATGGAACCGACGCCGACGCCCCGGCATAATGAGGTCATGCCGCCCGGGAGCGAACGCACAACGCTGTAGCGCCCCCTCCCGCTTGCGGGAGAAGGAGCCGCTTCTATCGCGCTGCGACGAGCGCGAGATATTCCCAAACCATGGTCGCTGCCGCCAAGGCGGTGATTTCGGCGGTGTCATAGGCCGGCGCGACCTCGACCACGTCCATGCCGATGAAATCGATCGTCTCGAGCTGCCGCAGGATCGCCTGCGCCTGCCAGGTCGCGAGGCCGCCGACTTCCGGCGTTCCCGTACCGGGCGCAAAGGCCGGATCGAGCGCGTCGATGTCGAAGCTCAAATAGGCCGGCCCCTCGTCGACGACCGAACGGATCGTAGCGGCAATGTCGCTCGGCGTGCGCAGATGCGCGTCTTGCGCGGTGATGATCGTCACCCCTTGCGCCAAAGTCCAATCGAAAACCTCTTTTTGGACCGGCGAACGGATGCCGATTTGCACCATGCGGCGCGGATCGACGAGGCCTTCCGCGATGGCGTGAAAGAAGACCGAGCCATGCCCGTAAGTTTCGCCGAAATTGTCTTTCCACGTATCGACATGCGCATCGAAATGCACGAGGCCGACAGCGCCGCGCTTTTTGGCGAGCGCGCGCAGCAGCGGCAGGGTGATCGTATGTTCGCCGCCGAGCGCCACGAGATGCGCGACCGGTGCTGCCCGGCGTTCGATCAGCGCCAGGCTCGCCGCGAGGTCGCCGAGCGCGATGGCGAAATTGCCGATGTCGGCGGGATTGAGGTCCGCGACCGGGTCTATCCAGCGCTGCGGATGCGCGCCGTCGACGAGCATGCGGCTGGCGCGCCGAATGGCCTGCGGGCCGTCGCGCGCGCCGCTACGATTGGTCGTCCCGATGTCGAGCGGAATTCCGGCGATGCACAGCCGCGCGTCGCGTGCCGTGTTGGCGATGCCGAGGAATGTCGGCGGCAGGGAAAACGTCGGAGGCTCAGTCACGTCGGCATTCCTGGCACAGGCGCGAAGCGGAAGACGGCGACCGCCACCGCGCAGGTCCAGAGGCCGTTGCTATTGCCTTCGGCCGCAGCGGTGATCGAGGTGCTGTCGAAGACATGGCCGCTCGTCTCATAGACGCGGCGGCGTTCGTTCCAGGCGGCGTCGGGATCGAAATCGATGCCGAGTGTCGTCGCCAGCATCGTGGCGGCGAGGTCTTCGGCATAATCGCTGCTCTCCTGCTCGGTCTTTCCGAAGCCGTGATATTCGGAAATATAGCCATAGACGCTGGGGTCAGTGGGGCGCGCGATCCCGACGCTGGCATGGACGCGCCTCCCAGGCTCGTTGGTTTCCGCCCGCGCCAATACGCAGAAAGTGATCTCGCCGGGGCGCAAGGTTTCGATGCCTTCCGCGGCCGGAATGAGCCGGCATCCCGGCGGCACGATCGATGAGACCGAGACCAGATTTTGTTGCTCGATATCGGCATCGCGCAACGCGAATTCGAAGGCGGTGAGCTGGTCGCGATGGACGCCCACGCCACGGGTGAGGAAAACGCTGGTCGGGACGGGAAACATCGATAATAGCCTCGGGCATTCGCGCGATGTGCTTATAGGCCCTGCGTGCCGAGATTGCGACAAGAGCCCCGCGCGCGCTATCTTTCTCCCGCTTGGGCGCGGAGCGCGCCCGTCACACCCAGCCGCTCATCTTTAAGTCGTCCTTAAGATAGGCGTAGAAGATCGGCGCGGCGACGAGGCCCTTGAGGCCGAAGGCCGCTTCCAGCACCAGCATCGCCAGCAGAATCTCCCAGGCATGGGCGCGGATTTCCGTGCCGATGATCTGCGCGTTGAAGACATATTCGAGCTTGTGAATCGCGATCAGGAAGGCGAGCGCCAGCCCCGCGTCGAGCGCCGAGACGCCAAGCGCGATGAGCACGATGATCGAATTCGAGATCAGATTGCCGATGATCGGCAGAAGCCCGACGACGAAAGTGACGGCGATCATCGTCTTGGTGAACGGCAGCGGCCGGCCAATGAGCGGCAGCACGACGCCGAGGAAGATCGCGGTGAGCAGCGTATTCAGCGCGGAAATCTTGATCTGCGAGAAGACGACGCGGTTGAAGGCCGTGCCGACGCGCCTGACACGCTCCTCAAGCCCGCGCGCCAGCGGCCCGTTGGCGGGTGCAGGCGGGCTAACGGCGACGAGCGCGCCGACGATCATGCCGAAGAGAATGTGGACGATGAGCGCGCCCGCGCCCCGCCCGAGAACCGTCAGATGCGCCGCATTGCCGCGCAGCGCGCCGCCGGCCGCCCGGCGCCAGTCATCGAGGCTTGTCGGCACATAGTCCCGCAGATCCGCCGGCAGATAGGTCTTGGCATTGCTCACGACCTCGGCCATGCGCTGCAAAAGGCGGCCGAGATTGTCCTGATCGTTCGACATGAAAGAGACGAGCGCGATGATGCCGAAGGTGAGCGCGGCAATGAAGATGATCGCGATCGCCAGAGCCAGGACGATTCGCGCGACATGCGGGATGACGCCGAATTTGCCGAGCCAGCGGACGCCAAATTCGATGAGAAAATAAATAAAGAAACCGGCCAGGAAAGCCGAGAGCAGACCAAGCCACAGGATGGCGAGGAGCCCGAGAATCACCAGAGCCTGCGACACGAGGTCAGCCCTGTCCGGACTCGGCGCAGCCACATTCCTGGGAGAAGCATTTTCCAAGGTCGCATCCATGAACTGTCGAATCCCTTGCGGCTGCCGTAATTTATCCCTACTCACACATCCGCCGCCAGCCTACACCGGCCGCGCTTTGGTTACCCCTTCCGCTTATGCCCCAGCTTTATCATCATCCGCTCGATCCCCAATCGCGTTTCGTTCGTCTCGCTCTCGCCGAATATGGCGTCGAGCCCGAATTGATCGAGGAAAGGGTGTTTGAGCGGCGGCGGGATTTTCTGCTGCTCGACCCGGCGGGCGAGACGCCCGTGCTCGTCACGGATCATGATTTCATTGTCCCCGGCGCGGCGGTGATCGCCGAATATCTCGACGAAAGCCTGGGCGAGACGCTGGGCGAGCAGCGGCTGTTGCCGGAGACGCCCGAGGCGCGGGTCGAAGTGCGCCGCCTCGTTAACTGGTTCGCGCAAAAATTCTACGGCGAAGTCTCGAATTGGCTGGTGACCGAAAAGGTCTATAAGCGCTTCATGCCGGCGGAGGCTGGCGGCGGCGCGCCGGATATGGACATGGTGCGCGCGGCGCGCGCCAACATCCGCTATCATCTGCGCTATATCGGCTATCTCACAGCGCAGCGGAACTGGCTCGCCGGCGACAAGCTGAGCTACGCCGATCTGGCGGCCGCGGCGCATATCTCCGTCGCGGATTTTCTGGGCGATGTGCCATGGGACGAGGACGAAACGGCGAAGCAATGGTACGCGCGGGTGAAATCGCGCAAGAGCTTCCGCGCGCTGCTCGCCGACCGCGTGCCGGGCATCAGTCCACCCCCAGTCTACGCGGACCTCGACTTCTGACGCGCGACGTAAAGCCGGCACTTATCGCCAAGGCGAAAAGCCTCGGCTTCGATCTCTGCCGCGTCACCAGCCCCGACGCCGCGCCGGAAACGGCCGCGCGGCTCAACACCTGGCTCGCGGCGGGCTATGCCGGCGACATGGATTACATGGCGGAGACTTCGGCGCGTCGTGCGTCCCCGCGCGCGCTCTGGCCGCAAGCCAAGAGCATTATCATGCTCGGCACGAATTACGCGCCGGACGGCGACCCGCTGGCGACGCTCGCGCAACAGGATCGCGGTAATATCTCCGTCTATGCGCGCCATCGCGATTATCACGATCTCATCAAGGGGCGGCTGAAGCAGCTCGGCGGCTGGCTCGCGGCGCTGGCGCCGGCCGCGGAACTGAAGGTCTTCGTCGATACCGCGCCGCTCATGGAAAAGCCGCTCGCGCAAGCGGCCGGCCTCGGCTGGCAGGGCAAGCACACCAATCTCGTCTCGCGCGAAGCGGGCTCATGGCTCTTTCTCGGCGCGCTCCTCACCGATCTGGCGATTGAGCCCGATGCACCGGAGACGGACCATTGTGGCCAATGCCGCGCCTGTCTCGATGCCTGCCCGACGCAGGCTTTTCCGCAGCCCTATCTCATCGACGCGCGGCGCTGCATTTCCTATCTCACCATCGAGAACAAGGGGCACATTCCTCTCGAATTCCGCGAGGCGATCGGCAACCGCATCTATGGCTGCGACGATTGCCTCGCCGCCTGTCCGTGGAATAAATTCGCGCAAGCCTCGCGCGAAGCGAAATTACAGGCGCGCGCCGATCTCGTCGCGCCGCGGCTCGTCGACCTCCTGGCGCTCGATGATGCCGGTTTTCGCGCCCTCTTCTCGGGCAGCCCGGTGAAGCGCATCGGCAGCGCGCGCTTCACCCGCAATCTGCTCATCGCCGCTGGCAATTCCGGCGATCTATCGCTTTTGCCTCTTGTGGAATTGCGGCTGGATGATCCCTCGCCTCTTGTGCGGGCGATGGCGGTTTGGGCACTCTGGCGTCTCGCACCGGCGCGCGCAGCCGCGCTCGCCGTGCGCCATGGCGCGCGCGAGGACGACGCGGATGTTCTCGCCGAATGGAGGCGCGTTGAAGCGCCTGTCGAGGTCATGCAATGAATTCTGTTCTGTTTCGGTCTCGGCTATAGCGCGCAGCATTTCATCAAGACCTATGGCGAAGCGTTCGATACGATCGCCGGCACGGCGCGCAGCCATTACGCCGTCGAGAAGATCGGCGAGCCGCGCCTTGCGAGCTATATGTTCGACGCCGAGCGCGCCGACGCGGAAATTCCCGCAGCTTTGGCGCGCGCCGACGTGCTGCTCGTCTCCATCCCGCCGGATGCCTCCGTCGATCCGGCGCTCGCCAAATTCGGCCGCGTGCTGGCGCAATTGCCGCAGCGGCTCAAGATCATCTATCTCTCGACCATCGGCGTCTATGGCGACCGCAGCGGCGAATGGGTCGACGAGACGCGCGTGCCGGCACCGAAGCAGCCGCGCTCCATCGCCCGGCTGCGCGCCGAGAAAGCCTGGCAGGCGCTCGCCCGCGACAATCGCAAGTCGATCCAGATCCTTCGGCTTTCCGGCATCTACGGCCCCGGCCGCAACGCGCTGATGCAATTGAAAAACGGGACGGCGCAGCGCGTCATCAAGCCGGATCAGGTTTTCAACCGCATCCACGTCACTGACATCGCCACGTCCATCGCCGCGGCGCTCGCCTATGAGGGCGACAGCGACATCTGGAACGTCACCGATGATGAGCCGGCGCCGCCGCAAGACGTCATCGCTTATGCCGCAAAATTGATGGGCGTGCCGCCGCCGCCGGAGGAAGATATCGCAACCGCCCCCTTGAGCCCGATGGCGCGCAGCTTTTATGAGGAGAACAAGCGCGCGGCGAACGGCAAGCTGAAAGAAGGGCTCGGCGTCGAGCTCGCGTATCCGACATACCGCGAGGGCCTCAAGGCGCTTTGGGACAGTGGCGAGGGACGAGGCTGAAATGATCGAACTCTATTATTGGACGACGCCGAACGGCCACAAGATCACGATGTTTCTCGAAGAAGCGCAGCTTCCCTACGAGATCCATCCCGTGAACATTGGGAAGGGCGAGCAGTTCAAGCCCGAATTCCTTGCCATCGCGCCGAACAACCGCATCCCCGCCATCATCGACCGCACGCCGCCGGACGGCGGCGAGCCGATGACAATCTTCGAATCCGGCGCGATCCTCTTCTATCTCGCGGTGAAGACCGGCAAGTTCATTTCATCCGACATGCGCAAGCGTGTCACCACGCTCGAATGGCTGTTCTGGCAGGTGGGCGGTCTCGGCCCGATGGCCGGGCAGACGCATCACTTCCGCAATTACGCGCCGGAAAAGATTCCCTATGCGATCGATCGTTATGTCAAGGAGGACAACCGGCTCTACGGCGTTTTGAACAAGCGCCTCGCCGATCACGAATTCCTCGCCGACGATTATTCGATCGCTGACATGGCTTGCTATCCGTGGATCGTGCCGTACGAAGCGCAGGGCCAGAACCTCGACGATTTTCCGCACCTGAAACGCTGGTTCGAAACGATCAAGGCGCGCCCGGCGACAATCGCGGCCTATGCCAAGGCCAAGGAGGTAAATCCTACGCCGCCGGCCGCCTTCGATGCGGAGGCGCGGAAACATCTCTTCGGCCAGACCGCAAATACGCCTTAAGCGTTGTTCGCGTGCAACAATGACGCGCGAATTTGCGGAAATGACACAATGTTCTGTCGCTGGGAGCCCGATTGGCATAGGGTCCCGCCCGGGGAGACAGCATGCTGGGCGCTATTGCCAATACAATAATCGCATGTGGCAGCCGCTTTCGCGCTAAGGCGTCGGCGGGCAGCCAATTTGTCGCCTGTCTCGCCGTTCTTGGACTTTATCTGCAACTGGCTGCCGGCGCCCTCTGCACGGCGGGTCTTCCGTCTAACTCGAGCCTTGACGGCTTCCCGATTTGCCACGCGGCGTCGGGCGATCAAGGCTCCTTGCCTAAGCCGGGCCACGCGCCGCAGCAACAGTCGTGCCCCTTCTGCGCGCTGCATTGCCATCTCGCGGTCATTTTGCCGCCGGCGCTTCCCATTATCGCGCTCGCCGCCGCCGCATGGGCAGCGCAACTCACGCACACGGCGGCGCAGCCGCGTCTGCGTTTTGCCATAGCGGCACAGCCGCGCGGCCCTCCGTACCGCGGCTAGAAGGAGCCGGCGCCTGACGCCGGTAGAGCATTTCCCAAGCCGGCTGTCCTTCCCTCCGCGCGATGTTGCATCGCCGCAACCAAGAGGCTGAAGGCGGCGGCGCGTTCTTTATCCGCTGAGGATTCTCCATGATTCGACACTTCACCCGCGCGAGCGCCGCAGCAGCTCTCCTGCTCGCTGCGAGCCCGCTCTATGCGCACACCATCGTCGGCAACCGCGTGTTCCCGGCGACGCTCACCATCGACGATCCGGGCGTCAACGATGAACTGGCGCTGCCAAGCCTTTCCTATCTCCAGTCGGCCAACCCAGATGGAACGCTCGGGCCGATTTCCTATGGGCTCGGTTGGGAATATGCCAAGACGATTACGCCCGACTTCGGCATCTCCGTAGGTTCGGAGGGTTATACCTGGCAGCGTAATCCCCAGGCCCAAGGCTGGTCGAACATCGAGACGGAAGCGAAGTTCGCCTTCTATCAGGACCCCGGTCATGAGTTCATCATGTCGGCGGCCGTCTCGGCCGAGATCGGCAATACTGGCAGCCCGCAGAGCGCGTCGCTCCCCTCTGATCCCTTCTCCACTATCACGCCGAAATTCTTCATCGGCAAAGGCTTCGGTGACGCGTCAGCCGATTGGGTGCGGCCCTTCGCCGTGACCGGCGAGGCCGACTATTCGATCCCGACGGTGACCGTCAATTCCGATGGAAGCTATAACCCGACGACGCTCACGTATGGCGCGACACTGCAATACAGCCTGCTTTACGAGAATTCTTTCGTGCACCAACTGCCGGATGCCTTCAATCGGCTGATACCGGCGTTCGAAGGCATATTCAGCACGCCGGTCGCAAATCAGGGACCGATCACGCCGGGCGAGTTCTCGCCCTATGACACGACGGGCGTCGTCGGCCCATCGCTCTATTACATCGGCCAATATTTCGAGATTGGCGTCATGGCGCAGATTCCGATCAACCGCGCCAGCGGCGATCATGTCGGCGCGCTTGCCGTGCTCGATATCTTCCTCGACGACGTCGCGCCAACCAGTCTCGGCAAGCCGCTCTTCAGCGCGCCGCTTTCCCCACTTGCTCGCTATTGAGGATCTGACATGAAACGCTCTCTGACTCTCGTCATCGCCGCCGGCCTCATCAGCACTCTCGCCGCCACGCAAGCCTTCGCGCATGCCTTTCTCAGTCACGCCCAGCCCGGCGTTGGCACCACAGTCAACGCCGCGCCATCCGAGCTGCAACTGACCTTTACGGAAGACGTTGTCGCCGCATTCTCGGGCGTTCGCGTCGCGACCGCGGCCGGCGCGCCCGTGCCGGCCGGAAAGGCCGTGGTCGGGCCGGCCGACACGCTGCATGTGCGCCTCGCCCACGCGCTCAGGCCCGGCACTTATGTCGTGAGCTGGCATGTGATCTCCGTCGATACGCACCACACGCAAGGCACGTATAAATTCACCGTTGCGCCGTAAAAGGTCGCGCAATGCGTATGAGCGATGAAGCCCCGCCCGTGGGGCTTCATCCAATTGAGCCTGGGCCGCACCCATGACGATCCTGCAAATCCTCGTCGCCGCGCGCTGGGTGCATTTTACCGCGCTGTTCGCGCTCTTCGGCTGTCCTTCGTCGTTTCTGCTGACGCGTGGCCAGCAACCGGCTGAGACGGCGCGGCTGTTCGGCGCGACGAACCGATTGCTTCGAGTTGCGGCGGTGACGGCGGCCCTCTCGGGCATTATCTGGATCGCCGCCATGATCGCCAACATGGCGGGCAGCTTCACTGATGCCGCAACGCGCGACACGCTCGACGCCTTTTTTTTCGAGACGCAGTTCGGCCCCGTCGCCATCGCGCGGTTGTTCCTGCTGGTCATAGTCTTGCTCGCCATCGCCCTCCCGCAGCGTATCCGCTTTGGCGTCTGGCTCATCGCCAGCGCCGGCCTCATCGTCGATCAGGCCTGGCTCGGCCATGCCGCCAACGGCGGCGACAGCCCCTTCGGCGCAATTATGATCGTCGTCTATGCAATCCATGTCCTCGGCGGAGCCGCATGGGTTGGTGGCCTGCCGATCCTTCTCTTCACACTTGCCCAGAGGGATCCGGGAAAAGGACCGCGCGAGATCGTCCTCATCCTTTCGCGTTATTCCGCGCTGGCGACAGGCGCTGTCACGCTGATCCTCGCAACTGGCGTCGCCAACGCCATGTTTCGCGTGCAGGGCCATTTCGCGCGGCTCGTTGGTTCGGGCTATGGCGAGATTCTTCTCGTCAAGCTCCTCCTCGTCGCAACCATGCTTGCTCTCGCCTATTATAACCGCTTCATCGCGCTGCCGCGGCTTCAGACAGCCCCGCAAGCGCCCGATTTCACCGGCCTTTCGCGCAGCATCGGCGTCGAGCTCGCGCTTGGCGTGCTGGTGATTGGCGTCGCGGCGCTTCTAGGCGTGACGCCGCCGCCCGCGTAGCATGGCTTGCGTTATGCGCGCCGCCAGTGCCAATCTTGTGCGGGTGCCGAATGCGGAAGGGTTTCATGGCCAAGTCGATTGTCGTTTCCGTGCCGCATAACCTCAGCGTCGATGAGGCACGCCAGCGTGTCGCCAGCGAGATTGATCAGCTCAAGAACGAATACATCAACAAATTCGCGCACTCCGAGATCGTCTGGGCGGCCAATAGCGCGAATATCCGCGTCGTCGCGCTGGCACAGGAGATCAAGGGCCGCATCGACGTGCTCGCCGACAGCGTGCGCATCGAAATCGTCCTGCCCTGGCTTTTGGCCAAGCTCGCCGCGCCGCTGCAGGAAAAGCTGGCCGCGACGACGCGAGACACGCTCGCGCTCCGCGACCACTCGAAAAAATCCTGATCGCGCCGCGAAGATCGCGTCTCGCTTTCCCCGCGGCGACGCGAGCCGGCTTGTCGGGCAACCTGATGCGCGCAGCATTTCAATAACCTTAACTTGTCTGCGGCGGCGCCGAGTTCAGCAGATGAACTGATTGTGATTCAAGCGATCAACCCGCTGCCAAGGATACATATTCGTCAGGGCCAAATGTGGGTGCGCGGCCGCACGGAATGACATGTTCATCTTGAGTTCAACTCGATGCATTCCTAATTGGACTCGCGATGGGAAATCCCGCAAGGCCGGCCGTACGCAACTTATGCGGCGCGGGACGGCCTGGGATCGGGAACCTGCCCGGACGATTTGGAATTTGCATCTCAGGCCCGGCATGCTGATCGCCGGCCCTCGGATCAGAGGAGTAAAGCAGATGTCGCCGTTCATGAGAAAGCTTGTCACTGGCGGCTTGGTCGCGACGACCTTGAGCCTTGGCGTCGTTTCATCCTCAACGCCAGCCGCGGCCTATCACGGCGGATGGCATGGCGGTGGCGGCTGGCACGGCGGCGGATGGCACGGCGGCGGCTGGGGCGGTCGCGGCTGGGGCGGTCGCGGCTGGGGCGGTCGCGGCTATTACGGCGGTGGCTATTATGGCGGCGGCTGGGGCTGGGGCGCTGCGGGTCTGCTTGGCGGTCTCGCCGTCGGCACCGCGCTGGCCGCGCCTTATTACGGCTATGGATATGGCTACCCGTATCCGTATTATGGCTACCCCTACGGCTATTATCGCCGGCCCTATTACGGTTACTACTACCCTTATTGAGGCGCCTTCCTGACGGCCTGAACCCGCCAGCGCTTAAGACTCAGCGAGCAGCAGATTCGGCAAGCCGCGCCCGCGGCTTGCCGGCGCTTCCTTCGGCAATTCCCCTCAAATTCTTCGCCCTCGCGATGCAACCCTGTGGCAACGGAGGGGTTGGCCGCTTGTGCGTTAGCGCACCGACCCCCGGTCCCGCCGCCCTATTGTGCGACTGCGGCGTGAGGTTGAGTGGAGGGGCAGACTATGCGGTCGTCTCGGCAAATCCTCGATAGTAGTGCTATTCGGTCATTGGTTGTCGGTCTGGGTTTGTCGTGCTTGGCGGCGGCGCTGGTCTTCGGCTCGCCAATCTTTGGTTCGCCCATGCGCGGCGATCTCGGCTATCGCAGCCTTCCCGTCGACAAGACGTCTTACGCGCCCTTGGCTCAAGGCGCGGCGGTGACGCTGACGCGCAACCGCGACGACGAATGCGTGCAGGCAACGAAAGTGATCACCGCTTCGCAAGGCCCCTACGGCGGCCTTTACGTCCCGCGCGAGATGGCCTGCGAATAAAGCTTTCGCTCTGTTCCCTGCGGCTGCCGACACCTATGTTTAGGTGATGGGCGCCTCCGATATTCTGACGCTGAAACCCGCCGGGCTCTATTGCGCGGCGGGTGATTTTTTTATCGACCCGCTGCGCGCCGTCCCGCGTGCGCTGGTTACCCATGCTCATTCCGACCACGCACGCCCCGGCCACGGCCAGGTGCTCGCGACTGCCGAAACTCTCGCCGTCATGTCGATCCGCTACGGCGAGAATTTCGCCGGCGCTACTCAAACCGTGCGTTATGGACAGGCGCTGACGATCGGCGGCATCGATGTCGGCTTTTTCCCCGCCGGCCACGTGCTCGGCTCGGCGCAAATCCGGCTCGCGCAGGACGGCATGAGGATCGTCGTCTCGGGCGATTACAAGCGCGAGGCTGATCCCACATGCGCCTCCTTCGAACCGCTCGTCTGCGACACCTTTATCAGCGAGGCGACGTTCGGCCTGCCGGTCTTCCGCCATGCCAATGCCGCCGGCGAGATCGACAAGCTGCTCGCCTCGCAAAAACTGTTTCCAGAGCGCACCCATCTCGTCGGCGCTTATCCGCTCGGCAAGGCGCAGCGCATCATCGCGCTGCTGCGGCAGGCGGGTTATGACCGGCCGATTTACATCCACGGCGCGCTCGAAAAAATCACCGCTTATTACCAGGAGGCCGGCGTCACGCTCGGCGATGTGCGCCTCGCCGCGGGCGCGGGCGCGCTGCCGGGCGAAATCGTTCTTTGCCCGCCGAGCGCCGTCAACGATCTCTGGAGCCGCAAATTCGCCGAGCCGCGCGCCGCCTTCGCCTCGGGCTGGATGCGTGTGCGCGCCCATGCCCGCCAGCGCGGCATCGAATTACCGCTCGTCATTTCCGATCACGCCGATTGGGACGGGCTCTGCGCCACGGTCGACGAAACGCAATGCACTAGGCTGCTTGTCACTCACGGCGAGCCCGATGCGCTGGTGCATTGCTTCCGCCAGCGCGGTCTGGAGGCCGCGCCGCTGCACATTCTCGGCTATGGTGACGAGGAAGCGGAGACGCCTCTCGAGACCGACCCGTGAACCGTTTCGCCACGCTTCTCGACAGCCTCGCCTACGAGCCCTCGCGACACGGCAAATTGCGGCTGATGACCGATTATTTCCGCACCGCCGGCGATCCCGACCGCGGCTTCGCGCTCGCAGCCCTGACCGGCACGCTCAGTTTCCGGCACGCCAAGCCGGCGCTGATCCGCACACTCATTTACGAGCGCGTCGATCCGGTGCTGTTCGATCTTTCCTATGATTTCGTCGGCGATCTTTCCGAGACCGTTGCGCTGCTCTGGCCAATCGACCGTTTCACCTCCGGTTCCCGCGCGCTGCGGTTGGGCGAAGTGATCGCCACGCTTGAGGGAGCGAGCAAACTCGAACTTCCGAGCGTTCTCGCGCGCCTGCTCGACGGGCTCGATGAAACAGGCCGCTGGGCGCTTTTAAAGCTCATCACCGGCGCGCTTCGCGTCGGGGTTTCGGCACGGCTTGCCAAACAAGCGGTGGCCGAACTCGGAGGCCACGAAGCCAATGCCATCGAAGATCTTTGGCACGGGCTGGCGCCGCCCTACCTCGACCTGTTCGCCTGGCTGGAAGGGCGCGAGCCACGCCCGAAGCCGGATGATCCGGCCCCTTTCTGTCCGGCGATGCTCGCGCACCCCGTAACTGACGCGGAATTATCGCTGCTCGCACCGGCCGATTTCAGCGCCGAATGGAAATGGGATGGCATTCGCGTCCAGGCGGCCGTCGGCACCAGCGAAAGCGGAAAGATCGTCCGGCTCTATTCGCGCACCGGAGAAGATATTTCCTCCGCCTTTCCCGATCTCGTCGAAACGCTGGCGCGTGCCCCACGGGGCCAATTTTCGCTGGATGGCGAATTGCTGATCTTGCGCGCGGGCCGCGTGCAATCCTTCGGCGTTTTGCAACAAAGACTCAATCGCAAGCAGGTGACGGCGGCGCTGCTCGCCGATTTTCCGGCCCATATCCGCGCCTACGATCTGCTGGGCCTCGATGGCCAAGATCTTCGCGCCCTGCCCCTTGTCGAACGGCGGCGTCGGCTCGAGGATTTTGTCGCCGAGGCGCGCCTCGAGCGCCTCGATCTGTCGCCACAGATCGCTTTCGGCTCGTGGGATGTCCTCGCCGCAGCGCGGCGCGACCCGGATGCCGGCGGCGCCGGCGCCGACGCCACCGCGATCGAGGGCGTGATGCTGAAGCGTCTGGATTCGATCTACGTTCCGGGCCGGCCCAAGGGCCTCTGGTATAAGTGGAAACGCGATCCGTTCGCCATCGATGCGGTGCTCATGTATGCGCAGCGCGGCCACGGCAAACGCTCATCTTTTTATTCCGATTTTACCTTTGGCCTGTGGCGGGCCGGATCGGACGGAGACGAGATCGTCCCCGTGGGCAAAGCTTATTTCGGTTTCACCGACGACGAACTGCGCCTGCTCGATCGCTATGTGCGCAATCACACGACCAATCGCTTCGGTCCGGTGCGCGAGGTGGCCTATGGGCAGGACGAAGGTCTGGTGCTGGAGATCGCGTTTGACGGCGTGAACCACTCCGGCCGACACAAGTCGGGCGTCGCGATGCGTTTCCCCCGCATCAATCGTATCCGTTGGGACAAACCGGCGCGTGAAGCCGACCGGCTGGAGACGCTGGAGCGTCTGATCGCCGACTAAGCATATCGTGTCTCTCCCCGCCTATGCGGCAAATGGCCTGTCACATGACCCTGCGCGAAAAAAACGAAAGATCGTCTCTCGCAGGTGACGCGCGTCCGTCGTCTTTCGCGACACGCGGCAGTTGCGATATTCAACCGTCCAAGGCGCGTTTTGAGGCCGTCAATCAAGTGCTATTCGATTCAATGTTTTAAGGGCAAAGCGTCGAAGACACCCGGGAATCGCCCGTGGCACGGCGATACATCCGCGCTTTTTCGCGACCCGGGCTCATGAAATTGAGCCTCTGTGTCGCGCGCGGGTCTCGCCTTCATAGATGACCAATGAATCATTGGGTTACACCGGCGACAGGCAACACGGTAATGCCGCGCGCAGCGACAAGGTGGCGTTGGCGTGAAATTTTCGTGACACGATTTTCTTGCGGGGCGTTAGTTCTATGTTAGAGTTTGGACGTGGCCGGTTGCACCGACTGCACCGATGTTTCGAGCGAATCTCGAGCGCGTTTTTCCCGAGTGGAGTTGCTGTTTTCGACGCGTTATTTGCGCATTGAAAGCCATGTCGGAGAGAGCCGTGAAGAAAATTTGCAAAGAGTATTGCGTGCAGCGGGAAGGGGCTTAAGGTAGCGCCTGTCACACCTCACGAGCGTACGAATGGGCTGGGCTTCGAAATCTTGGTTTCGAGGATTGGGGGATTTTTAGCTATGACAAGGGCGGTTCTTGCTTGGCAGGATTCCAGCGGTGGAGATCGGGCATCTCGCCCGGGCAATGACTTCACGCTCCATCGAGCGCCCTTACCCCGGTAAAGTGCGTAAGCGGGGGCTTTTGCCCGACTTCTAAGTCCGCAAGCCGCTCGCCACCGTTCAGTCGCATTTTTCGACAGTTACGCGGAAGACTTGTTCTGCCGACGGTGCTTCTGCGCCGACGTTCCTCTATTATCGAGATTCAGGCCGATGCTAAATCCACGACGCACCGAAGCTTCACCCCAAAAATCGAGCACGGAAGAATCCTGGAGCGTCGTATGCCGCCGGCTGAAAGCCGAGCTTGGCGAGGCCACCTATACCTCCTGGTTTTTGCGGCTTGAGCTGACGCAGCTCGCCGACGATGTCGCCCATCTTTCCGTGCCGACGAAATTTCTCAAGATGTGGATACAGACGCATTACGCCACGCGCATCCTTGCGGCTGTCGTCGCGGAATTTCCGGCGATCAAACATCTCGTCATCAATGTGCGCTCTTCGACGCGCCTTCCCCCGCCACGCGCTGCGCAGTCGCCTCTCGACGCCGAAGATCTGCACGAGAACGGCGCCGGCTTCGCCGAGGCCGCGCACCCGCGTTCGGGCCCGGAGCCGCATCGCCCCGGCGCGTTCCAGCAGAGAGAAATGAAGGCACCGGCGCGGCCTGCCGGCGAGGCCGAAACGTTTGGCGGCTCGCCGCTCGACCGGCGGCTGAATTTCTCGACCTTTATCGTCGGCCGCTCGAACCAGCTCGCCTATGCCTCGGCGCAAGACATCGCCAGCGCCGCGCCTGGCGAGGCCGTGCGCTTCAACCCGCTCTACCTCCACGCCTCGGTCGGTCTCGGCAAGACGCATTTGCTGCAAGCGATCGCCCATGCCGCAACGGCACAGCGGCGCCGCGTGATCTATCTCACCGCCGAAAAATTCATGCACAGTTTCGCCAGCGCGCTCGAAGCCTCGACGGCCATCTCCTTCAAGGAGAAACTGCGCGGCATCGACCTGCTGATTATCGACGACGTGCAGTTTCTGCGCGGCAAATCCATCCAGCAGGAGTTCTGCCACACGCTGAACGCGCTGATCGACGCGCGCCGGCAAATCGTCATCGCCGCCGACCGGCCGCCGGGCGAACTCGAAACGCTCGAAGAGCGCGTGCGTTCACGCCTCGCGGGCGGCCTCTGCGTCGAAATGGGCGCGCTCGATGAGCCGCTGCGGCTCAAGATGCTGGAGGCGCGTGTCGCCGCGGCCAAACTGCTTCACCCGCAATTCGAATTGTCGCCCGCCATTCTCGCCTATGTCGCGAGCGTCATTCAGACCAACGGCCGCGATCTCGACGGCGCGGTTAACCGTCTCGTCGCCCATGCCTCGCTGAACCGTGCGGCGCTGTCTCTCGAGGCGGCGGAAGCCGCGATCCAGGATCTGGTGCGCCCGCGCGAGCCGAAACGGGTCAAGATCGAGGACATCCAGAAACTCGTCGCCAGCCATTACAATGTCACCAAGGCCGACATTCTATCCGCCCGGCGGACAGCGAATGTGGTGCGCCCGCGCCAGATCGCCATGTTCCTCGCCAAGACGCTGACCCCCCGCTCGCTGCCGGAGATCGGCCGGCGTTTCGGCGGCCGCGACCATACGACCGTGCTGCACGCCGTGCGCAAGATCGAGGCCCTGGTCGGCAGCGATGGGCGGCTCTCGGAGGAGATTGAGCTGCTCAAGCGGATGCTGACCGAGAACTGACCCTCGGCGGCAGGCGCCGGCGTGGGCAAAAGCGCCGGAAAGGGGTAAAGCCGAAGCATGAGTGCGACGGCGATTCGGATTCTCGGCATCGACCCCGGCCTGCGCAATATGGGCTGGGGAATCATTGACGCCGCCGGCACCCGCCTCGTCTATGTGGCGAGCGGCTCGATCCATTCGCAAAGCAGCGACGATCTCGGCACGCGGCTGCGTCAGCTCCATCAGGGACTGACGCGCATCATCGACGCGCATGCGCCGCACGAGGCCGCCGTCGAAGAGACCTTCGTCAATCGCGACCCGCAATCGGCCTTGAAGCTTGGCCAGGCGCGCGGCATCGCCCTCGTCGTCCCCGCCCTCGCCGGTCTGCCCGTCACCGAATACGCGGCCAATCTCGTCAAGAAGACCGTGACCGGCTCCGGCCACGCGGAGAAGGCGCAGATCGCGATGATGGTGAAAGTGTTGCTGCCGAAATGCGCCGGCGATTTGCGCGCGTTGCCGGCCGATGCGGCGGATGCGCTGGCGATCGCGATCACCCATGCGCATCACTACAAAATGACGGCGGTGCGCAGAGCATGATCGGCAAGCTGCGTGGCACAATCGATTCCATCGGCGAGGATTTCATCATTCTCGACGTCCACGGCGTCGGCTATGTCGTCAATTGCGCGACGCGGACATTGCAGAACCTGCCCGCCGCCGGCGAGGCCGTCGCGCTCGCGATCGAGACGCAAGTGCGCGAAGATTCCATACGGCTTTACGGCTTTCTCAGCGAAGACGAGCGCGATTGGTTTCGTCTGTTGCAGACGGTGCAAGGCGTTGGCGCGAAAGTCGCGCTGGCGCTGCTCGGTGTGCTGAGCGCGAGCGAGCTCGGCATCGCCATCGCGCAACAAGACAAGGCTGCGCTGTCGCGCACGCCGGGCGTCGGCCCGCGCGTTGCGGCGAGATTGGTCACCGAACTGAAGGACAAGGTTCCGGCCATCCACGTGCCGGCCGCGCTCGCGAGCCTTTCGGCGCCCGCAGGCGCGGAGCAGGCCCCCGCCGTGCAGGACGCGATCGCCGCGCTGATCGGCCTCGACTATAGCCGTCAGCAGGCCGCCAACGCCGTAGCGGTCGCCCGCGCGGAATTGGGCGCGGCGGCAGGCGCGCCGGAGCTCATCCGGCGCAGTCTCAAGGAGCTTGCGCGTTGAGGTGAGACGCCTTTCGAGCGGGTCGATTTTTCCGCCCCGGCGTATTAGATAGGCCGCATGTTTACCCAGAGCGAAATCGAGCGCTACGCGCGTCATCTCGTCTTGCGCGACATCGGCGGCCCGGGTCAGCAGAAGCTGAAGGCAACGCGCGTCCTCGCGATCGGCGCGGGCGGCCTTGGCGCGCCGCTGATCCAGTATCTTGCTGCTGCGGGCGTCGGCGAGATCGGTATCGTTGACGACGATGTCGTCTCGCTCTCCAATCTGCAACGCCAGGTGCTTTACGCGAGCGAAGATCTTGGCAAGCCCAAGGCCGTCTGCGCCGCCGACGCCGTTCGCCGCCTCAACCCCCATGTCAAGGCAACGCCGATTCAGCTACGGATCGATTCGGCGAATGCCCAGGAAATTCTGGCGAATTGGGACATCGTCGCCGATGGATCGGATAATTTCGCCACCCGCTATGCCGTCTCCGACGCCTGCTTTTACGCGCGCCGGCCGCTCGTCAGCGCCGCAATCGGCACGTTTGACGGCTCGCTCACCACCTTGCGGCCATTCGAGAGTTCACCCTCCGGCACGCCGAACCCGACCTATCGTTGCCTGTTTCCCGAGCCGCCGCCGCCCGGCACGGTGCCGACGTGCGAGGAAGCGGGCGTTATCGGGGCGCTGCCCGGCGTGCTGGGCGCGCTGATGGCGCACGAAGTGATCCGCGAGATCGTCGGCTATGGTGAAGGTCTCGTCGGCCGCCTCCTGCTCGTCGACCTCGCGCATATGCGCTTTGAGACCGTAAAATACGGTTGGGACGACGCTAACCCGCTGAACGGCGGCGGCGGCCCGGCAAAGCTGCAGGCTGCCGCTCCCGCGCTCTGAAAATGCGTTTTCCAGCGGGAAACGCGAAATATATTAAGCTTTCCAGCCGGATCGCGCAAAATAACGGCGGGCCGGGTGGAACCAAGTTCCGTCCAAAACATAGGCATAGAGGGACGGGACCGCGGCCTTGGCCGCCAAACAAGGATCAGGTACCGCCGCGATGGACGTCAACCGCAAACTGTTGATCGTCGACCAGGACGCGCAATCGCGCGCATTGAAAATGCAGCTCCTGGAACAGTCCGGGCTGCAGGCCACGGCCGTCGAAACCGGGCGTGAAGCTCTGCGCTGTCTCGATACGGAAGTGTTCGACCTCGTTCTCGCGAGCGATGAAGCGGCGGAGGGCGACGAAGCCAGCTTTTATCAAACCGTGAAAGAGAAAAGCCCCGCGACGGCGGTCTTGCGGATGGCCTGCGCCGGCAGCGTCAAGACTTCGGCTGCGATCGATGCGATGATCGACGGCTATCTGCTCGATCCTTTCGAGCCCTCCGAACTTATCACGCTCGTGCGATCCCTGCTGCGCCTCAACCATACGCGCCTGGCCCTGCGCGATGCCGAGGCGCGCCTGCAACTCGTCCAGGACGCGGGCGGCCTCGCCGTCCTTGACTGCGATCTCGTGACCCGGCGCGCGATATGGTCGGACAAATTCGCCGATATCTTTACCCTCCCGCCTGACACGACGGGCAAACGGCTTCGCTTCGGTATGATCCTGGCGGTCGCGCATCCCGACGATCGCATCGCGCTTGCGCAGGAGTACCGCAGGCTGCTGCGTCAGGGCGGGCAGTTCGAGCGCGAATTCCGCATTCGACGCGACGACGGCGTGACGCGGTGGATCAGCGCCCGCGGCAGTTTCTTCCGCGCCGGCGGCAAGATCGAAAGAATTCTGTGTCTGTGCCTCGACATCACCGCGCGCAAGCGCGGTGAACTGCGCAACGCGCAACTCGCCGCAATCGTCGCCTCATCCATCGACGCCATCGTCAGCGTCGATTTCGACGACAATATTCGGACATGGAATTACGGCGCCGAACAATTGTTCGGCTATCTGGCGAAGGATGTCATCGGCAAAAATGCGCTGCTCGTCGTCCCGCCGGAACTGCATGCCGAACGCAAGGCCGCAATGGACCGATTGATGGATGGCGAGGCTGTCGAATATCAAACGCGGCGGCTCAACCGCGACGGCCGCACCATTGATGTCTGGATTCGCGGCGCGCCAGTGCGCAGCGTTGAGGGCAATCTGTTCGGCGCCTCGCTCATCATCCGCGACATCACCGCGCAAAAGCAGCGCGAGGAACATGTACGATTCCTGATGCGCGAGCTGACGCATCGCTCGAAAAACCTGCTCGCGGTCATTCAGGCGATGGCGCGGCAATCTCTCTCGCTGCAGACGGACCCGCAGGAATTCGTCGGCCGCTTCAGCGAGCGTCTGTCGAGCCTTGCGGGCTCGCATGACCTGCTTTCCAACGATGACTGGGCCGGCGCTTCACTCGTCCAGTTGATCCATTCCCAGCTTCAGCATTTCGGCGATCTCTTCGACACGCGCATTCTCATCCGCGGCTCCGATCTCATCCTGCGGCCGGAGGCGGCGCAAAACATCGGCATTGCGCTGCATGAGCTGACGACCAATGCGGCGAAGTTCGGCGCGCTTTCGGTCGAGACTGGCATCGTCACCGTTTCCTGGTCGCTCGACGCGGAGGGCGATGAGAGGCGCATGCGGCTGCATTGGCGCGAGGAAAGCGGCCCGCTCGTCGCGGCGCCGGATCATCAGGGTTTCGGCCGCCTGGTGATGGATCGCATCGCCGGGCAGGCGCTTGGCGGCCGCTCCGAGACGACATTCGCGCCGGATGGCGTCGTCTGGGAACTCGACGTGCCGGCAAAATCCGTCGTCCGCGAGAAAGCGGCGGTCGCCGGCTAGATAATCCCGACCTAAACTTGCGGCGTGAAGCGGCGCAGCCGCAGCGCATTGCCGACGACGAAGATCGACGAGAACGCCATCGCCGCTGCCGCGAGCATGGGCGACAGCAGGATATGTCCGAATCCGTAAAGCGCACCCGCCGCAACGGGAATCAGGATCACGTTATAGCCGAAGGCCCAGAACAGATTCTGGGCGATATTGCGCAACGTCGCGCGGCTGAGGTCGATGGCGCTCGCGACGGCGCCGAGATCGCCGCGCATGAGCACGACATCCGCCGTTTCGATGGCAATATCCGTCCCCGTCCCGACCGCGAGGCCGACATCGGCGGCGGCGAGCGCCGGCGCATCGTTGATGCCGTCGCCAACGAAGGCGATTTTGCCGTTCGCAGGCCGCAGGGCCTTGACCGCATCCGCTTTGCCTTCAGGCAAGATCTCCGCCTCGACCTTGTCGATGCCGAGCGTGCGGGCGACCGCCTCCGCCGTCGCCTTGCGGTCGCCGGTGATCATCGCGAGGCTGAGCCCGTCCTTCTTCAGCGCGGCTAGGGCCGGCGCAGCGGATGGCTTGATGGGGTCGGCGACGGCGAAGATTGCCGCGGCGCGGGTATCGACAGCGACGAAGAGCGGCGATTTTCCGGCCGCGCTCAACTGGCTTGCAGCGGTATCGAAGTTGGCGACATCGACGCCGAGTTTGGCCATGAAGCGCGCCGAGCCGATGGCGACCGCCTTGCCGCCGATCGTCGCGGCGACGCCGAACCCCGGCGTCGCATGAAAATCATCGGCCTTGGGAATGGTCAGCCCGCGCGTCTGCGCCGCAGCGACAAGCGCCTTGCCAAGCGGATGTTCGGACAGAGCTTCCACGGCGGCGGCGAACGCGACGACCTCGCCCTCATCGAAACCGGACGAAACCTGAATGTCTGTGAGGGCCGGATGGCCTTCCGTCAACGTGCCGGTCTTGTCGAAAGCGACGGTCTTCACATCGCGCAGAGTCTGCAAAGCGGTCGCGTCGCGGAACAGAATGCCAAGCTGGGCGCTGCGTCCCATCGCCACCATGACGGAGACGGGCGTCGCGAGCCCCATCGCGCACGGACACGCGACGATCAGCACCGCCACCATATTGACGACCGCAAAAGCAAGCGATGGACGCGGCCCGAAGGCAAACCACAAAATGAAAGTCAGGATCGCGACGGCGATGACGGCGGGCACGAACCAGCCCGTCACCTTGTCGACCAAAGCCTGAACCGGCAATTTGGCGCCCTGCGCCTCGCCGACCATATGAACGATGCGCGCCAGCACCGTGTCGGCGCCGACTTTCGTCACGCGCACCGTCAGGCTGCCGTTGCCGTTGACCGTGCCGCCAAAGACCGCGGCGCCGACGGCCTTGCTCACCGGGCGGGATTCGCCGGTCAGCATCGAACTCGTCGACCAGAGACGAACCCTCCGTCACCTCGCCATCGAGCGGCACACGGTCGCCCGGCCGCACCAGCAGGACATCGCCGGGAACGATCGTATCGAGCTTCACGGAAACCGGCGCGCCGTCGCGCAAAACGGTCGCGGTGTCGGGCGCAAGCCGAAGCAAATGTTCAATCGCCGAGCCAGCTTCGCCGCGCGCGCGCGCCTCAAGAAAGCGGCCGAGCAGAATCAGGGTCGTGATCACCGCCGCGGCTTCGAAATAGACATTCGCCGTACCCGCAGGGAAAATCTCGGGTGCGAATGTCGCAACGAGCGAATAGGCCCAGGCGGCGAAAGAGCCAAGCGCGACGAGCGAGTTCATCTCCGGCGCGGCCGCGCAGCAGGGCCGGAACGCCGATCTCAAAGAATACGAGCCCCGGGCCGAACAGAACGACGGTGGTCAAGACCGCTTCGATAAGCCGCCAGGAAAAGATGCCAATATGGGTGCGGATAAAGGCATCGAGGGACGGCACCATATCCGGCACCATCGCCATCAGCACGACGGGCACCGTCAAGACCGCCGCAAGGATAAGCTGATTGCGAGCGGGGCCGCCATGATGCATGTGGTCCATACCACTTTGCATGCCGGCCATGTCGTGATGGCTCATATCGTGATGGGCGTGCGACAGGCCCGGCACGGCAGGCTTTTCGAGCCACGCGGAATAACCCGCCTTTTCGACCGCCTTGGCGAGCTCGGCAACCGTGGCCGTGCCCGGCGTTGCGGTCACACGGGCGCTCTCGCGCGCCAGATTGACATTCGCCGAGACGACCCCCGGCACCCCCATCAGCGCCTTTTCGACGCGATTGACGCAGGAGGCGCAGGACATGCCACCGATCTTGAGATTTATGCCAAGCTTGGGGCTTGTATCTGACGTGGTAATAGACATGTTGCAGATATCGGTCATATGACCGCCCCGAACAAGAGCCCGCCAATTTTGGAGGAGGTGCCATGCAGCTTTACAAGGTTCCTGAAATGACCTGCGCGCATTGCGTCAAGTCAATCGAAACCGCAGTCAAGGCTCTCGATCCGCGCGCGAAAGTGTCCTGCGATCTCGCGACGCACGAAGTGGCTGTCGATACCCGCACCCTTCCGAAGCTTGTCGCCGAGGCCCTGGCGGCCATTGGCTATGACAGCACCTTGCTTGAAGCCTGAAACGGCCGGTGACCGCCTGGGATCCGAAGCTTTATTTGCGCTTTGGCGACGAGCGCACGCGAGCCGCGCGCGATCTCCTCGCCCAAGTACCGATTGACACGCCCCGGCTGGTTTACGATCTCGGTTGTGGGCCAGGCAATTCGACCGAACTGCTCATCGATCGCTTTCCCGGGGCTGAAATCGTCGGCATCAACTCTTCGCCGGATATGCTGGCGCTCGCCCGCCAAAGCCTGCCGAAGATCGATTTCCGGATCGCCGATTTGCAGCAATGGCAGCCCGAGCGGCCAGCGGATTTGCTCTTCGCCAATGCCGTTTTCCAATGGCTCCCGAACCACATCGCGATTTTTCAGAAATTGCTCGGGGCCCTGCCCTCGGGCGGCGTTCTCGCCGTCCAGATGCCCGATAATCTGGCGGAGCCCGCCAAGACCTTGATGCGCGATGTGGCTGCGGACGGCCCCTGGGCCGCGCGGCTTGCCGAAGTCCGCGATGCGCGCGGCCCTGTTGCCGTCGCCGGAGGTCTATTACGATGCGCTCCGGCCGCTGTGCCGCCGGCTGGACCTTTGGCATACGGCCTATCATCACGCGCTCGCCGATGCCGACGCGATTGCCGAATGGATGCAGGGCTCGGGGCTGCGGCCCTATCTCGCGGCACTCGACCCGGCCGAGCGCGATGCCTTTCTGGCCGATTACAAAGCTCGCGTGACAGCAGCCTATCCGCCGCGGACCGACGGGCGCGTGCTTTTACATTTCCCCCGCTTCTTTGTTATCGCCGTGCGCGCCTGAGCGCGCCTTTGCCGGACGGCTGGCTTCTTGCATTGCGGCATCGGGCGGCTTAGGAATTTGCTCCAGCGAATTTCCTGCCCCAGCGAAGAAGAAAGGCCCAGCGGAGGATGAACAAGCTCTACCCCGACGCCCGCGCTGCGCTCGAAGACGTGCTGAAAGATAACATGACGCTGATGGCCGGCGGTTTCGGCCTGTGCGGCATTCCCACATCGCTGATCGAAGCGATCCGCGAGCTTGGCGCCAGGGATCTGACGGTCATCTCCAACAATGCGGGCGTCGATGGCGTCGGCCTCGGCATTCTGCTCGAAACGCGGCAGATCAAGAAGATGGTTTCGTCTTACGTCGGCGAGAACAAACTTTTCGCCGAGCAATATCTGTCCGGCCAACTCGAACTCGAATTCAATCCGCAGGGCACTCTGGCCGAGCGTATCCGCGCCGGCGGCGCAGGAATTCCCGCGTTCTATACCAAGACCGGCGTCGGCACGATCATAGCGTCGGGCAAGGAGCACAAGGACTTCGACGGCGAAACCTATGTGATGGAGCGCGGCCTCGTCGCCGACATTTCGCTCGTCCATGCCTTCAAGGCGGACACCGAAGGCAACCTCGTCTTCCGCAAGACGGCGCGCAATTTCAACCCGATGATGGCGACCGCAGGCAAACTGACGATCGCCGAGGTCGAGCATCTGGTCGAGCCGGGCGAGATCGATCCCGACGACATTCATACGCCTGGCATTTTCGTTCACCGCATCGTCTATGCGCCGAACCCGGCGAAACCGATCGAAAAACGCACGACGCGCGCGCGCGCCGCTTAAGGGAGGTCATCATGGCCTGGACACGCGACCAGATGGCCGAACGCGCGGCGAAGGAATTGCGCGACGGTTTCTATGTGAACCTCGGCATCGGCATTCCGACGCTTGTCGCCAATTTCATTCCGCCGGGTATGCATGTGCAATTGCAGAGCGAGAACGGGATGCTCGGCATGGGTCCCTTTCCTTACGAGGGCGAGGAGGACCCCGACCTCATCAACGCCGGCAAGCAGACGATCACGCAATTGCCGACGACGAGCTATTTCTCCTCCGCCGACAGTTTCGCGATGATCCGGGGCGGCCATATCGATCTTGCCATTCTCGGCGCGATGGAAGTGGCGGAGAACGGCGACCTTGCGAATTGGATGATCCCCGGCAAGATGGTCAAGGGAATGGGCGGCGCGATGGACCTCGTCGCAGGCGTGAAGCGTGTCGTCGTCGTCATGGAGCATACGGCGAAAGGCGAGCCGAAGCTGCTGCATCATTGCACGCTGCCGCTGACCGGCTCCGGCGTCGTCGATCTCATCATCACCGACCTTGGCGTGCTGACTGTCGATAAAACGGGCGGCGCTGGCCTGACGCTGATCGAACTCGCGCCGGGCGTCAGCATCGATGAAATCCAGCAAAAGACCGAAGCCAAATTGAAAGTCAGCCCGGAGCTTAAATCCCGGGCGGCCTGATTTCGCTGGTTTCGCGAACTCTTGCGGCGGTTGCCGAAAAGGCGTGCGATAGGCTTAAACGCACCGAAAGCTTTTGGCGGCATGGTCGCGCCGACCTTCGCTGGCGCCGCCCATGCTTCGTTTCGCCCTTTCGACCTTCATCGCGATCCTGGCCGTGAGCCTTATGGCGAGTTCGTACCTCAGCCATAAACTCGCGCAGCCGTCATTGCAGCCAGCCGCGCCCGCGACGCCGCAGTCTCTCGTCGCAACCCCCGTGGCGCCGGCACCCGGCTATAGCCTCGATCGCGTCGAGATCGCGCCCGACCGCAGCGGCAATTATCTGACCGACGTCGATATCGACGGGCAGATCATCCACGTCGTCGTCGATACCGGCGCCACTTTTCTGTCGCTGCGGAGCGAGGACGCCGACGCACTTGGGATCAACCTCGCCCCGGCCGATTTTCGCTACCAGATGATGACCGCGAACGGCACCGGCACCGCCGCCAAGGTCCATCTCGATGCCGTACGGATCGGCAATATCGAGATCGATG
This sequence comes from uncultured Alphaproteobacteria bacterium, assembly GCA_963708155.1. GTDB lineage: Bacteria > Pseudomonadota > Alphaproteobacteria > Rhizobiales > Beijerinckiaceae > Methylovirgula. The sequence goes on along the minus strand of OY970183.1, from coordinate 2,126,222 downwards.
GTGTCGATGCCCTGGTCATGCAACCGGGCGCCCTGGGGCGTAGCCTGCTGGGCATGAGCGCACTGAGCCGTTTGGGCGGCGTTCATATCGCCGACGGCAGGCTGGTTCTGCAGCGCTAAGCGCGCTAGTTAGTCCTCAAATTTGCCCGCCTTCCCTGCTTCCTACACGCGCCGGTCCGCGAACGCCGCGTCCGGCGGCCGAAATCAAGGATTTTCGATGTTTCCCAAGCCCTTGCCCGAATTGCGCCGCAACAGTCTCGCCTACGAGCAGACGCCGATGGTGAAGCCGACAGGCTTCCGCGAATATGACGCGCGCTGGCTTTTCGAGAAGGAAATCAACCTGATGGGCGTCCAGGCCCTGGGCCTCGGCCTGGGCACGCTCCTGCATGAATTCGGCGTGCGGCCTGAGATCGTGACCGGGCACGACTTTCGCAGCTATTCCGCTTCCATCAAGCTGGCGCTGGTCACGGGCCTCGTCGCCGCCGGCATCAAGGTGCACGACATTGGCCTGGCCTTATCGCCGATGGCCTATTTCGCCCAATTCGATCTCGACGTGCCGGCCGTCGCGATGGTCACCGCCTCGCATAACGACAACGGCTGGACCGGCGTGAAAATGGGCGCGCAGCGCCCCGTCACCTTCGGCCCCGACGAGATGAACCGGCTGAAGGAGATCGTGCTCTCCGGCGCCTATCGCTATGCCGAGGGCGGCGATTATCGCTACGTGCCGGATTTCGGCGCGCGCTATATCGCCGACCTCACCAACCGCCCCGAGCTCAAGCGCAAATTGAAAGTCGTCGCGGCCTGCGGGAACGGCACGGCCGGCGCCTTCGCGCCGCAGGTTCTCGAAAAGCTCGGCTGCGAAGTCGTGCCGCTCGATACCGAACTCGACTTCACCTTCCCGCGCTATAATCCCAATCCCGAAGACCTGAAGATGCTGCACGCGATGGCCGACAAGGTGCGCGAAGTCGGCGCCGACGTTGGCCTTGGCTTCGACGGCGACGGCGATCGCTGCGGCGTCGTCGACAATCACGGCGAGGAGATTTTCGCCGACAAGATCGGCGTCATGCTCGCCCGGGATCTGTCGAAGCTTTATCCGGCCGCGACCTTCGTGGTGGATGTGAAATCAACCGGACTTTTCGTCACCGATCCGGTGCTGCAAGCCAATGGCGTCAAGGCGGATTATTGGAAGACCGGACATTCCTATATCAAGCGCCGCGTCACCGATCTCAATGCGCTCGCGGGCTTCGAGAAGTCCGGCCATTTCTTCTTCAACGCGCCGGTCGGCCGCGGCTATGATGATGGGTTGCTCACCGCCATCCACGTTCTCGAAATGCTCGATCGCAACCCCGACAAGTCAATGGCCGATCTCTATGCCGATCTGCCGAAGACCTGGGGCTCGCCAACGATGGCGCCGCATTGCGACGACGAGGCAAAATACGGGATCGTCGATCAGGTCGTCGCGACCTTCAAGGACATGCAGGCCAAAGGCGAGAAAGTCACCGGTCAGAAGATCCGCGACCTGGTAACGGTCAACGGCGTGCGCGTCGTAACCGAAGACGGCACTTGGGGGCTGGTGCGTGCCTCCTCCAATAAGCCGGAACTGGTGGTCGTCGTCGAAAGCCCCGTCTCCGAGGCGCGGATGCGCGACATGTTCAAGGCCGTCGATGCGGTTTTACGGCAGCACCCGGAAGTCGGCGCCTATAATCAGACGATATGAATTTGTGACGGGCGAAGCTTCGGCGCTGGAGCGCGCCTCGCAATGACCGTGGATCGCCGCGCTTACTTGCCTAGCGCGTCGGCGTTATGAGCCTGAATCTCGGCGGCGACGTTGTTGAAATATCCGGTGTCATCGCCGAGAACGGCGGTCGGCTGGCATCGCGGCGCGCAGGTGTAGGATTGGCGGTCCATGCCGCGCTGGACCACCAGCGCCCTGGGATCGCCGACGACGACAATGTTCGATTCCGCGACCGGATTGCCGCCCGCGTCGAGCGCGATCATGTTGGTTTGGCCGAAGCCCTTTCCGGTCACGATCATCGTGTTGCCGGATTTCAGCAGGGTCACGTCCGCGATCATCGGATTTCCGATGATCAAGGTCCGCGCCCCGGCGGAATCTGTACGATCTTCGCCTGGTCGACCGTCACGGTCAGCGTATCGACGGCGAAGGCCGGGGTCGAAAGGGCCAGCGCGAGACAAACAGCTGCCGCGCCTATGCCGAGCCGACAGAGTTTTGAGACATGCAGACCCATAGCTACCCTTCGCGATCGCGGCGTGCCTTGCCAAATTGCCCCCGAATGGTGAATTTTTGCTAAACCGCGACAATGCGAAAAAGCTTCCAAACCGGGTGAGATCAACGACACAACTGCTGAATGTGTATCAAAGAAATGCACGTGCCTGCTGAATACGGCAGCCTCATCAAGGGAACGCATCCCTCCCTGCCTGCGCGCCCCGCCGCAAGGCCCACTTGGGCGGCGCCACGTTAATTAAGAACTCGATAATTCGGGGTTCTGAAATTTTGGGCGGCGCTTAAGCGGTTTTGAGCAAAAGCATCCTAGGGTTCCCCTGCGTTCCGCCACCAAGCTGGAATGATGTTTTTGCAAACTCGCGAATGAGGAAGCCACCTATGAAGATTTTTGCCCGTTTCATGAATGACGAGTCCGGTGCCACCGCTATCGAGTACGGCCTCATCGCCGGCCTCATCGCCGTTGTCATCATCAGCGCCCTGACGACGCTCGGCACGAACGTCAAGAACAAGTTCAACGCCATTGCGAGCAACTTGACCTAATCTCGCCTTTGGCGAATTGGTTTTTGCGGCGCGCGCTGCCCAGAGCGGTGCGCGCCGCAGCTATTTTGAGCTTGAGCTTTCGACGAGCGCACCGTGAGCTGCGCCATTCTGAAACATCCGGCTTTCATAAGCCTCACGCCGCTGTATCGGACGCGGCTGCGGCGAGCCGTTAAGGCTCGGTAAACAGGCGCGGCTTAGTCTTTTACACTACCACTCACGCAATTCATTCGGACTGGGCTGATCATGGCATTTGCGACACTCGTCTTTTTCCCCGTGCTTATGGTCTATGCCGCCTTCTCCGACCTGTTCACGATGACGATCTCAAATTTCATATCGCTTGCCCTTGTGGCGATCTTCTTTGCGCTTGCTCTGGCGCTGGGCATGCCGGCCTGGGAGATCGGTCTGCATGCCGCGGCGGGCCTTCTCGTGCTCATACTGACCTTTTTCATGTTCGCACGCGGCTGGATCGGCGGCGGCGACGCTAAGCTCGCTGCGGCGATCGCGCTTTGGGTGGGCTTCGATCATCTGGCGGACTACGGCCTCTGCGCGGCGCTGCTCGGCGGCGTGCTCACTTTGTTTATCCTCATTGTCCGCCGGCATCCGCTGCCGACCATCCTGATACGCCAGAGTTGGATCGCCCGCCTGCATGACCAGGGGAACGGCGTTCCCTACGGCATTGCCCTCGCCATCGCCGGTCTCCTGCTTTATCCGCAGACCGGCATCTGGCTCTCGGCCGTCGCTCACTAATCGTTAACCATTTGCCCGGCTGCGCCGTAAAGACGCGGACGCTTTCGCGCGCCAGCTGAAGCGCATGTGTCTTGGAGCGAGGCAGTTGGCCCGGATTGGAGATATTTGGTTAACCTTAATTTGACGTTTGCATGTTCCTATCCGAGGCGAGTGGAAACCCATACGCGTCGATAGGTTCAACGATGAAGCCCGCCCGCCTCGCCATTCTCGGAGTTGCCGCGCTCGCCGGCGTCGGGGCATTTTTGCTTATTCTCAGCGGCACGAAGCCGCCGGAGCCTGTCAAGATCGCCGTGCCGGCGCCGCCGCCGCCGATGGATCAGGTTCTCGTCGCTGATCAGGATATCCCCTTCGGCAATACGATCGAGTCGGGCGACCTGCGCTGGCAGGCGTGGCCGAAGAACAAGGCGCCGGCGGGCGTCATCCTCCAATCGAAGGACTCGGATGCTGCGACCGAGTTCGACGGCTGGTTGGTGCGCAACCGCCTCGGCCAGGGCGAACCCGTCTACAGAGACCGTCTCATCCAGCCCGGCAAGTCAGGCTTCCTCGCGGCCCTCCTGCCGGAGGGGATGCGAGCCGTCGCCATCACGATCGATTCGCAGGGCTCGACCACGGCGGGCAACTTCATTCTGCCGGGCGACCATGTCGATGTGATCCACACATATCGTGACGATGACGTGGCGCGCGCCAATGGCGGCGATGGCATGGTGAGCGAAACACTCCTGCACAACGTCCGGGTTCTCGCGATCGGCGAGAGCATTCAAAAAGCCGGCAAGGAGCCCGTGATCGGCGGCTCCAATGCGACTCTCGAACTGAGCCCCGGTCAGGTCGAACAAATTCTCCTCGCCCAGAAAGTCGGCCAGCTTTCGCTGAGCCTGCGAAGCATGGCCGATTCGAAGACGAGCGGGGATCTCGATTCCTCGGAGAAAGAAACGACTTTCACCATCGTCCGCTACGGAGTTCCGATCCCGGGCCGCGTGCATTGAGTTGGATGCGCACAAACATAACCAGATTCTAAGGAACCACGCATGAAACGCCGCGTCCCAACTCTCTTGTGCGGATTGTCCGCAGCACTGATGGTGCTTGCGCCGGTGCAGGAGGCCTTCGCGCAGGCCAGTATGCGGGTTGAGGACGGAAGCAATTCCGGCTTCTCTCGGCGCATATCGATGGGCGTCGGCAAGTCGCTGATCGTCGATCTGCCCCAGGACGCAGCCGAAATCTTCGTTGGCAATCCCAAGGTCGCCAATGCCATCGTCCGCTCGGCCCGAAAGCTCTATATCATCGGCCTCGACAAGGGTCAGACCACGGTCTTCGCGCTTGATGCCCAGGGCCACCAGATCGCGGCATTGCAGATCAACATTGGCCGGGACGTAGGCGAATTGCAGCAGATTCTGCGCGCGGCCATGCCGACGTCGAATATTACCGCCCGCACCGTCAACGACACGATCATCCTCTCCGGCAACGTTAATTCCGCGGAAGAGGCCAAGCGCGCTGACGATATCGCGGAGGGCTTCGCCAAGGAGTTCAACGGCAACAACGGCTCGTCGACGGGATTGGTCGTCAATTCTCTGGTCATTAATGGGCGCGATCAGGTGATGCTGAAAGTCACCATCGCCGAAATCGACCGCAGCATCGCCAAGCAATTGGGCCTGACGTCGAGCACCTGGGGCCCATTCACGCAATACAACCCCTTCGGCATCAACGGCAACATTGCGACATCCACGAGCGGTCAGACGAGCGGCATCACGCTTTCCAATCCGTCGGGTACCGTTTCGGCGACACTGCAGGCGTTCGAGCGCTATGGCGTCTCCCATATTCTGGCCGAACCGACCGTCGCGGCCGTCTCGGGCGAAAGCGCCAATTTCACGGTCGGCGGCGAGTTCCCGATTCCGGGTCCGCCGACGACCTGCCCCGGCACTGTCTCAACGACCGCTGTCTGCTCCGGCGGCGCGGTCTATCAGCCTTACGGCGTAGAGCTGACATTCACCCCCGTCGTCCTCGGCGAAGGACGCATCCTGCTGCATCTGTCGACCGAAGTGACCGACATCGATTACACCAAGACAGTCGTAATCCAGGGCGTGCCGACCCCCGGGCTGCTGACGCGCAAAAATGCGACCAGCGTCGAACTGCCCTCTGGCGGCTCGATCGCCTCCGCCGGCCTGCTGCAGACAGTTTCGCGTCAGGTCATCAACGGGTTCCCCGGCCTGATGGATCTGCCGATCCTCGGCACGCTGTTCCGCTCACGCGATTATCAGCGGGAAGAAACCGAGCTGATGATCATTGTGACACCCTATCTGGTGCGCGCGACGTCAACGGCGGAGCTGCCGCAGCCCGACGACGGATTTGCGGATTCGACCGATCCGCAAGCCTGGCTGCTTGGCCGCATCAACCGCCTCTACGCTTCGCCGAACAATCCTGAAGCGGTGAAGAATTTCAAAGGCCGTATCGGCTTCATCGTGGATTGAGCCGGAACTGATGAGAAGAGTGGGACGAAAGATGCCGATCTCGCCAAATAGAACAGCGCAAACCGGCCGTAAGGTCGCCAAGGGACACGCTCTGCTTGCGCTCTGCGCCGCGACGGCGCTGAGCGGCTGCGCGTCGGCGAACGTCGACCGGATGCGAACCTCTTCCATCCCGATGGATGATTATCGCGTCCGTCATCCGATCGTCCTTTCGGAATCGGCCAATCGGCTCGATCTTTTTCCGCCGCCGCAGGCACGCAGCCTCGACCGCCGGAGCTATGCGCAAGTGGTCCAGTATGGCAGGCTCTATCGCTCCAACGGCCAAGGCCCGATCGTGGCCTTCTTGCCGGAAGCCGGCACGGCAAATCGTGGAACGATCGAATCGATCCGCCGCGCCCTTGCCGCTGGCGGCGCCTATGCGCCGCTGCAGGTCACGACCTATCCTGTCGTTAATCGCGACCTCGCTTCGCCGATCCGGCTGAGCTTTATCGGGCTCAAAGCCAAGGTCGCCGACGCTTGCGGACAATGGCCGAGCGATCTCGCCTCCGGCAGTTCGCTGCAAGGCTGGCAGAACAAGCCCTACTGGAACTTCGGCTGCTCCTACCAGAGCATGTTCGCCGCACAGGTCGCTGACCCGCGCGATCTCGTCGGGCCGCGCGCCGAGGACCCGGCGGATACCGTCTTCAGAACCTATGCGATCGACCAGGTCCGCGCCGGCAAAGACCCGGCGACCACCTGGACCACGCAAAACACCGCGATCAGCAGCATCGGCGGGAGTCAGTAATGAGCGACGGATCGGACACTTCGCCTGAACAAATCGCGCCGGTTCCGCGCATTTCCATGCAGGCGTTCTGCGAAACGCCGGAGGTGGCGCAGATCATCCAGTCCGCGATCGGCGATCGGCGGATGGAAAAGGCGCATGTCAAAGTGCATATGGGCGGCGCTGCCGCGGCTCTTGAAGCCTACCGCTCGGCCTCGACGCCGAACGTGATCTTGATCGAGACGACATCCAAGCGCGAGGAGCTCATCGATTATCTGCACGCGCTCGCCGAATTCTGCGACGCGGGAACCAAGGTCGTGGTGACCGGCCGCATGAACGACATCGTGCTCTACCGCGAGCTCATGGCCCGCGGCGTCAGCGAATATCTCGTCGCGCCGTTCACGGTGCTCGATTTCATCCGCACGATTTCGCGCCTCTACACCGGCGCCGGAGCCGAGCCGGTCGGAAAGATCGTCGCCTTCGTCGGCGCCAAGGGCGGCGCCGGGGCTTCGACGATTGCTCATAACGTTGCCTGGTCGATCCCGCGTGAACTCGATATCCAGACCGCGCTCGTCGATCTCGATCTCGGCTTCGGCACCGCCGGGCTCGATTTCAACCAGGATCCACCGCAAGGCATCGCCGAAGCGGTATTCGCGCCGGACCGCGTCGACAGCAATCTCATCGATCGCCTGCTGTCGCGCTGTGGCGACAAGCTTGGCTTGCTCGCCGCCCCCGCCTCGCTCGAGCGCGTCTACGATTTTCCCGAGACCGCTTTCGACGCGATCGTCGAAATCCTGCGCGCCTCGACACCCTGCGTGATTCTCGACATTCCACATGGCTGGACTGCCTGGATGCGGCGGCTGATTCTCGGCGCGGATGAGATCGTTCTCGTCGCGACGCCGGACCTTGCCAATCTGCGCAATGCCAAAAGCCTGCTCGATACGATCCGTGCGGCGCGGCCGAACGACGCCAAACCCCGGCTCATCCTGAATTTCATGGGCGTACCCAAGCGGCCGGAAATAGCGGTGGCCGACTTCGCCAAGGCCGTCGATCTCGAGCCCCAGGGGTTCATCAATTTCGAGCCGAAGCTCTTCGGTACCGCCGCCAACAACGGCCAAATGATCGCCGAGGTCGACCCGTCGAACAAAATCAACGAGACGATTTCGGAGCTGGCGCGCGCTGTGACTGGCCGGGCGGAAATCCGGAAAGCCAAAAAGACCCTGCTGGAGCCGCTGAAATTGAAGCTTGGCCTGAGCCGCGCCTCCTGAGCTTCCGGCGCAGCGCGCGACGCCCGCGACTTCCGCAAAAGATGCGGGTGATTTGTAGGGATTTTTTTAGGCTTGCGCGGTTTGCTGGTCGCGCACGGCAACAGAAATTGCGCGACGCCATGCCGGCGTCGCCGGAGAGGAGTTGAGCGATGTTCGGACGGCGGTCGCCTGCAAGCGAAAGCGCACCCCCGCGCGCGCCGACACCCGCCGTCGCGATTACCAATTTCCGTGGTGTGACAGACACCGCGCGCAAGACGCCGGTCACGATCGAGCCGCCCTCCGCGCCACCGCCAGCGGCCATCGAGCCGCGTTCGGATGAATATTACGTCACCAAGAGCATGATCTTTGGGGCCCTCATCGAGGGCATCGATCTGTCGCAGCTGGCGCGCCTCGACGCCGACAGCGCGCGCGAGGAAATTCGCGACATCGTCAACGAGATCATCGCGATCAAAAATATCGTCATGTCGATTTCCGAGCAGGAAGACCTGCTCAATGACATCTGCAACGATGTTCTCGGCTATGGCCCGCTCGAACCTTTGCTCGCCCGCGATGACATCGCCGATATCATGGTCAACGGCGCGAGGCAGACCTTCATCGAAGTCGGCGGCAAAATCCAGTTGACCAACATCCGCTTCCGCGACAACGCGCAACTCATGAATATCTGCCAGCGCATCGTGAGTCAGGTCGGCCGCCGCGTCGACGAAGCCTCGCCGATCTGCGACGCGCGCCTCATGGACGGTTCGCGCGTCAACGTCATCGCACCGCCGCTGGCCATCGACGGGCCGGTGCTCACGATCCGTAAATTTCGCAAGGACAAGCTCACCCTCGAGCAGCTCGTCCGGTACGCCTGCATATCGCCGGAAGGCGGCGAAATCCTGAAAATCATCGGCCGCGTCCGCTGCAATGTTCTCATCTCCGGCGGTACCGGCTCAGGCAAGACGACGCTCCTGAACTGCCTCACCCATTATATCGACGAAGACGAACGCATCATCACCTGCGAGGACGCCGCCGAGCTTCAATTGCAGCAACAGCATGTGGTGCGTCTGGAAACGCGGCCGCCGAGCCTCGAAGGCACCGGCGCGGTGTCGATGCGCGACCTCGTCAGAAACTGCCTGCGTATGCGTCCCGAGCGGATCATCGTCGGTGAGGTGCGCGGCGCCGAAGCCTTCGACCTCCTGCAGGCGATGAATACCGGCCACGACGGCTCCATGGGCACGGTCCACGCCAACTCCCCCCGCGAGGCGCTCAGCCGTCTCGAATCCATGATCACCATGGGCGGCTTCTCGTTGCCGGCTCGCACCATCCGCGAGATGATCGTCTCATCGATCGACGTCATCATCCAGACGGCACGCCTACGCGACGGCTCGCGCCGCATCACCCACATCACCGAGGTGATGGGGCTCGAAGGCGACGTAGTCATCACACAGGACCTTTTCGTCTACGAGATCGAAGGCGAGGACGCCTCCGGCCGGATCAAGGGCGCGCATCGCTCGACCGGGATCGGCCGGCCACGGTTCTGGGAACGCGCGCGCTATTTTGGCGAGGAGGTTCGACTCGCCGCCGCGCTCGACGCCAGCGAACAGACGAAGGCGTGAAGATCATGCCGAAGATCGTTACGGCCGGGGACTAGACCATGCCTATTCAGGCTCTCCTCTCAGCTCTCCTGGCAGCGCTTGCTGTCGGCGGTTTCGGCCTCGCCTTCGTTTATCCGCTGATCAGCGGCGAGCGGCAGGCCGAGAAGCGGCAAGCGGCACTCTCGGCAAACAAAGGAAAGCAGCCGGAAAAGCAAACCGACGGCGTGGCGCGGCGTAAACAAATTGCCGAGAGCCTCAAGGAGATCGAACGGCGCAACACCCGCAAGCGTATCAGCCTGGAGACCAAGATCAGTCGCGCCGGCCTTCGCATCTCCAAAACCGTCTTTTTTATCTACTCCGCGATCAGCGGCCTTGTTCTCGCGCTGCTGTTCTACGTCCTCACTGGCAAGCCCTATCTCGCCGTATTGGCGGGCCTCGTCGGCGCGATCGGCTTGCCGACATGGGTGATCGGTTACCTCGCTAAAAAGCGTCTGAAGAAATTCGTCAATCTGTTTCCGGACACGATCGACGTTATCGTGCGCGGTGTGAAAGCGGGTCTGCCGCTTGGCGATTGCCTGCGCATTATCGCAAGCGAGGTCGATGAGCCGGTCCGCAGCGAATTTCGCGCGATCGTCGAAGCCGCGACGATGGGTCTTTCGATTTCCGAGGCTGTCGAGCGGCTGACGAACCAGATTCCCATCGCCGAGACGAACTTCTTTTCCATCGTCATCAACATTCAGCAGAAGGCGGGCGGTAATCTCTCGGAGGCTTTGTCCAACCTTTCCGGCGTGCTGCGCGATCGCAAGATGATGGAAGGAAAGATCAAAGCCTTCTCGTCCGAGGCGAAGGCTTCGGCGATGATCATCGGCTCGCTCCCCTTTGCCGTCGCGGGCCTCGTCTACATCACGAGTCCCGCCTACATATCCCTGCTTTGGACGACCTCAACCGGGCAGCTCGTTCTCGGCGCGGCCGGACTGTGGATGGCGATCGGCATTTTCGTCATGAAAAAGATGGTGAATTTCGACTACTGACGATGCGGAATTTTTGTTTGGCGGACCGACATGGATAATCTGACCGACATTTTGCTGAACCGTCAGGCGATTCTGGCGGCATTGGTCGCAATCTCGATATTTGCGACGATCCTGACGTTCGCCATGCCGTTGCTGCAGACGGATCGGCTCGGACGGCGCATGAAAATCGTCGCGTCGGAGCGCGAGCGCATACGCGCGCGCGAACGCGAGCGGCTCGCCGAATCGAAGATTACCCTGCGCCAGCAGCCAAAAGCTTATATGAAAAACATCGTCGACCGCTTCAACCTGTCGTCCTGGCTGGGCACGGAAAAAGCGAAGCAGCAGATGATCATGGCGGGCTTTCGCGGACAGCAGGCGGAAGTGGGATTCCTGTTCTTCCGCCTTGTGACCCCCATCGGCCTGTTCGTGTTGACGCTCGTCTATCTGTTCTTTTTGAGCAGGTTCGGACTTTCTCCGATAATGAACGTCGCGGTGGCCATCGGCGCCGCTTATATCGGGATCAAGGCGCCGGAAATCTACGTCAGCAACACAATCGCCAAGCGCCAGAAGTCAATGAGCAAGGCGATCCCGGATGCGCTCGATCTTATGCTGATTTGCGTCGAGTCGGGCATGTCGATCGAACACGCATTTCGCAAAGTCGCCCAAGAGGTCGGCGTTCAATCGATTCCCCTCGCCGAGGAACTGACCCTGACGACCGCGGAACTCTCCTATCTGTCCGACCGCCGCCAGGCTTTCGAGAATTTGGGAGCGCGCACCGGCGTCGATTCGTTGAAGCAGATATCGACCGTTCTGACGCAGGCGGAACGCTATGGTACGCCCCTCGCCCAGGCGCTGCGCGTCGTCGCCAGCGAAAGCCGCCAGCGGCGCATGTCCGAGGCGGAGAAGAAGGCCGCCGCGCTGCCGCCGAAGCTCACCGTCCCGATGATCCTGTTCTTTCTGCCGGTCCTCTTCGCCGTGATCATCACGCCGGCGATTATCCAGGTCTCCGCCACGATGCGTTGAGGCGGCCGCTCGCTTTGGCGGCAGAATTCGCGTCTCGCGATTGAATGATGTCGGTGCACCGACCGGAAAGCCGTTTGCCTTTCCGCAACCCGCTCTAATACGCCGAACCGATCTGTGTCGGATGTGGATCTTGCGCCTTCACCTTCTCCACCCCGGCGTAATGATGTAGCCGATGCGGGAGAGCCGCAGTCCGCTGCGGCTTGTCGAGATCGCGGATCTGGTTCCACGTATCCGACTGGGCGATCATCTGCTTGATCGAGGCGACGTCTTCGGCCGCATCCACGGGTGACAAATCCTCTTGCGCCACGGTTTGCGCGGCGTCGAACTTGCCTTCGAGCGACAACACCAGTGCGAGGTTCTGCCGCACGCGTGAGTCCGCGCCGGGCTGCGCAGCAGCAAGCCGCAGCGTATCTTCGGCGAGAGGCAATTGCTTCGACAGGGCGTAGGACAGGCCGAGATTGGACAAAACTTCAGGCTGGTTCGGCACGATCTTCAACGCAGCGTGGTAGTAGGCTTGTGCCTGATCGTGATCGCCGAGCTGATCCTCCACCGTTCCCTGCGCCGAGAGGATCGACCAATTCGGTTGTTCAGGCGTATGGGCCTCCGGCAGAACAGTTTCGGCCTGCCGCAAATGGCCGGCTTCCGCCAACGCCTTACCGTACGCGCCCAGCACCTGCATGTCTTTTGGATACTTGGCCGCCAGCCGCTGTGCGACCGCGACGGCCTGATCGTAACGCTGACTGGCCCGCAGCGCGCGGGCATAGGCCATCGCGACGCTCTTGTTATCCGGCTGCGCATCGTAGCGCTGGCCGAGATCTTCGGTATAGCGTCGCAACTCCGCCGGCGAATTCGGCGCGACGGCATCGCTACCGATCGAGCCGGTGATCGCGTCGGGACCGATGCTTTGGCAGCCGGCGAGAGCAAGCGAGGCCATGAACAGCGCGGCCGGCATCGCGGAGCCTCTGAGCCGTACGCGAAATTCCTTCGCGGCGTTTTGCCTTCCGGCGCGAGACTTGCGCATCAATTCACCCTTGTTGCCGTGCCGCTTGTCAGAAATAAAATGTTAACCCTAATAAACTCTTAAATCGGCTGAGCCGGCGCTTACGAAGGCTGCGCGCCAATTTCGCTTCGCGTAAAAGAGCTGTCGCGGAAGGAGTTTTGGATGCCGTTTTTCGAGGGGCCGGCGACGGCCGACGCAGTGCCGATCACATTCGTGACACCGCAGACTTGGCCCGATATCAAAGCGGCCCTGCCGCCCGCGGCCGCTCATTTCGCAGCGGCTTCGAAATTCGAGCCGACGCCGGGCCGCAGCTTAATCCTGCCGGACGCCAAGGGCGGATTTGCGGGTGTTCTGTTTGGCCTCGAAGGCCACGCGGCGCAGTTTCGCGATCCCTTCCTGCCCGGCAAACTGGCGAGCACGTTGCCGGCGGACATCTACCGTTTCGCCAATGCGCCGCATGACACGGCGCTCGCGGTTCTCGGCTGGGCGCTCACTGCCTATCGGTTCGACCGCTATAAGAAGAAAAAGGACGATCACCCTCAACTCGTGCCGCCGCACGATATCGACCTCGGGCGGATCGAGGCGCTGGTCGCTGGCGTGACGCTTGGGCGCGATCTCATCAATACGCCCGCCAACGACATGGACCCCGACGCGCTCGAAGCGGCTGCCGCGACGCTGGCCACGCAATTCGGCGCCGAGGTGGCTATCACGATCGGCGATGATCTGCTCCGGGAGAATTTTCCGCTCATCCATGCGGTCGGCCGTGCCGCTGCCAAGCCGCCGCGGCTCGTCGATTTTTCCTGGGGGCCGGAAGATGCGCCGAAAGTGACGCTTGTCGGCAAGGGCGTCTGCTTCGACACTGGCGGTCTCGACATCAAGCCGTCGAGCGGCATGTACCTTATGAAGAAGGACATGGGCGGCGCGGCGACGGCTCTGGCTCTCGCCTCGATGATCATGACGCGCGGTCTGCCATTGCGACTGCGCGTGTTGCTGCCGATTGTCGAGAATGCGATCTCGGCGGATGCGATGCGGCCGAGCGATGTCTACCCGAGCCGCAAGGGTCTCAGCGTCGAGGTCGGCAACACCGATGCCGAAGGCCGGCTCATCCTCGCCGACGCTCTGGCGCTGGCGGATGAAGACGCCCGCGGAGCTGCTCTTCGACTTCGCCACTTTGACCGGCGCGGCGCGCGTGGCGCTCGGCCCCGATCTGCCCCCCTTCTATACCGAAAACGAGAGCCTCGCGGCCGCTATCGCGCAGCATAGCGCCACCGCCAATGATCCCGTCTGGCGGCTGCCGCTCTGGCAGCCCTATGACAAGCTGATCGACAGCAAGATTGCCGACATCACCAATAATGCGGCGAGCGGCTTCGCCGGCTCGATCACCGCGGCGCTGTTTCTCAAACGCTTCGTCGAAAAGAGCAAAGCCTGGACGCATTTCGACATCTACGCCTGGACGCCGAACGCCAAACCCGGCCGCCCGGAGGGTGCCGAGGTGCAGGCCGCCAGGCTCATCTTCGATTTGCTCGAAAGCCGCTACGGGACGCCGCGTCATGACAAATAATCCGAGTCGCGATCCACGGCTTACGCCGGCGCGAGCGGACCTCGCAGCCGCGCATCTGCGCGGCGTTGTCGAAGCGCCGCGCTATGTCGAGGGCCGGCCAATGCATCTGCGCGCCGGAATCGCCGACCTGCGCCGCACGCCTTCGCTTGAAGCGCCGATCGATACGCAAATTCTCTTCGGCGAGACGGTCACGCTCTACGACGAGGACGAAGGTTGGGCGTGGGTTCAACTCGCGAGCGACGGCTATGTCGGCTATGTGTCGCGCGACGCTCTTGCCGAGGGGCCGGCCGTGCCGACGCATCGCGTCACAGTCAACCATACCTTCATCTATCCCGCCGCGAATATGAAGCTGCCGATCGCTGGCATCTTGACGCGAGGCGCCCGCGTCGCCGTCGCCGGCGAGAGCGGCGATTTCGTGCAGCTCGCCGGCAGCGGCTTCGTCTTCGCGCCGCATCTCGGCACGCTCGCGAGCAGAGCGGCGGATTTCGTCGAGGTCGCGGAAGGCTTCGTCGGCAGCCCTTATTTATGGGGCGGCAAATCGAGCCTCGGGATCGATTGCTCGGGCCTCGTTCAAATCGCGCTCGCGGAAGCCGGACTCCTCGCGCCGCGCGACACCGACCTGCAGCAGGCGGCGCTGGGCGAGAGCCTTCCGATCGATGCGGCGCTCGGGCATTTGCGGCGCGGCGATCTCGTCTTCTGGAAGGGCCATGTCGGCATCATGCGCGATGCGGAAATGCTGCTGCACGCCAACGGCTATCATATGCTTGTCGCCTCTGAGCCCTTGACCGAAGCACGCGCCCGCATCCTGCGCAAAGGCGCAGGCGAGATCACCGCGATCAAACGAATTTAAAGAGACTCGCTCTCGAGCGTCCCGCGGTCGAAGGCCCGCGGCAAAAGCGCGGCGAATTTGATGCTCTGGCGCACGCCCTCCGGTCCTGCGCTATGGACGACGGCGTCTTCGGTGGCGAATTCGGCAATGCGCTGGCGGCAGGCGCCGCACGGCCAGATTCCCTTGGCGCAATCGGCGACGACAAGGACTTCGGCAATCTCCCGGCCCCCTGCTGCAACCATAGCGGCGATGGCGCCCGTCTCGGCGCAACAGCCGTCCGGATAAGCGGCGTTCTCCACGTTGGCGCCCGAGAACACCGCGCCGCCCGGGGTGCGGACCGCAGCGCCGACGGCGAAATGCGAATAAGGCGCATAGGCATTTTCACGCGCTGCATAAGCCGCGGCAAAGAGTTTATCGAGTGCGCCCTGAGCGGCGTCTTGCAGAATGGCGGTCATCGGCTTTTCCAAAGGCTCAAGCTGAACATAGCCCTCTCGGACCCGCGCGAAAACTAGTATTGATACGCGAAGAGGCTGCCCTGCTCCGGCGGGATTTTATAAAGCGGGATGACGCGGATATGCCGCGCAAGCCTTGGCGCGGCCACAGAGATCCGAGGCGCGGCGGTCGTCCGGCCTTCTGCCGCCGCCTCGTTCGGCGAAATGCGAAACAAAGCCGGGGCCAGCACGCAAAACGCGAGCGCCAGCGCAACCATCAGGCGGCCCCGGCGGCGTTCGCGCCGAAGCAGCGGATTCTTGCGGTGGCGATAGCGTCGGCTGGGGTAAAGCGCTTCGATGGCCAATGCGAAAATTCCCGTGCGCGGGAACCCAGATAGCTTTTGCGGGCCGATTTCTGTGCAATTTCGCACCTGTCGGCCAAACCACGGGAAAGCAAGCCCCGCGACAAGGTCGAAGGCGCTTGATAGGTTGTGCGCAACGTCCCGTCTGCGATAGCCTGCCAGTGGGAGACTTGGAAAACGCCATGGCCAAACAGCTTTCGCCCGTCGCACATGTGACCGTGGAGATGAATTTTCCGAACGGCGGGATTTTCGGGCGCGAACAGATCGAGCTGATTGATGCCATCCGCACGCAGCGCTCGATCATCGGCGCGAGCCGGGCGCTTGGCCTCTCCTACCGCAAATGCTGGCTCTCCGTCGACGCCCTGAACCGGACGTTCGAAAGCCCGGTCGTGGCGACCTATCCGGGCCGGCGCGGCGGCGGCGCCGAGATCACAGCTTTCGGCGAACGGCTGGTCGCGCTCTATCAGTCGATCGAACGCCACGCCGGCAGCGCCGCGAAAAAATCGCTCGAGGAAATCACCGCGTCTTTGGACTGGAGCTTCGATCCGAAGGCCAGGAGCGCGGTTGCGGAGCGCGATCTGGCCTGACGCCGCGGCCGGAGATCGCGACGGCCTTGATCATCGCCCAGGCTTTGATGCCCGGCTGCAAGGCGAGGCGGGCGACCGATTTACGCGTGATGAGCGAATGCAGCCGCGTCTTGCCCAGGCTGAACGTCGCGCGGACATAGGGCGGCGCCAGATATTCGATCTCGTCGATCACACCCGGCAACCGATTGGTGATCGAAACGTCCATAGGCCGCGAGAGCGCAATGGAAACGTCGCGCGCGTCGATCTTGACCATCACGCTGGAGCCGACTGGATAATCAACCATCGGCAGGCGCAATTCACCGTCGTCGAACAATAGGGTGGTCAGCGCCAGTTCCGGGTCGTGCCGCAGGATGCGCGCGAAAACGGTCGTCTCAAGCGCGGGCGCGCTTGGCGATTTCTCGTTGTTGGCCGGAAGGATGTGCATCACTCGTGTTCCAGTTACACTATTCGCCAGCGCGACGTAGGCGTCAATGCGGGGCTCACAGCCAGACCAGGTAGCCCTTTTGCCAAAGGTAGCGCACGAGCATCAGCAGGCAGACAGCGACAATCAGCGGGCGGATCAGCCGCGGGCCGCTCCGGATCATCACATGCGAGCCTGCGGTCGCCCCGAGGATCTGCCCCAGGATCATCACCGCGCCATAGGCCCAGACCACCTTCCCCGCTAGCAGAAAAAGGACCAGCGCGCCCAGATTGCTGCCGAAATTGAGCACTTTGGCGAAGGCCGTGGCCTTGAGCAGGGTCTGGCCCCGCAGGGCGACCCCGGCGAGCGCGAAGAACGAGCCGGTGCCGGGTCCGAAAAATCCATCGTAGAAGCCGATCGCCGGAACCACGCCGGCAAGATAGGCGGGGCGCGACAGCCGCACCCTGCCGCCGACCTCCGCTGCCGTCGGCGCGAGGAGGAAATAGACCGCAATCCCGGCCAGAACGAACGGGATCAGGATATCCAGCGTCCCCGCGCCCATGATTCGCGCCGCCAGCGCCCCGAGGAGCCCGCCGGCGAAGGCGGCGGCGAATCCGGCCTCGATCTGGCCCAGGAAGATCTGCCCCCGGGCCAGCAGTGTCGTGGTCGCCGAAAGGGTTCCGAACGTCCCCTGAAGCTTATTGGTGCCGAGAACCTGGAGCGGCGGCAGGCCGGTCAGCAAAAGCAGCGGTACGGTGATGAGGCCGCCGCCCCCAGCCAAGGTGTCGACAAAGCCGGCGACCCCGGCCCCGGCTGCCAGAAGGGCAAGCGTCTCCGGATTAACCACAAAACCCCCGCCGCGGCCTGCCGACCGCTCTCGCCCCGGTTTCCAAATCAATTCAATTCGTATATGGGATGCTGCAATTGCGAAAGGCCGCCACCATATGTTGGGGACAAGGCGGCCTTTTGTGCACCTGTAACCTCCGTAGCGACACCTGTGTCATACCTATGCGCGACCTTGCCGCAGCGCGGCGTTCGCGCTGAACGCCGGATCTGATTCATGAACTTGCGCAACATCGCCATTATCGCCCACGTCGACCACGGCAAGACCACCCTCGTCGATCAATTGCTCCGCCAATCGGGCGCCTTTCGTGAAAATCAACGCGTCGCCGAGCGCGTGATGGATTCCAACGATCTCGAAAAAGAGCGCGGCATCACCATCATGGCCAAGGTGACCTCGGTCGCCTGGAAGGATGCGCGGATCAATATCGTCGACACGCCCGGCCACGCCGATTTTGGCGGCGAGGTGGAACGCATCCTGTCGATGGTGGACGGCGCCATCGTCCTCGTCGATGCCTCGGAAGGGCCGATGCCGCAGACCAAGTTCGTCGTCGGCAAGGCCCTGAAAATCGGCCTGAAGCCGATCGTCGCCATCAACAAGGTTGACCGGCCCGACGCCCGCGTGACGGAAGTCATCAATGAGGTCTTCGACCTCTTCGCCGCGCTCGACGCCACCGACGAGCAGCTCGATTTCCCCATCCTCTATGGCTCCGGCAAGATGGGCTGGATGGCTGAGCGCCCCGAAGGCCCGCAGGAAGGCATGGCGCCGCTCTTCGATCTGGTGCTGCGCCATGTGCCGGCGCCGAAGGTCGAGGAAGGCGGTTTCCGCATGCTCGGCACTCTGCTGGAGGCCAATCCCTATCTTGGCCGGCTCGTCACCGGCCGCGTCTTCTCCGGCAGCGTAAAGCCGAACCAGGCGGTGAAAGTGCTCGACCGCAAGGGCAATGTCGTCGAACAGGGCCGCGTCTCGAAGATTCTCCGCCTTCCGCGGCATCGAGCGCACGCCCATCGATGAGGCCGAGGCGGGCGACATCGTCGCCATCGCCGGCCTCGAAAAATTTAACGTGGCCGATACGCTTGGCGCACCCGACGTGACGGAACCGCTGCAGGCGCAGCCGATCGACCCGCCGACCCTGTCGATGACCTTCCTCGTCAATGATTCGCCGCTCGCCGGCACCGAGGGCGACAAAGTGACGAGCCGCGTCATCCGCGCCCGGCTGATGAAGGAGGCCGAGGGCAATGTCGCGCTCCGCGTCGAGGATTCGCCCGGCGGCGAGAGCTTTATTGTCTCCGGCCGCGGCGAATTGCAGCTCGCGATCCTGATCGAGACCATGCGCCGCGAGGGCTTCGAGCTTGGCGTGTCGCGGCCAAAGGTCGTGCTGCAGAAGGACGAGAGCGGCCAGCTCCTCGAACCGATCGAAGAGGTCGTCATCGACGTCGATGAGGAACATTCCGGCGTCGTCGTGCAGAAAATGGCTGAGCGCAAGGCCGAGATGATCGAGATGCGGCCTTCGGGCGGCGACCGGCTGCGGCTGGTCTTCCATGCCCCGACGCGCGGCCTTATCGGCTATCAGAGCGAACTGATGACCGATACGCGAGGCACGGCGATCCTTAACCGCCTGTTCCACGAATACGCGCC
Organism: uncultured Alphaproteobacteria bacterium; assembly: GCA_963708155.1. GTDB lineage: Bacteria > Pseudomonadota > Alphaproteobacteria > Rhizobiales > Beijerinckiaceae > Methylovirgula. The sequence continues at coordinate 2,106,951 of OY970183.1, read as the reverse complement.
CTATAAGGGCGAGATCGCCGGCCGCCGCAATGGCGTGCTCGTCTCCAACGATCAGGGCGAGTCCGTCGCCTATGCGATGTGGAAGCTCGAAGACCGCGGCCCGATGATGATCGAGCCGGGACAGAAGGTCTATCGCGGCATGATCGTCGGCGAGCATACGCGGGATAACGACCTCGAGATCAACGTGCTGAAGGGCAAGCAGCTCACCAATATCCGCGCCGCCGGCAAGGACGAGGCGGTGCGGCTGACGCCACCGATCAAGATGCCGCTCGAACGCGCGCTCGCCTATATCGAGGACGAGGAACTCGTCGAGGTGACACCGAAGTCGATCCGCCTGCGCAAGGCGATTCTCGACCCGACCGACCGCAAGCGTGCCGTGCGGGCCAAGGAAAGCGCCTAGGCGCCTCCTGCCCGGCCCCTTGCGGAGCTTCCCGCCCGAGCGGATCGTCTGCCTCACCGAGGAAACGGTCGAGACGCTTTATCTGCTGGGCGAGGAAGATCGTATCGTCGGCGTGTCCGGCTACGCGGTGCGCCCGGCCCGCGTGCGACAGGAAAAGCCGCGCGTCTCGGCTTTCACCTCCGCCGATATTCCGAAAATCCTGGCGCTCGAGCCCGACCTCGTTCTCTGCTTTTCGGACCTGCAAGCCAGGATCGCCGCCGAATTGATTGCGGCGGGTGTGGCTGTCCATGTCTTCAACCAGCGCGACATTGCCGGGATTCTGGCGATGATCCGCACCCTGGGCGCGCTGGTCGACGCGGCGGACAAGGCGGCGGCGCTCGCGGAAAGCCTGCGCCGGCGGCTCGACGCTGTCGCCGCTGCTGCGCGCGGGCGACAAAAGCCGCGCGTCTATTTCGAGGAATGGGACGAACCGATGATTTCCGGCATCGGCTGGGTGTCGGAACTGATCGAAATCGCCGGCGGCGAGGATATCTTCGCCGACCTCCGCGCCCGGGCGGCGGCCTCGGACCGGATCGTCACGCCGCAGGCCGTCGCCGAAGCCGCGCCGGACGTCATCCTCGCGTCCTGGTGCGGCAAGAGGGTCGTACCCGAGAAAATCAGGGCGCGGCCCGGCTTTGGCGGCATCCCGGCGGTGCGCAACGGCCGGATCGTCGAAATCAAATCGCCGCTGATTCTCCAGCCCGGGCCTGCCGCGCTCACCGTCGGGCTCGACGCCATCGTCGCGGCGCTGGCGCCCGGCTGAAGCTTCGACTCAAGCGTCCTCGGGACCGCTCGTCAGAAGGGCGTGAAGAACGGCGGGATCATCTGTCTGACGCAGCCGCTTGGCGATGTCCTGGTCGCGGATACGCCGCGCGATGGATGCGAGGACGGTGACGTAATTGACGACCGAACTCGCCGGTATCAGCAGGAAGAAGATGAGATCGACCGGCTTCTCATCCGCCGCCTCGAAAGGTATCGGCCGGCCGAGCCGGGCGAAAAGGCCGAAGAAGCGGTCGAGCCCTTCGATTCGCGCGTGCGGCAACGCAAAGCCGTGACCGAGCCCGGTCGAGCCGAGTTTTTCGCGCGCCGTAATGGCACTGAAAATCGTTTCCTGCGGAATTCCGAGCGCGACGCTGGCGCGCCGCGACAAGTCCCGCAGGGCTTGCGTCTTGTCGGTGGAATAGAGCTGCGGAATAATGTGGGACAGATCAAGAAATTCGCGAATTTCCATAAGCTTACCTGGCCGAGTGAGGTTCCGGCACGCCATCGGGGCCATGCCATCATAGCGCTTAATTGCCGCCCGGCCTACGTGCCGGTCTTTAAGTGGCCATCGTTAGACTCAAAGCGGCGCGACCGCCATCACCGCACGAGTCGCGAATTCAGAGAGTTTCGCGAATCGGGCGGCTACAAACGCCGGAAACCTTCGAATTTCAGAGCGGCTGGAGCTCCGCCACGACTAAGAACCGTTCAAAATCTGCCAATTGCTCAGGCAAGATGGCGCGAGAACCGACTATCCGTTGCAGGAAAGCACCGCCCCCCTGAAAAGCAAGCGGAAACAGTGATCTTCCGTTGCTTGCCCGAAGCTGCCGTGTACTTTTGTCATGTTAGAACACGGGTACCTACTGGGGGCACAAGAAATGGCTTTTTCGCGCAGATCTTCATTTTTATCGGCGCTCTGTGCGGGCACGATACTCGGCGTGACGGGCGGGGTCGCTGCGGCCGCCGATCTGCCGACGAGCAAAGCTCCGCCTGCACCGCCGCCGTCATGGTGGTCAACAATCACCGTCAACGGCGAAATCGACGCCGGCATCATGGGCAATCCCGACAGCCCTGGCAGCGGTCTCAACTGGGGTCGCGTGTTTGACGAGCAGGCTAATACGCCGATGCTCAATGATGGGCTCATCACGATCCAACGGCAGACCGATCCGAATGCGACCGGCTATGACGTGGGCTTCGTCATCCAAGGCGACTTCGGCACGGACGCACGCTTCCTTCACTATCTCCAGGAAGGCGAGTACCTGATCAACTCGAAGTATCAGCTCTCCCTCGTGCAGGCGTACGCGATGGTCCATACGCCATGGCTCACGCCCGGTGGTATCGATTTCAAGCTCGGCCAGTGGCCGACGCTCGAAGGTGTCGAATCCTTCATCGATCCCTCCGCCAATCTCTTCTACTCACACTCCTACATCTTCAACTATCCGGAGCCGTTCTCTGATTTCGGCGCGTTGGCGATTACCCATATCAATCCGACCGTTGATATTTACACCGGCATCAGCAGCGGTAACCAAACGACGCTTGGCCCGTACACTGGCGACAACAACGACGCCCCGGCCTTCGAAGGCGGCATCGGCTTGAACAAACTGTTCGGCGGCTCGGTCACCGTTCTTGCTACGACGCATATCGGTCCGGAGAATGCCTACCTCGCGTCCGGTCCAGCGGCGAACAGCGCGCTCGTATATGAAAACGACGTGAACGTAACTTGGGCGGCGACGGACAAGCTCACGCTTATCGGCGAGGGCAACTACACCAAGAACGATTTGACCGGGGCCTCCACCTACGGCGGCGTCGGCTACGTCTCCTATCAGACGCCGATCGACTGGTTGAAGATCAATGGCCGCGCCGAAGTGTTCCGGGATAATGGCAATTCGTCTGGCGCAGACACTTATGTCTGCGCTTACCCGGGCAACTACGATTGGGTCAATGGCGTGCACGGCTACCCCAGCACCACCTACTGCGGGCCGGCGACGACCTATTTCGCATTTACCGCCGGCCTGAATATCACGCCGACGGTTCCGTCCTCGCTCTCGTTCTTGAAGGGTGTGATCTTCCGGCCGGAAGTTCGCTACGACACCTCGCTTAACGGTACGACACCGTTCGATGTGCCCTCGAACTCGACCACTGGCACCAAGAGCGATATGGTCACGATCGGCGGCGACGTCATCCTGAAGTTCTGATCTCGCAGAGATCGACTTCCCAACGCCGGCCTTCGGGCCGGCGTTTTTATTTGGGCTGACGCAGTTCGATACGCCATCGCGCGGGCGTGCCGTATCACGCATCGCCTCTGCAAACTGCACGAAGATGGGGCGCGGCCGACGCCCGGAACCGTTGCCCACGACCGGGCTTCGTCCGGGCCATTCACACCGAAACATTCCTGTAGAGATTGCGACGCCGGGGCCGCCACTGCGTGGCCCGCCATGACAGCACGGCTATGGCGGACGAGAGCGCTATGCCGGTTCGCGGGCGGACTCTCGGGGAAGGACAAGCTCCGCCTCCCCCAGCCGGTCATTCCGCTGCTTTATCGACGCTCCCGAACGGGATCGGCCGCTGCGCTTCGGCGCTCGTGTCCGGTTTGCCGAAATCGAGCATGTCGATGCGCTCACCGCTTTTGGCGATCTTATCGGCGGAGATCAGAATGCCGGAGACATCCTCCTGTACCTGACCGAAATGGCCGCCGAGCTTGCCGAACTCTCTGCCGCAGCCGAACGACATCCTCGACAAGCCGGCGCACCTCGATCTGAATCACATGCGCCTGCTCGCGCACCCGTGCATCGCGAACGAGCGCCTGCATGACTTGCACGGCCATCACCAGCAGCGACGGAGAGACGATGACGATCCGGCTCTTGTGCGCCTTCTGAACGACATCCTCGAAATGTTCGGCAAGATCGGCATAGAGCGATTCGGACGGGACGAACAGAACGGCGATATCCTGCGTCTCGCCAGAAATGAAATAGCGCTCCTTGATATCGGCGATATGCCGGCCGACGTCGCTGCGCACGCGCGCCGCCGCCACCTTGCGCGCCTCGGCATCAGCTGCGTCCTTCAAGGCGACGAAAGATTCCAGCGGAAATTTCGCGTCGATCACCATCACACGCTCATCGCCGGGCAAGCGGATCACGCAATCCGGCCGGCAATGATTCGAGAGCGTGTATTGGAACTCATAGGCGTTCTGCGGCAGAGCGTCGCGGACGATGGCCTCCATCCGTCCCTGGCCGAAGGCCCCACGCGCCTGCTTGTTGGCGAGGATATCCTTCAGGCCGATCACTTCCTCGGTGAGGCCGGTGAGTTGCGCCTGCGCCGCGTCGATCACCGCCAGCCGCTCGTTGAGCTTGCCCAGATTCTCGCTCGCGGTGCGCGACTGATCCTCAAGGCTGCGGCCGACACGCGCGCCCACCGAATTGAGCTGCTCGGCGACAATCCGGGCGAGATCGGCCTGACGCGAGCCGAGAATCTCGCCCATGCTGCGCAGCCGGCCCGTGACCTCTGCATGCGAACGGGCAAGCTCGGCAATCTTCTCCTGCAGATCGCTCTGGCGTTGCGCCGCCGCCAGGGCTTCACGCCGGCGCGCGCTTGTGCCGAGCAAAAGGCCGAGGACCAGCAGCAGGCACACGAATCCGCCGAGCCCCAACGCAAGATTTAAGGCCGTCACCGGGATAGCAAGGATCGTGAAGAGAGTTCTGTCCATATCGCCTTCTAGCAGATTTGCACCGCAGGGAACATAGACGGAACAGATTTTCCAGGGGCAAGGCGCGGCAATTCGCTGCAAGGACTGCGCTTTTCGTCGCTAAGTTACGGCTCGCTAATAAAATTCGCCTAAATTCTCGATCGACGAAACGGGTACAATCATGACCTCGAAATCTGACGTCGCCGATCTCAGGCGAATTTACGCGATCGACGACGAATGTACCGAGATCATTCGTCAGAACTTCGACTTCCTCTTCCGCGAATTCTCATCCGCCCTCGACGCCTTCTATCGTGTCGCGGCGAAATCATTCGGCGGCGATTCTTATGTCGGCAATCCGGCGAGCGTTGCCCTTGCACGCGAAAAATATCTGCGCCACTGGCGCGTGCTAATGGGAGGGCGTTTCGACGCGGAATATGATGCGTCAATTGCCGACATTTATCGGCTTCGCAATGACTTCGGAGTCGATTTCCGACTCTCGACCGCCGGGCGCAGTTTCGTATTTGCCCAAGTCCTCGAAGCGATTGCGCTGCGTCTGCCGCGCAAGCCGTTTGAGATCTTTGCGGCGCGACGGCGCACGAAGGTCCAGCTCGCCTATTTCCGCATCTCGATGCTCGATATCGTCATGACGATGGACAGCTATCTGCAGGCCGGCCAGGATGAGCGACTGCGCACTCTCAATCATCTGGCAAAGTCCTTTGAACATGCGATTGGCGGTATTGTCTCTGGCGTGACGACTGCGGCCGAGGATTTGCGCGATACGGCGGACGCATTGACCCAATCGGCGGAAGTGACCAGCGAACGATCCATGGCGGTCGCACTCGCCTCGCGCGAGGCGGAGACGAATGTTCAAGCCGTCGCCAACGCGACGCATTATCTGTCGCAGGCGATCGGCGAAGTCAGCGCCCGCGTCCATGAATTGAACCAGGTCGCCGGCCATGCGGCCGGAGCGGCTGACCAGACGCAGGAGGCGGTGCGTAGTCTCTCCGGCGCGGCAGAGCGGATCGGCGGCAGCGTCGTGCTCATCAGCAATATTGCCGCACAGACCAATATGCTGGCGCTCAATGCGACGATCGAGGCGGCGCGCGCCGGCGAGGCGGGGCGCGGTTTCGCCATCGTCGCGCAGGAAGTGAAGAATCTGGCGCTCGCGACCTCCAAGGCGACCGCGGAGATCAATGCGCAAGTCGCCGGCATCCAGGACGCGACCGAGCATGTCGCCTCCTTCATCGCCAGCATCGCCAAGACGACGCAGCGCGTGAGCTCCATCTCCATTGCCGCTGAAACCGCCGTGGCGGAGCAGGAAGCTGCGACGCGCGAAATCGCCCGCCGCGCCGAGCAGGCTTCGGTCGGCACGCACGAAATGGCGGCGAATATTCTCGGCGTGACGGAAGCGGCCGGCAATTCGAACTCCGCCGCCAAGCAGGTGCTCGACCTCGCCACCCGGCTGAACCGGCAGTCGGAGCTCCTGTCGAAACAGGTGCATGACTTCCTGCGGATGGTCGGAGCGGCCTAAACCCCGCGGAAATTGACCCGGCGGCGCTTGATGCCTATGTCTGGGGCAGTTTCCCGGATTTGACTTCTGCCATGCCCCTGAGACCGATCCTGATTCTGCCCGACAAACGGCTTCGTGAGAAAGCCGCTCCAATAGCCGCCGTCGACGACGAGATCCGCGCGTTGATGGACGACATGCTGGAGACGATGTATGCCGCGCCGGGCATCGGCCTTGCGGCGACTCAGCTCGGCGAGATGAAGCGCGTGCTGGTGCTCGATGTCGCCAAACGGCAGGACGAAGAAGCCAGCGCCAATCCTCTGGTCTTCGCCAATCCGGAAATCCTCTGGGCGTCGGAAGAGCTTTCGACCTACAACGAGGGCTGCCTCTCGATCCCCGAGATCTACGAGGAAGTCGAGCGCCCGGCGCGAATCCGGGTAGGCTATCTCGATCGCGACAACAAGCGTCAGGAAATCGAGGCCGAGGGCATTCTCGCGACCTGCCTCCAGCATGAAATCGACCATCTGAACGGCGTTCTCTTCATCGATCACATCTCGCGGCTGAAGCGGGAGATGATCTCGAAGAAATTCAGCAAGGCGGCCAAGCGCAGTGCAGCGGACGCCAGGCACGACAATGACGACGAGGCCGAGACCAGACAGGCAGGATTGGAAGGCTGAGCGCCTTGCGCATTGTCTTCATGGGTACGCCCGATTTCTCGGTGCCGGTTCTGACCGAGATCGCCGGGCGCGGCCATGACATTGCGGCGGTCTACACGCGCGCGCCAAAACCGGCCGGCCGGCGCGGGCTTGAGACCCTACCCTCCCCGGTGGCGCGCGCCGCAACGAAACTAGATCTCCCCATCTTCACTCCGGCGAGCCTGCGAACCCCCGAAGCGGCCGCGCTTTTCGCCAGCCACAAAGCTGACGTCGCGGTTGTCGTCGCCTATGGCCTGATCCTGCCGAAGGCCATCCTCGACGCGCCGGCCAAGGGCTGCCTCAACCTGCACGCCTCGCTATTGCCGCGCTGGCGGGGCGCGGCGCCGATCCAGCGCGCCATCATGGCGGGCGACCGCGAAAGCGGCCTCGCGGTGATGCGGATGGACGAAACGCTCGATACGGGGCCGGTTGCGCTCGAAGAGCGCGTCGCCATTGGCGCGGAAATGACCGCCGGCGAATTGCACGATAAGCTCTCCGTGAGAGGCGCGGCGCTGATGGCGCGGGCGCTCGAGCTTCTCGCGCAAAATGCGCTGGCCTTTACCCCGCAGGCGACAACCGGCGTCACCTATGCCGAGAAAATCAGCAAGGCCGAGGCGGCGATCGACTGGTCGCGCGACGCGGCTGTTCTGCACGACCTCGTCCGCGGGCTGTCGCCCTTTCCGGGAGCCGCTTTCTTTGCCGATCTCGGCAAGGGCGCTGAACGCCTCAAGGTCCTGCGCAGCCGCACCGTCGCGATGCAGGGCGCACCCGGTACCGTTCTCGACGACGACCTGACCATCGCCTGCGGGCGCGATGCGCTGCGGCTTGTCGAAGTCCAGCGCGCCGGCCGGGCGCCGATGAGCGCGGACGAATTTCTCCGCGGCGCGCGCCTGCAGCGCGGCGCGGTGCTGCGGCAGCCAGATTGATGCCGCGCTACAAACTCACCATCGAATATGACGGCGCGGGCCTCGTCGGCTGGCAGAGGCAAGCGAACGGCCCTTCCATCCAGGAAGCGATCGAGACGGCGCTGACCGCGATCACCGGCGCCAGAGTGCCGATCCGTGGCGCGGGACGCACCGACGCGGGCGTCCATGCTGTCGGCCAGGTCGCCCACGCCGACCTCGCGCGCGCGTGGCGGCCAGACGTCTTGCGCGACGCGCTCAACGCGCATCTGCGATCGAGCCGCATCGCCATCGTCCGAGCCGAGCCGGTTTCCGACACATTCGACGCGCGCTTTTCCGCCATCCGGCGTCATTATCTCTACAAAATCATCAACCGGCGCTCGCCGCTGACGCTCGAATCCGGCCGCGCCTGGCTGGTGAAACGCAAGCTCGATGCCGCGGTCATGCACGCGGCGGCGCAGGTGCTGGTCGGACGGCACGATTTTTCAACCTTCCGAGATGCCGATTGCCAGGCCGCGAGTCCGGTCCGCACGCTGGAGCGGCTCGATGTGGTCCGGCAAGGCGAGACGATTGAAATTTATGCGAGCGCACGCTCGTTCCTGCACCATCAGGTGCGTTCGATGGTGGGCTCACTCGAACATGTGGGATCCGGGAAATGGTCGCGCGAGGATTTGCGCGCGGCCCTGGAGGCCCGCGACCGCGGCCGTTGCGGCACTGTCGCGCCCGCGGCGGGATTATATTTTTTGTCGGTGGATTACCCGGAGCCGGGCAATGAGGGGCTCGGCGGAGAAGATTTCTCTGGACCCGTGTAAAATGACAAAAATTTATGTGTCGGCCGGTTTTGGGAGGAGACAGCGCCTTCAATCATGCTATAAACCCTGACAAGCAAAAAACGGGCCGTTGTGCAGTTTTCCCTTGTTGGGGGTGTATAGAGTAATGGCGCTAACCACCAAACTCCTCCTTCGCCAGGGCCAGTCCCTGGTTATGACGCCGCAGCTTCTCCAGGCGATCAAGCTTCTGCAATTCTCAAACATGGAACTCGCCGCCTTCGTTCAGGAGGAGCTTGAGCGTAACCCTTTGCTGGAGCGGGCCGAGGAAGCCCCGGACAACGAGCCGACGATCGGCGATGACGGCGATTATGGCGACGCTTCCGCCGAGAGCGATTCCAGCGAAGCGGGCGAGACCGAATGGAGCTCGGAATCCTTTGCTACCGACCGCGGTGCGCTTGAAGCCAGCCTCGGCACTGAACTTTCCAATGCGTTCGAAGACGATCGCGCTCCCACTCCCGCCGAGCATCCGGCCGCCAGCGAAGGGCTGGGGCTCTCCTCGACCTCCTGGTCTGGAGCCCCCTCGCCTGCATCCGACGGCGGCGAGGCCACCAATCTTGAAGCTTATGTCGCCGCCGAGCTGAGTCTACGCGACCATCTCGCCGCACAATTGGCGCTCGCGACCAAAGATCCGATCGAGCGGGTGATCGGCCATGCGATCATCGATTCGATCGACGAGGCCGGCTATTTCACCGAATCCGTGGCGGAGGTCGGCTTGCGTCTCGGCGCGCCGGTCGCGCGCGTGGAGAAGCTTCTCGCCACCATTCAGAGCTTCGAGCCCAGCGGCGTTGGCGCGCGCAATCTCGCTGAATGCCTGTCGATCCAGTTGCGGGAAAAGGACCGCTTCGATCCGGCGATGCAGGCGCTCGTCGAGCGCCTCGACCTCGTCGCCAAGCGCGATTACACCGCCCTGCGCAAGCTCTGCGGCGTTAGCGCCGAAGACGTGACCGACATGATCGCCGAAATCAAACGGCTCGACCCCAAGCCCGGCCGCGCCTTCGGCGGCGGCATCGTGCAGCCGGTCGTCGCCGATGTCATTATCCGCGCCTTGCCCGACGGCTCATGGCATGTCGAATTGAATTCCGAGGTTCTGCCGCGGCTGCTTGTCAATCAGGTTTATGCGACGCGAGTCGCCCGCGCCAAGGCCAGCGATGTCGACCGTTCCTTCCTCTCCAATTGTCTGCAGACGGCCAATTGGCTGACCAAAAGCCTGGAACAGCGCGCCCGCACAATTCTCAAGGTCGCCGGCGAAATCGTTCGGCAGCAGGATGCTTTCTTCGCGCATGGCGTCGAGCATCTGCGCCCGCTGAATCTTAAAGCCATTGCCGACGCCATCGGCATGCACGAATCCACCGTCTCCCGCGTCACCTCAAACAAATATATTTCTACGCCGCGCGGGCTTTTCGAGTTGAAATATTTCTTCACCGCCTCGATCGCTTCGCGCAACGGCGGCGATGCACATTCGGCGGAAGCGGTGCGATTCCGCATCCGGCAGATGATCGAGCATGAATCCGAGAGCGACATTCTCTCCGACGACGCGATCGTGGAACAGTTGAAGAAGTCGAATGTCGAGATTGCCCGGCGCACTGTCGCCAAATATCGCGAGAGCCTGCGCATCCCCTCCTCGGTCGAGCGCCGTCGCATGCGCGGCTTGCATTGAGCAAATTGCATAACGTGCGGGATTATCCTGGGTGATTCTGTAACTCTTCTACAAAAGCTTGAATCCTTTCGTGATTGTAGAGCTTGCGCCGCGCAGCAGCGGTTGCGCTTGAGCGTGTTTTCCCCGCTGTCACCGCAGCCACGGCGTCAAACCATTGACTTCGCGACGCGAGGCTCCTAACCCTGAACCAACCGCTGGTGAACGGCGGATCGCGTTGGGGCGACAGTGAATTGGAGGTAAACCAATGACATTGCGCGTCTCTGGAAAGAACATCGATATCGGGGATTCGTTACGCACCTATGTCGGTGCACGGCTCGACCTCGTGGTCTTGAAATATGCGGCGGAACCGACCGGCGGTCATGTGACAATTGAACGGGAAGGCTCCGGCTTCCGCACCGATTGCACCTTGCATCTCGAATCGGGCGTGACGTTGCAGGCGGAAGCGGAAGCAGCCGACGCCTATTCCAGCTTCAACAAAGCCGCCGACCGCATCGAAAACCGTCTGCGCCGGCAGAAGGACCGCAGCCGCGCACGCACGAGCAATCCTGCCGAATCCTCCATCGCAACGGCAACGAACGTGTCTGCGCCTGCGATCAACTTCGCCAGCGAAGCGGACGGGGCGGACGAAGCCAATCCGGTCGTAATCGCGGAAGCCATCGGCGATGCCGCGGAACTATCGGTCTCCGCCGCGGTGGAAAGGCTCGACAACGGGGATGCGTCGGTCGTCTTCTTTCGTCATCCTGGCAATCGTCATATCAATCTGGTTTATCGCCGTGCCGACGGCAACATCGGGTGGGTCGATCTCTCCACCCCGTCAATGAAAGCTTCGTCTCTCTAGACCCTGGACCTTAGGCGCGAAAGAGGCCATATGGCCTCCCGCCGAGCGGATCCCTGCGCGGTGCACAACATGGCTCTTTCATCGAGCGTTCGGAAGTTGGAAGTCAGTCTTCCCATGCGGCTCACCGATCTCATCGCCCCCGATGCTATCGTTCCATCATTGCGCGCTGGGACGAAGAAGCTTGTCCTGCAGGAATTGAGCGAACGGGCGGCGCGAATCTCCGGCCTGCCGCCGCGCGAAATCTTCAATGCGCTTTTGCAGCGCGAGAGGCTGGGCTCGACCGGCACCGGCAGCGGCGTTGCCCTGCCGCACGCCAAACTCAAGAAATGCCAGCGGATCTTCGGCGTTTTCGCGCGGCTCGAAAAGCCCGTGGATTTCGATGCCATCGATGGCGAGCCCGTCGATCTCGTATTGATGCTCGTCGCGCCGGAGCTTGCCGGCGCCGATCATCTAAAGGCCCTCGCGCGTGTGGCCCGGGTTCTGCGCGATGTCACGATCGCCACCAAATTGCGTGCGACCCGCGATCCCGCGGCGCTCTATGCGGTCCTGACGCAGGAGCCCGCTTCCCACGCCGCTTGAGCTTTTTCGACGCAGATTTTTTTACGGCATGGATGTGTCCCCAACGGACCTGCGCTAGATTGCGGCCATGCCAAGTCCCGCGCAAAAGCCTCTCGCGATCTCCTCCCTGCCGGCCTTGCTGGATGAGGCGGCGGCGCGCTTTGGCGACCAGAACGCCCTCGATTTTTTCGGACGCAAGCTAACCTACGCGGAACTGAAGCGTCTCGTTGACCGCGCCGCGCGTGGCTTCCAGAAGATCGGCGTCGTCCACGGTACGCGGGTGGGGCTTTGCCTGCCCAATTCGCCCTATTTCGTCATCGCTTATTATGCCGTGCTGAAAGCCGGCGGCATCATCGTGACGTTCAACCCTCTCAATGTCACGCGCGAAATCGCCCGTCAGGTCGAGGATTCCGGCACGAAGATCATGGTGACGCTCGATGTCGAAAAGATCTATCCAAAGGTCGCCGCCGTGCCGCAGGCGAGCGGCCTCGAGAAAATCATCGTCTGCTCGCTGCGCGCGGCGCTGCCGCCGCTGAAGGGACTGCTTTTCGGCCTGTTCAAAGCAAAGGAACTCGCCAGGATTCCGCGTGAGGCGCGGCACATCCGCTTCGAGCGCCTCCTTGCCGATCACAGCCCGATAACGCCGGTCGCGATCAATCCGGTGATCGATCTCGCGGTTCTGCAATATACCGGCGGCACGACCGGCGTGCCCAAGGGCGCCATGCTGAGCCACGCCAACCTCACCGCCAATGTCGCGCAGATCAAGGATCGCGTGCCGAACCTGCAGCCAGGCCGCGAGCGCGCGCTGATGCTGCTGCCGCTGTTTCATATTTTTGGCATGACGGCCGGCATGAATTTCTGCATCTCTCTCGGCGCAGAAATCGTGCTGCTGCCGAGCTTCGACCTCGTACAGGTGCTAAAATTCATCACCAGTAAAAGGCCGACCTTGTTTCCCGGCGTGCCGAGTTTTTTCGCGACGCTGGGCCACAAGGCGATCCATAGCAAATTCGATCTTTCCTCGATCCGCTATTGCATTTCCGGTGGCGCGCCGCTGTCGCTCGATACCCGCCAGCGCTTCGAATTGCTGACCGGCTGTAAGCTCGTCGAAGGCTACGGCCTCACCGAGGCTTCGCCGGTCGTCGCCGCCAATCCGCTCGATCGGGAATACAAGAACGACTCCGTCGGAGCGCCGCTGCGCGACACGATCGTCGAAATTCGCTCGCTCGACGAACCGGCGAAAATCCTCCCCGCCGGAGAACGCGGCGAGGTCTGCCTGCGCGGGCCGCAGATCATGGGTGGCTATTGGCGCAATCTGGAGGAGACGAAAGCAGCCTTCATTGACGGCGCGCTGCGCACCGGAGATGTCGGCTATCTCGACAAGGACGGTGATCTCTTTCTTGTCGATCGGATCAAGGACATCATCATCTGCAACGGCTTCAAGATCTATCCGCGTCTTATCGAGGAAGCCCTGTTGCAGCATCCCGACGTCGCCGAGGCGGTCGCCATCGCGTTGCCGGACGCCGTGCGCGGCCAAGTGCCGAAAGCCTTCGTCACGCTGATGCCGAACAGCGAAGCAACGCCAGGTGCACTCCTGCACTTCCTCGCCGGGCATCTGTCGCGGATCACGTTGCCGCGAGTGATCGAAATCCGTGCCAGCCTTCCCAAGACCGCTATCGGCAAGATCAGCCGTAAGGATCTGGTTTTGGAAGAGGCGGAGAAATCCGGCGCGGCTTCACCCTGATGGCGACCCCGCGGACGAGGGCCCGCACCGCGGACGCGGCGGACCGCGCGGTCCTGCCGCCGCGCTTCGAAGCCTTTTTCACGCGGCGCGGCTGGACGCCCCGCGCGCATCAGCTTGCCTTGGTGAAACATGCCGAGGCCGGCGAGGACGTACTGCTGATCGCTCCGACCGGCGCAGGCAAGACGCTCGCCGGCTTCCTGCCGACGCTGATCGATCTCGACCGGCCGCGCAACCGGCGCGGTCTGCATACGCTCTACCTCTCGCCGCTCAAGGCGCTCGCAACTGATGTCGCGCGCAACCTCGAAATACCGATCGACGAGATGAGCCTCGCCGTCCGCGCCGAGACGCGGACCGGCGATACATCGATGTCGAAGCGCCAGCGCCAGCGGCGCGATCCGCCCGACATCCTCCTGACGACACCCGAGCAGCTCGCGCTTCTGCTCGCCAGCGCCGATGCGCGACACCTCTTTGCCGACTTGAAGCGCGTCGTCATCGATGAATTGCACTCGCTCTCGGCCTCGAAGCGCGGCGATCTTCTGAGCCTCGATCTCGCCCGGCTGCGCACGATCGCGCCGCAGATGCGCACCACCGGCCTTTCCGCGACCGTCCGCGATCCGGACGAATTGCGTCGCTGGCTCGTCTCGCAAAGCGACAATGCAAAAGCGCATCTCGTCACTGCGCCACCCGGCGCCAAGCCAGACATTTCGATTCTCGATACCACCGAGCATCTGCCTTGGTCAGGCCATACGACGCGCCATGCCATCTCGGAAGTCTACGGGCTTATCAAACAGGCGCATATGAGCCTCGTCTTCGTCAATACGCGCGCGTTGGCCGAATTTGCCTTTGCCGAACTGTGGCGGATCAACGAAGAGAAATTGCCGATCGCGCTGCATCACGGCTCGCTCGATGTCGGCCAACGCCGCCGCGTCGAGGCGGCCATGGCCGAAGGGCGATTAAGAGCCGTCGTTTGCACCTCGACCCTCGATCTCGGCATCGACTGGGGCGATGTCGATCTTGTCATCAATCTCGGCGCGCCGAAGGGCGCCAGCCGGCTCCTGCAGCGCATCGGCCGCGCCAATCACCGGCTCGATGAGCCCTCGCGCGCCATTCTCGTGCCTTCGAACCGCTTCGAGGTTCTGGAGTGCCGCGCGGCGGTCGACGCCGCCTATGCCGGCGAGCAGGATACCGCCATCGCGCGCAGCGGTGCGCTGGACGTGCTTTGCCAGCATATTCTCGGCATGGCCTGCGCCGAGCCGTTCTTCTCGGACGAGCTTTTCCGCGAAGTCACTTCGGCGGAGCCCTATCGCGAGCTGACCCGCGATGATTTCGACGCGGCCGTCGCCTTCGTCGCGCATGGCGGCTACGCGCTCGCCTCCTATGAACGCTTCGCCAAAATAAAACAGCAGAAGGACGGCTCGTGGCGGATCGCCAACGGCCGCGTGGCGCAGACCTATCGCATGAATGTCGGCACGATCGTCGAAGCCGATATGCTGAAAGTACGGCTGGTGCGCGGCCGGGGCGAAAAAGGCGCGGCCTATACCGGCCCATTGCGGCGCGGCGGCCGCATGCTCGGCCAGATCGAGGAATATTTTCTGGAGACGCTCGCGCCGAATGACACGTTTCTTTTCGGCGGCGAAATTCTCGCCCTGCAAGGCATTGTCGAAAACGAGGCGCTCGTCTCCCGCGCCCGTGCCGAGGCTCCGAAAATCCCCTCTTACGATGGCGGCAAGTTCCCGCTCTCGACGCATCTTGCGGCGCGGGTGCGCCATATGGTGGCGAACCCGAAACAATGGCACGAATTGCCGGAGCCCGTCGCCGAATGGCTCGGCCTGCAGGCGCAGCGCTCGGCCCTGCCGCCGCCCGGCCATCTGCTGGTCGAGACGTTTCCGCGCGGCGAGCGCTTCCACCTCGTCGCCTATCCGTTCGAGGGGCGACTTGCGCATCAGACGCTCGGCATGCTGCTGACGCGGCGCATGGAGCGCACTGGCCTGAAGCCGCTCGGATTTGTCGCCAATGATTATGCGATCGGCGTCTGGGGCACGAGCGACATCGCGGCGCAAATCAAAGCAAAGCGCGTGAGCCTCGCCAACCTCTTCTCGGAAGACATGCTCGGCGACGACCTCGAGGCGTGGCTGCTTGAATCCTCGCTGATGAAGCGCAGTTTCCGCAATTGCGCGATCATCTCCGGCATGATCGAGCGCAATTTCCCCGGCCGCGAGAAGACCGGGCGGCAGATCACCGTCTCGACCGATCTCATTTATGACGTTTTGCGCCGGCACGAGCCCGATCATATCCTGCTGCGCGCAACGCGGCAGGATGCGGCCCTCGGCCTGCTCGACCTGCCCCGGCTGGCGGCCATGCTCTCGCGCGTCAGGGGGCGAATCATGCATAAGGATTTGGATCACGTGTCACCGCTGGCGGTGCCGATCCTGCTGGAAATCGGCCGCGAGGCCGTCTATGGCGAGGCGCGCGAGGCAATCCTCGCCGAGGCCTCGGCGGCGCTGGCGCGGGAAGCGGCAGAGGAATGAGACAGAACGGCAGATGACCATCGCCATCCAACACGAGAGAAGCCAGCGCCCGGCGACAATGCTCGCCCTCGGCAGCGCCGCCTTCGTTGCGGACTCGCTCGGCGCGCTCTACTGGCCCGAGGAGCGGCTGCTG
Source organism: uncultured Alphaproteobacteria bacterium (assembly GCA_963708155.1). Taxonomy (GTDB): domain Bacteria; phylum Pseudomonadota; class Alphaproteobacteria; order Rhizobiales; family Beijerinckiaceae; genus Methylovirgula. The sequence continues at coordinate 2,090,682 of OY970183.1, read as the reverse complement.
ATTGTCGCGGACTTGCATCTCGAAAAGGGATCGGCCTATGCCGCGCGGCGGGTGTTTTTGCCGCCTTACGACACCGCCGCGACGCTCGCGACGCTCGCCGCGTTGATCGCCCGTTATGCGCCGCGCACCATCGTCGCGCTCGGCGATTCCTTCCATGATGTGTCCGGCGGCGAGCGGCTTCCCGGGCAATTCCGCGCCATGCTCCGGCAATTGCAAGCCGGGCGGCACTGGATCTGGATCGCCGGCAATCACGATCCGGTTCTGCCCGAGGATCTCGGCGGTGCGCGGCACGACGCGCTTGCGATCGGTAACATCATTCTTCGCCACGAGCCCAGCGTACAGCACGATGGATTCGAGATCGCGGGGCATCTGCATCCGGTCGCGCGCGTCGCCGGCAGCACAGGCTCCATACGCCGGCGCTGTTTTCTGAGCGACCGGACGCGCTGCATCCTGCCCGCCTTTGGCGCCTATGCGGGCGGTCTCAACCTGCACGACCGCGCCTTCGCGCCGTTGTTCGCAAGCCGCGAACGCATTGCCCATGTCATGGGCCGCGAGCGCGTCTACCGAATCTCGCACCGTCAATGCTTGCCGGATTAGGGCGGCGTAAGCGTTACCGGGCAATGCGAACGAATTGCGCCGTTTTTCAATCCTAGCTATGAAAATCGAATTCCGGCGGAACGAGGGACTCATGGCGAGGCAAACAGGCTTTTTCGGATCACCTAAAAGAGCCGCCGCAGGGTTGGCTCTCGTTTTTGGCGCTGTGTCCCCGGCCTATGCCGCGGCGAGCCTGACGACGATGGGCAATATCGGCGACGCCAACAAGGCGTCGCGCCTCATCCAGCATTATACTCTGGATGAGAGCAAGCGAGTGATGGACGCGACCGCCACTGAGCCTGACGGAATCAGCCAGGATGTCATCCGTAAGGTGACGATCGAAACGGCACACGGCATCTGCGCCGATCCGCGCGGCGCCGGCTGGACTCTCCGGGTATTTCTACCCAATCAATCCGAACCGATTGCAACCTGCCGCTTCCGCTGATTACAGCATCGAGACTTTGGGGCGCTGACTGAAGCTCAGGCTCGGAGGTGGCGAGGGCGGCTGCGCGTGCGTTGCGCCGACCACGACCGGCAGCGCCACGTTGTTGGAATCGATGGAGGGCGTGCGCGGACGGAAGCTGGCCGCCACGGCCTTGGCCGTCGCCAGTTGATCCGGCGAGAGCCGCGCTCCGACCTCGTCGCGCTTGGTCGCCGAGTCCTGATCGCCCTGCGCCGCGACGATCGCGAACCAAACATAAGAGGCGACGAAATCCTGCTGCACGCCGAGACCGCGCGCGAGGAGGACGGCATAATTATACTGGCTGTCGCGGACTCCGAATTCCGCCGCCCGCTTGAACCAGTGCGCCGCGGTGGCGTAATCCGGGCGGCCGCTGTCGCCGCCATCGGCCGCGAGCACGGCGAGATTGTGCATCGCGCGGATGTTCCCCTCCTCGGCCGCGCTCTGATAGAGGGCGCGCGCTTTGCTGACATCGCGCGGAACGCCGACGCCCTTCTCATAAAGCGAGCCGAGGCGATATTGCGCCGGAGCGAGACCCTGTGCCGCAGCCTTTCCGTACCATTCGGCGGCTGCCTGAAGATCGCGCGCGGTCACGCGCCCTTCGGCATAATTGGCGGCAAGCGCAAATTGCGCGGCCGCGTCGCCGGCCAGAGCCCGGCTGTGCAGATCGGCAAAGGAGATTTGCTGTGGCTTCTCCGCCGTGACGGGAGGTTTCGGCGCGATGGATCCAGTCACGACGGGATCGACCCCGGCGGCCGGCGCGGCGGCGCGCGGTGGCGCGGGCGGCGGCGTGACAATCGAATTGGGCGACAGGGCGCTGTCGTCGACCTTGGCTGCGGAGGTCATCTGCGCGAAGGTATTTTGCTGCGCCGGAGCCGGCGACATGACCGGCGCACCGGGCATCACGGCCGTGACGGCGGCCGGCGGCTCGATATTGTAAGAAAGCTTGGTGCGGTCGGGATGGCCGAGCGTCTTCAGCACGGCATAGGCGCCGACAGCGACGAAAATCGCCGCCAGCGACAACACAACGGGCCGCTTGTAATGGGCGATGAAGCTGCGCGTCGTGTCGAGCAGCCCGCCATCGCCCTGGACGAGCGGAGCCGCACCGGCGCCGGCATGGGCCGCCGCGACGGTTTCGCGCTGCGCCGCCTGGGCCGCGCGGCGGGCGGCGGCGATGAAATCGGAGCGCGGGTTGGGCGCATCGAGAGAGTCGAGGGAAGAGCCCTGCGCGCCCGCGGCGCCGGTCTCGCGCCGGCCAGGGAACCCGCTGCCCGGCTCAATCAAAAAATCTTCCGCCGCGCTAAAGAGCGCGTCCTTCCCGCCGTCGCGGCTGCCGCGCGGCTCGGCGAACGGCGGCGGGGGCGGCGGCGGATTGGTGGCATGCGAAGGCGCGAAGACGGGCGCCGGCCCCGAAGCCAAAGTCTCGCCCGGACCGCCGCTTTGGCGATCGTCGATCCCCGCCTCGAACGTCGAAAGCCGGTCGACGACTTTCTCTAGGGTTTCGTGCACGGCATTCAGGGTCGAGAGCGTGCGCGCCTCAGCTTGATCCTGCTTGGCACGCAATTCGAAAAGCTCTTCGGTGATCCTCTGCTGTGAAGCGGCGTGGTTGGGCGCGCTGTTCAAAGCCTCCTGCACGACGCCGCGCGCAGTTTGTTCGGCGGCATCGAGGTTCGCGGTGCGCGTGCGTTCAAGTTCGCCGAAAAGTTCGCTGATCGCCCGTTCGAGCGAGCCGAGAGACGCTGCGGTGGTGGAGTGATCCATCCGCTCGGCAAGCTGAACGATCTGCTGTTCGAGCGCCTCGATCGCGCGATGGTCAGCCTGCGGCGCCATCGCATGTTCGATCTTGTCGGAAAGCGAGCGAACCAGCTCTTCCAAGCCGCGCGTATCGGGAACCGCCGTGCGCTGCACCTCGGCAATGCGTTCGGAAAGACCAGTGTGAACCGTTTCGATGCGATCCGAGAGATCGTGATAGCGGCTCTGATCGCGCGTGGCCTGAAGCGATTCCTCGACCTTTCCGGCGATCTCCGCCAGACGCGCCTCGATCGCATCGAAATGCGCCCTGTCGTGGCGCGGCTCCAGCAAGGGCATCTCGCCGTAGAGCGGCGGTGCCGGACGCTGTTCGCTCAAGCTGCGGGCAAGCTGGGCAACCTGTAGCTCGATCCGCTCGACCGGCAGGGGATGCGCCGCCGCGGCGGTCAGAAGATCGCGGATTTCCCGGGTCTGCACTTGAATATGACCGAAAGCCGCCGGATCGACGCTGCTGCGGCCGAGATCTTCGATCTTGCTGCCGAGCTTCTTTATCTCGCTGTCGAGACCTTTGATCGTCATCCGCGGATCGATCTCGGCGAGCGATTGGCGCAATTCCGCGACCATCTCTTCCATCGGCCGCAGCACCGTCTCCTTGATGCCGTCGCTGCGCGATTCTTCGATCTTTTGCGACAGACCGCGGATCGCCGCCTCGACCGTGGCGACCGAACCGCGCGAAGCGACGTCGCGCAGCGCCTCCGACATGCCGGCGATTTCCGCGCTCAATTTGTCAAGGTCGCAAGCCTGCGGGGCGGCGTAGCGCGTCGCCTGCTCGCGCTGCATCGAATTCGAGCTTGGCGGCGAGCCCGGCGATGTCGTCCTGCAAGCTCGTGAGCGAAGTTGCCCGCGGGCGTGGCTGGCCGAACTGCCCGGCCGCCTGCTCTACGGCTTGCCGCGCCGCGGATGCCGGCGTGAGGCCTTCGAGCTCCTGTTGCCGGCGGGAGACTTCGGCGATCGCGGCGCCGAGCGAGGCGCGACGCTGCCCAGGGCGTGCGATCTCGCGAACGGGCGGCGCGGCGGGAGCTTGCGGCCCCGCAGATGCAGCGACCGTGGCTAAAAGCGTGTTAAGAGTTGCCTCCACCCGGCTGAGCTGCGCGCCGTAGACGCGGCCGGGGGCATCGGCCTCCGGCGCGGGTGGCGGGATGTCCTGTGCGGATGTCTGCCCATTCGTCGCGGCGTGATCCCGGTTTTTCCACGGAAACGCTTTGATCATAATCGCTCCGGAGGGATCGCCCTGATTGCCGAACCTTCAGGACGTCGGGGACCGAATCATGGCCTCGGTCGCGACGCGCTGTTTCCACGAATTTCCGTAACCTCGGTAAACAGCGAGTTAATTCTGATTGATTTTGATACATCTGGACAACTCACGCGTGTGCCATGAAAAAACACACTTTATAGTTGTATCAGTGGACAAATCGGTTAAATATGAACGCCGTCCTTAAATGAGAGAGGGCGGCGCGGATGCAGGAGAACCAGGGATTTGTGTCGGCTCATGCCGGGCGCGAGCCATTGACGAGCATCGGTGAGATGGCGCGTGAATTTAAGGTCAGCCTGCGGACGCTGCGCTTCTACGAGGATCGCGGGCTTCTTCATCCCTTGCGCAATGGCGTTACGCGGCTCTATTCGGACCGCGACCGGCGCCACCTGCAATTGATCCTGAAGGGGCGCCGCCTCGGTTTCACTTTGACCGAGATCAGCACTCTGCTCTCCGAAGCGGACGCCAACGGCCCCGAGTTGCATCTGGCCCCGGATCAGATTCGCGCGCAAATCAACCATCTCGAACGCCAGCGCGACAGTCTCGATCAGGCGATCGCAGAATTGCGCCATGTCGAGACGAAAGCGGTGCAGACCTCACTCTGACGATCACGCCTCGCGCGGATTGTCGGCGACCGCCGCAACACCCGCGGAATCACGCCTGAGAAGATAGATCGCGGCGATGATCGCCGCAGCGATGCCGGATGCTGCACCGACACCGAGCGCGGCCCGCGCGCCGAAGCGATCCGCGATCCAGCCGACGATCGGTGCGCCGAGCGGCGTACCACCCAGAGCGACGGCAAGAAGGATGGCGAGGACCCGGCCGCGCATATGCGGTGCAGTCGAGATCTGCACCAGGCTGTTGGTCGAGGTCGTAAAGACCTGCGTCGCGATGCCGACAACCACGAGAGCCAGACCAAAGAGCAGATAGTTGGGCATCAGTGCCGCAACCGCGCAGCCAATGCCGAAGATCAGCGCGCCAGCGAGCAGCACGCCGATATCCGGCCGCCCGCGCCGCGCCGCCAGCAGTGCGCCGGCAACCGAGCCGATCGCCATCATCGACGTCAGGATTCCGAACGAGCTCGCGCCGGAATGGAAGACCGAAACCGACATGGTCGAAATGAAGATCGGAAAATTGAGCCCGAACATGCCGACGATAAGCAGCATGAAAAGGACGACCTTGAGATCGGGCCGCCGCCAGATGTAGCGGAACTCCTTCCGCGAAATTGCCACGGCGCTTCTCCGCGCGGGGCTGCTTGTGCAGCGCCTCGCCGCGCAGCAGCGCCAGCGCCGCAAGGACCGCGATAAAGGACGCCGCGTTGAGGAGAAACACCGCGCCGGTCCCGACCGCGGCGATCAGAACACCAGCCGCCGCCGGGCCGAGCATCCGCGCCGCGTTGAACAGCGTCGAATTGAGCGCGACCGCATTGGCCAGGTCGGCCTCGCCGACGAGTTCGCCGATGAACACCTGGCGCACCGGCATGTCGAAGGCAGCGACGCAGCCAAGCAGAAACGCGAAGACATCGACCTGCCAGAGCCGGGCGCATCCGGCATAAACGAGAAGGCCGAGCCCGAGTGCAAGCAGCCCCATCGCCGTCTGCGTCACGAAAACAAGTTTGCGCTTGTCGAAATGATCGGCGGCGAAGCCGGTTAAAGGCAGAAGCAGAACCTGCGGCGCGAATTGCAGCGCCACGACGACGCCGACGGCGGTCGCATTGTTGTGGGTGAGCGTCGTGAGCACCAGCCAATCCTGCGCCGTGCGCTGCATCCACGATCCGACATTGGAGACGAACGACGCACCCGCCCAGAGCCGGAAATTGTGAAAGCGCAGCGCGCGGAACGTGCCCTTGCTCATGCCGTCACGAGTCCGTGGGCGAATTGCCGCCGTGGAAACGCCCGAAGAGGCGTGCGGACATCACGCCGATGAGCAGAACGCCCAGGCCCGCGGCGATGACATGATCGGCGCGGTGGACATCGAAGGTGCCGACACGGACGATGAGAAGATAGGCGAACACGAAGTTCGCAAATCCCCAGAGCACATTCACGGTCGAAGAGGAAAGACCTTCGCCGGGCGGCTTGGCAAACGGGCTCTGAAAAGGCCGTCCCAACGTGCCGCTGACAAAATGCGGAACGGCATTCGCGAGAAAGGCGCCGCCAAACAGGTAGGATAGGTCATGAAGCCAATTCATGTCAGGCGCTCCTGTCCAGAAGGCCGATGATCTCCTGCGTCGTGCCGGTCTCGCCGAGGCGCGGAAAAATACGCGTTAGGCTGTTCTCGTGTGCGTCAGCGTCGCGATCGGTGATCGCATCGGTCGCGATGGTGACATTGAAGCCGAGCGCATAGGCTTCACGCGCGGTCGTCTCGACGCCGATGCTCGACGCGACGCCCGCGAGCACTACCTGCGTCACACCGATTTCCCTGAGCAGCGCATCGAGATCAGTATTGGCGAAGGCGCCCCAGGTCAGCTTGGTCACCTTGTGGTCGCCGGGTTGTGTGTTCAGCTCGGGAATGAGGTCCGCCCAGTCCGGCGCCAGGGCGCCGCGCGCATGCGCCCGCTCGGTGCGGCCCGGCGCACCGCCAGCGACATTGACCAGCACGACCGGCAGGCCGTGGCGGCGAAAGGCAGTAGCGAGCGCGCTCGCGTTGGCAATCACCCCGGCGATGGGATGAACGCTCGGAAGCGCGACGATGCCCTTTTGCAGGTCGACGACGATGAGCGCGCTTTTCGGGTCAAGCGTGGTGACAGGCATGTGATCTTTCCGGTTGGTTATTCGACAAGCCGCCGCAACAGAACGATGGCGCGGGACAGTTCGGCTTGCTGCGCCGGCGTCAGCTTGGTTTCGATGGCGTTCGCCAGCCAGTCCTCGCGGGCGAGGCGGCTTGCCCGAATCACCGCCCGGCAGGCATCGGTGAGCGACAGGAGCGTCTGGCGCCCGTCGCCAGGGTCTGGCGTGCCGCGAATAAAATCCGCTGCCTCCAGCGCCGCGATCGTCGCGCCCATCGACTGAGGCCGCACGCCCGCCTCGCGGGCGAGGGTCGAAACCGTCGCCGGCCCTTCGCGATCAAGCCGTGCGAGCACCGAGATTTGCGACAGCGTCAGATCGCCGGGCTGCGTCTGGTCGCGCATCCGGCGCTTGAAATTGCCGAGCAGAATTCTCAGCTCTCTGGCCAGAGTTGCGGCCTCGGCGGACTGCGGGGGGACGGGTTTCTCGCTCATCAAATATTTATAGCATATACGAAGGTAAACTACAAAGCCTGTCTTCATATCTCATGTGACGCTGGATCGGGCGAGGAATTCTTCCTATGGAGGGCGCATCTTCAGCGGGAGAGGCCGTTCGTGAACGCTCCAGAGCCCAAAATTGGCGTCCTGCTTGTCAATCTCGGCACGCCCGACGCGACAGATTTCTGGTCCGTGCGGCGCTACCTCAAGGAATTCCTCTCCGACCCCCGGGTTATCGAAGCGCCCCGCTGGCTTTGGTGGCCGATCCTCAACCTCGTCATTCTCACGATTCGTCCGTCGCGCAGCGGCAAAGCCTATGCGTCGGTCTGGAACCGGATCGGCGAGGGCAGCCCTTTGCGCGCCGTCACCAGCGCGCAGGCGAAAAAGCTCGCGGCCTGGATCGCGGCCGGCAATCTCGGGACGCAGCCGGTCACCGAATGGGCGATGCGTTACGGCAAACCCAGCATCGCCGAAAAGCTCGATCGTCTGACTGCGGCCGGTTGCGAGCGGATTCTGATTTTCCCGCTTTATCCGCAATATTCCGCGACGACGACCGCGACTGTCGGCGACGCGGTCTTCGCGGTGCTTGAGAAGATGCGGGTTCAGCCCGCCCTGCGCATCGTCCCCCCTTATCCCGACGATCCCGTCTATATCGCTGCGCTGGCGCAATCCTATCGGGACTTCGCTGCCACGCTCAGCTTCGTGCCCGATACGCTGCTCGTCTCGTTTCATGGCCTGCCGCAGAGCTATGCCGACAAGGGCGACCCTTATCCGCAGCAGTGCGTTGCGACCTTTAAGGCCTTGGCGGCGGCTTTGGCGAATGACGTGAAACTCACGAAAATGAGCTTTCAGTCGCGCTTCGGCCGCGCTGAATGGCTGAAGCCCTATACCGCCGATACGGTGCAGAGCCTGGCGCGCGAAGGGCGCAAAAATCTCGTCGTCATGGCGCCGGGGTTTGCCGCCGATTGCGTCGAGACGCTGGAAGAAATCGACATCGAGAACCGACATTTTTTCCGCGAGGCAGGCGGCGCGAATTACGCGACCGTTCCCTGTCTCAACGACAGCGCGGAAGGGATGAAAGTGATTTACCATCTCGTCGCGCGCGAGCTCCAAGGCTGGACCTGATCGGTCGAGACATCGCGTGCGCCGGCGCACGCGACGCGCTTGCCGCGTTTGGGTAATCCCCCCATATTTCCGAGGCGGCCGCTATGGCTGCCGCAATTGCCTCCGAGGAGATTTTGATGAGGACTGCAAAACTCGCCATTGGCGCCCTGGCCACCGCCGCGCTTCTCGGCGCGCCGCATGTCGAAGCCAAGCCCGGCGGCTGCCTCAAATACGGTGTTGCCGGCGCAGTCGCCGGCCATTACGCCGGCCATCACGCCGTCAAGGGCGCTGTCGCAGGCTGCATCGCCGGCATGGTGCGCCGGCACGAATACAAGAAGCAGATGGAGCGCGAAAAGGAAGACGCCGACAAGCAGAAGCAGATCGAGGAGCAGAACCGCGCGGTGACCGGCGCTCCGGCGGCCGAATCGACGACGCCAGCAGGCACGCCCCCCTCGGCGGCAAACCCTGCCACGACGAGCCCCGCAGCCCCCGCATCACAATGAGCGCGCCTGCTCCCAATCAGAAGTGAGACGATGACACGCGCGCTTTCGGCACCGTGCCGTCGCGCAGCTTGCGTTCCCATTCATAGGCTTGGGTGACGATCTCACGCAGATTATCGTGCTGCGGCACCCAGCCGAGTTCCGCGCGAACACGCTCGGCTCCCGCCACAAGCGCGGCAGGATCGCCCGCGCGGCGCCCGGCGCGGCGCGTTTCAAAATCGACGCCGGATACATCTTTCACGACCTCTACGACCTCGCTGACCGAATAGCCGTGCCCGTAGCCGCAATTGAGCACGAGGCTCCCGCCGCCGCCGCGCAAATGCTTCAGCGCCAGCACATGCGCAGCGATGAGATCGCTGACCTGAATGTAATCGCGCAGGCAGGTTCCGTCGGGAGTCGGATAATCGGTGCCGAAAATATCGAGCCCTTTTCGCACGCCGAGCGCGGCTTGGACTGCAACCTTTATCAGATGCGTCGCGTTAGAAGACGACTGGCCAAGACGGCCTTTGGGATCGGCACCGGCTACGTTGAAGTAGCGCAGCGCCACATAGGAGAGCCCATGCGCGCGAGCGGCATCCTCAAGTATCCACTCGACCATGAGTTTAGATCGTCCATAAGGATTGATCGGCGCCGGCGGCGCATCCTCAAAAATGGGGTTGACGGCCGGCTCGCCGTAAACGGCGGCGGTGGAGGAGAAAATGAAATTCGGGATGCCGTTTCGTGCGGCGAATTCCACGAGAGCGCGGGCCTTGACGGTATTGTTGAGATAATAGCCCAGTGGGTCGGAGACTGAATCCGGCACCACGATCTTCGCCGCGAAATGCGCGATCGTATCGATCTGGTGTGCCGCGGCAATGGCCCGCAGCTTCGTCTCGTCCCCGATATCGCCCACCACGAGCGTCGCCGCTGTCGGCACTGCCCAGGCAAAGCCCGTCGATAGGTCGTCGAGCACAACGACTTGCTCGCCAGCGTCGAGCAACGCCAGAACCATGTGGCCGCCGATATAGCCCGCCCCGCCAGTTACCAGAATTGCCATCTGTTCCGCTCCCGTTTTTGCGCCAATGAGGCCAAGGTTGAGGCCATGTATGGCGAAAATTGCTTGTTAAACACCCTTTTCCGCCAAGTTGACGCTGCAATCCTTTGCGTCCTAGTGGAAAGACTTTGAACGATTTTTCCAAAACCTGGCTTAAAACCCTCAGGATCCTTCTCGAATGACCAAGCGCGTACGCAAAGCTGTTTTTCCCGTTGCCGGACTCGGCACGCGGTTCCTGCCCGCCACCAAATCGGTCCCCAAGGAATTGCTGACCGTAGTCGACCGGCCGATTTTGCAGCATGTGGTCGAGGAAGCCTATGAAGCCGGGATCGAACATTGCATTTTCGTGACGGGGCGCAACAAGGCCGCCATCGAGGACTATTTCGATTTGGCGTATGAGCTGGAGGATATTCTGCTCAAACGCGGCAAGACCAAGGAATGGCAGGCGCTGAAGGCCGATCTGCCAGCCCCCGGCGCGATGAGCTTCACCCGCCAGCAGGCGCCGCTCGGTCTCGGCCATGCGGTCTGGTGCGCCCGCGATATCGTTGGCGATGAGCCCTTCGCCGTCGTTCTGCCCGACATGCTGACGATGGCCGCCCACAGCGGCGGCAAGCGTTGCCTGGCGCAATGTATCGAGGCGTTCGAGAAGCACGGCGGCAACATCGTCGCGGTCGAAGAGGTCAAGCCCGAGGAGACGCACAAATACGGCATCGTTTCGGTCGGCAAGAAATCCGGCACGACATTCGAGATCAACGGCATGGTCGAAAAGCCGCCGCAAGGCACGGCGCCGTCGAACTTCATCATCTCCGGCCGCTATGTGCTTTCGCCGGAGATTTTCAAAATTCTCGAAAAGGGCGAAAAGGGCTCCGGCGGCGAGATCCAGCTCACCGACGGCATGAAGACGCTGGCGCAGGCGCAGGATTTCCACGGCGTCGTCTTCGATGGCACGACCTACGATTGCGGTTCGAGCCTCGGTTTCCTCGGGGCCAATGTCGCCTTCGCGCTGGCGAACCCCGACATCGCTCCGGATTTTCGCCTGTTGCTCAAGACGCTGATCGCCAGGCCATAAGTCAGAGCTGGAACTTCAATCCAGCGAGGAACACCTGATCGGTGTAATTCGTCAGCGCTTCGGAACTGATGAAGCGTTGATATTGGTACGAGCCGGTGATGAGAATCGACCGCGTCATGTGATAATCGGCTTCGAACAGTCCCGAATAATAGTCCTCGGTCACGGGCTGGCCGACGTAGTTGTTGATCTGGTAGGTCCCCGTCGCCGACAGGGTGACATTGCGCAGAAGTTCATGCGAAATCTTCAGCGTGAATGTATGCGCGATAGCGGCGGATGCGTCGGCGAGGGTCGTCTCCGCGACGTCCGTCGCCGCGGTAAAGGTCACTGTCGTCAGCGGCGTTGGCGTATAGATGAGGCTGGCATCGACCGTCGGCGTGCTCACCTCCGGCAGCCGGTAATCGGCATAGATGCCGTTCTCGTAGCCCACCGCAATATCGCCAGTGATGAGCGGCGTCGCCTGATAGCTCGTGCCCAGCTTCGCCTGAACGCCGTTCGAGGTGCGGTCGAACCCGTAGGCATCCTCGGACGAGTCATATTGCGTGTGGTTTCCTGTCACCTGCAGATAGGGAATGAGCGTCGGCGTCAGTTCATAAGAGAGGCGCCCGGCAACAGAATAGATATTGTTGTCTTCGAGCGAGAGCTCGAGGATCGTGCCATCCGATTGCGTCGCATCGCCGAAGGCATAGCGCGTGAAAGCGCCGGAGAGGCTGACTGAAAGGCGGTTGAACTTCTGCGTCACGCCGAGCATCTGCCCGACCGTCGCGTAAAGCGGCCGATTGGTGACGAACACGGCATTGGGAATGGCAAGGATAGGTGAGCCCGGCTGCTCCGTCGACAGGCTGAAGGTCGTCTGCGAATTGATCTGCGTTTGCCGCGTGACATCGACACGGCCCGTGATCGTGCCGGAAACATTCGGCCGGTTGGCCGTCGGCACGCTAAAATAATCGTAATAGCCGCCGCGCAGATCGGCCGTCAGGCTGTGCTGCGACCAATTGGACTGCACCTTCATCCCGGCGCCGCCGTAAACATAGGCCGAGGGCACGACGTCGTCGGAAAGAAGATTGGGGTTGGTATCGTAACCCGTATCGGTTTCGACATAAGGAAAGAGCCGCAGCCCGCCTACATCGACGCCGACAGCGTCGAAGGGCGCGGGGTCAGGCTTCGGCTGCAGGGGACGCGGCAGAGTCGGTATGACGGCGACCGTCGGCCCTGGATCGGTCAAATCCGCTGCTGGCGGATTGCTGCCGCGCTTCTTCACGCCCGGCGCCGTCGCATAAGGCGTTAGCGCCGGGAGCAGCGTCTGGCCCGGCCGCTTGATCTGCGGCAATTGATAGAGCCGCGACTTCTTCGGTTTGCGGCGGCCATAATTGATGACGTTGCCGGTCGGGCTGACAGGTGGCGGAAGGCCATATTGGGGCGGCTGCGCGGCGACGGGATTGGTGTCGCCCAGTTCCGGCGCGGTCTGCTGCTCGGCGGAGAGATCGTTAAGCGGTGGGGCCTCAGTGCCGCGCAGTTCCGGCGGCAGCAACGGCGCCGCCTGCAGGACCGGCCCCTCGCCGGAATTCGCATCATCCGGGGCCGGCTCGACCTGGGCAGGCGTCGTCATCTGCTGGGCGAAGGCGCACGCGCTCGTCGCTGCGGCGAAAATTGCGGCCACGACCGCCGCGCGGCAGAATTTGGCTAAAAACGGCACGCGCCCTCGCTGTCGCAGCCGCCCGAAGGCTGCGATCAACAAGAGTTAGGCAAACATGGTTAACGCCGTCTTAGCATCTGCAAAACTGCGTCCCGAAACGGGACGCGACGCGGAGGCGCAGCGCGGCCTACGGCAGGTAGAAGAGCCCGGCGAGCACGAGGAAGATGGCGACGCAGCATTGAAGCTGTTGCCGGAACTCCAGCGACAGGCCCGCAACCGAAATGAATTTGGTCACGAAGACAGCAACGACAAGCGAGGCGATGAACCATTCGCCGAGGTCGTTCGAAAGGGCGTTTCTGACGATATCTAAATATGCGTCCCAAAACATGGCGGGACCCTCATGAAATCGACTGATCATCCCTCCCAGACATTTACGCTGGGGAAATCGGATTTCGCCAATTTGCGCGATCCGGAAATTAGAAAATTGTTACTGGATCTGCGTGGCAACGCCTCGCGGGGGTCGCTTCCAAAGTGCCCGCAGCATTGAAGCACTGCGGGCCTATTCGTCACGAGTCTCAAAATCCGGTCGACAGAATAGGGCCGAATTTACCGAAAGCCCGTCGTCTGAATTATTGCGGCATCGCCTTCAGAATCTGCTGGTGCAGATAGTCCGGAAGATCATCCACCGACATCATAATGTAGGTCTTGCCGTTCATCTTGACGATATCGGCATGCACGGTGCTGCCGTCCTTCATCACGAGATCGGCATGGGTGATCATCTCAACGGTCTCTTGTATATTGACGGCACCTGCGCTGGTCGCAAAGAGCAGCGCCGCAGCAAGGGCGATGAAGGTGGTTTTAACGCGCATGTTCGACTCCTTCGCCCTGCGCATACAGGGTCGCTCAAGATAATCAGCCTTTGATGTGAGCCGCGGTCCCGATCGGGGCCGCGAACGTCTACCTCTACGCGGGCGGGTGCGGTCGCGTTACGGCGCAAGAAAAAAATAAATTCAAAGGCCGCTGCCCAGAGCCAACCGACCGGCGGAATCGCAAACAATTCCGATGGGAAAATTTGCGTATCGATTGCCTGACGCAGAGCTTCGGCTGGCAGCAAGCTAACTGCGATCAATCCGCGCCCAAAATGCGCAAGCAAAGCTCACAGGCAAGTGCAATCGTTAGCATGACGGCGAGCGCGACACCGAATTCGAACATGACACGGTCCCCGGGGCTCTGGTCCAGCTCACGGCCTCGTCTATCCTGCATAGTTTTCTCGCCAGAATGTGTTCTGGCGGCAGGATGAGCACAAGCCTATATAAATTCGAGAGGCTTTGGCGCGCCGGAAAATATATGCGACGAAGTCTCTAATCCGCGAGGGCCGGATAATCCGTATAGCCGTGCGCGCCGCCGCCGTAGAAGGTCGATTGATCCGGCTTGTTCAGCGGCGCATCGCGGCGCAGACGCTCCACGAGATCGGGATTGGCGATGAACGGAACTCCGAAGGCGATGAGATCGGCGCGGTTCTCCCGCAACGTCTCGATAGCGAGTTCGCGCGTGTAGCCGTTGTTGGCGATGTAAGCGCCGGAGAATGTCTTGCGAAGAGCGACATAATCGAACGGCGCGGCATCGCGCGCGCCGCCGGTCGCGCCTTCGATGACGTGAATATAGGCGAGACCGCGGGCGCTGAGCTTCTCGACCAGCGGAAAGTAGACTTTGGCCGGGTCGCTGTCGGAAATATCGTTGAACGGAGTGACCGGCGAGAGCCGGATGCCGACGCGTTCGCGCGGCCAAACACCGAGGATCGCGTCTGCCACTTCAAGCGCGAAGCGGATGCGATTTTCGACCGAGCCGCCGTATTCGTCGGTACGCTGGTTGGTCTTGTCTTTGAGGAATTGTTCGATGAGATAACCATTAGCAGCGTGAATCTCGATACCGTCGAAGCCGGCTTCCTTGGCGTTCTTCGCGGCCGCGACATAGTCTTGGATCACCGCCTTGATCTCATCCACGGTGAGCGCATGCGGCTCGGAGACATCGACGAAGCCGCTTTCGATGAAGGTCTTCCCCTCCGCGCGGATCGCGGAGGGCGCGACGGGTGCCGCACCGTTCGGCTGCAAGGATACATGTGAGATGCGGCCGACGTGCCAAAGCTGGATGAAGATTTTGCCGCCCGCCTGATGCACGGCATTGGTGACCTTCTTCCAGCCCGCGACCTGGGCCGGTGTATAGATGCCGGGCGTCCAGACATAGCCTTGGCCTTGCTGCGAAATCTGTGTGGCCTCGGTGATGATGAGGCCGGCCGAAGCGCGCTGGCGATAATATTCTGCGTTGAGGTCGTTCGGCGCATCGGTGCCATGTGTCGCACGATTGCGCGTGAGCGGCGCCATGACGATGCGATTTTTCAGTTCGATATCGCCGAGGCGAAAGGGCGAGAAAAGAATGCTTGCGTCCTGCGACATGCCATAACCCCTGACAAATGCGATACGGCGGAGCAGACTCATTTCACCGCTCCGCACATCCGAGATAGGAAGGCGGCTCGTTTTTTTAAGGTTGAGATAACGCGGGATTGATTTCGATCAAGATCGGATATGGGACCGCGAAGAGGGCTAGCCAATTCCACGCAAGAAGCGAAAATTTTAGCTCATATTCAGCGCCTGCATATAGAGATCGAGAATCGCCTCCATTTCCTTGCGCTCGGCGTGGTCCTGCTTGCGGATTTTGACGATCTGCCGCACGGCTTTGGTGTCATAGCCGCGGCCCTTCAATTCCGCATAAACATCGCGGATATCGTCAGCGAGGGCTTTCTTTTCTTCTTCCAGCCGTTCGATCCGTTCGACGAACTGTTTCAATTCGCCGGCCGCGACGCCGTTATCGGTTTTGGCTACTGCCGTCATCTTACGCTACCTTGATTGGGCCAGACGCAATGGTGCGCCCGCGATTTTGCGCTTCGTTGCGGCTCCGGCCGCCCAAAATCAAGCACGGGAGCGCGAAATCCCCGCTATTCTGCCCTATCGGCCGCAATGGCCGGCGCGGCTTGGCCCGAAGACGATTTCGTGCATCTCCGGCCGCGCCAGAATCGGCGCCAGCACTTCGGCCAGAAGATCGGCCCAGCCATAGGCTTTTTCGGGGGTGGCCACGAGATCCTGCCGAACCTCGATCAAAAGCCCGGCGAGGCCGCGCGAGGTGACCTGCTCATGCAGCGTGTCCCCCGGCAGGGCACCGTCATAGGGTTCGTTGTCGCCGACGATCAGGCCGCGGTCTTTCAGCGCCGCGATCAGCGGCAGCGGCAGGCGCGGATCGGCGTCCCACAAGATACCGATCTGCCAGGGCCGCTCCGTGCCGCGCCAATTTGGCGTGAACGTATGCAGGGAAACGACGGCGGGATTCGGCCCCGCTGGCCGTGAGCGCGGCGATCGTCTCGGCGATGGCGGTGCGATAAGGCTGCCAATAAAGCGCGCGGCGGCGCTCAATCTCAGCCGCGTCGATGCGGGCATTGCCGGGAATCAGCCGGCGATCCGACAGGCGCATCACCAGCGTCGGGTCTTGCGCCCCGCGATTGGGATCGATCAGCAGCCGCGAAAAACGGGTGAGCAGCGCCGGCGCATCGAGCCGCGCCGCGAGCCGTCGGGTGAGATCGGCGGCGCCAATATCATAGGCGATATGCGCCTCGAGATCGACAGCCGGCAGCCCGAGCGTGCCATAGTTCTGCGGCAAGGCATTGCTGGCATGATCGCAAAGCAGCAGGACGCCGGCTTCGGGCCGCCCGTCGATTCGCTCAATCGCTTCGAATTGATCCGGGGCTTGCGCCTCTGCCATGACAAAACTTCAAAGATACGGAGGGGCCGAAGTCAACCTTCGCTATCCTCGGATTTTGCCGCTCTTGGACGGATTTTTTGGCAGAACTTTGGGATGATCGGGGCCGCCAGGAAGATTTCCCTTGCACCCCTTGGCCCAAGCCCCCTTATTCTGGCCCGGTGTGATGCGTCTGGCCCTCCCCTTGGCCTTTGTTGCGACATAGTCTTCGCCTTGGACTATCTCCGATCCGATGAGCCATTCACGTCCTAAACTTGTGCGGGTGCTGACGCCGCTTCTGTCCGTCGCGGCTCTGGTTGCAGCCCATCCGGCACGCGCCGATTTCCGGCTCTGCAACATGAGCACGAATCGCGTGAGCGTCGCCATCGCCTATACCAATGGCTCCAGTTGGGTGAGCGAAGGGTGGTGGAATATCAAGGCCGGGGCCTGCGACAATCTCGTACGCGGACCTCTGGCGGCGGAATTCTATTATGTCTATGCGATGGACGAGCGCGGCTCAGAGTGGAAGGGCAAAGCCTTTATGTGCACGGCCGACCACGAGTTCCGCATCACCGGGCGGCAGGATTGTTTCGTCCGCGGCTTCGACCGGACCGGCTTCTTCGAAGTCGATACCGGACGCGAGGCGCGCAACTGGACGGTGCAATTGACCGACCCAGCGCCGGCGCCGGTTCATTCCGGCCCCTGATTCGATCGGAACGCAGGCGGCTTCCCGGCATTGGACCTTCACCAAGGCGCACAAAATTTCATCTAACTTACGGCCGTATTCCGTAGTAAATGCCGGGTCGCCTAAGGGCGAAGCAGGAAAATTGAGGAAAGGGAGTTCATCGATGCGACGGCTTCGCCGCAGCAAGATCGTCGCGACCTTAGGGCCCGCGACCGCCCAGCGCGCCGTCATCGCCGATTTGTTTCGCGCCGGCGCGGATGTGTTCCGCATCAACATGAGCCATGCGAGCCATGATGACATGCGCGAACGTGTCAAGATCATCCGTTCGCTGGAGCCGGAGTTCGGCCGTCCGATCGCGATTTTGCTCGATCTGCAAGGCCCCAAGCTGCGCGTCGGCCTCTTCAAGGACGGCGCGGTGGAATTGAAGCGCGGCGACAGCTTCGTCTTCGATTCCGACACGACGCCGGGCGATGCGACGCGCGTGCACCTGCCACACCCGGAAATATTGCAGGCGCTTCAGCCGGGCCATGTCGTTCTGATCGATGACGGCAAGGTGCGCCTGCATATCAGCGAGGCCTCGGCAAAGCGCGCCGTGGCGGTGGTCGATATCGGCGGCCGTGTTTCGAACCGCAAAGGCGTCAGTCTGCCGGATACCGAAATTCCCGTCGCCTCGATGACCCCGAAGGATCGCGATGATCTTGAAGCGGGGCTTGAGGCCGGCGTCGACTGGATCGCCGTTTCCTTCGTCCAAAAGGCCGAAGATGTGGCCGACGTCAAGAAAGTCGCGGGCAACCGCGCGCTTGTGCTCGCCAAGATCGAGAAGCCGCAGGCGATCTCGCGGCTCGAGGAGATCATGGAGGTCGCCGATGCCTTCATGGTGGCGCGCGGCGACCTCGGCGTCGAGATGCCGCTTGAAAAAGTGCCGGGTCTGCAGAAACGCATCAATCGCATGGCGCGGCGTCTCGGCAAGCCGGTCATCGTCGCGACGCAGATGCTCGAATCGATGATCTCGCTGCCGGTGCCGACCCGCGCCGAAGTTTCCGATGTCGCGGCGGCGTTGTTCGAGGGTGCCGATGCGGTCATGCTTTCAGCCGAAAGCGCCTCTGGCCGTTATCCGGTCGAAGCGGTGGCGACGATGAACAAGATCGCCGAAGAGGTCGAGCACGATTCTTTTTACCGGCAGATCATCAACGCGCAGCGGCCCAAGCCCGAGGCGACCGTCGCCGACGCCATTGCCACGGCCGCACGCGATGTCGCCGAGACGCTGGATTTGAAGGCGATCGTCGCCTGGACCTCGTCCGGCTCGACCGCGTTCCGCATCGCCCGCGAGCGGCCGGAGCCGCCGGTCCTTGCCTTGACACCGAATCGCGACACCGCCCGGCGCCTCGCCCTCGTCTGGGGCGTCCACGCCGTCGTCACCCAGGATGCGCAGGATGTCGATGATATGGCGGCGCGCGCCTGCGTCATCGCCGCGTCGGAGGGCTTCGCTGTACCCGGCGAGCGGATCATCATCGTCGCGGGCGTGCCCTTCGGTTCACCGGGCGCGACCAATATGGTGCGGATCGCTAACGTCGAGAAGTAGAGTTTCCTCGCTCGTCATTGCGAGCGGAGCGAAGCAATCCAGAATCATTCCTGGATTGCTTCGTCGCTATCGCTCCTCACAATGACGGTCCTCTTGATCGCATCGGATTTGCCCGAAAACTGCTGCGCGGTCCGATGCTCTAGATGTCTCGCCCTTCGACCTCGGTACGCAGTTTCTCGACGATCGACTGGATCTCGGGCTGATGCGGATTGAGCGCCAGCGCCTTGAGGAATGATTCGAGCGCGCGCTTGTCGAAACCCTGCTTCTCCTGGATAAAGCCGAGCGCGACCAGTGCCGGGAATTGCCGCGGCTCCAGCTTCAGCACCTGCTGCAGATCGTCCGTCGCCCCGGCGAGATCGCCGCCGAGCAGGCGCGTGCCGGCGCGCTTGCTCCAAGCTTCGGCCCAATCCGGCGCGAGCGCAACGACCTTGTCATAAAGCGCCAGAGCCAGCGGCAGATGGCCTTCCTGCTGCGCCGCTGTCGCGCGCTGCATCAGCAGGCTCGCCGTGTCGGAATCGGACTGCATCCAGACATTCTGGATCGCTGCGGAAATGCCGCTCGCCTCATCCGGATCGCTCGCGGCGGCAAGCCGCTTGAACAAAGCGTCAAGGGCCTCGGCGCGCAAGGCGGCGTGGGTTGGTTGCGGTGCCATGGCGTGTTTCAACGCCTCGGCGCGCGCGGCTGCGGCCCTGGCGGTGCGCGTCGCCGCGTCTTCCGGCGGCTTTTGCTGCGGCAATTGGTGATGCGGGGCGAGCGAGTCGTCGCCGAATTGCGGGGGCTGGCTAAGGCCCTGCCCTGGCCCGACATTCAGTTCCTGCCCGTCCGACCCGAAAATATGAACGCCAGGCGGCAGCCGCATCGGCGGCATGCCGGGGAGCTTGAGGACTTCGCCCGATGAACCATCGGGCCATGTCGCCGAACCATCGTCATCGCCCGCGGCAACGGGGCCGATCGCGAGGAACGGCAGACCGGCGGCGGCGAGAAGCGTCAGCCAGGAAATGAGACGCAAGCGCATTGGCGCAAATTAGAACAGCGCCGGCGAATGTCAAAATGTCTCAAGGGATTATCCGGCGAGAAAGGTCAGCCCTGCCGCGCCTTGTAACGCTTCTGCACCTTGTTGATGATGTAGACGCGGCCCTTACGGCGCACCAATTGGTTGGCACGATGGCGCTTGCGCAGGGATTTCAAAGAATTGCGGACTTTCATGACCTCAGCCTAGCAAATCACGCCGACGGCGGGGCCGGCAAAATCGGGATTTCGGGAGCGCCTGTCCAGACCTGATGGCGTCGCGCCCGGCCGGCTCAAGCTAAAACGCGGCCGAGGGCCGCGTGTCGTGGCGGTGCTATGCCCGATTTCCCCGGCGCAATCAAGCCCGGAGACCGGCCCGGCTGTCAGGACGTCTAGGCCTGGGCCCCGGCGGGCGCCTTGAAGGAAACGCCCTTCTCCGTCAATGTCGTAAACAATTCGCCGGATTGGAACAATTCGCGCAAAATGTCGGCCCCGCCGACGAACTCGCCCTTGATGTAGACCTGCGGAATCGTCGGCCAATTCGAGAAGCTCTTGATGCCCTGGCGCAATTCATCGGTCTCAAGGCAGTTCACGCCCTTAAAATCGACCTCGATAAAGCGCAGGATCTGCGACGCCTGATGGGAGAAGCCGCATTGCGGAGCATCCGGCGTGCCCTTCATGAACAGGACGACGTCGTTATTGTCGACGATCGACTGAATCTGGTCTTGGATATTGGCCATGGTCCGTCCTTTTCGTTGATCGCCGCCCTGAAGCCATCCGGCCCCTTACATCGGCGCGAAACCCTTATTTCGGCGCGAAGGTCTGGAGTTGCAAGGCATGGAGCGCGCCGCCCATGTGACTGCCGAGCGCCTTGTAGACGAGCTGATGCTGCTGGAGCTTCGACTTGCCGGCGAACTCCTGCGAGATGACCGTCGCCGCCCAATGATCCCCGTCATCGGCCAAGGCGCGCATTTCGACCTTGGCGTCGGGGATTCCCTGCTTGATCAGGGATTCGATCTCGGCCGCGGGCATGGGCATCAGATATGTTCCTCCAGAATAAGCTGGCCCTGCATATAGTCCGGCAACCAAGATTCGTGCCGCTGGCGCAGGTCCGAAAGCAATATGGCGACGCCTCCCGGAATGGTCAACGCGTCGCCCCCGGTCGTGCCGAGCCTGCGGCAGGGAATGCCCTGAGCCCCTGCCTCAATGGCAATGGCAGCGGCTGTTTCAGGCGTGCAGGTCAAGAGATAGCGGCCCTGATCCTCGCCAAAGAGGAAGGCGTGCAGCGGAATGTCGGACGTCGGCTCGATGGTCGCGCCAAGGCCTCCGGCGAGCGCCATCTCGGCCAAGGCGACCCCAAGGCCGCCCTCGGAAAGATCATGTGCTGCCGTCACCCGCCCGCCGCGGACGAGGCCGCGGACGAAATCGCCCGCCTTCTTCTCCGCTGCGAGATCGACCGGCGGTGGCGCGCCCTCCTCGCGGCCGCAAATCTCGCGCAGATAGGCTGACTGACCGAGCCAGCCTCGCGTCTCGCCGAGGAGCAGGATCGCCTCGCCCGGCCCCTTGAAGCCGATTGACGCCGTCTTCGTAACGTCGTCGATAAGCCCGACGCCGCCGATGGCCGGCGTCGGCAGGATCGCGCCGTCCGGGCTCTCGTTGTAGAGCGAGACATTGCCGGAGACGATCGGGAAATCGAGCCCCCTACAAGCTTCGGCCAAACCTTCGACCGCGGCGACGAACTGGCCCATCGCCTCGGGCTTTTCAGGATTGCCGAAATTTAGATTGTCGGTGCAGGCGAGCGGCAGAGCGCCGACGGCGCAGAGATTGCGCCAGGCTTCGGCCACGGCCTGCTTGCCGCCCTCGAACGGATCGGCGCCGCAATAATTCTCGTTCACGTCGGTCGTCAGCGCCAGGCCCTTCGGCCCGTCGCCAAGGCGGATCACCGCCGCATCTCCCCCCGGCGCCTGCACCGTGTTGCCGAGGATGAGATGGTCGTACTGCTCGTAGACCCAGCGCTTCGATGCAAGATTGGCGCTGCCGACAAGGCGCAGCAGCGCATCGGCGTTGGAATTCGGCGCGGGAATATCCTGCGGCTTGATGACGGCCTGCTTCGGCGTCGGCACATGCGGGCGATCGTAGCGCGGCGCCTCGTCGCCCAATTCCTTGATCGGCAGATCGGCTTTGATCTCGCCCTTGTGTTTGACGACAAAGCGCAGATCGTCGGTCGTGTGGCCGATGATGGCGAAGTCGAGACCCCATTTGCGGAAGATCGCCTCGGCATCTGCTTCCTTGCCCGGCGCGAGCACCATGAGCATTCGCTCCTGGCTTTCCGACAGCAGCATTTCATAGGCGCTCATGCCCGGCTCGCGGCACGGCACGGCATCGAGGTCGAGCAGGATGCCGAGATCGCCCTTGGCGCCCATTTCGACCGCGGAGGACGTAAGCCCCGCCGCGCCCATGTCCTGAATGGCGATGACGGCGCCGGATTTCATCAGTTCGAGGCAGGCTTCGAGCAGCAGCTTTTCGGCGAAGGGATCGCCGATCTGCACCGCCGGGCGGCTTTCCTGCGAATTCTCATCGAAAGCCGCCGAGGCCATCGTTGCGCCGTGGATGCCGTCGCGGCCGGTCTTGGAGCCGAGATAGACGATCGGGTTTCCGACACCCGTCGCCTTGGCGTAGAAGATCGCGTCCTTCTCGGCGATGCCAACAGCCATCGCATTGACGAGGATGTTGCCGTCATAGGCGCGGTTGAAGCGCGTCGAGCCGCCGACCGTCGGCACGCCGAAGCTGTTGCCATAGCTGCCGATGCCGGCGACGACGCCGCCGACGAGATGGCGGGTCAGCGGATGCTGCGGCGCGCCGAAGCGCAAGAGATCGAGACAGGCGACCGGCCGAGCGCCCATGGTGAACACGTCGCGCAGAATGCCGCCGACCCCCGTCGCCGCGCCCTGAAAAGGCTCGATGTAGGACGGATGGTTGTGGCTCTCCATCTTGAAGACGCAGGCGAGCCCGTCGCCGATATCGATGACACCAGCATTCTCGCCCGGCCCCTGGATGACCCACGGCGCCTTGGTGGGCAATTTGCGCAGATGCAGGCGCGAGGACTTGTAGGAACAATGCTCGTTCCACATGGCCGAGAAAATGCCGAGCTCGGTGAACGTCGGCACCCGGCCGATGAGCGCGACAAGGCGCTCATATTCGTCCGGCTTCAGGCCATGTCCGGCGACGAGTTCGGGCGTGATTGCAGGTTCGCTCATGCGCGTTTCTTAGAGAGGACGCAAGGTCAAGACAATGGCGGCGGCGTTCAATCGCCATCCCCCAGCGTCCCTGACTCCTGCATCGCCAGAAAAATCCTGTTCTGAAAACTGTTGTCGGCGCCATCTGCGAGATAGCCGGCATTGGCGGCGATCGCCTCGCAAATCGCCGCGACCCAGGGATGTTCATCCTTGAAGAAATTGCCCAGGACATAGTCATGCACACGGGCCTTGTCACCCGGATGGCCGATGCCGATGCGCACGCGGCGGTAATCAT
Source organism: uncultured Alphaproteobacteria bacterium (assembly GCA_963708155.1). Lineage (GTDB taxonomy): Bacteria > Pseudomonadota > Alphaproteobacteria > Rhizobiales > Beijerinckiaceae > Methylovirgula. The sequence goes on along the minus strand of OY970183.1, from coordinate 2,067,416 downwards.
TGCCGATATGCTCGGTGATCGAGCGCAGGCCGTTATGCCCGGCATTGCCACCGCCGATCTTCACCCGGAGCTGGCCGGGCGCGAGATCGAGTTCGTCATGGAAGACGATGATATCGGCGAGATCGATCTTGTAATAGCGCGACGCCTCGCCGACAGCGCGGCCGGACTCGTTCATGAAGGTTTCGGGCTTGAGCAGGATGATCCGCTCGGTGCCGATGGCGCCCTCGCTCATCTGGCTCTGAAATCGGGCACGGAAGGGCGCGAATGGGTGACGCCCGGCGATGGCGTCGGCCGCCATGAAACCGATATTGTGGCGCTGCCCGGCATAGGCGCGGCCGGGATTGCCGAGACCGACGAAAAGCTTCATGCGGGAAACCCGGCGGCAAAAAGAGACCGGGCGGCCTGAGCCGCCCGGCGATCCGGATTACTTCTTCGGCTTGGCCGCGGCCGCAGCTTTGGCGTCCGGTGCGGCACCGGCAGCCGGGGCTGCACCGCCTGCCGCAGGCGCGGTCGAGGCCGCGACAGCCACGGGCGTCTCGACGACGGCAACCGGCGGCGCGATCGTCGCGATGGTAAAATCATGCTGCGTATCGACCGGACGAACGCCGGCCGGCAACGTGATCGCCGAAATATGCACCGATTCGGCGATATCGAGCTGGCCGACATCGACGGTTATCGCTTCGGGAATGGCGTCGGCCGGAACCTTCAGCTCGATCGAATGGCGCACGATGTTCAGCGTGCCGCCCTTCTTGATGCCGGGGCTGATGTCCTGATTGATGAAATGCACCGGGATGGCGACGCGCAGCGTCGAGCCGGCTTTCAGCCGCAGGAAATCGACATGCAGGGGCCTGTCGTTGATGCGGTCGAGCTGATAGTCGCGCGGGATCACCCGCTCCTTGCCGCCCTCGACATCGATCTCGTAGATCGTCGTCAGAAAGTGCCCCGCGTAGATGAGCTTGTTGACTTCGCGCCAGTCGAGCGAAATTGCCTGGGCGGGGTCACCGCCGCCATAAATGACTGCGGGAATGCGGCCCTCACGGCGAACGCTGCGGGCGGCCCCCTTGCCGCCTGCGCTGCGCACCGTGGCCGCGAGCGTCTTTGTCTCGGCCATAGTGGTATCCTTATCTGAGAAGGCGGCCCTCGCCTCCAGGGGTGTCGGAAACGGGCCGCGGGCGCCTTATAGGGGGCCGGGAGCTTGAGGGCAAGCCGGCCTTATGTTCCCCGCGGCTTCGCCCGCGTGGTCGGCACCGCTTTGGCCGGATCATCGGGCCAGAGATGGCGTGGATAGCGGCCCTTCATCTCCGTTTTCACCCCGGCCCAAGAGCCGCGCCAGAAGCCCGGCAGATCGCGCGTGATCTGCAGGGGCCGATGCGCGGGCGATAGCAATTCGAGCGTCAGCGGCACCTTGCCTTTGGCGAGCGCCGGATGACGGTCGAGCCCATAGAATTCCTGCACGCGCGCGGACACAAGCGGGCCGTTCTCCGCCGCATAATCGACGGCGATATGCGAGCCTGCCGGCGTTTCGAAATGCGTCGGCGCTTCCGCGTCGAGCCGTTTGCGCATGTCATAAGGCAGGCAGCGCGTGCAGCGCCGCTTCGAGATCCGCCGCGGCGATCTCGCCAAGGCTCGTCTTGCCGCCGAGAAACGGCGCGAGCCAATCGGCGGCGCTCGCTTGCAAGGCCGCATCGGATAAATCAGGCCAGTTGTCTTCGCTTTCGTTCGCGCGCAGAAAATTCACCCGGTCGCGCCATTGCAGCAGAGATTTGCTCCAGGGAAGCCGGGCGAAATGCGACGCGGCGATTCCCGCGGCCAGTATTTTCGCGGCGTCCGGATGCTCGGCCGCGCTCAGCGTCTGCTCAGTAAGGACAAGCGCGCCAAGCCGGCGCTGGCGCCGCGCGATGAGCTTTTCGCGGGCAGTATCATATTGCACCTCCTCCCGCGTCTCGATCTCCGGCCCGGCGACGGCCTCGATCTCCGCAAGCGTCAAAGGCGCGGCGAGAAGGATGCGCGCCGCGCCGGCGCGGCCGGAGATTTCGCCGACGGCGAGATGGCTTTCGCGCGCAAGCGCATGATGCGGTTCGAGCGCCGCGGCGCGGCCGTTCGCCATCAGAAACTCGCCCGGTTTGCCGCGCGCCTTGGCGATGCGATCCGGGAAAGCGGCCGCGAGGTGGCGGCCGGCCTCGGACGCGGCGGCCTCGCCGTTACTGCCGCCAACCTGCTTCAGCAGGCTGGCGACAAGGCGGCGCGCATCCTCGGCGCGCGACGAACGCTCGCGGCGCAAGCGCTCGATCCGGGTGACGAGATCGACATCATCGCCACCGAGATTGCGCTCGGTCAGCAGTACCGCGACTTCCGCCGCGAGCCTTGCTTCGCCGATCTCCTTTGCCGCGACGAGCATACGCGCGAGGCGTGGCGGCAGCGCGACGGCGCGCATAGCGCGGCCCATGTCGGTCAAGGCGCCCGTCGCGTCGATCGCCTCAAGCTCGCTCAATAGCGCGCGCGCCTCCTTCATCGCCGGTTCGGGCGGCGGATCGAGAAAGCGCAGATCGCGCGCCGGATCGCGCGCGCCCCAGGCAACGCAATCGAGCAGGAATCCGGAAAGATCGGAGTTCAGAATTTCCGGCGCGGAAAAAGCCTCGAGCGCGCCATTCGCGGCTTCCTGCCAGAGACGATAGCAGACGCCGGGCTCCGTGCGCCCGGCGCGGCCGCGGCGCTGATCGGCGGCGGCGCGCGAGATGCGCACCGTCTCCAGCCGCGTCAGGCCGCGATTGGGCTCATAACGCGGCACGCGGGCAAGACCACAATCGATGACGACGCGCACGCCTTCAATCGTCAGCGAGGTTTCGGCGATCGACGTCGCGAGCACAATCTTGCGCCTGCCGGGAGGCGTTGGCGCGATCGCCTTTTCCTGCGCGGCGCGATCAAGCGCGGCATAAAGCGGCGCGATCTCGATTGCCGGATCGCTGATCATCTCCTGCAGCAAAGCGGCAAGCCGCGTGATCTCGCCCTGGCCGGGCAGAAAGACGAGGATCGAGCCTTTCTCTTCAGCCAGCGCCTTGCGCGCCGCGCGGGCCAAGGCCGGTTCGATCCGCTCCTGCGGGTCGCGGCCGAGATAGACGGTCTCGACCGGAAAAGCCCGGCCCTCCGCCGCGATCAAAGGCACATCGGGACCAAGCAGGCTCGCGACGCGCGCGCCGTCGAGCGTGGCCGACATGACGAGAAGCCGCAAATCCGGCCGCAGATGTGCCTGGCTGTCGAGCGCCAGCGCAAGGCCGAAATCGGCATCGAGCGAACGCTCGTGAAATTCGTCGAAGATAACGGCGGCGACGCCTTCGAGACCGGGATCGTCCAGAATCATCCGGGCGAAAACGCCTTCGGTCACCACCTCGATCCGGGTTTTCGCCGAGGTGCGCGACATGAGCCGCATCCGCAGACCGATGGTCTCTCCGAGGCTCTCTTTTAGCAATGCAGCCATGCGCTCGGCGGCGGCGCGCGCGGCCAGCCGGCGCGGCTCGAGAAGAATGATCTTCTTCCCCTGCGCCCATCCGGCCTCGCGCAGCGCCAGCGGCACGATGGTCGTCTTGCCGGCGCCGGGCGGTGCGACCAGAACAGCGGCGGTCGTGCCCTCGAACGCGGCAGAGAGCTGCGGCAGGATCGTGAAAACCGGGAGCTTGGCCTCGGAATTGTGCATGAAGCTGAATTGGCAGGAGAAGCGCCGCCGGGCAAGACGCTGGCCCCGCCACGATTGATGTGGGCCCTGTGCAATGGCTGTGAAGATAACAGCCGCCAACCGAACCCGTTTGATGATTCCGCTTCTCGTTCCCAAGGGAAAGCGCTATATGCCGCCGCCGACCGCGCTCAACCAACCGGTCGCTCCGCCGTTTGGCATCCAAATTGCCGATATCTGCAAGAACGGATTGCCACCGCCGGATTGAGGATTTCTTGAATGATGCCCTCCGCGCAAGACAAGGCCGCCGATCCGGCCGCCTGCGGGCCAATCGTTCCTTCCACCGGACATTCAGAGAAAAAGGCAAGCGTCGCGGCGCTGGCCCTTGGCTCGATCGGCGTCGTCTACGGCGACATCGGCACGAGCCCGCTCTACGCGCTACGGGAATCGATCATTCATAGCGACAGATCGACGGGGCTGACGGAGCACAACGTCACCGGGACCGTTTCGCTTCTGCTGTGGGCTTTGTTTTTTATCGTCACCGCGAAATACGTGCTGTTTCTGATGCGCGCCGACAACAAGGGCGAAGGCGGCACGCTGTCATTGATGGCGCTGGCGCAATCGGCCTTCGGCCGCCGGGCGGCGCCGATCTTCTTTCTGGGCGTCGCGGGCGCGGCGCTGTTTTCCGGCGATGCCATCATCACCCCGGCGATTTCGGTGCTCTCGGCGCTTGAAGGCCTGCAAGTCGGCACGCCGCTTTTCAGCGATTACGTAATTCCTTTGACCATCGTCATGCTGATTTCCGTCTTCGCCGTCCAGCGCCACGGCACGGCGAAGGTCGCAGCCTTCTTCGGTCCGATCATGGCGATCTTCTTCGTCATCATCGCCGTGCTCGGCGCGATCCATATCCCGGATGCACCGCGTATTCTGCGCGCCTTCAATCCGTTTGTCGGCGTTGCCTTCCTGATCGATCACGGTTTTATCGGCTTCCTCGTCCTCGGCTCGGTCTTTCTGGCGGTCACCGGGGCCGAAGCGCTCTACGCCGATATGGGCCATTTCGGCCGGCGGCCGATTCAACTCGCGTGGCTTGTCTTTGTGCTGCCGGCGCTGACGCTCAACTATCTGGGCCAAGGCGCGCTCATCCTCGCCAACCACGCCGCGCTCGAAAATCCGTTCTATTTTGCTGGCGCCGCATTGGGCGCTGCTGCCGCTGGTGATTCTGGCGACGATCGCTACCGTCATCGCCAGCCAGGCGGTGATTACCGGCGCCTTCTCGCTCACCCGGCAGGCGATCCAGCTCGGTCTGCTGCCGCGCATGGAAATCCAGCACAAATCCGAAACGCAGGAAGGGCAGATCTTCATTCCCAAGGTCAACCGCATCCTGCTCATCGGCGTGCTCTTGCTCGTACTGATGTTCAGGAGTTCGAGCGCCCTCGCCTCGGCCTATGGCATCGCCGTTACCGGCACGATGGTGGTGACGACCGCGCTCGCCTTCGTGGTCGTCTGGCGGAAATGGCATTGGCCGCTCTGGCGCGCGCTCGCCTTCGTCTCCTTCTTTCTGTTGGTCGATTTCGCCTTCTTCGCCGCCAATCTGGTGAAAATCGTCGACGGCGGCTGGGTGCCGCTGATGATCGGCTGCTTCACCATGATCGTGATGTGGACCTTCGTGCGCGGCAACGCATTGCTCGCGGAAAAAATGCAGCGCGATTCGATCCCGTTGCGCGAATTGATCCCGATGCTGGAGAAGTCGAAACCGACGCGCGTCCCCGGCACGGCGATCTTCCTCACCAACCAATTGACCTCGGCGCCTTCGGCGCTCCTGCACAACATCAAGCACAACAAAGTGCTGCACGAGCATGTCTGGCTCATGTCGGTGCGCACCGAGGACACGCCGCGCGTGCCCGCCGCCAAACGCTACGAGATCGAGAAGCTGTCCCCGGATTTCACCACCGTCACCCTGCATTTCGGCTATATGGAGAGCCCGCGCATCCCCGCCGCGCTGGCGCTGCTGCGCAAGTCCGGCCACAAATTCGATATCATGACGACATCGTTCTTCCTCGGCCGGCGGACGATCAAGGCTTCGCATCAACTCCGGCATGCCGGGCTGGCAGGACAATCTCTTCATCGCTCTGTCCAAACAGGCGATCGACGCGACGGAATTCTTCTCCATCCCCTCGGACCGCGTCGTCGAACTCGGCGCACAGGTGGCGATCTAAAAAGATCGCGGTTACACCAGCGGTGTAAAGCTCTGCATAGCGCGCCGGCGCGCTTTCCGATCGCCTGGAATTGGCGATCGATAAGAAATCGCGCCAAATCAAAATGCTGGAGCGTGTTCTCATCGGAAAAGTCGTGCACTTTTCCGGAACGCGCTCTGGCGACCGTGCATCGCCCAGAGGGCTTTGCTAAGCTCGGTCCATGCAAGACCGTGCCATCTCCCTTGATCCCGTCGCCGGCAAGATCACGCCGATGATGGCGCAATATATCGAGATCAAGGCCGCCAATCCGGATTGCCTGCTGTTTTACCGGATGGGCGATTTCTACGAAATGTTCTTCGAGGATGCGGAGGTCGCCTCGCGCGCGCTCGGCATCGTGCTGACACATCGGGGCAAGCATTTCGGCCGCGATATTCCGATGTGCGGCGTGCCGATCCATCGCGCAGACGAATATCTGGCGCGGCTCATCGCGCTCGGTCATCGCGTCGCAGTCTGCGAGCAGGTCGAAGACCCGGCGGAAGCACGCAAGCGCGGCAGCCAGGCGGTCGTTCGCCGCGATGTCGCGCGCCTCGTCACGCCCGGAACGATCACCGAGGAAAGCCTGCTGGATCCCGCGCGGGCGAATTACCTCCTCGCGATTACGCGCGTGCTGCGCGGCGGCAAGGCCGCATTCGGTCTCGCGAGCGTCGATATTTCGACCGGCGCTTTTTCGGTGATGGAAGTCGAAAGCGCCGCTTTGAGCGCGGAGATCGCCCGCATCGGCGCCGCGGAGATCGTCGCGCCCGAGGCGCTCGCCGATGATCAGGACTTCACTCGCCTCATCACCGACATGGGCATTCCGCTTTCGCCTGTCGGACGTCTGCTCGATGATCCTGCCGCGGCGGCGCAGCGCCTGCGCGATTATTTCGGCCTCGCCACGCTCGATGGTCTCGGCACTCTCTCGCCGGCCGAGATAAGCGCCGCGGCGCTCGTCGTCTTCTACATCGAGCGGACGCAGCGCGGCGCGCGCCCGGCGCTCAGCCTGCCGACGCTCACGCGCTTCGACGCGCATATGGAGATCGACGCCGCCACGCGCGCCAATCTCGAATTGACGCAAACGCTGTCCGGCCGTCGCGATGGCGCCTTGCTCGCCGCCATCGACCGGACCGTGACGCCCGGCGGCGGCCGCCTGCTCGCCGAGCGACTCTCCGGGCCGCTGACCGATGAAGCGGCGATCCTGCGCCGGCTCGACGCCGTCGCATTTCTCCGCGACGATCGCGACTTGCGCGGCGATCTGCGCGACTGCTTGAAAGCGGCGCCTGATCTGGCGCGGCCCCTCTCGCGCCTCGCTCTGCAGCGGAGCGGACCACGCGATCTCGCCGCCATCCGCGATGCCTTGCGCGCCGCCGAAGCCATCGCCGCGCGTCTCGATACGGTCGCGGCTCTGCCCGACGATCTGAAAGAGGCCGCGCGCAAGGCAGCCAGCGCCGACCCCGCCATCGCGGCGCGGCTCGCCGATGCTCTGGCGACCGATTTGCCTCTGAAAACGCGCGACGGCAATTTCGTGCGCGCCGGGTTCGATTCCGATCTCGACGCGCTGCGGCGGCTGCGCGACGACAGCCGCAAGGTCATCGCCGAATTGCAGGCGCGCTACGCGGCGCTCGCCGAAATCCGCCAGCTCAAGCTCAAACACAATAATTTCCTCGGTTTCTTCATCGAGGTGCCGCAGGCGCATGGCGAGAAGCTGCTGAAGCCGCCGTTCAACGCGACCTTCGTGCATCGCCAGACGATGAGCGACGCGATGCGTTTCTCGACCACGGAACTCGCCGAAATCGAAAGCAAGATGTCCTCCGCCGCCGATCGGGCGCTGGCACGGGAGATCGGCATTTTCGATGCGCTCGCGGCGCAGATCCTGGCGGCCGAAAGCGCGCTAAAAACCGTGGCCGAGGCGCTCGCCGCCATCGATGTCGCGGCGGCGCTGGCGGACCTTGCCGAGGCGCGGGATTGGACGCGGCCGGAGATCGATACTTCGCTCGATTTCGTCATCGAAGCCGGCCGCCATCCGGTCGTCGAGGCGGCGCTGGCGCGCGAGGGCAAACCCTTCGTCGCCAATGATTGCGAACTTTCCGGCAAGGGCGGCGGGCCAGGCCTCATCGCCATCATCACCGGCCCGAACATGGCCGGCAAATCGACCTATCTGCGGCAGAACGCGCTGATCGCCATGCTGGCGCAGATGGGCTCCTTCGTACCCGCAAAGCGCTGCAAGATCGGTATTGTGGACCGGCTGTTTTCGCGCGTCGGCGCGGCCGACGATCTGGCGCGCGGCCGCTCGACCTTCATGGTCGAAATGGTCGAGACGGCGGCGATTCTCAATCAGGCGGGCGAGCGCTCGCTCGTCATCCTCGATGAGATCGGCCGCGGCACGGCGACGTTCGACGGCCTTGCCATCGCCTGGGCGGTGATGGAGCAGCTGCATGCGAAGAACCGCTCCCGCGCGTTGTTCGCGACGCATTTCCATGAGCTGACACATCTCGCCAAGCAGCTCGACCGGGTGATCAATCTCACCATGCGCGTGGCGGACTGGAAGGGCGATGTCGTCTTCCTGCATGAGATCGTGCCGGGCGCCGCCGACCGCTCCTATGGCATCCAGGTCGCCAAGCTCGCCGGCCTGCCGCCGGCGGTGGTGAAGCGCGCGCAGACACTGCTCGCCGACTTCGAAGCCGGCGACCGGCGCAAGATCGTCAAGCCCGTCGCCGAGCTGCCGCTCTTCGCGGCCGCCCCGCCCGCTTCAGCCGCACCCAGCGACGTTGAGCGCGCGCTCGACGACATCGACCCGGACGAACTCTCGCCGCGCGAGGCGCAGGCGGCGCTCTTCAAGCTCAAGGCATTGCGGGAAAAAGACGGGTGACGGCTACGATCCTTGCACCAGACTGCCGATGATCTTCGATGTGTAATCGACCATCGGCACGATGCGCGCATAATTGAGCCGTGTCGGACCAATGACGCCGAGCACGCCGACAACGCGCTGCTGCTCGTCTCGAAAGGGCGCCGCGATCATCGATGAACCGGAGAGCGAGAAGAGCTTGTTTTCCGAGCCGATGAAAATGCGCACGCCTTCGCCGCCCTCGGCGCGGCTGAGCAGGTCGATCACGTCCTTCTGCGTTTCGAGATCGGCGAAAAGCAGACGGATGCGCTCAAGGTCTTCAAGCGCCGTGAGATTTTCGAGCAGATTGGCTTGGCCGCGGACGATGAGCTGCTGCCCCTGAGTGCTGGTGTCGACCCAGCTCGCAAAGCCCGCCGCGACGAGCCGCGCGGTCAATTCGCCAAGCTCCGCCTCCGCGGCGGCGTGCCCGGCCTCGATCTCAGCCCTCGCCTCGGCGAGCGTGCGCCCAGCGATGCGGACATTGAGATAATTGCCCGCTTCGATCAGCGCCGAAGCCGGCAGATCGCGCGGCGTCTGAACGATGCGGTTTTCAATGGAGCCGTCGGCGGCGACGAGCACCGCCAGCGCCCTATCGAGATCGAGGCGGACGAACTCGACATGCTTGAGGCGCGCGTTCTCTTTGGTCGTGACGACCACGCCGGCACTGCGCGTGAGGCCGGAGAGCATGCTCATCGCATCGCTCAGCACCGCCTCGAAGGCATGCTCCTTCGACGAGGCGCGCACCTGTGCCTCGATCTGGGCGCGCTCCGGCTGGCCGATATCGCCAATCTCCAGCATTGCATCGACGAAGAAGCGCAGCCCTCGCTCCGTCGGCAGGCGCCCGGCGCTGATATGCGGCGCATAGATCAGTCCAAGCTCTTCCAGATCCTGCATCACATTGCGGACCGAAGCCGGAGAGAGCGCGATCGGCAGAAGCCGCGCGAGCTGGCGCGAGCCGACCGGGCCGCCATAGGTCAGGTAGGATTCGACGATATGGCGGAAAATCTCGCGCGAGCGCTCGTTGAGCCGGCTGAAATCGCCCGGTTCCGGCGCGATCGTCCTGCGCGAAGGGTCAAAACGCTCGGTCATGAACTTTGGTCCGCTCCCGGCATGAGAGATTTTCCAATCCCGCCAATAACATGGCTGGCCGGGCGCAAGGATGCAAGCCGCCCGCGCGGCGTCAGGCCCGGGAAAGATTGTTGCGATTCACTCGGGCAACGCTTGGGGCGAAGGCTTTCTCATGGCACCGGCACTGGCCGAAGCGAAGATCGACGGGCGCGAGGACGCCCGCGCCAAGGCCTTGCTGCAAGTGGCGGTCGCGGAGGCGCTTGCCTGCTTTGGCGCTGGCGCCACCGCCAAAGCCTGCGCCCATCTCGACGAAGTGCAGCATCTCGCCGCCGTCAGCGATACGGCAAGCTACGTTTTTGGCCTGTTCTATTTCAACACCGGCGATTGGACTTTGGCGCTCTCCTGGTTCGAGCGCGCCCTCAGTCTCAACCCCCGCCACCCCGATGCCGCAAAGGGCCGCGCCGTCGCCTTGCAAAGACTTGGGCGGATCGGCGAGGCGCTCAACGCCTTCGAGGCCGCGGCGCGCGACAATCCCGCCGACGCCGAAGCCGTGCATATGAGCGGCGTCATCCTGCAAAGTCTCGGCAGGACCGACGCCGGCGCTCGCCGCCTATGATCGCGCGCTGCGGATCAATCCGGATTATTGCGACGCACTGGTCAATCGCGGCGCCTTGCTCGAACAGGCCGGCGACATCGATGCGGCGCTGGCCTCTTTCGATCGCGTCATCGCGTTGCGGCCGCAGGATGCGGTCAATTATTTCAATCGCGGCTGCGTGTTGCAGAAGGCGGCTCGCTACGAAGCGGCGCTGGCCGATCATGCGGCGGCGGCGCGACTTGATCCCGCGCACCCTGAAAACGAGGTCAACCGCGGCAATGTCCTGCAAAAGCTCGGCCGTCACGCCGAAGCGCTCGGCTGCTATGACGCGGCCTTGCAGATGCGGCCGCATTATCCGCAAGCCCATTACAATCGCGGCATCGCCCGGCAAAAGCTCGGGCGCCTTGTCGAGGCGATTGACGATTTCAACGCCGCGCTGGCGCAAAAGCCGGCCTATCCGGAAGCGCTCTGCAATCGCGGCAATGCGCTCAGCGAGCTTGGCCGCTTCGCCGAGGCCGTCGCATCCTACGAACAGGCGTTGACGCTGAAGCCCGCACTTCCGTCAGGCGCAAATCAACCGCGCCAATGTGCTGTTCGCGCTGGGCCAGCCGCAACAAGGCGCTACACCGCCGCGGCCGAAATTTTAGCGCAGGAGCCGGATCACGCGCAGGCTTTGTGCATCAGCGGCGCCGCGCAGCAAAGGCTTGGCGATCTCGATACCGCGCTCGCCTTTCTCGATCGCGCCGTTGCAGCACAGGCCGGATTTTGCCGAAGCCTGGCTCAATCGCGGCAATGTCCTGCAGGAGCAGGACAGGCTCGAAGACGCGCTCGCCAGCTATGATACGGCGCTGGCGCTGCGCCCTGCCTATCCCGAGGTTCTGTCGAGCCGCGGCGTCGCGCTGAAGGAACTCGGCCGTCTCGACGAAGCCCGGGCGGCTTTCGACACTGCCTTGCGCTTAAAACCCAACTATCCCGACGCGCGCAACAATCGCGCCGGCGCTCTGCTTCTCGCCGGCGACCTCGTGCCGGGCTTCGCGGCTTTCGAGAGCCGCTGGGAGCGCAGCAATGCGCCGCCGAAAACGCTGATCTCGCCTCTGCCGCATTGGCGCGGCGAGCCGCTCGAAGGGCGCCGTATTCTCGTCTGGGACGAACAGGGGCTTGGCGATCTCATCCAGTTCTGCCGCTATCTGCCGCTGCTCGCCGCGCGCGGCGCGGAGGTCACCCTGTTTGGCCGCAAATCGATGTTTCGCCTGCTCTCGACGCTGCCGTCGCCGCCGCATTTCGTCGAGACGGCCGGAGCACCGGAGGGCTTCGATTATCAAAGCGCTTTGATGAGCCTGCCCTTCGCCTTCGGAACGTCGCTCGCGAGCGTACCGGCGCAGGTACCCTATCTGCACGCCGAGGCGGTGCGGACCGCCGCCTGGGCGCAGCGGATCGGGCGGCAGGGCTTTCGGATCGGCATCTGCCGCCGCGGCAATATGAAGATCAACCTGAAGCGCAATCTGCCGCTCGCCGGTTTCGCCGGGCTGGCGGCGATTCCCGGCGTGCGCCTGATCAACCTGATGAAAGACCCGGAGCCCGAGGCCGCGGGCTTCGCGCTCGAATCCTTCGGTCCAGATCTTGACGCCGGCCCCGACGCCTTCCTCGACACCGCGGCGGTGATGGCCAATTGCGATCTGATCGTCACCTCCGACACGTCGATCGCGCATCTCGCCGGGGCGCTCGGCCGGCCGGTCTTCCTGGCGCTGCGCCAAGCGCCGGATTGGCGCTGGCTCGCCACGGGTGCGAATTCCCCCTGGTATCCGACAATGCGACTCTTCCGTCAGACGCAGCGGGGCGATTGGACGTCCGTCTTCGCCGAAATAGTCGAAGCCGTGCAGGGGCGAATGGCCAGGCGGCGCCTAGCCGTTGACCGCCAGCCGGCGCATGGGCGTGAGAACGCTCGCGATCTTTTCGGCAAGTTCGGCGCGCGTAAACGGCTTCGGCAGGACCTGGATGCCGAGGACGAAGCGGCAGCGATCCATGGTCGTATCCTGCACATAGCCGGTGGTCAGCAGGACTTTCAACTTCGGACGCAGTTTCAGCGCTTCTTCCGCAAGTTCCGCACCGGTAACGCCCGGCAGACCGACATCGCTAAAGAGCAAGGTCAATTCCGCGTCGGTCGCGCAGGATCTCCAGAGCCTGCGCTGCATTTTCCGTGACGCGAACCTCAAAGCCGAGATCGCGGAGAATTTCCGCCGAATAGCCCCGGACTTCGGCGTCATCTTCGACGACGAGCACCGTGCCAGCTGGCCCCGGCAAGGCCCGCTCCACTGCCCGAGGCTCGGGCTCGGCCAGGACATCTTCCGACTGGGCCCGGGGCAGATAGAGCTTGACCGTCGTTCCCTGGCCCGGAACGCTTTCGATGCGGACATGGCCGCCGGTCTGCTTGACGAAGCCGTAGACCTGGCTCAGCCCGAGGCCGGTCCCCTGCCCGGTCGGCTTTGTGGAAAAGAACGGCTCGAACACCCGATCGAGAATCTCCCGGTCGATGCCCTTGCCACTATCCGTGATCGCAAGCAGGACATAGTCGCCCGCCGCAATTTCAGGATCGTCCTTATGCGCCTCCGCCGTGAAATTGTTGGCGGTGATCGTTAACAGGCCGCGTCCCTCCATCGCGTCGCGGGCATTGATCGCGACATTGAGGATCGCGTTGTCGAGCTGGTTGAGATCGGCAAAAGCCGGCCAGAGACCGGGGGCGATGGTGGTGACAATCTCGATATTTTCGCCGAGCGTCCGCCGCAGCAAATCCGACATTGAGGCGAGGATCGTCTCGATCTTGGCGCCGCGCGGCTCGAGCGGCTGGCGGCGCGAAAAGACCAGCAGCCTCTGCGTCAGCACGGCGCCGCGCCGGGCCGCATCGAAGGCGTTGGTCGCCCAGCGGTGCAGCCGCGCCTCGCCTTTCTCGGTATGGCGCTTCAGCATCTCAAGATTGCCGAGCACGGCGGTCAGCAGATTATTGAAGTCGTGCGCGATGCCGCCCGTGAGCTGGCCGATCGATTCGAGCTTTTGCGCCTGCCGCAATTGCGCCTCGGCCCGCTCGCGCTCCGCCACGGCCTTGCTGCGCTCGCGGTCTGCCGCCATCAGCGCTTCGTAGGTATTGAAATGGCGGATCAGGAGCCAAAGCACGAGGCTCATCGCCAGGGCGAAAAGCACCGCGCCGGCGGTGATGAGAAACCGTGCCTGACGCCAATCGGCAAGGATGTGATCCTTGAGTCGCGAGATGTTCACGACCAGCGGAAATTCATCGACGCTGATCGTCGCGACGATGCGCTCGGCCCCATCGATCGCATGGTCTGAAGTCATAGGTGACGGGCGTGCCGGGCTGGAGGATGCCCGTGAACGACTTGATCTTGTAGACCTCGCCAACGCGCCCGGCGGCCGGATAGCGGGCCAGCAAGGTTCCATCGCTGCGCCACAGGCTGACCGCGCCGTAATCGCCGATCTGCAATGTCTTGTAGAGCTGCTCGAAATAGCTGAGATCGATGGCCGCGGCGACGACACCGAGGAAATGGCCGGACGCATCGTCGACGCGGCGCGCGAGATAGATCGACCAGGTCTTCGTGTCCTGATTGTACGAAGGCAGGCTGAGATAGGAGCCGCTGATCTCCACGTCGCGCAGGACGGTGAAATAATCGCGGCCCGATAGATCGGACTCCGGCGCGGGATAAGCCTTCGTCGTGCAGATCAGCTTGCCGTCGGGCCCGAGGAGGCTCACATCATGTATCTGCGGGATGCCGACGATGCGCGACTTGAGCAGCAGATACATTTCGACGCTGGCGCGCTTGCGTATGATGTCCTGCGGCTTGGTGATGCCGCCGAGCGTCAGATCGTCCTGCAAGCTCGAAAGGACGAGATCGACGCTCTGCATCGTGCGTTCTGTCTCCTGCGACAGCAGGAGATCGAGCGCCATCAACTCGCGCCGCGCCTCGGCGACATCGCGGACCCGGAATTCGCGGATCGACAAGGCTGCGCCCGTCGCCGCGAGGGCAACGAGCAAGATGCCAAAAGCCACGATCATAGGCTTTGGCTGAAAGAACGAACGGCGCGAGCCGTCCGGGCGCGAGCGGCCTCTTGAAAGCAAAGGCTTTTCCGTTTCGCAAATCCTGAATCGGGCCCCCCGACGGCGCAAGGCGCGATCGGAAGGTCAGGTTAACAGGACCGCAGCGGAAGAAAACCCACTCTGCGGCGATACTGGGTATATCAGGAAAAACCCCATTATTATCAATATATTACGTAATGCTACCAGCGTAGAAGCGCGCTGCCCCAGGCCATGCCGGCACCGATCGCCATCATCGCCACGAGATCGCCCGGCTTCAACCGCCCGGCGCGATTGGCCTCGTCCAGCGAAATGGGGAGCGAGGCGCTCGACGTGTTGCCGTAGCGGTCGATGTTCAACCAGCATTTCTCGCGCGGGATGCCGAGCCGGTCGACGACCGATTCGACGATGCGAATATTGGCCTGATGCGAGATCACGTGGTCAATGGCGCCGGGCTTGAGGCCGTTGGCGGCGAGCGCTTCGAGAATGACCTCCGGAAGCGCGCGGGTCGCATATTTGTAGACTTCGCGGCCGTTCATCGCGATCTTGTTCATCCGCTTCGCCAGCACCTCCTCGGATTGCGGGTGCTTGCTGCCGCCACCGGGAATCATCAGGGCGCCGGCGGCCGTGCCATCGGAATGCAGATGCGTCGAGATCAAGTCCGCGCTCGGGGTCCGGTGTCGGGCCGAGCACCATCGCGCCGGCCGCATCTCCGAAGAGCACGCAGGAGCTGCGATCCTCCCAATCGACAAGCCGGCTCAGCAATTCCGCGCCGATGACAAGAACGCGCCTGGCGCGGCCGCTGCGGATGAATTGATCAGCGATGGTGACGCCATAGAGCGAGCCAGCGCAAGCGGCGGAAACATCGAAGGCGAAGGCGCGCGAGGCGCCGAGCTTGGCCTGCACGAACACCGCGCAGGATGGCATCGGCATATCCGGCGAGATTGTGCCGACGATGATCATGTCGAGTTCGGCCGGCGTTGTCTCGGCCATTTCAAGCGCCTTGCGCGCCGCCGCGACAGCCATGTCGGACGTCACCTCGCCGTCGGCCGCGATGCGGCGCTCCTTGATCCCGGTTCGCTCGGTGATCCAGGCATCCGAGGTATTGATGATCTTTTCGAGATCGTGGTTGGTGAGGATGCGCGACGGTGCGTAGGCTCCCGTCCCCAGTATATGGGAATGCGTCACGTTGTCGGCCCTTATCGCCGCTCAGCGGCTCAGAGCAACGCATAGGCTGAAACGGCCGGCACCGCAATCGCGGATGGCGCGGCCGCCACAGATGTTGCGGCCGCGCCAAGGGTGCGGAATCTCCCTTAACCGTGCTTAATGGATCGGCTCGTCGTGCTCGCTGGCCTGCGCGGATTCAGGGCGCAATTGATAGGAACTGCGCAAGCGCTCGATGACGCCGCGCGCGCGGCGCAGGGCGGCGTTGTCGACGCGCGGCCTAAAGCCGGCGAAGGCCCAATTCGCGCTGCCGTCCTCTGATGCGCACGGCCGGATGAGGATATCGCCGATCCCCTCGAATCCTGCCTGTTTACGCAAGGTGCGCAGACAGATTTCGCGCAATTCGGCTTGGGAACGCAGATCGCGCGGCATATCCAGCCTCCTTGTTCGAGAAACATCGTACTGCATCTTAACGTCCTAAGCTGTTATATGTTCCAGCTCAGTAATATTCGGAAATATCACGTGAGCGGCATGATGCCGGACGATCTGCAAACACGCATACTTTATCGCGACGCCCTGATGCTTGTGCTCGACAAGCCGGCGGGCATTGCCGTGCATCGCGGGCCGAAGGGCGGCGTCTCGCTCGAGGCAGGATTTGCGGCCCTGCGCTTTGGCCTGCCTCGCGATCCGGCGCTGGCGCATCGGCTCGATCGCGACACGGCCGGCTGCCTTGTGCTGGGGCGCCATCACAAGGCACTGGAGAAACTTGGTCTGCTCTTCAAGCAAGGCAAGATCGGCAAGACCTACTGGGCTGTCGTCGAAGGCGCGCCGCATGAGGAAGAGGGCCTGATCGACCTGCCGCTCGGCCGGCTGGATGCCACGCGCGGCTGGTGGATGAAGGTCGATCCGCAAGGCCAGCCGGCGCAAACGCGCTGGAAAATCCTCGCGCGCGGCGAAACACAATCGCTGCTGGCGCTGACCCCGCTCACCGGCCGCACGCATCAGCTTCGCGTCCATTGCGCGGCGAGCGGCTTCCCGATCCTCGGCGATCCTATCTATGGCACAGGCGATCGCGACGCACGGCTGCATTTGCTCGCGCGATCGATCGAAATCCCCATCTACAAGAACAAAGACCCCGTCAGGGTCGAGGCACCCGTGGCGCCGCACATGCTGGCCGAAGTCTCGGCATTGCTCGGCGCGGCCCCGGATCGGGCCGCGCAATAGCATCTCGCGTCTCGCTTACGATACACTGGGCTCGAGCGCCGCGATTTCTTTCTCGCGAACCGATTCCGCCGCCGCGCGATGATCCTTTGCCAGCACGGTGTAGACCGCCGGCAGGACGAAGAGCGTGAACAGCGTGCCGATCGACATGCCGGAGACGACGACGATGCCGATCGAGAAACGGCTCGCCGCGCCCGCGCCGCTGGCGGTGACCAGCGGAATGAGGCCCGTCACCATCGCCGCCGTCGTCATCAGGATCGGACGCAGACGAATACGCGCGGCTTTCTTGATCGCCGCGACGCGATCCAGCTTCTCGTGAATCTGCAATTCTCGCGCGAATTCGACCATCAGGATGCCGTGCTTGCTGATAAGCCCGATCAAAGTGACAAGGCCGACCTGCGTGTAAATATTGATCGTCGCGACGCCGAAGAACAGAGGTGCAAGCGCGCCGCTGATCGCCATCGGCACCGACACCATGATGACGAGCGGATCACGCAAGCTCTCGAATTGCGCCGCGAGCACCAGGAAGATGATGATGAGCGCAAACAGGAACGTGATGGCGAGTTGATTGCCTTCCTGCACGAATTGCCGCGAGTCGGCGAGATAGTCGTGACTGAACCCGGCCGGCAGATTGCGTGCCTGTTTCTCGAGGAAATCGACCACAGTCCCCATGGTTACGCCCGGCATGGCAACCGCCTGGAAAGTCGCCGAACTGAGCTGATTATAGTGCGTCAGCGCATTCGGATCGGTGCCCGTCGTAATCGAGACGACCGTCGAGAGCGGAATCTGCGCACCGGTCAGCGACGGCACATAATAATGCGACAACAGCTCCGAGCTCAGACGGAAGTTGCGCGGCACTTCCGGAATCACTTCGTAAGAGCGGCCCTGCAGATTGAACCAGTTGACGTAATTGCCGCCAAGCATCAGCGCCAGCGTATTGCCGATCTGCTGCATGGTGAGGCCAAGATCGCTCGCCTTGTTGCGATCGATCTTGATGCGGACGACCGGCTGGTTGAACTGAAGATCGCTATCGCTGACGATAAAGAGCCCGCTCTTCATCGCCGCCGCCTTGATCTTCTCCATTTCCTTGTAGATCACCGGGAAGCCTGCGGTCGAATTGATGACCATCTGGATCGGCAGGCCGCCCGGACCGCCCGGCAGCGCCGGCAGGTTGAACGCGAAGGCGTTGACGCCCGGAATCTGCGACAGTTTCGCCTGCACCAACGGTTTCAACTGCATCGCCGTGCGCTTGCGCTCGTCCCAAGGCTTCAGCAACATGCCGGAAATGCCCTGGTTGGCCGAGGGCGTGCCGTTGAGCACGAAACGCAGGTCGGTCTCCGGGAAGGAGGCAAAGGCTTTATCGAGTTGCGAGCCATAATAGTCGGCGTAATCGATATTGCCGTATTGCGGCGTCTTGGTCAGCGCGAAGACGATGCCCTGATCTTCCTCCGGCGCGAGTTCCGAACTCGTATGGAGATAAAGGAAGGCGACAAGCCCCAGGATCGTCACCGCGAAGAGGCCGGTGGCGGCGCGATAATTAAGCGAACGGTCGAGGCGGCGGCCGTACCACTCCGTTATCGCGCTGAAGACGTTGTCGACAATCTGCGCGAAGCGCCCGGGCTGGCCGCCCTTAAGCAGCACAGAACACATCATCGGCGAAAGCGTCAGCGCGATGAAACCCGAAACAATGACGGAGCCGGCAAGCGTGAAGGCGAATTCGCGGAACAAGGTGCCGGTGAGGCCGCCGAGGAAGCCGATGGGCGCGTAAACCGCCGCGAGCGTGATCGTCATGGCGACGACGGGGCCGACGATTTCGCGCGCGCCGATGAGCGCCGCCTGAACCGGGGTCTTGCCCTCCTCGATATGGCGATAGATGTTCTCGACCACGACGATCGCATCGTCGACGACGAGGCCGATGGCCAGAACCATGGCGAGCAGCGTCAACAGGTTGAGGCTGAAGCCCATGGCCAGCATCATCGCGCAGGCGCCGACGAGCGACAGTGGAATGGTCACAACCGGGATCAGAACCGACCGTACCGAGCCGAGGAACAGGAAGATCACGACGACGACGATCAGCACCGCTTCGATCAGCGTGTGCTCCACCTCGTCGATCGAGGATTGGATGAATTTCGTTGAGTCGTAAGCGACCTTCATCTGCAACGAGGGCGGCAGATTGCGCTCGATGGTGGGGAACAAGGCCCGCACGCCGCTCACAATCGACAGCGGATTGCCTTCCGGCGTCGCCTGCACGCCGATAAAGATCGCGTGCTCGCCGTTGAAGGCGACGCTCGAATCCTCGCTCTGGGCGCCGAGGTCGACCTTGGCGATGTCCTCTATGCGGACAAGGCCACCGTCCTTGGCCTTCACGATCATCCGCTTGAACTGCTCGATATTGGTCAGATCGGCGTTGGTCGTGACATTCGAGACAGTATAATAACCTTTGACCTGCCCCGCAGCGGCCTGGAAATTGTTGGCCTGGATGGCGGCGACGACATCGGCAGCGGAGACGCCGCGGCCCGCCATGCGGACGGGATCGAGCCAGAGGCGCATCGCGAAAGTCTGGCCGCCGAGAATGTCGGCCGAGGCGACACCGTCGACCGTCGAAAGGATCGGCTGGACGACGCGTGTCAGATAATCGGAGATCGCCGAGCCCGAAAGCTTCGTGCTCGAAAAGCCGATATACATCACCGCCGTCGTCTGACCGGTCGATTTCACGATGACCGGATCGTTGGCTTCCTTTGGAATCTGGTATTTGACCTGATTGACCTTCGCCATCACGTCGGTCAGCGCCTGGTTGGGATCGGCGTTGAGCTTCATATAGACGGAGATCGTGCTCGTCCCCTGCACCGATTGCGAGGTCATGTAATCGATGCCCTCGGCCGAGGCCACCGCCTGCTCGATCGGCGTGGTGATGAAGCCCTGCATCAGCTCCGGCGAGGCGCCAGGATAGGTCGTCGTCACGGTGATGACCGTGTTCGACAATTTCGGATATTGCCGCACCGGCAGATGGACGGCGGCGTTAAGCCCGATCAAAAGGATGAGCAGGCTGACGACGAGCGACAGAACCGGCCGCTTGATGAAGATATCGGTGAAAGCCATCGGCTGCGCTCCGCCCTCAATACGGGCTGGTTTCGGCCGGGATAACCGGCGGCGGCTCGGACGAAATCGCAACAGCCGCACCCGACTGCAGCTTGATCTGACCCACGGCGACGACGTCGTCCCCCGGTTTGATTTCGCTGGAGGCGATAACAACGCGGCCGTTGATACGGTCACCCGTCTTCACGAAGGTGCGGACCGCCGTCAGGCTTTCCTTGCCGTCGCTGCCCGTCGATTTCTTGATGAGGAAGACGGAATCGCCGTAGAGCGAATAGTCCGCCGCTGTCTCCGGTACGGTCATGACCGGCGGATTGGGGGGCAGCACGATAGACGCCGTGGCGAACATGCCCGGCTTCAGCGCGTGATCGGGGTTATCGAAGGTCGCCTGCACTGAGATATTGCGCGTATCGGTGCTGATCTGAGGCTCGATCGTCGTGATCTTGCCGGTGAAAACACGGTTCGGATAGGCATCAACGGATACGTGCACGGTCTGGCCGAGCTTCAATTCCGCGCTGTCTTTCTCCGTGACGGTGAAATTCACCCAGACCTGCGCGAGGTTGGTGAGGGTCGCAATCTCCGCGCCGGTACTGAGAAATTGGCCAACTTCGATGTGACGCAGGCCGAGCTCACCGTCGAAGGGAGCGAGGATGAGGTCTTGCGAGATGATCGCCTTGGTCTTGGCGATATTGGCTTCCATCTGATCATAAGTCGCCTGCGCGTCATCGACCGTCGCCTGCGGCCCAAACTGCCGCACGGCGAGCGCCTTGGCGCGCTGCAACGCCAGCTTGGCATTGGTCGCCTGAGCCTCGAAGGCCGCCAGATCGCCCTGCGCCGGATCGTCGAACAATTGCACGAGCGGCTGTCCCTTGACGACATGCTGACCCGGCTCGAACATGATTTTTACGACGCGGCCCGCGAGATCGGTCGTCACATTGACCTGATGCACGGCGACGACATCGCCAATGCCGGTGAGAAGATTCGGCAGAACTTCGGTTTTGACTTTCGCGACGCTGACCGAGACCGGCGGCATCTTCATATTCGCGAAGAATTGCGCGATCATATGATTGCGGAACTGGTTGAAGCCCCAGAACACGCCGACGAGCAGCGCCATTAGCAGGGCGACGATCGAAAACCACAGCTTCGTCCGCACCGGCCGCTCGCCTTTTGCCTTGCGATAGCCTGTCCTATTGGAGACGTCGGTTTCGGCGGAAATCGTCATTTGGCAAATTCCAGAACAGAGGATTCAAAGGTTTCGAACGGCACGTCGAGTGCGCCATGCGCCGCGATCGCGGCATCGGTGAGGCCAGCGCCGCGCAGGATATATTCGCAGACCTCGCGCTCGATCTTCTCGACCGGCAGATAATCGAGCGACGGCAAGAATGGAAGCTGCGTCGCGGCCAAAGTGCACATCGTATGATGCGCGAACCAAAAGAGATCGCGCGGCTTGGCAGCGCCCGGCCGCGCATCACCGACCGCGATAGCCTGCTCCAAAGAATCGATGAAGATTGGGGCGATGACTTGTTCAACCTTGTCGAACAGGACTTTGGCGAATTCGCCGTCCTCGAGAAAGCTCGACAGCGTGAGCCGGAGTTTCTGATTCCCCTCGGCCTCGGAACCGTCGCCCGCCTTCAGGAAATAATGCGCCATGCCCCGGACGATCAGCGCCAAGGTCCGCGTCGACGGCGGCTCGGCGCGCAACCGGGCAAGGCCGGGGTCCGCCGTGCAGATATCGGCGAGAATCGCCGCGTAAATGGCGGATTTGTTCGGAAAATGCTTGAACAGCAACGCCTCGGAGATGCGCGCCGCATCGGCGATTCGCCGGGTCGTCGTCCCGCCAAAACCATAGCGCGCGAAGAGAGGCAGTGCGCTTTCGAGTATCTGCTGGCGACGGTCGTCGCGGGAAAGCCGGGTCGGTTGCATGGCTTGTAAGTGAACGCTCACTTACCCCCCTGTCAAGGTCAAAATGGTCGCGGGAGCCGGGGCTCAGCACAGCCGCAATCGGCTCCCGCCACGAAAGCTTTTGTGGGCCAAGAAGATGGCCGCGCATGCCGCCTGGTGCGGGACGCGAAAATGTGAACGACCGGCTTTCGGGGAAATCCCGGCTCAAGTGGTCTGGGACAAACCTGCGATCCCGCGACACATAGCTTTCTTTCGCGGGGGGCGCCTGCTATCCCGCAGCGCATGACCAAGCTTGAAAATATCCGCAATTTCTCGATCGTCGCGCATATCGACCACGGCAAATCGACCCTTGCCGACCGCCTGATCCAGACGACGGGCGGCCTGTCCGAGCGCGAAATGGTCGAGCAGGTGCTCGATTCCATGGATATCGAGCGCGAACGCGGCATCACCATCAAGGCGCAGACGGTCCGCCTCGAATACAAGGCCAAGGATGGCGAGACCTATGTCCTCAACCTGATGGACACGCCCGGCCACGTCGACTTCGCCTATGAAGTCTCGCGCTCGCTCGCGGCCTGCGAGGGCTCGCTGCTTGTCGTTGACGCGAGCCAGGGCGTCGAAGCGCAGACGCTCGCCAATGTCTATCACGCGCTCGACGCCGGCCACGAGATCGTGCCCGTTCTGAACAAGATCGACCTGCCGGCGGCGGAGCCCGAGCGCATCAAGCAGCAGATCGAGGATGTCATCGGCCTCGACGCCTCCGACGCGGTGCTGATCTCGGCCAAGACCGGCCTCGGCATCGACGACGTGCTGGAAGCGATCGTCCATCGCCTGCCAGCGCCGAAGGGCGATGCCAAGGCGCCGTTGAAGGCGCTGCTGGTCGATTCCTGGTACGACGCCTATCTCGGCGTCGTCGTGCTGGTGCGCATCTTCGACGGCGTGATGAAGAAGCACCAGAAGATCAAGATGATGGGCACCGACGCCCATTACGAGATCGACCGGATCGGCGTTTTCCGCCCGAAAATGCAGGACGTTGCGGAACTCGGCCCCGGCGAGATCGGCTTCATCACCGCACAGATCAAGCAGGTGGCGGACACCCGCGTCGGCGACACGATCACCGACGAGCGTCATCCCGTCGCCGAGGCCCTGCCCGGCTTCAAGCCGGCGCAGCCGGTGGTTTTCTGCGGGCTGTTTCCCGTCGATGCCGCCGATTTCGACGACCTGCGCGCCGCGATGGGCAAGCTGCGCCTCAACGATGCAAGCTTCTCCTACGAAATGGAAAGCTCGGCGGCGCTCGGCTTCGGCTTCCGCTGCGGCTTCCTCGGCCTTCTGCACCTCGAAATCATCCAGGAACGGCTCGAACGCGAATTCAATCTCGATCTCATCGCGACCGCGCCGTCCGTGGTCTACCAGATCGTGCTGCGCTCGGGCGAAATCGTCTCGCTGCACAATCCCGCCGACATGCCGGATCTGACGCGGATCGAGCGGATCGAAGAGCCGTGGATTCGCGCGACGATCCTGACGCCGGATGATTATCTCGGCGCGGTGCTGAAGCTCTGCCAGGAGCGGCGCGGCGTCCAGGTCGATCTGAACTATGTCGGCGCGCGCGCCATGGCGGTCTATGACCTGCCGCTGAACGAAGTCGTGTTCGATTTCTACGACCGGCTGAAATCGATCTCGAAAGGCTATGCCAGCTTCGATTACAACATCACCGATTATCGCGAGGGCGATCTCGTCAAAATGTCGATCCTCGTCAATGCCGAGCCGGTCGATGCGCTCTCGATGCTCGTCCATCGCGATCGCGCCGAATTGCGTGGCCGCGCGATGGTCGAAAAGCTGAAGGAACTGATCCCGCCGCACATGTTCCAGATTCCGATTCAGGCGGCGATCGGCGGCAAGATCATCGCCCGCGAGACGGTGCGCGCACTGCGCAAGGACGTGACGGCGAAATGCTACGGCGGCGACGCCACCCGCAAGCGCAAGCTTCTCGAAAAGCAGAAGGCCGGCAAGAAGAAGATGCGGCAGTTCGGCAAGGTGGAGATCCCGCAGGAAGCCTTCATCGCCGCGCTGAAGATGGATTCGTGATCTGTCTCACTTCTTGTCGTTCCGATGCGCGAGCTCGAGCGTGACGAGCCGCGCCAGCAGAGTCGCCGGATAAAGCTGACCAATGATGGCTTCGATGTTGGCCAGCGAGCGCGCGAGCGGATGCACCGGCGTGATGTCGCCATAGCCGACCGACGTCAATGTCACGAAGCTGAAATAGACGACATTCGTCCCGACAGAGAGACTATCAAGCATCGGCGGCAAGCCGGCAAAGGCCCGGGGATGCGCGAGCGCGACAAAGCCATAGAGCGCCGCAAAAATCAGTCCGACATCGAGATAAAGCAGGATCGCGCCTACGATGCGGTGAAGCGTGATCGAGCCCGGCGCGAAGACCGCCCGCGCAACGACGATAAGCAGAGTAAGTCCGGCGACGAGCCAGCTCGCAGCCTCCAGATAAACGTCGACAATGGATTGATGGTGAACGCGCAGGGAGCTGGCAATGACCGACAGAATAAGCGCGAGAGCGGTTGCCGCCACTGCCAGGCGACTGCCGGAAATGACATATACAGCAGCAACCAGGACAAATCCGAAAAGAATTCCGAAGAAATGCGCGCCCCTGACACCGCTCGCCTGCAGCGGTGCGATAACGAACAGCAGCGTCGCCAACATGATTGTCAGGGCAGTCAGCAAGGGGTCGCCGAAGCGCTCCCGCAGACGACGAAAACTTGCCTTGGACATGGGGCGATAGGCTGGAAAGATCACAGGTGCTCTATTCCACTGGGCAGCATTTGCCGTTTGGAGCCGTAACTAACCCAACCTAATGCTTGAATTGCAAGTTCAAAACCGTCGAGCCCTGCGCCGCGACATTCTGCACACGGTCTGCCTGCCGGCGCACCAGAAAGCCCGCGAGGCGGCGCGGTCCGTCGTCCGACTCGAGCATATCCTCTTGCGAGGGCGCCCATTGCGGAAGCTCCATCGGTAGCCCTTCGTAGGTGAGTTTGGCGTTGATATCAAACTCGTCGTAGCTCACGGCCAGCGCGATCGGTCCCTTGACGCGGCAAAATTCGACAATCGCTTCGACGGCCTGCTGTACGGCGAATTCGACCCGCGTGACGACGTCGCGCCGCGCGCCCCAAACGCCTGCCGCACGCTCGATGAAATTTACGACATCCTGCGGCACCACGGCTTTTGGGTCGATCTCCAGAGCGACCGTGCGACGTATGCCAATGCGGAACACAAGATTGAGCAAAAGCGCCACGAGTGTCGCGATCACCAAGGGTGAGGTGACCAGTGGCTGCTCCCAACGCGGCACGCCGGCGAAGGCGGACGGCACCACGGAGACCATGAAGAAAGCCATCATGCCTGCGCCGACCACCAGCGTGCGGCGCGGATCGAGCACGCGCGTCGAGATAATCTGCACGCCGCTGATCATGATAAAGACTGCGGTGAATAAAAGCGCCGAGGCCATCACCGGCGCCGGCATGATCGTCAAAATGCCGATCAAGGTCGGCTGGAAAGCCGCGATGGCGAGAATTGCGGCGATGACGAAGGCGATATAGCGGCTGGCGACGCCGGTCGCAGCGACAAGCCCCACATTCGCGGTCGAAATCGTCAGGCCGTAGGTGCCGAGGAGGCCGGCCGCCACGGCGGCAATACCGTCGCCGAAAATGCCGCCGTCGATCGAGCGCGCATCGGGGCGCACCCAGTCGGCATCGGTCAAACGCTGATAGGTCGTGATGACGGCGGTCGTGCTCATCGCCGCGGCAAGGCCGGTCACTGCGAAGGGAACGACCAGCGACCAGTCGAAGGCCCAGGCGAGATGTGCAAACGACGGCAACGCCAGTACCGGCTGGTTCAGCACGGCGTGGAGATCGGCGCCGGTGATCTCGCCGGTGAAGCCCGAAAGCACATAGCCCACGACCATGCCGATCAGGATGCAGAAAAGCCGCAGGCGGCCCTTGTTCCAGATGTTGAGGCCGATCATGGTCGCGAGGCTCACGCCTGCGACGAGGGCATCGCGGCCCGCGACCATATTGCCGGACGATTTTCCGAGCAGAACATGCAAGGCGGCGAGCCCGATGATGACGCCGACGAGGAACACGACCATTCCGGCGGTCTCCGGCGGAATGAAAGCGCGCAACCGCGACCAGACGCGCGAGAGGCCGATCTCGACGAAGCCTGCGAAGATGGTCATGCCCCAGACGAGTGGCAGGCCGCCGAGTTTCGCCGCCAGCAGCGAAGGACCGAGATAGACGCCGGTGAAAATCGAGGGCGCCAGGAAATGGCTGCCGACAGGCCCGCGCGGCAGCGCCTGAAGCAGCACCGCCAAAGCCAGAGCCAGCACCCCAACGCGCAGAATCGCCGCGATCTCCGCCGGAGGCGCGCCAGCCTGGCGCGCGATGATCAATGGATAGACCATGAAAATCGCGATCACCGCCACATGCTGGACGGCGCTGACGATGATGATGGACAGCGGCGGCTTTTCCTCCGCCCCGTAAACGAGGCCTGCAGGTTTCTTCATTTTTTTAACGACCAATCGCACGGCAAGACTTGCGGCGCGGGACGTCCAGTTGAACATGAAGCCATCAACTTGACTAGCCGCCGATGACGACAGCTCCGCCTCTCAAGCCAGCCGAAAAATGGATTCGTGACAAAGCCGCGGGCCGCGCTAGACTGACTTGAGCCTTAAAATCGAGGCTCAAGATTTTTGTTGTGCCGCGCGTTTTCTTCACGCGAACCGGCTCCCACTTCGCACGAAAGCGCTTCAAATCCGATGCGCTGCGGATCGAGGCCCATGTATATCATCGCGCGCAACATCAAGAGCCCGGCCAGGAGCCGGAATCTGCGCTGCGAGGCGTTGATGGTCGACAAGGCCAGCTTCACGCCCTGGCCCCCCTCGACCGAGGACGGCTGGCGCCGTGCCTATAAATTCCGCGACAAGCTGATGGCCGAAGTCGTCCGGCTTGAACTTGACCCGATGGGCGATGAGCTTAAAGTGATCGAAGCCGTTTACATTCCATGACTTGAAACTTCCCTGCCGTTTGATCGATGCAAGAAGAGACAACATACGGAATTGGTAATGTCCTGAACGCGGCCTATGCGCGCCATCGCGATAATACAGCGGGTGCGGCGGCGGATTACATTCCCGAACTGGCTGCCGTCGATCCCAACCGCTTCGGTATTGCCGTCGCGACCGTCAATGGCGCGCTGCATAAGATCGGTGACGCGGATTATCCCTTCACCATTCAGTCGATCTCCAAAGCTTTCGTCTATTGTCTGGCGCTCGAACTGATCGGCCGCGACGCCGTCCTCGAACGTGTTGGAGTCGAGCCGAGCGGCGATGCGTTCAACGCCATCGTTTTCGATCCGCATACCAACCGCCCCTTCAACCCGATGGTCAACGCCGGCGCCATCACTGTCGCCGGCATCATTCATGACGTCGCCGGCGCGGGCGCATTCGACTTCATCCTTGAGCGGCTTTCGGACGCCGCCGGCCACCGCCTGGAGATGGACGAAGCGGTCTACCGCTCCGAGGCGGACACGGGCCACCGCAACCGCGCCATCGGCCATCTGCTGCGCAATGTCGGCGCGCTGAAAGGCAACGTCGACGACGTCGTCGATCTCTACTTCCGCCAATGTTCGATTCTCGTGACCGCGACCGACCTCGCCCAGATGGGAGCGACGCTGGCGCATGTCGGCGAAAACCCGGTCACGGGGCGACAGGTGTTCGATCTGATGGCGGTGCGCAACACGCTGGCCGTGATGTTCACCTGCGGCATGTACGATTATTCCGGCAATTGGGCCTATGACGTCGGCGTGCCGGCCAAGAGCGGTGTCGGCGGCGGCATTGTCGGCGTCGTCAACCGCCAGCTCGGCATCGGCACCTTCTCGCCGCGCCTCGACGCCAAGGGCAATTCGGTGCGCGGCATCGCCGCCTTCAAGGACATCGGCGACGAACTCGGCCTGCATCTCTTCGATTGCTCGAATGTCGGCTCCGCTTTCGTCCGCCCGTTTCTCAAATAGCGCGACCGGCCTATTCCGGCTGGAAATTCATCGCCACGCCGTTGATGCAATAGCGCAGATGCGTCGGCGGCGGTCCGTCCGGGAAGACATGGCCCAAGATGGCTGCCGCAGCGGCTGCAATGCACTTCCGTGCGGGTCATTCCATAGCTGCGATCCTCGGTCGTCTCGACCGCGCCTGGCTCCGGATCGTTAAAGCTCGGCCAGCCGGTGCCGCTCTCGAATTTCGTCTTCGCGCGGAACAAAATCTGGCCGCATCCGACGCAGGTAAAGCTGCCGGCACGCTTCTCGAAATTCAATGCGCAGGAGCCCGGCCGCTCGGTGCCGTGCCCGCGCATGACCTGATATTGCTCCGGGGTCAGCAGCTTGCGCCATTCGGCGTCGGTGTGGGTGACGGGAAATTGCTTGGCGTCCATGGCTCTCACTCCCTTACGCTTGCCGACGGATAGTACGCCGGTTGTACCGATTTTGTTACAGCCGCGCCTCTAGTCGGCCAGGATCACAAGCAGATCCTTGGCGTCCACCGAATTGCCCGCGGAAACCAGAACCTCCTGCACCGTCCCATCCTTCGGCGCGTGAAGCGCGGTCTCCATCTTCATCGCCTCGATGGTCAGCAGGACGTCGCCCGCCTTGACCGCCTGCTGCGGCTTGACCGACACCGTCGAGACGAGCCCCGGCATGGGCGCGGCGATGTGGTTTTCGTTGCCCTCCTCGGCCTTGCGGCGCGCGGCGCGTGTCGCCGCCGCCGAGCGATTCGGCACCTTGATCGTCCGCGGCTGGCCGTTGAGCTCGAAGAAGACCTGAACCTGGCCCTCCTCGTCCGTCTCGCCGAGGGTCGTCAAGTCGCAGCACGAGCGCTTTTGCCGTGCTCGATCTCGATCGTGCGCTCCTCGTCGCCGGCTGCATGCCGTAGAAAGAACACCGGCGTCGGCAGCACGGAGACCGGGCCATAGCTTGCGCTGTGCCGCGACGAATTCGGTGAAGACCTTGGGATACATGAGATAGGAGGCGAGTTCCGTCATCGCTGATCTGCCGCGCGCAGACTTTCTCGGCCTTGGCGCGTTCGGCCTCGAGATCGATTTCCTTCAAGAGCGCGCCCGGCCGCACCGTGATCGGCGTCTCGCCCTTCAGCGCCTTCTTCTGCAAGGCCGTGGGCCAGCCGCCCGGCGGCTGGCCGAGATCGCCGTGCAGCATTTCGACGACCGAAGCCGGGAAGGCGATCTCGCGGTCCGGGATCGACGACATCGGCGCGGGTCAGGTCTTGGCTCACCATCATCAGCGCCATGTCGCCGACGACTTTCGACGACGGCGTCACCTTGACGATGTCGCCGAACATATCGTTGACGGCGCGATAGGCCTTGCGCGACCTCGTGCCAGCGCGTGTCGAGACCGAGAGCAGCGCGCCTGCTCCTTGAGATTGGTGAACTGGCCGCCCGGCATTTCGTGCAGATAGACTTCGGAGGCGCCGGCCTTGAGGTCGCTCTCGAAGGCGGCATATTGCTGGCGCACGCTCTCCCAATAGAAGCTGATCCGGCGGATCGCTTCGGGATCGAGGCCGGTGTCGCGCTCGGTGTGGCGCAAGGCTTCGACGATCGAGCCGAGGCAGGGCTGCGATGTCGTGCCCGACATCGCATCCATCGCCGCATCGACGGCGTCGACGCCCGCGTCGACCGCCGCGAGCACGGTCGCGCCGGCGATGCCGGAGGTGTCATGCGTGTGGAAATGCATCGGCAGGCCGATCTCGTTCTTGCAGCGCGTCGACCAGCACTCGCGCCGCCGCCGGCTTCAGCAGGCCCGCCATGTCCTTGATGCCGAGGATATGGCAGCCCGCTGCCTCCAGCTCCTTGGCGAGCTTGACGTAATAGGCGAGCGAATATTTCGCCCGGTCGGGATCGAGAATGTCGCCGGTGTAGCAGATCGCGCCTTCGGCGAGCTTGCCCGTCTTCCGCACACGGCGTCGATCGAGACGCGCATGTTCTCGACCCAGTTGAGGCAATCGAAGATGCGGAAGAGGTCGATGCCGCCGCGCGCCGCCTGGCGCACGAAGTATCGCACGACATTGTCGGGATAATTGGTGTAGCCGACGCCATTGGCGCCGCGCAGCAGCATCTGCGTCAAGATGTTGGGCGCGCGCTCGCGCACCATCGCGCAGCCGCTCCCACGGGTCTTCGGAGAGGAAGCGCATGGCGACGTCGAAGGTCGCGCCGCCCCAGCATTCGAGCGAGAAGAGCTGCGGCAGGCCGCTGGCATAGGCTTCGGCGACGGCGGCGATGTCGTGGGTGCGCATGCGCGTCGCGAGCAGCGACTGATGCGCGTCGCGCATGGTCGTGTCGGTGACGAGCACGCGCGGCTGCGCCCGTCATCCATTCGGCGAAACCTTGTGGCGCCCAGCTCGCAGGAAGGCGCTGCGCGTGCCTTCCGCCGACTGGCGGTGACGCGGAAATTGCGGCACCTCCGGCGCGCGCGCGTAGGCCGGCGGCTTCGGCCGGTTCGCGCGTCTCGGGATGGCCGTTGACGGTGACGTCGGCGATCTAGGTCAGAAGCTTGGTCGCGCGGTCGCGGCGCTTCTTCGAAGTCGAACAGCTCCGGCGTCTCGTCGATGAAGCGCGTGGTGTAGGCGCCGGCGACGAAACTTCGGATGATTGATGCACCGCTTCAAGGAAGGCGAGATTGGTGGCGACGCCGCGGATGCGGTATTCGCGCAGCGCGCGATCCATGCGCTGGATGGCCTCTTCGGGGGTCGGCGCCCAGGCGGTGACCTTTTCGAGCAGCGGATCGTAGATAGCGGGTGACGACCGCGCCGGAATAGGCGGTGCCGCCATCGACGCGGATGCCGAAGCCCATGGCGCCGCGATAGGCGGTGATGCGGCCATAATCGGGAATGAAATTATTTTCGGGATTTTCGGTGGTGATGCGGCATTGCAGGGCGTGGCCGTTGAGGCGGATGTGATCCTGCGGCGGGATGCCGGTCTCCTCGAGCTGGCCGATGTGGCCGCCCTCGGCGATGCGGATCTGCGCCTTGACGATGTCGAGGCCGGTGACGACTTCGGTGACCGTATGCTCGACCTGGATGCGCGGATTGACCTCGATGAAATAGAATTTGCCGGTATCGGCATCCATCAGGAATTCGACCGTGCCGGCGCCGACATAATTCGTCGCGCGGCCGATGCTTCAGCGCGGCGTCGCAGAGCGCCGCGCGCGTCGCCTCATCGAGATAGGGCGCCGGCGCGCGCTCGACGACCTTCTGGTTGCGCCGCTGGATCGAGCAATCGCGCTCGAAGAGATGCACGAGACGTGCCGTGCGTGTCGCCGAGAATCTGCACCTCGACATGGCGGGCGTGGCGCACCAGCTTTTCGAGATAGACCTCGTCCTTGCCGAAGGCGGCCTTCGCCTCGCGCTTGGCGCTCCGCACGGAGTCGAGCAAGCTCGTCCTCGCTGTCGATCGGCCGCATGCCGCGCCCGCCGCCGCCCCAGGAGGCCTTCAGCATGACGCGGATAGCCGATCTCCGCCGCGAGGCGCTTGATCTCGTCATCGATCGTCCGGGCAGCGGGCCGCGTCGCCGGCATCACCGGCACGCCGACGGATATCGCGAGATTGCGCGCCGCCACCTTGTTGCCGAGAGTCGCGCATGGTCTCGGGCCGCGGCCCGATGAAGATGATGCCGTCCGCGGCGCAGGCCTCGGCGAATTCCGGGCTCTCCGAGAGAAAGCCATAGCCGGGATGGATGGCGTCGACCCGCGCCTCCTTGGCGACGCGGATCACCTCGTCGATCGAGAGATAGGCCTTCGAGCGCGCCCGTATCTCGCCGGCCTGCCACGGCCGACCTGATAGGCCTCGTCCGCCTTGAAGCGGTGCAGCGAGAGCTTGTCTTCCTCGGCATAGATCGCGACCGTCGCGATGCCCAGCTCGGTGGCGGCGCGAAATACGCGGATCGCGATTTCGCCGCGGTTGGCGACCAGAAGACGCTTGATGGTCAAGAAAGCTGCTCCTTCCGATCGGCGTCATGGCGTCCCCGCGGGTACGCCTGGAGCCGTGACAATCAGCATCGCGCGAGGATCAAAGACACGTTTGCGTCAAGCGCATGGCATTCCGCGCGCCACTGTACCGCACCCATAGCCCGGAATCCCGCAACAATGAAGAACGCGATGTGTTGACGCAAATCTACACGCGCCAGAGACTGCTTGTTAAGCCTTGCGGCCCTAGTTTCGCCGCCGCATCTTCGACGCGGGGGACACTGCTGGGAATGGCGGGAAATGCCGACGACATATCGCTGCCGGAAGGTCTCGGTTCCGAGGCCATAGACGGCGCCATCGCGGAGCGAAGCTGGCTGCTGCGGTTTCCGCAGAAACTCGAAGCGATGTTCGAGCGCGACACCGGCCCGCAAAGATGCCACGAACTCATCGTCCGCGCCTACATCGGGATCGTCGTTTATGATCTTTTCGCCATCGCGGACTTCTGGGCCACGCCGCATCTGTTCGTGACGGCGTTCTGGGTGCGCGTCGTCTTCTTCACGCCGGTGTCGCTGGTCCTGACGGCAAGCCTCTACCTGTCGCCGCCAGCCTTCCTGCGCGAGAGCATCATGTGCCTCGGCGGCGGCGCGATCGCCATCGGAACCATCGTCTATCTGATGGCCGTAAGCCACGGATCGCCACAACCCACGCTGCACGAATCGATGATGCTGGTCGTGCTTTTCCTCACGGTCGTGCAGCGAATCCGATTCTGGTATCTCCTGCCAGTCTGTCTCGCCTGCCTGATCGTCCACGGCCTGGCGCTGGCGGAATTCTACGACTACCCGGTTGGCCAGCAGGTCGCGACCAACATGGTCTTCGACGCCGGCGTCGTCTTCTCGCTCGTCGCGTCCTACACGATGGAACGTGACCTGCGGCTGCATTATCTGCTGTCGCTTCGCGACCGGGCGCTCAATTCGGAACTCGACCGGATGAGCCGGCGCGACATGCTGACCGGCCTCGGCAATCGCCGCGCGCTCGAGGAAAAGCTCGCGGACTGCGAACCCTCGATCGGACAGCCCGACGATTTCTCCGTCGTCCTGATCGACATCGACCATTTCAAGATGTTCAACGACACGGCCGGGCACCAGGCGGGCGATCTCTGCCTCAAGCGGGTCGCCGGAATCGTCCAGGCGGAATTGCGCGGGTTAGCCGACCATGTCTTCCGTTTCGGCGGCGAGGAATTCATCGTCGTGCTGCCGAAGACGACGCTGGCCAAGGCGATAGAGATCGCCGAGCGGATGAGGCGCGCCATCGAGGCGGCAGCAATTCCGCATCCTGCGCCCGCGGCCGCCTCCGTGGTGACCGCGAGTTTCGGCATCGCCGGGACCAAGCTCGGCCATCGCCTCGGCGTAGCGGAGATCATCGCCAACGCGGATAACGCGCTCTACGCGGCTAAGCGAAGCGGCCGCAATCAAGTCTGGCCGCGCCCGGCCAGCCTCGATGCCATCACGCTGACGGACAAGACGCTTCGGAAAGCGTGAGGGCGTCCAAGGACAGGACCGAGCGTCTTGGAGATGTCATAGAACTCGACGTTAGATCATCGAAGCTCTGCCTTAAGTTTACGAGTTGGACACGCCGCTTATGAATTCGCCAGCCAAAAATTTGTCGGCCAAAATTTCGCGGGCCAAGAATTCGCCGGCCAAGACTCTCGTGCCTTTCACCGTCATTTTCCTCGCGCTGGCCCCAATCGCACGCGCCGGGGACGCGGGTCCGCCCGATCTCGATGCATTGCGCCTGCTGGCGCCCGCAAGCGCTCTCGGCGTATCGCCGCAAGACACGTCAGGCGCGTTAACCGCCAATCTCAAGGCGACGCAGGAAATCCAAAATGGCAGCGCCAAGCAGCCGCTGTTGCAGGACTTCAAGGATCAGCAACAGCAGGCGCTGCGCGACGCCTTCATCACCAAAGACAATGCTGTCGAATTCGCGGACGGCCTTGGCAGTGAACTTGGTGGCCTTTACCAGTCGGCAGCCAAGTATACGAGCACGGACGATGGTCGGACGGCGAGCGGCATAAACATTTCGCCTGCACTCGCGACGCTGTTCTACGTCGCGAATAACGAAGAGAATAAAGCCTCTGGCACGGCCAAATATTTCTTCGCCGATGGGAAGGCCGACAAAAAGGCTTGCCTTTGGAGCACGGCACATGAAGTTCTCGACCGCGTCCACGGCAAGATCGATGTTTTCGGAACGGCTTATGATCACGATCCGGTCACGAAAGAATGCACGGACATAGCCGACAAGAATTTCGACAGCGATCCGACCGCCTGCACGAAGAGCTTCGATAAATACGGAAACTCAAGACCGTTCCAGACCGAACCGGGGCTGGCGATCTATCTCGGCAAGGATTATTTCGGCGTCCCCGTCAGCAATCTTTCGTTCCTGTGCGGCCCGCAGCAACCGCTGCAAACCAGCCCCAGCTTTCCAAGCGGCCACACGACGTTCGGCTATACCGAATCCGTGTTGTTCGGTCTCCTCGTGCCGGCGCGTTATCCGCAGATGATCGTTCGCGCGGCGGAATATGGCAACGACCGCATTATCCTGGGCGCCCATTATACGATGGACGTGCTCGCCGGCCGGACACTCGCGCTCTACGAGGTGGCCAGGCTTCTCGACCCAAGGACGGGCGCCGGAGCTGCGATCAGCACGTCACCTGCCAACAGTAGCCACGCCGATTTCGCAAGCCTGCTCGCGCAGGCCCGCAAAGACCTGACACAATTCTTTCTCCGCGAGTGCTCCGAAAAAACCCTTTCGGCCTGCGCCGCGCAGGATCATAGCCGCTTTGCCAATGCCGATAAGGACGAGGCGTTCTACAACGCGACACAGACCTACGGTCTCCCCGTGGTCTGGGCCACGACGAAGGGCCCCGAGGATGTCAGCAAACTGACGCCAAACCCCGGCTATCTGCTGACGACCGCCTACCCGAAGCTCACGCTTGAGCAAGCCGACCGCATTCTCGTTGAGACCGAAGGCCCGGGCGGCGGCTTTCTCGACGACGGGAATCCTTTAGGCGTCTACTCGCGGCTCGACCTCTATCACGCCACGCAAAAAGCCATGGCGCTGGAAGCGGCCGACGAAAAGCTCGCGCATTAGGACGGGAAAGGTCGATCAGCCGTCGCGTCGCGCCAGAAAGATCAACGCGCCCCGCAGATCGGCAACGGCCGCGGCGGCGGCGGCGGATGATCCCTTTTGAACTGCGCGATCAGTGGACCAAGTGACGTGTCCGACCAAAACCGCGGCGCGTGAATTTCATTCAGACAGAGCGCGTTCCAATATAATCCCGCGCGTGCCAATGATTGGCCGGCCGCCCGCGCCCGCGCCACCGCGTTGACGTCGGCTGCGCCCGGATAGATGTAGAGGGTCGTCGGATTGTTCCTCACCATTGCGATGATCTGAGCGGCATCCGACGGCGACCAGCTCGTGCAGCCGTTGCTGCGCCCGCCTGAGTAATCGACAAGTTGCCCGAACGGCACATAGCCGTCGCGGTCGGCGTAAGGGCTGCCCGGATTTTTCATGAGGCACAGGCCCGCCAGTTTGACGGTGGCATGCCCGCCGATCTCGCGTTCTCTGGCATTCGCCGTCTGGCCTTCGCCATCAAACTGAACGAAGGAGCGGATGAGCGCCGCGCTATGTCCCCCGACACGATAATAGCCTTTGAACGACGTCTTCATTCCCGCCGTCACATAAGCCCCGCCAGCCGTCAGATCCGACCCCGCCGCATTGCCGAAATTCTTGGCGCACTCCCGTCCGTTGGCAAAATTGGCGACGCCTCGCAAATCGAGACCGCCGCCATGTCCGGCCGGAATGGCGCGAAACACGCGCGCGTCTTCGCAGATAATGTAAAACCGGCGTCCGGCAGCGCCTCCCGAATCGTTCGGGCGCGTCGCGTCCATGGCGAAGTAGCAATGGTTCCTAACGACGCCTTCGCCCGACTTTTGCAGATAGAGCCCGCGCGCGCGTTGTAAGACGATGGGCGCGATCTGACCGTCGCCGTAGCCGACATGCGCGCTCAGCCAAGCCGGAACCGCAGATGTCGGTTCCGCCGTCGCCAATCGGGGCGCCGCCAATAATCCGGCGAGGAACAGAGCCAGAAAAGGGATCGCGGTGACAAAAGCGAATCTTGATCGCAATAACCGCCTCCTGTCTTTGATGGCCGCCGTCTCACACGTCGAGATTGGCGACGTTGAGCGCATTCTCCTGGATGAATTCGCGCCGCGGCTCGACGACATCGCCCATCAGCTTGACGAAAATATCGTCGGCCTCATCACCTTCCTTGATCTTTACCTGAAGCAATGAGCGCGCGTCGCGGTCCAGCGTCGTCTCCCACAATTGCTCGGCATTCATCTCGCCAAGGCCTTTGTAGCGCTGGATGTGCGAAATGCCCTTCTGCCCCGCGGCCATGATGAGATCGACCAGTTGCGACGGGCCGCCGACCTGCTTTTCCTCGTTGCGGCGGATCAATTTCGCCGGCAGGCTGTAGACATCGCGCAAGGCTGGCGCGTGCTCGTTGAGGCGGCGGGCCTCGCCGGAGGCCAGCAGCGCGGCGTCGAGCGTCGAGACCTGCCGGACGCCGCGCAATTCGCGCGACAGCACATAGCCGCCGGCATTGACGGCGCCGGTCCAGCCGCGTTCCATATCGTCGGCGAAGCGATCCAGCCGCTCGGCGATCTCACTCGCATGGGCGATGACCGCCGGATCGTCGTCCGCGTGAATGGGCTGCAGCGCCCCGGCGATCGCCGCCTGTTCGACGATCGAGCGGTCGTAGCGCGAATGCAGCCCTGTCAGAACCTGCCGGACCGTCCGCGCCTCCTCGACGACGGCGCGCAAATCCTGCCCGGCGCGCTCCTCGCCACTGGCGAGCCGCAGCACCGCGCCGTCTAGCCCGCTCTCGATGAGATAATCTTCGCGCGCGCGCTCGTCCTTCAGATATTGCTCGGACGTGCCGCGCTTGACCTTGTAGAGCGGCGGCTGGGCGATGAAGATATGGCCGCGCTCGATCAATTCCCGCATCTGGCGGAAGAAGAAGGTGAGCAGCAGCGTGCGGATATGCGAGCCGTCCACGTCCGCATCGGTCATGATGATGATCTTGTGGTAGCGCAGCTTGTTGGGGTTGAAGTCCTCGCGGCCGATGCCGGTGCCAAGCGCCGTGATCAGCGTGCCGATTTCCTGGCTCGACAGCATCTTGTCGAAGCGCGCGCGCTCGACATTGAGGATTTTCCCGCGCAACGGCAGCACGGCCTGAAATTCGCGGTTGCGGCCCTGTTTGGCCGAGCCGCCGGCGGAATCGCCCTCGACGAGGAAAAGCTCCGACTTCGCCGGGTCGCGCTCCTGGCAATCGGCGAGCTTGCCGGGCAGATTGGCGACATCGAGCGCGCCCTTGCGGCGCGTCAGTTCGCGGGCTTTTCGCGCTGCCTCGCGCGCCTGCGCCGCCTCGACCACCTTGCCGACGACGATCTTCGCGTCCTGCGGATGTTCCTCGAACCACGTAGCGAGCATTTCGTTGACGAGGCTTTCGACCGCCGGGCGCACCTCGGACGAGACGAGCTTTTCCTTCGTCTGCGAGGAGAATTTGGGATCCGGCACCTTGACCGAGAGCACGCAGGTCAAGCCCTCGCGGCAATCATCGCCGGTGAGATCGACCTTCTCGCGCTTGGTGAGGCCGGAGCGCTCGGCATAGCCCGTCACCTGCCGCGTCAGCGCCGCGCGCAGGCCGGCGAGATGGGTGCCGCCGTCACGCTGGGGGATGTTGTTGGTGAAGGCCAGCACATTCTCATGGTAGGAATCGTTCCACCAGAGTGCGACCTCGACCGTGATACGATCGCGCTCGCCCTTGATGAGAATCGGCGTGCCGATCAACGGCGACTTGGTGCGATCGAGATAGCGCACGAAGGCCTCAAGACCGCCCTCGTAGAAAAGCTCTTCCTGCCTGATCTCGGAGCTGCGCAGATCGGTCAGTTCGATCCGCACGCCGGAATTGAGGAATGCCAGTTCGCGCAGCCGGTGCTCGATCGTCGCGAAATCGAATTCGACCATGGTGAAGGTCTGTGGCGACGGCTGGAAGGTGACTTCCGTGCCGCGCTTGACCTTACCGTCGACGATCGGCGCGGGGCCGACGACAGCCAGCGGTGCGACCACGTCGCCGTTGGCGAAATCGACGACATGCTCGCGCCCCTCGCGCCAGATGCGCAGCTTCAGGAAGACCGAGAGGGCGTTGACGACAGAAACGCCGACGCCATGCAGGCCACCGGAAACCTTGTAGGAATTCTGGTCGAATTTTCCGCCCGCGTGGAGCTG
Source organism: uncultured Alphaproteobacteria bacterium (assembly GCA_963708155.1). Taxonomy (GTDB): domain Bacteria; phylum Pseudomonadota; class Alphaproteobacteria; order Rhizobiales; family Beijerinckiaceae; genus Methylovirgula. The sequence goes on along the minus strand of OY970183.1, from coordinate 2,029,150 downwards.
GGTCATGATGACCTCGGCGGCGGACACGCCCTCTTCCGAATGGATGTCGGTCGGGATGCCACGGCCATCGTCGGTCACGGTCACCGAACCGTCGGCGTTGAGCGTCACCGTGACCTTTGTCGCATGGCCGGCGAGCGCCTCGTCGATCGCGTTGTCGACGACCTCATAGACCATGTGGTGCAGTCCGGAGCCGTCGTCCGTATCGCCGATATACATGCCCGGCCGCTTGCGCACGGCATCGAGCCCGCGCAGAATTTTGATCGAGTCTGCGCCATAGGCATCGTGTTCGGCACCGGCCGGATCTTGCGCGTTCTGGGGCACAGGATTCGGGCTGGCGGACGCGGATTGAGACATACGGTCTGACACTTTCTGGCTTACGAATTTGGCAGGGAATCGGGCGCTTCAGCGCATAGCAAATATATAGTCATAAATCGCGCCAAATGCATGTCCTGAAATGCGGTTTTCCCGTCTTTGCAGGGCTGATTCCAGGCCCTGCGACGCCCTGGCGCGGGCCTGCCTTCACAGCTCAAAATAAGGCCGAAAATTCGGCCCCAAACGCGAACCGCCGGGAGCCCTTTCCAGCGCCCGGCGGTTGGCAATTTCGGCTGCGTCAGAAGGCTGGCTTCAGGCGACCTTCGCCTTACCTTTGCCGCCCGATTTCGGCGGCGTGACATCACCGATGATGAGCCCCTCCGGGCCGCCACCGATCTTGACCAGTTCGCCGTCGTGGATGTCGCCGCCGAGAATCTTCTCCGCCAGCGGATCCTGCAACGCCTTCTGAATCACACGCTTCAGCGGCCGCGCGCCGTAGGCCGGATCATAGCCCTTATCGGCCAGCCATTCGCGTGCGGTCTCGGCCATTTCGAGGGTGATCTTGCGGTCCTCGAGCAGGCGCGAGAGCCGGTTGATCTGGATATCGACGATCGTCGCCATGTCGTCGCGCCGCAGGCGGTGGAACATGATGATCTCGTCAATCCGGTTCAGGAACTCGGGCCGGAAATGCGCCCGCACGATCTGCATGACCTCGTCGCGAATCGCGGCCGTGTCCTGCCCTTCCGGCTGCATGACCAGAAGCTCGGCGCCGAGATTCGAGGTCATGATGATCAGCACATTGCGGAAATCGACCGTACGTCCCTGCCCGTCCGTCAGCCGGCCATCGTCGAGCACTTGCAGCAGGACGTTGAATACGTCTGGATGCGCCTTCTCGATCTCATCGAAGAGCACGACCTGATAGGGGCGCCGGCGGACCGCCTCGGTCAAGGCGCCACCCTCTTCGTAACCGACATAGCCGGGCGGTGCGCCGATGAGCCGGGCAACCGAGTGCTTTTCCATGTACTCCGACATGTCGATGCGCAGCAGCGCCGTTTCGTCGTCGAAGAGGAATTCGGCGAGCGCCTTGGTCAGCTCGGTTTTGCCGACGCCGGTGGGGCCGAGGAACATGAACGAGCCGATCGGCCGGTTCGGGTCTTGCAAACCCGCGCGGGCGCGTCGCACGGCTGTTGCGACGGCAGCGACCGCTTCCGCCTGGCCGACGACGCGCTTGGCGAGTTCGTCCTCCATGCGGAGCAGCTTGCCACGCTCGCCCTCAAGCATCTTGTCGACGGGGATTCCGGTCCAGCGCGAGACGACAGCCGCGACCATGTCAGGCGTCACCGCCTCATCGACAAGCGCCGCGGTGTCCTTCTCCTCGGTCTCGGCGAGCTTTTTCTCAAGCTCGGGGATGACGCTATAGGTCAGCTCCCCGGCGCGCTGATATTCGCCGCGCCGCTGCGCCTGCAACAGCTCGATGCGGGCAGCTTCGAGCTGTTCCTTGAGCTTTTGCGCGGACCCTAGCTTGTCCTTTTCCGCTTTCCAGCGGGAGGTCAGCGCCGCAGATTTTTCCTCCGCGTCCGCGAGTTCCTTCTCAAGCTTCTGCAACCGTTCGCGGGAGGCGTTATCCGTCTCCTTCTTCAGCGCTTCCTGCTCGATCTTGAGCTGCACGACGCGGCGATCGATCTCGTCCAGTTCCTCAGGCTTTGAATCGACCTGCATCCTGAGGCGCGACGCCGCCTCGTCGACAAGATCGATCGCCTTGTCCGGCAGGAAGCGGTCAGCAATGTAGCGGTTCGACAGGGTCGCCGCGGCGACGATGGCGGAATCAGTGATCCGCACGCCGTGATGCAGCTCGTACTTCTCCTTCAAGCCGCGCAGGATCGAGATCGTGTCCTCGACCGTCGGCTCGGTGACGAAGACGGGCTGGAAGCGCCGCGCCAGCGCCGCGTCTTTCTCGACATGCTTGCGGTATTCGTCGAGCGTCGTGGCGCCGATGCAGTGCAATTCGCCGCGCGCCAGAGCCGGCTTCAACAGGTTCGAGGCGTCCATCGCGCCGTCCGCCTTGCCGGCGCCGACCAGCGTATGCATCTCGTCGATGAAGAGGATGATGCCGCCCTGGGCAGAGGTGACTTCGTTGAGGACGGCCTTCAGCCGCTCCTCGAACTCGCCGCGATACTTTGCGCCGGCGATCAGCGCGCCGAGGTCGAGCGCGAGCAGACTCTTGTCGCGCAAGCTCTCCGGCACGTCGCCGTTGACGATGCGCAAGCGCCAGACCCTCGACGATGGCCGTCTTGCCGACGCCGGGCTCGCCGATGAGTACCGGATTGTTCTTGGTCCGCCGCGAAAGAACCTGCACGGTGCGGCGGATTTCCTCGTCGCGGCCGATGACCGGATCGAGCTTGCCCGCGCGGGCTGCCTCGGTCAGATCGCGGGCATATTTCTTGAGCGCATCATAGGCGTTCTCGGCGGTCGGATTGTCGGCCGTGCGGCCCTTGCGCAAATCCTCGATCGCGGCGTTGAGCACTTGGGCGGTGACCCCGGCGCGCTGCAGGATCTTGGCCGCGTCGGTGCCCTTTTCGAGCGCGAGCGCGAGCAGCAGACGCTCGACGGTGACATAGGAATCGCCCGCCTTCTGCGCGATCTGTTCGGCATTGTCGAAGAGCCGCGCGGTGGCCGGTGCGATATAAAGCTGACCGGCTCCGGCACCTTGCACCTTCGGCAGTTTCGCCAAAGCAAGTTCCGTCTGCGTCAGCGCTTCCCGCGCGTTGCCGCCGGCCTTGGTGATCAGGCCGCTCGCGAGCCCTTCGGGATCGTCCAGCAGAACCTTGAGCAGATGCTCAGGGGTGAATTGCTGATTGTTCTCGCGAACCGCCAGCGATTGCGCGCTTTGCACGAATCCGCGCGCGCGTTCGGTGTATTTCTCGAAATTCATTCCTTCCAGACCTCCCAATGGCAAGGCTGTGCATGCGCTATGGCACGGCAATTCCGCCTCGGAATATCCGACAACGGAGCTTACAGGAGATTTAGGAAAGCGGCGCGCGGATTGGTAGAGGCGCCGCGCATACGATTAAAAAATGGCCACCGCAGGGGTGGCCATTTAACAGCTTAATCCTCGAAAGAGGCTTTGTTCGCCTCGGCTCCGCCGAACTCCGGCTTGCGGCGGCGGCGGCGCGGCCGCAGAGCAAGCCCGGCCTCACCTTCAGCCTCCGGCCGGGCGAGAACCTCCGTGCCGACCGCTTCTTCCTCGCTCGGCAAAGGCGGCTCCGGCTGAACGCGGACCGGGACCGGCGCGGTGATGAAGGCCGGCAGGCCGGTATTCTCCACTTCGTCGCTCACGGGGCGCGGCTCGTGGCGCTCATAACGCGGGGCATTGTCATAACGCTGGCCCTCGGGCCGGCCAGACTGCTGACGCGGGCGCCCGCCGTCGCGATTATTGGATTGGCCGCCACGATCGGCAAAATTGTTGCGTTCATAGCCGCCACGATCCTGGCCGCCACGATCCTGACGATCCTGGAAATTGCGGTTGCCGCGATCGCCGCGCGGCTCATATTGCGGGCGCTCCTGGAACTGCGGGCGCTCTTGATAATTCGCCTGGCCGTTATAATTCGGCTGGCCGTTCTGGCCATTCTGGCCTTGCGGCTGCCCGGCATAAGGCTGCGGCTGTTGCTGCGGCGCGATGCGCTCGGGCGGCGAGGCAAAGCGGTCCGTCAGACCGCTGAAATCGTCTTCCTCTTCAAGTTCCTCAGCTTCGGCCTCGCCCGCCGGGCGATTGAAGTTCCCGTATTGCGCCTGCTGCGCCTGCTGGGCGGCGGCGATAATGCGGAAATAATGTTCGGCGTGCTGGAGATAGCTCTCGGCCGTCACTGGATCGCCGGACGACTGCGCATCGCGCGCGAGCTGAAGATATTTTTCGCCGATATGATGGGCGGTGCCTCTGATCTTAACGTCCGGGCCGTTCAACTCATAAGACCGCGACAGAGGGTTCGGTCCCTTACGATTGTTGTTGTTATTATTGTTCCGCCCGCGCATGCGCTTGTTATTCTGATTTGGTCTCATCGATCTTCCTTGGGTGTTTCCGATAACCCATCCCGTCCGATCCCGGGCATAGCCCGAGTCGGCACCGCAAATCAGCGGTCTAAGGCGCAAGGATAGGCTGGCTTCCGTTCTCCAGCTTGCTAACGCAAAGCCCTGCGGCGCGGACGCCAGACAAGACCGATCCCTCATTCCGGGATCTCAGACGTTGGGGACAATCACCTTAATCGCGGCGAGCACTCTCGGGCTCGCAAGACGCGGAAATCATACCCCGCTTCGGATAGGGACGATCTCGACGCTGCCTCATTAACATTCGCGCAAGGCGATCTTTGTAACAAACGTAATCGTTTTCGGCTCTCCCGCCAAGGACTTTCGCAAAAATTTTCGCCTCTGGAGCGCCTATGTTGCGGATATGCCACGTATTTGGCACAGCGTCGCACCTCCCGCACGCCGGCCGCTTTAGCTACGCCTAACGGCCGTCACGACCCGGGAATGGCCGCCAAGATCGCGTACCGAAGTAGCCCTTTCCAGAGTGCCGGTCGCCACCAGCAAGGCCATCACCGATTCGGACTGGGCTGCCCCAACCTCGAAGGCGACGAAACCGCCGGGCGAAAGCAGCGCCGCCACCGCAGGCGCCAAAACCCGATAGGCGGTGAGCCCGTCCTCGCCGCCATCGAGCGCCGCGCGGGGATCGTGATCCCTGACCTCCGGCGCCAGACCTTCAATCTCGGCGCTCGCGATATAGGGCGGGTTGGAGACGATTGCATCGAAGGCGCCGCCGAGCGGAGCTGTCCAATCACCGCAAACGACCGCGCTCCGGCTCGCCAACGCCAGCCGCGCAAGATTGTTCCGGGCGATTCGGCAAGCCGCCTCCGAACGGTCGACACCGATGCCATAGGCGGATGGCAATTTCGACAGCAACGCGGCGAGGATGGCGCCGGACCCGACGCCGAGATCAAGCAGGCGTAAGGGCGAATCACTGCGCGGCCGCAAGGCGGCCAGGACCGTGTCGACGAGAATTTCCGTATCCGGCCGCGGGTCGAGCGCCGCCGGGCCAAGGGCGAAATCGAGCCCGTAAAATTCGCGATGGCCGAGAATGCGCGAAACCGGTTCGCGCGCGATTCGCCGCGTTGCCAGTATGGCGAGCTTCTCCGCCGCGGCCCCGATGGCGCGATCCGGCTCGCGCACGAGATCGGTATGATCAACACCGAGCGCGGCACAGAGGATCAGCCGCGCGTCGAGCGCCGCCGACTCGATCCCCGCTGCGGCGAAAGCCCGAGTCAGCAGGCGCTGCGCCGCTCCGCGCGAGACCGCCGGGTCGAGCCCGGCGAATTTTGTTGTCATGCGGCGGGCGTCTTGGCCGCCGGCTCGGCCACGGCCTTGGTCAGCACGCGCGTCAATCTAGCGGCGAAATCGGCGGCGTTCACCGGCTTCTCGCCATCGAGCAGGCGCGCTTCATCGAAGACGAGCCAGATAATGTCGGCGAGCGCCGCCTTGTCTGCGTGGCCGACTTGCGCCGCCAGCGCCGCGACCAGCGGATGCGACGGATTGATTTCAAGCACCGGCTTGCTGGCCTCACGCAACTGGCCGTGTTCGGCGAGGATGCGCTCCAGCCGCCGGTCGAAGCCATGTTCTGGCGCGATCAAGCAGGCCGGGCTTTCGGACAAACGGTCCGAGGCCCGGACGTCAGAGACCGCGTCCGCCAGTTCCTGCTTCATCAGCACGAAGAGCGAGGCCAGCGCGGCGGAGGGAGGCTCGGCGGCTGTCTCTTCCTTGCCTTCGAGCAACGGGATTGCCTTGATGTCCGCCGCGCCTTGCGAGACGGATTTGAACGGCTTGCCGTCATAGCCCGCTGCGGACGAGACCCAGAAGGCGTCAATGGGATCGGCAAGCAGCAGAACCTCGATGCCCCGCGCGCGAAAGCCTTCGAGCTGCGGGCTCGCGGCGAGCGTCTTCACGTCGTCGCCATTGAGATAATAGATCGCCGTCTGATTCGGCCGCAACGCCGCGACATGGGCGGCGAGCGTGCGCTTGCCGTCGAGATCGGCGGTCGAGGTAAAACGCGCGAGCTTGAAGAGCACATCGCGGCGCTCGGGATCTTCGTAAAGACCTTCCTTCAGCACCGCGCCGAAGTTCGCCCAGATTTTTCCGAATGCCTCGGGATCGCTTTCCTCGAGCTTGGTCAGCTCTTGCACCACGCGATTGGCGACCGCTTTCTTGATCGCCGCGAAGACCGGGCTCTGCTGGATCAATTCGCGCGACATGTTGAGTGGCAGATCGGCGGAATCCACCACAATTCTGACGAAGCGCAGCCAGCTCGGCAGAAGGTCGGCGTCCGCCGCGATGAGCACATGGCGTACATAGAGCTTGCCGCGGCCCTTGCGCGAGGAATCGAAAAGATCGAACGGCCGCGAGCCGGGCACGAAGGCGAGCACGGTATATTCATGCCGCCCCTCGGCGCGCCAATGCAGGGTCAGCGCCGGTTCGTCGAACTGGCCGGAAAGATCGCGGTAGAATTCCGTATATTCCTCTTGGGTAATGGCGCTCTTCGGCTTGGTCCACAGGGCTGAACCTTCGGTCAGTTTGCGCGGCTCCTGACCCGGCGCTTCCACAAGGGCAATCGGGACCGTGATGGCGCTCGAATGTTCGCGCAGGATATGCTCGACCCGCGAGGCCTCGAGATATTCGCTCGCCCCTTCTTTGAGATGCAGGATCACGCGCGTACCCCGCGCCGGCGCTTTGTCGAGAGCCAGCGGCGCGATCGAGAACGTGCCCTTGCCGTCCGAACTCCAGAGAAAGGCTTCGTCCGAACCCGCCTTGCGGGTCTCGACATCGATGCGGTCGGCCACCATGAAGGCCGAATAGAAGCCAATGCCAAACTGGCCGATCAGATCCTTGCCCGCCGCATCGTCCTTCCCCTCTGTATTCAGCCGGTCGAGAAAGGCGCGCGTGCCGGAGCGGGCGATGGTGCCGAGGGCCTGCGTCAAATCCTCCTGCGACATGCCGATGCCGTTGTCGGCGACCGTCAGTGTCCTCAACTCTTTGTCGAGAGTGACCGTGATGAGAAAATTGCTGTCGTCGCCGACGAGGGCGGGATTGGCGATCGCCTCATAGCGCAGCTTCTCGCAGGCGTCGGCACCATTCGAGACGAGCTCGCGCAGGAAAATATCGCGCTCGGAATAAACCGAGTGGACCATGAGATCGAGAAGCCGCGAAACATCTGCCTGAAACGCATGCGATTGGCTTGCGGCGGCGTCCATCTGTGACATCTCCCGAGTCAGAATTTCGAAAGTCAGGGTTTGGGGTTGCGCGCCACATATCGCTTTTGCAGCTTGCAAATTCAAGGCAAGGCGCAGCGCGGCGCGGGCGCCTGCGGAAGACGGTAGGGAGGCGGATAAAAAGGGGCCGGCCGAAGCGAGAAGGCTTCAAGCCGGCCCTATAGTGTCGCCGCATCTCATCTGAGGCGGGCCCAATCGCAATCCAGCGGGGGGCTGGGGGGCTGACGAGTCCGCTAGAACCGCGTCCGAACCCTTGGCGACAAGGAGCAAGTTTCATCCTCCAAATCGGCGGGCGCTGGGCTGCAAAAGGGCGAAACTGTGATTCGCTCCGCTGTCCACAGCGACCGAGTTGATAAAAAATCCTATTATATTTCAGATAATTATGACGCCCGCTAAATTGTAACTCAAGCGGATGCAAGAAAAGTTGAGCGCCGTCGCCGCACGCCTCTATCGGGCCGCCGAAAGGCTTGCCGGCTTCCGCGCTTTCCGCAATCATGGGGATGGAGGGCTGGGATGAGCATGGAGTTGGCGGACGAGAATTTCCTGGCGGCACATATCGTGCCGCTCAGCTCAAGCCAGACCACAAATGCCGCGCCCCGCTCCGCTCCCGCCGTGCCAGCGCAGGTTTCCTTCGACCGGCAGGAATTGCGCGACATCCTCGATCTTTATGGCCGCAAGGTCGCCGCCGGCGAATGGCGCGATTACGCCATCTCCTTCACCAGCCAGAAGGCGGTGTTCTCCGTCTACCGGCGGACAGCGGAATTCCCGCTCTACCGGATCGAGAAGAACCCCAAGACGGCGCGCAAGCAGGGCCTCTACAGCGTCATCGCCGCGACCGGGCTGATCCTGAAACGCGGGCATGATCTCAAGCGCGTCATCAACGTGCTGGAGAAGAAGCTGAGCCTCGTCTCCGGATAACAAAAGCCCCGCCGGAGCGGGGCTTTATTTCTATGTCAGGGTCTTCGCTTTCGCGGCGCAAATGCGAAACATCGCATCTGCGTCAGTTGTTGCGCGAGCCGGTAAGCTGCAGCACCGCGACGAAGATGTTGATGAAGTCGAGATAGAGGCGCAGCGCGCCGTTGACCGACTTCTTTTCCGCCGTCTCAAGATCGTCGGAGGCGTAATACATCTCCTTGATCGACTGGGTATCCCAGGCGGTGAGGCCGGCGAAGATGATCACTGTCAGAATGCTCAGCGCGAACTGCAGGCCCGTGCTGTGCAGGAAGATGTTGACCACGCTTGCGATGATGAGGCCGAACAAGCCCATCATCATGAACGAGCCCATCGCCGAGAGCGAGCGCGGCGTCGTATAGCCGTAAAGGCTCAGCGCGCCGAACGAGCCCGCGGTGATGAAGAAGGCGCGGGCGATCGAGTTGCCGGTATAGACCAACACCAGGGTCGAGAGCGACAGGCCCATGGCCGCCGAGAAGACGAAAAACAACGCGCGCGCCGTCGAGGCGGAGATGCGGTTGATCTGGAACGAGAAGAAGAACACGAGCGCCAGCGGGGCGAACACGACAAGCCACTTCAGCGGGCTGAAATAGATCGCCTGGCCGAAAGCCGTCAGATAAATGTTGCCGAGATGCGCGACCGCCTGCGCCGGATCGTGTGTCACAGCCAGCAGATTTGCGCCATAGGCGAACAGGCCGGTGATGGCGAGGCCGATCACCATGTTGTTGTAGACGCCGAGCATATAGGAGCGAAGGCCCTGGTCGATCTGGGCACGGCCGGCCTGGGGTACGGACTGCCCCCATTGGGCGGTGTTGCGGTCGAAGTCGGACATTGTTTCCTCGTGGGTTAGGAGGCTTGATCGCCTCCGGCCGCCAGACCTTCGCCAGGCGGGAACATCGCCGATAATATGGCCCAGCGGCCAAAGTCATACAAGGCCGCCGCGACGCTTCAGGACACGCTGAAACCTATAAATTTCGTAAGGTTTCAGCGGGTTTACGACCCAGAATCCGCCATGTGCCAAAAAGTCCGAGCGCAACCGCGGCGATGAGCGCGACGGCCGCGGCGGCAAGCGCCTGCGGCCAGAGCCAGACGAAATCGAGCTTCATGACGAGTTGCACGACGGCGAGCGCGGCAGCACTTCCCGCAATGACGCCGAAAAGCGCCGCCGCGGCGCCGATCAGGCCAAATTCGCAGATCAGCGAGACGATGAGCCGGCGCCGGGTCGCACCGAGCACTTTCAGCACCACGACATCGTAAAGCCGCGCCCGCTGCCCGGCGGCGAGCGCGCCGGCCAAAACCAAGGTCGCTGCGAGAAGCGCGACAGCCGCCGCTCCGCGCACCGCAGCGGCCAATTCGTCAACGACCTGCCGCACGGCCTCAAGCGCATCCTTGAGGCGCAGACTCACGACGTCTGGATAGGCCATTGCAAGATCGCGGACCAGCCGCTTCTCCATTGCTTCCGGCGGCGGCTTGGAGAAGGCAAGCGTCGCAAGATTGGAATAAGGCGCGCCGGCGAAGGTCGCGGGCGAAAAGACGAGGACGAAATTGATGCCGAGATTGGTCCAATCGACTTTGCGCAGACTGACGACGCGCGCCTCGATCTCGCGGCCGAGAACATTGACGGTAATGCTGTCGCCGAGGCCGAGACCAAGCCCCGCGGCGATATCCGCCGCCATCGAAACTTCCGGCGGCCCGGCATAATTTTGCGGCCACCAATGCCCCGCGACGAGCCTCGAGCCGGCAGGCAATGTTGCGGCGACGGTGATGCCGCGATCGCCTTGCAGCGCCCAGGCGGCGTCGGCGCTGACCTTCGCGCTCTCGGCCGGCTGGCCCTTCAGCCTCACAATGCGCCCGCGCAGCATCGGCACGATTTCGATCTGGCCGCCTGGCGCGTCGGTCAGCACGAAATCGCGAAAGGCCGGTGTCTGCGCTTTTTCGATGCCGAGGAAGAAGAAATCCGGCACCGCACCGGTGCGCCCGCGATTGAAGAGCGCATGCAGATTGCCGTCGATGAGCGTCAAGGCCACGACCAATGTGAGCCCGAGCCCGAGCGAGAGGACGATCACCGGCGTCAGCGCGCCGGGCCGGTGCAGATTGGCGATTGCGAGCCGCAGATCGACATCGCGCGGGCGGATGTTTTTCGCCGCCCGCATGATGAGCAGCGCGGCGCCACGCAACAGCGCGACGGCGCCGAGCGACGCGAGGATGAAAATAAGTGCCAGTTTGCGGTCCGGTGCGAAGACAAGAACCGAGAGCGTAAGTCCACCGACTGCGAGCGCGAATAAAATGAGATAAAGCGGCTTCAGCGGCGGCCTTTCCGGCGCGATCTCGTCGCGGAACAGGGCCGAAACCGGCACGTCATGCGCGCGGCCGAGCGGCAGCAACGCGAAGGCCAGCACCGTCAGCGTGCCATAGATAAGGCCCGCGCCGACCTCGCCCGGAAACACGCCCGGCACGAAGGGAAACGGCAGGAAAGCGGCAAAGGCCGCATTGAGCGCGAAGGGCAGCGCGATGCCAAGCGCGATGCCGCCGGCCATGCCGATCGCGGCCATCGCCAGAACTTCGATCAGCATGACGAAGAAGACGAAAGAGCCGGACGCCCCAAGAGCCTTCAAGGTCGCGATGGTTTCGGTCTTGCGCTCGACGAAGCTCGTCGAAGCATTGGCGACGCCGACCCCGCCGATCAGCAGAGCACTCAACCCGACGAGGACCAGGAACTGGCTGAATCGGTCCAGATCCCGCGAAAATTCCGGCGAGACATTTTTCCACGTCCTGATGTCGAAGCCCGCGGACGGCAATGCCTTGCGCACGGCCGCGCGGACCGCTTCCGGCGTTTCGTCCGGCCGCAGCGAGAGTCGATAGAGCCAGCGCACCAGCGCGCCCGGTTGCAAAAGCTTCGTCGCCCGCAGCGCTTCATCGGACACGATGACGCGCGGGCCGAAGCCGACGCCGGCGGCGAGCTTGTCCGGCTCGCTCGTGAGGATGGCGCGCAGGGCGAAGCTCGCCGCGCCGACCTCGAAGCGCGCGCCGGGCTTGAGATTAAGCCGCGCCGCAAGCGTCGAGTCCGCGGCGACGCCAAAGGCGCCGTCGCGAAAGGCCAGCAGCCTTGTCAGATTTTGCGGCGGGTTCAGCCCGACCTGCCCTGCGGCAGGATAACTGGCATCGACGGCCTTCATCTCGATCAGCGCCACCTCGCCGTCGGCGCTCCGGGCCATCGCGCGGATCAGTGCGACCCGGCTGAGACGACCATACGATGCGAGCACGGCACGTTCGCCGGGCGTCGCTTCGCGCTGAATGAGATCGAAGGAGAGATCGCCGCCGAGGATGACGCGGCCCTTCTCGACGAGCCCCTGCGCGAGCGAGCGCGTGATCGAGCCGACGCCGACGATCGCCATCAGCCCGAGCGTCAGACAGGCGATAAGGATGAAAAAGCCGCTAAGGCCGCCACGAAAGTCGCGGAGCGCCAGACGGACGGCGAGCGAAAATGGGTCGAGCGGCGGAGGCGGGCATCGGCTGGCCGTGCCACGGCTTTGTGGCGAAGTGGGGTCAGTCGAACCTGAGGTTCTCGTCCAGGCTTTCGATCATCTCGTCGAATTCGATCGTGAAGCCGCTCTCGAAGGTGCGCAAAACCCGGCCGGGCTTGGCGTCCCGCCAGCCGAGCAGGATCCGCGTTCCGGCGCGCTGGATTTGCGCGGTTCGCAGCGTCGCCACCTTGTGCGACAACAGGGCGATTTTTGCGCGGTAGATCGTGGCGTCGGACTCGACGAGCCTGTAGACGCAGGCCGGATTGCGCAGCGTAATGCGCGCCGTGAGTCGCTCGATAGCGCTGCGCTCGTTTTCGAGACCGAGGCCAGCGTGAAGCTCGGCGAGCTTGGTGAGGATCATCTCGTGATAGACAATATCCGGCGCGATGGAAAAGCCGCTCTCGCTTTGATCGCGGACAACGCCCTGGACGAGGCCGAAATATTCGAGATCGATGCCAACCTTCATATTCAAAGGTATGACGACTTTTTCCCCGCCGGGCTCGCTATAGATGAGCACAATGCGCTCTGGCGAGACCCGCTGCGTCACGCAGGTGAGCTCCGCGCCATTCGGGAGCACGCATTTGCCGCTGAAAGGCCGCATCGTCGGGCGGGCGACCGTCGTCGAAGCGCGCCGGCGCTCGTTGGTGCCGCGGACAAGCGAGTCACTTTGACGCGGATGCTGCGGCTGGCCGCCGGCCGGACGGCTTTCAACCTCCTCCGAATTCACAAGGCTCCATATGTTGAACTTGTGGGATGGCTTGGTCGGCGTGTTCATCATTCATCTCCGACGCGCGGGAGCAGGCCGTCGAGCGATTTTGAACGCGACAGGTAATTTTTTAGTTATTTTGGCAATGTTTGTGCCTCGGGCGCCGGTTCGTCGCCGGCGACAAGCCCCGGCGCGATCGATCGCGTGGATGCCGCCACGTCCGAATTGATGCGCCCCGAACGCAGACGAACGACGCGATCGCAGCGCGCCGCCAGAGCCGCATCATGCGTCACGAGGACCAGCGTTGCGCCACGCGCGCGCTGCAAACCGAACAGGAGTTCGATGACGTTGGTTCCGTTCTCCTCGTCGAGATTGCCAGTCGGCTCGTCGGCAATGAGGATCGACGGATTGGGGGCCAGAGCCCGCGCCAAAGCGACGCGCTGCTGCTCTCCGCCAGAAAGCTCAGCCGGATAGTGCGTGAGCCGGTCGGCGAGGCCCACCGTCGCAAGCTCGGCCTCCGCGCGCTGGAAGGCTTTCGGTACACCGGCGAGTTCGAGCGGCACGGCGACGTTTTCGAGCGCCGTCATCGTCGGGATGAGATGGAACGACTGAAAGACGATGCCGATCCGCGCGCCGCGAAAGCGCGCCAAGGCATCTTCGCTGAGCGCGTCCAGAGCCGCGCCGTCCACCGTCACTGTGCCGGATTGCGGCCGCTCAAGTCCCGCCATCGCCATCAGCAAGGTCGATTTGCCGGAGCCTGACGGCCCCGTCAGCCCCACCGAGGACCCGCGCGCGATGGTCAAGGAGATGCTTTTCAGGATATGAACGCGCGCCGCGCCGCGGCCGAGGCTCAAATCGACATTGTCAAATATGATCGCCGCATCATCCATTATCGCGTCCAGAATCCGCCTCGCTCTCGCTGTGGCACTTGCGCTTTCAATTCCGGCGGTTTTCGGGCTTTGCGCCGCAGCGCCGGCGCACGCCAGGCCGCTCAAGATCATCGCCTTCGGCGACAGTCTGACGGCCGGCCCCGAACTGCCCGCCGACGCGACCTTCCCCGCCGTGCTGGAAAAGGCGCTGCGCAAGGCCGGCTATGATGTCACCATCGTCAATGCCGGCGTCTCCGGCGATACGGCAGAGGATGGACTTGCGCGGCTCGATTGGGCGCTGGCCGACGGCGCCGATGGCGTCATCCTCGAACTCGGCGCCAACGACATGCTGCGCGGCCTCGATCCAGCGCGCACGCGCCAGACGCTCGATACGATCCTTGCGAAGCTCGCCGCGCGGCACATCAAAGTGCTGATCGCCGGCATGCGCGCGACACCCAGCCTCGGCCCCGACTATGTGCGAGCCTTCGATGCGATCTATCCGGGGCTGGCGGCGAAATACAAGGCGCCGCTCTATCCGTTCTTCCTGCAAGGCGTCGCGGGCGAGCGGAGCCTCGAACTCGCCGACGGACTGCATCCGAACCGCGCGGGGGTTGAGCGAATCGTCGCCGGACTTCTGCCGCAGGCGCAGATGTTCGTCCGCTCTCTCGCAGCGCAATAAGGTCTTTCTCAAAAACTAAATCCGGGTCAAAATAAGCCCAGTCGGAATCGATTCGGTGCGTTGACGCATCAGCGGCGATGCACGGGCCTGTTCCTGTCGCGATCGCGCTTCGTTCCAACAGCGCGGTCCTCATCGAGAGGAGGATCCCATGCCCCGTCTGTTCACGGGTCTCGAGATTCCCTCCGACCTTGCCAGCGATCTCGGGATGCTGCGCGGAGGTATCTCCGGCGCGCGCTGGATCGACACCGATCGTTATCATCTCACCCTCCGCTTCATCGGCGATATCGACTATGCGACGGCGCGCGATGTCTGCGGCACGCTGGAACAGATTCGCCGGCCGGCCTTCACCGTGACGCTGGAAGGTCTCGATTCCTTCGGCGGCGGCAAACCCCGCGCGATCATCGCCAAAGCGAAGCCGGCCGCGCCGCTCGTCGAGCTTCAGGCCGAGCAGGAACGGCTGATGCGGCGCATCGGCATTCCGCCCGAGCCGCGCAAATTCACCCCGCACATCACGCTCGCGCGGCTGCGCGACGCCTCCAGCGCGGCCGTCGCCGCTTATCTGACGACGCGCGGTTTCTTCTCACGCCGCTTCGAGGCGACACGATTTGTTTTGTTCTCGGCGCGCTCTGCCACCGGCGGCGGGCCCTATCTGGTCGAGGCGGACTTTCCGCTGGGGTAAACCTGGCGAAAACCGCACGGCGCATTATCTCCTTCACGGGAGCCGCGACATGAATGCGGGACGCAAAACACCCTTTGAGATTGCCCGCCGCCTGAGCCGGCGGCCGAAGCGCGAATCGCCCGGCGCCTGGCGGCGCGAGACCTATACGCTGCCGCGCGGCGAGGCCCGCGCCAAGGCGCATGAATGGTTCGATGCCTTCCCGAAAGCCGCCTATATGACCGAGATCGAATCCTGGCGCGAACTTGCGGACGGGCAGATTGAATTCACCATCCGCCGCCTGCCCAGCGCGGATTGAATTTCAAACCTGCGAAATATCCGGCGTCTGCCAGCCGAGATGCTGGCCGGCATCGACGGCGATCATCTGACCGGTCACGCTTTTCGCCTCGATGAGATAGAGTACCGCGTCCGCGATTTCCTCGACATGGACGGCGCGTTGAAGCAGCACGCCCGCGACCTCCTTCTCGAAGGCGGCATCGCCTTGCGGCGCATTCGGCAGCACCGGCCCCGGCCCGATCGCGTTTACGCGAATCCGGCGCGGCGCATAGGCCTGCGCCAAGGTCTGCGTCGCCCACCACAGCGCCGATTTGGTGATGCTGTAGGAAAAGAACTGCGGCGTCGGCCGCAAGACCCGCTGATCGACCAGATTGACGATCGCGGCTTCCTTCCCCACCGGCACTTGATTGGCGAAATGCTGCGCGAGCAGCAGCGGCGCGCGCAGATTGATCGCGATGAGCTTGTCGAACAGGGCCACATCGATCGCCTCAGCCGCATCGTGCTCGAAGCTCGAGGCGTTATTGACAAGTACGGACAGCGGACCGAGCGCCGCCGCCGCAGCCTCGACAATGCGCGCCGGCTCATTGGGATCGGTCAGCTCGGCGGCGACAACAACGATCTTCTGACCCAGCTCTCGCAGCGGCGCGGCAGCAGCTTCCGCGTCTGCCTTCGTCGCTTCGCTGGCGTGGATCGCGACGTCATAGCCCGCGCCGGCGAGGCGTTCGGCGATCGCGCGCCCGATCCGGCGGGCGGCGCCCGTGACCAAAGCGGCCTTGCGCGACATGACTTGCTCCCCTCGACCTCCCGGCAGCCCCTTTTACGCAGTTTCGCGGCGGCGCGAAACGCGACCTGAGCCAAGCCTCCCGCGCTCGGCGAGCGATGTTCGACAATATAGCCAAGTAATAGCTGAATACTTTCATTAGCGCACTGTTTACCAGACCCGGTAAACTACATTAATATGCATAGTTAATATTTCGTAATTGAAGATATTTTGTGTTTTACAAATCTTTTATTTAATTCTTAGGTAACCAGCGCGCCGCTAAATCTCACGCATCGAAAGTTTCGTAGCGCGAGGTGAGGAATGAAACGGCTTCTTCTGGCGATAGCCGCGATGGCGGCGAGCTTCCCGGCTCTGGGCGCCGATCTGCCGCCCTATTCGCCGCCGCCCTATTATCAGCCGGCGCCGATCTTCACCTGGACGGGAGCCTATATCGGCGCCAACGCGGCTTTCGGTTTCGGCAGTTTCACCAATGGCGGCTCAAATTATTTCGGTAATGCGGATGGCGGCCTTTTCGGTATCACTGGCAGGCTACAATTATCAGTCCGGACCGCTGGTCGCGGGCGTTGAAGGCGACATCGATTTTGGCGGCATCAGCGGCTCGAACAGCCCTTATGGCGGCGTCTATTCCAACGGTAACGTCAACGCTGAAGGCTCGCTGCGCGCGCGCTTCGGCTATGCCTTCAATCACACGATGGTCTACATCACCGGCGGCTATACCGGCGCCAATCTGAAAGGCTCCGTCATGGATTACGCCGCCTCGCCGAACATCTACGCCAATGAATCGACCTACCTGAACGGCTGGACCATCGGCGGCGGTATCGAGTTCGCCCTGACGCACAATGTCTCCGTGAAGGCGGAATATCTCTACAGCGATTACGGCAGCGGCAATCTCTTCAACGGGACGATCGACAGCATCCATCCCGGCCTCAGCCTCTCGACCTTGCGCGCCGGCGTCAATTATCACTTCTAGGCCGTGACCCGCGTCGCCGCGAAGGCCGGCACATCGGCCGCGAAGGCATCGAGCCAGGCGACAAGGGCGGGATGCTCGCCCCGCCAGGCGCCGGCGAAACGCAAATCGAGATAGCCGAGCGCGCAGGCCAGCCCGATATGGGCGATGTCGCGCGCGCCCGATGGCGGCGCGGCAGCGAAAGCGGCGAGGCCGCGCGTTATCTTTTCGGCCTGGCGATCCATCCAGGCCTGCGACCAGAGTTCTGGCGGCCGGAAGCGCTTCTCATAGACCTGCAGCAGCGCGGCATCGTTGATCCCGTCGGCGAGCGCCGCTTCGGTCAGCACACGCCAGCGCGCCGCCGGCTCCGCCGGAATGAGGCGATAGCCCCCGGCCCGGGCGTCGAGATATTCCACGATGACGCGGCTGTCGTAGAGCTTGGTGCCGTCGGCGAGGATCAGTACCGGAATTTTGCCGAGCGGATTTTGCGCCCGCAACGAATCCTTTGGGTCGTTGGTGTCAGCGAACACGACCTCGATTTCGTCGTGGAGACCGAGCAGGTCCGCCGCAATCTTCACCTTGCGGCCGAACGGGGACGCCGGCGCCGAGCGCAATATCATCATCTGGGGATACCTGTTCCGGTTTGAGCGCGAGCGGGCGCGCGCCGACGTGACCCACGCCCGCGAATTCGAGGCTCAATTACCAGAATCTTCCCGGTCCGCGATCCGAATTTGTGAAATCCGGCGCGCGCGCTCTAGACGAGATGCAAATCGACAGCCTTGGGGCCTTTGCCCTTCTTGTCCGGCTCGGTCTCGAAGCTGACGCGCTGTCCCTCGTTAAGCGTCGTCAGGCCGGCGCGCTCCACAGCGGTGACATGCAGAAAAATATCAGGGCCGCCGCCGTCTGGGGTGATGAAGCCAAACCCTTTGTTGGCGTTGAAAAATTTGACAGTTCCCTGCTGCGGCATATTTCTCTCCCTGACTTTACGACGCCGGCTTTGGCCAACGCTTATTTTTCGATGCAACGCAAAGTCTTGTCCCGCGTCTGCCCGCAAGCACACCTATCGGTCAATGCTTGGCAAGCCACGCGACCTCGACGTCGCCCCGGCCCATGGTCGCCATGGTTTTGGCAAGATACGGCAAAATCAGCCGGGCTTCCACATCAAGCGTGAAGGGAGGATTGAGAATTATCAGGCCGCTAGCCGCCAGGGGCGCGTCCGGCTGCGGCGCGGCGACCCCGAGCCGCAGATAGAGCGCGCTTCTGATGCCCTGGCGGGGCAGTTCCGTCTCCAGCGCGCCTACAAAATGGGCGACAGCGCCCGGATCCTTGATCGGAAACCAGATGACGAAAGTGCCCGTCGGCCATCTCGCAACCGCGAGCATGAGGGCGGTCTTCAGCGTTTCGAACTCGGATTTCGATTCAAACGGCGGGTCGACGAGAACAAGGCCGCGCCGCTCGCGCGGCGGCACGAAGGCGTTGAGCGCCAGATAGCCGTCAATCTCGACGATCTTCACCCGGCTATCGCGGCCGAGCCGCGCCTTGAGCACCGGGATCACCTGCGGATGCATGTCGCAGAAGATCATCCGGTCCTGCGGCCGGGTGAGCTTGCGCGCCAGGGCCGGCGAGCCCGGATAGAGCGGCGGGTCGGCTTCGATCAGTGGCCGGACCAGCGCGAGATAGGGTTCGAGCAGCGCCGCGACGTCGGGCGGCGGCGGCGATTCGAGCAGCCGGCCGATGCCGCCGCGCCATTCGGCGGTCTTCTCTGCTCTCTCATCCGAAAGGTCGTAGATGCCCTCGCCCGCATGGGTATCGATGACCCGAAAAGGCGTTTCCTTGCGACAAAGATAGACGAGCAGGCGCGTCAGGATCGCGTGCTTGAAGACATCGGCGAAATTGCCGGCGTGGAAGGCGTGGCGGTAGTTCATCCGATCAGACCGCTTTCAGGACAGGTGAAAACCGGTTTTCCGTCCGAAAGCGGTCTCGCAATTCGAACGAGAACGTTTTCATAACCCGAGCCGCGCCCTCTTCGCGTGAAAACGTTCTAGCGCATCGGCGCGACGGCGATCTCAGGCGCATAGCAGGAGTGCCGCGCGACCTCGGGACAGGGCACGAAATTGCGCACGTCCTTCGACAGGCAAAAACGGACTTCCGATAATTCGCGGCCGACACATTCGACGGCCATCATGCCCGGCCGCAGCCGCGGATTGGCGGCAAAGAAGGCGCGCTCAATCTCGATCGCGCTGGTATCCTGTTCGGACTGCGCATTCTGGAATGCCGGTGGAATAACGATGAGATCGCGGGCCCGGCGCACATCGGCGAAATAGGCGGCCGGGCTTTTGCCCGAGCAGGTGCCGTGCTTGCGCCATTCATAGCGTGCGAGCCCCGTATCCGGATAAAGGCCCTCGATCGATTGCAGCACGATCCACGATGGCGAACCGCTACCGCAATCGGAAGGAAAACCCTGATCGTATTGCGGCCAGAGGCCATGCACGACGAAGCCGAGGCCGGCGCCGGCACGGCACTGGTCGCGGGCCTTCTCCGCCCCGCCGGTATCGCAGAAGCCTGGCGACCAGGAGAGCGAAAATACGTAGAAATCAAAGTCGCCCGGTTCACTGGCACCGCTTGGCTGCGGTGCCGCGCTCGGCGCCCAGGAGCCGCTGCCGCCCGGGCTTGCGGGAGCCTGATCGCTGCTGCTCGGGCCCGTGTTTTGGTCGCTGTTGTCCTGATTGCCGTTCGGCGGCGGCAGCGGTTTCTTGTCGGCGCAATTGTCGAGGATGCAGTCCGAATCTTGCGCGGCCGCGCTAAGTGGGCAAAGCCCGTAAAGGGCGGCAAGCATGGCCGCCCCCAGCAGGCGCGAGTGGATAGCCATGCCGCCGCGCTCCCCGCTGAGCCTCAGGGCTGCGCATCGCGGCAATAACCGCCATAGGCATGGTTGCGATCGAGGCCAGCGACACACCATTCGACATCATAGCCGAAGCCTGCGAAACCGGCGTCCTCGACGATCGAATAGCTGACGGGCCGGACCGACTGATTGTTGAGATAGACCTGCGCCGAGCAATACCGCCGCGGAATGTAATCCAGCCCTTCGCTGCGGAAGCCGGTTTCGCGGACTTCGCCGAGATTGACGATTTCAAGACCCGATTTCCAGAATTCCGTCTCGCGATCGTGGAAGAGCGAGCGGATTCGGTCGAAAACCCCCGGGTCGGCGCAGCTCGGCAGCACGCCGGCATAGGAATTGTAGCGCCGCTCGGCCGGGATGAGGGGCCGCGCCGTGGCGACCGACGCGGCGCAAAACGGCACCGCCACGATACAGGCCAGGGCGAAACAGGCAGACCTCGCCAGAGCGGAAGCTTTGGATCCTGTCATGTCGATCTCCGGGGTTCAGGCGGCGAGACGATGCTTCGCCGCGCCCCCAGCGTCAAGGGCGCCGCGGACACACGGTACAGCCATTGCGGGACTGGGCTTTGGATATCGCCCTGGCCCGGAAAGCGTCCCGCTTGAGGCCAGCGGCGTGTCCATTTGGGACGCCGCTGTGTCAAATCTTCGGGACCGTTTGGAAATGTTTCGGGGCAAGCCGCAGCCGGAGCTGCGCGTGCCCGCCGGAGTCGAATTGGACAAATGCCCTGCCGCGCAAGAGCACCGCGCTCCTGCGTGGAAGTTTCGCGTTTTTCGCCGCTGCAGTCGATTTCGGCCTTATTACGGCCTGCGCGTATCTGGCGCATTTGTCCCTGCATAACGCCGCCATCACCCTGCCCGCGGGGACCTATACCCGGCTTGGACTGCTGACCGCCATTTTCTTCACCTGCGTCAGCGCCATCCGCGACGATTATTCGGTAACGAAATATCTGACGTTCGACCGACTCATCCAGCGCTCCATCGTTCCCTGGAGCATCGCCGTGCTCTGCACGCTGGTGCTGCTGATCTCGCGCCGGCCACTCGCCGATTCCGAACCGCTCGCACTGTTCATCCTTTTCGGCGGCGGCTTTGTCGCGGTCAATTTCGCCCGGCTGCTGATCACCATCCAGACCCGCGGCCGCGCCCGCCGCGGCGAGATCGCCGCGCATCGCATCTTTCTGCTCGGCTACGAGTCCGAACTCGAGGCTTTCACCAAGCGCTACGAGCCCTGGGTCTTTGGCGTCCATATCGTCGGCGCCGCCGTGCTACGCGGGCCGGAGAGCCTTGAAGAAGATCTGGCGCTTGCCCGCGCCTCGGCGCGGATGCTCGCGCCGGACGACGTATTTATCCTCGCGCCATGGAGCGAGAAGCCGACGATCGACGCCGCCATAGAAGCTTTCCTGCATGTGCCGACCTCGATCCACCTCGGGCCCGAGCGCGTGCTCGATCGCTTCACCGAGGCGCGCATCACCAAGACCGGCCCGGTCTCGAGCCTCAACATCGTCCGCGATCCGCTGAGCCTCGCGGAACGGCTCGCCAAGCGGACGTTCGACATCGTCTGCTCCGCCCTCGGCCTCATCCTGCTGGCGCCGCTGTTGCTGATTGTCGCGACCGCGATCAAGCTCGACAGCCCCGGCCCGGTCATCTTCAGACAGCGGCGCTACGGCTTCAACCAGCAGCCCTTCCGTATCTTCAAGTTCCGCTCCATGTCGACGCTGGAGGACAGCGCCGATCTCACGCTCGTCAAAAAGGGCGATGCCCGGGTGACGCGCGTCGGCGACTTCATCCGACGGCACAATATCGACGAACTGCCGCAGCTCCTGAACGTCCTGATCGGCGACATGTCGCTCGTCGGCCCGCGCCCGCATGCGCTGGTCATCGACCAGATTTTCGAGCGGCGCATCGCCCTCTACGCGCGCCGCCACAACATGAAGCCAGGCATCACCGGCTGGGCGCAAATCAACGGCTATCGCGGCGGCATGAGCGAGGAGCGGATGCGCGCCCGCGTCGAGCACGATCTCTATTATATCGACCATTGGTCGATGTGGTTCGATATCGAAATCCTGTGGCTGACGCTGACCAGCAGGCGCGGCTACACCAACGCCTTCTGACGTCCCTTGCCGCTCTCGGCCTTCTGGTAATCCTTGATGTCGGCGAAGGTAATGTCCGGCCACTTTTCCTGCTCGTAGCGCAGGTCCCAGGCGGAGGCGGCGAGATAGACCGGCGCGCCGTCGAGATCGACCGCGATGGATGTCGGATAGGCGCGCGAGAATTTTTCGAGTTCGGCCGGATTTTCCGCGCTCACCCAGCGGGCAAGCTCGAAGCGCGAGGTCTCCAGCGTCACGTCGAGGCTATATTCGGCGGCAAGCCGTTCGACCAGCACATCGAGCTGCAAGGCGCCGACGACACCGACGATGGCATTGGAGCCGTCATTGGGCAGGAAAAGCTGCACCACGCCTTCCTCGGCCATCTGCTGCAGGGCCTCACGCAATTTCTTCGCCCGCATGGCGTCGGAGATTTTCACCCGGCGCAGAATTTCCGGCGCGAAGCTCGGCACGCCGCGAAAGACAAGGTCTTCGCCCTCGGTCAGCGTGTCGCCGATGCGCAAGGTGCCGTGATTGGGGATGCCGACGACATCGCCCGCATAGGCTTCGTCGGCAAGCTGGCGATCCTGCGCAAAGAAGAATTGCGGCGCGTTGAGCGCCATATTCTTGCCGGTGCGTACGAGCCTGGCCTTCATGCCGCGCGTGAGCTTGCCGGACGCAGACACGCATGAAAGCGATGCGATCGCGATGGTTCGGGTCCATGTTCGCTTGAATCTTGAACACGAAGCCGCTCATCTTCGACTCGCGCGGATCGACATGCCGGCTCGCGGCCTCAAGCCCGCGCGGCGGCGGCGCGAATTCAGCGAGCGCGTCGATAAGATCGCTGACACCGAACGTACGAAGCGCGCTACCGAAACAGCACGGGTGTCAAATGGCCTTCGAGAAAGGCCTGCTTGTCGAACGGCTTGAGCGCCGCCCGCGCCAGCTCGATCTGATCCTGAATTGCCTGCGCCTCCAGCGGCGGCAGAAGCGCGGTGAGCGCCGGATCGTCCGGCCCAGTCACCTTCAGCGGCGCGTTTGGCGTCTCCAGCCGCCGCACGACGTTATGACGCAAGTCGTAGACGCCGGCGAAACCGCGGCCGGAGCCCAACGGCCAGGTGATCGGCGCGGCATCGAGCGCCAGCGTCTTTTCGATCTCGTCGAGAAGATCGAACGGGTCGCGGCTCTCGCGGTCGAGCTTGTTGATGAAGGTGACGATCGGAATGTCGCGCAGGCGGCAGACCTCGAAGAGTTTGCGCGTCCGCGCCTCGATGCCCTTGGCCGCGTCGATCACCATGACGGCGGAATCGACCGCCGTCAGCGTGCGATAGGTGTCCTCGGAAAAGTCCTCATGGCCCGGCGTATCGAGCAGGTTGAAGACGCAGCCGCCATATTCGAAGGTCATCACCGAAGTGACGACGGAGATGCCGCGTTCGCGTTCGATACCCATCCAGTCGGAGCGGGTCTGGCGGCGATTGGCCTTGGCGCGCACCTCGCCGGCGAGCGCGATCGCGCCGCCGAAAAGCAGCAGCTTTTCAGTCAGCGTGGTCTTGCCGGCGTCGGGATGCGAAATAATGGCGAAGGTGCGCCGGCGCGAGACGGGATCGGGTGCGGTCATAGCAATTTAACAGAGGACGCGATGGATGTGGCGCGAGAGCGCGGCAATGTCAATCGCCGGCCCTGCGCCCGGAGGTGCCTATGCCGGCGGCTCTTCGGGAGCCGTGGGAGGCGCTGGCGGCGCCGACCTCTGCTGCGCCCCCAAGCCCATCGTCAGGGCGGTCAGTCCGGAAAGTCCGCCGAGCTGCATGCTGTCGGCCGCCGTACTCGGCACGATGACGATGGTCGAGTTATGCTTCAGCCCCTCGTAGAGCATGTTCATCGCGCGCAAATGCAGCGCAGTCGGATTGTTGGCGTAACTCGCCGCCGCCTCGCCGAACTTCTCGGCGATCTGACGCTCGGAATTGCCGAGGATGACACGCGCCTGACGCTCGCGCTCGGCCTGCGCCTGCATCGACATGGCATCTTCGAGCGCCGGCGGGATCAAGACATCCTTGACCTCGACCGAAATGACATTGATGCCCCAGGGTTCGGTGCGCTCATCGATGGTCCGTTGCAGTTCCACGCTGATCTTTTCGCGACCCTCAAGCATATCGGCCAAAATCGTCTTGCCGATCACGTCGCGCAGCGCTGTCTGCGCCGCCCAATTGATGGCGCTTTGATAATCGGCGACGTCGAGCGCCGCCTTCATCGGATCGACGACCTTCCAGAAGAGAACGGCGTCCACATTCACCGGCACCGTATCTTTGGTGAGCGTGCGCTCGGCCGTGAACGTCGAAGTGATGACGCGGACATCGATCCAATAGGGAATTGTATCGATCACCGGAATGACGAAGAACAGCCCCGGCCCGCGCAACGCATGAAACCGGCCGAGCCGCAAAACGACGGCGCGCGTCCATTGGTCGGCGACCTTCAACGCGGAGGCGACAAGGGCCGCGACGAGCATAACGACAAAGATGAATGCCGGACCCTGCCAGCCGGCGGGGCCGAAAAAGAGATAATCGAAGCCGAGGCCGGCGACCGCAATGACGATGAAGACGACTGTCGAAAGAGCGTTCTTCGGCCGCATGATGGAAACCTCCGCGCGGGGGCTGGCTATTTGGATCTTTTTCGCAGCGAGACCGGCAGGTCTCCACCGCGTCATTCACAGCAATTCGCGCAGACGCCGGAACACGATGAGGCGCGAGACCAGCCCGGTGGTGACGGCGATGCCGCCAGCGATGATCGCGATAACACTATAGCCTTTCAACGAAAGCGCGAAACTGCCGAACATCGCCTGAAGCTGATCGCCTCCGGCGGTCGTGCGCATCAGCGCAGATATGGAGCTTGAGAGCAGAAAAACCAGGATCGCCGCGCCGCCGCCGATCAGCCCGCCGCGCAGGCCGAGACGGAAGAAATGCCGCTGGAATTGCCGCGAAATATAACCGTCGGCCGCGCCGACAAGATGCAGGACTTCGATAATCTCGCGGTTGCCCGCCATCGCGCCGCGCGTCGCAAAGCCGACCGCCAGAACCATTGCCACCATGACGAGCGCGAATATGACAAAGGCGATGACGACCACCGTGCTCGCCATGATCGAGAGCCGCTGCAGCCAGAGCCGGTGATCGTCGATCGTCGCATTCGGCACCTTGCCCATCACCGCCTTGCGCAAGGCATCGACATCGAGTGCCGCCTTGGGATCGAGCTTGACGACGATGAGCCGCGGCACCGGCAGTTCGGAGAGATCGAGACCGGCGCCGAGCCAGGGCGTGAGCAGAGCCTCCGATTGCGCCTTGCTATAAGCATAGACGTCGGCGATGCCGGGGATCGCGCGCGCGGCATCGAGCGCGGCTGCCACATCCGCGTCGAGATCGCGGCCGGTGACGGGACGCACCTGGATCGTCATCTCGCGGGCGACCTCACCGCGCCAGCCGTCGGCGGCATTGGCGATCAGCATGGCCGTGCCGGCCGTGAGCCCGGCGAGGAAGGTCATGATCGCGATGACGGTGACGAGCGCGCGGCCGGCAATCGAGGCGGCGGGGACCAGCGGCACGTCACGGCGCAAGCCGACATCCGCCTCATCGACGAAGCGCCTGAGACCGCGCTGTTCTTCGGAGCCTGCGTAGATCATCCCGCGCTCACTCATAGATATGCAGTCGGCAATCGCCCAGCACGAGGCGGCGCGCCGTCTCGAACTGGTCCATTAACGCGAGGTCATGCGTCGCGATGACGACGGCGGTGCCGGACTTGTGCAATTCGGCGAACAGCCGCAGGAGCCGGCGGGCCAACGTCGGATCGACATTGCCGGTCGGCTCGTCGGCGAGCAGAAGCTCCGGCCGCACGATGAGCGCGCGGGCGATGGCGGCGCGCTGTTTTTCCCCGCCGGAGAGCACCGGCGGCAGCGCATGGATATGCTCGCCGAGACCAACCCAGCGCAAAAGCTCGACGACTTCGGCGCGATAGGAGGATTCATCGCGGCCCCGCACCCGCAGCGGCAGGGCGACATTCTCGTAGGTCGTCAGATGATCGAGCAGGCGGAAATCCTGAAACACGACGCCGACGCGGCGGCGCAGATCGGTGATCTGATCCTTGCTGAGCTGCGCGGCGTCCCTGTTGAAAAGCGAGATGAGACCGCGCGTCGGCTTCAGCGACAGCAAAATAAGGCGAAGCAGCGTGGTCTTGCCGGCGCCGGACGGGCCCGTCAAAAACTGGAACGAATGCGGCTCGATCTCGAAGCTGATGTCCTTCAAGATCTCGCCGCCCATCCCGTAACGCAGGCCGACGTTCTCAAACCGGACCAAGACATTCTCCTGCGCCAGGCTTTTCCGCCAAACGAATCACGGCCTTAACCGCAGATTAACCATAGCAGCCGACCATCCTCCGCATCACGCGGGAAATGAATCGCGGCGCCTTTCATCAACGAGTTTGAACCGGCCATGCTGATCGACTGCCCGAGCTGCCGCGCGTCCTACCATATCACCAAGGCGACGCTCGAACCGAATGGACGACGTGTCGCCTGCCCACGCTGCGAGACGATCTGGTTCGCAAAACCCAGCAAGCCCGAGATCGCGGAAGAAGCCGCGGTTGCGTTCGCGCCGGACCTGCTCGCGCCAAACCTGCGCATTTCGCCGGACGATCGGCTGACCGCGGGCGTGGCACATAAAAACTTCGCCCGCGCCGTTTCGACCCCCCCGCCACCCGCGCCGCCGCGGCCGCACATTCCCGCCTTCGTCCACAATTGCTTCGCCGGAACCCTGCTGCTGGCGCTGGCGATGGGACTTATCGCCTCGCGCGGAACCGTCGCCCGCACCTGGCCAGGCGCCGGGCGTCTTTACGCGGCGATCGGCATCCCTGTCGAGCATAACGGTTTGGCGATCCGCGACCTTCACACCAGCCTGACGCGCCTCGACGGCCAATTGCTTCTCGGCGTCGAAGGCGAAATCGTCAATCTGCGCCCCGACGCGACGACTGTGCCGGCGGTGCGGCTGGCGATTCGCGATGCGGATGGCCACGAGCTTTACGCCTGGACGGTCCGCGCCGAGCGGCAAACGCTCGCGGCCGGCGACAGCCTCCTCTTCCGCGCCCGGCTCGCCGAGCCGCCAGCAGGGGGCCGCGATGTCGCCGCGCGTTTTGCCAACACGGATATGCTTGCCAGCCGCTGAGCGTTCCGTTCGCCCCAGCTTTGCTGGCCAGAGCACGCGCCAACCGCTAAATCTCGGCCATTTCGCGCCGCCAAGCCTGACGAGGAGACTGCGCCATGCAGCGTCTGATGCGTTCCATCACAGGTCTTTGTTTGCTTATCGCCGTCACCTGCACCGGCGCGGCGGCATCTGCCGCAACCCCCGCCTACGAGGTGACGGTCGTTACGCCGGGCAGCAGCGCCACACCGATCATCTATCGCCTGAATGTCGCGACCGGCGAGGTCAGCTACACTTACGGGGTGAATTTCTCGGCGACTAAAGATCCGCAGGCCGTCCCGCAGGGCGCCTACAGGCTCTATGCGGCGACGAGCGCGGACGGCAAAGGAAACTATTGGCTCTACAGGCTGGAAACACAGTCCGGCCGCCTGTGGGTGCTCGGCGCGGGCGTCTGGAACGAGATCGCCCCGCCGAAATAATGACTTCCCCCGCGTCCGCGGACCTCCCCTTATTTCCGGCAAATTCCGGCTTTGTATCGCGTCCGGTGTCGCCATATAAGGCTGGGCTGGATCGGGTGCATTTTGGCAGATGAAGATAAACCGGAGGCGAAGCCGAAACGCTCGCTTTTCGATCGACTCCTTGGCCGCAAGGATGCGGACGTCTCGCCGGCATCCACGGCGGGCGATTTTGTCGCGCCGGAATTTGACGCGCCCGAGGACGTGCCCGAGGACGTGCCTGCGGCAACGCCCGAGCCTATCGCGCCGAAGCCTGTGATACCAGAGCCCGCACCGGAGCCGGCGGAGTCCGAGCCCGGGCCAACAGCAAAACTAAGCTGGTGGAAGCGGCTTCAGCAGGGCCTTTCACGCTCCTCGCAATCTATCGGCAGCGGCATCGCCGACATCTTCACCAAGCGCAAGCTCGATTCCGGGACGCTGCAAGACCTCGAAGACGTGCTGATCCGCGCCGACCTCGGCACCAGCGCGGCGCTGCGGATCGCCGAGGCCGTCGGCAAGGGCCGCTACGACAGGGATGTCAGCCCCAATGAGGTGAAGACCATCCTCGCCGCAGAAGTCGAAGCGGTGCTGGCGCCGCTCGCGCGCCCGCTCGAGATCGATACGAGCAAGCGGCCGTTCGTCATCCTCGTCATCGGCGTCAACGGCTCCGGCAAGACGACGACGATCGGCAAGCTCGCCGCCAAATTTTCGCGTGACGGATTCAAGGTCATGCTTGCCGCGGGCGACACGTTCCGCGCCGCGGCGATCGAGCAATTGCGCATCTGGGGCGCGCGGCTTCATTGCGAGGTCATCGCGCGCGAAAGCGGCGGCGATGCCGCGGGCCTCGGCTATGACGCGCTGAAAGCCGCGCGTGAGCAGAACGCCGATCTGCTCATCATGGACACCGCCGGACGCCTGCAGAATCGCACCGAGCTGATGGCCGAACTCGAAAAGATCATCCGAGTGATGAAGAAGCTCGACCCCGAAGCGCCGCATGCGGTACTGCTCGTCCTCGATGCGACGGTCGGGCAGAACGCGCTGAGTCAGGTCGAGATTTTCGGCCGCGCCGCGGGCGTCACCGGCCTCGTCATGACCAAGCTCGACGGGACGGCACGGGGCGGCATTCTCGTCGCCATCGCGGACAAATTCAAACTGCCGATTCATTTCATCGGCGTCGGCGAGGGCGCCGACGATCTCGAATCCTTCACCGCACACGATTTCGCCCGCGCCATCGCGGGACTCGAGGAATGAGCATCGGACCCGAAAGTGAACCCGGTTTCGGGAATAATCCGATGCGCGCAAGAAAAAGGCCTTTCATGACCGAAACTGCACAAAAGTCCGCGGCCAAGCCGGCGGCGTCGCCATGGCTGAAAATGACGCTGGAGCTCGGGCCGCTCATCCTGTTCTTCTTCGCCAATGCGCGGCCGAAGCTTTTCGCGCCCTATGCGCGCCTTGTCCTGCCGCCGCATCTGCTTGTTGGCGAGAATGCGGGCCTCTTCACCGCAACTGTCGTGCTGATCCCGGCCGTGCTGATCGCGCTCGTCGTCTCCTACATCCAGTCGCGCCGCCTGCCAGTAATGCCGCTCGTCACCGCGATTCTCGTCGTCATCTTCGGCGCGCTGACAATCTATTTCCAGGATCCGCGTTTCATCAAAATGAAGCCGACGTTCCTTTATTTCGCCTTCGGCGCGGCGCTGCTCGGCGGCCTTTATCTGAAGAAGCCGATCCTCGAAATCGTGCTCGACAATTCCATGCCGCTGACCGAGGAAGGCTGGCGCATCCTCACTTTGCGCTGGGGCCTGTTCTTCTTCTTCCTCGCGATCCTCAACGAGATCGTCTGGCGCACGCAATCGAACAACGTGTGGGTCTATTTCAAATTCCCCGGCACAATGATCCTGATCTTCCTCTTCACCCTCGCGCAAGTGCCGCTGATGATGAAGCATGAGCTGAAGGACGAAGAGCCGACGGGATAGGCTCTCACCAGAAGAAGAGCGCTGTCACCAGAATGAAGACAGGCAAGAGGATCGCGCCCGACCAAAGCATGTAGCCGAAGAAACCCGGCATCGGCACATGCGCGCGGCGCGCCAGCGCATAGACCATGAAATTCGGCGCATTGCCGATATAAGTCAAAGCGCCCATGAACACCGCGCCGACCGAAATCGCTTCCAGTGTCTTCGCCATCGGCCCCATCAGCGTCGCCGCATGCCCCCCCGCAACGATGAAAAAGACGAGATAGGTTGGTCCATTGTCGAGGACCGAAGAGAGCAGCCCCGACACCCAGAAATAAGCGGCGTTGTTAGGGCTGCCGTCGCCATGCGCCAAAAGCGCGATGATGGGTGCGAAAGGCCCATGCGAATTCGCCGCGAGCATTGCCATTACCGGAGTGATCGTGACGAAGATCGCGGCAAAAAGCTTTGCGACTTCCTTGAGTGGCTCCCAGGAGAAATGGTTGGCGGCGTGGTCGGCCTTGGGTGTGACCGCGATCGAAAGGAGCCCTATGACCGCGAGCGCACCGTCGCGCAAAATGTCCTGCAATTGAAGTTCGGTTCCCCAGACGTCGAATGCAATGCCGGGATGCCAAAAAGCGCTCGTCAGGATCGCGCCAATGATCAGGAGGATCAGCACAAAATTGGGCAGCCCGCGAATGGTCAAATGTAAGCCGTCGCCGCCCGGCGCGATTTGCGTCTGCAGCTCCCGCCGCGCGAAAAAACTGTCGACAGCGTAAAAAATCGCAAGCACCAGCACCGCGGTAAACAGAAGATGCGGCCACAGCGCGCGCAGCGGCCAGAAAAAATCGACGCCGGAGAGGAAGCCAAAAAACAGCGGGGGATTGCCGAGGGGCGTAAGAACGCCGCCGATATTGGCGACGAGAAATATGAAGAAGATGACAACGTGCGCCTTCGAACGCCGCTTGGCGTTTGCCTGCAGGAGCGGACGAATAAGGATCAACGAGGCGCAGGTCGCGCCGACCAATCCTGAGACGATTGTGCCCAGCGCCAGCAGCAGCGTATTCATCCGCGGCGTCGCGCGATCGAAATCCGAGACGACGATACCGCCCGCGGTCGCGTAGAGCGCGAAGAGCATCAAGATGAAAGGCACATAATCCACAAGCAGCGTCTGGGCCGTAGTCTCCGCCGTCGGCGTCAACCCTTGCGCAGCCGATTGCAGAACGAGCGCAAGGATCGCCCAAACGGCAGCGGCCTTGCCGTAATGAACGTGCCAAAGCGAACGCGCCAAAATCGGCCCGAGCGCAATCGAAATCAGCAGGCCCGCGAACGGAAGCGCGAGCCAAGGGGACAGGATGGGATGGCTCAATGCGCTTCATCCCAATTCTGCGCCGCCTTGGCATCGACTTGCAAAGGCACGGAGAGCTGAACGGCGGGATGTGGCGCGTCCGTCATGATCTTGCGGACCAGCGCAATCGTCGCCTCGACCTCGGCGTCCGGCACCTCGAAGACGAGTTCGTCGTGAACTTGCAAAAGCATCTGCGCCGAGAGTCCGGCCTTCTCCAGAGCCGCGTCCATCCGCACCATGGCACGGCGGATGATATCGGCGGCGGAGCCCTGGATCGGCGCGTTGATCGCGGCGCGTTCGTTGAAGGCGCGCTCCGATGGGTTCGAGGCATTGATGCGCGGATAATGGCATTTGCGGCCGAAGATCGTGGTGACATAGCCCTGTCGCGCGGACCGTCGCCTTGGTCGCGTCCATATAGGCGCGGATGCCGGGAAAACGCTCGAAATATTGCTTGATATAGGCGCCCGCCTCCTCGCGCGGAATGCCAAGCTGATTGGCGAGGCCGAAGGCCGAAATGCCATAGATGATGCCGAAATTGATCGCCTTGGCGCGGCGGCGCACTTCGGAGGGCATGCCTTCGACCGGCACGCCGAACATTTCCGAGGCCGTCATCGCGTGAATGTCGAGCCCGTCGGCGAACGCCTGCCGCAATTGCGGAATATCGGCGATATGGGCCAGCAGACGCAGCTCGATCTGCGAATAATCCGCCGAGATGAGCTTGTGGCCGGCGCGGCGATGAAGGCGCGGCGGATTTTCCGCCCCGCCTCGTTGCGCACCGGAATGTTCTGCAGATTGGGCTCGGAGGACGAGAGCCGCCCGGTCGTCGTCGCGGCGAGCGCGTAGGAGGTATGCACGCGCTGCGTCTGTCGGATTGACGATAGCCGGGCAGCGCATCGGTGTAAGTCGATTTGAGCTTCGAGAGCTGCCGCCAATCGAGAATGCGCGCGGCGAAGTCATTGCCTTCCTCCGCGAGATCCTCAAGCACGCCGGCGGCGGTCGACCAGGCGCCCGTCGCGGTCTTCTTGGCGCCCGGCAAGGCCCATCTTGCCGAACAGAATGTCGCCCAATTGCTTCGGCGAGCCGAGATTGAAGCTCTCGCCGGCGAGCTCGTAGATTTCGCGCCTCGAGCCGCGCCATGTCCTGCGCGAATTCGCCCGAGAGCCGCGAAAGAATGGTCGCGGTCGATGGAGATGCCGCGCGCTTCCATGCGCGCGAGAATCTCGACCATCGGCCGCTCCAGCGTCTCATAGACATTGCGTCATATGCTCGGCCGGCAGGCGCGGCTTCAGGACGCGCCAGAGCCGCAGCGTCACGTCGGCGTCCTCGGCCGAATATTCGGTCGCCTTGTCGATCGGCACGCGCGCGAAGCCGATGAAGGTGCGGCCGGAGCCCGCCACCTCGCCGAATGGGATCGGCTTGTGGCCGAAGATATTTTTCGCTGAGCACATCCATGCCGTGGTCGGTGAGGCCGGCGTCGAGCACATAGGAGAACAGCATGCGTGTCCTCGACCGGCCGCAACCGCGATGCCGCGCTGCGCGAAGACGAGCCAGTCGAACTTCATGTTTTGCGCGATCTTCAGCACGTCTCGGCGCTTCGAGCAGCGGCTTCAGGCGCGCGAGCACGTCCGCGTCGGCCAATTGGCCGGGCAGAAGATCGTCGCCGCCGAAAAGATCGCCCGCGCCTTCACCGCTCGATGGCGCAGCGGGATGTAGGAGGCGCTGCCCCGGCGTGACGCAAAGCGAGATGCCGACAAGCTCGGCCTGCATCGGATCGAGCGAGGAGGTTTCAGTATCGACCGCAACGCGCCCGGCCTCGAACGCCGCGGCGATGATGCGATCGAGCTCGGTCGAGCTCATGGATCGTCTCATAGGCGCTTGCGGTCGAATTTTTGCGCGCGCGCCTCGGCGGCGCGGGCGCTCGCGCGAGTTCGCCGGGCCGGTGGGCGCGATCTGCGCTTCTGCGGCGCTCTCGCCATAGCGCGCGTTCCTGCGCGGCCGGAGCCGGCGTTGCCGCCGCCGGCGGTCTTCAGCTTCCGCGAGCTCGATCGCCCGGCGGTTTCGATCAATGCGTCGCCGTTGCGGCCGCGCCAGCCGCCGGCCCGCGAAAGCCGGATCGGGCTCGATCGCGCCGGCGTCGACGCCGTAGGCCTCGGCGGCGCGCTTGGTGATGGTCGTGAATTCCATCGCCTTGAAAAAGGCGACGAGCGTCTTGCCGTCCGGCGCGGCGAGGCCGAAGATCGTCGAGCGGCACCTCGAGCGCGACGTCGCGTACGAGCGTGACGAGCTGTTTCGAGATCCTGATCAGCGCGACGCTTTCGGGATCGGTCAGGATTTCGCGGCGCTTCGGCTGCTTGATCTCGCCCGCGCGGGCGAGCAGCGTGTCGAGATCGCCATATTCATTGATGAGCTGCGCGGCGGTCTTGACGCCGATGCCGCGCGCGCCCGGCACATTGTCGGTCGAATCGCCGGCGAGCGCCTGGACGTCGATCGACCTTTTCCGGCGGCACGCCGAAATAGGCGCTGCACCTCGGCGAGGCCGATCTTGCGCTCCTCGCGCGCGCCTTGGCGCCGGCTTCGCCGGAGGCCGGATCATACATGGCGACGCCCGGTCCGATGAGCTGCATCAAATCCTTGTCGGCGGAGATGATCAGCACGTCGGCGCCGCGCGCCCGCGCCTCGCCGGCATAGGTCGCGATGAGATCGTCCGCCTCGTAGCGGTCCTGCTCGATCGGGACGAGGCCGAAGGCGCGCACGGCGGCGCGCATCAGCGGGAACTGCGGGATGAGATCTTCCGGCGGCTCGGAGCGGTTGGCCTTGTAGGGCGGATAAATCTCCTTGCGGAACGAATGTCTCCGATTTGTCGAAAATGATGCGCGAGATGGGTCGGCTTGATCCCGGCCGCGCCGTCGCGGACGAATTGGAAAAGCTTGGTGCAGAAGAGCCGCACGGCGCCGGTCGGCAGCCGATCGGAGCGGTAATTGTATTTCGCGTCCTGCCGGATCGACTGGAAATAGGCGCGGAAGATGAACGACGATCCGTCGACCAGAAAAACGTGATCTCCGGCTTTCACCGGGTCGTGATGCAAGGACATGATGCGGGAGCGGCTCAAAAGATGGTGTCGTCGTTAACATAGGCCGCAGCGCCGCATGGCGCCATCAGACTCGGTGACCGAAGTTCGGTTAACGGAAGCGCCGCCGATTTCAAAGGCTTATGTTGCATTGCACAGAATATAGCCAAAATTCGCCCAGTCCCTTACGCCGTGCGTTTCGTAACATCATAAGAAATCCACATGAATTTCAACACTTGCGGACTATCGCAAATCATATTGCAATGCACTATATCGGGCGTCCGGCTCGGTCGTGACCTTCGAAGGCGCGGCCGGGTGAAGTACGGAGCGCATGATGAATTTACGCGAGACTTTGGGGCAGAGGTTGGAGGTGGCTTTCGGCCGCCGTACCGGCGCTTGGCCGCCGCCGCGTCTGTCGCTGGCTTTGCAAGGCGGAGGCTCCTTCGGCGCCTTCACCTGGGGGGTGCTCGATCGCCTGCTCGAATCCGGCGACGTCGATTTCGACACGGTGAGCGGCACCTCGGCGGGCGCGTTCAATGCCGTGCTCCTCGCCGACGGCCTCGCGGCGGGCGGGCGCGACGCCGCGCGGGAGAAGCTCGCCCATTTCTGGGAGCGCCTCAGCCGCACCGCGGCTTTCGGCCCCTTCGGTTCGTCGGCGCATTTCGCGCCCGGCGGCGCGGCCGGCGCCATCTCGCTATGGACGCGCCTGCTCTCGCCCTATCAATTCAATCCGCTCGACGTGAACCCGCTGCGCACGATGCTCAACGAGGAAGTGGATTTCGAGCGGCTGCGGTTTTCCTCGCCGATCGGCCTGCTCATCGCCGCGACCCGCGTCGTTGACGGGCGCGCGCGCATGTTCAGCAATGCCGAGATCAATGCGGATGTGGTGCTCGCCTCCGCCTGTCTGCCGCTTTACCACCATGCCGTGACGATCGACAATGTCGCCTATTGGGATGGCGGTTATTCGGCGAATCCGCCGCTGCTCGATCTCGTCGCGGTCAGCCGCGCGCCCGATTTGCTGATCGTGCAGATCACCCCCGCGCTCAGCACCGAGACGCCAACGAGCGCGCAGGAGATCATGCGGCGGCTCGATCAGATCACCTTCAATTCTTCACTCCAAGCGGAGTTGGCGAGTTCTCGCGCGGCGCACCGAGCGCAGCCGCCAGCTCTCCGGCCTGCTTTCGAGCGAGGGGCGCAGGCTGCGCCGGCTCGCGATCCATCATATCTCCGCCGAGGAGGAATTCGCCGGCCTCTCCGACGCCAGCGCCAATAATCTCGACTGGAACTTCCTCACAACTTTGCGCGACCATGGCCGTGCCGCGGCGAACACCTGGCTTGTGGGCAAAGAGGTTGATCGCGAGGAGCCGCGCACCATCGCGCCGCTCAAGGCCGCCATGACGATTTAGGCGGGCGAAAAACGTCAACCCGTACTATATGAAGCGCAAATCGAACGGCGAAGCTGCCCGCCGCAACGAGAGATGCGCATGCCTCAAGAGATCGACTCGCAAGACCTTGACGTTCTGCTTTTCATCGACGGCGCCTGGCAGCCCGGCGCTGGCGGGCGCACGCTCGAAATCGTCGATCCGGCAACGGAAGCGGTCATCGGCAAGGTCGCCCGGGCCGAGGTTGCCGATCTTGAGGCCGCGGTCGCCGCCGCCGCGCGCGGCTTCGCACTCTGGCGCGCGACGCCGGCCTTCGAGCGCGGTAAGATTTTGCACCGCGCGGCGGCGATCCTTCGCGAGCGGATCGAGCCCATCGCGCGGATCATGACGCGTGAGCAAGGAAAGCCGGTCAAGGAAGCCAGAGTTGAAATCGCCGTTGCCGCCGATACACTCGATTGGTTCGCAGAGGAGACGCGGCGCGCTTATGGCCGTGTCGTGCCGGCGCGTGCGCCGAACATCACCAATCTCGTGCTGAAGGAGCCGGTCGGCCCGGTCGCAGCCTTCACACCGTGGAATTTCCCGATCAACCAGATCGCCCGCAAGCTCGGCGCGGCGCTGGCGGCCGGCTGTTCGATCATCGTCAAGGCGCCGGAGGAAGCTCCCGCCTCGCCCGCCGAGTTCTTTCGCACGCTCGCCGACGCGGGCGTGCCGGCTGGCGTTATCAACCTCGTCTTCGGTGTTCCTGCGGACATCTCCGCGCATCTCATTCCGCACCCGGCTATCCGCAAAATCTCCTTCACCGGTTCGACCGCCGTGGGCAAACAGCTCGCGGCGCTCGCCGGCGCGCATATGAAGGGCGCGACGATGGAGCTCGGCGGCCATGCGCCGGCGATCGTTTTCGCCGACGCGGATCTCGATGTCGCGCTGCGTGTGCTGCTCGCGCGCAAGTTCCGCAACGCCGGCCAGGCGTGCACGGCGCCGACACGCTTTCTCATCCAGCGCGATATCTATCCGCAATTTCTCGCCCGCTTCGTCGCGGCGGCTGAAGCGCTCAAGATCGGCAGCGGTTTCGATCCCGCAACGGATATCGGCCCCCTCGCCAATCCGCGGCGCCTCGCCGCGTTGCAGGCCCTCGTCGAGGACGCGGTCGAAAAGGGCGCGAAGCTCGTGAGCGGCGGCGCGCGCAGTGGCAATAAGGGCTATTACTTCGCGCCAACCGTGCTGGCGCATGTGCCGGCAAGCGCGCGCGCGATGAACGAGGAGCCGTTCGGCCCGATCGCGCTCATCAACTCTTTCGACACGCTTGACGATGCGGTCGCGGAAGCCAATCGGCTGGCCTATGGCCTCGCCTCCTACGCCTTCACCGCTTCGACCGCGACCGCCGACGCGCTGGCGCAGCGGATCGAGGCCGGTATGGTCGCGATCAACGATTCGCATCTGAGTTCGCCCGAGCTGCCGATCGGCGGCGTCAAGGACAGCGGCTATGGCAGCGAGGGCGGCCCCGAAGCCGTCGAGGCCTATCTTGTGACCAAGCTCGTGACCCAAGCGGCGGGATAGATCGCAAACGCGCGCCGACTCATTGCCGCACGAAGTCGAGAATGCCGCTTGTATAATGCTCGTCGACTTCCGAGATCGGCTGGCCATCGCCGGAATAAACCAGAGCATGATGCTCGAACAGCACCGGCGGAATCGACAGGCTGGCGCCGGGATGATCGGCAGGCGGCGGCGCCAGCTCCCAGCCCTCCGGCAAAGGATGCCAAAGCACGCTGACGCCGAATGTCTCGCGGCGCGGGTGCAAAGCCTGGATCGCGCGGCCGAACGGAACATCGCTCGTCTCCAGCGCCTTCTCCATTGCGGGTTGCAGGCGGCTCGGCACGTACCAATTATCGGCCTGCGACAGGACATGATCGCCGCAGGTAAGATCGACGCGCCGATAGATGACCGGCTCATTCGCGCCGATGCCGAGGCGCGCGCGCTGTTCCGGCGTAACGGGCTTGTGAACATCACGGCGCAGCCGTGCATGCAGC
The DNA here is from genome assembly GCA_963708155.1 of uncultured Alphaproteobacteria bacterium. Classification (GTDB taxonomy): domain Bacteria; phylum Pseudomonadota; class Alphaproteobacteria; order Rhizobiales; family Beijerinckiaceae; genus Methylovirgula. The sequence continues at coordinate 1,991,703 of OY970183.1, read as the reverse complement.
TTCACCTGCGCCGCCATATGATGCGCGCCACACCAGATTTCGAGCGTTTTGGTCGCGCTGTTGGAGGCAAGCAAATTCGCGTTCAGGGTCTCAAGCAGCGCCCAGGCCGCGAGCCGGTCGCGATATGTATCCGGCCACGTAGAGGCCGCCTGCGCCGGCTTGCCGAAAGCGATGAGGCCGAGAGTCGCGACCAGTGAAGCCTTTATTTTCATGGGCCGGCTTTTACTCCAACTTCTCGAAGTCCCGCAATTTCGGGAACAATCGCATCCAGAGCAGCGCGATGGCAATCGACGCGACGCCGCCGATCGTGGCCGCCGGCACCGCGCCGAACAAAGCCGCGGTGACGCCGCTCTCGAATTCACCCAATTGATTTGAGGCGTTGATGAACAGGAAATTGACCGCCCCAACCCGGCCGCGCATGTCATCCGGCGTCGCGATCTGCACCAGCGATACGCGGATCACCATGCTGACCGTATCGGCGGCGCCGGCGATCGCGAGCATGAGCATCGAAAGCCAGAGCCAGTGCGACAGCGCGAACCCCACCGTCGCGACGCCGAAGATGATGACCGCCTGAAACATCCGCATCCCGACGCGGGCCTTGATCGCATAGCGCGCCAGAAGCGCCGCCATGAGCAGCGCGCCGACCGCGGGAGCCCCGCGCAGCACGCCCAGTCCCCAGGGACCGGTGTGCAGAATATCCCGCGCGTAGATCGGCAACAGCGCCGTGCCGCCGCCGAAAAGAACGGCGAACAGATCGAGCGAGATGGTGCCGAGGATCGCCTCATTCTTGCGAACGAACCTCACTCCATCGAACAGGCTCGAGAGGCTGAGCGGCGCCTTCGCCTCGATCGCCCGGTCGAGTTTGATCGCGGCGTTGAAAAGGGAGGCCGACAGCCAGAAAGCCGCCGGCGCGGCGTAGGCGAGGGTCGGCGAGAGCGCGTAGAGAACGCCGCCGAGCGCCGGGCCGCCGATCGAGGCGACCTGCAAGGCCCCGGTCGCCAGCGCCGCGCCCTTCTGCAGCATCCCTTCGGGTGTCACGCCCGGCAGCAGCGCTGCGGTCGCCGGGCTATCGAAGGCGCCGCAAACACCCAGCACGCCGACGACCGCATAAATTTCCGGCAGGGTGAGCCAGCCGCTATACGTGCCGAGGGCCAGATAGGCCGCGGCAAGCCCGTCGATAGTCTGGCAGACCTGTGCAACGCGCTTGCGGTCGTAACGGTCGGCCGCGTGGCCGGCGATGAATGTCAACAGCGCTGTCGGCGCGAATTGCGCGAGGCCGACCATGCCGAGATCGAAGGCGCTGCCGGTCATGACATAGACCTGCCAGCCGACCGCCACCGCCGCTATTTGCGAGGCGAAACGGGCGAGGCCACGGGCGCAAAAATAATAGAGAAACGGCCGGTGGCGCAGCAAGCCGCCGGCAGCGTCGAAGGGAATAGAGGTCATTGTGCCGCTTTATAGCGGCTGACGGAAAAACCGAAAGCGGGTCGGGACGTTCTCTTTGGATCGTGATGCGCCGTTCAGCGGTCCTGCCGGAAATAAGCGAGACTGCGTGTCCGGATCAGGACGATCGGATAAGCCATGAGTAACGCGCCGATCACGAAAGAAACGGTCACAGCGCCGACGCTGAGCAAGCCCCCCGCCGCGGCGCGCGCGTAGCAGGCTATTCCAACCGGATAGAACAAAACGACTGCGGTGAAGAGCCCGGGCGAAAACCGCCCTTTCGTCACTACCACTGGCAGGACATGAAAAAATGTCGCGTTGATCAGCATGAGCGCCGGGAAGACCAGCGCCAGCGCCGGTATCGCAGCGGCGATATTCGCAGTGACGAAGCCGAGGACGATCACGATCGCGTTCGTGATGTAGAAATCGCCCCACTCAACTGGCAGACCGATGACAGAACGCGCCCAATCACGCCAGTTGAACTCATATTCCTCCAACATATGGACGGCGTAACAGGCCGTCGCGATCCAGATCCAAGATGAGAGCGACATCGATCCTCTCTTGTTCAGGCGATGATATCGACCTCGCCGGTCTTGAGCCGATAGATGCCGCCAACGATGTCGAGACGCTTGTCGGCAACGGCGGCATCGAGAATCGGCGACGCGGCCTTCAGCGCCGCGACATTCCGGCGGACATTTTCCATGGTCGCATTTTCGAGAAGATCGCCGGGACGATCGAGGACGGCTTTAACCGCGGGCGCCAAAGCCACGGTCAAATCCTGGATGTGGCCGGGAAAAGTGGCTTGGTCCTTGACCGCCGAAATCGCCGCCTTGACCGCGCCGCAGGCCTCGTGGCCAAGCACCAGGATCAGCGGTGTCTTCAACTCGGCCACCGCATATTCGAAGCTCGCGAGATTGTCGGCGTTGACGAAATTGCCGGCAACGCGGACGACAAAGAGATCGCCGCGCGACGTATCGAAGGCATATTCGGGCGCGACGCGCGAATCCGCGCAGCTCAGAATCGCGGCGAAAGGATTTTGGCCAAGGACCAGCGCGGCACGCTCGGCGACGAAATTATGCCGTTTGGTTACGCCTTCGACATAGCGATGATTGCCAGCCTTGAGGCGGGCGAGCGCCTGCGCGGGCGAAATGATGTTTTCCGGCTTCGGCGCCGGGCCTTTCGCCCAGGCCGACGCCGCAAACGACGCGGCAGCGCCAATGCCCAGCGCAAGGACATCGCGGCGCGGCAGCGCCAAGCTATGCTTCGACGAAGGAAGTCCGCACATTTCGCACATGGCTCTATCTCCGGCTTGGGGGCGGAGTGTCCATGGCGCATCCGCCAGCGTCAAGGCGGCGCCTCGCAAGCCTACTGCAAAATGCAATGGGTTTGACGGGCATCATATATTTCGATATTCGTAGAAATATGGAAATATATGATGCCGTTGCAGCGCTGGCTGCCCTCGCACAGGAAAGCCGCCTCCGGGTATTTCGCCTCCTCGTCCAGGCGGGTCCGAAGGGCATGCAGGCCGGCGAGGTCGCAAACGCGCTCGGCGTCGCACCAAATACGCTGACCTTTCATTTCGATCGCTTGCGCACGGCAGGGCTCATCGCAGTGCGGCGAGATGGTCGCGCCATGATCTACAGCGCGGAGTTTCCGGTGATGAACGCGCTGCTCGCTTATCTAACCGAAAATTGCTGCGAGGGTGTGCCCTGTGCGCCGGGACAGGGCTGCAAGCCCGAACGGAGCAAAAAAGACGCGCGCACAAAGGAGTCAACATGAAGCGCATGCATGTCCACGTCTCAGTCGACGACCTCGAAAAGGCGATCACCTTCTATTCCGGGCTTTTTGATGCCGAACCGGCCGTCATCAAGCCGGATTACGCCAAATGGATGCTTGACGATCCGCGCGTGAATTTTGCGATTTCGACGCGCGGCCGACAGTCGGGCTTGGATCACCTCGGGATTCAGGCCGAGAGCAAAGACGAGCTACGAAATATTTATGCCCGGCTGCATCGCGCCGGTGGCGATGTCATCGAACAAGGCGAGACGGCCTGCTGCTATGCCAAATCCGAAAAATCCTGGATCGAAGACCCAGCCGGAATCGCTTGGGAAGCTTTTCTTACGACGGGGGAAAACACGGATTACGGCGACGGCTCGGGCGAACGCATCGCGCGTCTCGCGCACGAGAAATCCTGCTGCTCACCTCCGGCAACAGCGAAAGCGGATGCCTGTTGCGATACGCGAGCCAAATCGTGAGCGAGCGCCTCCTCAACGTACTCTTTCTCTGCACCGGCAATTCGGCCCGCTCGATCATCGCGGAAGCAATCCTCAACGACATCGGCGCGGACAAATTCCGCGCTTTCAGCGCCGGCAGCCATCCCAAAGGCGAAATCAATCCGAATACGCTGGCGCTTTTGGAAAGCCTCGGCCACGACGTTTCGACTTTGCGATCGAAATCCTGGGACGAGTTCACTAAACCGGGCAGCCCCGTCTTCGATTTCATTTTCACGGTCTGCGACAATGCCGCGGGCGAAGCCTGCCCTGTTTGGTTAGGCCATCCGATAACGGCGCATTGGGGGATTCCCGATCCGGCGGAAGTACGGGGAACGCCCGCGCAAGTCGCCCTGGCCTTCAAGGAGGCATACCGGATGCTGCACCGGCGCATCGAGCTATTCTCCTTGTTGCCTTTCCACGCGCTCGACGCCTTCAGTCTCCAGGCGAAGTTGAAAGATATCGGCCAGACGACTGTTGCAGAAGAAACCATCGGGCAGGCTCGATGAACCTGCCGCAGCGCCTGGCTGCCGAGTGGCTGGGGACCGCCTTCCTTCTTGCCGCAATCATCGGCTCGGGAATCATGGGTCAGAGGCTCGCGGGCGGGAACATCGCGCTCGCATTGCTCTGCAACAGCCTCGCGACCGGCGCCATGCTAAGTGTCCTGATTGCGATCTTCGGTCCGATCTCCGGCGCGCATTTCAATCCACTCGTCAGCCTGGCTTGTGCGCTGCGCGGCCAACTCCCCGCTGCAGGGGCCGTGAGCTACATCGTCGCGCAGATCGCTGGCGCCTTCGCTGGCGTGCTCGCCGCCCATGCCATGTTCGGCTTACCGCTGATGCAGATATCGGCGCATATACGGTCCGGTGGCGGCCAATACCTGAGCGAAGCTATTGCCACCTTCGGCCTTTTGATGACGATCTTTGGATGCCGCGCACGAAAGCCGGATGCAGCGCCTTATGCGGTCGGCGCCTATATCGTCGCAGCTTTTTGGTTCACCGCTTCGACATCCTTCGCCAATCCGGCGGTCACGCTCGCCCGCGCCTATTCCGATACGTTCGCGGGTATCGCGCCCGGCAATGCGCCCGGCTTCGTGTTCGCACAATGCATCGGAACGCTGGCCGCGATCGCGCTGGCGCCATGGCTCTGGCAAGTGGCGCCTACGAAGACGATTAATTCGCAAATCTGAAATGCAGCACGTCGCCGTCGGCGACGACATAGTCCTTGCCTTCGAGGCGGAATTTTCCCGCTTCCCGCGCGCCCGCCTCGCCGTTCGACGCGACATAATCGTCGAAGGCAATCGTCTCGGCGCGGATGAAGCCCTTCTCAAAATCCGTGTGTATCACGCCTGCCGCCTGCGGCGCGCTTGCGTGCCGACCGGGATCGTCCACGCCCGCGTTTCCTTCGGGCCGACGGTGAAATAGGTGATGAGATGCAGCAGCGCGTAGCCGGCGCGGATGACGCGATTGAGCCCCGGCTCTTCGAGCCCGACCGCGGCGAGATAATCCTTCTGCTCCTCCGCCGGCAGCAGCGCGATCTCGCTTTCGATGGCCGCCGCGACGACGACCGCCCCCGCGCCTTCTTCTGCCGCACGCGCCTTCACCTGCTCCGAATAGGCATTGCCCTTGTCGGCTGAAGCTTCCTCGACATTGCAGACATAAAGGACGGGCTTGGCGCTCAGGAGGCCGAGCATATCGAAAGCCTTGCGCTCCTCCGGCTTGATCGCGGCGAGCCGCGCCGGTTTGCCCTCGCGCAACAGCACGAGGCAGCGGTTGACGAGATCGAATCGTCTCCTTCGCGTCCTTGTCGCCGCCCTTGGCTTTCTTCTCCAACGCCGGCGCGCGCTTCTCGAGGCTTTCGAGATCGGCGAGCATCAACTCGGTCTCGATCGTCTCGATATCGTCGAGCGGCGCGATCTTGCCCGCGACATGGGTGATGTCGTCATCCTCGAAACAGCGCACGACATGGGCAATGGCGTCGCATTCGCGGATGTTTGCGAGAAACTGGTTGCCGAGCCCCTCACCCTTCGAGGCGCCGCGCACGAGCCCGGCGATATCGACGAAGGTGAGCCGCGTCGGGATGATCTCCTTGGAATGGGCGATGCCAGCCAAGACCTCGAGGCGCGGGTCGGGGACCGCCACATCGCCGACATTCGGCTCGATGGTGCAGAAGGGATAATTTGCCGCCTGCGCCGCCGCTGTCTGCGTCAAGGCGTTGAAAAGCGTCGATTTGCCGACGTTCGGCAGACCGACGATGCCGCATTTGAAACCCATAAATAGATCCGATTGTCCGAAGGTCAGGAGGCTTTAGCGGGAAAGGACGCCACGCCGCAAGCTATTCCGCCGCCGCGCTGCTGCCGTTGAGCGCATGCGCGCCGGTCTCGAATTGCAACCGCGCGAGGCGCGCATAGAGCCCATCCCTGGCGACGAGCGAGGCGTGCGTGCCCTCCTCGACAATGCGGCCCGCGTCGAGAACGAGAATCCGGTCGGCCGAGAGGACCGTCGCCAGCCGGTGCGCGATGACGAGAGTGGTGCGGCCGGCCTTCAACTCCTGCAGCGCCGCCTGGACGAGACCTTCGCTCGCCGCATCGAGCGCCGAGGTCGCCTCATCGAGCAGGAGAACGGGGGCCTGGCGCAGAATGGCGCGGGCGATCGCCAGCCGTTGCCGCTCGCCGCCGGACAGGGTGACGCCGCGCTCGCCGACCTTCATCGCATAGCCTTGCGCCGTTGCGGCGATGAAGCCCTCCGCGGCAGCCTTCTTCGCCGCATCCTCCACCGCCGCCGCGCTCGCCCCCGGTGCGCCATAGCGGATATTGTCGGCGAAGCTCGCGGCGAAAATTACCGGCTCCTGCGGCACCAGCGAGATGCGCTTGCGGAGTTCCGCCGGGTCCACGGTCTTGATATCGACGCCGTCGAATTCGACCCGGCCGCCGAGCGGATCGTAGAAACGCAGCAGAAGCTGGAAAATCGTCGACTTGCCGGCACCGCTGGGGCCGACGATGGCAACGGTTTCGCCCGGTGCGACCTTGAACGAGAGATCATGCAGCGCAGGGGCGTCGGGCCGCCCCGGATAGGCGAAATTGACGTGATCGAATGCGATCGCCCCGCGCGGCGGCGATGGCAGCGGAACCGGAGGCTGCGGCGTGACGATCCTGGATTTGACTGCCAAAATCTCGCCGATACGTCCGGCGGCGCCGGCGGCGGCGGAAACTTCGCTCCACACCTGGCTCAGCTCGCCGAGAGCGCCGGCGGCAAGCACGGCATAGAGCACGAATTGCGACAGCAAGCCGCCGCTCATGCGGCCCGCCAGCACATCCTGCGCGCCAAGCCAGAGGACGACGACGACGCTGGCGAAAGCAAGGAAGATGGCGATTGCCGTGACGACGGCGCGGGCGAGCGTCGCGACGCGCGCTGCGTCATAGGATTCCTCCACCGCAGCGTCGAAGTGCGCATTGGTTGCCGCCTCCGCGCCGAAGGCCTGCATGACACGCACGGCGCCGAGATTCTCGGCGGCATAGGCGCTGGCTTCGGCAAGCGTGTCCTGCGCGGTGCGCGAGCGCTTCCGCACCGCGCGCCCGGCGGCATAGAGCGGCAGGACGATGATGGGGATAGCGATCAGCACGAAGGCCGAGAGCTTGGGACTCGTATAGATCATCAGCCCGACGGCGCCGATGAACATGAAGAAATTGCGCAGCGCGATCGAGGCCGAGGCGCCGAAGGTCGATTTCAGCTGCGTCGTATCGGCGGTGAGGCGCGAGACGAGTTCGCCGACCCTCGCGCTGTCGAAAAAGCTCGCATCGAGACTCGAAAGATGGCGGAACACCGCCGCGCGTAGATCCGCGACGACGCGCTCGCCCAGCGTCATGACGAGGTAATAGCGGCTGCCCGAGGCCAGCGCGAGCACGCCGACGACGAGCACCATCGCACCGAAATAACGGTTAACCGTGCCGGCGCTCTGCGTCGAAAAGCCGTCGTCGATCATCATCCGCACGGCGACCGGGACGACCAGCGTCGCCGCGGCGGCGATCGTCAGCGCCACCAGCGCCGCGGCGACCCGACCCTTATAGCGGGCGACATAGGGAGCCAGTGCCAGCAGGAATTTTGGAGAGTTGCGCTGTTTCGCGCCGCTCACGTCGTCGGCGATCGGGGGGGCATCGGATGACATTGGAACGCCTTTAAACTGGAACGGGCGATATGACCAGAAAATCGTACCCTTTGAGGGCAAGGCCGGGGAGATGCCGCGCAGGCCGGCGCGTGAGGCGGCGACCGAAGGTTGCCCTCGGTACGAAGGGGATGCTAAGGCCCCTGCACCTTCCGGGAAAGCTTGAGGATTTAGGGTGGCAGGAGATAAAATCCTCGTGACAGGAGCTTCCGGCTTCGTCGGCGCCGCTGTTGCCCGTGCCGCGCTCGCGTCGGGCTTTGGCGTGCGCGCCCTTGTGCGATCCAGCAGCCCGCGACAAAATCTCGCCGATCTCAACGTCGAACTCGCCGAAGGCGATATGCGCGACCCGGAGGCGGTTACGCGCGCCATGACCGGCGTCAAACATCTTTTCCATGTCGCAGCCGATTACCGGCTTTGGGCGCCGGACCCGGAAGAAATCCTGCGCACCAATTGCGAGGGCACGCGCAATCTGATGCGCGCGGCCCTGAAGGCGGGCGTCGAGCGGGTCGTCTACACCAGCTCGGTCGCGACCATCGCCATCCCCGCCGATGGCACGCCCGGCGACGAAACGCGCTCGCTGGCGCTCGACAAGGCCATCGGCGCCTATAAGCGCAGCAAGGTCGCGGCGGAGTTGATCGTCAAGGAGATGATCGCGAGCGAGGGCTTACCCGCCGTCATCGTGCATCCGTCGACGCCCATCGGACCGCGCGACGTGAAGCCGACGCCGACGGGCCGTATCATCGTCGAGGCGGCGATGGGCCGCATGCCCGGCTATGTCGATACGGGGCTCAACCTTGTCCATGTCGACGATGTGGCCGCCGGCCATCTGGCGGCCCTCGAAAAAGGCAAGATCGGCGCGCAATATATCCTCGGCGGCGAGAACGTATTGCTGTCGAAAATGCTGGCCGATATCGCGGCCTTGACCGGCCGTCGGCCGCCAAAGATAAATGTGCCGCGCCGGCTGCTGTTTCCTCTTGCCGCCCTGGTCGAGGCGCAGGCCCGATTCACCGGCCGCGAGCCATTCCTGACCCTCGACGGGTTGCGCATGGCAAAATATCGGATGTTCTTCTCGTCCGCAAAGGCGGAGCGCGATTTGGCCTACCGGCCTCGGCCCTATAAACAGGGGCTCGAAGATGCTCTCTCCTGGTTCGGCGCCCACGGTTATCTGAAATGAGCGACGCGATTCTACAGCCCGCAACGAAGACCCATCGTGACGAGAATTTCCCCGTCGCCTCGGCGCTTATCGCGCGCGAGCACCGGCCTGTCGTGCTCGCTTTCTACAATTTCGTCCGCGCCGCCGACGATATTGCCGACAGCCCGGAGCTGAGTTCCGACGAAAAGATCGCGCGGCTCGACCGTTTCGAGGCGGCGCTGCTCGGCCACGACGACAGCGTCGAGGTCGCGAGGCCATTGCGCGAAGCACTGGCGGCGCGCAAGTTGCCGGCGCGCCATGCGCTCGATCTGCTCTATGCTTTCCGCATGGACGCGACCAAGACGCGCTACGCCAATTTCGACGAGCTGATGCATTATTGCGCCTATTCGGCCGCGCCGGTCGGGCGTTTCGTGCTCGACGTGCATGGCGAAAGCGAGACGACATGGCCGGCCAACGACGCGCTCTGCTCGGCCTTGCAGATCATCAACCATACGCAGGATTGCGGCGCGGATTATCGCAATCTCGACCGCGTCTACATCCCGCAGGATGCGCTGGCCAGGCACGGCACCGATGTCGCGGCGCTCGGTGCGGACAAGGCGACGCCCGCCCTGCTCGCCTGCCTGCATGAACTCTCGGCACGCACGGAAACGCTCGTCGCCGAAGGCCGCACGCTGTCGCCGCAAGTGAAGGATTTGCGGCTTTCGCTCGAAACCGCGGTGATCGGACGTCTGGCGCAGACGCTCGTGACCCTTTTGCAGAAAGCGCGATCCGCTGAGCCAGAAAGTGCATCTGAGCAAGCCCGAATTTCTCGGCTGGACGCTCGCCGGCATCGGCGATGGTGTCATCGGCCGCATCAAGGGCGCGCCGGCGGCGGCCGCGACGCAGGCGAGGCGCGCATGAGCGTCGCCGAGGCGCCGCCGCCCGCAACCGCGCAGACCCGCGCGAGCGGCAGCTCGTTCTATGCGGCGATGCGCATCCTGCCCCGCGCGCAGCGCGACGGCATGTTCGAAATCTATTCGTTCTGCCGCCTCGTCGATGACATCGCCGATGACGGCGGCCCGCAGGACTTGCGGTTCCAACAACTGGAGCAATGGCGGCAGGACATCGCTGCGCTCATCGCCGGCAAAATTCCCGGTCCGCAATTCACCGGGCTCGCCAAGGCGATCAAGCAATTCAATCTGCAGAAGCAGGATTTCTTTGCCGTGATCGACGGCATGGAAATGGATGTGCGCGAAAACATCCAGGCCCCCGATTGGCAGACGCTCGATCTTTATTGCGATCGGGTGGCGAGCGCTGTGGGCCGCCTCAGCGTGCGCGTCTTCGGCATGCCGGAGGCGGAAGGCGCGGCGCTCGCGCATCATCTCGGCCGCGCGCTCCAGCTCACGAATATTCTGCGCGATCTCGATGAGGATGCCGCGATCGACCGGCTGTATCTGCCGCGCGAGGCGCTGCGCGCCGCCGGCATTGAAAGCACCGACCCGAACACAGTGGTCGCCCATCCCAATCTCGCCGCTGCCTGCGCGCCGGTGATCGCCCGCGCCCGCGCCCATTTCGTCGAGGCTGCTGCGATCATGAAGCGCTGCCCGCGCGCGAGCGTGAAATCGCCGCGGCTGATGTACGAAGCCTATCAAATCATCTTCGCCACGCTGCTGGCGCGCGGCTTCGCGCCGCCGCGCACGAAGATCAGGCTGCCGAAGCATCAATTGCTGCTCGTCCTGCTGCGTTACGGCCTGTTCTGATGTCTCGCGTCCATATTGTCGGCGCCGGCCTCGCCGGCCTCGCTGCGGCCTTGCGGCTGGCGGATGGCACGCGCGAAATCATCGTCCATGAATCCGCCACGCACGCGGGGGGCCGCTGCCGCTCCTATTTCGACACGACGCTCGGGATGGAGATCGACAACGGCAACCATTTGCTGCTCTCCGGCAATCATGCGGCGCGGGACTTCCTGCGTCTTGTCGGCGGTGAGGATCAGCTGGTCGGTCCGAAGCAGGCCGAATTTGCCTTCGTCGATCTCGCCACGCGCGAGCGCTGGACCCTGAAGCCGAGCGATGGCGCGATCCCGTGGTGGGTATTCCAGAAGAGCCGGCGCGTGCCGGGGACCGGGCCGCTCGATTACTTCAGCGTCCTGCCCTTGCTGACCGCCGGCAAGCGCGCGACGCTGAAGGACGCAATGGCCTGCAAGGGCGTGTTGTGGCAGCGGCTGTGGCACCCGTTTTTCCTCGCTGCCCTCAACACGCAGCCGGAGGAAGGCGCGGCCTCGCTCGCCGCACAACTCCTGCGCGAAACGCTGATGAGGGGCGGCCAGGCCTGCCGCCCGCTGGTCGCGGCAAACGGCCTTTCCACCGCTTTCATCGACCCGGCCCTGCGTCATCTTGAAACAAAGGGCGTCGAAATCCGCTTCGAGCGGCGGCTGTCGGCCATCGCGACGGAGGCAAATCGCGTCAGTAGCCTCATCTTCGGCGGTGAGAGCGTCGCGCTGGAGCCTGACCACCGCGTCATACTGGCTGTTCCAGCGCCGGTCGCTGCCGCGCTTTTGCCAGCTTTGCCTACGCCGCAAGCCTTTCGCGCGATTGTGAACGCCCATTACAAGATCGATCCACCCGCCGGCCTGCCGCCCGTTCTCGGCATCGTGAACGGAACGATGGAATGGCTTTTCGCCTTCCCGGGCCGGCTTTCGGTGACGATCAGCGGCGCCGACCGCCTCATCGCCACCCCCCGGGAGGAACTCGCGGCCAAAATCTGGTCCGAAATCCAGTCGGTTACGGAGGTTGCGTCGCCGCTGCCCCCATGGCAAATCATAAAGGAAAAGCGCGCAACCTTTGCGGCGACCCCCTCGGAAGAGGCGCGGCGCCCGCATACGCGGAGCGCTCTGTCCAATCTTCTGCTGGCGGGGGATTGGACGAATACGGGGGTTCCAGCAACGATCGAAGGAGCCATCCGTTCCGGCTTCTCCGCAGCCGATGCTCTTTTGGTAGACGGCTGACGTTGATTTGACTGAAGGGGATTGATCGGACGTGAGCTTGGATACGTTTGCCGGCAGCAGTTTGCGGGCGCGCGCTCTCCCGGAAATCGATGCGGCGGTGACGTCCGGCGCCAAAGCGCTGCTCGACGTTCAGCGCGACGATGGCCACTTCGTTTTCGAACTCGAGGCGGACGCGACCATCACCGCGGAATATATCCTCTTCCGCCATCAGATCGGCGAGCCGCCCTCGCCTGAGGTGGAGGCCAGGGTCGGCAATTATCTGCGCCGCAAACAGGCCGACAACGGCGGCTGGCCCTTGTTCCATGACGGCCCGCTTGATGTGAGCTGCAGCGTCAAAGCCTATTTCGCGCTCAAGATGATCGGCGACCCGATCGACGCGCCGCATATGAAGCGGGCGCGCGAGGCGATCCTCGCGCATGGCGGCGCCGCGCAGTCGAACGTCTTCACCCGCGGTCTTCTGGCGCAATATGGCATCGTCCCCTGGCGTGCGGTGCCGGTGGTGCCGGTGGAACTCATGCTGCTGCCGGAATGGTTTCCGTTCCATATCTGGAAGATTTCCTATTGGGCGCGCACCGTGCTTATTCCGCTGAGCGTGCTCATGAGCCTGCGCGCGACGGCGGTTAATCCGCGCAATATCCGCCTCGACGAGCTTTTCATCGAGCCGCCTGAGAAGGTGCGGCGCTGGGCGCGCGCCAAACACCAGCGCTTTCCCTGGACTGTGCTGTTCGACGGGATCGACAAGCTTCTGCGCTTCGCCGAACCTTACTTCCCCAAGGCGCCGCGCAAGCGCGCCATCGACAAGGCCGTCGCCTTCGTCACGAAACGTATCAACGGGACGGACGGGCTCGGCGCGATCTGGCCGGCCATCGTCAACTCGGTGCTGATGTACCGTCTGCTCGGCTATCCCGAGGACGATCCGAACCTGGTTGCCGCGCGCGCCGCCATCGAGAAGCTCGGCGTCTTCAAAGAGGACGAGATCTATTTCCAGCCCTGCCTTTCGCCGGTCTGGGACACGGCTTTGTCGCTGCACGCCCTGATGGAAGCCGGCGGCGCCGAGGCTGCAAAGCCGATCGACAAGGCGCTCGGCTGGCTGAAGCCGCTGCAAGTCCTCGATATAGCCGGGGATTGGGCGGCGATCCGGCCCAAGACGCGGCCGGGGGGCTGGGCTTTCCAGTACGCCAATGCCTATTATCCCGATCTCGACGACACGGCGGCCGTGGTGCTGGCGATGGATCGCGCGCGCAACAGCTCGCTCGCGCCTGCCGGCGTCTATGACGAGTCGATTGCCCGCGGCCTCGAATGGATCGAAGGGATGCAGAGCAAGAACGGCGGTTTCGGCGCCTTCGACGCGGACAATACTTATTATTACTTGAACTATATTCCCTTCGCCGACCACGGCGCGCTGCTCGACCCGCCGACGGCGGACGTTTCGGCGCGCTGCGTCTCGATGATGGCGCAGCTTGGCCAGACGCGCGAAAACAACCCGCAGTTTGCCCGGGCCGTCGATTACCTGCTGAAAGAGCAGGAAGCGGACGGGAGTTGGTTCGGCCGCTGGGGGGTCAATTACATCTACGGGACCTGGTCGGTTCTCTCGGCGCTCAATGCCGCCGGGATCGACCATTCGCACCCTGCCTTCAAGAAAGCTGTCGCCTGGCTGAAGCGAATTCAGAACGGGGATGGCGGATGGGGCGAAGATTGTGCAAGCTACAAGTTGGACTACACGGGTTATGAGAAGGCCCCGAGTACAGCGTCGCAAACGGCATGGGCGTTGCTTGGCCTGATGGCGGCTGGTGAAGTTGACGAACCCGCAGTGGCGCGAGGGATCCGCTATCTGCTGGCTGCACAAGAGGGGGATGGGTCTTGGCAGGAAGAGCATTTTACCGGCACGGGTTTTCCAAGGGTATTTTACCTGCGCTACCACGGTTACGCGAAGTTCTTTCCGCTCTGGGCGGTAGCGCGCTTCCGCAATCTGAAGCGCGCGAACCACAATACCGTGCTGGCCGGCATCTAGACCGCCGGACTGTCCTTGCCATTACCGGCATGAAAGCCGAGGCGCGGATCGCGGCCGGCGCCGACGTCTCCGTGATCGCTTCCGGCGGCCGCAAAGAGACGCTCGAATCAGCCCTTGATGATGTCTTCGAGGCGCATGTCGGGGCTGTGCTGAGCTTCGGAATCGCCGGCGGGCTGGCGCCAGGGCTGCGGCCCGGCACCGTCCTCATCGCCCGTTCCATCGTCGCCGAGGACGGCGAACAATTCGAATGCGATCGCGCCTGGTCGCAGCGACTTGCGGCAGCTCTCGGCGGCGCCCCGATCGTCGATATGGCGGGGATCGACCGGCCAGTCACGACCCCGGCGGACAAGCGCGCCCTTCACCTTTCGACACGCGCCGCGGTGGCGGACATGGAATCGCATATCGCGGCCCGCTTCGCCGCTGCCCGCAATCTGCCTTTCGCGGCTTTTCGTGTGGTCGCCGATCCGGCCGAACGGCATGTGCCTCCGGCGGCGCTTGCCGGCATCAGCCCGACTGGCGCCGTGGCTGCCGGCCCCGTCCTGCGCGCTCTCGCGCGCGCGCCGGGCCAAATCCCACATTTGGTGAAAACGGCGTTCGATGCGAACGCCGCGTTCGTGTCGCTATTCCGCAGCCGACAGATGACTAGTGTTGGCGGTTTCGGCTTCTTTGATTTCAGCGAGCTTGTTCTGGACGTGCCGCGAGAAGACGTAATCGGCGGGTCTCTGCCGGTCTAGCGGGATATCCTTCGACATCGCGCCATCGGTACGGATGCCGGTGATGGCGACCTTCAACACTTCCCAAGGCTTGGCGAAGGATTCGTTGACGGCGCTCGCTTCGAAGCCGCAATGGACCATGCAGTCGGCGCACTTCTCGTACTTGCCGACGCCATAGGAATCCCAGTTCGTCTCTTCCATCAGTTCGGCGAAGGTCTTGGCGTAGCCCTCGCCGAGCAGATAGCAGGGCCGCTGCCAGCCGAAGACGGTGCGCGTCGGGTTGCCCCAGGGCGTGCACTCATAGGTGCGGTTGCCGGCGAGATAATCGAGGAAGAGGCCGGACTGGAAGAAGGGCCACTTCTTGCCACCCTGCCCGAGCTTGAAAATATCGCGGAACAATTGCTTGGTCTTGGCGCGGTTGAGGAAGTGCTGCTGATCGGGCGCGCGCTCATAGGCATAGCCCGGCGACACGGTGGCGCCCTCGATGCCGAAGCCCTTCACGTCGTCAAGAAACTTGGCGACACGCGCGGGATCGGCGTCGTTGAACAGAGTGCAGTTGATGGTGACGCGGAAGCCCTTCGACTTGGCGAGCTTCAGAGCCGCGACGGCACGATCGTAGACGCCGCTCTGGCAGACCGATTTATCGTGCATCTCCTGATCGCCATCGAGATGGATCGACCAGTTGAACCGGCGATGCGGCTTGAACTTGCTGATCTGCTTTTCGAGCAGCAGGGCGTTGGTGCAGACGGTGATATATTTACCGCGAGCGATACCGCCCTCGACGATCTGCGGCAGCTCCTTATGCAATAAGGGCTCGCCGCCGGCGATCACGACGACCGGCGCGCCGCACTCGTCCATCGCATGCAGACATTCATCGAGCGGCAGGCGCTGGTTGAGGATCGGATCGGGATAGTCGATCTTGCCACAGCCGGCGCAGGCGAGATTGCAGCGGAACAAGGGTTCCAGCATGAGAACCAGCGGAAACCGCCGTTTACCTTGAAGCTTCTGGCGAAGAACGTAGCCGCCGATTTGCACCGCCTGCAGGACTGGAATAGCCATCTAGTGCCGGCTCCTATTTAAGTGGCTCGGTTTGTTTAAGCGGAAGATGCGAGGAATTCAAAAGGTAACCGGAATTCAACGTTTTCTTGAACGCCGGGCAAAAGCGCGACGTCCACCGGTCCCAGCCCCCGCAAAGCTTCGATGATTCCTTCGACCAAAACCTCCGGCGCCGAAGCACCGGCAGTCAAGCCTATGGTGTTTGCCCCACCCAGAAGATCAAGGTCAAGCTCATCTTTGTCGGCCACTAGATAACTCGGCACCCCCGCTTGCGCGCCAATTTCACGTAAACGATTGGAATTAGAGCTATTTTTAGCACCGACAACGAGAACGACGTCGACCAGCCAACTCAGCGCCCGCACCGCCGCCTGACGATTTTGTGTCGCGTAGCAGATATCCTTCGTTTCCGGGCCGATGACATTCCGAAAGCGCTTCTCAAGCGCCTCGATAATCGCTTTCGTGTCATCGACGCTCAGCGTTGTCTGGGTGACATAGGCGACCGGGGTGTCCTCGGCAAGCGCGAGCGCAGCCACATCTGCTTTACTTTGAACGAGATGGACGGGCCCTTTGACGCGCCCCAGCGTCGCCTCGACCTCCGGATGGCCGGCGTGGCCGACGAGAATCAGCGTGCGGCCTTTTTCGATATAGCGCGCGGCGTGGTCGTGAACCTTGGCGACGAGCGGACAGGTCGCGTCGAAGACTGTGAGACCACGATGGCGCGCCTGACGCTCGACGGCATGCGAAACGCCATGCGCGCTGAACACCGTCGGCGCGCCGCGCGGCACCTCGGCCAGACTCTCGACGAAGCGGGCGCCGCGGGCTTTCAACTCCGCAACCACATGGCCATTGTGCACGATCTCATGGCGCACATAGACCGGCGCGCCGTATTTTTCGAGCGCCCCTTCGACGATATCGATGGCCCTCACGACCCCGGCGCAAAACCCCCGCGGCTGGGCCAGAATGACCTTCATTCATCACCCCAACTTATTGTCCGCCAAGGCAGAGAGATGAAGACGAGAGCTTGCTTTTTTCGGACCGCGCGCTTTTAAGGATGTCCTTGGCAAGTTCATCTTTTGCCGAAACTCAAAACAGCTCAGTTAAGGCAGCCCTGCGCGATTAAGCCATCGCAAAATTGGCTTTCGAGCCGAAATTGCCGCGGCCTTGCAAAGATGCCACACATTTTTGGCTATTGACGTTGGAAAGACATGGATAATCAACCGAATAGCGCGGCGCCGAGCCAGAGTCCGCAAATCGGGTTCATCGGCCGCGCGATCGTCGCTTTGGTGGAAGTTTGTTCGCGTTCGGCCTGGACGGTGATTGTCGCGGCGTTCCTCATCGCCGGCATCAGCGCCTATTACGCGGCGACGCATTTCGCCATCAACACCAACACCAATGATTTCCTTTCGGCAAAGCTGCCGTGGCGTCAGCGGCTGGCGGAGCTCGACAAGGCATTCCCCCAACGCCACGACGACATCATCGTCGTTATCGACGGCAAGACGCCCGAACTCACCGAAATGGCGGCGCAGAAGCTGCTGGCGCGCCTATCGACCCGGAAAGACCTTTTCGAGAGTGTCACCCGGCCCGACAGCGGACCCTATTTCGATCAGGTCGGACTCATGTTCCAGCCGGTCGCACAGGTTCAGCGCAGCATCGCCGGCCTGATGAAGGCCGAGCCCTTCCTCGCCGCGCTCGCCTCCGATCCGAGCCTGCGCGGCGTCATGGACGCCTTTTCCTATGTCAACCGCGGCGTCCGCTCGGGCGCCGGCACATTCGAGGATTTCAGCCGCCCGATCCTCGCCCTCAGCGGGGCGCTGGAGGATGTGCTCGCCGGCCGAAAGAGCTTCTTCTCCTGGCAGGCTCTGTTCAGCGGCGCACCGCCAGACCCGCGCCAGCTGCGCCACTTCCTGTCGATCAAACCGGTTCTCGATTACGCCGCGCTGCAGCCCGGCCTCGTGCCATCGAATTTCATCCGTCAAAGCGCCAGAGAGCTGGGGCTGACGCCGCAGGATGGCGTCACCGTGCGGCTCACCGGCCCGGTGCCGCTCGCCGACGAGGAATTCTCGACGGTCAAGGAGGGCTCGGGCCTCAACGGCGCGATCACCGCGCTCATCGTGCTGTTCATCATCTGGCGGGCATTGCGCTCGGCCCGCATCGTGCTCGCCGTCGCGCTGGGAGTCATCGTCGGGCTTTGCGTGACCGCGGCCATCGGCCTCCTGATGGTCGGGGCGCTGAACCTGATCTCGATCGCCTTCGCGGTCCTGTTCGTTGGCATCGGCGTCGATTTCGGCATCCAGTTCAGCGTCCGCTACCGGCAGGAACGCTTTGTCCATCCCGACTTCAACACGGCGTTGCGTGCCGCGGCGGTGCGTGCCGGCCGGCCGCTGGCGCTCGCCGCGGCGGCGACGACCTGCGGCTTCTATTCCTTTCTGCCGACCGATTACCGCGGCGTTTCGGAGCTTGGCCTCATCGCCGGCACCGGCATGATCATCGCCTTTTTCTCCTCGGTCACCGTTCTGCCCGCCCTGCTGACCGTGCTGAAGCCGCCGGCCGAGCAGGACAGCGTCGGCTATAAATTTCTCGCGCCCGTCGACGAATTTCTCGCCCGGCATCGCTATGCGGTCGTCATCGGTACGCTGGGCGTCGCCCTGGCCGGCACGCCGCTGCTCGCGCATTTGCGCTTCGACTTCAATCCGCTGAACCTGCGCGCCAAGGACACCGAAGCGGTCATGACGCTCGACGATCTCACGCGCAGCCACAATCCGGCAGCGAACGCCATCGACATTCTGGCGCCGAGCCTCGATGCGACGAAACCGCTCGTCGCAAAGCTGGAAAAGTTGCCTCAGGTCGCCGGCGTCCTGACCCTCAACAGCCTCGTGCCTGTCGATCAGGACAAGAAGCTGCCGATCATCGAACATGCGGCGAAATTCCTGCTGCCACTGTTCGATCCGACGCGCCGCATCGATGCGCCGCAGCGACGCCGACGACGTCGCCGCGATGAATGCCGACGCGCTGCAATTCGACATGACCACCAAGGGCCTCAAAGGCCCCGGCGTCGATGCAGCACGCCACCTCGCCGATCTCATGCGCCAGCTGGCGAATGCCCCGCCGGAAAAACGCGCGGCGGCCCGCACGCTGCTGCTGCCGCCGCTCAATGTGATGCTTGAGCAATTGCATCGCTCGCTGGAGGCCAAGCCAACGAGCGTGGCCGACATTCCCCTCAGCCTGCAGCGGGACTGGGTGAGCGCCGACGGGCAGGCGCTGATCTCGGTCGCCCCGGCGGGCGATCAGGACGATAATGACGTTATGCGGCGCTTCGCCAAGGCGGTTAAGGCTGTCGCGCCGAACGCGACAGGCGAGCCGATCGCCATCCAGGAATCAGGCGACACCGTGATCCGCGCCTTCATCGAGGCCGGGATCTGGGCGCTGCTCTCCATCAGCGTCCTTCTGTTCATCGTCCTGCGCCGGGTGAGCGATGTCCTGCTCACGCTGGTTCCTCTGCTGCTCGCGGGGCTCGTGACGCTGGAACTGACGGTTCTGTTCCACATGCCGCTCAACTTCGCCAATATCATCGCGCTGCCGCTGCTGCTTGGCCTCGGCGTCGCGTTCAAGATCTATTTCGTGATGGCTTGGCGCGCCGGGACGACCAATCTTTTGCAATCGAGCCTGACGCGGGCCGTCTTCTTCAGCGCGATGACCACGGCCACCGCCTTCGGCAGCCTGTGGCTGTCGCATCATCCCGGCACGTCGAGCATGGGCAAATTGCTGGCCATGTCGCTCGTGACGACGCTCTGCGCCGCCGTGCTCTTCCAGCCGGCACTGATGGGGCCGCCGCGCAAAAAGCACGGTGAAGTCGCGAACTGAGGCGCATCGCCGCGACGAGCGATGTCAGCCGCGCCGTCGAGACGACCGGCTCGGGCGCCTCGCCTATTCTGTCCTCGGCGCGCGATCTTCTGACCCGGGCCGGGGACTAGATCGGGACGGTCTCGATTTTTGTCTCGCAAGTCGCCGCGGCCTGACAGTGCAGAACGCCGCCTCTGCGATCAATCCTCGTGCAATTCGCCGATATGCTTTTGCGAGTAAAGCTGGATGCCGACCTGTCGGATCAGTTCCTGCTGCGTTTCGAGAAAATCGATGTGCTCTTCCTCGTCCTTCAGCAGGTCGTCGAAAAGTTCCTTCGACACATAATCGCGGACCGAGAAACTGTAATCGGCGGCCTCGGTGTAAAGCCGGTGCGCATCACGCTCGGACGCGAGATCGGCGGCGATGATCTCTTCTACCGTCTGCCCAATCCGCAGCGGATCAAGCACCTGGAGGTTGGCGAAGCCATCGAGAAAAATAATGCGCTGGACGAAGCGGTCCGCGTGCTCCATCTCCTCGATCAATTCCTTGCGCCACTTCTTGGCGAGTTCCTTATAGCCCCAATTGTCGAGCAGCCGGTAATGCAGCCAATATTGGTTGATGGCGGTCAGCTCGCTGCGAAGACCGCGATTGAGATAGTCGATGACGCGCGCGTCGCCCTGCATTTAGAACTGCTCCATCCCGAACTGAATTGGGCGCAAACTAAGCCAGTTAAAATGCCCCGGCAATAGCAGAAGGCGGAGCATGACGATGCTCCGGTGTGTAAAACGGTTTTTGAGCAGGCTTATTCGCGGCGCGCAAAGACAGTGCGTGCAGGCAACAAAATTTCAGGAAAAAGTCGGAGCCGCCGCAACCGCGCAGGCGTCGCAATTCTTCTCGCAGCCGCCGGCCTCGTGCGCCGCCGGCGAACGGCGGTCATGACCGCGATGATGATCGTGGCGATGGTCGTGTGGATGATGATGATCGTGCGCGCGGGCGGCGATCGCCCAATCCTGGTCTTTCGCGGCGGTCAGATGAACATGTTCGCCTGTGCCGGCCTGCTTTAAAGCATCGTCGATAATGGTGCGCACGGTCTCAAAACACCGCCCGCAGTTCGGCCTGCACCCGAGACAGCGATAGACGGCGCCCGGCGTCCGCGGCGATTTCTCGCTGCGGATCGAAGCTTTGACACTCGTGTCGGAAATCGCATTGCAGGAACAAATGATCATTTTTCTGCTGCAACTCAATCCTGCGCGACCGGCATGTGCGGCCCACAACGTTCGGTTCCATAAAGTAATGGCGACGAATTGGCTCCGCCGCAAGAGTAATGGCCTGACTTTATAGGAGTTAAAAAGAGGAGCCGCCTTGTTTAAAATCAATACAAACTGAAAGCCCCAAGAAACCCCCACCCGCGGCCCCCCGCACGCCGCCCGGGCCGGCTCAAGCCATGGCTCCGTCTAAGACCTCTGGCCTATTGCCTCGGCCGGGCGGAAGACGATAATGCGCGCCAACCAAACCAGAGTAAGGTAGGGAGGTCGAAGTATGCTCGCGCAAAGCCTTCAGGAATTAAGGCAGCAGGTCGCGCTCCGCGAACGCTATGACAATTTCATCGGCGGCAAATGGGTTCCGCCGGTCAAAGGGCAATATTTCGATAATGTGAGCCCGATCACCGGCAAGCCGTTCAGCCAGGTGGCGCGCTCGACAGCGGAAGATATTGAACTCGCCCTCGACGCGGCGCATGCAGCGCGGGAGGCCTGGGGCAATACCGCGCCGGCGCAGCGCGCCAAGCTCCTGAACAAGATCGCCGACCGGCTCGAGGGCAAACTGAGCCTCCTCGCGCTCGCCGAGACGATCGACAACGGCAAGCCGATCCGCGAGACGACCGCCGCCGACGTGCCGCTCGTCATTGACCATTTCCGCTATTTCGCCGGCTGCATCCTCGCGCAGGAAGGCGGCATCTCCGAGCTCGATCACACCACGGTCGCCTATCATTTCCATGAGCCGCTCGGCGTCGTCGGCCAGATCATTCCCTGGAACTTCCCGCTGCTGATGGCGGCCTGGAAGCTGGCCCCGGCCCTCGCCGCCGGCAATTGCGTCGTCATCAAGCCGGCCGAGCAGACACCGACGAGCATCATGGTGCTCGCCGACATCATCGCCGACATCCTGCCGCCCGGCGTGCTCAACATCGTCAACGGCTTCGGCGTCGAGGCCGGCAAGCCGCTGGCGCAGAACAAGCGCATCGCCAAGATCGCCTTCACCGGCGAGACGACGACGGGCCGGCTCATCATGCAATATGCGTCGGAAAACATCATTCCGGTGACGCTGGAACTCGGCGGCAAATCACCGAACATCTTCTTCGCCGACGTGATGGCCGAGGACGACGATTACTTCGACAAGGCGCTCGAAGGTTTCGCCATGTTCGCGCTGAACCAGGGCGAAGTCTGTACCTGCCCCAGCCGCGCGCTCGTGCAGGAATCGATCTATGACAAGTTCATGGAGAGGGCGATCAAGCGCGTCGAGAAGATCAAGACCGGCCACCCGCTCGACCCCACCACGATGATCGGCGCGCAGGCCTCGAACGATCAGCTTGAGAAGATCCTCTCCTATATCGACATCGGCAAAAAGGAAGGCGCGAAAGTTCTGACGGGCGGCGAGCGCAATGTGCTGCCCGGCGAACTCGCCGACGGCTATTACGTCAAGCCGACGGTCCTGCAAGGCAACAACAAGATGCGTGTCTTCCAGGAGGAGATTTTCGGGCCGGTCCTCGCCGTCACGACGTTCAAGACCGAGGCGGAAGCGCTCGAAATCGCCAATGACACGATCTTCGGCCTCGGCGCCGGCCTGTGGACGCGCGACATCAACCGCGCCTATCGCATGGGCCGCGGCATCCAGGCGGGCCGCGTCTGGACCAACTGCTACCACCTCTATCCCTCGCACGCCGCCTTCGGCGGCTACAAGAAATCCGGCATCGGCCGCGAGAATCACAAGATGATGCTCGACCATTATCAGCAGACGAAGAACCTGCTCGTCAGCTACAGCCCGAAGGCGCTGGGATTCTTCTGAGGCGGTGTTTGATCTTGACGCCGGACCCCGGCGTCCCAAATGTTACAGGAGCGGCCTCGTGCCGCTCCTTCGTTTTCGCGCCGGTTATCGCATAGGGAGGCGGATTTGCCCGAACGTGTCTCAGCAACCCCTGCGGCTCTCGCGCTGATCTCCAAGCTTGAAGCGATCCACGGCCCGTTGATGTTCCACCAATCCGGCGGCTGCTGCGACGGCTCGGCGCCCATGTGCTATCCGCGCGGCGATTTCCGCGTCGGCAAGAGCGATGTGAAGCTCGGCATCATCGGCGATGCGCCGTTCTACATGAGCGAGTCGCAATTCGAATATTGGCAGCACACGCATCTGACGATCGACGTCGTGCCAGGCCGCGGCTCCGGCTTCTCGATCGAATCCCCGGAGAATGTCCGCTTTCTCACCCGCAGCCGGCTGTTCACCGACGACGAACTGGCGCAGCTTGCGCCGGTCGAAAGCGGCGAGGATATTCGCCAGTAACTATCCGCTCTAGACGTCCAAAGCCCCATACTCTTCATCGGGTTCGAGCGGCAAATCCTCCGCGGCTGGCGCCAGCGGCCGCTTGGCGTGCGGCGCGGCCTTGCACATCAGCGCAAGCGCGATGGCATCGAGCCCATTGAGCGACATCCACCAGATTTGCGTCGTTTCGGTGCCCCAGACCGCGACGACAAGACCGGCGACAAGTCCTGCCAGCAACGCCGGCGCGATCGCGAGCGGCGCATTCCCCGCGGCGATGAAGGCGCTCACCGCCAACACGGCAAAGGCAATCGCGCCGAGGACGCCGAGTTCATACCAGATCTTGAACAGGATACTGCCCGGCGTATCCGGCGGCAGCACGCCGATTTCGACCGCGCGCGTGGCGAAATCGAGCCCGTGACCGGTGATGAAGCGCGGCCATTCCTGCACGATGACATCGGCGAAGACGAGGCCCGGACCAACATGAGGCAGATGTCCGACGCTCACCAGCGCCAGCACGATCAGCGCCGCTGCGGGGGCGAGAAGAACCAAAGCCGCAAGCCCGAAACCGAGGATCTGGCCGACTTTCTGCGGCTCGCTCGCCGCGACGACATAAACGACCGCGGCCAAAGCGAGGCCCACCAAGGCGATTTCGACAAACGTCGCCAGCACCGCCGCCGTCACGGCTCCGGCCAAAACCACGGCGAGCAGCCACTTTTCACGCAGGGCCAGGCCGCCGATCGCAGGCCACAGCAGAACCGTCAGCGTCATCACGCAGCGCTGCGCCAAGGTCGCGTCAGGCGTTTCGCCCTGCCAGAACATCCGCGGCGCGAAGAACGTGAGCCCTATCGTCGCGACCGCCACGATGGCGAGGCCAATCGGCAGCAAATAAAGATTTGTGGCTCTGGTCTTCTCCGGCAGCGAGAGGATGGCGAAAAAGACCACCAGCGCCGTCAGCGCCGCCTTCAAGAAGCGGGTCGCCGCCTCGTCGGGAAACGGCGTCCAAAGCAACGACAGGCCGGCCCATAAGAACAGGAAAAAGGCTGCGCCGGCGATGGGTGAGCGCAGGAGCCGGACGAGCTTCTGGCCCGAGCCGCGCTCCTGCGCCACGCGCCCGGCGACGATGAGAATGCAGGCGCCCACGGGCAGGAACACATACAGCGGCCCGCGGAAAACAAGCTCCGCCACCGGCGTCAGAATCATCAGCAGAATAAGCGCAAGCCAAAGCAGGAGTCGCGCCGCCGCGGCGGCGGGATCGGCATAGGCTCTGGGGGCAGCGGCGGCCATTATCGCATCCTGTACAAGCTGAGCACCCTTGCTAAGCACCCGTGCTGAGCACCCTTGGCGCAAGATTCGAACCGCCGCAATGCGCCTTGCGGCACTGCGGCCGCCCTGAATGGCAGCGGCGCACAGGTGTTTTTGCATGTTCCCGGATTGTTCTTGCCGCTTTCATTGGAATATGCTTAGCTTTCTGCGAGCGCGAGGGGGCCGGAATGGTGGTGCGTGTCGCGACGGTGGCCTTCGAGGGGATCGAGGCGCGGCCGGTCGATGTCCAGGTGCAGATCGCTAACGGCAATGTGATGTTCACGCTTGTCGGTCTCGGCGACAAGGCCGTCGCCGAATTGCGCGAGCGGGTGCGCGCGGCGCTTAACGCCTCGGGCCTTGCTCTCCCGGCCAAGCGGATCACCGTCAATCTCGCACCCGCCGATCTGCCCAAGGAGGGCAGCCATTACGATCTGCCCATCGCCCTCGGCATTATGGCGGCGATCGGCGCCATCCCCGCCGATGCGATCCAGGGCTTTACCGTTCTCGGCGAACTGGCGCTCGATGGCGCGATCACCGAAGTCTCCGGAGTTCTGCCCGCGGCCATC
Organism: uncultured Alphaproteobacteria bacterium; assembly: GCA_963708155.1. Taxonomy (GTDB): domain Bacteria; phylum Pseudomonadota; class Alphaproteobacteria; order Rhizobiales; family Beijerinckiaceae; genus Methylovirgula. The sequence goes on along the minus strand of OY970183.1, from coordinate 1,966,677 downwards.
GCCGCCAATGCGCGCGGACACGGCCTCATCTGCCCGCAGGCGCGCGGCGGCGAGGCGGCCTGGGCGTCGCAGGATATGGACGTTCTGGCGCCGGGGTCGCTCATCCAGCTCGCCAACCATTTCAAGGGCGCGCAAGTCCTCAGCCGCCCAAGCCCGGCGATGCGCCAGGGTGGCGGACTCCTACCCGATCTGCGCGACATCAAGGGTCAGGAGAGCGCGAAGCGCGCGCTCGAAATCGCGGCCGCGGGCGGCCATAATCTGCTCATGAGCGGGCCGCCGGGCGCGGGCAAATCCATGCTGGCGGCGCGGCTGCCCTCGATTTTGCCGCCGCTGACGCCGCGCGAACTGCTCGAAATCTCGCTCATCCAATCCGTCGCCGGGCAATTGGCGGGTGGGGCGCTGACCGACCGGCGGCCGTTCCGCGCGCCGCATCATTCGGCCTCGATGGCGGCACTGGTCGGCGGCGGCGTTCATGCGCGGCCGGGAGAAATTTCGCTCGCCCATCAGGGAGTCTTGTTTCTCGACGAATTGCCGGAGTTCCAGCCACAGGTTCTCGATTCGCTGCGCCAGCCGCTGGAAACCGGCGAAGTCGCCATCGCGCGCGCCAATCATCGCATCACATATCCGGCGCGCTTTCAGCTTGTCGCGGCAATGAATCCGTGCCGCTGCGGCCATGCTCTCGATCCCGGCTACAGCTGCAGCCGGCAACCCGCCGCACGCTGCGTTGGGCAATATCAGGCGCGCCTCTCGGGCCCGCTGCTCGACCGGATCGACCTGATGATCGAAGTGCCTGCCGTCAATGCCGCCGATCTGCTGCTGCCGCCGGCGGCGGAGGGCTCGGCCGAAGTCGCCGCCCGTGTCGCCGCCGCACGGCACGTGCAGGTGAAGCGCTATGCCGAGCTGGGCCTGCCACATGTCTTCACCAACGCGGCGGCCCCCGGCCATGTGATCGAAGACATGGCGCGGCCGGACACGGCCGGAATGGTTCTACTACGCGAGGCGTCCGAGCGGTTGAATCTGTCAGCGCGGGGCTTTTACCGCATCCTGAAGCTGGCCCGCACGATCGCCGATCTTGACGGCGCCGCGACCGTTGGGCGGCCGCATCTCGCCGAGGCCCTGTCCTACCGCATCGGCGCGCCGAAGGAGTTGCGCGCGGCCTAGAACCGCGGCGGCCGCTTCGATGCGAAGTCTTATCGCAACGCATCATTTTGGCCGAAAGCTTCGCAATTTCGGGAAATTTTCTATTTTTCTGGGGAATTTTGGGAATTTTTCTCAAGCATTTTACCTTGCCTGTCTGCTGTTTTCTTCCTATTTTATTATCGTCATTCCGCATTGCATCATTTCATGGAGAGACGCATGTCCAAGTTCCCGCGTTCCGTCGCGATTTTGTTTGGCGCGCTTGGTCTGTGCGCCGCGCCGCTCGTCATACTCCCGGTTTCTTCGGCTTCAGCGGCAGCTTTGACCGCCGCCGATACCGACAAAGACGGCACCATCGACCTCACTGAGGCCAAGGCCGCCGCAAGCGCGGAATTCGACAAGCTCGACAAGGACAAGGACGGCACCCTCGACCTCAAGGAAGTCGCCCACCACGTCAGCAAAGCGAATTTCTCCGCAGCCAACCCGGATAACGACAAGACGCTGACCAAGGACGAATATCTCGCGCTCGTGGCCAAGCTGTTCCAGACGGCCGATAAGGAAGGCGATGGGACCATTGATTCCAAGGAGCTGCATTCCAAGGCCGGAATTGCGCTCGATCGCGCCATCCGCTGATCCGCGTCCAGTCCTAAACTCTCGCCTTTCCGGGCAACACAATCGCAAGGCTTCGCGCACTAGATTGATCTATGCGCGAAGCCTTTCTTTTTCCGCCGCCTCCAGCTACGCCCGATGCGCCAGCGCCGACGCCGGACGCCGCCGCGCAAACCTATGCGCTGAAGGAAGCGGAAATCGCCCGCGACCGCGCCGAGGCCGCGAACGAAGCCAAATCCCGGCTTCTGGCCACCATGAGCCACGAGATTCGCACGCCGCTTAACGGCATCCTCGGGCTCGCGGATCTGCTGGCCGCGACCACGCTCGATCCCGAACAGCGCGCCTATGTCGAGGCGATCCGCAACTCCGGCAAAAGCCTCGCCGGCCTTGTCGATGAAATCCTCGACCTTGCAAAACTCGAGGCCGGCAAGGTTCCGCTGACCGAAGCGCCTTTCGACCTTGCCCTGCTGGTCGAAGGCGCGGTCGAAATCCTCGCGCCGCGCGCCCATGCCCGGGGCCTCGACATCGCAAGCTTCATTGGCGCAGATGTCCCGCCGCGGGTCGTCGGCGATGCGGCGCGGCTGCGGCAAGTGCTGCTCAATCTCATCGGCAATGCGGTGAAGTTTACTGCGCACGGCGGCGTCGGCCTGCGCGTGTCGCGCGAGCCCGCGCAGCTCAAATTCATCGTCAGCGATACCGGCCCCGGAATCGCGCCAGAGAGCGCCAGGCTCATCTTTGATGAATTCACCCAGGCCACACCGCGCGAAGCCGGTGGCTCGGGCCTCGGCCTTGCGATCTCGCGGCGGTTGGCTGAGCGGATGGGCGGCGGGCTCGAGCTTGAATCGACGACGCCGCATGGGTCGACATTCGCACTGACGCTGCCGCTGCGCGCCGCGGCAAACGCCGATATGCTCGCAGCGGAGCGTCTCGAACGGCGCATCCTCGTCGTCTCCCCGTCGCCCTTCGAGGCGCCCTACCTCGTCGAGAAATTATCCGAGCTTGGCGCCGAAGTGACGCACGCTCCAAGCCTGAAGTCCGGCCTCGCCGCCATTGAAAGCGCCCGCGCAAACGATGCGCTGCCGCAGACTCTCGTTGTCGATTGCAGGCTCGGCGACAGCGCGACTTTGGCGCTGGGCACGGCGGCACGGGACGCGGGCATTGCGCAAAGACTCGTTCTGTTCACCGCTGCAGAGCGGCGCGCTTTCGGCCAGAAATCCCTCGCCGCGTTCGACGGCTGGTTGGTAAAGCCGCTGCGGCTGCGCTCGCTGCTCGCCCGTCTCGGCCTCCAAGCGCCCGGCTCCTGCGCCCATTGCGCCTTCTGCACCGCCGATCGACCTTTCCGGCCGCAGAATTCTCCTGGCGGAGGATAATGACATCAATGCGCTGATCCTGCAGAAGCATCTGGAAAAGCGCGGGGCGGCAATCACCCGTGTCGCCGATGGCGAAACGGCATTGGCGCGAGTGCGCACGGCGCTTAACGCAGGCGCGTTTCGAAGCGGTGATTCTCGACCTGCGGATGCCGGGACTCGACGGTCTCGCCCTGGCGCGGGAAATTCGCCGCCTGGAGAGCAACGCGGGAGTTGCGCCCAGCCGGCTCATCGCCGTCTCCGCCGATGCCTTCGGACACGCCGAACACGACACATCGGGCATCGATCTCTTCCTGACCAAGCCCGTCGATTTCGCCCGCCTCGATATAGCGCTTGCGGAGCTGGCCGTCAGCCGCTGAGCTTGGCGATCAGCGCGTCGGAAATCTCGAAATTCGCGTAGACATTCTGCACGTCGTCGTTGTCTTCGAGCGCATCGACAAGCTTTAGAATCTTCTCGCCCGCCTCGTCGTCAACCGCGACACTCGTCTGCGGCTTCCAGACGAAGCCGACCTTGCTCGGCTCGCCGAATTTCGCTTCGAGTTTTTGCGCGACATCGCGCATCGTTTCGAGTGTGGTGGTGATCTGGTGCGTCTCCTCGTTCGAGCTGACATCTTCGGCGCCAGCATCGATCGCGGCTTCGAGTATGGCATCTTCGGAGGCGGCCTTTCGCGGAAACTCAATGACGCCGACATGATCGAACATGAAGGAGACGGCGCCGGTCTCGGCCAACGTTCCGCCCGCCTTGCTGAAATACGAGCGCACTTCGCCGGCGGTGCGATTGCGGTTGTCGGTCAGCGCTTCAACGATGACCGCGACGCCGCCCGGCGCATAGCCCTCGTAACGCACCTCGTCGTAGTTCTCCGAATCGGCGGCAGACGCCTTCTTGATGGCGCGCTCGATATTGTCCTTCGGCATGTTTTCCGCGCGGGCGGCGAGCACCGCAGCGCGAAGCCGGGCATTCATCGCCGGGTCCGGCAGGCCGAGCTTGGCGGCGACGGTGACCTCGCGCGCCAGCTTGGAGAAGAGCTTGGAGCGGATTGCATCCTGCTTGCCCTTCTTGTGCATGATATTCTTGAACTGACTATGCCCTGCCATGCGGACCTCTAATGCTGCCTAAAACCTTGTCCCACGGCACCCATCCCAATGGCTGGTCTCGCCGCGCCTTTTGGCCGCTCTATAAGCCGCCGCAGCGGGAAAATAAAGGAAGCGCGTCGGCCTAACCGGCGTCGTCGGGGGCGCCCAGAGCGGCGCTATGCTCGCCCCGCGCCGCCTCCCAGATTTCCCTCGCGGCATCGGCATTGAGCGCAGCAATGCCGAGGCCGACAATAATATCCGGCCAGATGCTGGGCCAGAGCGCCGTCACCCCTGCCGCGGCCATGATCGCGAGATTGGCAATCATGTCGTTGCGGGCGGAGAGAAATGCGGCCCGGGTCAAACTGCCCGCGACATTGCGCACCCGGGCCAGCAGCAGCGCGCAGGTCGTGTTGACGGTGAAGGCGGCGAGGCCGGTGAGCGCGAAAGGCGTGGGCTCCGGCACCAGCGGCGCGGCGGAGAGGAGCTTGTGCGCCAGGGTCACGAGGAACGCGATCGCGGGGAGCAACAAGACACCGGCAAACGCATAACCCAGCCGCGCCCGCGCCAAGGCAGAGAGGCGCATCGCCGCCAGCACCAGGACGCTCATCGCCGTGTCTTCGAGAAAATCGACGCTGTCGGCGAACAGAGAGACGGAGCCGATCGAAAGGGCGACGATGAACTCGACGGCGAAAAAGGTAAGATTCAGCCCGATGACCAGCCACAGCGTTGGGCGCAGCCGCTTATCAGCACCTGATGGGTCCGCGCCGGGCATCAGGCAACCTCCCAGAACTCCGGCCGCGCTTGCGAAAGGCGACCGCCGATCCGCACCGGCGCGACCTTTATCGCGTGGCCGCGCGCATCCGTCTCGACGGCGAGGCCGCAGAGAGTCGCCGGTCCGGCAGCCGGCTCCAGCCTGCTACCCGGCAGTTTGGTGACGAAACGGCGCAGCGGCTCTTCCTTCTCCATCCCGATGACCGAATCATAATCGCCCGTCATGCCGGCGTCGGTCTGATAGGCGGTGCCCTGGGACAGGATTTGATAATCCGCGGTCGGCACATGGGTATGCGTGCCGACGACGAGCGACACACGGCCATCGACGAAATGCGCGAAACCTTGCTTCTCGCTGGTCGCTTCGGCATGAAAATCGACGATCGCCGCATCGCAGGCTTCGCCCAGCGGACAGGCGGCGATCTCCCGCTCGCCGACGGCGAACGGATCATCGAGCGCGTCCATGAACAGCCGGCCCATGAGATTGATGACGAGTACGCGGGCACCCGCCGCCGTCTCGATCAGCGCCGCGCCGCGGCCTGGCGTACCGGCCGGAAAATTCGCCGGGCGCACGAGGCGCGGCTGGTGGGTGATGAAGCTCAGGGCCTCGCGTTGATCGAAGGCATGATTGCCAAGCGTCACGCAATCGGCTCCGGCGGCAAGGAAATCGCCGAGGATCGCCTCGGTGATGCCAAAACCGCCGGCGGCATTCTCGCCATTGACGACGACGCAATCGAGTCGCCACGCCCGGCGTAGCTCCGGCAGAGTATCAGTGAGCGCAAGGCGACCGGCCCGGCCGACAATATCGCCGATGAAAAGAAGCCGCATTCAGAAATCCCGCTGCTTCGCCACCATAAAAGGTGACTAGCCGAAACGCCAATTATCGAAGGGCCTCTTGAAGACGAAGAAGGCGCCGAGCGCAATCAGGCCGGAACGCACGACATGGTTAAGCGTCCTGACCTCCTGCACCGCCTTCAGCTCCGCACCGTCATAAACCGCGCTGCCATAGCTTGCACTAACCGCGAAGCAATATTCGGCAAGCGCGATCATCCAGCTCAGGATAATGACGAGCCACAGCGGCTTGTCCTTGAACTTCAAATGCCCGTACCAGGCAAAGGTCATGAAGATGTTGGAGCAAGTAAGCAGAACAATCGGCAGCACGCGCGGCGGAATGTTGAACATGAAAGCCTTCCGTTGGGACGCGGCTAGCCACAGGTAATCCATTCGCGGTCGGTCAAAATGTGATCGAGTTTTTCGTCATAGCGGCGGGGATCGCAGGGCATCCTGCACCGCATAGGCGATGCCGACGGCAACAATCTGTTGCTTCTGGCGCAACCGCGAAAGCGTGCGGTCGTAGAAGCCGGCGCCATAGCCGAGGCGGTTGCCGGCGCGATCGAAGCCCGCCACCGGCACGAAGAGCAGATCGGGAAAGACTTCCGCCGCCGGCACCGGCTCCATGATGCCCCATTTGGCTTCCGCGAGCGGGGCGCCCGGCGCCCAGAGCCGGAATTCCAGCGGCTTGCGGAAGCCCTGCATCACCGGCAGCGCGGTGGCGATACCCCGCGCCGCGAGGCGTTCGAGCAGACGGAAGGGTCGCAACCTCGTCCTTGATTGCCCAGAAGGCCGAGGCGATCTTCGCGCCCCGCGCGGCGGCGAAATCGGCGCCAGTCTCGGCAAGCCGCGCCGCAAAGGCACGCGCCTGCGGCTCCGTCACCCCGGCCCGCCGCGCCAGAGCTTCGGCGCGCAAGGCGGCTTTGGAGAGCGCATCCGTCAAGGCTGGGCTGGGACATCTCGCGTGAAGGGAAAGCGCGGGGCCGCGATGGCCGTGGGATTTGATCCCGGGAACCTACAAAGTAGGTGGGCGCCGTGTACCCAAGCCCACGGGCAAGGACAGGGACAGCTCCCGTCGAGATCGATAAGGCCCCGGGGAATTTGATCCTCACGCACCCCGCAGCTCCGCCCGATCAATCTAGGCCCGCCGGGCGGCGATTGCCAGAGGCAATCGCGCACCAAATCGAATGGGTTCGGGGGATTCAGGCCTGCGCCGGGAGGGCGCCCTTGACCTGCTCGACGATCGCCTTGAACGCCGCCGGTTCGCTGATCGCCAGCTCGGACAGCACTTTGCGATCGATCTCGATGCCAGCCCGGTCGAGGCCGTTGATGAAGCGCGAATAGGTCAGACCGAATTCACGCACGGCGGCGTTGAGGCGCTGGATCCACAAAGCGCGGAACTCGCGCTTGCGAACCTTGCGGTCGCGCGTTGCATATTGCATCGAGCGATCGACCGCCGCCTTGGCGGCGCGGATCGTATTCTTGCGGCGGCCGTAGAAACCTTTGGCGGCCTTCAGGGTCTTCTTATGCTTGGCGTGCGAGGTGACGCCGCGTTTGACGCGAGCCATGAAACATCTCCGAAATTCACGAAATCAAGGAAGCTGACGACAAATCCGAACTAATCGTTCGGCAGGAAGAACTTCTTCACATTGTCGCCGTCGGTCTTGAACAGCACATTGGTGCCGCGCAGATTGCGGATCTGCTTGTTGGTGCGCTTGATCATACCATGGCGTTTGCCGCGATGGGCATAGACCACTTTGCCGGTGCCGGTCAGCTTGAAGCGCTTCTTGGCGCCGGACTTCGTCTTCAACTTGGGCATTTGCTCGTCTCCAGAAGCGGACCAGCACCAAGAGCGCTGCCGCCAAATTATTGTTTGAGCAGGAAAACTCCCGCTCCCGTTCGTTGCCGAACGAGCGAACGAACCGCCACGGCAGCCCTTTTCAGCCGGGCGGTTCGGGGAAGCGGTGCTTATAAGCGCAAAGCGGCCGCCAAGGCAACCGCCGCATTTGGTGTTTTAGAGCGGAGTGGGAGGCAGGCGGAAATGCCTATTTCGGCGCCAGGACCATCACCATCTGGCGGCCCTCCATCGACGGCTCGGCCTCGACTTTGGCATAGGGCAAGGTCTCGCTGCGCACCCGCTCCAGGAGCTTGTAGCCGAGCTCCTGATGCGCCATCTCGCGGCCGCGGAAGCGCAAAGTGACCTTCACCTTGTCGCCCTCCTCGAAAAACCGCATCACCGACTTCATCTTGACCCCGTAATCATGGTCATCGATGCCGGGACGAAGTTTTATCTCTTTGATCTCGACAATTTTCTGCTTTTTGCGCGCCTCGGCGGCCTTCTTCTGCTCAAGAAAGCGGAATTTGCCGTAATCCAGAATTTTGCAGACGGGCGGATTGGCTGTCGGAACGATCTCGACAAGGTCCAAGCCGGCATCATCGGCTAATTGCTGCGCCTCGAGAATCTGGACGATACCGCGGTTGTGGCCTTCTGCATCGATAAGCTGAACTTCGCGGACGCGGATTTCTCGGTTAATGCGCGGCCCATCCTTCTGCGGGGCCTGCGTGCTTTTCATAGGACGGCGAATGGGCTCAATCTCCTTTTGCTAATAATCGAACCCGGCGCTTGCGGCGGGAACCGCGCAAAGCAGCTCACCAGCGTCACAAACGTACCGGGCCCACACTAGAAATCGGCGCATTGGGCAGCGAAGTCAATGCGGCTTCGCATATTGCGGACAAAAGACTTGCGCCGCGGCTTCCCCGCCACGGCCCGGGCCTTATAGCCCGAGCGTCAGCGGCCGATCAGTTCCGCATAGGCAGCCAGCGTCTCGGCCTGCATCCGCGCCACCGAATAACGGCCGAGAACCTGCGTGCGGGCGCGCAAAGACATGGCCTCCCGCGCGCTCGCACCCAGCATCAGAACGTCATAGACGGCCGCCGCCAGGGCGCGGGCATCGCCCGGCGGCACGCGCCAGCCGGTGCGCTCGGCAATGCCGACCTGTGGCGGGGCGACGACAATTTCCGCCAAGCCGCCGAGATCGGAGGCGACGACCGGCGTGCCCATCGCCTGCGCCTCGGCCGTCACCCGGCTGAACGTTTCCGGCTCTGTCGCCGGAACGACGGCGACGGTCGCGGCGAGCAGGGCGGCCGGCATATCGGAGCAATGGCCGGTGCGCCGGACGATGCGCTCCAGGCCGGCCTTGGCGATGGCCGCATCGAGCTCCCGAACATAGGCGCCCCGGCCCTGCTCATCCCCGGCGAGGATGAACTTGACCCCGCGCAGCCCTGCCGAGGTCAGCAACCGCGCCGCCTCGATCAGCGCCTTATGCCCTTTGCGGGCGACAAGCCGGCCCGGCAGCAGGACGATCCGCTCGTCGCTTGCGACGTTCCAGGCGTTGCGCAGGGCGAGCACGCGGGCCGGATCGACCTCCTGCGGGGCAAAAACACGGAAATCGATGCCCCGCGCAACGACACGCACGCGCCCCGACACGGCGGGATAGAGGCTTGCGACATGCTGCGCCGTGAAGGCCGAATTGGCGATGATGATGTCGCCCTTCGCCATCACCGCATTGTAGTTCAGCTTGAACACGCCGCCGCCCGAATAGCCGGCGTGATAGGTGGTCACGAAGGCGACGCGCGGCCGCCGCGTCGCGCCATAGGCGACCCAGGCCGGCGCGCGGGAACGGGCGTGAACCAGCGTCACGCGCTCCCGCCAAATGAGATGGGCAAGTTTTCGCTTGTTAAGCGCCATCGCCAGCGGATTTTTGGTCTGCGCCGGAAACGGCAGCCAGACACCGCCCTTGGCCTGCAATTCGGGAACGAGGCGGCCGCCGGCGCTGGCAACGAGAGGCCGAGCCCCCACGCTGGCGAGCGCCTCGGCGATCTCGATGATCTGCTCGGTCCCGTCGGCGCCGAGCACGGGAACGATCTGCAGGATGGTCCGGCCGGCCAGCGGATGCGGGCCGCGCTGCGACCAGACGGCGGCGCTCAGGCTCTGCCATGTCATCCCGGACATCGTCCCCGCTCTTGCGAAAGCCACCCCAATTTTGCTCTAGAGCTAAGGACGTTCATGAGGAAAGGATAAAGGCGCGGCGATGCACAGCCAATTAACGACCGGCCCGGCGGAGCTTCGTCCACAATTCCTTGACGTCGGCGTACCCCCCGCCACGCGGCGCATCGCCTTCCTGAGGCGCGGTGCGGCCCATTCCGCCCTGCCCGGCCTCGTCTGGCTCGGCGGCTTCATGTCCGACATGCGCGCAACCAAGGCGAGCTTTCTCGACGCGCACGCGGCGCGGACCGGCCGCGCCTTTCTGCGCTTCGACTATTCCGGCCACGGCGAATCCGAAGGCCGGTTCGAGGACGGCACCATTGGCGCGTGGCTGGAGGAATCACTGGCCGTGATCCGGCAAGAAAGCCGCGGCGCGCAAATCCTCGTCGGCTCGTCGATGGGCGGCTGGCTGGCGCTCCTTTGCGCCGAGGCGCTGGCCCAAAGCGGTGAATCAGCGCGGCTCGCCGGTCTCGTCCTTATCGCGCCCGCCGCCGACATGACCGAGCGGCTGATCTGGGACGCGCTCAAGCCCAGCCAGCGCCGGGAGATCGAGAAGAAAGGGCGCTGCCTTCTGCCCTCAGTCTATTCGGAGCCCTATCCGATCACCCGCGCCTTGATCGAGGAAGGACGCAAACATCTGATCCTCGAGGGGACAATCCGCACCCATTGCCCCGTCCATATCCTGCAAGGGATGAACGATGCCGACGTCCCCTGGACTCACGCGACGCGGCTCGTCGAACATCTCGCCGGCGATCCGGTCACGCTCACTTTGGTGAAGGATGCCGAGCATCGCTTCTCACGACCGGCAGATCTCGTCCTGCTGGCGCAGGCGATCGAGAATATCGTGGCGACACCGGCGCAGGGCGAACTCGATTTCGGGTAATTCGCAACGGCCTCACTTTGACGTCCCGAAGATGATGTCGACGGCGAAGAATTTTTGTGCGCCGGGCGGCGGCTTGGGGAATGGCGCGGCGCGCTGCACCACGGCCAGACTCTCGACGTCGAGCGCCGCATCACCGCTGGAAGTCAGCAGCTTCTCGCTTTTCACCGAGCCGTCGTCGTTGAGTTCGAAGGCGACACGCGCTGTGCCGGAAACGCCGCGCCGCTCGGCGTCCGCGGGAAACTCCTTTTTGAGCGCCAGCATGCCGAAAACGAGCGTTTGATAGCTCACGATCTCGTCGCCATCGGCGGAGGGTTCCGGCACGGTGACGACGCGGGAATTGTCCTGCATCAGGCCCTCGGGCCGCCCTTCCGGCGACCCCGAAGGGGCCATCGGAGGCGCAGTTCGGGCGGCAGGCGCCGGCGTGGGCGGGGGCTGAACCGGGGGACTCGGCTTCGGCACGACGGGCTGCGCCACCGGCGGCGGCTTGGCTGCCGCGGGCTTGGCCGTTTCCGCCGGCTTGGCCACTGCGGGTTTAGGCGGTTCTGCCTTGGGCGGTTCTGCCTTGGGCGGTTCTGGCTTGGGCGGCGCGGGCTTGGGCGGTTCTGGCTTGGGCGGTATTGGCTTCGGCGGCGCGGGTTTGGACGCCGGAGGCGGCGGCTTTGGCGTCTCCGGTTTTGCGGCCTCCGGTTTGGGCGCAGAGGCGGTGACGGGTTTGGGCGCCGCAGATTTGGTCCCGTCCGGCCTTCCGTGCGGCGCGCCGGAAGGCTTTTCATCCGGCGGGGCGGTGACCAGATCGACGGGGATTTCTTGCCCCGCATCGGGCTTGAGCGGCGGCGCGCGCTCCAGCCACACAAGAGCCGCAACGGCCGCGAGATGAAGAACAATGCTCGCGGCAATGAGCCGGGCAAAGAACCACCGGCTTTGCACAAGGCGCAGCACCGCCGCGGTGGCGTCGTCGGCGCGCTGCGCCGCGCCCTTGCTATCGGCGTCCGGCCATTGCGCCCTGAACAGGGGCTCAAATGTCGCGGGCGAATCCTCGGCCAAGCCAAAACTCTTGCATGACGACCCCCGCCACGATGCTAGCGCACAAAGCCGACGATGTCTTTGACGGCCTTGACCGTCTCGGCGGCGATGGAGCGCGCCCGGCCGGACCCGTCAGCGAGGACGGAGTCGATGTAGCTCTCCTCCTTGGAAAGCCGCGACATTTCCACACCGATCGGCGCGAGCCGGGCGACGAGGAGATCGACCAGCGCCGCCTTGAAGGTGGAGAAATTGGCGCCGCCGAACGTCTGCAGTACCTGCGCTTTCGTCTCGCCGTTCATCGCGGCGAAAATGCCAAGGAGGTTGTCGAGCTCGGGCCGGCCGCCAAGACCCGCGATCTCGCTCGGCAGCGGCTCGGGATCAGTCTTTGCCTTGCGGATTTTCTGCGCGATCGTATCGGCATCATCCTCGAGATTGATGCGCGAATAATCGGAGGGGTCCGACTTCGACATTTTCTTGGTGCCATCGCGCAGGCTCATCACCCGCGTCGCTGGCCCCTGGATCAGCGGCTCAGGCAGGGGAAAGAACGCATCGCCATAACCATGTTCGGCGATCGAGGCGGCGAAATCGAGATTGAACTTCTGCGCGATGTCACGGGCAAGTTCGAGATGCTGCTTCTGGTCCTCGCCAACCGGCACATGCGTCGCCCGATAGGCGTGAATATCGGCGGCCATCAGCACCGGATAATCGTAGAGACCGACCGAGACATTCTCGCGGTCCTTGCCGGCCTTCTCCTTGAACTGTGTCATCCGGTTCAGCCAGCCGAGCCGCGCAACGCAATTCAATATCCAGGCAAGCTCGGAATGTTCCGCCACCTGGCTCTGGTTGAAGACGATATGCTTTTTGGCGTCGATGCCGGCGGCGAGATAGGCGGCCGTCACCTTGCGGATGCTGGCTTTGAGCTCGGCCGGATCCTGCGGCACGGTGATCGCGTGCAGATCGACGACGCAATAGATGCAATCATGCGTGTTTTGCAGCGCGACGAATTTGACGATCGCGCCGAGATAATTGCCGAGATGCAAATTGCCGGTCGGCTGCACGCCGGAAAAGACGCGTTCAGGGAAATTTGCCATGTTTTCTGGGGTCCGAAAGGCCAGCTTCATTCTTCGAGGCGCCGGTGATAGCGCCCCGCGCGGGCTAAAGCAAAGGGGGGATTTGCCGCCTATTCGCCCCGCCGCGGCGCATGAGGCCGTCGCGCTGGCCCTCGTCGCCCTGCGGCGAGGTTTTACGGCGCAGCCACGCATGGAAATTGTCGGATACGGGCTTCTCGAAGGCGAAATGAATTGCCAAGGCCAGCGCGATAGCGAGGGGGATTTCGATGCAGATTAGCGGCAGGACGCCGATTTTCGCCACCAGGCCGAGACCGACGTAAGCCTTGCGCGTCAGCACCAGCGCGAAAGGATGGAAAAGATAAAGCGCATAGGAGGCATCGCCGAGCAGGATCAGGAATGCGGCCACCCGTCCCCGGGTAGGAATCTCCGGCTCGACGAGGACGATTGCGGCGAACAGCGCCGCCATGGGGACGCCCGCGGCAAACAGCCGGATGAAACCATGCGGGTCGTAACCCGGCGGCGGCGCGAAAGGCGCCATATGGGCGAAATCGAGCGTCAGACAGATCAGCGCCAGGGCGATCACGCTCCCCGACCAGAAAGGCTTGAGCCGTATTCCGCTCTCGAAGACGACGGCCACGATCATCCCCAGCACGAATTCGAGGACGATCGGATCGCTCCAATAGGCGAGCGCAACGGCGGACGGCTTCAACAGCGCGCCGGCCGCGACAGCTAACGCGAGACCGCCGCCACAGCCGGAACAGCGCGCGTGCGCGCGAGGCCGACGAAAAGCGCGAAGACGGCATAGAAAAACATTTCGTAATTCAAAGTCCAGCCGACTCCGGTGACCGGCTGAACGAGACCATCCTGCGGCCGGGCGAAAGGGATGAAGCCGAACGACGCCAGAATCTCCCAAACGCCCGGAAAAGCGCCCTTCCCCCTTGCCGCCTCGTAACCCAGGAGGATGAGCGCCAGCGAAGTCGCCAGCCAGTAGAGCGGTACGATGCGGGCGATCCGCCGCGCCATGAATTGCGCGCCAGCGCGCGGCGTTCCAAACAGCCGCCGCGACGCATAGACCATGATGAACCCGGAAATGACGAAGAAAAGATCGACGCCCGCGTTGAGCGGCAGCATATGAAACCCGGCGAAATGCTGGCCGGCGCGATTGGCCGTATCGAATGAATCGGCCTGCACATGGCTGAAGACGACCATGAGAGCCGCCAGCGCGCGCAAAATCTGGATGGAGGCAATCTGACCCATGCGATGGCGGCGCCTCAATTCATCGTCAGGATCGTTCCCCTCGGAAGGGTTGGCGCGAAGCGCGCCAGCGCCGCTTTCACTTTCGCCGCCGCTTGCGGCGATGTCGCGTAGATCGTCACCGGCGTCGTCGGCAGCACCGCCTCGAAGACGCCGTTGGCGACGTTGGGCGTGAGGGTCGCGACCGCGCTCCAGCCGTTTGGCAGAACGCGAAACCAGTCCGGAAAAATCATCGCGACATCGACATCGTGCCGACGGACGAGCCGCTCCATCCAGGACGGATCGCGGCCGCCGTGCAGGCGCCCGAGCCGCGCCGCCTCGGAGCCAAGGCCGTAGAGGTCGAGAACGTAATTCGGATTGTCGTAGGAAACCCAGCCGAGATCATTGACGGCGACCGGCGCGCGCCAGTAATCCACGGCGAAACGGTGCATCTGATATTGCTCGAGATGGATGCCTTCCGCCGAATATGGCGTCAGCAGGCTGGTCTTGGCATAAGCCGCCTGCAAACCGAACCAAACCGCGAGCCCCGCCGCAAAACCGATCCAGCGGGCCGTCAGCCAGCGCCGGAGCAGATCGGCATAGAGTACCGCGACGGCGCTGAAAACCAGCGCCAGAACGTAAATCTCGTAGCGCGACAGCCAGCCGAAGGCGCCGGCGAAAAGATGCGCCACAGCCGGGAGGCCGGCAAAGAGCGCGAGACGCCGCGTGAAACGGTCGCGGCCCGCCCGCGCCATGAGCAGAACGAAGCCGATCAATAATTGCGGCGCGCCATATTGGATCAGGTTGTAGAGGCAGGTGTTGAGGAGCGCGAGGATCGCCCCGAACATTCCCGCCGAACGCATGTCGCGCGATTTGACGAGAATAGAACTCGGCAGAAGCGGAAGGCCCAGATGATGCAGATAGGCGCAAAATCCGCCAACCAGCAAAGCCCCAACCGCGAATGTCGCGAGCGCGGCCGCGCGTTTTTGCTCCAGCCACAGGATGATAATCCCGGCGCCCCAGATCGAAAGCCCTTCGAAACGGATCAGCGGATTGAGCACGAGCACGAGCGGCAGCCACCAGGCTAATTGGCCGCCGCGCAACAAACGCAGCACGCCAAGCAGGCAGGCGAGCGTATCGGCGACGTGAAGCGCATGTTCCAGCCCGGTGAAGGCCAGCCCGAGGAGATTGAGGCCAAGCAGCAGGGCGGTGGCTATCGCCGCGAGACGCCAGGCCGGCGCTTTGCCGAAACCGACGCCCGCTTCCATGCCGATGGCGGCGAAGAGCGCCATGCTCACGAGCGTCGCCGCGATGTTCAGAGCCAGCGCCGCCCATTGCCCGCAACCGATGAGCGCGGCGAGAAGGAACGGATAGAGGATCGACGACGAAGGCGACGAAGGCTCGCCGGGATTGAGCCCGTAATGGCCGGCATGAATCCGCTGCGCTAGAGCGAGATGGATATAGGGATCGTCCAACGAGAAGCTGAACTGGCCGCCGGTCAGATGCAGGATGGCGGCAAACATCGCCAGAATGCCCGCAAACGCCACACCGGTAAAAACGACCACGCCGGGCGCAAGCCCGGCGCCGATCAAAGCAGCACGGCTATCGACAGTCTTATCCACGGGCGGCGATCAACTCGACGGAAAGCCGCACGCTACGGAGCCCGGGGCGCAAGGGCAAGCTACGCCGGATTCTACCGCCGCGGATAGTAAACGAAATCTGCAAGAATTAGCGAATTCGCGTTTTAAAGGATGAACCGGCTCAGGTCGCTGTTGCGGGCGAGATCGCCGATGTTCTTTTCGACGAATTCGCCCGTGACCTCGACAAGCTCGCCGGAGCGGTCCGGCGCCGAATAGCTCACTTCGTCAAGCACGCGCTCCATCACAGTCTGCAAACGCCGCGCGCCGATGTTCTCGACGCTGGAATTCACCTGCACGGCAATCTTGGCAATGGCGTTGACGCCATCCGGCGTGAAGACGAGATCGACGCCCTCCGTCTTCATCAAGGCCTGATATTGCTTGATGAGGCTTGCCTCGGTCTCGGTCAGGATGCGGCGGAAATCCTCCTCGTCGAGCGGCGACAGCTCGACACGGATCGGCAGACGGCCTTGAAGTTCCGGCAGCAGGTCCGAGGGCTTGGCGATATGGAAGGCGCCCGAGGCGATGAACAGCACGTGATCTGTCTTCACGGCGCCATGCTTGGTCGAGACCGTCGTGCCTTCGATCAACGGCAGCAAATCACGCTGGACCCCTTCGCGGGAAACATCCGCACCGCCGCGGCCTTCGCGCGCGCAAATCTTGTCGATCTCGTCGAGGAAAACGATGCCGTTGTTCTCGACCTCGTGGATCGCCTCTTGGACGATCTGGTCCTGATCCATGAGCTTGTCGCTCTCCTCGGCAATGAGCGGCTCGAGGGCGTCTTTGACCAAAAGGCGGCGTGGCTTCGACGGCTTGCCGAGCCCCTTGCCGAAAATATCGCCGATGGAGATCGCACCGATCGAGGCGCCCGGCATATTGGGCAGTTCGAACATCGGCATGCCGGACGAAGGCTGCGCCAGTTCGATTTCGATTTCCTTCTCCGCCAGTTCGCCGCTACGCAATTTCTTGCGAAAGGCATCGCGCGTCGTCTGCGAGGCGTTGGCGCCGACGAGTGCATCGAGCAGCCGCTCCTCCGCCGCGAGGTGCGCCCGCGCCTGTAGAGCCTTGCGCTTGTTCTGCTTCACCTGGGCGATGGCGATTTCCAGCAGATCGCGGATGATCTGCTCGACATCGCGGCCGACATAGCCGACCTCGGTGAATTTCGTCGCCTCGACCTTGAGAAACGGCGCATTGGCGAGCTTGGCGAGGCGACGCGAAATCTCCGTCTTGCCGCAGCCGGTCGGCCCGATCATGAGAATGTTCTTCGGCATCACCTCGTCGCGCATCGCACCCTCGAGATGCAGGCGGCGCCAGCGGTTGCGCAACGCAATGGCGACGGCGCGCTTGGCCTGTTTCTGGCCGACGATGAATCGGTCGAGTTCGGAGACGATTTCGCGCGGAGAAAAATCGGTCATGACATTTTCGTGCGGGGATGGGGAAGGCGTTGGGTGAAGCCCATGGGCAAAGCGCTGAGCAATGTGGCGCGCAGCGGCCGCCAGCCGGCGCTGAGCAGCAGGATGAAGAGGCCGAGCAGCAGCAATGTCGCCGCACCCGCCTTGTCGGCAAGATCGGTCTGCTGGATCAGCACGCCGAAGGCGCCACCGGCATAGGCAAGGCCCGAGGCAAGCAGCGCGCGCCGGTCGATGACCAGCGAAACCAGCCCGAGGACGACAAAGATGCCGAGAACGGCAATCGCGGACGTGCTGTCGAACGTGCGCCCGTGCTCGATCGCGCTGATCAACGAATGCACGATCAGCGGCGCGGCGAGGAGATGCAGCCAGAAGGCGATGTCGGCGCGGCGGGTCTGCCGGGCCGGGTCCGCCATATCGAAATGCATGGCGAGGGCAAGAACTCCGAGCCCGAGGATGAGCCCGACAGCATCGAAGACGCGGACATCGAGATCCGGAAAAACCAGAATGATCCCTGCGAGGATCGCCGCGACCAGCGCACCGACGCCGGCGGCGATGGTGATCGGCACACGGAAGCGCCAATAATAGGCTGCGGTCGCGAGCGCCGTCGCAAGGCCCGCTTCGATGACAACAGGGGCGCTGCCGCCCAACCAATAGAGCGGCCAATCGCGCGGCGCCGCGCCCGTGTAGAAAGGCGCAAACATCGGCCCGCTGACCACCGCGGGGTTGAGATCGACGACGGCGCGGAAGATCGCGCTGGCGAAAAGTCCGAGCAGGACGATGCTCGGCAGCGCCATCCGGTGGTGGCGCGTGAAGAATTCGGCGAGCAGCCAGGCGCAGACGGCGAGGAGCGCCCAGACCTCCGGCTTGCCGACATAGAGCCCAAGCAGGTAATAAGCCGCGCCGAAGAAGAAGCCGAGGCCCATGGTCACGAAAATATCGGCGAAGCCGGTGATGAGGCGCAGCTTTTCATCGTCAACCGCGTTCGCATCTGACTGCACCGGGATGGGTGGCGGCGGAGGCGGCGGCGCTGGCACGTATGCGGCCGCCTCGGCACGGGCCAGGGCGCGCAATTCTTCCGCCTGCGCCGGCGTCAGAACATTGCGGGCGACGGCCTGCTCGAGCGCCGTTTCGGAGATCATGGCAGGCTCTCGATGACGACATTCCGGTTGGTGTAAACGCAGATGTCGGCAGCAATATCGAGAGCGCGGCGCGCGATGGTTGCGGCGTCGGCGTCGGTGGAGAGCAGCGCGCGGCCGGCAGCGAGTGCGTAATTGCCGCCCGAACCGATGCCCATCACACTGCCGTCCGGCGTTGCCTCGGGCTCCAGCACATCGCCATTACCCGTGAGGACGAGGCCCGCCTCCTTGTCGGCGACCAGCATCATGGCTTCGAGCCGGCGCAGATAACGGTCGGTACGCCAATCCTTGGCAAGCTCGACACAGGCGCGCACGAGCTGGCCGGGGTACTGCTCAAGCTTGCCTTCGAGCCGCTCGAACAGCGTGAAGGCGTCAGCCGTCGCGCCAGCGAAACCGCCGATCACCTCGCCCTTGGCGAGCCGGCGCACTTTCTTGGCGTTGCCCTTGATGATGGTCTGGCCAATGGTCACCTGGCCGTCGCCGCCGATAACGGTCTGGCCGCCCTTGCGAACCATGATGATTGTCGTTCCGTGCCAGGTTTCATGCCTTGGGGGCAGTTCGGACATTACGAAATACTCACGAAAATGCCGCGGCACGGCGATGCGAAGACCGTCCCCATCTATGGAGTTGGCGCGCCGCTGGCAAGAGCGGCGAAGCATTAACGCGCGCCGCCGCGCGCAAAAAAATAAATCATATCATGCACTTCACGGCCACTTTCCCCGCCTTGGTTTTCTCTTTACGTAAAAATGCTCTATTGTCCGGCCGCCGCATGGCGCGGCCTCAGGATTTTCGATTTCTCTCATGCGCAAAGCCCAGATCGCCCGCAAAACCAAGGAAACCGCCATCGAGGTCCGTGTCGATCTCGACGGAACCGGCGTATCGAACATTTCGACCGGCGTCGGCTTCTTCGACCATATGCTGGACCAGATCGCGCGGCATTCGCTGATCGATATCGACGTCGCCGCCAAGGGCGACCTGCACATCGACCCGCATCACACGGTCGAGGACACCGGCATCGCGCTCGGACAGGCGATCCGCCAGGCTTTGGGCGATGCGCGCGGCATCACCCGCTTCGCCGACGCTCTCCAGCCGATGGACGAGACGCTGACACGCGTGGCGATCGATCTTTCGGGGCGCCCCTATCTTGTCTTCCGGACCGTGTTCACGCGGCCGAAGATCGGCGAATTCGACACCGAACTCGTGCGCGAATTCTTCCAGGCGCTGACGACGCACGCAGGGATGAATCTGCACATCGAGACCCTATATGGCGAGAATAGCCACCATATCGCTGAATCGGCATTCAAAGGGGTGGCCCGGGCGCTGAGGGCTGCCGTCGCCATCGACCCGCGCCGCAGCGACGAAATTCCCTCGACCAAGGGGTCGCTGGCGGGCTAGAGCATCCCCGTTCCCTGCCAGAGGGGAGATGGGCGATGCGACCGCTTATTTAGGAACGAAGAGACTATGGCCGTTTACACGGTTTACGTCCCCGATTTCGGCCAAAGGGCTCCGTCCGAGGCCGACCGCTACGCTGCTTTGCCGGATGCTGTTTTCGTCCGCGAAGGGTTTTCGCGCGCCGCCTTTTTCCTCGGGCCATTGTGGCTCGCCTGGCACCGGCTCTGGGGCACCCTGCTCGTCTGGTTCGCTTTGTTCGGTCTGCTGACGCTCGTCGCGCCGCGCTATCTGGGCGATGGCACGATCTTTTGGATCGCGCTGTTGCTCGAATTTCTGCTCGGGCTCGAAGGCAACGGGCTGCGGCGGCGCGAACTCACGCAGCGCGGCTTCCGCCTCTCGGACGTTGCGGCCGGCATCCGCCGTGTCGACGCCGAGCGCAGCTATTACGACCGCGCACTTCGCGCGATCCCCCCGCCGCTGCCGCCGGTGAAAATCAACGATGCGGCGACGGCTCGGGCAACAACGCCTCACAGCGATATCGTCGGCCTGTTTCCACACCCGGAGGATGCGCGGTGAGCGTCGCCATCGTCGACTATGGTTCCGGGAATCTGCACTCGGCGCACAAGGCCTTTGAACGCGCTGCGCGCGAAGCCGGCATTGACACCGAGATCAAAGTCACCGGCGATCCGGAAATGGTCGCGCGGGCCGAGCGCATCGTGCTGCCCGGTGTCGGCGCCTTCGCCGATTGCCGCCGCGGGCTTGAGGCCGTGCCGGGGATGATCGACGCTCTGGAAGAGCGCGTGCGCCAGCAAGGCCGTCCCTTCCTCGGCATTTGCGTCGGCATGCAACTGATGGCGGAGCGTGGACTCGAACACGAGACGACCGAAGGCCTTGGCTGGATTGGCGGCGATGTCGCCGCGATCGAGCCCGCCGGCGATCTCCAAATTCCGCACATGGGCTGGAACACGCTCGCTTCCGATCGGGCGCATCCCCTGCTCGCGAACATTCCGACCGGACCGGATGGTCTGCACGCTTATTTCGTCCATTCCTTCGCCTTTAAGGACGTTCCGGAGGATGAAGTCGTCGCGGTCACGGATTATGGCGGCCCGATCGTCGCCATCGTCGGCCATGACAATATCGTCGGGACGCAATTTCATCCCGAGAAGAGTCAAAGATTGGGACTTGCCTTGATCGCCAACTTCCTGCGGTGGCAGCCGTGATCCTTTTCCCCGCAATCGATCTCAAGAACGGCGAATGCGTGCGCCTGCTCTATGGCGACATGGACAAGGCAACCGTGTTCAACACCAACCCGGCGGCGCAGGCGCAAGCCTTCGAGCGGCAGGGCTTCACCTATCTCCATGTCGTCGATCTCGACGGCGCCTTCGCCGGCAAGCCCGCAAATGCGGAGGCCGTGGATGCGATTCTCGCCCGCGTCACCATGCCTGTGCAACTTGGCGGCGGCATCCGCGATCTGCGCACGGTCGAAGCCTGGCTCGGCAAAGGCATCGCTCGCGTCATCATCGGCACGGCAGCAGTGCGCGACCCCGATTTCGTGCGCGACGCGGCACGGCGCTTTCCCGGTCAAATCGCTGTCGGAATCGACGCACGGGATGGAAAAGTCGCCGTCGCAGGCTGGGCGGAAACGACCGAAATGAAGGTCGCCGACCTCGCCGCGAAATTCGAAGACGCCGGCGTCGCCGCCGTCATCTACACGGACATCAATCGCGACGGCGCGCTGAAAGGCTTGAACATCGAGGCGACGCTCGCCCTGGCTGATGCGATCTCGATTCCCGTCATCGCTTCCGGTGGCCTCGCCTCGCTCGCGGATGTGGAGCGATTGGTGCAGCCCGATTGCGCCAAGCTCGAAGGCGCGATCACCGGCCGCGCGCTCTACGACGGCCGCCTCGATCCGCAGGCGGCTTTGGCGATGGTTCGCGCGGCGGAGAAGAGCCTTGCTTAAAGCGCGCGTCATCCCTTGTCTCGACGTGAAGGACGGCCGCGTCGTCAAGGGAGTCAATTTCGTCGGCCTGCGCGATGCGGGCGATCCCGTCGCCAGCGCCATCGCCTATGATGCGGCGGGCGCGGACGAACTCTGCTTTCTCGACATCACCGCGAGCCATGAGAATCGCGGCACGCTGCTCGATGTCGTGCGGCGCACGGCGGAAGCCTGCTTCATGCCGCTCACGGTCGGCGGCGGCGTGCGCACCGTCGACGACATTCGCAATCTTCTGCTCGCCGGCGCCGACAAGGTCGGCATCAATACCGCCGCCGTACAGAATCGCGAATTCGTCCGCGCCGGCGCGGAGAAATTCGGCAGCCAGTGCATCGTCGTCGCCATCGACGCGAAGCAAGTGGCGCCCGGCCGCTGGGAAATCTTCACCCACGGCGGCCGCGAGCCGACGGGCATCGACGCCATCGATTATGCGCGCGAGGTCGTCAGCCTCGGGGCCGGCGAAATCCTGCTTACCTCGATGGATCGCGACGGCACGAAATCGGGTTTCGACATCGCGCTGACCCGCGCTGTCGCGGAGGCTGTCAACGTGCCGGTCATTGCTTCAGGCGGCGTCGGCAATCTCGATCATCTCGTCGAAGGCATCCGCGACGGCGGCGCGACCGCCGTGCTCGCCGCCTCGATCTTCCATTTCGGCGAATTCAGCATCGCCGAAGCCAAGAGCTATATGGCCAAGCACGGCGTCGCGATCCGCCTCGACGGCATTGCAGCGGCCGCGGATGCGGTCGCGTGAGGACCAAATGAGCGATTTCACTCTCGACGATCTCGCCGCCATTATCGCCGAACGCGCCGGGGCGAGCGCGGAAACGTCCTATACCAAATCCCTGCTCGCCGCCGGTCCTGCCCGCGCCGCGAAGAAGCTCGGCGAGGAAGCGGTCGAAACCGTGATCGCCGCTATCGAGGGCGAGCACGCGGCGCTCGTCGGCGAAAGCGCCGACCTGCTCTATCATCTGCTTGTCGTGCTTCAGGCGCGCGGCGTGGCGCTTGGCGAGGTTCTGGCCGAACTCGGGCGGCGCACGCGCCAGTCCGGCCACGCGGAAAAAGCCTCCCGAAAAGCCTGACATCGGGCAGATCAATCCTCCATTTGGCCGGTTTCAAAAATAGAATTGTCGTCTAAAATAGCGCCACATCTCCTCCAACGGCGCCAGGCAGCCGGGAGATTCATGGACGAGCGCGTTACGCAGCCTCCGGCGGTTCTCTCGCCCTATCACCGCTTCAGCCGAAGCGAATGGGCGGCTTTGCGCGCCGATACGCCGCTGACGCTGACGCTCGACGACGTGAGCCGGTTGCGTTCGCTCGGCGAACCCTTGTCGCTCGAAGAAATCATCGAAATCTATCTGCCGTTGTCGCGCCTGCTCGCGCTTTATGTCGCCGCGACGCAAGGGCTCTACAAGGCAACGCACCGCTTTCTCGGCACCGAGGACGGCAAGGTGCCCTATATCATCGGCGTCGGCGGCTCGGTCGCCGCCGGCAAGTCGACGCTGGCGCGGGTGATGCGCGCTCTGCTCTCGCGCTGGCCGAATACGCCGAAAGTGCAGCTCGTCACCACCGACGGCTTTCTTTATCCGAACGCCGTTCTCGAGGCCGAGGGCTTGATGAATAAGAAGGGCTTTCCCGAGAGCTACGACAGCCCGGCGCTCATCAATTTTCTTTCGGACATCAAGGCGGGCACGCAGAATGTCCGCGCGCCGGTCTATTCGCATCTCACCTATGACATCTTGCCGGACGATTTCGTCACCGTCGACCGGCCCGACATTCTCATCGTCGAAGGGCTGAACGTGCTGCAACCCGGGCGCCCGGTGAAACATGGAAACGCCAGCGCCTTCGTCTCGGATTTCTTCGATTTCTCCGTCTATCTCGACGCCGACGAGAACGATCTCGAGCAATGGTACATCAACCGCTTCCTGCGGCTGCGCGAGACCGCCTTCCGCGATCCGCGGTCCTACTTCCGCAAATATGCCGACATGCCGCAGGACGAGGCAGAGGCGATGGCGCGCGATATCTGGACGCGGATCAACCTGCGCAACCTGCATGAAAACATTCTGCCGACGCGGGCTCGTGCCAGCCTCGTGCTCACCAAGGACGCGCAACACGCGATCCAGACAGTGGAACTAAGAAAGCTTTAGCGGCGCGTCATTGCGAGGAGCGACCGCGACGAAGCAATCCAGTAGTCCAAAGCAAGATTTCTAGATTGCTTCGCTTCGCTCGCAATGACGGAATCTCTCAAAGCAGCCCGTTCTCCGCCGCGAGCGCCTTCAGGTCTGTCTGCGGCCTTGCGCCGTAATGCTGGATGACTTCAGCCGCCGCAAGCGCGCCGAGCCGCGCGCAATCCGTCAGGCTCTGCTCGCGCGACAGGCCGGCCAGAAACCCGGCGGCGAAAAGATCGCCCGCGCCGGTCGTATCGACGAGATTGTCGATCGGGAAAGCGTTCACCGCATGCGTTTCCTCGCGCGTGACAATGAGCGAGCCCTTCTCGCTGCGTGTCACCGCCGCCAAAATATCTTCTTCGCGCAATTGTGCGACGGCCGTCTTGAAATCAGCCGTCTGATAGAGCGCATGCAATTCGCTCTCGTTGGCGAAGAGAATGTCGATTGCGCGGCTGCGGATCAGCTCAAGAAATTCGTCGCGATAGCGATCGACGCAGAAAGCATCCGAAAGGGTGAGCGCCACCTTGCGTCCCGCCGCATGAGCAATGCCGGCAGCCTTGAGAAACGCTGTCTTGGCGGCGGGTGGATCCCAGAGATAACCTTCGAGATAGGTGATCTGCGCCGCGGCGACGCGCGCCGCATCGATATCGGCCTCGCTCAACGCTTGGCACGCGCCGAGAAAAGTCTGCATCGTCCGCTGCCCGTCCGGCGTCACCAGGATAAGGCAGCGCGCACTGGCCGGGCCGTCCGTCGCGGGCCTGGTCTCGAAATCGACCTTCGCCGCACGGATATCGTGCGTAAACATGTGGCCAAGGTCATCGTGCTTTACCTTGCCGATGAAAGCCGCGCGCGCGCCGAGCCCGGCGGCGCCGATGATCGTATTGGCTGCGGAGCCGCCCGAGACGACGATGGTCTGCCCCATCGCCTCATAGAGCCTTTCCGCCGTCGCTTCGTCGATCAGCGACATGCTGCCCTTGTTGAGGCCGTGGGCAAGGAGAAAATCGTCGTCGCACGGAGCGAGGACATCGACAATGGCATTGCCGATGCCGAGAATTTCGAGGCTGGGTTCGGTCATGAAGGATTGGGCTCACACGAGGAGGCGAGCCTTTCGCATCGCCCCGCGCCGAGGTCAAGCGGCGGCCTCATCCTTCGAGACGCGCCTCAGGCGCTCCTCAGGATGAGGTTTCCGGAAAACCTTTCGTCCTCATCCTGAGGAGCAAGCACAGCTTGCGTCTCGAAGGATGAGGACGAAAATCGGGATTACAGCCCGTCGAACAAAGCCGTCGAGAGATAGCGTTCGGCAAAGGAGGGGATGATGACCACGATGTTCTTGCCAGCGAATTCATCGCGCGCGCCTATCTCGATCGCCGCCGCCAAGGCCGCGCCGGAGGAAATGCCGACCGGAACACCCTCGAGCCGGGCGACCAGACGGGCGATGTCGAACGCCGTCTGATTGCCGACCGTGATCACCTCGTCGATCTGGCCGCGATCGAGAATTGCGGGAACGAAGCCGGCGCCAATGCCCTGAATCTTGTGCGGGCCGGGATGGCCACCGGACAGAACCGGCGAATCCTCCGGCTCGACCGCCACGATGCGAAGGCTGGGCCGGCGCGGCTTGAGCACCTGTGCGACGCCGGTCAGCGTGCCGCCGGTGCCGACGCCGGAAACGAGGACATCCACTTCGCCCTTGGTGTCGTTCCAGATTTCCTCTGCCGTCGTGCGCCGGTGAATCTCGGGATTCGCGGGGTTCTCGAATTGCTGCAACGTGTAGGCGCCGGTCGTCGCGTTGGCCAGCTCCTGCGCCTTGGCGATGGCGCCCTTCATGCCCTGCGGGGCGGGAGTCAGCACCAGTTCGGCGCCGAGCAGCGCGAGCATTTTGCGCCGTTCGATCGACATCGATTCCGGCATTACAAGAATCAGCCGATAGCCTTTCGCCGCGGCGACAAAGGCGAGCGCGATGCCGGTGTTGCCGGATGTGGGTTCGATCAGCACCGTGCGATCGGGTGAAATCTTGCCGGCCGCTTCCGCCGCCTCGATCATGGCAACGCCGATCCGGTCTTTCACGCTGCTGAGCGGATTGAAGAACTCAAGCTTGGCGAGCAGGTTTGCCTTGACGCCCTTCTCCTTGGCGAGCTTGTCGAGCCGGACCAGCGGCGTATCGCCGACCGTCTCGACGATGGAATTGTAGATCCGCCCGCGGCCCGGCACGTGGGCCACGCTTCCGGCTTCCTTGTTTGCGGCCTGCGCCATTTTTCTTCTCCCTGCCGACAGATGTCGGCCTCTCAATATCAAATTCCAAGCGAAACTGTGAAAGCGGAACATGTCCGCCCTTACTGACGCTGCCTTAGCTAAGCGGCGCGGGGACGATGCGAAGATAGGGGCGCGGCGCCTTCCAGCCTTCGGGATATTTCTTCTTCGCCTCTTCATCGGACACGGCCGGGACAATGATAACGTCCTCGCCCGCCTTCCAGTTGACCGGCGTCGCGACCTGATGCTTCGCGGTCAGTTGCAGCGAATCGATCACGCGCAGGATCTCATCGAAATTGCGGCCGGTGCTTGCCGGATAGGTGAGGCTCAGCTTGATCTTCTTGTCCGGGCCGATGACGAACACCGAGCGGACCGTGAGCGTGTCGCTGGCGTTGGGATGGATCATCCCATAGAGGTTGGCGACCTTGCGCTCCGGATCGGCGATCAGCGGAAAATTGAGCGCATAGCCCTGGGTTTCCTTGATGTCGTCCGACCACTTCTCGTGCGCGGTCAGCGGATCGACGCTAAGGCCGATGACCTTGACGCCGCGCTTGTCGAACTCGGGCTTCAATTTCGCCGTATAGCCAAGCTCCGTCGTGCAGATCGGCGTGAAATTCTTGGGGTGCGAAAAGAGCACCGCCCAGGAATTGTTGATGTAGTCGTGGAACTTGATCGGGCCTTCCGTCGTCTGTGCCTCGAAATCGGGCGCGATGTCGCCAAGCTGCAATGCCATGGTCGCCTCTCCAGATACACGTCGCGCGGGCGCCCGCCGGCACCCGTTACAACAGGGATTGGTTGGTCTTGCCTGCCGCTCCCGGCCCAGAAGAGCAGGCAGCCTGACCGGGCTGAAAACTAGCATTATTCCCGGTGCGTCGGAAGTATATAAAATTAATAGACAAAACTAAATTGTAAAATCCGGCTTCGCCGCCGCGTCTTGAAGCACTTTCTTCTCCCCGGCCTGGCGGCAGATATCATCGATTGTCACGCCTTCAAGATCGCCGAGGAAGGCTTCGCCCGCGCGGGCGATGATGGGATGGATGACCGTCTCGACGAAGACGTTCTCGGTCTTCTCCTCTTCGGGTTCATCGGCAGCGACGGCCCGAACCACTTCAGCCGCGCTGATGCGTCGGCGCTCGCGCGCCAGCTCGTAGCCGCCGCGTGGCCCGCGCACGCCCTTCAGAATGTCGGCGCGCACCAGCGCCTGCAACAAGGTCTCCAGATGGCGCGGCGGCAGGCCGAGCCGGCCGGCGAGCAGTTTCGCGGCGACAGGCTGCGGCCGCGCGTGGATCGCAATATCGACGACAGCAGCAAGCGCGAGAACGCTGCGGCGGGATAGAAGCATCATGCGTCATCTCCCTGCAAAGTCGAAAGGCCGGTCGAACCATAGCCGCCGATGCCGCGCACGGTTTCGGTCAGCTCCGCCGTCTCGATAAAGACAGCGCGCGTCACCGGCGCGACGACAAGCTGCGCAATCCGCACGCCCCGCACAATCTCGAAAGGTTCCGCGCCGAGATTTATCAGGAGCACGCTGACTTCGCCGCGATAATCTGAATCGATCGTGCCCGGCGCGTTGAGCACGGTCACGCCGCGATGCAGCGCGATGCCGGAACGCGGCCGCACCTGACCTTCGTAACCGTCCGGCAATTCGAGCACGATGCCAGTCGGAATCAAACGGCGTGCGCCGGGTTCGAGAATAACCCTCTCTTCCGGAGCCAGAGCCGCGCAAAGATCGGCCCCCGCCGCGCCGGCGCTGTGATAGGCCGGCAGCGGCAGGCCCTCGCCATGCGGCAAAAGCCGCACAGCGACGCGCGGCATCACCTCACGCATCGAGCCGCTCCCTCAAAAGCTGCGCCAGATGCCGCACGAGCTTCGCCGCGACTTCCTCCTTGCGCAGCTTCGGCCAAGTCTCGGCCCCGGATGGGGTAATCAGCGTGATCTGGTTCTCATCCTTGCCCATCGCACCCTCGGCCCCGCCGACATCGTTGGCGACGATTATATCGCATTGTTTGCGCAACAGCTTGTCGCGCGCATGGGCCAGAACATTTTCGGTTTCCGCAGCAAAACCGACGACGACGCGCGGGCGGCCGGATCGGCGCTGCGCCACGGTGGCAAGAATGTCGGGATTCTCGGCCAACGCGAAATGCGGCAGGACGACAGATTTCTTGATCTTCTGCGGCGCGGCGGCTTCGACACGCCAATCGGCGACCGCCGCCGTCGCGATGAAAATATCGGCTGGGAGTGCCGCCTCGACCGCCGCTGCCATTTGCGCCGCGGTTTCGACATGGACCGTCGTAACGCCCGGCGGATCGGCCAGAGCCACCGGCCCGCTGACCAGCGTGACATCCGCCCCTGCCGCCGCTGCCGCCGCTGCGATGGCATGGCCCTGCTTGCCGGACGAGCGATTGCCGATATAGCGCACCGGATCGATTGGCTCGTGCGTCGGCCCCGAGGTGACGACAACATGGCGGCCGGCGAGCGGCTTCTCGCCCGGCGCGGCGCCGACACCCGGCGGCAAGGCGATCTTCGTCTCGCCGTTAAACGCCGTGGCGATCGCGCCAAGGATCGCCGCTGGTTCGCTCATCCGGCCCGGGCCATATTCGCCGCAGGCCATTTCGCCTTCGTCCGGGCCGACGAACAAAACCCCGTCACGGCGCAGGGTCTCGACATTGCGCCGCGTGGCGGGATGGAGCCACATGCGCAAATTCATCGCCGGGGCGACGAGAATCTTCTTGTCCGTCGCGAGGAGGAGCGTCGCGGCGAGATCGTCGGCAAGACCGTGCGCCATTCGGGCGAGAAGATCGGCGGTCGCCGGCGCCACGACGACAAGATCGGCGGCGCGGGAAAGCTGGATGTGTCCGATCTCCGTCTCGTCCGTCAGTGAGAAGAGATCGTCGAACACCTTGCCGCCGGAGAGGCTTGCGACCGACAAGGGCGTGACGAATTGCTTGGCCGCCTTGGTCATGACGACATCGAGGCCGACGCCCTGCTCGCGCAGGCGGCGGATCAGCTCCAGCACCTTGTAGGCGGCGATGCCGCCACCGATGACGAGCAGAATGCGCTTGCCGTTCAGCAAAGCCTTCTCCCTGCCCCGCGCCTCAGCGCAGGATAAAGATAATCAATATAATCACCAGCAGCCAAAGTGCGATATGGCCGAGCCGGGCGCCACGCGCCTGCGCCTCGCTTAGCTTGGCGAGCGCGTTCTCGGACAATTCGAACCCGTCCTCAGCCATGCTCTCGACCTGGGAAACGATTTTCTCCGTCTGCAGCAGAACGGCCGGAAGGTTGGCGGCGAATTGCGAAAGCGCGTTGAGGGCGCGTCCGGCATCCTGGATTTTGCCGACGGGGCCAAGATTCTCCCGCAGCCAGCCGGACACAACTGGCTCCGCGGTCGACCACATATCGAGCTTGGGGTCGAGCCGCCGTGCCACGCCCTCGACGACAACCATGGTCTTTTGCAGCAACACCAGTTCGGTGCGGGTCGTCATGTCGAAAAGCGCGGTCACTTCGAAGAGCAGAGTAAGCACCCGCGCCATCGAAATCTCGTCGGCCGTGCGTGCATGAATCGGCTCGCCGATAGCGCGGATCGCCTGGGCGAAGTCCTCGACCTTGTGATAGGAAGGCACATAGCCGGCTTCGAAATGCACTTCCGCAACGCGGCGGTAATTGCGGGTGATGAAGCCGTAGATGATCTCGGCAAGGAAGCGACGCTCCTTGAGCCCGAGCCGGCCCATGATGCCGAAATCGACCGCCGTCAACCGCCCCTGCCGATCGATGAACAGATTGCCTTGATGCATGTCGGCATGAAAAAAGCCGTCGCGCACCGCATGGCGCAGGAAAGACTGAATGACCGTGCGGCCCAGCTCGGAAAAATCAAAGCCCGCCGCCGCCAGCGCCGCGGTATCGGAGAGGGAAATACCGTCCACCCATTCGGAAGTGAGCACTTCCTTCTCGGTGCGGTCCCAATCGACGCCCGGCACGCGGAAGTCGCTTTCCTTCTCGGTGTTTTCGGCGAATTCGGAGGCGGCGGCGGCTTCGAGCCGGAAATCCATCTCCATCTTCACCGTGCGGGCGAGAATATCGACCACCTCTATGGGCTTCAGCCTCTTGGCATCGGGAAACCAGCGTTCGCCGATCCGCGCCGCAAAATACATATCGGACAGATCGCGGCGGAACCGGCGCTCGACGCCCGGCCGCAGCACTTTCACCGCAACATCGCGCTCGCCCGCGGCATCGCGCACACGGGCGCGATGCACCTGCGCGATCGAGGCGGCGGCGACAGCCGGTCCGAAGGCGACGAAAACCTCATCGATTTTCCGCCCGAAGGCGGTCTCGACCATGTTCACCGCCTCGGCCTGCGGGAAGGGCGGCATATGGTCCTGCAAAGCCTCAAGCCGACGCGCGACATCCGGGCCAACGACATCCGGGCGCGTTGCGAGAAACTGGCCGAGCTTCACATAGGACGGACCAAGGCGGCTGATCGCCGCCGGCAGAAGATCCGGCCCCTTCGTCTCCCCCCTGCCGAGCGATTTGGCGAGCGCGAACGGCAGCCGCGCGACCGGCGGCAAAGCTGTAATATCGACATCGCGAAACAGGCCGGCGCGGGAAAGCACGAAACCGGCCCGCGCGATGCGCAGAGGATGCCCGAGGGAAAAAATCAAAGCTTCCAGCCCGAGTGGATCGCGACGACGCCGCCGCTGAGCTTGGTATAGGCAGCGCGGGCGAATCCGGCCTGTTCGATCATGGCGCGAAAATCTTCGGCCGCGGGAAAACGGCGGATCGATTCGACGAGATAGCGATAGGCCTCGCCGTCGCCCGTCACAAGGCGGCCGATCGCCGGAATGGCGCGAAACGAATAGGCCTCATAGAGCTTGTCGAGGCTCGCGATATCGACCTGTGAGAATTCGAGACAAAGAAACGCCCGCCCCGCCGCAGCACCCGGAACGCCTCCGCAAGCGCGAGGTCGATACGCGGCACGTTGCGAATACCGAAAGCGATCGTATAGGCGTCGAATTCATTGTCCGGGAACGGCAGGGATTCGGCATTGGCCTCGACGAAGGTCAGCTTGCCGGCAAGGCCCTTCTTCTCCGCCCTGGCGCGCCCGACCGCCAGCATATCGGGGTTGATGTCGAGCAGCGTCACCTGCGTCTTGGGACCACCCGCCTTGGCGACGCGGAAGCCGACATCGCCAGTGCCGCCGGCGACGTCGAGATGGCGAAACGGCCGCTTCTTTGACGGATGGACGGCGCCGACGAGTTGATCCTTCCACAACCTGTGCAGGCCCGCCGACATCAAATCGTTCATCAAATCATAGCGCGCCGCGACGTTGTGAAACACCGCGTCGACACGGCGCTGCTTGTCGGGCAGCGGCACCGTCGAAAAGCCGAAATGGGTTACTTCATCCTCAGACATCGCATCACTCGACAGGGACGCCCTTGCAACGCGCCGGCGAATCTGGCCAAGGAGCGCGCAACACCCTATCTTTCTCCTGACCTCTATTGCCCGGTTTCGCGCCCCGCCGTCAAACGCGGCTGCGGGCATGCTTAATTCGCCGGGCCGACAGCATCGGAGAGTAGAATGATCGCCTTCCTGCTCCGTTTCGCGCCGTCGCGCAGGACCTCCCTCGGCGGCCTCGCCGCCGCCCTGCTTCTCGGTCTCTCGCCAGCCGCGGCGGAAACCTACACGTTGCTCGCCAGCCTCAACGGCGCGAGCGAGGTGCCCCCCAACGATAGCAAAGGGACCGGGAGCCTGACCGCGACCTATGACACGACGACGAAAAAGCTGACCTGGACCGTCACCTACGCGGGGCTGACCGGCGCGCCGTTCGCCGCCCATTTCCACGGGCCCGCGGGCCCCGGCGAGGAGGCACCGGTCGAAGTCCCGGTGCCAGTGGGCCCGAGCCCGATCCACGGCGCCGCGACACTGACCCCGGCGCAGGAAAAAGACCTGCTTGACGGCAACGTCTATTTCAACATCCACACGCAGGCGAACCCCAAGGGCGAAATCCGCGGTCAGGTCTCGCAGGCGCAGCCGGGCTAAAAACCCTGCCCCGGCGCGGGGGAGCAAACAGGAACCGATGCCCGAACTCCCCGAAGTCGAAACCGTGCGCCGCGGCCTCGCCCCAGCGCTCGTCGGCGCGAAATTTTCCGCCGTCGAACAACGACGCGCCGATTTGCGCTTTCCATTTCCGGCGGAATTTGCCGCGCGCCTGACCGGCCGCACCGTCAGGGAGTTGCGGCGGCGGGCCAAATATCTGCTCGTCGATCTCGATAATGGCGAGACGCTTGTCATGCATCTCGGCATGTCGGGCTCGTTCCGCATCGAGGACGACGCGGGCGAAAACATTCCCGGCCTGTTCCACAATTCGCGCGGCAAGGAGGCTGCGCACGATCACGTCGTCTTCCATCTCTCGAACAGCAAGCGCGTCACCTATAACGATCCGCGTCGCTTCGGCTTCATGCTGCTGATCAAGAGCGATCTCCTGCCAGCGCATCCGCTGTTTCGCGATGTTGGTATCGAGCCGTTGAGCGCGGCGCTCGACGGCGCTGTCCTGACGCAGCTCTTTTCCGGCAAGAAAGCACCGTTGAAGGCGGCGCTGCTCGACCAGCGCCTCATCGCTGGCCTCGGCAATATCTATGTCAGCGAGGCGCTGCACCGCGCCGGGCTCTCGCCGCGCCGCGCCGCCGGCTCGATCGCGCGCAAAAGCGGCGTAGCCACCGAGAGGGCGGCACTTCTGGCGAAGGCGATCCGCGAGGTTCTGGAAGAAGCGGTCAAGGCCGGCGGCTCGTCATTGCGCGACCATCGCCAGACGAATGGCGAACTCGGCTATTTCCAGCATAATTTCCGCGTCTACGACCGCGAAGGCGCGCCCTGCCCGCGCCACGGCTGCGGCGGCACGATCAAGCGCATCGTCCAATCCGGCCGCGCGACCTATTATTGCCCCACCTGTCAGAAGTAGAATCGCCGTCATTGCGAGGAGCATGAGCGACGAAGCAATCCAGAATCGACCCCTGGATTGCTTCGCTTCGCTCGCAATGACGGCCTAAGATATCACCCGTCCCGGCGTCACCTGCAGGAATTGCGCACGCGCTTCGAGTCCGGCAAAAGCGACGCGGTCGGCGCCGGTCATGAAGACCTGCGATTCGAGCGCCAGCAGCCGTTCGTAAAGCGCGGCGCGACGTGCGGCATCGAGATGCGCTGCGATCTCATCAAGCAGAACGAAAGGCTTGATGCCGCTCAGCGCCGCGACCAGCCGGGCGTGGGCAAGCACGAGGCCGATCAATAGAGCCTTCTGCTCGCCGGTCGAGGAACGCGCCGCGTCGGCCTGTTTCGGCCCATGCATCACCAGGAGATCGGCGGCATGCGGGCCGATCAGCGTGCGCCCGGCGGCGGCATCGCGGAGGCGGTTCTGGCGCAACAGATCGCGATAGATATCCTCCGCCTCCAACGCCGGCCGCGTCGCGAGCAAGTCCTCCACATCTCCCTTCAGCGTCAACTCGGCGAAGGGAAACGGCGAGGCGGCATCCCGATCCTGCAAGATAACCTGCGCCAGATGCGCGACCGTCTGCTGGCGCGCCGCCGCGACGGCAACGCCGATCTCGGCGACTTCGCGTTCGGCCGCGTCCAGCCATTGCCGGTCGCGGCCGCCATTTTCCAGCAAACGGTTGCGGTTGCGCAGCGCGCGCTCCAGCGCATTGACGCGCCCTCCGTGTTCAGAATTGATCGCCAGCACCAGCCGATCGAGAAACCGCCGCCGCTCCCCTGCCGGGCCGGAGAACAGCCCATCCATAGCCGGCGTCAGCCAGACAATGCGCAGATAATCGGCGAAGGGCCGTATGGAGGCCAAGGGCTCACGGTTCAGCCGGTAGCGCCGGAGGGGGCTGCCCTCCGGTTGCAACTCCGTTCCCGTCCCAAGCTGAATTGTGCCATCATGCGTTGTGATTTCGGCGGAGATGGCAAAAGTCCCCGGCCCCCCGGCGCGGGCACATTCGGCCAGTTCCGCCCGACGCAGGCCGCGGCCGGGACAAAGCAGGGAGATCGCCTCGATGAGATTGGTTTTCCCCGCCCCGTTCTCGCCCGTCAGCACGACGAGGCCGGGCGCCAAGGCGAGATCGAGCGCGGCGTAGGAGCGGAAATTGGCAAGAACGAGCCGGGCCACCGCCGGGAGGGCGGTACGCAATTTCGCGGGCGTTGTGGCTTCGTTCATATGCGGTCATTAAAGGAAGGCGAGAGTTCTGGGAATTAGGTTGCGATGGCGCAGCACGAGGCACCAAACCAGAAGAGCAAAAGCCAGCACCGCTACCGGCTTGGGCCGCGCGGCGCCGATGTCGCCGTGCTCGCCGATCTCTGGGTCGGCGCCTGGCAGGCGGTGGTCCCGCAGATCGATTTCGCCGCCCGCCGCTCGTGGCTCATCCGTTGCGTCGCCGATATCGAGGCGCAGGGCGGAACGACTGTCTGCGCCTATGATTCCGACGAGGACGTCGCCGGCTTCTTCCTGCTCGACCTGAACCGCGCCTATTTGGAGCAGATCGCCATCGCCCCGCCGCTGTTCGGCTCCGGATTGGCGCGCCTCCTGATCAGCGAGGCTCAACGTCTCTGCCCCGAGGGGCTGACGCTCGACGTCAACGCCGACAATCTGCGCGCTCTGCGTTTTTACGAGAAAGCCGGCTTCCAGCGCGGCGAAGCGGGCATCAATCCGGCTTCCGGCCTCGCGACCTGGCGGATGCACTGGCCAAGCCCGGTCTAGACTGTTCAGTCGTGATGATGCCTGTGGCGCGTATAGCCATGCCCATGATGGGCGTGCGAGCCACTGCCGACTTCGATCTCAATATGCTGGCGCCCGTGGTGGTGCGAACCGTAATACCGATGATGCCCATGATGAGGGCTTGGGGCGCCATCAGCCTCGCCGCCATCGCCGCCCTCTCCGCCATCACCATCGCTGCCTGTCCCGCCCTTGACCCCGCGCAAATGCGCGACCGGACCAAACGAAGCAAGGCACTGATTATAGGCGTCCGCCGACTGGATTTTCTCGCAATCGTTGATCGAGCGGGGCGCGGCGGCGAGCGGCGCGGCGAGAAAACCGATGCCCAGCAAACCAAGCAGCGGGACGGCGCGTCGAAAATTCTTCATCCTCTGAGCGTCGCTCCCGTTTTATTCTGGACCTCGATGATGATCTTGGCGGCGATTGCGTCGATTTCCGCATCGGTGAGAGTTTTATCGCGCGGCTGCAGGGTGACCGCAATAGCGATCGACTTTTTGCCAGGCGGAATCCCGCCCCCTTCGTAGACGTCGAACAGATTCGCGCCCGTTATGAGCGTGCGATCCGCCGATTGCACCGCACGCAAGAGATCGGCGGCCTTCACATTGTGATCGGCAAGAAAGGCGAAATCGCGTTCCACCGGCATGAGATCCGAAATCTCAAGCTTCGGCTTGGTCTTGGTCGGCTTGGCCTTGGGCAACGGAATGTCGTCGAGCACGATCTCGAAGCCCACAAGCGGTGCATCGACATCCAGCGCCGCGAGCACCCGCGGATGCAATTGACCGAAATAACCGACGATATTCTTCGGCCCGAATTGCAACGTGCCCGAGCGGCCGGGATGAAACCACGCGGGTCCGCCCGGCGCGATCTGCAATCCGGCGAGCGGCACGCCGAGCGCGCCGAGCAAAGCCAGGGCATCGGCCTTGGCATCGAAAATATCGGCGTCCGAGGCGCCGTCCGCCCAATGGCGGCCAGCGCGCGGCGACTCGCGCCGCGCCCCTGCCGCAGACCAGCAACGACCGTCTTCTGGTCCTCGGGCGCGGTGCCTTTGAAGATCGGTCCGACTTCGAACAAAGCGACATCGCCAAAGCCGCGATCGGCATTGCGCTTGGCCGAGGCGACGAGCCCCGGCAGAAGGCTCGGCCGCATGTCGGAGAGATCGGAGGCGATCGGATTGGCGAGGCATCACGGCCATCGCCGCCGCCGAAGAGCCGTGCCTGCTCATGCGAGATGAAAGACCAAGTGACCGCCTCGGTCAGGCCATTGGCGGCAAGCGCCCGCTTGGCGCTGCGCACGCGCTTTTGCAGCGGCGTCAAAATCGCGGCGGAGACATGCGCATCCTCGCGCGGCAGCGGCTGCGCCGGGACGCGATCGACGCCGGCGATGCGCAAAATCTCCTCGACGATGTCGGCCTTGCCTTCGATATCCGGCCGCCAGGACGGCACGTCGATCACGACAAGATCGCTGTTGCCCGGCAGGCTCGCGGGACGGAAGCCGAGATGCTCCAGAATGGAGGCCATTTCCGACGGCGATAGCTCGATGCCCGCAAGACGCCGCACCTCGCTCCACGGAAAGGTGATGCGCTTCGCTGCGTCCGGAATTTTCCCGGCGAGCACAACATCCGAGGCTTCGCCGCCGCAGAATTCAAGCACGAGCTGCGTCGCGAGTTCGAGCCCCGGCAGCGTGAACGCCGGATCGACACCGCGCTCGAAGCGATAGCGCGCGTCGGAATTGATGCCGAGGCGGCGGCCGGTGCGGGCGATATTCACCGGATCCCACAAGCGCCAATTCGATCAGCACGTCGGTCGTCTCGGCCGAACAGCCCGAGGCCTCGCCGCCCATGATGCCGGCGAGCGACTCGACGCCGTTTGTCGTCGGCGATGACGACGGCGTTTTCGTCGAGCGCATAGGTCTTGCCGTCGAGCGCGACAAGACTTTCGCCGGCGCGGGCACGGCGCACATGCAGATCGCCCTTGACCTTGCCCGCATCGAAGACATGCAGCGGCCGGGCGCGGTCGATCGTCAGGAAATTGGTGATGTCGACGAGCGCATTGATCGGCCGCAGGCCGATGGCGCGCAATTGCTTCTGCAGCCATTCGGGGCTTGGCCCGTTCTTGACGCCGCGCACGAGGCGCAGGGCGAAGGCCGGCGCGAGATGTGCGTCGGCCGCATCGAAATCGAGGCTCACCTTCACCGGGCATGGGAATTGGCCCGGCAACCGGCGTGACCGGCGGCGTCTTCAATTGGCCGAGGCCGGCAGCATCAAGATCGCGGGCGACGCCGAGAACACCCGCGGCATCCGGCCGGTTCGGCGTCAAATTGATTTCGATCAGCGGATCGTCGAGGCCGGCCCATTGCGCATAGAGCGTGCCGACCGGCGCATCGGCGGGCAGATCGAAAATGCCATCGTGATCGTTCGAAAGTTCAAGCTCGGCGCCGGAGCACAACATGCCCGCCGATTCGACGCCGCGGATGACGCCCTTGCTCAGCGTAATGCCCTTGGCCGGAATATAGGCGCCGGGCGGCGCGAAGACGGATTTCATCCCGGTCCGCGCGTTCGGCGCGCCGCAGACGACCTGCACCGGCGTTCCGGTGCCGATCTCGACGAAGCAGATGCGCAGGCGATCGGCATTGGGATGCTGGCGCGCCTCGATCACCTCGGCGATGACGAAATCCTTCAGCGCCGCGGCGGGATCATGCACATGCT
Organism: uncultured Alphaproteobacteria bacterium; assembly: GCA_963708155.1. Classification (GTDB taxonomy): domain Bacteria; phylum Pseudomonadota; class Alphaproteobacteria; order Rhizobiales; family Beijerinckiaceae; genus Methylovirgula. The sequence goes on along the minus strand of OY970183.1, from coordinate 1,929,193 downwards.
CGACCTCGAGGCCGATCTTGGTCAGGGTCTCGACGATCGCGGCAAGGTCGGCCTCCGTCTCGAGATGTTGCTTCAGCCAGCTCAGAGTAAATTTCATGAATCGTCCGGTTCGGCGCGCGGCCTGCGGCTTCGATAAGGGCGCGCAGGCCGGCGTTTATGCGCTGCGTTGGTCGGCGAATTGGCCGGTCTTGCGATAGCGTGTGAGATAGGCGGGCACCAGCGCCTCGAAGGATTCGGGCGCGATGCCGAGGCCGTTCAAGGTATGGCGCGCGGCGGTGGCGGCAGCGGAGACGACATTGTCCTGCCGCAGCAATTTGACCTGATCGGGAGTGAGGACAAAGTCCTCCGGCATAAGACCAAGCGTGAGTTGCGCCACGAGTTCGCTGATGGCGCCGAAGCCGCTTGCCGGACCGAAGGGCAGCGAGACAAGCGCCCGCTTGCGCTCGATGACCGCAAGAATGAATTCGATGATCTCGCGCAGGCTGCGCACTTCCGGGCCGCCAAGCTCGTAGATCGCGCCGGGCGCGGCCTTGCCGTCGAGCGCGGCCGCCACCGCCTTGCCCACGTCACCGCCATAGACCGGCTGTAGCTTGGTGCCGCCACCGCCGATCAGCGGCAGGACCGGCGAAAGCCGCGCCAGCGCCGCGAAGCGATTGAAGAAATGATCCTCCGGCCCGAAAACCACCGACGGGCGCAAGATCGCGGCATCGGGCAAAATCTCGCGCACGGCCGCTTCCCCGGCCGCCTTGGTCCGCGCGTAATCGGAGCGCGAGTCGGGATCGGCGCCGAGCGCGGAGACATGAACGAAATTGCCGATGCCCGCGGCACGCACCGCAGCGGCGACATTGCGCGCGCCCTCGTGATGTACAGCCTCGAATGTCTGCTTGCCGCGCTGGCGCAGGATGCCGACGAGATTCACCGCCGCATCGGCGTTGCGCAAAGCAGCCGCGACCGAATTCGGGATAGCGCAGATTCGCCTGGACAGCGGTGATCTGGCCGACGCCGCCGGACGGCTGAAGATGGAACGCAAGGTCCGGCCGGCGGACGGCGACGCGCACCAGCCAGCCCTCCTTCGCCAGAGCGCGGACGACATAACGGCCGATAAACCCCGCTCCGCCGAAGACCGTCACCAGCCGGTCGGAGCGCCTCAAGGCTTCATTCGTGGCGGCTTCATTCATGGCGTCAGACCTATCTCGCTTGCCGCGCCGCTGTTCTAATTCAGCCGGGCCGCCCCTGTACAGGCCGCGCGGCCTTCTCCGCCAAGCTTTTTCGGCATTGCGGCAGCCGCCCGATTGACAAGAGGCGGAGGCGGCCCCTATGGGAAGGGACCGCAAGTGCCCTGGTGGCGGAATTGGTAGACGCGCTGGTTTCAGGTACCAGTGGTGAAAGCCGTGGAGGTTCGAGTCCTCTCCAGGGCACCATCTCTTGAGATGTGCCAAGGGCATCAATAAGATGCGATATTTCAGAGCGTTGCGCAAGCCAAACTGTGTTACAAGGCTGTGCAACAATGCTCCTGAAATTGGTGCGCCCCGTGAAGCGTTCCGGCTCTTCGGTCCCTTACTTCGTCCAGCAAATCCCTACCGACGTTCGCGCAAGCGCCATTGGCAGGACACTTGAGGTGCCACTCGGCAATGCCTCGGTGCGAATCCCGATAACGCCCCGCACGGACTGCATCCGCTTTTCGCTCAGAACGCGCGACCCGGCGCAGGTGAAAATTCGGCAAGCGCAGGCGGCGGCCCATCTCGAAATGACGTGGCAAGCGCTTCGCCAAAAGCAGCCCGCAGCACTGTCCAATAGGCAAGCCACGGCTCTCGCTGGTGAGCTTTACCGCGCTTGGGCCGATGAGGAGCGCGGCCAGAGTTGGGCGGTCGAATTAACGCCGCAAGGATGGGCTCCTGCTAGCGTAACTCCCGAGGAAGACGCGGCGGCCTTCAAGGCGGCTTTTGAGGCGCTTGAGCGGATTAAGGATGCGGATGATCCGAGGCAGCTTGAGGCGACGTTCGGTACCCTGATAGATCGCCTTCTCCTCGCGAAAGGCATCCCCTGCGTGGACCCAAGGTCTCGCGCAAGGGTCCTCCACGCATTCTACTTAGCGCTTCGCGACGCGTTTGCGGCCCGCGAGAGGAACGCGGAGGGGGACTATTCACCCGATCCCAAGGCCGAGCGGTTTCCGGGATGGAAGGCCCCGGAGAGCAAAGAGGCGCCAACCCACAAAGGCGGTGCCTCGAAGGCCACCCTTACGGGCCTCGTTGAAGATTGGTGGCGTGAAGCGCAAGCGGCTGGGCGAAAGCCCGCCACCTACGGCAACTACCGGAACACGATGGGCTTGCTCGTAAAGTTCCTCCGCCATGACGACGCCTCAAGGGTCACACCTGAGGATATTCTGGGCTTTAAAGATCACCGCCTCGCCACCATCAACCCAAGGACCGGCAAGACAATCTCCGCGCGGACGGTGATGGATAATGACCTTGCGGGCCTCAAGACAGTGTTCGATTGGGCCGTCACAAACCGCCGCCTCCCGAGCAATCCGGCCAAAGGCATCCACATCAAGGTAGGCAAGGCCCCTAAGCTGCGTTCCAAGGGCTTCACTGAGGACGAGGCTGTAGCAATCCTTCGGGCGGCCTCGAAATTGCCTCCAAGCAACGATCAACCTCAGACGCGTGCGGCAAAGCGTTGGGTGCCGTGGCTCTGCGCCTATACGGGAGCGCGGGTTGGTGAGATCGCCCAGCTACGAAAGCAGGACGTGAGCCACCAGGGCGGCCATTGGGTTATCCGGATTACCCCTGAAGCTGGCACTGTGAAGACGAATGAGGCGCGGACAGTTCCCCTTCACGCTCATCTCATTGAGCAGGGCTTCGCGGACTTCGTGAAAAAGGCACCGTCAGGCCATCTCTTCTTGAGACCTGCGGACAATGGGGACGTGCTAGGTCCGCTCCAGGGTGTGAAGAACCGGCTTGCAGCCTTCGCGCGGGCCATCGTGCCGGACAAGAACGTTGCGCCGAACCACGGCTGGCGACACCGCTTCAAGACAGTTGGGATGGAGGCTGGGGTTGATCCAAGGATACTTGATGCGATCCAAGGGCAGGCGCCGAGGAACGCCGCGGAGAGCTACGGGGATGTTACGGTGAAGACGATGGCGGCGGCGATAGAGAAGCTGGAGCGGATCGGGGCGCCCTAATGGCACTGTTAACCGCTTTTGTAGCAAGTGCTTTCAAGTGATTGCCGCCAGCTTCACCTCGGCAAATATTCCAGACGCACTCCCCTAATAATTTTCCGCGCTTCGTTACTGCACTGCTTACGGCAAGCCCAAACTCTGCAATAGTTGCGGGTGAGCCAGCGACACTAACGGAGGCCATTTGTCCCATTCGGATAAAGGATTTTCAGGTCAAAAGTCAGGGTCCGATTAAGCTTTTCGATGTTCGGGAGCTTTCGGACGTTGTGGTTTTCGCGGGACCTATCGGTGTTGGCAAAACCAACATCGGGTTAGCGCTGCTCAATCTTGCCAGAAATCCGACAAACCCCGACGCAACAGCATGGATGATTGTCAAGTCAACCTGCGAAGCCAAATCCACCAGATGGCGGAAAAAGACACTCGACACGAGGATTCCACAAGAAGCAGCCCTACTGGCTCAAACGCTTCAACAGCGAAAGCGGAGAACTGGATTACCACAGCGCGTTCCTGAATTTCGACAGTGATCGGGCCGTCCGAAACGTCCAGCCTTATCAATTCCAATGGGACATCGGGAATCCCTTACTAGAGGACGTTAATTGGGATTTTGGGTTTTCCACCCTTTTCAATCGTTTCAACGATGTTCGCCATAGCCTGTTTCGTATGGTGGAAAATCAAAGGCGCGAAATAGCAAATCAGGCGTTTGCTATGCGTGACGAAGGAAAAGCCACGATGAATTTGGACTTTTCCGACGTACTCAAGCCCTACAAAGATGCCTTTTGGCAGCTGCTCGCGCCGAAGACGTTGACCGAAGTAAGCACCAAGAACCAGCAGATATACTACGAGTTTAATAGTCAGAAATTGGCTTACCGATTCCCTGAGTTCCGGCGAGAAAGAAGTCGTCAACATTGTCTTTGATTTCTTGCTCCGTGGCCCAGAGGATTGCGTAATTATTTTCGACGAACCAGAACTTCATTTGCACCCAGAGTTGAGTTTACAAGCTCCTGCAAACTCTATCGAGTTCCGGCAAGAGAAATCAGTTTCTATTTTCGACCCATTCGCCCGAGATCATTTCGGCCTCGCTTGAAAACACTGTCGTCTTCGTGACACCCGCAAATGGTCCTGATCACAATCAGGCCGTCGTTGTGCACCGCGATGATCAAACCCACCACGCATTGCAGACCCTCGGGCAGTCCATCGGCGTCATCTCGCTAGGGAAAAAAATCGTCCTCATAGAAGGTGAGGAAGCTAGCTTGGATAAGCTGACGTACGGCGCCATCTTGCGAAGCCGGTTCCCTGAATTCGTCCTCGTCCCTGCCGGTGGGAAAGATGCCATTCGCTCCTTCGCCGATGTGCGCGAACACATTCTAAATCGCACCATTTGGGGCGTGGGATTTTATTTGTTGTGCGACCGAGACGCGGCAAACTTGCTTGGAACGAAATCTGTGCAGCAAGCGCAATCCAGCCGCATTAAGCTCCTTCCCCGATATCACCTAGAGAACTACTTTTTGGATTGCGAGATACTGGCTCGGTGCTTCCAGGATATGGAAGCGCCCGGGCATTGGCTGCGAGACGTACCCGCAATTAAGGCCAAGGTGCGTGAAATAGCGAAATCGGTCATCCCTTATGCCGTTGCATTGAACGTCGCAGCGACTATGCGCGAAAAGGTGAGCAACGTAAGCGTAATGCCCAAGGGGGCTAGCGAGGCCAAAACGGCGGATGAATTGGCTGATTTAATGACCACCAAACTTAAGGCAGAAAAAGAGCGCGTAGAGGGCGGATTGGACGAGACGCTTCTTCGTTCTTTGGTGGAACAGGAATTCTCACGTCTTCAAGAAAGTATCGCCATCGATAGCGAAGTTTGGCGTCGTGATCTCCCCGGGCGCGTCATTCTTCACAAATTCGCAAGCGCCGCCGGAATTCAGCCTGGAAGGCTTAAGCAACTATATCTGGTGAATTCTGACACCGACACTACCTTTGCAGACATAATTGGAATCTTTGAGGAGTTCCGACAGAATTAGCTGCCGTCTTGGTCGTCACCGCTCCCCACCCAGCGTCGTCAGCACCTGTCGCGGCGTGACCAAGCTCTGGTTCAATCCATCGCCCGCGTATTGCGAGCGGCCAGAGCGGACGTTCGGAAGCGAGGCCCATTCGTCCGCAAGGTTGTTGGCGAAGGTCGCATCGCTCATTTTCCCTGCTCGCCATTGATCGTATCCACGCCGCTTGAGAAGTTGCATGGCGAGTTGGTCTTGGAGCAGTGGCGTAAACTTCTCAGTGCCGGTAAGGCTGAGTTGTTCCTTGAGCGTCCTCAACGTCAAGAGCATGAATTGGTACCGGCCCGTAGCGGTGCTCGGGGCGCCATCCTTGAGGCGCTGCTCTTGCCATCCCAAGATTTGATTGAGCGAGACCCTTGACAGGTCTTCTGCGGCGTTTGCGTGCCCGTACCACGCGTTGTAATTCCCGTTGCTTTCAGGCGCGGAGACGAAATCCAAGATACGCGCGGCGCGAGGATCGCCCTGCACTACTGCTGACGCGTACCTACCGAGCGGGCTACCCTGGTTGCTGTGGAGCGCAGTCAGGAACGCCGCCTGGAGTTGCGGCAGCGACGCGCCTGTGTGGAGCGCCGCGCCGAACTGTTGTGCCAGATTGCTATCGGAGGCCGGAGCTGGGGCGGCCGGTGAAAAAGGGCTTTGCGTCGCTTGCTGGTAGTGCCCCTCGATAACCGCCTTCGGGTCCTGCCCGTTTTGCTTAGCTTTCGCGGCTTCTGTTAAGAGGTCGTTCTGCTGGTCTGGTGGCAGCGCCTGAAACCACGCGCGAACTTTAAGCGGGTCAGGTGCCCCGTTGCCTTGCGGCGGCGGGGCAGCCTGCGCAGACGGCAGGTACGGGTTCGGCGGCGCCCCAGGTTCTTGATGAATAATCGGCTGAGCTAAGGGGCGGAGTTCGATTTGATCCAAGACGCGCTTGCCGATCTCTCCGAGAGCGAGCTGCTGGTCTCCGAAAGAGGCGCCGGGATGAGCCTCGGACCAATCGTAGACTTGCCGCATCAGCGAGAAGCGCAGCCCCAAGGCGGCGTCCGAGATGCCGAGAGACGCCTGAAGTTTGGCATCCGGCGTGTTCTTGTTGTAGGCCCTCGCCTCTATTGCCGTTTCCAGGTCCTTGAACTGCTGGCTCTGGAAGATCGCCTTGGCGCCGTCCTTGTTGTTCTCAACGGACTGCTCCAGCTTCAGCGCATCATCAAGGTCGGAGCGGCTGCGGATGTCGCCGTTCTGCATCGCGTTGGAGATTGCCTGCATCCCGCCACCGTTCGCGATTGACCAGTGCAGGTTGAGCATCTTCTCGGGGTCGGAGGTGCCCGCGTTCTTAATGAGCGCGTCTTGCCACTCGGCCGCCTTCGCGCGGAACTGCGGGTCGTACGTTGTGCCTTCCTTGAGGAGCGCATCGGGGATCGGCGCACCGGGATCGGCAGCGAGACCACCAAGCACACGCGTGGTGACATCCCCGAGCATCTGCTTGTTGTAAGCGTCCGCGTTCTGCTTCGCCTCGGCCACGCGTTGACGGTCAAGATTGTTGAGCGCGTCGTCGGTGCTCGTCTTCTTGTCCATCCCGTACGGAGTTCTGCGCCCACGTATAATTCGTGCCGGGCAAAGGGCGGTCCAGCAGGGTCAAGATGCGATGGCCGTCCATCCCTCCCGTTTGAATGGCCTGGGAGGTGATGAGGTCAATATACTTTTGGTCAATCTGCTCCGGGGTACCACCACTAGAGAGATACTTCTGGCGGTCCTGCATCAGCGTGTTCCAGGCGCCGTCCAGATTGATCTCCGTCCCCGCCTTCACCGCAGTGTTCTTCGCGTTGGTGAGGATGTTGTCACCGTTCGCGATGTGCGCGTCCGTGGAGCCCGTGACCGTCGCTGTATGCCGGTCTTGGATATACCGCTCCTGCGCTTCCTCGGTGAGCTGGGAGACCTTGGGCATCAACCCGCGCAGAACGTCAGGGTCATTGGTGGAGATGTTCTGCTGGACGAAGCCCGTCATGAAGTCGTGGAAGGCGTTCGGATCGTCCGAGTTCTTGCCGCCCCACTGGTCGTACGCAGCGTTGAACTTCTGGATGAGATCGTCACCGGCTACGGCGCCCTGCGTCTCTTTGTAGGACTGCACGTATGCCTGCGAGGCGAACGCCGGTATCTTCCCATCTTGGACCGCCTGAGCGTAACCCTCGGCATTGTTCTTGTGGAAGTCCGCCTGAGCGAGCGCAGCGTCACGTGCGTCTTGCTGCTGCTGCTTCTGGTCTAGGTACGCTTGGAGCCCGCTGTCGAAGCCTGAGAGCGACTGCGCCAGCGTCTCCATCTGCTGCTGCCCAAGATCGGGCGTAGCGGGAGCGACAAAGCGAACGGGTGTCGGTTGAGCTGCGGGTTGGCGCTGTGGCTGCTCGATAGGCGCCGTCTGCATGTTGCTCTGGACAGACGCATCGTTGTCTACTCCAAAGTCGCCGCCGTTGGTTAGGGCTACGTCATCGCTCGGCATGTTACTTCGCCTCCACGTGCGGTTTGCAAACTTCGTCGTGAAGATTGAAAAGAGCGCGGAGGTTCGCGAGATACAGGGTCAGGGTGTCTTCAGAAACACCGTAGGCTCGCGCGGCAACCTCCGCGTGGCGTAACGCGACTCCCGCGCTTCCTTTGTCGGCTTACCTCCTCCGGTCTTCCGTAGCATCGCGGCACTCAAAGGTCTCGGTAGTCCTCGCACGTCCTCACCGCTTCACATGGGAGGGCGTCCATCAAGAGGCGGGAGATAGGTGATGCGTCCTTCGCGGTGTTGGCGTAGGTGATCTTTAAGTACCACCGCTCGTTCGCCGTGCGGTTTGAATTATTGGCAATGCTGTTGCCGTATCGCGTGAGTTCGCAAAGGATCGCGTAGGCGGTCGGGTCAAGGTAGAACAGCTCCGGCATTCCCTCGCCTATCCGCGCGACGATCACAGCCTCATCGAACGCGCAGAGGTCTTCGTCTGATAGCGTTGCCATATGTGCCCACTTGGGCCTCGCCTGAAAGCAATCCTTGACGTTAAGCCTTAGACGTTCCGGTGTGATGAGCGATGCGGTGTGTGGTTGCATTGGGTTATGTCCTTCGGCGTGTGCAAAAAAAGGAAACCGCCCCACGCTGTTCACGTGGAACCCGTCTCATTGAGTGTGCGTCTTGGTGGTCTTAATGTGGTGCTTCGCGTTACGCACTTACGCGAGTGAAGTGTGCCTGACCCCGCCTCCTCCCGCTCGGGTCTCCTTGCGGTGATTAGGCATCATGCTTGGCGGCTCAGCCAGCTAACTTGCACACGACCGATAGGATCACACACGCGAGGGGTACAGAACTGATGAAGGGGGGTGGTTGTGGTGTGCCAAGCACCGCAGCGCTAAGCTGCCTATTGAGTGCACAAGTCGGTCGCTTCGAGCACAGCAGAAAGTTAGGGAGGTGGTGGAGGTAGAGAGCTGAATAATGCTTCTCTAAAGTCTTCCCATAACGGCTTATCTCAATAGGTATCCGATCTAGTTGCCTTTTTGCAACCGCATGCGGCTGGTGGAGGCGGGGACAGCTTCAAGGATAGTAGCCTTAAAGCTCCCCCGGACGGCTTTATCTATAGGGGGCCGATCTAGTTGCCTTTTTTCAACGCGAGGCGTTGGCATTGCAAAGGCCGTTGCAGGATTAGGCGTTGATGATCGTGCGGAGCGGGGTGCACGCTGACATAGGACCTTAGCTATGCCGAAGTTGAAATTTACTGGCTCAGTATATCCAAAAGCCATTAAAGTGTCTGTTGATGACCACCCGCTTCTAACATGGAGGAGCGAGGAACTTGGCTTCGTAATGACGTGCAGCGTTCAAATTCAAAACAATGAGGTCGCGATAGACTGCGATATTGACCGCTTTGAGCCATCCCTTTTGACGCCCGTAGTTATGCGAGCTTACGATACGGCTCGCGCCACCATCGATCTAATTTCGTTTACCACTGCGAACGGGCTAATATTTTTGCTCGATACGTTTATTGACGCCGCCGGAAATGCAACGGCCGTAGCGCCTCAGCAACCGGAATTAGCCGCACTATCCACCGCAATGTCTGCTCCTGGAGACTTTGATCGGGTGCTTCGGATGATATTAGCCGAACCGGCGCTCTTCCTAGCGTTACGCGACTTGATCGACGCTATCACGCAATGGCACAGAGCGCCCGTTAACACAGCGCGTGTTCTGGATAGTTTGCGGCACTTAATTGCGCCGGGTGAGGAGCCCAAAGCCGGATGGCTGAAGCTCCGGGACAAGCTGCAAATAGATGAAGCGTACCTGAAATACGTCACAGACCATTCGGCTCCGCCTCGCCACGGCGACCCGGCGCACATCCCAGGGACAATTACGCGCGAAGTGACGGCGCGGGCTTGGAATGTCTTCAACCGCTATCTCGAATACCGAAAGCGAGATAACGGGCCGTTGCCTTTGGGAGAGTTTCCCTTACTACGGTGATCCACCTCGGTTCGGCATTTCAACTATACAAAAAATCCCCGCTAAAATCGCCGGTCGTTTCCCTCGGGAGGCCACGCCCTCAACGTCCATACGGAAAAATAGTTGTTTATTTGTATAGATACCTGAAGATCAGCAAGCTATCGACACCACCACACCAGCCGGAAAGCTGATGTTCCAAGTGACGGGTGCATTCGCGGAATTCGAGCGGGCGATGATTTACTCGTCCACGCTGGGTCTCAAGCGAGCTAAGGATTGCGGGACGAACTTGGGCAGACCCAAGGGGCGTACCTCTGCCGACCCGAAGAAGATTGCAGCGGCCCAGAAGCTCTTGGCAGACGGCATGGGCATCTTGAAGGTCGCTAAAATGGTGGGGCTCGGGACTGGCACGGTGCAGCGGCTCAAGCATCCGATCCGGTAGCGCCTCTCGGAGCGGCTTGGTGACGCTGGAGCTGTGGCAGCCGACTTTTCCCGACGCAATTCCTGCCAAAACGGATGGGGGACATTTCAAGTTTCTGACGCGCGGATAGGCTCTCGCATGGGCGACCCCTCGGGCAGCGGAGGAGCAACACTCTGCTCCGAAGTGGCCGCCCAAGAAGCTTGCAACTTACGGCCTGAACGCGAGGCCCTTCGGATCAGCAAAATTTCGCTTTGATCAAGTCGGGTTCAAGCGTTGCATCGTGCCCGAGTGCATAATCAACGATGCGCATCGGAACGGGCGTAACGTCACAAAGGCCGCACAATTTGACACTGTTAGAAGGATCTTCCAATTGCAGAAGATGGAATTGCGAGCTGGATCCGAAAAAGCTCGAAACCGTATGATGATGCCACTCATGAAATTGAATTAACTCAGCATCAGAAATCTGGTTAACCGCTAGCGGGCGTTGCGCGAAGAATTGCCAATAGAGAACTTTCTCGAACGGATCGAAGTTTCTGCCCCCAATATGGCGCCGCACGGAATTCAGCCACGAAGACGCGACCTAACCATCATATAGAATTGAGCTGTGGATATCTACGGGCCAGTTGGCGGTACAAAGCTGGGATGGGAACATCGCTAATTTCAACGTAATCGTCGAATACGGGCACAAGCACCTGCGCGACGAAATCCAAATCGGATTCCCTACCCGCTGTTCTCCCTTCATAGTCGATTTCGTCCACTCTCGAAGGCCAGTGAATTGTCTTTATGCCGACCCTCCTGAACAGGTCATGCGTGCTTTGCGTGCCCGTACGGTGGAGACTTAAATTCGAAAATATGAACCATAATTTCGTGCCTAGAAATAAAGTCGGCCTATGTTATCGCCCTGGGAGTTTCTGCCACAATCCGTGTTCTAATCTCTTTTTCTAAGCACTATCTCAGTGAAGGCTGTTCGCGACGGATTGATTTGGAGAATTTCAAACCCAATCTGGTCCACGACGTTGCGAAGCACCGTAAGTGAGAACATGTGCATGCATTCGAAAATCCAGCTTAATCGGTTCGCGGCGTATAGCTCGAGATGCTTGTTAAAGCTATCTTCTTGATTTCCATATAAGAATTTATCTCCATCATTGAAATCGAAGAACAGCAACCCTCCCGGCGGGAGTAACCGATGCAGCTCCCGAAGATACAGAGTGAAATCGTAAAAGTTGAAATGGATAAAGAGCAAAGTGCTGTAGACGCGAGAAATTCCCTTGCCAAGCAGCGGCGCGAGATCCGCGTAAGATAATAGATGGAATTCGACATTTTTGAATGACGTTAGCCGGTTACGGCAATCTTGTAAGGAAGAGCGGACTTATATCTGCGCAGTGGAGATAACTACATCGTGGGGCGATTTTTTCCGCGACAAAACCGAGCCCCGATCCGAGATCGAGAACAACGTCGTCGGAGCCAATCCTCAACAGGTTGATAATGCGATCCGCTCGCGCATGCCTTGATTTTACGATGGCATCCAGATTTTCCACCTCACTCTCGTCATTGACTTCCAGCGCAAAGAGCTTGTCGCGCTCCGAGTTAAACTGCCACAACGCTTTAGGGCCAGCTGCTGACTCCATATTAGTTCACTCCAAAAATGACCTCAGGCGTCCTGTTTGTGGGAAAAAGAGAGGTAATTGCCTGAGAGAGTTAATCGCGGCGCAACAACAGGTTTGTAACACCTGCATCGCGAACGCGCTCTTCCTTGACCCTGTATTTAAGTTTCCGCATAAATCGCAGTACATTGTCCTTGTGCATGCCAGTCGCCTTGACAAACACCACCGGGGACCATCCATCAATTGTTTGAGAGAGGCTTCGAAGGATCTCGAATTCGTGCCCCTTAACATCTATTCTGATGAAGTCGCACTGACGCCTTCGAAACAGATCATCGCCTCTTCTTATGATTACTCCTCCGTCCGCATCATCCGCATTCGGTTCCCGCAGATTTTTGAGGCCTAAGGTCCCCAATAAACCAGGCGACGCGTTGTCACCCAACGCAACGCCCAATAGTGAAAAATCCAAACCCGAAACGCCGTTCAATGCCGCGTTCAGCTTGAGTAATTTGGAAGCCCTTGGACAGGATTTACCGGAATTATTTCCCTGCACCCATGACCTTTGAGAAATAAACGAGATGTTGCCCACATTCGCTCCGACGTCGATAATGCGCGCTCCCGCTCCAAGGTGCTGTTTGATCATGTTTAGGTCTTCTTCTTCGTAGAAGTGACCAACCGCGTGGGATGATTGAACGCTGCCGTCTGGCTGATCTACGAAGAAAAAAATAGGTTGGTCCTCGTAGGTAAATTCGACGATTTGCCCGGCGTGCAAATTAACACTCCGTCGCTGTTCTCTTGGTTTAGCTGGCGCAAGGAAATCGAATTTATGAATACGTTGGGTTCACGGCGATCAAAATATGCGGAGGGAAACCCCTTAATTTGATCCGCGTACATGAGTCCAAAATTGTGGAATTTAAGCTCGACGTACCGCAGATCGGAAGACTGCATGACGTTGGTGGAGACAGCTATAGGTCCTCGATCGCTCGATCTATGGGTCGAGACATAGGCCCCGTTGAGAAAGAATTCGAACCCGGCATCAGCGCGTTGTTGAGGGGCGACGAACTCAACGACAAGTTCAACGCTTATCTCGCAAGACCCCGGCCACTCAATTGGCAGACGAATTCGAGGATAGCGCTCCCTCCGACATCAGCCGACCATCTAGAAAGATGAAGCCACGCGGGGACAAATGCTCAAGGTTCGTCGAGTTACCTTCGAACGAAAGGCGCAAAGGTAATTTGTATCGTGCATTGTGAAGACGCGGGTTCCATGCAGGAAATCTCTGCAAGTTGTACCTCTGTAACCACCAATCATCGCCTTCCGGGTCGCGCATGGGTGCCTGCGTGCGAACAAAGAAGGCTGTCGTTCCCGAGATTTGATGCAGATAGAACATGTCGTCTTGAGACAAAAAAATCGAACAAATTTTTGATGGTCGGAATATGAATGTCATCAATTATCAGGATCGAGCCAGGTCGCAGGAGCCTGTAAAAATAATAGAATTCAAGTTCGGGGAATGGATATCCATGCGGCCCGTCGATAAGCACAATATCGACAGCTTCCGACGTGATGAACCTCGGCGCAGTTATCTGCGTGGGGCCAAAAACCCATTCGACGTTCTCTTGCCGGAACAGCGGGCACTCGGTCACGAAGGAAACCTTGAGTTGGCCGAAGCACGATCATCATAGCAGAAGGTGTGCACTCTCTCTGCACTGCGAGAAAAAAGTATTGTCGACGCGCCGCATCCCGTTTCGATGATGCGCAAGGGGCGCCCGCGGTAATATTCTTGGAGATACCACTGGATGGTGCTGAAGGGTCCGCTTGTCAGGGTACCGGCACGGTGCTCGCCTCCGCGGTCGTCCTGGTATTTTTCAATGTCTGCTACGATTGACCCTTACTGTCGGACATAGACCTCTTTCTGGAGCCCAAGCACGTCAAGCCCCGTCACCCGCGATAACGAATTGTAGAAGCACTTAAGAGAGAGATGCTGATCGTAGAAATTCGAATACTTAGAGCCAATAGTCTCTGCGTTTTTGAGGGTCTCCAGCATTGCATTGGCGAAACCGACCGGAGTGCTGTGAGCCTTAAGGTGCAATTGGGCAGCCAGCGTCTCGGGCAGGCCGCGAAAGGCGAGCTGAGAGGCCACTATGGGTTTACCCATGCACATTGCCTCTACAAATTTTATTGACACGCCCGTTCCGAACATAACTGGAATGATTATCACCCGCGCCGAGTTATAAAACGGAGTAATGTCCGGAGCCTCACCTACGAACAGGGCTTCGTGTTTCTCATAAAGAGCCAGTTCATTGTACTTGAAGTGGTCCTTTATCGAACCCACAATACAGATTGATACGTCGTCCCCTAAATGCGGCAATACGTGCTCGAAGAACCACTTCAAGCTAAGCACGTTGCCCGTGTGATTATTGCCGACAAAAAGAAAGTCGATCAATTTTTTGGAGCCGCTCCCGCGAAGTGACATAAGCTCACGTTCAGTAGCGGGGGACAATGTTGGCAGCACGAGGAACTGATTGTCTCTGGGAAGAAATTTGCAGAAGAAGTCCATATCTTGTGCGCTGAGATGCGTAATCTTATCCGCTTTCGACAGCAACGACACTTCATCGTGGACTAGCTGCTGATATACGTCTGGCGCACGTGAGAAGGTGTTTTTTCTCCACGCCTTGACGTTTACCGTAGATTGAACGTCATGGCTCTCCACGATTATTTGCGGACGCTTGCGCGAAGCCAAGACGAGGAACTTGGCAACCTTCTCCGCGAGCCCAACTTGGAATACGTGATTTGCGTAGATGAATTCAATATCGGCGGTAAGAAGAAACCGCTTAAACCCTTCCGTGAATGACGTTTCGCAGGCCATCCGAGATTGAATGTTCAGCTCACTATCCCTGCCAGCAAGGATCCACCGCAACCATCCCTTTATCTTTGCGCTTCGCACGTTGCGGCCGAACGATGCCCAAGAAAGATGCTTGACGCTCGGCCAGTTGTATCCTTCCTGTACGTCAGCTTGTAGTTGAGCGTTGTACTCGCTATGCCAGTAATCGCATGGTCCGACGAGCAACGCGACTTCTAAGCCTGCCTTCGCAAAGAAGGATGTTTGAGCTTCGAAAATATTGGAGCTGCCCGAGCGGGGCCAAGGCGCCGCAATGACAACAGCGCCCCTAGGAGCATAGCTACGTCCTCCGTATTGCTGGCCGTTTGAAAGGGGATTGTTTGAGATGTTCAAATCGGCCACCCCCACTCTGTACACTGAACAATTTTGCTAAAAAGAAACTTAGAGATGCATAAAATATTAGTTACAACCGAAGATCAGCTTTGTCTATACAATTGCCAAATTCGGAATTCGTTTTCGGCAGCGGCGTGCGCGAAAGCAGATGCCGCGTTCCCGCTAAAAGATCGTAGGACATTGATCGAATTGGGCATTAACCAAAGTATTTAAAGAGGGCGCGCTGCGGGTGCTTTTCCGGGCAAAAGCAAATTGCTGCGGATGCTGGACGAGCCCCAAATTCGCTTGAGCGCTGTTACTGAAAAGCGAAAATGCGCTTCCAGTCGTCCTTCATATCGACGACGGTCCACTTGTTAATTGCCGCGGCATCGAGAGCCTTGTCGAGCCGCCCGAAGGATGTGTTCCTGTCGTAGGCGTATTCGCGCACCGCATCGGTGTGATGCACGATCAGCCCCAGGCTGACGCCTCCGGTGAAGGTCGTCCATTGCAGCATCTCAAGGTCGCCGTCCGAATTGCCGAACGCCGCGATGGGGCGGCGGCCAATGAACTCGTTGATGCCGACGGGCTTGCCGCCTTTGTCATTGACGAAATCTATTTCCGGCAAACGCAGAAGCTCGGGTCTGCCATCGCGCATCTCGAACCGCGTCTTTATCGACGATCCGATGACCTGTTCCGGCGGAACGCCGTAGACGCGCTCGCTGATCGGCCGCATGAACTCGATGCCGCCGCCGGAGACGATATAGGTCTTGAAACCATTGGCGCGCAGGTACGCCAGCAGCTCGATCATCGGCTGGTACGAAAGTTCGATATAGGGGCGCTTGAACCTCGGGTGGCGCGCCGTGACGAACCAGTCGCGGACGATCTTCTCAAATTCCTTGGTGGTCATCCCGGCATGGGTGGCCATGACCAGTTCCGCCATGCCGCGCTCGCCGGACGCGGCGAGGGCTTTCATGTCCCCTTCAAGCGCGGCCTTGAACGGCTGTTTGTCTTTCCATTCCGGATGCTGGGGCGCCAGCGCTTTAACGCGATCAAGCGCGAAAGCCATCTGGGTGTACATCGGATGCTCAACCCATAAGGTTCCGTCATTGTCGAACGTCGCGATGCGGGCGGCGCCCGGCACAAAATCCGCCGAGCCTTCCCGCGTTACCCTCTCGACGAAATCCTTGATCGAGCGCTTCGCCGCGCCATCGTTCCAGGATGGCAAGGGATCGCCCGACACCGCGGCCTGCGCCGGGCGTGAATCGAAAAGAAGCGATTCGGACAGCCCCGGAAGCAGCGTCAGAGCGCCGAGAAGGCCGCGGCGGCTGATCCCTGAGAAAATGCAAGGTTTCGGCATCGCGAACCCCTTTCGCATTTGCATCGCGTCAATGACGCGTCCCGACCTTACCGCAAATTTTGAAGTCGCGCCGCTGACACAATTTTTCAGGAACGATAGCCGCGCCGGCGCGATTGCGCCGTGAATGCCGCGCGCCTACAAGCGCGATGTCGCGACGAAATTGAAGAACCGGAAATCGAAGCAGGGGCGAATATTGTTCGCCTCTCGCGGCGCCCGGAACAGCAACAGGAAATCGAAATGCCAAATTCGACGGAATTCAAAGTTCATATCGACGTTGCGCGGCTCAATATCATTTTGGAGGCATGGCAAAACGGCGCGGCCGCGGGCAGCATTGCCCTCTCGCCCGCGCAAACCGACGCTCTCATTCGCGATCTCGCCAAAAATCGCGCGCTTCTTGTTCAGCCCGTCGCTTCAGACCTCGACGAGAACTCGAGCGATCCCGTCGTAGATCCGGCCTGGCTGACGCCCGAGGCCCGCTATCCCGACGGCCGGATGCTTTCGATCCGCGATCCGGGCCTCGGTTGGCTGACGTATATTTTTCCGGACAACGAGGCCGCGGACATCGCTCAGTGGCTGACAAAAGATCTGCCACTGGAGCAAGAGTGACCTAGCGGTGCTCGCCCAGTCCAATGCCGATGATGCCCGCGCGGCGCCGCAACGCGCCAACCGTCCGCTTCAACTCTTTTGAAATCTTGGCGACGGGCGTCCTGGCTTTGGAATGTGCCTTGAGAGCGCGGATATCGTCCTTCGTCCACGGCTTGATGACGCGGCGCGCTGTTTTGGGCGCGGCGGTCTTCTTCGCAGCGACTTTCTTTTTCGTTGTCTTCTTCGCCATTTCGATCCTCCAAACTGAAAGACCGGTATATAGGCTTAAACTCTTAGCAACAATCTAACGAGTTTGCGCCCGGCGTGAGAACGGGGCCTCTCCCTGCCGTGCGAGCGCTCCCGGAAGGAGATCCGGCGTCAACGCAACGCGCGGAGTTAAAGCGCGCGTTTCCGAGCATCCCGCGGCTCTGTCTCGCGCTTTAGAGAAAAATGATCGAGCGAGGTACGCGAAACGATCTCGCCGTTCACACAGACCGCCAGATCGCAAGAGCTGAAGCCAATCGCTCTTCGACTGGAGAAATGAGCCCAAATATGGGCCAGAGCGTAATCCGGATCCAGCTCGTCATCCGCGTCGATAAAAGCGACATACGCGCCGCTTGTTCTCTCGAACCCTTCGATACAGGCCTGCGTCTGGCCCAGGTTCTTTGAATTCACCACCAATGAAAAACATCTGTGCGGCGGTGGCTCGATCGCTTTTGCAATTTCTACGGAATTATCGGTCGAAGCATCGTCGACCAAAACACACTCGATATTCGGATACCTTTGATTGAAGATCGACTTCGAGACATCTATGGAGAAATTCTCCGTAATTATAGTTCGTGACCACGAATGAAATGAGCGGGAGGCTTGCCGACCCAAAATCATACGTCGCTCCAGGCTCGGCCATTGTGCTCCTCAATCAATTTTGAGACCCCTGAAGCCCGCGCAATCGGCTCTTCATCTGCGAGCCCATGCCGCTGAAACAGCCGCTGGTGTTCCAATCTCATAAATATAAATGTTTTTGCTTGTTTTTACAGCACCGGCAATAGGCACCGGCCGCGCGACGTGGAACGACGCGGGGCGAACGGGCTAGATTTGAGCCTTGAAGCGCCTGGAGTGCAAGAAACTTCGCTACTACAGATCCTCGGTGTGCGAGCGCAAGCAAGGGCGCTCGCATTCGGCTTCGTCCTCGAACCGCTCAGAGACGCGTCCGTGGCGGCGATGACGAACTGCGCTTTTGCGTTCGTTCGTTTGTGCAACGCCGAACAGCTGCAGGCTCGCGGAATTTAGCGGTGTCCTAGGCTGCGATCCATGACTTCCAGCGCCGCACGCGAGAAATCGCGCGCCACGTTAGCCCGCGCGCCGAAACTTTGCGGACGAACTCAGGGACGTGCCGCAGTAACAAGCCTGTGTATTTCAAGCAACACCAGGCCACCTGATGCGCGCAAGAGATTGACTTCTCGTCAGTTTAAAAAAATAGTCTTGGCTAGGGAGCGTTGAGATAATTTTTTAGCTCAACCGGAGCTGTTTGAAGGACGATTTACTGAGCCATTCACGAGCCGAATACCTTCCAATCGAAGGCGAAAATCGGCCAAAGGCGAGAAGATGACTCTTCGGGTTGGGGCCGAGGGCCAAGGGCTCGTATTTCTGCTTGGCGTTCCGCGCTCCGGCACGACGCTGCTCGCCACGATGCTCGACCGGCATCCCGCCATCACGGCGCCGCCCGAACCCTGGCTGATGTTGGCGCTGGCCGAATTGGGCCGCGTTTCGCCGCGCCACCCCGCGGGCAGCACGCTTGTCGGTTCCGCAGTCGATCAGTTTCTCGGAAGTGACGGGCTCATTCTTAGTGCCCGCGGCGCGGCCACCGCTGTCTATCAAAATTATCTGAAGCAGACCGGCGCTTCCATCTTCGTCGATAAAACACCGCGCTATACGCTGATCCTTGATTTCATCATCTCGGTTTTTCCGCGTGCCCGCTACATCTGGCTGCGGCGCGACCCGATGGATGTCGCCGCTTCCTACCTTACGACCTGGCGCACGGATCTGGCGAAGATGCTGGCTTCGCGCACGGACGCGCCTGAGATTTTCGATCTAACCGTCGGCCTCGACCGGCTCATCGAGTTCCGCAAGCGGCGCATGGGCTCCGTCCACGTCGTTCATTACGAGAACCTGGTCAGCGAACCGCATCAGGAATTGGCAAGGCTGCTGCCCCACATCGGTCTCGAAGCGGACGAATCCCTGATTCAGTCCATGGTCGCCTTCAGCAAGAGCGAGCGGCCGAATTGTATCTTCGGCGACCCCAAAATCCATGCGACGTCGCGGGTTCACAACAACTCGATCGGTGGATGGAAATCGATCCTCGACCGCCGCCGGCAGCAAATTCTATTCGATGCCATCGGCCCCCGCCGCATGATCGAGCTTGGCTACGCCGGAACGGTCGAGGCCCTGAAGCAGAGGGGCATCGTCCAGCGCGACGCTCTGGCTCCGATGGGCTATCAGCAGATGGTGCGGCACTACAAACTCGCACGCGAGGCGGATATCGAGCGGAGCTTCGACCCTCGTTTCAGGCGTCCCCGTGATGCGCAAGACGGTCAAACAGAGCCTGACGGAATCGGCCCAACGCGTCTCGCTCAGACTTCGCTTCTTCTTCGATCGATTGAGAACGGCGATCTAGCCGCGCCGCGCGTCACCGCGGTCATGAGGTTTTTTAGCGCGGGACTGGAACGCGGTAATCGCAGTCCCCCTTTGGGCTAAGCGGCTCAAAGGGCTGATTTCCCAGCCCCGCCCAACAAAATGTGGGCAGCCGCGCCTGCGCAGGTGACCGAATCACCTGCCCGTGACATAAGGCGGCATGGCGCGCCAAACCGCTTCCGATCCGGGCTTCGGGGTCTACGTCCACTGGCCCTTCTGCCTGTCGAAATGCCCTTATTGCGACTTCAACAGCCACGTCCGCTCCCAACCGGTCGACGAGCGGCGGTTCGTTGACGCTATCGGCGCCGAGCTTGCGCACCGGGCGAGCCTGACCAAGGGACGCACTGTACGCTCCGTCTTCTTCGGCGGCGGCACGCCCTCGCTGATGCAGGCGAGAAGCGTCTCGGCCATTCTCAACACTATCGGCAAGCACTGGCAGGTCGCGCCGGACGTCGAGATCACGCTCGAGGCCAATCCGTCGAGCGTCGAGGCAGCGCGTTTCCGCGATTATCGCGCCGCGGGGGTCAATCGCGTCTCGATCGGCGTGCAATCTTTCGACGATGCCGCGCTCAAGGCGTTGGGCCGGCTGCACAATGCGGCGGAGGCCAGCAATGCGATCGACGTCGCGGCGCAGGTCTTCGAGCGCTATTCCTTCGATCTGATCTACGCCCGGCCGAACCAGACCGTGAAAGCCTGGGAAGCGGAGCTGAAGACAGCGCTCAGCCGCGTGCGCGAACATATTTCGCTGTATCAACTCACCATCGAACCGGACACGATGTTCGAGCGGCTGCGCAACGCCGGCAAGCTCACCGTCCCCGATTCCGATCTCGGCCGCGCCTTCTGGGATGTGACGCAGGAATTGACGGCGCTCCAGAGTCTTCCCGCCTACGAGGTCTCGAACCACGCCCGCAGGGGCTCGGAAAGCCGCCATAACCTCATCTATTGGCGCTATGGCGAATATGCCGGCGTCGGCCCCGGCGCGCATGGCCGCATCGTCACGCCCAAGGGCCGGCGCGCCCAAGCGACGGAGCGGCACCCGGAAATGTGGCTCACCGTCGTCGAGGCCGATGGCCAGGCCCTCATCGAGGACGAGTTGCTCACGAATGAGGAACAGGGCGACGAATTCCTGCTGATGGGCCTGCGCCTGACGGAGGGCATCGAGCCGGCGCGTTTCGAGGCGGTCGCCGGGCGGCGTCTCGACCCCGGCCGCATCGCCTCGCTCGTCGCCGACGGCATGGTGGAGATGATGCCGACGGGCCGGCTGCGCGTCAGCGCCGAGGGTTTTCCGGTGCTCGACGCCGTCGTGGCGGATCTGGCGGCTTAATCACTAAGTCGCGGAGCCGCGCCCAGCGAAGCTGCGAGGCGCCGGGATGAGTGCCACCGCAGCGCTATTTCGGATCTCATAGATCGCCAGCGCACGCTCATTCTGGCCGTTGGGCTTGAAGCGGAAGATGCCGTCCGCGCCGTTGAAGCCGGCCGAGCTTGTCAGCACATTTTCGGAGAAACGGTCAGCCCCGCCACGCTTGGCCAGCGCGATGACGAGCGAGACCGCGTCATAGCCGAGAGTCGCGATGCGTGTCGGGTCGCTGCCGAATTTGGCGCGATAGCGCTGCGCGAAAGCCTGGAAGCCGGCGTTCTCCGGCGCCGCGAACCAGGCGCCTTGCAGCGGCGCGAGGCCGAGCACGCGGGCATCGTTCCAAAGTCCGGTGCCGAGGATCTGCACCTTCTGGGAATTGAGTCCGGCCGCCGCGAGGGCCCGCGCCACGGCTGGCATGGCCTCGGCCTGTTCGGGAATAAAGAGCGCGTCGATCTGGCTGCCAAACGCGGCGATCTTGCCCACCGCCGTGTTGAGAGTCTGCGGCGTGTAATTCTCGATTTCGACCACGCGCAGGCCGCGCTGGGCCGCGATCTGCTGGAATTCAGCCGAGGCGACGCGACCATAATCATTGTTCGGAATCAGCGCCGCGAAGGATTTCTTGCCCTGGCTCGCGGCGTAATCGACGATGCGATCGACATAATTCTCGACCAGGAACGAGAGCAGGTAGACGCCCGGCGCGCCGGTCGATGTGTCCGTCGAAAAGGCTATGACCGGCTTGTTCGCCGCCTGCGCGATTTCGCCGACCGCGCGTACATTGGGCGAGAACAACGGTCCGAGGATGATGTCGTCATTCTCCGCGACCGCCTGCTGCGCCGCAGCCTTGGCGCCGTCCGGCGTCGAATGGTCGTCCTTGATCGAAAGCGTCACGGCGTTGCCGCCGCTTTCATCGACCGCAAGTTGAACGGCATCCTGCAGCGAAGTGCCGACAACGCTCGGCGTCCCCGAGGCCTGCGTCAGCGGCAGGATCACCGCGACATGGACAGCGCCGGTGCCGAGCTGGCTTGCGGCCGGCGCGCCGGGCGCGCCTGGCAGGGGCGAGGATTGTACGGGCGTGACTGGCGCGGAGGCGCTGAAGGAATTGGAATTGTTGCTCGACGCGCTCGGATTGACCTCCTCGCAAGCGCCCAGGGACAGCGCCAGCGATGCCGCGAGCGCGAGCTTGCCTAGCGCGCCCCGACGCGCGGCAATCGGCCGGACAAACCCAAAACGGTCGATCAAGGAAACCCCTTTCGCCGGGCTCTGCGAGGCCGGGCAGGATATGGCGCTCTCCCGCGTAACGCGTCGTGCCGAGCGGCAATGTCTGTTTGCAAACACATTATATCCGATTTGGGGCAACCGAAAGTAAGCGCGTCGCGATCCTCGACTTGCCCCCTCAAAGGGTCGGTTCTATATACGGAACAATCGAACGATATATAGAACGCCATTTCCAGATCGGCCCGGTCATGAACGACACGCGAAAAGCTTTGGGAACGCCGGCCGGCGAAGCGCCGATGACGTTCACAGCCTTCGGCCTGCGGGCGGAAGCGGTGAAACTTTCGCCGGGGCTGCATGTGGTGGCGACGCCAATCGGCAATCTCGCCGATATTTCCCTGCGCGCGCTTTCCACCCTCGCGGCGGCCGACGCCGTCATCGCCGAGGATACGCGGGTGACAAAGGTGCTGCTCGCGCATTACGGCATCGCGACGCCCCTCGTCGCCTATCACGAGCACAATGCGGCGGTGATGCGTCCCCATCTCATCGCCCGGCTCGCCAATGGCGCGGCGCTGGCGCTCGTCTCCGACGCCGGTACGCCGCTGATCTCCGATCCTGGCTACAAGCTCGTCGCTTCCGCGCTCGCGGAGGGTCTGCCGGTCACTTCGGTCCCCGGCGCCTCGGCGGTTCTGACCGCGCTGGTCGTCGCCGGCCTGCCGACGGACCGTTTCTTCTTCGAAGGTTTCCTGCCGCCAAAATCGGCGGCGCGGCGCGAGCGGATCGCGGCGCTCGGCGCGATCCCCGGCACGCTGGTCTTTTTCGAATCGCCGCAGCGCGTTGCCGAGACCCTGAAGGATCTCGCCGACGTTCTCGGCCCGCGCGAGGCGGCGATGGCGCGCGAACTCACCAAGGTTTTCGAAACAGTGCGGCGTGGCACCCTGCCTGAGCTTGCCGAAACGTTCGCCGCGGAGCCGCCGCCCAAGGGCGAGATCGTCCTGCTCGTCGGCCCTCCCCTCGCGGGCGCGCAGCAGATGGACGCCGAAGAACTCGATCGGCGTCTCGACAAAGCGCTCGAAACGCTCTCGGTCAAAGAGGCGGCGATCGTTGTCGCCATCGATACGGGCCAGCCGCGCCGCAAGGTTTATGCGCGGGCTGTGGAACTTTCGGCGCGCAAGCGTTGAAGCAGTCGCAAAACGGGCGCACATTCATCCACATGGAAGGTGATGATGATCGCGCGCACCGGCAGATCGACACGCTTTGAGACACGCCAGCGTGCTTTGGCCGCCGGACAGCGCGCGGAACGTCTGGCCGCGCTCTATCTGCGGCTCAAGGGTTATCGCATTCTCGCCCGGCGCTATTGCGTGCGCGGCGGCGAGATCGACCTTATCGCGCGCGCAGGTTCGACCATCGCCTTCATCGAAGTGAAATATCGCCCGACGCTGCTGCAAGCGATGACGGCCATCGATGGCGCGAAACACCGCCGCGTATCCCGCGCCGCGGCGCATTGGCTCGCGGCCAATCCCTGGGCCACGCGCTTGACGCTGCGCGGCGATGCAGTCTATCTCGCACCGCGTCATTGGCCGCGCCATGCAATTGCCGCGATGAGCCTTGCTTTAGATTAAAACGACGATCGCGTTGGCGTCGTATAATTTGAACGTAGCGCCGCCGAAAGCCCCGGACGAACCCGCAGGCCGACGCGGCAAGGAAGACCGAACGAATGACAACGGCCGAAACCGCACCCCCCGCGCTTTACGCGGCCGCGGCCGACATCGGCATCGCCGAGCCGGACGTTCATGTCTCGGGGATCGTCGCCGATCTCGTCGCCGTGCTCGTCGCCGTCACGGCCGGCGAGCCGCGCGTGCTGACGTTGCAGGATGCGCGCGCCCTGCCCTCGGGGCCGTTCGAACTCACCCACCGTTCGCTGCAATCGGGCCTGCGGGCCTGGGTCGAACGGCAGGCAAATCATCCGCTCGGCTATGTCGAGCAGCTTTATACCTTCGCCGATCGCGACCGCGGCCTCGCACCCGACCAGCGTGTCATCTCGATCTCCTATCTCGGGCTGACGCGCGAGCAGCAGCCGCGCGGCACCGGCGAGGCGACCGGCTGGCAGGACTGGTACAATTATCTGCCCTGGGAGGACCGGCGCGTTGGCGTTCCGCCGATGATCGACACGGTGATCCTGCCGGCCTTGCGCGCCTTCGCCAAATCCGCGGCATCGGCCGCCGTGCGGCAGGATCGCGCCAACCGCATTGCCGTCACTTTCGGCACGGACGGGCGGCCGTGGAACGAGGAACTTGTTCTGCAGCGCTACGAATTGCTGTTCGAGGCGGGGCTGATCCCCGAGGCGCGGCGCGGCACGCCCGGATGCCGGGGCGGCGCCGGTGCAGGGCCGCAGCATGATCCTCGATCATCGCCGGATTCTCGCGACGGGAATTGCCCGGCTGCGAGCCAAGATCAAATACCATCCGGTCGTGTTCGAGCTGATGCCGGATACGTTCACGCTGCTGCAATTACAGCGCTGCGTCGAGGCGCTCGCCGGGCGGCTGGTTCACAAACAGAATTTCCGCCGCCTCGTCGAGCAGCAGGAACTCGTTGAAGAAACTGGGCAATCGAGCCAGGAGACGGGCGGGCGGCCGGCCAAACTCTTCCGCTTCCGCAGGGAAGTCCTGTTCGAGCGCGCCATCGTCGGAACGAAACTGCCCATCTCGCGCTCTTGACAAACGTTATACTCAACCCCAGCATATTACCCAATAATGCTCACTGGGAGTATAACGCAATGGTCGAGACTGCCTTGTTGCCTGCGGCTCCCAAGGGCGAGGATCTCTACGCCAAAGTCAGCCACCGGATTCCGGCAATCGAATGGCCGGTCTTCTCCGGCGACATCGACGCCATCCAGCGCCTGAAGCGCGAACGCAATGCGGTGATCCTGGCGCATAATTACCAGACGCCGGAAATCTATCATTGCGTCGCCGATATTGTCGGCGACAGCCTGGCGCTCGCCCGCGAGGCCGTCGATGTCGATGCCGATGTAATCGTGCTCGCCGGCGTCCATTTCATGGCCGAGACGGCAAAGCTGCTCAATCCGCAAAAGAAGGTGCTGATCCCCGATCTCGCCGCCGGCTGTTCGCTGGCCGAATCGATCACGCCCGAAAACGTGCGCGAACTGCGCCGCCGCTACCCGGGCGTGCCGATCGTCACCTATGTCAACACTTCGGCGGCAGTGAAAGCCGAGTCCGATATCTGTTGCACCTCCGGCAACGCGCGGAAAATCATCGAATCGCTGGGTGTCCCCCGCGTGATCATGATCCCCGACGAATATCTGGCGAAGAATATCGCCGCCGAGACCGGCGTCGAGATCATCACCTGGAAGGGTCATTGCGAAGTGCATGAGCGCTTCGGCACCGAGGAAGTTGCGCAATTGCGTGAGGATTATCCTGGCGTCGTCATCCTCGCCCATCCCGAATGCCCGCCCGAGGTTGTGCAGGCCTCGGACTTTTCCGGCTCGACCGCGGCGATCGCCAATTATGTCGCGAAGCAACGGCCGGAGCGCGTCGCGCTGCTCACCGAATGCTCGATGAGCGACAATATCTCCATCCAATATCCGGAGCTCGAGTTCATTCGCCCGTGCAATCTCTGCCCGCATATGAAGCGCATCTCGCTGGCGAATATCCGCAGCGCGCTGGAGACGATGCAGCATGAGGTCGAGATCGATCCGGTGACGGCCGCGCGGGCACGCCGGTCTGTCGAGCGCATGCTGGCGGTGTCGTAAGGTTGTTCGTTCCCTCATCCTGAGGAGCGATTTCGCAAGAAATCGCGTCTCGAAGGATGGGCATGGAAACAGTTTGCCCTCACGCTTCGAGACGCTTGCTTCGCAAGCTCCTCAGCATGAGGGCTTAGGATGGCAAAGTTTTCTAGCGACCTCTCAAGAGCGAAACCGATGGATATTCGCGATCTCGATGGCAAGGTTCTGATCGTCGGCGGCGGCATCGCCGGGCTGATGACGGCGCTGAAGCTCGCGCCGGAGCCTTGCGTTCTGCTGAGCAAGGCGGCGATCGGCGAAGACACGTCGAGCATTCTGGCGCAGGGCGGCGTTGCCGCCTGCGTCGGCACGGATGACAGTGTTGCCCTACAGGTCGCGGACACGCTCGCCGCGGGCGACGGGCTGTGCGATGCGGCGGTCGCTGAAAAGATCATCGCGGGCGGCCCCGCCGCCATCGAGGATCTGCTGCGGCTCGGCGTGCCTTTCGACCGCGCCGCAAATGGCAATCTGAAACTCGGCCTCGAAGCCGCGCATAGCCGCAACCGCATCGTCCATGCCGGCGGCGACAAGACCGGCCGCGAGATCACTTTGACTTTGGCCGCCGCCGTCCGCTCGGCGCCGTCCGTCACGATCCTGGAGGGTTTCGCGGCGCGGCGCTTGAGTGTTGAAAACGGTGAAGTTGCGGGCCTCATCGCCGACGGTCCGAACGGCGCGATCTTCCTGCGCACCAATCGCGTCGTCATCGCGACCGGCGGCGTCAGCGGGCTCTTCTCACACGGCACCAATCCGGTCGGCTCGTGGGGTCAGGGCCTCGCCATCGCCGCGCGCGCCGGCGCCATGCTGCGCGATATCGAATTCGTGCAATTCCATCCGACGGCGCTCGACGCGCAGGGCCCACAAGTCAGCCTCATCAGCGAAGCCGTGCGCGGCGAGGGGGCCGTTCTGGTCGATGAAACCGGCCGCCGCTTCATGGAAGATGTTCCCGGCGCGGAGCTTGCGCCGCGCGATATCGTCGCGCGGGCCGTCTGGGCCGAACTGCGCGCCGGCCACCGCACGTTCCTCGACGCGCGGCATGTCGGCGATCTTGAAACGCATTTCCCCGGCGTGACGCAGCATTGCCGCGCCGCAGGCATCGATCCTGTCCGCCAGCCGATCCCGATCCGCCCCGCCGCGCATTATCACATGGGCGGCATCAAAGTGGACCTTGCGGGCCGCACCACGATCGAAGGTCTCTGGGCGGTCGGCGAAGCTGCCGCGACGGGCCTGCATGGCGCCAATAGGCTCGCCAGCAATTCGCTGCTCGAAGCGCTTGTCTGCGCCGGCTTCGTCGCCGAAAGCCTTAAAGACGCGCGCCGCCCGACCCTAAAGCGCCTTGCGACCAGCCAGGGCGCGATCAACCAGATCGTGCGCCCGGGCGATGCGCAATCCGTCCGGCCGATCCTCTCGCGTGCCGCAGGCGTGCTGCGCGAGGGCGGGGATTTGCGAAGCGCCGCGGCCGAACTCTATCCGCTTGCGGGCGGCAATGATGCCGCGCTCGTCGGCCTGATGATCGTCATCGCTGCCTTGCGGCGCGAGGAAAGCCGCGGCGGTCATTTCCGGCTCGATTATCCGCGGAAAGAAACCTCCTCTTTCGCTCGGACGCTCGACCTGACGCAGGCTTTTGAAGTGGCGCAGACCCTCACGCTGGCCGACGTCGCCTGATGAACCTCGCACGGCCCCCGCGCGTAATCCTCGAGCCTCTGATCCGTACTGCGCTCATTGAGGATCTCGGCCTCGCCGGCGATCTCACCACCAATGCCGTTGTGCCGGCCGATGCCGAAACGACCGCGCGTTTCGTCACCCGCAAGGCTGGGGTCGTCGCCGGTCTCGACCTCGCCGCACTCACCTTCCGGCTCGTCGACCCGGCGCTGACATTTTCCGTCGCGACGCCGGACGGCAGCAAAGTCGCCGCGGGCGAGACGATCGCGACCGTCGCCGGAAAAGCCGCCTCGATCCTCACGGCCGAGCGCGTTGCGCTCAATTTTCTTGGCCATCTGAGCGGCATCGCGTCTGCGACCGCGCTTTTCGTCGCCGCGATCGAAGGCCACAAGGCGCAGATCGTCTGCACGCGCAAGACGACGCCGGGTCTGCGCGCGGTCGAGAAATACGCGGTGCGCGCCGGCGGCGGCCACAATCATCGCTTCGGCCTCGATGACGCCGTGCTGATCAAGGACAATCACATCGCCATGGCCGGCGGCGTCGCGGAAGCGTTGCGGCGGGCGAAGCGGAATGTCGGCCATCTCGTGAAGATCGAGGTCGAGGTGGATTCACTCGCCCAATTGCGCGAGGCCCTGGCCGAGGGAGCGGACGCCATCCTGCTCGATAATATGAGCCCGGCACAATTGGCCGAGGCGGTCGAGGTGGTTGGCGGGCGCGCCATCACCGAGGCATCCGGCGGCGTCTCGCTCGATAATGTCGCGCAGATCGCCGCGAGCGGCGTTGACCTCATCTCGATCGGCTGGCTCACCCACAGCGCGCCGGTCCTCGATATCGGACTCGATTTCCCGGCCTGACGCTTTGGCGTGTCTAGCCGCCGCCGACCGGCGCACCCTGCTCGCTGGCGCGTCAGCCCGAGCCCGGAATCGGATCCCAGATGCTCGGGATTAACTCGCCGCACGCGTTGATATAGGCATAGTCGCGCTGCTGCAGCGAGCAACGTCGATGAGAGTTGTCATAATAGGGCGCGGCCTGCGGCGGCGGCGGCGGGGCGAACCAGTCATAGGAGTTCGCGGACTGCGCCCAGGCCGCCTCCGGCGAGCCGAGAGCCAAAGCGATGGCAAGCGCGACGTGGGTGCGGCCGAAACGCATGAAAATCCCTTTCAAGGAGAATCGCCACGCATTATTTAGCGCGATCCGGCGAGGAGGTCAGGTCAAATCGGTGCGGATGCTGAACGGAAAAACGTCGCAACGCCCCCGGCGGCAAATTGACTTTCAGGGCGCCTTGCCTCTATAACCCGCCCCAAGCTGTTTTTACGCGTGGTCGGCGCTGGAAAGTCTATGATTTTTCAGGATCATGCATGAAGATCGCGCTTCCCCGCTTTTTGGCGTCCCTGTCCGGTGCGGCCGGAGGGGCGAATTTGCGTTGACGGCGCGACCCAAAATATTTGTGACGGAGCGAAAAAGTGAAGCGGACTTATCAACCCAGCAAGCTGGTGCGCAAGCGCCGCCACGGCTTTCGCGCCCGCATGGCGACGGTTGGCGGTCGCAAGGTGATCGCGACCCGCCGGGCGCGCGGCCGCAAGCGGCTCTCAGCCTGAGCGAATCCGCGCAGGATTTTTTAAGGCGCGCCGCGCCGGGACGGACCATGCGCAAGCCCGAGACCGCCGGCCGGGAAACACCGCCGGCCCGGCTGAAAACGCGGGCCGAATTTCTCCGCGCCGCCAAGGGGCGGCGCCTGCGCACGCCCTGCTTCAGCTTGCAAATGCATGCCCATCCAGAGGCCTCGGCCCTCCGGCCGCCGCGCTTCGGCTTCACGGTAACCAAGAAACTCGGCGGCGCTGTCCTACGCAATCGGATCCGCCGGCGGCTGAAAGAGGCGTTGCGCCGGGCCCCCGCGCTTTCCGCCCAGCCCGGTCATGACTATGTAATCCTGGCGCAGCCGGCGGCACTCACCGAAGACTTCGCCCGGCTGCAGCAACAGCTCAGCAAAGCCATTGCCGATATTCACGCCGCGCGACCCGCGCGTGCGCCCAAAAGCCCGAGCAAAAGTCCCGGCACGCTTACGCCCGCCGCCCCAACACCGACGAAGGATTAGGTTTTCGCGCCATGCCGAAGGACAATAATCGCAACCTCATTCTGGCGATGGCCTTGTCGATCCTCGTCATCATCGGCTGGAACTATTTCTTCGGCGCGCCGCAATACCAGAAGGAGCACTCCGCGCAGGTCGCTCAGCAGCAGGGCCAGCCGGTCGAGCGGGCGCCCGGTTCCGCCGGGGCGTTGCCGCCGCGCTCACCCAATGCGCCGCCTCAGGGCGGGCCGGCCAGCGAAACGCCGCAAGCCATTCTAACGCGCGATGCGGCGATCGCCGCGACACCGCGCGTCACGCTCGACAGCCATGCTCTGTTCGGCTCGATCAATTTGACCGGCGCGCGGATCGACGACGTTTCGCTCAAAGCCTACCGCGAGACGACGGATCCCAAGAGCCCGAATATTGTATTGCTCTCGCCGTCCAACGCGCCGTCGCCCTATTACGCCGAGTTCGGCTATGTCGGCGCCGACCCGTCGCTGCCTCTGCCCAATGCGACGACGCAGTGGAAGTCTGATGGCGGCAAGCTGACCTCGCAGACGCCGGTCACCCTGACCGCCGACAACGGCCATGGCCTCATCTTCCATCGTCGTATCGCGATCGACGATCATTACATGTTCACGATCACCGACACGATCGATAACAAGTCGGGCGCGGCCGTCACGCTTTATCCCTATGCGCTCGTCTCGCGTCACGGCAAGCCGAAGACCTCCGGCTATTCCGTCCTGCACGAAGGCATGGTCGGCGTCATCGGCGATTCCGGCGTGCAGGAGCCGACTTACGATTCGATCCTGAAGGAAGCCAATGCGACGAAGAGCCTGTCCGGCACCGGCGGCTGGCTCGGCTTTACTGACAAATACTGGGGCACGGTTGTCATCCCCGACCAACGCAGCAGCATCGATGCCGCCTTCCGCGCCTGGGACGACAACGGCCACAAGGATTACCAGGCCGATTATCGCGCCGCCCAGGTCACCATCGCGCCTGGCGCCTCGACCGACGTGACATCGCGCGTCTTCGCCGGCGCCAAGGAAACGCGCACGCTCGACGCCTATCAGAAAGATCTCGGCATCGAGCGCTTCGAACTGATGATCGACTGGGGCTGGTTCTACTTCATCACCAAGCCGATGTTCTGGCTGCTCGACAGCATCTACCATGTGGTCGGCAATTTCGGCATCGCCATCCTGATCGTGACGGTGCTGATCAAGGCCGCCTTCCTGCCGCTCGCCAACCGTTCCTATCTGTCGATGGCGAAGATGAAGGCGGTGCAGCCGCAGATGACGGCGATCCGCGAGCGCTACGCCGACGACAAGATCAAGCAGCAGCAGGAGTTGATGGACCTCTATAAGCGCGAGAAGATCAACCCGGTTTCGGGCTGTCTGCCGATGGTGATCCAGATCCCGGTCTTCTTCTCGCTCTACAAGGTGCTGTTCATCACCATCGAGATGCGCCAGGCACCGTTCTTCGGCTGGATCCATGACCTGTCGCAGCCCGATCCGACCAACATCTTCACCCTCTTCGGCCTCCTGCATTGGGATCCGACAGTCATTCCGCTCATCGGGCATTTCCTGAACATCGGCATCTGGCCGCTGATCATGGGCGTCTCGATGTTCGTCCAGATGAAGATGAATCCGGAGCCGACCGATCCGGTGCAGAAGCAGATGTTCGCCTGGATGCCGGTGATCTTCACCTTCATGCTCGGCTCGTTCCCGTCCGGTCTCGTCATCTACTGGACCTGGAACAATACGCTCTCGGTGGTCCAGCAATCGCTCATCATGGCGCGGGCGGGCGTGAAGATCGAACTCTGGGGCAATCTCGCCAATATGTTCCGCAAGAAGGCGCCGACGACATAAGCCAGCGCCTGTCGTCATTGCGAACAAGGTGAAGCAATCCAGAGCCCATTCTGGATTGCTTCGGCGTTTCGCGCCTCGCAGTGACGGCGCGGCGAACGAGAATCGAAGCAATGCCCGCGACGGACACTGACGCCTTCCACGAATCTGGCCGCAAGCTGTTCGCGCAGCCCTGCGATTTCATCTGGGCCGCCACCGATTCGGAGCAATTGCCGCCCGCAGGGCCTCCGGAGATCGCTTTCGCCGGCCGCTCCAATGTCGGCAAATCCTCGCTGCTCAACGCACTGACCGGCCGCAAGGCGCTGGCGCGGACCTCAAACACACCGGGGCGCACGCAGGCGCTGAACTTCTTCGATCTGGGCACGCCACCGCGGCTGCGACTCGTCGATATGCCGGGCTACGGCCATGCCGCGGCCTCGAAGGGCAAGGTCGCCGCCTGGACGCGGCTGATGCACGATTATCTGCGCGGCCGCGCCGCCCTGAAGCGTGTCTTCGTCTTGATCGACGGGCGCCACGGCCTCAAGCCGATCGATGCCGAAATGCTCGATCTGCTCGACCGGGCCGCCGTCTCCTATCAGGTGGTTCTGACCAAGGCCGACGACATCAAGGACGCCGACCACGCACCCCGGCTTGCGGAAACGGCCGCCGCCCTCGCCAAACGGCCGGCCGCGTTTCCGGAGATCATTCTCACCTCGTCCGAGACCGGCACCGGGATCGCCGAGCTGCGCGGAGCGATCGCCAAATTGCTCGCCGAGCATTCATCGTAAGGTCATGCATTAGCGTGTAAGCGCTTGATTCCAAATATTTGACGCGGGAGACGGCAGGAAGGCCGCTTGGCGCTTTTCCTCCCCTCGCGCTAAGGCTAAAAGGCGCACGGCCAACCCGGATGAGCGATATGTCAGAATCAGCGCAGGAGAACGCGCAGCGGCAAGCCGAAATCCTGATGCAGGCGCTGCCGCATATGCTGCATTATGACGATGCGATCGTCGTGGTGAAATACGGCGGCCATGCCATGGGCGACGAAACGCGTCGCGCGCAGCTTCGCCCGCGACATGGTTCTGCTCGAGCAATCCGGCGTCAATCCCGTCGTCGTGCACGGCGGCGGTCCGCAGATCGGCGCCATGCTGAAAAAGCTCGGCATCAAATCCGAGTTTTCCGCCGGCTTGCGCATTACCGACCGCGCCACGGTCGAGATCGTCGAGATGGTGCTGGCCGGTTCGATCAACAAGCAGATCGTCGGCTTCATCAATGCCGAAGGCGGCCGCGCCATCGGCCTCTGCGGCAAGGACGGCAATATGGTCACCGCGCGCAAATTCGTGCACACGGTCGAATCGCCCTTTACCGGCGAGCCGGAGGAAGTCGATCTTGGCTTCGTCGGCGAACCGGCCAAGGTCGATACCACCGTGCTCGATCAGGTGCTCGGCCGCGAGCTGATTCCGGTGCTCGCGCCGATCGCGCAAGGCGGCGCGGGCGAGACCTATAACGTCAACGCCGACACTTTCGCCGGCGCCATCGCCGGCGCGCTCGGCGCCAAGCGCCTGATCTTTCTGACCGACGTGCCGGGCGTGCTCGATGGCAAGGGCCGGCTGATCCATGAATTGCGCATGGACGAAATCCGTACTCTGATCGCCGACGGCACGATCACCGGCGGCATGATCCCCAAAGTCGAGACCTGCATCTACGCGCTGGAGCAGGGCGTCGAAGGCGTCGTCATTCTCGACGGCAAGCTGCCGCATGCCGTGCTGATCGAGCTTTTGACCGACCACGGCGCGGGAACCCTGATCACGCGGTGACGACGAAGCTGACCAGAGACGCGAAGCCTCCCCGAGAGCGAAATTCCGGGCGCGGCGAAGGTGCAGGCCGGCGCGGCACATTGTCGATACTTCGGCACATGCCGACAGCTTCGCCCATGTAGACAGCTTTCGCATGTCGATGCGTTTTCACATCGACACTTGGGTCTTCGATCTCGACAACACGCTTTATCCGCCCGACTGCGATCTGTGGCCGAAGATCGACCAGCGCATCACGCTATTCATGATCGCGCTGTTCGGACTCGACGGCATGTCGGCGCGGGCGCTGCAGAAATATTATTATCAGCGCTATGGCACGACGCTGCGCGGCCTGATGGATGATCACGGAGTCGGCGCCGCAGAATTTCTGGCTTATGTGCACGACATCGACCGCTCCTCGCTTATGCCCAACCTGCCGCTGGCCGCGGCAATCGCCGCCCTGCCCGGCCGCAAGCTGATCCTGACCAATGGCTCGCGCGATCATGCCCTGTCTGACAGCCGAGGCTCTGGGACTTGGCGCGAGTTCGAGGATATTTTCGACATTGTGGATGCCGATCTCGATTCCCAAGCCCGAGCTTCGCACCTATCAGCGATTCTTCGACAAGCATGGCGTCGATCCGCAGACGGCGGCCATGTTCGAGGACATCGAGCGCAACCTCGTCGTTCCGCACCAGCGCGGCATGAAGACGGTGCTGTCGTGCCCGAAGCCGGGCCGGCCGGACCATCGCGAGCCGTTCGAGATCCCCGGCACGCTCACGCTGCCGCATATCGACTTCGTGACCACCGATCTCGGCGGCTTTCTGGCCGACCTGACCGCCGCACGCAGCAGCTGAGACCCGCACAGCCTCTAGAGCGTGTTCCGGAAAAGTTGCATGACTTTTCCGATGAGAACACGCTCCAGCGTTTTGAATTGGCGCGATTTCCTATCGACCAGATGATTCCATCTGGTCCGAAAGCGCGCCAGGCCATTGACTCCGCTGCCCGCGCGGACGAAACCTCGCCCACGATTTTTGGAGTTGATGATGAGCCAGAACTCTCGAAGAGATTATCGAAACGGCGTTCGAGAACCGCGCGGCGATCAGCGCGGCGACGACGGGGCCGGTTCGCGACGCGGTCGAGGCAGTTCTGAGCGGGCTCGATCAAGGCAAACTGCGGGTGGTCGAGCGCGTGCCCGGCGCCGCGGGACGCGAAGCCTGGCGCACCAACCAATGGATCAAAAAGGCGATCCTGCTCTCGTTCCGGCTCAACGATTCGGCGCCGATCACCGGCGGGCCGGCCGGCACGAGCTGGTGGGACAAGGTTGCGATGAAATTCGAGGGCTGGGATGCCGCGGCTTTCGCAAAGGCGGGACTGCGCGCGGTGCCGGGCGCGATCGTCCGCCACTCCGCCTATATCGCCCCAGGCGTCATCCTCATGCCCTCCTTCGTCAATCTCGGCGCCTTTGTCGACGAGGGCACGATGGTCGATACTTGGGTGACGGTCGGCTCCTGCGCGCAGATCGGCAAGAACGTTCATCTTTCCGGCGGTGTCGGCATCGGCGGAGTGCTGGAGCCGTTGCAGGCCAATCCGACGATCATCGAGGACAATTGCTTCATCGGTGCCCGCTCCGAGGTCGTCGAAGGGGTCGTCGTCGGTGAAGGCGCCGTTCTGGCGATGGGCACCTTTATCTCCGCCTCGACCAAGATTATCGACCGCGCGACCGGCAAAATTCATTTCGGCCATGTGCCGCCCTATTCGGTGGTCGTGCCCGGCGCGCTGCCCGGCGCACCGCTGCCGGATGGCACGCCCGGGCCTTCCCTCGCTTGCGCCGTCATCGTCAAGACCGTCGATGCCAAGACCCGCGCCAAGACGGCGATCAACGATCTCCTGAGAGACTGATGCCGCAACACAGTTTTTCTACCCTTTTCCGCTCGGACCAGGGCGAAATCGGCGCCCCCGCCTGGTGGCGCGGCATCCTGATTCTCGGCGGTATTTTCGCCGTTCTGACCCTCGGCTGGTTCTTCATTGAGCCACTTGCCGACAAGGCGCTCGCAACGACGATCACCAGTACGATCGTGGTCCTGACGGCCAACCTTTATCGCATCGCCTATGGCGTCATCTGCCTGCTGCTGTTGATCTGCTTTTACAATCTCAGCGCCAAGCGTTGGCGCGATCTCGGCCGGCCGGCGAGCTTTGCCGGTATTCTGCCGGTCGTCGGCGCTATCGTCGCGGCGCTGCATTGGCTTGAACCGCGCACAGGGGGCGACACGCCGCACGCGCTGGTGATCGCCGCAGACATGCTCTTGTTCGCGGTGCTGATCTGGAACGTCACCGAGCTCGGGGGGATCGCCCGCCTTCGCGTGTAGTGACGCACATCTCCCGGCAAGCCGCGCCGCGGCGACGTTGACCCTCGCACGCGGAACCTGCAAAGTCCGCGCGGTATTTTTCGAGGGATTGAGGGAGAAATCGCAATGGATTGGCAAAATCTTTTCTTGACCAATACGGGCCGGCTCGATCGTCAGCCGTGGTGGATCGGCGCGATCGTTCTCTTTCTCGTTTCGGCGATCGCGCGGCTGATTCTCTTGCTGCTCCTTGGGCATCACAGCACCTTGGGTCATCTGCTTTATCTGATCGTTGAAATTCCGGTGCTCTATGCCTCGATCAACATCGGCATCAAACGTTTCCACGATCGCGACAAATCCGGCTGGTGGGTCTTGATCGCCCTTATCCCAATCATCGGCTGGATCTGGTATGTGATCGAATGCGGTTTCCTGCCCGGCACGGACGGCCCCAACCAATACGATCCGAGCTTGAGCCGCTCTCTACGCGCTATGGAATAGGCATGTCGCAACGTTCAGAGCTGGCGCGCGAGGTGACGCGCGCCTTGATCCGCTGCCATTCGGTGACGCCGGAAGACGGCGGCGCGCTCGGCGTGCTTGAAGGGCAATTGAAGCCGGCCGGTTTCACCACGCATCGGCTGCGCTTCTCCGAGCCGGGTGCGCCGGACGTCGACAATCTCTATGCGCGCATCGGCAGCGGCGCGCCTTATCTCGTCTTCGCCGGGCATACGGATGTCGTGCCGCCCGGCGACACAGCGGCGTGGCGCTTCGATCCGTTCTCGGCCGAGATCGCCGAAGGCGAGGTCTGGGGCCGTGGCGCCGTCGACATGAAGGGAGCCGTCGCCGCCTTCACCGCCGCCGCGCTCGATTATGTCGCGGCGCATCAGCCGCTGAAGGGCTCGATCGGCCTGCTCATCACCGGCGATGAGGAAGGCCCCTCCGTCAACGGCACGGTGAAACTGCTGCAATGGGCCGCCCAACAGGGCGAGCATTTCGATCATTGCCTCGTCGGCGAACCGACCAACGTCGAAGCGCTTGGCGATACGATCAAGATCGGCCGGCGCGGATCGCTGACCGGCACGCTCATCGTCCACGGCACGCAGGGGCATGTCGCCTATCCGCAGCGCGCCGATAATCCCATTCCGCATCTTCTCCGCCTGCTGACGGCGCTGATCGCGCCGCCGCTCGACGATGGTTCGGCGGAGTTCGATCCGAGCCATCTCGAAATCCTCACCGTCGATGTCGGCAATCCGGCGACGAATGTGATCCCCGCGACGGCCAAGGCGCGTTTCAACATTCGCTTCAACGACCTCTGGACGCCGCAGACATTGAGCGCCGAGATTGCGCGGCGCTGCGCGGAAGTGGCGGCGGGCGCGCGCTATGAATTGAGCTTCGATCCCTGCAATGCGCTCGCCTTCGTCACCGCGCGCGATCATTTCACCGATCTTGCCGTCGAGGCCATCGCCGCGCACACCGGGCGCATCGCGCATTTCTCGACATCCGGCGGCACGTCCGACGCCCGTTTCATCCGCGATTATTGCCCGGTGATCGAATTCGGCCTTGTCGGCGCAACCATGCACAAGATCGACGAGCGCGCGCCGCTTGCCGACATCGACGCGCTCACCGACATCTATAGCGAGATTCTGGAGCGCTATTTCGCTTAAATAAGAGAGAGATCAAGCGATTTTCCCAGAACGGCCCCGGAAACAGGCAGGTTTTCTGCTGCGCCTCGCGCTGTCAGTTCGACTACTCACGAAGGCGCTGAATGCCCATCAAAATTGACTTTTTAGTTTCTTGCGCCGCTGCGATCATCTTCCTTTTTCAATGTGGCATTGTCGGAATTGCAATCCTCGGACGGTTGCGGCCGACCTGGCCCAGCGGCCCGGCAAAAGATAACGCTTATGCCGTGTTGGTAATGGCGTTGGGTGTCGGACTTGCGGTCGACCTCCTGACGCTCCTTGCCCTTGGATTAACTGGCCATTTGACCGCGGTTGGAATTAGCGCGGCGGGAGTGGGTCTCTTCTGCCTCGCCGCCGTCCTCCTGCGTCACGTCTCCCTGTCTCTTGGCGAGACATTCGCGGGTTTTGGATGGTTCGACGCGGCAATTGCGCTCGCACTTTTTTTTGTGATCGCACTGACGTCCCTACATCCCCCGGGAAGTTGGGACGATACCATGTACCACCTGCCAGTTGCTCGGGCCTATCTCGAGCATGCGGGATCGTAACGCTCCCATTTCTGCGCTTTCCGCTTTTCCCGCAGGACGGAGAATTACTCATCGCGCTGGGGATGTTGATCGGCCACGACGTCGGTGCGCAGCTCTTCGCACAACTCCCCTTATATTTGATGGGGCTCGGCCTCATCGCGGCTTCGCGATTATTTTTCGGCACACTCGCGCCGGGAGTTGTGGCGACTCTCCTGATGATCAAGCTTGTCCCGATACAAATCATTTTGGGTTTTGCATATGTCGACGCTGCCCTCGGGTTCTTTTGCTGGATGGCGGTCCTGGCGCTGGCGATCAGGCTGGAGGCGAAAGAAACCGGCAACGTTCTCGCGTGGCCAGCAATCGCCGGGCTGATGGCCGGAACTGCAATCGGCACAAAATATTTCGGCTTGCCCGTGGTCGGCATTCTCGGCCTGTGGCTCTTGATCATCTGCCGAGATTGGAAGGCCTCGCTAACTTTTGGATTGACCGCCCTCGCGGTAGGCGGAGCCTGGTACCTCCGCAGCTTCATCATCTCAGGCGACCCCATCCACCCTGCCGGAGGCCATATCTTCGGATTCTACCTCTGGAACGCGGCCGACCTCGCCGGGCAGAAAGAGGAGCTTTCCACCCATGGCGTGCCGCCAGGCTCACTTGACCTTGTTGGCGCGCTGAGGGCAGCCGGGGCCCTTCCCCTGCTGCTTGCTCTCGTAAGCCTGGTTGCGCGCGGCATGCGGCCGGGGCTGCGGCTACTGCGCTTCGTATTTTGCGCCTACTTCGTTTTTTGGTTCTTCGTCGTGCAGGTCGAGCGCTACCTGATCCCGGTCATCGCGGCCGGATCACTGCTTTCAGTAGCCATCTTGTTTTTTCTGGACTGGCCGCCAGTCCTTCGAGGCGCCTGGTCTCGGGTGCCGCAACAAGGCAAAGCAGTTTTGGCCGGCCTGGTCGCGATTTCGTCCATTGCCTACCTTGCCATAGGCATTTGGCCGAGCGTTGAATTTACGGCCGCGGCGTGGAGTCGCGAGCTCGCGCTTCGACCCGGATACGCCTTGCTCAGCAGGGCGAACGAACTTCGCGGCACTTTTGGCGACCGTTTGGTGCAGGTAGGTTTCGAGAATGGATTCTACTTTTTCCGTGGCACCATGATCGGAGATTGGTTCGGTCCGGGCCGATATGCTCAAATGAACTTATCCGATCCACTCCGCATGAAGAAGATCATGCAGGGTTTTGACGCCCGGATGCTCGCTGTCAATACTACTCGCGTCCCGAAGTTCGACCGTTCAGCCTATGAACGAAACTTCGAGGTCGTTATGAGCAGCTCCGACGGTATATTGCTCGCGTTGCGCCCCGATCCGGCGTCGGGTGACCCCAAGAACTAAACCTACATCCGGAAGCTTTCGCCGAGGTAGAAGCGGCGAACGTCGGCATTGGCGACAATTTCGTCCGGCGCGCCCTCGGTCAATATCCCGCCGCTGTGGACGATATAGGCGCGATCGATGAGATCGAGCGTCTCGCGCACGTTGTGATCGGTGATGAGCACGCCGATGCCGCGGCGCTTCAAATGCTGAACGAGCTGGCGAATATCGCCGATGGCGATCGGATCGATCCCGGCGAAGGGCTCGTCGAGCAGCATGAACGAAGGGTGGCCCGCGAGCGAGCGAGCGATTTCGCAGCGTCGGCGCTCGCCGCCGGAAAGTGCGATGGCCGGCAGCTTGCGCAACCGCGCGATATCGAATTCCTCAAGCAGCGCCTCGAGCTCCTCGGCCCGCTTCTTCTTGTTCGGCTGAG
The DNA here is from genome assembly GCA_963708155.1 of uncultured Alphaproteobacteria bacterium. Taxonomy (GTDB): domain Bacteria; phylum Pseudomonadota; class Alphaproteobacteria; order Rhizobiales; family Beijerinckiaceae; genus Methylovirgula. Next base: position 1,889,631 of record OY970183.1, on the reverse strand, counting down.
TGATTTCGAGAACCGCGCGAATGTTTTCCTCGACGGTGAGGCCGCGAAAGATCGAGGGCTCCTGCGGCAGATAGCCGATGCCAAGCCGGGCGCGGCGATACATCGGCAGCGAGGTCACGTCGTAGTCGTCGATCATGATCATGCCGGAATCGGGCCGGATGAGGCCGGTGATCATGTAGAACAGAGTCGTCTTGCCGGCGCCGTTGGGGCCAAGCAGCCCGACCGCCTCGCCCCGATGGAGCGACAGGCTGACATCCTTGATGATCTGCCGCTTCTTGTAGGATTTGCTGAGCCCTTGAACGATCAGCGAGCCGCCGGGGAGCGCGGCAGCGGTCTCCTGTCCGGCCTGCGGCGCTGGCACGGGGCTCTGACGTGGCGCTGCCGGCGCCTGTTCGAGCGCCATCGGCTGGGCGGGCGGCCCCGCTCCGTCCGGCTGCCAGGTTTCAAGGTCTTGTGGCAGCCAATCCGGCCCAAGCGCCTCCTGCACCTCGGCCGCTTCGCCGCTTTCGAAAAGCCAGGCCTCCGCGCTTTGCGCGTCTTCCAAGCGGGGTTTGCGGCCGAAAAGACCACGCAGCCGCGCCATCAGGCCGGTCTCCTGATTTGCATCCGCTGCGGAGGAATTGGCGAAATCACGCTGCGACCCCACGCTCATCGTTCCGCCGACTCCGCACGGCTGGCGCCGGATTTATGTTTCGTTTTCGGTTTTTCGCTGCTCGTGGTGCCATTGTCGCTGTCGGGGAGGAAGAGGCTGCGCACGTGGCCGGTGACGACGGCCTCCGCGGTATGCAGATCGTAGACGATATGATCTCCCAGCGTGACATTCGGTCCCTGAGTCAGGCTGACATTGCCGTCGAGATAAACCTTGTCGTCCGCCTTCTGATAGACGCCGGTATCGCCACGGGCGATCTGATCCTTCGAGATCAGCGTCACCGGGCCCACCGCCTCCATGCGGCGGATGCGATCGGAGGACGAAACCTTTTGCGCCTGGGCTCCGTGCTGCTTTGGCGCGAGGATGACCGTCAGCCTAGGCGTTTTCAAGGTCGTGTCGCCGCGGATGGCGACGACATTGCCGGTGTAAACGAGCTTCTGATCCTTGTCGTAATAATCAAGCTGTGCGGCGACGATGTTGATCGGCGTATGATCATCCTTATGCGCAGTCTGCGCCCGCGCAGGCGTCACAGCGCCGGCCAGCGCAGCGAAGAGACTGAGCACGACGGTCGCAGCAGAGGGCAAGACCAGATGCGCGCGCAAAGTCGCCGTTGTCTTCATGGCCCAGGCTCCGGCTCCGGCGGCGCACTGCCGGTGTCAGCATCGCCGGGATCGATGACCGAACTGATATGGCCCTGAAAAGAAATTTTATGCCCGTTGTCCGTCACCACCATCCGGTCCGCGTGAACGACGCTGCCGCCTGAGAGCAGAAGTTTAACCGGCGCGTCGGTCAGCATCTTGCCGGAGTTGAAATCCATCTCGGCGCGCTGTGTGAAGAGGTCATAGCCCGCGTCGTCGTTCTTGATCTGCACATTGTCGTTCAACCAGACATAGTCACGATTGCTGTCATAGACGCCCGAGATCGAGGTGATCCGCGTCGTGGTCCGGTCATCCATGACCATTTTGGCATTGACGCCTGCAAGCTTGACGACGCCGGGGTTGAGAATGTCCTGCGTGCCGACGCCGCCGGTCAGCTCGAACGGCTGTCCGTCCTGACGGATGCCGTGCATCTTCGGCGAAGACAAGGTTACGGTCGTCCCCTGCAAGCCGACAGCCGAGCTCGAAAGGTTTTTGGCGATCTGCCGGAACGGATTGAAGATGATGATGGCCCCCACGACGACGACGATCAGCGTGCAGCCGATGATGATAAAGCTGCGCAACGAGCGCACGAAAAGCGAATGCCAGCGCGCATGATGCACCGCATGGCGCGACGTCCCGACCGGCAGTTCGAGCCGGCTTGCAGCCTTTGCAGGCGCGCGGGTCAGATCGGTCATCCGCAAATCCATGTCAGCGGCTGGCGTGCCTTCCGGCCGGCTGGACTCGCCCCGCCAACAGGAAACCGTACCAACCCAAAACGTTGGAGTCGTCCTCATCGGGAAAAACCTGAGCTTTCCCGATACGCTCTAGATCGCGATGCGTCGTGGCGGAATCAACCCCAACGCATGTGACGCGACCGGTTCCGCTGTAGGCGGCAATTTTGCCGAATTCGCGGCCCTTCCTCTACGGCACCACTGCACCGCAGAGTATGCCCGCAAATCCTTAGCCTATTCTATCCTATGACATGGCCGTAGCGCCATGTCCTTTCAACTCCACGGGAAATACAAGTGACGCACAGCCGCTATCCGTACCCTTCGAGCGGCAAAAGCGGCTATTCGTGCGAAAAAATATCCGAATCCGGCCAGCCGAGGAGATCAAGCTTGGCGCGCGCCGGCAGAAACTGGAAGCAGGCCGCGGCAATCTCGGTCCGGTTTTCCCGCGCCAGCATGGCGTCGAGCCGGGTGCGCAGGGCATGGAGATGCAGCACATCGGAGGCCGCATAGGCGAGCTGCGCCTCGCTCAACGTCTCCGCCGCCCAATCCGAGGATTGCTGCTGCTTCGACAGTTCGACGCCCAGAAGTTCCCGGACAAGATCCTTAAGGCCGTGCCGGTCAGTGTAGGTACGGGTGAGTTTTGAGGCGATCTTGGTGCAATAGAGCGGCCCGGCCACGACCCCGAAAGCCCGGTAGAGAACCGCGATGTCGAACCGCGCATAATGGAACAATTTGGTGACACCCGGATCGGCCAGAAGCCGCGTCAGATTCGGCGCCTGCGTTTGCCCCGCCGCGATCTGTACGACCTCGGCGTTGCCGTCGCCGCCGGACAATTGCACGACGCAGAGACGATCCCGATACGGCACGAGGCCGAGAGTCTCGGTATCGATGGCGACGCTGTTACCGAAGCTTAGCCCATCCGGAAGATCGCCTTTGTGCAAATTGATTGTCATCGCGCCTCTGTGAAACCTGCGGCAAAAGCTGAGAGCCGAGCGCCGGGTAGCATCGGCACGGCGGCTTAGCAAGCCGACACGCGTACAGGCCTTTTAGCCGATTCGCCGCCGCGGGTCTTCTCACGGCGCTTCGGCCGCGCTTTCGTGCCAGTGACGCAGAGCCCAGTGCGATAGCGCCGCGAGCGCGGCATAGATGGCGATGCCGGTGAGCGCGACGAGCGTCAAAGCCGCGAACATGCGCGGAATGTTGAGTCGATAACCGGCCTCGACGATGCGAAAGGCGAGCCCGGGCCGGCCCCCCTGGGTGCCCGCCGTGAGCTCCGCGGCGATGGCGCCGATGAGAGCGAGGCCGCCGCCGATCCGCAGCCCGGCCAGAAACGAAGGCAGCGCCGCCGGCGCCTTGAGAAGCCAGAGTGTCTGCCAGCGCGACGCGCCATAAAGCGTGAAGAGATCGCTTAGGTTGCGCTCCGCCGACGCGAGCCCCAGCGTCGTATTGGCGAGGATCGGGAAAAAGGCGACAAGAAAGGCGCAGAGCAGAACCGCCGTCGCCGGCGCGCAATAGATGAGCAGCAGCGGCGCGATGGCGATGATCGGCGTCACCTGCAAGATCACCGCGAACGGCAAAAAAGCGCGCTCCAGCCAGCGCCATTGTGCGAACAGCACCGCAATGAGCACGCCGCCGAGCGTCGCCGCGGCCAGACCTTCGAGCGTGATCGTCAGCGTCACCCACAGCGCCGGGAGCAGAATCGCGCGGTCGGCGACAAGCGTCGTGCCGATGAGACTTGGTGGCGGCAGAACATAGGGCGGGATGTTCGCTGTGCGGACAATCGCCTCCCACGCGACGAGAAAGCCGATGAAGGCGAGGACCGGCGGGACGGCGCGGCGCAAGGCTTTCATGGCGCGGCCTCCGCCGCTTGCGCCAAAATCCCCGAGACGCGGGTGTACGTTTCGAGATAGGCCGCGCTGGTACGCGCTTCGGGCGCGCGGCGAATGCCTTGATCGATCGCGACCTCCGTGACGATGCGGCCCGGCCGCGGCCCCATTACCGCGATCCGCGTGGCGAGATAGACCGCCTCGTAAACCGAATGGGTGACGAAGACGATCGTCGTCGCAAGCTCCGCCTTGAGCCGCAGGAGATCATCGTTGAGGCGGAAGCGGCCGGCCTCGTCGATGGCGGCGAAAGGCTCATCCATCAGCAGCAGCTTCGGTCGCGAGACGAGCGCGCGGGCGATCGAGACGCGCATCCGCATGCCGCCGGAAAGTTCGCGCGGAAAGGCTTTGGCGAAGGACTCGAGGCCGACGAGCGCCAGAGCCTCGTCGCGGCGCTTCACGATCTCGGTTCGCGGCAGCCTTTGCAGACGCAAGGGCAATGCGACATTGGCGGCGACATCGGCCCAGGGCATCAAGGTCGCTTCCTGAAACACAAAACCGATCTCGCCCGGCCGCCACACCGCGCCGGCAACCTCGCCGGAGGATGGCCGTTCGAGCCCGGCGATGAGCCGCAGCAGGGTCGACTTGCCGCAGCCCGAAGGCCCGAGCAGCGTCAGCAACTCGCCCTCGCGGACCACGAGATCGACCGGAGCGAGCGCCCGCGTGCCGCTGGGATAAACCTTTGTGACACCCCTGAGCGAGACGAGGGCTTCGCGCATCACTTTGGCCGCAGCCCGACCCCTACGCCGTGATCGACGAAGGCGAGCGTATAGGCCCGCTTGTAGTCGAGGTCGGGCTTGAACAGCTTCGCGGCGACCATCTGATCAAAGAAGGCTTTCATGCGCACATCAGTCATCGCGCCGATGCCCAGCTTCAACGCATCGCCGGAATCGGCAATGCCATATTTGCGCAGCGCCGCGATGGAATAGGCAAGCTGGTCATCCGTGATGTCGGGGTTGTCGGCGCGGATCAACGCATTGGCTTTGGCGTTATCGCCGTAAAGATAATGATACCAGCCGATGATCGAGGCTTCGACGAAACGCCGGACAAGATCGGGATTTTTGTCGATGAGATCGCGTCGCGTCTCGATCGTCGTCGAATAGGATTGATAGCCGAAATCGGCGGCGAGGAAGACATTCGGCTTGAAGCCGGCCTGATGCGCAATGGCATAGGGCTCGGACGTCACATAGCCCTGCTGGATCGAATTCTTGTCGGCGATGAACGGCGCCGAATTGAACGTATAGATTTTCACCTTGTCCTCGCTGAAGCCATAGGTCTGCTTCAGCCATTGATAGACAGTGACGAGCGCATCATTGCCGACAAAGGCCGTGGCCCGGGGCAGATCGGTGAAATGATCGTAGCCCGCGTTCGGATGCGACATCAGGATGAACGGGTCTTTCTGAAACATGGAGGCGACGGCGACGATCGGCACGTTCTGCGCGACCGAGTCGAACGCCTGGATCATGTTGGCGCCCATGTCGAAATCGATGCGCCCGGCGGCCAGCAACAGGCGATTGTTGATCTGCGGGCCGCCTTGCAGGATCGTCACGTCGAGCCCGTATTTGGCGTAGGTGCCATCGGCGAGGGCCTGATAGAAGCCGCCATGCTCGGCCTCGGCGCGCCAATTGGTGCCGAAGGTGACTTTGTCCAAGCCTTGGTCCGAGGCGCGCGCCGGCGCAACAAGACCCAGAAGCGCGCAGAGCGCCACAAGAAATCGCATCATATTCCAGCTCTGCCGCGCCGCCGCCTGCCCGCGCGCATGTTTCGCCCGGACGGGGCTGCGATGCAAGGGCTTGCCCGGCAGCCAGCTATGGGGCCTATTAGACTCCCTACACCTCCTGCATGTCCCGAAAAGTTCATGCACAATTCGTTGAGCCGGGCGGGCCGAGACATATGCTGCCGACGCGATTTTGGGCGGAACTGACCTGGCGCGATTTTCAGGCGCCCGAGATCGAGGACGCGATTGCGGTGCTGCCCGTCGCCGCCGTCGAGCAGCATGGGCCGCATCTGCCGCTCGGCGTCGATCTTCTGCTGATGCAGGGCTACATCGACCGCGTCGTCGAACGGCTGCCGGACGGCCTGCCGGTGCTGTTCCTGCCAATTCAGGCGATCGGCGTTTCGACCGAGCACGAGAACTACCCCGGCACGCTGAGCCTTTCGCCGGCGAGCCTGATCGCAGTCCTCAACGAGATCGGCGCCAGCGTCGCCCGCGCCGGGCCTGCGCAAGCTCGTGCTGCTCAATTCGCACGGCGGCAATGTACCTTTGCTCGACGTGGTCGCGCAGGATTTGCGCGCCCGGCATGGTCTGCTCGCCGTCAAGGCGACCTGGCATCGTTTCGGATACCCCGACGGACTCTTCTCCGAGGACGAATTGAAGCACGGCATTCATGCCGGCGATGTCGAGACCTCGCTGATGCTGAATTTCCGGCCTGACCTCGTGCGCGAGAACGAGCGCGAGAATTTCGAGTCTGCCGCGGCGGCGATCGAAAGCGATTTCACCTGGCTGCGCGCCGGCCGCCCGACCGGCTTCGGCTGGATGACGGAAGACCTCTCTCCCGCCGGTGCGATGGGCAACGCCACCGCCGCGACGGCGGAAAAGGGCGAAGCCTCGGCCGACTATGGCGTCACCGCCTTCATCGAACTCCTGCAGGATATTGAGGCCTTCGATCTCGCCCGCCTGGGCCAGGGGCCGGAGAAGAGCTAAGCAGCTAAAGCTTGCCGTAGACGACGCGCGTGCCGCAGAGGAGGTCGTGCAAGCCGGTCTTCTCGCGCGTCCAGGCAATCATCAGGAAGCCGATATCGAGAGTGAGGCCGTCGAGGATGTAGCCAGCCCAGCGACCGAAGGCCAGCCAACCGCTGACCGGCTCGCCGCTGACGGTGACGAGATGCAGGCCGAGCAGCCGCTTGCCCGGCGTCGCCTGCCATTTGCCGCTGTTGAAATAGACATTGTAGGCGATCACCACGGCGAGGCCGACGGTCCAGAATACGATGGTGAAAACCGGCGGCAAGGAATGATGTTGGCCGGCTTGCGGAAGCCCCGCCGCACCGGAGAGCCCTGTCACGACCAGGATAATGCCGAGCACGATGCCTGCGAAAAGCGCGATGGCCTCCATCACAAGCGCGTCGATGATGTAAGCGAGGAGCCTGATCCAAAACCCCGCAAATTGCGCGCCGGCGCCAAGACCCAGCGCCTCGGCGCCCGGCGCAACCGGCGGCAGCAACGCGGCAAAGGCGGGCACTTCGGAGAGCCGCGTCCATTCCGTTGCACCGACCTCGGCGATATTGGTGTCGCGGCCGATCTCGGCCCTGGCGATCATGTCCTTGAGCACGTAGCCGGTCAGCGGTCCCAGTGCCTGCGCGGGCGCCTGCACGTACCAGTTCGTTTCGAACGGATGTTTCGGCGGCACGTTTTCCGACGCCATGAGGTTTCCTCGAAGTTTGGGCGAAGGAATTTGAGACTGCCGCCGCGCACAGTCAACGCTACCAGCCCTCAGCAATCGAGAAGAGAAGAAACAACGCAGGGCAGACAATCCATGAGCATCATTTTGCGCATGCTTAAAAATCGCTGAACGAATTGCATCGTCGCCGCCGCGGGACCCGGCGGCGTGGCCGAAAGCGCCCGGCCCGCCCCTGCGTAATGTGACGGCGCCGGGGGCACGGTTGCGGACGAGTTGGTGCCGAACCCAAAATAGTTCTTGTAAAACGTGCGAATCTTCTTATTTGTTGCCTTGCCCAAATCGCACGTGCCTGTGGTCGTGTGTCGATTGGCGGGGATCCGGACAAGAGGCCGGTTAACCGCCACCAAAAATCGGCAGCCGGAGCGAACCGGTGAACCCCGCCAAACGGGGGACACGACTTAAAGCAACGACGGACCGGGCTTTTTCGTCTCTGCCAGCTTCCAAAACTGGCTTACCGAAGAGGCTAGTCTATCTTGCCGGGCGTGCGGAACGGGACTCCATTCCCAATCCAAGCGAAGGCTATGACGGTTACGGCGGCAGCTTTGCCGCATCGCCTGCATAGCCAACGGCGCAGCATCTGACTTTCGCAGCACGGGTTATCTCGCGCGGCGTCGGTCAGCGATGACGGAGCGGTGAACGGCGGCGTCTCCACAATGCGCCGGAATCCTCCTTCGTCATCATCCCAAGCTTGTTTCGCTTCTGCGCGGTGTGCCGCGCTTCGAGGGGATGCCGCGATGACCGATCGTATCATTGAATTCCTGCGTAACCGACGAGAGGACGGGCCCTGCCTGGTGCTCGATCTCGAAGTCGTGCGCGACAACTACATGGCCTTCGCCAAGGCCCTGCCGGACACGCGCGTCTTCTACGCCGTCAAGGCCAATCCCGACCCGCAGGTGCTCGATCTGCTGGCCCGCCTCGGCTCGTCTTTCGACACGGCTTCCGTGGTCGAAATCGAGCAGGCGCTGGCCGCAGGCGCGACGCCCGACCGGATCAGCTTCGGCAACACGATCAAGAAGGAGCGTGACATCGCCCGCGCCTATGCGCTCGGCGTGCGCCTCTTCGCGGTCGATTGCGAAGCCGAGGTCGAGAAGATCGCGCGGGCTGCGCCCGGCGCCAAGGTCTTCTGCCGCATCCTCTGCGCCGGCGACGGTGCCGAGTGGCCGCTGTCGCGCAAGTTCGGCTGCGTGCCCGAGATGGCCGCGCGCGTGCTTGAGCACGCCCATCGCCTGGGGCTCGTCGCCTACGGACTGTCGTTCCACGTCGGCTCGCAGCAGCGCAACCCGAAGAGCTGGGACGCGGCGCTGAAGGCTTCGGCGGCGATCTTCCGGGATCTCGCCGAGCGCGGCATCAACCTGCAAATGGTCAACCTCGGCGGCGGCTTCCCGACGAAATATCTGCGCGATGTTCCGGCGGTGAAGGCCTATGGCCAGGCGATCTTCCGGGCGCTGCGCAAGCATTTCGGCAACCGCATCCCGGAGACGATCATCGAGCCGGGCCGCGGCATGGTCGGCAATGCCGGCGTGATCGAGGCCGAGGTGGTGCTGATCTCGAAGAAGTCGGACGACGACAAGATGCGCTGGGTCTATCTCGACATCGGCAAGTTCAATGGACTTGCCGAGACGATGGACGAGATGATCCGCTATCCGATCCGCACTACCTATGACGACGACGCGATGGAGCCTTGCGTCATCGCCGGGCCGTCCTGCGACTCGGTCGATGTGCTGTACGAGAAGGAGCCCTATCCGCTCCCGCTCAGCCTCGAAATCGGCGCGAAAGTGCTGATCGAGGGCACCGGCGCCTATACGACGACCTATTCAGCCGTCGGCTTCAATGGCTTTCCGCCTCTGAAGTCTTACGTGATCTGAGCGGCTCGTTGGAGCGTGTTCCGGAAAAGTTGCATGACTTTTCCGATCAGAACAGGCCCCAATGTTTTGAATCGGCGCGATTTCTTATCGGCCAGCCCTCTGGCCGGAAAGCGCGCGAGGGCGGAGAGGCATCCTCTCCGCCTTTTTCGTATCCGGGGCTTTTTGCCGGGATCTCGAGCCGGAACATCGCCGGACGCGCGAAGAGAAACTTCAGCGGCGTGTTCCGTACCAGCGCATAGAGCAATAGCGGAAAACTGACGCCGGCGAACGTCACGAGCGTCGAGGCAATTCCGATATCGGTGATGATGCCCGTTCGTGCGATCAGCGTCCGCGTCGCCGCCATGGGCAGGAAAAACGCCAGATAGATGACGATCGAATTGCGCCCGCAAGAGCGCAGCCATTGAGTCCACGATGCCTCCGACAGAAGCACCGCACCGGCAACCACGGCGCTCGCGCCGGCAAAACCCGCAACGAGGCTCAGCAGCGGCAGAGCGGCGAAGTTCGGCGCGCCGAGCGGGGCCGGAACAAAGGTCGCGAGCCCTTCAACGATGGCCCATGCCGCGAGGCTGACACCCGCCGCGATTTGATGTCTACCCACCCAGGCCGCCAGCGCGAAGAAGGCGCCCGAGAACACATAGCCCGTGTAGAAATAGACGTAGCGCGAGCAGAACTCGTCGATGACGGTCCAGCCTGTCGTCACGCGCGCCGTCTCGAGCAGCGCTGCCGCGAGGAACACCAGTGGCCAGGGAACGCGCCGCAAGAGCTTGGTCGTAACGAAGAAGATCGGCAGCAGATAGATGAACCAGAGGGTTCCGAGTGGTTCGATGAGGCCGAAGGCGAACTGCTCGGCCACCGCACGCGGGCCATCGGCGGCGTTCTTGACCACCACCTGGATGGCGAGCCACAAAACGAAGAAATAGGCGAAATGGACGACCTTGCGATCGAGAAATACGCGCCAGTCGCGCGCGATCGTCTGCCCAAGAAAAAGCCCGGCGATCAGGAAGAAATCGGGCATCCGGAACGGCTTGGCGAAGGTGACGACTTCATGCAGGAAGCCTTCGCCGCCCATCGCCTTGCCGGTGCCGAGCGTCGAATGCATCATCACCACCATGACGATGCAGAAGCCCTTGGCGTAATCGACCCAGGCGATGCGCGACTTTTCGGTGGCAGGCTGAGACATTCGTCCCGAATTCTCTCACGGTGCGGCGACTGTGGGTCTGTGCGACCCAATTCCGTACCGGAGCGGGACGCAGGCCACCCTTCCACCTCACGCCACGCAAGGCCGATGCCTCCGCGCAAAGGTTTGGGCAACAAAGGATTGGGTGAGAATCCGCCGGCGAGATCAGCCGAGGTGCTCTGTCTCGCTCAGCGTCATCCGAAGCTCGAAGCTCTTGAACTGCGAGAAGATCCGCCAGACCCATTCGCGCAGGGCGGCGCGCAGCACGATCGACATATCGGCCGGCGGCGCGAGCATGAATTGCGAGAGCGAGAAGCCCGGATCGTTGATCGTCGCCCGCAAGGTCGGATCGAGCTTGCCGATCCTGAAGCTATGCGCGGTCAGCACCCCTGGCTCGGTCGCGGCCTCGCGCTCCACGATTTCGTTCTCGACGAGGATAAGCCGCAGGTCGGGATAACGTTCCGCGATCCTCGCGGTGACGTCCGCCGTCCGCGGCGTGCCATCATCGACATAGAGCAGGATCGGCTCGACGCCGCGCGTCACCGCCTCGGCGACAAAGCCGGTATTGTCGATGACGGCGAAGAAGGGCTCCAGCGTGCGATGCCAGAGATCGACGATCTTCGGCACACCGTCGTCGGCGAGCAACGGATCGATCAGCGCCATCTGGCCCTGAATTGTATTGAGATCGGCGATGGCGACGCGCTCGGAAAAGCGCAACGCGAAATCCGGCTCGTGCGCGTCGGTATCGAAGCCGCGGAAACTGCGGCGGCTGGCGAGATAATAATCGCCAAGCAGGCGCGCCGTCGTCGTCTTGCCGACGCGGCCGGAGAGCGAACAGACGATAAAGACGAATGTCCGAGCCGTCATTGTCCGACGGCCATCCAAAAGCGCCGTGCGTGAGACCTGAAGATCAGGCCCGGCCGTTGATGAGATCGAGCAAGCGGATTCGGTCGAATTCTTCCGCGTTCTTGTTTTGCCATGTACGCACGTAGCCACGCAGAGTGAAAGAATGGTTCGCCGGTTCGCCCGACGCCGTCTTGTCGGCAATAAAGGTGGACAAAGGCGTGCCGGCGAGCTCCACCTGCTCATAGGCCATCGCATTGAGCTTCGGGATCGTCACCTCGCTGGCGTTCTTCACCTTGCCGAAATAGGTCTGCAACGTCGCCGGATCCCAATCGAAGAAAGTCGAGTTGTTGACGTAATTCTTGACGAGGAAATAATGCGCGTCGGTGACAAAGGGCGCCGTTTCGCTGATTTCTGAAAGCGAGGCGATCGAGGGGCCGAGAATATGGAACAGGACGAAGTTGAACTCGCCCGCTTTCGCCGCATCGAGAAAGCCGACATCGCGGAGCGCCGCAAGGCTGGAGGCCAGCGCGCCGGCGCGGGTGTCGATGAGAGACACTTTCACCTGCGAGGTATTGAGCGTATCGAGAATACGCATCTGGTCCGGCGTCTGATTGATATCGACGACCTGGGTGATCTCGGGATGGAAGCGCTGCAATGTCCCGCGCGGCGTCTCGGTATCGAAGGCGCGGACGATGACATTGTTGCTGGCGAGATAATCGAGAAGCGCGCGCGCGACGGTCGTTTTGCCGACCCCGCCTTTGTCCGCCCCAACCATGATCAGCGTCGGCTTCATCTGATTGTGCCCCATCCCAGCGGTCTGCGCGACTTCCTTTGCCCGCGGCGCGGTTTTCGGCAGCCGTGACTGGGCCGTCCGGGCCGCACGTCTTATGTGCTTCGGGTTGCGCGCCATACTGCCGATATAGCGTACTTTCGCGAGGGCGCAAACAGAGCGAAATTCTCAGGAATGCAGTAAGGGACGATGCTATTTGTCCTCGCGGACGGTGTTGAAAGCGGTGCTGTTCGGCGCCCTGGCGATCAGCGCATCGATACGATCGCGCTCGCGCTTGAACGCGGCGAGCATCTTGCCGTCGAATTCCCGTGTCCGGGCCAGCCGCACCCGCATCGGGTCGACGAAATGGCCGTTGACGAGAACCTCATAGTGAAGGTGCGGCCCCGTCGCGAGGCCGCTTTCGCCCAAATAGCCGATCACCTGGCCCTGCCGCACGTGCACGCCATTGGCAATGCCGCGGGCAAACCCCGACATATGGTTGTAGGTCGTCATATAACCGTTAGCATGCTGAAGCACGATGCGCCGGCCGTAACCCGAGTCCCAACCCGCTGATTCAATGACGCCATTGCCGGCGGCAAAGATCGGCGTGCCGATCGGCGCCGCCCAGTCGACGCCCGTATGCATCCGGGTATAGCCGAGGATCGGATGAAACCGCATGCCGAAGGGCGAAGTTTCGCGCGCCCCAACGATCGGCGTGCGGATTAGGAATTTGCGCGACGACTTGCCGTTCCGGTCATAGAAATCGAGGAGGCCGTCGTCCGGCGTCTGGAAACGGTAATAGCGATAGGTTTCATTGCGGGCGATGATGGAGGCGTAAAGCAGCTCGTCACGTTGCTCCCCCTCCGCACCATTGTCGTAGAAAGCCTCAAAGGAATCGCCGCCCGTCACCGGGCGCTGAAAATCGACGTCGTTGGCGAAGATGCGCACGAGATCGTCGATGACCGGCTTGGGAATGTTCTGCTTGAGCGCGGTCTCGTACAGCGAATCGTAAAGCCGCATGCCGCCTTCGTCCGTGTCATTATTGGCCGCGGCGGGCTTCTCGTCGGCGTCCTCATCGTTATTCGCGACACGCACGTAATTGCCGGTATCGGTGATCGCGATCGTCGTTTCCAGCGTCTCGTCGTTATAGACCGAGAGCCGCGCCAACGTCTGGCCATTGCCGGATCCGTTGAGATCGGCCATCAGCAATTTGAGCCGCCGGCCCTCGGGCACCGCCGGTTCGCCCGGCTTGGGCGCAAAGGCATTGGCGACCTGCGCCGCCGTCGCATCGTCGATGCCGGCCCCGTGCAACGCTTCCTCCAGCGTCTGGCCGTGGCGCAGGATGATGAGCCGCTCCTCCATCTCCGTCGGCTGCTGCAACGACGTGGTGCGGGGCACGACGGTGACATTTTCCGGCACCATCCGTACCTCGATCTGCGAGAACGGCGAGGAGGACAGCGGATCGTTGGGGTTGGCGTAAGGCAATGCGCTGAACATGCCGGCGCGGCTCGTGCGCATCAGCAAAAGCTGCGGCGGCAATGACAAGTGGTCGCCGCCGGCTGTCTGGTCCGAATTGACCTCCTCGGCCACCTGGGCCTGAACCTCCGGCAGCGACAAGACCGCCGTCGGCGACAATCTGTCGGTCGGCAGGTCGTGGACAGTGAAGGAGACATCCGCGTCGCCCTGGTCGGCGACGAGAGGCTCATTGACGGCCTTGCGCGCATCGGCCAGCAATTTCAGCGGATCGTAGGGCGGGACTTCGTCGGCGAAGCCCGATTCCGTCGTCAGGAGAGTCGTCGCGACATGGGTGAAGGAATGCAGGCGGACGACTTCCTTGTCGCCGACCTTGATCGTCGTCGGCGCGTTATAGGTCTGCTTGTCGGCGATAATATCGACGGCTTTGACCAGCCGGTCGCCCTTGCTTGGGTTGATGCCCGTCTCGGCCTCTTTATGGGTGGCAAGCGCCGGCATCGGCGCCTCGGCAAAATTCGATTGACGGTCAAGCGCCGCGTAAATCGCCGCACCGATGAGAGCCGCCCCGGCAAAGGCGGTGAGGATCGTGCCGCCAAACCAGCGGATCGAAACGCGCCGCCGGTCGAGCGGACTGCGCTGATGGCCGCCGACCTCGATCGCGGGCTCCAGCCCGAGATCTCCGACCGCCTGCGAAAAATCCAGGCGGCTATGTGCGGTCAGCGTGTCCATACGCCCGACAAGTTCCCCTCGTAATTGGCGAGCCGGCGCTACCTTAGGCCCCGCCAGGCGTCAGGCCAATTGCCTTGCGGCTGGCGCAACGTTTCATGGCTCGCGGACTCTCGCCCGATTGTTACGGGCGCTCCGGCGAACCGGCTGATTTTCTTGGAATGTTGACGAAGCCTCGGGAAAATGGCCCAAATGCGGCGCCGACACCCGCCGGATTACGGTTGACAGATGTTCGGCCGGCGGTTACTTCTCCGCCCGGATCGCGCGGCTAAAGCCGCGTTTTTTCATTGGAATCGGGCGGTTCCGCTCGGATTTCCGTGAACCCAGCCCCATAAACTGTCAAAAAGCCGGCCGGAGAACTCCGAGCCGGGCCGAACACGAGGCAAAGATGTTCGCAGTGATCAAGACCGGCGGCAAGCAATACAGCGTTGCCGCAGACGACGAGATTATCGTCATGACCTTGCCCGGCGAGCCGGGCGATGCCGTGACCTTCGATAATGTTCTGCTGCTTGTCGACGGCGAGACGACCAAGTTTGGCGCGCCTTTCGTCGAAGGCGCCAAGGTGGTCGGCACGATCGTCGCGCAGGAGCGCGGCCCGCACGTGCTGTCCTTCAAGAAGCGCCGGCGCCAGAATTCGAAGCGCAAGCGTGGCCATCGGCAGGATTTGACGCGGGTGAAGATCACCGGCGTCGCCTGAACGCATGATCCCGGAAAGGCACAGATTTTCCGGAGGATTATGTGAAGGGATTGGCCTTAAGTCGAGCTTCCGCCGATGGCGGAAAGGTTTTAAAATCAGAAAGTCTTCGGTGATCCGCCGGGCGCGGCGCGAGGACGAAGTTCGGAGCCAGGAAGATGGCGCATAAAAAGGCAGGCGGTTCGTCCCGCAACGGTCGCGACTCGGACGGCCGACGTCTCGGCGTGAAGAAGTTCGGCGGCGAGTCGGTCGTCGGCGGCAACATTATCGTACGCCAGCGCGGCACCAAATGGCATCCCGGCGCCAATGTCGGCATCGGCAAGGATCACACCTTGTTCGCCCTCGTCGACGGCACGGTGCACTTTAGGGCCAGCGCGACGTGTCGTGCGAGCGTCGAAGTCATCCCGGCCCAACACGCCGAGGCACAAAAATAACGGTGGTGTTCAAAAGGACTCCACCGGCTCCCAGCAAACCCGGTGGACAGTCCGCAGCCAGATAGGCTGGCGTCAGGTCCAGGAAAAACCCGGCAGGGTTTTTGATAGGGGGAGGTGGGAGACCACCGTCCCCTTTATTTTTTGGCCCGGCAGGGCCCCCGGAGATCAAAATGTTCCCGGACCTGACACGCGACGATGTTTTCCGCCTCGAAACCCAGCGGCTGTGGCTGCGCTGGCCGCGCGCCGCGGATGCGGCGGCGATCACCGCCTTCGCCTCGCGGCCCGAGGTGGCGCAGATGACGGCGGCGATTCCCTACCCCTACCCGGCCGAGGAAGCCGACCGCTTCATCTTCGAGGCGCGGGCGGACAATGCCGCCGGCCGGGCGCTGCATCTGGCTCTGACCCTCAAGGGCGCACCGCGGACCGTGGTCGGACTCGTCTCGCGCCATTGCCGAAGGGCAGCGCGAGGCGGAGATCGGCTATGCCATCGCCCCCGAGATGTGGGACCAGGGCTATGCCAGCGAGGCGGCGCGAATCCTCGTCGATACCGTCTTCGCGCTGACCCCGGCGCAGCGGATTCTCGCCAACACGCGCGTCAACAACCCCGCCTCCCGCGCGGTGCTGGAAAAGAGCGGCTTCGTCTATGTCGATACCGGCCTCGACCCGCTGCCGGCCCGCGGCGGCCTGCACCCGTGCGACCGCTTCGAGCTCGACCGCGCGCATTGGCGGGCGGCGGCGCGCGCCCTGCCCGCGATGGCGCACCAGCGCGAGGCCAAAGAGACGGCGGTGCTTGACCGCGCCGCTGGCTGATCCGATAGCAATAAGCATCAATGTTAAGCGCCCCCTCTCCCAAACGGGAGAGGGATCGGCGCATGAGCCGATTCCAGCATCCGATGAAATTTCTCGACGAAGCCAAGATTTATGTGAAGTCCGGCGCCGGCGGCGCCGGCTCCGTCTCGTTCCGGCGCGAGAAATTCATCGAATTCGGCGGCCCGGACGGCGGCGACGGCGGCCGCGGCGGCGATGTCGTCGCGCTATGCGTCCACGGCCTCAACACGCTGATCGATTATCGCTACCAGCAGCATTTCAAGGCCAAGACCGGCGGCCACGGCATGGGGCAGAACCGCGCCGGCGGCAAGGGCGCCGATGCCGTGCTCAAAGTTCCGGTCGGCACCGAAATCTACGATGCCGACAGCGAGACGCTGATCGCCGACCTGACCGAAGTCGGCCAGAGCGTGCGCATCGCTCAAGGGCGGCAACGGCGGCTTCGGCAATGCGCATTTCAAATCCTCGACCAATCGCGCCCCGCGCCGCGCCAACCCCGGCGAGCCGGCGCAGGAGCGCACGCTGATCCTGCGGCTGAAGCTGATCGCCGACGCCGGCCTCGTCGGCCTGCCCAACGCCGGCAAATCGACCTTTCTCGCCGACAGTCTCGGCCGCCAAGCCGAAGATCGCCGACTATCCCTTCACGACGCTCGCGCCGCAGCTCGGCGTCGTCGCCTGCGACGGGCGCGAATTCGTGCTCGCCGATATTCCCGGCCTCATCGAAGGCGCGCATGAAGGCGCATGGCCTCGGCGACCGCTTCCTCGGCCATGTCGAGCGCTGCCGAGTGCTGCTGCATCTCGTCGATGCCGGCAGCGAACATGCGGGCAAGGCCTACAAGACCGTGCGCCACGAGATCGAGGCCTATGGCGCGGGCCTCGCCGAAAAGCCGGAGATCGTCGCGCTCTCCAAGATCGACACGGTCGATGCCGAAACGCTGAAGACGCAGACTGGCGCGGCTGAAACGCGCGGCGAAGCGCACGCCGCTCGCGCTGTCCTCCGCGACGCGGCCAGAACGTGCAGGAGGTCCTGCGCGCGCTGCAGAAAGAGATCGACGCCAAGCGCACGGTCGACGAACGCCGCGCCGGCCAAGGCCGCGGAGTGGCGTCCATGAGCTTTCGCCGAGAGCGCGCAGGCGCTGCCGAAGCTCGTCCAGTTCCGCCGCATCGTCATCAAGGTCGGCTCGTCGCTGCTCGTCGATCCGGCGCGCGGCGCGGTGAAGCGCGACTGGCTCGCAGCGCTCGCCGACGACATCGCCGGGCTGCACAAGCTCGGCGCCGATGTGCTCGTCGTCTCCTCCGGCTGCGATCGCGCTCGGCCGCAGCGTGCTCGGCCTGCCGGGCGGCGCGCTGAAGCTCGAAGACAGCCAGGCCGCCGCCGCCGTCGGCCAGATCGCGCTGGCGCGCATCTGGTCCGAAGTGCTGGCCGCGCGCGACATCACAGCCGGGCAGATCCTCGTCACCTTCACGATACCGAAGAGCGGCGGCGCTATCTCAATGCCCGCGCGACCATCGACCGCCTGCTCGATCTGCGCGCCGTGCCGGTCATCAACGAGAACGACACGGTCGCGACCTCCGAAATCCGCTATGGCGACAACGACCGCCTCGCCGCGCGCGTCGCGACCATGGCGTCCGCCGACCTGCTGATCCTGCTCTCCGATGTCGCCGGGCCTCTACGATGCGCCGCCGGCGGAGAACCCCGGCGCGACGCTCATCCCGCTCGTGCCGCGCATCACGCCCGAGATCGAGGCGATGGCGGGCGGCGCCGCCTCCATTCTCTCGCGCGGCGGCATGCGCACCAAGATCGAGGCGGGCAAGATCGCGACCGGCCGGCGGCACGCATATGATCATCGCCGACGGGCGCGTGGAGCATCCGATCGCGCGGATCGAACAGGGCGGCCCCTGCACCTGGTTCCTGACCGGCGCGAACGCCGGTGACGGCGCGCAAGAAATGGATCGCCGGCACGCTCGATCGCGCGCGGCGCGCTGCATCGTCGATGACGGCGCGGTGAAGGCGCTGCTCTCCGGCAAGAGCCTGCTGCCGGCGGGCGTGACAAAGGTCGAAGGCGAATTTTGCGCGCGGCGATTGCGTCATCATCCGCGACGCGGAGGGCCACGAATTCGGCCGCGGCCTCGCCAATTACGACGCCGACGATGCGACGAAAATCGCCGGGCACAATTCAGCCGAAATCGAGAACCTCTCGGCACGCCCGGCCGCGCGGCGCTGATCCACCGCGACGACATGGTGCTGAAGGGGGATTGAAGGATTTCGTGGATGGCCGGGACAAGCCCGGCCATGACGGCAAGGCTGGGGAAGCCATCTTGTCCGGCCGCTCTGCCGTCTATTTCCGCGTCATGGCCGGGCTTGTCCCGGCCATCCACGCCGTTGTGCTCACGCAAGATCGTCATAAAGATCGCGCCATCTGGATTGGATTCAAGGATCAAGCGCACCTTCCAAGCGCGCGGCCAATGCTTCATGTTGCGTTCGCGCTGGATCGCTGCACGGATATCGTCGTAGCGTTCGAGATACACAAGAGCCGCGTAAGTCCGTATTGCTTGGTGAAGCCTTGATAAAGACCAGTCCGATGTTCGTAGGCGCGGCGTGAAAGGTCGTTCGTCACGCCTGTATAAAGCGTGCCGTTCGGTCTGTTGGTCATGATATAGACCCAGCCTCCCCGCATCTCTTCAGGATGACCCGCGTGGATGGCCGGGACAAGAATTTGGTCGCCGCGATAGATTGCTGCTTTGAATTCAGGGTGCTTAGATTAACACCTTGGTCTTTCTCGGTTATTCTTACAAACTCGTCCCGAGCTTTTTCCTTGAGCAGTTCCGCGGCCATGTTACGCACTAAAGTTTTAGTTATCCTTTTTTGACAATGAACTTTCTAGTCCAGCAAGACAACCTCAATTGCTTTTATCGCATCGCAATCATTGCGTCGTTCAACGCGAACACTGGCACCCGCATGAGAAGGCAAATTCACCTTTTTACAGCGCGCGGGGTTTTGGCGCTCGGCGTTTTTGCGGTTTGACTGATCGTCTTCGTTGTCTTCCGACTCGCGCATCAGAGGCGCCATTGATCCTACGTCTAATATCGGACTTTCTCTGACGCGCCTGCGGTTGCAGATCACCAATGCGATGAAATCAGATCGCTGGTTAAGCCGTTTCACCTCCAGCCGCACATGGATCGTGTCCTCCTCGCGCAGTAGGACGAGCGGCAGGCCGGCGTGCTGGAAGACATGCAGCATCGGGATATTGTCGGCGAACATATCGGCTTCGAGAGTGTGAATGCCGTTGGCGCGCGCGATGCCGATGATCTCGTGCATCAAAATGCGCCCCATGCCGTGGCCCTGATAGCCATCGACGATGGTGAAGGCGAGTTCGGCGCGCTTCGGCGGATTGAAATCGTCGAGCGCGAAATAGCTGACGCCGCCGATGACGACCTCATCCGCGCCCGCGCCGGTCGTCGCCAGCAGCGCGGCATCGCGCCGGAAATCGACGCCGGTGATATGCGCCAGCTCCGCCTGCGTCACCTCGGCGCGATATTCGAAGAAGCGCGCGTGGATCGTCTCCGACCCCAGCGTGTGGAAGGCGCGGCGGATGCGCGGGCCATCGTCGCGATGCACGGCGCGCAGGGTGACGGGCCGGCCGTCATCGAGCTTCGTCTTGAGGCAAAAGGTCGAAAAGTCTGGCACGGGCCAACTCACCGCGTTCACGGGGCATGACATAGCAAGGCGGCGCAAGCGTGGGTATTGGACAAATCATGCCAGCCGCACTGTGCTAATCTCCGTCTATGGCCGAAGACCCGACCTTACAGCGCGCCTGCGGCGCCTGCTCGCTCTGCTGCAAGCTCCTGCCGATCGCCGCGCTGGACAAGCCGCACGACCGCTGGTGCGCGCATTGCCGGCCGGGCGCGGGCTGCATGATTTATGACAGCCGGCCGCAGACCTGCCGCAGCTTCGCCTGCCAATGGCTGGCCGACCCGGCGGCGGGCGAGCACTGGGCGCCGCTCAAATGCAAGATGGTCGTGCAGATCACCGGCGGCCACGATGCGGCCTTCGAACGCTTCGTCGATGTGCATGTCGATCGCGGCGGCGCCGATGCCTGGCGCCGGGAGCCCTATGCGGCCGATCTGCGGCGGCTGAGCGCCGATCCCGCGCACTTTGGTGCGCATCTTCCAGGGCAATCGGACCTTCGTCGTGCGGCCGGGCGAGGTGCTGGAAGTCAAGCGCGCCTGAGCGGGAACGCGCCTGAGCCAACCTGGCGCCCGCGCGCCGCATTGCTTTAGGTCCGCGCGCCATGCGCGGCGCAGATAAGGAGGAAACCCGATGAGCAAGCTCACGAGCAAGGGTCGCGATGAACTTCCGGCCAAGGATTTCGCCGGCCCCGGCCGCTCCTATCCGGTCGAGGACAAGGCCCATGCGCGCAACGCCAAGGCGCGCGCGGCGCAGGCCGTGAAAGCCGGGCGCATGAGCAAGGCCGAGGAAGGCAAGATCGACGCCAAGGCCGACAAGGAATTGCACAAGAAGAAATAGGCTTTGCGCCGGCGCGGCGGGCGTCAGCTCTTCTTGGTATAGAGCGCGCACCAGCCGGACGGGCTGATCGTGCCGTCGACGATCTGGCACGAGCTTGGCGCCTGGAAATGCGTGCAGGTGCTGCATTGCTGGCCGTTCTTCGGCGAACTCTGATATTGCGCCGTCGCCTGGGAGACCTTTTGCTGGGCGCGGGCTCGCAAGGGCATGAGTCCCACGGCGGCGGCGCTTGCGGCAAAGGCCGCGCCACTCAGCAATGTGCGGCGCGAAAGGGCCTGCGCGTCGGGCGTCTCGGCTTTTGCATGACATGAACAGGGCTTGGATGGGGTCATCGGCGCTCTCCTCCCTAAGGCCAGCGCGATCGCTTTTAGAATGGATGTAAAAACGCGCGCGAGCCTTAACGCCGCGCCGCGGCGGCGGTTCCCTGGCTCAGGCCGGCGCCTGGACGCGCTCGCGCAAATGCCGGTGCCAGACGTAGAGCGCGAGCAGCGCGACCGGGATGCCGATCAGCGACGTCTCGACGAAGAACCAGGTGAAATTCTCGCGCGCGATGATGAAGCCGGACGTCCCGGCGAGCAGGCTTCCCGGCAAAGCGCAGAGCGAAGTCAGCAGCGCATATTGGCTTGCCGCATATTCTGTCGCGGTGAGCGTCGACATATAGGTGATGAGCACGATCGAGGCGAAGGCATAGGCGAAACTGTCGATGCTGACGCTCGTCGCAAAAAGCCAGAAGTCGTGTCCGTGGCCGCCATAAGCCGCGAGATAGGCGAGCGCGAGATGCGAGGCGGAGGCGAAGACCGTGCCGATGATGAGCGTCGCCATGATGCCGAGCCGGGTGATGATGATGCCGGCGGTGAACGTGCCGGCGAGCGCGACCCAGAAGCCGAAGAGTTTCGTCACCGTCGCGATATCCGCATCCGAATAATGCAGATGCTTGAACAGCGGGATGGCCATCGCGCTCGACACATAGCCCGGCATGCGGAAACCCGCGACGAGCAGCAGGATGGGAATGCCCATCGTGCCGAGGCGCGTGAGAAGCTCCCTGATCGGCGCGACGATCGTTGCGACGAAGCCATCGCTTCCGGCATGCGGGCGCAGGTCCGACGGCGGCTCCGGCGCGAGCAGCGCCGCGATCATGCCGGGCAACATGCAGGCCGCCATGGCGAGATAGGCGGCACGCCAGCCGAAGGCATCGGCGACATAGAGCGCCCCCGCGCCGGAAACGAGGCCGCCGATGCGCCAGCCGATCTCCGACCACGACGACATGAGGCCGGCGTTCTCCGGCGGCGCGACGGTGATGCGCCAGCCATCGATGACGATATCCTGCGTCGCCCCGGCAAAGCCGAGCGCGAGCGAGAAGAAGATCGTCCAGGCGAGCCAATGCGCCGGATCGCCGAAGGCGACGCCGATGAGCGAAAGCGCGACGCCGATCTGCGACGTGACAATCCAGCCGCGCCGGCGCCCCAGCAGCCGGCTGAAGATGGGCGCGTCATATTGATCGAGGAACGGCGCCCAGACGAACTTGAATTTATAGGCCAGCGTCAGCTCGCTCATCATTCCGATGATCGCGAGCGGCACCTTCGCTTCCGAAAGCCACGCCGATTGCGTGACATAGACGAGCAGGAACGGAATCCCCGAACTGAAGCCGAGCCCGAACATGGCGCGGATGCGCGCATCGGTGATGAGATGGCGCAGCGACGGACTGGTTTCCGTCTTCGCGGGGAGTGCCTGTTCCTGCATCGGCCTGCGGGGCTGGACGTCTTGCGCAAGGACTAGCGCATTTTTCTGACGTTTGCCTGTCGCGTTGCGCCATTGCGTGGGCGCGGCCGTGTGCCAGCCAGGCGTGTCGGCGCTGCTTCAGGGGGCGCGGTCTATATGCTCTCTCGTGAGCCCGCGCGAAAGATTTGAGAAGCCCGGCGGTCCCGGATCAGAGCCCGGCGACCACCACCAGCCGCCTGACCTCGCCGTTGCGGAAAGCGTCGAGGAAGGCCGGGTAATTGCGGAAAGAAACGCAGCCGTTGGAATCGCCGCGCGGCCCAAGCATGAACCTGTGGGCGAGGAGGCCGACGCGGCCATAGGGATCGCCGCCGACCGGGACCAGCCGGAGCGCCGCGACGCCGTGGAAGAGCTGCTCGCGCGGCTTCAGATCGTAAATGCCGGGAGGTGTCGGGCCGCGCATTTTCTCGCGGACATAGCGCGGATCGTCGAAGGCATCGCCAAGGCCCGAATGGGCTTCGAGACGCCGGCCGTCGGGCAGATAAACCGTGTGCGTCGCGATATTGTAGACGGCGGTATAGTGATCGTAGGGCGAAAGGACCGCGGCCACGGGCTTCGACGTATCGACGACGCCGTCTTCCGATTCGGCATAGGCGAGCGCCTGACCGGACGGGCGGTTGACGCCGCCGAAAAGCTTGTCGAAGAAGGAATTGTGATCCTGCGGCGGCGTGGGCGCGGCAGCGACCTGGGTGGTTTCTTTCGGCTGCGGCGCCTGACGGACGGCGACGCGGGTGTGATTTTCGGCCTCGGGAACGACGAGGCCATCGGGGCGCGGCGCCGGCAGCGGTACGCTGGCGACCATATGGGCCGGCGGCAGCGGCGCGCTGGCGGCAAGGTTCTGGTCGCCGGAAAGGGGAAGCACGTTCTCCTTGCCGGACTGATCGTCCTGCGCCGATTTATCCTGCGAATCTACGTCATCCGCCGGAACCCGCGGCGCGACGAGCCCTTGCGGCTCGACCGGCGGCATCGGGATCGCGGCGAGCCGGGTCGGCACCGCGCCGACGCGGGGCGGCGAAACGGCCTCGGGGTCTTCCCCGAACGTGGACGCCAAAGGCGTGCTCTGCGCGAAGGAAGCGCGGGCCGCCTTCAGCGAAAAAGTGGGGTCGATAAACGGGCTGTAGACATTCGCCGCGACATGCACCGGCGCGGCGGGCGTGCTGACGGCCTGGGTGGCTTGCGGCTTGACGAGGGCGGCTGCCTCGAGGGTCGGGACCTCGATAGGCGTTTCGACGACTTTGAACTGCGCGTCCGGGTGAACGTAGACGATCCAGGCCCCGGCTAATGCCGCGAGTCCAAGGACAACAGCGCCAGGCGCCGCCTCGGAAAGAACTCTGCGGAAAAACCCCCGTCGATTAAACGACGTGAAATCCTGTGGCGCATAGGTCCAGTAAGTCATCCACCCCGCGTCCTGTTCAATCCAACTTTACGCCTTCTCGCTTGCCCGGACTTGACCACCTTGCGGTGTTGCCGAAATGCGGAGGCCCTTATTTGAGGACGTTTTTAGTTAAATGCCGATTAATGATCTTATCTTTACGATACTCCGGATTGCGGCAATGACAGGGCAGAGCCCCGGCCAATTGCCGAATGCGGGGCTCATCAAGACTTCATCAACTTCGGATTTACTTTTCGCCCCCACCCCCAGCCTTCCAAAAAAAGACTTTTGCCACAAGGGGACCGCCGCCGGCGCCAGGGCGAAAAAAGCGGGATGAAGGCGCGATAACCCGCTCTTTCGCCGTCCCACGCGCGCGTCTGCCCCATCCGGATGACTGCCGGAAATATTCAGATTTATATGCAATATTAATGGCTTATTTCACACGGGCCCGCGCCGTCCCACCCTGGGCGCGCGCCCGCGGCGCGCCCATTTCGCGAAGCGAGGCAAGCTTGCAACACACGGAGAAAGAATCAGCTTTATCTGCCCGGCTCTGCGTAACGGCGTCACATGACGCCGGAAAGGCTCAGAACTCGACCTCGAGTTCGGCGAGTTCTTCGGGTTCGGCCTTGGCGGCGGCGATCCAGTCTTGCATCGGCGCCCAGTCCATAATGGTTGCGCAATAGGCCTTGGCGGCCGGAGTGAGCGGCACATTATAGGTGATGAAACGGGTCGCGACCGGCGCATACATGGCATCGGCGATGGTCGGCCGGGCGCCATATAGAAACGGGCCGCCCCAGCGCGTCAGACATTCCTGCCAGATCGTCTGCACGCGATCGATATCCGGCTGCGCCCCGGCGAAGACTTTGAAATGCGTATGCCGGGCTTTCAGATTCATCGGCAGCGCCGAGCGCAGATTGTAAAAGCCAGAATGGATCTCGCCGGAGATCGAACGGCAATGCGCCCGCGCCGCCTTATCTTTGGGCAACATGCCCGCTTCCGGATTTTGCTCCGCGAGATATTCCGCGATGGCGAGCGTATCCCAGACGCTGACATCTCCCTCGGTCAGCCGCGGCACCAGCACCGACGGCGCCAGTAGCAGCAGTTCGGCGCGATTGGCCGCGTCATCGAGGGCGATGGGCTGCTCCTCCACCTCTATTCCGGCGAGCTGGCACAGCAGCCAACCACGCAAAGACCAAGAGGAGTAGTTCTTGCTTGAGATCGTAAGTACTGGGCGCGACATGACCGCTCCTGGACGCGAACGGGTGAATCTTTAAGCACGCGCCGATATTGCGGCGCAAAATGAAAGACCTTAGCCTTGAAGCACATGTTGTACCGCGCTTATCAGGCTTACTCGGAAGCCTCTGAACCGATCCGCATGATGGCCCGTGCTGGCTTGAGCCTGGGCCCGCTGTTTACCGGCATCAGCGAAGTCGGATTCGGCAAGCACTACGTGGCGGCGCTGGAGTTGATCAGCCGCACCAGACTCTCCCACGCGCGGCCGGATTATCGCGTCGAAAGCACGCTCGTCGACGGCGAGCCCGTGCCGGTGCATGAGAAGGTGGTCGCCTCGCTGCCGTTCTGCAATCTCGTCCGCTTCAGCAAGGAAAGCGCTGCGCCGCAGCCGAAAATGCTGGTCGTGGCGCCGCTCTCCGGCCATTTCGCGACGCTGCTGCGCGAGACGGTGCGCACGCTGGTGCGCGATCACGAGGTCTATATCACCGACTGGAAAAATGCCCGCGACGTGCCGCTGGAGGAAGGTCCCTTCGGCTTCGACGATTACGTCGACTACATCATTCGCTGCCTTGAGCTTATCGGGCCGGGGGCGCATGTGCTGGCAGTCTGTCAGCCGTGCGTGCAGACGCTCGCCGCTGTCGCGGTGATGGCGGAGCAGCGCCACCCCGCCGAGCCGCGCAGCATGACGCTGATGGCCGGCCCCGTCGATGTGCGGGTCAATCCCTCGAAGGTTAACGAGCTTGCGACCTCGAAGCCGATCGAATGGTTCGAGGACAATCTGATCGCCCATGTGCCGGACCATCTGCCCGGCGGCGGCCGGCGCGTCTATCCGGGGTTTGTCCAGCTCACCGCCTTCGTGTCGATGAACATGGACCGTCACGTGAAGGCGCATCGCGATCTTTACGAGCATCTGAGTGCCGGCCGCGACGCCGAGGCCAAAGTGATCAAGGCTTTCTACGACGAATATTTCGCCGTGCTCGATCTGCCGGCGGAATTCTATCTCGAAACGGTCAAGACCGTGTTTCAGGACGCTTCGCTGGCGAAGGGCGAGTTGACCTACCGCGGGGCAAAGGTGAACCCGCGCGCGATCCGCCGCACCGCGCTGCTCACCGTCGAAGGCGAGCGCGACGACATCTGTTCAGTCGGGCAGACGGCGGCGGCGCATCTGCTTTGCGACGGATTACGGCCGCACCTGAAGCGCCATCACTACCAGGTCGGCGTCGGTCATTATGGCACGTTCAGCGGTCGGCGCTGGAACGGTCAGATCTATCCCGTGATCCGCAATCTGGTGCTGGCGATGAATTGATCGGACTTAACCGATCGACGCGCAAGTCGAACTGAAGGAGGTCAGCAATGACTGAAGGACATTCAGCCGTTTTAGAGAAAGATTTCACACCGCCGAAAGAGCACGAGACGCAATTCTCGCATGTCAAACCCGGCGACACCGAATTTAAGGGCTCGGGCCTGCGCGACTTTTTCCTGTATCGCGACCTCGGCATCGCCAAGGCGACCAACGGCAAGGTCATCGCCCATCTCGTCAAAGCCAATCTGCCGCCGACCACCGGTACCGGCTGGCACCAGCACATCGCCGACTTCCAGATCGTCATCATGACGAAAGGCTGGGCGAAGTTCATGTACGAGGACAAGGTGACTCTGGTCGAGGCCGGCGATGTCGTGCATCAGCGCCCCGGAATCACCCATTACCTGTTCGATTATTCGCCGGACATGGAATATCTGGAAATCGTCAGCCCGGCTGATTTCGGCACGGTCGACGTCAAGGGACCTTGTGAGGTCCCAGCGCCGACGCCGTGGAAATGAGGCCGCAGCGGCGCCGCGCCTGAGATAATCCTTGCCGCGCGGGTGGTCTGATCCGCGCGGGGCGTGCGAATCGATAGAGAATCGATCAGCTCCGCACGCCGCTTTGCGCGAGCGCGGAACTCTTTATTTCGGGGCGCCGCGCATCACTCCACAATTTTTTTGAAGTTTTATCCGCTGGCTTCGCCGCACCGCATCGCCTTGGCGGCGCGTCACGTTCGCCGCGACGGCAAGCGCGAGCGCGACCAAAAGTTAGACCGGTGGCACTCGACTTCAATTTAGCCGCGAAGCAGACTCCGCGCCGCGGGGCCGGCAGTGGTCACGCGGCTCGTTGCGTTATCCCAATAAGCTGCTCGATGCCGCCGCATCCTCGCGGACGGACCAAAGAAGGCAGCCATTTCCGGTCAATTTAAGAGGTGCCCCATGCAAAACGATCTCATCAGGCGCGTTGCGGCCGAATTCTTCGGCACGTTCTGGCTCGTGTTCGGCGGCTGCGGCGCGGCCGTTCTTGCCGCGACCTTCCCGCATACCGGGATTGGCTTCGTCGGCGTCGCTTTTGCCTTCGGCCTCACGGTTTTGACGATGGCCTATGCCGTCGGGCACATTTCCGGCGGCCATTTCAACCCGGCGGTCACGGCCGGCCTCTGGGCTGCGGGCCGGCATGACGGGGCTTTGGTGATCCCCTACATCATCGCGCAGGTGGTCGGCGCGATCGCCGCCGCCGGGGTGCTCTATGTCATCGCCTCGGGGCAGGCCGGCTGGGTGCCGGGCGGCTTCGCCTCCAACGGCTATGGCGATCTGAGCCCCGGAAAATACAGCCTCGGCGCCTCCGCGCTGACCGAGTTCCTGGCAACGTTCTTTTTCCTCTTCATCATCATCGGCTCGACTTCAAAAGGCGCTGCCGCAGGCTTTGCCGGTATTCCGATCGGCCTCGGCCTCACATTGATCCACCTGATCACCATCCCTGTGACCAATACATCGGTGAACCCGGCGCGCAGCACCGGTCCGGCGCTTTTCGCCGGCGGCGCATATATTTCGCAGCTCTGGCTGTTCTGGCTGGTGCCGATCGCCGGCGCGATCGTCGCCGGCCTCCTTGCCCGCTGGCTTTATGAGCCGGAAAGCATCGCCAGCACGGTAGTGGTGGAAGAGCGCCGCGTCGCTTAATATGACCGCGTGGGGCGTCCCGGTCCGGTGCGGCCGGGATGCCCCCGCCTTCTCGGGGGAAAGGATGCGGTTATGGGTTGGCATGTGCGTTACATCGATCAAGCGTTGAAACACGAATTGCTCTCGCAGGAATGGGCAACGGAAGAGGAAGCCCTGGAAGACGCCTGGAATCTGGCGCAGCAAGACGGCATCGAGATCACCGCCATCGAGGGACCGGACGAAGAGACGGTGCCGATGGAAGATGTGCAGGCTTGGTTCGATCACCGGATAAAAAAAGAAGCCGGCCCTTCGTAATCGCGCCAGGATCATGGAGATGACGCCTCTCTTTCGAATCTCTGCGATTTTGATCGCCACGCTTGCGGCGTTGCCGGCCATCGCCGAGCCCTCGGGCTGCGACCATTTCAAATGGCCGCTCGACCACGAGAAGGCCCTGCTGGCCAAGCCCGTCGCTGTCGACTCCGGCCGCGCGGCAAGCCTTGCGACCGGCGAAAATCTGATGCTCGGCCCGCAGGCCACGTCAAAATTGCCGCAAGCGCCGTCACGGCCGCCGAAATTTCCGCAATCCTACGCGGGCTTTGTCACGCTGGGCGCGCCGGCCAGCGCGGGAACCTATCGGGTCACGCTGACGCGCGGCGCCTGGATCGACGTCGTGCAGGACGGCCATCTTTTGAAGTCGGTCGATCACACCGGCGCCTCCGGCTGCGCGGGCCTCGCCAAAAGCGTCAAATTCCATCTGAAGGCGACGCCCTTCACGGTCGAGATCAGCTCTAGCACCGCGCCTTCCATTGCCCTTGTCGTCACGCCGGATTGAATGTGGCCGCTGCCTTGTCCCCGATCTGATCTCGGATAGGCTTGCCTCTTTCAGGAGGCAGCCATGTCCGATCCGTTTCAGGTTTCACTTGCGCCGCAACAGCTTTGGCAGGCGATCAATCCTTTGACCTTCTACCAGCAGGGTTCGCAGATCGGTTTGTTCAACATCGACCTGGGACAGACGCCGAGCCCGCAAACCGAGCGCGCCATTCTCAACGATGTCGGAAGCTACGGGCGGCAGATCGGCCATATCGGCGACGCGCTCGAGGTCATCCTCGACCATCTAAAGCTCAAGGATCTCGCGCCGGCCGAGAAAGACGCGATCGATATTCTACGCGGCCAGCTCGCGCAGGTCCGCCGAATCAAAGCGCGTATCGAGGCAGCGAAGCCTAGCCCTCAAGATGCGCGATCCGCTCCGGCACCGGCGGATGCGAATAATTGAAGAGGGTATAAAGCCAGTCCGGCGTCAGCGTCGCGAGATTGTCGCGGCTGAGCTTGGTCAGCGCCGAAATCATCGGCGCCGCCCCGACCGTCGCCTTGGCGAAAGCATCCGCCTGAAACTCTGCCCGGCGGGACAGAAAATTCGTCAGCGGCGCAAGAAGGCTGGCAAACGGCCCCATCGCGGTCATCACGATTATCAGCACAAGAGCGGGATCGTTCGGCAGATGGAACGCCGCCGGCAGCGTGCCCGCCGCGAAGGCCCAGTGCAGTATGGCGAAACCCGCCAGCGCCAACAGCGCAGTCTCGCCGATGCGCTGGAGCACATGGCCGAATTTGAAATGTCCCAATTCGTGCGCGAGAACGGAAAGGATCTCTTCGCTCGTATGCTTCTCTAGCAATGTGTCGAAGAAGACGATGCGCTTAGCCTTGCCGAAACCCGTGAAATAAGCATTGCCATGGGCTGAGCGCTTCGACGCATCCATGACAAAAAGGCCATTCGATTCGAAGCCGCATTTGGCGAGCAGAGCCACGATGCTGGCGCGCATCGGCCCCTCCGCCATCGGCGTGAACTTGTTGAACAGCGGCGCGATGAAGGTCGGATAGATGACGATCATCGCTACCATGATAATCATCAGCGCCGCCCAGGCGAAAATCCACCAGACATTCGGCAGAGCGCGCAGCAGCGCGAACAAGCCATAGAGCAGCGGCACGCCGAGCGCGAGCTGCAGCGCCGCGGCCTTCACCTGATCGAGCGCGAACATCGCCGGGCTCGTGCGGTTGAAGCCGAATTGCGTCTCGAGGCGGAAGGTCTTGTAGATCGAGAACGGCAGGGTCAGCACATAGGAGATCGCCGTGACGACAACGACGGTGGCGACGCTGCGCGTCAGCCCCGCCGGAATATGCGCGGCGACAAAGTGGAAGACGGGCCGCAGCAAAAAGGCGAGCCAGATGATCGCAAGATCGGCATCGTAGATCGCCTCGATGATCGCCAACCCCGCCCGTGCCTCGGTATAATCGGCGGCGCGCTGATGTTCTTCGAGGGTCACGGTTCCGGCGAAGGCGCCCGGCACGGCGCCGCGGTGGGCCCGGACAGCGGCAACCTGTCGCCAGTCGAGATAGATGTTCAGGAGGCCGGAAAGGACGATGGCGGCGAAGACGATTGCGGCGAGAGCGGTCATGGGCCCTATTTAGGGCATCTCCGCGCCAGATGCGAGGCCGCCCCGATCATCGACACGGGCTCCAGCCGAGGCCGGACGGCGGCCTCCGAAGAAAGCGGTCTTCGGTGCCTCTTCGGCCCCAAATCCGGCACGAGCCCTGATGACGTCCCGCCAGGCGAGATAACCGACGATTTGCCGACTCTCGCGCGAGATCACAGCGAGATGACCGACGTCCATTGTCGCGAGACGCGCCGCGACGTGCTCCAGATGTTCGTCGGGATAGGCTAAGGGCACCTCAGCGCCCGCAAGAAGCTGAGCGAGACTTGTCGCGCGCTGATGCCCCGCGCGTCGCCAGCGCAGGACAGTCGGCGGATCGACGATCCCGAGCACTTTGTTTTCAGCATCGACGACCGGAAAGCTCGGATACGCCGTCGTCGGCGCGGTCAGAAAACGCGCGGCTTGGAGCAAAGTCATCGTCGCGGGCAGTGTTTCGACCGGATACGTCATTACGTCGCGCACCCGCGCCAGCGCAAAGGAATCGATACTGTATTCGCAAACGAGGTGATGGCCGCGGCGCGTGATCTTCTCGGTAAGGATCGAGCGGCGCATCAAAAGCACGGTGACCGCATAGGCCGTCGCGCAAGCCGCCAACAGCGGCAGCAGGGCGTGGAGATCGCCGGTCAATTCGACCGCAAAAAATGTCGCTGTCAAAGGCACGCGCATGGCCCCGCTCATGGTCGCCGCCATGCCGAGCAACGCGCAAAATGCGGGCGACTGGCCCGGCATGACCCACGACAGAGCCGCGCCCGCCGCGCCACCCATCATCAGCAGCGGGGCGAGAACGCCGCCTGAAGTCCCGGAACCGAGCGCGACCGACCAGATCACGGCTTTCACGACAAGCAGGAGCAGCAGGGCTTTCAACGCAAGTTGGCCTTGCAGCATCGCTGCGATGTTTTCATAGCCGACGCCAAGCGCGCGCGGATCGATGAGGCCGCCGAGACCAACAGCGAGGCCACCGAGCATCGGCCACCACATCCAATGGATCGGCAGCTTCAGGAAGAAATCCTCCCAGCCATAAACAAGCTGCGAGAGGATGCAGGCCAGGAGCCCGGCTACGGCACCGAGGACGATCCAGCTGGCGAGCCCGATCAGGGAAATCTCGCTGACCCCCGCGAAGGGAAAGAGCGGCTCCGCCATATGCAGCGCACTCCGCGCCACGGCGGCCGTGATGGCGGCAACAACCACCGGAATGAAGCTGCGCGGCCGCCATTCGAACAACAGCAGTTCGACGCCGAGCATCACGGCGGCGATGGGCGTCCCGAAAACGGTGGTCATTCCCGCCGCAGCACCGCCGACGAGCAGGGTTTTGCGCTCAGCGTCGCTCACCGGCAGCATTTGCGCGACGAGCGAGCCGATGGCGCCGCCGGTCATGATGATCGGCCCTTCCGCGCCGAAGGGGCCGCCGGTTCCGATGGCGATCGCCGACGACAGGGGCTTGAGGATTGCGACCTTGGGATCGAGGCGCGAACGGCCGAGCAGGATCGCCTCGATCGCTTCGGGAATGCCGTGGCCGCGAATTTTCTCGCTGCCGTAGCGCGCCATCAGTCCTACGACGAACGCGCCGGCAACCGGGATCAGCACAGACCAAGGACCGAGATGCGCTGACACAAGGCTGAGATCGGCAAAGTTGAATTGGCCAAAATAGGCAATATTGCTCGCCAATCGGATCAGCTTGAGAAGCGCGAGCCCCGCCGCGACGCCCGCCAGCGCGATGGGCACGGCCAGCGCGGCAATGGCGAGGATGCGGGGCCTTGCGGAAAAGTCGGAAAGGGTGGGATCGCTTGTCGGTACTGTTGATTTCATGGACGGACGGGCAAATTCAATTGAAGCGGAGAGAGCGGATATATATCGTATTACGATACTAATTGCCGTGCAAGCGAGGCTGAGGATGACGGAAGAGAAAAAGCGCGAAGAGGTGAAAAGCCCGATGCGGCCCTCGCAGGAGGATTACGAGGCGCTTTCAGACTTTCGCTATTCGATCCGATGTTTTCTGGAATTCAGCGAAACCGCCGCGCGCAATGCCGGGCTGACACCGCAACAGCATCAGGCTTTGTTGGCGGTGCGTGGCTTTCCGCCCGGCACGGCGGTAACGATCGGCGATCTGGCCGAGCGGCTGCGTATTCGCCATCACAGCGCGGTCGAACTCGTCGATCGGCTGGTCGACGCCGACCTGCTGCTGCGCCGGCCTGACGCGCTTGACAGCCGTCGCGTTCTGCTCAGCCTCAGCGACAACGCCGCCGGTATCCTGTCGCAACTCTCGGCAGTCCATCTCGACGAACTGTCGCGGTTGCGGCCAGTCCTGAAAGGAATCCTGCAGCGCATTTAGCAATTCTGCGGCGCTGGGCCATCCAACGCGCTGATATCGCTGGTAAATCGGAAGCAGATTTGCCAAAGTCGGCGATGCCGCTGGCAAGGGTCGCGATTTGCTTATATGAGAGACGCCCCATGCGGGGCGATGAAGAGCCGATGAAGAAAGATCTCGACCTCAAACTCGTGCGCAACGACGAACCGGCCAACGTCCGCGCCGTGATGCTGTCGCTCGGGCAGGCGGCGCGCAAGGCCGCGCATCAGCTCGCCCTCGCGCCGGCTGATGCCAAGAACAAGGCGCTTCTCGTCGCTGCTGGCGAAATCCGCCAAAGGGCGAGCCAGATCCTCGCCGCCAATGCGCGCGACGTCGCCGAGGCGCGCGCCCACGGCCTCACTGATGCCTTTCTTGAACGGCTGACGCTCGACGCCAAGCATGTCGAAGGCATGGCCAAGGGGCTTGAGGAAATCGCCGCTCTGCCCGATCCGGTCGGGCGCGTCCTGGCGCGGTTCGAGCGGCCGAACGGCCTCGTCATCGAGCGCGTCGCAACGCCGCTCGGCGTCATCGGCGTGATTTTCGAGAGCCGCCCCTCGGTCGCCGTCGATGCCGGCGCGCTCTGCCTCAAATCCGGCAATGCCGCGATCCTGCGCGGCGGCTCGGAAAGCTTCCATTCGGTTTCGCTGATCCATCAGTGTCTGCTCGCCGGGCTCCAGGCGGCGGACCTGCCGCAGGCGGCGATCACGCTTGTGCCGGTGAAGGATCGCGCCGCTGTCGGTGAAATGCTCGCGGGCCTCGGCGGCAATCTTGATGTCATCGTCCCGCGCGGCGGCCGCAGCCTTGTCGCCCGCGTCGAGGCGGAAGCGCGCGTGCCCGTCTTCGCCCATCTCGAAGGGTTGGTGCATATCTACGTCGATCGCGCCGCCGATCTCGGAAAGGCGCTCACGATCCTGCGCAATTCAAAACTGCGGCGCACCAGCGTCTGCGGCGCGGCGGAGACGCTGCTCGTCGATCGCGCCGCCGCCGCAACGCATCTCGCCCCGCTCGTCAAAATGCTGCTCGACGCCGGCTGCGAAGTGCGCGGCGATACGGCAACGCAAGCCGTTGATGCCCGCGTGACGCCGGCGACGGACGAGGATTGGTCGAGCGAATATCTCGACGCCATTATTTCCGTGCGCGTCGTCGACGGACTCGACGGCGCGCTGGCGCATATCGCGACCTATGGCTCACATCACACCGATTGCATCATCACCGAAGACAATGTGGCCGCGGACCGCTTCCTGCGCGAAGTCGATTCCGCCATCGTCATCCACAATGCCTCGACGCAATTCGCCGATGGCGGCGAATTCGGCTTCGGCGGCGAGATCGGCATTGCGACGGGCCGGATGCATGCGCGCGGCCCCGTCGGCCTCGAACAATTGACCTCTTTCAAATATCGCATCCACGGCTCTGGCCAGACCCGGCCTTAAGGGCAGCGCGTGACGTCGATCTCCGAGCTGCCGCCACATGCCCCGGGGCTGAAAGTCGGATTGTTCGGCGGCAGTTTCGACCCCGCGCACGAGGGCCATCGCCAGGCAAGTCTTCTCGCCTTGCGGCGGCTTGGGCTCGACCGCGTCTGGTGGCTGGTGAGCCCCGGCAATCCGCTCAAGGATACGAACGCCCTGCCCGCGCTCGCCACGCGCATCGCGGCGGCAAAGAAGATCGCACCCGACCGGCGCATCGTTGTCACCGGGATCGAGGCGGCGATCGGCGCGCGCTACACCTATCAAACCATTCTTTATCTCAAGACGCGCTGCCCGGGTGTCCATTTCGTCTGGATCATGGGCGCTGACAATCTCGCCAGCTTCGAGCGCTGGAAACATTGGCGCACCATCGCCGCCAATGTGCCGATCGCGATCATCGACCGGCCCGGCTCGACGCTTTCGGCGACGCATTCCCCGGCGGCTCTCGCGCTCGGGCGTTATCGCCATGATGAGAGCGACGGTCTGGCCTTTCCGCGCGCAAAGCCGCCCGCGCTGATCTTTCTGCATGGCCCGCGCTCGGACCTCTCATCGACGGCGCTGCGCGGAGGGTAAGTGAGGCGTCACAGATATTGCGCGAAAAAATCCAGCGTCCGCTGCCGGGCAAGCGTGGCGCTATCGGCATCGTAAGCGGCGCGGTCTGTGCAGTTGAAGCCGTGATTGGCCGGATAGATATGGATGGCAATGTCCGGATGCGCGCGGCGAATTTTTTCGATGTCCGCGAGCGGAATGCTTTTGTCCTGATCGCCGAAATGCAGCATCACCGGGCAGCGCAACTGACCCGGCGGCAGTGCGGCGATGCCCGAGCCGTAATAGCCGACCGCGGCCGCCAGACCCTCGACATGCTGGGCCGCGGCGAAGGCAAGCGTGCCGCCCCAGCAATATCCGACGATGCCGACTGGACCGAATGCCTTGGCCGCTTCCACGGCGGCGGCGATATCGGCGAGAGTATCCGCGTGCTTCGTTTTCGCGCGGATGGCCATGCCTTTAGCAACATCGTCGCTCTCATAGCTGAGTTCGACGCCCGGCTCGACGCGATCAAAGAGGGCCGGCACGATGACATGATATCCCTGTGCGGCAAAATCGTCGGCAACGTTGCGAATGTGCTGGTTGATGCCGAAAATCTCCTGCAGCACGACGAGCCCGGCGCGCGCAATGCCTTTGGGCGCAGCCTCGTAGGCGCCGATGGTCACGCCGTCCTTCGCCGTCAACTCGCTCCGTTTACTCATTGTCTTCGCCCCATTTCTCGATGCCGTCGCGTGGAATCGCCGCGGCCGCTTCCGCCACCGAGCGCCCATCGAGCACCAAATGAGGTGCGATCTCGGCCAGTGGAACGAGAACGAAGGCGCGATTGAAGAGTTCCTTGTGCGGCAGAACGAGATTGTCCGAGACAAGCGACGTGCTGCCATAGAATAGAATATCGATATCGATCAGCCGCGGTCCCCAGCGCACCGTTTTGGTGCGGCCCATCTCCGCCTCGATCTTCTTCACCGCCGACAGGAGCGCCTCGGCGCTCAGCGCCGTTCGCGCCAGCGCGCAGGCATTGGCGAAAGGTGCCTGGTCCGCATAGCCCCAGGGCGCCGTCTTGTAGATCGACGAGACCTTGACGATCTCGACGGCATCGCTGGCTTTCAGCAGGCCCAGCGCGGCGCGGATATTGGCGGCTGCGTCGCCGATATTGCTACCGAGACCAAGACCAATCTCGGTAAGACCAATCTTCGTCATGATGCGGCCGGCGTGCGCGCGATCGCGTCGAATACTTTAAGCGCCGCGACATGCTCGGCGACATCGTGCACGCGAAAGATCGAAGCCCCGCGTGTCGCGGCGATGATATTCGTCGCGATCGTACCGATCAGCCGCTCGTCCACCCCGGCGCCAAGGATCGGCGCGAACAGGCTTTTGCGCGACACGCCGACAAGCAGCGGCAGCCCATAATCCTTGAAATGATCGAGATCGCGCAAGGCGGTCACGTTCTGGTCTTTGGTCTTGCCGAAGCCGATGCCCGGATCGAGGATGAGATGCGCGCGCGGAATGCCCGCCTTCTCCGCCAGCGCCAGTGAATGATCGAAAAAGCGGCGCATGTCGCTGAGAATATCGCGCGCGGGATCGACGTCCTCGCGATTGTGCATGACGACCACCGCCGCGCCGCCTTCGGCTACGGCATCGGCCATGTCGGGGTCGCGCTGCAAGCCCCAGACATCATTAATGACGGCGACGCCATCGGCAATGGCAGCGCGGGCAACCGCCGCTTTGGAGGTATCGATCGAGACCGGCAGCGGCGTCGCCTTCACAATATCGGCGAGTACCGGCTTGAGCCGCGTCAGCTCCTCCGCGACCGGCACGGGCGTATGGCCCGGACGGGTCGATTCGGCCCCGACATCAATGATATCGGCGCCCTCGGCTGCGAGCTTTCTGGCATGCGCTACAGCCGCGTCATGCGCCTGAAACCTGCCACCGTCGGAAAAGGAATCCGGCGTGACGTTGAGAATGCCCATGATCGCCGAGCGCCCGGCGATCAAAGCGAGAAATTGGTCGCGCTTCTTCTGCATCGCGCTTCAATAAGCGAGGCGATGGCCGCCGTCGAGCCCGATACTATTTCGCCGGCGCGGCCGCGGATGGGACGCCCGAGGGGCCGACGTCCCAAATCCGCCCCGTCGTATCGAAAGACGCGGTGAGGACATGCTGGCCGTCGGGGCTGAACTTCGCGCGCACAACCTCGCCGCCGTGGCCGGCCAGGAGCAATTGCTGCGCCCCGCTGGCCGCGTCCCACACTCGCGCCGTCGAATCATAGGCGGCTGTGGCGATCCGCTTGTCGTCCGGACTGAAGCTTGCCCACATGATCGCACGATGATGCCCGAGCAGGGTTACGAGTTTGGTGCCGGTCTTCACGTCCCAGACGATTCCGGATTTGTCGCTCGATCCGGTGACGATCTTGCTGCCATCATGGCTGAAGATGGCAAACTCAACGGCGCGGGTATGCCCGAGCAAAGTCTCAGCCAGCGCGCCGGTGCGGGCGTTCCAGAGCCGCGCCGTCTTGTCGCTCGACGAGGTGGCGATCAGCCGCCCGTCGGGGCTGAAGCTGACGCCGGTCACGATGCCATTGTGGCCCGTCAGCGTGTAGCGCAGCGCGCCCGTACCCGAATCCCAGACGCGGGCGGTGCGATCGGCTGAGGCTGTCGCCACATAAAGCCCGTCGGGGCTGAAAACCGCGCGCATGACCGGGCCGGTGTGGCCGGTGAGAGTTGCCAGCAAAGCGCCAGTCGAAGCATCCCAGATTTTCGCCGTGCCGTCGCGCGAGGCGGTGACGACGAGCTTGCCGTCGGGGCTATATTCGGCATCTTCGAGCGGATCGGTATGGCCCTTCAAAGTCAGCAGGGCTTTGCCGGTCGCGACATCCCAGATTTTCGCCGTCGAATCCTGCGCCGAGGTCAGGACATGCTTGCCGTCGGGGCTAAACCGCGCCGTCCGCACGCCCTCGGTATGGCCGCTCAAGACCTCGAGAGGGACGCCATTGGCGGCGTTCCATATCCGCGCCGTCTTATCGCTCGATGCGGTGACGATCTTGCTGCCATCCGGACTGTAAGTCGCATCGGTCAGATCGGCGGAATGGCCGATGAGCTGAATGTAGCGCAGCCGCGCCTGGTCGGCTTGGCCGGATGTCGCGAACCCGAAAGCGAGGCTCGCGGTAAGAAGAACGAAAACACCGAAAAACGAAACCAGATGGAATGCGGCGGGGGTTTTGAATGGCCCCCCGCGGCCATCGACAGTTTTTTTATGGGCCATGAGCGTGGTCCTCTTCGCTTTGGACCTCTTTTATCACCTCACCTTATCAGCGGGGCTTGGTGCAATCGACGAGTTCCTTCTTCTCGATCGAGAAAATCTTGCCTTCGACAACCTTGACCGATTTGGCCAGGCAGATGCCGCCATCCTTATAGGTCAAACGCGCATCATAGGTTCCGCTCGCCACGTCCTTGACGGTCAGCCGCTCGTCGTCATCGACGGAATCGTCATCATCGCCCTTGCACAGGTCCGGCCCCCATTTCGTGGTACCGGCCGGCGCGAGCTCAAATTTGACGACCGTGTCGCCAGTGATGTTCCAGAATTTGGTCTTGGGCACAGGTTTGCCCATCGCGGGCGACAGGGCAAGAGCGGCCGCGCAGACTCCGCCGAGCACAACGGCGGTGATTTTCCGAGCGCGGTTCGAAGTTTGCTCCAGCATCTGACAACCTCCGCATGTTCGACGACGAGATCAGGGCCTGACAGCCAGCCCCCAGGGCAAACGGCCAACCGTGATAGACTTCAGCGGACGCAGCGACTCAACGTCGACTTCCGTCACATCATTGGTTTCGCCATTCGCCGAAAACAGCTTCGTTCCATCGGGGCTCAGGACCGCGTGCCACGGACGCTGACCGACAAGAACATAATCGATGACCTGATACGTTTCGGTATCGACGACCGCCAAATGGTTCGCCTTGCCGAGACAGACGAAGGCCCGCTTTCCATCCTTCGTGAAGGTAATACCGACCGGCGCAATCAATTCAGGCCGAATGCCCGGAATTGCGAAGTGGATGAGATTGCAGAATTTTGAAGGTCTTGGTATCGATGACGGAAACGCTGCCTCCGACTTCGGAGGAAACCCAGACCTTCGAGCCATCCTTGGTGAATTCGGCGTAGCGAGGACGCGAATTGACGAGGACATTGGCGAGAACCTTGTAGGTCTTGGCGTCGATGAAATGCGCCATGCTGGTTGATTCCGACGTCGCGACCACCAGACCCCCGCTCTGGATTGACGGCCATGCCTTCCGGCTCGACGCCAATCGGAATCTCCTGAATGGTGTTGCCGGTCTTGAAGTCGACGATGGTGACGAGACTGTCGTCCTCATTGGCGACATAAAGGATCTTGCCGTCCGGCGAGATATTGAGAAGCTCGGGGTCGGAACCCGAGTCGATTTTGCGCTCCACCTTGAACGTGTTGGCATCGACCATCGCGATTTGGCCATCATCCCCGAGGCAAACGATAATCGTCTTATGATCGGGCGAGATGATGATACCGCGCGGGCGGTGGCCGACCTGGATTGTGTCGATCACCTTGAGGCTCGCGCCGTCGATGACGGACACCGTGTCGTCTTTCTCGTTCGAGACAAAAATGACGTAGGCGCTCGCCTGGCTGATCGACGCCAGCAGGAGGAAGGCCACAAGACTGAAGAGAGAGATTTTGCGCATGTTCTTCATCGCTTCGCGTTCGCTCTCAATGGAAATGACACTTGCTTTCCGGCTGATCGTAGCCAAGCGTGTCCGTCAAATATTTCGGGCTGAGGAAACCCTCCTGTGGCGAGACCGACACCAGATCTCGCGCGCTGGCCAGAATGACCGGCTGACGCAATTGCAGATCCCAGGTGCGGAAATTCATCGCGTCGCCCTTGTATCCGCCGACGCCGAAACGGTCTGACAGGAGATAGGCGCGCAACGCCACCGGATCGACTGTGTTCGTCCGCAGGATGGCCTCGCCAAAGGCGCGCACGCCAAGCCAGGCGGAGTAGTCGCGCTCGGTCATGATTCGGCCGACCTCGCGCTCGAATCGGTTCTGCAGCTGGGTGCCCCCATCTTCCTCATAAGCGCGATGCCAGGCGACCGCGATCAGCCCCGCCGTGCCGACAACGGGGCGCGGGTCCCAGGTGCGGTAGGGCATATATTCGCCGAAGACCTGGCTCTCGTCTGCGACGAAAACCACGTCGTAGGCCGGGGCATTCTGCGTGACGAGCGGCAATTGCTGCTGCACTTGCTGATGGCCGGTATCCGTGCGCCGCGAACCGGCCGCATAAGTGTAGAAGCGCTCGTCGACGACTTTGGCGCCAAATTTGCGCGCGGACTGTTTCACGTCGTTGGCGTAAGCGGTGTCCGCGGGATGGTTGCCGGATACGAGGAGCCAATTCGTCCAGTGCTTCCAAACAAGATATTGGGCGAGCGCGTCGGTGCGCATGGCCGTGCTCGGCAGGATATGAAATACGTCCGCTCGGCAATCCTCCTGCCGGAGGCTGTCGTCGCTTGTGCGGATATCGAAGATCAGGGCGTTTTTCGCCTCCGGCATGTCGGCGAGCGTCAGCAAATCATCCTTTTCGAGATCGGCGATGATGAGCTTGTGGGTCGCCAGCGCGGCGCGCGCCTTGGCTTTGAAATCCGCATCGAGCGGCAGGATCATCTCAGTGAGATGATAGCTCTGGTTCACAAAGCGACCGGTGAGGGCATCTTCCTGCAAAGCGATGCGGGCGCCCTGGATGCCCTCGTCGGTGACAATCTTGTCGACCAGAGAGAGCGGCGGCGGCTCAACATATTGCCGACCGAGATAGAGAATATCGACATTGAGGGGCGGCGCCTGTGCGGCCGGGGTCGCGGGGACCGGTTGCGCCGCGTCTGGTGCGATGGCGCCAAGGAAAAGCAGCGAGCCCGCCGCCAGCATGAGCACCGATCGACTGCAAATGCGCAGTACACGCCGAAACGCGGCCTTCAATTCCGCATGCTCCACCCGCGTCTCCGCCACATTCGAGCATTGGAGAGCGGGACTTATCCCGCTCTCATCACCGCGCCTTTCCGGCGCAGCAAACCACCCATACGCGCGAGCCGCGTTTATTTGCTGTTCTTCACGTTGTTGTAGGCTTGGATCTTCACCCAGGAAATGATCTTCCAGAGGTCGTCGGCCTTCGGAATAACGGTGCCCATCGCCGGCATCGGCGCGACAATGTTTTCCGTCGCCTGACGCGTCAGACCATACTTCGACTGGAGTTCAGCCGAGCCGAGCGAAACGAGACGGAAGAGCGTATCGTCCTTGTCGCCGTAAATCCAAACGCCGTTGGTGATCGGCGGACACATGCCGCCGCCGCCGCCGAAACCGTGGCAGCCGGGGCAGCCATAATTGCCGAACAGCTTGTGGCCCTCATCGGCGAGCGCCTGATCATGCGCATCTTCCTTGGCCTGGTAGGGGTTTACGAGAGTGCCAAGCTTCGACCCCTGCGCAAGAGCGGTCGGAGTGCTGTTGTTATCCTGGTCCGCACGTGCGCTCATGGCGAACATGGCGCCAAAAGCCAAACCCAGGCCCAAGGCAATTTTCACTGCACCTCTGACGACCATAACCCCTCCTCTATCCCGCGCGGCAGGACTTCTTCCAACAAAATTCCGGATCGCCGGACGGAATGTCCTGCGGCGGTTGGCCTTTTCCGCCAGCCACTTGCAAACGTCAAGCGCTGCTTTTCCCGATCTTTCGCTCCAACATCGCCCAAACCCGCCGGAGCCCGGGCGCCGCCCGGCGCGGCGGCCCAAGCTCCCGCGAGTTCAATTACTTGCCGCCGGATTGCTGAATCAGCCGAATAAGGCTCACCACAGAATTGTTACCGTTCTCGACGGCAAGATCGAGGGCGGTTTTCTTGTCCGGCGAACGCTTCGAGGGGTCTGCGCCCGACTGCAGCAGCAGCCCGACGATTGGCGGGTTGTTGTGCGCAGCCGCGAGCATCAGCGCGGTGACGCCCGATTTGCTCACCGC
This sequence comes from uncultured Alphaproteobacteria bacterium, assembly GCA_963708155.1. Lineage (GTDB taxonomy): Bacteria > Pseudomonadota > Alphaproteobacteria > Rhizobiales > Beijerinckiaceae > Methylovirgula. The sequence continues at coordinate 1,847,754 of OY970183.1, read as the reverse complement.
GTTCACGTCGGCCTTATGGGCGATCAAGGCGCGGGCGACCTGAAGCGGCCCGGGATAATGCGGATCGGTCGACAAATTCTCGATCTCGTGACGCCCGGCCTCAAGCGACATCTCTGTTTCCTGCCGCCCGGCGGCCACCATCAATGGCGTCAGCCCGAGCTCTCCGCTCGGCCCATTGACCGGCGCGCCGACATCGATGAGCGCCAAAGCTGCCAACATTTTGTTCTCGACGATGGCCAGGGCAAGCGGCGTCGCCTGATCCGGTGTGCGTTCGTCGAGGTCAGCGCCGTGGCTGGCCAGGAGCTTGATGGTCGGAACATCATCCTGCATCACAGCTTCGAGCAAGGCGGTCATGCCGTTCGCGTCGCGCGCATTAACTTTGGCACCATGATCGAGAAGCAGTTTAAGGAGATCCGCATTGTGCGCTTGGGCGGCGTTGATCAGCGGCGTCTCGCCCTGGTCATCCGGTTTGTTGGGATCGGCGCCCTTGCTCAGCAGGAAGCTGGCGCGATCGACAGAGCCCGCGGTGACCGCATTGCTGAACTCCTCATTCACATCCGCGCCGGCTGCGAGCCACGACTTGAGTTGCTTCATCGTTACTGAGGACTTGAGCTCCGCAGCAGGAGTTGGAGGCAGCGCCGCGTAGACACCATGCGCCGGCAGGTCGCCCTCGACGATGCAATCGCTGCATTTGACGAGCGGCACGCCGTAATCGCGAAGCACCTTCTCGATCGCGGCCTTGTTGTCCTGGAGCGCCAGATCGATCTTGTATTTCAGGATGCGGTCGGTCGTCGGCACGCCAAAGGCCATCTCGAATTCGAGCGGAATCTGATCCTCCATCAGATTGACCGGCTGAATCGCGATCGGCGCCTTTTTGACGGCTTTATAATAGCCGGCGAATGGTCCCCAGACCGCGGCGACGTCCAGCGAACCGTCCACGACCTGTTGAACCTGATAGATGGGCGCGTCCTTCGGGTTGATATCCGCGTCGTGGGTGACCGAATGGACAACGAGGCTCTTGTCCATGCCGTGTTCATGGAAGACCTGGCGAATGGCCGAGGTTTGATAGACGCCGATCTTCAGCTTGGCGAGTTCCGGATCTTCCAGGCTCTTGAAGTTATAATGGCGATCGGCCAGCGAGGCGAGGACGAAGGTCGTCTTGTAGATCGGCTCGGTGAGGAGAACACCCTCGAAGCCAAGCGGCAGGTCCATCAGCACGTCGCACTGATCGTTGCCATAGGTCTCGCGCAACATGCCGCGATCGATATAGGGCCGCCAATAATACTCGGTGTGGGTGTCCATCGCCTTGGCGAGGATTTCAGCGATCTTGTTCTCGTAGCCTTCGAGCCGGTCATTCGAGAACGGCAGGTTGCCGGGATCGCCGCAAATACGCAGGGATTGGAGCGTCCGCCGGCGGGCAGCGCCCTTCAGCGCGGCGCGGTCGCCAGCGGTCAGCGGCTGCAGCGTATCGAGCTTGCTCAGCGCCACGGCAACGGCATGGTCCTGCCGCGCCTGATCGTCCTGGGTGGCGGCAACGGCCGAGAAGGCGAACAGGCAGGCGGTGATCGAGGCGAGACAAAACGTCAGCCGAGCAGTCCGGGGATAGAGTTTCATCTGGGCGACATATCCTTTTGACGATACATGCGAGCGAACATCGCGCAGAAAGTATGCGTAACCTAGCGCCGCAATGATCCTCTCTCAAATCTGGCCTGTTGCGTCCGCTTTCAAGCGGGCTCGCGAAAGATTGCAAGCCGCGATGGAGCCTGACTTCGCATTGCAAATGAAAATGGCGCCCGAGCCGTGAGGACCGGGCGCCATCTTTGTTTATACCTGACCGCTTCTTACTGGTAGACGCGGAAGGTCGAGAGCATGCCGCCCTGCGGGACCATGGCAAGGCCAGTGGCCTTGGTCATCGCCGTCGCGCCGATCGCACCGAACTTGTCGCTCAGGTCGAGGCCGGCAGTGACAGGCAGACCAATCCAGCCGCCGATACCGGAGAGCACGGACACATACTGCTTGCCCTTGACCTCGTAGGTGATCGGGTTGCCGATGATGCCCGAGCCGAGCTTGCGCTGCCACAGGATTTCACCCGTGTCGCGGTCAACGGCGCGGAAGTCACCGCCAAGGCTGCCGTAGAACACGAGACCACCAGCGGTGTTCACCGTGCCACCCCAGTTCGGATAGGGATCCGGGATGTCCCAATCGGCCTTGCCCGTCAGCACGTCGAACTTCTTGAGACGGCCGGTCACGCCGGGCTTCTCAGGATACATATAGACGTTGGCGAACACATAGACCGTGCCCTGCTGCTGGTAGGCCCGGGTCTGCGGGTTGTCTTCCATGCACCAGTTGTTGGTCGGCATATAGAACTTGGTCGGATCGTTCGGATCGACCGAACCCGGCTGCTGATCCTTGCCGCCCATCGCCGACGGGCAAGCTTGAGTATTGCGGCCGACTTCGAGCGGAGAATGCTCCGGCACCTTGACCGGGCGATCGGTTGAGAAGTCATACTTCTCGGCCCAGTTCGCCGTCACATACTTGTGAGCGCGCAGCAGCTTGCCCGTGACACGGTCGAGCACGAAGGCGAAGCCGTTACGATCGAAGTGGACAAGAGCCTTGACGGCCTTGCCATCGACATTCGGCATGTCGACGAGATAGTTCTCGTTGATGCCGTCATAGTCCCACTGGTCGAAGGGGGTCATCTGGAAAGCCCAGACGGCTTCGCCGGTGTCCACCTTGCGGGCGAAAATGGTCATCGACCACTTGTTGTCCCACTTGCCGGAGTTGCAGCCCGATTGGGTCAGAGGCTTCTCGCCGCAGCGATAGCCAGGGCTCCACAGGCCGGGGTTACCCGTCGAGTAGTAGACGTAGTGCAGTTCCGGATCGTAGCTGTACCAGCCCCAAGCCGCACCGCCACCGATCTTGTAATTGTTGTCATCGGGGAAGGTGTGGATGCCAAGGTCGCCCGCCGTGTTGTCATGGCGCAGGTTGTCCTTGTTGGTGTCGGCGGTGATGCCGACATCGTCATCCGAGCCGGTGCTGTACTTGTGCCAGACAACCTTGCCGGTCGCGAGGTCATAGGCCGTGAACGCGCCGCGGGCGGCGAATTCGTCACCGCCGAAGCCGACGAAGACCTTGCCTTCGGCAATGAGCGGAGCCGGCGTGCCGTCTTCACCCTTGTCCGGATAGTTGTTCTTGACGACCCAAGCCTCTTTGCCGGTCTTCGCGTCGAGCGCGATCAGCCAGCCGTCGAGGGTCAGGTAGACGATCTTGCCATCGCCATAAGCACCACCGCGGTTGACGGTGTCGCAGCAGGCGCGCGGAACAGCCGATTCATCACGATCGGTCTTCTTGACGTAGTTCCAAACTTCCTTCGGGTTGTCCGGATCGGAAAGGTCGAGCGCCTGAACGATGTTCGGCCACGCGCTGAAGATGTACATCATCGGCGTGCCATCGATATCGACGACGAGCGGTTGACCTTCATGACCGCGCAGCGCGCCGGTCGATTGATCCCAGGCGAGCTGCAGATGCTTAACGTTATGCGTGTTGATCTGCTTCAGTTCGCTGTGGCGGGTGAGCTGATTGTCAGCGCCCGGTTCCGTCCAGTAATTCTGGTCACGGTCATTCCAGTTGGTGCCATCAGCATAGGCGCCTGAATAGACCCATGCTCCCAATAGCCCCAAACAGATAGGCATTACTTTGCGAAGTCTCATGCTACTTTCCTCCCATGCAGACTGCATATTTTCGGCACCGCCTGCTGCGCACGGGTGCGCAACCGGAACGGTAGGCAATCGCGCCAAGGGCGCGGCCGAAAATGTCGAGAAGTTGAGCTTGTGAGGGCCTGACGGCCTTCCTTACCCTGATGCGAAAGCTAATTTTGTCATTCGATTTCAAAGTCTTAAAGAGCTAATGGTCTTGGGGGACCGGCGTCTTTTGTGACTGAAGATCGAAGCGGCTTCGCTTTTTTATTGGCGGGGAAATAAAGGACGAGATGCAGGGGAAAGCCACGGGACTTCTTCCCGATCGCTTTCGGGAGGCTTTCCCGATCTCTTGCGAACTTGTCTCATGCTGCGCAACAGCATACGCGCCCACGCGCGATGCCGCCGCGCAGCAAATCTCAACCACGAATTTGCGAAGAAAACCGCGGGCTTGTCGATCAGTTCACGTCGCGATGCACGCGCCGGCGCCACGCGGCAGCCGGGATTGCTTTCTTATCAGGAAATGCACCGCGCCTAGGCGGGAAAAGCACCCAGGTTGTTCGGGAGATCAGTTCGTTTTGTCCGAGATGAGATCGGACACGATCAACGAGTGATCGGAGCCGAAAAGCTTGATACGCAGGAGCTTGTCGCCGTCGAACCAGAGATCGCGCTCAAGATCGCCGCTGATCTTGTAATGGTGTGCCTTGACGGAGCTACCGTCCTTCAGCGTGATCGTATCGTCGCCCAGATCCGCGACTTCGACCGAGAGTTCGCGCCCGGTATCGGGGTGGAGCAAAGTCTTCTGGCCAACGAAATCCGGTTTCCAGAAGCTCGCAAAGACGAGATTGCCATCGACATCTTTTTCTTCGCCGTTCACCGTGAGGGCGATCTTGTCACCCTTGGCCGCCGCCGTCAGCTTGTTTACGTCGCTGTTTTCCTTGGTATAGGCCTTATAGGAAACAAACTTTCCGTCCTTCCATATCTCCGTCGCGATATGATCGAAGCGATGCACGACGACGAACATGATCTCGACCTCGATATGGGTCTTGAATTTCACCGTGGTCTCACCGCCATCGCGCGTTATATCGACAACCTGCATACCGATTTTATTGCCGTCGCGCGTAATATCGAAAACGCGCTCTTCGGTCGTCGGCGCGGCAACCCCGGCGCTCGCGGCCGGCGACTCAGCCATCTTCATTGCATCGCTATTGGCGGACTGCGCTGCAACGGCAAACGGGAAAAGTGCGAACAGGCCGAGAAGAAGAGTGTGCTTTCCGAGCATGGATCTCTCTTTCACAATGGCTGCCGCCGGAGCGGGCTGCAAATTTTAAAATCGGCGCAATGGCACGAATTTGAAAAAACCCGATTTGCTGCACCAAGCTATTTGGATCACGCCATTCTTCAATAGAATTTTGCTAATTCCGGGTTTCGTCATGCGCTGTTTCGCGGCAGTCGCTTGCAATTTGTCATGTCCTCATGCCGGCAATATGGCAGGGCGCGAATTTCGGCATGCAACTCCGCGCGCCTTATTGCTGAGTTTGCCAGGAGGCAAAAGCATCATTGATCGCCCGTGTTCCCGAAGTGTTTTTTTCAAATGTGAGCTTCGCGATACGGCCGTTGTTCAGCATGATGGGAATGTCGATCCATTCGAGCCTCTTCAGAAGATCAGCGTTGCGCGCCTCGGCATCACCGCGGGTGAGGCCGACCAGGAAGGAATTGTCCATGATCGGCACCACGATCCCCTTCAGCGCCTCGCCGCTCGGGCTATCCTCGTTGCGCAACTGGGGCAGACTGATTTCCTTGACGCCCCCCGTGGGGCTGTCGGGCGCGATTGAGAAGACAACAGTGATCGTATGCGACGCCGAAAGGCTCGGGTCGGTGTTCTTCTGAATGTCGATCGTGGCCTTCAATTTATCGTCCGGGACATCGATGTCGCCATGCACGGCGCTCGCCAGCGGCTGCCCAGGTCCATTGCTGACGTTCTCCGTCTTCCAGACGACTGTGCCGACATAGGTCTTGATCTTGTTCGGCTCGTCTGGCGCCTCGACCAGCAGGGCCGCCCGGTAGGCGACCGGGACCGGATTGTTGGCGTCGGCCGGCTTTGCCGCACCGGCCGAGGCCGATTCTGCTGCGGGCGACGACACGGCCGCTGCGGGAGCTGGCGCCGCGGGAGCCGCAGGCGTCGTCTCAGCGACGGTCGGCGTGGCCGACGGTGCCCCGTCGGCGCGCTGGGTGCTCTTGACGTTTGCGTCAGCGGTTGTCTGCGGATGCGGCTTGAATGCCGCGAATTGATCCGGCCGGTCGCGCAGCTTCCAGGCCGCGACGGCGACGAGGGCCACCAAGACAACGACAACGCCGACGACGATCCACAATCGATGGTTCTGCGGCGCATCCTCCAAATCCGGCTGCGGCGCTGCCGGACGCGCGGCCGCGGAAATGCGCGCGCGGGGTGGCTCGACGCGCGGCTCGCGCGGCGGCGCAGGTTGCTGCTGCGGCGCTGCCGGCGGCAGTTCGCTTGGCGCCTCGCTTGCCGGAGCCAGCCCGGACGGCGCGATGCCATTCTCCGGGCCGCGGGCGGTTGGCGCCGGGGGCTCGCCCCCCAGGACCGGAGCGCCATTCGGCCGACGCGACGCGGCTGATTGCGCCGGTGTTTGCGGAGAAACGGGCTGACGCGGCGGCGGCGCGGGACGCGGCGGGACGGCGGGTTTCACCGTCGCGGGGCGTGGCGGCTGCGGCTGCACGGGCGGGCGGGCGGCTCCGCCCAGTTCGGCCTCGAGCCGCGCGACGGCGGTATCGAGCGCCTCGCTTTCGCGGCGCAGATCGGCTTCGGGCACCGGCGGCTGCAAGCTCTGAAGCTGCCCCAGCAAGGCCTTGCGCGCCCGCTCATAGACCGCCCGGCGTGTTTCGGGCGTCGAATTCGGCAGGCCAGCGACGGCTTTGGCCAGCAAGGGGTAATAATCAGCCATGTCTCTTCAGACCACACTCGATCTAGGGCAAAACCGCGGCGCGGAGCGCGCCATTGCGGCGCCGCCGGGCGTATTCCACAGCGCGAACTCTAACGATCCTGAAAAGGATTATGAACCAGAATTGTGTCTTCCCGCTCTGGACTCTGTGGAGAGTAGCGCCACCGGCGCCTCGATCAATTCCTCGATCCGGCGCACATATTTGATCGCCTGCGCCGGCAGATCGGCCCAGGAGCGTGCCCCCGCCGTCGTCTGCTGCCAGCCGGGAATCGATTCGTAAATCGGCTCCAGCCGTTGCTGAATTGCTTGTGATGCCGGCATCCGGTCGAGCCGCTCGCCATCAAGACTATAGCCGACGCAGACCTTGATCTCATCGAGGCCGTCGAGAATGTCGAGCTTGGTCAGGGCGATCCCGTCGATGCCGCAGGTCTTCACCGCCTGGCGCACCAGCACGGCATCGAACCAGCCGCAGCGCCGGCGCCGCCCGGTATTGACGCCATATTCGTGGCCGCGGTCGCCGAGCAACTGGCCGATCTCGTCATGCAATTCGGTCGGAAACGGACCGCCGCCGACGCGGGTCGTATAGGCCTTGGCAATGCCAAGCACATAACCGATTGCCTTGGCGCCGACGCCCGAGCCCGTGGCGGCATTGGCGGCGACAGTGTTGGAGGAGGTGACGAAAGGATAAGTGCCGTGATCGACATCGAGCATGGCGCCCTGCGCGCCCTCGAAGAGAATGCGGCGGCCATCGCGGCGATAGGTTTCGAGCAGATCCCAGGTCGCGTCCATGAAAGGCAGGACTTTCGCCGCCACGGACAACAGTTCCTCCCGCAATGTCTCCGCCGAAATCGGCGGCATGCCCAGGCCCGCCCGCAGCGGCGTGTGATGCGCCAAAAGCCGGGCGATCTTCTCGTCGAGCGTGTCTGGGTCGGCGAGGTCCATCAGCCGCAGCGCGCGGCGCCCGACCTTATCCTCATAGGCGGGGCCGATGCCGCGCTTTGTCGTGCCGATCTTCACGCCTTCGGTGATCGCCGATTCGCGAAAGGCATCGAGATCGCGGTGTAGCGACAAGATCAGCGTGACGTTTTCCGCGATCTTGAGATTGTTGGGGGAGATGCCGACGCCCTGCGATTCGAGCTTGGCGATTTCGGCGACGAGATGATGCGGATCGAGGACCACGCCATTGCCGATGACAGAAAGCTTGCCGGGACGCACGATGCCGGACGGCAATAGCGCCAGCTTGTAGGTCTGGTTACCGATGACGAGCGTGTGGCCGGCATTGTGTCCGCCCTGGAAGCGAACGACGACATCCGCTTCGAGCGAGAGCCAATCGACGATCTTGCCCTTGCCTTCGTCGCCCCACTGGGCGCCGACCACCACCACATTCGCCATGGCGCGACTAATTCTCCCGGAAATCACAAAGAAAAACCCCGGCGCGACCTGCAACGGCGGCACCGGGGCTCATTGCGCCGACCAGATACACGAGGCCGCCGGGAGAGTAAAGGCAGTCAAAGATTTGCGGAATTGCCTTATTCCGCCGACGCCGTTATGAAAAAGCCATCCGCGTCGGCGAATCGGGCCGCAGTTGGAGACCCTGCCGTGCCCCAGGACAAAAGCGCCGATCTCGCCGCCCCCCAGACCAGCCAAAGCCTCGCTCGCATCGGGCTTGCCGCGCTCGGCGTTGTCTTCGGCGATATCGGCACGAGCCCGCTTTATACCTTGAAGACCGTGCTGGACGTGACCGGCGGCGCCAGCCAGCAGCATGTACTCGGCGTCCTCTCGCTGCTGATCTGGACGCTGATTATTGTCACGTCGATCAAATATGTGTCCTTCGCCATGCGCGTCGACAACGACGGTGAGGGCGGCATATTGGCGTTGATGTCGCTGCTCGGCATCAAGCGCCAGCAGCGCCCGCTCATCGTCGCGGTCGGCCTTTTCGGCGCGGCGCTGATCTATGGCGATGGTGCCATCACCCCGGCGATCTCCGTTCTCTCGGCTCTCGAAGGCCTGCAGATCGCGGCACCCGAACTGCACAATTTCATCCTGCCGTTGACGGTCGTGATCCTCATTGCGCTTTTCGCTGCGCAGCCGCTCGGCACCGCCAAAATCGGCCGCGCCTTCGGCCCAATCATGCTCGTCTGGTTCATCACGATCGCGGTGCTTGGCCTCGCTTCTCTGGTCCATCATCCCGCCGTGCTCGTCGCCTTGAGCCCAACCTACGCGGCAAGCTTTCTCATTCATGGCGGCTGGGTCTCTTTTCTCGTGCTCGGCGCCGTCTTTCTCTGCGTAACCGGCGCGGAAGCGCTTTATGCGGACATGGGCCATTTCGGCGCCGGGCCGATCCGCGTTGCCTGGTATGCCGTCGTCTTCCCGAGCTTGATCCTGAACTATGCCGGACAGGCGGCGCTGGTAGCGGCGGGCGGCGCGACCGAGGGCAATATCTTCTATCAGCTTTGCCCGCACCAAATGCTGATGCCTTTTATCGTCCTCGCCACGGCGGCGACGATCATCGCCAGCCAGTCGATCATCTCCGGCGCTTTTTCGATGACCCGGCAGGCGATCAACCTTGGCTGGCTGCCGCGGCTCAAGATCACCCAGACGTCGAAGGAGGGCTTCGGCCAGATCTATGTCGGCGCGGTGAACTGGATTTTGATGGCGGCGACAATCGGCCTCGCGCTCGCTTTCCGGAAATCCGACAATCTCGCATCGGCCTATGGCATCGCCGTCTCGGCCACGATGCTGATGACGACCGTGCTGCTCTTCATCGCCATGCGTGAAGTCTGGGGCTGGAGCCTCGCCGCCGCGGGCGCTGTCGCCGGCTGCTTCTTGATCGTCGATCTGAGCTTCTTTCTTGCCAATATGACCAAGCTCGCCGAAGGCGGCTACGTGCCGCTGGCGCTCGCGGCGCTCGTCTATGGCGTGATGTATATCTGGCATCGGGGCATACAGGCGGTCGGGTGGAAGATCGCGGCCGCAGCAACGCCCTTCACCGATTTTTGCGCCAATCTGCAAGGCCGGAACATCGTCCGCGTTCCCGGCACGGCCATCTTTCTGACACGCGCACAAAGCGCGACGCCGCCGATCGTCGCCTGGTACGTGCGCACCTGCCGCAGCCTGCATCAGCAAGTCATCGCGGTGACAGTCACCATGGAACAGCGGGCCTATGTCAGCAAGGCGGAGCGCGTCACCCTCGAAGAAGTGTGGCCAGGCTTCTGGCGCGCCGTCGCACATTACGGCTTCATGCAACGCCCGAATGTGCCTGCTCTCGCACAGGCCCTGCGCGCCAAAGACCCGCGGATCGATCTTTCCGATGTCGTCTATTTCATCGGAACGGAAACCGTGGTGCCGAGCAAGGACCGCAAATCGGCAATGCCGCGCTGGCAGGAGGCAATCTTCGCGGCACTGGACCGCAACGCCGCGCATCTCAGCGATTTCCTGCAACTGCCGCCGGAACAGGTTGTCGAAATCGGCCGGCAGATTCCGATCTGATCAGGGCGATGTGGACTTGACGGGCTTTGGCGCTTCCAAAGACGGCGAGTCAGCGGTGCGCATCGCGCTCAGCATATGGCGGCGCTTGGCGAGATAATAAAAGCCGGAGGAATAAAGCCGCAAAGCCTGCGCCTCATTACCGTTGGAAAGACGATAGGCATTGGCGAGATAGGGCACGCCATAAGTGAGATTGACTTCCGGATCGAGCAAGCCTTGCGGCGTGCCGCGATAACCCATGCCGCGCGCGGTGACATAGGTAATCTGCATGAGCCCGTAGAACCGATGATTGAATGCGGCGGGGTTATAGCCGCTCTCCCTGGCGATGACGCGGCGTACCAGATGTTCCGGCACGCCATGCTTATGCGCATAGTGCGCGATCAGCGGATCGAGCGCCGGGGCTTTTCCGTCTTCGGCCAATCTGTCCTGGGCCAAAGCGGCGGAACACAAAACCGCAACGGCAACGGCAACGCCGGATCGGGTCAACGAGACGATCATGGCCACAGCTAGGCCAAAAGAATGGGGCCTCAGCGCGGCAGCATGAGCGGGGCTTTTACGGCGATTATGACAGCGTCAAAGCTGGCGCTCGATCATCAGATCCTTGATGTCGGCGATGGCCTTGGCGGGATTGAGGCCCTTCGGGCAGGCTTTCGCGCAATTCATGATCGTATGGCAACGATAAAGCCGGAACGGATCTTCGACATTGTCGAGCCGCTCGCCGGTCGCCTCGTCGCGTGAATCGCTGATCCAGCGATAGGCCTGAAGCAGGACCGCAGGACCGAGATAGCGGTCGCTGTTCCACCAATAGCTCGGGCAAGACGTCGAGCAGCAGGCGCACAGAATGCACTCGTAAAGCCCGTCGAGCTTGCTGCGATCGGATGGCGACTGGCGCCATTCCTTCTCCGGCGCCGGCGTGATCGTCTGCAGCCAAGGCTGCACGGAAGCGTGCTGCGCATAGAAATTGGTGAGGTCTGGCACGAGGTCCTTCACGACGCTCATATGCGGCAGCGGATAAATCGCGATCGCGCCCGCCACCTCGGCCATCGACTTCGTACAGGCAAGCGTATTGGTGCCGTCGATATTCATCGCGCATGAGCCGCAGACGCCCTCGCGGCAGGAGCGGCGGAAGGTCAGCGTCGGATCGATCTTGTTCTTGATCCAGATGATCGCGTCGAGAATCATCGGCCCGCAATCGTCGACATTGACGAAATAGGTGTCGACATGCGGATTGAGGTTGTCGTCCGGATTCCAGCGATAGATGTGGAACTCGCGCAGATTGGTCGCGCCCTCGGGCGCGGGCCAGGTCTTGCCCTTGCTGATCTTGGAATTTTTGGGCAGTGCCAATTCGACCATAGCAGCTCCTAAAACACCTGAAGTCCTCATCCTGAGGAGCTTGCAAAGCAAGCGTCTCGAAGGATGCGATCGCAAAACCTTTCCTCACGCTTCGAGACGGCGCCGGGCGCCTCCTCAGCATGAGGGCATTAGTACACCCGCGCCTTCGGCTCGATATAGGCGATCTCGTTGGTCATCGTGTAGCTGTGAACCGGCCGGTAATCGAGGCTGACGGTGCGCTTTTCGGGATCGATCGCGGCGAGCGTATGCTTCATCCAGTTCTGGTCGTCGCGCTCGGGAAAATCCTCGCGCGCATGGGCGCCACGCGATTCGGTCCGGTTGGCGGCGCCATCCATCGTGACAACCGCCTGGACAATGAGATTGTCGAACTCCAGCGTCTCAACGAGATCGGAATTCCAGACGAGCGAACGATCGGTAACGCGGATGTCGTCGCGTGCGCTCCAGACTTCATGAATGAGTTTCGAGCCTTCGGCCAGAGTTTCGCCGGTGCGATAGACGGCGCAATTGTTCTGCATGACCTTCTGCATGCGCGCCCGCAGCTCCGCCGTCGGTGTACCGCCGCTGGCATAGCGGAAATGGTCGAGCCGCGTGAGCGCCTGATCGGCGGAATCGGGCGCAAGCTCCGCTTGCTTGGCCCCCGGCACCACCACCTCGGCGGCACGCAGGGCGGCCGAACGGCCGAAGACGATGAGATCGATCAGCGAATTCGAGCCGAGCCGGTTGGCGCCGTGGACGGAGACGCAGGCGGCCTCGCCGATCGCCATCAGGCCGGGGACGACAACATTCGGATCGTCGCCCTTCTTGACGACGACCTCGCTGTGAAAATTCGTCTGGATGCCACCCATGTTGTAATGGACCGTCGGCAAAACCGGGATGGGCTCCTTGGTGAGATCGACGCCGGCGAAAATCCGTGCGCTCTCGGAGATGCCGGGCAGACGCTCGTGCAGCACCTTGGGATCGAGATGATCGAGGTGCAGATAGATGTGATCCTTGTTGCGGCCGACGCCGCGGCCCTCGCGGATTTCCATCGTCATGGCGCGCGAAACCATATCGCGCGGCGCAAGGTCCTTCACCGACGGCGCGTAACGCTCCATGAAGCGCTCGCCCTCGCCATTGGTCAGATAGCCGCCTTCGCCGCGCGCGCCCTCGGTGATGAGGCAGCCGGCGCCATAGATGCCGGTCGGATGGAACTGCACGAATTCCATATCCTGCAGCGGCAGGCCGGCGCGCAGCACCATCGCATTGCCGTCGCCGGTGCAGGTATGCGCGGAGGTGGCGGAGAAATAGGCGCGGCCGTAGCCGCCGGTGGCCAGCATCACGAGCTGCGAGCGGAAACGATGGATCGTCCCATCGTCGAGCTTGAGGCAGATGACGCCGCAACAGCGGCCATTTTCCATAATGAGATCGATGGCAAAATATTCGATGAAGAATTCGGCCGAATGGCGCAGGGCCTGGCCGTAGAGCGTATGCAGCAGCGCGTGGCCGGTGCGGTCGGCGGCGGCGCAGGTGCGCTGTGCCGGCGGCCCCTTGCCGAAATCCGTGGTCATGCCGCCAAAGGGGCGCTGATAAATGCGCCCGTCCTCGGTGCGCGAGAACGGCACGCCCCAATGCTCCAGCTCATAGACCGCGGCGGGCGCATGGCGCACCATATATTCGATTGAATCCTGATCGCCGAGCCAGTCCGACCCCTTCACGGTGTCGTACATGTGCCATTTCCAATTGTCCGGCCCCATATTGCCGAGCGAGGCGGCAACGCCGCCCTGTGCCGCCACGGTATGCGAACGGGTCGGGAAGACCTTGGAGATTGCGGCGGTGCGCAGCCCCGCCTCCGCGCAGCCGACGATGGCGCGCAGACCCGCCCCGCCAGCCCCGATGACGACGACATCGAATACATGATCGACGATCGGATAAGCCTTCCCGTTGATGCCGGGTGCCGTGCCGAGGCCTTCAGCCGCCATACTTTCCACCTTCTCCGGCGAGTGCCGGTTCAAACTCAAAAGAGGCTCAGTTTGAGCACAGCGAAGATCGCCGCGACGCCGAAGCCGATCGAGAACAGAGTATTGCCGATCATGGCCCATTCCTTGGCGCGGGGCGCATGGATGTAATCGTCGAGGATCGACTGCATCCCCACGCGCATATGCACGATGCTGGCGAGGATGAAGAGCAGCAGAAAGATCGCCGTGCAGGGGTGGGCGAACTCGTCCCGCACATCGGCGATATGGGTTTTGCCGACGAGGCGCAGCACGATCCAGATGAAGGCGATGGCCAGCGGCACCAGAGCAGCGGTCGTGACCCGCATCAGCCAGAGATCGCCGGTCCCGGATCTGGCGGCGCCGAGGAATTTCACTCTGCCGGCCGGGCTGCGGATCGAGGAAGGATCGTGCGTCATTCTGTGTCCTGTCGGCGGCCCTAGCCCAGATGGGCGGCGATGAAGATGATGAGTGTCGTCGCCACGCTCGCGGCCAAGGTTCCGACGGCGAGATATTCGCGCCAGTCCTTGTCGAAGCCGTAGCCGGCATCCCAGATCAGGTGGCGGATGCCGCCGAAGAAGTGCAGCAGCAGCGCGAAAGCGAAGCCGAAGAGGACGAGCTGGCCGACGAAAGAGCCGAAGAACCAGCTGGCGAAAGCGAAGGCGTTCCCGCCGCTGGCGGCGGCGAGGAGATACCAGACGAGGAACAGCGTGCCGACGTAAAGCGCGCCGCCCGAAATCCGGTGGGCGATCGACATCACCATGGTGAGCATCGGCCGGTAAATCGAAAGATGCGGCGACAGCGGCCGCCGCAATTCGATATTCTGGCCCTGTTTCGCCTCGATCCCGGCCATCAACCCCCTCCCCGCTGCTGACGCATGCCGCCTCGCGAATATCCTTATCGCGTCTTGCCGCAATATGACCTGTTGCAGACAAGACACCTAGCGGCCTTATACGGAGCATGTGCAGCGATGCAAGGGGCCAATTCGCGCAGGGACGGATTGAAAAAAAAGCCGATTCGCTCCACTTTAGAAGGGCGCGTTCTCTGGACGCGCCAGAGGAGGATCGAGCCACTGGTTTCGACAATTGCCCGTGAAACGGTAGCATTACCGTTCCCTCCGGTGCGGGAATTTGTTGAGTCCCAACCCGGCGTGCTGGTGCAGACTGTGCTGCGGTGTCTGGAAGATGCCAAGGCAGAGGAAATTGTCTGCATCGATCTCAATGGCAAGACTGCGCTCGCCGACACAATGATCATCGCGACCGGCCGCTCCAACACCCATGTTGGCGCCGCCGCGGAGCGTGTCATCAAGGCGCTCAAGGAATTGGGCGTCGCGGCGCCGCGCGTCGAAGGATTGTCGCATTGCGACTGGGTGCTGGTGGACGCCGGCGATGCCATCGTCCATCTCTTCCGGCCCGAGGTGCGGCAGTTCTACAACCTGGAAAAAATGTGGGGGCACGACCGGCCAAGCGAAGGCAAAGCCGGCTGAGAGCCACGCATTTCCGCTCATCGATCGGCGCGCCTGCCCATTGCGGCGCGCGGGGCCTGATTATTTTCGCATAAAGCCGGCTCGGCTGGAGGCTTGGTCCGGTGCGTTTGCTGCTAATTTCCGTCGGACGGGCGAAGCCCGGCCCCGAGCGCGATCTTGTCGCGCGTTATCTTTTGCGAGCGGCGGCGATCGGTCGCAGTATCGGCCTCCAACCCCTCGAATTGCGCGAGATCGACGAAAGCCGCGCCAGGCGGCCGCAGGATCGCAAGCTCGAGGAGGCGAAAGCGATCCGCGCGGCGCTTGGTTCCGACGCGCAATTCATTGCCTGCGACGAGACGGGCAAAGCAATGACCAGCACTGAATTCGCCAATCAGCTCGGCGCCGCGCGGGATCATGGCGCCGCAACGCTCGGCCTCGTTATCGGTGGTCCGGACGGGCTCGATCCTGCCTTTCGGGCCGAGGCACGGCTGGTCCTCGCCTTCGGTGCCATGACCTGGCCGCATCAACTGGCGCGCGCGCTCGCTGCCGAGCAGATTTATCGCGCCACGACCATCCTCTCGGGCCATCCTTATCACCGCAACTGAGCCATTCGCGGACTCACGGATTTTATTGAAGCTCCTGTCGCGTCATACTTCGGCCATTGCCGCTTCCGTAGCTGTGATTCGTGACGCCGCCTAACGCGCCCGTCCATTGGGACAAGCACCGCCTCATGCGCCTCGCGCCGCTCGGACTGGCCTTCGCCCTGCTGGCGCCGCTGCCGCTCGCCGCGCAGGCGCCGGACGTGTCCGCGCCGCCGTCGCCCGCGATCGCGACGAAAGAAAACGACATATCGGCGCACAAGACCCAATTGCAGGGCGTCGAGGATACAATCAGCGCCTCCGATGCGCAGCGGCAGAAGATCGAGGCGGAGGTTGAAAATCTGCGCGGCGACCGGGCGAGGCTCTCGGCGGCCCTGATCGAGACCACTCAGCAGATCCAGGACAACGAAACCAGGGTCAGCGATGCCGAGGCACGGCTCGCGAGCCTCAAGGGGCGCGAGGACGCCATTCGCCGCTCCCTCGCCAGCCGCCGCGACGTCATCGCCGAGGTTCTCGCCTCGTTGCAGCGGATGGGCCGCACGCCGCCGCCCGCCCTTCTCGTCTCGCCGGAGGACATGCTGCAAGCGATTCGCACCTCGATGCTGCTCGGCTCCGTCGTGCCGCAGATGCGCGCCGAGACCGCCGCGCTCGCCAGCGACCTCTCGGCGCTGGTGCATTTGCGCGAGGCGGTGGCGACGGAAAAGACGCAACTGGCGCAAAGGAACGCGGAGCTTGAACTACAGCGCCAGACGCTCGCCGCCCTTGTTTCGGCGCGGCAGGCTTCGCTCGGCGTTGCCGAGCAGGCGCTCGATGCCGAGCAGCAGCGCGCCGCCGACCTCGCCCAGCAAGCCACAAGCATGAAACAGCTCATCGCCAGGATGGAGGAAGACCTCGCCGGCGCGAAAAAGGCCGCCGAGGAGGCCGCAAAAGCCGAGGCCGCCCGCAAACTCGCCGAAGCAGCCGCGCCGCCTGTTCAAAAAACGATTATTTCGCCATTCAAGGATCCCGGCCGCCTTGCTCCCGCCATGGCATTCGCGGATACGAAGGGTCTGCTGCCCCTCCCTGCGGCGGGCTCGATCCTGCGCTC
Source organism: uncultured Alphaproteobacteria bacterium (assembly GCA_963708155.1). GTDB lineage: Bacteria > Pseudomonadota > Alphaproteobacteria > Rhizobiales > Beijerinckiaceae > Methylovirgula. The sequence continues at coordinate 1,831,136 of OY970183.1, read as the reverse complement.
CTATGGCGCGCCGGATGGCGTCGGCGGTACGGAAAAGGGCATGTTGATGGCGACGCGGCGCGGAGCGATCGTCGCCGCGCCTTATGACGGTTGGGTTGCCTTTTCGGGACCTTACCGGAGCTTTGGACAAGTCTTGATCATCAATGCCGGCGGAGGCTATTATGTGGTCTTGGCCGGAATGAAAAGAATTAACGTAGAGGCGGGACAATTCGTCCTCGCCGGCGAGCCGGTTGCGAACATGGGCGACGGGTCCGTCAAGACTGCCGCGGCAATGGCCATTGGCGCGGCTGAGCCCATCCTCTATGTGGAGTTTCGGAAAGACGGGGCGGCGATCGATCCGGGCCCATGGTGGGCTAAGCCGGACATGCAAAGGGTTCGCGGATAATGCGCAAAATTTCGCTTTTAATGTGCGGCGCTGCGCTTGGCGCGGCTACGGCCTTGGTTGGTACGCAGGCTTTTCTGATCCCCGGTTCGACGCCAGCCACGGCGGCGGCGGCGGATACCTATCGCAGCCTCAACCTGTTCGGAGACGTCTTCGAGAAGATCAGAACCGACTATGTCGAAAAGCCAGACGACGAAAAGCTTGTCGAGGCGGCGATCAACGGCATGCTCTCTTCGCTCGATCCGCACTCCAGCTATATGGACGCCAAGGCGTTCAACGACATGCAGGTGCAGACGCGCGGCGAATTCGGCGGTCTCGGCATCGAAGTGACGCAGGAAAACGGCCTCATCAAAGTCGTGACGCCGATCGATGACACGCCGGCCTCCCATGCCGGCATCCTCTCCGGCGACATTATCGCGGCGATCGACGGCCAAGCGGTCGACGGCCTGACGCTGAACCAGGCTGTCGACAAGATGCGCGGCGAGCCGAATACGGTCGTCACGCTCAAGATCCTGCGCGGCCCCAAGAAGGACGCCCGCGACATCAAGCTGACCCGCGCCGTTATCCAGATCAAATCGGTGCGCTCGAAGATCGAAGGCGACGATATCGGTTATATCCGAATCACCCAGTTCAACGAGCAGACCGCCGACGGCGTGCGCGACGCGCTGATGAAATTCCAGACCGACCCCGGCGACAAGCTCAAGGGCTATATCCTCGATTTGCGCAATAACCCCGGCGGCCTGCTCGACCAGTCGATCGCCGTCGTCAATGCGTTCGTCGACCACGGCGAGATCGTTTCGACCCGTGGCCGCAACGCCGACGAGACGATGCGCTACAACGCCAGGCCGGGCGACGACCTGTCGCATGACAAGCCGCTCGTCGTCCTCATCAACGGTGGTTCCGCGTCGGCCTCGGAGATCGTCGCCGGTGCGCTGCAAGATCACAAGCGCGCGACCATCATCGGCACGCGCTCCTTCGGCAAGGGCTCCGTGCAGACCATCATCCCGCTCGGCGCCGATAGCGGCGCGCTGCGGCTCACCACGGCGCGCTACTACACGCCGTCGGGCCGTTCGATCCAGGCGCAGGGCATCGAGCCGGATATTGTCGTGCTTGAGGACGTGCCGGCCGATCTCAAGGGCCGCGACGAAACCAAGGGCGAAGCCTCGCTCAAGGGTCACTTGCTCAATGGCACGCACGAACAGTTCGGCTCGCAAGCCTACGTCCCGCCGGATGAAAAGAGCGACAAGCAGTTGATCGCCGCCGAGGATCTGCTGCGCGGCATCAAGCGCGCCGATGCGGCTTCCTCCGAGACGCCCGCGCCGGGCGGATCGGTCACTCCGACTCCTGCTCCGGCCCCCGCGCCAGCCCCGGCGAAACCGGCGGCGCCGGCCGCCAAACCCGCGGCGACGCCCGATCCGAGCGCCGGCAAGAGCCCCTGATCGCCGCTTCAGCGACAAGATCAAGTCCCGCAATCACGCCGATTGCGGGACTTTTCTTTTTGATTTCCCTGTCGGTTTCTGCCCTATCCGCGCCTGTGTATGATGGGTGGCCGTGATTCGCGCTTGCAGCGGGAACTGCGCGACCTTGCGGCCGGAAAAGCGAAGCGATGCCGAGCGATGATCTCCACAAGCCGCTAGGGCTCGACCGCAAAATAGCGGCGCGCCGCCGATTCGGATGGCTGCTGCCCTCGCTTCTGGCTTGCGTCGCGATCGGCGGTCTCGTCCTGTGGCATGAGTTCGGCCGCGCCCGCGACAGACACGCAGGTCGTCGCCGCCATTGTCGCGCCGGCGCCGCAGGTGGCCCCGTCGCCGCCCGCGCCGAAGGCGCCGCCGCCGCTGCCGCTGCCCCACGACTTCACTCAGAGCGCGGCGCAGGTTGAATATGAAAGCGGCGTCAAGGTCATCCGCGCCAATGGGGGCATGCCGCCCAATTCAATGATTATCGAAGTGCCGCAGGCGCATGGTCTCGCGCTGGCATCTGCGCCCGACCCGAGGCTCGTCGAAAAAAGCCGCTACGGACTGCTGCCACGCGTCGGCGACGATGGCGCGCGCCCGGCAGATGTCTATGCGCGGCCCGTGGAGACAAGTTCCGCGCTCAAGGCCGGCGCGCCGCGGATCGTCCTCGTCGTCGGCGGCCTTGGTCTCAGCCGTCCGATCACCGAGGCGGCGATTCAGAACCTTCCCGGCGGCGTGACCTTCGGTTTCGCGCCCTACGGACGCGACCTCGCCGAGAGCGTGGCGCGCGCCCGCGCGAACGGTCATGAAGTGATCCTGCAAGCGCCGATGGAACCGCTCGATTATCCGCAAACCGACCCCGGCCCGCATACGTTGCTGACCAACGCGACCCCGGCGCAGAACACCGACAATCTGCATTGGCTGATGAGCCGCTTTTCCGGCTATGTCGGCATCGGCAATTTCCTCGGCGCCAAATTCACCGCCGATTCGGCGAGCTTCGCGCCTGTGCTGCAGGAAATCGGCGAGCGCGGTCTTATATATCTCGATGACGGCACCTCGCCGCAAAGCCTGACGGCGAGCCTCGCCGCGCAGAGTGGTGTGCCCGCCGTCAAAGCCGATCTCGTCCTCGACACAACGCCGGACGGGATCGACGCGGCGCTGGTCAAGCTCGAAGCGATCGCCCGCGACAAGGGTCTCGCGATCGGCGTGGCAAGCGCCTTGCCAGAAAGTCTCGACAAGATCGGCCGCTTCGCCCGCATCGCCCAGTCACGCGGGCTGGCGCTCGTCCCGCTGAGCGCGGCGGTGAGCCGGGACGCGCCGAGCGTCGTCGATCGAGGCCAGTGAAACAATCCAGTCGTCAAGAGTCCCATGAGCGAGTTTTTGGATTATCGTCCCTGTGTCGGCATCATGCTTCTCAACCGGCAGGGCCTTGTCTTCATCGGCCGCCGTCGTCACCGCCGCCGCGAACATTTCGATTTTGACTGGCAGATGCCTCAGGGCGGCATCGATCCCGGCGAGGCGGCTTATGACGCGGCGGTGCGCGAGCTGTTCGAGGAAACCAATGTATCCTCGACGAAGCTGCTCGCTGAAGCGTCCGACTGGTACAGCTACGACCTTCCAACCGAGGCCGCGAAAGCCTCGTGGAGAGGCCGTTATCGCGGCCAGAGACAGAAATGGTTCGCGCTGCGCTTCGAGGGCGAGGACTCCGAGATCGACATTCATACGCCCGGCGGCGACGCGCATCCCGAGTTCGATGCCTGGCGCTGGGAACGCCTGGAGCGGCTGCCCGAGCTTATCGTTCCCTTCAAGCGCGATGTTTACGCAAGCGTCATCCGGGATTTCGGCCATCTGGCCACCTGAAGCCGCCGGGGCCGGACGCGGGCTACTTCGCGATGATGACTCCCTTAGGCGCATCCTCGTGGAAATCGTCGAAGAAATCATATTTGCCGGGCGCCAGCGGATGCACTTCGACACTCACGGTACGGCCGGCCGCCACAACTTTCTCCTTGTGCAGCCGGTGGCTTTCAAACTCGGAAGCCGTCTTTCCCGTATTGCGCACGACGATCTTGAACCGCGTATTGGCCGGCACTTCGAGGTGCAGCGGCGCGATCTTGCCGTCGTGGAATTCGATCGTCGGCGTGGAATCCGCCGCGCGCACCGGAAGAGCGGCGAAAGCGAATGCAAAGCCGAGCGCTGCGGCATGAGCCATAGTCAAGCGATTCATATGCATCTTTCTGAAGTCCTGTTTGACCGTGTATGAAGCATCTAGAGCGCGAAGTTTTCGCCAAAAGCAAGTCACGCGTCGGAGAATGGAAGCGTTCTAGAGCCTTGTTTAGAAGTGTTTTAACGACAGCATCTCAGGCCCTGGATTCGGCCTCTCAAATGGCATGATCTGACGCAAGCATGGAATGGTCGCCCCAACAGGACGCGGCGCTGAAAGCCGTCAGCTTCTGGCTGAAGCGCGGCGCGCCGCAGGTCTTCCGTCTGTTCGGTTATGCCGGCAGCGGCAAGACGACGCTCGCCCGCGCTATAGCCGACTCCCAGGACGGCGAGGTTCTCTTCGGCGCCTTCACCGGCAAGGCGGCGCTGGTGATGCGCTCGAAAGGCTGTCGCGATGCGCGCACCATCCACAGCATGATCTATCGCGCCCGGGAGACCGACAGCGAGGAACCGCAGTTCGTGTTGAACGAGGAAAGCCCCGTCGCCAAGGCGGAGCTCATCATCATCGACGAATGTTCGATGGTCGATGCGGAGCTCGGCCGTGATCTCCTCTCCTTCGGCAAGCCCGTTCTCGTGCTGGGCGACCCCGCGCAATTGCCGCCGATTAAGGGCGGCGGTTTCTTCACCGAGGCCGAGCCCGATGTCATGCTGACCGAAGTGCATCGCCAGGCGGCCGATAACCCGATCATCCGCCTTTCCATGACGATCCGCGAAGGCGGCCGGCTGTCGGCCGGCCTTTATGGCGCTTGCCGCATCATCCACCGCGACGCCATCGATGCCGAGCAGGTGACCGAGGCCGATCAGGTGCTCGTCGGCCTCAACCGCACGCGCCGCGCCTATAACCGCCGGATTCGCGAATTGCTCGGCCGCTCCGACATCTTGCCGGAGCCGGGCGACAAGCTCGTCTGCCTGCGCAACGATCGCAAGAAGGGCCTGCTCAACGGCTCGCTCTGGAATGTGCGCACGGCGGGCAACCTGCGCCGCCGGAAAATCCGCATGACCGTCGTGCCGGAGGAAGACAGCGCGCACAAGCCGCTGCGTATCGGCGTGCTGCCGGAATTCTTCACCAGCGAGGAGGAGATTCCCTATGCGCTGCGGCGCGAATCCGACGAATTCGATTACGGCTACGCGCTGACTGTGCACAAGGCGCAGGGCTCGCAATGGGATGATGTCGTGCTGTTCGATGAAAGCGGCGCTTTTCGCGATCATCGCGCCCGCTGGCTCTACACAGGCGTGACCCGCGCCGCGGAGAGCTTAACCATCGTACTTTAGATGCTTTGTGTTAAGCGCAAATTCGGGCATCATGCGCCCGCAACCGGACGAGGCCGATGAAGTCGATCCTGATCCCCGTCGAAACGCACGCGGGCATGTCGGCCGTACTCGAGACCGCCCGTCTGCTCGCCCAGAAATTTGCCAGCTATATCGAGGGCGTCGCGCTGGGACCGGATCTGACGCAGATCGTCGCGGCGGATTTTTCCTTGGATGGCATCGTCTTCGATGATGCGGTGCGCCGCGACATCCTCGATGAGGCGCGCAAGACCTTCGAGAGCTTCATGCGCGACGCGGCGATCCCGCCGCAATCCGGGGCGACGGATGCTTCCGCACCGACCTACGGCTGGGTTCGCGATGGCCTGCTCTCCGATACCGGCGTCGGCGAATATGGCCGCGTCTTTGACATTATCGCCGTCGGGCGGCCAGGCACCGGCGCCGAACAGCCGCGGAAATCGACCCTCGAAGCGGTGCTGACCGAAAGCGGCCGGCCGCTGCTGATCGCTCCGCCCCGCGCACCGGAGCGGCTCGGCGAGGTGATTGCGATCGCCTGGAACCGCAATTCGGAGACGGCACGCACCGTCGCCTTCGCCTTGCCGCTGCTGAAGCTGGCGCGCGACGTGCCGGTTTTCACCATCCCCGGCTATACGCTCGCCGGACCGGACCATGTGCAACTGGTGGAGAATCTGAAACGCCACGGCGTGCCGGCGCGCGCCATCGACGTGCATGAAACCGCCAAGACCCCCGGTCTTGCCGTTCTGGTCACCGCCCGTTCCGTCGGCGCCGATCTTTTGATCAAGGGCGGCTACACGCAGAGCCGCCTGCGCCAATTCATCTTCGGCCGCGCCACCGGCCAAATTCTCGCCGAGGCGAATGTTCCGATCTTTATGGCGCATTAGCCCGCGCGCCGATTGCCTCGGCAAGCTGTTCAAGGTTAGGGTCGCCTGCATATTTCCGGTCGGCACCGGTTCGAGGGGAACGAATGCTGGCGGTTTTCAAAACGGGTCGGGGCGTCGCGGCACTCGGGCTTCTGACGTTGCTCGGAGCTTGCCAGCAGGAAAATACCTATGTGCCGCCGCCGCCGCCCACGGTCGGCGTGGCCAATCCAATCCAAAAGACGGTGCAGCCCTATCTCGAAGCCACCGGCAATATGGCGGCGGTCAACAGCGTCAATCTTGTGGCCCGGGTGCAGGGCTTTCTTCAGGAAATCGATTACAAGGACGGCGCGGCGGTCAAGAAGGGCACCAAGCTCTTCGTCATCGAGCCGGAGCCCTACAAGCTGAAGGTCGATCAGGCGCAGGCGGCGCTCGAGGGCGCCAAGGCGCAATTGCTGAATTCGCAGATCGAGTTCGATCGCCAGCAGACGCTCGTCTCGCGACAGATTTCAACGCAGGCGAGTTTCGACCAGGCGCGCGCGACCCGCGACCTCAACCAGGCGACCGTCGACCAGGATCAGGCCAATCTGCAACAGGCGCAGATCAATAAGGGCTACACGGAAGTCGATGCGCCGTTCGATGGCACGGTAACCCAGCATCTCGTCTCGGTCGGCGAGCTTGTCGGCACCAATTCGCCGACCCAGCTCGCGACCATCTATCAGCTCGATCCGATCTGGGTGAATTTCACCATCAGCGAGCGCGATGTGCAGACGATCCGCGCGGCGATGGCCAAGCACGGCATCACCACCGCCGACATCGTTAACAAAGTGTCCTGTCGAGGTCGGGCTGCAGACCGAGACCAGGCTTTCCCCATAAAGGCGTCATCGATTATATCGCGCCGAATGTCGATCCCTCGACTGGCACGCTGCATGTGCGCGGTGTCCTCGACAACAAAGAGATCCGGCTTCTGCCCGGCTATTTCGTGCGTGTGCATCTGCCGCTGCGGCCGGTCGATGCCCTGCTGGTGCCGGACGAGGCGATCGGCGCCGATCAGAGTGGCCGCTATGTCCTCGTCGTCAACGCCAGCAATGTCGTCGAGCAGCGCAAGGTGACGATCGGCGAGACGTTCGACGGCATGCGCCGGATCATTTCGGGACTGACGGCGAAGGACAAGGTCATCGTCGCCGGCTTGCTGCAGGCCGCGCCGGGGCAGAAAGTCGTGCCGCAAATGCAGCAGGTAACCGCCGCTGATCCGCGATACAGATGCCATAATAGGCCGGCGCGATGATTTCGAAATTCTTCATCGAGCGGCCGATCCTCGCCAACGTGATTGCCATCCTCACGATGGTGATCGGCGCGGTCGCGCTGTTGCGTCTGCCCGTCTCGCAATATCCCGATATCACCCCGCCGACGATCCAGGTGACGACGAGCTATCCCGGCGCCAGCGCCAAGACGCTGGTCGAAACCGTCGCCCAGCCGATCGAGGAAAAGGTGAACGGCGTCGAAAACATGATCTACATGCAATCGACGAGCGCTTCCGACGGCACCTATACGCTGACCGTCACCTTCAACATCGGCACCGACATCAATTTCGCGCAGATCCTGGTGCAGAACCGCGTCGCCTCGGCGCTCGCTTCGCTGCCGGTGGCGGTCCAGGCGCAGGGCGTCGTCGTCCAGAAGAAATCAACCGCAATTCTGCTTTTCGTCACGCTCTATTCGCCGGATTCACGCTACAATTCTCTCTATCTCGCGAATTACGCGACGATTCATTTGCAGGATGAGTTGGCGCGCGTGCCGGGTGTCGGCAATGTCAATGTTTTCGGCGCCGGCCAATATGCGATGCGCCTCTGGCTCGATCCCAACAAGCTCTATGCGCGGGCGCTGACAACGCAGGATGTCATCACCGCCGTCCAGCAGCAGAACGAGCAGGTCACCGCCGGCCAGCTCGGGATGCCGCCGGTGAAAGCGGGACAGGCCTTCCAATATACGCTCAATGTTGCGGGGCGTCTCGACGACGTGCACCAGTTCGAGAACATTATCGTCAAGACGGGCTCCAACGGCGCTGTTACCCGCATCCGCGACATCGGCCGCGTCGAACTTGGCGCGCAGACCTATAGCCAATCCTTCTCTCTCGACAAGCAGCCGGCCGCCGGCATCGCCATCTATCAATTGCCCGGCGCCAATGCGCTCCAGGTCGAGCAGGCCGTCGACGCCAAGATGAAGCAATTGGCGAAGGAGTTTCCCGAGGGTCTCACGTATACAATCCCCTTCAACACGACGACCTTCGTCCAAGCCTCGGTGAATGAAGTCTACAAGACCTTGTTCGAGGCAGGGATTCTCGTGCTCATCGTGATCCTCGCCTTCTTGCAGGATTGGCGCGCGATGCTGGTGCCCGCGACGACGGTACCGGTAACGATCATCGGCGCCTTCGCGGCGATGGCCGCTTTGGGCTTCAGCATCAATCTCTCAACGCTTTTCGCGATCATCCTGGCCATCGGCATCGTCGTCGATGACGCGATCGTCGTTGTCGAAGGCGCTGCATCGCATATCGAGGAAGGCCTGACGCCGCACGACGCCGCCATCCGCGCCATGCAGCAATTGCTGGGCCCGATCATCGGCATCACCCTCGTCCTCCTGTCGGTGTTCCTGCCGGCCGCCTTCCTGCCGGGACTGACCGGACGCATGTATGCGCAATTCGCGCTTGTCATTGCCGCGACGGCGCTGATTTCCGCTGTCAACGCCGTCACGCTAAAGCCGACGCAGGCGGCGCTCTGGCTGCGCCCGGCCAAGCCGCCGGACCAGCGCAACATTCTGGCCCGCGGCTTCAACAAAACCTACGCACACGCCGAAGCCGGCTATATGTGGCTCATCCGCCATTTGACGGCGTATAGCGGCGTGACCGTGGTCATCGGTCTCCTCATCGTCGCTGGCGCCCTCTATGGCATCGCGCGGATTCCGACCGGCTTTCTGCCGCTGGAGGATCAGGGCTATTTCATCGCCGCCGTGCAATTGCCGGACGGTGCCTCGCTGGAGCGCACCGAGGCCGCGATGAAGGACGTGAGCACAACCTTGAGCAAGGTCGAGGGCGTCCAGCATGTCGTCGCCGTCTCGGGCGTCTCCGTGCTCGACAACAGTGCGAGCCTCGCCAATGCCGGCGTCGCCTATATCATCCTGACGCCGTGGAACGAGCGCGGAGAGAAGCTCGGCCTGCTGCCGATGTATCAGCATCTCAACGCGGCGCTGTCGAAGCTTCGAGGAGGCGCGAATCACCGTCGTTCCGCCGCCGCCGATTCAGGGCGTCGGCAACGCCGGCGGCTTCACCTTTCAGCTCGAATTGAAGGACGGCAGTTTCGATCTCGCCAAATTGCAGAGCATCACCAACCTGGTGGTCAACGACGCCAACGGCCAGAGCGCGTTACAGCGTGTCTCCTCGCCCTTCCGCGCGAACGTGCCGCAACTTTCCATCGAGGTGGACCGGACGAAAGCCGAGAGCCTGCATGTCACGGTGCAGCAGGTCTTCGATACGCTGACCTCCTACCTCGGCTCGACCTATATCAACCAGTTCAACAAATTCGGCCGCACGTTCCAGGTCTATACGCAGGCGGATTCGCAATTCCGCGTCAGACCCGCGGATGTCGAGAATCTGACCGGTGCGCAACAGCGACGGAAACATGATCCCGCTCGGCACCGTGGTTCATTTCCAGTCGGATGTGGGGGCCTCGCTGATCAGCCTCTACAATCTCTATCCATCCTCGACGATCATCGGCTCCCCGGCGCCGGGGTATAGCTCCGGCCAGTCCATGAACCTCATGGAGCAGATCGCCGACCGCGAATTGCCGCGCGGCACGGGCTACGATTGGACGGCGATGTCCTATCAGGAGAAGATCGCCGGCGGCCAAATGTTCCTCACCTTCGGCCTCGCGCTGCTGCTCGTCTATTTCGTCCTCGCCGGGCAATATGAAAGCTGGCTGCTGCCGCTCGCCGTCATCCTCGCCGTGCCGCTGTCGCTGGTCGGGCCGGTCGCGGTCTTCACCGCGCTTCGGCTGGACGTCAATCTCTATGTGCAGATCGGCCTTGTCCTGCTCATCGCGCTCTCGGCGAAGAACGCCATCCTCATTGTCGAATTCGCCCGCGACCTGCATCTCGAAGGCCACGATATCGTCGAGTCGGCGCGCGAGGCCGCGCGCGCCCGATTCCGGCCGATCCTGATGACGTCTTTCGCCTTCATCCTCGGCGTCGCCCCGCTCGTTGTGGCCGAAGGGGCCGGCGCCAACGCCCGCAAGTCGATCGGCATCACCGTCTTCTCGGGGATGCTGGCTTCAACTTGTCTCGCTGTCCTGTTCGTGCCGGCCTTCTACGTGATCGTCCAAAAGATCCAGGAGTGCCGCAAGGCGAAGGCCAAGCAGCCGGCGCCCGCTTCGACGCCCACGGCATAGGCCGCGCTTCTCCCCACTGAATCCAAAGGCGAATTCCGCATTCGCCGCGCCGCAGGGCGCGGCTGAAAGGTCGCGCGCCTTGACGTAAATGTAGCTAAGGCTACATAAAGGTGTAGCGGTAACATCTGGACGCCAAATGACCGACCAGGCCCTCCCACGCGCGACGCTGACTGAAAGGACGACGGCTGCCATTGGCGGCGTGTTGGCGGGCCGGCGGCTGCGGCTTGCCGATTTGATGCTCTTCGCGGGCCCGGCGGTGATCGCCTCGATCGCCTATATGGACCCCGGCAATTTCGCCACCAACATTCAGGCCGGCGCGCGCTATGGCTATGCGTTGCTGTGGGTCGTCCTGCTGGCGAATCTCGTTGCCATGCTGTTTCAGGCGCTGTCGGCCAAGCTCGGCATCGTCACCGGCAAGAATCTCGCCGAGCTATGCCGCGCGCATTTTCCGAGGCCTGTCGTTATCGCCATGTGGCTGGTGAGCGAAGTGGCGGCGATGGCGACCGATCTCGCCGAATTTCTCGGCGGAGCGATCGGGCTTTCGCTCCTGCTGCACCTGCCGCTTCTCCTCGGCATGGGCATTACGGCACTTGTTACCTATGCCATTCTGCTGGTCGAGACCAAGGGCTTCCGGCCGATGGAGATCGTCATCGGCGCGCTCGTGGCGACCGTTGCCCTCTGCTATGTCGCCGAACTGTTCATCGCGCCGGTCGCTTGGGGCGCAGCGGCCTTTCACACCTTCGTGCCCTCGCTGCCCGACGCCCAGGCGTTGACGATCGCGGTCGGCATCGTGGGTGCGACGGTGATGCCGCACGCCATCTACCTGCATTCGGGCCTGACACAGAATCGCGCCCCGGCGCGCAATGACGACGAGCGCCGCAAGCTGCTGCGTTTCTCCAACATCGAGGTCTTCGTCGCGCTCGCCGTAGCGGGCCTCGTCAATATGGCGATGCTCATGATGGCCGCGGCGGCATTCCACGCCGGGCACGCCGATGTTGCGGAGATCGAGACCGCCTACCATACCTTGACGCCGCTGCTCGGGTCGGCGGCGGCGGCGATCTTTCTCATCTCGCTGCTCGCCTCGGGCCTGTCGAGCTCGGCTGTGGGCACCATGGCGGGGCAGATGATCATGCAGGGCTTCGTCGGCTTCCGCATCCCGGTCTGGCTGCGGCGGCTCGTGACGATGATCCCGGCCTTTGTCGTCGTCGCGCTCGGCATCAACGCGACGCAATCGCTGGTCGTCAGTCAGGTCGTGCTTTCGATCGCCCTGCCCGTGCCGATGATTGCACTTGTCCTCTTCACGCGACGCGCCGACATTATGGGCGTGTTCGCCAACAGCCGATGGACCGACGCGGCGGCGATCGCGGGCGCCGTGATCATCCTGATGCTCAATGTCATTCTCTTGTTGCAGGTGGCGGGCGTTAATATTCCCGGCCTGCCTTCGAACTAAATTGTTATTCGAGAGTCGTTTAGAAGAGTTCTTAGTTATTCTTTAGAAGTGTTCTCATTTATCCTTTAGAACTGTTCTTGTGTAGTCTTTAGAAAAATTCCGGTCTTAATTCAAAGTATTGACTGTGCAAATTTGGCGCAATAACGCTTTCAAAGTTGTTATTCTTTGTGCGGGGGCGCAAATGGCACGAGCCGAGAATTCTATGCCGACAGACGGCCGCCGCCACAGCGCACGACGCACGCGCGTCTTGCTCGAGACGAGCACTGCGCTCTGCGCTTTGTGGCTTGTCGCCGGCGGACTGACGGATTCGGCGCGGGCCGCCGATGCCGGTACTGTTGCGGCTCCAGCGCCCACCTTCGCTCTCTCGGATCTTTTCGCGCCGTCGCGCACGACGCTTTTGGGGGACGCTGGCGGCTTGCGTCCGCTGCTCGCCAAATACGGCATCACCTTCACGCTTTTTGAAGAAAGCGAAGTCTTTGGCAATGCGACCGGCGGCTACAAGCGCGGCGCAGATTATGATGGCGTCACAACGCCCACGGTCATGCTCGATACGAGCAAGGCGTTCGGTTGGGAAGGCGGTACGTTCGAAGTCAGCGGCTTCCAGATTCACGGTTCGAATCTCAGTGCCAAGAATCTCGGCGTGTTGCAGTTGGTGAGCGGACTTGAAGCGGAGGACTCCACGCGACTGTGGGAACTTTGGTATCAGCAGACGCTCGGCAAGAGCGGCTGGGATATCAAGATCGGACAGCAAAGCGTCGACCAGGAATGGATCACGAGCGCCACATCGTTATTGTTCCTCAATACATCGATGGGCTGGCCGCTGGTCCCGTCCGAAGATATGTATGCCGGCGGCCCGGCCTACCCGCTCTCCGCCCTTGGCATAAGAGCGCGCGGTCAGGTCACACCGAACGTGACCGCGCTTATTGGCGTTTTCGACGACAATCCGCCGGGCGGCCCCTTTAACAACGATTCGCAATTGCGCGGCCCCGAAGCGAATGGCGTACGCTTCAATCTCAACACCGGCGCGCTCATCATGGGCGAATTGCAATATGCCTTGAACCCGGCGCCCACCGATCCAAAAGTAAAGGCGACCGGCCTACCGGGCACCTACAAGATCGGCTTCTGGTACGACACAGGCTCCTTCCCTGATCAGCGTTTCGCCACCGATGGCCTGTCGCTTGCCAACCCGGCGAGCAACGGCGTCGCCGTCATGCATCAGGGCAATTACAGCTTTTACGGCATCGCCGATCAAGTGATCTGGCAGCCGGACCTATCCGCGCCGCGCGCGCTCAGCGCCTTTATCCGCGTGATGGGCACGCCGCAAAGCGATCGCAATCTCATCACGTTCAGCGCTAACGGCGGTCTCGCGCTCAAGGCGCCATTCCAAGGGCGCGACGGCGATATCGTCGGCCTCGGTTTTGGATACGGTCTGATCTCGGGCAATACGCGGGGCTACGACGCCGATGTCGCCAGCTTTGCCGCACCCGGAACGCTCTCGCCGATCCGCACCTCAGAAACGTTCCTCGAAACCTTCTATACAATCAATCTCGCCACCTGGTGGCAGATCACGCCCGACTTTCAGTACATCTTCAATCCCGGTGGCGGGATCGTGAATCCGGAGATTCCCAGCCAGCTCGTGCATGATGAAGCCGTGTTCGGCGTGCGCACGACGATCGCCTTCTAGGCGTTTCAAATGCCTATCGCCAGTGCAGCAGCGCGCGGCATCGGCTCCAACAGCAAATGGTGTAACATGAGCAGACTCGTAAAGAACCGCGCCGTCGCGCTTTCCAATCTCACCCTCGCGGCCACTCTCGCCCCGATGCTCCTCGGCGCACCCGCGAAGGCGGAGACGCCGCACTTTCTCGACACGGTGAAGAAGCTCACCGTTCTCGACTCGACCATTCCAGCGAACGGCGATTCCAATCCCTACGCCGTAATCGTCGCGCCGTTGTCGATGGGCAAGATCAAAAAGGGCGATGTTCTCGTCGACAATTTCAACAACAAGCAGAACTTCCAGGGCGCCGGCACGACGATCGTCGACTACGACCCGACGGCGAAGAAGACGACGCTCTTCGCATCCGTGCCGCAGCATCTCGCCGCGTGTCCCGGCGGCGTCGGCCTGACGACCGCCATGGCGGTACTGAAGTCCGGCTATGTGATCGTCGGCAGCGTGCCATCGACGGACGGCACATTCGCAACGACCGGCCCGGGCTGCCTTCTCGTCTTCGATGCCAATGGCAAGTTCCTCAAAACCTTCGCCGGCGGCCACATCGACGGGCCGTGGGGCAATGTCGCGCTCGTCGATCGCGGCGACACGGCGACCCTGTTCGTCTCACAGATCGGCGCGGGCAAGTTTCCCTCCGCAAAGCAGGAGGGCAAGCTCGCCTCCGTGCTGCGCCTCGAACTTGCGATCGGCAAGGACGGCCCGCAGATCACCAAGGAGACGGTGATCGGCGAAAGCTTCGACGAACGCGCCGACAAGGATGTCTTCGTCATCGGGCCGACCGGTCTCGCACTCGCTGGCGATACGCTTTACGTCTCCGACGCGATCGGCAATGCCATCACCGCGATTCCGGCGGCGCTGACCCGAACCGACAGCGCAGGCACCGGCACGCTTGTCACCAAGGAGGGATTGCTGAAGCGCCCGCTTGCGCTCGAAAAAGCGCCAAACGGAAATCTGCTCGCAATCAACGGGCTCGATGGCGAGGTCATCGAGATCGATCCAGCAACAAAGACTCAGGTCGCATCGCACTGGATCAACACCAACAAGGCGCAAACCCCGCCCGGCAGCGGCAATCTCTTCGGCATCGCGCTCACGCTCGATGGGAAGGGGTTCTATTACGTCAACGATGACGTCAATACGCTGGCCGTCGCGCGCTAGAGACGCGCATTGCGGCAGACAGGCGCGGAAAATCGACAATCATTTCCGCGCCGCCCGCGCCAGTTTCGATTTGTTCTAAACTACTGGTTTTACAGTAGATTTTTAGTGCGGCCAGAGCGAATATCGTCTACGGCCATGTGCCAAAGCTGAAAACCGGCGCGCGATGGTTGCCCGGTTGGCAATGCGAAAATCAAGATGAGCAAGTCCGAAGACAAGTTGCAGAGTTCGCGGCGCAATTTCCTCGTCGGCGCGGGCGGTGCTTTGGCCGCAAGCGGCGTCGCAATGCGCGTCAACGCCGCGCCGGAGATCGCCGCGTCGAACTCTCCGCCGGAGAAAGACACCGAACCATTCTTCGGTCTGCATCAGGGCGGTATCGCGACGCCTTCGCAGACGCAGACCTATTTCGCCGCTTTCGATCTGCACACCGACAAAGCCGAGGATGTGAAGGCGCTGCTGCGCCGCTGGACCGAGATCGCCGCCAAGCTCTCAGCGGAGGGTGTCAATCTCGCGCCCGCGACGCTCGCGGCTGACAGCGGTGAGACGCTGGGGCTTTCGCCAAACCGGCTGACCGTCACCTTCGGCTTCGGCGCCGGGCTTTTCGAGCAGAACGGCAAGGACCGTTATGGGCTGAAGAGCAAGAAGCCGGAAGCGCTGATCGACCTGCCCTATTTCAACGGGGATCAATTGATCGAGGGGCGCAGCGGCGGCGATCTCTCGGTGCAGGCCTGCGCCAACAATCCGCAGGTCGCCTTTCACGCCGTCCGGCAATTGGCGCGCGAAGCGGAAGGTATCGCCTCGATCCGTTGGGCGCAGAGCGGTTTCTCCGCGCAATATGGAGACAAGTCGCCGCGCAATCTGATGGGTTTCAAGGACGGCACGATCAATCCCGCGGCGCCGCTCGATTACAATCGCTTCGTCTGGGTCGGCACCGAGGGACCAGCGTGGATGGCCGGCGGCAGCTATGTCGTCGCCCGCGTCATCCGCATCGCGCTCGAACATTGGGACCGGATGGACGTCGACTATCAGGAGCAGACCGTCGGCCGGCGCAAGCTTTCCGGTGCACCGTTGACCGGCACCAAGGAATCCGATCCGCTCGATCTCAATGCTGTCGACAAGGACGGCAATCTGCTGACGCCGATGACGGCGCACGCGCATGTCGCTGCGCCCGCGATGAACGGCGGTACGCAGATTCTGCGTCGCGGCTATTCCTATAACAACGGCGCGAGCTTCGTCGCCGAACGCTGGCCGCCTTGGCACCAGGGCATCGAATATGACGCGGGCAGCCTCTTCGTCTGCTATCAGCGCGACCCGCGCACGGGCTTCGTCAAATTGTTCGACCGGCTCTCCAAGCTCGATGCGATGAACCAATTCACCACGCATATCGGCAGCGGCCTCTTCGCCTGCCCGCCTGGCGCGACAGTCGGTGGCTTCGTCGGCGACAAGCTGTTCGAGAGCTGAGCCGCGCCGTCGGGAATTTTTCCCAAGGTTGGTTACAAACTTTCTCGAAAGAATCGAGAAGACTTGCCAATCACGCCGCTATAGAAATGCAGCGCGCTCGGGAAAAGACCGAGAAGTCATTCAATTGCGCGAATATTTCCTCTCGCCGATTGACCGCGGGCGCACCGCCACGCAAGCTGGCGAACATCACGGGCGGGAAGGCTGAGAACAAGGATGGAATTCATGCTGTTTGATGCGTGTCGCGTAAAGGCCCGGTTCGGCACTTTTGTTCCTTCCGCTGTCCTCGCCGCTCTGATTGCAATTCCCACAATCGCCTTGGCGCAGACAGCCAGCCCGTCGCCAGCGGCGCCGGTGCTGACCGGCCCGGCGCAGGCGAGTCCCACCGCCAGTCCCGCGCCTGCAAGTCCCGCGGCTGCAAGTCCCGCGCCTGCCGTGCCGGCTCCCCAAGCCGGCGCGCCAGCTGCTCCAGCACCTGCAGCAGCACCGAAGCCCGCCGCATCGGAAGAGGTGCCAACGCTGCAGCCAACGCCTGGATCGATCTCGGCCAGCCTATTGCCGCAGAATCTTTCGCCTTGGGGCATGTTCCTCAACGCCGACATTATCGTGAAGATCGTGATGGTCGGTCTGGCTCTGGCCTCGCTGCTGACCTGGACCGTTTATATCGCCAAGAGCATCGAACTCTTTGCCGCCAAGCAAAAGGCGCAAAGCCAGCTCGGCATACTCGCCCATGCAGCGACGCTCGACGCGGCCCGCGCCGAGCTCGAAGGCGCGAAAGGCCCCGTGGTGCGCATGGTCGATGCCGGCGCGGCCGAAGTCGATCGCTCCGCCGATCTCAACCCCGACGGCATCAAGGAGCGCGCCGCGGCGCTGATCGCGCGGATTGAGGCCCGCGCTGGCCGGGCGATCAATCGCGGCACCGGCATTCTCGGCACGATCGGCGCGACGGCCCCGTTCATCGGCCTTTTCGGCACCGTCTGGGGCATCATGAACAGCTTCATCGGCATTTCGAAGACGCACACGACCAATCTCGCCGTCGTCGCGCCGGGCATCGCCGAAGCTTTGCTTGCGACGGCCTTCGGCCTCGTCGCCGCCATCCCCGCGGTGATCATCTACAACGTCTTTGCCCGCGGCATTTCCGGCTATCGCGCCATTCTCGCCGATGCGGCGGCCGAAATCCTGCGCCATGTCTCGCGCGATCTGGACCGCGGAGCACCGGCAGTGACAGAAAACTGGCACGTCGTCGGCATGCGCCGCCCGGCGGAGTGAGTCATGGCCGTCAAGCTGTCGACGAGCGACGACACGCTCGATGAAACCCACGACATCAACGTCACGCCGTTCATCGACGTGATGCTGGTGCTGCTCATCATTTTCATGGTGGCGGCACCGCTCTCGACGGTCGATATCAATGTCGATCTGCCGGCCTCGACGGCTCAGGCCGCGCAGCGACCGGACAAGCCGATTTTCGTCACCATCAAGCCCGATCTGACGCTCGCCATCGGCGATTTGCCCGTCGCGCACGATGCGCTTGGCGCTGCCGTCGATGCGGCCTCGGGCGGCGACAAGCAGCAGCGCATCTTTCTGCGCGGCGACAAATCCATCTCTTACGGCAGCGTCATGGACATCATGAACGCGCTGCGCAAGGCGGGCTATCTGAAGATCGCTCTTGTCGGCCTCGACGCCGCGCAGGCGCCGCCGGAAAACGCGCCGGGGCCCGCCGCAGCGCCATGAGCGATGCCGCAAGAGCGACGCCGGCGAGCTTCGCCGCAACCATATTGCCGCCGCGCGAGCACGTTGGCTGGCGGCGCTGGGGTCTCGCGGCGTTCATTGTCGTCGCTATCCATCTGGCGTTTCTGGCGGCCTACATTCTGACGCCGCGCGACGACCGGCCACCGGGCGCGCCTCCCGATACCGTGATGATCGATCTCGCCCCCATCGCCGTAGCCCCGCCGCCGCAAGACGAGGTCGATACGCCGCCGCAGCCAGACCAGGTGCAGCCCGATCAGCCGCCGCCGCCAACCCCGAACATCCCGCCGCCCCCCGACCAGCCGCCGCCACCGACCGATACGACCGCGCCGCCCGAACCCGACGTGCTACCGGCAGAGCAGCCGGAGGTCGTCATGTCGGCGCCGCCGCCGCCGCCGCCAAAGCCGGTGATCGAGAAGAAGGTCGAACAGCCGAAGCCGACCAAGCATCTGCCGAAGCCGCAGCGGCGGATCAGATCGACGCGCACCGATCTGCCGCGTTCGGCGCAGCAGGCGGCACCGCTGGCCGGCCTGCGTGGCGCGGCCGTCGCCGACTGGAAGAGCGAAATTGTCATGCGCATCATGTCCCAGAAGGAATACCCGGAAGAGGCGCGATCGCAGGGCGTCGGCGGCACGGCACTCGTTGCGTTTTCCGTCAGCCCCAGCGGCAGCATCCGCGGCGTACGGCTGGCGCGAAGCTCCGGCTCCGCAATCCTCGACCGGGCGGCGGTCGAAACCGTCCGGCGGGCTAATCCCGTGCCGCCGGCGCCGGCCGGCGTCAGCGGCGGCGCCTTCACCGTGCCGCTGCATTTCAGCGTCAACCGTTGATACGCTCGTCCCCCGGGGCGCTTCACCCCGGGAGCAGTACGATGGCGTCACACGGTCTTTGACGAGGCGCGGTAAACTGGCGTAAGTCCTCGCCGGGTCCCTGCGGCCGCCTGTTCCCGCCTGCGCTGGCGCGACATTCGCTAAGCGGTCCCCGACCCGGCCGATCCCTGCCGCTTCTCTTTCGGAACGAGACCCATGGCTGACATCAATAAAATCGGAATTATCGGCGCCGGGCAGATGGGTGCCGGCATTGCGCAGGTCTGCGCCGTCGCAGGTTTCGACGTCATACTGAACGACATTTCCGATGAGCGGGTCGATCACGGTCTCGCGACGATCAGCGGCAATCTCTCCCGCCTCGTCGAACGCAAGCAGATCGACGAGGCCGCCGTACGGACGGCGCTCGCCCATGTTTCCCGCGCCACCGATTACAACGCTCTTGCGGATTGCGATCTGGTGATCGAGGCGGCGACCGAAAACGAGACGATCAAACATGCGATCTTCCAGAAGGTCAGCGTGAACCTCAAGCCCGGCGCCATCCTCGCGACCAATACCTCGTCGATCTCGATCACCCGCCTTGCGGCCGCAACCGACCGCCCGGAACATTTCATCGGCATACATTTCATGAATCCGGTGCCGCGCATGCAGCTTGTCGAACTGATTCGCGGCATCGCCACGGACGACGTCACCTTCACCGCCGCCAAGCAGCTGATCGCCAAGCTCGGCAAAACCGCGATCGTCTCGGAAGATTTCCCCGGCTTTATCGTCAACAGAATTCTGCTGCCGATGATCAACGAAGCGATCTATACGCTCTACGAGGGCGTCGGCTCCGTCGACTCGATCGATACCGCTCTGCGGCTCGGCGCCAATCACCCGATGGGACCGCTGCAACTTGCCGACTTCATCGGCCTCGACACCGTGCTGTCCATCATGCAGGTTTTGCACGAGGGGCTGGCCGATTCGAAATATCGCCCCTGCCCGCTGCTGGTAAAATACGTGGAAGCCGGCTGGCTCGGTCGCAAGACCCAACGCGGCTTTTACGATTATCGCAGCGGTACGCCGGTGCCGACCCGCTAGAGCGCCTTCCGGAAAGCGCGCTTGTCCCGCGCGCGTATTCATAGGCCCGTCATGCCGGCATGACAGAGAGGATTCGGGCGATTTGCCATAAAGCGTGAGGTGTTTTAGAGAGGGTCCGGCGTTTGCGGCGCGTGCCGCCGCCAGGAAAGGGATGTGAGGGGTCAATAGGGTAAGAAGCCGGCCGCGCTGAATAGATCTGGTGGTTGCGCCGCCGGCGAAAGAGGTGCCAGGTTTGACGGTTCACTGCCAACCCACGGTCTCGCCGGAAGGTTGTCCGGCCCTTGTGCTCAACGCCGATTTCCGGCCCTTGAGTTATTATCCCTTGTCTCTCTGGTCCTGGCAGGACGCGATCAAGGCGGTGTTTCTCGATCGCGTCAACATCGTCTCCCAATACGAGAAGACGGTCCGCAGTCCCAGCTTCGAGATGCGGCTGCCGTCGGTGGTTTCCCTCAAGACTTATATCAAACCTTCGCGCCACCCCGCCTTCACGCGGTTCAACGTTTTCCTGCGCGACCGCTTCTCCTGCCAATATTGCGGCACGCGCGAGGAACTGACATTCGATCACGTCGTCCCGCGCTCGAAAGGCGGCATCACGAGCTGGGAAAATGTCGTCGCCGCCTGTTCCGTCTGCAATCTGCAAAAAGGCGACCGGCTGACGAGCGAAGCGCATATGTGGCCGGCGCGGCACCCCTATCAGCCCACGGTCGCCGACCTGCACCAGAACGGCCGGCTGTTTCCGCCCAATTATCTGCACGAAAGCTGGATGGACTATCTCTACTGGGATTCGGAACTGGAGCCTTAGGCACCGAGTCCGCACAGCGCCGCGGTCGTATCCGATACGTTCAATACGAACGTCCGCCGCCCCAGCCTGCTCACAACATTACAAGCGGAACCGGGGCCCGTAGGCCCCGTTGCATTTTGCGTTCTCACCTTAAGATCTCGGACGCGCTATCGCGCGCCGTGGATCCTTAGCAATCCAGCGAGTTGTCGCGTTCCCAATCGCTGAGGTGACGGGTGTATTCCTGCCATTCCTGATGTTTTAGCTTGGCGTAGGAATTGACGAAGGAAGCACCGAGACCTTCGCGGACGACCTTGGAATTCTCGAAGAGGCGCAAGGCGTCGAGAAGGTTCTGCGGCAGCTTCTTGGCCCCGTTCACCTTGTGCGGCTCAGCATACATATCGAAGTCGGAGCGCTCGCCGGGATGGCGGTTCGACTTCACACCATCGAGACCGGCGACGAGCACCGCCGCCTGCAGCAGATAGGGATTGGCAGCGCCGTCGGCGAGACGGAACTCGAAGCGTCCGCTGTCGGGAATGCGGATCATGTGGGTGCGGTTGTTGCCGGTGTAGGTGATCGAGCTCGGCGACCAGGTCGCGCCCGACAGCGTCCGCGGCGCGCTGAGGCGCTTGTAGGAATTGACCGCGGGATTGGTCAGCGCGCACAAAGCGTCGGCGTGTTCCATGAGGCCGCCGAGAAAGCGGTAGCCAAGCTCGGAGACACCCAGTTCGCCGTTCTGGTCCTCGAACGCATTCTCCCCGTTGCGCCAGAGCGAGACATGCGAATGACAGCCGGAGCCGGTGAGGTTGAGGAAGGGCTTCGGCATGAAGGTCGCCCGCAGCCCGTGCTTCTCCGCCAGCGATTTGACCAGATATTTGAAGAAGGAATGACGATCCGCCGTCTTGAGCGCCTCGTCATATTCCCAGTTCATCTCGAACTGGCCGTTGGCGTCCTCATGATCGCTTTGATAGGGATTCCAGCCGAGGTCCTCCATCGCCGCCGAGATCTCGGAGATCACGTCATAGCGGCGCATCAGCGCTTGCTGATCGTAACAGGACTTCGACTGCTTGTCGGAGGCGTCTGAGATGGCGCCGCCATCCGGCGTCAGCAGGAAGAATTCGCATTCGACGCCGGCGCGCATCTCATAGCCAAGCTCTTTCGCCTGCGCGATAAGCCGCTTCAGCGTGTTGCGCGGGGCCTGATCGACCGGCTTGCCTTCCATGTAGAGATCTGCGGCGAGCCAGCGCGACCTCGGGCTTCCACGGCAATTGGATAAGGCTGTCGGGATCGGGAACCGCAAACAGGTCGGGCATGGCCGGCGTCATGTCGAGCCAGGTGGCGAAGCCGGCGAAACCCGCACCCTCCTTTGCCATCTTATCGATCGCCCGGGCGGGCACGAGCTTGGCGCGCTGGTGGCCGAAAAGATCCGTGTAGGACACGAGGAAATTCTTGATTCCGCGCTCCTTGGCGATTCCCGAAAGCGATGTTGTCATTGGTTTTATTTCCTCTGGATTTTACGCGTCGTCCAATCTGTAGCGCTGTTTTTCAGTATGAATTTCGTCCCGGGATCCAGTTTGTGCCGGCGAGCGGGACGCCGGCCATTGCGGCGGCTTCGACGGTGAGCGCCACGAGGTCTTCGGGTTCGAGGTTATGGACGTGGCTCTTGCCGGCAGGCGCGCGCGATGGTCTGGGTCTCCAGCGTCAGCACGGAGAGGAAGTTGGCGAGGCGGCGGCCGGCGCCGATCGGATCGAGCCTTTTGGCAAGGTCGGGGTCCTGCGTGGTGATGCCGGCGGGATCGCGGCCCTCGTGCCAGTCGTCATAGGCGCCGGCCACGGTGCCGAGCGTCTCGTAATCCGACTGCCAGTGCGGATCGTTGTCGCCGAGGGCGACGAGCGCCGCGGTGCCGATCGAGACGGCGTCGGCGCCGAGCGCCAGGGCCTTGGCCACATCGGCGCCGTTGCGGATGCCGCCGGAGACGATGAGCTGCACCTTGCGGTGCATGCCGAGGTCCTGCAGCGCCTGCACCGCCGGGCGGATCGCCGCCAGCGTCGGAATGCCGACATGCTCGATGAACACTTCCTGCGTCGCCGCCGTGCCGCCCTGCATGCCGTCGAGCACGATGACGTCGGCCCCGGCCTTCACGGCGAGCGCGATGTCGTAATAGGGCCGCGAGGCGCCGACCTTCACATAGATCGGCTTCTCCCAATCGGTGATCTCGCGCAGTTCCTCGATCTTGATCTCGAGATCGTCCGGGCCGGTCCAGTCGGGATGGCGGCAGGACGAGCGCTGGTCGATGCCTTCCGGCAGCGTCCGCATCTCGGCGACGCGCTTCGAGATCTTCTGCCCAAGCAGCATGCCGCCGCCGCCGGGCTTGGCGCCCTGCCCGACCACGACCTCGATGGCGTCCGCCCGGCGCAGATCGTCGGGGTTCATGCCATAGCGCGAGGGCAGATATTGATAGACGAGAATCTCGGAATGGCCGCGCTCTTCCTGCGTCATGCCGCCGTCGCCCGTCGTCGTCGAGGTGCCGACAATCGTGGCGCCGCGCCCGAGCGCTTCCTTGGCCTGCGCCGACAGCGAGCCGAAGCTCATGCCGGCGATGGTGATCGGGATCTTGAGCTCGATCGGCTTCTTGGCGAAGCGGGTGCCGAGCGTCACCGCGGTGCCGCACTTCTCCCGGTAGCCCTCGAGCGGATAGCGCGACATCGAGGCGCCGAGAAACAAGAGGTCATCGAAATGCGGCAGGTGGCGCTTCGAGCCGCCGCCGCGGATATCGTAGATGCCGGTCGCCGCGGCGCGGCGGATCTCCGACAGGGTATGCGGATCGAAGGTCGCCGAAAAACGCGGCGTGGTGCGCGGGATCTTGACCTGCTCGTTCATCAATAGGCTCCCGCATTGTCGACATGGAAGTGATAGAGCGTGCGGGCCGAGCCGTAGCGCCTGAAATCGCCGACATCGACCTCGCCGGCGAGGCCCTGCTGCGCCAGCTTGGCGTAAAGCGCGGCGCGGTCGGCCTCCTCCATCGGCTTCTCGATGCAATCGGCGCCGAGGCTGGCAACGCGGCCGCGGACGAAGAGCTGCGCCTCATAGAGCGAATCGCCGAAGGCTTCGCCGACATCGCCGAACACCGCCAGCGTGCCGGCCTGCGCCATGAAGGCCGACATCGGCCCGATCGAGCCCTTGACGATGATGTCGACGCCCTTCATCGAAATGCCGCAGCGCCCCGAGGCATTGCCGTCGACGATGATGGTGCCGCCATGCGCCGTGGCGCCGAGCGAGTCGCTGGCATTGCCGCGCACATGGATCAGCCCCGACATCATGTTCTCGCCGAGGCCGATGCCGGCGCTGCCGTCGATCAGGATCGTGGCGCGCTTGTTCATGCCGCCGCAATAATAGCCGACGTCGCCGTCGATCTCGATCGTCACATCGGCGTCGACGCCCGCCGCCACCGCATGTACGCCGCGCGGATGCAGCACCCTGAGCGTCGTCGCATTGCTGCCCGGCGAAAGGCTGTGCAGAAACTGGTTCAGCTCGCGCACCGAGCTCGTGTCGAGATCGATGGTGCGGGCAACGGCATTATCCTTCGTCTTGTCTGACGTCGTGGTCTGCGCCTTGGTGGGCGTCCGGGTCTGGGATTGGATGTTCATGCCGCGCGGTTCCAGAAATAGACGGTGGCGGGATTGGGCTCGAAAATGTTGGCGTTCTCGATACCGGGCAAGGCGCTCAAGGCGCGATACTCGGTGCCGAAAGCCACATATTGGTCGGTCTCGGCCATGACCGCGTGCTTGCAGGCGATCGGATCGCGCAGCACGCCAAAGCCGGTGTCGGTGCCGACGACGAAGGTGTAGAAGCCGTCGAGGTCCTTCAGCGAGGATTCGAGCGCCTCGCCGAGACTGTCGCCTTCCGCCAGCCGCCAGGACAGATAGCCCGCCGCCACCTCGGTGTCGTTCTCGGTCGCAAAGGCGATCCCCTCGCGGATCAGCCGCCGGCGCACCTGGTTGTGGTTCGACAGCGAGCCGTTGTGGACGAGACACTGGTCCTTGCCGGTCGAGAACGGATGCGCCCCTGCCGTGGTCACCGCCGATTCCGTCGCCATCCGCGTATGGCCGATGCCATGCGTGCCGGTCATCTCGGCGAGCTTGAACTGGCTCGCCACGTCCGCCGGCAGCCCGACCTCCTTATAAAGCTCCATATGCGCGCCGACGGAACTCACCGCCAGCGCCGGCGCCGCCGCCTTGATCTTCTGCAAGATAACGTCGAGCTGGTTGGTCGGAACACTGACCACAATATGGCTGCCGCGCCGCGTCAGCCGCGCCCCCGCCCCCAGCGCCGTCTCCAAAGCCGCGAAATCGTCGAAACCCGCCGGCGCCCGCAACGTGATCTTGGTGCGCCCCGCCTCGCCGCCGCCGTAAACCGCAAACCCGGCGCTGTCGGGACCGCGCGCCGTCATCGTCGCAAGCATCACAGATAAATGCCGCCCCAACTCACCCTCAAGCGAGGCATCCTTCAAAAATAACCCAACAATGCCACACATAGCGGCAACCTCTCCCGTCCCGGATTATTTTCCTATTACGAAACTAACCTTAGTTACAAGAAAATTACAAGCGGGGAATTTTGCCGGCCGGGCATATATCCGAAAAATCATTCTCGGGGCGACAGCTCCACCCGCGTTGCTGCGGCGCAACCTCACTGCACGATTTATCTAAAGCGTCCGTCGAGACAAAGCGTCAATGATGCCCCTTGGCATCAATCGGCCTCGCGGCGGGACATGCGGTGGCGCGCTGGACTTTGCGCTTCGGAAAACATTCGACCGGGCGCGAACGCCCGGGTCCACTTACGGGACGGCGATTTCATGCGGCGCGCGCGGCCGCTGTTTGCTGATCGCGTCGGCGATGCGTTCGACTTCCGGCAAAGCGTGACGATAGAATTTCTTCAAGCCTACGCACAAATAGTTGAGGCCGGCTTCGCCATCCGGGGTTCGGACCAGCCGGTTTTTCGGACATTCGCCCCAGCAATCCTTGAGATAGGAGCAGTTGCGGCAATAGGCCGGAAGCGTCTCCGATTTGGCGTAGCCGAATTTCACTTGCGTCGGCGAAAAGACCATTTCCGCGAGCGGCTTTTCGCGTAGCGTTCCCAAGCGATACTCCGGATAGACATAATGATCGCAGGAGTAGACGCTGCCATCATGCTCGACGGCGACGCCTTTGCCGCAAACCTCGCTGTAGATGCAGATTTGCGACGGAAGGCCGAGATGCTGCGCGACAAGCGTCTCGAAGTGATTGACCAGACACCT
Source organism: uncultured Alphaproteobacteria bacterium (assembly GCA_963708155.1). GTDB lineage: Bacteria > Pseudomonadota > Alphaproteobacteria > Rhizobiales > Beijerinckiaceae > Methylovirgula. The sequence goes on along the minus strand of OY970183.1, from coordinate 1,804,995 downwards.
TGCCCAAATCCTTGCGGCGCCATTCGTCGAACACACGCGAGAGGAAGTAGCCATATTCTTCGGGATCGACAGACCAATCCGTGACCACCGCATCCGGATGACCGGGCCGCGCCTCGGGCGTGCCGACAATCGGCAGGCGCGCAACGTCCCATGTCTGCGGCGCAGTAATCTCGAATCCCTTCGCCTGCACGATGGGGATGAACTGGATATAGGTCGCATCGAGCTCGCTGCGCAGAAACCGATAGACATCCAGCGGCCGTGACGCGTTGAACCGATGCACGCAGGTGAGCGTGTTGAAGGGCACGCCGTATCTGCGCAAGAGGTTCGCCGCCGCCATCACTTTGTCGAAGGTCGGAGCGCCACCTTTGTTGACACGAAACTTGTCGTGCAGTTTGCGCGGACCGTCGATGCTCAACCCGACAAGAAAGCGGTGCTCCTTGAGAAAGGCCGCCCAGTTTTCATCGAGCAGCACGCCATTCGTCTGCAGATCATTTTCGACCTTCTGGCCGAACTTCGCATATTTCTTCTGCAGCGCGACGACACGGCGGAAAAAGTCGAGTCCTCTCAAAGTGGGTTCGCCGCCCTGCCAGGAGAACACAACGGCTGGCCCGCTCACGCCTTCGATATATTGCCGGATGAAGAGTTCGAGCGTTTCCTCGCTCATCTCGCCCGTTCCCGGACCATTCGGCAGAGTTTCTTTGCTCAAATAGAAGCAATATTTGCAATCGAGATTGCACGTCGAGCCCGCCGGTTTGGCCATGACGTGAAACTGGATGCCCGGTCGGGAGCGGAATTTCGAAGGCGCGGAATATTTATCCGTCATGGAACGAACGCCTCAGCTGGCGTACCGCAGGGCGTTTCGCGCCCCGCGCCTCGCAATCAGTTCGCATCCCCCGCGGCGCGCTCCGCCGCCTCCAGCTTGCTGACATCCTCAGGCGTCAACTTCGGCGGGTCGAGCGCGACGGTCAGCTTATCGATCTTGCCGCTGAAGGCAAATGGCACCCGATAGTCCTGATCGTCGACCGGCGTGCCCGTATCCGATCCGATGTCGAAGGTTTCGTCCCAAGGAAGAATCAGCGGGATCGTGTGATCCATCGTTTGCGTCGCGACGATCTTGCCATCAACGCTGAGCGTTCCGGTTCCCGGCCGCCCGAGTCCGCTGATATTGTTGAAGGCAAGCGTTGCGAAGCCCAGCCCGTCATATCTGAAGTCATAGACGAGCGTATGCTTGCCCTGCGACAGCGGTTCGGGCGCCTGCCATTTCACTCGCTTCAAGTCCAGCAGGTTCCATGTGAAAACTGGCTTGCCTTTAAGCACGTAGAGACCATAGCCGCCGAACCGGCCGCCCTGCGTCACGATCATGCCGTCGCCGCCATCCTGCGGAACTTCGATCTCGGCGGTGATTGTGTAAGAAGTGTTCAGCAGGCTCGGCGCTGCCGAATAGGGGATGCCAATTATCGGCGTGCCGGAATAGGTGAATACCTTGCGGCCCGCGGTCAGGTTCGGGCGCGGCGCGACGACACGCGTCGCGACCGAGGCGTCAAGTGGAAGCACCTGATATTTGGCGAATTCGCCGAACATCAGATCTCGCATTTCCTGCGTCTTCTTCGGATGCTTCGGGGCGAGATCGGTGTATTGCGTCCAGTCGTTCCGGATATCGTACAATTCAAATTTGTACGCGCTGGCAGGATCCTGGATCGCCGTTCCCAACAATTGCCAGGGCGGCCGCTTCGGCACGGCGCTGAGCATCCAGCCGTCGTCATAAAGACCCTGCACGCCCATCATCTCGAAATACTGGATGTGATGGCGCGAAGGCGCGTTCGCATTGGCCTTGTCGAACGTATAGCAAAGGCTGACCCCTTCGATGGGTTTCTGCGCAATGCCATCGACTTGAACCGGCGCGGGAATTCCCGTCGCTTCGAGAAGAGTCGGCACGATATCGATCACATGGCTGAACTGCGTGCGAATGCCACCCTTATCGGTGATATGTCCAGGCCATGAGATGGCCATGCCCTGGCGCGTGCCGCCGAAGAAGGACGGAATCTGCTTCATCCATTTGAATGGCGTATCGAAAGTCCAGGCCCAAGGCACCGCGAAGTGGTTGTAGGTGTATTGGCTGCCCCAGGCATCGTAGAATTTCATCTGGTCTTTTACGGGCAGCTCGACGCCGTTGAACTGCAGGATTTCACTCGGCGTGCCATTGAGCGAGCCCTCGGCCGAGGCGCCATTGTCGCCACTGATATAGATGATCAGCGTATCATCGAGCTTGCCTTCGTCGGCGACAGCCTGGACGACGCGCCCGATTTCATGATCGGTGTAGGCGAGATAGGCGGCATAGACGTCGGCTTGGCGGATATAAAGCTTCTTCTGTTCATCCGTCAGCGTGTCCCAGCGCGGCAGCAGATCGTCCGGCCAAGGGGTGAGCTTGGCATCCTCGGGGATGACGCCCAGGCGTTTCTGATTGGCAAAGATCTGGTCGCGCAGCGCGTTCCAGCCTTTGTCGAACAGATGCAGATCGCTGATCTTCTTGACCCATTCCGGCGTCGGATGGTGCGGCGCATGCGTACCTCCCGGAACGTAATAGAGGAAGAAGGGCGCAGACGGATCGATGTCATTCAACTGAGTGAGCCAATGGATGGCATCATCCGCCATCGCCGTGGTGAGATTCCAGCCCGGATGCCCGACATAGGGATAGATCGGCGTCGTATCGTTGAAGAGATTGGGCTCCCACTGGCTGGAATTGCCGCCCACGAAGCCGTAGAAATGTTCGAAGCCCATGCCCGTCGGCCACTGACTAAACGGTCCCGCCTGACTTGCCATATAGGTGGGCGTATTGTGATCCTTGCCGTACCAGGCGGTCCGGTAGCCGTTTTCGAGCAGGACGCGGCCGATGGTGGCGCTGTCTCTTCCGATGATCGAGTTGTAGCCGGGGAAGCCGCTCGCCTGCTCCGAAACGACGCCGAAGCCGACCGAATGATGATTGCGGCCCGTGATCAAAGCTGCCCGTGTCGGTGAGCATAAAGACGTCGAATGGAAATTCGTGTAGCGCAGTCCTTCCGCCGCAATGCGGTCGAGGGTCGGGGTCGGGATCACGCCGCCAAACGTGCTCGGTGCGGCGAAGCCGACATCGTCGGTCATAATGAGCAAGATGTTGGGCGCGCCCTTCGGCGGCACCACGCGGGCCGGCCAATAGGGTTTCGATTGCGCAGCATTAAGGTTGATCTCGCCCCTGAAGGGCTGCGGCGGCGGCGGGAGATAGCGGCCGTCGATCGTCGTCGTTGCTTCCGGCGATCCCGGTACGCCCGTGATCGTCTGTGCCGAGGCACTTGTTGCGGCGAGAAATGCCGCCACGGAAATCGCGGACACGCCCGTAATAAATTGATTCAACAACATAACTGCCTCCGCAATACGTCTAGTCTCGCAATTTGCTCTGGCATCGCGTCCATTGTTACGGTCGGCGCTCTTGCCGCATTGATCCAGATTAAACGCGGCGCCGGTGCGCTTGCGAGGCGCCAGCTTAACGTTTCGAGTGCACGGCACACGGACCGCGGCTATCCTGGTGCCGCGAGGGAAGACCGGCCGTCGGTAGGCTTTTCAGGATGCAGAGAGTAAGCTGGCGCTATGCGACCGCGTATTCTTCTCCTCGCTCTACTTCCGGCGCTCGTCCCGGTTATCGCCGCCGCAAACGCCGGGTCAGCAGCCCGCAGCCTCGACGCGCATCAGCGCGATGTCATCAAGCGCTTCGTGCTGCGCGAGGCGAAAGCCTCGATCGTTTCGCCGCGTGACGGCGAGCCGCATGATTTCGCTGCCGCGCTCGCCTCCGCGCTGCGCGCCGCGGGCGCCTGGGTCGCCGATGACCAACGTAATTCCGTCGAACCCGGCACCACGGGTCTGACCGTTGCTTACGATCACGCGGTCCCCGCCGATTCCTCGATCTTTCTGGCGCTGCAGCGCGCCGGGCTCAATCCGAGGAACGAGGACATCCCCGGCGCGCCGGTCGCGACGATCATTGTCGGGCCGCGATCCTAAGAGGTCCTAGCCGAGGCGGGCGCGAGTCACACGGCCGCCGACGCCGTCAAGACCGTCATCGGTCAGCGGGCAATACAGCAAACGCGCCGGATCGACCGGCCCCGGAAAGATGAATCGCCCTTCCGGCACCAGCCGGAAGCCCATCCGCTGATAATAGGCGAGATCGCCAACGAGGATGACAAGCTTGTGGCCCGCGGCGCGGGCCGCCTCCAGAGACTTGTTGACCAGCGCTTCGCCGATGCCGGACGAACGGAAGGCCGGTTCGACGCTCAGCGGACCCAGCAGGAGGATCGGCGTTTCGCCGCAACGAATATGGGTTATGCGGTTGGCACCGACGAGATAGGTGCCGACACGCGCGACGTAGGAGAGCCGCAAATCCGCCGGAACACCTTCGCGCAAACGATAGGCCGAACGCGCAAACCGGCCCGGCCCGAAGACCCGCTCGTCGAGCTTGTCGATCGTAGCCTGATCGGCCGCCGTCTGCGGCGCGAGGATGAGCGAGAGATCAGCCATGGCGGCTGCCTATTACCTTGCAAAGCCTAGCGCGGCAAATGCCTCACCATGTATCGGTGGCTGCAGCCCCGGTGAAAATTTCCGCGATGCGCGCCCGGGTCGCGGGGCTGGTGCCATCCGGCAAAGCATCAAGCGGGAAGAAACGCATTTCGGCGATTTCGAAATCGGGCGCGCGTGGCCCCGTGTTGCGGAAGGCGCGCACGACATAGAGCGCGACATAATCGCGGCTGCCGCGCTTGAAATAAAAGCCGTGGAGCTTTGGCGGCTCGAGAGCCTCGAACCCGGTTTCCTCGCGCAGCTCCCGCGCCGCTGCCTCCTGCGCCGACTCGCCGGGATCGATACCGCCGCCCGGCAAGTACCAGCCCTCGATATATGTATGACGGACCAGAAGGACTTGCGGCGCCCCTGAATTCTCCGCGATCACAAGGCAGCGCACGCCAAGCCGCGGCGGCCGTAAAAGGCTCTGCACGCGCAATCGCAACCGCTCAACGATGTGACGGAGATGAATGGGCATCGAAGCCTTTTAAGGCGGGGTTGCCAGAGCCCAAAGCTTTCATATAAATTAGAACTATTCTAATTATCTTGGCGTGCCACCGTCACCTCTCGGGAAAAATTCTTGAAGTCCTTCTCGCAACTCAACGAGCGCGAAATCCTGGCTCTGGCGATCGACGCAGAGGACGACGATCATCGCGTCTATTCGGCCTTCGCCGAGGATCTGCGCGAACGCTATCCCAGCACCGCGAAGATGTTTGCCGAAATGGCTGACATCGAGCAGTCGCACCACGACGCGCTGCTGAAAACCTATCGCGAGAAATTCGGCAAGAACCTGCTGCCGATTCGACGCGCCGATGTCTCCGGCTTCATGAAACGGCGGCCGGTCTGGCTTGTGCGCAACCTGCCGCTTTCGCAAATCCGCTCCGAAGTCGCGCTGCGCGAGACTGAGGCCTATAATTTCTACCTCAAGGCGTCGGCACAGGCCCAGGACCCGGCGATCAAGACCTTGCTCGCCGATCTCGCGGAGATCGAGAAGGGCCACGAAGCGATCGCGGCCGATGTCGAGAGCGAATATCTGACCCCGCAAGAGCTCCAGAAGGAAGACGCAAGCCGGCGGCGCAACTTCGTTCTGCAATATGTGCAGCCGGGTCTCGCCGGATTGATGGACGGCTCGGTCTCGACCCTCGCGCCGCTCTTCGCTGCAGCCTTCGCCACCCACAACAATTGGTCGACTTTCCTCGTCGGCCTCGCGGCCTCGATCGGCGCCGGGATCAGCATGGCCTTCGCCGAGGCGCTCTCCGACGACGGCGCAATCAGCGGGCGCGGCGCGCCCTGGCTGCGCGGGCCGATCTGCGGCGCGATGACCGCGCTCGGCGGCCTCGGCCATACACTGCCCTATCTCGTCCCCAATTCGCTGCCGAATGCCTTTGCCATCGCGACCGGGATTTCCGGAGTCGTGGTCTTCTTCGAACTCTGGGCCATCGCCTGGGTGCGGGCGCATTACATGGACACGCCGCTGTTGCAGGCGATTTTCCAGATCGTCCTCGGCGGCGTCATCGTCCTGCTGACCGGCATTCTCATCGGCAACGCCTAGAGCATCGGACCGAAACGAGCGGTTTTCGGATAAATCCGCTGCGATCAAAGAGAACACAAGGACGCCGGGCGATTCAGTATGATTGTCCGTTTCCTTGGCGCTCCGACGCCAAGGATTGAAAACAGGCGTCGTTCTGTGGTTTGGATCGGGTGCGACCCAAACCCGCTACCTGATGCGTCCGGAGTCCTGTTGAGCCTGCTGCTTGCCCATCTCTCCGACGCCCATATCGGCCCGCTGCCGCGGCCGGAAAAACGCGAACTGCTGGGCAAAAGGCTGACCGGCTATATCAACTGGACGCGCGGGCGACATCTCGTCCACGACATGGACGTGTTGAACCGGCTCGTTGCCGATCTCAAGGCGCAGCGCCCCGGCCATATCGCCATGACTGGCGACATCCTCAACATCGGCCTCAAGGCCGAATTTCCGCCCGCGCGGGAGTGGCTGGAAACTCTCGGTAGCCCCAAGGACGTGAGCTTCGTGCCCGGCAACCACGACGCCTATGTGAGATCGTCCCTGCCCTATCTCGCGAGCACGTTCGCGCCCTGGACAAAGGACGATTCCGGCACGTCGGGTTTTCCTTATCGGCGGATACGCGAGGGTGTCGCGATCATCGGCCTGTCGTCGGCCGTGCCCACTGCGCCGCTGATCGCCTCCGGCCGCGTCGGTCCGGCGCAGCTCGCCGCCGCCGCCGATCTGCTGGACAGGGCTGCCCGCGACGGGCTGATCCGCGTCGTCCTGATCCACCATCCGCCGCACCGGGACGGCGCGAAATTCGGCCGCACGCTGTCCGACGCTTCGCAGTTCGAGGCGATGATCCGCCGCCACGGCGCCGAGCTCGTACTCCACGGCCATAATCACCGGCTTTCGGTGACGCATATTCCGGGGCCCGATCATCAGGTCCCGGTCATCGGCGTCGCCTCGGCCTCCGCCAACCACGGCACACACAATCACCGCGCCGGCTATAACCTGTTCCGGATCGAAGGCAGCCAGAAAAAGCCGCGCATCAGCGGCCGAATGCGCGGCCTGCTGCCCGGCGAACGCGAGATCGGCGATCTGCGGCCGATCGTTTTATAGGCTTAGCCGCCGAGCTTGGCCTTTACTGTGGCGCTGGCCTTGGCGATGTCCAGACGGCCGGCATATTTGCCCCGCAGCACGCCGACGACCTTGCCCATATCCTTGATCGAGGCCGCGCCGGTCTCGGCAATCGCGGCGGCGATGGCGGCCTCCGTCTCCTCGGCGCTCAGGGCCTGCGGCAGGAAGGACTGGATGACGGCGATCTCCTCGCGCTCCTGCGTCGCGAGATCGACCCGCCCGGCCTTGTCATAGATCTCGACCAATTCCTGCCGACTTTTCACCAGCTTCTGCAAAAGCGCCAGAATATCGTCGTCCGAGAGCGTCTTGCCCTGGCCCCGCGCCTCGATGTCGCGGTCTTTCAGCGCGGCATTGACGAGGCGGATCGTTTCGACGCGGCGCTTGTCGCCGGCCTTCATCGCCACCTTCAATTCGCTCGTCAGTTCCTCGCGTATCGCCACGTTCGACCCTATCTAGGAAACATCTGGATTGACCGGCGGCGCGCGCCGGGCCACTTAGGCCCGGCAAACCACCATCGCGGAGGGTGTAAAGCAGGCATGACTGGGCAGCAAGACAAACCGGCCGTTGACCCGGAAGGCTGGACGAAACCGCTGAAGACGGCGCGGCTCGTCCTCGCCGACGGAACGGTGCTGGAAGGCTTCGGCCTCGGCGCCGCCGGCGAGGCGGTGGGCGAAGTCTGCTTCAATACCGCCATCACCGGCTACGAGGAAATCCTCACCGACCCGTCCTACACCGGGCAGATCGTCACCTTCACCTTCCCCCATATCGGCAACGTCGGCACCAACGAGGAAGACATCGAGACGAGCAATCTCACCGCGGCGGCCGCCGCCTGCGGGGTCGTCGTCCATGCGCCGATCACCGACCCCTCGAACCACCGCGCCACCCGCCACCTCGACCAATGGCTGAAGGCCCGCGGGGTCGTCGGCCTCTATGGCATCGATACCCGGGCGCTCACCGCCTATATCCGCGACAAGGGCATGCCCAATGCCGTCATCGCCCATGCGCCGGACGGAAATTTCGACATTGATGCGCTGAAGGCCAAGGCAGCCGCCTGGCCGGGGCTTGTCGGCATGGACCTCGTGCCGAACGTCACCAGCGCCCAGCGCGCCGAATGGGACGAGACAAGCTGGAAGCCGGAGCACGGCTACGGCCGGCGCACGCACGACAAATTCCACGTCGTCGCCATCGACTATGGCGTCAAGCGCAACATCCTGCGCCTCCTCGCCGATCTCGGCTGCACCGTCACCATTGTGCCGGCGGCGACGAGCGCGGACGAGATCGCCGCGCTCAATCCGGATGGCGTGTTCCTCTCGAACGGACCGGGCGATCCCGCCGCGACAGGCAAATATGCGGTGCCCGTGATCCGCAATCTGATCGACCGCAAGATCCCGACTTTCGGCATATGCCTTGGCCATCAGATGCTGGCGCTCGCCATCGGCGCGAAGACCGTGAAAATGCGCCAGGGCCATCACGGCGCCAATCATCCGGTGATGGATTTCACCACCAATAAGGTCGAGATCGTCTCGATGAACCACGGCTTCGCCGTCGACCGCGACACGCTGCCGGCCAATGCGACAGAGACGCATCGCTCGCTTTTTGATGGGACGAATTGCGGCATCGCGCTGACCGACCGGCCGGCCTTCTCCGTCCAGCACCATCCCGAAGCCTCGCCCGGCCCGCAGGACAGCCATTATCTCTTCAAGCGCTTCGTCGATTTGATGGAACAAGAGCGGACCAAGGCGGAGGCCGGCGTCTAGGCCGATTTGATCTGGCGCATCGCGAGCCGAACCCGCGCCCGCTATCGAGATGGGATCCCAGGCTGGATTCCCACTATGTTCCGATCGATTTCACGTCTCCTTTATTTCAGCATCACCGTCTTCTTCGCATTGCCGGCATGGGCCGCGGCGCCGCCCGATCCCGCACATGGCCAGACCATCGTCAAACGCTGGTGCGCCGGCTGCCATCAGGTGACGCCCGACCAGAAGCCCGTCAGCTCGGACGTGCCGAGCTTTCTCTTCATCGCGCATCAGAAGAATCTGACGGAGAAGGTGCTCTCGGATTTCCTCTCGACGTCGCATCCGCGGATGCCGGACATGGGTCTGACACGGAGTGAAATCGCCGATATTGTGGCCTACATCAAAAGCCTCGATCGCTGAGCCGCATCGCGGGCCGCGCTCGCATCGAATTTGCCCACGACGCTTTCGCGCGTAAACTGCGGCACACATGACCGCCCGTCCGAAGTTCCGCGACATCGCCGCCGATCCGACCCTCGCGCTGATGCTGGCGCTGGGCTTCTCGTCCGGCCTGCCCTTCCTGCTCATCCTCGGCACGCAGGCGGCGCGCCTTGCCGAAGCGAAAGTGCCGATCGAGGAAATCGGCCTCCTGAGCTGGGTCGGGCTCTGCTATTCGCTGAAATTCCTCTGGGCGCCGATCATCGACGAGGTCGATCTGCCGGGGCTCGCCAAGGCTCTCGGCCGCCGCCGCGCCTGGCTGCTCGCCGCGCAGATCGGTGTCGCGGGCGGCCTCATCGCACTCGCCTTCGCTGATCCGGCCCATTCGCTTTTCGGACTGATCGTCCGCGCCGCGATCACCGCGTTCTGCGCCGCGACGCAGGACATCGTCGTCGATGGCTGGCGCATCGATTCCGCCCCGCCCGAGCGGCAGGGCATCATGGCGGCAACCTATAACCTCGGCTATCGCCTCGGCCTCATCGCCGCCGGCGCGGGGGCGCTCTATATCGCCGATTATTCCGGCTGGCGGGCGGCCTATCTCGTCATGGCGGCGCTGATGCTGGTCGGCATGATCGCCTGCTTCCTCTCGCCGCGCCTGCCCGAACGCGAGAGTATCGAGGGTGCCTCAGCCGCCGAAAAATTCGTCGCGCCCCTCACCGATCTCTGGCACCGCTTCGGCCCGATGCTTGCCGCGATCCTGCTGCTTGTCGCGCTCTACCGCCTGCCGGATTTCCTCAGCGGCGTGATGGCGAACCCGCTCTATATCGGGCTTGGCTTCTCGAAGAGCCAGATCGCCACCATGTCGAAGGTCTACGGCATCTGGATCGGCATTGCCGGCGCCTTCGCCGGGGGCTTTGCGATCACCCGCATCGGCTTGATGCCGGCGCTGCTGATCGGCGGCATCACCGCCGCTGCCTCGCATCTCTGCCTCGCGCTGCTCGCCGCGACGGGCAAGAGCCTGCCGCTGCTGGCGCTCTCGGTCAGTGTCGAGAATTTCGCTGGCAATTTCGCCGGTGCGGCGCTCATCGCCTATATGTCGTCGCTGACCTCGCCGGCCTATGCCGCGAGCCAATATGCGCTGTTGAGTTCGCTCTACGCGCTGCTCGGCAAGTTCCTCGGTGGCCTCTCGGGCTTTGCGGTGAAGAGACATCGGCTTCGCCAAATTCTTCGCCGCGACATCGCTCATCGGCCTGCCGGTCGCGGCGCTCTGCCTCTTCATCTGGGCACACCAGCGCCGCCTCGGGCGCAAGCGCGGAGAGCCGGGGATTTCTTGACTCGGCTGGACCCGGAGCCTAAAAGCCCCTGTTCTCGCAAGAGATGAAAATTCCAATCAGCCGACCGGCCCTGGAGGCAGGCGGTTCTCGTCCGGCAGCGCGTTGCGCCCCCGGGCGCGCTTGGTGTTGGCTTTGTGCTTCGAGACGCCGCCTTCGGCGGCTCCTCAGCATGAGGATTGAAGTTAAGAACCCTCACCCTGAGGAGCTTGCGAAGCAAGCGTCTCGAAGGGCGAGGGTGACGCATAAAAGCCGAAGAAACGGCGTTTGCTTGAGGTCTCCTCAGGCTGAAGGATAGTTGGCATGTTCGAAGGGCTTTCGGAAAAGCTCTCTGGCATATTGGACGGGCTGACCCGTCGCGGCACGCTCTCGGAAGAGGACGTGAACCTTGCCCTGCGCGAGGTGCGCCGCGCCCTGCTCGAGGCCGATGTCGCGCTCGATGTCGTGCGCTCCTTCGTCGACAAGGTGAAGAACCGCGCCGTCGGCGCCAATGTCGTCAAATCCATCACCCCCGGCCAGATGGTCATCAAGATCGTCAACGACGTCCTGATCGAAACCCTTGGCTCGGACACGCAGCCGATCGATCTCGACGCGCCGCCGCCCGTTGCCATCATGATGGTCGGCCTGCAGGGCGCCGGCAAGACGACGACGAGCGCCAAGATCGCCAAGCGCCTCACTGAACGCCAGAAGCGCCGCGTGCTGATGGCCTCGCTCGACGTCAAGCGCCCGGCGGCGCAGGAGCAGCTCGCGGTCCTCGGCCGGCAGGTCGGCGTCGATACGCTGCCGATCATCGCCGGACAGACGCCCGTGCAGATCGCCAAGCGGGCCGAGGAGGCGGCGCGCCTGCAAGGCTATGATGTGGTGATGCTCGATACCGCGGGCCGCACCCATATCGATGAAGCCCTGATGGCCGAGATGGTGGAGATCAAGCGGGCGGCGAACCCGCACGAGATCCTGCTCGTTGCCGACAGCCTCACCGGCCAGGACGCCGTCAATCTCGCCAAGAATTTCGACGATCGCGTCGGCATCACCGGCATTGTGCTCACCCGCGTCGACGGCGACGGGCGCGGCGGCGCGGCGCTGTCGATGCGCGCCGTCACCGGCAAGCCGATCAAGCTGCTCGGCACCGGCGAGAAGATGGATGCGCTCGAGGATTTCCATCCCAATCGCATCGCCAACCGCATCCTCGGCATGGGCGACATCGTCTCGCTGGTCGAGAAGGCGGCGCAGACGATCGATGCGCAGAAGGCGCAGAAGATCGCCGAGAAGATGCGCAAGGGCAAATTCGATCTCGAAGACCTCGCCGATCAATTGGCGCAGGTCGAGAAGATCGGCGGCCTCGGCGGCATCATGGGCATGCTGCCCGGCATGGCCAAGATGAAGGACCAGATCGCCTCGGCCAATCTTGACGAGAAGGTCATCAAGCGCCAGCGCGCGATCATCCTTTCGATGACGCCGCAGGAACGGCGCAACCCCGACATCCTCAAGGCTTCGCGCAAGAAGCGCATCGCCGCCGGCTCCGGCACAAGGGTCGAGGATGTGAACCGGCTGCTGAAACAGCATCGCGGCATGGCCGACATGATGAAACAACTTGGCTCGGCGAAGCGCGGCCCGCTCTCGCAAATGGCCTCGGCCTTCGGGCTTGGTGGCGGGATGCCCATGCCAAGCCCGGAACAGATCGCCGAATTGCAGAAGCAGGCGGCGCAAGGCGGCGGCGGTCCTGGCGGCATGCCGAAACTACCGGAACTGCCGCAGGGCCTCTTGAACAATCCGCCGAAGATCTGCCCGGCCTGCCGGGGCTCGGCGCCGGGAAATTGCCGGGCGGCCTGCCCGGCCTTGGCGGTGGTGGGTTCAATCCATTTGGTGGAAAGAAGAAATAACAGGTTTGCTCGTTAGAAAGGAAAACGCAAAATGTCTCTGAAAATTCGTCTCGCGCGCGGCGGCGCCAAGAAGCGCCCATTCTATCGCGTCGTCGTCGCCGATTCGCGTATGCCGCGCGATGGCCGCTTCATCGAGAAGCTCGGTATTTTCGATCCGCTGAAGGCCAAGGACGCCGCCGACCGGCTGGTGCTTGACGCCGAGAAGGCCAAGGCCTGGATCGCCAAGGGCGCGCAGCCGACGGATCGCGTCGCCCGCCTGCTCGACGGGCTCGGTGTCGTGAAGCGCGAAGCGCAGAATAACCCGGAGAAGGCGCAGCCGAAGAAGAAGGCGCAGGAGCGCGCCGCGGCCGCCGCGGCCAAGGCTGGCGCCGCCGAAGAAGCCGCGCCGGCGGCCTGAACGTGACGCCGAACTGCCCTGCCCCGCCCGCGGCGCACAGCCTCGTGCTCGTCGGGCGGATCGGCGCGGCGCATGGCATCAAGGGCGAGGTACGCCTCGTCTCCTTCACCGAAGATCCCAAAGCGATCGGCGATTACGGCCCGCTTCAGAATGCGGACGGCAGGCGGCGCTTCGAGATCGCCGCGCTGCGGCCGGTGAAGGACAATATTTTCATCGCCAGACTCGCCGGTGTGGTGACACGCGAGGCGGCCGAGGCCCTGAACAATCTCGATCTCTATCTGCCCCGCGCGGCGCTGCCCGCGGCGGCGGATGGCGAATTCTACCACGCCGATCTCATCGGCCTCGCTGCCGTCGATGGCGATGGCGCGGAAATCGGCCGCGTGCTGAATGTGCTGAATTTCGGCGGCGGCGATATTCTCGAAATCGCGCCAGCAGGCGGCGGCGAAACCCTGCTGCTGCCTTTCACCAGAGCCTGCGTGCCGTCGGTCGATCTTGCGCAAAGCGTCTTCGTCGTCGTGCCGCCGGTCGAGGTCGAGGCTGCGCCGGAGGAAGAAGATCGATGATGGATAATCACGCCCTGATTTCTACCGCGTCATGCCCGGCCTTGTGCCGGGCATCCACGCCGAGACATTGCAGCAACGATTGCATCAGCAGGACGGTTCGTTGTACATATGAGAATAATCTCTCTTAAATTCAATTCGTTACGACTCAAGCGCCTGAGCATAATTGGCACTCCGCCTATGGCCTTGATCGCCGGATTCCTTGCTTACAATTTTGTCGGCTGGCCTCCAGCTGTCGATGCCGGGCCAGGCAATTTAAAGCTCGCTTGCTATGTGACGGAGAAGATGAACACCGATGTGCTCAAATATTTGCACGGCGTCTCGGCTCGGTGGGACCGCGATAGCTGTGCAATAGCTCTTTACAAAGCGACCAACGGTAAGGGCTTAGATGCGCTCGACCCGGATTTGGGGAGGCACGTTGACTATGGGAAAGATGAGATTGCGCTCTACAATGAAGCAAATCTCGTTGGGACCGATTGGGAAGCGGCGTCCGCGTCTTTTAGACAATTACGCGAGGACGCCGATCATGCGCACAGTATTGCCCTCTCGCTCGTATGGGGCTGCATCGCTCTAATCTCCCTCGCAACCGCTGGGGCACTTTGGCTGGCTTTTCTTAGTCTTGACTGGGCTCTCAGGCCTCCTCTTTAAGTCAGCAATTGTAATAGCGTGGCGGTGGCGCCGCGTGGATGGCCGGGACAAGCCCGGCCATGACGGTTGAAAGAACTATGCTGTCATCCCCGTGGCGCGCGACAATCTTCACACTCTTTCCCGACATGTTTCCGGGGCCGCTCGGGCTTTCGCTTGCCGGCGATGCGCTGAAGCGCGACATCTGGAGCCTTGAGGCGATCGACATCCGCGCTCACGGCCTTGGCCGGCATCGCAGCGTCGACGACACGCCCTTCGGCGGCGGCGCCGGCATGGTGATGCGCGCCGACGTGCTCGCCGCGAGCCTCGACGCCGCGCTGGCGCCGGATGATCCGCGTCCCCGCCTGCTCATGAGCCCGCGCGGCAAGCCGCTGACGCAAGCGCGCGTGCGCGAACTCGCCGACGGACCCGGTGTCGCGATCGTCTGCGGCCGTTTCGAGGGCATTGACGAGCGGGTGATCGAAGCGCGCAATCTCGAAGAGGTTTCGATCGGCGATTACGTGCTCTCCGGCGGCGAGCTTGCGGCTTTGGTCCTGCTCGATGCGGCTGTGCGCCTCTTGCCCGGTGTCATGGGCAAGCTGGAATCAGGTGCCGAGGAGAGTTTCGAAAACGGCCGGCTCGAATATCCGCATTATACCAAGCCGCGCACCTTCGAGGGCCGCGCCGTGCCGGAAATATTACTGTCGGGCGATCACGCCAAGATCGCCGCCTGGCGCGAGGCGGAAGCGCAGGCGCTGACCGCAGCGCGGCGGCCGGATTTGCTCGCAGTTACGCCATTGCGAGCGAAGCGCAGCAATCCAGAATCGAAATAGGCTGGCTTGCTTTGGCGCTTGCGCGTCGCGCAATGGCGCTATTCCCCGATGATGTGCAGCACGATCTCGCGCTGATGCGGCGCACGGCGGTGCTCGAAAAGATAGATGCCCTGCCAGGTTCCGAGCAGGAGCTTGCCGCTTTGCAGGGGGATCGAAAGCTGCGTCTGCGTCAACGCGGCGCGGATATGCGCCGGCATGTCGTCCCGACCTTCCGCGTTGTGGACATAAAGACTGCCGTCCTCAGGCGCGATCCGCGCGAAGAAGGCCTCGAGATCGCGGCAGACATCCGGGTCGGCATTTTCCTGGATGAGCAGCGAGGCGGAGGTGTGCCGGCAAAAGAGAGTCAGCAGCCCGTCTTCGATGTCGAGATGCGACAGCCACTCCTTGACCGGCCTGGTGATCTCCACAAGCCCTTGGCCGTGCGTCCCGACGCCGAGCTTATGAAGGGCCTGGCGAAGCTCCGCCATTATTCGTCTTCGCCGAATTTGTTGGCGATCAGCGCCTCAAGCGCATCGAGGACTTCGGCGGCTTCCTGCCCCCTGGCGGTGACGATGATGGTCGAGCCAATGCCGGCGCCGAGCGTCAGTATGCCCATGATCGAGGTGCCGCCGACCGTCTCGCCGGCGCGGCTCACGGTGACCTCGGCCGCGAACTGCTCGACGCACTGGACGAATTTCGCGGTCGCGCGGGCATGCAGGCCCTTGCGATTGACGATCGGCAGCTCGCGCACGAGCGTGCCTTCGTCGATCTTGGAAAGTGGGTGCTGGGCTTCGTTCATTTGCCCCCAAGAACGCGGCTGGCAACATAGATATATTTGCGGCCGGCGTCCTGCGCCTGAAGCACCGCCTGGTCAAGGCTCAGTGCGTCGCGGATCGAGGCGAGCTTGATAAGCATGGGCAGGTTGATCCCCGCGACGACCTCAACATGACCGCCGTTCATCACCGAAATCGCCAGATTGGAGGGCGTGCCGCCGAACATGTCGGTCAAGACCACAACGCCCATGCCGTGATCGACCTGCTTGACCGCCGCGAGAATATCCCGGCGGCGCTCCTCCATATCATCCTCGGGTCCAATGGAGACGGTGGCGATCTGCCTCTGCGGGCCGACGACATGTTCCAGCGCGGCGCGGAACTCGGTCGCCAAATGGCCGTGGGTGACCAGCACCATCCCGATCATTGACAGCACCGTTTCGCGCCGCGGTCACGGCGCTTAGCGGGCGAAGACAACCGAAAGACACTAAGGCCGCCGTTCATCTCCTGCCCTTTGATCTTTGACATTGAAGACCGACGCAAAATTCAGGTCCGAGTCCGGGCTGCGACGCAAAATTTCCAAGTCGCGATGGGGACGCCATCTTGTGCAGCGCGGCGAAATTCGCAAGTGAAATGACAGCCTCCCGCCTCAGATTGCCCCAAATTGTCGAAGCCATGCCACAGCCGCCAGCGCCGAATCGGTGGCGGCGCTCCCGGCGCGCAAGCGAAGGAGCGGCAATTCTACATCGCAAAGCGTAACATAAGGGTTGACCGGGTCCGGATAGCGCGCCGCCTGATCCGGCGGAACAAGATCGACGACAAGCCTGACCACGGCGGCGGGTTCCGCGCCGATCTCCATGATGCCCTGGCCGCGGCGCTCGATCTTGCCGCGCACCGCCGGATGGCCGCGGGCGATCAAGCGTTCGTGATTTGCGAAGAGATGAACCACATCATCCCCGATCAGGGCGCCGAACCGGCCCGTTTGACGCGCCACCTCCAGCAAGGCCAGCGCCAGACTGCTCTTGCCGGCCCCGGAAGCGCCGCGAATGAGAATTCCAGCCTCGCCCACCGCGACCGCGCTGGCGTGGATCGCGACAGGCGCCGGGGCGGCGGCTTCGCCAACACTCACCGCGCCGCCCGAATCCAGACGACAAAGCGGGCACCGAGAATGCGCGGCGCGCCGTCGGCGCCGGGGGCAATCCGGTTCATCGCCCGGATGCGACCACCGTGCGCCTCGATAATCTGGCGCGAGATGGAGAGGCCGAGGCCCGAATTCTGGCCGAAGCCCTGATTTGGCCGGTCGGTGTAGAAACGCTCGAAAATGCGCTCGAAGGCGTCGGCGGGAATGCCCGGCCCGTCATCGTCCACGATGACCTCGAAGCCATCGGCCAGCGTGCCGTTGGCGAGCGCGGTTTTGGCCGGGCGCAGACTGACGCGGACGCTCCCGCCCGGCTGGGAAAATGATTTGGCGTTGTCGATCAGGTTGTTGAGAACCTGGCCCAAACGCGAGTCGTGCCCGAGGATCAAAAAGCCGTTCTTACGCCCCTCTTCGCCGGCGGCGGGTGCGGCAATATCAAGCGTGACGCGCGCGCTCTCCTGCTCGACATGGTTGGCGACCGCGACGACCGTGCCGACGATGCGCGCCAGATCGACCGGCTCCATATCGGCGCGGGCAAGTTCGGCGTCGAGGCGCGACGCATCGGAAATATCGCTGATCAGCCGGTCGAGCCGGCGCACATCGTGCTGGATGATGGCAAGAAGCCGCCTTTGCGAGTCTTCCGTGCGGGCGATCGGCAGCGTCTCGACGGCGCTGCGCAGCGAAGTCAGCGGATTTTTCAACTCATGCGAGACGTCGGCGGCGAAGCTCTCGATGGCGTCCATGCGATGATAGAGCGCCCGCGTCATATCGCGGAGCGCGCCGGAGAGATGGCCGATCTCGTCGCTGCGATTGGTAAAATCGGGAATCTCCTGGCGCGATTTGATGCCGCGCCGCACCCGCTCGGCGGCTTCCGCCAGCCGATGCATCGGCCCGGCGATCGTGCCCGCCAGCAGCAGCGACAAGCAGCAGCATGATCGCCGCCGAGACAAGAAACACGCGGATAATCGCCCAGCGCTCGGAGGCGATGATCGCATCGATATCGCCGCCCTGCGTCGAGAGCAGGAGCGCGCCGCGCACGGTATGCAGAAGCTCGATCGGCACGGCGACGGACACAATCGTCTCGCCCTTGGCGTTCATTCGCACAATGGATTTGGCCTCGCCCATGAGCGCAAGGGCCACTTCCGGATAGGCATTGCCGTTGGCCACGCCGATGTCTTCGTAGAGCGGCAGATCGTTATAAGTGAAGGAGCGCTTCAACGCCGCTCCAATCCGGTCCAGCCAATTGCCAGCATCCTCGTTCTGCGGCGGCAGGTCGAGATGCAGAATGTCGCCTCGGGCGCTGAGCGCGCGCGAATCGAGCAGCAGGTAGCCATCGCGGTCGTAGATGCGCGCGCGGGTGCGCGTCGGCGACACGAGCCGGCGCAGGACCGGACCGACACGTTCCGGATTTATTGAGAATTCGAGCGAGGGCCGACTCTCCTCGACGACACTGCCCTTCCCGGAGTTGAACTGCAGCAGCTTTTCCGGATCGATCGTGATCGCATTCGTCGCCACGGTCGCGGAAGCCGCGACGGCGGCAGCGATGATCTCGCCCTGCACCTGCAGGCTCTGCACCCGCGCGTCGATGAGACCTTCGCGGAACTGGTTGAGATAGAGGAAGCCGAGCAGCAGCGCGACGAGGCCGCCGAGGTTGAGTACGACGATGCGGCGCGTGAGCGAGGACGAAAAGCGGATCGCGACCGCCTGCTCGAGCGTGCGGAAGCGCCGCCAGAACCGCCACGCAAGGCTGCGCCGGAGGTTGCGCTTGCGCGGCGCTTCGAGGACCTGCTCGAACTGCTCGTGCGCTTCGACGCTCATTCAGATCGCCGCGTTCATTCCTTGAATCGATACCCGACGCCGTAAAGGGTTTCGATCATCTCGAACTCCTCGTCGACGATTTTGAATTTCTTGCGCAGGCGCTTGATGTGGCTGTCGATCGTGCGGTCATCGACGTAGACCTGATCGTCATAGGCGGCATCCATCAGCGCGTTGCGGCTCTTGACGACGCCGGGCCGGGTCGCCAGCGCCTGAAGAATGAGAAACTCGGTCACGGTAAGCGTCACCGGCTCGTTCTTCCAGGTGCAGGTATGGCGCTCGGGATCCATCTTGAGCAGGCCGCGCTCGAGGATCTTGGCCTCGGATTCCTTTTGTGCCGCCGCTTCCTTGGGATTGGCGCGGCGCAGGATGGCGCGGACACGCTCGACCAGAAGGCGCTGCGAGAAAGGTTTGCGGATAAAATCGTCGGCGCCCATCTTGAGGCCGAACAATTCGTCGATCTCCTCGTCTTTCGAGGTGAGGAAGATGACCGGCAGATCGGACTTCTGCCGCAGCCGCCGCAACAGCTCCATGCCGTCCATGCGCGGCATCTTGATGTCGAAAATCGCGAGGTCCGGGGGGTTGGTCTTCAACCCGTCGAGAGCAGTCGAGCCGTCGGTGTAGGTCTGAACCCGATAGCCTTCCCCCTCCAGCGCGATGGAAACCGATGTGAGGATGTTGCGGTCATCATCGACCAAGGCGATCGTCGGCATCGACACTCCTAAAATTCAAGGACCGAGATATTGCTAGATGCTACCGGCGGGCCTCATACAGGCACTAGCTAACCCGGCATCAGATGAACACGACGTGAGGGACGTCTTAACCCCGAACACCGCCACGCGGCCACGACGTGATCGACGCATGAGCGACCGTGGAAACCTCTTTGAGCTTAAGGGCTGAAATGAGGCCGCAATCCGCGTCTAGGCAAGCCATACCATTAGAACTATAGGGGAATCTACCCCTGTAATGGGCAAAAGCGCGCCACCGGCGTCTGACGGCTCTCGGAGTTGGAGAATAGCGGCCATGACTGCCCCGGATGGACCCGAGAACCTGCCAGAAAATCAACGCGAAAGCCCGAAATTCGACGCCGTTGCCGAGGCAAAGCTGCTGTTGCGCACGGTCCGCTGGGCGAGTCTGGCCACACTCGTGCCCGATTCGGGCGACCCCTTCGCCACTCTGGTCAACGTCGCAAGCGCCCCGGACGGCAGCCCCATCCTGCTGCTGTCGCAGCTTGCGGCCCATCGCCGGCATATCGCCGCCGATCCGCGCGTTTCCCTCCTGTTCTATCTGCCGAAAAAGGGCGATCCGCTGGCGCATCCGCGTCTGACCCTGGGCGGGCGGGCGATCCTGGTGGAAGATGCCGCCGAACGCGCCAATCTGCGCGCCCGCTTTCTTGCCCGGCATCCGAAATCGGCGCTTTATGCGGACTTCCCGGACTTTGCGTTCTTCCGCGTCGCTTTGGACAGCCTGCATCTCAACGGCGGCTTCGGCCGCGCCGCGCCGGGCCTGACCGTCGCAGAAGTCCTGACTCCCGTCGCGGACGCCGGCGAGTTTGTCGCCGGCGAGGCGGGCGCGCTGGCGCATGTGAATCAGGATCACGCCGATTTCGCACCGCTGCTGGCGCAGGCCTTCGGCCAGGAAAGCAGCGGCCATTGGCGCACGCTGGGCTTCGACCCCGAGGGCGTCGATCTCGGCAACGATGAAACGATCCTGCGGCTGCCGTTTCCGCAGCCGTGCGCGACGATCGCCGATTTGCGGCATGCTCTGGTCGCACTGGCGCAGGCGGCACGCACCCAGAACTAAGGCTTTTCGAAGCGTTTCTTCACGCGAACCGGTATCCGCGGCGCTCGAAAAAGCTCTCGCTATTTGCGTGCGGCTTCGATCTGCGGCCAGATGGCATCGCGCAGCGTCGCGTCGTCGATGGGGCCGACGAATTTGAAGGCGATCTTGCCGGCGCCATTGATGATGTAGGTCTCCGGCACGCCATAGACGCCGAAATCGATGCCGGTGCGCCCGCTCGCATCGACGCCGACGGTCGCGTAGGGATCGCCCTCCTGGCCGAGATAGCGGCGCGCGTCCTCGGGCAGATCCTTATAGTCGATGCCGACCAGCCTTATGCCCTCGCTGGCAAGGCGCTTGTCGTGCGAAAGCGCCACCAATTGCGGATTCTCCTCGTGGCACGGGCCGCACCAGGAGGCGAAAATGTTCAGCACCGTGACATGGCCCTGGCGCAAATCCTTGTCTGAAAGGCCCGGCTGGCCCGCCAGAAGCGCCGGTAGATCGAAAGCCGGCGCGGATTTGTCGATCAGCGCCGAGGGCAGGCGCGAGGGATCGCCGGCGAAGAGCCGCCCCAGCAGCAACGCGACGACGGCGACGAAGATGGCGAGCGGCAAATAGGCCAGCGGCGCGCGTCCGCGCGGCGGCGTTTCCGAGGTTTCGTCAACGGGCGGCAAGGTCTCGCTCAAGCGCCGGCGCCCCTGCCGTCGCGCGGTCGCGCCGCTATCCGTTCGAGGCTGCGCTTGAGCGTCCGGTAATCGATCAGCGTAGCGAGGATCATGACCGCGATCACCACGAAGGCGATGCCATAGGCGGCGATCACATAGCCCACATGCGGCGCGGCGAGATTCATTCGGCCGGCTCCGGCACGATGTCGAGGGGCGCGGCGCCTTCGGCCGCGAGCAGCGACAGGCGGCGCAGGCGGCGGCGCAAGATTTCGTTGCGGATCGCCAGCATGTGCAGCGTCAGAAACAATGTGGTGAAGCCGACTGCCATGATGAGCAGCGGCCAGAGCATCGAGGCCGCGACCGTCGGGCCGCCCATGCGGAAAACGGAGGCCGGTTGGTGCAGCGTGTGCCACCAATCGACCGAAAACTTGATGATCGGAATATTGACCGCACCGACGAGCGTGAAGACGGCGACGAGCCGCGCCGCCCTGCCCGGATCCTCGATCACCTGCCACAGCGCGATGATGCCGAGATAGATGAGAAAGAGAACGAGCACGGAGGTGAGCCGCGCGTCCCAGACCCACCAGGTGCCCCATTCAGGCTCGCCCCAGAGCGAGCCGGTCGTCAGGCATAAAAAGGTGAAGCCCGCGCCGAGCGGGGCCGCCGCCTTCTGCGCCACATCGGCGAGCGGATGGCGGAAGACCAGTGTCCCGATCGCCGCCGAGGACATGACGAGATAGACAAACATCGCCATCCAGGCCGAGGGTACGTGCAGATACATGATCCGCACGGTTTCGCCTTGCTGATAGTCAGGCGGCGCAACGAACAGCGCCAGCGTGAGCCCGACAGCCAAAAGGACGGCCGTGAGCACGGCCGCGATCGGCACCAGGACGCGCACAAGCCGCAGGAATTGCGTCGGATTGGCGAAATTCGGCATGCGCCTCATCTAGGCCGCCCGCCCTTGGAAGGCAAATTAAACTGGCGTCTATCCTTGCTGGAAAGTTTGCCCAATCCCGGTCGGGGCAGCACATTGGCAAAGCCGCCGCCCGGCGCTAAGCCTCAGGCAAGCCGAGACCCGGGATACTCATGGCCATAAAGCACGCGATCAAACCCCGCCTGCCGGCCTGGGCGGATGCGATCTGGCAGCACTGGGAGCAGCGCGGCGAATTTCCCAACATCCTGCGGCCGAAAACCTTCACCGACAAGGTCTTGCACCGCATCCTCTTCGAGCGCGACGAGCGGCTGACCGAGACGACCGACAAGCTGCGCGCCCGCGCCTATGTCGAAAAGCGACTCGGGGCAAATGTGCTTCCCAAGCTGCTTCATGTGACCGACGATCCCGCCACCATCCCGTTCAACGATCTGCCACCACAATTCATCGTGAAGCCGACGCACGGATCAGGCTGGTTCGAGGTAGTGCACGACAAGACGCGGCTCGACCGCGCCGCGTTGATCGCGACCTGCCGCGACTGGCTGGCGCGCAGCTATTACGCGCGCCATCGCGAATGGGCCTATAAGAACATCGTCCCGCGCATCATCGTGCAGGAGTTGATCGATGACGGCACCGGGCCGCTGCCGCTCGACTATCGGATTTATACATTCGGCGGCAAGGCGACCTTCATCATCGTCGACAAAACCGAGGACGGTGTTGGCTGCAGCCGTTTCTTCGACCTCGACTGGCGGCGGCTCGATATTTCCAATGGGCTGCCGGAATTCTCCGGCGACCTGCCGCGGCCGAAACATCTGGACGAGATGATCCGCGCCGCCGAAATCCTGGCGGAAGATACAGACTTTCGTCCGCATCGATTTTTTCGACACCGACGCACGGCTTTACTTCGTCGAGATGACCTGGACGCCGAACGCCGGGTTCAGGCGCTTTCATCCGCCGGTCTATGAGCGCCACTTCGGCGATCTCTGGACAAAGCCCGGCCTCGGCCCCGTGGCGTCACTCCACCCCGTACCGTAAGGCCGCCGCGGCGGCGAAGGGCGCCAGCGCCACGCTGGCGAGCGTCAGCCCGCAGAGGATCAGAAACGGCGTCTTGAAGCCGACGATGGGATCGCCCGCCGCCGCAACCCCGAAGATGAGCACCGGCACCGCGAGCGGCAGGATCAGCACCGCAAGCAGCAACCCGCCGCGCCGCAGGCTCACCGTCAGCGCCGCGCCGATGGCGCCGAGCAGGGTCAGCGCCGGCGTGCCGACGAGCAGCGAGGCCACGAGGCGCGGGAGCTCGGCCGGCGCGAGCCCCAGCATCAGGCCGAAAATCGGGCTCGCCGCGACGAGCGGCAGCCCGGTCAACAGCCAATGCGCCAGGCACTTGACGAGGACGATCAATTCCAGCGGCGTCTCGCTGGTGAGAAAAAGATCGAGCGAGCCGTCTTCGGCATCGGCCTGAAACAGCCTGTCGAGGCCGAGCAGCGTGGCGAGCAGCGCCGCGATCCAGAGAATCGCCGGACCGATGCGCGCCAGCAGCGCCTGATCCGGCCCCACCGCGAAGGGGGTGATCGTGACGAGGCACAGGAAGAACACGACGCCCATGCTGACGGCGCCGCCGATGCGCCGGCCGATCCGCAGATCGCGCAGCAGCAGCGCCCGGAGCGGCGCCGGTCGGGTGCGCGGGCTCTGGCTCATGCGGCGCGGCCCAGCATCAGTTCCCGCGCCGTGACCGGTAAAGGCGCATGGGTCGCCGCGACAAGAAGTCCGCCGGCGGCCAGATGTTCTTGCAACAGTTCCCCGACAACGCCCTGCGAGGCCGCGTCCAGCGCCGTCAGCGGCTCGTCGAGCAGCCACAGCGGACGTTGGACGGCGACGAGACGCGCCAGCGCCGCACGGCGCTTCTGGCCGGCCGAGAGATAGGCGGCCGGGAGATCGGCGACGGCGCCCAAGCCGAGACGCCCGATCGCGCGCCCGACATCCCGGCCGCCGAGCAGAGCGGCGGAGAACGCGAGGTTCTCGGTAAGCGTCAAGGCCGGTTTCAGGGCATCGGCATGCCCAATATAATGGCAGAGCTCGCCGCGCCGCGCCTCCGTCTCGGGACTCAGGACAATCCGTCCGGCGGCGAGGGGCAGGAGACCGGCGAGCGCGCGCAGCAGCGTCGATTTGCCCGCTCCGTTCGGTCCTCTGACGACGAGCGCCTCGCCGGGGCCGAGGCAAAAGCCGAGGCCGGCGAAAATGCGACGGCCGCCGCGTTCGACGCTGAGGCCCGAGGCTTCGATCTGCATGGCGAGCGCGGTTCCGGTCGTCCTATGGCGCGCGGCCTGCATGGCGCGGCTTTTGGTGGTGTAGCGGCTAGATTGGAAATTATCTATAAGCCGCCCATCATCGCGTTTCTCAACATCAGGGGCCCCGCAGCCTATGGCTTCGCTCGATTCCTTCAAAAGCCGAAAAATCCTCAATGTCGGCGCCAAGACTTATCATTATTTCTCGCTTAAGGCGGCCGAGAAGACACGGCCTGCCCGGCATTTCCCAGCTGCCCTTCTCGATGAAGGTGCTGCTCGAAAATCTGCTGCGTTTCGAGGATGGCCGCTCGGTCACCAAGGAAGATATCCAGGCGGTCGCCGAATGGCTCGTCAACAAGGGCAAGGAAGAAAAGGAAATCGCCTTCCGCCCGACGCGCGTCCTGATGCAGGATTTCACCGGCGTTCCGGCCGTCGTCGATCTCGCCGCCATGCGCGACGCCATGACTGAAACTCGGCGGCAACCCGCAGAAGATCAATCCGCTCGTCCCGGTCGATCTCGTCATCGACCATTCGGTGATCGTCGATGCCTTCGGCAATTCCAAGGCGTTCAAGACCAATGTCGATCTCGAATATGACCGCAATGGCGAGCGCTATCGCTTCCTGAAATGGGGCCAGGGCTCCTTCGACAATTTCCGCGTCGTGCCGCCCGGCACCGGCATCTGCCATCAGGTCAATCTTGAATATCTCGCCCAGACCGTCTGGACGCGGAAGGAAAAATTCTCGCCGGCGCAAGGCAAGGCAGCGACGGTCGAGGTCGCCTATCCCGATTCGCTCGTCGGCACCGATTCGCACACGACGATGGTCAACGGCCTCTCGGTGCTCGGCTGGGGCGTCGGCGGCATCGAGGCGGAAGCCTGCATGCTCGGCCAGCCGCTCTCCATGCTGCTGCCGGAAGTCATCGGCTTCAAGCTGACCGGCGAACTTGAAGAGGGCGTCACCGCCACCGATCTCGTGCTGACCGTCACGCAGATGCTGCGCAAGAACGGCGTCGTCGGCAAATTCGTCGAATTCTACGGCCCGGGCCTCGAGCATCTCTCGCTCGCCGACCGCGCGACCATCGCCAATATGGCGCCGGAATATGGCGCGAC
Organism: uncultured Alphaproteobacteria bacterium; assembly: GCA_963708155.1. Lineage (GTDB taxonomy): Bacteria > Pseudomonadota > Alphaproteobacteria > Rhizobiales > Beijerinckiaceae > Methylovirgula. Next base: position 1,779,506 of record OY970183.1, on the reverse strand, counting down.
CTGCGGCTTCTTCCCGGTCGATTCGGCGAGACGCTGACCTATCTGCACGACCTCGGCGCGCACCCCGGCGCGTGTCGCGCTCGTCGAGAACATATGCCAAGGCGCAGGGCCTGTTCCGCACCTCGGCGACGCCGGATCCCGTCTTCACCGATACGCTCGAGCTCGATCTTGCGACCGTCGTGCCGTCGATGGCGGGACCGAAGCGTCCCGAGGGCCGCATCGCGCTCGGCGCCGTCGCGCCGGGCTTCAAGACCGCACTGGACGGCGAATACAAGAAGACCGAGGACGCCGAGAAGCGCTACCCGGTCGAGGGCAAGGATTTCGATCTCGGCCACGGCGATGTGGTGATCGCGGCGATCACCTCCTGCACCAACACCTCGAACCCGAGCGTGCTGATCGGCGCGGGCCTGCTTGCCCGCAATGCCGTCGCGCAGCGGGCTGACGGCGAAGCCCTGGGTGAAGACCTCGCTCGCGCCCGGCAGCCAGGTCGTCGCCGAATATCTCGCCAATTCCGGCTTGCAGAAGGATCCTCGACAAGCTCGGCTTCAATCTCGTCGGCTTCGGCTGCACGACCTGCATCGGCAACTGCGGGCCGCTGCCGCAGGAGATCTCCGAAACGATCAACGAGAACGGCATCGTCGCCGCCGCGGTGCTCTCGGGCAACCGCAATTTCGAGGGCCGCGTCAGCCCCGATGTGCAGGCGAATTATCTCGCCTCGCCGCCGCTCGTCGTCGCCCATGCGCATCGCCGGCACGGTGACGAAGGACCTCGAGACCGAGCCGCTCGGCCACGACAAGAAGGGCAATCCGGTCTATCTGCGCGACATCTGGCCGACGACCGAGGAGATCAACGACTTCGCCGAAAAATATGTGACGAAGAAGATCTTCAAGAGCCGCTATGCCGACGTCTTCGAGGGCGACGCCCACTGGCGCAAGGTGAAGGTGCCGGACGGCGAGACCTATAGATGGGACATCGGCTCGACCTATGTGCAGAACCCGCCCTATTTCGAGGGCCTGACCAAGGAGCCGGAGCCGGTCGACGGATATCGTCGAATGCGCGCATCCTGGCGCTCTTCGGCGACAAGATCACCACCGACCACATTTCGCCGGCGGGCTCGATCAAGGCCGCCTCGCCGGCCGGCCAGTTCCTCCTCGAACATCAGGTGTCGCAGCAGAACTTCAACCAGTATGGCACGCGCCGCGGCAATCATGAGATCATGATGCGCGGCACCTTCGCCAATATCCGCATCAAGAACTTCATCCTCGCCAAAGCCGACGGCGGCGTGCCGGAAGGCGGCATGACCAAGCATTGGCCGGACGGCGAGGAAATGTCGATCTACGATGCGGCGATGAAATATCAGGCCGAAGGCGTGCCGCTTGTCGTCTTCGCCGGCGCCGAATATGGCAACGGCTCCTCGCGCGACTGGGCGGCCAAGGGCACGCGGCTGCTCGGCGTGCGCGCCGTGATCGCCGAAAGCTTCGAGCGCATCCATCGCTCGAACCTCGTCGGCATGGGCGTGCTGCCGCTGACCTTCGAGCCCGGCACGAGCTGGAAGTCGCTCGGCCTCAAGGGCGACGAGCAGGTGACGATCCATGGCCTCGGCGAAACGCTGAAGCCGCGCCAGATGATGGAAGCGACGATCAAGTTCGCCAACGGCAGCGAGAAGAAAGTGCCGCTTCTCTGCCGCATCGCGACCGCTCGACGAACTCGAATATTTCAAGAACGGCGGTATCCTGTCCCTACGTGCTGCGCCAGCTCGCCGCGGCGTAAGCACTATCCTTCGAGACTCAATGGCCGGGCTTGTCCCGGCCATTTTTTTTGCCGTCACGGCCTGAACCGCGCGTCATTGCGAGGAGAAAGCGACGAAGCAATCCAGCAATCGTTTCCGCCTTTGCTGGATTGCTTCGCTGCGCTCGCAATGACGCTTCATCCGGAGCGGATACTTGCCCCCTCCCCCGCAACCTGCTTAAACGCCGCCGACAGCAGGAGCAGAACATGTCGGTCAACAATCTTTTCGTTTTGCCGGGCGACGGCATCGGCCCCGAAGTGACGGCCGAAGTCGAGAAGATCGCCAATTTCCTCACCAAGGAAGGCATTGCCCGTTTCGAGATCGAGCGCGGCCTCGTCGGCGGCGCGGCCTATGACGCCCACGGCGTCGCGATCAGCGAAGACGACATGGCCCGCGCCGGCAAGGCCGACGCCATCCTGCTCGCCGCCGTCGGCGGCCCGAAATGGGACAAGGTGCCCTACGATGTGCGCCCCGAGGCCGGCCTCCTGCGGCTGCGCAAGGACTTCAACCTCTACGCCAATCTGCGCCCGGCGATCTGCTATCCGGCGCTCGCCGATGCCTCCTCGCTGAAGCGCGAACTGGTCGACGGTCTCGACCTCCTTATCGTCCGCGAATTGACGGGCGGCGTCTATTTCGGCGAACCCAAGCAGATCATCGATCTTGGCAACGGCCAGAAGCGCGCCATCGATACGCAGGTCTACGACACCTACGAGATCGAGCGCATCGGCCGCATCGCCTTCGAGCTGGCGCGCAAGCGCCGCAACAAGGTGACTTCATCCGAGAAGCACAATGTGATGAAGTCGGGCGTGCTCTGGCGCGAGATCATCATCGACCTGCACAAGCGCGAATTCCCCGACGTGGAACTGGAGCACCAGCTTGCCGACGCGCTCGGCATGCAGCTCGTGCGCCGGCCGAAGCAGTTCGACGTGATCGTCACCGACAATCTGTTCGGCGATATGCTGTCGGATGTCGCGGCCATGCTCACCGGCTCGCTCGGCATGCTGCCCTCGGCCTCGCTCGGCGCGGTGGACGAGAAGACCGGCCATCGCAAGGCGCTCTATGAGCCCGTGCACGGCTCGGCGCCGGACATTGCCGGCAAGGGCCTTGCCAATCCGATCGCCATGATCGGCTCCTTCGGCATGGCTTTGCGCTATTCCTTCGGCCTGACGGAGCTTGCCGATAAGCTTGAATCCGCCATCGCCGGCGTGCTCGACAAGGGCCTGCGCACCGCCGATATCAAGGGCAACGCGCCGAAGGCGATCTCCACCGCCGAAATGGGCGATGCGATCCTCGCTGAGTTGAAGACGCGCGTCTAACCGTCATTGCGAGGAGATAGGGCGTCGCTTTTGACGCGCCGGATCAGCTCAGCAGCGGGCCCCAGGCCGGGTCCGATGCATAGGCGGGCGTCGGCACCTTGAATTCGGCGCGGCCGAAGACGTCGATCATGAAGATATGCGGGCCGAATTCGCCGCCCGGATCGCGGAAGAACATCAGGAACAGGCCATTCGGCGCCCAGGTCGGGCCTTCGTTGTGGAAGCCTTCGGTCAGGATTCGCTCGCCCGAGCCGTCCGGCTTCATCACGCCGATGGCGAACGTGCTGGTCTTCTGCTTGGTGAAGGCGATGTAGTCGCCCTTCGGCGACCAGACCGGCGTCGAATACGAGCCTTCTCCGAATGAGATACGCTGCGCGTTTCCGCCCGAAGCCGGCATGACGTAGATTTGCTGATTGCCGCCGCGGTCGGACTCGAAGACGATCTGCGAACCGTCGGGTGAGAACGAGGGCGAGGTGTCGATGGATGAGGAATTCGACAGCCGCGTCGAGGCGCGCGAGGCGATATTCATCTCGTAGATGTTGGTGACGCCGTTCTCCTCCAGCGACAGGACGACGTCCTGCCCGTTGGGCGAAAAGCGCGGCGCGAATTCCATGCCGGGGAAATTGCCGACGACCTGGCGTTGCCCGGTTTCGATATTGAGCAGCAGGACTTTCGGATCGCCGGTGCCGAACGCCATATAGGTGATCTGCTGTGACGACGGCGAAAAGCGCGGCGTGACGACGAGATCCTGGCCGCCTGTCAGATAGCGCACATTGGCGCCGTCCTGATCCATGATCGCGAGGCGCTTGCGGCGGTTTTCCGCCGGGCCGGTCTCATCGATGAAAGCGACGCGCGTGTCGAAAAAGCCCTTCTCGCCGGTGATGCGCGAGAAGATCGCGTCCGAGATAATATGCGCGACACGACGCGAATTGTTGGGGTCGGTGACATATTGCTGGCCCGCGACCTGCGTACCGGCATTCACGTCCCAGAGGCGGAAGTCGGTTTGCAGTCGGCCGCCGCCGCCCGCGCCGCTGCGCCCGGTGACGACGAATTGCGCATCGACCGCCTTCCAGGCGTCGAATTGCGGCGCCTGATCGGGATTGCTGATCTGCTGCGGGAAGCGGCCGGGATCGACCGGCGCGAGAAACACCGAGCGGCTGAAATTATTGCTGATGATCGATGAGATATTCGGCCCCGCATCGCCGGCGAATTGCGTCACCGCGACATTCACCGGCTTGAAGTTGCTGCCCGGCGTGACGACGAGCGGATTGCTCTGGCTGAACGCCTGACGTGGCAACGCGAGGCCTGTCGCGGCTCCAAGCACGAGTCCAGAGGCGGTGCGGCGAGTGATCGAGAAAGACATGAAAGCTATCCGGAGGGTTCGCGCGATGGGGCTACGTTATAATTGCGGCAATGCCGCGGAAATGGGCTCGGGCCGGCCCGAATCTTTCGGCCAAGCTTACATGTCCTGATCCTGGAACTGCACGACGCGGTCCCGCCACACATCGTAATAGGCCTTAAAGCGGTCTGGAACCTGTAACGGGTCGCATTTGCGCACCGCGCGCATGGCGCTGTCCGCCAGCGGCTGCCAGGACGGATCATCTGGCGGATTCATCAGCACCGGATCGTCTGCCAACGAGCCGTCAAGATTGAGCCGCACACGAATTTGCGGCACATATTTCGGCCCTTGCGGCAAAGTGATCGGCTGATTCCAGCAGCCCTGGAACTTGTCTTGGAACCAGCCGTCCAGGGCCGCTTGAAGCGATGGTGACATGCGCGGCGCGCTCGCCGTCGGCGAGCCCAGCGAGGCGAGCTGCTGCAGCCGTTCGCCGGTAGAGGCGCGGCGGGACGGCGCCTCGTGGCTCAACAGCCGGCTGATGTCATCAGCATCGAAGCGGCGCGGCGGATCGTGCGTATCATCGCCCGACTTCGGCTTGCTGGTATGGTGCTCATGCGCCTTGGACGGCTTCGGCGGCGTGTCGTCCAGCAATTTGGCGATCTGGTCCGGCTTGAACTCAAGCGGCTTCTGCGCCTCGACCTTGGGCGGCGGCGGTTTCTTCGGCGGCACAATCTTCGGCCGCGGCGGCGGCAGCGGTTCGTCCGCGGCGAGGTCCGGCGGCGGCTTGGCCGCGATGGGCGGCACCGGAGCCGGCTTCGGTGCTGGCGGGGGTGCCGCGGCCGCAGCAGGCGGTTGCGGCGGCTCGACCTTGTCGTCCTGGCCCGGATCGGCGATGCGCTTCAGCGGCGGCGGCGGTGTCGGCACGTCGCGCTTGGCGTCGGCGATCGGCGGCTTGGGCTTCAAGTCCTCGGTGGTCGCGACCTGATCGACATGCGGATGCTCTTGCACCGTCTTCGCCGACTTGTCGCCCTTGACGATTTGATTGACGTCGGAATCGGTCACGAGATCGACCGGCACCGTTTCCTGCACGTCTTCGAATTTCGGATTATGCGAAAACGACAGAAGTATCGCCGCGAGCAAAGCCACATGCGCGGCGCCCGAAGCGATATATCCGGGTTTTCCCGATGCATCATCCATCGCGGCTCAATCGCCCAGTTGCTCTTGCGCTCAATTTCTCTCGCGCTCAGTTGCCCTTGACCGGCTCTGTGACGAGGGCGACCTTCTTGTAGCCGGCGGTGGTAATCAGCGACATGACTTCGGCGATCTTGCCGTAACTCACGTCGTTCGAGCCCCGCACATAGATCCGCTCGTCGAAGCCGTCCTTGGCGGCCTGCTTCAGCTTGTCGACGAGCTGGTCCATCGTCACCGGCTCGTCCATCACGAAGATCGCACCCTTCTCGTCGATCGCCACCGACAACGGCTTCTGATCGAGATTGAGCGCGGAAGCCTTGGTGTGCGGCAGGTCGATCGGCACGCCGGTCGCAAGCAGCGGCGCGGCGACCATGAAAATGATCAGCAACACAAGCATGACGTCGATGAACGGCGTCATGTTGATGTCGGCCATCGCCTTGTAACGCGGGACGCCGCGACGACGGCGACCGCCACCCCGGCCTTGCGCGACGGACATGCCCATGCGCTGCTCTCCTTATCAAACGGCCCGCTGCACAGCGGGCGCAAATTTACGCCGCGCGGTCGCGCGCGCCATGCTGATCGATCTGCCGCGACAGGATCGATGAAAATTCGTCGGCGAAGCCTTCGAGCCGCGCCTGCTTCTTGGCGACGTCGCCCTGCAACTTGTTGTAAGCGATGAGCGCCGGGATGGCGGCGAAGAGGCCGATGGCGGTGGCGAACAGGGCTTCGGCGATACCGGGCGCGACGACCGCAAGCGACGTATTCTTCGATGCCGCGATGGAGCGAAACGACGTCATAATGCCCCACACCGTGCCAAACAGGCCGACGAACGGACCGGCCGAGGCGACCGTGGCGAGGACCAGCAGATGCAATTCAAGCTTCTCGACCTCGCGGGCGATCGACACATCGAGCACTTTTTCGACGCGCGTCTGCAGGCCCATGAACGAACTCGCCGTGGATTGCACCGAGCGTTTCCATTCGTGCATGGCGGCCACGAAGAGCGTCGCCATGCCGGTCGTCGGCCGCGACGAGAGGTTGGCGTAAAGCTCCTCAAGCGAATTGCCCGACCAGAAGACTTGCTCGAAGCGGTCCATCGCCCGCTGCACTTTGGCGAAGAGCAGCGTCTTGTTGATGATGATGGCCCAGCACCAGACAGATGCGCCGAGCAGGCCGAGCATGACGAACTTCACGACGATATGCGCCGAGAGGAACATGCTCCAGAGTGAAACTTCCGCTGCTGGAGAGGCAGCCGCTGCGGCAGCGACATCGGTAGGGTTCATTCACTCACGTCCTTGCAAAACAGCGGTCGAAATGGCGGAGATCATCTATGGGCCCCGATGCGCCGGAACTCGGCGCCGCACCCCGGCCCAGCCAAAACCAGAGACCCAAGACCGCTCACAGGACTGTCCGACGGCGGTTCGTGAGCCTCGAAAGAATGCCTTTGATAAATCGGAACTTCCTGATCGGACTGGCGGTTAATCCACTCCTCTCCCGGAATTCGGTCATTTCTTGGGCTTCCGGCGGGTCCATGTTACTAAAATGCGACGCATTTAGTTGATCCATCAGCACCGTTAAGAATGGGTTACGACGCGCCGCGGTACCCTCCCGCAGGCCGTATTTTCGCAAAACCTGTGCCTATGGGCCGCGGCGGCGCCCCAATTTGGCGAGAATCTCGCCCGGCAAGCGCTGCGCCCGCCCTGCCGCGACGGCGGCGACCCGCACATCGGCGGTCACCAGCAGCTCGTCGCCGCGCAAAATCCGTTGCGCCATGTCGATCGAGGCGCCCCCGAGCCTGGCGACCCGCGTCTCGACGCTGATGAGATCGTCCATCAGCGCCGCCTTGAGATAGTCGACACCCAGCCGCCGCACGGCGAAAGCGAGAGGCGCCGCACCGGCGAAGAGCGCCGACTGATCGACCCCGCAGTCACGCAGAAATTCGGTTCGGCCGCGCTCCAGAAAGCGCAGATAGGCGACATGCTGGACGACTCCCGAGAAATCCGTGTCCTCGTAATAGACGCGGACCGGCAGGCGATGCAGGCGGGAAATTTCGGACATTGGCGGGACGATCCGGGCGACCGGGGGACGCCGATTCGGTTTTTGCTCTGGTGGAAACTTATGATAGCGTAGAGAAACACTCTCTTTTAGCAAACTGCCCGGTGGCGCAAGCAATGTACAGCAGCATCACCCAAGACATTCAAGTCACAGTCGAACCGGAATTTGTCCCGGAGCGCTCGGACGCCGAACAGGCGACGTTTTTCTGGGCCTATACTGTCGAAATCGCCAATCAGGGCGAGCAAACCGTGCAATTAACTGCCCGGCACTGGAAAATCATGGACGGCAACGGCCGGACGGAAGAAGTGCTCGGCACCGGCGTCGTCGGCGAGCAACCCGTCCTCAAGCCGGGAGAAAGCTTCCGTTACACGTCCGGTTGCCCGCTCTCCACCCCCTCGGGCATCATGACGGGCAGCTATCGCATGGTGGCGGAAAACGGCGAAGTCTTCGACGCGGAAATCCCCGTCTTCTCGCTCAATTCGCCCTATGTGGCGCGGGTCTTGAATTAACGCAGCTTTCTCCGGCCGCCTGCGCCGCGCGCGCGGATGCATTTCCATTGATCATTGGAGCCATCGTGTCAGACCGGCGCATCGATTCCACCGACAGGCTTGCGGCGACGCTCGACATGCTGGCGCGGCTCGTCGCTTTCGACACGGAGAGCGTGAAGTCCAACCTGCCGCTCATCGCCGACGTCGAGAGCTATCTGCAGGCCCACGGCGTCGATTACGTCAAAGTACCGAACGCGGCGGGCGACAAGGCGGCGCTGTTCGCGACTATCGGCCCTAATATTGACGGCGGCATCATCCTTTCCGGTCATACAGACTGCGTTCCCGTCGCTGGGCAGACCTGGACCTCGGACCCTTTCACGCTCCGCCGCGAGGGCAGCCGCGTCTATGCGCGCGGCGCCTGCGACATGAAGGGCTTCGACGCGCTCTGCCTGGCGATGGTGCCGGAATTCCAGCGCGCCGATCTCAAGCGGCCCATTCACATCCTGCTCAGCTATGACGAGGAGATCGGCTGCCGCGGCCCGCTCGACACGATCGCGCGATTTGGCGCGGATCTGCCCCGCCCCGGCATCGCCATCGTTGGCGAGCCGTCGCTCATGGAAGTCGCCGATGCGCACAAGAGCATCACCACCTATCGCACCGTCGTTCACGGGCATGAGGCGCATTCCTCCAAGGCCTATCTCGGCTCGAGCGCGATCGAAGTCGTCCACGCGCTGATGAGCGAGCTTTACCGCCTCGCCGATGAACTGAAGGCCGAGGGCGATCCGACCAGTCGCTTCGATCCGCCATTCTCCTCCATCCATGTGGGCATGATCCACGGCGGCACGGCCCGCAACATTCTCGCCAAGGAATGCACCTTCGATTGGGAATTTCGCGGCCTGCCGAATGTCGCCTATGACACCGCCATCGATCGCATGAATGCGCAGATCGAGCGGATCGTCGCCGCCAAGGCGCCCGATCCGACGAAGCGCGCGCACGTCGAAACGCATGCGCATCATCCGGTGCCGGGCCTCAACCCGGCGCCGGGTTCGGCGGCGGAAAGCCTGGCGCTGAAGCTCGGCCGGCGCAACGCGACGATCACCGTCTCCTATGCGAGCGAAGCGGGCCAATTTCAGCAGGCGGGAATTCCGACCGTCATTTGCGGGCCGGGCTCGATCGATCAGGCGCATCAGCCGGACGAATATATCGAGATCGCGCAGCTCGCGGCGGGCATCGAGTTCATGCGCCGGCTTGTCACGGAATTGAGCTAAGTCGCGCTCGGTTCTTGCGCTAAACCCGCTTCGCCAGAAACGTCATATAAATCTGGTTATGGCCGATGTTGCGGTCGGCGCGGCGCGTCTCGAAACCATGCGTGGCGAGCAGCCGCTGCATGTCGGGGATGGCGAAGGTCGTGAATCCGACGCGCGGGCGGCGAGGACGGCGGCGTGAAACCGCCCCGCGCAACGCGGCGAGGAGAAAGCCGCCGCGATAGGCATATTCGACCAACGCCCAGGATTCGCTCAGCGGATCGGCATGGGGCGGGATGACATCGGCGACGACAAGCCGGCCGCCGAGCCGCAATTTCGCCGCGGCGAAATCCACCGCCGCCGTGCATTCCGCCAGCGTGAGATGCTGGAACAGAGCGTTGAACAGAACCATGTCCAAAGACGCCTCCGGTAGCGCCTGAACTTGCGCCTCGGTCAGGATTTTGATCTTCGGATTGGACGCGTGGCGCTGGCGCAGCGCCGCCTGAATCTTCGGCGCCGGATCGTACAGGTAGAGCCGCGCGCAATGTTCGGCGATCAGCGCTGCGGCAGGCGCTTCGCCGCAGCCAAAATCGAGCAGCATCGCCTCCGGCGCGGGAATTTGCGCCGCGATCGCCTTGGCAACGTCGTCATAATAGGCGGCGGGGTAGCGGCCTCTGACGCGACCGCCCCGACCGCTGCCAAATAAATCGCGCCAACTCATGACTCGCGCCATTGCTTGCCCAACAAGCCTCTCAATCCGCGTGTGGACACTTCAGAACCTCGACAGTCAAATGACTGAGGCCTGCCAGATCGGCCAGTTGCGCCTTGTGCTCCTCGGTCGGCCGCGGATTTGCGCTGACGACCGTCGCCATCGCCGCGCGATGCCCGGGCCCGACGCGCCACAGATGCAGATCGCTGACGAAATCGCCATTCGTCTCCAGTCGGGAACGAATGGCCTCCTTCAGTTTCTCGTCGGGCGTCATGTCGAGCAGGACGGCGCCGGCAGCCCGTAAAAGTCCATAGGACCAACTCAGGATGACGACCATGCCGACGACGCCGACGGCCGGATCGAGCCAGACCCAGCCGAAGACACGCGCCAGCAGCAAGGCGGCGACGACGAGGATCGAAACCGCCGCGTCGGCGATGACATGCACATAGGCCGCGCGCAGGTTCAGATCCTGGTCAGCGTGCTGATGATCGTGATCATCGTGATCATGGTCATGCGCGGCATGCGAATGATCATGATCATCGCCATGAGAATGATCGTGCAAATCGCGCAAAAGCCAGGCGCTCGCGACATTGACAGCGAGGCCGAGCGCGGCGAGGGCCAGCGCCTCGGTATAGTGAATCGGCTCAGGAGCGAAGAACCGCTGAAGGCTCTCGTAGCCGATGAAAAGCGCCACAATGGCCAGCGCAAGGCCGCTGGCGAAGGCGGCGAGATCGCCGACCTTCCCCGTGCCGAAGGCAAAGCGCGGATCCTCCGCATGACGGCGTGCATAATGATAGGCGAAGGCCGAGACGCCGAGGGCGGCCGCATGGGTCGACATGTGCAGGCCGTCGGCGATCAGGGCCATCGAGCCGAAAAGGAGGCCACCGACGATCTCGCAGATCATCATCGTCAGGGTCAGGCCAACGACGGCGAACGTGCGTCGCTCATTCGCCGCGTGCTGCGCGCCAAGGAAGATATGCGGATGGCTCAGTCCATCGCTCGCGTGATCGTGCATAGTCCTCCTCCGCCGCTCAGGGTTTCAGAAACACATAGATATCGACTGCCAGATATGGATCTTCAGCGCTGGTCAAAGGGGTCAGATATTCCTCGATGAAGAAATCCTGCGCCTCAAGGCTCTTTTCGTCGAGATAGGCGGTGATGAGATCATAGGTCGAATCGATGTCGTCATAGGCGCCGCGATGCTGAAATTTGATCGCTTTTCCGGCCGGCGAGGCGCCAATCGCCACCCCATCCGTAAGCGTCGCCTTTGAGCCGGGGGCGAGCGGAAGCATGGCCGTGAAGCCGAAGCCGGCGTCGTCCTCCTGGGTGAAAACCGCGATTGGCGCGCCGATGATCTTAAGGCCCGCTTTCTCGACCGCCGCCTTCACCCGGGTCTCGGTATCCTTGACGACCTTGAAGCCCTCGTCCCATTTGGCCTTGGCGGCAAGTTCCGCGACGGTCCGCGACGGCACGTCGAGCATAACGGTCGTAGAATCGCGCGGCATGCCCGGTGCGCCTCGATCCGGTTCGTCGGGACCGGGCGCGGACGACAATCCGGGCGGCGGACCAGGCGGCGGCGGGGGCGCCGCGGCGGCGCCCGGTTGCTGCACCGGCTTGGCGGACGGCGACGCGACGGCGGGCGATGGCGCGGCGATTTGCGGCTTGGCCGCTGGCGCCGTTGGGGCGGGAGCCGCCGGGCTCGATGACGAGGTCTGCGTCTGCGCCGCGGCCGCCAGGGTGGTCATGCCCAGCCCCGCCGCGAGCGCGAACCTCACCCAAAAACCGCCCATCCGCCCGTCTCCGTGCGCAATTCCGCCGCCAACCCTGCCGCGCCCGGCAAATCCTTGGCCTCAGTCGGAGCTTTGTCCTATATGAAGCGCAAAGTTATGGCGAGTTGGACCCGATGCATCCCTTAGCGCGCAGATCGGTGACGAAGATGAATGGCCTCGGCAACGAGATCGTCATCCTCGACCTGCGCAACTCGACCTACGAGCTCGATGCCCGCAGCGTGCGCGCCATCGCCCAGGCGCCGGACCTCGGCTTCGATCAATTGATGGTGTTGCACGCGCCCGTCTCGGCCGGCACCGAAGCCTACGTGCGCATCTACAATCGCGACGGCAGCGAGGCCGGAGCCTGCGGCAACGGCACGCGCTGCGTCGCCTGGGCCCTCATGCAGGATACGCCGCGCGAGACGCTGAAGGTCGAGACGCTGAACGGCATCCTCGTTTGTGAACGCAAGGGGGAGCGGCGGTTCTCGGTGGAGATGGGCCAGCCCCGGTTCGGCTGGCAGGACATCCCGCTTTCCGAAGCCGTGCCCGATACGGCAGCGATCCCCTTCCCGATCGGTCCCGGCGGCGCGCCGCTGCTCGCCGCCACGGTCAATGTCGGCAACCCGCACGCTGTCTTCTTCGTCGACGATCTCGACGCCTACGATCTCTCAGTGCTCGGCCCCGCGCTCGAACATGACCCGCTCTTCCCGGAGCGGGCGAATATTTCCTTCGCTCAGGTGCGCGAGCGCAATCATATCGTCGTGCGCGTCTGGGAGCGCGGCGCGGGCTTGACCTATGCCTGCGGCTCGGCCGCCTGCGCGGTCCTGGTTGCAGCGGCGCGCCGGGGGCTCACCGATCGGAATGCAATCGTCAGCCTGCCCGGCGGTGATCTTCATGTCACCTGGCGCCGGAGCGATGATCAGGTGGTTCTGGCGGGCCCGGTCGAACTCGAATTCGAGGCGATCCTGGAATCACGCTGGTTCGAGGACGCGGCGGCGTGAGGCCCGCATCGCAGGCCAAGATCGAAGTCGTCAATTTCGGCTGCCGTCTGAACCTCGTCGAAGGCGAAGCCATGCGCCGCGCCGCCGAGGCGGCGGGTCGCAACGATCTCGTCATCGTCAATACCTGCGCCGTCACCGCGGAGGCGGCGCGCCAGGCGCGCCAGACGATCCGCCGGCTGAAGCGCGAGGCCCCGGAGCGCACGATCATCGTCACCGGCTGCGCGGCGCAGATCGCGCCGCAGAATTTCGCCGCCATGCCCGAGGTCGCGCAAGTGCTCGGCAACGCGGAAAAGCTTGCCGCCGAGGCGTTCCGGCCCGGCGTGGCGGAGCGCATCGCCGTCGGCGATATTTTCGCGGCGTCAGCCGTGCCCCCGGCGCGCGGAGCGGTCGAAGATCACACCCGCGCGTTTCTTGCCATTCAGACCGGCTGCGACCATCGCTGCACCTTCTGCATCATTCCCTATGGACGCGGCGCATCGCGCTCGACGCCAGAGGAAGGCGTGCTGGCCGCAGCCGAAAATTGCGTTGCGCAGGGCTTTCAGGAGATCGTGCTGACCGGCGTCGATCTGACCGCCTACGGCCGCGACATCGATGCGCGCCCTGGCCTCGGCCGGCTGGTGAAGGCCATTCTCGGCAAGGTGCCTGGGCTCGCGCGGCTGCGGCTGTCCTCGATCGATTGCATTGAGGCCGACGCCGAGCTGCTCGACGCAATCGCCAACGAAAAGCGACTGATGCCGCATCTGCATCTCTCATTGCAGGCCGGCAGCGACATGATCCTCAAGCGAATGAAGCGGCGCCACGCCCGTGCCGACGCGGTGCGCTTTTGCGCGGAGATTCGCGCCGCGCGGCCGGATATGGTTTTCGGCGCCGACCTTATCGCCGGATTTCCGACCGAGACCGACGAGATGTTCGCCGAGACGCTGGCGCTCGTCGCAGACTGCGGGCTGACGCATCTGCATGTCTTTCCCTTCTCACCGCGCCCCGGCACACCGGCAGCGCTGATGCCGCAACTCACGCCGGACGTGATCGCCGCGCGGGCGAAGGCTTTGCGGCTGGCAGGCGCAGCCGCCCTCGCCCGCCACCTCGAAGCGCAGAAAGGCCGGACCCTCACGCTCCTGACCGAGCGCGGCGGCATTGCGCGGGCGGAGGATTTTACCCGCGTCCGGCTCGGCCCAGTGCCCGCAGGCCGGCTGATAAACGCCGAGATCGCCGGCCACGACGGAACAATGCTGCTGGCGCGGCCTCTTGCCGCGCCGAATGCCGACGCCCCTGCGCCGCTCGGCCGAATTACCGAGATGGCGTAAGAAGAGTCGCCCTGACGCCTGCCGCGCGGACGTGCTAATCAGCGCGCTCAAGATGCTTCCCGGGAAGGCTGAATGTCCGACAAACTCCGCTCCATCGCCCGCGCGCTCATCTCTGTCTCCGACAAGACCGGGCTGATCGATTTCGCCAGGGCGCTCGCCGCCCGCGATATCGAAATCGTCTCGACGGGCGGCACGCATCGGGCGCTCGTCGCCGCCGGAATCGCGGCGCGCGACGTCTCGGAACTCACCGGCTTTCCCGAAATGATGGATGGCCGCGTGAAAACGTTGCACCCCAAGGTGCACGGGGGCCTGCTCGCCATCCGCGAAAATCCCGAGCACGAGGCGGCGATGCTGGCGCACGGCATCGCGCCGATCGATCTCCTCGTCGTCAATCTCTATCCCTTCGAAGCGACGGTGGCGAAGGGCGCGGACTTCGACGAATGCGTCGAGAACATCGACATCGGCGGCCCGGCGATGATCCGCGCCGCCTCGAAAAATTTCGACTCCGTCAGCGTGGTGGTCGATGTCGCCGATTATGCGCGGCTTCTCGCCGAGCTTGATGCCCAGGGCGGCAAGACGCGCCTCGCTTTCCGCCGCGCCCTGGCGCAGAAGGCTTTCGCCCGCACAGCCGTCTATGATTCCGGCATATCCAACTGGCTCGCGGCGCAGATCGGCGAAAATGCGCCGGATTATCGCGGCTTCGGCGGCCACAAGCTTGAGACGCTGCGCTATGGCGAAAACCCGCATCAGGCGGCGGCCTTCTATGCCAACGAGCAGCCGAGCTTCGGCCTCGCCACGGCGAAGCAGGTTCAGGGCAAGCAGCTCTCCTACAACAATGTCGGCGACACCGACGCGGCGCTCGAACTCGTCAGCGAATTCGATCCTTCGAGGACCGCGGCGGTCGCGATCATCAAGCACGCCAATCCGTGCGGCGTGGCGCAGTCGGCGAAGTCTCGCGGACGCCTACCGGCTGGCGCTGCGCAGCGATGCAGTCTCCGCCTTCGGCGGCATCATCGCACTGAATCGCACGCTCGACGCTGAAACCGCGCGGGAGATCGTCAAGATTTTTACCGAGGTGATCATCGCCCCCGATGCGAGCGAAGAGGCGCGGGAGATCATCGGCACGAAACTCAATCTGCGCCTGCTCCTCACCGGCGGTCTGCCCGATCCGCGGCGTCAGGAATTGACGTTCCGCTCGGTGAACGGCGGCTTTCTGGTACAAGGCCGCGACAACGCTCTCGTCGATGATTTGGATCTGAAGGTCGTCACCAAACGATCGCCGAGCGCGGCCGAGCTTGAAGATCTGAAATTCGCCTTCCGCGTCGCCAAACACGTCAAGTCGAACGCTATCGTTTATGCCAAGGGCGGTGCAACGGTCGGCATTGGCGCGGGCCAGATGAGCCGGGTCGATTCCTCGCGCATCGCCGCGCAGAAAGCGCTCGAAGCCGCGCAGATGGCAGGACTGTCAGAGAGTCTCGGCGAAGGGTTCGGTCGTCGCCTCGGATGCCTTCTTCCCCTTCGCCGACGGCCTGCTCGCCGCGGCGGACGCGGGCGCGACAGCGGTGATCCAGCCCGGCGGCTCGTTGCGCGACAGCGAGGTAATCGAAGCGGCAGACGCGGCCGGGCTCGCCATGGTCTTCACCGGCACCCGGCATTTCAGGCACTAGAGAATCCGGAATGGCGCATTCGAAATACGCTGCCTACGAACCCGTCAAACCTTACTTCGATCTGGTCCGGGGGGCGCTGGGCGATCTGGTCGACGGCGAGCACTTTTCCGATATTGTCGCCGCCGAGATCGTCTACGAGGTTCTCTACGACTTCCCCGGTTGGCCACGCGTGATCCGCGGACGCGCGGAACTGATGGCGCGGTTTGGCGGCTATGCCGCCAACATCAGGATCGAAGCGGCGGATAAGTTGATCACCCACAAGACGGACGACGGCCGCGTCGTCGTCATCGAATATGAAGTCCACGGAACCATTCTCGCGACGGGCGTGAAGTATCACAACCGCTTCGCCTCCATCATCCGGATTGAAGGCCGGAAAATCGCGCACTGGAGAGACTACATGGACTCCCTGGCCGCATGGAACGCGCTGACGGCTCGCGCGCGCTAAGATGAAAGCGTTCTAAATCTTGCGGCCCATCGCCAGAAATTTGTCGGCGCGGGACTCGCGCAAAGCCTCAGGCGACATATTGCCGAGACTTTCGAGCGCCGCGGCAATGGCGTTGCCGGCCGCGGCAATGGCCGCGGCGGGATCGCGATGCGCGCCGCCGGTCGGCTCCGAAATGATTGTGTCGATGATGCCGAAGCGCAGCAGATCCTGCGCCGTGATTTTCATGTTCGTCGCCGCCTCCTGCGCCTTGGCGGCATCACGCCAGAGGATCGAGGCCGAAGCTTCGGGCGAGGCGACCGTATAGATCGCGTGCTCCAGCATCAGCACGCGATTGCAAGCGGCGATGGCGATGGCGCCGCCCGAGCCGCCCTCGCCGATGATGAGCGCGACATTGGCGACGCCGAGGGACAGGGTTTTATCGGTCGAACGCGCGATCGCTTCAGCCTGGCCGCGCTCCTCGGCATCGACGCCGGGAAAGGCACCCGCCGTATCAACGAGCGAGATGACCGGCAGGGAAAAGCGCTCCGCCAATTCCATCAGCCGCACCGCCTTGCGATAGCCCTCCGGCCGGGCCATGCCGAAATTGCGCTTGAGGCGCGACTCGGTATCGTTGCCCTTCTCCTGGCCGATGATGCAGACCGGCGTGCCGCGAAAGCGCGCGAAGCCGCCGAGGATGGCGGCATCCTCGCCGAACAGCCGATCGCCCGAGAGCGGCGTGAAATCGCTGGTCAGCCCGGCAATGAAATCGGCGCAATGCGGGCGCTGCGGATGGCGCGCGACAAGCGTCTTCTGCCAGGGCGTGAGATTGGCATAAAGATCGGCGAGCGCCTTCTCGGCGCGGATTTCGAGCCGGGTCAGATCCTCGCTGTCGGCATTGTCGCCGTCGGCGAGGAGCGCGCGCAATTCCTCGACCTTGGTGTCGAGTTCGGCAACCGGCTTTTCGAAATCGAGATAGCTACGCATGAACGCCTTGGGGGCCAAGATCACAGATGTGATCGATTCCAAAGATTTGGAGCGGGATTTGCGCGAAAAACCGGTTTCGTATTCCACTCCGAAAGGCCGGGGAAACTCCCCTATTTTGAAGGCTTAAGTCAAGGAAGATGGTGCAGTCCGGGCGCGGCGCAAAGACCGCCGCGAAAAGATGCTTAATTCCACTACGTGGCTCAATCGAAAAGGCTGGAGACACTTTCTTCCTTCGCCGTGCGGGCGATCGCCTCGCCGATCAGCGGCGCGATCGGCAGGACGCGGATGTTCTTGGTCAGCAGGACCGCTTCAGTCGGCGCGATTGTATCGGTGACGACCAGTTCCTTGAGCGAGGAACTGCTGATCCGCGCCACCGCGCCGCCGGAGAGCACGCCGTGGGTGATATAGGCGTAGACATCCTTGGCGCCCTGCGCGAGCAGGGCATCGGCGGCGTTACAGAGGGTGCCGCCCGAATCGACGATATCGTCGACGAGGATGCAGGTCTTGCCGCGGACATGGCCGATGACATTCATCACCTCGGATTCGCCGGGCCGCTCACGGCGCTTGTCGACGATGGCAAGCGGTGCGTCGATTCGCTTGGCGAGCGCGCGTGCGCGCACCACGCCGCCGACATCGGGCGACACGACCATCACGTTCTTCAGGTCGTTGCGCTCCTTGATGTCGCGCACCATCACCGGCGCGGCGAAAAGATTGTCGGTCGGGATGTCGAAGAAGCCCTGGATCTGGCCCGCGTGGAGATCGACCGTCAAAACGCGATCGGCGCCGGCGCGCGAGATGAGATTGGCGACGAGCTTGGCCGAGATCGGCGTGCGCGGGCCCGGTTTGCGGTCCTGCCGGGCATAGCCGAAATAGGGGATGACGGCGGTGATGCGCCGGGCGGAGGCGCGGCGTAGCGCGTCGGTCATGATCAGCACTTCCATGAGGTGATCATTGGCCGGAAACGAGGTCGACTGGACGATGAACGTGTCCTGCCCGCGCACGTTCTCCTGAATCTCGACGAAAATCTCCATATCGGCGAAGCGCCGGACCTGACACTTGGTCAGCGGCACGCCGATATAGGTCGCGATCGCCGTGCTCAATGCGATGTTGGAATTGCCGGCGAGGATTTTCATAGGAATTGACATTGGCGGATGAGGCCCGCTGGGTCCACTTTAAATTCCGCGCCTCAGCGCGCCCGCGTCCATGTCTCGCCGCCGCACGCGCCGCCCCCCGGCACGCAGCCCTGGACGCGTAGCGTGGTCGGGCTCGCGAGCGAGACGGTGATCGTATAGGTCTGGCCGTCCTGCGCATTATAGCTGTAGCCCGACCAGGCATTCGGGCCGGTAGCGCGCAGGGCGTAGAGAACCTCGATGCCGAGCAACGTGCGGTTGCGCTTGCGCGGATCGGGATTGTGGATGTCCTTGCCGGCGGGCGTGATCGTCGTCGCGATATTGCCGCAGAAGGCCCCGCCACAACGGTGAACACGGATCGTTGCTGTGCCGTCGGCGACCCGCCATTCGCCTTGCGGCGAAGGACCCGCAAAAGCCGAAGACGAAGCCAGAAGCAGACTGGTCAAACAAAGCGGGCGAGCAATCTGCGAAAAATTCATGGGGTTCCTCGTGGTTGAACTCGCTTGGGGGGTCCTTCGCGGCCCGGGGGGACGACGCGAACGACAATCGGGGGCAGTGCTTATCGCATCGGGGGGAGGCTGGCTAGCGCTGGGCGGTCACTCTGTCGCCGTTGCCAGCGGAGGCAGCTGCCGCTGACGGGGAAGCAGGCGCCGTCGCCGCCACCACAGTGCGGCCGTCTTGCGGGGGCGGCGGGGCATTTGCGGCGACTTGTGATGCTGTCTCCCCGGGGGCGGACGGCGCCGCGTTGGCGGCAATGGCTTCCGGCGTATTGGTCATGACTGCGGCGAGATCGGCCGCGCTTTTCGTCGCCACGGCGGCAAGAGCATCGTCGCCGACCAGGGACCAGGAATCCTCCGCCTGGCCCCGAATGAGAACCTCATCCGCGACGCGCTGCGTGCGCTGCTTTTTCGCATCGAAAACGTCGAGGACATAGGCGACGGCTGTCGTTCCCTGGCCCTCGGGATAGGCGCTCAGATAGGCGCGGACGAGATAATTCGGATCATCGCCGGCGGCGAGCGATACGTCGCTGCGTTTGGCGGCGTCGACGAACATCGCCTGAAATTTGTCGTCGAGGCCGCCCGGCGCGCCGCCGACACTGGCGACCCCCACCGTCGCGCCTGCAGGGCTGACATCCGGCCGCCGGGCGATATTGTCGGTTGGCGGCGCGGCGGGCGGCGGCGGGGCCTGGGCGGTGTCTTCAACACAGCCGGCGAGGCCAAGGCCGCCAGACGAGCGCCGCACCGATCAACCAGCCGCGGGCGGGGCCGACCGGACGTCGAACGCAGACGCGCGCGTCAAAGCTTCGATCCATATCGCCTCAATGTCAGGCCGCTGTGGGCACACCCCTCGCCCGGAAAAACGGGCGCGCCGTCGCTGGCCCAAATTGGGCCTCAGGCATGGCTCAACAGCTAACCCGATTTTAACCGCAGGTCCAGACACAGCGCCAGCGCGGGCGAAACCGGCCTGCGATCATCGTGTTACCGCAACAGCGCGGCGCCCGCGACGGCGCCAGGGACAGTGGAATGTAAGCCAAATCCGGCTTTTCCTCGCCGCCCCGGCCGCCTACATCTGAGGCGATGACACCCCGCGATAATTCCGAAGCGCCGAACGCCCCGGCCCCCGAAAATCCGGCTGAAGCGCCCGAGGCCGAGCCGGCGATCCTGCTTGAGGAATCGGCGGACCCGGCGCTCCAGCGCGGCGTCGATGTCATCAAGGCCAATTGGAAACATGCCCCGCTTGGCCCCGGCGTCTACCGGATGCTCGGCGCCGACGGCGAAGTGCTTTACGTCGGCAAGGCCCGAAGCGTGCGCAAGCGCATCGCCAGCTATATGCGGCTCGGCGGCCATACCAACCGCATCGCCCGGATGATTTCGCTGACCGCCTCGATGGTCTTCGTCTCGACCGAGACGGAGACCGAGGCGCTGCTGCTCGAAACCAATTACATCAAGCAGATGAAGCCGCGTTTCAACGTGTTGATGCGCGACGACAAGTCGTTCCCCTACATCTTCATCAGCGGCGACCATCCGGCGCCGCAGATCATGAAGCACCGCGGGGCGCGCGACCGGAAGGGCGATTATTTCGGCCCCTTCGCCAGCGTCTGGGCGGTGAATCGCACCCTGAACGCGCTGGAGCGCGCCTTTCTCCTGCGCTCCTGCACCGACAGCTATTTCGCCAACCGCACGCGGCCATGTCTGCTGCATCAGATCAAGCGTTGCGCCGCGCCCTGCACCGGCGAGATCGATCTGAAAGATTACGCGGCGCTGGTCGGAGAAGCGCGCGCGTTTCTCTCCGGCAAAAGCCGCGCGGTGCGCGACCTGCTCGCGACGGAGATGAACGAGGCCGCCGAAATGCTCGACTACGAGCGCGCCGCACGGTTGCGCGACCGTATCGCCGCGCTCTCTAACATCCAGGGCGCGCAGGGAATCAATCCGCATTCGGTCGAGGAGGCAGACGTCTTTGCCATCGCCGAAGAGGCGGGACAGTTCTGCGTCGAAGTCTTCTTCTTCCGCACCTATCAGAACTGGGGCAATCGCGCCTATTTCCCGCGCGCCGACAAGAGCCTCAGCCAGAGCGAAGTGCTCGATGCCTTCCTCGCGCAGTTCTATGCTGACAAGCCCGCCGCGCGCCTCGTTCTGCTCTCGCACGAGATCGAGGATCGCGAGCTTCTGGAGCGCGCGCTCTCCGAGCGCGCCGGGCATCGCATCGAGGTCGCCGTGCCGCAGCGGGGCGAGAAGAAAGACCTTGTCGATCATGCGACGCAGAACGCGCGCGAGACGCTCGGCCGCAAATTGGCCGACGGCGCAAGCCAGGAGAAATTGCTCGCGAGTCTCGCGGGCGCCTTCGGCATCGAGGATACGTTGCGGCGGATCGAGGTCTACGACAATTCCCACATCATGGGCACGAATGCCGTCGGCGCGATGATCGTCGCCGGGCCGGAAGGCTTCATGAAAGCGCACTACCGCACCTTCAATATAAAGGGCGAGGATCTGACGCCGGGCGATGATTTCGGCATGATGCGCGAAGTGCTGCGCCGCCGCTTCACCCGCCTCGCCAAAGAGGACGAAGGCGCCAACCAGGACCCCGACGCCTTTCCCCAACGCCCCGATCTGGTTCTGATCGACGGCGGCAAGGGCCAGTTCGAGGCGGCGCGGACCGTCCTCGCCGATCTCGGCATCAACGATGTCGCGGTGGTCGCGATTGCCAAGGGGCTCGACCGCGAGGCGGGACGCGAGACGTTTTTCGTCGAAGGCAAAGAACCGTTCCGGCTGCCGCCGCGCGACCCGGCGCTCTATTTCGTCGAGCGGCTGCGCGACGAGGCGCATCGCTTCGCCATCGGCACTCACCGCGCCCGCCGCAAGAAGGAATTTACCCGCAGTCCTCTCGACGAGATCGCCGGCGTCGGACCGGCGCGGAAAAGGGCTTTATTGCAAGCGTTCGGCACGGCCAAGGCCGTCTCGCGCGCCGGCCTCGCCGATCTCGAAAAGGTCGATGGCATCAATTCGGCGACGGCCAAGCTCGTCTATGATTTCTTTCACGGCGAGCGGGCTTAACCTGCGAGCGCCTCGATCACCTGGCAGGTTGCGATTTTTCCGCGCGCGCAATTCTCCAGCATCCTGTGCAGCTCGGCTTTCAGCGCGTTCAGCCTGGCGATCTTGTCCTCGACCTCGGCCAGCCGCGCACGGGCGATCGAGTCCGCCCCATCGCAGGATTGTTCCGGCCGCTCCTGGAGGGCGAGCAAAGTGCGGATGGCGTCGAGACCGAAGCCCAGGTCCCGCGCATGGCGGATGAAACCAAGCCGAGCCGCATCCGCCGCTGCATAAAGTCGCCGATTGCTGCCGCTGCGCGGCGGTGCCGGCAGCAGCCCGATCTCCTCGTAATAGCGGATGGTCGGCACTTTCACGCCTGTCTCGCGGGCGAGCGCGCCGATCGGAATGGCTGCTGTCTTCATCGCTTGATCCTCTAGCGACTAGAGGATGTAGGTTCGCCGCCGCGTTAAGAAAAGAGGTGGCGCTTTGACCCCTTCCGACCATTCCTGCGGCTGTTGCGGAGCGCCACCGCGCTTCGACGGGCTCGACCCGCGCTACAAGCGGATTTTATGGACGGTCATCGCACTCAATGCCGCGATGTTCGCCGTCGAAATCACCGCCGGCGCGCTGTCCCATTCGCAGGCGCTTCAGGCCGACGCGCTCGATTTTCTCGCCGACACCGTGACTTATGGCCTGAGCCTCGCGGTCATCGGCGCCTCGCTGCGGACGCGCGCCCTGGCCGCGCTCGGCAAAGGCGCAAGCCTCGTGCTGATGAGCCTGTGGGTGCTCGGCACGACGGTGTATCGCATATTCGTTCTCGCCTTGCCTCAGGCTGAGATCATGGGAAGCATCGCTTTTCTCGCGCTGGCCGCCAATGCCGCAAGCGTGCTGCTGCTGATGCGCTATCGCGACGGCGACGCCAATATCCGCTCCGTCTGGCTCTGCTCGCGCAACGATGCGATCGGCAATGTGATCGTCATGCTCGCGGCACTCGGCGTCTGGGGCAGCCATTCAGCTTGGCCCGATCTGGCGGTCGCGGCGATCATGGCGGGCGTGTTCCTGACGTCATCCGTGCAGATTCTGCGGCAGGCCTGGGCGGAATATCGGACATCAGGCGGTCACAACTACTTCAACTCCGCTCCCGGGCGCGGCTGAGCCGTCGCGGCTCTATTGACCTTTCGCGTCGCGGCATGTTCCTTCGCGGCATGGCCGTTTTCACCTTCGCGCGTGGCTCAAGCCGGCGATTTAATCTGCCCAATCTCCTGACCTATGGGCGGGTCGCGGCCGTACCGATTGTTGTCGGCTGCCTGTTCTGGCCGGACGTCGCCGCGGCGCGCTGGGCGGCGCTGGCGCTTTTTATCCTCGCGGGCATCACTGATTTCCTAGATGGTTATCTCGCGCGCGCTCTGGCGCAGCAATCCTCGCTCGGGCGCATGCTCGATCCGATCGCCGACAAATTACTCGTCTCCGCCGTGCTGCTGATGCTCGCCGCCGATCATACGATCGCCAGCTTTTCGCTCTGGGCGGCGATCATCATCCTGTGCCGCGAAATTCTCGTCTCCGGCCTGCGCGAATTTCTGGCCGAGCTGAAAGTCTCCGTGCCGGTGAGCCGGGTGGCGAAATGGAAAACGAGCCTGCAACTCGTGGCGCTCGGCTTTCTCATTGCCGGACCGGCTGCCGAACCCTATCTGCCCGGCACGACGAGGATCGGCCTCGGCCTGCTCTGGGTCTCGGCCATCCTGACGCTTTATACCGGCTGGGATTATTTCACGGCGGGCGTGAAGCATCTTATTGATGAGGACGAAAAGCCATGAAGGTGCGCTATTTCGCCTGGGTGCGGGAGCGTGTCGGCCTCACTGAAGAGGAGATCGCGCCGCCCGCCTCCGTCATGACGGTCGCCGATCTCATCACCTGGCTGAAGCAGCGCGGCGAGAATTATGCGCCGGCCTTCGCCAACGAAGCCACGATCCGCACGGCGCTCGACCGCCAGCATGTGAAGCCGGGGACGCCGCTCGCGGGCGCCTCGAAGTCGCCTTCTTTCCGCCGATGACGGGCGGCTGAAATGACGCGCCGCGTCCTACGCATACAGGAGGCGCCTTTCGATACTGCGGCGGAGACGGCGGCGCTGCGGGCTCGGCCCCGAGAGTGGCGCGCTGGTCACTTTCACCGGGCTTTGCCGCGACGAGGGCGGCACGCTCGCGGCGCTCGAGATCGAATGTTACCCGGAAATGGCGGAAGCCGAGATTGCCCGCGTGGCGGCCGAAACCGAAGCCCGCTGGCCGCTCGAGGCGCTGCTCGTCGTCCACCGCTATGGGCTGATCCGCGCCGGGGAAGCGATCGTCCTCGTCGCAACCGCCAGCGCGCATCGCGCCGCTGCCTTCGCGGCGGCGGAATTCCTGATGGATTACCTCAAGACCCGCGCGCCGTTCTGGAAGAAGCAGCACGGCCTTGATGGCCGTGCCGGGGACTGGATCGCGCCGCGCGAGGAAGATGAAGCCGCGGCCGCAAAGTGGATCAGTTCGAGACCGCCGGCGCCTTGATGTCGTTGTAGTCATAGCGCAGCGACAGATGCTGGTGGCGGACCTTGCCGTCCGGCGCCGTCGGGCCGGCGATATCTGTCTCGCTGCGCACGAGCGCGTCGCTATCGGGCGTCACCCAAACCTTCGTCGCGACATTGATCGTGTCGGTCTTGTCGCTTCCCGTGTAGACCGCGAGATCCTTGCCATCGACCTTGTCGTTCGCCAGATGCGCGCAATCGGTAAAGCTCGTGGCGCTCTGCCTCACCCTGGACTGCAGATCGGCGAGATCGGCGTGGACGTCTTTCCACTGGCCGTTCGGCAATTTCACGAAGACCTGCGTGCCGGTGAAGATCGTCTCGGTCGCGATCGCGCTCGGCGCGCTCGCGCTCCCGGGGACCGGCGGATCCTTGGGATCGAACGAGATCGTGCCGACGCTATGATAGGGCGTCTTGGCATTGGTGAGCATGGCATCCGCCAGCCCCTTGCAGGCGGCATCGTCGGCCCGCGCGCCCGCCAATCCGAGGCCTAAAAATCCAAAAACGCCGCAAACCAGAACCGGCCTGGCCCACAGGGCTATTTTGCCACCCATTTCCATAATTCTATCCTTGTTTCGTTTCCTATCCGCCCGCCAGGCGGCGTTATATCCGGCGGCGCGGGCAGCGTCACCCCTGCGCCTCGCCAAGTGGGCGCCATAGTCGCGGCTGGAGGATTGCCGGCATCGGCGTTACCGGCAGAAGCCTAAGGTGCGGCCCGCGCGTAGCGCGCCGCCAGTCTGGACGATCACATAACTGCCGCCGGCGAACGCCGCATCTTCGTCGCCGATGATGGCGACCTCGACGTACGCTTCGCCCACCGGATTTTTGGTGCCGTCGATAAAGCCGACCAGATCGCGGTCGTCGAAATATTTGAAGCCGTGCGTTTCATCGACCCACATGCAGCGCGACAGCGAGCCGGAACAAAATCTGCGTGGTTTGAACACCAAGTTCGCAGCGCGTCAAAACCGTGTGAGCACATCTGCAGGCTTGCCAGTCAAAATAAAAGAGCCGGCGAAATCGCCGGCTCGATCATGCGGGAACTGGAGGCAATCACCTGAAGCAGCGGAGATTTCCGTTTGGCATGCGAACGGCGGGATGGCCAGTGTGTCTTAGACACCAGGCCTGATTTTGACCGCCCCATACGCAATAGCCCCATGCGTTGCGATGGCGGTTCGGACCGCATCCGCCTAGAGCAAACGCCGACGACAGGCTGCTGGAAAGGATCAGAATGCCAAGCAATACAGTGCAGAGCGTTTTCATAAATCACTCCCTTGATGCGCGACTACGGCAAATCGCGTTCCGTCTTGTACCTCAAGCCAGCGCTTCGCGGGATACCGACGCGGGAATTTCGACGAATTGGGCGACGATTTCAGGTAAGTGGATGATTTTCTATTAATTAAATCATCGCACTTGGTTTGCCGCGGATCGATGTGTGGTGCGGGCGGTCGGAATCGAACCGACACTCTGTTACCAGAACCAGATTTTGAGTTTGGCGCGTCTACCAGTTCCGCCACGCCCGCCTTCGCCGCTCGAAAGCGGACAGTGGCGCTGAATTATAAGATTGCCGTGCGGCCCGCAAGCAGCGGGCCGCAGCATTTTGTTAATGCCAGTCCCGCACGTCGACGAAATGGCCGGCGATCGCCGCCGCCGCCGCCATCGCCGGCGAGACGAGATGGGTGCGCCCCTTGAAGCCCTGGCGGCCCTCGAAATTGCGGTTCGAGGTCGAGGCGCAGCGCTCGCCCGGCGCGAGCCGGTCGGGGTTCATGGCGAGGCACATCGAGCAACCGGGCTCGCGCCATTCGAATCCCGCCGCCAGGAAAATCTTGTCGAGACCTTCGGCCTCGGCCTGCGCTTTGACGAGACCGGAGCCCGGCACGACCATGGCATTGACGCGGTCCGCGACCTTTTTGCCTTCGACGATCTTGGCGGCGGCGCGCAAATCCTCGATGCGGCCATTGGTGCAGGAGCCGATGAACACGCGGTCGATCGCGACGTCGGTGATCTTCTCGCCGCCCTGCAGCCCCATATAGTCGAGCGCGCGGCGGATCGAGGCGCGCTTGGCCTCGCTGGCGCCTCCTCGACCGTCGGCACCCGGCCGGTGATCGTGGTGACCTCCTCGGGGCTCGTGCCCCAGGTGACGATCGGCGGCAGATTGGCGGCGTCGAGCCGAACCTCCTTGTCGAAATGCGCGCCTTCGTCGGACTGCAGCGTGTGCCAATAGCCGGCGCGCCGCATCCCAAGCGGCGCCCTTCGGCGCGCTCGGGCGGCCCTTGATGAAGGCGAAGGTCTTCTCGTCGGGCGCGATGAGGCCGGCGCGGGCGCCGCCCTCGATCGTCATGTTGCAGACGGTCATCCGGCCTTCCATCGAAAGAGCGCGGATCGCTTCGCCGGCATATTCGATGACATGGCCGGTGCCGCCGGCGGTGCCGATCTCGCCGATGATGGCGAGGATGATGTCCTTGGCGGTGACGCCTTCGCCGCAGCGTGCCGTCGACGAGCACGCGCATGTTCTTCGCTTTCGACTGGATCAGCGTCTGCGTCGCGAGCACATGCTCGACTTCCGACGTGCCGATGCCATGCGCCAGCGCGCCGAAAGCGCCATGCGTCGAGGTATGGCTGTCGCCGCAGACGATGGTCGTGCCCGGCAGGGTGAAGCCCTGCTCGGGACCGATGATATGGACGATGCCCTGGCGGATGTCGTGCTCGTCGAAATATTCGATGCCGAAATCCTTGGCATTGGCGGCGAGCGTCTCGACCTGCATGCGGCTCTCGGGATCGTCGATTGCCCTTCGAGCGGTCGGTGGTCGGCACATTGTGATCGACGACGGCGAGCGTCTTCTGCGGCGCGCGCACCTTGCGTGCGCCAGCCGCAGCCCTTCGAAGGCCTGCGGGGTCGTCACCTCATGGACGAGATGGCGGTCGATATAGAGGAGGCACGTGCCGTCGTGCTGGCGATCGACCAGATGGTCGTCCCAAGATCTTGTCGTAGAGCGTGCGGGGCTCGGCCATCTCTCAAGCACTCTTCATAAGTTGCGGCCCCGTGCCGCTTGCCGCCACCGCCGATCTGACGGAAACTGGAGCAGGTTTATTACTCGCAACTCGGATATAGGACAGTTATGGGAAAGTCATCGCCTCCCAGGAGGCATCCGGCCGAAACCGCCCGGAGAGTCGGAGAGCCGAATGCGCCCGCCAGTCGCGCCCTATCTGACCGTTTCGCCCGCCATGGCGGCGATCGCCTATCTATACGACCGTCTTCGGCGCGCAGCAGAAAGCGCTGATGCCGGCGCTCGACGGCCTGCGCATCATGCATTGCGAGCTCTCGATCAACGGCGGCTCGATGATGCTCGCGGACGCCTTTCCGGAATTCGGCCATACGCGCGTGCCGGTGCCCGGCGAACCGTGACCACCTCGGTCAGTCTCGAATTCGCGACCGCTGCATGAAGTCGACGACATTTTCAAGCGCGCGATCGGGCTCGGCGGCAAGGCCGAGACAAACCCGACCAAACTTCTGGGGCACGCGGCTCGCGACCTTCCGCGATCCGTTCGGCCATCGCTGGATCCTGAACGCGCCGCTGACCTGAGCCTTGCGCGCCGGGCCGCGGAATTTATTTCTTGCCGCCGCCCTTGGGCGCGCGGATGGCGCCGGTCGCCTTCTTCACCGGCGCTTCCTTTTTCCGCTCGGCGCCTGGGCCTTGGCCGCCTCGCGCGCGGCCTTCGCCTCCGGCGTCTCCATCTTCTCGGCGATGCGGGCCGACTTGCCGCGGCGGTCGCGCAGATAATAGAGCTTGGCGCGGCGCACCTTGCCGCGGCGCACGACCTTGATCGAATTGATCTTCGGCGAATAGATCGGGGAAGACGCGCTCGACGCCCTCGCCATAGGAAATCTTGCGGACGGTGAAGCTCTCGTTGAGGCCGCCGCCGGTGCGGGCGATGCAGACGCCCTCATAGGCCTGAACGCGGGTGCGCTCGCCTTCCTTGACCTTGACGTTGACGATGACCGTGTCGCCCGGCTGGAATTCCGGGACCGCGCGGACGGCGGCAAGCTTGGCGACCTGAGCGGCTTCGAGCTGCTCGATAATATTAGCCATTGGAGTAAGTCCTTCCGTTTCACCTGGATTCGGCCGTAGCCGCCAGGCGGGCGTTTCGGAACGCTGTTTTGAGTTAAGGCGCGGCTTCTACACGAGGCGGCGGGCTTTGTCGAGATTGCGATTCGATCAGCGACCTGACCTTGTCCATGTCCGCCAGCGTCACCGGATTATAGACCACCATGCCGAGATCGGGCCGGCCATCGATGGCGAAAGTCGAATATTCCATCTCGATCATCCCGGCGACGGGATGGCGCATATGTTTGGTGCCCTCGCCATAGCTGCGCACATCATTGGTGCTCCAGATCGCAGCGAATTCAGGACTTTCCCGGCATAGATCGTCGACGAAGCTCTTCACGTAATCCGCCGCTCCGGCGCGGGCGACATCGGTTCGGAAGGCGGCGACGACGAAACGGGCGACGTTGTCCCAATCCGTTTGCCGGGCGCGGATATACGGCTCGCAGAAGATCAGCCGCAGGATATTCCGCTTCCCGACATCGAGCGTGCCGTAATCGGTCAGCACAGCCGCCGCGGCGCAATTCCAGGCGACGACATCCCAGATCGGCGTCTTGATGAAGGCCGGGCTGAATTCCAGCGCGTCGAGCACGCGCTGCAGGCGCGGCGTGACCCCTTCGGCCGCCTTGTAGCGGACCTCGGGCGGGCGGCCGAGGCCGAGCAGGAAGAGATGCTCGCGCTCGACATCCGTCAACATCAGCGCGCGCGCGATCCGGTCGAGCACATCGGGCGACGCCGCGCCACCCCGCCCCTGCTCCAGCCATGTGTACCAGGTCGGGCTGATATTGGCGCGCTGGGCGACTTCTTCCCGGCGCAG
The DNA here is from genome assembly GCA_963708155.1 of uncultured Alphaproteobacteria bacterium. Lineage (GTDB taxonomy): Bacteria > Pseudomonadota > Alphaproteobacteria > Rhizobiales > Beijerinckiaceae > Methylovirgula. The sequence continues at coordinate 1,750,104 of OY970183.1, read as the reverse complement.
GCCGGGCGTGCGCCGGCGCGTCCCCGACAGACCGAACGCAGCCGGATCAAGCCTGGTGCGGCGATCTTTCAGATAGGTTCCGAGCAAATTCTTGCTGGTGGGCTGCGTGTCCATGGCTGTTAAGTATTATACCTGTATAAACTCACTTATTTACCAGGATACATCATGCGCCAATAGTCTTCGCATCTCAACCCGGAGACTAGCTTCATGCGTGTTTTTGTAACGGGCGCGACCGGCTTCATCGGCTCTGCCCTCGTCAAGGAATTGATTGGCGCCGGCCATACCGTGCTCGGCCTCACGCGCTCGGAGGCCGGCGCGAAGGCTCTGGCCGCCGCCGGCGCCGATGTGCATCACGGCGATCTGAAGGATTTGGACAGCCTGCGAAGCGGCGCGGCCGCGGCGGATGGCGTGATCCATCTGGCCTTTGTCCATGACTTCTCGAACTTCGCGGAAAGCTGCGAGATCGACCGTCGCGCCATCGAAGCCCTCGGCGCGGCGCTCGAAGGTTCGGACCGCCCGCTTTTAGTCACGTCCGGCGTCGGCCTCCTGGCGCCGGACCGCATCGCGACCGAAGATGACAAGCCGGCGCGCGATTTCCCGCGCGTGTCGGAAGCGACGGCATTGGCGCTCACGGCGGATGGACTCAATGCGTCAGTCATGCGGCTCCCGCAAGTCCATGACACGGTCAAGCAGGGCCTCGTCACTTATGCCATCGCCATCGCGCGCGAAAGGGGCGTGTTTGCCTATATCGGCGACGGCCATAACCGCTGGCCCGCGGCGCATGTGCTCGACGTGGCTCGCCTCTACAGGCTGGCGCTCGAAAAGGCGGAGCCGGGCGCGATCTATCACGCGGTCGCGGAAGAAGGGGTTTCGCATAAGGATATTGCGGACACGCTAGGCCGGCGCCTGCAAATTCCGGTCAAATCCGTCGCGCCGGACGAGGCGCAGGCCCATTTTGGCTGGCTCGCCATGTTTGTGGCGCACGATATGCCCGCCTCAAGCGAAAAGACGCGAAAAAAGCTGGGATGGCAGCCGACCGGACCTGGATTGATCGCCGATCTCGAACAGCTTTACATCCCCGATTGATGCCCCGCGCCTGTTTGGCGGCCTAAGACGCAGCCTCGCGTCGAACACGACATTTGATGGGGCGTTCTCGCCCCTCATAACCCCGCCCCATTTACGCCGCCACTTGTCTTGGGCAGACTTTTGCGGCACGTGCAAAGTACAATTCGAAAACGGGCGGGACTTCATCGACATGGCTGGCGCTTGCACCGAGGGGCTCGATACCGGATTTGCCGCGCTGGGCTATGCCAAGGTCGCCTTTCTCGGCGTCGTGCAGGGCATTACCGAGCTTCTGCCCGTCTCCTCGACGGCGCATATGCGCATCGTCCCGGCTCTGCTCGGCTGGCGCGACCCCGGCTCGGCCTTCTCCGCCGCCATGCAGCTCGCCGCGCTTGCCGCCGTCGTGAGCTATTTCTGGGCCGACGTGGAAGGGCTGACGGGCGGCGCCATCTCTGCCATCAAGCGGCGCGATTTCAACGACTGGTCGCTGCGCTTCTGCGTCTGGATTCTCATCGCGACGCTGCCGATCCTCGTCGCCGGCACATTGCTCTCGAAGCTGCTCAATACCTGCAATTCGCCGCTGCGTTCCCTCTCCGCCATCGGTGTCGCCTATATCGTCATGGGCGCGCTGCTCGGCCTCGCGGAAATCTATTCGCGGCACAAGCGCACGCTCGACAACGTCACTCTCAAGGACGCGTTGATCGTCGGATTCGCCCAGTGCGGCGCGCTGATTCCCGGCGTCTCGCGCTCCGGCTCGACCTTTACCGCGGCGCTGTTTCGCGACCTTGAGCGCACCGAGGCGGCGCGCTTCTCCTTCCTGCTCGGCATTCCGGCCATTGCAGCCGCCGGGTTCAAGGAACTCTATGAACTGCACAAGGCGCATCTCGATGCACACGGCTGGTCCATTCTCGCCGTTGGGCTTATCGTCGCCTCGATCTCGGCCTTCATCGCCATCTGGGGATTGCTGCGCATCCTCGAGCGCTTCTCCTCGTGGCCCTTCGCCATCTATCGCGTGGCGCTCGGGATTTTTCTGCTCGTCGCGGTTTTCGCCCATTGGCTGCCCAATTGAGGCGAGAGCATCGGGCTGGAGGCGCCCATGCCCGCCATACCCCGCTTTTTGCCCGCCGGTGAATCTGCGCTCGTCGTCGAATTCGGCGCGGCGATCGACCCCGCGCTGAATGACAAGGTGCGCGCCTTCGATCATGCACTGACCGCCGCGGCGATCCCCGGCGTTCTCGAGACCGTGCCGACCTATCGATCCCTGATGATCCATTTCGATCCGCGCCGGCTCGCGACCGACGCGCTCATCGCGGAGCTGCGCAAACTGCCGGCCGGCCCCGGTGCGGCAGGCGTGCCGAAACATTGGTCGATCCCCGCCTGCTATGAACCGCCCCACGCCGAGGATCTGGCGGAGGTCGCGGCGGCGCTCGGGCTGACGCCGGAGCGGGTCGCGGCCCTGCACGCGGGGGCCGAATATCGCGTCTATATGTTCGGCTTCGCGCCGGGTTATGTTTTCCTCGGCGGCCTGCCGGCCGAGCTCAATATCTCGCGGCGGCCGAAGCCCCGCGCGCCGGTTCCGCAAGGCGCGCTGCTGATCGCCGGAGGCCAGGCCTTGATCGCCAACCAGCCAATGCCCACCGGCTGGTATAATCTCGGCGCGACGCCGGCCCTGCTCTTCGATCCAAAGCGCAGTCCGCCGGTCGCCCTCGACATTGGCGACCGTATTCGCTTTGCGCCCGTCGATGGCGCAACTTTCGCACGCCTGCGTGAGGCGGCTGCCGCAGGCGCGGCCGTTATCGAACAGAAAGCTTGAGATGGAAGGCTCGCATCTCAGCGTGCTGGCCTCCGGGCCCGGCGCGACGATCCAGGACGGCGGCCGGTTCGGCTTTCGCCGCTATGGAGTGACACCGGCCGGGCCGATGGATTGGGCGGCCTTTCGCACCGCCAATCTGGCGCTGGGCAACGCGCCCGATGCCGCGGCGCTCGAAATCGGCCCGGGGGGTATCGAACTCGTCAACGCGGGCCCGGGCCCGATCGGCGTCGCCTTCTGCGGCGGCGGCTTTTCCTGGTTCCGCGACGGCCAGCTCGCTGGCGCCGCGGCGAGGCTGGTTCTGGCCGCCGGCGCGCATCTGGCCGCGCGGCCCGGCGTCGCGGGCATTTTCACCTATCTCGCCGTCGCGGGCGGTCTGCGCACGCCCGTCGAACTCGGCAGCCGGGCCACCTACACGCGCGGCGGTCTCAATGGCGGCCTGTTGCGGGAAGGCGACCGTCTACCGCTGGCAATGGATGCCGAAGCCCCGGCCGACGAGGCGATGATCGTCGCCCCGTGGCTGCGGCCCGATTTCGATGCGCCGTTGCGGGTCGTTGTCGGCCCGCAAGACGATTATTTCGACCCGGCGGCGCTCGATCTCTTCTTCAGCGCGCCCTTCAAAGTGACGGCCGGCGATCGCATGGCCTACCGGCTGGACGGCCCGGCGATCGCCCACAGCGGGGCTATAATATCGTCTCCGATGGCGTAGCCCTCGGCGCCATTCAGATCTCCGGAGACAAAAAGCCGCTGGTGCTGATGGCCGATCATCCGCCAACTGGCGGCTATCCCAAACTTGGCCATATCGCCCGCGCCGATATTGGCCGGCTGGCACAATTGCGGCCCGGCCGGACCTGTCATTTCGCTCAGGTAAGCGCCGAGACGGCGCGGCAGGCCCTGCTGGCGCTGGAAGACGCGGTCGCGTCGGCACAAAGCTTCTGCCGGCCGCTGCGCCGCATCGCCGCGCTCATCGATCTGTCAGCCCCGGACCGCTCGCCCTGGCCGGCCGCCGGCAACCATAGGCTGCGTTGACGCGGCTGGCGTAAACTGGTCTACATCCGCGTCCAAATACAGGTTTTGCTCATCTCATGACAGACGCTGCCATCAAGAAGCCAGACAGCGGCATCGCGGGAGAATTTGCCGAAAATCTCGGCCTGCTCACGCCGCTTGAACGAGCCTGGCACTTTCGCGAACTGATCCGCGCCGTGGTGCGGCGCGAACTGATGGCGCGATTCAGCGGCTCCATCCTCGGCTGGCTCTGGGCGATTTTCGGGCCGCTGCTGATGCTGTCCGTCTATACCGTGATCTTTTCGCATGCGGTCGGCATTCGCGCCTCCACCGCCGCGCATGGCGTGGCCAATTATTCGCTGAATATCTTCGTCGGCCTCATCGTCTTCAATCTGTTCGGCGAACTGGCCTATCGCGCGCCGGGCCTGCTGCACGAACATGTGAACTTCATCAAGAAGTCGATCTTTCCGAGCGAGACGCTCGCCTGGACCGCGGCAATCCGCGCCGCCGTCTATGCCGGCATCAGCTTCTGCGTCCTGCTGGTTTTCGAGCTCATCATCACCCACAAACTGCCGCTGACGATCCTGCTGCTGCCTTTCGTCTTCGTGCCGTTCTTTCTCTTTCTGCTCGGGGCAAGCTGGTTCCTGATGGCGCTGGGCTCGTTCACCCGCGACGTGATGCACCTGATGGCCTCGATCGTCCCGGTCTTCATGTTCGCGACGCCGATTTTCTATTCGATCGACGACGTGCCGGGGAGCCTGAAGATTTTCCTTCGCGCCAATATCGTCGGCGATTATGTGGAGCTGACGCGCGATGTCGTTCTGCTCGACAAGATTCCGAACCCTTGGCTCTATCTGGGGACCGTGATTGTCTCGCTTCTCGTCTTCCGCTCCGCCTATCGATTCTACATGCGCTACAAGAATGTCTTCGTCGATGTCATCTGAGCTCGCCATCAGCTGCAAGGGCGTCGGCAAGGCGTTTCAGCTTTACCTGAAGCGCAACGACCAGTTGTATCAGGCGCTGTTCGGGCGCTGGAAGCAGTTCTATCACCCGCACTGGGTGCTGCGTGACGTCAACTTCGAGGTGAAGCGGGGCGAGACCTGGGGCATCATCGGCCGCAATGGCACCGGCAAGACCACGCTGCTGCAACTCATCTGCGGCATCAGCAAGCCGAGCCACGGCGAAATCAGCGTCTCCGGCCGGATCGCGCCTATCCTGGCGCTCGGCGCCGGCTTCGACCTCGAACTTACCGGACGCGAAAATGCTTTGATCGGCGGCGCAATTCTGGGCCTGCGCCGCAAGGAGATCATTCCCAAGCTCGCTTCGATTGCGGCCTTCGCCGATATCGGCGAATTCTTCAACCAGCCCCTCAAAATGTATTCGAGCGGCATGACCGCGCGTCTGGCTTTCGCCGTCTGCGCCCACGCCGATGCGGACATTCTGATTGTCGACGAGGCACTCTCCGTCGGTGATGCGACCTTCGCCAAGAAATGCGACGATTATATTCGCAACTTCGCGGAGAAAGGCACGATCCTGGTCGTCTCGCACGATCTCACGACGCTTGAGGAATTATGCGACAACATCGTCTGGATCGACGAGGGTCGCGTCGCCGCCGTCGGCAAACCGGCCGAAGTCATCACCGCCTACCGGCGCGCCTTCAACATCACCAAGCTCGTCACCGCGCCGCGGCTGGTTGTCTAAAGCACCGCTCCGGCGCCGCTTGCACCGCGTGGGACCTCTGTCTCAGGGCGCGCCCCGTGCTTTACCGGAAAGCGAGCCTGCTGGCGCAGAATCAGCACCAGCGCCACCGCCAATTCCAGGCCGATCGCCAGCGCGACCGTATAGACCAGGAACGGATCGCGCCGGACGATGCTTTCTGTCCCGATCAAAATGCCGATATGGATCGCCGGTATCGCGACGAGGGCCGCGATCGTTGTCGTGTTGCGCCCCGTCGCGCTCGATAACGTCAGAACGAGGCCGATCGCCAGCAGGGCATGGGCCAAAGCCAGGATCGGAATGCCGAAGCGCTTCGCCGCCTCGCTCATCCAGTCGGAGAGAAGCTGCTTTGTGCCGTTGCGGCCCGGCCATGCCTGGATGAATTCCTCCCCCGGCATTTCAAAGACTCCGCGCCAGCCGCGGCTCGGCATGCCCTTCGTGCCCTGCATATCGAGCTGAATCACATATTGATCGAAGTCTGCAGTGCGAATCTCGCTGCTTCCGTCCGGGCGGCTTTGCAACGAGCCGTGGCTCATCACCAGCAGCACGCCATGATCGTTACGGCGAAACTCGGTCTGCTTCGCGGTGATGATCTCCTCTTCTTTCTTCTTTTTGTTGATCTGATGAATGAACATACCCTCGACGACATCTTCCGATTTCCAGCGCTTGAAATAGAGCGTCCGCGTTCCGTGATCGAACGTGTAGAACTGCGCCGGTTCGAGCATCCTATGGTTGAGCGAATTGCGGATGACGTAAATAACGTCGTGCATCTGTCCGACATTTTCAGGCGCGATGAAGATCGAGGTCCAGTAACCCGCAACGACGGCGATCAGGGCGACGAGAGTTGCGGGCACGCAGACCGCCACAACCGACAGTCGCAACGAATAAAGTACGGCGATCATGCCGTCGGCGGCCATGCGCGAGAATTCGAGCGCGACGGCAATGCCGACCGCCATCGGCAACGCGAGATAGATCGCTGTCGGCAAGGTGCCCAGGAGTGCCGGCATCAGCAAGCCGCTGCGCACCGCCGAGGCCGGCAAATAGTGGAAGAGCTGGGTCAGCACCACCGGGACGCAGAGGCCAATTTCGAGCAGAAGGACGGAAAAAAACACCCGCCGGCCGAGGTAGAAATAAAGCAGCTTCGGCACTTCGATTCCTTGCTCTTGCCCTGTACTTTCCGTCACCAGATGCGGGCCGGTGCTATAACCTTAACCGCGCCGGCATAAATCCGCCCGCTTCGCATCCTAGTCAACTCTGCACTTTACCTGCTATCGACCTCGGCGGACAAAACCGATATGTTTGCGAGCGTACCGGGTGACGGCCCGTCAACCGAGGCGACCGAGGAAATCCACTTAAATTCAAAGAGTAGGATGCCGATGCCGAGCGTGTTTCCATGAACATCCAGAACCCGCGACTAGGCACTCTCGCGCAGGCGACGGGGGCGGGCAGTTCGGATTTTCGGCTCCCCTTGGTCAGTGTCATAATCGTGAATTATAATTACGGCCGTTTTCTGGATCAGGCCGTCGACAGCGTCTTCGGCCAGACTTATCCGAACGTCGAATGCATCATCGTCGACAATGCGTCGAACGACGAAAGCCCCGAAGTGCTGGACGCGATCGCCGCGCGCTACCCGCAGGTGCGAATCATTCGGCGCGATTCGAACGATGGACAAACCGCGGCCTCGCTCGATGGCTTCGCCGCCGCCGGAGGCGCCTATGTCATCTTCGTAGACGCCGACGATATTTTGCTCCCGCAGGCGGCCGCGACGCACATGTACGTCCATCTTTCGCTGCGCGTGCATGTCGGCTTCACATCCGGCGACATGCTGCAAAGCGCGGATAATCAGATTGTCATCGGCACCGGCGAAGAACTCAATCGCTACATCCTCAGCGGGAAGGGTCGCCACGAAAATCTGCTGCGCAGCTACGAACACGCATTTCAGCCGCAATGGCCGCCGCGCGGACTGGCCGAATTGCTCACGGACAAAGTTCACCTCGTACCGCACCGGACGACGAAATGGGTCTGGTCTCCGACATCCGGCCTTTGTTTTCGCCGCGACGCGCTGCGTCAGTTCGTCGACAATCCGGACCTGGCGAGTTTGCGGACCGGAACCGACATGTATCTCGCCCATGCCATAGGCGCGCTCTATGGAAGCGCCCTCATCGACGCGCCGGTCTTTGTCTACCGGATTCATGGCGGCAACGAGTTCTCCCGCCATCCGCAACTCAACCGCTGCAAGGCTTACGACGGGAGTTCAAACAACAACAACGCGTATGCGCTGCAGCTTCTCACAGATCATCTGGTTGGGAAAATCGATCGCTTCTATCACAGCAGCCGCTCGCCGCTCGATTACTTCCATGCCCTGAAGCAGCTCGACCAGCGTGATCCAGACCCGAAATTGCCAGCCTGGCGGCGGCGATCGCGTGTGGCGGGGCGTCTCGTTGATGGCTACGCCGACGTCGCAGCGACGATCGGCCCGTGGAAGGCATGGGCTCTCATGCTCTGGTTTGGCGTTCCGCCGACGCTCGTCGTGCAGACCGCAAAACGAAACTCATGACGGCAAGACCACCGGACTTGTCGCGCGCCGCGGCTTTCGCCGGCAAAAACGTCCTTCTCGTTCATCCCGCCTGGCACTCGTGCGGCAGCTATAACGTCTTCGTCGCGCAGGCGGACGCCTATCGCGCCCTGGGCGCGCGGGTCATCAGCCTCGCGATCAGCGGCATTCCCGGCTTTGCGGCGCAATCGGGCGCGGCAAAATCCTATCTCGCCGCGACGCAGGATCTGCCGGCCGACAGCCGCTTTTTCACCGGAATGGCGCCCGGCGCCATCGCCTCGGCGGCGTTTTTTCAGGCGGCGAACGCCTGGCTGCATGGTGATTATGCCGCGATGCTGGTCGAGACCGCGCGTCAGTCAGCGCTGCCGACCGAACTCTCCGCCGTAAAAATCGATCTTATCCATTGCAATCATTTCTTCTGCATTCCCGTCGCCGCCAGACTGCGAGACATCCACGGCTGCCCGCTTCTGCTCGATACGCACGATCTGCAAGCCCGGCAGTTCGCTTTGCGCAATCGCGATGCGTGGACGCTGCAGCCGAAAGCAAAATACGAAACCATGCTGGCCAGCGAATTGGCGAATATGCGCGCCGCGGATGTGCTGATCCACCTCAACACCGAAGAAGCGGAGGCTATTCAGCGCGCTTCTTCCAGAGAAGCAGCATGCGCTGATTTTCCCCAGTGTCAGGCCGATGCCGCTCGGCCGCGGCAACGACATCATCATCGTCGCCAGCGCCAATTATCCGAACTTCCTCGGTCTCAAATGGTTTCTGAGCGAGGTGATGCCGCGCGTCGGCGCCGTGCCGGTCCGCATCGTCGGAAATATCGATGCGATGGTCCGCCAGCGCACGCCGCGGCTCTATAGAAAGTACAAGTCGCTCTTCGCCGGCTTCACCGGCGATCTCGCCGGAACCTATGCGAGGGCGGCGGCGATCCTGCTCCCGACCACGACCGGCTACGGCATTTCGATCAAGACGATCGAGGCGCTTTCAAGCGGCGTGCCACTTGTCGCCACGACACCGGCCTTTCGCGGCATGGGCATCGATCCTGCAAGGCTGAAAAACGTCGTTCTGGCTGAAGACGCGCCGGCCTTCGCGGCCGCAGTTCGCCAACTCGCCGCCAAGACGCCGCGATGCGACGACGCCAGCGGTCCAAGCGATACTCGCCTGCTCTATGAAAGACTGTTCACAGCCGCGGCCTATAAGGAAACGCTGGCGGCGCTTGTCGCGCCCTTGCTCGTTCGCGGCGACGCTCTACAGACCTAGGGCCTTGAGGCGGGCCTTGGCCTTTTCCGCATATTGATGCCACAGAACATCGATCGGCCGGCGGTGGCGCGGCATGCCGATAATGCCGGGCCAATGGCAGAAATAGACCTTATCGCCCTTGCGATCCTCAGCGCCGTTCGGAGTCACCCGGATTCCGTCCGATTTGTAATAGCTTTCTTCCGAGGCCTGCGGATCGACGTCCGACAAGGTCGCGATCTTCAAACCCTGCCGGTGCACGACGAAATTCGTAAGCGGCTGGGCGAACAGGCCGCCGCGCTGCCGGACGGCATGAAAGATACGCTCGTCTCTCGTGATCACATCATAAAAATCCTGCAGCGACAGGACGGATCGCGAGGTCACAAAAAATCCGTCGTTGAACAACAACGCGTCGCGCAGGTAATCGTAATCCCGAAAACGCGAATTATAGATGTAATCGGAAACACGCGCGGAGACGATGAACTCCGTCTTGCCGGCCTCGATATGGCCGAGAAGCTTGGCGAAATCCTGCAGCAGGATGATGTCGACGTCGAGGTAGATTACCTCGTCGAGCGGCAGCGTCAGCGCCAGCAATTTGCGCAACCTGCGACGATGGCCCGGGTTCAGCGGATAAAGCCGGCGCGCGAGCGCATCGAGTTCGCTGCTGTCGAGAGAGACAACCTCGACCCCATAGGCTTCCGCAACGAGACGGGTGCGGGTGAGGTTGTCATCGTAAGGGATGAGATAGAGCGGAAGCGAAGAGCTCGACGCGCGGTAGCTCTCGAGAAATGGCAAGAGCCAATCGATGACGCGATCGTTGGCGATAATCGCGATGCCGTATTTCTTCGATGCGGCGGTTTCAGACGGCGCGCGCGTATCCGACATTGGCGGCCTCCTCTGACCGCAGGCAGCGCGGCGGACACATTCGATAAAAAACAATATGCAACAAAATCGGTCCCAGTTCGCCCCGGCCTAATAAATCGGTTCGAGGGCCGGATTTCAGCCTCCTGGCGCGGATCGCGCCCTTTTAGCCATAGCGGTGCAGCGGATCAAGCTTCAGGCGTTGAACCAGCTGATTTTACGAGCTTCAGGATGGCATCCACATAGGCGGCGCCGCTGTGCCGGCTGGCAAACTCGCGCGCGGCCTGCGCCGCCTTGCTTTGGCTCTCGGCAAGATGCGGCAGCAACCGCTCTATGGCATCCGCGAGTGCTTCACTCGTGTAGGGCGCAAAAATCTCCCCCGCCGCCACACCTCTCTCGATTCCCGTCGCTGCATAAATTCCGCGGGCGGCGATAACCGGCCGGCCCGCAGCCACCGCCTCGGTATAAAGACCCGAGCCGCGCAGGCCGAAGCGATCTGGATCATAGGGCAATAACGTGACATCCACGGCATTGGTCTTTTGCGCATATTCCGCGCTACTCATAACGCCTTCGATGAGCTCGATGCCCGGAAGCCGACGCAGTTTCTGTTCTGCCTCGATGGTCTCGCGTTCCCAATTCGAATGTTGAACCTGGACGGTGAAATCGACCGGCAGGTTCCTGGCCCAGCAGATTTCGATCGCCTCGGGCAGGAGGTGAAACCCCTTCTCGGATTTTGAATAGCCGAAGAAACCGAACCGTACCGTGCCCTTTGGGTTCGGCTGCGCCTGAGGCGCGCGCAGCACAATCGGCAGTAGCGTGGTCTCGATTCCGAACTGCTGGAGATAGAGTTTCGCGAGCGCCTCGTTCTCGGTGGTGAAGAACAGGGACTTGCCGATCAATTCGCGGGCGAGATCGAACGCCTGGCGGTAATAGGCCGCCCCGCGCTCGCCGGTCTGATCCCACGGCGTCCAATTCGGCGCGAACATTAATTGACAGACGACATTCGGCAGAGCCGCCCAGGGCAGCGACAAGAGATGGCGTGTGAGACCGAGAATTCTGATTTTGCGAAATGCCCGGCACGACGATGATGTTGTCGCGTTGCCATACGTTGGGCGGAAGCCTCGCGAGGTCGCGGCGATAAACTTCATTCAGGACGCGCCAGGTGCTTTGCTCGGAAAAGGTCCGCCGCCGCTGCACAAAATTTCGCGCCATTGCGAATGTGTCGCCAATGAAATTGCGTTTTGAGGGGAACCGGCGCCGATAGCCCCAGTAGAGGCTGCGGCTGAACCAGGGTGTGGCGCCGATGTCCCTGAGCACCGCAGCGTCCATGCGCTTCATGCCGAAAACGCGATAAGAGATGCTGCGCTGCGATAGCGCATCGCAGACTTCCATTAGGAGCTGGTAACTGTGCTCTCCGCAACTAACGAGCCCGTTGTCGAGCACAATTACATCCATCGAACCGCCTTCCGACCTGAAAGAACTTCTGAAATTCGAAATCTTTCGCCGATGAAATATCTTTTTACGGCATGATTGAGCAGTGGGCTTGACGAAACTACCCGAATATTAACGTGATCTGGCATCACAGGCGTGTGCGTTGAAGTGTTACGGGGCTTCCCGGCGCCGGAACAGACGGGACAAGAGGTCGCATCCATGTCATCGCCCAGCGAATTTCAAGGTGAGCCGCTGCACGGCCGCGGCGCAACCAGCGCGGAGATCCTGCGCGCGTCGCCGCGTCTTTTCGACAATCCCGTACTCGACAAGCTGTCGCGCGTGCACTGGTCGATGCCCCTGATCCTTTATACTCCGGTCGTGGCCGTGCTCTTATGGCTCAGCTTGCGCAGTCTTCCGCCTCTCACGGTCTTTCTAACGGCGGCGCTCGGCTACGGCATCTGGACTTTGATCGAATATTTCGGGCATCGCTACCTCTTCCATGCGGCACTCCCCGGCGAATGGGGCGCACGCATCCATTTCCTGATCCACGGCGTGCATCACGATCATCCCAGCGATCCGTTGCGGCTCGTCATGCCGCCACTGCTCAGCGGCCCCATCATGATCCTCGCGTTTGCCATCGCCTGGCTCCTCTTCGGCTTTCCGCTCGGCTACGCCGTCCTCATCGGCTTCATCACCGGCTATGTCGGCTACGACATGGTGCATTATTACGTGCACCACGCGACGCCCACGACGCGGGTCGGGCGTTATCTGCGGCAGGTGCACATGGTGCATCACTTCCGCAATCCCGACAGCTCTTACGGCGTCAGCGCGCCGTATTGGGATGTCATTTTCGGGACGCGCCACATTCCGCCGGCGACCCCATCGGAAACGCGTCACGGCTGAAGCGGGATTTAAAAAAGAACAAAGCGGTATTGGCAAACGGGGCTCAAAGCGGCCGCTTGCTCAGGCGCGCTCGCGCACGGAGGTTTCGTGCTGCAACGCCAGCTTTTGCGTCCGCGGCGCGCGGGCGCCCACGAAAACATCGAAGCGGCCGTTCTGCCAGACGACATCGTTTGTCGTCCAGGCGCGCAGCCAAGCTGCCAAGGTTAGAAGCTCGCGGCCAAGGAAAGCCAGCGGCGCGTAGCGCGAGACATGCCAGCCCTTGAGCCAGGCCAATCCGGTTTCGGCCGCAAACCAGCCTGTTAGCGTGACGGCGAAGGCCTCGACCGCAGGTATCCCGAGAACCGGCGCGGCAAGCGCCGCGGCAAAAGCCGTCGGCAGCGGACTGACGATCGGCTCCAGGGGGAAGGTCAGCGGCTCATGCGTGTGGCGGATGACGCTCCAGCGCACTTGCCGGTCATAGACCTCGCGCAAGGTCCGCCAGCCGATGAGTTGGCGCAGCGGCCGATGCGCGAAGACGGTGCGCAGACCGACCGCGTCAAGTCCCTTGGCGATGGCAGTATCCTCCGCCAGCGTATAGCTCATCGCGTCGATACCACCTGCCCGAGCGATATCGCTGCGCCGGAACAGCATCACTTTTCCGACCCCATAGCCGAAGCCGAGAGCCGACGCGGTGAGCAGCAGCCGAGCATGGGCGTTGATGATGACGGCCTCGATATGGCCGGCGAGCGAGTCCGCCTGTTCGGCAATCGGCACCCCGACGACCATGCCAACGCCAGGCGCGAAATTCCGCATGAAAGCGGCGAGCGTATCGGGCTCGAGAATGATGTTCGAATCCTTCACGAGGATATAATCGTGCGAGGAGGCGGAAAGCGGCGCATCGAGCGTATTGAGCTTGGGGCTCACCGCGAAATCGGATTGCGAGCGCAGAATGCGCGTCGGAACCTCCGGATGGCTCACTTTCAATGCCAGCGCTGTTTCGAGCGCCGGCGAGCCGGCCTCGGCTGCGCTGAACAGAACCTCGTATTCCGGGTAATCCTGACCGTAGATGGAAGCTTGCGCGGCGGCAAAGCCCGAATGTTCCAGTTTGATCGGCATCACCGCCGTGATCGGCGGCTGAGCGGAATTCTCGGCGCGATTGCCCTGCAGCAGCGGCTGAAGCAAAGCGCCGACGCACGTCGCGAAAAGCACGACCAGCGCGATGACGAGCCAAACAACGCCCAGGTAGGATAAGAAAATCATTGGCGTCCTAGACCTGCCCCCGATTTGCGCGGCGACACGCAAATCCCACGGCCATACCGAAACGTCAAATCATCCAGCGACGGCCCGCAGTCGAGCACATCCTGAGCCGAGGCTCAAGGCCAAGGCTCAAGTTCGCTGATGAATTGATCGCCCGTCCCTTGTAAATCAAGTGGATAGCGGCTTTCCGGCAAAGCATCCGGACCGCCCGGAACGGGCCTTAAGCCTTGCCTTCGAGGCTTTCGAGTTCCCCGATCAGCTCTTCGACCATGCCGAGGCCGATCTGCCAGAAAGCCGGATCGCGCGCATCGAGGCCGAACGGCGCCAGAAGTTCCGAATAATGCTTGCTGCCGCCCGCCGCGAGCATGGCGAGATAACGCTCGGCGAACCCCTCGCTCGCGCGCTGATAGACGCCATAGAGCGAATTCACAAGGCAATCGCCAAAAGCATAGGCGTAAACGTAGAACGGCGAATGAATAAAGTGCGGGATATAGGCCCAGAACGTCTCGTAGCCGGGGCCGAGACGGATCGCGGGCCCGAGGCTCTCACTCTGCACGCTCATCCAAAGTTCGCAAATCTTCTCGCGCGTCAATTCGCCGGCGCGGCGTTCGATATGCACCTTGCGCTCGAAGAGATAGAAAGCCGTCTGCCGCACGACCGTGTTGATCATGTCCTCGACCTTGGCGGCGAGCATGGCGCGCCGCTCGGTGACCGAATTGGCCTTGGCGAGCAAAGCGCGGAAGGTCAGCATTTCGCCGAAGACCGACGCAGTTTCAGCCAAAGTGAGCGGCGTTGACGCCATCAAGGCACCGTTTGGCGCGGCAAGCACCTGATGCACGCCGTGGCCGAGCTCATGCGCCAAAGTCATCACGTCGCGCGGCTTGCCCTGGTAATTGAGCAGCACGTAGGGATGCACAGAGGGCACCGTCGGATGCGCGAAAGCGCCCGGCGCCTTGCCGGGGCGCACCGGCGCATCGATCCAGTTGCGGGCGAAGAATTGTTCCGCGATGCCCGCCATGCGCGGCGAGAAATCGGCATAGGCGCCGAGCACCGTGTCGCGCGCGTCGTTCCACGTATAGGTACGCTGCGGCACGCGCGGCAGCGGCGCATTGCGGTCCCAGAAGTCGAGCGCTTCCTTGCCGAACCAGCGCGCCTTCAATTTGTAATAGCGGTGCGAGAGGCGCGGATAGGCCGATTGCACCGCCGCGGCGAGCGCATCGACGACCTCGCGCTCGACGCGATTGGCGAGATGGCGTGAATCGGCCACATCCTTGAAGCCGTGCCAACGGTCCGAAATCTCCTTGTCCTTGGCGAGGACATTGGTGATGAAGGCGAAGGTACGCAGGTTCTGCGAGAGAGTCTCGGCAATGGCGCCCGCGGCTTCCTTGCGTACCTCTTCCTTCGTGTCCTGCATGAGATTGAGCGTCGGCTCCAATGCCAGCTCTTCGCCGCCGATCTTGAAACGCAGGCTGGTGATCGTCTCGTCGAACAGACGATTGAAGGCAGCGCGGCTCGTCACCGACTTCTCGTGGAACAGCCGCTCGATATCGTCGGCAAGTTCGTAAGGCTTGTCCTTGCGGATATCTTCGAGCCAGGGGCGGTAATGATCGAGCGGCGGACGGCCCGTCAATTTGGCGATCACGTCATCCTCAAGCCGATTGAGCTCGAGCTGGAAGAACAGCAACCCGGTCCAGGCCGCGTTCAGCCGTTCCTGCGTGTCGCTGTAGAATTTCACCCGCGCCGGATCGGACGTGTCGCCGGAATAAACGAGGCTCGCGTAGGAGCTCAGCTTGCCGGTGAGTTCGTCGAACGCTTCGTAGCGGCGCACCGCATCGATCAGAAAGTGCGATTTGGGATCGGCGAGGTCTTGGGCGGCAAGCGTCGCGAGTTTGCCGCG
This sequence comes from uncultured Alphaproteobacteria bacterium, assembly GCA_963708155.1. GTDB lineage: Bacteria > Pseudomonadota > Alphaproteobacteria > Rhizobiales > Beijerinckiaceae > Methylovirgula. The sequence continues at coordinate 1,734,390 of OY970183.1, read as the reverse complement.
ATAACCTTCCGCGAAGGTTCTGGCATCGTTTTCCGCGCGGGCGAGATCTTCGGCGAACTGCGGCGAATCCATCGCCGGGTAAAGATCGGTCAGCGACCATTCGGGCAGCGGGCCGAGCGCAGGCTCAGCGGCATGTGCGGCGGACGCACCCGAAAAAACGGCGTAATCGACATGCGACGTCATGAGGGACCCTGTACCGGCGAGGCTCTGTTGCGGGAAGACCGACGACCAATACCGTAGCCACGCCGTCGACGAAAGCCTTTGGCGTCATTGCGGCAAAGCCGCCGAAAAAGGCTCTCGAACCGGCATTTTTGCCGCCGCCGCGGGGCTGAAACGCGCAAACTGTGCCGCAATAGGGCTCCCATTAACACCGCATTTACCCTGATGGGCCAGCATGACCCTCGATGGATTGCCTCCCGTGCCCCGATGCGGCGCGAGCCGGCCAAGCCATAGGTCGAGGAAGCGAACCGGCATGGGGGCAAAAGCTCCTGCTGGCCCAACGGCGGCATGCTGCCGCCTGTAAAGAAAGTGCCAATGTCCTCACTCGTGCTGATTGTCGACGACGATCCAGTGCAGCGCCGCGTTCTGGAAACGCTCGTTCGCCGCTTTGGCTATGAGTGTGAATCGCTCGACAGCGGCGCAGCTGCATTGGAGCGCCTCGAATCGCGTGCGCCCGAAATCGATCTCCTGATTCTCGACCTTGTGATGCCGGATGTCGACGGCATGACGGTGCTGGAGCGCATGCGCGACCAAAAACGCGCCGTCCCGACGATCGTGCAGACGGCGCACGGCTCCATCGAGACGGTGATTTCGGCGATGCGGGCCGGCGCCAGCGATTTCGTCGTTAAGCCCGTCGGCGCCGAGCGGCTGCAAATCTCGATCAAGAATGCACTGCGCGTCGAAGCGCTGGAGGACGAGGTGCGGCGGCTCAACCGCCAGGCCGCCGGTACGCTGACGTTCAAGGATCTGCGCAGCAAGAGCGCCGACATGGATCGGGTGATCCGGCTCGGCGAACGGGCGGCGAAATCGACCATCCCCGTCCTGCTCGAAGGCGAATCGGGCGTCGGCAAGGAAGTCATCGCGCGGGCGATCCAGGGCGCTTCCGACCGGCGCAGCAAGCCCTTCGTCACCGTCAACTGTGGCGCTTTGCCGGAAAATCTCGTCGAATCGATTCTCTTCGGTCATGAGAAAGGCGCCTTCACCGGCGCGACCGAACGCCACCTCGGCAAATTTGTCGAAGCCAACGGCGGCACTTTGTTTCTCGATGAAGTCGGCGACCTGCCGCCGGAAGCGCAAGTCAAATTGCTGCGCGCGGTCCAGGACGGCGAAGTCGATTCGGTCGGCGCCAAGCGTCCGGCCAAGGTCGATGTCCGCATCATTTCGGCGACGAACCAGGATCTGATCGATCTCGTCAAGCGCGGCATCTTCCGCGAGGATCTCTATTATCGCCTCAACGTCTTCCCGATCACAATTCCGGCGCTGCGGGTGCGGCGCGAGGACATTGCCGATCTCGCCCGCCGCTTTGCGGCGCGATTCGCGGCGGAGGAAGGCAAGCCGTTGCGCGGCATCAGCGCGGAGGCCATCGCGCTGCTCAACAGCTATCCGTGGCCGGGCAATGTGCGGCAATTGGAAAATGCGATCTTCCGCGCCGTGGTGCTCGCCGACAGCGACGAACTGACCGTCGCCGAGTTCCCGCAGATCGCCGCACAGGTTAAAGGCTTCGACGTTCGTATTCCGCCAGCGCCCGCCTCGCTCGTGCGGCCGGCGCGGCCGGAACGCGAAGTGGTGCGCGTCGAAGTACGCGATCCGAACGTTCTGCCCCTGCTCGACGGCGCGGGAAATCTGCGCCAGCTCGACCACATCGAGGCCGAAACGATCAAATTCGCGCTCGCCTATTATCGCGGCCAAATGTCCGCCGTGGCGCGCAAGCTCGGCATCGGCCGTTCGACGCTCTACCGCAAGATGAAGGAATATGGATTCCATCAAGCCGATGACGAGAGTTTGATGGACAAGGACCCTGACGCGGGCGACGCCGCCGCCTAAATCTGGCTGGCGGATCGTGACGTGAATGGGCCTCGAGAGCTAGCGCCGGTCTCGATGCGCGCGGCGTGATTTTTCACGCAGCCGCCCAATTTAGTTTACCGATTTATGTTATCGCTTCGTTGGTGAAACTCCGGCGTAAGGACGCGCATGGACCGCGACGCTCAATTACGGCTTGGCCTGCCTATTGTATTGGCACTTTGCCTTGGCTTGGCCTCGGCCCGCGCACAAGCTCTGGCACCAGCCGAATCGCCCGCCCCTGCGGCCGCGGCGATGCCGAAGGACCCTTTCGCGTCCGACGATATCACGGGCGCAATCCCCTCGGCGCGCGAGACGTCGCTGCCCGATGGCGGAGCGGAAGCCATACCTGCGCAAAATGCGGCCCCAGACGCCGCTGCGCCCGGCGCGTCGGCGCCGCCGCCGAAAAGCAACGTGCCTGCCTCCGCCGCCAGCGCGCCTCCGAGCCTTGCGCCGAAGCCGCTCACCGGCTTTGCCGCCGCAATCAAGCGGGCGCTCGACTCCTGGCCGCCGCCGCAGGGCAAGGGCCGCCAGGCCGCCGAATTGTGGCTGGAGCACAAGGATATCGCTGCCTATTACGCGGCGCGTGATTATGCCCCGCTCTGGATCAGCGACGGCAAACCGGTCGCTGCCGTCGCAAACATCCAATCCCGGCTTGCATTGGCGGGCGATGACGGGCTGAGCCTCGCCGGAATTCCGCAGGCGGATTTCTCCGGCGACAGCGATCATCTCGCCGCGGCGGAAATCGCCTTTTCGGAAGAAATCGTCGCCTACGGCCGGGAGGCCAGCGGCGTGCGCATCGATCCGCAGGACATCAATCCGCTGATTGGCACCAAGCCGGATGTCGCCGCGCCCGGCCTCATTCTCGGCGCCGTCGCCGCCGCCGGGCTTGACGGCGGCGCGATGTTGCAAAGCTTCAATCCGCAGCAAAAACCCTATCTCGCGCTGCGCGCGAAGCTGATCGCGCTGCGCCGGCAAGGCCACGATGCCGTCGCCAGCGGCTCCATTCCGCCCGGTCCCTCGCTGAAGCTCGGCATGACCGATCCGCGGGTGCCGTTGATCCGTGCGCGCTTTGGCCTCGATGTGGTGCAGGGCGATGCGGATCTGATCTACGACACGCAAGTCGCCGCCGCGGTGGCAGATTTTCAGCGGAACAACGGCCTGCGCCCGTCCGGCATCTTCACGCAACGTACGCGAGAGAGTCTGACAGCGGAGCAGAGGCCGGACGTTACAAACGAGATTATCGCCAATATGGAAGCCTGGCGCTGGATGCCGCGCAATCTCGGTCAGAGCCGCATCGACGTAAACATTCCCGATTTCGAAGTTCGGGTCGTCCGCGACGGCACTGTCGTTTTGACGAACAGAGTGGTGGTCGGCAAGCCGACGACGCCGACGCCCGTGTTCTCCAACACGATGAAGTTTCTCATCGTGAATCCATATTGGAACGTGCCGCCGTCAATCCTGCGCAAGGAGATGCTGCCGCATCTCGCGCGCGATCCGTATTATCTGCAGCGCATGGGTTTTGAAACGTTCTATTTCCACGGCCGTCTCATGGTGCGCCAGCCGCCGGGCGAGAAGAATGCGCTCGGCCAGATCAAGTTCATGTTTCCCAACCAATATTCGGTCTACCTTCACGACACGCCGCAGCGCCGTCTCTTCGCCGAGACGAAACGTGCGTTCAGCCACGGCTGTGTGCGTGTCGACCAGCCGTTCGACTTCGCCCAAACCATTCTCGGACCGAAATGGCCGCAGGAGCGCATCAAGCGGCTCGTCGGCGGCAAGGAACATTACGTCTTCCTGCCCGTGCCGCTACCGATCCATATCGAATATTTCACCGCCTATGTGGATGACGACGGTCATCTGGTGCTGCGCGGCGACATCTATGGCTATGAGCACCGGATCGAGCAGGCCCTGGGGCTTATCGGTTGATCGGCATCGCAAATCTTGTCCCGCGCGATATTGACGATCGCGCCGCGAATCAGCGAAGATTCTCAAACGAAACGAAAAGCGGCGTTCGTTCTCACTTGCGGTCGTGATCAAGCGCGCGGCGAATTGGCATCACCGCCGACACAGGTTCGCCACATTTGCTGGCTTACCTGTCTTGGTCTTCATCTTCGACAACGTTTAAGAGTGTCACAGATGCAGGACAACCGTGGAACGGGGGTAGCGTTCCCGCTTCGGCGATGGAACGTTAACGGTTCTCGGTAGAGATGCTGTTCATCGGCGGAAACGCCGCAACTAGCAGATCGGCGCAACGCCGTATCCGAGAACCGGGGATTTGTTTTGCCAAAACGGCATTCCGTAACGGGCCTGAATGTGCGCGCGCGATGGCGTAGCGGTTATGCGATAGTAAGTTCGATCGGCGCGAAGCTCGCCACGGCAAAATCTTTCCTCAACATCCATCCATTGTGCAGCAAAGTTCTCGCTGCCGGCGCGATCGGCGCCACTTTCTTTCTCTTCGCGCCCGCCTCGACCGAATCTGCGGGCGCCAATGGCGATACGCGGACGATTTATCTCTATCACGCGCACACCGGTGAATCGATCGACGCCACCTATCGCGTCGATGGGCATTACGATCCCGAAGTCCTCAAGAAGCTGAACTGGTTCCTGCGCGACTGGCGACTGAATCAGGAAACCAACATGGACCCGCGCCTCTTCGATGCGGTGTGGGAAGCCTATCGCGGCGCTGGCGCAACGAAGCGCATCGTCGTCCTGTGCGGTTATCGCTCGCCGCAGACCAATGCCATGCTACGGCGTCGCTCGCGCGCGGTAGCGGAACATTCGCAGCACATTCTCGGCAAGGCCATGGACACAACGATGCCCGGCATGTCGATGGAGCGCGTGCGCGAATCCGCCGCGCGTCTGGAGATGGGCGGCGTCGGCTATTATGGCGACACGAATTTCGTCCATATCGACGTTGGCGGTGTGCGCATGTGGCCGCGCATGAGCTATGCGCAGCTCATGCGGCTTTTCCCCGATGGCAAGACGGTTCATATCGCGGCGGACGGACGCACCTTGCCGGGCTATGAGCAAGCGCGCGCCGAGCTTGCCGCCAATGGCACTGCTGTCGCAAGCCTGCCGCCGGCACAGAATTCCGGCATCGGGTCTTTCTTCGCCTGGCTCTTCGGCAAGGGCAACAGCGGCGACGACGAGGACAATGCGGCGACGCAGCCGCAAGCGCCCGCGCCGCAGCCCGTCGAAACCGCGGCCGCGCAAGTTCCTGCTGTGCCGGAAGCGGCGATGCAGGCCGACGCGACGACCGGCAGCATTTCGGAACAGGCCCCGCCGGCGACGGCTGAGCCAGAGGCTGCACAAACGGCCGAGGCCGACATGCCCTTGCCGCCGGAACGTCCGGCAGGTCTCACCTTCGCCGCCGACGTGCCGTTGCCGCCCGAACGCCCGGCTCTGGCGCTCGCCGCCGCAAGCCCGGCGGAGGACGCGGCTCAGCCCGCGCCAATGGCTGTCGCCGAGGCAGAAACCGCCGCGCCAGAGCTTCCGGGCATTATCACCCAGGGCCCCAGCGACGGGCGCCCGACGCAGCAGCTTTCGCGCAGCTATGGCGCGCTCCCGCAAGCCCTAGCCTACGCGCCGGTCGCACAGATGGAGGGCCTGCGTTCGGCGGTGCGCGGCGCGCAGGCGGCCTCTGTTCCGAAGCAGACGGCGCGCGCCGCCGTGACCATCGTTCCGGCGCGGCTTGACGGCTCGAATTTTGGCACGCTCACCGGCAGCACCAATATGGCGGAACTGGCCAGCGCGACGATCTTCGGCCCGACGCTCGCGGGTCTGCGGAGCGCGGCGCGGGCTGAAAACAGCGCCCTTTCGGTGCATCCGTCAGCCGGCTATCTGGCACGCTTCGAAAATTCGGCGACGGCGCTCTCGGCGGACCATTTCCGCGGCCCATCCGTCGCGGCGCTCAGCCGGGACAGCCATCTCGTTCTTATGGACAATCCCGCCGGCTATTAAGCGGAAGCTTTAGCGCGCGGCGAAAATATGCGCCGCCGGCGCCGCACTGGCGGGGACTTCCCGCAGGGTCCATGCCAGGCAAAGCGCGAAAACCGCCGCCACGGAGATCGCACGGACAATCTGCGCGGTCGAACAGGCGCTGCGCGCCTTGGATGCGCGCGGGGGACTTTGTGGCATAATCGACCGGCTCCAGGGCTGAGAACACGAAAACGCGCCGCGATTGAGAAATTGGCGCGTGGTCGATCATTGAATTAACCATATTTGGTTAGCGATCCTTTACGCTGTGCCGCACGGGCGCCTGTGCACGTGGCCACGAAAGCGCGGCCTCCGGCGCTGAGTTGCATCGATTTTGCTTAATATGCGTTCGGAAGAAAAACGATTTGAGAGGCCGGTTGCGGATCATGGGGCCTTCCTTCGACGAAATGACACTTCCCGATGGCGAGACACGCGCCGTCTATGAAAAAGTCGCTCGCTGGCTGCAGGAAACACCAGCGGAACATCTTGCCACCCGCCGGGCGCAGGCGGAACTTTTGTTCAGGCGAATTGGCATTACTTTCGCCGTCTATGGCAGCAAGGATGCGGCCGAACGGCTGATCCCCTTCGATATCGTGCCGCGCGTCATCGGCCGCGCCGAGTGGAAGCGTCTGGAGGCCGGGCTTTTCCAGCGCGTCAGAGCGCTGAATATGTTCCTCGCCGACATCTACGGCGCGCAGGAAATCCTCAAGAGCGGCCGTTTGCCGCCCGATATCGTCCTCGACAACCCATTCTATCTGCCGGTGATGCGCGGGCTTAAAGTGCCGCACGATATCTATGTACAGATCGCCGGCATCGATGTGGTGCGGATCGACGAGAACGATTTCTACGTCCTCGAAGACAATCTGCGCACGCCCTCCGGCGTCTCCTACATGCTGGAGAACCGCGAGGTGATGATGCGTCTCGCGCCGGATCTTTTTGCCGAGCACCGCGTCGCGCCGGTCGAGAATTATCCTGACGTTCTGCTGGCGACGCTGCGCTCCGTCGCGCCGGAGTCTTCGGCCGGCGAGCCGGCTATCGTTCTCCTGACGCCGGGCCAGTATAATTCCGCCTATTACGAACATTCCTTCCTCGCCGACCGGCTCGGCGTGGAGCTCGTGGAGGGCCGCGACCTCCTCGTTAAGGACGATGTCGTCTACATGCGCACAACCGAAGGGCCGAAGCGCGTCGATGTGATCTATCGGCGGATCGACGATGCCTTCCTCGACCCGCTCGCCTTCCTGCCTGACTCGGTTCTCGGCGTTCCGGGCCTGTTTTCTGCCTATAAAGCGGGCAATGTGACGCTCGCGAATGCGGTCGGAACCGGGATTGGCGACGACAAGGCGATCTACAGCTATATGCCGGAGATCGTCGAATTCTACCTTGGCGAAAAACCGATCCTGAAAAATGTGCCCACTTGGCGTTGCCGCGAGCCGGAAGCGCTCGCCTATGTACTCGCGCATCTGCCGGAACTCGTCGTCAAGGAAGTCAACGGCTCGGGCGGCTACGGCATGTTGATCGGCCCGCATGCGAGCCAGGCCGAACTGGCGCTGTTCACCGAGAAGCTGCGCACCGATCCAAACAATTTCATTGCCCAGCCCACACTCGCGCTCTCGACATGCCCGACGGCGCTCGAATCCGGCGTCGCGCCGCGCCATGTCGATTTGCGGCCCTTCGTGCTTTCCGGGTCCGACGGCGTGCGCGTGGTGCCCGGCGGCCTCACCCGTGTCGCGTTGAAGGCGGGCTCCCTGGTCGTCAACTCCTCGCAAGGCGGCGGCACCAAGGACACGTGGGTCGTCGACGACAAGGACTGCAGCGCGCCGCCGCATGACGTTTCCCAAGCACAACAGATGTTGTAACGCATTAACCCATCGCCCGAACCCCGGCCCCACGGAATAGCTCATGCTGGCTCGGACTGCCGATAATCTCTACTGGCTCGCGCGCTATATGGAGCGCGCCGATTTTCTGGCGCGGATCATCGACGCGACGCGACGGCTTGCGACCGTACCCACCGCCGAGGCTGGCTCCGGCACCGGAACGGAATGGGACAGTGTGCTGGAAGCCTCCGGCGCGGCGGAGGCTTTCCGCAAGACAGCCGCCGTGGCCGACGAGGAGAAGGTCGTCGATTATCTCGTCTTCGCCGAGGACAATCCCTCCTCGATCTGCAATTGCATCGAGCTGGCGCGGACCAACGCACGCGCGGTGCGCACCGCGCTGACCGCGGAAATGTGGGATGCGATCAATGGCGCCTGGATCGAGCTCAAGCGCTATCTGCAGGCGCGCGCCAACAGTTCGCATTTCGATCGGGTCGAGCTGACGCGCTTCCTCGATTTCGTCAAGAAGGCTTCGCTCGATTACGACGGTGCGGCGCATCGCACCATGCTGCGCAACGATGCCTATTGGTTCTCGCGGCTGGGGCTTTATATCGAGCGCGCCGACAACACGGCGCGCATTCTCGACGTCAAATACAATATCCTGCTGCCGCAGACGGAGACAATCGGCGGCTCGCTCGATTATTTCCAATGGGCCTCGATCCTGCGCGCGGTCTCAGCGCTCACCGCTTATCATTGGGTCTATCGCACGAGTCTCAAGCCCTGGCTCATCGCCGACCTGCTGATCCTGCGTATCGAAATGCCGCGTTCGCTCATCGCCTGCTACGACAATATCGTGCGGTTTCTCGATTCGATCGGACAGGCTTACGGACAGAAAGGCACCGCGCAAGTGCAGGCGCATCAGATCATGGCGCGGCTGTCAAAATCATCGACGAAAGAAATTTTCCAATCCGGCCTGCACGAATTCGTCACCGTCTTCGTCGAGGACAACGCCCGCCTCGGCACGACGATCTGCCAGCAATATCTGTTCGAATAGGCAGATTTTCTGAATCGAGCGAACGATGTTTCGCGCTAGGTCGCGCGACGAACGTTTATTGACGGCACACAAGAAAACCCCTGGCAATTACTTCGTCCAGCAGCCTTTGGGCAAGTTCACGGCTGAACGCATCCGTATAGTGGACTTGATCGACATAGAGGTTCTGGGTGCGGCCGCGCTGAATATCGCCAAGCCAAAGAGCATCCCCTTTGGCCTCTTGGCCCCCTTCCGACAAAAGCCTGTAGCCCGCTGCCAATTCGCGACTGAACTCGAACAAGGCGGGATCGCCCTTGAAAACGTTGAAATAGCGAAGATCGTAGCCAAACGTCGGCACCGGCTGCAGTACGTTGAGCACCTTTGTGCCAAAGGTCTGACCCAAGGCTTCTGTTATGCGATGGTTCACAAGGAGGCGTTGCACCACCGGACGCGCAAGGGATAGTTCCGAATTCGTCGGCGCGATTGTTATCGGAGCGGGCGCATCATAAGCCATCTGGTGAGATACATCCGGGATCACCTGATCGCCGCCCTCCATGGGCTTGCGCGCTTCGCGGCTCCTGACCTGATCTGACACGCGCGCAAACAGCCTTGCGATCGGGAGTTGCGCGACCACATGCCTTGCCGTCCGGCCGAGATCGTGATCCCAGAACCCATCCATGAATTCCCGCAACTGGTCCGACCATTGCGGCTCGCCGGCGGCGAAGTGAAAGTCATTCAGCCCGTCGATAAAGATCGCAATATTGGGAACACGTCCCTGGAGGAGCAATTGCTCGAATAGAATGCGCTCCTGTGTGCTGAAATACCAACCCCGGCCAAAATTATAGACCGAAACCCTGGGGTTGCATTGCCGGGCCAAGCCTTGGAAATGCGATGGAATGGTCTGATCATCGGGAAGGCCCACGCCCATCGTGGTGGAGCCTCCGAAAAAGAAGACATTGATGGCTGATGCAGACGGCGGCCATGATGCTTGCTGGAGGCCGGGTCGAAAACCTTCCGGAGACTGATTGACGAAGGTGGCGTGAGCAACTTTGGGCCTGAACTGCGTGAAAGGTTCAAACTCCGTCGGCCAATCGCCGGCTTCATAGAAGAATTCGCGCAGATCCCCCAGCTTCCAACCTGGGTAACCCCTGGAGAGAAGTTTCAACCCATATTTTTCGATCACCCATGAGTGAGGCGGCGCCTTTGGCACGTCGGCCGAACTTGGAGGTAAAATCCAGGCGACGGCTAAATTCACGACGACAAATAGGATGATCAAATTCAACAATATTATCGCTGCGGCGACATAGGATTTTTGGGCACGCTGGAGCATGGGGGATCGGGGCTCTTATTCGGAAATTGGGGAGTGGTAGTACGGTTCGACGGCAAGAATAATTTACGGTGCCGGTCACAAATAGTGTCCGAATTGATTGTGTCGCGATCTCCAGAGCGGTGAAATTATCGGATCATCTGGCGAGGTCAATAATCTGATCCGCAGGCCACAAGGTCACGGCGCTGGATTTTTGGGCGCGCCCATGCCAAAACACGCGCCAACTTTGGCAATGAGCGCGGGACACTATTGACGCAAACTCACGAGTCCCTCACGAGTTTTCGGAAGATCGAGGCCAGTTCGAACCGCAAGTTCGGCTTGACCATCGGCGCCGTTCTGCTCGCGCTGACCTTTTTGCCGCTGCTGCACCATCGGGCTCCGCACTGGTGGCTGCTCGCCGCCGCGGCCGTCTTTCTCATTGCGGGCATGGCCTTTCCCGCAATCCTCGCGTGGCCGAACCGTCTTTGGTTCAAGTTCGGCCTTGTCCTGAATACGATCGTCAGCCCCATCATCATGGGGGCGTTATTCTTCGGCGCCGTCGTCCCGATCGGCTGGCTCATGCGTCGGAATGGCGAAGACCTTCTCGCCTTGCGGCTGACACCGCGGGCTTCAACCTACTGGATCACACGCGACCCGCCGGGACCGCCGTCGGGATCGCTCGGCAAACAATTTTAGGGAGGGCGCGAATGTCGATTTTCGCAGAGCTTCTCGAATTTCTCGGCGCGCGGAAAAAGTTCTGGCTGATTCCCCTGCTGGTGCTTTTTCTGGTCTTTGGCGGCCTGCTCATCCTGAGCCAGGGCTCCGCCCTCGCGCCGTTCATCTACACATTGTTCTGACCGCGAGATGCGCGTCCTCGGCATTTCGGCTTTCTATCACGACAGCGCGGCTGCCGTCGTCGCGGACGGGCGCGCCATTGCCGCCGCGCAGGAAGAGCGCTTCACGCGCAAGAAGCACGACCCCGCCTTTCCACGCAACGCTATCCAATATTGCCTGAGCCAGACGCCGGGCGGCGCCGCCGGGATCGATCGCGTCATCTTCTATGAAAAGCCGTTCGTGAAATTCGAGCGCCTCATCGAAACCTATCTCACCTTCGCGCCGCAAGGCTTCGCCTCGTTCCGCAAGGCGATGCCGCTTTGGATCGGCGAGAAGCTGTTTCAGCGCGACCTGCTGCTGCGCGAGTTGAAAGCGATCGACCCCGCGCTGGGCGACAAGTCCAAACTCGGCTTCACCGAGCATCATTATTCGCACGCGGCTTCGGCCTATTATCCTTCGCCCTTCAGCTCGGCGCTGGTGCTGACGATGGACGGCGTTGGCGAATGGGCGACGACCACCGCGGCGCGCGGCCAGGGCGATGATCTCAACATCTTCAAGGAAATCCGCTTCCCGCACTCGCTCGGCCTGCTCTACTCCGCCTTCACCTATTACACCGGATTCAAGGTCAATTCCGGCGAATACAAAGTGATGGGACTCGCGCCTTACGGTACGCCGAAATATGCGCAGACGATTTTCGATCATTTGATCGACCTGAAGGACGACGGCTCGTTCCGGCTCAATATGGATTATTTCTCCTATTGCACCGGGCTCACAATGACGGATGCGCGCTTCGACGCTTTATTCGGCGGTCCGCCGCGCCAGCCCGATCAATTGCTCGATCAGCGCCACATGGACCTTGCCGCCTCGATCCAGGCGGTGACGGAAGAAGTCGTGCTGCGGTTGACGCGCGGGCTCGCGGCGGAGAGCGGCGAGAAAAATCTCTGCCTCTCAGGCGGCGTCGCGCTCAATTGCGTCGCCAACGGCAAGATTCTCCGCGACGGCAAGTTCGAGCGCATCTTCATCCAACCCGCCTCTGGCGATGCCGGCGGCGCGCTCGGCGCGGCCCTCGCCGGCTATTACGACGGGCGCCGCGACGCCGGCATGAAATCCAGTGTCCGGGAACCCGACGCCATGCAGGGCGCCTATCTCGGCCCCGCCTATGCGCAGGACGATATCGAACAGCGTTTGATAAACGCCGGGGCGAAATTCCACGTCGTCGACGACACGGCGCTAATTGCTGAAACCGCCGCGGCGCTGGCGGACGGCAAGGCCGTCGGCTGGCACCAGGGCCGAATGGAGTTCGGCCCTCGCGCGCTTGGCGGCCGCTCGATCCTCGGCGACCCGCGTTCGCCCAGCATGCAAAAGGCGCTGAATCTGAAAGTGAAATATCGCGAGAGCTTCCGCCCCTTCGCGCCGTCCGTGCTGCGCGAACACGTCGCGGAATGGTTCGACCTCGACACCGACTCGCCTTACATGCTGCTCGTCGCCGATGTGAAAGACTCACGCTGCCGTAAGATGTCGGCGGCGGAAGAGCAGCTTTTCGGCATCGATAAGCTCAATGTGCTGCGTTCGGAGATTCCGGCGGTGACGCATGTCGATTATTCGGCGCGCATCCAGACCGTCCATAAAGAGACGAACCCGCGCTATCATGCGCTGATCGAGAAATTTGCCGAACTGACCGGCTGCCCCGTACTGGTCAACACCAGCTTCAACGTGCGCGGCGAACCGATCGTCTGCACGCCGGAAGACGCCTTCGCCTGCTTCATGGGAACGGAGATCGAGTTCCTCGCGGTGGGCAATTGCATCCTGCATAAGAGCGAGCAGAATCCGGCGCTCAAGCGCGATTATAAGGACGCCTTCGATCTCGATTAATGCGCGGCTTGGCAGAGCTGGGGCTGGCCTTGCGGCGAGAGCGATAGTGCCAGGCCAAAATGCGCCACGATGTAATCCTTGAGCATCGCCGCACGCAGATGATTCGCATAAGCGGTCGGATGTCCATCCCCGGAAATTTCGAGGGGCTTTTCCGCCGCCGCCGGGAGGGAGACATCGAGCACCCGCGCACCGCCGGCGCGCAACCGGTCGATAATTTCATCGTCGGTGAAACCGGTCGCCTTCAGATAACCCGGCTTCGCCCGCATATAGGCGATCAGCACCGGCACATGGTATTTCGTCTCCGCGAGTTTGGTGGCATCGAGCAGGACGCGAATATAGAGATCGATGTCGGCGCGATCGAGATGATCGATGTTGCGCTCGATGAACGTGCGATAAGCCGCGCTGTGTTCGGCCCATTCGCGCAAGCCCAATTTTAGCCCCGTTAGGCACGGGCCTTCATAAACGACCTGGCCGTTGACGAGACCATAATGTGGTCCGGGCGAGACCCAGGAAGCTTTGCATGATGTACGCTCCGCATGCCAGGCCGCCGTGAGATAGATGAAGAGTTTGGGCTGCGGACCGATTTGCCGATCGAAGAGGCCGAGTTGCGTTTCGCGAAGGAATTGCTGTGGCCCGTAGCCGGAAAATCCGAAATTCACCACACGCAAATTATCGCCGAAGGCATCGGAAACCTGCTGCGGCAGCGTGTCGGAATTGTTCAGCCCTTCGCCAAAGGTGAACGAGCAACCGAAAAAGCCGACCGTCGGCCCCGACGCGCAGGAATGGGTCACCCGCAGGCGATTACGATCGATCGAATAAATCACGTCGTAGATCGAGCGCCCGGTCTTCGAATTGATCTTCGTGACGTGAAATTGTCCCGCGCGTCCAGGCCACCAGCCGAGTGCGGCCGAGGGTCTGATCAAATCGTGCGGACGATGCGTGACTGGGTCCGACTGAAGAGCCAGCGCGGTGCCTTCTATCGCGCACAGACCGAATGCGAGGGACGTCGCCACCAACGCACCGTCGCGCCAGGCGCCGCGCAAAAAGGACGTGAGGAAAGCGAGCGCGAATGCGAAGAGGAGGAACGTCCAGAACCGAAAGTCCGGAATGCTCCGAGATATTTCGAGATAGACGATGCCCGCGATGAGGATCAGGACGGCGGCGAGTCGCAGGACAAATCCCGGTGCCCGTTTCATCGGATAGCCCCTTGTGCTCGCGCGATCGCTCCCCGCGCAATCTTGTTGTGGCGAGGTTTTAGTTTAATCGCGCGTGCCTTTAAACCCGCATCGGCATCAAGACATAGAGAGCTGACGCGCCCTCGTGGTCGAGCACCAGCGTCGGCGAGCCGGCATCGGCCAGTTTGAAGAGCGCCGTATCGCCGTCGAGCTGGTTGGTGATATCGAGCAGATAGCGGGCGTTGAAGCCGATTTCGAGCGGCGCCGCATCATAATCGACCTCAAGCTCCTCGACTGCCGAGCCCGAATCCGGATTGGTGACGGAGAGCGTCAGTTTGTTCTCGCCTACGGCCAGCTTCACCGCCCGGCCACGCTCCGAGGAGATGGTCGAGACGCGATCGACCGCATCAGCGAAGGGACCGCGCTCGACCGTCAGCAGCTTATCGTTGCCGGCGGGGATGACGCGCGCATAATCCGGAAACGTGCCGTCGATCAGCTTGGTGATGAGCACGACATCGCCGAAGCTGAAGCGCGCCTTGGTCGCTGAAATCTCGATCGTGACGTCGGCCTCGAGATCCTCGATCAGTTTCAGCACTTCGGCCACCGCCTTGCGCGGAATGATGACGCCGGGCATCCCGGCCGCGCCCGAGGGAGCCGGAATCTCGACGCGCGCCAATCTGTGGCCGTCCGTCGCGACCGCACGCAGCACCGTCGCCTTGCCGCTCTCCGCCGTGTGCAGATAGATGCCATTGAGGTAATAGCGCGTCTCCTCGCTAGAGATGGCGAACTGGGTCTTGTCGATCAGCTTTTTGAGATCGGCTGCGGCGAGCGTGAAACGATGGGTGAAATCGCCGGCGGCGAGATCGGGAAAGTCGCTTTCCGGCAAAGCCTGAAGCTGGAAGCGCGAGCGGCCCGAACGCAGCAACAATTGACCGGCATCGCCGGCCGCTTCGAGTGAAACCTGCGCCCCTTCGGGCAATTTGCGGACGATCTCGTAGAGAATATGCGCCGGCAGGGTCGTCGCGCCCGCCTGGGTGACGTCGGCGGGCAGTTTGTCGGTCACTTCGAGATCGAGGTCGGTCGCCTTCAGCAGGACCGCGCTGCCCTCGGCGCTGAACAGAATGTTGGAGAGGATCGGGATCGTCGTGCGCCGTTCGACGACGCGGTGCACATGGCCGAGCGCCTTCAGCAAAGTGGCGCGTTCGAGAGTGACTTGCATGGGACGAATCCGGACTCTTCGGGCTTACGGGTTGGGGTTGCTGGCGGGCAGGCCCGGCAGGGGCCGGGCAAGGGGCGCAACTGTGGCGCGGCTCAAGCCAAATCGCAAGCGCCGCCGTGCCCGGGTACCCAGTTTTTAGCCGCCTCCTGCCGAGACGAAGCCGCCGCTGATTTGCCGCGCAGCGACCCGGTTTCGACCATTTTACCCCGCCTTAATCGCGCCGGTTTAGGGTCTCGGGCGCTGGAAAGGATCAGCGCGGCGGCGTCAGCAAGAATGGCCAAGGACTGGAACGGCGAGCGGCGGGAGCCGGTCTTCGATGGCTTCCCGGAGCCGGAGGAGAAGCCGCGCCGCGCGCCGCCGAAGAAACGCAAGTCAAAGCGCAAGAAGCGGCCGCCGCTCCTGAGCCGGCTTGTCTATTGGGTGCTGATGCTCGGGCTCTGGGGCGCCGTCGGAGCGTCCGCAGTCGTCGCTTATTACGCGGCGCAACTGCCGCCGATCGACCAGCTCGCCATCCCCAAGCGGCCGCCCAACATCGCCATTCTCGACGATAACGGGACCCTGCTCGCCAATCGCGGCGACATGGGTGGCGCGGCCGTTCATCTCGCCGAACTGCCGCCCTATCTGCCGAAAGCCTTCGTCGCCATCGAGGACCGCCGCTTCTACGATCATTGGGGCATCGACCCGATCGGCATTCTGCGCGCCCTCGTCCGCGACGCGACTGGCCACGGCGGCATGGAAGGCGGCTCGACGCTGACCCAGCAGCTCGCCAAAAACCTCTTCCTGACGCAAGAGCGGACCGTCTCGCGCAAAATCCAAGAGGCGATCCTCGCCCTCTGGCTCGAGCACAAATATTCCAAGGATCAGATCCTCGAACTCTATCTCAACCGCGTCTATTTCGGCTCGGGCGCCTTCGGCGTCGAGGCGGCGGCACAGAAATATTTCGGCCACAGCGCGCGCGATGTCACCCTCGCCGAGGCGGCCATGCTCGCCGGCCTGATGAAAGCGCCCTCACGCTACGCGCCAAACCACAATCTCGCCGCCGCCACCGACCGCGCCCGCGACGTCGTCAACGCCATGCTGGAACAGGGCTTCATCACCAAGCCCATGGCCGAACTCGCCCTCGCCCAGCCGGCAAAGCCGGTGAAGCTCAATGGCGGCACGATCAATTACGTCGCCGATTATGTGATGGATCAGCTCGACGCGCTCGTCGGCCCCGTCGACGAAGACATTTCAGTCCGCACGACGATCAGCGCGCCGCTGCAAACCGCGGCGGAGCAGGCGCTGCGCGACGCGCTCAGCGCCAAGGGCACGCATTATGACGTGAGCCAGGGCGCGCTTGTCGCGCTCGACCCGGACGGCGCGCTGCGCGCCCTCGTCGGCGGCCGCGATTATTCCGAGAGCCAGTTCGACCGCGCCACTTCGGCCAAGCGCCAGCCGGGCTCCGCCTTCAAGCCTTTCGTCTATCTGACGGCGCTCGAACATGGCCTGACGCCTGATACGGTACGCAACGACGCGCCGATCAATCTGCGCGGCTGGCAGCCGGAAAATTACGAGCATCGCTATATGGGCCCGGTGACGCTGACGACGGCGCTCGCCAATTCGCTCAACACGGTTGCGGTGCGGCTCGGTCTCGAGGTCGGCCCCGCCGCCGTCGCGCGCACGGCGCATCAGCTCGGAATCACGTCGAACCTCGATGTCAATCCGACGATCGCGCTTGGCACGTCCGCGGTGACGCCGCTCGAGCTCACCTCGGCCTATGTCCCCTTCGCCAATGGCGGCATCGCCGTCACCCCCTACGTGATCGACAAGGTTTCGACGGCGAACGGCCACGTGCTCTATCAGCACACACCCTCGACCAACGGCAGCGTCATCGCACCCGACTACGTGGCGATGATGAACCGGATGATGAGTGAAACCTTGATCTCCGGCACGGCACGGCGCGCCTCCCTCCCCGGCTGGCAGGCCGCCGGCAAGACCGGCACCAGCCAGGATTTCCGCGACGCCTGGTTCATCGGCTATACGAGCCACATGACCTGCGGCGTCTGGCTCGGCAACGACGACAATTCGCCGACGAAACGCGCTTCCGGCGGTTCGCTGCCCGTCGTCATCTGGTCGCATTTCATGCAGGTCGCGCATGCCGGCCTGCCGCCGGCGCCGCTGGTCGATGGCATCTGGGCGGCCCCGGCTGTGCCGAACATCCCCGTCGCCAATGCCATCGTGAACTTCTTCACCGGCCAGAACCAGGCGCAAGTCCCCAGTCGCGCGGCGCCGATCGCGCTCGGCCAGGCGCCGGTGCGCAACGCCTCCGAGCGCCCGCGCCGCACTTATGAAAACGACGGCTTGCCGCCCGCCTCGATCCCCTCGGATGGCGAAGCGAGCCGGCAGGCCCAGTCCAAGCCGTTTTTCGGCCTATTTTGATGAATTTCGGCTTTTGAAGCCCGATTTCCGGAGGAATTGGGTGGAAATCATCGATTTCACGTCGAAAAAATCGCGATTTTCGCCGGTTTTAATGTCGCAGGCCGCCAAGACGTATGGAATTTTTATGCGGTTTTCGCCAAGTCAGTGCCGCAGCCGATTCTCGGCTTCGGAGACTGAAATGAGAACAAAAACGGGCACTCGAAATGTCTCGGGCAGACAGATTTCGGGGCCGCCGCACGCTGCACCGGAAATCACGCTCATTGTGATTTTGGTGAGCATGATCCTCCTGCGAATTTTGGATATTTGCTCGCCGTCGGTTTCCGAGAATCCGGACTGCACGCCGACATTGGCCAATGAAGCCGTTATATCCTGCGCCATACGCCCCGATCAGAATCGGAATGCTTCATCCCGGCAGATCGCCGAGTTCCGATAGTCGTCGGCATCAAGCAAATCGCCCGCGCGGGTAAGGCACGCGAGCGATTCTCAATCCCGCTTAATGCACGCTCACCGTCTGCAGCTCCTGTTGCAGCGCATTGGCCAAAGCGGCATCGCGCGAATCCGTGAGGATGATCGGCGTGCCGTCGGCGCCCAGCAGAGCGAAAAGCTCAAGACCCGGCTGGAGCGGCGGAGCCTGCGGGAAGAGCCGGCGCACATCCTCGGACCGGAGAGCGCGCACATAGGCGAGCGAACCGCCGCCGAGATGGGCGAACTGTTCTTCGGTGAGGGGAGTTGCGGTCTCAACGACCTCTTTGACTTCGTCCAACATTCAACACTCCTTCTGCGGTCTCTCCGAGACCCGCGCGGATGCGAACATTCAGTCTCGCATCATGATATCGATCTTCTTAACCACTCGTGACAGCTCGGGCCGCACGAGATCTACCGTCAACAACCCGTGGGCCAGATCGGCGGCTGCAACGCGCATCCCCTCCGCAAGGAGGAAAACCCGCTGAAACTGCCTCGCCGCGATCCCCCTGTGCAGGAAATCGCGCGGCTTCTCGTCCTGTTGGCGGCCGCGGATGACCAGTTGGCCCTCCTCGACCGTCACTTCGAGCTGCTCGCGCAGGAACCCGGCGACCGCCAGGGTGATACGCAGCCTTTCCGGCTCCGCATCGCTCTTCGCGACCCGCTCGATGTTGTAGGGCGGGTAACCGTCCGACCCCGCGCGCGTTACCCGGTCGACCATTCGCTCGAATTCCTCGAACCCGAGCAGAAAGGGGGAATTGATGGTCAACATCCGCGACATGGGCGAAGCCTTCAGGCCTTCGGTGCGTCCGGAGGCCCGTTATGGCGCCTCCGCAGAGGAAATATGGCGTTTCGCGCCGCACCTTCAAGGGCGTGATAAGGCAAGCTTGGGCGACGGCTTGACGATGACCTCGCGCACCTAAGTCGCGCTCGGCAGAACCCGGTCCGGCGGCCGATGGCCGTCCATGAACATCTTGACGTTGATGAGCACTTTCTCGCCCATATCGACGCGGCCCTCGCGCGTTGCCGACCCCATATGCGGCAGCAGCGTCACCTTGCCGGCTTCCGCGAGCCTGAGCAGCCGTTCGTTGATGGCGGGCTCGTGCTCAAAGACGTCGAGACCCGCGCCAGCGAGTTCGCCCGCTTCCAGCATCTCGATCAGCGCCGTCTCGTCGATGATCTCGCCGCGGGCGGTATTGACCAAAATGGCTTGCGGGCGGAGCTGCTGCAGCCGCCGCGCCGAGAGCAGATGGAAGGTCGCTGGCGTATGCGGGCAATTGACCGAGACGATATCCATCCGCGCCAGCATCTGGTCGAGCGAGTCCCAATAGGTCGCTTCGAGTTCTTCCTCGATCGCCGCGGCGACGTGGCGACGGTTGTGATAATGAATTTGCAGGCCGAAAGCCCGCGCCCGGTAAGCGAGCGCCTGTCCGATGCGGCCCATGCCGACGATGCCGAGCCTTTTGCCGGTGATTCGCGTGCCCAGCATCCAGGTCGGCGACCAGCCACTCCAACGGCCATGCGGGATGACCTCTGCGCCTTCGACGATGCGCCGCGCCACGGCGAGAATCAGCGCCATCGTCATGTCGGCGGTATCCTGCGTCAGCACACCCGGCGTATTGGTGACCGTGATGCCGCGTTTGGCGGCCGCGGCGACGTCGATATTGTCGACGCCATTGCCGAAATTGGCGATGAGCTTGAGCTGGCTACCCGCCTGCTCGATGAGCGCGGCATCAATCCGGTCGGTCACGGTGGGCACCAGGACATCGGCGCTGCGCACCGCGGCGATCAGGTCTCCCTGGCTCATCGGCTTGTCGTCGACGTTGAGGCGGGCGTCAAAAAGCTCACGCATCCGCGTCTCGATCACGTCCGGCAACTTGCGCGTGAGGACTACGAGCGGTTTTTTCTTGACCATCCTGCATCCGTCCGTGAACCGCAGCCTGTCGCGGGGCGCGGCCTTCACGCGGCCTTAACTCAGCGCAACGCACTTAATAAGGCGGCCAAGCTGCACGGCCGCGCGAAATTTCCCGCGCCTCTCTAGCAGATGGTGGTCCAAACACAAGAATGGCGGATAGGCTCAAACCGGGTCGACCGATGGATTTTGACGACATAAAAACGGCGGCATCGGCCGTTTCTGGTGACGTGACGCGGATTGGATAATGAATTGCCTGAATATGGATCGTCGGCTTCTTTTGCTGCGCGGGATCTTGCGAGGACTTTTGATTCTCGCCCTCGTCTTCACCGCATGCGTCGTGAGCCCCCCCAGCCGCGCCGCCGAATCCGCGGACGCCACCGGCCAGACGGTCGGCCGCGTCAGCGGCCTCCCGGTGCCGCGGTTCGTCAGCCTGAAGGCCGACCGCGTCAACCTCCGCGAGGGCCCCTCCAGGGACCACCGCACCACCTGGATCTACCAGAGGGCTGGCCTGCCGGTCGAAATCACCGCCGAGTTCGGCATGTGGCGCAAGGTCCGCGATTCCGACGGGACAGAGGGCTGGGTGCTCCACAACCTTCTCTCCGGGCGTCGGACGGCCATAGTCGCGCCGTGGAAAAAGGACACTATTTTCACGCTTTACAGCCGCCCCGCAGACTTTTCGGCGCCGCTCGCCCGGCTGCAGCCGGGGGTCATCGGCGCCATCAGAACCTGTGACGGCGGCTGGTGCGAAATCTACGGCGACGGATTCGACGGCTATATCCGCCAGGATGTTCTCTGGGGCGTCTACCCCAATGAGAAGATCGACTGACGCGCGCCAGAACGCCGCAAGGTGGCGACGCAGCGTAAAAATCGTTCCAAATTAAGCCGTCTGTGGCTTTTCCGCGCCTCCGCCGCGTGAAAATCGCCCGCGTCCCCGCCGGGGTTGCGGGCAGACCCTTTCAGCCCGGCCCGGCCTATGTTAGAAGCCGCCATCTTCGCTCGCGTGGGTGCGCCTTCGGGGCGAATCCTCGAACGCGAAAGATATGATGAGCGAGCGACGCTCCAGCTTCGATTACGAAGACCTTATTGCCTGTGGCCGCGGCGATCTGTTCGGCCCCGGCAATCCGCAATTGCCGCTGCCGCCGATGTTGATGTTCGACAAGATCGCCACCATTTCCGAGCAGGGCGGCGCCAACGGCAAAGGCACGATCCGCGCCGAATACGCGATCAAGCCGGATCTCTGGTTCTTCGGCTGCCACTTCAAGGGCGATCCGGTCATGCCGGGCTGTCTCGGCCTCGATGCGCTGTGGCAATTGCTTGGCTTTTATCTCGGCTGGCTCGGCCTGCAGGGACGCGGCCGGGCGCTGGGCGTCGGCGAGGTGAAATTCACCGAGCAGGTACTGCCGACCGTCAAGCGGCTGATCTACGGGGTCGACCTCAAGCGCGTCTTCAATACCAAACTGGTGTTGGGCATCGCCGACGGTTGGCTCGAGGCCGATGGCCAGCGCATCTATCATGCGACGGATCTTAAAGTCGGCCTGTTCAAGGCCGCACCATCATCGGCAGTCTGATTTACACGCGCACGCCGACGGTTTTCAAGGCCGCCTCACCGGCCTAAGCGGGAGATTGGAATGAGACGCGTCGTCGTCACCGGAATGGGCATCGTCTCCTCGATCGGGAACAATACCCAAGAGGTGCTCGCCTCGCTGCACGAGGCCAAATCCGGCATCGTCAGGGCCGACAAATATGCGGAACTCGGCTTCCGCAGCCAGGTGCACGGCGCGCCGACGCTCGACCCCGAGCATATGATCGACCGGCGGGCGCTGCGTTTCCACGGCGGGGGCACCGCCTGGAACCATGTCGCGATGGATCAGGCGATTCTCGATGCCGGACTTTCGGCCGACGAAATCTCCAACGAGCGGACCGGGATCATCATGGGCTCCGGCGGGCCCTCGACCCGCACCATCGTCGAATCCGCCGACACCGCCCGCACCAAAGGCCCGAAGAAGATCGGCCCCTTCGCGGTGCCGAAGGCCATGTCCTCGACCGCCTCGGCGACGCTCGCGACCTGGTTCAAAATCAAGGGCGTCAATTATTCGATCTCCTCGGCCTGCGCGACGTCGAATCATTGCATCGGCAATGCCTACGAAATGATCCGTTACGGCAAGCAGGACCGCATGTTCGCCGGCGGCTGCGAGGAGCTCGACTGGACGCTGACTGTGCTCTTCGACGCGATGGGCGCGCTCTCATCCTCGTATAACGACCGGCCCGAGGTCGCCTCCCGCGCCTATGACAAGAACCGCGACGGCTTCGTCATTTCCGCCGGCGCCGGCGTCCTGGTGCTCGAGGAACTCGAAGTGGCCAAGGCGCGCGGCGCGAAAATCTATGCCGAGATCGCCGGCTATGGTGTGACCTCGGATGGCGCAGACATGGTTGCCCCGTCGGGCGAAGGTGCCGTGCGCTGCATGAAAATGGCCTTGCAAGACGTCAAAGTCCCGATCGATTACATCAATCCGCACGCGACTTCGACGCCGATCGGCGACCTGAAGGAGATCGAGGCGATCCGCGCGATCTTCGGCAACGAAGACAAGTGCCCGCCGATCTCGGCCACCAAGTCGCTGACTGGCCACGCGCAAGGCGCGACGAGCGTGCATGAAGCCATCTATTCGCTGCTGATGATGCAGGCTGGCTTCATCTGCAAGAGCGCACATATCGAGGAACTCGACCCGGCCTTCGCCGACATGAACATTCTGCGCGAGCGCCGCGACAATGTGAGCCTGCGCGCCGTGCTGTCCAATTCCTTCGGCTTCGGCGGCACCAACGCCTCGCTCGTCTTCAAGCATCTCGATGCCTGATCAGCGCCAGGGTGAGCGTCAAGGCTTGATGCAGGGCAAGCGCGGCCTCGTTATGGGGGTCGCCAACGATCACTCGATCGCCTGGGGCGTCGCCAGCGCGCTCGCCAAGGAGGGCGCGGAGCTGGCCTTCACCTATCAGGGCGAGGCGCTGGGCAAGCGCGTCAAGCCGCTGGCGCAGAGCCTTGGCTCCTCGCTGGTGCTCCCGTGCGATGTCGAGAACATCGCCGACGTCGATGCGGTCTTTGCAGCGATCGCGGAGACCTGGGGCTCGCTCGACTTCCTCGTCCATTGCATCGCCTATTCCGACCGCAACGAATTGCGCGGCCGCTATGCCGATACGACGCGCGAGAATTTCCAGCGCACGCTGCTGATCTCCGCCTTCTCCTTCACCGAGGCGGCCAAACGCGCCGCGGCGCTGATGCCGAACGGCGGTTCGCTGCTCACGCTGACCTTCGGCGGCGCGACACGGGCCATGCCGAACTATAATGTCATGGGCATCGCCAAGGCGGCGCTGGAAGCGGGCGTGCGCTATCTGGCGACGGATTTCGGCCCGGCGGGCATCCGGGTGAATGCGATCTCGGCCGGCCCGGTGCGCACGCTGGCGGGCGCCGGCATCACCGACGCGCGCGCCATGTTCAATTACGAAAAGCTGCACGCACCGCTGCGCCGCGCCATCACCATCGAGGATGTCGGCGGCGCCGCGCTCTATCTCCTGAGCGACCTCGCCCGCTGCGTCACCGGCGAGATCCATTATGTCGATGCCGGCTACAGCATCATCGCCATGCCGCGGCCGGAGCGCCTCAAGCTCGACCCGCAGGCCGAGGCGGAAGGCGGCTGAGCCGATGCGGCTTTATTCGGAAAACTCCTCGCCGTTTTCCGCGCCGGTGCGCATCGCCATTTATGCCAAATCTCTCGATATCGAGATCGTCGCCCCGCCCGGCGGCCTGCGCTCGGCCCAATATCACGCCATCAATCCGCTCGGCACGATCCCCTGCCTGATCCTCGACGATGGCGCCCGGCTGCCGGAATCCTCGGCGATCATCGAATATCTCGAAGAGAAATTTCCCCAGCCGCGGCTGTTGCCGGAGGGCGCCGAGGCGCGCGCCAATGTGCGCCTCCTGCAGCGCATCGGCGAATTGCATATCGCCGCCCAGACGGTCGAACTCGCCCAGGCCGCACCCAATACCGAGGAAAGCGCCAGCCGTCTGACGCGGCTCGTGCGCGGCCTCTCGGCGCTGCAAACCCTGCTGACCGGCACGCCTTTCGCCGCCGGCCCGGAGCTGACGCTGGCCGATTGCCAATTGGCGCCGGCGCTTTCCCGCGTGCCGCGCGTCGTCGCCCCGCTGGTCCATCGCGACCTCATCGCCGCCTATCCGGCGGTGGCCCGCTATGTCGAGACCAGCCGCAAGCATCCGGCCGTTGCCCGCGTCCTCGACGAAATGAGCGCCGCGCTCGATCGCGACGCGGCGAGGTAAATTCAACCTCAACGCATGCGGCGCGATCGATTTTACTGAGTTAAGCGGGATTTAAGCGAAAAACCGGCGTCCACTTTCCCGCGGCCCGCTGTAGCGCGGTCCGGGCAGGAAAATCGCCGGGCGTGGCGCGCGGGACACAACCTCGACGGCCATTTTGCCGTATTTTTAAGACACCTATCGCAAGGTCGACATTTCCGCAGGCGGACAGCCATCCGCCGGGCCGGTGTCGCTTGGCGCGCATCGCTGATATCGCAGGTAAAGCTTCATGAGCCTCATCAACCGTCGCAATCTTTTGGCTGGGGCCGCCGCCACGGGCGCCTCGCTCACCCTTGCCGGCTGTGTCTCGACCCAGTCGGGCCCCGGCTTCGAGGCCAACGCTTCCGTACCGCAGCAGCCTGCAACTTCGCCGCCGGCGGCGCCGTCACCAGCCTTGATCGCCAACGCCGACGAGGCGAACGGCCCGATCGACTATACGGCGATGTATTCCAGCTTTCAGGACGGCAATTTCACCGTCCCGGCGGTCAAGCTGTCGCAGATCAAGAAGGGCTTCATGCGCAAGCTCGTCGATTATCAGACCGTCGAGCAGCCCGGCACGATCGTCATCGATCCCGCCGCGCGCTATCTCTATCATATCCTGCCCAACGGCAAGGCGATGCGCTACGGCATCGGCCCCGGCCGCGAAGGCTTCATGTGGTCGGGCATCGCCGAAATCCATTCCAAGCAGGAATGGCCGGACTGGTATCCGCCGAAGGAAATGATCGCGCGTGAGCCGAAGCTGCGCGCCTCGCTGTCGCAATTGCAGAGCGGCATCGGCATGCATGGCGGCCCCAGCAATCCGCTCGGCGCCCGCGCCATGTATCTCTGGCAGGGCAACAAGGACACGCTCTACCGCATCCATGGCACGATCGAGCCTTGGTCGATCGGCACGCATGCCTCCTCCGGCTGTATCCGCATGATCAACCAGGACGCGATCGACCTTTATTCGCAGACGCCGGTCGGCACCCGGGTCGTCGTGCTCGGCCATGCACAGCCGAAGGTGAGCTGACATCTTGCCGGATGGCGGCGCGCTTGCAATATTATCTGCGTCGTCAACCTATCGAAAGGAGGTGATCCAGTGTCTCAATGTCTGATCGCAAGGCCGCTGGAACTCACCGCCGCACTCGTCGCGGGGGCTCAGCGGGCGCGCTGACATTGCGGGCTTATCTTGAAGCCCAACGAACAGGAAAGCTCCGGCGCAAGCCGGAGCTTTTATTTTGCCCTGGCTGCGGCCGCGGCCCTATTCCTTGCCGTCGATGACCGCACGGACTTTTCGCGCGAGCTGATCGAGCGTGAACGGCTTCGGCAGGAAAGCGGTGCCGGGATCGACGATGCCGTTGTGAACGATGGCATTCTGCGTATAGCCGGTCGTGAACAGCACCTTGAGCCCCGGACGCAAAGCAGTCAGTCGCTCGGCAAGCTCGCGACCTGTCATTTCCGGCATGATGATATCGCTGAAGAGAAGGGCGATGTGCGGATGCGCCGCGAATTTCTGTAAGGCTTCGGCCGGGGTTTGCGCGTGGATGACCGTATAGCCCAGCTCGCGCAACGCTTCGATGGACATGCGTTTGACGATGGGATCGTCTTCCACGACGAGCACGATCTCGTCGAGACGGCCGCTCGGAATATCAGAGCTTGCGCCTTCCGCCTCGAACAAAGCGGCGCCGCCGACATAGCGCGGCAGGTAGATCTTGACGGTGGTGCCCTCGCCGGGCTCCGAATAGATTTTGACGTGGCCGTTCGACTGTTTGACGAAGCCGAAGACCTGGCTGAGGCCGAGCCCCGTTCCGCGGCCCGAGCCCTTGGTCGAAAAGAACGGTTCGAAAGCGCGCTCGACAACCTCCGGCGGCATGCCGGTGCCGGTATCGGTGGCCGAGATCATCACATATTGGCCGGCGGCGACCTCGTTATGCGCGGCGGCATAGCGCTCGTCGAGATAGGTATTGGCGGTCTCGATCGTCAGCTTGCCGCCGTCCGGCATCGCATCGCGCGCATTGACCGCCAGATTGAGCAGCGCCGTCTCGACCTGCGCCGGATCGGCGAAGGTGCGCCAGAGGCCGCCGGCCAGAACCGTCTCGATGCCGATCTGCTCGCCGATCGTGCTGCGCAACAGCTCGGACATGCCGCCGACAAGCTTGTTGGCGTCGAAGACCTTCGGCTCGAGCGCCTGTTTGCGCGAGAAGGCCAGCAGCCTTGAAGTGAGCACCGCCGCCCGCTGCGCGCCCTCGCTGGCGTTGGTGATGTATTTTCCGACGCCGCCGATGTCGCCGGCGGCAAGCCTGCGGCGTGCCAGATCGAGCGCGCCGATGATGATCGCCAGCATATTGTTGAAGTCGTGCGCGATGCCGCCGGTCAGCTGGCCGACGGCTTCCATCTTCTGCAATTGGTGGACTTGCGTTTCCGCCGCCCGCCGCTCCTTGGCCTCCGCCTGCAGCTTATTGTTGGCAAGCTGGAGCGCCGTCACGCGGCGGCGATTATCGAGCAGCGTTCCGATTCCGAGCACGATGACGAGGAGAACGCTGCCGAGCAACAACGTTCTTCGGCTCGTGTTGAGCTGCGCCGCTTCGATCGACCGATCTTCGAGAAGCTTTTCCTGAGCGGCGTGCATATCGCCAAGAATTTGGCGGATATGATCCATCAACTTCTTGCCGCTGTCGTTGTTGACGATGGCGAGCGCCGCGGCCGGGTTGTCGGCGCCGCGCAGATCGATCGTGCTTTGCAGCTCCGTCAGCTTCTTCGCAGAGGCCGCGCGCAAATCCGCGAGGTCGGGCGTCAAACCGCCGCCGAGCTCGGATTGCAGAGCATCAAGTTCCTGCGGAAGCTCGCGTCGGGCGAGATCATAGGGAGCGAGATAGAGCTGCCGCCCGGTCAGCAAGTAGCCGCGCTGTCCCGATTCCGCGTCCGTGGTGAGGGTCTGAATGCGTTCCAGCGTGTCGTTCACCTGAAACGTATGGCGGATTTGCGCGTCGATCTCCTGTTGCTGGCGCGCGAGGAAGGCTGTGCTGACCGCGACGATGAAAAGGAGAACGAAACCAATAAGCAGCGGGATCGATGAAATCAGAGAGGCTCTGCGCGCCGGCATCTGCACGAAACTCCAACCTTACTTGCCGGCAGAATACGTAAAGCTGTCCATTCGTAAAGAAAACTTATTGAGAAACAGGCGGCTAGAGAATTAGACCTGGAAAAAGGCACCGCGTTTCTTTGGATACGGCAAAGCCAGGCGCCGTGGTCCCTGCGCCCGGTTTGCGATAAACTCAACTGATGATGCGATTCTCCCCCGCCCCGGCGCTCGCCGCCGCGTTTTTCCTTGCACTTGCCGCGACACAGCCGGCCCGCGCCGATTTCCGCTCCTGCGTCGCCGGCCTTACTGCCGAGGCAGAGGCACGCGGCGTTCCGGCACGTGTGGCCGAGGCCGCGACGGCCAACCTGACCTTCAACCCCGACGTCTTGCAGGCCGAGCGTTCGCAGCCGGAATTCACCACGCCGATCTGGGACTACATCGCTGCCCTCGTCGATGACGAGCGTGTGGCCGACGGGCGCGCCGCGATCGCTAAATGGGGACATTGGCTCAACGTCGCTGAACAACGCTATGGCGTCAGCGGCTCGGTGGTTGCGGCGATCTGGGGCGTCGAATCGAATTTCGGCCAGAACTTCGGCAACAAGCCGGTGCTGCAATCCCTCGCGAGCCTTGCCTGTTCCAACTCGGTCCGGCCGAGCTATTACCACCACGAATTCCTCGCCGCGATGCAGATCGTCGGCGAAGGCAACGCCAACCCCGCCAATTTCAACGGCTCCTGGGCGGGCGCGTTCGGCAATACGCAATTCATGCCTTCGACCTTCCTGCGGCTTGCCGTCGATCTCGACGGCGACGGGCGGCGCGATGTCATCAGTTCGGTGCCCGACGCGCTCGGCTCGACCGCCAATTATCTTCATCGCAGCGGCTGGGTGCCGGGCCTGCCGTGGGGCTTCGAGGTGAAACTGCCGCCGGGCTATCCGGCCCGCGATAGCTGGCGCACCAGCAAGCAGCCGCTTGCAGCCTGGGCGGCACGCGGCTTCACCCATATCAATGGCGCGCCGCTGTCCGGGGAGGGCGCCTATGGCCTGCTGCTCCCCGCCGGTCCGCGCGGCCCCGCTTTTCTCGTGAGCCGCAATTTCAATGCGATCTTTTCCTATAACGCCGCCGAGTCTTATGCGCTGGCGATCGCGCTTCTCTCCGACCGGCTGCGCGGGCGCGGGCCGATCGTCACCCCCTGGCCAACGGACGATCCCGGCCTCTCACGCGCCGGCCGCCGCGAAGTCCAGCGGCTCTTGATCCAGCATGGCTATGACATTGGCGGCAAGATCGACGCGGTCCTGGGACACAAGACCCAGGAAGCGATCGTCGATTTTCAACGGCGATCCGGACTGAAGCCAACGGGCCGTGCCAGCCAGTCGGTGCTCACGGCGCTCCGCAGCCATTGACGGACATCAAAGAATTAAATCCGTTCGACGATATTACACGCGCAGAAGACGATATTCGCTGCACCTATTTTCGAGATCCGCAGCACTTCACTCGGAAGTGTTCCCGCAGTCCTGAATTTCACCGGGAATTGACTCGCGCTGGACGCGGCCTGATTTAAGCTGGCGGGGCTGAAAAGAAGTAGCTAAATAAATGCTTTTACTGGATTTTCTGCGCCAAGGCTGGATGATCGCGGGACTCGTCGCGAGCACCGCTGCGCTCGCAGCGCCGGTGCCCGGCGCCATCGGCGGCGTCGTCGAACTTTTCACCTCGCAAGGCTGCTCGTCCTGCCCGCCGGCCGACCGGCTTTTGACCAAATTGGCCACCCGGCCCGATACCGTGGCCCTCACCTTCCCCATCAATTATTGGGATTATATCGGCTGGAAGGACACATTGGCAGCGCCGGAATTCACCGCCCGCCAGCAAGCCTATGCCAACAGCCGCTCCGACCCGCACGTCTATACTCCCGAAGCGGTGGTCGACGGCCTCTTCGATGCGGTCGGCAGCGACGGCGCAGCAATCGAAAGAGCCCTTGCGCACGGCAAGTCCAGCGGTGTGGCCCTGAACGTTTCCGCGCGTCTGCATGAATCCGGCGGCAAACTGGAAATCGACATCGGCGGCGGCGCCGGCGCGCCGGCGGGGATTTATGTGCTGCGGGTCGCCAGAACGCGCACGGTGCTGATTTCGCGCGGCGAGAACTCAGGTCGCAGCGTCACCTACACGAATGTGGTCCGCGCCATCCACAAGGTGGGCGACTGGGACGGCGCGCCATTGAGCCTCAAATTGACGGAATTGCGCGGCGACGGCGAAGGTTATGTCGTATTGCTACAGCGCGGCTCGCTGGAGCAGCCGGGCGCGATCCTCGCCGCGGCGAAGAGCGAAGGGCTTTAAGCCGCAGGAACGGCTGCCAGCCGGTCTCAAGCCGGAATTTTGCCCCGATCGCCGGTTTCATTCCTCCGTCTCGCCTCCGCGCCCCGAAACAGGATATGTTGCCGGACATGATTCGCTGTACCCGCCTGGCTTTTGCGGCCACGCTTCTCCTGTCGTGCGGCCTCGCCGCTGTCCCCGCCCGTGCGCAGGATTTCACCCGCGCGCCCTTCCTCGTCGCCGCCAACGACGACGAAACGACCGGCTCGACCCACCATCACAAGTCGGCAAAAACAAAGAAGACGACGACCAAGACCGCCGCCAAAAAGAGCAAGAAATCCAAGACCGGCCATACGGCCGAGGCGGACCATGCCAAGCCGACGCAGGTGGGCAGCTACGGTGACTGGGGCGCTTTCGTCGCCGAGAACGGCGACGACAAGACCTGCTACGTTCTCGCCCAGCCCAAGAGCCGCGAGCCGGCCAATCTGAAGCGCGATCCGGGCTATGTGTTCATCTCCAACCGGCCCGGCGAGCACATTCACAACGAAATCTCGATCACGATGGGCTTCCCGATGAAGGACGGCGGCGACGCCGAGGCCGATGTTGCGGGGACGACGTTCGATCTCGTCTCGAAGGGCCGCAACGCCTGGATCAAGAACCCGGCCGAAGAAGGCCATTTCGTCGCCGCGCTGCGCCACAACGCCAAACTTATCGTCAAAGCAGCCTCCACCCACGGCAAGGTGACGACCGACACCTATTCTCTTACCGGCGTGCGACAGGCTCTCGACCAGGCCGCCCACGAGTGCCGTTGAGCCTGCCCGGCGTTCGAACCTTGCGGATTCGCAAGCTTTCCGGCCGGACGCTTGCGCGAAAAGAACCCCGACATCTCCGCCTTTTAGCCGCCTTGTTCGGCGTCGGGCCGTGACGCATAATGTGGCGGAGAGGCTGTGCGTCCGGCCAGTACCGGGGCATTTCCCGATCGATGAAGTAAAACGAAGTGACGGCGCCGGCCATGACGAGGCCGCCACATAAGAAGTCACTGGGAGGAAGTATGTCTGAGTCTCTCGTCTATCCCGTGAGCGGGGAATGGGCGCATCGCGCCTATATCGACGCGGACAAGTATCAGGCGCTCTACAAGCGCTCGATCAACGATCCCGACGGCTTCTGGGGCGATGAGGCCCGCCGCCGCCTTGAGTGGATCAAGCCCTTCACAAAGGTCAAGGATACCTCGTTCGGCCCCGGCGAGGTCCATATCAAATGGTTTGAGGACGGCGTCACAAATATCGCCCTGAATTGCATCGACCGCCACCTCGCTACGCGCGGCGATCAGGTGGCGATCATCTGGGAAGGCGACGATCCCTCGCGCAGCCTCAACATCACCTATCGCCAATTGCACGAGCGCGTCAGCCGCTTCGCCAATGTGCTGAAGGCGCATGGCATCGAGAAGGGCGACACGGTCACGATCTATCTGCCGATGATCCCCGAGGCGGCCTATGCGATGCTCGCCTGCGCGCGGATCGGCGCCATCCACTCCGTCGTTTTCGGCGGCTTCTCGCCCAACTCGCTCGCTGGCCGCGTCAAGGATTGCGGCTCCAAGCTGCTGATCACCGCCGACGAGGGCCTGCGCGGCGGCAAGAAAGTGCCGCTCAAGGCCAATGTCGACACAGCGCTCGAAAAGGTGCCCTTCATCGTCAACAAGGTCATCGTCGTCAAGCACACCGGCGGCGACATCCATTGGGAGAAGGGCCGCGACTTCTGGCTGCACGAGGAGATCGAAAACGTCTCGCCCGATTGCCCGGTGACGCCGGTCGGCGCCGAAGACCCGCTGTTCATTCTCTATACGTCGGGCTCAACCGGCACGCCGAAGGGCGTCGTCCACACGACCGCGGGCTACCTTCTCTACGCGGCGATGACGCATCAATATGTCTTCGACTATCACGACGGCGATATCTACTGGTGCACCGCCGACGTCGGCTGGGTAACCGGCCACAGCTATATTCTCTACGGACCGCTCTGCAACGGCGCGACGACGCTTATGTTCGAGGGCGTGCCGACCTATCCGACTATCTCGCGCTTCTGGGATGTCGTCGACAAGCACAAGGTGAACATTTTCTACACTGCGCCGACGGCGATCCGCTCGCTGATGGGCGCGGGCGAAGAGCCGGTAAAGAAGACCAGCCGCGCCTCGCTGCGGCTGCTCGGCACGGTCGGCGAGCCGATCAATCCGGAAGCCTGGGAATGGTATTACAAGGTCGTCGGCGACAGCCGCTGCCCGATCATGGATACCTGGTGGCAGACGGAGACCGGCGGCCATCTGATCACGCCGCTGCCCGGTGTCACGCCCCTGAAGCCCGGCTCCGCCACCAAGCCCTTCTTCGGCATCAAGCCGGAGATCGTCGATGGCAATGGCGTCGTGCAGGAAGGGCCGGCCGAGGGCATTCTGGTCATCGCCGATTCCTGGCCCGGCCAGATGCGCACCGTCTTCGGCGACCATGACCGCTTCATCCAGACCTATTTCGCGTCCTTCCCGGGCAAATATTTCTCCGGCGATGGCGCCCGCCGCGATGCGGACGGCGATTACTGGATCACCGGCCGCGTCGATGATGTGATCAACGTTTCCGGCCATCGCATGGGCACGGCCGAGGTCGAGAGCGCGCTCGTCGCGCATGAGCGCGTGGCCGAGGCCGCGGTCGTCGGCTTCCCGCACGACATCAAGGGCCAGGGCATTTTTGCTTATGTCACCTTGATCAACGGCCATGAGCCGAGCGACAAGCTGCGCAAGGATCTCGTCGCCTGGGTGCGGCAGGAGATCGGCCCTATCGCCTCGCCCGATATCGTGCAATTCGCCCCCGGCCTGCCCAAGACCCGCTCCGGCAAGATCATGCGCCGCATCCTGCGCAAGATCGCCGAGAACGAGTTCCAGGCGCTGGGCGATACGTCGACCCTCGCCGATCCAGCGGTCGTTGAGGATCTGATCCGCGAACGCAAGAAGCTCTGAGCCGGCGCGAATCGGCGTCGAGTGCGGCGTCCGCGCCACCGGCAAGAGGATTTTAACGCGCCTGTGCAAAATAGGCTCTAGCCCGCTGCGACACTCGCTATTGTCGCCGCGGACTGAAGTTTGTTCGCGTGGGGGGCGTTATGAGCACCTTGAGTTAGCGGGCTGGCATCGCGTCGGCCGTGTTTGCGTTTGTTGGTTCTGTCATGCTGGGCGCGGTCGCGCCGGCGCAAGCGGCGCGCCAGGACGTTGCCTTCTCGACCGCCTATCCGGCCGGCGAGATCATCATCAGCCAGCATCAGCGCGCGCTTTATTTCACCGAGGGCGATGGCCGCGCCATCCGCTACCCGGTCGCGATCGGCAAGCGCGGCATGGCCTGGCTCGGCGAAGCCTCGGTCGAAGGCAAATATCTCGCGCCCAACTGGTCGCCGCCGGCCATTGTCGCGCACGATCATCCCTATCTGCCGCATTTCATCCCCGGCGGCTCGCCGCACAACCCGATGGGCGCGGCGGCGATCACCCTGTCGCGCTATCAGGTCGCGATCCATGGCACCACCCAGGCCATGCGCCGCTCAATCGGCACCGCCGCCTCCTATGGCTGCATCCGCATGTATAACGAGGACGTGGTTGACCTCTACCAGCGGGTCAATGTTGGAACGCCGGTTCTCGCTGTTCCCTGACCTGTCCGCCGCCTCCCTTCCGCCCTAGAATGGGACGGGGAGGTGCCGATGACCCAGACCATCGAGACAGGCTGCGTCATTGCCGGCGGCGGCCCTGCCGGAATGATGGCGGGACTGCTCCTCGCCCGCGCCGGGGTCGATACGATCGTGCTGGAAAAGCACGCCGACTTCCTGCGCGACTTCCGCGGCGACACGATCCATCCCTCGACCTTGCAGGCGATGGACGACCTCGGCCTCTACGACAAGTTTCTCGCGCTGCCGCATCAGGAAATGACGACGCTTTCCGCGCAATTTGGCGATGAGAGCATCCCCATCGCCGATTTTTCGCATCTGCCGACGCGGGCGAAATTCATCGCCATCATGCCGCAATGGGACTTTCTCGATTTCATCGCGCGCGAAGCGCAGAAATATCCGCAACTTCCGCCTCATCATGCAGGCCGATGTCGATGATCTCATCATCGAAGACGGCGTGGTGAAGGGCGTCAAGGCGCAAACGCCGCAGGGCCCGCTCGAAATCCGCGCCGCGCTGACCCTCGGCGCCGACGGACGCCATTCGATCGTGCGAGAAAAGGCCAGCTTCGCGCCGCGCGACATCGGCGCGCCGATGGACGTCCTCTGGTTCAAACTCGCACGCCGTCCAAGCGATCCTTCGGAGCTTTTCGGCCGCCTCGCCGCCGGAAAGTTTCTGGTGATGATCAATCGCGGCGATCAATGGCAATGCGGCTATGTCATTCCAAAGGGGGGCTTCGACGCCTTGAGGGCACAGGGTATCGATGTCCTGCGCACCAACATCGCCCGGCTCGCGCCTTTCATGGCCGATCGTGTCATGGAACTCGCCGACTGGACCCATGTCAGCCTGCTGGTGGTGACCGTAAATCGGCTGCGCCTCTGGCACCGGCCGGGCCTGCTCTGCATCGGCGACAGCGCGCATGCCATGTCGCCGGTTGGCGGCGTCGGCATCAATCTGGCGATTCAGGACGCCATCGCCACCGCGAATATTCTGGCGCCGACGCTGGCACGCAAGCAGACGCCAAGCGATGCCTTGCTGGCCGCGGTGCAGCGCCGGCGTGAGCCGGCGGTCAAGCTCACGCAAGCGCTGCAAGTCTTTATCCAGAAGCGCGTAATCTCCAATGTCCTTGGTCGCGGAGACCGGCCGTTGGCGCCGCCCTGGCCGCTCCGCCTCTTCCAGCACCTGCCCTGGCTACGGCGAATTCCGGCGCGAATGGTCGGCCTCGGCTTCCGGATGGAACGTGTGCGTGCGTGATGGCGGCCGCGACCCGCCCTGTGATAGAGAACCAGAGCCCTTCGATCCGGATCAGCCATGAACCGCCCCGAAATTTCCGAAGCGTTTTTTGCGCTCGAAGCGCATCTGAGCGACTTTCATGATGTGACGATCGCCGATCTGTTCGCCTGGGATGCGCGCCGCTTCGCCGATTTCCATGCCGCGCTCGATGATCTGCTGTTCGATTTCTCGAAGCACCGGATCGACCGCACGACGCTCAAGCTGCTCCTCGACCTCGCCCGCGCCGCCAAGCTCGAAGAGCGCCGCGCCGCGCTTTTCGCCGGCGCGATCGTCAACCCGACGGAAGGGCGCCCGGCGCTGCACATGGCGCTGCGGAACATGAGCGGCGAGCCGATGCCGGCGCAGGGCCGCGACGTGATGCCCGAGGTTCTGGCCGAGCGGCAGAAAATGCTCGCCTTCGCCGAGGCCGTACGCAGCAGCACGCTGAAAACCGCGGCGGGAGAGCCTTTCGCCCATGTCGTCAATGTCGGGATCGGCGGCTCGGACCTCGGTCCGGCGATGGCGGCGCGCGCGCTTTCCCCCTTTGTCGCGCCGCATCTCGATCTTCACTTCGTCGCCAATGTCGATGGTGCCGATCTCGCCGACACGCTGAAGCAGGTCGATCTTGCGCGCACGCTCTTCATCGTCAGCTCTAAGACCTTCACCACGCTTGAAACGATGACCAACGCGCGCGCCGCGCGGCAGGCTGTGATCGACAGGCTGGGCGAAGCCGCCGTGCCGGCACATTTCGCCGCCGTATCGACCGCGGCAAAGGAGGTCGCGGCGTTCGGTATCAATGAGGATCGCCGCTTTCTCTTCTGGGATTGGGTCGGCGGGCGCTATTCGCTCTGGTCCTCGATCGGCCTGTCGCTCGCCATCGGCATCGGCAAAGAGAATTTCGAGGATTTTCTGCGCGGCGGCGAAGACGTCGACACGCATTTCACGACAACCCCGCTCGGCGCGAACATTCCGGTGCTGATGGCGCTGATCGAAATCTGGTATCGCGACTTCTGGGATTATGCGGCGCAGGCGGTGATCCCCTACGATCAGCGGCTGGGGCGTTTCCCCGCTTATCTCCAACAGCTCGAAATGGAATCGAACGGCAAGTCCGTCGATCTTTCGGGCGAGACGCTGGAACTGCCCACGGGGCCGGTGATCTTCGGCGAGCCGGGCACCAATGCGCAGCACGCCTTCTTCCAGCTCTTTCATCAGGGCACCGAGATCGTGCCGGTCGATTTCCTCCTTGCGGCAGAGCCCCTCGCAAGCGACCCTGCGCAGCATCATCTCCTCGTCGCCAATTGCCTCGCCCAAAGCGAAGCCCTGATGCGCGGGCGCACTCTCGCCGAGGTCACGGCGAAACTGAAGGCACAGGGCCTTGCAGACGAGACCATCGCGGCGCTCGCCCCACATAAGGTTTTCTCGGGTAACCGCCCGTCGAGCATCTTCCTCTACAAAAGCCTGACGCCGCGCACGCTCGGCCGGCTGGTCGCGCTCTATGAGCACAAGGTCTTCGTGCAATCGGTCATCTGGAACATCGATCCCTTCGACCAATGGGGCGTCGAACTCGGCAAGGAGCTGGCGCTGCGGCTCGCGCCGCTCGTGGCCGATCCGGCGGCCTCGACGGCAGAACTCGATGGCTCGACCGCCGGCTTGCTGGCGCATCTGCACGCGCTGCGCGGCGGTTGAAGGAGAGACCGTGCTGAACCGCTATAATCTCATCGCCGGACAAAGCGTCGAGCGGCTCGCCGCGCTCAGCGACGGCGTCTTTGCCGTCGCGATGACATTGCTGGTGCTTGATCTGCATACGCCCGCCGCGGAGACGATCCACAGCGAAGAGCGCCTTGTGGCGGGCGATCGTGGCCCTGGCGCCGCGCGTGCTCGTCTATCTGATGAGCTTTTTGACGCTCGGTATTTTCTGGGTCGGCCAGCAGACCCAACTCAACCATCTCGAGCGCAGCGATCGCGATCTCTCCTGGCTGC
This sequence comes from uncultured Alphaproteobacteria bacterium, assembly GCA_963708155.1. GTDB lineage: Bacteria > Pseudomonadota > Alphaproteobacteria > Rhizobiales > Beijerinckiaceae > Methylovirgula. The sequence goes on along the minus strand of OY970183.1, from coordinate 1,697,647 downwards.
ATCTTGCTTTTCTGTTTGGGGTTTCGCTGATGCCCTTCTCGACCTCGCTGATGGCGGAATTCATTTCCTACCGGGTCGCGCTCATCGCCTATTGGGCGAATATCCTGCTGCTGGGCGCCCTGCTTTACGCCGCCTGCGTATATTCCGCCCGCGCGCGTCTCTTGAAGGAAAGTGCGACGGAAGAAATTGGCGCGGCCTTCAGGCGGCGGATCATCAGCGCGCAAAGCCTTTACGCCTTCGGCGCCGCGCTCTGCCTGATCAACACCTATTGCGCGCTCGGCTTCATCCTGCTCGTGCAGTTGAATTACGTGCTGGCGCCGCGGATCGGATTTTTATCGAAATTGTAATGCTGGCAGCGCCACACGGCGCGCGGCGAAGCAAACCGTTTTCTAGTCCGGATTGCTTCGCTGAATTTGCCGTCGGGCCGGCCGAAGGCCGGGCCCGTCAGCGCGCAACGGCGATTGCGTGGCCGCGCTTATTTCAGATGCTTGGCGAGGAACTTGTTCAGCTCGAACATGGTGGCGGCCTTCTTGCCGAAGACAGCCTGAAGCTTGTCGTCCGCAAGAATCTCGCGCTTGTTGGCCGGGTTCTGCAACTTGTGCTTCTTGATATAGACCCAGACCTTGCTGACCACTTCCGTGCGCGGCAGCGGTTCGGCGCCGACGACGGCGGCGAGTTCCTTGGAGGGCGTCAGCGGCTTGTTGAAAGCGCTTGCAGCGGGGGCCGCCTTCTTCTTGGGGGCGGGGGCCTTGGCTTTGGTGGCGGTCTTTTTCGGTGCGCTAGGCATCGCTCTCTCTCCAATCGAATCGCGCGAACCATACGGGCTCATTGCCCTAGTACCTAAAATCGCTGCGCTGGCAAACGGACTGCAAGCGGAATTGGCGATTTCAGCGCATTTATTCAGGGCAATTCTGCTCATCGCGCTGCACGCGCTGCCCGAGAGCCCCGCAGGAGGCGCCCCGAGGGGCTGCAGCCATGCGTAAATCGCATGGCTTTGGCTCCGAGAACGTTTTTCGCAGTTACTTCGTCGTCGCCTTGCTCTTGCGCCGGGCGAGCGTGCGCAGGCGCAGCGCGTTGAGCTTGATGAAGCCAGCCGCATCCTGATGATCATAGGCGACGGCGCCGTCCTCGAACGTGACGAGATCCTGATCGTAAAGCGAATAGGGACTCGAACGGCCGACGACGCCGACGGAACCCTTGTAGAGCTTCAACCGCACCTTGCCGGTGACGAACTCCTGGCTCTTGTCGATCAAGGCCTGAAGCATCTCGCGCTCGGGCGAGAACCAGAAACCGTTGTAGATGAGCTCGGCATATTTCGGCATCAGCTCATCCTTCAAATGCGCCGCGCCGCGATCGAGCGTGATCTGCTCGATGCCGCGATGTGCGTAATAAAGGATCGTGCCGCCGGGCGTTTCGTACATGCCGCGCGATTTCATGCCGACGAAACGGTTTTCGACGAGATCGAGCCGGCCGATGCCATTGACGCGGCCGAGTGCGTTCAGATGCGTGAGCAAGGTCGCCGGCGACATCGCCTTGCCATCGACGGCGACGGGATCGCCGGACTTGAACTCGATCTCGATGAAGGTCGGCTTGTCCGGCGCATCCTCCGGATTGACGGTGCGCGAATAGACGTAATCCGGCACCTCCTGCGCCGGGTCTTCCAGCACTTTGCCTTCCGAAGAAACGTGCAGCAGATTGGCATCGACCGAGAACGGCGCCTCGCCGCGCTTGTCCTTGGCGATCGGAATCTGGTTCTTCTCGGCGAAATTGAGCAGCGCGGTGCGCGAGGTCAGGTCCCATTCGCGCCAGGGCGCAATCACCTTGATATCGGGCTCCAGCGCATAATAGGCGAGCTCGAAACGCACCTGATCGTTGCCCTTGCCGGTCGCGCCATGCGCCACCGCATCGGCGCCGACCTTGCGGGCGATCTCGATCTGCTTCTTGGCGATCAGCGGCCGCGCGATGGAGGTGCCGAGCAGGTATAACCCCTCGTATTGCGCATTGGCGCGGAACATCGGGAAGACATAGTCGCGAACGAATTCCTCGCGCAGATCCTCGATGAAAATATGCTCGGGCTTGATGCCGAGCAGCAGCGCCTTCTGCCGCGCCGGCTCCAGCTCCTCGCCCTGGCCGAGATCGGCGGTGAAGGTGACGACCTCGCAGCCATAGGTCGTCTGCAGCCATTTGAGGATGATCGACGTGTCGAGGCCGCCGGAATAGGCGAGGACAACGCGTTTGATCTTTTTCGGATCGGACATTTTCTTCTCGACAGCAAGGTTTGAAAGCGGCGCGACTATAGAGGCCTTGCGCCCGGGGCGCAAGGGTTTCGGACACGAGTGAGCGTCGATCTGTGCCCGACGCGCTTCGACCGAATGTTTCTTATTTCGCCCTCAGCGCTGCGACAAGACTTTGAAGCTCTTCCGCATCGAGATCGGAAATAGCCCAATATTTGAAGCCGCCCGCCGCCCAACGGACCATGTTATAGCCGTCGGCGACCGCTGCGCGCGGCGTTTCGGCGCGCTCCTGCCCGGCGGCCTGCGGTATCGCGACGAGCGGTAATCAGATGCTGGCGGCGTCGGTACACGAGAGCCGGCACGGCATTGCCTCGCGATCGACCTCGACGCGGCCGCCGACGAGCGGAAACCCTTCGCTGGCAAGATCGATCGTCGGCGGCGACAACCCCAATTTCTGCTCGAACCACGGCTTACCGTATGCCGGTCGGAGGAGAGAACGTCGGTCTGGCTCGAAGCCAAAAGGCTCCGATGATGGTCATTCGCTATTTCGTCCTCGATGGCGGCTTTCGCCGCGCGGCGCGCACGACGAGATAAGTGCCCGCGCTCGCCAGAAAGGCTGTCAGGACGACGCCGGCAGCAAGGCTCGCCAGCTCGGATGATCAAGGGACAAAATTCGCCTCGCCGTGGCATGGGCTTATTCGGCCGCCGATCGCTGTGATGCGGGCGAGCGAAGTCCGGCGAAATCTCCGTTTGCCCAGGAGACCCTTGACGCGCTCCTTCAACGCGAAGATGCGCGCATATTCGTCCGCGAGCGCTGGTTCTGCCGCCATCCGCGCCTCAAGCGACAGCGCCGTGGCTGCGTCCAGTTCGTGATCTGCCAGCGCGTGCAAGAGCAGATGTTCGGAGGGCGCGATATCTGTCATGGCAACGCCTGCTCGATTTGTGCCGCGAGCTGCCTGCGCGCGCGCGACAGACGCGACATGACGGTGCCGATCGGGATCGACATCATCACTGCAATCTCCTTGTAGCTCAGATCGTTGATCTCATGGAGCACAAGCACTTCCCGATAGGGCTGTGCGAGCCGGGCGAGCGCCGCCTCGATCGCCGCAGCATCTGCTCTCCTGATGACGTCCGCCTCGGGATCAGGCGCAGGATCAAGCTGAAGACCCGCCTCCGTTTCGTTCAACTCTGCGAGGGAACCCGAGGAAACGAGATTTTTCGGCCGGTTCTTCGCAAGCCAAGTGAAACAAGTGTTGCGCACGATGCTCAAGAACCAAGCGCGAGCGCCGCGTCCCTCATAGGAATCGATCCCGGCGAAGGCCCGGATGGAAGCCTCTTGCACGACATCCTCGGCATCATGCGCGTTTCCGGTGAGCCAGCGCGCAAGCGCCAGCCCATCCGCAAGATGCGGCACCACGATTTGCCGAAATCGTTCGGCCGCCCGGTTGCTGCCCGCCAAAATTTATATCCTGGAGTTCCCCTCCGGGGATCACCGCGTAACCGTGATCTTACCCCGCATGTGAGGGTGAATAGTACAGAAATATGGGAATACTCCGGGCTTCGAAAATCTGACGGTTGCCTGATCGTCCGTATCGAGCGCCTTGGTCAGAAAGCTGCCGTCTTCAGCGGCGACACGATGGGGAATGTCGTCGTCGTTCTTGAATGTCACCGCGTTGCCAGCCTTGATTTGTAGATCGGCCGGCTGGAACGTGAAATTCGAAATTGAAACGACCGCATCGGCGGCGAAGGCCGGTGCGGTCCCAGTACTCAACAGCATACAAAGGGCCAACAGCGCCAACTTCGCGCGCATGAAATTCTCCTTTTTTGTCTAATTGTTTTGTCTAATTGTCAGCAAGCGTCGTGTCGGTGAGGGCAAGCCGCTGCGCGCCGAATTTGACAGCAACGCTGGTGAGTCCCAGCATCCGGCGCAATTGCTCTTCGGGCACTTTCATCGGGCCGGGCGCCGGTGCCGTGCCGGGAGCGGGTTGCGGAAAGGCGGTAGAACGCGCTGTGTGAAAGGTGACGTTGCCTTCGACCTTCTGGATGATCTGATGAATGTGGCCATTCAGGATGGTGGCCGATCCGAAGCGGCGCAAAAGCTTGAGCACTTGCGCGCCGTCCTCCGTCCCCCAGCCCCAATCGGCATAGACGGTCCAAAGCGGAATATGGGCAAAGATGACGATCGGCGTCGAATCCGATTTCGCCTTGAGATCGTCGGTAAGCCAGGCGAGTTGCTCGGCTCCGAGATTGCCGAGACCGCCGGCCTTCAAATCGACGACATTGACAAGACCGGCGAAATGCACGCCATTGTGGTCGAAGGAATACCAGCCGGCCCCCTTTTTCCCCGCGCCATAGCGTTCGAGATAAAGCTTGCCGTTGCCGGCGTCGACGAGATCGTGCTCGCCCGGCACATAATGGACATCGAGGCCCGGGGCGCCGATGATTTGGGCGGCGGTATCGAACTGCTCCGGCAGCGAAAGATGGGTGATGTCGCCCGTGTGTATCATGAAGGCGGGCTTGGTGGGCAAAGCCACCACCTTTCCGATCGCCTCCTTCAGCGTATCGAGCGCATGCGGGTTCGCGGCCTTGTTGAAGCCAATATGGCTGTCGGAAATCTGCAAGAACGTGAAAGCGTCAGTCTGCGCCGCCGCGGCCGGTTCGCCGAGAAGACCGAGCGATGTCGGCACGCCACCGGCAAAAGTCCAAAGCACGCCCGTTCCGGCCCAGGTCATGCACTCGAGAACGTTACGGCGCGAAGGATCGTCATCATTACGCACGCTTGTCTCCCTTGCTGAAGAATCGATAAGGAGACTTGCGCGCTGGCGTTTTTATTCCCGGTCGGTCACCTATTTCTCGCAGCGCTGGGCGGCAGCCATCGCCGTGCCGCAAGCCCTCGTGCGGCCTTGCGAAATCCGTCAAACCGCTATATATCGAGCGGAGTTGAGTTTCTCATAGCGGTCATCGTCCGGTGATCGGGTTTTGAGAGTGGGCCGCCCGCCGGACCCGCTCTTTTTTATTGCCCGCTTACGGGACGCCGGCACCCCGCTGAGAAATCAATGGAATCAACCTGTTACGGGCATATCTGCCCACACGGCATCTAGGATGAGCTTGCAGGCCACGCTGGACGAAAAGCGTTTTATCTCGGAGAACGGCCTTGCCGCGCGCATCGCTGCGGTGACGCAGCCCGTGTTGGCCGACTTCGGCTTTCGCCTCGTGCGGGTGAAGCTCTCGGCCCAGGCCGGCGCGACCGTTCAGATTATGGCCGAGCGGCCGGACGGCAGCATGTCGGTCGAGGATTGCGAGACCGTGAGTCAGGCACTTTCGCCCGTGCTCGATGTCGAAGACCCGATTCCCGGCGGCTACCGGCTGGAGATTTCCTCGCCTGGCATCGACCGGCCGCTGGTGCGCGCCTCGGATTTTCTCCGGGCTCTCGGGCATGAAGCGAAGATGGAGACGGTAGCGCCAGTCGGCGGCCGCAAAAGATTTCGCGGCTTGATCGAAAGCCTTGAAGGCGAAGGCGCGCAGACGCACATCAAGCTGCGCCGCACGGACGCCAAGCCCGACGAGAACCCAGAGGTGGAGCTGCGGCTCGCCGACATCGCCGAAGCCAAGCTGGTGCTGACCGAAGATTTGATCCGCGCCGCCTTGCGCGCCGCCAAACAGGCCGAAACTGAAGGCGCGGAGACGGATGCAACGCCGCGGCGCGGCCCCGGCCGCTTCGCCAAGCCGCAGGCCGGGCAGAAGCCCGCAGCAAGCAAATCCAGATCGAAAAAGACCCAAAGCTAACTGCCGCTGGCGCAAAGGCGCAGCCGGATTTTTAAGGAGAACGTTCATGGCCGTCAGTGCCAACAGGCTCGAACTTCTGCAGATCGCCGATGCGGTCGCGCGGGAAAAATCCATCGACCGGCAGATCGTGCTGGCCTCGATGGAAGACGCGATGCAGAAGGCCGCCCGTTCCCGCTACGGGCAGGAGACGGAGGTACGCGCCGAGATCAACCCAAGACCGGCGAGGTGCGCTTCTCGCGCCTGCTTGCAGGTCGTCGATCAGATCGAGAATGACGCCAAGCAAATCACCCTCACCGAGGCGCGCAAGAAGAACCCCGCCGCGCAAGTCGGCGACTGGATCGCCGAGACGCTGCCGCCCTTCGATTTCGGCCGCATCGCCGCGCAATCGGCCAAGCAGGTGATCGTGCAGAAGGTGCGCGAGGCCGAACGCGACCGGCAGTATCAGGAATTCAAGGACCGGATCGGCGAGATCGTCAACGGCGTCGTCAAGCGCGTCGAATATGGCAATGTCATCATCGATCTCGGCCGCGGCGAAGCGACGATCCGGCGCGACGAGATGATCCCGCGCGAACAATTCCGTCCCGGCGACCGGGTACGCGCCTATGTCTACGACGTGCGGCGCGAGCAGCGCGGCCCGCAGATTTTTCTCTCGCGCACGCATCCGCAATTCATGGCCAAGCTCTTCCGCCAGGAAGTGCCGGAAATCTATGACGGCGTGATCGAGGTGAAGGCGGTCGCGCGCGACCCCGGCTCGCGCGCCAAGATCGCTGTCATCTCGCGCGATTCCTCGATCGACCCGGTCGGCGCCTGCGTCGGCATGCGCGGCTCGCGCGTGCAGGCGGTGGTCAACGAGTTGCAGGGCGAGAAGATCGACATCATTCCCTGGTCGCAGGATGCCGCGACCTTCATCGTCAACGCGCTGCAGCCGGCGGAAGTCGTCAAGGTCGTGCTCGACGAGGATTCCGAACGCATCGAGGTCGTCGTGCCCGATGATCAGCTCTCGCTCGCCATCGGCCGGCGCGGCCAGAACGTGCGCCTCGCCTCGCAGCTCACCGGCTGGGACATCGACATCCTGACCGAAGCCGAGGAATCCGAGCGGCGCCAGAAGGAATTCGTCGAACGCACCAACATCTTCATGAAGGCGCTCGACGTCGACGAGGTCGTCGGCCAATTGCTGGCCTCGGAAGGCTTCCGCTCGGTCGAGGAACTTGCTTTCGTCGAACCGTCCGAACTCGCCGCGATCGAGGGCTTTGACGCTGATACGGCGGAAGAAATCCAGAACCGCGCGCGCGAATATCTCGCCAAGATCGAGGCCGAGCATGAGGCACGGCGCAAGGAGCTCGGCGTCGCCGACGAATTGCGCGAAATCAGCGGCCTCAACACCGTCATGCTGGTGAAACTCGGCGAGAACGATGTGAAGACGGTCGAGGATCTTGCCGGTTGCGCCACTGACGACCTCGTTGGCTGGAGCGAGCGCAAGGACGACGAGACGGTCAAGCATGCAGGCTTCCTCGACGGGATCGAGATTTCCCGCGAAGAGGCCGAAGCGTTGATCATGAAGGCGCGCGTCAAAGCGGGCTGGATCGATGAGAGCGCGCTTCACGCGCCGGAAGCCGAGACCGAAGCGGCCGAGGAAGCGCCTGCGGCGCATTGAACGGAGCGACATTGAGCCGGGAGAGCAAGACCGGGCTTGCCAGCGCGCGCGAATCCGAGCGCGAGTCCGAGCGCACCTGCATCGTCACGCGGGCGAAGGCGGCGCCGGAGGGTCTGCTGCGCTTCGTCCGCGCGCCCGATGGCGCGGTCGTGCCGGATTTGCGGCACAAACTGCCCGGCCGCGGCGTGTGGGTGACGGCCGACGCCAAAACTGTCGCCCAGGCGGTGAAGCGCAAGGCTTTCGCACGCGGATTCAAGGCCGAGGTGCGGGTTTCCGAAACGCTGCCGGAGGACGTCGCCGAGTTGATGCGGCGGGCCTGTCTCCAGAGCCTGTCGCTGGCGAAAAAGGCAGGCGGGGTCGTCGCGGGCTTCACCAAGGTCGCGGCGGCGGCGCAGGCCGGCGCGGTTGCGGCCCTGATCAGCGCCAGCGACGGCAGCGCGGACGGCAGCCGCAAGCTGCGCCAGGCGCTGCGCCGGGCGGGGGCCGACGCGCCGGAAATTAAACTCTTTACCGAGGCGCAATTGAGTTTGGCACTGGGCGGCACAAATGTGATACATGCTGCCGTTACGCAGGGCGCGGCAGCACAGGCCTTTATCGGCCAGTGTAAACGCCTTGAAATTTATCTTTCGGAGCCGGGTACGGCAGCAGGCGAGCTGGAGCCGGGAGCGGAGGCGTCTTCCACCCCGGCCGAGTTGACGAAAGCATGAGGTAACAGCAGCTTAAACGTGATAAGCGTCCCAGGCAGACCTTGCAGGCAGGCTTGGGAAAAACGACATAGTAAGAAGCAAAAGCCGCCCCGCCGGGCGCCGCGCGCTCAAAAGCACGCGAATGTAAGGCGCCGTCTCGCGGCCGTGAGGGCTGGAGAGGCAGAGCCGGCCATTGCGCCGGCTTTTGGTTATAATCGCACAGCGCGCTTTCCGGCGGAATAAGATCATCCGGCCATCGGAAATCGCGCCGGATTTGGATTTGGAGCATGTCCCGAAGAAGTCGCACAACTTCTTCGGCACATGCTCCGGAGCTCGCTGAATTGGGCTTGGCCCGGATTGGGAACGCATGACTGACTCGAAAAATTCCGGCGACAGCACGCTGTCCGTCGCCCCGACCAAAACACTGTCGCTGAAACGACCGGTGGAATCGGGGATCGTACGGCAGAGCTTTTCGCATGGCCGCACCAAGGCCGTGGTCGTCGAGAAGGTAAAGCGCCGGACGCTGGCGCCGGGCGAGGCGCATCCGCCGCGTGAAGCGGCCGCGCCGGCTCCGGCCGCGCCTGCCCCGACCCAGGCACGCGCCCCGCAGCCCGCGCATCCGGAACCGCGCCCGCAGCCGCAGGAGCGGCGTCAGGACACCTCGCGCGGCACCGCCCCGCGTGGCGGCGTCGTGCTGCGCACGCTTACCGAGGAAGAGCAGGAGGCGCGTTCACGCGCGCTGTCCGGCGCGCGTGAACGCGAAGAGGAAGAGCGCCGCCGCGCCGCCGAGGAAGCCAAGGCGCGCGAGGAGCGCGAAAGCCGCGAGCGCGAAGAGCGCGTCGCCGCTGAAGAGCGCAAGCGCGAGGAAGACACGCGCCGCGCCCATGACGCGGAGACCAAGCGCAGGTCCGAGCAGGAGGCCAAGCGCCGGCTCGAAGTCGGTGGCCCGCCGCCCACGCCGGCACCGTCCGCGACGCACCCGCCCGCAAGCCGCTCGGCCTCACGGCCTCCGCCGCAGCGCCGGCGGCCGCGCGCCCGCTCGTTCCGGCCGAGGACGAAGAGGCCAAACGCATCATCCGCCGCCCCGGCCTGCCCACTAAAGTCATCGTGCCGCGTCCGACCCGCGACGGGCCCCCAAAAGGACCGCGGCCGCCTCACCGTCGCCAGCGCCACCGGCGAGGAAGACGAGCGCACCCGCTCGGTCGCGGCCTTCCGCCGCCGCACCCAGCGGCTCAAGGGCCATGTCGCCGAGCAGAAGGAAAAGCTCTCGCGCGAAGTCATCCTGCCCGAGACGATCACCATTCAGGAACTCGCCAACCGCATGGCGGAGCGCGGCGTCGATGTCATCAAGCTTCTGATGCGGCAAGGCCAGATGGCGAAGATCACCGATGTGATCGACGCCGATACGGCGCAGCTTGTCGCCGAAGAACTTGGCCACACCGTCAAGCGCGTCGCCGAGTCCGATGTCGAGGAGGGTCTGTTCGATACGCCCGACACCGACGCCAATCTCGTGCCGCGGCCGCCCGTCGTCACGATCATGGGCCATGTCGATCACGGCAAGACCTCGCTGCTCGATGCGATCCGCCATGCCAATGTGGTCTCCGGCGAAGCTGGCGGCATCACCCAGCATATCGGCGCCTATCAGGTGACGGCGCCGAACGGCGAGCTTGTCACTTTCATCGATACGCCCGGCCACGCCGCCTTCACGGCGATGCGCGCCCGCGGCGCCAAGGTGACGGACATTGTCGTGCTCGTCGTCGCCGCGGACGATGGCGTCATGCCGCAGACGATCGAGGCGATCACTGCATGCGCGCGCCGCCGGCGTGCCGCTGATCGTCGCCATCAACAAGATCGACAAGCCGGACGCCAAGCCCGAGCGCGTGCGCCAGGAATTGCTGCAATATGAAGTGCAGGTCGAATCCCTCGGCGGCGAGACGCTCGAAGTCGAAGTCTCGGCGACGAAGAAGACCAATCTCGACAAGCTGCTCGAATTGATCTCGCTGCAGGCCGAACTGCTCGACCTCAAGGCCGATCCCGATCGCACGGCTGAAGGCACCGTTATCGAGGCGCGGCTCGACCGCGGCCGCGGCCCGGTGGCCTCCGTGCTCGTCCAGCGCGGCACGCTGCATGTCGGCGATCTCATCGTCGGCGGCTCGCAATGGGGCCGCGTGCGCGCGCTCATCGACGACAAGGGCGCGGCGGTAGAGAGCGCCGGTCCCTCGACGCCGGTCGAGGTTCTGGGCTTTTCCGGCTCGCCGGAGGCCGGCGACCGCGTCGCGGTTGTCGAGACCGAGGCGCGGGCGCGCGAAATTACCGAATATCGCGAACGCCAGAAGCGCGAGAAGGCCGCCGCCCGCGGCACCGGCGCGCGCAGCTCGCTCGTCGACATGATGAGCCAGTTGAAGGCGGCGGGCCGCAAGGAATTCCCGCTCGTCATCAAGGGCGATGTGCAGGGCTCGGTCGAAGCGATCGTCGCGACGCTTGAGAAGCTCAACACCGAGGAAGTCGCCGCCCGGGTACTGCACGCCGGCGTCGGCGGCATCACCGAGTTGGACGTGACGCTGGCGGAAGCCTCGCACGCCGCCATCATCGGCTTCAATGTCCGCGCGCACAAGGAAGCGCGCAACCTCGCCGAGCAGGCGGGCATCGAAATCCGCTATTACAACATCATCTACAATCTCGTGGATGATGTGAAAGCGGCGATGTCGGGTCTGCTGCCGCCGACGCTGCGCGAGGACATGCTCGGCAATGCGCAGATCCTGGAGGTGTTCAACATTTCCAAGGTCGGCAAGGTGGCGGGCTGCCGCGTCACCGATGGCACCGTCCAGCGCGGCGCGAATGTGCGCCTGATCCGCGACAATGTCGTGGTGCACGAAGGCAAGCTCTCGACGCTGAAGCGTTTCAAGGACGAGGTCAAGGAGGTCGTTGCCGGTCAGGAATGCGGCATGGCCTTCGAGAATTACCAGGACATGCGCGTCGGCGATGTGATCGAGTGCTACAATGTCCAGGAGATCAAGCGGAGCCTGTAAGGCTGAACGCTCTCACTGTAATTCATTGATCGAACACCTTTGGATGCGCGCCGCAGTGCGGCGCGCATCGGATTAGAGGCTTTACCGAAAATGTCGAAAGTGCATCATTCCGCCGGCGTCCCGACGCCGCGCATGTTGCGTGTCGGCGAACTGATCCGCCATACGATATCCGATCTGCTGAGCCGCGGCGCCGTTAACGACCCCGTGCTCGAAGGCCATGTCGTAACCATTCCGGATGTGCGCATGAGCCCCGATCTCAAGCTTGCGACCGTCTATGTCATGCCGCTCGGCGGCAAGGATATGAACGAGGTGATCGCCGCCTTCGATCGCAACAAGCGCTTCCTGCGCGGCGAGATCGCCCATCCTGTCAATCTGAAATTCGCGCCGGACATCCGCTTCCGGCCCGACCAGAGCTTCGACAGCGGCGCGCGGATCGACGCTTTGCTCGACTCGCCGCAAGTCAAGCGCGATCTCATCAGGAGCGACGAGGACTGATGAACGCGCCACGTTCCAAACGTACCGAAATCAACGGCTGGGTCGTGCTCGACAAGCCTGTCGGCATGACCTCGACCCATGCCGTCACCCGGCTGAAGCGGCTTTTCAACGCCAAGAAGGCGGGCCACGCCGGCACGCTCGATCCGCTCGCCTCAGGCATGCTGCCAGTGGCCTTCGGCGAGGCGACGAAGACCGTGCCGTTCGTTCAGGACGGCGAAAAGGCGTATCGCTTTACGATCCAATGGGGCGCGGAGACCGATTCCGACGATGCCGACGGCCAGATCACCGCGCAATCCGAGGCGCGGCCACAGCCCGAAGCGATCCTCGCCGCGCTGCCGCACTTCATCGGCACGATCTTGCAATTGCCGCCTGCCTTCTCGGCGATCAAGATCGCTGGCGAGCGCGCCTATGACATTGCCCGCGACGGCGAAACGCCCCAGCTTACGCCGCGTCCGGTAACGATCCACGAACTGGTTCCGGTTTCTCTCGGCCGTGACGAAGCGACGTTCGAGGCGCGTTGCGGCAAAGGAACCTATGTGCGCGCCATCGCTCGCGACCTCGGCCGCGCGCTCGGCTGCTACGGCCACGTCACAGCCCTGCGGCGCACCCGCGTCGGGCCCTTTGGCGAGACGGATGCTGTGCCACTGGCGCAGATTGAAGAGGCCACGGCAGCCGATGCGCTGCGCCGCGTCGAGGCGGGGCTCGAAGAATTGCCGCAAGTGATCGTCGATCGCGATTCCGCCGCGCGGCTGCGACGCGGCCAGTCTGTTCTGCTGCGCGGCCGCGATGCGCCGGGCGACGGCGCGGCTTATGCGTCCTGCGGCGGCGTCGTCGTCGCCATCGGCGCGATAGAGCGCGGCGAGCTGGTGCCGGGGCGGGTGTTTAACCTGCCGTTCTAGAGGTGAGGCTTCCGCCGTCGGAGGATACCATGCCGCGCGATATCGCTACGCGATCCCAATTAGCTCCGCGGTCACAGACCGCTCCCGTGGCAAGCCTGCTGGCGCTCGCATTGGGTGCGGCGGCGTTCGGCGCCGTCGCGGTTGGAGCTCTGGCGATCGGGCGCATCGCCATCGGTCGCCTCTCGCTGAAAAGGGCGCATATCGACAAGCTGGAGGTCGGCGAATTGACGGTGCGCCGGCTGCGCGTCGTCGAACACGACAAGAAAAGTTTGTGACGCGCCCGCAGCGCGTTTTGTCTCGTTGTTTCAGCTGGAAGACGCCGGAAACAGCGTCGGCTTGCCGTCAGCGGCCAGCAGCACATCGGACTCGTCTTTCAGCGCCACGCCGGTGAGCTGCCGCTTCAGCGCCTGATCAACCAGCCACGCCAGCTTGAACGCCGCGAGATCGTGGCTCAGGCCCTCGTCGCGCACATTGGAAATACAATTGCGCTCGCCGTCGTTGCGGCCGGCCCTGGGATCGTAAGTCAGATAGATGCCGAGCGAGTCCGGCGACGAAAGGCCGGGCCGCTCACCGACCAGCAGGATGACGGCGCGGGCGCTGAGCAGGACGCCAATCTCGTCGCCCAAGGCGACACGCGCCTGGCTCGCGATGACGACCGGCGCGACGGACCAGCCAGCGCGGAAGATATAGGGCTTGAACGCAGCGAGCAGCGGCGCGACCTGGCTATGAACCGCCGTCGCTGACAACCCGTCAGCGACAACAATCGCCAGATCGCAGGGAGGCTCTTTCCGGTCGGCGAGCAGCGCCCGGCTCTGGGAACTGAGCGCCCGGCCCCAATCCGGCCGGCGCAGATAGCTCGCGCGGTCGGGCGCGTTGCTTTCGACAGAGATCGTCTCAAAGCCGAGCGCCTGGATTTCGCCCGCGACCTTATCGCGATCGAAGGGCGTATGGACGGCATCGCGCGCGCGCGCATGAGCGAGCGAGAAACCCAGCACCTCCTGCGTCGGCAACGAAGCGCCGGCGCGGCCGAGCGCGATGCGCGCCTGAGTGGTTCGCGTCAAGGTCTTCCAGAAATCGGCGACGACTGGTGGGCGCATGTCAACCTTCGTGCCAAATCAACCTTCGTGCCAGGCGATCAACGGATGCGCCGTCTCCTGCCGCAGCAGGCGGTCATCGGCGCCAGTGATCTGCATCCGCTGAAGCCAGGCCTCGAACTCCGGTGCGCGTTTGAGGCCGAAGACATCGCGCAGATAGAGCGCATCATGGAACGAGGTCGATTGATAATTCAGCATCATATCGTCGGCGCCGGGAATGCCCATGATGTAGGTGATGCCCGCTGCTGCCAGCAGCGTCATCAGATTGTCCATGTCATCCTGGTCGGCCTCGGCGTGATTGGTGTAGCAGACGTCGCAGCCAAGCGGCAGGCCCATCAGCTTGCCGCAGAAATGATCCTCGAGCCCGGCACGGATGATCTGCTTGCCGTCATAGAGATATTCCGGGCCGATGAAGCCGACGACCGTATTGACGAGCAGCGGCTTGAACGGTCGGCACGTCGCATAAGCGCGCGCTTCGAGCGTTTGCTGGTCGATGCCATGATGCGCGTTGGCTGAGAGCGCGCAGCCCTGCCCGGTCTCGAAATACATGACGTTGTCGCCGACGGTGCCGCGCTTGAGCGACAGCGCCGCCTCGCGGCCCTCCTTGAGCACGGCGAGGTCGACGCCGAAGCAGCGGTTCGCCGCCTCGGTACCGGCGACGGACTGGAAGACGAGATCGACCGGCAGGCCGCGGTTGATGAGTTCGATCGAACTCGTGACATGCGTCAGCACGCAGGATTGTGTCGGGATTTCAAATCGGGCGATGACGCCGTCGATCAGTTGCAGAAGATCGGAGAGGACCGGCAGGCTATCGGACGCTGGATTGAGCCCGATCACCGCATCGCCGCTGCCATACATCAGCCCGTCGATGATCGAAGCCGCGACGCCGGCGCGGCTGTCGGTCGGATGATTGGGCTGCAAACGCACCGCCATCGTGCCCGGGAGGCCGATCGTATCGCGGAATTTTGTCACCACCCGGCATTTCTTCGCCGCGATGATCAAATCCTGATTGCGCATCAGCTTGCTGACCGCCGCCGCCATCTCCGGCGTGATGCCGGGCGCCAGCGCGCTGACAATCTCGGGCGTCGCCTCGTCCGACAGCAGGAAATCGCGGAACTCGCCGACCGTCAGATGCGCGATCGGCGCGAAAGCCGCGCGATCATGCGTGTCGATGACGAGGCGGGTGATCTCGTCGCTCTCGTAGGGAATCAGCGCTTCTTCGAGAAAACGCTTCAGCGGAACATCGGCGAGGCAGAGCTTGGCCGCGACATTCTCTTCCGCGCAGCTCGCCGCGATTCCGGCGAGCATGTCGCCAGAGCGCGGCGGCGTCGCCTTGGCCATGAGATCGCCGAGGGAACCGAAGGCCCAGCGGGTCGCCCCCGTCGCATAATGAAAGCCCATGTCTCCACTCCAGAAGCTTTGCTTTCAGCGCAGGGTCCGGAAGGACCCTGCGCCAAGAGCGGTGCAATTATAAAGCCTCCGGCGGCGGATGCAGAAATTTTCAGCACCCGCGATCAGCTAAAGCCCGGCGCCGGCCGTTTCGCCAACCGCCTGCTCTTCGGCAGCGATCTCGTCATGACGCTTGGCGATGTCGGCGGCGCTGATCGGCGGACCGGGGAAGCGCTTGCGTTCCAGTGCGAACCAGCCGACGACGAGCAGGACAAGAATGCCGATCGCATAATTGGTGACGATGTCGTTCGGCGGCTGCAGGCCGATCCAGGTGACGAGGATGACGCCGAGGCAGGTGATGACCGCCAGCGGCTTCGACCATAGGCCGAGCTTGAAAGGGCCCGACGCCTGCCAGCCTTTCGACTCGGCATAGAGCCCGGCCGCGACCGGCATGGCATAGGAAATATAGAGGAAGACCGCCGAACCCGCCGCGAGCGCATTATAGGCCGACGAATAAAGCGTCGCGGCGACAGCCAGGATTACAGTTGCCCAAATGCCGCCGATCGGCGTGCGATAAGTCGTACTGACCTTTCGCAGCACGGGCGAAATGAACGGCACGCCGCCGTCACGCGAAAAGGCGAAGATCATCCGCGAGGTTGAGGTCACGCAGGCCAGCGAACACAGATAATTCGCGACGACGATGAGGACATAGAGGACGTCCTTCCAGAAACTGGGCACGGACAGGCCGGCGAAAAGATTGAAGAACACATTGCCGCCGTCCTTCGCCGCCGCGACCGGATCGTTCATGGCCAGGACGAAGGAGCAGACCATGATGTAGCCGAAGATCACCGAATAGAGGATTGAATTGATGATCCCCTTTGGCACGGCGACGCGGGCGTTGAGCGTCTCCTCGGCCGTGTGCGCCGAAGCGTCGAAGCCGGTGATTGTATAGAGCGGCAGCAGCAAGCCGAGCAGGAAGGCGTAGAGCAGATTATTGGTGCGCGGCACGACACCACCGCCCGGATCGCCGGTGTTGTTGACGATATGGAAGAGCCGCGAGAAATCGAAATGATGCGTGCTGAGCAGCATGGTCGCGGTCAGCAGGATCGCGACCGCGAAGATCAGATAACCGGAGAAATCGGTGAGCTTGCTCGTCAGCTTGATGCCGAAATGGTTGAGCAGGCCCTGGGCGATGGCGATGATGCCGACGCCGGTCAATTGCTGCCAATAGCCCCATTTCGACGTGTCGATATGGAAGATGTTTGTCAGGATCAGGCTGACAAACAAAGTGTAGGCGCCGACGGTCACCGCGGCGGTGACGAAGATAAGCCCGAGGAGATTCATCCAGGCGGTGGCCCAGCCCCAGCCGCGTCCGCCGAGGATCGACGACCAGTGATAGAGACCGCCGGCCGTCGGATAGGCGGAGCCGATTTGCGCCATCGACAGACCGACAATCAGCGAGAAGACGCCGCCGACAAGCCAGCCGACGCCGATGCCGAAACCGCCCGTGGTCGAGAAGCCGGTCTGGAAG
This sequence comes from uncultured Alphaproteobacteria bacterium, assembly GCA_963708155.1. Classification (GTDB taxonomy): domain Bacteria; phylum Pseudomonadota; class Alphaproteobacteria; order Rhizobiales; family Beijerinckiaceae; genus Methylovirgula. The sequence goes on along the minus strand of OY970183.1, from coordinate 1,680,850 downwards.
CTGGTGATGCCGCCGGCGAGAATACAAATGATCGAAAACGAAATCGCGAAATTGGAGAAGCTCTTCATGCCGCGCGCGAGCTCTTGCGCGTAGCCCATCTGGTGCAGCACCTGGACATCTTCGGCGAGAATGGATTGATCGGCAGATTGAGGGTCGGCTGACATGAACGCCTCCTTGGTGCTCTCTTGCGGAGCATAGAGATCAGACTGACGGCCGAGCGCATCGATCTGATTGCATGCCGACGTCTCGCCGGATGTTCCCGCAATTCACGGTCCGGGGAAAGATATTTTCTTGAGCTATACGCTCGACTTTTGGCCCGGGGCAGAATTGCGCGCCGCGCCGCGCCTGGGCACGCCGCCATTCAAGCTGCCGTCAAAGGGAGATTGGGGTCTGGGGCGGTTCGCGGAGCGTTTCCAAACAAAACGGCGGCCCGAGAGCCGCCGTTGCACGAGGATTGCTGGTTTTGTCCCTAACTCAGCGGGGGATCTTGGCTAGATTTCGCGACGCAACAAGCGGGCGAAGGGTTAGTGCATTACCTTCAGGACCTGCTGGTGCAAATAGTCAGGCAGATCATCGACCGGTATCATGACGTACATCTTGCCGTGCATCTTCACCACCATGGCGTGCATCGTGCCGCCGTCGTGCATCACCAAATCCACATGCGTAACCATCCGAACATATTCTTGGATGTTGACGGCGAGGGCGCTTGAAGCGATCAAAATTCCGGCCGTTATGGCAATAACTTTTCCCCGAGACTTCGCATATTCGCTCTCCCTTTTCCCCGTAGACCGGGTCCTACGAACAATAACTTTCTTTCAAATGGGGTGCAACGCTGGCGTCGTTCGTTCGCGTTCGTCCTGCATCGCCTTCACTTTTGTGTTCCTTCAATTCCAAGCTCATGATCGTAACTTCGACCTCGCGGGCTCTACAGCGCAGCGCCAAGGCGCTCGAGGTCGTGAGCTTCTTCGGCGTGCAGAAGAGGAGATTGAGAAAACCTGTGGGCAGCACAATCCAGAGCACCACATAGAAGTGACGTCGAGGCTGGATCGGCGCCAACTTGGGCGGAGACAAGCGCGAGAGCTGGCGCCAGAAGAAATAATTATATATTTCAGAAGGTTAGTTTGGTCGGAGTGAGAGGATTCGAACCTCCGGCCCCCTCGTCCCGAACGAGGTGCGCTACCAGGCTGCGCTACACTCCGATTTTGCCGATTTTGCCGGACGCGCAGCGCCCGCGGCGCATGCCTTATAGCTAGGCTGCCCGCGCCCGACAAGGGCGCGGGAGTTGATTAGGTGATTAAACTGCCGCTGCCTGACGCGAACCGGCAGGGGGCAACGCAGGCGCGCCAGCTTCGATTTTGGCCATTCCGGCCTTCACCGCTTCCTGCACCTTTTCGAAGGCGCGCACCTCGATCTGGCGGACGCGCTCGCGCGAGATGTGGAACTCGTCCGACAATTGCTCCAGCGTGACCGGATCCTCGGCCAGTCGGCGCGCCTCGAAGATGCGCCGTTCGCGATCAGATGAGCACGCCGAGCGCCTCATGCAAGGCACCGAGGCGGTTGTCCGTCTCCTCGCGCGTCGCCAGCAGGTTCTCCTGGCTGGTGCTGTCATCGACGAGCCAATCCTGCCACTCGCCTTCGCCCTCCTCGCGGAGCGGCGCGTTGAGCGAGGCGTCGCCGGACATGCGGCGGTTCATCTCGATCACGTCCTGCTGCGAGACGCCGAGGCGCGTAGCGATGATCGCCACCTGCTCCGGATTCATGTCGCCATCCTCCAGCGCGGAAATCTGGCTCTTGGCCTTGCGCAGGTTGAAGAACAGCTTCTTCTGGCTCGCGGTGGTGCCCATTTTCACGAGCGACCAGGAACGCAGGATATATTCTTGAATCGAAGCGCTGATCCACCACATGGCGTAGGTGGCAAGGCGAAAGCCGCGTGTCGGGCTCGAAGCGCTTGACGGCCTGCATGAGGCCGACATTGCCTTCCGAGATAACTTCGCCGATCGGCAAACCGTAGCCGCGATAGCCCATGGCGATCTTGGCGACGAGGCGCAGATGCGAGGTCACCAGTTTATGCGCGGCTTGCGGATCTTCGTGCTCGCGCCAGCGCTTGGCGAGCATGTATTCCTCTTGCGGTTCCAGCATCGGGAACTTGCGGATTTCGCGGAGATAGCGCGAAAGTCCGTTTTCGCCCGAGAGAATGGGAAGTGCGGCTGATGAAGCCATTTTGAAAATCCCTCCTGTCGAACCCCCATCAGGCGGGTTCAAAACGGCCACCGAAGTCGACCGTGCGTGGCAATATAGGCGCAGCTACTCCCCTCTGAAAGGGCGGTTCGCCCGGCAGAGATTACAAATGGGTAACCAGGTTGCGCGGGTTTGCTGCAATAACCAGATGCAGAGCTCCCGTCAGGTGGCTGCCGCGAGCGCTTTTCGCAGTTTGGCCAAATCCGGCGGCAGCGGGCTCTCGAACAGGAAATTCTGAGCAGAAACAGGGTGGATAAAGCCCAGCGTGCCCGCGTGCAGGGCCTGCCGGCCGAGCTTGTCGAGCGCGGCCTGTGCCTTGGGGCCGAGCCGCGCCGCCTTGGTCTTGAAGCCGCGGCCATAGACCGCGTCCCCCAAAAGCGGATGGCCGGTATGCGCGAGATGCGCCCTGATCTGGTGCGTCCGGCCGGTTTCCAGGCGGCATCGCAACAGGCTTGCGACCGGCTTGCCGTCGCTGCCGTCGTATGTCTCGAGCAGTTCCCAATGGGTCACCGCCGCGCGGCCGTCGCCGCCGCGCACGACCGCCATTTTCTCGCGGTCGACCTTGTGGCGGCCGAGCGGCAGGTCGATGGTCCCCGCCGTCCGCTCCGGCACGCCCCAGACGAAGGCCAGATATTCGCGCGTCAGCGCCGCCTCGCTGTGGTCGGCGAAGAGTTTGGCAAGCCGCTTGTGCGCGGCATCGGTCTTGGCGGCGACGATAAGCCCGGAGGTGTCCTTGTCGAGCCGGTGGACGATGCCGGGCCGTTTCACCCCGCCGATGCCCGAAAGGCTGTCGCCGCAATGGGCGATCAGCGCGTTGACCAGCGTGCCGCTCGAATGCCCCGGCGCGGGATGGACCACGAGGCCCGCCGGCTTGTCGATGACGATCAGATGCGCGTCCTCGTAGACGATGGAGAGCGGAATCGCCTCGCCCTGCGGCACCGGATCTTCCGCCGCCGGCACGCTCACCTCGACCTTCTGCCCGGCCTTGACCTTCTGGCCCGCATCCTGCGCCGGCGCGCCGTCGACCGCGACCGCGCCCGCTTCGATCAGCGCCTTGAGCCGCGTGCGCGAGAGCGCCGCCGCCTGCGCCTCCGGCCTTGCGGCCAGCACCGCGTCGAGCCGCCGCCCCGCCGCTTCAATATCGATGGCGAAGGCAAATGTTTCCGCCGCGGCCGTTTCGCTGTCCGTCAAGCCCGTATTCATCTGTTCTGCTGTTTGCTTTCATCGGCGCCAGCCGGCGCATCTTGGGCTTCGCCCGAAAATGCCCTAGTCAGGGCGCATCCATTGTTTCGCAACTTGTAGCGCATGTCCCAGGCCGAACACCACATTGAGGAAACTTCGCTGACGCGGCTCTATTTCCGCGCCCTGGGCCTGCTCGGCAGCGAGACTCATGTGGCGATCTTTCTCGCCTTTGCCAATTTCGCCCTGGCGGCCTCGCAATTCGCCGAGCCGGTCCTCTTCGGCCGCATCATCGACCGGATGAATGTCGGCGAAGCGCTGCATCGCAGCCCCGGCGTCCGGGAGCTTGCGCCGCTGATCGGCGCCTGGATCGGCTTCGCCTTGTTCTCGATCATCGGCGCGGTCTTCGTCGGCCTTCGTGCCGACCGGATGGCCCATCGGCGGCGTCTCGCCGCGATGGGCACCTATTTCGAGCATGTGCTCAACCTGCCGCTTTCCTTCCATGCTTCCGTCCATTCCGGCCGGCTGCTGAAAGGGATGCTCGAGGGTGCTTCCGGCCTCTTCTGGCTCTGGCTCTCGTTCTTCCGCGAGAAATGCGCCGATTTCGTCGCCCTCACCGTGCTGCTGCCGTTGGCGCTTTTCATCAACTGGCGGCTCGGCCTGCCGCTTATCATCCTCGTCGCGATCTTCGGCATCATCATCATCTTCGTCGTTCGCCGCACCCATACGCTGCAAACGCAGGTCGAGGGTTTCAACGCCAACCTTTCCGAGCGCGCCTCGGACGTGCTCGGCAATATCGCCGTCATCCAGAGCTTCACCCGCATCCAGAGCGAAGCCTTCGCGATGAACGAACTCATCCAGGCGGTGCTCAACGCGCAATTGCCGGTGCTCTCCTGGTGGGCGGTGGCGGTGGTGGCGGCGCGAGCGGCCTCGACGCTGACGCTGCTCACGATCTTCATCGTCGGCGTCTGGCTCCATGCCCGGGGCCTCGCGACGATCGGCCAGCTCGTCACCTTCATGGCGCTGGCGACGATGCTCATCGGCAAGCTGGTCGAGATCGTCAATTTCATCAACGGCCTCTTTTTGCAGGCGCCGAAACTTTCGGAATTCTTCCGCGTGCTCGACACGGCGCCGAGCGTCGCCGACCGGCCCGGCGCGCAGGACCCCGGCCGGCTCAAGGGTCATGTGACCTTCGATCACGTGACCTTCGCCTATGCCGACGGCAAGCGCGCCGTCGATGACGTGAGATTCGATGTCGCGCCGGGCGAAACGGTGGCGCTGGTCGGGGCGACCGGCTCCGGCAAATCGACGACGCATGAGCCTGCTGCATCGCGTCTTCGACCCGCAGTTCGGGCGGATCACGATCGACGGCATCGACATCCGCGACATGACGCTCGCAGGCCTGCGCCGCAATATCGGCGTCGTCTTTCAGGAACCGATGTTGTTCGCGCGCTCGATCGAGGAGAACGTCAAGATCGGCAAGCTCGACGCGAGCGACGCCGAAGTCGAACAGGCGCTCGATCTGGCGCAAGCGGATGAATTCGTCGCCCGCCAGAGCGAGGGGCTCGGCACGATCGTCGGCGAACGCGGCCGCTCACTGTCGGGCGGCGAACGCCAGCGCCTCGCCATCGCCCGCGCACTGCTGAAAGACCCGCCGATCATGATTTTCGATGAGGCGACCTCGGCCCTCGATGTCGAGACCGAGCGGCAATTGCAGCTCGCGATGACGAAGGCGACGAAGGGGCGCACGACCTTCATCATCGCGCATCGGCTGGCGACGGTGCGCAACGCCGATCGCATCTTCGTTTTCGACCGCGGCCGGATCGTCGAACAGGGCAGCTATGAAGATCTGATCGTTCGCGGCGGCCGCTTCGCCAAGCTCGCCAGCGCGCAGAATGTGTTGCAAACACCGGAGTCGGATTTCGAGGCCGTGTCGGCCGGCGTCAGGCCAGAAAATTTCTAGAGCGCCACTTCAGCGAAGCAAAAAGTTCGCGTTTCCGATCGATGGTGATATTATTTTCGTAGGCTTTTAGAAGTGATGCGAAGGTCAGATAATGCTAATCGCCATAGTGACCGTTTTGCTGTCATTCATTCTTAGCGGGATCGCAGGCAATTATATTCTTCACGGCTGGCAACATCGCAATTGGCTCGAGCAGCAGCATCTAATGCATGACGAAAAAGAATTCGCGGCCCTGCAAGAACTTTTTGACGAAATAGCCTCGTTGGCGGGAAGGAGGCATTTTCGAATGTTTCGCTTGCTTGGCAGCGCTCGCGGAACAGACCTGGATTTGATAAGGGCGAGACTCGGTGAATATGACCAAGCAGTAATTTCGTGGAATGAGCGCCTGAGTGCGTTATACGCCAAACTGACTATGCGAATTAAATGGCGTTACACAACGGAGCTCGAAGACATCCAAGCCACTTTCGTCTCTTTAGGACACGACCTTGAGGCGATAGCTGTGGATCGTTTGTCGGGCGGGACAGTAACAAGACAAAGGATTAGCACCGCGTCAGCCACTCTGAATACTTTGCAAGGCAAAATAATCAATTTCAATAAGAAAATTCTTCGTTTCATAGAAGAGAAGAGAGCGGCAATTTACGAAGACGTAAAAATCACTGAGTACAACTTAGATCGCATCCCAACTTGGGAGCTTTTCAAAGCGCTCTTTAAATCTGGGGTACAGAGAAATAATATAATTTGACCTTTTCAATATTTTTTCAACCCACGCACTGGTCGGCGTTGTAGGACGCGGGTATATTAACATTGCTGCAATAATGGACGATTCTTCCGTAGACAGGAAGTCGGGATGCTTGTTGAACATGACTTTTGAGGCTTGCTGTATCCCGCGAATATGCGAACCAAAAAACGCACTATCGAGATAATTTCTAAGTATTTCTATCTTGGAATACTTAAACTGCAAAAGAATGGCGAGTAGCATTTCGTATAATTTCCTGGCCATTGCCCGTTCGTAATAACCCGTAGCAACTCTTACGAACTGCATGTCTATCGTACTTGCGCCTCCGTGCTTTCGTAGGCTAATGATCTTAATCAATTCTCTAACCACCGCTATGTAATCCAGTCCGTTGTGCCTGAAGAACCTTCTATCTTCAGATACCAATATCATTTTCTCTACTACTCTTAGCTCATCTGGATAAAGCTGATATGGGCGAGCAAATCTAGCGATTTGAAAAAGATCCAAGTGTATCCGAACCAAGAAACGCCTTGGGAACGGCATTCGAAACGGGCTCATTCTTCTAGCGATCATTAAAAGCGTCCAAGCGGCTCGCGGCTTCAATCATTCGTCAAAGTCGTATAACTCATTACTTGACGATTTTATCCCCTCACTTCGCTCCACCGCAATTCCCGTGGAATCCCAGCATCGTTCGCCCCTCGGTCGCGTGCTTTCCGAAACCTTGCTAAACACTCTAGGCCGATCGCGGCCGGATCGTCGAACAGGGCAGCTAAGAAGATCTGATCGATCGCGGCGGCCGCTTCGCCAAGCTCGCCAGCGCGCAGAATGTGTTGCAAACGCCGGAGTCGGATTTCGAAGCCGTCTCCAGCCACGGCGCCCGGCCCGAGGGATTTTGAATTGATCGTCCGCTCTCGCCCCAACGCCTTCAGCCTGCTTTTCATCCTGCGCGGCTCGATCCTGCCGATGATCGCCCCGCGCGTGCTCTGCGTACTGGCCGTCTCGGTCGCAGTGGTGATCTGGCATCATCTTGCGCCAACCTCCTTCCGCGATGTCCCGGCGGCGCCCTTTACGTTGCTCGGGCTGGCGCTCTCGATCTTCCTCGGTTTCCGCAACAATGCCTGCTACGAGCGCTGGTGGGAGGGCCGCAGGCAATGGGGCCAGCTCACCGCGGAAACGCGAAATCTGACGCGCGAATTCCTGGCTCTGCTGCCCGACGACGACGCGCTGCGGCGGCGCTGCGCGCATCGGCTCGTCGCTTTCGCGCATGCGCTGCGCAATCAATTGCGCGACAACGATGACGGCAAGACGCAGAACTGGCTGCCGGAGACGGAGCGCGCGAGCGTGGCGGCGAGTCGTTCCCAGCCGGACGCCATCCAGCGTCTGCAAGCGAGGGAGCTTTCAGCCCTGCTGCGCGCCGGCCAACTGAGCGACATTCTTTATTGCGCTTTCGCGCAGCAACTCGAGGCGATGACGAATGTCCAGGCTGCTTGCGAGCGGCTGCATACGACACCGACGCCTTTCACCTATACGCTGCTGCTCCACCGGACGGCGTGGCTGTTCTGCCTGTTTCTGCCTTTCGGCCTCGTCGGCATGATCGGCGCAGCGACGCCGATTCTCACCGCGATCCTCGCCTATGCCTTCTTCGGCCTCGATGCCCTGGGCGAAGAGCTGGAAGAGCCTTTCGGCGAGACGCAGAACGCTCTGCCGCTCGATGCCCTGGTCCGCAATATCGAGATCGCCGTGGGCGAGGCCATGGGCGACACGACCGTGCCGGAGCCATTGAAGCCGAGGAACTTCATCCTCGATTGACGCCCGCGGCAATTATTTCTCCGCCGCGATCCCATCGAGGGAGCCGGTCAGCTCGTAAACAACCCCGGATGGCGCAAAATCGATCCGCGGCGGCGTGTCGAAATATTCCGCCATCACTTGCTCGAGAACGGTGCTGCCGAAGCCCCTGCGCTCCGGAGGCCGTACCGGCGGTCCGCCCTCCTCCTGCCAGCGGAAGGCAAAAAACCGCTGATCGCCCTTCTCGAAAATCTGCCAGTTAATACGCACGCGTCCTGATACGGCGCAGAGCGCGCCGTATTTAGCGGCGTTGGTGGCAAGCTCATGCACCGCAAGGGCGAGATTCTGTGCGGCCTGCGCCGTCACGACGATATGCGGACCCTCGATTTCGGTGCGATCCTGATAGGGACTCATCTCGGTGCACACGACTTTCCGGATATCCGCGCCGTGAAAATCCTCCTCCATCAACAAAACATTGGTTTGCGCCAATGTGCACAGACGGTTGAGCACCGCGGTCTTGGCATCGGCGACCGAAGTTTTGCCGGCAAAACTTCTGGATACGACGGATTGAATGATGGCGAATAAATTCTTCGTTCGGTGATTGATCTCGCGTGTCAACAGTTCCTGTCGCGCCTGCGCCTGTTTGCGCTCGGTGATGTCACGGGCGATCTTCGACACGCCGACGAGCTGCCCATTTTGGTCTTTGATCGGGGAAACGCTCAGCGAAATTTCAACGGGGCTTCCGTCTTTGCGCACGCGAACCGTTTCAAAATGTTTGACTCGTTCGCCGCGGCGGATGCGCGCGAGAATTTCCGAATCCTCGTTGTGACGATCCACGGGGATGAGCATGAAGACGGGTTTGCCGATTGCTTCGCGCGCCGTATAACCGAAGAGCCGCCACGCGCCGGCATTCCAGCTTGTGATGACGCCATTGAGGTCTTTGCTCAGGATCGCATCGTCAGAGGACTCGACGATGGCTGCAAGTCTCTGGGGCAGCGCTTTGTCGATCGCAGTGCGTTCCGGGTGCGCGGCTTCCGTCGGGCTGGGCGCCGTATCATTCGATAAAACCTTCAGCGTGCCGCCGCCCGATTTGACCGGGCGCCGCGGTATTTGCAGATGAATGCGAAGCCCGAGGCTTGTTGAATCGAATGTCAACACGCCTCCCAGCCTGTCGTTCAAGGCGCGGATCAGCCGCAAGCCGGGGCCGCCATCCGTCGCAGGATCGAAATTCTCCGGCAGGCCCACGCCATCATCGACGATATCGATTGCGAGCGAACCGTCGCGATTTCCCTGACAGGCAACCCCGATAATCCCGGGGACGCCCGCCGGGTGCGAATATTGGATGGCGTTGACGACCGCTTCCTTGACGATGAGCGAGATCAAGATCGCCGTTTCGCTGTGCACCTCACAGGCTGCTGCGTCCGGCGCGTGAAATTCAAGCCGCGCCGCGAGGAATGGGGGGAGGTGCGAGCATCTCTCGCGCAGAAATTCCACGAGGTTCACAGTCGCACCGTTGGGCGTTCGCGCGACGACGTTTATGGTCTCGCGCGGCGCTGCGCTGTGAGCTCCATTGAGCCCGCTCGCCCCGGCCATCCTCGCCAATCCAGCATTCTCTACGGTTGATTGCATGGCTTGTCTCCGCGGCCATAACCCAAAAACGCAATTGACTATGGACCTAAAATAATAGTGCTGGCTATATACTTTGACATAGCGGCGAGAATTATTTCTAATACATATCATACTGTTAATACGTCTTTGCCTTACGATTTGGCTTTGGCGTTATGACTGCGAAAGCACCAAAAAGAGCTGACGCAGTTTTTTGCGTATTCAACGTTGAATGAGTAATTGACGCCCTTTGGGTAACGGGCGTACTTATTATCGGACGATCGCCTCTTCACGCGCGGGAAGCCGTGGCCAAATTGTCTCGAGAAGAACGCCTGCAGATCATGCTCACGGCAGAAGAGCTGCGCGCGTTGGACGACTGGCGTTTCGGTAAGAGAATGCCGAGCCGGGCCGCCGCCGTGCGCGAGCTTCTGCGGCGGGGGCTGGCCGCGGAAGGCTTCGACCTTGCCGAGCAAAGCGCCAGGTCACAGGATTTCGGCATGATTGCCGACGAGGCCAGCGCAAATGGCCGCAAAAACTCTCAAGGCGACGCCGGATAAGCTGACACCCGCGGCTCGCCAGCCTGCCATGACGCTTTTCCCGGTTTCAGCGTCAATTAACGGTTGTGGCTTAAGCCAAGGCTGTTTCTCAATGGTTGAGGCAGCGTATGGCGCGTGTTTTCGTGACAGGAGGCTCCGGTTTTCTCGGCACCCTCCTCGTCCATGATCTGCTCGCCGCCGGCCATAGCGTCACCAATATCGATCTCGTTCCAAGCGAACTGAAGCATCCGCGCCTTTGCTCCGTCGTCGGCGATATCCGCGATCGCGTCCTGCTCGACAGCTTATTGAGTGGCAGCCCGCATGAAGTCGTCTTTCATTGCGCTGCGCTGCTGGCGCATGGGCGCATCTCCCGGAATGAGCTCTGGTCCGCAAATGTCGATGGCACGCGCACGCTGGCCGGGGCTGTCGCGGCGGCAAAAATCCCGAAAGTTGTCTTCACCTCCAGCAATTGCCTCTGGAGCACCGGCTTCTCGCGGCCGGTGAAGGAAGACGAGCCGCCGGCGCCCGCCGAAATCTACGGATCGAGCAAACTCGCGGGCGAAGAAATCCTGCAATCGCATCGCTCCGACTTTGCCACCACGATTATCCGCTGTCCGACGATCATCGACGAGGGCCGCCTCGGCCTGCTCGCCATTCTGTTCGAGTTCATCGCCGAGGGGCGCCGCGTCTGGCTCGTCGGCGACGGCGCGAATCGCTACCAGTTCATCTATGCGCGCGATCTCATCGACGCGATGATACTGGCCTGGCGGGCGGGCAGGAATTCACTCTTCGGCATCGGCTCCGATAATGTCGCCTCGCTGCGGCAATGCTACGAGCACGTCATCACCGCGGCGCAAAGCCGCTCGCGTGTCGCCTCGCTGCCGAAAGTGCCGACGCTCCTCGCCATGCGCGCCGCTTATGGTCTGAGGCTCTCGCCGCTCGGGCCTTATCAGTATCGGATGATCGCTTCGAGCTTCGAATTCGACACGTCACGCATCAAAGCGGAACTCGGCTGGCAGCCAACGCTCGCCAATCACGACATGCTCCTCGTCGCCTACCGCTATTACGCCGCCAATCGCGCCGAGATTCAAAATCGCAAGGGAGTCTCGGCGCATCGCAAGCCGGCCGATATGGGCGCCATAAGGGTGCTGAAGTGGCTTTCGTAGATACCCCCCGGCAGATCGCGCGCACGCCGGGCAAGGCGCCCTTGTCCCAGACTGCGGCCGCGCAGAAATTCGCCCCCGCGAACGCCGCCGCACTGGCGACGGAGCCCGGCTGGCCCGCCCTCCTCATCCTCCTCGCCCTCGCCGTCTGGCTGGCGCGCGTCGGCTGCGCGCACGAACCGTGGTTCGACGAGGCTCAGGCCTGGCTTCTCGCGCGCGACAATTCGCTGACCAATCTGCTCCTCCACGAAGTCCGCTACGAGGGAAGCCCGGGGCTTTGGCATCTCCTGCTCTGGCTCGTGCAACGCGCCGGCCTGCCATTCAGCTGCCTCTGGCTCGTCAGTGCGACGCTTGCCTGCGCGGGAGGGGCAGTCATTCTTTTCAAGGCGCCCTTCCCGCTCTGGCTTCGTGCCGCCTGCGCCACCTCCTATTTCTTTGCGTATCAATATGCCGTCGTAGCGCGCAGCTACGCGCTCGATCTGCTTTTCCTGCCTGTCCTGGCGCTCCTGTTCCAGGAACGGCGCGAACGGCCGCTGTTTTACTGCACGGTGCTGGGTCTTTGCGCCAACAGCAACGCCCACAGCTTCATCATATCCGGCATTCTCTTCGCCGAATTTCTGATCGCGGTCTCGCGCGCCAAGAGATGGACGCTGCGAATTGCACAAGCCTGCGCAATATTTATCGCCTTCGCCGGGGCGGCCGTTTTTCAGGCCCGCGTGCCCGCGGACGTCAGCTTCATCGTCGGCCCGCGCGGGCTTTCCTGGGTCTACGCTCTCATTCAGGTCGACGACGCCTTCATGGGCAACATCAGCCTTGTCACCGGCGCCGGTTTGGATCCGCGCTCCATCGCTTTGCAATGGCTGGCAACCGCGCTTCTTCTGACGCCCTCGATCGTCCTGTTCTGGCGCGCGGGCATTCTTCCGCTCTTTGCCGCTCTGGTCGCGTCCCTGATTGTCTTTGCCTACGTAGAATTCGCGAATGTCTGGCACGCCGGTTTTCTTTATCTCGCCTGGCTCTTCTGTCTCTGGCAGAGCTGGCCGCAAGCCGGCGGCCTCGCGCGGAACGGGCGCTACGCGCTGCTCGCCAGCCTCGCGCTCCTGGGCGCTATTCAAACATATGGCGCCATCGCCGCCGGGCTTCGCGATATCGCAAGTCCCTATTCGTCCGGGCCGGCCATGGCCGTCGAGTTGAAGGCTTATCGCGCAGCCCATCCGCACGCGCGGATTGCCGGCATGGGGTTCAAAAGCTTCACCGTCGCGCCGTGGTTCCCCGCCAATATTTTCGCGAATTACAACGGCGGCGCTGAGCGGCCGGCTTATTACAAATGGATAAAGACGAACCGCTTCGCCTATGCCGCGGAATTGTCGGCATGGCGCGAACTTGCCGCCGGTGGCTACGATGCGCTTTTGCTTTCGCCGGGCGAACTGCAACGGCCGGTCATCGAGGCCTGCCTAACGGCAGCCGTCAAAGCGGGCTATTGTCTCGCGGCAAAAACCGAGGGCGGAATGATCTGGCGCGGGTCGATTATCGAGGGCGACGATCTGTTTTTGTTCGTGCATGGTGCGATTTGCGCCCATCCCCGCACGGCCGCGCAGCCCGGGACCTAGAGCCAGGACACCCTTCCCTCTGCCGCAATTTCCTGTATAAAGCCCCGATCGCTGGTCCTTGGCCGGCGCGCTCCCCCAAAACCTTGCTGGACGACATCCCGGCCTGGCCGCGGGCGGAGGTATTTCCAAACCTGAAAGGAAAACCGATGTCGATCACGGCCGAGCGTAAGGATACGCTCATCAAGGAATATGCAACCAAAGCCGGCGATACCGGCTCGCCCGAAGTGCAGATCGCCATTCTCACCGAGCGGATCGCCAATCTCACCGGCCATTTCAAGACGCATGTGAAAGACAATCACTCGCGCCGCGGCCTGCTCAAACTGGTCTCCCAGCGCCGGCAATTGCTCGACTACGTCAAGCGCAAGGACGAGCCGCGCTATAAGACGCTGATCGAGCGTCTCGGCATCCGCCGCTAAGCCACACCGGTTTGTGTCTGACGCCTCAGGCGCTGGAAATCAGCGCCTGAACAACTACTTAAGCTATGAGGCCGTCTGCCCGTCAGGGGCCGGCGGCCGGAAGTCGATAGTCCCGCCGGTTCCTCACCGGCGAAAATGCTCTAAGATCGTCCGGCGTCTCGCGCCGGGCGGAGCGGGATAGGAAAGCGTATTTGGCAGTTTTTCGCCAAATCCCGCCGCGGCTTATAGGAATCGATCGCGGTCCATGCGTTTGGGTCATCCCGCCTGAGCGCATCGCGATCCTGGAAATCGGCAGCGCGGCATGGGGCCGCCGCTGTCCGGGAAAGACCAGTGCCATGGCAGGATCGCCAGGCGCTTCTCGCGTCAAGCGCGGAGCCTCTCGCCGTTCTGCACATGGTCCTGGGTCTTTGCCATACGCAAAGAGAAAGACCAATGTTCGATATCCATCGTGAAGAACTCGATTGGGCCGGGCGCAAGCTCGTGCTCGAAACCGGCCGCGTCGCCCGCCAGGCGGATGGCGCCGTGCTCGCGACCTATGGCGAAACCACTGTCCTCGCCACCGTCGTATCCGCCAAGGCGCCGAAGCCCGGCGTCGATTTTTTCCCCCTCACCGTCAATTACCAGGAGAAGGCGTTCGCCGCCGGCCGCATCCCCGGCGGTTATTTCAAGCGCGAAGGCCGCCCCTCCGAAAAGGAGACGCTGGTCTCCCGCCTGATCGATCGCCCCATCCGCCCGCTTTTCCCGGATGGCTATCGCAACGATACGCAGGTGATCGTCACCGTGCTTTCGCACGATCTTGAAAACGATCCCGACATCCTGTCGATGGTCGCGGCCTCCGCCGCCCTCACGCTCTCCGGCATCCCCTTCATGGGCCCGGTAGGCGGCGCGCGCGTCGGCTATATCAATGGCCAGTTGAAGGTCAATCCGACGATCGAGGAGCTGAAGGATTCGGCGCTCGATCTCGTCGTCGCCGGCACCGGCGAAGCCGTGCTGATGGTCGAGTTCGAGGCCAAGGAACTCTCCGAGGAGACGATGCTCGCGGCGGTCATGGCCGGCCACAAGGGCTTCCAGCCGGTCATCGACGCGATCATCCGTCTCGCCGAAAAGGCGGCGAAGGAGCCGCGCGAACTCGTCGTCGCCGACAAGACCGAGGTCGAGACGGCGGTCGCCGCAATCGCCGAAGCGGAGCTGCGCGAGGCTTACAAGATTACCGCCAAGGCGGAACGCTACAAGGCGGTCGATGCGGTGAAAGCCAAGGTCACGGCGGCGCTGCTGCCGGCCGATGGCGAAGCCAAGTTCACCAAAGAACAAGTCGGCGAAGCCTTCCACGATCTGCAGGCCAAAGTCGTGCGCTGGAACATCCTCGACGACGGCATCCGCATCGACGGGCGCGACGTGAGGACGGTGCGGCCCATCCTGGCGCAAGTCGGCATCCTGCCGCGCACGCACGGCTCGGCGCTGTTCACCCGCGGCGAGACACAGGCTCTGGTCGTCGCCACGCTCGGCACGGGCGAGGATGAGCAGTTCATCGATTCGCTCGAAGGCACCTACAAGGAGCGCTTCCTGCTCCACTACAACTTCCCTCCCTATTCGGTCGGCGAAACGGGCCGCATGGGCTCGCCCGGCCGGCGCGAGATCGGTCACGGCAAGCTCGCCTGGCGCGCCATCCGTCCGGTGCTGCCGACAGCGGCGGAATTCCCCTACACGATCCGCGTCGTCTCCGAGATCACCGAGTCGAATGGCTCGTCGTCGATGGCGACGGTCTGCGGCTCCTCGCTGGCGCTGATGGACGCGGGCGTGCCGCTGAAGGCGCCGACCGCCGGCATTGCCATGGGCCTCATTCTCGAAGGCGAGCGCTTTGCCGTGCTCTCCGACATCCTCGGCGACGAGGATCATCTGGGCGACATGGACTTCAAGGTTGCGGGCACCGCAGCCGGCATCACCTCGCTGCAGATGGACATCAAGATCACCGGCATCAACGAGGAGATCATGCGTGTCGCCCTCGGCCAGGCGAAGGACGGGCGGCTGCATATTCTCGGCGAGATGGCCAAGGCGCTGACCGGCGCCCGGGCCGAACTCGGCGAATTCGCGCCGCGCATCGAGAGCTTCAAGATCGCCACCGACAAGATCCGCGAAGTGATCGGCACCGGCGGCAAGGTGATCCGCGAGATCGTCGAGAAGACCGGCGCCAAGATCAATATCGAGGACGACGGCACGGTGAAGGTCGCCTCGAGCGACGCCAATTCCATCAAGGCGGCCGTCGCCTGGATCAAGTCGATCGCGATGGACCCGGAGATCGGCCATATCTACGAGGGCACTGTCGTCAAGGTGGTCGAATTCGGCGCCTTCGTGAACTTCTTCGGCTCGAAGGACGGCCTCGTCCACATCTCGCAGCTCGCCAAGGGCCGTGTCGCCAAGACCTCCGATGTCGTCAAGGAAGGCGACAAGGTGAAGGTGAAACTGCTCGGCTTCGACGATCGCGGCAAGGTGCGGCTGTCGATGCGCGTCGTCGATCAGGTGACGGGCGAAGACCTCGAAGCCAAAGAAAAGGACGAAGAACGCCGGCGCGGCGGAATAAGACCTTTCGACAACGTCATGCGCGGAGCACGACGCGCATGACGCTTCCCGGCGGCTCTACTCCGCCGCCTCGACCGCGATCGCCGCCGACTGGATGATGGCGGCAAAGCGCACCGCCGTCTGGATCACCTGCGAACTCACGCCCGCCTTGCGCAGCTCCGCCTCGTGCGCGTCGATGCAAGTGCCGCAGCCATTGATCGCCGAGACCGCCAGCGACCACAGCTCGAAATCCACTTTCGCGACGCCGGGATTGGCGATGACATTCATGCGCAGCTTCGCCGGCATGGTGCGGAATTCCGCGTTCGAGGCGAGGTGCAGGAAGCGGTAATAGACATTGTTCATGCCCATGATCGCCGCCGCCGATTTGGCGGCGCTGATCGCCGTCGCATCGATATGCTGCATCGCCTCGGCGACGAGCGCATGGCGCACTTCGGCATTGCGCGAGGCGATGCCGGCGGCCACGAAGAGCCCGTATTTCTGCACCGGCGTCAGCGTCTCGTCGCTGGCCATGGACGAGAGATTGAGCCGCACATCCTTCGCGAAGTCGGCGATTTTATCCTTGAGGGCGTCGAGCGACATTATGAAATCATTCCTTGGAGGGAGAAGCGCGCAACGAAACGGCGGAGCTTTTGGCCCCGCCGGTGTCGTTGCCGGATTGTACGAAGAGCCCGTTTGATATCCACGCCATCCTAAGCCCTCATGCTGAGGAGGCCGCGAAGCGGCCGTCTCGAAGCACGTGGGCGACTTAAGAGTTGATCATCCTCATCCTTCGAGACGCGCCTTCGGCGCTCCTCAGGATGAGGGATCGCGGCGTTTTCAAGCAGCCTCTCAGCGATTACGCGGCTTTCAGGGTCTCGCCGCCGATCTCGCGATTGCAGGGGCAGAGTTCATCCGTCTGCAAGGCGTCGAGCACGCGCAGCGTATCCTTCGGCGCGCGGCCGACATTGAGGTTCGTCGCATAGACGTGCTGGATGATATTGTCCGGATCGACGACGAACGTATAGCGATAGGCGACGCCATCGGGCGAGCGCACGCCGAGGCCGTCGGTCAGCGAGCCGTTGGTGTCGGCAAACGACCAGATCGGCAGCTTGTCGAGATCCTTGTGATTGCGCCTCCAGGCGAGCTTGACGAATTCATTGTCGGTCGAGCCGCCGAGCACCACCGCGTCGCGCTCCTCGAATTCCTTGCCGAGCTTGGCGAATTCCGCGATCTCCGTCGGGCAGACGAAGGTGAAATCCTTCGGGTAGAAGAAGATGACCTTCCACTTGCCCGGGAAGCTCTCTTCGGTCAGCGTCTCAAAAGCCGAGACGCCGTTTTCCTCGTGATTGTTGAAGCCGGGCTTCACGCCCGTCACCGAAAACGAGGGCAGTTTGTCTCCAATTCCAGCCATTCCGATATTCCTTTGCAGGCGTTTGTGGGGGCTCGCATCCGCCGGCCCTGAAGCATGTTCCGAAAAAATTGCAGATTTTTTCGATGAGAACATGCTCCATTCTGTTTGGCGCGATTTCTGATCGACCAGATGATTTCATCTGGTCGGAAAACGCGCGGCGCGATGTTGCAGTGCAAGCTAACGGGGCTTGCTGGCTTCGATCAAGCCGATAATTTTTATATTTGCGTTCGGATTTTCCGATATAAGCAATATATGAATGTAAACATCAACCTGCGTCACCTGCGCTATCTGGTAACACTCGCCGAGAGCGGCTCCTTCGCCGCCGCGGCCAAGGCCGCAGGCATCACGCAATCGACATTAAGCGCCGCGATTCAAGGGCTTGAGGCGGAGTTCGGGCGCCCGCTCATCGACCGCTCCGGGCGGCGGATGCAGCTCCTGCCGTTTGGCGAGGCGATGGTTCGCCGCGCCCGGCACATCCTCGCCGAGATCGAGGAACTGCCCCAATATGCCGGCCGCGAAGTCTTGCCGCTTAGCACGCGGCTGCGGCTAGGTGTCATACCCTCGGTCGCGCCGTTCGTCCTGCCGCGGCTGCTTTCGAGCCTTGGCCGGGATTATCCGTTGCTGCACCTGCACGTGCGCGAGGGGCTGACACATTCGCTGCTGACCGAGGTTTCGAGCGGCCGGCTTGACGCCGCTTTCATTGCCCATTTGCCGTCGCTCGAAGGCGTCGAAATCGCCGAACTGGGCAAGGATCCGTTCTATCTCGCGGTCAAGCCGGGCCATCCACTGACCCGGCTTAACGAGGTGACGATGGCGCAGCTCGCCCACGAGCCATTGCTCCTGCTCGACCAGGGCCATTGCCTGCGCGAGCACGCAATGGTGGCGCTCGGCCGCGAGGCAGTCACCGAAGAGAACGACGTGCGTGCCGCCTCGCTGCTGACCCTGGTGCAGCTTGTCGAGGCCGGAATGGGAATTACGCTATTGCCGAAGATCGCGATGGACGCCGTCGCCGGCACGCAGGTGAAGCTCATTCCCTATTCCGCGCCGAAAGCAGCGCGGACTTTGGTGCTGGCCTGGCGCAAGGGCGCGGTGCGCGCCGACGATTATCGCGTACTCGCGGCGCATATCCGCAAGCACTGCCTGCCGGGATTGGAAACGGATGCTACTCCGCCGCCTTCTTGAAGGCGGGGAAGGTGCAATGCGCATCTTCAACAATACGCGTCGTCTCGCTGCGGAAGCTGACGATATTGCTGGTTTCGGTGAACGGCAGGTCGAGCGCCTGCCAGACATCGACCAGAGCATCGACGAGATGCGCGATGTGGCCGTCGGCATGCGCCGGCGACGGCGTGATCCGCAGCCGCTCCGCGCCGCGCGCGACCGTCGGATAATTGATCGGCTGGATGTAGATGCTGTGGCGCGCCAGCAGCATGTCCGACGCTGCCTTGCAACGCTCGGCATCGCCGACGAAGACCGGCACGATGTGCGAAGCACTGGCCATCACCGGCAGCCCGGCGGCGGAAAGCGCATGTTTGGTCAGAGCCGCCTGGCGCTGATGGCGGGCGCGCAGATCGACGCCCTGCTCGCCTTTCAGCATTTGCACGGCCTGCCGCGCCGCAGCGGCAAGCGCCGGCGAAAGCGCGGTCGTGAAGATGAACGAGGCCGCGTAGGAGCGCACCGCGTCGATGATCGCGGTATCCGACGCAACATAGCCGCCCAAAGTGCCGAAGCCCTTGGCGAGCGTACCCTCGATTACGTCGATGCGATCCATTTCGTTATCGCGATCAGCGATGCCGCCGCCCCGCGGGCCATAAAGGCCGACGGCGTGAACCTCGTCGAGATAGGTCAGGGCGTTATAGCGCGCGGCGAGGTCGGCGATCTTGCCGATCGGCGCGATGTCGCCGTCCATCGAATAAAGGCTCTCGAAGGCGATCAGCTTCGGCCGCTCGCGGCCGGCTGCCTTGAGCAGGTCTTCGAGATGTTCGAGATCGTTGTGCCGGAAGATCTGACGCTCGGCGCCCGAGCGCTTGATGCCCTCGATCATCGAATTGTGATTATAGGCGTCCGACAGGATCAGACAGTCGGGCAGCAGCGAGCCGATGGCGGAGATTGCCGCCAGGTTGGAAATCCAGCCCGAGGTGAAGACCAGACAGCCCGGTTTGCCATGAAGATCGGCGAGTTCGGTCTCCAAAGCGACGAGCGGATGATTGGTGCCGGCAATGTTGCGGGTGCCGCCAGCGCCGACGCCATGCTTGGCCGCAGCCAAGCGCATCGCCTCGATCACCTGCGGATCGAGACCCATGCCGAGATAGTCATTGGAGCACCAGATGATAACGTCTTCGACGCTCCCATCTTCGCGGTGCCAGCGGGCGTAGGGGAAATGCTCGGCGTCACGTTCGAGATCGACGAAAACGCGATAGCGTTTCTCGGCTTTGAGACGGCCCAAAGCGTCTTCAAAATATGCGCGATACCCCATCAGCGAACCCAGTCCTTGTGCGGCGCCTAAAGCCCTTAGCGCGCCTTCTGGGCGGAGCTCGGCGTTCCGCCGAAACCTCGCCTGAACTGGCCCGTCGCTTCCCCGTGTTTGGTTTTGGCCTAATTCTAAAAACGACGCAAGTGGGCGAAAAGTCCCAGCGAGAGCGCGTCGATTGATGAATTTTATTGATGTGGATCAATGCGCTCGAAGCCTAGAACCAACCCGGGAAAAGCGCCCGGCTCCTTGCCGAGCCGGGCGCTTCGAAAATGCTTATCGCTGCAAGACCGAGATATGGCCCCTGACGCCAGCGCAGGTGCAGCTCGCGCCCGGCGGCCGCGATGACGTCGAGGCGCACAAATGCGCCCGTGTCACGCAGTAAAGCGGCTCCGGCGGCGGCGGATAATCGTTGCCGTAGGAATAGGGGTAATCATAGTACGGATAATCCCAGCCATAGTCCCAACCCGGATAGCCCCAGCCCCAAGCGCCCCAGCCCCAGCCTGGGTACCAGCCGCCACCATACCACCCCCCGCCGTGCCAGCCGCCACCGTGCCAACCGCCGCCGCCATGCCAGCCGCCGCCGCCATGCCAGCCGCCACCGCCGCCGTGCCAACCGCCCCCGAAGCCGCCGCCGTGGCCGCCAAAACCACCGCCACCATGGGCGAAGGCTGCGTCTTGCGCGCCCATCAGGCCGCACGCGAGGGCCATGACAGCCAATCCTCTGACTATGCGTTTCATCGAATTCTCCTTTGCCCCATCGCTCGCCGCAGCCGTCCAAAAAGTATTGGTAAGGTGGGCACAGCCTCGTTATTGCAATGTTACGGCGATGCCCGGTTTTGGCTTTTGCGGTAGGTCAAACCGTTGCGCTTCCTGCGGCCGTCATTAAGGCGGGGTTAATTCAACAATGCGTGTTCTCGTTACCGGCGCCGCGGGCTTCATCGGCTTCCACATGGCGCGCCGGCTTCTCGAGCGCGGCGACGAAGTTGTCGGTGTCGATGGATTCACGCCCTATTACGACGTCGCGCTGAAGGACGCCCGCCAAGCGCAGCTCGCGCAGCATGGGCTTTTCACCGGCCATCGGCTGATGCTGGAAGACTTCGACGAGTTGCAGCGCGCTTACGGCGACGGCTTCGACATTGTCTATCATTTCGCGGCGCAAGCCGGCGTGCGCTACAGCCTCGAAAACCCGCGCGCCTATGTCGATGCCAATCTAGTGGGCACCTTCAACCTTCTCGAACTCATGCGCGCCAATCCGCCGAGACACGCGCTGATGGCCTCGACCTCATCCGTCTATGGGGCGAATGCCAAAATTCCCTTCTTTGAAACCGACCAAGCCGACCATCCGCTGACCCTCTATGCGGCGAGCAAAAAGGCCAACGAGGAGATGGCGCATTCCTACGCGCATCTCTTCGGCGTTCCAACGACCATGCTGCGTTTCTTCACCGTCTATGGTCCGTGGGGACGGCCGGATATGGCGCTGTTCAAATTCGTCGCCGCCATTCTCGCCGGCCAGCCGATCGAACTTTACAACCACGGCAAGATGCGGCGCGATTTCACCTATATCGACGATCTCGTCGAGGCCATGCTGCGGCTTCTGCACAATGCCCCGCCGGCCCCCGGCAGCACTCATGGCAGCATCGTCGGGGACAGTCTGTCGCCCGTCGCGCCCTGGCGCGTCGTCAATATCGGCGCGGGGCGGCCGGTCGAACTTGAGGATTTCGTCGCTGCGGTGGAGCAGGCGCTGGGCAAGAAGGCCGAGCGCAAGCTGCTCGCGATGCAAATGGGTGACGTGCCCGCGACCTTCGCGAACACTGATCTCTTGCAGGCGCTCACCGGCTATCGGCCCGCGACCTCGGTGAACGAAGGCGTGCCCCGTTTCGTCGCCTGGTATCGCGAGCACTACGGCCTCTGACGCGAGGCCTTAGCGCTGTCGTTACGGCACCACCTGACCGTAAGCGCGCGTCGCACCGTTTCGGCACGAGCAGTCGGCGCCAACCATGCTGGCGTTATAAAGCTGGCAGGTCTTCACCGGGGTCCGGCAATATCCACCGAGCTGGCCGGAAGCCTGCGGTCCCGGCGTATAACCGCCGTAGCCGTCCTGCGCATAGACGCCAGGACCATAGCCGTAGTCATAGCCATTATCGTAGCTGTAATCGTAATCGGGATTGTCATAGCTATAGTACCAATCGTCGTCAGGATAATCGTAGCCTAAATCGTAAGGGTAGCCGTAGCCCCAGCCATAGACTGGATAGCCCCAGCCACCACCGTGCCAATGTCCGCCCTGCCAATGCCCGCCGTGCCACTGGCCCCCGGTGTTGTGCCAACCGCCGCCGCTGTAGCTGCCATGCGGGCCACCGGCATAAGCGCTGTGAAGCCCGCCTCCGCTGTAGCCGCTGTGGAGCCCGCCTCCGCTGAAGCCGCTGTGGAGCCCACCTCCGCTGAAGCCGCCGTGGAAGCCACCACCGTGAAAACCGCCCCCGCCAAAGCCACCGCCATGTCCGCCCCCTCCGCCATGTCCACCGCCGAAGGCGAAGGCCGGCGCTGCGATCAGCAACCCGGCAGTACAAACGAGCGCGCGCGCGAAACGAGAGCCTTGCATCTTTCGAACTCCAGTTCTTAAATTGGTGCGTATTGGCTTAGATGGTCAGAGCGGCAAACCGCTAAGGGGCGGAAGGTTCCCAACCACCGGAAAAGCTCTATGTGATGCGCACGCCTTGTGCGTTTGCGCACAGGGGAAAAAGTGAGGCCGCGCCCGTCGCGGGTTAGCACCGCAGGGTTCGCCCACACGAAGCGCGGCGAGGTGCGTGATGGAAAGGATCTTCCGGCGGTTTGTCGCCGCCATCATCAAGACGGGTTCTCTGGAAATAGAAACGGCTTCAGGCGCTCGTTTCCGTGTCGGCGATGGCAGCGGGCAGGCACCGCGCCTGCGGTTTGCCGACAAGACCGCGCTTGCCGCGGTTCTTTCTCACCCGACGTTGCGTTTCGGCGAGCTCTTCATGGACGGCCGCGTCGCCGTCGAGAATGGCTCGATTTATGATGTCCTTGCCGTCATTTGCCGCAATATCGACAATCTGGAACGCTTGTGGTGGCTGCAGGCGCTGACAGTCTGGCATGGCCGCCTGCAACATCTTCTGAAGGGCAATAATTCCGTCCGCGCCCGCCGCAACGTCGCGCATCATTATGATCTCGACCGCAGGCTCTACCAACTTTTCCTCGACACCGACCTGCAATATTCCTGCGCCTATTTCGAAAATCCGGAAGCGACGCTCGACGACGCACAGCTCGCCAAGAAGCGGCATATCGCGGCCAAGCTGATGATCGAGCCCGGCGAGCGCGTTCTCGACATCGGCTGCGGCTGGGGCGGCATGGCGCTGTATCTCGCTCGCATCTGCGGCGCCAGGGTGACGGGGATTACCCTGTCGCGCGAGCAACTCTCCTTTGCGCGCGACCGCGCGGCCGAGGCGCGGCAGACCGCGATCGAGTTCCGCCTCCAGGATTATCGCGAGATCGACGAGCGTTTCGACAAGATCGTCTCGGTCGGCATGTTCGAGCATGTCGGACCGGAATATTACGATACCTATTTCCAGCAGGTCGCCAAACTGCTCAATCCCGATGGCGTGGCCTTGATCCATACGATTGGCACGTCCCGCGTTCAGTACGAGCCTGATCCCTGGATCGACAAATACATCTTCCCCGGCGGCTATATTCCGGCACTCTCGACGGTGATGCCGTCGATCGAGCGCGCCGGCCTCTACGTGACCGATCTCGAAGTGCTGCGGCTGCATTATGCCGAGACGCTGAAGGCGTGGCGTGCGCGATTCCTCGACCGCCGCGGCGAGGCTCTGGCGCTCTACGACGAGCGCTTCTGCCGGATGTGGGAATATTATCTCGCCGCCTCGGAATGCGCCTTCCGCTACACCGGCGAGGTCGTGTTCCAGATCCAGCTCGCCAAGAAGGTCGAGACCGTGCCGCTGACGCGCGAATATATCCTCCAGCGTGAGGCCGAACTGCGGCGGCGCGACAGCACCGCGCCGGGGCTACGGATCGCGGGATAAAGCATCGGACCGAAAAGTGCGACGCGGCTTTCGGATAAATTCGATTCGGCCAAAAGATTAGAACCGTGCCGCTTCACGGGAGCGCGCCCAAGAAGCGAGCCCGGCCGCCGGGGCAAAGCTGGCGCGAAGCTGAATTGGCAGAAGGCCGCGCCATTGCCTTTCGGCAGGGGCGCCCGCAGGATGCGGGGCGATTCTCTTCAGATGCGCCCGAGGCCGCCATGACGACGCCGTACCGCCCGCTGCTGTTCATCGCGACTCCCTGTTTCGGCGGTCTCGTCTCGCAACATTACATGCAATCGGTGATCAGCCTCATTCAGTTCGCCGGGCAGACGGGCTTCGACGCGATGCTGGCATTGCTCGGCCACGATTCGCTCATCACCCGCAGCCGCAACACGCTGCTGACGCAGTTTCTCAACTCACCGGCCACTCATATCCTCTTCATCGATGCCGATATC
This sequence comes from uncultured Alphaproteobacteria bacterium, assembly GCA_963708155.1. Taxonomy (GTDB): domain Bacteria; phylum Pseudomonadota; class Alphaproteobacteria; order Rhizobiales; family Beijerinckiaceae; genus Methylovirgula. The sequence goes on along the minus strand of OY970183.1, from coordinate 1,656,681 downwards.
TGCTTCGATCCGCAGCAGGTCTACGACATGCTCGCCTTCGATCAGGATTTCGTCGCCGGCATGTATCCGCTGAAGGTGATCGACTGGAGCGCCGCGGCGATGCGGCGGTTGACCACCGGCGAGACCTTGCAGAGCGCCCCGCTGCTTTATGTCGGTACGCTCTGCACCGGCAATGAGATCGAGCGCCAGGGCCGTTTCGCGACCGGCATCTATTGCGGCGGCGGCTTCATGATGCTCAAGCGCCAGACGGTCGAGAAGATGATCGCCGCCTATCCCGACACACGCTATGCCGGCGTTCACGCCTATAGCAACGCCAAGGGCGGCGAAAGCTACGCGCTGTTCGAATGCGCCATCGACCCCGAGACCAAGACCTATGTCAGCGAGGACTTCGGCTTCTGCCAGAAATGGCGCGACATCGGCGGCAAGATCTGGCTCGATACCGAGGGCAAACTGACCCATATCGGCGCCTATAATTTCGTCGGCCAGCCGCAGACGCGGTTTCAGGCGGCGAGCTAGCGCATCGGGCGCGCCGCAGTTTCAACCCCATTGATCTTCGGCATCAGCTTCGGCGCTTCCATGAGGGAAAAATCCCACATCGCCTGAGCTAGAGCGCTTGGCGTGCGGTCAGCGCGGCGGACAATGAACCAGTGCCGCAGAAGCGGCAGCCCGGCGACATCGAGGATAATGAGACGACCGCTGGCGACTTCCGCCTCGATCGTATGAGCGGAGAGGAGCGCCAGTCCGAGTCCGGCCATCACCGCCTGCTTGATCGTCTCGTTCGAGCCGATCTCGATGTTGACCGTCGGGTGGCGCACCGGCACGTCGGAAAAGAAATAATCGAAGACCGCGCGGGTGCCGGAGCCTTCCTCGCGGATGATAAAATTCTCCTGCGCCAGCTCGGCCTTGTCGATATTGCGCCGCCGCGCCAGCGGATGTTCGGGCTCGGCGACGATGACCTGCGGATGCTCCCCGATGCTCACACTCTCGACCGGGAAGTCGGCGGGCGGGCGGCCCATCAGGCAGACGTCAATCTTATAGTCGCGCAACTGGTTGACCATTTCGGAGCGGTTGCCGACCGAGACGGCCACTTCGATGCGCGGGTTGCGGCGGGCGAAGGCGGCGACTAGCCGCGGCGCGATATATTTCGCGGTCGAGACGATGCCGACGCTGATGCGACCGGTGTGAAACCCCCGCATCGCGCCAAGCGCCACGTCGAGGTCGCTTAAGATGCGTTCGACACGATGGGCGGCGCCGACCACCTCTTCTCCGGCGACAGTCAGCCGCAGGCGGCCGTTGGCGCGGTCGAACAGCGCGATGCCGGCATCCTCTTCCAGCAATTGAATGCGCGAGGTCAGCGCCGCCGGAGTGACGTTAAGCTTGTCGGCGGCCTTGACGATGGTTCCGGCCTCGGCGACCGCGCGGACGCTCTCAAGCTGCTTAATCGTGACGCGCTTCATCCCCTATTATTAGATTTTTTTTGGTGCTATCTCAATATGGATCAGTTTTCTTTTGCCCCATCCGGGCTGACTTCGGGCCATAAGGCTCCAGTTAAAAACGAGCACACAGGGTGGACATGCTCAAAGTCGCGCACAGCAATCATTTGGGAGATGTCTTGCAGCAATTGACCGCGCGCGATGCCGCCTTCGCGCAGATTGCCGCGCTCATCCATGAGATCGCCAATGCCGCGATCGAGATGGCCGATGTCATCGCGCTCGGCACTTTGAACGGCGACATCGGCGCCGCGGTCGGCGATGTCAATGCGGGTGGCGACGCGCAGAAGAAGCTCGACGTCATCGGCAACGAGCTTTTCATCAATGCGCTGCGGCGCGCTCCGGTTTCGGTCGTGCTTTCAGAGGAGCTGGACGAACCGCTGGTGCTCGATCCCGAGGCGTCGCTCGCCGTCGCTATGGACCCGCTCGATGGCTCCTCCAACATCAACGCCAACGTCACCATCGGCACGATCTTCTCGGTCCTGCCGCTGCTGCCCGAACGGAGCGACCCGAAGGCGCATTTTCTGCAACAGGGCCGCAATCAATTGGCCGCGGGCTTCGTAATCTATGGGCCGCAAACCGCGATCGTCCTCGCCGCGCAGGGCGCGACGCAGATTTTCATCCTCGACCGCCGGATCGGCGCTTTCGTGCGCACGCAAGAGCGCGCCGACATTCCGTCGAAATCGAAGGAATATGCGATCAATGCCTCGAACTACCGGCATTGGGCGCCATCGGTGCGCGCCTTCGTCGACGATTGCGTCAAGGGCAGTGAAGGCCCGCTCGGGCAGGATCAGAACATGCGCTGGGTCGCCTCGCTGGTCGCCGAAGCCTATCGCATTCTGGCGCGCGGCGGCGTCTTCCTCTACCCCGGCGATCTGCGTCAGGGCTACAGCGCCGGCCGGCTGCGCCTCGTCTATGAAGCCAATCCGATCGGCCTCATCATCGAGTATGCGGGCGGCTCTGCGACGGATTGCGCGCTCCGCATCCTCGATGTCGTGCCCACCGATGTTCATGCACGCACGCCCTTCGTCTTCGGTTCGGCGGACGTCGTCCATCTCGTCACGCGCTACCACACCGATCCGCAATTCTCCGCGGAACATTCGCCGCTTTTCGGCCGCCGCGGCCTGATGCGATTCTGCAGCGAGGGGCGATGTCGGCCAAGCATCCCATCATCTCGGTCACGGGCTCCTCGGGCGCCGGCACGACCTCCGTGCGGCGAACCTTCGAGCACATCTTCCGGCGCGAGGAGATCGCAGCGGCCTTTGTCGAAGGCGACGCCTTCCATCGCTACGATCGCGACGAAATGCGCTACGTGATGACGGAGGAGGAAAAGCGCGGCAACATGCATTTCAGCCATTTTGGCCCGAGCGCCAATCTGCTGGACGAACTCGAAACCGTGTTCCGCACCTATGCCGCGACCGGCCAGGCCAAGACGCGCCACTACATTCATGACGATGCCGAGGCCGAGCATTACAGCGGTAAGTCCGGGAGGTTCACCGATTGGGGGCCGCTGCCGGAGAAATCCGAGGTCCTGTTCTATGAAGGTCTGCATGGCGCGATCGTCACCGACAAGGTGAATGTCGCGCGCTATGCCGACCTCAAGATTGGCGTCGTGCCGGTCATCAATCTCGAATGGGTGCAGAAAATCCATCGCGACAAGGCGGCGCGCGGCTATTCGCAGGAAGCCGTCACCGACACGATTTTGCGGCGGATGCCCGACTACGTGAATTACATTTGCCCGCAATTCACCGAGACGGACATCAACTTCCAGCGCGTGCCGACGGTCGATACGTCGAACCCCTTCGCCGCACGCTGGATTCCGACCTCGGACGAATCGATGGTCATCATCCGTTTCAAGAATCCGGCGCGGCATCGATTTTTCCTATCTGCTCTCGATGCTTCAGGGAAGTTTCATGTCGCGGGCGAATTCCATCGTCATCGGCGGCGGCAAGCTCGACCTTGCCATGCAGCTCATCTTGACGCCGATCATTCTGCAACTTGTCGAACGCGCCCGGCGCGCGCTGTGAAGGAGAATTCGATGAACGTGCTCGCCAAGGCTGAAGCTGGCGTCACTCACGACCAGCTCGCCAATGCGATCCGCTTCCTCGCGATCGACGCAGTCGAGGCGGCCAATTCCGGCCATCCGGGCATGCCGATGGGCATGGCCGATGTCGCAACAATTCTCTTCACGCAATTCCTCAAATTCGATGCCGCCGATCCGGCGTGGCCCGACCGCGACCGTTTCGTGCTCTCGGCCGGGCACGGCTCGATGCTGCTCTATGCGCTGCTCTATCTCACCGGCTATCCGGAAATGACGATCGAGGAGATCAAGCGCTTCCGCCAGCTCGGCTCGAAGACGCCGGGCCATCCGGAATATGGCCATACCCCGGGCGTCGAGACGACCACCGGGCCGCTCGGCCAGGGTCTCGCCACCGCCGTCGGCATGGCAATCGCGGAGAAGCTGCTCGCCGCACGCTACGGCGGCGAGTTCGTCGATCATCGCACTTATGTCATCGCCGGCGACGGCTGCTTGATGGAGGGCGTGAGCCAGGAGGCGATCACGCTCGCGGGCCACTTGAAGCTCGGAAAGCTCATCGTACTCTGGGACAACAACAACATCACGATCGACGGCGCGGTGAGCCTGTCCGATTCGACCGATCAGGTGGCCCGGTTCAAGGCCGCAGGCTGGGACGCCTGGCACATTGACGGTCACGATCCGCAGGAGATCGCCGCGGCGCTGAGCAAGGCGCAAAATTCCGACAGGCCGGTGCTGATCGCCTGCAAGACGCAGATCGGCTTCGGGGCGCCGAACAAGGCCGGGACGCATAGCGTGCATGGCGCGGCGCTGGGCGCGCCCGAAGTTGCGGCGGCACGCGAAAAACTTGGCTGGACCGCGCCGGCCTTCGACATTCCGGCATGCCCATTCTCGCCGCGTGGCGCGCGAGCCGGCGCGCGGGGCAAGGCCGCACGTGAGGCTTGGAAGGCGCGCCATCTGGGCGAGGTCGCGACGCGCTTCGATAGCGAGATTGCCGGAACATCGAGCCCGGCACTTCGGAGACGATCGCAGAATTCAAGCGCGCCGCGAGCGGCGCCAATGCGGCGCAGGCGACGCGTATCTCGTCGCAGAAGACGCTCGACGCGCTGGCGAAGATCCAGACCAACCTCATCGGCGGCTCGGCCGACCTCACCGGCTCGAACAATACCAAAGCCGCCGGCATGCAGGCCGTGACGCCGCTGGATTTCTCCGGCCGCTATATCAACTACGGCATCCGCGAGTTCGGGATGGCGGCGGCGCTGAACGGCCTCGCGCTGCATGGCGGCTTCATTCCCTATGGCGGCACGTTCCTGGTTTTCGCCGATTATGCGCGCCCGGCGATCCGCCTCTCGGCGCTGATGCATCAGCGCGTCATCTACGTGCTGACGCATGATTCCATCGGCCTTGGCGAGGACGGCCCAACGCATCAGCCGGTCGAGACTCTCGCCTCGCTGCGGGCGATCCCGCATCTTCATGTTTTCCGCCCCGCCGACGCGGTCGAGACGGCGGAAGCCTGGGAACTGGCGCTGCAGCTCAAGCACGCGCCGTCCGTGCTGGCGCTGTCGCGGCAGAACCTGCCCATCGTGCGCACCACGCATCGGGCCGAAAACCTCTCGGCGCTCGGCGCCTATGTCCTGCGCGAGGCGCCGGGCGAACGCGATGTCACGCTGCTTGCCACGGGCTCGGAGGTCTCGCTCGCGGTCACGGCGGCGGATGAGCTTGCACGGCAGAACATCAAGGCGGCGGTGGTTTCGATCCCCTGTTTCGAACTCTTCGCCGAGCAGGAGCCGGGCTATCGCGCCGCGGTGCTCGGCCAAGCGCCGCGCATCGGCATCGAAGCGGCTGTGCGGCAGGGCTGGGATGCGGTGCTGGAGCCGCAGGATTTCTTCATCGGCATGAGCGATTTCGGCGCCAGCGCTCCCGCCGGCGATCTCTACAAATTCTTCGGCATCACGGTGGATGCGATCGTGCAGGCGGCGCGGGCCGCGGCGGGGCATGGAACCGTGAGCTGAGAGAGTTACTTTCGCGTGGGGGCGCGCCGTCAGGATCAAGGAGTTCGGATGATGAACGTGCTCGACAAGAAGACGCCCGCCAGCGGCAAGCGCGGACGCTACACGGCTGGCGTGATGGAATATCGCGAAATGGGCTATTGGCAGCCCGATTACGAGCCGAAAGATACCGACATCCTCGCCGTCTTCCGCGTCACGCCGCAGGATGGCGTCGATCCGATCGAAGCCGCCGCTGCCGTCGCGGGCGAATCCTCGACCGCGACCTGGACCGTCGTCTGGACCGACCGGCTCACCGCGAGCGAAAAATATCGCGCCAAATGCTACCGCGTCGATCCGGTGCCGAACACGCCCGGCTCTTACTTCGCGTTCATCGCCTATGACCTCGATCTCTTCGAGCCGGGCTCGATCGCCAATCTCTCCGCTTCGATCATCGGCAATGTCTTCGGCTTCAAGCCGCTGAAAGCCCTGCGCCTCGAGGACATGCGTCTGCCGGTCGCCTATGTGAAAACCTTCCAGGGGCCGGCGACCGGCATCGTCGTCGAGCGCGAGCGTCTCGATAAATTCGGCCGGCCATTGCTCGGCGCGACGGTGAAGCCGAAACTCGGCCTCTCCGGCCGCAATTACGGCCGCGTCGTCTACGAGGCGCTGAAGGGCGGCCTCGACTTCACCAAGGATGACGAGAACATCAATTCGCAGCCCTTCATGCACTGGCGCGAGCGCTTCCTCTATTGCATGGAGGCCGTCGCCAAGGCCGAGGCCGCGAGCGGCGAGACGAAAGGCACTTATCTCAATGTGACGGCAGCGACGATGGAGGATATGTACGAGCGCGCCGATTTCGCCAAGCAGCTTGGCTCGGTCATCGTCATGATCGATCTCGTCGTCGGCTATACGGCGATCCAGTCGATGGCCAAATGGGCGCGGCGGAATGATGTGGTCCTGCACCTGCATCGCGCCGGACATTCGACCTATACGCGGCAGAAGACGCATGGCGTCTCCTTCCGCGTCATCGCCAAATGGATGCGCCTCGCGGGCGTCGATCACATTCATGCCGGCACCGTCGTCGGCAAGCTCGAAGGCGATCCGAACAACGTGCGCGGCTATTACGACATCTGCCGCGAGGATTATAACCCGGTCGCGCTTGAACATGGCTTGTTCTTCGATCAGCACTGGGCCTCGCTCAACAAGCTGATGCCGGTTGCCTCGGGCGGCATCCACGCCGGGCAGATGCATCAATTGATCGATCTGCTCGGCGAGGATTGTCGTGCTGCAATTCGGCGGCGGCACGATCGGCCATCCGATGGGGATCGCCGCCGGCGCTACCGCCAATCGCGTCGCTCTCGAGGCGATCATCTTCGCCCGCAACGCCGGCCGCGACATCCGCGTCGAGGGCCCGCAAATCCTCGAAGATGCAGCGAAACATTGCCTGCCGCTGCGCCAGGCGCTCGACACCTGGAAGGACGTGACTTTCAACTACACCTCGACCGACACGCCCGATTTCGTGCCGACCGCGACGCCCGCCTTGAATTGAGGAGAGATGCGATGCGCGTGACCCAAGGTTGCTTCTCTTCTCTGCCGGATTTGACCGACGCCGAGATCCGCACGCAGGTGCAATATTGCATCGACAAAGGCTGGGCGGTGAACATCGAATTCACCGATGATCCGCACCCGCGCAATACGTTTTGGGAGATGTGGGGCCTGCCGATGTTCGACATCAAGGATGCGGCGGCGATCATGCTGGAACTCGACGCCTGCCGCAAAGTGCATGGCGGGCATAAATATATCCGCCTCTCCGGCTTCGACAGCACGCATGGATGGGAGAGCGTGCGCCTTTCCTTCTCGTCGGGCGGCCGGACGAGGAACCCGGCTTCGTGCTGACGCGCAACGAAGGCGGCGGCCAGACGATCCAATATACGCTGCAGGCCCGCCCGCTGCCGGGCGCGAGCGCGTGATGAAGCGTCATTGCGAGGAGCGGCGCGACGAAGCAATCCAGCCTTGGCTCTGGATTGCTTCGCTACGCTCGCAATGACGGGCGCTCCCCATGGATGAGAAGAAAAACGAAATAGCGAAACCTCCAGCGGCCCCGCCAGCACCCAGCGACGTCGCGATCGACCTGCATAAGGAGCTGGCCGAGACGCAGGTCGCCGAAGTGCTGGACGAGCTGGATCGCGAGCTCGTCGGCCTCGCGCCGGTTAAGACGCGAATCCGCGAGATCGCCGCCCTGCTCCTCGTCGACCGGGTGCGGCGAAGCATGGGCCTCGCAGCCGAAACGCCGACGCTGCATATGAGCTTCACCGGCAACCCCGGCACCGGCAAGACCACGGTGGCGCTACGGATGGCGGAAATCCTCCACAAGCTCGGCTATATCCGCCGCGGGCATCTCGTCTCCGTCACGCGCGACGATCTTGTCGGCCAATATATCGGTCATACGGCGCCGAAGACGAAGGAAGTGTTGAAGAAGGCGATGGGCGGCGTGCTGTTCATCGACGAAGCCTATTATCTCTACCGGCCGGAGAACGAGCGCGACTATGGCCAGGAAGCCATCGAAATCCTGCTTCAGGTGATGGAGAACCAGCGCGACGATCTCGTCGTCATCTTCGCCGGCTATGCCGACCGGATGGACAAATTCTTCCGCGCCAATCCTGGCTTTCGCTCGCGCATCGCCCATCACATCGACTTCCCTGACTACACAGACGCGGAATTGATGGACATCGCCGAAATGATGCTCACATCGCTGAGCTATCATTTCGACGCGGGCGGCGCGGCGGCGTTCCGCGACTATATCGCCGCGCGGCGCAAACAGCCGCATTTCGCCAATGCCCGCTCGATCCGCAATGCGCTCGACCGGATGCGTATGCGTCAGGCGAACCGGCATTTCGCCCGCCCCGGCCTCGTCACGCTCGACGATCTGACGACGATCACTGCGGAGGATGTGCGCGCTAGCCGCGTGTTCAGTCAGGACGCGGCGAAGCCGGAGTGAGGGGATCTTCGCGCCGCAGGCACCACAGGACGGAATCGATCCAGCTCGAAGATGTCGTCCATGTCTTCAACGCGCCGCGCGCGTCCTTGCAATCCTCTTCGAGACGATAACCCGACCGGACCGGCCTGCGCGCGGCAAGATACGCAAAATTCAGTTCCGCGAGCCGCTTGCGCGTTGAGCCATCCGGCAATTTAGCCACGAAGTCGCGCAGAATCTGCCGGTCGGAGAAGCTGTTCACCGCATCGGCGCGGCCGTAATATTGGATGACGCCGAGCTCGCCGACGAGGTGATATTCGCGCGCCGGCATGTTGGCATTGAGCCATTCGCTGATAGCGCGATATTGCGCGACCGTTCCTAGATTGGTGTGGATCGGCATCTCTTTGCGGACGAGCGCCGCCTCGGCACACGTGACTGCACCCGAGAGAGCCAGAAGCGCGGCAAGCCCGAATGCGGCAAGGCGCGCCGCGCGGCCCTCGCGCATCAGCACGATGAGGCCGCCCGCGCCGATCAGCGCGAGTGCGCTGATGAAAATCCCGTAATACCAATGATAGGGCGGCAGATTGAGCAGGCTGTAAGCGGCGTAATGCACGAGCGCCAAACCGCCGGCCAGTACGACGAAAGCGCGCCAATCTCTGTTGGTTCTGGCAAGCGGCAAAGCGAAGGGAACGAAGACGATCGGCGCAAGGGAGAGCAGCGTCGCCAGCGGATATTTGAAATAATAAAGCACGAGCCCGTTGGCGAAGGAGAAATCGTGCCAGGCCGCTTCCTTGCGCTTGATGAAATAGGTGTCCGGGATTGCCGAGCCGAGATAAAGCCAGGAGACGAAGCCCCAGGCGCCGACGACGATGGCGAAGCCGATGAGGACTTTGACGAAATCCAGCCCGCGTTTCTCCCAAACCATGAGCGCGAGGAGCGGCGCGAGCAACAGGACACCATCGGGCCGCGCGAGGACGAGGCATCCGGCCGCGAGGCCAAGCAGGAAATAGCGTTCGGCAAGATAAGCGATGACACAGCCGAGCAGTATCGCGACGAAAAGATAGGTTTCCAGCCCGGAGGTCGAGATGAGCAGCGGATTGGTGAATAGCGCGAGCGTGCCGAGATAGGCCCAAAGTTCGCGAGCCGAAGACGCGGCGCGAGATGACGCTCAGCGCGCAGAAAATCGCCACGGCCAGCAGACATTCGAAGGCATAGACCGCCCAGGTGCCGGGAAAGCCGAGCTTGATGAACCCAGCTCAGCAGAAGAACATCGAGCGGCGAGGTCGCGGCATTGGAGACGAAGCCGGGATGCATCCCCCAGGTGCCGCTCGCCGCGAAGCTGCGTGCATATGCCAGCGTGATGTAGGCGTCATCGACATAAATGTCGTGAAACAGGGAGAGAAACGCGCAAAGGGCAAGGAGAAAAGCGATCGCCGGCACAAGGCGCGTGGCCGGAAGGCGATTGTCGATCGGCTTTGCCATGATGCACATTCTCGCGGAACGCAGAATGAAATTTTGCGCGCAAAAATCGTCTCAATTCGTGTAATCGCCAATCATTAAGACCGGGTTTGCCAACCCGACCAAGGGGCTTGAGCTGGATGGAAACCTTTTTGACCGTTGGAATGGTGCTGTCCGGCCTTTTCTTCGGCTGGGCGATCGGCGCGCATTACACCGGCGCCACGATGGGCATGGCCTATGGCGCCGGCGTGGTGAAAAAGCCCATGACGGCGCTCGTACTGATCGCGTTTTTCGTCATCCTCGGCGCGACTTTCGAGAGCCATCACGTCGTCGAGACGGTTGGCACGGGCATCATTCCCGCAGGCTCGATGACGCCGCTTGGCGGCATGGTAATGATGCTCACCGCCGCGCTGGTGACGTCGGCCAATACCTATATGAAATGGCCGGTCTCGACCTCCCAACTCGCCTGCTTCTCAGTCGTTGGCGCCGGGATCGGCATGGGCGCACCGGTCAATTGGTCGACCACGATCGTCTTTTTATTCGTCACCTGGATCGGCACGCCGATAGCGAGCGCGCTGCTCGGCTACGTTCTGACCCGTATTGTCGATGTTATCATGCGCGGACGCGCGGACATCGCGACGCGCGCTTTGCGCTGGGCGCTGCTTGCCGCCTCCTGCTACGCAGCCTATACGCTCGGCGCCAATAACACCGGCAATGCCGTCGGTGTCCTCTACGGGCTGAAGCTTGAATCGCTCACGAAGGCAGGTGTTATCGGCGGTCTCGTGATGGCGCTAGGCGCTCTGACTTGGGGCCGGCCGATCCTCGAGAAAATGGGTAAGGGCATCGCCGAGCTCGATCTCAACATGGGCGTCGGGGCCAAATTGGCGCAAAGTCTGACTGCGCATACAGCAGCGATCCTCGGCTACCCAACCTCGATGAACCAGGCGCTGATCGGCGGCATTGCCGGCGCGAGCCGCGCGCGCGGCCTCGCGACGCTGAACCGGCGGGCTCTGACGGAAATCGTCTTTTCTTGGTTCTTCACGCCGATCCTCGCCGGCCTCGGCTCCTATCTGCTCTATCTGCTGGCGTCGAAGGCGCTCGGAGTCCGTTAAGCCCGCGCGCCGCGGCCGCGCCCTTCGAAGAGCCAGGCGGCGATCGCGCTGGCGAGCAGGAACAAAAGCCCGAGGAAGCCGATCGCCAGCGGCGCGATGCCGATGCCCGTCACCTGCGCCGCGTCGGTGCGCTTGATCGCCGCGTAATCCGAGCCGCCGTAGACGGGGCTTGAATGCATCGCCACGATGCGCGGCAGGCTCACATCGCTGCTGCCGCTCACGCCGATGCGGCGGACCGTGCCGCCCGTCGCCTCGGCCAGCGGCCGCAATTTCTCGGTCGTCGAGACGACCTCCTGGAATTCGCGCGGATTTTCCGGCCCGACATTGACGAGGGCGCTCAAGGCGCCGTCGGTCACCCGATAAAGCCCAAGCTCCGAAACCTTGATCGTCGCGTGGGAAAGCCCCGGTTCGGCGGGCGCGAGCGTGACCGTCGTCTTCTTGCCGGACGGCGCGAATACCTCGACCGGCGGAATTTGGTCCTTCAGGCTCTGACGCTCGATTGTCAGCTGCTCGCCATTCGCCGTTGCGCGCAGCGCCTCTTCCTCGAGCTCCGGCTCCTTCATCAGCCAGTGCGCCAGCCGGCGCAGGAGAGCGAGATGCGGGCCGCCGCCTTCAAAGCCACGCGCCCAGAGCCACATTTGATCCGAGAGCAGGAGCGCCACGCGCCCCTTGTTCTCGTGCGAGAGCACGAGCAGCGGCTTGTTATCGGCGCCGGAGAGAACGCTGGTGCCCCGGTCGACAGTGGCATCGACCTGACGGAACCAGCGGCTCCAGGCCGGCGGCGTCTCGTCCGAGCCCGGCAGGCCGCGCGTCACCGGATGTTTCGCGCCGATCGTCGTGATGGCAGGGCGGAATGCTTGCTGAATGACATTGCCGGTGGGTTCTGCCGGCGCGAGCGCGCCGAGCGGCGAATAATAGATACCGTCCGGCGAGGCGAAATCCGGCCCCGCGGCGATCATCAAAGCCCCGCCGTCGCGTACATAGCGCACGATATTGTCGAGATAGACGGAGGGCAGGATCGCCTGATTGGAATAGCGGTCGAAGATGATGAGATCGAAATCGCTGATCTTGCGGCCGAAGAGATCGGCGGTCGGAAAGGCGATGAGCGACAGCTCGTTGATCGGCGTGCCGTCCTGCTTCTCCGGCGGCCGCAGAATGGTAAAATGCACGAGATCGACGTTGGCGTCGGACTTGAGCAGATTGCGCCACATGCGCTCGCCCTGGTTTGGCTCGCCGGAGACGAGCAGCACCTTGAGCTTGTCGCGCACGCCGTCGATCGTCAGCACCGCCTTGTTGTTGAGTGCGGTTAGTTCGTCCGGCAACGCTTCGACTTCGAGTTCGACGACATTGGGGCCGCCGTGCTCGATCTTGACCGGCACGCTGATCGTCTCACCGATGGCCGCGGTCACGTCGGCGATGGGATTACCGTCGCGGCGCACATGCAGCACGACCGGCTCGGTGCCGTTTGCCGTATCGAGCACGCGCAATTGGAGAGTCACATCCTTGCCGACGATGCCGAAGCGCGGCGCGGTCGACAAGTTCGATGCGCCGGTCGCGCTCGCCTTCATGGCCGGTGATGAAGGCGTGTAGCGGCGCCTTGAAGCCAAGCGCCGCGACGCTCGCCGGAATATCATGCACGATGCCATCGGTGATCATGAAGACGCCGCCGATCCGCTCGGCCGGCACATCCGCAAGCCCCTCGTTCAACGCCGAGAAAAGTCGCGTGCCGTTGTTCTCGGCATCGTCGCGGCTGGCTTCGATGGTGCGAATATCGACATCGCCAAGCGCTTGAAGCCGCTTCTTCAGTTCGACGAGCGCCTTTTGCGTCTGCTGCGCACGATCGCCGATCGTCTGGCTGCCGCTCTCGTCGACGACGATGGCGACGACATCTTTCAGCGGCCTGCGATTCTCCCGCACGAGCGAGGGATCGGTCAGCGCCAGCAATACGAGGCCAAGACCCAGCGCCCGCAGCAGCGCGCCGCGGCGGCGACTGAGAAGGCCGAGCATGGTGACGGCCAAAGCCAAAGCCGCGAAGACCCAGAGCACGGCCGGCGGCAGCAATGGCGCGAAAGCGAGGGAATAGGCGCTCATTCACCCGCAGAGACCGCACTCTGCCGGCATTTTCAAGGCTTTTTACAGCCCTGCCCCGGCGCAGGGCAGCACGGCATAGGCCGAGATGCGATGCCAGATATATCTGTCCGGCTCTTCCGTCATCTGGAAATTGGGAACCGGGGGAACCCAATATTTCGGCCGCAGATCGGCCGGGATGGCGCTGTTCTCGTAAACCGGCGCGACAACCCAGGCGGGCGCATCGGCGCGGCGGCAGAGCCGCGCAATCGCCTCGGTCGTTACCGGCATCAGTTCGGCACTTGAAAGATTGTGCACGATCGCCAGCGCTTCCTTTTGGACGAGCTTGTTGTCGATAAGGAATTGCGTGCGGTCGCGCCAGGTGCGCGCGAGGGTGGGCGAAAAGATCGTGCTGACGCCTTGTTGCGGCGAGGCCCATTGCGGCCGCCCGGTGAGGAACCAGGCTTCCGTCTGGCCGCCGAGCCAAAGGATCTCGCCATCCCTGCCGGCCAGAAGCTGCATCAGTTCCGGCGGGTGGCGGTTGCTGTCGATGAGCTTCTGGAACGCCGAACGGTCATCCCAGAAATGCCAGACGGCGAAAGCGAGGACCAAGGCCGACGCGGCTTCGATCGCCGCGACAAGACGCGACGGGCCGCGCAGGCTCAGGACAACCGCGGCAGCCGCGATGGGGAGCGCGATATAGCGCCGGTTGTTCCAGAAAAGGCCCACGCCGCCCGGACCTTGCGCCGGGATGCTCGAAAGGAAGGCCCAGAACCTTTCGATGTAGAGGCCGTTGAGCACGAAGCCGTAGACCGCGACGCCAGCCCAGGCCGCGACGACAACGCGCCATGTCGCGATCGGGGCGAAACGTGCCGCATTGAAATGAACGAGAAGCGCCAGCGCCGAAAACGCCGCGACGCCCGCAAGATTGTCATAGGCCAGCCACGCCGCCGCAAGGAGCGCGAGCACGAGGTGGCCGGCTGGGCCCTTCTGCGGCAGGTTGAGCGCGCACAGCGCCAGCCCGGCGGCTCCCATCGCGGCCAGAAGCCAGCCCATCCGCCAAAGCTGCGCCTGGATGACAAGCACGATCGAGAAATAATCGCCGAACAAAGCTTGTGCCGCGATGCCGCCCGTGCCGACGAGAATCGCCGCCAGCAGGATTTTCCGCTGTCGGCCCTCGAAGAAGCTCGCGGCGACGATGAGGGTCGCCGCCTGCAAGACGATAGGCGCAAAGGAAGCCAGCGACCAGCGTGTCGGAAAGAGCATGGCGCTGCGCGTTTGCGCGAGCGCTTTCAGGTCGGGGGCCATGACGCGGAAGAGCCGATCGAACAGCGGCGCGCCCAACGCGGCGGCAACGAAGACGGCGGCGAAGGCCAGCAGCGCGACGAGCAGCCAACGACGATCCTCGAAGCAGAAGACAATCGCGAAGACGCCCCAGCCGGCGAGCGCCATGAGTGGATGCAGCAACGTTGCGAGCAACAGGAGGCCAGCACTCAACGCGGACTGCCGCGCGGCGAGCGCCGCCAAAGCACCGAGGACGAGCGCTTCCGCAAAGGGACGCGGCACGCTCTGGATTTCCGAATAGCCGAAATGCCAGATCGAGCCGTAGAAGGTCGGGAGGACCGCGACGAAGATGACAACCACCGGCACGAGGCGCCAGGCGACATATTGGCGAGCGAAGAACGCCAGCGCCGACATCCACGCCGTCATGGCGAGAAGCGCGAGCAGCAGCACCGTTCCCGGCGTGCCGAGCGTGCCGATAAGGCGGTCGAGCAGCAGCGGGAAGAGGCTGAAGCGTGATTGCCCGTCGTTGACGAACATCACATCGCGCCCGATTCCCCCCTGATCGAGGTCGGCGAGCGCGCGGCCGACATAGACATTGGTGTCGCCGAATATGCCCTGATAGCTGTGCGTTATGGCCCACAGCGCGATGGCGATGAGCGCCAGAAGAACACCGCTGTCCTGGAGGGCAACGGCGGAGATCGACGCCGAAGCAAGAGGCGCGCTCCTGACCACGGCGGCCTTTTCGGGCTTTGTCCGATCCCCGGCATCCTCGAAAGAGACGGCCGTCCGCGCCCTCATCTGACGCCGGCCGCCTCCGAGACGAACAGCAGTGTTCGCCGGGCGAGGAAATTGAAGCTGAAGACGCAGCCCGCCGTAGGCGCCTTGGCGAGGGCGACTGGAAGCCCGGCGAAATGCACGAAGCCGAAGAGCAGCCCCTGATTCAGCGCGAGCCCAAGAAAACCGATGGCAAAAAAGCCGAAAGCCTCGGCTCCGAAGCTGCGTTCGCGGCGGCCGCGAAAAACGAAGAGGACGCTACCCGCGTAGGCCAGCAGCATGCCGAGTGTGAAGCTTGTCGCGGCGGCGATCTGATAATTCATGCCCGCCTTGACGAAGGCGACGAGCAGGCCCCAATCGAGCGCCAGCGCGGCGGCGCTGACGAGGCCATAACCCAGAAGATCAGAGACGAGGAGGCGCAGCTTTGTGCGGCGCGAGTCTGCGCCGCCGCGTCGAGGGTGTCGGCGACAGCGCTCATATTCAGGCCGCCGCGCGCTTCGGCACAAGACGCAGGCTCTTCAGCGCCTCCTGCGCACCGGAGGTCCCGGCCTCGCCATATTCGGCGTCTTCATTGACCTGCCAGACATCGTAAAGCTCTTCACCAGCGATAATGTTCGCGGCGGTGAGCATGCCGGTCATCATCGCATGGTCCTGGTTGTTATATTTGTGCATGCCGTTGCGCCCGACGAGATGCAGATCGGGATAGGAGAGCTTCAGCTCGCGCCGGATTTCCTTGATGTGATCGGCGTAGGCGTCGTCATAGACGGGATAGGCTTTCTTCTGGCGCACGACGCAGGCATCGCGCACATCCGCCGGGTCCATCAGGCCGATCTCGCCGATCTCGCGCGTCGCGCGGGCGATAAGTTCCTCGTCCGGCGCATTCCACAACCCGTCGCCCTCGAAGCAGAAATATTCGAGGCCGAGGCAGATCGAGGTCTCGTCCGGAAGCATTTCCGGCGACCAGGAGCGGAAGTTCTGCACCCGGCCGACCTTCACCTTCGGATCGTGGATGTAGACCCAATTATCCGGCAGATCGCTCTTGCTCTCGCCGATGAGAACCACGGTCAGAAAGTCGCGATATTTGAGCTCGCGCGCATGCAGCAGCGTCAGCGGCGTCGGCTTCAGCGCGGCGATCAGTTCGCGCACCGGCGCCGAGGAGACGACATGCGCGGCTTCATAATGCTCCACCCGGCCATTGCCGCTCTCGACCGCGACGGACCAGATGCCATTGTGCTTGTCATAAGCGAGCGAACGCAGCTTGCGATCCATGACGATCTCGCCGCCAAGCTCCTTCACCTTGCGGGCGCAGGCCTCCCACATCATGCCAGGGCCACGGCGCGGATAGCGGAAGGATTCGATCAGGCTCTTGGCCGAGGCCCCGCCAGCGGCGCGCCAGCCGAGCGAACGGCGCAAGCCGTCGACGATAGCGGCCCAGAGGCTGAGGCCCTTGATGCGCTGGGCCGCCCAATCGGCCGAGATCTCGTCGCAGCTCATGCCCCACACCTTCTCGGTGTAGGTCTTGAAGAAGATCGAGAAGAGCCGCTCGCCGAACTGGTTGCGCACCCATTGATGGAAGGTCTTCGGTTCCTTGACCGGAAAGGCGCGGGCATAGGCGAAGGAGGCGAGGCACAGCGCGCTCTGGAACGGCCCGAGCTTGGCCAGCGCCTCGAAGGCTTTCAGCGGATAGGAGAAGAATTTGCCGCGATAATAGATGCGCGAGAGGCGCGGCCGCTCGATGAAATCGTCGGGCAGGATCTCGTTCCAGAGATCGACCACTTCCTTGGATTTCGAGAAGAAGCGATGGCCGCCGATGTCGAAGAGATAATTCTTGTAATGCGCCGTGCGGCTGATGCCGCCGACATATTCGGGGTCCTGCTCGAAGACGAGGACGCTCTTGCCCGCCTTGGCGAGGCTATAGGCCGTGGTCAGCCCCGCGGGACCGGCACCGATGACCAGGGCGTCGAGCTTCTTCAAAGGCTTCTCCTATATGCCTGCCGCAGCGGAGGGAGAAGACCATGAATAGGTTAAAACCGGCTTAGGCGGAACATGGAAAGACCCGCCAACTCGGGGGGAGGCGGGGAACAGTCCCTTAACCAGTCCGACGCAGCCCGAAAGGGCTCGCGTCTGCCCTCAATTATCCAGGAAGCTCCGCAGTTTGCGGCTACGGCTCGGGTGCTTCAACTTGCGCAAAGCCTTCGCCTCGATCTGGCGGATGCGCTCGCGGGTCACCGAGAACTGCTGGCCGACCTCTTCAAGCGTGTGGTCGGTGTTCATGCCGATGCCGAAGCGCATGCGCAGCACGCGCTCCTCGCGCGGCGTGAGCGAGGCGAGCACCCGCGTCGTCGTCTCGCGCAGATTCGATTGAATCGCCGCGTCGATCGGCAGGATCGCGTTCTTGTCCTCGATGAAATCGCCGAGATGCGAATCCTCCTCGTCGCCGATCGGCGTTTCGAGCGAGATCGGCTCCTTGGCGATTTTGAGCACCTTGCGCACCTTTTCGAGCGGCATGGCGAGCTTTTCGGCAAGTTCCTCCGGCGTCGGCTCGCGGCCGATCTCATGCAGCATCTGGCGCGAGGTGCGCACGATCTTGTTGATCGTCTCGATCATATGCACCGGAATGCGGATCGTGCGCGCCTGATCGGCGATGCTGCGGGTGATCGCCTGGCGAATCCACCAAGTCGCATAGGTCGAGAACTTGTAGCCGCGGCGGTATTCGAACTTATCGACCGCCTTCATGAGGCCGATATTGCCTTCCTGAATCAGATCGAGGAATTGCAGGCCGCGGTTGGTGTATTTCTTGGCGATCGAAATCACGAGGCGCAGGTTCGCCTCGACCATTTCCTTCTTCGCCTGACGCGCCTCGCGCTCGCCCTTCTGCACGACATGCACGATCTTGCGGAACTCGGCGGTTTCAACGCCGGTCTCCTTGCTGAGATCGTGAATCTCGCCGCGAAGTTCGCGGATATGATCCTTGCGGCGGGTGACGAAATCCTTCCAGCCGCGGCCGCCAAGCTTGGAGACGCGCAGCAGCCATTTCGGATCGAGTTCGGAATTATGGTAGTTCTTGAGGAAGTCCTCGCGCGCGACGCCGGATTCCTCGGCAAGACGCAGCAGCTTCGTCTCAAGGCCGATCAGCTTCTTGTTGATGTCGTAAAGCTGCTCGACCAGGAGGTCGATGCGGTTCTGGTTCAGCGAGAGCGATTTGACGTCGACGACGATCTCTTTCTTGAGCTGTTTATAGCGGCGCTCCTGCGCCGGCGTCAGCGTCTCGTTCTTCAGCTTGCTCTCGACATTCTGCACCTGCAGCTTGTTGAGCTTCTTGTAGGCGTCGGCGACGCGATCGAAGGTCTCAAGCACCTTCGGCTTGAGTTCCGCTTCCATGGCGGAGAGCGATACGGAATTCTCCATATCGTCCTCTTCGTCGAACGTCTCTTCCGGGATCGGCGGCTCGGCCTCGTCGTCGCCCGCGGGGCGAAGCCCGGCCGGCGGATTGATCGGCGCCGTGGCGGGCGCGCGCTGTTGCTGCTGCTGGGCGGCAAGCGCCTCCTGCGCGCCGGGGGCCGTCATATCGATCTTCGGCGTGTTCTTGCCGTCGGGGCCCGCATAGGTCGCTTCGAGATCGATGATGTCGCGCAGCAGAACCTTGCCGTCGTTCAATTCGTCGCGCCAGATGATGATGGCCTGGAAGGTCAGTGGACTCTCGCAGAGACCGGCGATCATCGCCTCGCGGCCAGCCTCGATGCGCTTGGCGATCGCAATCTCGCCCTCGCGCGAGAGCAATTCGACCGAGCCCATTTCGCGCAGATACATGCGCACCGGATCGTCGGTGCGGTCGGCAGGCTCGGATTTCTGCGTGGCGACCGCCTTGGACTGGGTGATCTCGACGAGCTCGCCGCCCTCGACCTCCTCTTCCTCCTCCTCGGCCTCGGCCTCTTCCGCCTCTTCGCTCTCGATGACATTGATGCCCATCTCGTTGAGCATCGCCAGAATGTCCTCGATCTGCTCGGAATTGACTTCCTCCGACGGCAGCACCGCATTCAGTTCGCGATAGGTGACGAAGCCGCGTTTCTTGGCGAGCTTGATCATCCGCTTGACGGCGGCATCCGACAAATCGAGCAGCGGGCTGTCGGCAGTCTCTACAGCGGTCGTGCCTTCGGCTTCCGTCTTCTCGTTATCTTTCTTGGCCATCGAATCCTCATTTGTCCCGGCGGCCATCGCCGCCGCGCCGAAATGCGCCGTCCGTCCCTGGCGCAACAGTCGAATAAGTTGGAGCAGCAAGCCGTCCGATCTTTTGCCGCCCCGATGTCTTTAAGCGGGAGTCGCCTCGCCGCCGAATCAAATAGCGCCCTGTTCGCCCGGAATGAAGAGCGCCCCCTGCGATGGACGATCGGGCCTTAAAATCTGGTTCCTACGCCGCCAGATGAAACCCCCTTACGAATTCCATGCCGCGCAACGTGGCAAAATCCCCCCGATGATCCGGAGAAATGCCCCTCAAGTGAAGACCTTTGCCCCGCGCCCCTGTAACAAAATCAGGCTGCCAGACCAATGCTTTAAGCCATCCCGCCCTGCCGGCCGGACGCTGCGCCGAAACCTTCGATCATTGCCTCAGTGCCGGCCAGGGCCGACAATTGCGCCCGAATATCCAGCAATCTGGCCAGATTGACCTCGCTGGCGTCAGCCGCCAAAGCCATCTCCGCCGCGTGCAATTCGCTATGTAGCGCCCGCGTCTTACGATGCAAGGCCAAGGCTTGTTTCAGAGCCTCTTCCGCATCAGTGTCGGCCGTTTCGGGCGCGACGATCCATAGCGCAGCATGGGCGCTCGCGTCGAGCCGCCGTAAAAGGGCTTCGAACCCGCCTGAAATGAGGCCGCTGCGGAACGCCGCCGGCATCACCGTTCCATGCGCCCAGAGATCAAGCAGCTTGCCGCGCAGGGCGGCGGCTTCTGGATTGCCAAGCTCAAGTTCGCCAAAAGCCTCGCCGTGCGCGTCGATCAGAGCCGGATGATTGATGAATATCAATAAGATGAGGGATTCACGCGGCGTCAGGTCCGGCGCTTTCGGGCGCAGGATGGGCGAGCGCGCCAGGCCGGGGCCGATCGGCGGCGGCAGAGACGCATAGCCCTGCGGCTCCTCCGGCGCGAAACGGCCGCGGGGCTGCCAGGGCCGATCCGGCCGTCCCCGGCTGCGCGGCACGGGGGGCGAATGTCGCCTCGGCGCGCGGCGCCGGGGCGAACAAGGTCGCAAGCCGGGCGCGGAAATCCGCCTGATAGTGCCGCCGCAAAATCTCGTCGCGGATTTCGCCGCAGAGCGCCTGCAGGCGGCGCTCCAGCGCGGCGCGGCGTTCCGGCGTCGCCAGCACATCTGCCTCGGTCTCGCGCTGCCAGATAAGATCGACAAGCGGCAGCGCCGCGCCGATCACGCCTTCCACCGCCGCCGGACCGCCGGCGCGGGCGAGATCGTCCGGGTCTTGTCCTTCCGGCAGGAGCGCGAAACGCAGCGAGCGGCCGCTGCCGATCAGCGGCAGGACGAGATCGATGGCGCGGAACGCCGCCTTGCGCCCGGCCCTGTCGCCGTCGAAGCAGAGGATCGGCTCCTCGGCCATTTTCCAAAGCAATTCGCATTGATCGGCGGTAAGCGCCGTGCCGAGCGGCGCGACGGTCTGCGGAAAGCCCGCCGCCGACATGGCGATGACATCGACATAGCCTTCGACGGCGATGACATTGCCCTTGTCATGCGCCGCCTTGCGGGCGCGATGATGATTGTAGAGCACCGCGCCTTTGTGAAAGAGCGCCGTCTCCGGCGAATTGAGATATTTTGCCTGCGCGTCCTTGCTGAGCGCACGCCCGCCGAAGGCGATGGTGCGGCCGCTGCGGTCGGCGATGGGGAACATGACGCGGTCGCGGAAGCGGTCGTAAGGCACGGCGATATCGTCGCCGTGGACGAGCAGCCCCGCGGCGATCATCTGTTCGGCGGTAATGCCCTTGCCGGCGAGATGATCGCGCAGCGCGAATTTCTCCGGCCCGGCATAGCCGAGACGGAATTCGCTCTGCAGGGCCGGCGTCAGGCCCCGGCGCGCCAGATAATCCCGCGCGTGGGCGCCGCCGCGGCCGTTGAGCTCGGCGGCAAAATAGGCCGCCGCCGCTTCGAGCACGTCATAGAGGCTGGCGCGCTGCTTCTCCTGCGCCTCGGCTTCCGGGCGTCGCGCGCGGGAGAGCGACGCCAGCCTCCTGCGCCAGACGCTCGACCGCCTCGGGGAAGGAAAGCCCCTCGGTCTCCATGAGAAAATCGAAAATATTGCCGTTCTTGCCGGCCGAAAGATCGAACCAGGCCATCTTCTGGTCGTTGACGTAGAACGACGGCGTCCGCTCGGCATTGAAAGGCGAGAGGCCGCGCCATTCGCGCCCGGCCTTGGTCAGCTTCACCCGGCGGCGCACGACCTCGGAAACAGGCACGCGCGCCTTCAATTCGTCGAGGAAGGTGGCTGAGAATCGCATCGACGCCTTCAGGTTTGGCTCCCCGCACTATAGATAAGAGCCGCGGCGCGGATAAAGCTTTTCCACGCTATTCACAGCGCCGGGCCGCCGGTGGCAAGAGTTCGAGGCGCGATGGACATCAAGGCGCGGTTTTTGGAGATGAAGCGGCAGGGCCGGCCGATCGCCGTGCTGACCGGCTATGATTATCCCACGGCCAAGGCCGAGGCGGCGGCGGGGGTTGATCTCATTCTCGTCGGCGACAGCGTCGGCACCAATGTGCTCGGCTACGCCAACGAGCAGGAAGTGCAGCTCTCCGATATCGCGCACCATGTCCGTGCCGTGCGACGCGGCGCGCCGCAAACTCCGATTCTGGCCGACCTGCCCTATCGCACCTATGAGACGCCCGAAGCGGCCGTCGCCAATGCACTGCATTTGCGCGAGGCGGGGGCCGATATGGTGAAATTCGAAGGCGCGCGGCCCGAGATCGCGGCGGCCCTGGTCGCGGCCGGCATTCCCGTCTGCGGCCACCTTGGCCTCGAACCGCAAACGCATCTCGACAAGAAATTGCGCGGCCGCTCCGCCACGGAGGCAGCGGAACTGGTCGAGAATGCCCTCGCGCTCGACCGGGCCGGCATTTCCCTCCTCGTCCTGGAACTGATCCCCGAAGAAGTTGCCGCCCGCGTCACGCGCGCGGTCGCCGCGCCGACCATCGGCATCGGTGCTGGCCGCCAAACCGACGGACAGGTGCTCGTCATCACCGATCTGCTCGGTCTGACAAGCGCCAACTTCCGTCATAACCGCCGCTATGCCGAACTCGGCCCGCTGATCGGCACGGCCATCGCCGATTACGTCCGCGATGTGCACCAGCGCGCCTTTCCGACGGAGGCCAACGCCTTCGCCATGCCGAAAGAGGCCCTGCTCAGCTTCGAGAGCGGCGGCAGCTAGGCACTTTCGTAAGCTCTTGCGCCGCGCGCGAAAACCCGCGTAAGCCTGTTGCGGCTTGCGGGTTGGGAAAGCGCGCGGGAATGGACCTTATCTACAAGATCGTGCCGAAAGACCTCTGGCAGGACGCCGAAGCGAGGGGCGTCTTCGCCGGCGCACCCGTGGATGTGGCGGACGGCTTCATCCATCTTTCGACCGCCGCGCAGGTGCGCGGCACGGCAGCGCATCATTTCGCCGGCGAGGATGGGCTGCTGCTCGTCGGCGTCGATCCGCAGCGTCTCGGCGCGGCGCTGCGCTATGAACCATCGCGCGGCGGAGCCCTGTTCCCGCATCTTTACGCGGCCTTGAATCTCGACGCGGTCGTCTCGGTGGCGGCGCTGCCGCTCGGCCCGGACGGCCTGCATTATTTCGATCCGAGTTTCCCGTGACCGCCTACCGCTTCTTTACCTCTCTCGCCCATCCGGTGGCACTGCGCCTGCCCCCGGAGA
The DNA here is from genome assembly GCA_963708155.1 of uncultured Alphaproteobacteria bacterium. Lineage (GTDB taxonomy): Bacteria > Pseudomonadota > Alphaproteobacteria > Rhizobiales > Beijerinckiaceae > Methylovirgula. Next base: position 1,633,597 of record OY970183.1, on the reverse strand, counting down.
CAGCGCACCGGCTGACGGTCAGAACGCTGTCGGTTCTGCCGCCGCCGCACCCGGACGCTGACGACCCGCGCCTCGCGGTGAATGTCCTCGGACTCGACTTTCCCAATCCGCTCGGCCTCGCTGCGGGTTTCGACAAAAATGCCGAGGCCGTCGATGCTGTCCTGCGGCTCGGCTTCGGCTTCACCGAGATCGGCACCGTGACGCCGCATCCGCAGCCGGGCAATCCGCGCCCGCGGCTCTTCCGCCTGCGGCACGACCACGCCGTCATCAACCGCTATGGCTTCAACAGCGCAGGCAGCGCGATGGTGCATCGCCGGCTCGCCGCGCGGACAGCCGCGAAGGGCCTTGTCGCCGTCAATATCGGCGCCAACAAGAATTCCGAGGATCGCGTCGCCGATTATGTGGCGGGCATTGCCGCCTTCGCCGATGTCGCGGATGTCTTCGTCGTCAACATTTCCTCGCCGAATACGCCCGGCCTGCGCGATCTGCAGCGCCGGCAAGACTTGAACGATCTACTCGAAGCCGTCCTCGCCGCCCGCGATGCAGCGCCCCGGCGCGTACCTCTCGTCGTCAAGATCGCCCCCGACCTCACGCTCGATGAACTCGACAGCATCATCGACGTCTGCAAGGCGCGCAAAGTTGATGGTCTGGCGATTTCCAACACAACGCTGTCGCGCCCGGAAAACCTCGTCGATCATGAAATCGCCAAACAGCATGGCGGCCTTTCCGGCCGGCCGCTGTTTCACCTCTCGACTTGGCTGCTGGCGCAGGCCTATCTGCGCGCCGAAGGCGCGTTTGCGCTGATCGGCATCGGCGGGATCGAGGATGCCGCGACCGCATTCGCCAAGATCGAGGCGGGCGCCGACCTGATCGAGCTTTATTCGGCCCTCGTCTATAAGGGCGCCGGGCTTGTCGCAGACATCAAGGACGGGCTTGTCCAGCATCTGAACGCGGCCGGGTTCGACCGCCTCGCCGCTGCGCGCGGCCGCAAGGCGACCGACTGGGCGGCGGGCAAGATCACCGCCGCCGACATTCCATTCGAAAAAGCTAGCGCCGTGCGACGAGCCGCGAGATGAACCAGAGCGGCACGACGATGACCGCGCCGGCGAGCAGATAATCCGCAATCTGCCGGATCGCATCGAAACCGAGCGCCCAGATCCGATGCGCGAAGCGCACCAAGGTCTCGAACACGTCGTAAGGCCGGATATCCAGCCACATCAGCAGCGCGCCGACGATCAGCGACAGGAAAAAGAGACGCCAGAAGACGCTGAACGGCGAACCGCCCAGAAACCGCGTCAGGGATGTCCCCGGCTGCGATTCTCCGGGCAAAGCGCCGGCTTCGACCGGCGCCCAGACATTCGCCTGCGGCGCATTGCCCAGCGGCGGCGCTTTGATGTCCTCGACCATGGATGAGCCTCTCTAGAGAGCGTTCCGGAAAAACCGCGTAATTTTTCTAATCAGAACGCCGCCCGGATATAAGTGCGCCCGCGCGCCGTCCAAGTGCCGTCAAGTACGCCCCAGTGCGCCGAAGTGCACCCAAGTGCGCCCTGTCACGAGCGCTGCATCGCGCCGCCACGCCGATTTGCCTATGTTCCCCAATGATTGCGATGCCACTATGATGCGTCGCGCGACGGATTCGCTGCGATCGAGAGTTGCCTGTGACGCAAAAGGACGGTTCGGACGCCTATTCGGCGCGCGCTTCGATCGACGCCGGCTTCAGCTTCGCGCTCGCGGCCTTCGCCATCGGGCTTGGCCTGCTCGGCGTTCTCGCCCGCGTCGGCCTTCCCGGCGCGCTGCTGCACTTTTGTGTCTGGGCGATCATCTTCGCCGGCCTCGTGGTCATCGCCGTGCGGCTGCGGACGATGCGGCCGGGAGAATTCTACGCCGGCGGCCGCAATCTGCCACCCGCTTACGCCGCGCTTGCCTACGCCGGCCTCGCGGCCGGTTTGTTCCTGGCCTTTCTGCCGCCGTTGCTGCCCGGTGTCGGCTTTGCCTCGCTGGCGGCGGGCTTCGCCGCCGGCCTCACCTGCGCGCTGTGTATGACGGGACCCTACCTGCGCCGCAGCGCAGCCTTTTCCATCGCCGATCTCGTCGGCACGCGCTTTCCGCATCCGCTGGTGCGCTGCGCGATCGCGGTGATCGCCGCCGGCTGCGCCGTTTTCGTTGCGCTCGCAGGCTTCGACATCGCGCTGCGCGCCTTTATCGCGACGACCGGTATCGGCCGCAGCCTCGGCATCGCCATTGTCGGCATCCTGCTCGTTCTACTAATCGTTCCGGGCGGCCTCTCCGGCGTCATCTGGCTCGCGGCCGGCGCAATGATCGTGAGCCTGACAGCGCTCGGCCTGCCGGCGGCGCTTAACATCTTCCACGAGTCGCCGCTCTGGCTGAGCGGCGCGGCACGCTTTTCCGAGCTGTCAGGTGCGGGCATCGCACCCGCGTTCAGTCCCACCATCGCCCTCGCGCTGGCGCTTGGCCTTTCCGCGCTGACGCCGCTGTTCGGCCCGTCGGTGGCGAGTGGCGGTCGCATCCCCGCCTTGCGAGCCGGACCGCTTGCGGTTTTTTTCCTCGGCGCGCTGGCTCTGCTCTCGATTCTGACCCTGACGCGCGCGACACACGCGCTCGATGCCGCGCTGATCGGCCAGGAGCCGGCCAAAATCCCGGCGCAAATTCTCGTTGCGAGCCGGGCGCAGGATATCTCGATCTGCGGCATCGCGAGCAACGACGTACGGGCTATCGCGAGCGCCTGCGCGGCCCAGCCAGGTTTCGCGCGAACCCTGCGTCCGCAGGACATCGGCACGAGCGCGGCCTATCTGCTCGGCAATCTGCCGAATCTCATCCATCTCGGCGCCGTGCTCGCAGGCCTTGCCTCGGTCTTCGCCATGACACTGGGCATCGCCGTCGCGGCAGCCGGAATCCAATCCTTTACCACCAGCCTCGGGCACGACATCTATCATCCCGACCGCCGGCGCTTCGGCCCGGTGAGCCGCAGGCTCGCGGTCGCGCGCGCGCTGACCATTCTGCTGATCGTGCTCTGCGCCGCCTTTCTCGAACATCACCGCGCCGATCCGCGCAATCTCATTCTGCTCGCCACGATTTTCTCGGCGAGCCTCGTCGCGCCGGTGCTGGCCCTGACCTTGCTGAAGCGCGTCACCGCCTTCGACGCCGCCGCCGCGCTCGCCGTCGCTATCGCGCTGATGGCGCATTTCTTCTTCACGCACCGGCAAGGCTGGCCGGTCGCGGCGCTCGCCGGCAACGCGCTCTTCGCCGCACTCGATGCGGCCTTCGCGGGGTTTTTCGCCAGCCTTCTGCATGGCCGCGCCGTGGTTCCGGCCGGACCGGCGCTGCCGCCGCCGGGCCAACTGGTCGGGCCGGATTGAAGCAGCGGACTGAAAGCGCGAAGCGGGTTTCGAACAGATACGATGTGACTAAAGATTATTTTTCGCTCGCGAGCAGGCTCGCCTGATGCTCGGTGATCAGCGCATCGACGATCTCGTCCAGCGCCTCGCCGGTCATGACCTTGTCGAGCTTGTAAAGCGTCAGATTGATGCGGTGATCCGTGACGCGCCCCTGCGGAAAATTATAGGTGCGGATGCGTTCGGAACGATCGCCCGAACCGACCTGCGCGCGCCTGTCCGCCGCCCGCTCGGCATCGAGTTTCTGGCGCTGGGTGTCGTAGAGGCGGGAGCGCAGCAGCGCCATCGCCCGCGCCCGGTTCTTGTGCTGGGAGCGCTCGTCCTGCACGAACACGATCGTATTGGTCGGCAGATGGGTAATGCGGATCGCCGATTCCGTCTTGTTGACGTGCTGGCCGCCAGCGCCTTGCGCGCGCATCGTATCGATCTTGAGGTCGGCCTCGTTGATGTCGATGTCGACATCCTGCGCCTCGGGCAGAACCGCGACCGTCGCCGCCGAAGTATGCACGCGGCCCTGCGTCTCCGTGTCCGGCACGCGCTGGACACGATGCACGCCCGACTCGAACTTCAGCCGCGCGAAGACGCCGCGCCCTTCAATCTCGGCGATGATCTCCTTGAAACCGCCCAGCGCGCCCTCGCTCGCTGAGAGGATTTCGACGCGCCAGCCATGCGCTTCGGCGTAGCGCTGATACATGCGGAAGAGATCGCCGGCGAACAGCGCCGCCTCGTCGCCGCCGGTGCCGGCGCGAATTTCGAGAATGGCGCTTTTTTCGTCGGCGGCGTCCTTCGGCAGCAGCGCGACGCGCAGCTTCTGCTCGAGCACCGCGAGCCGCACGCGCGCCTCTGCGCGCTCGCTTTCGGCAAGGCCGCGCATCTCGGCATCGAGCTTTTGATCCTCAAGCAGCGATTCGATCCCGGCGATTTCCTCGGCCTCGTGACGATAGGCGCGGATCGCGGCGGCGACATCATCGAGTTCGGCCAATTCGCGCGACAAAGCAACGAAGGTCGCCGAATCCGCGCCGCTCGCCAGCCGGTCGGAAATTTCGGCGTGGCGACGCAGAATAAGATCGAGCTTTTCTCGCGGCAGCATGGCTGTTTAAGAGCTTATCACAACGGCCCCGTCAATGCCGTGGGGCGGCGTTAAACCGGGATGGCGTTGTCCGCGGCAAATTTCTGCACGGCTTCGCGGATCGATTTCGAGCCATCCTTGGCGTCGATCAGCCCATTGACCAGTTCTTTCAGCGCCGAGACATCGGCCGAAAGCAGCGCCGCCTTGACCGGACCGATCGAGGACGGCGACATCGACAATTTGCGGAAGCCTATGGCCAGGAGCGCCAGGGCTTCCAGCGGCTGGCCGCCCATCTCGCCGCAAAGGGTGACGGGTGTGTTGTGGCGCGCCGCCGCCTCGACAATCGCACGCAGAGCCCGAAGCGACGGCGGCGAGAGGGAATTGAAACGGCTGGAGACGTGCTTGTTCTCGCGGTCGGCGGCGAACATGTACTGGATGAGATCGTTGGTGCCGACGGAGAGAAAATCGGCCCGCTCGGAGATTTCATCGAGCTGCCACAGCAGCGAGGGGACTTCGACCATCGCGCCGAGCTGCAATTCGCGCGGCACGCCGTAGCCATGCCGCTTGAGGTAGGCGATCTCGCGCAGCGCCAGATCCTTGGCGCGGACGAATTCATCGACGACAGCGACCATCGGGAACATGATGCGCACGTCGCGGCCCGCGCCGGCACGCAGCAGCGCCCGCAATTGCATACGCAGCAGCGCCGGGCGATCGAGCGAAATGCGGATGGCGCGCCAGCCGAGCGCCGGATTCTCCTCCTCCGTCTGGGTCATGTAGGGGAGAACCTTGTCGGAGCCGATGTCGAGCGTGCGGAAGGTGATCGGTTTGCCCGGCACCGCCGCGAAGGCGGAGGTATAGAAATCGTACTGCTGCTGAATGCGCGGGAATTGCGAGACGATCATGAACTGCAATTCGGTGCGGAACAGTCCGATCGACGTCGCGCCCGTCTCCTCCGCATGACGCAGATCGACGAGCAGGCCGGCGTTCATATGCAGTTCGAACGGCACACCATCCCTGGTCACGCAGGGAACGTCGCGCAGCTTGTGATATTGCTCTTGACGGCGAGCCCGCAGCCGCGCCTTCTCGGCATAGGCATTTTCGACATCTGGCGGCGGGCGCACCTGCACCTCGCCAGTCGAGCCGTCGATAATGACGGCATCCCCCGGCTCGACGAAGGCGAGAATATTCGCCACCTCGCCGACCGTCGCGATGCCAAGCGCGCGCGCAACAATGGCGACATGGCTCGAAAGGCCGGCATCCTCCAGCACGATGCCGCGTACCTTGGCGCGATCGTAATCGAGCAGCGCCGCTGGCCCCATCGTGCGCGCGACGATGATCGCGTTGTCCGGGAGTTCCTCCTGCGAGGTCACGAAGTCGCGGCCGGCAAGCTGATAGAGCAACCGGTTGGCGAGATCGTCGAGATCGTGCAGGCGTTCGCGCAGATAAGGGTCGGTCTGGCGCTGCAGCCGGGCGCGGGCATCGCTCTGCACCCGCTCGACCGCCGCCTCCGCCGTGAGACCTGTCGCGACGGCTTCGCGCAGACGCCGGATCCAGCCGCGATCATAGGCGAACATACGGAAGGCTTCGAGCACTTCGCGATGCTCGCCGTGGCCGAGGTCGCCGCGCTCGATCAGTTTGTCGATCGATTCGCGCACGCCACCGATGGCGGTTTCAAGCCGATCGGTCTCCGCCTTCACGTCCTCCGCGACGAGCTGTTTCACCGTGACGCGCGGCTCGTGCAGCACGACATAGCCGAGGCCGACGCCTTCGGCGATCGGGACGCCCTTGAGCGCGACAGGGCGGTTCAGGGCGATCTCGGTATCGAGCAGGCCGATCGATTGCAATTCGCCGGAAGCGACCATTTCGGCGAGCAGCATCGCCGTCGTTTGCAGCGCCTCCATCTCCTCTTCGAGGTAGACGCGGCGGGCGCGGTTCTGCACGACGAGAACGCCGAGCGTATTGCCGCCGCGCAGGATGGGCACGCCGAGGAACGATGAATAAATCTCCTCCCCCGTCTCCGGCCGGTAGGAGAACGAGGGATGATGCTGGGCATCGGCGAGCGCCAGCGGCTCGGCCGATTCGGCGATCAGGCCGACAAGGCCCTCGCCCTTGCGCATTGTCGTAAGGTGAACCGCCTCGCGGTTCAGGCCTTCGGTTGCGAAAAGTTCAAGCCGCCCGTCGGCGCGCAGAACATAGACCGAGCAGACTTCGGCCACCATGTTCGCGGCGATGAGGACGACGATCTTGTCCAGCCGATCCTGCGGGCTGATCTGCTCGGCCATGACCTCGCGCAGCCGCCGCAGCAACTGCCGCGGACCGCCCGGCGCTGCCGCGCGTACGGACTTGTCTTTTTCCGGCCCGGAGGCCTCGGATTCGAAGGTCGGCACAAAGCCTCATCCACTGAGGAATTTAAGATTTGCAATTCCGGAAAAACGCCCGCCGCACATTTCTCCGGCGCTGGCATGACGGCTCAAAAGGGGCCAGACGAACCCCGCCGCAGCAGAACCAATGCCGACGAAACGTGAGAGATATCCTATAACGAATGCAAAGATCAGACCGCAAGCATCAATCGCGTGACGTTTCGCAAGATGCCGGGATTTAGACCTGATCCAAACCGTAAAGCGTATGCAGCGTACGCACGGCAAGCTCAGTATAGGCAGCGTCAATCAATATGGAAAATTTGATCTCTGATGTCGTAATTGCGCGAATATTGATGCCCTTTTCCGACAAAGCCTTGAAGGCCAGCGCCGCGACGCCGGCATGGCTGCGCATACCGATGCCGATGGCCGAAACCTTGGCCACATCGACGGCGCCCTGCAACGCAGCATAACCGACCGTCGACTTTGCCTTTTCCAGAATCGCGAGGGCGCGCTCGTAATCATTAGCCGCAACGGTGAACGTGATGTCCGTCGTCACCGTGTCGTCGGAGGCCACCTGAACGATCATGTCGACATTGATATGGGCTTCGGCGAGCGGCATGAAGATCGCCGCCGCGACCCCCGGACGATCCGCGACGCGGCGCAAGGTGATCTGCGCTTCGTTGCGTGAAAAAGCGATGCCGGTGACGACCTGCTGTTCCACGATATCCTCCTCATCGCAAATCAAAGTGCCGGGGCGCGGATCGGCCGGATCGTCGAAGGACGAACGCACATACGTTCTGACGCGCTTCAGCATCGCCAGTTCGACAGAGCGCACCTGCATCACCTTGGCCCCGAGCGAGGCCATTTCGAGAATTTCCTCGAAGGCGATACGGTCGAGACGCCGCGCCTTCGGCACGACGCGCGGATCGGTCGTATAGATTCCGTCGACATCGGTATAGATGTCGCAGCGCTCCGCCTTGATCGCCGCCGCGATAGCCACGGCGCTGGTGTCGGAGCCGCCGCGCCCGAGTGTGGTCACACGCCCCGTCGCGGCATGAAGCCCCTGGAAACCGGCGACGACCGCCACCTGCCCGGCAAGAAACCCGGCCAGGATATGCTCGCCATTGACCTGCGCGATGCGCGCCGCGCTGGCCGCCTCGCTGGTCAGGATCGGCACCTGCCAACCTTGCCAGGAGCGTGCCGGAATGCCCATATCCTGAAGAACAATGGCCAGCAGCCCGGCCGTCACCTGCTCGCCCGTTGCCACGACGGCATCATATTCGCACGCATCGTAATTACGGGAGGCGTCCTTGCAGAGCGCGACGAGTTCATCGGTCTTGCCGGCCATAGCCGATACGATGACGGCGACCTCGTTGCCGGCCGCGACCTCGCGCTGCACATGGCGCGCAACATTGCGGATGCGGTCAATGTCGGCGACGGACGTCCCGCCGAATTTCATCACGAGGCGGGCCATCGGGTCCGGCGGCGCTTTCTTGTCTCGGTCTCTGGAATGGCTTACCGCAATGGCCGGAACGCGCATCGCGGCGATGCGGCGCGGTTACATCACGACCTTGGCCGCCAGTCAATTGAGCGGCCAAGACGCGGGGCATGGCGTGGGGCGGGAGGGTTAAGATGCCAGGGCTGAAGGAGCCGCAGGCCGGCGCCAGCGTCGATCCGGATGAGGTTGCGCGCTTCGACCGCTTGGCTGCGACCTGGTGGGACAGTCAGGGGCCGATGAAGCCGCTGCATCGGTTCAATCCGGTCCGCGTCGATTATCTTAAAGGGCTCCTGGCCGGGCGTCCGCGCGGCGACAGCCGCCCGACCGGACAGCCGGACCGGCCGCTGGAGGGACTCGAAATCCTCGATATCGGCTGCGGCGCCGGCATTTTGAGCGAGGCGCTGGCGAAACTCGGCGCGGAAGTCACCGGCATCGACCCGGCACCGACCAATATCGCCGTGGCATGCCGGCATGCCGGGGAAGCCGGCCTCACCATCGACTATCGCCAGACCACGGCGGAGGCGCTCGCCGGGGAAAAGCGCCGCTACGATGTCGTGCTGGCGATGGAGGTCATCGAGCACGTGCGCGACGTCAAAGCCTTTATCGCGACGGCCGCATCGCTGGTGCGGCCGGGCGGCATTCTCGTCGCGGCGACGATCAACCGGACGCTGAAGAGCTATGCTTTAGCGATCGTCGGCGCCGAATATGTGCTGCGCTGGCTGCCGCGCGGCACGCATGATTGGGAGCAATTCGTCACGCCGCGCGAATTGCGGCTGGCGCTGCGGGCGGGCGGCTTGAAAATCCTCGAAGAGACGGGCGTGACCTACAATCCGCTGACGGGCATCTGGCGGCGCAGCCGCGACCTGGACGTGAATTATATGATCGCCGCCGAGCGCAGGGCCTGAAGCCCCGCGGCGTAATCGCGCCGTGCTTCGGCCGCCACGCGAACACGCTCCATCACCCCGGCCCAGTCGCCGCGCGTGCGCTGGCGGAACAGCCGCATGGTCGGATACCAGGGCGTATCCTCGCGATCGAGCAGCCAGCGCCAATCGGGAACCTTCTTCAACAGAAGGAAGGTCGGACGGCCCAGCGCACCGGCGAGGTGCGCAACCGACGTGTCGCAGGTAATCACAAGATCGAGCGTCTGCATCACCGCCGCCGTATCGACGAAGGCATCCGGTCCCGCGTCGAAATCAGCCCCCAGTGTCTCGATCTTGATCTCTGCCGCGGCGAGCTCATCCAGCCCGTCGTGCTTCTGGAGACTGATAAAACGGAAATCCCGCGCTCCGGCCAGCGCGGCGAACGCCGCCAGCGGCACCGAGCGCGCCGGATCGGCCTTGGGGTTTGGATTGCCATGCCAGCAGAGGCCGACCTTGAAAGCCAAAGGATCGCCCTGACTTGCCAGACGCTCGGCCCATCCGGCGGCGACTGCGGGCTCGGGAGCGAGGTAGGGCGTCCGTGCCGGGACGTTCGCAAGCCCCGTCTTCAGTGCCCGCGGCAGGCTGGAAAGCGCGACCTGACTGTCGAAGCGTTCATGCGGGCCGAGATCGGCGACGCAGCGCACCTGCGGCATCAGCCCCCGCAGCAGACGGATCATCTTGCTGCGGCATAAGAAGGTGACATCGATGCCGGCCTTGGCCAGCAGCGGCAGATAGCGGCAGAACTGCAATGTGTCGCCGAGACCTTGCTCATCGAAGACGATCAGCTTTTCGCCCGGATGTGACGTGCCCTGCCATTGGGGGATGGGGAATTTCAGCGCGTTCTGGGGGGTCGTGCCGCAAGCCCAGCGATATTCGTAGCCGTCCCAGCCATTGCGGAAATCGCCGCGCAGCAATTGCAGCGCGCCTTTGTTGTTGCGCGCGTGGGCGTTTTCCGGCGCGAGAGCGATGGCCGCGTCGAAAGCGGTCTCCGCCGCATCGAAGGCTCCGGTCTCCTTGAGCGCCACGCCGCGCCCGACGAGCGCCGCTGGATAATCCGGTCGCAGCGCCAGCGCGCGATCGAAGGAGGCAAGCGTCGCCTCCGGCCCCGCCGTTTTCGTCAGCGCCGTGCCGCGATTGAACCAGGCCTCGGGAAAATCCGGCTGCGCCGCGAGCGCCTCATCGAAGATTGCGACGGCGCCGGCGAGATCGCCAAGCTCGATCAGCGCGACGCCGAGATTGTTGAGAAGCTCGGGATGGCCGGGGAAACGCGCCAGAGCCTCGACGTAGACCTCGCGCGCGGCCTCATGGCGTTCCAACCTGCTCAGGATATTGGCGCTGTCGAGCAGCGCTTCGTAATAATCCGGCTTGAGGCGGATGGCTTCTCGCAGAAATTTAAGCGCGCCTTCGGGATTGCCGTTCTCGACGAGGATGACCGCCCCGGCGCGCAAAGCCTCGGGATAAGCCGGCTGCAAACGCAAAGCGTAATCGAAGGCGGCGATGGCCGCGCTATTGCGGCCGAGAGCCCGCAGGACAAGGCCGTGATTGTAATAGGCCGTCGGGTCCGCGAGGCCGAGCTTTTCCGCCTCGCCGAAGGCCGCCGCGGCTTCCTCAAAGCGGCCGAGCTTTTGCAGGACGCGCGCCAGCCGCACGGTGGCGTCGAGGAAATCCGGCCGCAAGGCGCGTGCTTGCGCGAACCACGGCACCGCGGCCGCCCAGGCTTCCGCCCCGAGATGTATGAGACCGGCGAGCTGACAGCGCTCCGGGCTGGTTATCTTTGCCGGATCGAGGTCCGCCAGCGGCGTGAGCGCCTCATCCTTGCGGCCCTGTCGCAATCTGTCGGCGGCCTCGTTCAACGCGGCGTCGAGATCGGAACCCGAGCCGAGGCGCGATGGCGGGCTGGGTTTCGCGAAGACTGCATCGTGGGCGAATGACATGAGGCGGCTCCGCCTTACGAAACCGCCACTCTCCGCACGACGGCTTGCGCGGGACTTACGCAGGCGCCGCGACGCACGATTTTATGCAGATGTTGTTAGTTCAGGTCTTCCGGCACGCGCGGCAGCGGCAGGATGGCAATGCCTTCCTCGCGCAGGGCCTTCGCCTCTTCGAGTGTCGCCTCGCCGCGAATTGGGCGCTCCTCGCCCGCGCCCTCGGCGATCCGTCGCGCCTCCTCGGGAAAGCGGGTGCCGACATCCTCGGTCATGCCTATCACGTAATCCCTCAGGGCCCGCAATTGGGCCATGTCCCGCGCGCGGAGTGCTGCGGCCTCTGCCGGCGCCGCGATACTTTCGCCGCGATTGATCGCCGGCGCCATGATCGCCTTGCCGACCTCGACCGAACCGCAGACCGGGCAGACGATCTGGCCTTGCGCCGCCTGCGTGTCGTAACTCGCAACGCTCGGGAACCAGGAATTGAATCCGTGGCCGTTCGCGCATTTCAAAGCATATTTGATCATCGCGCCGCGTCAGTCAGAGCCGTCTCGAGGCCGCCTTGGGCGTCCAGCGCATGGAGGTCGTCACAGCCGCCGATATGCGTCTCGCCGAAGAAAATCTGCGGCACGGTATACCGGCCGCCAGCCCGAGCCGTCATCGCCGCACGGGCTTCGGGATCGCCATCTACGGAAATTTCCGTGAAATCGAGGCCGCGCTCGCCCAGCAGCGCTTTGGCCCGGCGGCAATAGGGACAGGTGGCAGTTGTGTAGATGACGATATCGACGGGGTTCGGCATTGAATCAACCTTTTGGGATTGCTCAGCATATGGTGACTCAGGCGGCGCCGACAACCCTGGCGAAGACCAGGACGTCGACGCGCGCGGCTCCGGCGCGAAGCAGGACGCGGGCCGCAGCATTGAGTGTCGCGCCGGACGTGAGCACATCGTCGATGAGCAGGATTCGGCGGTCCAAAACCGCCGCGCGCGCCGCCTCCGGCACGGCGAAAGCGCCCTGCACGTTCTCGGCGCGCCCGGCGCGGCTGAGACCGACCTGCGGCCGCGTCGGCTTGATCCGCTTCAACGCGAAGGGGTCCACCGTCTTGCCGCTCAAGCGGGCGACGACTTGCGCCAGGGCGTTGGCCTGATTGAACTGCCGCCACATCAGCCGGCGCCGATGCAGCGGCACCGGCACGAGCAAATCGGCTTCCGCCAGAAGCTCCGCCCCAGCCCGCGCCATCCAGCGGCCGAGCGGTTTCGCCAGTTCCATTCGGTCGCCGTATTTCAGCCGGTGGATCAGATCGCGCACCGGGCCGTCCTCGAAGCGCGCGACGGCGCGGGCGCGGTGATAGACGGGCGGATTGGCAATCGCTTCCGGCGATTGCAGACCGAGCACGCCGAGGTCATAGGCGAAGGGCGTCCCGAGCCGCTCGCAATAGGGCCTCTCGATGAAGCCGATGCCACGCCAGCAGGCGGGGCAGAGCGCGCCATGCGCCGCGACCGCCGTGCGGCAGACGAGACAGCCGGGCGGAAAGATCACGTCGAGCGCCGCGCCGGCCAGCGCTCGACCCTGCGTCCAGGCATGAGCCGCCCCTTCGCGCAGCAAAGACGCGGTGGGGGCGGCAGAGGAGACGTCGGTCATGACACCAGCATAGGTCAGGTTTTCCGCAGTGCCAGAAGTTTCACGACGAGATCGGCCGCCTGGGCTAAAAGGCGGTGTGGCACAGAATGGCTTCCTCATCTTCGACCGCGCCTTGCAGCGCCGCCGCCTCGCCCGCGCCCTGGCGAGGGGACCGGCGGATTTTCTGCTCGCGCGGGCCACGAGCGAGATTCTGGAACGCCTCAGCGTCGTCACACGCCCCTTTTCCGCCATCGCCGATATCGGCACGCCATTGCCGCTGCTGGCCGAGGCGCTCGCCACCGCCTATCCCGCCGCACGGATCACGCGGCTCGCGCCACTGGCGCAGACGGCGGGCACTGACGGCCTCATTGGAGACGCTGAACTTCTGCCCTTCGCGCCGAATACGTTCGATCTCGCGGTCTCGGCGCTGGCGCTGCAGGACGTCAACGATCTCCCCGGCGCGCTCGCCCAAATCCGCCGCACGCTGAAGCCGGATGGCCTGTTCCTTGGTTGCCTCATCGGCGGCGCGAGCCTGCGCGAATTGCGTGCCGCGCTGGCCGAGGCCGAGAGCGAAATCGCCGGGGGCGTCTCGCCGCGCATCGCGCCCTTCGCCGATCTACGCGATATGGGCGGCCTCTTACAGCGCGCCGGCTTCGCCCTGCCCGTCACCGATGTTGAGACGTTGACCGTGCGCTATCCGCATCTCTTCGCGCTTTTCGCCGACCTTCGGGCGATGGGCGCGACCAATGCGCTCATCGAACGCTTGCGCCGGCCGGCGCGCCGCGCGCTATTTCTGCGTGCGGCGGAGATTTACGCGCGCGACAATGCCGATACCGATGGGCGGCTGCGGGCGACGTTCGAGATCGTCTTCCTGTCCGGCTGGGCACCGCACGAAAGCCAGCAGAAACCGCTGAAGCCCGGCAGCGGACAAATTTCGCTCGCGGACGTTCTGCGCAATAATTAATGCGGGACCAGCTCCCAGGTCACGCGCACCTGCGAATCATAGCTGAGCGTGCCCGGCGCGATCGGCACCGCCGCGTCGGCAGCGAATGTCGCCGCCCTGGCGAAGACACGCGGACGATAGCCCCCCTCATCATTCGGCGCGATTTCAAGTACGCGTCCGAGGCTGACGCCCGCCGCCGGCAGATAGGCTTGCGCGGCACGCAGCGCGTCGCGGATCGCGGCATCGTCGAGCTTCGTATTCAGCTCGTCCTCATGGCTGTAGCCGAAGCTGATGCCCTGGAATTCGTTCGCGCCCTTGTCGATCAAGCTGGCGGCAAGCGCGCCGGCCTTGTCGAGCGCGCGCACGCGGATGGTCAGGCCGTTGCGCGCCTGATAGCCGCGCAGCTTCTGCGTCGTGCCGCGGCCGACGGCATCGGAAATGGTGTCGTAGACAGGATTGAGAGAGACTTCGCTGGTCTGCACGTCTTTGGGGTCGATCCCCAGCGTCTTGACCGCATCGATCACGGCCTGCGTCGCCTCGGCATTGGCCACAGCGGCGGCGGCCGCCTTGGGCCGCTCGGTCACGACCGCCAGCGAAAGCGCCGCATAATCCGGCGCGACCTCCGTATGCGCATGGCCGACGACGGTGATATGCGGCACCGAATCAACGAGCGCCGCCTGCGCCGAGGCGGCGCCCGGCAGCGACAGGGCGAGGAGGAGCACGATGGCGGCGGGGGCAAAACCCATGGATTCAAGTCCTTTGCAGGGCGAGTGGAGAAATCGGGCGGGCGATGCTACATGACAGCGATGAATTTGACGGCCGACCTCCTCCCATCTTCCGCGCCCGTGCGGCGAGATGATGACGCCACGCCCACGCCCCCCAAGGCGTCGCTCGCCGGGGCGACGCGCGCCGAGCTGGCCGAGACCCTGCGAACCCACGGCGTGCCGGAGCGCGAGATCAAGATGCGCGTCGCGCAGCTTTGGCACTGGATCTATTTCCAGGGCGCCCGCGATTTCGACTCCATGCTCAACATCGGCAAGAGCCTGCGCGGCGTGCTCGCGGAGCACGAGAATTTGGCGCGCCCGCAGGTCGTCACCGAACAGGTCTCGCAGGACGGCACGCGCAAATGGCTTCTGCGTCTCGCGCCGGTCGATGCCAGCGACAAGGGCGCCGAGGTCGAATGCGTCTATATCCCCGAAAGCGACCGCGGCACGCTCTGCATTTCGAGCCAGGTCGGCTGCACGCTTACCTGCCGCTTCTGCCATACCGGCACGCAAAAGCTCGTCCGCAATCTTTCATCGCGGGAGATCGTCGCGCAGATCATCGTTGCGCGCGAGCGGCTCGGCGATTTCGCCGGCTTGACGCCGCCGAGTGACGGCCTGTTGCCGCAAGGCGGCACGCGGCCGATCACCAATATCGTCTTCATGGGCATGGGCGAGCCGCTCTATAATTTCGACAATGTGCGCGACGCGGTCGGCGTGCTTGCCGATGGCGACGGGCTCTCGGTTTCCAAGCGCCGCATCACCGTCTCCACCGCCGGCGTCGTGCCGCAGATCGAACGGCTCGGTGCCGAGGCCGGCCCGATGCTGGCGATCTCGCTGCATGCGGTGCGCGACGATCTGCGCGACGTGCTGGTGCCGCTCAACAAGAAATATCCGATCAAGGACTTGCTCGCCGCCTGCCGCGACTATCCCGGTGCCTCGAACGCGCGGCGCATCACCTTCGAATATGTGATGCTGAAAGGGCGTCAACGATTCGCCCGCCGAGGCGCGCGAACTGGTGCGCCTGCTCAAAGGCATTCCGGCGAAGATCAATCTCATTCCGTTCAATCCCTGGCCCGGCACGCAATATGAGTGCTCGGACTGGGAGAAGATCGAGGCTTTTTCGGAGATCGTCTTCAATGCCGGCTACGCGAGCCCGGTGCGCACGCCGCGCGGCCGTGACATTCTCGCCGCCTGCGGCCAGCTGAAGAGCGAAACCGAGAAGCTGCGGGCTCGGGCAAGATTGGCGGCGGAAGCGGAATAGTTCAGGCGGTCTTGCGCAGCCCGAAAATGGCGAGCAGCGCCAGCGCCGCCGAGATCACCGCATTCCAGCCCGCGAGCGACAGGCCGAGGATGCGGATCGCGACCGCATCGCAACGCACGACCTTGAACGTCTGAAGCTGATGCAGGAAATCCTGCGCCGAGGTCGCCTTGGTCATCGTGCTGCCGGTGCAGGCCGTCGGACCTTGCCAGAAGCGCCATTCGACGCCCGCATGATAGATGCCGAAGCCGGCGCTGAAGATGAAGATGAGGAACAAAAGAACGAAACCCGCGCGCGTCAGGGCGCGCGCGTGGTTCACCGCGAAGGCGAATGTCAAAGCAGCGACAGGAACGCCGACGTAATAGGGAATGCGTTCCTTCAGGCAGAGTTCGCAGGGCGCATAGCCGAATGCCTGGAAGATCCAGGCACCGCCGATCGTCGCGGCGGCGACCAGAAAGAGGAGGCCTGCGATTCGCGCCGCCTGCACGTTACGAAATTCTGTCGCTGACATTTCCCCTCACGCCAGATGCGCGGCGATGACAAAGCCAAGAATTACGGCGGCAGCAAGAAGCAGTAGGAAATAGCCGAAATATTTCTCCAGCAGCCCGTTGATCGGCGCGCCATAGCGATTGAGCAGGGCAGCTTCCAGAAAGAAGCGTGCGCCGCGCGTGATGAGTGAGAAGAGGACGAAGAGCGGCAGGCTATAGGCAAGAAGCCCGCTGGTGATTGTGACGATCTTGAACGGGATCGGCGTCATGCCCTTGATGAGGATCACGGCCCAGCCCCAATGCGCATAGAGCGCGCGGAGGTCCTCGACGCGCGACCCGTAGCCGTAAACATGAATGAGCCATTTGCCGAGCGTCTGATAGAGCAGTGCGCCGATGGCATAGCCGAGCAGGCCGCCGGTGACGGAAGCAAGCGTCGCGACGAGAGCGTAGAAGAAGGCGCGTTTCGGCCGCGCCAGCACCATCGGCACGAGGATCGTATCCGGCGGAATCGGGAAGAACGAGCTTTCGGCAAAGGCGATCGCCGCCAGCGCCCAAGTGGCATGGGGGCTGTCGGCGAGCGAAAGCGTCCATCGATAAAGTCTGTTGAACATCGGCCCTACGAAAACATGGCTTGGTCGTAGCAGGAATCCCGTGGCGCCAATATGACCCGTTCGGGTTAATCCGCCCCTTCGATTTCCTCGCGCAGGATTTCGAGGGCCAGCCATTCGTCCTCGGCCTTGGCAAGCTCGGTCGCGGCATTGGCGAGAGCCTCGGTCGCGGCGGTGAATTTGGTCCGATCGCTGCGGTAGAGGTCGGCATCGGCCAGCACGGCCTTATGCCGCGCCGCCTCGGCGCGCAGCTTCTCCATCCGCGCCGGCAGGGTCTCGAGCGCGTGCTTTTCCTTGAACGACAATTTGCGCCTGCTCTTGAGCGGCGCGCCGGTCTGCGCTTTGGGGTCGGCCTTTTGCCGCGCCGGCTTCAGCACCGGGGCGGCGCCGAGACCGCGGCCGCGCTGCGCCACCATGTCGGAATAACCGCCCGCATATTCGGTCCAGCGGCCCTCGCCCTCGGCAACCAGAACGGAGGTCGCGACCCGGTCGAGGAAATCGCGATCGTGGCTGACGAGGATCACGGTGCCTTTGTAATCGGCAAGCAATTCCTGCAGCAGGTCGAGCGTCTCGAGATCGAGATCGTTGGTCGGCTCGTCGAGCACGAGCAGATTGGTCGGCTGCGCCAGTGCCCGCGCCAGCATCAGCCGGCCGCGCTCGCCGCCGGACAGGCGGCCGATCGGCGTTCCCGCCTGCTCGGGGCCGAAGAGGAAGTCGCGCATATAACCGATGACGTGTTTGCGTACCCCCGCCACCTCGACAAAATCGCTGCCGCCGCCGGTCAGCGCGTCCTTCAGGCTCGTCTGCGGATCGAGCGAGGCGCGATTTTGGTCGAGGCTCGCCATGGCGAGGCCGGCGCCCTGCTTCACCTCGCCCGTATCGGGTGCGAGCACGCCCGTCAGAAGGTTGATGAGCGTCGTCTTGCCCGCGCCGTTGGCGCCGACGAGGCCGAGCCGGTCACCGCGCAGAATGCGCACCGAGAAATCCCGGACGATGGGCCGCGTGTCGTAGGCCTTGGCGATGTCGCGCGCCTCGATCACCAGCGCGGGCGTGGCGCCGGTTTCGCTCGCGGCGAATTTCACCTGGCCGACCGCGCGTTGGTGCTCGCGATGCGCCTTGCGCAGGCCCTGGAGATCGCCGAGCCGCTTCTGGTTCCGCTTGCGCCGGGCGGTGACGCCATAGCGCAGCCAGTCTTCCTCGGCGGCGATCTTGCGCGCCAGCTTGTGCTGCTTCAGTTCCTCCTCTTCCAGCATCTGATCGCGCCAGGCCTCGAATTCGGCAAAGCCGCGATCGCGGTTGAAGGTAATGCCGCGGTCGAGCCAGACGGTTTTGCGGGTCAGATTGTGCAGAAAGCGGCGGTCGTGACTGATGAGGACCAATGCCGAGCGCAGGGTGGCGAGTTTGGCCTCCAGCCATTCGATGGCGGGCAGGTCGAGATGGTTTGTGGGCTCATCAAGAAGAAGAATATCCGGCTCGGGGGCGAGAACCCGCGCCAGCGCCACGCGCCGCGCCTGGCCGCCCGACAGCAGCGCCGGGTTTTCGTCACCGCTCAGGTCAAGCTCATTTAACAGGGCGCGGCCGACATAGGCGCCATCGACGGGGTTCAACCCCTCGACGACATAATCCAGCGCCGTGGCGAAGCCGGAAAAGTCCGGCTCTTGCGGCAGGTAGCGAAGGCTCGCATCCGGCTGGAGAAAGCGGCGCCCTTGATCCGCCTCGATCAGCCCGGCGGCGATCTTGAGAAGGGTCGATTTCCCCGAACCGTTGCGGCCGACAAGGCAAAGCCGCTCGCCGGCACTGAGCGTAAGCTCGGCCTCGGTCAAAAGCGGCGCGCTGCCAAAGCTGAGGCGAATGGACTGAAGGGTGAGAAGCGGAGCGGCCATGAACGCGATTTAATCTTTCAACTGTCTGTGAAAGCCGGGCGGCGGCGTAACCTTTCGCCCCGCCGGCCCGTATCTCCCTAACGAATGGCGCCGGGAATCGCGAGGGCCGCCAGAGACTGGAGGAGGCAAAAATGCTGACCCGCAGAGGCTTTTCCATTGCCGCCACGGGAGTTGCCGCTCTCGGCATCGTTCGCTTGACCCAGGGGCAGGCCGCCCAAGCTGCACCGGCTTACGAGGTCACCCATACCGACGCCGAATGGCGCCGGCTTTTGACGCCGGATCAATATGCCGTCCTGCGCCAGAAGGACACCGAGCGCGCCTTCACCAGCCCGCTGCTGGACGAGCATCGCGCCGGCGTCTTTGCCTGTGCGGGCTGCGACCTGCCGCTCTTCTCGTCCAAGACCAAATTCGACAGCGGCACCGGCTGGCCGAGTTTCTGGGAACCGCTGCCCAATGCCGTCAACGAGGCACAGGACAATTCCTTCGGCATGGTGCGGACGGAGATTTCGTGCCGGCGCTGCGGCGGCCATCTCGGCCATGTGTTCGACGACGGGCCGAAGCCGACGGGCCTGCGCTATTGCATGAACGGCGTCGCGCTGAAATTCATCCCCGACAAAGCTGCCTGAGGGAAGGCCATGCTGATTGCGGTCATCGCCTATCTCGGCGGCGTTCTGACAATCCTCAGCCCGTGCATTCTGCCGGTGTTGCCCTTTGTCTTCGCCCGCGCTGACCAGCCCTTCCTGAAAGCCGGGCTGCCGCTCCTCGCCGGCATGGCGCTGACCTTCGCCGCCGTAGCGACTCTCGCCGCGGTCGGCGGCGGCTGGGCCGTGCGCGCCAATGAACTCGGCCGCATCGCCGCGCTCGTGCTGCTCGCCATATTCGGCCTGACCCTGCTCGTCCCGGCGATCGCCGACCGATTGACCCGGCCCATCGTCGCGCTCGGCAACCGGCTGTCGCAATCGGCGGCGACAGAGGCTCGCGATGGCGAAAAGATTCTCTCATCTTTCGTGCTTGGGATTGCGACCGGCCTGCTCTGGGCGCCCTGCGCCGGGCCGATCCTCGGGCTTGTCCTGACCGGCGCCGCACTGCAAGGCGCCAACGCCAAAACCTCGCTCCTGCTGCTCGCCTATGCCGCCGGCGCAGCGACCTCGCTGGCCTGCGCTCTGCTGATCGGCGGGCGCGTCTTCGCCACGATGAAACGCGCGCTCGGCGCGGGTGAATGGGTCCGCCGTGGACTGGGCGTCGCGGTGCTCGCCGGTGTCGCCGCAATCGCGCTCGGCCTTGATACCGGATTCTTGACTCAGCTTTCGGCGGCGCCAACCAATGCACTCGAGCAGGCCCTGATCGACAAGACGCGGCCGCAGGAGCCCGCGGCTTCGGTGGTGATGAACGAGGGCGCCGGCAGCATGATGATGATGTCGGCGCATCATTCCGCCGCAACGGCACTCCCGGTCGAAGGCGAAATTCCCCCGCTCGCGGGCGCGACGCAATGGCTGAACTCGCCGCCTCTCACCGCCGAGAGCTTGCGCGGCAAAGTCGTGCTGGTCGATTTCTGGACGTACTCGTGCATCAATTGCCTGCGCACGCTGCCCTACGTTCGCGCCTGGGCCGAAAAATACAAAGACAAGGGCCTTGTCGTCATCGGTGTGCACGCGCCGGAATTCGCCTTCGAAAAGAATGTCGACAATGTCCGACGCGCCGTGCGCGAACTCGGCGTCACCTATCCGGTCGCGATCGACAACGATTATGCCATCTGGCAGGGCTTCAACAATGAGTTCTGGCCTGCGCATTATTTTATCGATGCGCAAGGCCGCATCCGCCACCATCATTTCGGCGAAGGCGATTACGCCGGCTCGGAGAAAATCATCCGGCAGCTTCTTGCCGAAGCCGGGCGGAACACCGATGCGGCCGACGCTAACGCTCAGAAAATCGTCAAAGTCTCGGCCGGCGGCGCCGAGGCCGCGCCGGACATGGCGGATGTGCAATCGCCCGAAACCTATATCGGCTTCGATCGGGCGGAGAATTTTGCTTCGACCGAGTCTGCGGCGCGGAACGTGCCGCATGTCTATACGCTCGCGCCTAATCTTGCGTTGAACCAATGGGGCCTGACTGGCGATTGGACCGTCAGCGGCGAGCACGCGGCCCTCAATGCGCGTGACGGCTGGATCACCTATCGCTTTCACGCGCGCGACCTGCATCTGGTGCTCGGGCCGAGCGAAGGCGGCAAGCCGGTGCGCTTCCACATTCTTATCGACGGGCGCGTCCCGGGCGCCGACCACGGCGCCGATGTGGACGCTGCTGGCAACGGGACGGTGACGGAGCAGAGGCTTTATCAACTCGTCCGGCAAAAGGGCGCCGTCGCTGACCGCACGTTCGAAATTCAATTCCTCGACCCCGGCGTCGAGGCTTTCGCTTTCACATTCGGATAGGAGGCGCCTATGTCACAACGGCAGTTGATTTTGGGCCTCGGCGCGGCAGCGCTGATCGCTACCGGAGCTCTCTGGTCGAGCTCGCATGGCAACGCCGAGCCCGCGATGCGCGCGCCGGCGCCGGCTATCGACGAGCCGCCGCGGGCGGAAAGCGAAACCGCCGTCATCGCTGGCGGCTGCTTCTGGGGCGTGCAAGGCGTCTTTCAGCATGTGAGGGGGGTCACGCAAGCGCTCTCGGGCTATTCCGGCGGCAGCGCGGCCAACGCCCATTATGGGTTGGTCGGCACCGGCGAGACCGGCCACGCCGAGTCGGTGCGGATCACTTTCGACCCGCGCATCATCAGCTATGGACAGATTCTGCAGATCTATTTCTCGGTCGCGACCGACCCGACAGAGTTAAATCGGCAAGGCCCGGATGTCGGCAGCCAATACCGCTCGGTCATTTTCGCTGCCAACGAGGGGCAAAAGAAAGTCGCCAAAGCCTATATCGCACAATTGGGCAAGGCCCACGTCTTCGACGCGAGGATCGTGACGCGCGTCGATCCGCTCAGGGGTTTCTATCCGGCGGAAGGCTACCATCAGGACTTCGCGGCCCTGCATCCGGACGATGGCTATATCGCCGAGAACGATCTGCCGAAGATCGACAATCTGCGCCGTCTGTTTCCCGCGCTCTACCAACCGGAGCCGAGACTGGTCGGCGCGGGCGAGTAAGATGCTTACAGCTTCAGCGCCGCCTTCAGCTCGTTGAGCTGGTCGCGCTTTTCGGTCGCGATGCGGCGCGCCTCGTCGGACTTCGCATCGGCGACGTCTTCTTCGGCATCCTTGAGGTCGGCGTCGATCTTGGCGGCGTCGAGTTCTTCAAGCGCAATCGCTTGCTCGGCGAGGATCGTCAACCCGTCCGGCGCGATCTGCGCAAAGCCGCCACGGACGAAGAGCCGCGTCTTCTGCGTCTGCGATTGACCATATTCAATAACGCCTGGCTTCAGCAGCGCGAGCGTTGGCGCATGATCCTTCAACACCGTGAACTCGCCCTCGACGCCGGGGACGACGACGGCTTCGACTTCGCCCGAGAAGACGATTTTTTCCGGCGAGACGAGTTCAAAGGGAAAAGTCGGCATGATCAATTCTCACCCTTCTAGCCGCGCCGCGTGACGAGCAGGCCGGCAAGCGCGCCGAGCACCCCGCCAGCAACCGCATAAACGGCAATATGCTGAATCTGGCTGTTGGTCAGAGGGCCGGTATCGTGCGCCCCGGCGGCGTGATCGCCCTGAACCTCGATCGACATCGGCCCGAGTTTGATTTCAGCCGCTTCCGGGCGCGTGAGCCAGCCGACGAGCGCGCCCAGCCCCAATCCGATGATCAGAAACAGGACGCGCGTGTTCATCATGTCAGGCGGCTTCCTTCGCCAGACGCTCGGCCTTCTGCACCGCTTCGTCGATCGAACCGACCATGTAGAAGGCGGCCTCCGGCAGATTGTCGTACTTGCCCTCGATCAGGCCCTTGAAACCCTTGATCGTGTCGGCGAGCGACACGAGCTTGCCAGGCGAGCCGGTGAAAACTTCCGCGACGTGGAAAGGTTGCGACAGGAAGCGCTCGATCTTGCGGGCGCGCGCGACGGTCAGCTTGTCCTCCTCGGAAAGCTCGTCCATGCCGAGGATGGCGATGATGTCCTGCAGCGACTTATAGCGCTGAAGTATCTGCTGCACCTGACGGGCGACGTTGTAATGCTCCTCGCCGACGACGAGCGGCGACAGCATGCGCGAGGTCGAGTCGAGCGGATCGACCGCCGGATAGATGCCCTTTTCCGCGATCGTGCGCGAGAGCACTGTCGTCGCATCAAGATGGGCGAAGGAGGTCGCCGGCGCTGGGTCGGTCAAGTCGTCGGCCGGGACGTAAATCGCCTGCACCGAGGTGATCGAGCCCTTGTTGGTCGTCGTGATGCGCTCCTGCAGATCGCCCATATCGGTCGCGAGCGTCGGCTGATAGCCGACGGCCGAGGGAATGCGGCCGAGAAGCGCCGACACTTCCGAGCCAGCTTGGGTGAAGCGGAAGATGTTGTCGACGAAGAACAGAACGTCCTGGCCCCGGTCGCGGAAATCTTCCGCGACGGTGAGGCCGGAGAGCGCGACGCGCATACGCGCGCCCGGCGGCTCATTCATCTGGCCATAGACGAGGGCGCATTTCGAACCCGCGGCCGAACCGTTGTTTTCATGCGGATCGACGTTGACCTTCGACTCGATCATCTCGTGATAGAGATCGTTGCCTTCGCGGGTGCGCTCGCCGACGCCGGCGAAGACGGAATAGCCGCCGTGCGCCTTGGCGATATTGTTGATGAGCTCCATGATCAGCACGGTCTTGCCGACCCCGGCGCCGCCGAAGAGGCCGATCTTGCCGCCCTTCGCATAAGGCGCGAGGAGATCGACGACCTTGATGCCGGTTTCGAGAATCTGCGCTTCCGTCGCCTGATCGGCATAGGAAGGCGCGGGCTGATGGATGGCGCGACGGCTTGCGGTCTTGATCGGGCCGGCTTCATCGACCGGCTGGCCGATGACGTTCATGATGCGGCCCAGAGTCTCGTCGCCAACGGGCACGCTGATCGGCGCGCCGGTATCGACGACCTCCTGGCCGCGCACGAGGCCCTCGGAGACGTCCATGGCGATGGTGCGCACCGTATTCTCGCCGAGATGCTGCGCCACTTCGAGCACCAGGCGATTACCGCCGTTCTGCGTCTCGAGCGCGTTCAAGATCGGCGGCAGGTGATCGTCAAACTTGACGTCGATGACGGCGCCGATCACCTGGGTGATGTGACCAATGGACTTGGTTTCGTCGGCCATGCTTCGTCCTCTTTAGAGCGCCTCGGCGCCGGAGATGATTTCGATGAGTTCTTTCGTGATCATCGCCTGACGTGTGCGGTTATATTTCAATGTCTGCTTCTTGATCATTTCGCCGGCGTTGCGCGTGGCGTTGTCCATCGCGCTCATCCGCGCGCCCTGCTCGGACGCGGCGTTTTCGAGAAGCGCGCGGAATACCTGCACCGAGATATTCCGCGGCAAAAGCTGGGAGAGAACCTCGTTCGGCTCGGGCTCGGTCTCGTAGTGGACATGCGCATGGCCGCCGCTGCGCCGAAAGCTCCGCGGGGATGATCTGCAACGCCGTCGGAATTTGCGCGATCACCGAGCGGAAGCGCGAGAAGAAGAGCGTCGCGACATCGAACTCGCCCTTCTCGAAAAGCGCGATGATCTTGCGGCCGATCTCGTCGGCGTTACCGAAGCCGAGCTGGCGTACGCCGCGCAATTCGATGACTTCGATGATCTCGTTAGCGAACTGGCGCTTCAGAAGATCATAGCCCTTGCGGCCGACGCACATAATCTTGACCTTCTTGCCCTGCGCCTGCAGCTCCACCGCCTTGTCACGCGCGAGACGTGCGATCGAGGAATTGAAGGCGCCGCAAAGGCCGCGCTCGGCCGTGCAGACGACGAGAAGCTGATTCGCATCATTGCCCGTACCGCCGAGCAGCGGCGGCTTGGTGCCGCTGAAGCCAGCGGAAATATTGGCCAGCACCTTTTCCATGCGCTCGGCGAAAGGCCGCGCCGCTTCGGCCGCCAATTGCGCGCGGCGCAGCTTGGCCGCGGCGACCATTTGCATCGCCTTGGTGATCTTCTGCGTCGCCTTGACCGAGGCGATGCGATTGCGCAGGTCCTTCAACGAGGGCATGTCGGCTCCGCTCTCAGTTCAATGCGTCTGCTGCCTCACGCGAAGGATTTGGCATAGGTTTCGACGATCGATTTCAGCTTGGCGGCCGAATCGTCCGAGAGATCCTTCGAATCACGGATCGTCGCGAGGAGATCCGAATGGCTCGAGCGCAGCAGCGCCAGCAGCCCGTCCTCGAACGGCTTGACGCGGTTGACCGGCAGGGCATCGAGATAGCCGTTGACGCCGGCGTAGATCACGCAGACCTGCTCCTCGATCTTCAGCGGCGAGAACTGCGCCTGCTTCAGAAGCTCGGTGAGGCGCGAGCCACGCGCAAGCAGCCGCTGCGTCGTCGCGTCGAGATCGGAACCGAACTGCGCGAAAGCCGCCATCTCGCGATATTGCGCCAGCTCGCCCTTGATCTTGCCGGCGACCTTTTTCATCGACTTCGTCTGCGCCGAAGAGCCGACGCGCGAGACCGAGAGGCCGACGTTCACCGCCGGACGGATGCCCTGATAGAAAAGATCCGTCTCGAGGAAGATCTGGCCATCGGTGATCGAGATCACGTTGGTCGGAATATAGGCCGAGACGTCGTTGGCCTGCGTCTCGATGACCGGCAGCGCGGTGAGCGAGCCGTTGCCATGCTCGTCGTTAAGCTTGGCGGCGCGCTCTAGCAGGCGCGAGTGAAGATAGAACACGTCGCCCGGATAGGCTTCACGGCCCGGCGGGCGGCGCAGCAGCAGCGACATCTGACGATAGGCGACGGCCTGCTTTGAGAGATCGTCATAGACGATCAGCGCATGCATGCCGTTGTCGCGGAAATATTCGCCCATCGCGCAGCCGGCGAACGGCGCGAGGAACTGCATCGGCGCCGGATCGGACGCGGTGGCGGCGACGACGATCGAATATTCGAGCGCGCCATGCTCCTCGAGCACCTTGACGAATTGCGCCACGGTCGAGCGCTTCTGGCCGACGGCGACATAGACGCAATAGAGCTTGGCGCTCTCGTCGGTGCCCTGATTGATCGACTTCTGATTGAGGATCGCATCGAGCGCCACCGCGGTCTTGCCGGTCTGGCGGTCGCCGATGATGAGTTCGCGCTGGCCGCGGCCGATCGGGATCAGCGCGTCGATCGCCTTGAGGCCGGTGGACATCGGCTCATGCACGGATTTGCGCGGAATGATGCCGGGCGCCTTGACGTCGACGCGGGCGCGGCGCGTCGCATTGATCGGGCCCTTGCCGTCGATCGGATTGCCGAGCGCGTCGACGACGCGGCCAAGCAGTTCCTTGCCGACCGGCACGTCAACGATGGCGCCGGTGCGCTTGACCGTCTGGCCTTCCTTGATGTCGCGGTCGGAGCCGAAGATGACGATGCCGACATTGTCGTTCTCGAGGTTCAGCGCCATGCCGCGCACGCCGATCTCGAAGGCGACCATTTCGCCGGCCTGGACGTTGTCGAGGCCATAAACGCGGGCGATGCCGTCACCGACCGAGAGAACCTGACCGACTTCGGTGACTTCAGCGTCAGTTGCCGAAATTGGCGATCTCTTTCTTCAGGATCGATGAAATCTCTGCGGCGCGGATATCCATCAGCCGACCTCTTTCAAACGTGTGCGGAGAGAATTGAGTTTGGTTTTGAGCGAGCCGTCGATCATGCGCGAGCCGAGCTTGACGACAAGGCCGCCGATGATGCCGGGATCGACCTTCAAGTCGAGCGCGACGGATTTGCCGCCGGTGGCTTCGGCGAGGGCGCTTTTCAGCGCCGCGACATGCGCATCCTTCAGCGGCTCGGCGGCCGTCACCTCGGCGCGGATACGGCCCTTGTCCTGATCGTCGAGCTTGTGGAAATCGGCGATGATGTCGCCGATATGCGTCAGCCGGCGCTTCAGCGCGACGAGCTTCACGAAATTGGCGGAAATGCCGGAAATGCCTGCCTGGGCGAGAATGTCGTTCAACGCCCGCAATTGCTCCTCGGCGGAATAAATCGGCGCGGAAACGAATCTTTTGAGATCCTTGCTCCCGGCGACCAGCGCCGCGAAATTTTCAAGGTCTTTGGCGACCTGATCGGTCAGGCCCTGCTCCTTGGCGAGCTCATAGAGCGCCATGGCATAGCGGCCGCCTACTCCCGATACGATGCTTTCGTCTTGCGCCAAGACAATTAACCCTTGAATCCGAAGGCAAATGGCCCGGCTTCCAAGAGTTCGCGCAGCAATTCGCGAGCAACCGCAAGCGGGCAGGAGAAAACCCGGTTTGGGCCGAAACTCGCCATCCCTCCCAAGGCGCAGGGTCCCTAACATATGGCTTTTTTGCGCGCAACCCGTCCACGGCTGCATAGTGCGGCGGCACTTTCGCTCGACACGGCGAGACTGGCCAGACGCCGGCTTTTGCCTATATTTTGGACGCAGCGCGGAGGAGCAGATGGCCACAGCCGTAACCTCGATCGTTCTCGACACGCCAGCGGCGGACTTCCGCCTGCCCGCGACCGACGGCAAAACCTATTCGCTCGCCGATGTCGCGGGCGAAAAAGCGACCGTGATCGTCTTCATCTGCAATCATTGCCCTTATGTGATCGCGGTGATCGACCGGCTCGTCGCCGATGCACGGCTGCTGCTCACGGAGGGAATTGGCTTTGCCGCGATCTGCGCCAACGACGCCAAAGCCTATCCGGACGATTCTTTCGCCAACATGCGCCGCTTCGCCGAGGCACATAAATTTCCCTTCCCCTATCTGCATGATGAGAGCCAGGCGGTGGCGCGCGCCTATGACGCGGTCTGCACACCGGATTTCTTCGGCTTCGACCGGCATCTGAAGCTTAAATATCGCGGCCGCCTCGACGAGGGCCGCACCGGCCCGCCGCCTGCGGGCGCGCGGCGCGAATTGCTCGACGCCATGCGGCTCATCGCCAGAACCGGCCATGCGCCGGACCACCAGATTCCCTCGATCGGCTGTTCGATCAAATGGAAGACGAATCCCTGAATTGGAGACGCAAATGACGACGCTCGAAGTAGGCGAAGGATTCGAGGTTTTTCTCGCCGATAACCAAAAGGCCTTCGGCGCTGTGCGCGAGGTCTCGCGCAACCGGCAGGACATTATCGTCTATGTCGAAAACGCCGGGGATTTCGTCATTCCCGCCTCTGCGGTCACCGGCGTCCATGCGCAGAAAGTAATTGTCGACCGGCACAAGCTCGAACCGCGCCTCATCGAAGCCATCGCCCGCGCGCACGCGGCCGAAGACCCGAATATTTAGGCGGAGATTTGCCAGTTCACATGAAATTCTGCGGATCGACATCGACGGCGACGCGCACGCCGCCGCGCTCGGGTGGCGCCGTCGCCAGCATGGCGCGCAGAAAGCCCTGAAGGTCGGCGGACTTCGGCGCCCGCACGAGCAGGCGGAAACGGTGCCGGCCACGAATGATCGCGATCGGCGCCTCGGCCGGTCCGAGCAGGCTGATCTCGTCTTCATGCGGCAGACCGCCGAGCGCCGCGAGCCGCCATTTCGGATTCGGCGGCAGCGCATGGGCGGCGCGCACCAGAGCGCGGGCGTGGTTCTCCGCCGAGGCGCGGTCCTTGCCCGAAACGATGAGCGCTGCAAGCCTTCCAAACGGCGGCAGCCCGGCGCGGCGGCGCTGCTCCGTTTCCTCGCTGTAAAAGCGCTCGACATCGCCGGAAATAAGCGCGCGGATCACCGGATGCTCCGGCTGCCAGGTCTGCACCAGAGCCTTGCCGAGCCGCCCCATGCCGCCCGGCGCGGCCAGTCACCTGCTGGAGAATCTGAAACGTCCGCTCCGCCGCGCGCGGATCGCCGTTCGAGAGGCCGACATCGGCATCGATGACGCCGACGAGCGAGAGCAGCGGAAAATTATGTCCTTTGGCGACGAGCTGCGTGCCGATGATGATATCGCAGGCGCCATTGGCGACGGCATCGAGTTCCTCGCGCAGCCGCGCTGTGCCGCCGGGAAAATCCGACGAGAGGATGAGCGCCTTCGCCTCAGGCCAGAGTTTCGCGACTTCTTCCGCCAGCCGCTCGACGCCGGGGCCGCAGGGCGTCAGCGTATCGACATTGTCGCATTCCGGGCAATGCTGCGGGACGCGCTCGATATGGCCGCATTGATGGCAGACGAGCGCGCGGCGGAAGCGATGTTCGACCAGCCAGGACGTGCAATTCGGGCATTGGAAACGATGGCCGCAGGCGCGGCAGAGCGTCAGCGGCGCATAGCCGCGCCGGTTGAGAAACAGCAGCGCCTGTTCGCCCGCGCCAGCGCCTCGCCCACGGCCGCAACGAGCGGCGGCGAAATCCAGTTGCCGCGCGGCGGCGATTCGCGGCGCAGATCGACAGCGGCGATCGCCGGCAGCTTGGCGCCCGCCAAAGCGCGCTGCGAGCTTCAGATGCTTATAGCGGCCCTGCTCGGCATTGACGCGCGATTCGATCGACGGCGTCGCGGACGCAAGGATCACCGCCGCCTTGTCGATCTGGCCGCGTACCACGGCCATGTCGCGCGCATGATAGGAGACGCCATCGTCCTGCTTATAGGCGGACTCGTGCTCCTCATCGACGACGAGGACGGCGAGATCGCTGAACGGCAGGAACAAGGCCGAGCGCGCGCCGGCGACCACCTTCACCTCGCCTTGCGCGACGCCCGTCCAGATGCGGGCGCGCTTGCGCGGGCTGATGCCGGAATGCCATTCCGCCGGCCGCACGCCGAAGCGCTTGGCAAATCTGTCGAGGAATTGCGCTGTCAGCGCGATCTCCGGCATCAGGATCAACGCCTGCCGCCCCTGGCGCAGGGCTTCCGCGACCGCCTCGAAATAAACCTCGGTCTTGCCGGAGCCGGTGACGCCTTCGAGCAAAGTGACGGAAAAGCCGCGGGACTGGACTTCGGCGACGAGCGCCGCGGCGGCCCTGGCCTGCTCGGCCTCGAGCTGCGGCGGGGCGAAGTCCGGATCGCAGGTTGCCGCGACAGATTCGGGTGGGAGCGCCACGGCCTCCAGCGTGCCCTCATCGACAAGCGAATCGATAACGCTTGTCGAGCATGCGGCACGCTCGGCCAATTCGCTTTTCGTCACGGCGAGGTCGCCCTCCATCGCCGCAAGGACGCGGGCACGCGCGGGCGTCATGCGCTTGGGCTCCGGCCCTGCGCGGCGCAAGCCGATGCGGGGCTTCTCCTCCACCGCCGCAAAGGGCGCGCGGGCGCACATGCGCAGCACCATGCCGCGCGGGCTCAAGGTCCAGCGCGCGACCCAATCGACGAAGCTGCGCAGATTTTCGCTGAGCGGCGGGAATGTCGAAACGGGCCGTGACCGCCTTGAGATTGCTGCCCCGGCGCCTGCCGCGATCTCCCAGACGGCGCCGACGGTCTGGCGCGTGCCGAGCGGCACTTCGACGAGATCGCCTGTCGCGAGATCGAGGTCGTCCGGGACGCGGTAGGAATAGGTTTGATCGATCGCGACGGGGACGAGAATTTCGGCCACGCGCGGCCCTTGATGACTCGGCGGGCGCTCGCTCATGGACGAGGCTTAGCGCACTTTCCGGCCAGATGGAATCATCCGGTCGATCAGAAACCGCGCCAACTTCAAAAAGGGGCATCGCCGTCGGCCGTCGGGAATTGAAAAATTACGCCGACGCTGCTGCCGCCAGCGGAGCGACCTCTTCGGCCCAGACGGTGAATTTCGACAAGGTGTTCGGCCCGAAACTGTGCGTGAGCGGGACATCGGCGGCGTCGCGGCCGTGCGCGACGAGGATGCGGCCGATGCGCGGCGCATTATTGCGCGGATCGAAAGCGTGCCAGCGCCCGCCCAGATAGACCTCGATCCAGGCGGCAAAATCCATCGGCTCATAGGGTGGCGGCAGACCAATGTCGGTGATGTAGCCGGTGCAATAGCGCGTCGGAATATTGAGGCAGCGGCAGAAGGCGGCGGCGAGATGCGCGTAGTCGCGGCAGACGCCCCGGCGCTCGAAATAGGCTTCATAGGCGGTGCGGGTCGGCCGTGAATATTCGTAGCCGAAGGTCATCAGGTCGTGGACATAATCGCAGATCGCCTGCACCCGCGCCCAACCGGCCGGCATAGTACCGAACAGCCGCCAAGCTTCGTCCATCAGCTTATCCGTCTCGCAATAGCGGCTGGCGAGCAGATATTGGATCGCATCCGCCGGGAGTTGCTCGACCGGATGCTGGAGGGCATCGCGCGTCGCCGCATCCCATTCGCCGGAATCGCGCACGACCGCATCGGTCAAAATCTCGAAATGCCCCGCGGGCGCGACGAAGCGGCAGCACCAATTGCCGAAACTGTCCCGATAGCCCTCAAGCGGCACGCTGGGACGGGTGATGATGTAGTCCGGCTGTTCGAGATCGGAGACACGCGAATAATGCACGCTGAGCAGGACGATCATCGGCGTCGGCTGAGGAAACTCGAAATTCAGGTGACATCCAACCTTGATGCGGATCATTGGGCTTACCTCCGTCGAGAGCCCGGACTGAAAGACGCAAAGCAAGTCCCGAGCCGCGAGTGTCTAACCCTCTAAGCCCGTTAAGGTTCCGGTTTTGAGCCAAAAGCCGAAAGCCCCCGGGCGGCTCCCGGAGGCTTTCGCAATATTCGCGACTTCGCGATGCTTAATTGCAGACCTGAACCTGCCGATAGCCGACGAAATTGCCGTAGGCATCGTAGATGGGCTGGCGGGCGAGATAGCAGTCGCCATAATACGCCGGCTGCGCCGCGGTGGCGGCAATAGCGAGACCTGTCGCGGCACCGACGCCGAAGCCGCCCCAGCCCCAACCGCCATAGCCCCAACCGTGCGCCGAAGCGGGGGAGGTGGATGCGGCCAGCGACGCAACAATCAGCGCAGCTGCCGAACCCGCAAGAGCGATTTTGCGAAAATTGATCATGGCATATCTCCCTTTTCGATCGCCGAAATCGCAGGCGATGAGGGAGACTAGAGACCGCGCGGCTGGACAGAGGTGCCCGCACGCACCGGGGGGAAGGCAAATCGCGTGCGCAGCATCACATGCGGGCCTTCAGCGGATGCGAAACATCGCACCTGCTCTAGCCGATCTGGCCGTGACAGTGCTTGTACTTCTTGCCCGAGCCGCACGGGCAAAGCTCGTTACGGCCGACCTTGCCCCATGTCTCCGGATTGTTCGGATCGCGGGCGGCCGCGACGCCGCGTTCCGGCTGCGGCTGCAAGGCCACGGGCGAGGCGGCCGGAGGCAGAGCCGCCGCCGGCGGCTGCAGAGCCTCGATGAAATTGGCCGGCGATGGCGTCAGCGAGTCGAAGCTCTGCGCCTGCAGGGGCGGCGCCTCATAGGCGAGCTCGACATGATTGATTTGCGCCGTCGTGGTCTCGCGCAATTGGGTAATCAATTCGCCAAAGAGCTCGAAGGCCTCGGACTTGTATTCGTTGAGCGGATCGCGCTGGGCCATGCCGCGCCAGCCGATCACCTGCCGCAGATGATCGAGCGTGACGAGATGTTCGCGCCAGAGCTGATCGAGCGATTGCAGCAGGATCTGCTTTTCGACATAGCGCATCAGCCCGGCGCCATTCTTCTCGACGCGGGCGCTATAGGCTTCGTCCGAGGCCTGCTCCAGACGCTCGCGCAGGATTTCGTCGGTGATGCCTTCTTCCTTTGCCCAATCGGCCAAAGGCGGGGTGATATTCAGTTCGCTCCGCACCGCCTTCGCCATCTCGTCGATTTCCCAAGTCTCGGGATAGGCATCTGCCGGCGCATATTTGGCGATGATGTCGTCGACGACGCCATGGCGCATATCGGTGATCATCTCTTCGAGCGAATCCTGCCCCATCATCTCGCGACGCTGCTCGAAGACGACCTTGCGCTGGTCGTTCATCACGTTGTCGTACTTGAGGATGTTCTTGCGCATGTCGAAATTGCGGTCTTCGACCTTCTGCTGGGCTTTTTCGAGCGCCTTGTTGATCCAGGGATGGACGATCGCCTCGCCATCCTTGAGGCCGAGCCGCACCAGCATGGAATCCATCCGGTCCGAGCCGAAAATGCGCATCAGATCGTCGGTGAGCGCGAGGAAGAACTTCGAGCGGCCCGGATCGCCCTGACGGCCGGAGCGGCCGCGCAACTGATTGTCGATGCGCCGACTTTCGTGCCGCTCGGTGCCGATGATGTAAAGGCCGCCGGCTTGCAGCGCCTTTTCCTTGAAACTCGCGACCTCGGCCCGGATTTCGGCTTCCTTGGCCTCGCGTTCCGCGCCTTCCGGCAGACCGGCACATTCCTGCGCGACGCGCATCTCGACGTTACCGCCGAGCTGAATGTCGGTGCCGCGGCCCGCCATATTGGTCGCAACCGTGATGGCGCCCGGCACGCCGGCTTCGGCGACGATATAGGCTTCCTGCTCATGGAAGCGGGCGTTCAGAACTGCGAAAAGTTTCGCCGGCTTGGCGGCGCGCGCCGCCGCATAAAGCGGCTGAAGCGCCCCAGGGGCGGTAAAGTCGATCTGCTTATAGCCTTTCTTCTTCAGAAACTCGGCGAGCAGTTCGGATTTCTCGATCGACGTCGTGCCGACGAGCAGCGGCTGCATCTTCTGGTTGGCGGCATCGATCTCGGCGACGATAGCGGTCAATTTTTCTTCCGCTGTGCGATAGACCTCATCGTCCTCGTCGAGGCGGCGCACCGTCTTGTTGGTCGGAATCTCGACGACATCGAGATTGTAGATTTCGGCGAATTCGTCGGCCTCGGTCGAGGCCGTGCCCGTCATGCCCGCAAGCTTCTTGTAGAGCCGGAAATAATTCTGGAAGGTAATCGAGGCGAGCGTCGCGTTCTCCGGCTGCACCTTAACGTGCTCCTTGGCCTCGAGCGCCTGATGCAGACCTTCCGAATAACGCCGCCCCGGCATCATACGGCCGGTGAACTCGTCGATGATGACCACTTCATCGTTGCGGACGATGTAGTCCTTGTCGCGCTGGAAGAGTTTATGCGCGCGCAAAGCCTGGTTGACGTGGTGGACGATCGTCACATTGCCCGCGTCGTAAAGCGAGCCGTCCTCTTCGCCGAGCGTGCCGTGTTCGCGCAGCAATTGTTCCATATGCTCGTTGCCGGCCTCGGTAAGGTTGACGGTGCGCTGCTTCTCGTCGAGATCGTAATCCTCGGCCTTGAGGTGGGGGAGCAACTTGTCGATGGCATTGTAAAGCTCGGACTTGTCGTCCGACGGGCCGGAAATAATGAGCGGCGTGCGCGCCTCGTCCACAAGGATCGAATCGACCTCGTCGACGATCGCGAAGGCATGGCCACGCTGAACCATCTGGTTCAGCTCATACTTCATATTGTCGCGCAGATAGTCGAAGCCGAATTCGTTGTTGGTGCCGTAGGTGATATCGGCCGCATAGGATTCGGCGCGCTGGGCGTCGTCCTTGCCGTGTACGATCGTGCCGACTGTAAGGCCAAGGAAATTGTAGACGCGGCCCATCCATTCGGCGTCGCGGGTGGCGAGATAATCGTTGACCGTGATGACATGGACGCCGGTCCCCGGCAGCGCATTGAGATAGGCCGCGAGCGTGGCGACCAGCGTCTTGCCCTCGCCCGTGCGCATTTCGGCGATCGCGCCCTCGTGCAGCACCATGCCGCCGATGAGCTGGACATCGAAATGGCGCTGGCCGAGCACGCGACGCGCCGCTTCGCGCACCGTGGCAAAAGCCGGCACCAGCAGATCGTCGAGCTTTTTGCCCGCCTTCAGCTCGGCGCGGAATTTTTCCGTCTGGGCGCGCAATTCGTCATCGGTCAGCTTCTGAATTTCCGGCTCGAGCGCGTTAATCGCTGCGACCCTAGGGCGATAGGTCTTCAGCCGCCGCTCATTTGACGAACCGAAGATTTTCTTAGCTACCGAGCTGAACATTCAAAGCCCTTTCGCGGTCTACCGTCTCGCCAAGCCGTTGAAAACGGATGCGGAGCGCCGTCGCGGCGGGCGAAGGCCCCAAGCAACCGAGCCGACGCCGACATCGGACCCAATCTGCGTCTGTCTCAACGCGGTGAAATCGAAACGCGCAACGCCGCTTTGGGCGCACTGCAGCAACCCGTGCCGGGATGCCCGAGAGATAAGAGGGGGGGTCCAGCTTGTCAATCGAAGCCATTTTGCTGGTTTTTTGCGTTCCGGGCTTGGCGAATGGCCGCGGCGCAATTAAGCCGGAATTCCCATCCAAGGCCCTGCCCGGCGGGCCACATCCCTATATTGAGGAGCCTCCGCATGATTTCCCTTAAAAGATTGCACGCGCGCGCCCTCGGCGCGGGCATGATTGTTTTGGCCGCGACGCCGCTGGCGTTCACCATGCCCGCCGCGGCGAGCGAAGTTCTGGCGACCGTGAACGGGGTCAATATCACCGACGACGACCTGCGCATCGCCGCCGAGGATTTGGGGGACAACATTCCGCGCCAGCTCGACGCCAAGGGGCGGCGTCAATACTTGCTCGATTATCTCATCGACGGCACGCTTGTGGCGCAGCAAGGGGTTAAGGACAAGCTCGATCAGGGACCGGATTTCGCCAAGCAGCTCGCCTATTACCGCTCGAAAATCCTGATGGAAGCCGTGCTGACCAAGGTCGCGCGGGACGCGGTCACGCCGGAAAATCTGAAAAACACCTACGACCAAGCGGCAAAGGCGCAGAAGCCGGAGGAAGAAATCCACGCCCGGCACATTCTCGTCGCCACCCTGCCCGAGGCGGAAGCGGTCGAAAAGCGGCTGAAGGCGGGTGAGGATTTCGCCAAGATCGCCAAGGAACTCTCCAAGGATACGGGTTCCGACGGCGGCGACCTCGGCTGGTTCACCCGCGAGAAAGTGGTGCCCGAATTCTCCAACGCGGCCTTCAATCTGAAGGTCGGCGAGATTTCTGCCCCGGTGAAGAGCGAATTCGGCTGGCATATCATCCAGGTGCTCGGCACACGGCAGACGCAATTCCCGCCGTTCGACCAGATCAAGGGTCAGGTCACATCCTACGTGATCCAGAAGGCGCAGACGGAATTCGTCGAGGGATTGCGCAAGGATGCCAAGATCGTCCGCCTCGAGCCCGCGCCGACCCCGCCCGCGCCCGTCCCGGACAAGAAATAAGCGGCTCCTCAAAACTCCGTGCAAAGTCTCACGCCCGCCCGCAGAAGCGGGCGTGAACGGCAAAATTCATCGACGTGTCATCGTCCTTCGGCTATGCACGGGCGCAAATCTCAAGCCCTTCTCAAGCCGTGGCCCCTGCATGTCCGACGCCGCCAAAATTTCGCCGCTCGCGCCCAAAAGCTATCCCGATATTCCGCCCGTCGACGGCGTGCGTTTCGCGACGGGTGCGGCCGGTATCCGCTACAAGGGCCGCACCGACGTGATGCTGGCGCTCTTCGACAAGGGCACGGAGGTCGCGGGCGTCTTCACCACGTCGAAATGCGCCTCGGCGCCGGTCGATTGGTGCCGCGCCCGGCTCGGCCGCGGCAAGGCGCGCGCGCTCGTCGTCAATTCCGGCAATGCCAATGCCTTCACCGGCAGGACCGGCGCGGAGGCAGTGAAGCGCACCGCGGCGCTGGCCGCCGAGGCGACCGGCCTGCGGCCTGCGGACATCTTCCTCGCCTCGACCGGCGTGATCGGCGAGCCGCTCGATGCGCGCAAATTCGACGGTTTTTTTGAGAAGCTCGCCAACGAAGCGACGCCGAGCGGTCTCTTCGAAGCCGCCAAGGCGATCATGACCACCGACACGTTCCCCAAGGTCGCGACGGCGACGGTCGCGATCGATGGCGTCGAAGTGACGATTGCCGGCATGGCCAAGGGCGCCGGCATGATCGCGCCGGATATGGCGACCATGCTGTCCTTCGTCTTTACCGACGCGCCGATTAGCGCCGAGGTTCTGCAGAAGCTGCTCGACAAGGGCGTCGAACATTCCTTCAACGCCATCACCATCGACGGCGACACCTCGACCTCCGATACGTTGCTGCTGTTCGCCACGGGCGCCGCCGCAAAGCGCGGTGCGCCGGAGATCAATTCGGCGCGCGACCGGCGGCTCAAGGATTTCCGCCGCGCCCTCGATGAGGTGCTGCGCGACCTCGCCTTCCAGGTCGTGCGCGACGGAGAGGGCGCGCGCAAATTCGTCAGCGTGACCGTCGAAGGCGCCGTGTCCAACAAATCGGCCAAGACAATCGCCAAATCGATCGCCAATTCGCCGCTGGTGAAGACGGCGGTCGCGGGCGAGGACGCCAATTGGGGGCGCATCGTCATGGCGGTCGGCAAGGCGGGTGAACCGGCGGAGCGCGACCGCCTCGCCATCTGGTTCGGCGATATCCGCGTCGCCCACAAAGGGCTGCGCGACCCCGGCTATGACGAGGCGAAAGTCTCGGCGCTGATGCGGCTCCCCGAGATCGCGATCCGCGTTGATCTCGGCCTCGGTACCGGCACGGGGACGGTCTATACCTGCGACCTGACCAAGGAATATGTCGCCATCAACGGCGATTATCGCTCGTAATCACGCCGCCGCGTTCTCGCCGCCATCGCTGCCGTAATAGGCGATATAGCGGTGCTCGATCTCGGCGATCGGCATCACGGTAAAAACATCGATCGTGCCGAATTGCGGGTCGATCACCGCGCCGTCGCCGAATTTTGCACCGACGCGCAGATAGGCCTTGATGAGCGGCGGCAGAGCGGCAAGGCCCTTGCGCTGATCGATCGCGCCCTTGTCGAGCACGTTCATCGGCACGGCGCGGCCCTTGCTCGGGCGCACCTGCCATTGCGGGTCGGCCGAGGCATGGTGATGCAGGAAGCTCAAGGGCAGTGCCAGAGCCAGCGGGTTGGTCCCCGGCAGGCTGGCGCAGCCGAACATCACATCGATATGGTGGTGCTGGATGTAGATCCAGAGGCCACGCCACAAAAGCTCGATCACGCGCTTCGAGCGATATTTGGCGTGGACGCAGGAGCGGCCAAGTTCGAGAAAATTCTTGCCCGCATGACCTTGCAGCAGCGGCGCGATGTCGAATTCACTCTCGCTGTAGAACCCGCCATTACGCGCGGCGACGTCGCCGCGCAGTAGCCGGTAGGTGCCGACGATCTTCGGCTTCAGCCGGCCGAAACGGTTGCGGGCCGCGAGATCAACAATCAGCAGATGATCGCAGAATTTGTCGAAGCGGCAGATGTCACGCCGCACTAGCGCCGCGGGGCCATGCGCGACCGCGCCGCCTTCCTCGTAGAACACCTTGAAGCGCAGACGTTGCGCCTTGCGCACTTCCTTGCGGGTGGCGATACGGATCTCGAAATTGCCGAACCGGCCGAGAACGTGCGGCAAATCGGAAGGGCTCTTGGCCGGCAGAAACCCGCGGGCCGAGAATGGGATGACGGTGCCAAAGGGCGGCTCAATCGGCCACATGTTTCGTCGAATCGTCCGCTTGGATAGTATCGAATGAGGCTAGTCAGCCCGAACGAAACTTTGATGACGCGGAGCGCCCGCATCCACACCCCTATGCTCTATCCCATTTTGCAACTGATTTCACGCGTCCTTTTGAAGGCGGAGGTCGCTCTGCGCGCGATCGGCCTCACGCTGGTCATTTCCATCTCCTTCCTGATGCTCGCGCCTATTCAATGGGCAATCTTGCGCCTCAGGCCGCGCTCCGGCTGGGTGCTGCCGCGGCTTTTCTACGGGAGCGTGCTCCGGCTGGTGAAGGTGCAGGTGAAGGTCAGCGGTCGCGTGCCGCAAGATATGCGGCGGAACATGGCCGCGCTGGTTGTCACCAACCATGTCTCCTGGACCGACATTCCCGCCCTTGGCGCGCTTTTCCCGGCCGCATTCGTCGCCAAAAGCGAGGTCGGCCGCTGGCCGATCATCCGCACCTTCGCCCGGCTGGTGAATACGATTTTCGTCGATCGCGGCGCCCGCGCGAGCATTCCTCTGACCAATGCCGCCATGCTCACGCAAATCGAAGCAGGCGAGCATGTCGTACTCTTTCCCGAGGCGACGACCCATGCCAACGGGCCGCAGCCGTTTCATTCTTCCCACTTCGCCATCGTGGAGGAATTGCACAATCGCGGCCGGGACTATGCGATCCAGCCGATCGCGATTCGCTACTCATCGGCACACGCGGCCTGGATCGGCGACGATGCGCTGCTGCCGCATGTGTTCGCCCTGATGCGCGGGGCGCCCGTCACCTGCCAACTGATTTTCTGCGAGCCGCTGACGCTGGATGAACGCCTGCCGCGCCGCGCGATCGCACAAGCGTGCTATGAGCGGATCGTGGCAGCCTATGCGGGCGCGGCGCTCACGCCTCCACCAGCCCGCGCTTCCTGAGCAAGGGCTCGGGCGATGCCGCGCGGCCGCGAAAGGCCACATAAGCCGCTTCGGGATCGGCGCGATTGCCGGCGGCGTAGACATGCTGTTTCAACCGCGCGGCGACCTCCGGCGCGAAAATATCGCCCGCCTCGGTGAAGGCGGCAAAGCCGTCCGCATCGAGAACTTCCGACCAGAGATAGGAATAATAGCCGGAGGAATAGCCATCTCCGGCGAAGACATGGGTGAAATGCACCAGCCGGTGGCGCATGGCGACGGCCTCTGGCATGCCAAGCCGTGCAAGCGTGTCGCGCTCGAAAGCGACGATGTCGAGATCGTCCGCCGGCGCGCTGTGCAAGGCGAGATCGACAAGCGCCGAGGCGGTATATTCGGCGGTCAGGAAGCCCTGATTGAATTGCCGCGCGGCGATGACCTTCTCAATCAAATCCTCCGGCATCGGCGCGCCTGTCTGATGATGGCGGGCGAAGCGGCGCAGGATTTCGCGCTGCTCGAACCAATGTTCGTAAAGCTGCGAGGGGAACTCGACGAAATCCGACGCGACATTGGTGCCGGCGAGCGACGGAAAAGTGACATCCGACAAGAGCCCGTGCAGCGCGTGACCGAATTCGTGGAACAGCGTGCGCGCATCGTCGAAGCTCAGCAGGCAAGCCTCGCCCGGCGGCGGCTTTGCGAAATTCAGCACGTTGACGATGATCGGCAGGATTTCGCCATCGAGCTTTTCCTGATCGCGATAGGCGCCCATCCAGGCGCCGCCATGTTTCGAGGCGCGGGCAAAATAATCGCCGATGAAAAGCCCGACGGCGCGGCCCTTCCTGTCGCGCACCGCCCAGGCGCGGGCATCGGGATGATAGAGCGCGATATCCTTGCGCTCCTCGAACGTGAGACCAAAAAGCTGCCCGGCGGTATAGAACGCCGCCGCGATCATCTGCTCGAGCGGCAGATAGGGCTTGAACGCCGCCTCATCGAGATCGAACTCGGCCTTGCGGCGCTTCTCGGCATAATAGCGCCAGTCCCAGGGCTGAAGCGTGAAATTGCCGCCCTCGGCCGCGACCAGCTGTTGCAGCGCCGCCTGCTCGCGCAGGGCTCGCGCGCGGCCGCGCGTCCAGACTTCATCGAGCAGGTTCTGGGCCGCGGCGGGACTTTTCGCCATCTGATCAGCGAGGCGGAATTCGGCAAAGCTCCTGTAGCCGAGAAGCTTCGCCTTCTCCTGGCGCAGTTGCACCATTTCGGCGGCAATGGCGCGATTGTCGCTCGCGCCCGCATTTTCGCCGCGGGCGAGCCAGGCGCGGAAGATTTTCTCGCGCAGGTCGCGCCGCTGCGCCGTTTGCAGGAAGGGCTCGACAGACGAGCGCGCCAGAGTGATGGCGAATTTGCCTTCATGTCCGCGCTCGGTCGCGGCCGCCGCCGCCGCGGCGCGCTGCCAATCCGGCAGGCCAGTGAGATCGGCTTCGTCGAGAATCAAGGCAAAGGCGTTCTCGTCCGCGAGTACGTTCTGCGAGAATTGCGTGCCCAGCGCCGCGAGCCTTTCGCCGATCGCGGCAAGCCGCGCCTTCACCTGCGGCGGCTGTCCCGCGCCGGCGCGGCGGAAGCCGATGTGATGACGTTCCAACGCGCGCAGTTCTTCGGCGCTAAGACCAAGCGTCTCGCGCCCGCGCCAGAGCGTATCGAAGCGGGCGAAAAGCGCGTCGTTGAGATGGATTTCGGCATCATGCGCGGCAAAGCGCGGTGCGACCTCGCGCTCGATCGCCTCGATCTCGTCGTTGGTGTCGGCACCGGCGAGATTGAAAAAGATCGCCGACACGCGGCCGAGCAATTTTCCCGAACGCTCGAAGGGACCGACCGTATTCTCGAAGGTCGGCGGCGCCGGATCGTCGGCAATCGCCGCGATCTCGGCTCTATGCGCCGCGAAAGCCGCATCGAATGCAGCCGGAAAATCGGCAGACCTGATCCGCGCAAAGGGCGGCGCATCGAGCGGCCCGCTCCAGTCGTCCAATAGCGGATTTTGCGTTTCGTGGGTCATCGCCGTCCGTCCTGATCGTTTGTCCCAATATGGGGGAACCGGACGGCCTTCGCTACCTCTGTGGCAGCACCGTGCGGCAGGCGGCGAGCTTTGCGCTGATTAAACCCAGGAGCCCATCTTCATAAACCCAGGAGCCCATCTTTGGGCCCCTTTTAACGATCTTCCTTTTTCCGTCATGAAATTACATAGAATCCTATAAGTTCTTCATCGAGGGTTTCCCATAAACGTTACTTAGACTCTGCGGTTTACGCCGCCTTTACAGTGTGAGACGAATAGCCATCGCGCGGCCAATGTGTTGCGGGGATGCGTTATGCGTAAATTTATTGGGCTATTGCTTCTGCTGAGTGGCATTTTTGCGGTTTCGCCGGCCATGGCCAAAGTGCTTATCGACATCGATCTCAGCGCCCAGACCATGCACGTACAGGGTTCAGGCGGCACCTACGATTGGCCGATTTCCTCCGCGCGTGACGGCTATGTGACTCCGGACGGCACGTTCACGCCGGAGAGCCTGCAGACGATGCACTATTCCAAGAAATACTACCATTCGCCGATGCCGCATTCGATCTTCTTCGCCGGCGGCTATGCCATCCACGGCACTTATGAGACCGGCTGGCTTGGCCACCCGGCGTCGCACGGCTGTGTGCGCATCTCGCCGCAGAATGCGGCGGTACTCTTCGACATGGTCAAGGAAGAAGGCGCGATCATCCATATCACCGGCCAACCGCCGGAAACCCATTATGCCGTGCGGCACCACCACCGTCCCTCCGTCTATGCCGGGCGCGGCTGGGGCCGGCCGGCCGGATACGGTTACAGCTCCTGGGGCTATGCGCCGCAAGGACCGCGTTGGGGCGCGAGCTTTTATGGCGGCTATTAGCCTAGAAGGTCGATGAGCGCGGGAATGAGCGGCGCATCCGCCGGCGGCATTGGATAATCGCGCAGATTGTGCGGGCGCACCCATTTGAGCGCCTGATTCTCGCGCGACGCGACCTGTCCGCGCCAGCGCCGGCAGATATAGAGCGGCATCAGCAGATGAAATTCGGGATAGGCATGGCTCGCGAAGGTCAGCGGCGCGAGACAGGCCTCTTCGACATCGATGCCGAGTTCCTCTTTCAACTCGCGGATCAGCGCAATCTCCGGCCGCTCGCCTTCTTGTAATTTGCCGCCGGGAAACTCCCAGAGGCCGGCAAGCTGCTTGCCTTCCGGCCGCTGGGCGATCAATACGCGGCCATCCACATCGACAAGCGCCGCGGCGACGACAAGCAGGAGCTTCATGCCGCTGCCCGCGCGGCCTGCACCCGCCCGATCGCCGCCGGCAGGTCCGCCATGTCGGTGATGACATTTTCAGCCCCGGCCTCGCGCAGCGCCGCGATGAGCGCGCCGTCGGCATGGCTGGCCCCGGCAAAACCGATGATTCCCATGCCGGCGCTGCGCGCCGCCGTCACGCCAGCGGGCGAATCCTCGATGACAATGGCGTCTTGCGGCGGAACGCCCATGGATTTCGCGGCGAGAAGAAAGAGATCGGGCGCCGGCTTGCCGTGAGCCACCTGCTCCGCGCTGAAAACATGCGTGCCGAATAAGGGCGCAAGCCCCGTGACCTCCAGCGAGAGGGCAATACGATCCGGCGGCGAGGAGGACGCAACGCAGATCGGGCGCGGCACACGCGCAATTGCCGCGACGACGCCCGCGACGGGTTTTAAGTCGTTACGCAGACGCGCGAAGAGCGCGGCTTTCATTCGCGCGCCGGTGTCCAGCGCAATCGGGTGACCCAATTCCTTTTCGATCTCGGCGAGCACGTCGCCCGTGCGCCGGCCCATGAAGCGGCGGCGGCTTTCGGCAAAGCTCATCGGCCGTCCCAGCTCCGTCAGCATTTGCGCCAGAACATCGAAAGCGATCACTTCGGAATCGACAAGCACACCGTCGCAATCGAAAATCAAAAGGCTCAAACCGCGTTCTCCGCCAGAATGGCGCCTATCAGCGCCTTGGTCTTGGCCGCATAATCGGCGGTCATCGCCCGGCGCGGCAAGCTGACGTCGATGTTGCCAACGATTTCGGCCGGCCGATGGCCAAGCAGTATGATGTGATCGGCGAGCCGAATCGCCTCATCGATATCGTGCGTGACAAGCAGGGTTGTAACCCTGGTGCGTTCGACGAGCGCGGCGAGTTCGTCCGAGAGACGGCGGGCGAGCGCCGCATCGAGCGAGACGAAAGGCTCGTCCAGAACCAGCAGATTGGGTTCGATCGCCAACGCCCGCGCCAGCGCGACACGACGCGCCTGACCGAGCGAGAGTTCGCCCGGAAAATTGCGCAGATGATCGCCGATGCCGAGATCGTCCGCCAGTTTGACGAGATCGGCTTCGGCCGCCTGCGGCGCGGCGAGTTTTAGATTTTCGAGCACGCTGCGCCAGGGCAGCAGCCGCGGCTCCTGAAAGACCATGCCGATCTTCGTTTCCGGCGGCAGGCTGACGCGGCCCTCGAAATCGCGATCGAGGCCGATGATAATACGCAGCAGCGTCGTCTTGCCGAAGCCCGAGGGGCCGACAAGCGCGTGAATCTTGCCTGCTTCGAGTGTCAGCGAAAAGTCGTGCAGAATCTCGCGCACGTCGCCATTGGCGGTGCGGAAAGCCTTGCGCTTGACAAGGACCTCAAGCTGCTTTGGGTCGCCAGCGGGAGACATGACGCTCGAAGGGTTGCACGAGAAAGGTTTCAATCGCCAGCATGATGCCGACGAAGGGCAGCGCGTAGGCCAGCAGCAGCGCCACGTCGAAAAGCTGGAAGGCGCTGCCGATCTCGAAGCCGACGCCGTTGGAACGGCCCAGCAGTTCGACGACAAGCACGATCTTCCAGACAAGCGACAGGCCCGAACGCGTCGCCGCGGCGATATAGGGTGCAAGCTGCGGTATCAAGACATGCCTGACGCGCGTCCGCCAGGGCATGGCGAAGACGGTGGCCATCTCCTCTAACCCTGGATCGAGCGCGCGGGCACCCTCGCGGATCGTCGCCGTTGTGTTCGGCAGTTTGTTGAGCGCGACGGCGAGCACGGCGGCGACCTCCGTCAACCCAAGCCAAACATAGGCAAGAACGATAACGACGAGCGCAGGCACGTTCAGGAGAATGACGAGCCAGGGATCGCCGAGCCGGTCGAGCGTCGGGTTGCGTCCCATCAAGACGCCGAAAAACGTGCCGAAGACCATCGCCAACGTGAAGGAAACGGCGACGCGCGCCAAGGTCGTCGCCATGTTGAAATAGAGCGCGTGCGATTGCGCTTCGCGGCCGATGACGGCGAGCACGGCGAGCGGCGCCGGCAGGAGGCGGCTGTCGGCCACCATCGAGGCCGCCTGCCAGAGCGCGACAATAAACAGAAGCGAAAGCAATCGCAGCAGCACGTCAATCGCCCGCTGCGTCTTTGTAGAAAGTACCGGCGTCGA
Organism: uncultured Alphaproteobacteria bacterium; assembly: GCA_963708155.1. Lineage (GTDB taxonomy): Bacteria > Pseudomonadota > Alphaproteobacteria > Rhizobiales > Beijerinckiaceae > Methylovirgula. The sequence goes on along the minus strand of OY970183.1, from coordinate 1,589,031 downwards.
GTTCCGCAGCCGGGCCGACGAGTTTGGCGCCGCCGATGCGGGCGAGCACCTGATAGAGCTTGCGGGCATCCGCCTCTTCGTCGGCGATCGGGCGATGCGCGGCGCCTTCGAGATAACGCTTGCGATAGATTTCAAGCGCGGCCGGATCGGTGACGCCGATCTTCTCGCCGATTTTCTGCCATTCGGGTTTCGAATGGGCAAGAATGTCCTGCGCCTGCGCTGCCATCGCGAAGAAGCGCCGCAAGAGGTCGGCATGGTGCGCGGCATAGGTCTCGTCGAAGACATAACCAACCATCGCGACGCGGCCGGACGCGCCAAGCGCTTTTTCGACCTCGTCGATGCCGATCAGCCGTTTGAAGCCCTTTGTCTCCAGCGAGGCACAGAAGTTCCAGAAATTGAGCGTCGCATCGTCCTTGCCTTGCAGGCTCTCTTCTTCGAGGAGCGGCGGCGCGGCGTAAAGAATCTGCGCGTCGGAATCGAGATCGATGCCGGAATTCTTGGCATAGGCCTGCAGCAGCAGCCAGCTCTTGTCGAGCGGACCGCCGGCAACGCCGAGTTTCTTGCCTTTGAGATCAGCGAGCTTGGCGATGGACGAGGCGGGCGGCACCATCACGGCGCCGAGCGTGCTCGAATACGGATAGAATTTGAGCTTGCCGCCGAGGCTGCGCTCGCGCGAGACCCAGAGCCAGTCGGAAATGGCGATGTCGGCCGAGCCGCCCATAATCGCAACTTTGCCGGCCTCGGTCGTAGCAAGTTCCGTGACATCGAGATGAATACCGGCCTTCTTGTCGAGCCCATGCTCCTTGATGACGCCGAGCTCCCAAGAAAAAGTCCCAGTTTTCTGCGCGGCGACGCGCAAATTGTCGTCAGCGTGGGCGGCACCGCTGCAGGCGAGCAGGAACACGAGGCCCGACGCGACAATCTTGCGGCCCGTATTTCGGGACGCCTTCACTCGCGGAACAGAAATGTCGCTCATTGATTGCTCGTCTCGTGAATTGGAATGTGGATTGTCTTCGCGCCGCGGATCGGGCTAAACATGTGTTGGAAGCCGTCTAAACTGGCATGCGCCCACACGCGGCGCCGGGAGGAAGGGAAGGGAACGATGAAGTATACTGGTTTCGTCTTTGCTGCGGCTGGTTTGTTGACGATGGCCGCGCTGGCTCCGGCCTCTGCCGCGGGCGATGCCGCGGCCGGCGAGCAGATTTTCGAACATACCTGCCACCTCTGTCACCAGATTGGCCCGGGCGCGAAAAACTTCGTCGGCCCCGAGTTGAACGGCCTCAACGGCCGCAAGGCTGGAACGGTCGCCGATTATGCCTATTCCGACGCGATGAAGAATTCCGGCATCACCTGGAATGAGGACACGTTCAAGAAGTACATCACCAACCCGCAGGCCGATATTCCGGGCGTCAAGATGTTCTTCGCGGGGCTCGAAAAGGCTCATCAGCGGGACGACATCTGGGCCTATATTTCGCAGTTCAAGGCGGACGGCTCGAAATAACACCGCATCTTTTTGAATATGGCGACAAACGCTCCGGCCCGCGCCGGAGCGTTTTTGTTTGACGGCGGCGTTCATTCGGCGGCTCCACCGCGGCGGATCAACATGCCGCGCGAGGGATCGTAGGCGAGGATCGCCGCGCCGAGGAAGACGACGAGACAGCCCGAAACGACCGCGAGCGACGTCCAATCGACTTGCAGATAGAGCGCGAAGCGGATCAACTCCACCGCATAGGTGAAGGGATTGAGCTGGCAGACGGTGGCGAGCCAGGGCGAGCCTTCCTGCACTTTCCAGAGCGGATAGAGCGCGCTCGAGGCAAAGAACATCGGGAAGATGACGAAGTTCATCACCCCGGCGAAATTCTCCAATTGCCGCACGAGGGAGGACAGCGCCATACCGAGCGCACCCAGCATGAGTCCCGAAAGCAGCAGCGCCGGCAGCACGGCGATGTAGCCCCACAGCGAATCCGGCTCGATGCCCCAGAAATAAGCGATGAGCAGATAGGCGTAGACCTGAAGAATCGACACGGCCGTGCCGGCCAGCAGCTTCGAGGTCAGCAGATACCAGCGCGGAAAGGGGCTCACCAGCAGCGTGCGCATGTTGCCCGTCTCGCGATCGTAGACCATCGACAGCGAGGACTGCATGCCGTTGAAGAGCTGGATCATCGCGATCAGCCCGGGCGTGATATAGACGTCGTAGAGAATGTAGGTCTGGTACGGCGGGATGATCGACACGCCGAGCACCGAGCGGAAGCCGGCGGCGAAGATGAAGAGCCAGACGAGCGGACGCACGAGCGCGGAAACAAAGCGGCCGCGCTGATGGACGAAGCGCAAAGCTTCGCGCCAGATGATGCCGCCCATGCAGATGAGATATTGCACCGGCGTGAAGCCGCGCCGCGCTTCCGGCTGCACCGGCGTTGTCGCGAGGCTCGTCACGGCGCATCTCCCTGGCTCAGGTCGGCGCCAGTGATTTTCACGAAGGCGGCACGCATGTCGGGTGCGCCGGTGCGCGCCAGAATTTCCGTCGCAAGACCCTTTTCGAGCACCTTGCCCTGATGCAGGACAACGACCGAATCGGTCGGCGCGATCTCATCGATCAGATGCGTCGTCCAGAGCACGCCGAGACCAGCGTCCGCGACGAGGCTGCGCACCTGCGCGATGATGTCGGCGCGCGCCTTGATGTCGAGGCCGACAGTCGCTTCGTCGAGCAGCAGCAATTGCGGATGATGCAGAAAGGCGCGGGCGATCTCGACACGGCGGATATAGCCGCCGGAGAGATTGCGCACCTTTTCCTTGGCGCGGTCGGCGAGCCCCGCGCGCGCCAGCACATCGGCGATACGACGCTTGGCCTCGAACGGGCCGATCCCGTGCAGCGCGGCGTGATAGATGAGATTTTGCGTGACGGTCAGTTCGAGATCGAGCGTGCGGGCCTGAAAGACCACGCCGAGCCGGCGCAGCGCCTGGCCGCTTTGACGCACGACATCATAGCCAAAAATCCTGATCGCGCCGGTGCGCGTCACATAGAGCCGCGTGACCAACGAAAACAGCGTGCTCTTGCCGGCGCCGTTAAGCCCCAGCAGGACGGTGAAACTGCCTGGCGCCACCGTGAAGGAGACATTGTCGAGGGCTTTGCGCTTGCCGTAAAAATGCGTGACGCCTGTGACCTCGAGCGCCGCCGGGCCGACAGCCGCCTGCGGCAGCGGCGCTTGCGCCTGTGACGTTTCTTCCCGTTGAGCCAGTATTTCTGTCATTCGCAACGCCTGGAAAATCCCGAGGGCTTGCGTGGCTTTTATCACGCCAGCGCGGGGATACTTATCACCGATGTGTCATCTGAAAACCGGCGGGTTTGTAAGATATTTGTTCAGGCAACCTCAGCCCGCGAGCAGCGCCAGCAGAGAATCTTCGTCCGGATGTCCGGCGATCTCAATATGAGGCAACCCCAATTCACGCAACGGCGCCGCCGCGTCCTCGGAAATCGCCATATGGCGCAGCGCCGCCGGATCGAAGCCCGCAACTTCCAGCAGTTCCAGAAAGATCGCCGCGCTCCGCTGCGAATAGTGCAGAACTGCATCGACGGCACGCGCATCGAGCGCGACAAGAGCCTCCTCGCTCAGCGACGCCGCCGCCTCGGCGTCATAGGTCTCAAGAAGGGCAAGTTTGAATCCAGCCGAAACGCAGGTGGTTTCGAGATCAGGCTTGCGTTCGCGCCCGGCGAGATAAAGGGCCGTGCTGGTGGAGCGCAAATGCGCGATGAGCTTCGGCGCCAGTTCCTTCACATCGGCGGCAACGAGCGCCGGTCCGGTAAAACCTGCGGTCCGCGCCGCGTCCAGCGTCCTCTGCCCGACGAGAAACAAAGACAGCAGACGCTTTGTCTCTGGCGTCGGAAATTCGGGATCGAGCCGCAAGGCCTCGAAGGCGCGTGCGCTTGTCGCGACAAGAACGTCGATCGTGCCCGGGGGCCAATGCGCGTCACGCGCCACAATGGCGGTGACGGGCGACAGCACGGCCTCATGGCCGCGCGCGGCGAGCTTCACCAATGTCTCCAGAGCTTGCTCCGCTGGGCGGGTGACAAGAACCAGCATATTCAGCCCGCCAGAAAGCCGGGAGGCGCCCGTGCAAGAAGCTCGCGTGCCGCCTTTTCGCCGAGGTTGATGGCCTCCGCGTGCGGCCCGCTGATCTCGGTCGCAAAGAATTCCGACCCGTCCGGACGCAGGATGATGGCGCGCAGATGCAACTGGTCGCCTGCGAGCCACGCATGACCGCCAATTGGCGTGCGGCAGGAGCCGTCGAGCACTTGCAGCAGCGCGCGTTCGCAGGCCAGCGCCACGCCCGTCGCCCAATCGAGGATCGGCCGCAGCGCCGCGGCGACCGGCGCATCGTCGCGCCGCGCGGTCATGGCGATCGCGCCCTGGCCGACCGCAGGGATGAAATCAGTGGCGTCGAGCAGCCGCGTCGCCCGATCGGTAAGCCCAAGGCGTTTCAGCCCGGCGACGGCGAGGATCGTCGCATCGATCTCACCGCGCGCGAGTTTCGCCAAGCGTGTCTCGACATTGCCGCGCAGGAGCGAAATTGCGAGGTCTGGCCGCAACCGCAACAACTGGGCGCTGCGCCGCAGGGACGCCGTGCCGACGACACTGCCGGGCGGCAACGCGCGGGGGTCGTCCGCCTTCGCCGAAACCCACGCATCGCGCACATCCTCGCGCGGCAGATAGCCGGAAATTTCGAGGCCCTGCGGCAGAAAGGTCGGCAGATCCTTGGCCGAATGGACGGCGAGATCGATGTCGCCGCGCTCCAGCGCGCTGTCGAGTTCCTTGGTGAAAAGCCCCTTGCCGCCCGCCTCGGCCAGCGCGCGATCCTGAATGAGATCGCCGCTCGTTTTGATGACGACGATCTCAAGCTCCGGCGCCTGCGCACCATGCGCCTCGGCCAGCCTTTGTTTCACTTGTTCGGCCTGCGCCAGCGCCAGGGGGCTGCCGCGGGTGCCGATTCTCAATCGCGCCGGGAGGGCGCCTGCCGCTGAAGAACCAGGAATTGCCAATCCCTCATGATCTGGGGTTATCGTTGACGAGAGTGGGGTGCGGAAAAGCGTTCACGAGCTTTTTCGCACTGGAGGCATGTTTTGCACTAAAAGCAGGCCGCGCCGTGAGCCGGGGGCTTTAGCGGGAAGCCTTTCGATACTATCCCTTTACGGCAGCGTCGCGGCCAAGGCCAGTTTTCCCCAAGCCATTGAGATGTTTCATGCGTTTTCTGGGTATCGAAACCACCTGCGACGAAACGGCGGCGGCTGTTGTCGCGCTGAAGCCCGAGGGCGGCGGGGAAATCCTCGCCAATGAAGTGTTCAGCCAGATCGCCGAACACCAGGCCTATGGCGGCGTGGTGCCGGAAATCGCCGCCCGCGCCCATATCGAGGTGCTCGATCGCCTGATCCAGCGGGCGCTCGAAACGGCCAAGGTCGAGCTTGGCGATCTCGACGGCATCGCCGCCGCGGCCGGCCCCGGCCTGATCGGCGGGGTCATCATCGGGCTGACCGAGGGCAAGGCCCTCGCGCTCGCGGCGCGCAAACCCTTTATCGCGGTCAACCACCTCGAAGCCCATGCGCTGACCCCGCGGCTCGCCGGCGGCCTCGATTTTCCCTATCTCCTGCTGCTCGTCTCCGGCGGCCATACCCAGCTCGTCGCGGTGCGCGGCGTCGGCGATTATGTGCGGCTCGGCGCCACCGTCGACGATGCCGTCGGCGAGGCCTTCGACAAGGTCGCCAAAATGCTCGGCCTGCCCTATCCCGGCGGCCCGCAAGTGGAGCGCGAAGCCCTGAAGGGCGACGCGGCGCGCTTCGAGTTTCCCCGTCCGATGCTCGGCCGCCCGAAGCCGGATTTCTCCTTTTCCGGGCTCAAGACCGCGGTGCGGCTGGAGGCCGAGAAGATCGCCCCGCTCAACCCGAGCGCCGTCGCCGATCTCTGCGCCTCGTTTCAGGCCGCCGTCGTCGATACGCTCGTCGACCGCCTGCGCGCCGGCGTGCGGCGTCTTCGGCGAAAGAATCGGCCCCTGCCAGGCGATGGTCGTCGCCGGCGGCGTCGCCGCCAATTCCGCCATCCGCCGCGCGCTGATGCGCTTTTGCAGCGAAAGCGGCCTGCGGCTGGTCGTGCCGCCGACTGCGCTTTGCACCGACAATGGCGCGATGATCGCCTGGGCGGGCATCGAGCGGTTGCGGCTCGGCCTCAGCGACGACATGACCTTCGCCGCGCGGCCGCGCTGGCCGCTCGACAGCGAGGCCGAAAGCCTGCATCACGGCAAAGCCTGAAGCGGAACGAAATGGCACGCTACACCCATATTGCCGTGCTTGGCGCCGGGGCCTGGGGCACGGCGCTCGCCAATCTCGCCGCGCGCAACGCGGCCAAGGTCCATCTCTGGGCGCACGACCCGAACCACGCGATCGAGATGACGGCGACGGGCGTTAATGCGCGGCGCCTGCCCGGCGTTCCGTTGCCGGCCAATCTCGTCCCGACCGCCGCGCTTGCCGATGTCGCCGGCGCTGAGGTCATCTTTCTCGCCGTGCCGGCGCAGGCGGTGCGCCAGACCTCTCTGCGCTCGCCGGTCTTGTTGACCCCCGCGTACCGCTGGTGATCTGCGCCAAAGGCATCGAGCGGACGAGCGGACTTTTCCTGAGCGAGGTGGTCGGCGAAGTCCTGCCGGCGAATCCGGTCGCCGTGCTGTCCGGCCCGAGCTTCGCCGACGATGTCGCGAAAGGCTTGCCGACGGCGGTGACGCTCGCCGCGCGCAGCGAAGAGGAAGCGGCGGAACTTGCGCGCACGCTCGCGACGCCCTGGTTCCGGCTCTATCATTCGCGCGACATCCGCGGCGTCGAGATCGGCGGCGCGGCGAAGAACGTGCTCGCCATCGCCAGCGGCATCGCCGCCGGACGCGGGCTCGGCGCCAGTGCTGGCGCGGCGCTGATCGCGCGCGGCTTTGCCGAACTCTCGCGCTTCGGCCGCGCCTATGGCGCCGAAGTTTCCACGCTCGCCGGCCTCTCGGGCCTTGGCGATCTGGTGCTCACCTGCACCTCCGGCCAATCGCGCAATTTCTCCTTCGGCTTCGCGCTCGGGCGCGGCAAGGACATCGCCGCCGCGCGCGCCGAGGGCCACACGACCGAGGGCGTTTTCACCGCCGGCGTGCTCGTCGATCTGGCGCATCGCAAAGCGATCGACCTGCCGATCAGCGAGGCCGTCGATGCGGTGCTGGCCGAGCGCATCGGCATCGACGCCGCGATCGAAGCGCTGCTGGCGCGGCCGGCGAAATCGGAACTGGCGCAGGCGCTTTCCAACGAAGGATGAAGAACGCATGGCGCATTGGCTGTTGAAGAGCGAACCCTCAAGCTGGTCCTGGCAGCAGCAGGTCGACGCCGGCGCCAAAGGCACTTTCTGGAACGGCGTGCGCAACCACAGCGCCAAGCTCAATCTGATGGCGATGAAGGTCGGCGAAGAAGCCTTCTTCTATCATTCCAACGAGGGCAAGGAGATCGTCGGCATCGTGACGATCATCAAGCCTTATTATCCCGACCCGACGCGACGAAAGCGGCAAATTCGGCATGGTCGATGTGCGCGCCTTGAAGCCGCTGAAACATCCCGTCACGTTAGAGGCGATCAAGGCCGAGCCGCGCCTGAAGGACATGGTGCTCGTCAACAATTCGCGCCTCTCCGTGCAGCCGGTGAGCGAGGCGGAATGGGCGCTCATCTGCAAGATGGGTGGGGTTTAGCTTGACGCGCGCGGGGCAAGCGGGGCAGATGCTGCGCGTTCCCCCACCCAGAGTTTGTAATGATCCGTTCCGCCCTGATGAATGTCATGACCGCCGCGGCGCTGAAAGCCGGGCGCGGCCTGAAGCGCGATCTCGGCGAAGTCGAGAACCTTCAGGTTTCGATCAAGGGGCCGGGCGATTTCGTCTCCGCCGCCGACCGGAAATCCGAGAAAACCCTTTTCGACGAACTCTCCAAGGCGCGGCCGGGCTATGGGTTCGTGCTGGAGGAATCGGGGATCGTCGAGGGCGCCGACAAGACCCATACCTGGTATATCGATCCGCTCGACGGCACGACCAATTTCCTTCACGGCCTGCCGATCTTCGCCATTTCCATCGGCCTTGCGCGCGAGGGCCAGATGGTCGCCGGCCTCGTCTACAACCCCGCCACCGACGACATGTATATCGCCGAGAAAGGCCAGGGCGCTTATCACAACAACCGTCGCCTGCGCGTCGCGGCGCGGCGCGATTTTTCCAACGCGCTCATCGGCTGCGGCATCCCGCATCTCGGCAAGAAAGGGCATGAAGGCTTTCAGGCGGAATTCGCCGCCGTCATGGCCCGCGCCTCAAATCTGCGCCGGCTCGGCGCAGCGGCGCTCGATCTCTGCTTTGTCGCGCAAGGCTCCTACGACGGCTTCTGGGAGCGCGGCCTAAAACCCTGGGACGTGGCGGCGGGAATGTTAATTATCCGGGAAGCCGGCGGTTTCGTCACCGACGCCGACGGCGGCGCGGACATTCTCGGCACCGGTTCGATCTGTGCCGGCAACGAGACCATCCATGCGCAATTGCTGACGCTGCTGCGCGAGGCGAAGTGACGCCAGGGAAGCCAGGCTCCGCACCACGCGGCGACGCCATTTTTTGGCATCCCGCTCCCAGCCTATCTATGCTAGACAGGCGCAAAGATTTGGCGGGGAAGCGAAGGCGGAGCGCATCCGATGGCGGTCGAGATTGATCCTTACAAATTATCGTCGCCGCGCATCTATCTCGTCCGCATGGTGGTGTTTCTTATCCTCGTCGGCTTCCTCGCGCTGATCCTGAACGAGCAGATCGCCAAGGACTTCAAAGGCAATCCTGCCCTCAACAGCCTCATCTTCTTCGTGCTCTTCATCGGCATCGTGCTGGCGCTGCGGCAGGTGATCCGCCTGTTCCGCGAAGTGCGCTGGGTCAACGCGCTGCCGCGCGGACTTGAGAACGAGGTCGCCCAGCCGATACTGCTCGCGCCGATCGCCACGCTCCTCTCCGGACGCCCGGTCAACGAGGCGGCGCTGCCGACGCTGACCCTGCGCGCAGTGCTCGATTCGATCGGCACGCGGCTCGACGAGGCGCGCGATACCTCGCGCTATCTTACCGGACTTTTGATCTTCCTCGGCCTGCTCGGCACGTTCTGGGGCCTCTTGACGACGGTCGGCTCGATCGGCGGCATCCTCAATTCGCTGCAAAGCGGCGGCGACGCGGCGGTGATGTTCGACGATCTCAAGAACAATCTCGCCCGGCCGCTGTCCGGCATGAGCATCTCCTTCACCTCCTCGCTCTTCGGCCTCGCCGGCTCGCTCGTGCTCGGCTTTCTTGATCTGCAGGCAGGCCAGGCGCAAAACCGCTTCTACAACGAACTCGAAGACAATCTCACCGCGCGCACCGCGGCCGACGTTCCGCTCGAACCCCAGGCTGCCACCGCCGTGCCGCAGGATCTGCGCGCCGCGCTCGACAAGATCGCCGCGACCGTCGATCAGACTCAGGCGCGCGCGACCTCCATCGCCGTCGCCAATCTCGCCGAAGGAATCCAAAGCCTCGTGCAGCATATGCGCGCTGAGCAGCAGATGATCCGTGACTGGGTCGAGGCACAGGCGGCGCAGAACAACGAAGTGAAAGACGTGCTCAAGCAGATCGCCAGCGAAGCGGAGCGCCGCTGATGCCGCTCGCCCGCGCGCGGCGTGCGCAGCGCCCGATCGATTACTGGCCGGGCTTCGTCGATGCGCTCACGACGATGCTGCTCGTCATTACGTTTTTGCTGTCCGTCTTCATGCTGGCGCAATTCTTCCTCGCCCGCGAAGTCTCGGGCAAGGATACGGTGCTTAACAAGCTCAACAAGCAGATCGCCGAATTGACCGCGCAGCTTGCCTTGGCGCAGACGAACCGGGCCGACGCGCAAAGCACGATTGCCTCGCTGGCGGCGACGCTCGATGCGGAAAAGAAGAAGAACGGCGAATTGCAGGGCGCGATTTCCGCTGCGGGCGCCGGCGCCGGCAGCGCCGATCAACGTCTCACCGCAGCCGAGCAGCAGCTCGCGAGCGAAAAACAGATTTCCGCGCAGGCTTTGGCGCAGATCGACATCCTCAATCAGCAGATCGGCGCGTTGCGCCGGCAGCTCGCGGCGCTCGACGATGCGCTCTCTGCCTCCGAGTCGCGCGATAAGGAATCGCAGGCGAAGATCGCCGACCTCGGCTCGCGGCTCAACATCGCGCTGGCGCAGAAGGTGCAGGAGCTTGCGCGCTACCGCTCCGATTTCTTCGGCCGGCTGCGTCAAATTCTCGGCGACCGGCCGGACATCCGCACGGTCGGCGACCGTTTCGTCTTCCAATCCGAAGTTCTGTTCGACACCGGCAAGGCGCAATTAAATCCCGAGGGCAAGACGGAACTCGACAAGCTGGCGGATGCCGTCGTCGAGCTGAACAAGGAAATTCCGGCGGAAATCCCCTGGGTTCTGCGCGTCGACGGCCATACCGACAAGCGGCCGATGCAATCGAGCGAGTTTCATTCGAACTGGGATCTCTCCGCCGCCCGCGCCATCGCCGTCGTGCAATATCTCATCAGCAAGGGCGTACCGGCCGACCGGCTTGTCGCCGCAGCCTTCGGCGAATTCCAGCCGATCGATCCCGGCGACAGCGACGAGGCCTACGCCAAGAACCGCCGCATCGAACTGAAGCTGACTGAGAAGTGAAGGCGCATTCCCTTTCCCTGCTTGCGGGGAGAGGGAGATAATGGCGAGGCTTTGCTCTGAGCGCCAACGCGTCTTGCACGCGCGCCAAACTTCGGTGTAATGCCCGCAGCCTCGAGGCGCTGCCGGGCCGGTAGCTCAATGGTTAGAGCCGGCCGCTCATAACGGTCTGGTTGCAGGTTCGAGTCCTGCCCGGCCCACCAGCCTGACAGCCAACGAATCACAGCGCAACGCAACACCATGCGGCATGGATATGAACGAGCAGGACGACGACTACGTTTATGACGAGGCAACCGGCGAATGGCGGCCCGCCGCAGAAATTGCGGCGGAGAAAGCCAAGGCCGCCGAAGTCCGCGACGCGTCCGGCAACATTCTCGCCGATGGCGATTCCGTCATCCTGATCAAGGATCTCAAGGTCAAAGGTGCCGGGCAGACGCTCAAGCAGGGCACGGTCATCCGGTCGATCCGGCTTACGGACAATCCCGAGGAAATCGACTGCCGCCACGATGCGATCAAGGGCCTGGTTCTGCGCACCGAATTCGTGCGCAAACGCTGAATCGCCGGCCTTCGCGGCATCGCCATCATCGAGAACTCATTGGTACGGTTGACACACGCACCCTATCCGCCGATATTGGTCTCGGACGCGCAAAATCCACGGCCCGGTTGGTAGTCCGGGTGGCCTTTGCGCTCGTTCAGGCTGCCTCCCGCTGATTGCGTGAGCCAGCTTCCGGCGCGTCCTTTCCATCGACAGGAAAGGTACGTCCAATGAAGCTCAATCACGTGAATCTCACCAGCATCGACATCCCGGCCGACCGAGCGATGTTCGAACGCTATTTCGGCCTGCGCTGCCTCGTTTCCCGCGGCAACGGATTGGCCGTGATGGAAGACGACGACGGCATGGCCTTCGTCCTGAATAATTTTGCGCGCAAGCGCGGCGACTTCGCTTATCCCTGGAGATTCCGATGTGCTGCACATCGGTTTCATTCAGGAAACCCGAGAAGCGGTCGATGCGATACATGCGCGCCTCGTCGCCGACGGCTGGGATGCGCCGGCGCCGCGCAACTACCACGGCGCCTGGACCTTCTACTTCAAGGCGAAGGGCGGCTACTTCATCGAAGTCGCAACGCCGACGCCTCTCCACCCCACGGCATAGCCCGGTGACGGCGGCTGGCCGCGAGGCCGGCCGCCTAACTTAAGCGCGAGCCGGCGGAAGTTACCCGCAACTCCACACGCGCACCGGAATTCACGGCTTGCTCCCGCAAAATTCCTCGCCCATATAAGGCTTAACCGCCAGTTCCGGCCTTGAACCGGAGATTGGGAGAAAGTCATGTTTATCGAGACCGAACTCACGCCGAATCCGGCGACCCTCAAATTCCTGCCCGGACGGCAAGTGATGCCGGACGGCACGCTCGACATTCCCGACCCCGCCGGCGCGGCGCAATCGCCGCTCGCCGCGGCTTTGTTCGAGATTCCGGGCGTCGCCGGCGTCTATTTCGGCGCCGATTTCATCACCGTGACCAAGAGCGCCAACGATTGGCCGGAGCTGAAGCCCGCCATCCTCGGCGTGATCATGGAGCATTTCACCTCCGGCGCGCCGCTGCTCGCCGAGGGTGTCACCGGCGACCCCGATGACGAGCCGGACGAGTTCTTCGCGGCCGAGGACGCAGAAACGGTCGAGACGATCAAGGAATTGATCGAGACGCGCGTGCGCCCCTCCGTCGCCGGCGACGGAGGCGACATCAAGTTCCGCGGCTTCCGTGACGGCACGGTGTATCTGGCGATGAAGGGCTCGTGCTCGGGTTGCCCGTCCTCGACAGCGACGCTGCGGCACGGAATCGAGAATCTGCTGCGCCATTTCGTGCCCGCGGTGCAGACGGTGCAATCCATCTAGGGCGGAGAGCGAACGCGGCCGAATGACCCAAATCCTCGCGATCGATACGGCCCTCGATGCGGTCTCCGCCTGCGTCTTCGACGAAGATGCCGGCGAGCCTCTCGCGTTGGAGACGCTCTTGATGCAGCGCGGGCAAGCCGAAGCGCTGATGCCGCTGCTTGACCGCGTCGTGTCGCAGACCGAGGAGGGCTTCAAGGGCCTCGACCGGATCGCGGTGACGGTCGGCCCCGGCTCGTTCACCGGGCTGCGCGTCGGCATCGCCGCGGCGCGTGCCATCGGCCTCGCGTGCCATGTGCCGGTCGTCGGCGTCTCGACGCTCGCCGCGCTCGCCGCGCCGCTGATTCTCGAGGCGCAGCCGGGTCTCGTCGTCCCGGCGATCGACGCCAGACATGGCAGTCTCTATTTCGCGGTCTTCGGCCCGGACGGGCGCGCGCTCGTCCTGCCGCGTGTCGCGACCCTGCGCGAGGCCATGCGCCAACTCGGCACCGGGCCGATCCGCCTCGCCGGCTCGGGCGCGCCGATGCTGGCGATCGAGGCCAAATCGGCCGGCCTCAGCGCCGAGGTCGTCGGCGAGACCGGCGCGCCGGATATCGCCTTCGTCGCCCGGCTTGGCCTGCTCGCCGATCCGAAGGGCGCGCCGCCGCGCCCGCTCTATCTCAAGCCGCCGGACGCCAAACCGCAGGATCAGGCGCACATTCCGCTCGCACCCGCCTGATGCTGCGCTGGCTTGGGAATAGGCTGGGAAAGCCAGCTGCCCCCTCCATCCACCGTCTCGGCCCGCAGCTCGGCAAGGTCTGCGCGCGCATTCACGCGCAAAGCTTCCCGCACCCCTGGAGCGCGGAGGAATTCGAGGCTCTGCTCGCGGGGCGCGATGTGATCGCGCATTGGGCCAGTCTGGGGGGGCCGGCCGGGTTCATTCTCTCCCGCCGGGCGGCGGATCAGGCAGAGATTTTAACCATCGCGGTGGCGCCCAAGGCGCGGCAAAAGGGCGTCGGTGCGGCGCTTTTGGCCACGCATCTGCCGACGCTGGCGGCGGCGGGGGTTAAATCCTTGTTTTTGGAGGTCGAAGCCGGCAATAAGGCGGCGATAAAGCTTTACCGGAATTTCGGCTTCCATCAGGTCGGCGAGCGCAAGGCCTATTACCGCACGGCCGGCGGCAACGCTGCCACAGCCCTGGTTTTACGCTGCGATCTTTAGCGCGCTTTCCTGCTAGATGGCCTCATTTAGCCGGGGAGAAATCGCGCCAGTTCAAAATATTGGAGCGTGTTCTCGTCGGAAAAGTCATGCAACTTTCCCGGAACACGCTCTAGCCGCATGGCGGCGGGCACGAATCCGGGCTAAAAGGAGAAATCGGCGGCGCCACAGCGGCAGCCGCCAGCGAGGACCATGACCGACACTCTCGATCTGCCTGTCGAGGACGCCGCGGCCGAAGCGCCGCCCGCCGCCGCGCCGCGCCGCAAGCTCTTCATCAAGTCATATGGCTGTCAGATGAATGCTTACGATGCGCAGAAGATGACCGATTTGCTGGCGCCCGCGGGCTTCGACGAAACCCAAAGCTTGGACGACGCGGACCTCGTCATACTCAACACCTGCCACATCCGCGAACGGGCGGCGGAGAAGATTTTCTCCGAGCTTGGCAAGGTGCGGGAAGTGAAGGACGCCCGCCGCGCGAACGGGCGCGCCACGCAGGTCGTCGTCGCGGGTTGTGTCGCGCAGGCCGAGGGCGGCGAGATCGTGCGCCGGCAGAAGGCCGTCGACCTTGTCGTCGGGCCGCAAAATTATCACCGCCTGCCCGATCTGCTGCGCCGCGCCGAAACAGCTCCGGTGATCGACACCGAATTCCCGGCGGAGGACAAATTCGACCATCTGCCGCGCGCCCAGCGTAGCGCGATTCAGGCGCGCGGCGTCACCGCTTTCGTCACGGTTCAGGAAGGCTGCGACAAGTTCTGCACCTTCTGCGTCGTGCCTTACACGCGCGGCGCCGAGATCTCGCGTCCGGTGGAGAAAATCGTCGCCGAAGTCGCGGCACTGGCGGAGGCCGGCGTGCGCGAGGTGACGCTCCTCGGCCAGAACGTCAACGCCTATCACGGCGAAGGCGCGGACGGACGCATCTGGTCGCTGGCGCAGCTCTGCACGCGGCTCGCCGCAATCCCCGGCGTCGCTCGGCTGCGTTATATGACAAGCCACCCGAACGACATGGACGAGGATCTCATCGCCGCGCACCGCGATCTGCCGGCGCTGATGCCCTTTCTGCATCTGCCGGTGCAGACGGGCTCCGACGCGCTCCTCGCCGCGATGAACCGCAAGCATGATCGCGCCGCCTATCGCGACATCGTGCGCCGGCTGCGCGCGAGCTGCCCCGAGATCGCGCTGTCGTCGGATTTCATCGTCGGCTTCCCGGGCGAGAGCGAAGCTGATTTCGCCGCGACGCTCGATTTTGTCGGCGAAATTACCTTCGCGAGCGCCTTTTCCTTCAAATATTCGCCGCGCCCCGGCACGCCGGGCGCCGATCTGCCGGATCAGGTGCCGGAGGACGTGAAGGCGACGCGGCTGGCGCAGTTGCAGGACTTGCTCGACGCCCAGCGGCATGGCGTTCAACGCCAGTCTCGTTGGCAAAACTCTTGCTGTTCTTTTCGAGAAAAAGGGGCGGCGTGCCGGTCAAATCGCCGGGCGCTCTCCCTATCTACAGCCTGTTCAGGTCGAGGCGTCCGAGACGCTGATCGGCCGGATCGTGCCGGTCGAGATTACCGGCCTGGGAACGAACTCACTGTTTGGACGCCTGAAGCCTGACGCCTGAGGAGACACAGAAGCTTTGAGACCAACTGATCGTCCGCTGTCGCTGCGCGGCAATTCCACGCCGGTGCCTCTGGCGCCCGAACCTCCGGCGCTGGTGACCCTGGCCTTCGACGACAACAAGCATGCCTCGCTGCTTTTCGGGCTCTACGATCAGAATCTCGCCAAGGTCGAACGCAAGCTCGGCGTCGTCGCCAATGCGCTCGGCAATCAGGTGACGATCAAGGGGCCGCCGGAAGCCTGCGAGCAGGCGCGGCGAAGTCCTGGAAACCCTGTACGGCCGCGTCAAGCTCGGCCAGAGCGTGGGGCCGGGCGATGTCGACGGGGCAATCGAGGAGCGCGCGCTGCAGGGCTCGCTGTTCCCCAATGCCGATATTCCGCGCACCCATTTCGAGCAGATCAGCACGCGCCGGCGCGGCATCGTGCGCGCCCGCAACGCGGCGCAGGATCTCTATATCCGCTGCCTGAAGCGCCAAGAGCTCGTGTTTCGCCGAAGGGCCGGCCGGAACCGGCAAGACCTGGCTCGCGGTCGGCTATGCCGTCTCGCTGCTCGAGCAGGGCATCATCGAGCGGCTGATCCTCTCGCGCCCGGCGGTCGAGGCGGGTGAGCGGCTCGGCTTCCTGCCCGGCGACATGCGCGAAAAAGTCGATCCCTATCTGCGCCCGATCTTCGATGCGCTGAACGATTTCATGGACCCGCGCATGGTCGAGCGCGGCATGCAGACCGGCATGATCGAAGTCGCGCCGCTGGCCTTCATGCGCGGGCGCACGCTGACCAATGCCTGCGTTCTGCTTGATGAAGCGCAGAACACGACATCCATGCAGATGAAAATGTTCCTCACCCGGCTCGGTGAGGGCTCGCGCATGATCGTCACCGGCGATCCGACGCAGGTGGACCTGCCGCCCGGACAGATTTCCGGCCTCTCCGAAGCCGTCGGCCTGCTCGGCGGGCTCGAAGGCATCGGCCACGTGCGTTTCGCCGACGGCGATGTCGTGCGCCACGATCTCGTCCGCCGCATCGTCACGGCCTATGAGCAGCGTCCGCGCCCGGCCCCGGAGGACAGGCCCCGACGATGAGCGCGCTTCCTGTCATCGACATCGCGGTCGAAAGCACTTTGTGGGAAGAAGCGCCGGACGTTTACGGCTGGGCGGCGGCGGCGATCGGCGAGGCGGTCCTGAAGTCGGGCGTGAAGCTGCAGCCCGGCGTCGAGATCAGCCTCCTGCTCGCCGACGACGCGGCGATCCGCAAACTCAATGCGCAATGGCGGGGCAAGGACCAGCCGACCAACGTGCTTTCCTTCCCGGCGCCCGGCGCGGTCGAAGCGCGTCCCGCGCTCGGCGATATTGCAATTGCCTATGAGACCTGCGCGCGCGAGGCCGAAGCCGAGCACAAGAGCTTTCAAGCGCATGTCGACGCATCTTATCGCGCACGGCTTTCTGCATCTTGTCGGCTTCGATCATGAGGAGGAGGCGCAGGCGGTGAAGATGGAAGCTTTGGAGCGCGAGATTCTCGCCGCGCTCGGCATCCGCGATCCTTACGCGGCCTTGCGTTACGGGCATCGAATGAGCGTCAACGACGATCCTGAGAGTACGCCGGAGAAACCCGGCAAGGTCGGCCTGCTCGGCAAGTTGCGGTCGCTGCTCGGACTCGGCGGCGGCTCGCTGCGCGAGGACGTGCAGGAAGCGATCGAGGAGATCACCGAGGCGTCCGGCTTCTCCGCGCTCGAGCGCGAGATGCTGACCAATGTGCTCTCGCTGCACGAGGTCCGCGTCGCCGACATCATGATCCCGCGCGCCGACATCATCGCTGTCGCGCATCGACGCGCGCCTCGCCGAAGTGCTCGATGCCTTCCGCACCGCCGGCCATTCGCGCCTGCCGGTCTACGCTGAAAATCTCGACGACCCGCGCGGCATGGTGCATATCCGCGATCTCGTCGATCTCATCGCCAAGCTGACGGACGGATTCAAGCTCAATGCGCCCCGACCGGGTCAACGCGATTTTAGCGAGATCACCCTCGCCGAATCCGGCATTCTGCGGCCGGTCCTCTTCGCGCCGCCGTCGATGCCCGCGCTCGACCTGCTCGTGAAAATGCAGACGACCCGCACGCATATGGCGCTTGTCATCGACGAATATGGCGGCACCGATGGCCTCGCCTCGATCGAGGACGTGGTCGAAATGATCGTCGGCGATATCGAGGACGAACACGACGAGAGCGAGGCTCAGAAGATCCATCGCGGCGCCGACGGCTCCTTCGTGGTCGATTCCCGCGCGAGTCTCGACGATGTTTCGGAGGTGCTCGGCGCGGACCTTTCGACGCTGGTTGATGCCGAAGACGTCGATACGCTCGGCGGCCTCATCACCAATCTTGCCGGCCATGTGCCGCTGCGCGGCGAGACTCTGCGGGCCGACGGATTTCAGTTCGAGGTTCTCGACGCCGATCCGCGCCGGGTGAAGCGCATCAAGATCCATCCAATTTCCGAACCGGCGGCCGAGGCTCCCCCACCCGCGCCGGACGCCACGCCCGCGCCGCAGACCGGACTTAGCCAAGCCGCAAAAAGCCGCTAGATTTCGCCAATCCGATTTCCAGCACCCTCCCTCGCGGCGCTTGTGCCGAGCTTCATGAGATTATGTATCCAATCGCCGAATATGTGATCCTCGCCGGCGGCTGGCGGCGCCGGTTGATCGGCTTCGCCGGCGGTGCTTGCGGCGCGCTGGCGCTCGCCCCAGTCAATTTTCTGCCGGCGATGATTGTGCCGATGACGATCGCCGTCTGGCTGATCGACGGCGCGGCGGAGGCCGCGCAAACACCTGGCGCACGGCCGCGGTCGCTTGCGGTGCGCAATGCTTTCGGCACCGGCTGGTGGTGGGGCTTCGGCTATTTCGTCGCTGGCTTCTGGTGGCTTGGCGCAGCCTTTCTGGTCGAGCCGCAGGATTTCGTCTGGGCCATGCCGCTCGGCATTTTCGGCCTGCCGGCTTTTCTCGCACTGTTTCCGGCTTTGGGTTTCGCGCTGGCGCGGCTCGGCTGGTCGCCGGGCCCTGCGCGCATCCTGATGCTGGCGGCGGCACTCGGCTTCAGCGAATGGCTGCGCGAACATGTGCTCACCGGCTTTCCGTGGAACGATTATGGGATGGCGCTCGGCAACCATCTCGTGCTGGCGCAATTCGCAGCGCTCGGCGGCCTCGGCGCGCTCAATGTGCTGACGATAGCGATGTGCGCCTCGCCTGCGCTCATTGCCGATATGCGCTTCAAGAAAAGCAAGCGCCGCGTGCCTGCGAGCATCATCGTTGCCGGCGGCGCTTTTCTCGCCATCGCCGCGTTTGGCGCCATTCGTCTCGCCGCGCCGCCGCCGAAGGATCTGCCCGGCGTCAAGGTGCGGTTGATGCAACCCAATGTCGCCGAGGACGAGAATTTCAGCGCCGCTCACAAGGACGAAATCATCGCCCATTATCTCGCGCTGTCGGATCGCGCGACGAGCCCCGAACATACCGGCCTTGCCGATGTCAGCCTGCTCATCTGGCCCGAATCCGCCTTCCCCTTCATTCTGACCGAAGACCCGCAGGCGCTCGCCGCGATCGGCGGCGCTTTGCCACCCAGTACGACGCTGGTCACCGGGGCGGCGCGCGTCGGCATCGTCTCGCATGCAGGCGAGGAATATCCCGCCTATTTCAATTCCATTCTCGCCATCGCCCGCGGCGGTATCATCCTCGATACTTACGATAAAGTGCATCTGGTGCCGTTCGGCGAATATCTGCCGTTCGAATCCGCGCTGCGACGCCTGGGACTGCATCATTTCGTGCATATTCCCGGCGGCTTCGCGCCGGGCGCGGCGCATCGGCTTTTGAGCCTGCCGGGCCTGCCGCCCGTGGTCGGTTCGATCTGCTATGAAGCGATCTTTCCAGAAGAAGCTCTGCCGCCAGACCTGCCGCCGGGTACAGAGCCCGGCCTTATCATCAACGTGACCAATGATGCCTGGTTCGGCCGCACGGCCGGCCCTTATCAGCACCTCGCGCAGGCGCGACTTTTGACCATTGAGCAGGGCCTGCCGATGCTGCGCGACGCCAACACCGGTATTTCCGCAATTATAGATCCTTACGGGCGCATATTGCAGAGTCTCAGCTTGCAGCAGGAGGGTGTAATCGATGGCGGATTGCCCCAAAAGATTGCGCCGCCGCCGTTTGCGCGGGCACCTTTTCTCATTGGAATTTTAGCTTGGGTTGTAATGCTTTGCGCTGCGCTCGCGCTGCGAGGGATTGTTTGACAACCGCGAATAACACGGCTTTATATGACCGCGATCTGCCGGTGGGGGCAAAGCAAAACCTTGATAGGCGGCCTCAAACCAAGCGGCGTCGCGCTTGGCGTTTCCTTAGTCTTTTCTCGCACCGGCAATTGAAGAAAAAACAGAGCGTTCCGCCAGCTTTTATCCTGACCATTCCCGGAGGATTTCTTGCTCAAGGGGATCAATGTATCCGCCGCCCAGCACCACGGGAGACGGCCCTGACAGGAGTATGCAATTCGTGAAGAAGACTCCGAATCCGATTGATCGTCACGTCGGCAGCCGGGTTCGCATGCGACGAATTCTACTTGGAATGAGTCAAGAAAAGCTCGGCGAGGCGCTGGGACTGACGTTCCAGCAAATCCAAAAATACGAAAAAGGCACCAACCGCATCGGCGCGAGCCGCTTGCAGCAGATTTCACGTACGCTGAACGTACCTCCCGCCTTCTTCTTCGACGGCGCACCGCTCCAGGACGAGACCGGGTCGGAAAACGGGTCCGTTCTTGCTGTCGCCGAACCCTCAAGCTCAAGCTTTGTTCTCGACTTCATTGCCACGGCCGAGGGCCTGCATCTCAACAAAGCCTTCGCGCGCATTCAGGACCCGAAGGTGCGCAAGCGCATCATCGATCTCGTCACCAGTCTCGCCAGCGATGACATCGCGCCCACGCCGAGCCAAGAGGTTCGGCACGAGGAAAAATCCTAGGCGATATTCGTTATAAAGAACGTATTCCCAGGATTGGCTTGACGAAACGAACAGGGTGGCCGAAACTGCGGCCATCTGCCCGATCATGCCTCACCTCCGTCGCGGCCGGGAAGATTCTCACCCGATTTTCACACATTCGGTAAGCTTGGAGTGTTCTGTGCCTCGGCAAAACTATCTGTTCACCAGCGAATCTGTCTCCGAAGGTCATCCCGACAAAGTTTGCGATCGCATCTCCGACGAAATCGTCGATCTCTTCTTCCGTGAATCCGCCAAGGCGGGCATCGACCCGTATCAAGTGCGCGTCGCCTGCGAGACATTGGCGACGACCAACCGCGTCGTCATCGCTGGCGAAACCCGCGGCCCCAAGATTTCTGCGGCAGTCATCGAGGAAACCGCCCGTCAGGCGATCAAGGCGATCGGCTATGAGCAGGATGGATTTCATTGGGCGAACGCCAAGGTCGAGGTGCTGCTGCACGGCCAATCCGTCGATATCGCGCAAGGCGTCGATGCCGCCGGCAACAAGGACGAAGGCGCGGGCGACCAGGGCATCATGTTCGGCTATGCCTGCCGCGAGACGCCGGAGCTGATGCCGGCGCCGCTCTATTATTCGCACAAGATTCTGGAAGTGCTCGCCAAGGCGCGCCACGCGCGCGAAGGCGATGCTGCCAAGCTCGGTCCCGATGCCAAGAGCCAGGTGACGGTGCAATATATCGACGGCAAGCCGGTGGCCGCGACGCAGATCGTGCTCTCGACGCAGCATATCGATGCCGATCTTTCTTCGCATGACGTGCGCGCCATCGTCGAGCCCTATATCCGCAAGACGCTGCCCGAGCACTGGATCAGCGACAAGACCATCTGGCACGTCAACCCGACCGGCAAATTCGTCATCGGCGGCCCGGACGGCGACACCGGCCTCACCGGCCGCAAGATCATCGTCGATACCTACGGCGGCGCGGCCCCGCATGGCGGCGGCGCTTTCTCCGGCAAGGACCCGACCAAGGTCGATCGCTCGGCGGCCTATGCGGCGCGCTATATCGCCAAGAACATTGTCGCCGCCGATCTCGCCGATCGGGTGACGATCCAGCTTGCCTACGCAATCGGCTATCCGGAGCCCTTGTCGATCTACATCGACACGCATGGCACGGGCCGCGTGCCGGAAGAAAAACTCGAACTCGCCGTGCCGCAGATCATGCGACTCTCGCCGCGCGGTATCCGCGACCACCTGCAGCTCAACAAGCCGATCTACGCGCGCACCGCGGCCTATGGTCATTTCGGCCGCGCGCCTGATGCCGAAGGCGGCTTCTCCTGGGAGAAGACCGATCTTGTCGACAAACTGCGCGCGAGCTTCAATTAAGACGTCGGGCCGAAAAGCGCGGAGCGGTTTTCGGACACTCCCGATGCGATCGAAAAAAGCATGAGCGAAACCTCTGCCCTTGCGAGCCGCCTCTATGGCCGCCGCAAGGGCAAGAAGCTGAGCGTCCACCAGCAAAGTCTTCTCGACGCGCTATTGCCGCGCCTGGCGCTCGACCCGGCCCAGCCGCTCGGCAACGCGGCGGCGTTGTTCCCGCGCGCGCCGCACGACATCTGGCTCGAAATCGGCTTTGGCGGCGGCGAACATCTGGCGGCGGAAGCCGAGGCGCATCCGGACCAGGGCTTCATCGGCTGCGAGTTCTTCGAGAACGGCGTCGTCAAGGCGCTGTCGCTGATTGCCGCGATGGATCTCGACAATGTTCGCCTCCATCAGGGCGATGCGGGCGCGATCATCGACGCGCTGCCGGAGCAAAGCCTCGCCGGCGCTTATCTTCTCTATCCTGACCCCTGGCCGAAGCGGCGCCAGCGCAAGCGGCGTTTTCTCTCCGACGAGATGCTGAAGCGCCTGGCGCGTCTTGTGCGGCCGGGCGGCGAAATCCGTTTCGCCACCGATATTGACGACAATGCCGGCTGGACTCTCGCGCGCATCCTGCGCTCGCCCGATTTCGAATGGCGGGCGCAAACCGCGCAGGATTGGCGTGTTCCCTGGTCTGGCTGGGCCTCAACCCGCTACGAGGCCAAGGCGCTCGCGGCGGGACGCCAACCCGTCTATCTCACCTTCGTGCGACGGTGATTACGCCTTGTAAGGCCCGAAGCGCAGCAGACCCGCGCCATTCGCCTTGAGCCAAGCCTCGGCCCGTTCGACATGTGCCGATAGCCGGCCGAGAATTTTCCAGAATGCCGGCGAATGATTCATGTAGACGAGATGGGCGACCTCGTGCGCGGCGAGATAATCGAGCACGTAGGCCGGCGCCATGATGAGCCGCCAGGAGAAATTGAGCGCGCCGGTCGATGAACATGAGCCCCAGCGGCTCGTCGTGTCGCGCAAGGTGATCCGCCGCGGCGTGACCCCAAGCTTGGCGGCATGGTGCGCGACTGCGGCCTCGATATCGCGCCTGGCTTCGCGCATCAGAAAATCCTGCACCCGCCGCGCGACATGCGCCCGCTCACCAGTGACGCAGAGCAAAGGCAGGCTCTTGTCGCCATTCGATGCCGACTCGATCCAGGCCGTGCCGCGCTCGCGCGGACGCTCGACAATGCGATGGTTGACGCCGCGGATCGGCACGATCTCGCCGCCGCCGAACGGCATCGGAGCCGGCAAACGTTGCAGCCGCACGCCGATCCAGGCCGCATGCCGCTCGACGAAATTGCGCGCGCCAATCAGTGAACCGCGCGGCGGCATGGTGAGCACGACATCGCGCGTCGCCGCGCGCACACGCAAGGTGAAGCGTCGCGCCGTGCTGATCCGCTTCAGCGCGATTCGAAAGGTTTCGCCCGCATGCGAAACCTCAATAAAGGCGAGATCGGATGTTCTGGGTGCGTTCTTGGGGGAGCCAGCCATGCGGGCAATTTTAGCCGCTGCGAAGGCGAGTCGCCACTCAATCAATGGCTCAAATCGGCGGCATTTTACCCGTTCTCGCCCTGTGAAAATGTCTTATTTTGCAGCGCAACACAGAGGGAGAGCGCGCTGGCGGCACGCTAGACAGGCGCGACTGACGCCTGGAACTCGCGAATGCGCGGGGCGATGAGTTTGCGAAAGCGCGAGCCGTTGAAAACGCCGTAATGACCGACGTCAGCCTGCTCGTAATGCAACTTCAGCTTCGGCGGGATGTTGATGCAGAGATCCTGCGCCGCCCTGGTCTGCCCGAGGCCGGAAATATCGTCCTTCTCGCCCTCGACCGTCATCAGCGCCGTGCGATTGACCGCGGTGAGATCGATATACTGATTGTCGTGAGTCATTTTTCCTTCCGGCAGAAGGTGGCGCACGAAAACCGTCTCGATGGTCTGCAGATAGAATTCCGCCGTCAGGTCCATCACGGCGAGATATTCATCGTAGAATTCGCGATGCTTCTCGGCCGAGTCGCCGTCGCCCTCCATCAGATGATTGAACATCTCGATATGCGCATTGACGTGGCGATCGAAGTTCATCGCCATGAAGCCGGAAAGCTGCAAGAAACCCGGATAGACGAGGCGCCGCGCCCCTGGATAGGGATAGGGCACGGAATGAAGGCAATGGTCCTTGAACCATTGGCTGCCGCGCGCCTCAGCAAGCTTGTTGACCGCGGTCGGGCTGCGCCGCGTATCGATCGGGCCGCCCATCAGCACCATAGAGGCCGGGACGTCGGGATCGTGCAATTTCTCGAGGTGAGCGACGGCGGCGAGCAATGGCACGGCCGGCTGGCAGACGCCGATCGTATGCAGCGGCAAGCCATCGTTGCGCACGCTGAGCACCCGGAAAATGTCGATCAGGTAATCGATATAATCGGCGAGATCGAAACCGCCGCTGGCGAGCGGCACCATGCGCGCATCGGCCCAGTCGGTGATGTAGACGTCATAATCCGGCAGGAAAGCTTCGACCGTGCCGCGCAGCAGCGTCGCATAATGCCCCGACATCGGCGCAACGATCAGCAGTTTGGCCTGCGGCGCGTGCGGTCTTGTCCATTGGCGTTCGAAATGCAGCAGCCGGCAGAAGGTGCGTTCCCAGACGGCCTTTTCGATGACCGGCACTTGCTCGCCATCGACGGTGGTCTCGTCCAGCCCGAAGACCGGCTTGCCATAGCGACGGGTGAGACGTTCGAAAAGTTCGGCGGACGCCGCGACATTGCGGCCAACGGGGGTATGGGCGAGTGGATTGAGCGGGCTCTTGAACCAGACCCGCGCGATATCGGAGACGGCCCGCGCTGGCGCCAGAGCCAGATAGGCGAACTCGTGCCACTGATACGAATAGGAATCCTTCATCGCCCAGGCCATCCTAGTTTCTCCCCGGCCGGGTTGAGAAAATCCGCGGTTTCGTGATTCCCCCAACCGGGTGCCGTTTGCTGCGGTGCAGCAATGCTTATTATGGTTACTTGTCTTAGGCTCTGCAACCGCGCCAAGCCAGCCTTAGGCTGAATTGATAACTGGCGGATCGGTTCCCGAACCATAGGGCGGCGGCGTGAGCCCCGCAACATATTGCGGTACCCCCGGCTGGATAGCCACTGGATAATGGTCCACGCCGCGGCGGAAGCCTGGAGATAGCCGCGCGCATTGCCTGAGGCGATTTTTATTGCAATGTGCCGGCGTTTAACGACCGGCCCGGACCAAGGAAGAAGCGGGAGATGACCGACAGCGCCGATCTCGATCTTGGCCGCCGCTCGCGGCGGCTGCATGTAGACACGCTGGTCAAGCTCCGCTGGCTCGCCGTCTTGGGGCAACTGGCGGCGGTGCTGCTGGTGCGCTTTGGGCTCGGCTTTCCGATCCCGCTCAGCATCTGCCTGTTGTTCATCGCCGGCTCGGCCTGGCTTAATATTGTTCTGGGCCTGCGCTATCGGCGCAGCGACCGGCTCGACGATGGACCGGCCGCCGCGATCCTTGCCTACGATATTATCCAGCTTGCGGCGCTGCTCTATCTGACCGGCGGAATCGAGAACCCGTTCGCGGTTTTATTCCTGGCGCCGGTGATGATCGCCGCCGTTTCGTTCTCGGCGCGCACCGCGATCGGCCTCTTTGTCCTGATGGTGATCGCCGCGACCACCATCAGCTTCTTTCATCATCCGCTGCCCTGGGCGCAGGACGCGCCGTTCCGTCTTCCCTGGCTCTATAGCCTTGGCATCTGGGCCGCCGTCACCGTCAGCGCCGCCTTCACCGTGATCTATGCCTCGCGCATCGCCGAGGAGACGCGCAAGCTCGCCGATGCTTTCGCAGCGACGGAACTCGTCATCGCGCGCGAACAATTGCTGAGCCAGCTCGACGGGCTTGCCGCCGCCGCCGCGCACGAACTCGGCACGCCGCTGGCGACGATCAGCATTGCCGCGAAGGAATTGCACAAGCAGCTCGCCGCCGGCCCCTACGACGACGATGTCAGCCTCATCATCCAGGAAATCGGCCGCTGCCGCAGCATCCTCGGCAAGCTCGCCTCGTTGAACGAGGACGAGCCGGGTGCGCTGTTGCAGGAGATGAGCCTCGATCTTCTGCTCGAAGAAGCCGTGGCGCCCAATCGCGGCGTCGATATCGCGATCAATATCGTAAAGAACGGCAGCGCGCCGGAGCCCGTCACCAAGCGCAATCCGGGGCTCATCTATGGCCTCGGCAAC
The DNA here is from genome assembly GCA_963708155.1 of uncultured Alphaproteobacteria bacterium. GTDB lineage: Bacteria > Pseudomonadota > Alphaproteobacteria > Rhizobiales > Beijerinckiaceae > Methylovirgula. The sequence continues at coordinate 1,563,048 of OY970183.1, read as the reverse complement.
CTGATCGAGAACGCCACCGATTTCGCCAAGTCGGAAGTGCGCGTCATCGCGCGCTGGAACAAGGCCATCATCGAAATCACCATCGAGGACGATGGACCGGGGTTCTCCCCGGACGTGATCGACCGCATCGGCGAGCCCTACATCACCACCCGCGCCGGGCGGCACACCAAGCACGAGGCCGATTCCGGGCTCGGGCTGGGGCTGTTCATCGCCAAGACCCTTCTCGAACGTTCCGGCGCCACGGTCATCACCAGCAACAGGCTGCCGCCGCAATCCGGCGCCCGCATCACCATCCGCTGGCCGCGCGCGCGTTTCGACACCGGCGTTGCGCCGCGCAGCGACCGGCGCCCCGACGCACGATATTTGCCATTCGCCGCCCGATAGGCAAAAAGGGCTGGAGGCAAAGGGCGGATGACAGAAATTCCCATTCTCGGGTGCGCAATTTCGCACTAGTATAGGCAGATGATGACGAAAATTGACCCCTACGAGCCTTCGGCGGGGGCCAGGGTGGAAGCGATTTCGACCGCTGGAGATCTGCCCGAAGACAAGACGCTGCTGATCGTCGACGACGATCGCGCCTTCCTCACGCGGCTTGCGCGCGCAATGGAGGGCCGTGGTTTCATCGTCACCGCCGCGCAATCCGTGGCCGAGGGGCTCGCCGCGATTGCCCAGCAACCGCCGGCCTTCGCGGTGATCGACATGCGGCTCGTCGACGGCAACGGGCTCGATGTCATCTCCGAGCTGAAGGCCAAGCGCCCCGAGGCGCGCGCGATCATCCTTACCGGCTACGGCAATATCGTCACGGCGGTGACGGCGGTGAAACTCGGCGCCTTCGATTATCTGGCAAAGCCGGCCGACGCGGACGATATCTATGCCGCGCTGATGGCGACCTATCACGACAAGGCCGAAGTGCCAGAAAATCCGATGTCGGCCGACCGCGTCCGCTGGGAGCATATCCAGCGCATCTACGAACTTTGCGGACGTAACGTCTCCGAGACGGCGCGGCGGCTGAACATGCATCGCCGGACGCTGCAACGCATCCTCGCCAAGCGCGCGCCGCGGTAAGCCTCACACCGGCCCGAAGCCCAAAATCTCAGGATCGGTCAGGCCGTGCAGCCGGTGCGCGGCCGCATGGGCAAAACGCATCAGCATGGCGCGGCGCGTGGCTCCCGCGAGCCGATGCTCCGGCGCCTCGCGCAGCACGGCGGCGCCGAACGAATCGGCGACGATGAGGCCGGCATCTTCCGGCATGATCGCGGGCGCAAGATTGTCGGAGATCGCGAAATAGAGCCTGTCGCAATGGGCGCGATAATCCGGCCATTTCTGATCGGCGCGGAAATCCGCCAGCGAGGATTTTATCTCGACGATGAGAATGGTGCCGTCGCTCGCCAGCGCAACGATATCGGCGCGCCGCCCACTGGCGAGTGGCAATTCCATCAGGGTCGAGAAGCGCAGATTGCGCAGCAGCCGCCGGGTGCCCCGCGCGATCGCCAAAGCCATGTCGGATTGGCGGCCATCAACGACGGCCGCCGGGGCATTGAACGGCGGCACGGCTCAGGACGCTGACGCGGCGCCGAGCTTTGCCTCCAGCGCCTCGATGCGCTTTTTCAGTTGATCGTTCTCATCCCGCGCAGCGATCGCCATTTCGCGCACCGCCTCGAACTCCTCGCGGCTGACGATATCCATCGCCGAAAGGAAACGCTCGACCTGTGCCTTGACGGCGCCTTCGGCCTCGCGGCGCACGCCCTGCGCGATCTCTGTCGCGTCGTTCATCAGGCGGCTGAAATCGTCAAAAACTCTGCGGCTTTGCGGCATCGCGCGCTCTCCGGATCCTCGTCTTCGTTCCCCTTATGTTGCGCGTTTTCGCGGCTGCCGCAAGCGCAAAGCCCGCTCCGCGGGATGGCTTGACCTCGCCGCGACTGCGTCGCATGACCGCCGCAGATTTCAGACAGATTCGGACGGATGCTCGCCCTCATCCCCTATCCCAGGATCAATCCGGTATTGATCGATATCGGCCCGCTGCCGATCCGCTGGTACGCGCTCGCCTATATCGCCGGGATCGTCTTCGGCTGGGCCTATGTGCGCCATCTCGTCGGCAAGGATTGGCTGTGGGGCAAGGTTCGCCATCCAAGTCCTGCCAGCATCGACGATCTCGTTGTCTATGTCGCCTTCGGCATCATTCTCGGCGGGCGCATCGGCTATGTGCTGTTCTACAATCTGCCCGTCTATCTTGCCCATCCGCTCGAAATTCTGGCCGTCTGGAAGGGCGGCATGTCGTTTCATGGCGGCCTCATCGGCGCCATGCTCGGCATCATCCTGTTCGCCCGCCGCGTCGGCGTGCCGGTGCTCGCGGTGATGGACCCGACAGCGGCCTCGGTGCCGATCGGCCTCGCGCTCGGGCGGCTGGCGAATTTCATCAAGCCGGAGCTGTGGGGCCGGCCGACCGATGTACCCTGGGCGATGATCTTTCCCGGCTCAGACGGGCAGCCGCGCCACCCGAGCCAGCTTTATGAAGCGGGCCTCGAAGGCATAGCTCTGTTTCTTATCCTGGCGCTGGCGATCCGCCTCGGCGCGCTCAGGCGGCCGGGACTGACGACCGGCCTTTTCGCGCTCGGCTATGGGACCGCACGGATCATCTGCGAATTCTTCCGCGAGCCGGACCCGCAGCTCGGCTTTCTCTTCGGCGGCGCGACCATGGGCATGCTGCTCTCGGTGCCGCTGATCCTCGCCGGGATCGCGCTCATTCTCTATGCGGCGCGGAGCAAGGCGGCGTGAACGTGCTGGCGCAGGAGATCGCCGCGATGATCGCCGCGGACGGCCCGATCAGCCTTGAACGGTTCATGACGCTCGCGCTGCTTCATCCACGCCACGGCTATTACCGCACGCAGCGGCCGATCGGCGCGGCGGGCGACTTCATCACCGCGCCGGAAATTCACCAGATGTTCGGCGAATTGATCGGCCTCTGGGCGGTCGAGGTCTGGCAGCAAATGGGCGAGCCATCGCCCTTCCATCTCATTGAGCTCGGCCCCGGGCGCGGCACGTTGATGGCCGATCTGCTGCGCGCGGCGAAAGTGCGGCCGGCTTTTTTGCACGCGGCGCAGATACACCTCGTCGAAGCCAGCGAAGCCCTGACGGACGTGCAGCGCGAGACGCTGGCCGGGGCGCCAATCACCTGGCATCGCGCGATTGAAGACGTCCCCGGCGGCCCCGCCATCATTATCGCCAACGAATTCTTCGACGCGCTGCCGATCCGCCAATATGTGAGCACCGAGAAGGGCCTCTGCGAGCGGGTCGTCGGCCTCGACGCGGTGGGTCAACTCAGCTTCGGACTGGCTCCGACTGGCGCACCGGCGAGCCGCCAGGTGGCGCATGGCGCGATCATCGAAGTCGGCGCGGCGGCGCAGGCGGCAATGCGCACGCTCGCCGCGCGGCTTGTCATGGGGCGCGGTGCCTTGCTTGCCATCGATTACGGCTATGCGCAGCCGGGCGGCAATGCGACGCTGCAAGCCGTGAAGGATCACAAACCTGACGATCCGCTGCGCGCGCCGGGCGAAGCCGACCTCACTGCCCATGTCGATTTCGCCGCGCTGGCGCAGGCGGCGCGGGCGGAAGGGGCGGTCGTCTATGGCCCGATCGGGCAAGGCAAGTTTCTCGCCCGGCTCGGCATCTTTGAGCGCGCCGCAATGTTAAAGCGCAACACGACAGAAACACAAAACGCCGCCATCGACGCGGCGCTCGCCCGGCTCGCTTTGCCCGGCCCGCAGAGCGGCCCGAATGCGAGCATGGCGGAGCTGTTTAAGGTTCTCGCAATCACTTCGCCCGATCTCGCCGCCCCGCCCGGCTTCGATCGGATCCCAGGACAAGATCCATGAAAGCCGAAGCCATCCAGAGCGATCTCCTAAAGGCCGCCGGAATCGCGCATGGCTTTTTCACGCGGCGCGGCGGCGTCTCGGAGGGCGTCTATGATTCGCTCAACGGCGGCGTCGGCTCGAAGGACGATCCCGCCCGCGTCAACGAGAACCGCCGCCGCATGGCCGAAGCGCTCGGCATCGCCGGCGATCATCTGCTGGTGCCGTTCCAGGTCCATTCCACCATCGCCTTGCAGGTCGATGCGCCCTTCGCGCAAGAGGAACGGCCGAGGTGCGACGGGCTTGTCACCGCGACGCGCGAACTCGGACTCGGCGTCACTGGCGCCGATTGCGGCATCATTCTCTTTGCCGACGCGGAGCGGCAGATCATCGGCGCGGCCCACGCCGGCTGGAAGGGCGCACTGACCGGCGTGCTCGAAGCCACCATCGATGCGATGGAGACGAAGGGCGCGCGGCGGGACGCCATCAGCGCCGCGCTTGGCCCAACGATCGGGCCGGACTCCTACGAAGTCGGCCCGGAATTTTTCGCGCGCTTTCTCGATGCCACGCAGGATTATGCGCACTTCTTCAAGCCCTCGGCGCGCGCCGGCCATTTCATGTTCGATCTGCCGCGCTTCATCGGTGCGCGGGTGAAAAGCGCCGGAATTTGCCAGTTCGAGAGCTGCGGCGTCGACACTTATGCCGACGAGGCGCGCTGTTTCTCCTACCGCCGCTCAGTGCATCGCAACGAGCCGGATTATGGCCGTCTCATTGCTGCAATCGCGCTGGTCTAGCCAGCACGGCGCGAGCGCGCGCGGCGGTTTGAAGGCGTGAATGCAACGGCGCAGCCGCCTGCGCGTTCTACAGCCGCCTGCGCGTTCCATTGCGACCGCGGGGAATGGAGGCTGACATGCCGGGCCCGAAACAAAGATTGCTTTCCGCCACAACCGCTCTTTGTCTTGCCTTGAGCTTTGCGACGCAGGCTTACGCCTTCGGCCACGGCGGAGGCGGCCATTTCGGCGGTGGTGGTCATTTCGGTGGTGGTGGTCACTTCGGGGGTGGTCACTTCGGCGGCGGACATTTTGGCGGCCACTTCGGAGGCGGTCACTTCGGCCATTTCGGCGGCTATGGCGGTCATCACTTTGCCAGCCATCATTTCGGCGGCCATCACTACGGCGGCCATTACGGCCATGGGCATTTTGCTCATGCCTACGGCCACCAGCATTTTGCGCACGGCTTTGGCCACGGCTTAGCCGCGGGGCACGGCTTCAATCACGGCGGATGGGCGGGACATGGCGGCTGGGGCCACGGCGGCTATTGGCATAACCAGTACGGCTATGGCGGATGGGGCTGGGGCGGTCCGGTCTTCTGGCCCTATTATTACGGCGACGCGCTCTTCTTCGCTCTATGGCCGGACTATTACGACGATTCGTTTTTCGATTACGGGCCGGACGCGCTCTTCGCCGGCCTTTTCTGGCCCGGCTATGACGATAGCGGCTACGGCGCCTATCCCGGCGGCTATTGGTCCGGCAACCTTTATGCCGAAGCGCCGCCATCGCGGCATCGCAGTCGACACCACCGTCAGCGGACGCTGCAGCCGGAAAGGCCAGCGAATGGCGCGGACGCTTGCGCAGCGCAGGCACCGGCCGCGACTGCCCTGCCGACCGATCGCATCGCCAAAGCGATCCAGCCCAGCGCCGACCAGACGAACTTGCTGAACGACCTGAAAGATGCCGAGACCAAGGCGGGTGACATTCTCCGTGCCGCTTGCCCGAGTCAGGTGCCGCTGACTCCCGTGGCCCGCTTTGATGCCATTGAACAAAGACTCACGGCGACGCAGCAGGCGATCGAGCTCATCCGTACGCCGCTCGCCCGCCTCTACGATTCCCTCGGCGACGCACAGAAAGCCAAGTTCGACGCAGTGGCGCTGGGACGCCACCGCCGGCCCGGCAAGACGAAAGAGCAGCAACCCAACGATGTCGCTGCCGCCTGCAAGGAGCGCTCGCAGCAGTTCACCGGCCTGCCGGCGCAGCAAATCGCCGATACGCTCAAGCCGACGCAAGATCAAAAGCCCGCTTTCGACGCGCTAAAGGCCGCTGCCCAAGAGGCCAGCGCGACGGTTGCGGCAGCCTGCCCGAACACGGTGCCGGAGAATATAACTGAGCGTTTTGATGCCATCGACGCGCGGCTCAAGGCGACGATCGCGGCGATCAAGACGGTTGAGCCGAAGTTGAAGGCGTTCTACGCGACGCTCACCGACGAACAGAAGGCGCAATTCAATCTTCTGTCGCCGCCGGCAAATCCAGCGCCAGACGCCACGAGCCGCGGCTAGTCGGCCAGCACAGTGGCATAAGCGGCAAGCGCGTTGCCCAAAGCCCCGCGCGGCGACGCGGCGCCGGTCTGGCCTGCTGTATCATTCGATTTGTCCCCCGGCTGGACGAGGCAGAGCGTCGCCATCTGCGTGCCGGCGCTGGTGCGAACGGATGTCGCCAGGATCTGCGGCGCTTGTAATGCCGCCAGAGCGTCCGACAGGTCGCGCGACTGTTGTTCGGCAACGTTTTGCCGCGCCGGGGCCTGGGCGACGGGCGCCCGCGAAAATTGTGGCGTTCCAAATCCGACGGCGTACAGCGCCATGCACGTTTCCCCCTCTATTACGGTAACGTCATAGCTTGCGCGGCTTCATCTTCCTTTTGCGGGTTTGCTAAAATTTTAGCGACCGGAACATCAGCCGCCGCCGCGCAGGGTCGTATAGACCAGCGCCATCCCGGCGATCGCCATGACGATGAAGGCCAACCAAACGAAAAATCGCGACAGCGGGCCGCCGCGATACGCGCCGAGAATATCGGCGCGGCCGTTCAGTCTGGCGATGACGAAGAGGAGCGGAACGGCGGCGATGCCGTTGAAGACGGCGGTATAGACGAGGGCCTTCATCGGATCGATGCCGATGAAATTCAACGCCAGTCCGATCAGGGTGGCGATCATGATGATGCCGTAGAAGCCCCGCGCCTCGCCGAATTTTTTCGAAAGACCTTCTTTCCAGTCGAGCGCCTCGGCCAGAGCATAGGCGGCGGAGCCCGCGAGAACCGGAATGGCGAGGAGCCCGAGCCCTATGACGCCGAATGCGAAAATATCGCGCGCCAATTGCCCTGAGTTGGGAAACGAGTGCACCAGCGGTTCAAGCGCCGCCGCGGCATCTGCGGCAGTATTGATGTTCTTCACGCCGTGGGCGAAGAGCACGGTTCCGGTGGTGATGATGATGAACCATTGCACGAGTTGCGAGGCGACCATGCCGACCGTCGTGTCGATGCGCATGTTCTTTATGAAATGCGGCGGCAGCTCCGGCTCCGTCTTGCCGTCGCGCTCGGCGATCGTCTTTTCCTCCTCGACTTCCTCCGAGGCCTGCCAGAAGAACATGTAGGGCGAAATCGACGTGCCCATAACGCCGGTTATGATGAAGAGGAAGGCGAAGTTGGACTCGATGTGCGGAACGAAGGTGGCACGTAGAATCGCGTGCCAATCATTGGCGACCATGAGCGCCGTCGCGACATAGGCGAGCAGCGCCAGAGCCAGCCATTTGAGGATGTTGGCGTAGGCGGGATAGGTGAGCCAGATCTCGAGCGACGTCACCACGGCCGCCGTGGCGATCGCATAGAGCCAGAACGGCGCCGGATAGACGAGCCGCGCCGACGCCGCGACGGCGCCGATATCAGCGCCGATGTTGATGATATTCGCGGCCAGGACCAGGAGCACGATCGCCAGCAGGATCTTGCGGCTGTAATGCTCCTTGATGACGCCGGCGAGCCCCTTGCCGCTGACCGCGCCGATGCGGCCGCAGCATTCCTGCACCGCGAGCAGCAACGGCACCTGATAAAGCGCGGTCCAGAGCTGGCCGAAGCCGAATTGTGCGCCGGTCTGCGAATAGGTGGCGATGCCCGAGGGATCGTCGTCAGCGGCGCCGGTGATGAAGCCGGGACCGATGATGTTGAGGAGAGCGCGAACGCCGGTGCGCGGCTTCTTCTGCCCGCGCGCAATGCCCGGTTCCCGATGATACCAAAGACGGCGCACGCGCTGCCCCTTCCCGATCTATCCCAACTTGACTTTATGCGCGGCGACAGGGATCTGCGCGCGCACTTTCTCGACACGCTGGCGCGCGATCCGCGCCGAGACGATGCCGACGCCATCGGAGGCGCGGGCGATCACATGCCCCCAGGGATCGATGACAAGCGAATGACCATAGGTGGCGCGAAACTCGCTGCCGACCTGATGCAGGCCAGTCTGGGCTGGCGCGCAAAAATAAGTCTCCGTCTCGATGGCGCGGGCTCGGCACAGAACCTCCCAATGGTCCTTGCCGGTGAGTAGCGTGAAGGCCGCCGGCAGCGCGATGACATCGGCGCCCTGCTGCGCCAGGGCAGCGAACAGATAAGGAAAGCGCAGGTCGTAGCAAATGGCGCAGCCGAAGGTAAAGTCGTCGGCCTTATAGGTTGCGATGGCCTTGCCCGGCTTGAACGAGGCGCTCTCGCGATATTGCGTCCCATCCGGCGCGGTGATGTCGAACATATGGATCTTGCGGTAGCGGGCGATCTCATTGCCGTCGCGATCGAAGACCACGGTCGTATTATGGATGCGGTTGTCGCCAGGGATTTTTTCGAGGATCGAGCCGGCATGGATGAAGATGCGATGCCGGCGCGCCAGTTCCTGCATTGCGCGATAGGCCGGCCCGGCACCGAGGATTTCGGCCGCCTCCTGCTTGTCCGCGCGCTGGCCGCCGAGAAAATCAAAACATTCCGGCAGGCCGATCCAGTCCGGCGTTTCCTCGGCCACGGCTTGCTCGATGAGCGCCGAGGCGGCGGCGATATTTGCCGCCTTGTCCTGGCCGGAATTCATCTGGATCAGGCTGATTTTCATGGCGCCTAGTTCGCGGGGATCGCGGACCAAGTCAAATGAAAATCGGGCGCGCTAGGCAGCCTCGTGCAGGGCCTCGCCGAAGGCACGCACGTCGGCGAGGACACGCGCCGCGAGCTCATCGAGCTCACTCGCCAGGCGAACCATGGATTCGGCGTTCTGACTGTTGAGCGCCGCGGCCTTGGCGACATCCTCCACATAGGTCGAGGTCGCGGAAGTTCCCGAGGCGGCGGAGCGGACGTTGCGGGCGATCTCCTGCGTCGAGGCGCCCTGCTCCTGCACCGCCGAGGCGATGATCGCCGAAATCTGCTCGATCTCGCCGATCTTGGTCTGGATCGTGTCGATTGCGGTGACCGAGCTTTCGGTCGCCGCCTGCATATCCGCGATCTGGGCGGAAATGTCCTGCGTCGCCCGCGCCGTCTGGGTCGCGAGCGTCTTGACTTCTTGCGCCACGACCGCGAAGCCGCGGCCGGCCTCGCCGGCGCGGGCTGCCTCGATCGTCGCATTGAGGGCGAGCAAATTGGTCTGCGCCGCGATCCGCGAAATAAGGCTGACGATGTCGCCGACGCGGCGCGCCGCCTCGGTCAGGCGGGCCATGCCGCTTGATGTTTCGATGCTTTCGGAGACCGCCCGCTTGACGACGGTCGTCGACTGGACGACCTGGCGGCTGATTTCCTCGATCGAGGCCAGCAATTCCTCTGAGGCGACAGCGACTGAGGAGACATCGCCGGCGGCGTTTGAGGAGGCGACCTTGGCGTGCGAGGACCCCTCGGCGGCATTGCGCGCGCCTTCGATCATCTCTTGCGAGGCGCTCGCCATGTGCTTCGTCATGCCGGTGAGACGCGCGACGCTGGCCGACAGCTCGACGGAAAACTTCTGCACCTTGGCGCGGATTGCGGCCTCGCGGACGAGGCGCTGCTCGCGGTTTTCGCGGTCGCGAATTTCGGCCGAGAGTTCATTGTTCTTGCGCACTGCGTCGCGCAGGACGCTCAGCGCCCGCGAGGTGATGCCGATCTCGTCCTTGCGGTCGGTACCATCGATCTCGATATCATAATTGCCGGCGGCGAGCGCCGACATCTGCCTGGCGAGGACATCGACGGGCTTGGCGATGGTGAAATAGGCGATCGGCGTCGAGACCAGCAGAACGAGCAGACAGCCGAACGCCGAGCCATACAGCAAATCACGGCTCAGCGCCGTCGCCGACTGGTAAAGCTGCTCCGCCGCAATATGCGCCGTGGCCGGGTCGGCGGTGACGACCACACGCGCCAGGTCACGGAGCTGAACGGAGGCCCAATAGGCCACCATGCTGAGAACGATCAGAAGGCCGATGTAAAGGAATTGCCTTAGAACCAAGCTTCGGCCAATGGAGAGTTTGCCCATGAAATCGCCTTTGCCGCATCTTTGCGGACAATATGCCTAGCGCGCTTCATGGGAAGTTAACGCAGCGGTTCCGCCGGCCGGGATTTTTGCTATTCCGGCCGCCCGAGCCGAATTCCCTCGGGCCGGAAAGCACGCTAAGACCCGGCAGCCGCAAAAGGAGCCGTCATGTCCCTCGCCGTCGCGGTCCAGATGGACCCGATCGAGAAAATCAATTTCGCCGGGGATTCGACCTTCGCCCTGATGCTGGAGGCGGAAAACCGCGGCCATACGCTCTACCATTACACGCCGGACGAACTGACCTGGGGCGCGGCCGGGATCACCGCCAAGGCGGCGAAAATCTCGGTGCGGGACCGGCCCGGCGATTATTTTAGCCTGCAAAAACCGCAACTTCTCGAACTCGGCGGGGTCGATGTCGTGCTTTTGCGGCAGGACCCGCCGTTCGATCTCGGCTATATAACCTCGACCCATCTGCTCGAACATCTGCCGCCGCGCGTGCTGGTCGTGAACGACCCCGCCGCGGTGCGGAACGCGCCGGAAAAGCTGTTCGTGATGCAATTCGCGGAATTCATGCCGGCGACCCTGATCAGCCGCGACAAGGCGGCTATCTCTGCCTTTCTTGAGCAGCACGGCGAAATCGTCATCAAGCCGCTTTATGGCCACGGCGGTGCGGCGGTGTTCAAACTCAGCCGCAAAGACCCCAATTTCGGCTCGCTCTACGACCTCTTCGCCGCCACATTCAAGGAACCCTGGGTGGCGCAAGAGTTTTTGCCGCAGATCGCAAAGGGCGATAAACGCATTATCCTGGCCGACGGCATCGCGGCCGGCGCGGTGAACCGGGTCCCGGCGGAAAACGACATCCGCGCCAATATGGTGCGCGGCGGCGCGGCGCTGGCGACGGAACTCACCGATCGCGAAAAGGCGATTTGCGCCGCCCTCGGCCCGGAACTGAAACGCCGCGGCCTGTTGTTCGTGGGAATCGATGTGATCGACGGGTATCTGACGGAAATCAACGTCACCTCGCCGACCGGAATCCGCGCCATCGCCAAAACCGGCGGCCCGGATGTCGCCGCGATCCTCTGGGATGCGATCGAGGCCAAGCTCCGCGACAAGCGGCAGGAAAACCGCGCATGAGTCTCAGCGAACTCCCCTCGCCTCTCGAAAAGCCGCACCGGCACGTCGCGGCCATTCCCCTGCCGCAGCTTTTCGACCGCGCCAAGATCGCCGCAGAGATCGCCAAAGCGCATGCCGTGGGCGTTGCGGGCGACGCCTTGCGCAGACTGGCGCTCGAGCTCTTCCGCGCCGGGCTCGACAGCGGCCGGGAGCGCGCGCAGGAAGTCTTGTTCGCCTCCGGCGGCGGCCTCGCCTGCGCCACCAACATCTCCAAGCTCGAAGACGAACTGATCCGCGCGCTGCACGATTTTTCGGTGACGTATCTCTATCCGGCGCCCGATGCGAATGCGCCGCGCCTCGTAGTCGCCGCGGTCGGCGGCTATGGCCGCGCGACGTTGGCGCCGGGCTCCGACATCGATCTGCTTTTCCTCTTGCCCTCCGCCGAAGACGCCTGGGGCAAACATGTCACGGAGTCGATGCTCTATCTGCTCTGGGACTTGAAGCAGAAGGTCGGCCATTCGACGCGCTCGGTCGAGGAATGTCTCGTTCAATCGCGGCGCGACATGACCATCCGCACCGCTTTGCTCGAAGCGCGCTTCATCCTCGGCGACGAGAAGCTCTTCGACGACATGTGCCGGCGCTTCGACAAGGAGATCGTCCAGCGCAGCCCGCGTGACTTCGTCGTCGCCAAGCTCGAAGAGCGCGACACCCGCATCTCCAAGGCAGGCCAGTCGCGGTATCTCGTCGAACCCAACGTCAAGGAGGGCAAGGGCGGCCTGCGCGATCTCAACTCGCTGTTCTGGATCGCCAAATATGTCTATCGCGTGCGCGAAGCCTCCGATCTCGTCGATGCCGGTCTGTTCACGCGGCGCGAATACCGCCTTTTCTGCCGCTGCGAGGAATTCCTGTGGCGGGTGCGTTGCCACCTACACTTTATCACCGGCCGCCCCGAGGAAATCCTGAGCTTCGATCTGCAGCGCCCGATCGCGGAGCGGCTCGGCTATGCCGGACGCGGCGGCCTTTCCGGCGTCGAACGGTTCATGAAGCACTACTTTCTGATCGCCAAGGAGGTCGGCGATCTGACCGCCGTGCTGAGCGCGGCGCTGGAGGAGCGCCATGCCAAGCCCGCCGCCGTTCTCGACCGCTTCCATATCCGCGTGCGGCGGCAGGACAAGCTGATCAAGGAATTCGGCTTCCTCATCGAGAACGGCCGCCTGAAGGCCGGCCGCCCCGACGTGCTCGACCACGATCCGGTGAACATGATCCGGATGTTCTGGCTCGCCGACCGCTATGGCGTCGCTTTGCACCCCGACCTGATGCATCTCGCCATCTCGCGGCTGCATCTCATCGATTCCAAATTGCGCGACGACCCGGAGGCGAACCAGCTCTTCCTCGACGTGCTTTCATCGCGCAATTCGCCGGAGGTGGTGCTGCGGCTGATGAACGAGGCGGGCGTGCTCGGCCGGTTCATTCCGCCGTTCGGCCGTATCGTCGCGATGATGCAATTCAACATGTACCATCACTACACGGTTGACGAGCATCTGCTGCGCGCCGTCGGCCATCTCGCCGACATCGAGGCGCAACGCCATCGCGACGACTTGCCGCTGACCAACACGATCATGGCCTCGATCGAGAAGCGGCGGGCGCTCTGCGTCGCGGTGTTTCTGCATGATATCGCCAAGGGGCGTACGGAGGATCATTCGATTGCCGGCGCCGCCGTCGCCCGGCAACCTCTGCCCCCGGCTCGGCCTGACGCCGGCTGAGACGGAAACCGTCGCCTGGCTGATCGAGAATCATCTTGTCATGTCCGACACGGCGCAGCGGCGCGACCTTGCCGACCAGCGCACGATCGAGACCTTTGCCGCGCGCGTACAGACCATCGAGCGGCTCAAAATGCTCTTCGTCCTGACCGTCTGCGATATTCAGGCCGTCGGCCCCGGCGTTTGGAACGGCTGGAAGGGCGAATTGCTGCGCACGCTCTTTCTCGAAACGCAGATTGTGCTCGGCGGCGGCCATACAAAGACCGAGCGCACCGAGCGGATTCAAAAGGCTAAGGCCGAATTGCGCGCGCAATTGCCGAGCTGGACGGATGCCGACTTCGAAGCCTATGCCGCACGCCATTCGCAAGCCTATTGGCTACGCGTCGACCTGCCGCGCAAAATCCGTCACGCGCAGCTTATAAACCGGACCGAGATCGATCTGCCCGAGCCAATCATCGACATCCGCACGGACGCCTTCCGCGCGGTGACCGAGATCACGCTGATCGCGCTCGACCATCCGCGCCTGCTTGCGATCGTCGCCGGGGCCTGCGCCGCGACCGGCGCCAATATCGTCGACGCGCAGATTTTCACGAGCAATGACGGACTTGCCGTCGATACGTTCTTCGTCTCCCGCACTTTCGAGCGCGACGAGGACGAAATTCGTCGCGGCGATCGGATCGCAACGGCCATCGAGCAGGCGTTGCGCGGGCAAATTCGCCTCGCCGAGATCCTCGCCGCCAAGCACGCGGCCGCGCCGCAAGACACGCCCTTCGACGTGCCGGCGCAGGTCTCGATCGATAATGAATTGTCGAACCGCTACACCGTCATTGAAGTCTCCGGCCGCGACCGGCCCGGTCTGCTCTACGCGATCACCGATATTCTCTCGCAATTGAACCTTAATATCGCCTCGGCCCATATCGTGACCTTTGGCGAGAAGGCGGCGGACGTTTTCTATGTCACCGATCTCACTGGCGCGAAGATCACGACGAGCGGACGCAGGAGCGCCATCCGGCAGAAATTGCTGACCGCCTTTCCTGGCCAAGCGCCGGCAAAGCCCAGTGCGGGCGGCAAAAGCCCCGCTATGGCTTGATTTTCGCGGGCCAAACCCTGATATCCGCTGTAATTCTCCAACGACATGACGAGCCGGGATCGACCATGCCAGACGAAACATTGCCCGAATCGAATACCGCTGCTGAAGGCCCGACGGCCGAAAACACCCCCGACCCGTTTGGCGTCCTGCAGAACCTCCAGCGCGAGAATGGCGAGCTGAAGGACAGGCTTCTGCGCACGCTCGCCGACAGCGAGAACCTGCGCCGCCGCACCGACAAGGAAGTGGCGGACGCCAAGCTCTATGGCGTTTCGAGCTTCGCCCGCGACATGCTGAGCTTTGCCGACAATCTGCGCCGCGCGGTGGAAAATATTCCCGACGAATTGCGCAAGAGCGCCGACCCGGCCGTGAAAACCCTCATCAGCGGCATCGAGCTGATCGAACGCGATTTCCTCTCCCGGCTGGCGCGCCACGGCGTCAAAAAGATGGAGCCGCTCGGCAGCAAATTCGACCCCAATCTGCACGAGGCGCTTTATGAACTGCCGGACGAATCGCTTCCGAATGGAACGGTCGCCAAAGTCGTCGAAGACGGCTACATGATCGGGGAGCGTATGCTGCGCCCGGCCAAGGTCGGCATTTCCCGCGGCGGGGCCAAGAGCGCTGGCTGAGAGCGTCAGCTAAGGCCGAACCGGGCGTTGGCGAGCGGCGGCGATGATCACGCCGCGTCCCGGGTTCGCTGGGACTTGCGGATTATGTCATGGCGCGATCCGCGCTTTTCGCCCGCGCGGCGCACATCGAACGCAAATCGTTCACTTCATCTTCGGTCAGGGCGTCGATGCCGACGAAGCGGTTTTCCGCGTCGCCGGCACGGATCAGTTCGTCCAGCTTGGCCTGGATCGCCGCGCCGTCGCGGTTCTGCGAGCTCTGGATGAGGAAGACCATCAGGAAGGTGATGAGGCTCGTCGCCGTGTTGGCCACGAGCTGCCAGGTATCGGAATAATGAAAATAGGGGCCGAGAAGCCCCCAAACGACGATGAGCGCCGCGGAGATGCCGAAAGAGAGCGGATGGCCGGCAACATGCGCGCAGGCCGCGGCGAATTTCGAGAAGATATCCTTCATGGCGTCACGCGGGTTAGCGGCAGCGGACCCCAAAAACGCGTGCTCGGCGCAAAAGTTCCGTTGAAGGTTGTGAGCTTCGGCACGGAACCGAAAAGCTCCGATTCCGTTGATCCCGCACCTTCAAAAGGAGGACAGATTATGGGTCTCGGAAAAGGATTGCTTCTCTGGCTGATCGGTATTCCGATCCCGATCATCATTCTTCTCGCGCTGTTCCTGCATCATTGAGGTTGGCGTTATGGAATGCCGCGCGGCGCGATCTGTGTAGGGCCGGATCGCGCCGCGCCGAAATTACGTTTGAGGCTGCGTCACCCGCCGAAGCGTGAGATTGACGCGGCAGCCTCCAAGCAAATCGGACGTGCCGGGCAGGATGCGCGCGACGCCGTGATAGGCGAGACGCGCCGGCCCCGCTAGGACCAAAGCATCTCCCGACGCAAGCTCCAATGATCGTGTCTTGCCGCTGCGCGTCGGCCCCCAGCGGAAGATGCAGGACGCTCCCAGCGACAAGGAGACGACCGGCGCCATCAAATCCGCCTCGTCGCGATCCTGATGCAGGCCCATGCGGGCCTCGGGATCATAGAGGTTGACGAGGCAGGCTTCGGGGGCGTGCGGATAGCCGCCCAACTCCTGCCAGGCGCGCAGCGCCAGCGCGGGGATCGGCGGCCACGGGCGTCCGGTTTGCGGATGTTCTGCCTGATAACGGTAGCCGCGCTCCTGATCCGAAACCCAGCCCAGCGCTCCGCAATTCGTCATCCTCACCGAAAAAGGCTTGCCGGTGCGCGGCATCCGCGGCTGGAACAGCGGCGCCGATTCGATCGCCGCCTCGATCTCACCAAGCAAAGCCTGCTGCGCCGCGCGGTCGAGATAGCCGGGTGCATAGATAAGCCCGTCTGCGAAGGTCTCGCGTGCTCCGTTGAAAAGCCTCATCGGCGTCAGGCGGCCGTGCCGAGAAAACGCCGATAGGCGGCTTCGTCCATCAGCGCGTCCGCCTCCGCCACATCGTCGACGCGCAAGCGGTAGAGCCAGCCGGCGCCTTGCGGATCGGCCCCGACACGCGGCGGATGGGCAATGACATCCGCGTTGATTTCGATGACCTCGCCGGCGACCGGGGCGCGGATGTCGGCGGTCGCCTTGATCGATTCGAGAATGGCGGCGCGGTCGCCCGTCTTCAGGTTCGCGCCGATCTTGGGCAGTTCGACAAAGACGAGATCGCCGATCTGTCCGGCGGCATGACGGGTGATGCCGACGATGGCGACATCGCCATCGAGCTTGAGCCATTCGTGGCCGCTGGTGAATTTCAGCATGATATTCGCTCGAACAAGCGCGCGGGTCGCAGGCAACCTTAGGACAGGCGGCAGCGCGTGCAATCCGGGAACATACGCAATCTCAGAGCTGCGGTGGCAGAATCGCTTTGGATTCCACGGTTGAATCCGGCTTGAGATGATAAACCAGCGCCGCGCCGGTGTTGATTTCGGCACCGAGAATCGTGTCGCGCGTCAGTTTGTCGAGCACCATCACGAGCGCGCGCAGCGAATTGCCATGCGCGACGACGATCGTGCGTTCGCCCCGCATCACCCGCGGCAGGATCTCCTGACAATAATAGGGGAGCACGCGCGCGATCGTATCCTTAAGGCTCTCGCCGCCGGGCGGCGGCACATCGTAAGAGCGCCGCCACAGGCGCACCTGCTCTTCGCCCCATTTCGCCCGCGCCTCGTCCTTGTTGAGGCCGGACAGTTCGCCATAGTCGCGCTCGTTCAGAGCGATATCGCGGATCGTCGGCAGATGGGGCGCGCCGAGTTCATCGAGGATCAGCGCCAGGGTTCTCTGGGCGCGGCCAAGCTCGGACGTATAGGCCGTGTCGAAGTCCAGACCCGCCGCCTTCAGCACCCGGCCGGCGCCGCGCGCCTCGGCAACGCCAAGCTCCGTCAGGCCGGGATCTTTCCAGCCTGTGAAGAGGTTTTTGAGATTCCATTCGCTCTGGCCGTGCCGCACGAGAACGAGAAGCCGTTGCATGGACATTCCTATTTCAGGCCGAGCACATCGATCATCGTGTAAAGTCCGGGCTTGCGCCCGCGCGCCCAGAGCGCCGCGCGCAACGCGCCGCGCGCGAAAATGGTTCGATCCTCGGCCTTGTGGGTCAGCTCCAGCCGCTCGCCGGGTCCGGCGAAGATCACCGAATGATCGCCAACGACGGTGCCACCGCGCAAGGTCGCAAAGCCGATGGCGCCCTCAGCCCGCGCGCCGGTGTGGCCGTCGCGGCTGCGCACCGATTGTTCGGCGAGGGAAACGGCGCGGCCGCGGGCCGCCGCCTCTCCGAGCAGCAAAGCGGTGCCGGAGGGCGCATCGACTTTCATACGATGGTGCATCTCAACGATTTCGATATCGAATTCGGGGCCGAGCGCCTGCGCGACCTTCTCGACGAGGCTGGCTAGCAAATTGACGCCGAGACTCATATTGCCCGATTGGACAATGGCCGCGTGATTTGCCGCTGCCGCGATCTTCTCCCGATCGCCGGCCGAGAGCCCGGTGGTGCCGATCACATGGACGATGCGCGCCTGCGCGGCGAGAGCGGCGAGTTCGACGCTCGCATGAGGCGTCGAGAAGTCGATAATGCCGTCAGCATCGAGCGCGGCGGTCAGGGCATCGCTCGAAATCGGGACGCCGAGTTCCCCGGCACCGGCATAGATGCCCGCGTCCTGCCCCAGCGCCGGGCTTTTCGGCCCTTCAAGCGCGGCGGCAAGGCTGACGCCCGGTGTCCGGGCAATCAGTTCGATCACCGCACAACCCATGCGGCCAGCCGCACCGGCTACGATGAGCCGCATATCGCTCATGAACATCTCCCGTAAGCCGGCTGTCTATACGGCGGGCGCGGCGGAATGAAAAGTTCAGCCCCCCGACCGACCCTGTCACGGGCGGGTCATAGAGCCGGGATAGGTTTCGCTCGACCAGGGAAGCATTCCGGCAGAGCGCCGGGCAGGCGAGCCGGATGTACGTTCGCTTGTGCTCCCCTTCGGTCACGTAATGCGGCGTTGCGTTTGAGTTGCAGTCGCGTTCCAGTTCTGCGTAGCGTCCCGCGTAGCCATTATCCCCGCGCCGTGGCGATTTCGTGCTGGATCGCCTCGGCTGCGGCGCGCGGATCGGCCGCCTCGGTGATCGGCCGCCCCACCACCAGATAATCCGCCCCCGCCGCGATCGCCGCTGCGGGCGTCGCGACGCGCTTTTGGTCCCCGGCTGCGCCGCCGGCCGGGCGGATGCCTGGCGTCACAAGAATGATCTCCGGCCCAAGCGCGCGGCGCAATTCCGCCGCCTCAGAGGCGGCCGCAACCAGTCCGTCAATGCCGAGCGCGACGGCCTGCTGGGCGCGATGCGGCACGAGATCGCGAACCGGGAAACGATATCCGGCCGCCGCCAGATCGTCGTCGTCATAGGAGGTCAGCACGGTCACGGCGAGCAGCTTGAGATGGCTGCCCGCAGCACCCGCCTTGGCTGCCGCCATCGTCTGCGGAAAAGCATGGACCGTGAGAAAATCGACCCCCCTGCGCGCGATCTGCGCCGTCGCGCGCTGCACCGTATTGGGAATGTCGTGCAGTTTGAGATCGAGAAAGATTTTCTTGCCCTTCGCGCGCAGCTCGTCGGCGAGGGCGAAGCCGTTATCAGCGGAGTCGCCGCCATAGGCGAGCTCCATGCCGATCTTGTAGAACGAGACACTGTCGCCCAGCGTCGCGACCAGCGCGCGCGCCTGCGCGACGTCGGAAAAATCGAGCGCGACGATCAGCCGGTCCGAAGGCTTGACGGCACTCATGCGGCGGCTCCAGCGGCGCGATAGACCCACACCCGCGCCGGCGGCACATTGCGCCAGACCCACGGCGATGTCTTGAGAGTATGCGGCGGCAGCAGTTTGCGCGGCGCCGGCGAGAACAGGCTGTAGGAGAATTGCACGAAGGGGCCGCCCGGCACCATCAGGCGAAAGGCTTCCGCCAGCAGCGCGGCGCGCTGCGCCTCGGGCCGCGTGATGAGCGGCAGGCTGGAAATCACCGCGATCGGCGGCGCGGCAAGCCGCGCGCCCAGAGTGCCGCGCAAATCATAGGCATCGCCCTGGATCACCGTGACGCCGGGAAAGCGCGCCCGCAGCAATTCGCAGAAGCCCGGCTCATATTCGATGAGGAACAGACGCTCCAGCGCAATGCCGCGCGCCAGCAGCGCCTGCGTCATCACCCCGGTTCCGGGGCCGAGTTCGACGACCGGGCCCGGCTGCGCCGGATCGATCTCCTTTGCCATCGCCGCGGCCAGCGCCGGGCCGGAGGGCGTCACGGCGCCGAGCAGCAGCGGATTGCTCGCCCAGGTGCGCAGGAATTGCGCCGCATCGGCCCGGCGGCTCTGCGGCTTCGGCGCGTCGGTGACAGGATGGCTCAAGGGGGCCTCGGAGGCGAGAGTTCTATCGCGGCGCAAATTCGCCGAGAGCGCCGCCAGCGTCAAGCAAAGGAGCGGTCTTTTGGTGCAAAGGCTAGGAGGGCGCTTAGTCAGGCGGGGGGCGACTAAAATGTGCTAAGATTTGGGATGCTTTTCCAGATTATAGCTGCATTGGGCCCTATCGCGCTCGCGATAATGGGGGCCTGGGTCTCTATTAAGGCTCCATCCCTGACAGGTAGAGCGCATAAAGTATGGGCCGCGGCGTTTGTTTTAGTCGGCATCATTACTGCCAGCTCCAATTTTATTGAACTTCGCGGCACAGACCAAATTCTGGATAGGATTTGGGATAAGGTCGGTCAATCAATCGAAACCAATCATGCCTCAAAACCAAATAAATATATTTGTGTAACTGGGTCAAAGATTGCCGCTAATAAATATGGGATGGTGGTCGAATTTGGTGTCCTGAATTATGCGACCGATGGTCAAAGCGTCGGGGCTCTCCTAGGGTCAAACTATGAAGATGTGAAATATTGGTTTGGCCCTCCGCTGCGAACGGACCTGACACCATTTAGCGGAAATGTCGGCTTGCTTATGTCCGTTCAGGCAAACAGAAAACCAAATTCACTCGCCATGACGATGACCACTCCTTCCATAAGCCCGGATAGGAGTTTCTACATGGTATTCTCCGGAAGCACGCCCCTTTATCTGGCCCAAAAACTTTTCATAGAAAATGCGCAAATAACTGCCGTGTCCGACCCCTCGAAATTTCAAGAATCTCTCAAACAGCCTTTTGCAGACTGCCCCAGAGATCGGCATTAAATATCTTCCAACCCTCGCGTTCCAGTTCCAGCGCAGCAAAGCCCACCGGGAAGGAAAGAAGGGGCGCCCTGCCGCCCATGTGCGCCATCGCACATCATTCTATCCGGCGCGCCTTACGGTGGTTTCAACGGCGGTGCTGGTCCCCCACACCGCCAACCTTGAACCCCGCGAGCCCTGCTCGGCGGGGTTTTTATTTGCCGAAGCCCCAAACAAACGGCCCTGCCGCGGCGGCGGGCCGCTTCGGCCTAATTGCCGAGATTCTCGAAAAAGTCCTTCATCTTGGCGAAGAAGCCGGACGATTCAGGATGTGTGCTGTTCGAGGACAGGGCCTCGAACTCGGTCAGCAGTTCGCGCTGGCGCTTGGTCAAACTCTGCGGCGTCTCGACATTGACCTGAATGTAAAGGTCGCCCACGTCGCGCGAGCGCAGCACCGGCATACCCTTGGCGCGCACCTTGAACTGTTTGCCCGATTGCGTGCCCTCCGGCACCTTCACCTTGGTTTCGCCGCCGTCGATCGTGCGCACCGCGATCTCGCCGCCGAGCGCCGCCTGCACCATCGAGATCGGCACCCGGCAGAAGAGATCGGCGCCATCGCGCTGAAAGAAGGGATGCGGCTTCGAGGCGATGAAGATGTAGAGATCGCCCGCCGGGCCGCCGCGCACGCCGGCCTCGCCTTCGCCCGCGAGGCGAATGCGCGTGCCGTCCTCGACGCCCGCCGGAATGTTGACCGCGAGGTTGCGCTCGCGCGTGACGCGGCCCGCTGCCCGAGCAGGTCGTGCAGGGATTGTCGATGACCTCGCCCTGCCCGTGGCAATGCGGGCAGGTCCGCTCGATCGAAAAGAAGCCCTGCTGCGCCCGCACCCGTCCGTAACCCCCGCAGGTCGGGCAGGCGCGGGGCTTGGCGCCGGGTTTGGCGCCAGTACCGGAACAGGCTGTGCAGGCGACCGACGTCGGCAAAGTGAGATTGGCCGTCTTGCCGGCAAACGCCTCTTCGAGCGTGATTTCGAGATTGTAGCGCAGATCCGAGCCGCGCGTCGCGCCACTGTTGCCGCGACCGCCGCGACGGCCCATCACATCGCCGAAGAGATCGTCGAAAATATCCGCCATCGAGGCGCCGAAACCGTCGCCGGCGAAGCCGTTGCGCCGCCGCCCTGCTCGAAAGCCGCATGGCCAAAGCGGTCATAGGCGGCGCGCTTCTGCGGATCGCAGAGGCACTGATAGGCCTCGTTGACTTCCTTGAACTTGACCTCGCAGGCCGTGTCGCCGGGATTGCGGTCGGGATGGAATTGCATCGCGGCTTTGCGGAAGGCCGACTTCAATTCGACTTCGGTGCACGTCCGCGTGACGCCGAGCGTTTCGTAATAGCAGTTCTTGCCCATTGCCTATCGGTCCCTGCCGCCCCCGCGGCATTTACTCGTGTAACTTACGCGATTCGCGGCGCAAATCGCGGCTTCGTCCGTGCCGCCAATCGCCGCATCAACACTTAAGCAGCGTCCCCGGGCTTGCCAACCGCGCTGCGGACGCAAAAGGGCCAGGCGCAAGCGCCCGGCCCCTTCTATGTCCGATCCGGCGCACGCCGATCAGGCCGATTTCTTGTCGTCGCCGACTTCCTTGAAATCGGCGTCGATGACATCGTCGTCCTTCGCGCCTTCGGCCTCCGCGCCGGGCGCCGCAGCCCGCCTCGCTTTGCGCCTTGTACATGGCCTCGCCGAGCTTCATCGAAGCCTGAACGAGTTCTTCGGTCCGCGCCTTGATCGCGGCGAGATCTTCGCCCTCAAGCGCGCTCTTCACGCCCGCGACCGCGGATTCCACCGCGCTCTTGTCGGCCTGCGAGACCTTGTCGCCATATTCGCTGAGCGATTTCTCCGCCGTATGGATCAGCGCCTCGCCATGATTCTTGGCGTCGACGAGTTCGCGCCGGGTCTTGTCTTCGGCCGCATGCAGTTCGGCATCCTTCACCATCTTGTCGATGTCGGCTTCGCTCAAACCGCCCGAAGCCTGGATGCGGATCTGCTGCTCCTTGTTCGTCGCCTTGTCCTTCGCCGTCACATTGACGATGCCGTTGGCGTCGATGTCGAACGTGACCTCGACCTGCGGCACGCCGCGCGGCGCCGGCGGAATACCGACGAGATCGAACTGGCCGAGCAGCTTGTTGTCGGCCGCCATCTCGCGCTCGCCCTGGAAGACGCGGATCGTCACCGCCGTCTGATTGTCTTCCGCCGTCGAGAATACCTGGCTCTTCTTCGTCGGGATCGTCGTGTTGCGATCGATCAGCCGGGTGAAGACGCCGCCAAGCGTCTCAATGCCGAGCGACAACGGCGTCACGTCGAGCAGCAGCACGTCCTTGACGTCGCCCTGCAGCACGCCCGCCTGGACCGCGGCGCCGATGGCGACCACTTCGTCCGGATTGACGCCCTTATGCGGCTCCTTGCCGAAGAAGTTTTTGACGACTTCCTGAACTTTCGGCATGCGGGTCATGCCGCCGACGAGAACCACTTCGTTGATGTCGCCCGCGGTGAGACCGGCATCCTTCAAGGCTTTGCGGCAGGGCTCGACCGTCTTCTGGATGAGATCGTCCACCAGCGCTTCGAGCTTGGCCCGCGTCAGCTTCAGGGTGAGATGCTTCGGACCCGAGGCATCGGCAGTGATGTAGGGCAGGTTGATTTCCGTCTGCGTCGCCGACGAAAGTTCGATCTTGGCCTTTTCCGCCGCCTCTTTCAGGCGCTGCAGAGCCAGCTTGTCCTTCTTCAGATCGATGCCGGTCTCTTTCTTGAACTCGTCGTTTAGATAATCGACGATGCGGTTGTCGAAGTCTTCGCCGCCGAGGAACGTGTCGCCGTTGGTGGATTTCACCTCGAAGACACCATCGCCGATTTCGAGAATCGAGACGTCGAAGGTGCCGCCGCCAAGGTCATAGACCGCGATCGTGCCCGAGCCCTTCTTGTCGAGACCATAGGCGAGCGCCGCCGCCGTCGGCTCGTTGATGATGCGCAGAACTTCGAGGCCGGCGATCTTGCCGGCGTCTTTTGTCGCCTGGCGCTGGGCATCGTTGAAATAGGCGGGAACGGTAATGACGGCCTGCGACACCGGCTGGCCGAGATAGGCTTCGGCGGTTTCCTTCATCTTCTGGAGGATGAAGGCGGAAATCTGCGACGGCGAATATTGCTTGCCGTCGGCCTGTACCCAGGCGTCGCCATTGGCGGCCTTGATGATCTTGTAGGGGACGAGCGACATGTCCTTCTTGGTCATGGGGTCGTCGAAGGTGCGGCCGATGAGCCGCTTGATGGCGAAGAACGTGCGCTCCGGATTGGTGACCGCCTGACGCTTGGCCGGCTGGCCTACGAGCCTCTCGCCATCGTCCGTGAAAGCGACGATGGAGGGCGTGGTGCGCGCGCCTTCCGCATTCTCGATAACTTTGGGCGTCGTTCCTTCCATCACCGCCACGCAGGAATTGGTGGTGCCAAGATCGATGCCAATAACTTTAGCCATGTCGTTCTTCCTTTCGATCCGCAAGACCAGCCGGACCCCGAAGCGATCCGGCATTTGGGCGGACGGGTAAAGGCCGCCCGGTCCCCGATAGAACTCAATGTGGTAGCGCCGCAGGGACGCGCAAGATGGGCCGTATATAAGGACATGAATTTTCGCCGCAAGTCAGGGATTTTACGAGAATCGACGGTTTGCGGAGCCGAAAAGCTCGGTCGTGGCTGCCGGTTTCTGGCGCGGAAATCGCGCCGAACGCGCGCCGCGCAAGGCGCAACCGAAACCGTGGTTACGGAACGGCCGGGAGGGCCTTGAAGCGCGGATTATTCGCTCAGTTGCCCTTTTGGTTCGTCGCCTTCATATATAATTGGTTATTAGGCAACGAATCTGCGCGACAAGACTAAACTCGGCACGTTCATTCGCCAGGAGATCGCTATGCAAAGCTTCACGCGTTGCCTCTTCGCCGCCGCGCTTTTCGCCGCCGCGCCGGGCGCAGCCTTGGCGCATTCCCGCCACGCGCAGGACTGCGTCGTCACCGGCCCCGGCCTGATCCTGAAGATGAGCCATTACCAGCAGCCCGACGGGACCTATGATTCGGTCTCGGACCTCGTGCGCGACGTCAACGGCACCCCGTGCGGCATCGACTGTCCGGCGCCCTCGCGCGTCATCTTGGCGAGCCCGCCGAGCTACGCCTGCCCCAGCTATTGAACTCAGTCGGAATAGCGCGGGCCGCGGCGCGCTTCGGCCAGAGCGCGCGATAGATCCTGCGCGAAAAGTGCCTTGTCGTCCGGGCCGAGGAAATTGCCCACTTCGATGCTGCGCCCGCGCGACACCAGCGCGACTTTCTGCACGCCATATTCCCGGTGTGTCTCCTTGTGCAGAGAGACCCATAAGGGATTGAATTGCCATTCCGCCCGCGCACCCTCCGGTGAAACCTTGGCGAGCGAGAGCGCGATCGGCGTCACATCAACATCCTCATAGGCGCGGGCGGCGCGGAAATTGGCGCGGAAGGCGAAATAGAAGATCGCCACATCGATGCCCATGAAGCCGGCGACCGGCCACGCGCCCATGATCACGAAGGGAATCGTCGTCGCGAAGCTGATCGCCGAGAAGATGCAGAGCAGAAGGCGGAAATTGCGCTGGCTCAGGGAGCGGTAGCGGGTGCAGGCGCACGGCATAGATATGCTGATGGGCCGGGTCCGGCGTCGCGCCGCCCAGAAGCTCGATTGTGTGGACCGGGCCGTCGTTCATCGCGGCACGCTCTTCTCCAGGAAGTTCCCGAACCTTATAACGCCTAAATGGCGCCCGTCACCAGAGTTAAGCCGAGAGCCGCCGTGAAGGTTCCGGCGCGAAAGACGCCTTCGGCCAAGGCGGCCCCCGGTTCGCGGGCGCCCCGCTGGCCGAAACCCGTGCCGCCGGATGAGGTCGCCGAGATCTTCCGCCGCTTCGCCGAGGCCAACCCGCATCCGCAGACCGAACTCCATTCCAAGAATCCGTTTACCCTGCTCGTCGCCGTGGTCCTTTCGGCACAAGCGACCGACGCCGGCGTCAACAAGGCGACGCCAGCGCTTTTCGCCAAGGCTGACAGCCCGGAGAAAATGCTGGCGCTAGGCGAGGATAATGTGCGCGAGTTGATCAAGACCATCGGCCTCTACCGGACCAAGGCCAAGAACGTCATTGGCCTTTCGCGCGCCCTGGTCGAACGGTTCGCCGGCAAGGTGCCGCGCACGCGCGAAGAGCTTGAATCGCTCCCCGGCGTCGGCCGCAAGACCGCCAATGTGGTGCTCAACGTCGCCTTCAATCAGCCGGCGATCGCGGTCGATACGCATATTTTCCGCGTCTCGAATCGGATTCCGCTGGCACCCGGCAAGACGGTGCGCGAGGTCGAGGACGGGCTCGAGAAGATCATCCCCGAAGCCTACAAACTCCACGCGCATCATTGGCTGATCCTGCACGGGCGCTACATCTGCCAGGCGCGCAAGCCGCAATGCTGGCGCTGCCTGATCGCGGACCTCTGCCGCTGGCCGAAAAAGACGCCGGCGCCCGCGGCATGATAGGCTGGCGATTCGAGAGGATCGACCGTGAATGAGCCGCGCCGCCTGATTGCGCCCGAAGCGGGCGCCGAGGATCAAGACGCCTCGCTGCGGCCGCTGACGCTCGCCGATTTCACCGGCCAGGAGGCCGCGCGCAAGAATCTCAAAATCTTCATCGAGGCGGCCAAGGCGCGGCGGGACGCGCTCGACCACGTCTTGTTCGTGGGACCTCCCGGCCTCGGCAAGACGACGCTGGCGCAGATCGTCGCGCGGGAGCTGGGCGTGAATTTCCGTTCGACCTCGGGCCCGGTGATTGCCAAGGGCGGCGATCTCGCCGCGCAATTGACCGCGCTCGAAGAGCGCGACGTACTCTTCATTGATGAAATCCATCGGCTCAACCCGGCGGTCGAGGAAATCCTCTATCCGGCAATGGAGGATTTTCAGCTCGATCTCATGGTCGGCACCGGGCCCGGCGCACGCTCGGTGAAGATCGATCTCGCCAAATTCACTCTGGTGGGAGCCACGACCCGCGCCGGCCTGCTGACGACGCCGCTGCGCGACCGATTCGGCATCCCGGTGCGGCTCGACTTCTATTCCGTGCCGGAACTCGAAAGCATCGTGCGCCGGGGCGCGCATGTGCTTGGCATCGCCATCACCGACGATGGCGCAAACGAGATCGCCAGACGCGCGCGCGGCACGCCGAGGGTCGCGGGGCGTCTGTTGCGCCGGGTGCGCGATTTCGCCGAGGTCGGAGCCGCCAAAGGCGGCATCACCCGCGCCATCGCCGATCGCGCCTTGCAAGCGCTCGATGTCGATGCCATCGGCCTCGATACGATGGACCGGCGCTATCTGACCCTTATCGCGACGAGCTTCGGCGGCGGCCCGGTCGGAATCGAAACGCTGGCGGCGGCACTTTCCGAGCCGCGCGACGCGATCGAGGATATTATCGAGCCCTATCTGATCCAGCAGGGCTTTTTGCAGCGGACCCCGCGCGGCCGGGTGCTGACGGCGCAGGCCTTCCGTCATCTTGGATTGGAAGCGCCGGCAACGCCGCAGCAATTCGGTCTTTTCGCCTCCGGCCCGGAAGAGTGAAGCCAGCCTTGTATGGCCGGGACGCGCATGGTATCTGCGCCGCCTACCGCGCGTGCTGGAGAGGTGGCAGAGCGGTTGAATGCACCGCACTCGAAATGCGGCATAGGTGAAAGCCTATCGGGGGTTCGAATCCCTCCCTCTCCGCCACAATCAGACTCCCGCCGTTTGCAACGAAGCTTCCATGCTTACCGTCGCAGGGCCGTAACCCGCCCGTTCGGGGAACGTTTTTCGTCCCGCGACGTTATAGAGGGCACTTCTGCTAACGAAGTAAGAATGGGCGGCATACCTCGGATGGACAGGGTGCCGCCCTACGCTTGTCAGGCTGCGGCTTTGCGATTGATAGATTGCGCCGCGATCTTCGACAGTAGGTCGTCGGTCTTTTTCTCCTCCGCCAAAGTCGCCTCAAGCAAGGGGACCACGTTCTTGAGACCAAGTTCGTTGGCCCATGTCTTCAACGTGCCGTAACGGCTGATCTCATAGTGCTCAACGGCCTGCGCGGCCGAGAGAAGGCCTGGATCGAGGGCCGGGACTCGGCAAAATCTTCCATGATCTCCTTGCCCTCTTCGATGATTCCGTTGATCGCTTCGCAGGTCTTGCCACGCGCCGGCTTGCCGATCAGCTCGAATACCTGGTCGAGGCGCTCGACGTGGCCTTCCGTCTGATCGCGATGCGTTTCAAAAGCCTGGCGGAGCTCGTCCGATTGGGCACTTTTCGCCATCTTCGGTAGAGCGCGAAGAATTTGCTTCTCGGCGTAATAGATATCCTTCAACGTTTCATAGAACAGAACGTTGAGGTCCTTGGGTTGCTTGGTCATTCTGCTGCCTCCATTTCTCGCCTCCGCGAACAGCCCTACGGCGGATTTACGGCTCGGCGGCCCCATCAACAAGCGCCGACGCCGTCTGTTCCCTGCGATCGTCTTTTCCGTCGACGATTGGCAGAACCCAGGTCGTCGTCGGCAGCGAGTGGCACGACAGCTAGCCCTCCTGGTCGCAGCGTGTTCTAAGCCTTATTTGCGAGGCCGGGAGGATCACGATGCGGTTTCTCAAACTTCTCTTGCGGCGTTTCCTGGTCTTGGCGCTCGGCGCCGCCGTCGTTTGGTTCATCGCCTTCGTGATATTCGTGCGCGCCGACCAGCACCTTCCCGTGGCGCTCGCCGTCGCCTTCACGTATGGCATCGCCGCCTATGTAGTCCTGCCGCGCGCCATCCGAATGGGAGCTTGGATTCTTCAGCAGGGCCATGTGCCAAGCTATACGATCACCGGCGATGGATTGCCGGGCGATCCCGTCAACCTCGCTTTGATCGGCACGATGCATCAGCTCCAGAGCGCGTTCGCGACGGCGGGCTGGTCGCAGGCCGATGCGCTTGATCTTGCCAGTTCGTGGCGAATGGCCCGCGCCTTCGTCCTGAACGAGCCTTATCCGCAGGCCCCCTTCAGCACGCTCTATCTGTTTGGCCGTGGCCAGGACGTCGGCTTCCAGCAACCGATTGGCGACAGTCCGCGCAAGCGGCACCATATCCGCTTTTGGGGCTTATCCCTCAAATATGCCGAGGAGACTCTCGACACGCCGTCTTTCTGGATCAACGCGCCGCGCCCGCTCGAAGACAGGCCGGTGCTCTGGGTCGGAGCCGGCACGCGAGACACCGGATTTTCGCTGACCCGCCTCAGCTTCCAGATCACGCACGCGACCGATGCCGACACCAACGAGGAGCGCGACTTCATCATCGCCGCGCTCCAGCAGTGCGGCGTCGTCGCGAATGTCCGGTCGTATCGTCCGAGCGACTGTCTTTCGATCGGGCGCGTCAACCGCTACGTGACCGACGGATTCGTTGCCGCGGCCGAACTCACGCCACCGGCAGCTAGCGCCTAGATCGCGCTACGGAGTGCGCGGCCGAATAATCGCGGCGCGCCGCGCAGAGCTTGAACAGGCACTGCCCTATCTCCTGGTAGGTGCGATCTTTCGGGTCCGCAAATTCATCGGCCGAAGCGTCGTGGCCATTGCGAAAAGCCTTGGCGAGCTCAACGACATGATCGTAAGTCGCCTTCGGCGCGCTGTCCCGGAAGTTCATGACGAAGTCGGAGATTGTTTCGATCGTATAGGCGTCACTGTCGATGGTGACGACCGGAGCGGGCGCACCATAAGACCAATTATCGAATGCGCTGAGCGCATGATCAAAGGCGACCTTCAATTCCTGGGGGATTGGATATGCTGAAGGCATCTCAAATTCCTTTGCTTGAAAACGCCGCACCACAACAATTGCCCCGCCGCAATCAGCAGCAGGTCGGCCGGTCTCTCTTTTCAGCAACGCGTACCTGGCGGGAGGTCCGACGACATCGGCGCCCAGGTCACAAACACGCAACGCGACCCTCGAGATCAGGGATGGCGTGAAGGCCAGTATGCACAGTCGGGCACCGGATGTTCAATCAAATCTCGCGTCTCGATTTTCGAGCCATATTTAGCGGCGAAACAGGTGGACTGATACTGCCGCTTGCGCGTGCATAAGAGATCGGATGATGACGTAAAGGCCGGCGGCGAGATTGTTGGGCACCAATCGCCCTAAAACTTTCCACGCAACAGCGCGGCGCGCGATCGCATCAAGAGGCCAGCGATTTTAACCAAAATCGACGTTCGGACACCGGAATCTCATCTTTCACGGGAGCGTGATAGAAATTGCAAAGTATTTCGGACGATGCCGCCACCAGATTAGTCCCGCTTGACTTAAGCCGTTGATGTTTAGGCACCGGTTGCGATTTTAGGGTGAATGGCGTCTTAAGGCCGCCAGCTATTATTGGGACTTATTCGACAGATAAGACTACAAGTAAATAGAAGGTAACCGCATCTATAATTATTGCATATCGCAGATTAGGAAACAGGAAGCGGGATTTTCTCTATCGTGTTTACGCTCGCAGAGCAGTTTGCATCATCCCGCTTTCACAGGTGCGCAACATGACAAAGTTTGTTTCATCTTTCCTCAAGGACGAGTCCGGCGCGACGGCCATCGAATATGGCCTCATCGCCGGTCTGATCGCCGTGGTGATCATCGGCGCGCTTGGGCTGATCGGCACGAATGTGTCGGCGAAGTTCAATTCGATCGCCAGCAATTTGACTTGATGACAACGCTGGCAAGTTTGAGAGTGATCCTGCCACGCGGCGGATTGTTTGTCGGGCTTGCTGGCGAGCTTGGTGGCATCAGCTGGAAAACAACCCCGCCGGCTTCTTTCCGATCTTCTTGAAGCCGGCGGGAGACACATCGCGCGGGCGGCCCGCGGGCGCGGCGCCATAGTGCAAACGTGCAAAATCGAGGAAGGCCGTCATCGCACTTGAAAAATAAGAGTTGCGCCGGCGCACGAAAAGCGTCTCGACCTGGGCGCGTTTTGGCGGCAACTCATGCACGCCGACCTTCCCTTCCCGCGAAGCCGCCGCGACAACACCCTTCGGCAACAGCGTCACGCCGACGCCGGCGCCAACGCAAGCGATGATCGCGTCGAGCGAACCGAATTCCATCGGCTTGGCAACAGCGATTCCCAAATCCGCCAGAACAGCTTCGAGTCGCTGACGATACGAGCAGCCGATTTGGAAGACGATCGTCCGCAGATCAGCGATCTGCGTTAAATCGCTGAGCGTTGCTACATTCGGCGCGCTCACCAGAACAAGCTCCTCGCCAAAGATCGCGTCCTGATGCAGATCCGGATGGCTGACAGGACCGGCAACGAAGGCGCCTTCGATCCGGCCTTCGATCACGTCTTCCAGGAGACGCGATGTCGTTCCGGTCGTCAGCACGAGACGGACCTTGGGATAGGCATTGGCGAATTGGCCGAGCACGGGCGACAGGCGCAACGCCGCCGTCGTCTCCATGCTGCCAAGGCGCAACGCCCCGTTTGGCACGCCTTCGTCCTTCGCGGCCGCTTCGGCATCAGCGAGGAGCTTGGCGATGCGCCCGACGAAAGGCAGCAGCCGCTGGCCGGCGGGCGTCGTCGTGACGCCCCGCGCATGACGCTGAAAGAGCGCGATGCCAAGCTCTTCTTCCAGGCCACGGATGCGCGCCGTCACATTGGATTGCACGGTGTGCAGCTCGGCCGCCGCACGGTTCATGCTGCCCAGGCGCGATACGGCTTCGAACACTTTCAGCTCGGCAAAATCCACGGTTCGTTCTATCCTCAACCTAATCTTAAAATCAGATATCCATTATCATAAGTATTCATTTCTAATGATTAGCCTAGGCGTTTACGGTTGCCGGCGTCAACCCCGATTTAGAGGACACGATGCGCGGAGCAACGAACTCGCAGCGGTGAGAGCCGCGCACCAGGCGCCCTGCCCTGGCGGGCAACGCTGTCGGCCTTTTGCGCCAGCCTCGTCGGAATCGGGCTGGCGCGTTTCGCCTATACGCCGTTGCTGCCAGCGATTATCGGTGCGCATTGGTTCGCTGCATCGGCGGGGGCCTATCTTGGCGCGGCCAATCTCGCCGGGTATCTCGCCGGCGCCTTGCTGGGCCGGCCGCTCGCCGCGCGCTTTGCCGCCCCACTCCTCCTGCGGCTGATGATGGGGCTGGCGACAGCGGCGTTTTTCGCCTGCGCGCATCCGGTTTCGTTTCTCTGGTTTTTCATCTGGCGGTTTATCGCGGGGCTTAGCGGCGGCGCGCTCATGGTGCTGGCCGCGCCGACCGTGCTGCCGCTGGTGCCGGCGGCGCGGCGCGGCCTCGCCGGCGGCCTTATCTTCATGGGGGTCGGGGCCGGTATCGCCGCGTCGGGAACGCTCGTGCCGATATTGCTGCGGCAGGGGCTGACGGCGACATGGTTGGGGCTTGGCATCCTGTCTTGCCTGCTGACGCTCGCCGCCTGGAACGGCTGGCCCGAACATGCGCCATCACCGAGGGCGCAGGCGCATCCCAGGCCGACCGTGACGCTGCGCGCGCTTTATCTCGAATATGCGCTCAACGCCGCGGGGCTTGTGCCGCATATGATCTTTCTCGTCGACTTCATCGCGCGCGGGCTCGGTCAGGGTTTGCAGATCGGCGCGGATTATTGGGTGCTGTTCGGGCTCGGCGCGATGGCCGGACCGCTGCTCAGCGGACATCTCGGCGACCGCGTCGGCTTCGGGCCCGCCTTGCGCCTTGCCTATCTGCTCGAGGCGGCCGCGGTCGTGCTACCGGCGCTCCATTCCGCCACGTGGTCGCTGATATTGTCGAGCCTCGTCGTCGGCGCCTTCACGCCCGGAATTGTGCCTCTGGTTCTCGGCCGCGTGCACGAAATGTTGCCGCATCATCCCGAGGCGCAGAAAGCGGCCTGGAGCGCCGCCACCGCGAGCTTCGCGATCTTGCAGGCCGGCGCGGCCTATGGAATGTCCTTCATCTTCGCGCGCAGCAGTGGCGATTATCGCTTGCTCTTTATCATCGGTGCGGTTGCCATGCTGCTGGCGCTCACGATTGATCTTATTACGGCGGTTGCCGCGAGCGGCCCGCGGCGGATGAAGAAAAGCCACGCGGAATGCGAGAGCCTGCCATGATGCCGCCGCGCCCAAAAAATCTCCTTGAACTTCTGAAGATCGATTGGCCGATCATACAGGCGCCTATGGCGGGAACATCGACGCCGGCGATGGCGGCGGCCGTGTCCAATGCCGGAGGGCTAGGCTCTATCGGCGTCGGCGCACTGACGGCGACGGCAGCGGAAGACATGATCGCCGCTGTGCGGACACGCTCGAACCGAGTGCTGAACGTCAACCTCTTTTGTCATCGCCCGGCAAAAAGCAAGCCTGATCGCGAGCAAGCTTGGCTCGAACGTCTGCGGCCCGAATTCGCAGCGTTCGGCGCGGCGCCTCCGGCGGCCATTGCCGAACCTTACAAGAGCTTTCTCGAAAACGAGGACATGCTCCGCACTTTGCTCGCGATCAAGCCGGGCGTGGTCAGCTTTCACTTCGGCCTGCCGCGCGGCGAATGGATCAAGGCGCTGCGCGAGGCAGGCATCGTCCTCCTCGCCAGCGCCACGAGCCTTCATGAAGCGCGCTTGATCGCAGCGGCGGGCATTCATGCGGTGGTGGCGCAGGGCTTCGAGGCCGGCGGCCATCGCGGAATTTTCGATCCGGACGCGGAGGATGCGCAACTCGGCACGATGGCGCTGACGCAGATGCTGGTGCGCGAACTCGATATTCCCGTGATCGCCGCCGGGGGCATTATGGATGGCCGTGGCATTGCCGCTGCGCTTCGCCTCGGCGCAAGCGCGCGCACAGCTCGGGACGGCATTCGTGCCGACCGACGAATCCGCTGCCGACGCGGGGTATCGCGCCGCTTTGTTCAGCGAGGCCGCGCAACACACGACGATGACCCGCGTCATTTCCGGGCGCCCGGCGCGCTGTCTTGCAAATCGCTTTACCGCCTTTGGCGCGTCCGCAACGTCGGACGAGGTTCCTGACTACCCCATCGCCTACGATGCGGGCAAAGCGCTGAATGCGGCGGCGAAAGCCAAAGGCGAATTCGGCTATGGTGCCCAATGGGCGGGTCAGGGCGCGCCCTTGGCGCGCGCGCTATCGGCCGAGAAACTGATGAATGCGCTGATTGCCGAATTCCAGGCGGCCTAGGACGTCGGATCGAGGGGGCGCAGCGGAATTTAGACGAAGGACAACAGCGTGAAAGTCAAAGCCCTTTTCTCCGCCCTCTTCGCGCTCGGCGCCAGCCAAAGCGCACACGCCGCACCCCTGCCATCGACCTCGACGACGATCACCTATCACCGCGCCGTGGTTAGTGGGGTCGGGCTCTTCTACCGCGAGGCGGGCCCGAAAGATGCGCCGACGATCGTGCTGTTGCACGGCTATCCGTCGTCATCGCGGATGTTCGACTCGCTGATTCCGCTTCTCGCCGTCCACTATCATCTGATCGCGCCCGACTATCCGGGCTTCGGCCAGAGCGATGCACCGCCGCCTTCGCGCTACGCCTACACGTTCGATCATCTCGCCGCGACGATCAACGCGCTTCTCGAACAGCTCGCGATCAATCGCTACAGTTTCTACCTCCAGGATTATGGCGGTCCGGTTGGCTTCCGCATTATGCTGGCGCATCCCGAACGGCTGCAGGCTCTCATCATCCAGAACGCCAACGCCTATGAGGCAGGTCTTGGTGCCAAGTGGTCGGCCATTGCCAAATATTGGGCCGATCCGAAAGCGCATCCGGAAATTGTTGACGTCTTTACCTCGCTCCAGGATATGAAACACCGCCACATCGCGGGCAGTCCCAACCCTGAGCGCTACAATCCTGACACCTGGACAGATGAATATGCTGTCCTCTCACGGCCGGGCGAGCGTGAGATCCAAGCGGACCTGCTCTATGATTATCGCACCAATGTCGCCTCTTATCCGAAGTGGCAGACCTGGCTGCGCGAGCATCGGCCGCCGACCCTCGTCCTCTGGGGACGCTACGATCCTTCGTTCATAGTGCCGGGAGCCGAAGCCTATAAGCACGACGTTCCGGACGCCGAACTGCACTTGCTCGATGCCGGTCACTTCGCTCTTGACGAGAAGGTGGACGAGATCGCGGACCTCGTCATCACCTTCTTGAAGCGGGCGAGATAGCGTTCAGGACCTGCGTTTCAGCGCACCAAGCGGCAATGACTCCAAAGTCAGCACCCGGTCATCGCGGAAGTAGAAGCACCCGGCGGCCAGCAGGATGTAAAGAAGGACGACCGTCCAGCCGAGTCCGTTCATAATGCCGGAGGCCGTCCCCCAAAGCGAGACCACGACGCCGATCTGGTTCGCAATGCAGGCTCCGCCGAGGATGGCCCTGCGGGCCTCGGCGTCCGTCACGTCCTTGGCGAACCAGAATATGAGGCCGATGCCGAGCAAAGCCACGCCGAAATAGCGGAAAGCAAGGATCGCCACGGGCCCGGAGACGGCCCCGTAAATATGACTGACGGCGCGCGGTATGATCAGGAACCCGAGCGCAAAAACAATCGCGACGATAGCCTGGACTATGAAAAATGTCCGCGCGTTCATATCGTCCTCCCTCGAAGAACCACACGCGATACGACTGGCGCCACATCTCGTGCGGCCAAAATTTGCTTGGTTATGATCGGCGATCATAGCGCCGCGCAACTGTCCCGGCTACGCCCCAGAAGGGTCGTATCGCGAATAGAGAGTGTGGTTACGGATAGAAGCGGCGCAGGCCAAGCCACAGCTCGCGGAAATGCTGCGCCGCGAGGCGCACGTTGACCTCAGCAAATTTGACAGGCAAAACACCAACTTCGTGTTAGGCTTGCGTTTCGATCCAGTCGAGCCGGGGAGGGCCACTTGCGCTCACGTGTCATCCATCTCATCAACCCCAAGACAGATTCGCTGACGACGCGGCCAATCTATTTCAATCGCGCCCTCTATTCACCGCTCGCCGGCTTGCTGGCGGTGGCCGCGTGCATTCCGCGCGATCAATATGAGGTGATCCTGACCGACGAGAATATCGAAACCATCGATTTCGATATCGAATGCGATCTCGTCGGCATCTCGGCGATGACGAGCTATGTGAACCGCGGCTACGAGATCGCCGACAAGTTCCGCGCCAAGGGCGTGCCGGTCGTCATGGGCGGCGTGCATCCGAGCTTTATGCCCAAGGAGGCGTTGCAGCACTGCGATGCCGTGGTGATCGGCGAAGTCGAACTCATCATGGGCAAGCTGCTCGACGATCTGAAGAACGGCGAAATGCGCGGCACCTATCGCGCCGCCGGCCTGCATCCGATGGTCAATATGGCGATGCCGCGCTACGACCTCTTGAAAAAGAACCGCTACGTCAACCGCACCTTCGTTCAGACCTCGCGCGGCTGCCATCAGGGTTGTACCTTCTGCGCCGAGCCGCTGATGAACGGCCTCAAGTTCCGCTATCGCCCCGTCGATGAGGTGATCCGCGAGATGGAGGAATGCGGCGAGCGTACCATTTCCATCAACGATGCCGACTTCTTCGGCACGCCGGAGCGGCCGAAGGAAGTGATGCGGGCGCTGAAGGGCCGCGGCATCCAATGGCAGGCGGGCGTCACCTCGAAGCTCGCACAGGACGATGAGATGCTCGAACTCGCGGCCGAAAGCGGCTGCACCTTGCTCAGCATCGGTTTCGAATCGATCACCCGCTCGACCCTGACCAGCGTGCACAAGCACGTCAACCGCCCCGACCAATTCGCCGCGCTGGTCGAGAAAGTCCATTCCTACGGGATTATGGTGTTCGGTCTGTTCATGTTCGGCTTCGACGGCGACGGCCTCGATGTCTTCGACGAGACGGTGAAGTTCAACGTCGACGCGAATTACGACGCCTGCGCCTATTCGGTGCTGACACCCTATCCCGGTACGCTGACCTGGTATGAGCTGCGCAAGGCCAATCGTATCGTCTCCTATGATTGGACGATGTACGATCAGGGCCATGTGACCTATCTGCCGGCACAGATGGAGCCGGACGAATTGCGCGTCGGTCACGCGCGGGCCTATGAAAATTTCTATGCGCTGTCGTCGATGGCGCGGCGCTTCCCGTGGATGGACAAGCGGCATAAGGCGCAATGGGCGGTCTATAATGCCTTCATGCGCAAGGCGGCCAAGACCGATCATATCGATTCGATCGCCCCGCCGACGGCCGACCCGACGGTAGCGCCGATGCCGCCGCTGTTGCCGATCAAGAAGGAATGGCGCGCCGCCGTGCTCGAAGCCGCCGGAGCGCCCGACCCCGAGACGGCGCATCTGGCGCCGGCGCCGATCGCCTGCGAGAGCGACAGCCAGGGCGCCGTGGCGGCGGAATAAACGCGCGATCGGCGCGGCCCCAGCCGCGCCTTTCTCAGTGCAACTTGACCTCCGGCTCGGCGCGGCGCGACAGGCCGCGCGCCAGGATCGCCAGGAAAATCCAGCGGCCGCCGTGCAGCGCGTATTCGTGCATCTTGTAGAGCGAACGGTACATCAGCCGCGCGAAAAGACCTTCGACGCGGAAATTGCGGCCGATGATGAAGCCCATCAGATTGCCGACCGTGCTGTAGCGACCGAGCGAAACGAGCGAGCCGAAATCGCGATAATGATAGGGCTCCACCGGCTCGCCCTTCATGTATCTCGGGATCTGTTTGAGGAGATGGCTCGCCTCCTGATGCGCCGCCTGGGCACGCGGCGGCACGGTCGCGCCGCTATCGTCAAGCGGACAGGCGGCGCAATCGCCGATCGCAAAAATGTTCGGGTCGCGCGTCGTCTGCAGCGTCTGTGTCACGACGAGCTGGTTGACGCGA
Source organism: uncultured Alphaproteobacteria bacterium (assembly GCA_963708155.1). Classification (GTDB taxonomy): domain Bacteria; phylum Pseudomonadota; class Alphaproteobacteria; order Rhizobiales; family Beijerinckiaceae; genus Methylovirgula. The sequence continues at coordinate 1,525,827 of OY970183.1, read as the reverse complement.
TTGGTCTCGAGACCGCCGATGTCCTTCAGGACGTCGGGCGCCTTCACGCCCGCGGCCCAGACGACGAGCTCCGACGGGATGAACTCGCCCGAGGCGAGACGGATACCATCCGCCTGGACGGCCGAAACCCGCGCATTGGTGCGCACTTCGACACCGAGGCCCTGCAGCGTCTCGACGGTCGACTGGGCAAGAGCCTCCGGTAGCGCCGGCAAGATGCGCGGACCCGCCTCAAGCAGGATGATGCGGATATCGGCCGCGGGATCGATCCGGTCCATGCCGAAGGCGATCACTTCGCGCACCGTGCGATAGAGCTCGGCGGCAAGCTCGGTGCCGGTCGCGCCGGCGCCGACGATGGCGACGTGGAGCTGGCCGGGCCGGATCGGCTCCGCCTGCGTGTGGGCGCGCAGGCAGGCGTTGATGAGCCGACGGTTGAACCTTTTGGCCTGCTCCGTCGTCTCCAGCGGCACGGCGAATTCAGCGACGCCGGGCGTCCCGAAATCGTTGGTGATGCTGCCGATGGCGATGACCAGCGTATCGTAGGGGATGCTGCGCGCCGGGGTGATGAGGCGGTCTTCCTCATCATAGGTCGGCGCCATCAACACGAGCTTGCGCTCGCGGTCGATGCCGACCATCTCGCCGAAGCGATAGCGGAAGTTATGCCAATAGGCCTGGGCGAGATAATCGAGCTCGTGCTCGCTCGGGTCCATGCTGCCGGCGGCGACGGAATGAAGCAGCGGCTTCCAAAGATGCGTCCGCACCCGGTCGATCAGGGTGACGCGGCCGGCCTTGGTGCGGCGGAAGCGGTCGCCAAGCTGCGTCGCAAGCTCGAGCCCAGCAGCGCCGCCGCCGACGATCACAACATTATATTCTGTCTGGTCGCTCGGCCCGAGCGGCGCGACGGGCAGGTCGGCGGCCGGGCGGGTGACGGCGGGTTCACTCATTGCGCAGCTCCGGATGGGGCGGATGAATTTTCAACTGCTGAGACGCAGGACCGCAATACGAGAGATGGGCATTCCAAGTCTCAAATTCCACTCAAGGCTGCGCCTGTCCAGCGCCGCCCGCGAGGCATATCGCCGCCGCGCGCTTTAAATGAGGTAAATCCGGTCCGGCAATTCGTCGCCGCTGCCCGGCGTGCGCGGAAAATGCGCCGCCAGGACGTCGCCGCACGCGCCGATGGCGCCGATGAAACCCTCGGCGATCCGGCCGGCGCGCATTTGCACAATGAGGCCATCGACCGCCGCCTGCCATTCGGCCTGGGGAATGCGCGCGGCAATGCCCTCGTCCGCGATGATGCGCGCATAACGCTCGGCCAGCGAGACGAAGATCAAAATCCCGTTGCGGTCCTTCTTGCGGGCAATGCCGCGGACGACGAACTGCTCGGCGGCAACCCGGTGCGCCGCCGCCCGGCGTGCCCGGCGTGGGATCAGCGCCATATAGACCGGCGGCAGCAGAAGCAGAATCGCCAGCAGCACAAAGACGAGAACTTGCAGGAGCAGAATGCGCTCGACTGCGAAATCGGTATAGGCGACGAGGAGCCACGGCAGCGCCAGCGCGACGATCGCCGCGATGAGGATCGGCAGCGCCCCGGGCTGCGACGAGCTTTCCGCAAGAACGCAGACGATCTCGCCCGAGGTACGCGCTTCGGCGGTGCGGATTGCATCCGAGATGCGGTCGCGGTCTGTCTGCGAGATCATCACCAATCTCCCGAGGCGCCGCCGCCGCCCGACGAACCGCCGCCGCCGGAAAAGCCCCCACCGCCACCGCCCCATGAGCCGCCGTCGGAGAAGCCGCCGCCGCGCGAACTGCCGGAGCTCAACAATATGTTCAAAAGGACATTGAAGAAAAACCAGCGGAAGCCGGGCGAGATGCCGAGCAGCGCGATGAAGACGATGAAGCCGACGATCAGCACCCAGCCGATCGCCTGGGAATTATTGTCCTGATCGGCGCGCACCTGCAGGCGCGACTGCCATTCGGACGAATCCGTCGTCAGCACCGTGATAATGTCATCGACGCCGCGCGAAATGCCGCCGCCGAAATCGCCCGCCTTGAAGCGCGGCGTCATCGCATTGATGATGATGAGCTTCGACAAGGCGTCGGTCAGCGTGCCTTCGAGGCCATAGCCGACTTCGATACGGACCTTGTGCTCGTTCGGCGCGACGAGCAGCAGAACGCCGTTGTTCTTGTCCTTCTCGCCGAGCTTCCAGGTGCGGAAGAGCTCGTTGGCATAGGTCTCGATGTCGCCGTCTTCGAGCGAATTGACCGTCGCGACGACGAGCTGGATGCCGGATTTCTGTTCGAGATTGGCGAGCTTTTGCGTGATCTCCTGCCGCGTCGCCTCCGGGATGATATTCGCCTGATCGACGACACGGCCGGTGAGCGCCGGGAAATTATAGGCGTAGGCGGCGACCTGCGCGCAGGCGAGGACACAGAAAAGCGCGGCGACCGCGAGGATCGCGCGCGCGCTGCGGGATGCAAGCCAGGCTCTTGCGCGATTCGGGATCATGCCACCGCCTCCCGCGCCAGCCGGGTCAGAATTTCACGCTCAGAACTTCACCTGCGGCGCCGTCTGGGCGTTATCATTGGCGGCAAATTCCGCCATCGGCTTGTCATTGCGGAAGACGGTCGAGGCCCAGAGGATTCCGGGGAAGGTGACGAGCGCGGTATTATATTGCCGCACCGCCTCGATATAATCGCGACGCGAGACAGCGATACGGTTCTCCGTGCCCTCGAGCTGCGATTGCAACGCCAGGAAATTCTGGTTCGACTTCAGATCGGGGTAATTTTCGCTGACCGCGAGCAGGCGGCCGAGCGCGCCGCCGAGTTGCGCCTGTGCGTCCTGGAATGCCTTGAGTTTCGCCGGATCGGTCAGGTCATTGGCGTCGATGTGGATTTGCGTCGCCTTGGCGCGCGCCTCGGTGACCTGCGTCAGCACATCCTTCTCCTGCTTGGCATAGCCTTGCACGGTCGCGACGAGATTGGGGATGAGATCGGCGCGGCGCTGATAATTATTCTGCACATCGGCCCATTTGGCCTTCGCATTCTCCTGCAATGTCGGAATTTGATTATAGCCGCAGGCCGAGACTGACAGGCCGAGGAGGACGACGATAAAGAAAGCGCGCAGGCGCGGAATGGCGTGTGTCATGAAGGCCTCGTGCTCAAATTTAAACAACGACTGCAGGCGGGGAATAAGGCAGGCCGGGTCCGGCATGTCAATTGATCTCGCACCGGGAATAGCCACCCGATGTGACAGTTTACACACGCCATCGTTAACCCTCGCGGGATGAAATCGCCACGATGACAGGCCCCGGCCTGACGCCGGAGGCTCTCATGCTCACGGAACGATGTCGTACGTGTTCTTGTCGAAGTGATAGCGCGACATCTGCACGTAATATCCATTCATCAGGACCGGCACCTTATGAATCTTGACATCGGTCACTGACATCTTGCCGCTTTTGGCGTCGACCCAGAAATCGATGTCGTAGAATTGGTCCGTCGTCCCTTTCTTCCTGAAATCGGTGCAAGCAAAGAATTTTCCGTCGGCCTTGAGACGCCGGATCGGCTGATGCACGTCGATGAACTCGAGCGGAATCTCCTGCCCCGTTTTATCGTCCTTCAACGTCAGCACGCCGTTGTGCGCGCTGGTCTCGGCGGAAATGTAGCCATCAATCGCCGACATGATTTCCCAGCTGCGCTTTTGCTCGGTCTGCCCCGGGTGTTCCGAGGCTGGGATCCACCACCAGGGCACAGGCTGGCGTTCCATCGTGGTCCATTTGTTGCCGTCTTTGACCGGCGCTTCGTAGATGCGGGTCTCAAGGATGCCAAGCTTGTCGCCTTGCGGCGCGATCCAGAAATCGACGAGATATCCCTTTGCAGCATCGTCGCGGGCATGGAAGATCACGTCGGGGAAAAAGCCGTAGCCTTCAAGGGTCCGGGTAAAATCGACTTTTTCATAGACAAGCGGGATCGAACTCGCCGTCACCGGGTCGTTGACGACGAAGACACCGCCGTTCTTGCTCGCCTCGGCCTTGATATATTTGTCGATAAAATCCTGTGCGTCATCGGAAGTATATTTATCCATGCCGCCGGCAATCTGCTGGATCGCGTTCGCGGCGTAATTGTCGGTCGCTCGCGCAATGTTTTCTTCGGGAGATTTCAGGAACTCGGCTTTCGCCGCCTCGGTGGAAAAGCAATAGGTCTTGCCCTCATTGCTCGTCCAATTGACCTTACAATTCGTCTTGATCAGATGGTGCTGGACGAGCCCTTCGGCGCAATAGCCGCCGAATTCGGGCTGCGCCGCGAAGGCCGGCGCCGAAAGCGCGAAAGAGACCGCTGTCGCAAGAATGAAAAGCGTTGGGCGCAGACGTTGAAACAATGTCACAAATGCAGGTGCGGCTTCGAGGTTCTTCTTACTGCACACGACTGCTCCTCCCAGTTCCAGGCGCCAGCAGTCTAGCTCGCTGCCGGTTTTCCACCTATTTTAGATTACACCGAATCTCGCCTTTTGAATGCCACCAAGTATGGTGCATTGTTCGGGGAAGCTGATGATCCGTCCGTTCGTCCTGCCGAGCGCCTCTGGAGGATTTCTGGCTCTGTTCTTGGTGGGAGGCCCGGTTTGGGCCGCCCCGGGCAGCGTGAGCCTGCCGGGCGATGCGGCCTATCCCGAAAGCGTGACCGCGACAGCTGACGGCACGCTCTATGCCGGAAGCTTTGCGAGCGGCGGCATTTTCCGAGCCGCGCCTGGAGCCAGCACGGCGGATGTCTGGATCAAGCCCGGCACCTTCGGCACGCGCTCGATTCTCGGCGTCGTCGCGGACGAAAAGACCGGCACCCTCTGGGCCTGTTCCAACGACCTTTCGGCCCTTGGCGTCCCCGGCCCCAGCGACGTGAAGGGGAGCTGGCTGAAGGGCTTCGACCTCAAGACGGGCGCCGGCAAGATCAGCGCGCGCTTCCCCGGCAAGAAAAATTTCTGCAACGATATCGCGATCGACAGAGACGGCGCGATCTTTGTGACGAATTCGTTCCAGCCCGAGATTCTCAAACTCGACGCCACGGCGCAAAAACTCGACGTCTGGATCAGCGATCCACAATTCGACCCGCCGGCCGGGGGCATGGGGCTTGACGGCATCGCCTTCGGTGCCGATGGAACGCTCTATGCGAACACCTATTCGGACGCCCAATTGTTCCGTATCGACATCGCCAACGGCAAGCCCGCCGTCAGCCGCGTCGAGCCTTCGCAACCGCTTGCCCTGACGGATGCCCTGCGCCCGCTCGGCGGCGACTCCTTTCTGATGATCGAGGGGGTCGGCAAGCTCGATCGCGTGACATTCGACGGCAACGAAGCAACCGTCGAAACGTTGAAGGAAGGACTCAACGGGCCAACCGGTGTAACGCCGCTCGGCCAAACGGCTTGGGTTGCCGAGGGCCAGCTCAAGCACCTTTTCGACAAGAGCGATCCGAAGCCGGCTTTGCCTTTCGATCTCACCGCGGTCGCCATCCCCGCGCCGTGAAGCAAAGCCGCCGGACAGGAAGCGCACAGGAGTCCGCCATGCTGAAACGTGCTCTGGCCGTCACGGCCCTGATGCTTGGCGGATGTTGCGGCATGGGCATCTCCGCCTCGGCAGCCAGCGCCGCGTGCCGGGGCGACAATGGCGGGCTCAGGCTCTCGCCCAGCTGGTGTGCAACCGTCTTCGCCGACAAGCTCGGCCACGTACGCCATATGGTCGTTGCGCCGAACGGCGTGCTTTACGTCAACACCTGGAGCGGCGTCTATTACGACAACGATAAACCGCCGGCCGGCGGCTTTCTCATCGCGTTGAAGGACAGCAAGAGCACGGGGCGCGCCGACATCGTCAAGCGCTTCGGCGACGGCGTCGCGCAGGGCTCGGCCGGAGGCACCGGCATCGGCTTTTACAACGGCGCCATCTATGCCGAGGAGAACGACAAGATCGTCCGCTTCGCCCTGCCGAAAGATGCGCTCGTGCCGGACGGCCCATATCAAGTCGTGCTTACGGGGATGCCGATCACCGGCGATCACCCGATGCATCCGTTCATCATCGACGCCCAAGGCAATATTTTCATCGATTCCGGCTCGCCGACGAATTCCTGCCAGGTGCAGAACCGGATGCTTGAATTGCCCGGCGTCAAGCCTTGCAAGGAACTCGAAACCCGCGCCGGGATCTGGCGCTACAGCGCCGACAAACTGGACCAGACATTCTCGCCTGCCGGGCGCTATGCGACGGGCATTCGCAACGGCGAGGGTTTCGGCTTCGACGCGGCCGGACGGCTCTTCGTCACGCAACACGGCCGCGACCAGCTCTGGCAGAACTGGCCGAAACTCTATACCCCGAAAGCCAGCGCCGAACTGCCGGCAGAGGAACTCGTCGAACTCACCAAGGGTGCCGATTTCGGCTGGCCGGAATGTTATTTCGACGGCTATCAGAGGCGGCTCGTGTTGGCGCCGGAATATGGCGGCGATGGCGGGCGGACGCGGGGCGTCTGCGCCGGCAAGCACGTCCCGGTCGCTTTCTTCCCCGCGCATTGGGCGCCGAACGATCTTCTGATCGACAATTTTCCGCGTCTTCCGGCCGCCTATCGCGGCGGCGCGTTTGTCGCCTTTCACGGTTCGTGGAACCGCGCGCCGCTGCCGCAGGGCGGCTACAACGTCGTCTTCCAGCCACTGAAGGACGGCAAAGCGGCGGGCAATTTCATCGTTTTCGCCGACGGCTTCGCCGGCCGCTATCTCGAACCCGGCCGCGCCGCCTTTCGTCCCACGGGGCTCGCGGGCGCCCCGGACGGCGCAATCTTCGTCTCCGACGATGTGCACGGCCGCATCTGGCGGCTGACCTATCATGGCGCCCGAACTGCTCCGATTGCGCCGGCGCCGGGGACGCCATCGACCATCAGCGAGGCCGACAATCCTCCGCCACCCGAGGGCATTCATCCCAATGCCGGACGCAGCGATGCCGACAGCCTGCCGCTGGCGCCCGGCGTGACGCGCGACCAGCTCGCTTTGGGCGAGCGCATCTTCCACGGCGAAGCGGAAAACGGCACCTGCGGCGGCTGCCACGGTTCAGACGCCAGAGGCACGCCGGAAGGACCGAACCTGACCGGCAAAAAAATCTGGAGCGACGGCAGCCTCGCCGGCCTCGAGAAGACGATCACCGAAGGCGTGCCGAAGCCGCGCGATTATCCCGGCGCCATGCCGGCCAAAGGGGGCGCCTCATTGACGGATGCCGATGTCACCGCTGTGGCGGCCTATGTCTGGGCGCTGAGCCACGCAAAGCACTGACGCGAGGCGCAAACCGTGACTGACGCGCGCCCCGTCCTCCTCTGGTTCCGCGAGGATCTGAGACTCGCGGACAATCCCGCGCTTCACGCGGCGCTCGCAACCCGCCAACCGCTGATCTGCGTTTATATTTTCAACACGGAAAGCGACGGCCTGCGGCCGCCCGGCGGGGCCGCGCGCTGGTGGCTGCACGGCGCGCTGGCGGCACTCGACACCAGTCTCAGGAAGCGTCGCGGCGCACTGCATATCCTGCGCGGCGCAGCCGCACCGATCATCGAAAGGCTGGCGATCGCGAATGATGTCAGCGCCGTCTTTTGGAACCGGCGTTATGACGCCGCGGGTCGCGGGATCGATGCCGCGATCAAATCGGCGTTGAAGGTGCGCGGCGTCAATGCCGAAAGCTTCAACGCCGCCTTGCTCCACGAGCCCTGGACAATCGCCGGGAAAACCAGCGCGCCGTTTCGCGTGTTTACGCCGTTCTGGCGCGCCGCGCGCGCCAAGGGGGGACCCGCAGCGCCGCCCGGCGCACCGGACGCCCTTGACTTTCATCCGCAGCCGAAAGTGCCGGGCGCGATCGCCTTGGCCGACCTGAATCTCGAACCGCACAAACCGGATTGGGCCGCGGGTCTGCGCGCAAGCTGGACGCCAGGCGAATCCGGCGCGCAAGCGGCGCTCGAACATTTTCTGCACAATGGCCTTGCTGGCTATGCGGGCAATCGTGACCGGCCGGACATGGCTTCGACTTCGCGGCTCTCGCCCGCCCTGCATTTCGGCCATCTCTCGCCGCGGCAAATCTGGCACGCCGCGCAAACCACCGTGGCCAGCGGCGCTTCCAACGCGAGCCGCGCCGATCTCGACAAGTTTTTTTCAGAACTCGGCTGGCGCGAATTCTCCTATCACTTGCTCTTTCATCATCCCGATCTCGCGACGCGAAATTTCCAGAGCCGTTTCGACGCGATACCCTGGCGCGACGATGCCGAGGCGTTGCGCGCCTGGCAGCGCGGCCTCACCGGCTATCCGATTGTCGATGCGGGAATGCGCGAACTCTGGGCGACGGGCTGGATGCACAATCGCGTGCGCATGGTCGCCGCCTCTTTCCTCGTCAAGCATCTGCTCATCGATTGGCGCGCGGGCGAGCGCTGGTTCTGGGATACGCTCGTCGATGCCGATGTCGCCAACAATGCCGCGAGCTGGCAATGGGTCGCCGGGACCGGTGCGGATGCGGCGCCCTATTTCCGCATCTTCAATCCCGTTCTGCAGGGCGAGAAATTCGACCCCGATGGCGCCTATGTGCGGCGCTGGGTGCCGGAACTCACGAAACTGCCGGCGGCCTTCATCCACAAACCCTGGAAAGCGACACGGGAGCAGCTCGCCGCCTGCGGCATCCGTCTCGGCGAGACTTATCCAGAGCCGATTGTCCAACACGATGCGGCGCGCACGCGTGCGCTGGCGGCGTTCGCAGCATCAGGATGATGCGCTTCTAAATGCGGCGAACCGTCCCTCAAAATCAGAGCTCAACAATCTGCTTTCAATGCCCCTTCCCCGCTCGCGCTTCGGCAAGATGATCGAACTGGCGGGTGAACGAGCCGAGGCCCGTCGTGTCGGCCCGCAATTGCAGGATGAAATCGCCGAGTTCCGATGCCGGCACCAGCGCCTCGACATCATCCCAGCCGGACCAGCCCTCGTGCTCGGCATACCCGAGGATCTGTCCGCGCCGGCCGCTGAGCAGACGCTGCGCAGCCGCGGTGAACCGGTTCGGCACGCGCACCGTCACGCGCTCGATCGGCTCCAGCAGCACGGGCTCCGCCCTGGCGAGCGCCTCGGCGATACCGCTGCGGGTCGCGGTGCGGAACGCCATGTCGGAACTGTCGACGGAATGGAAGCCGCCATCGACAAGCGTGACTTCGACATCGACAACGGGATAGCCGAGCGGGCCTTTCTGCATCGCCTCCTCGGCCGCCTCGCCGACGGAGGGAATATATTGGCGCGGCACCGCGCCGCCGACGATCTTGTCGACAAAGGAGAAGCCCGCGCCCCGCGGCCGCGGCGCGACTTCCAGCGCCACATCGGCGAATTGACCGTGGCCGCCGGTCTGGCGCTTGAGGCGCGCGTGTTGCTTTACCGCCTGTTTGATCGTCTCCTTATAGGCGACCTTCGGCGGCGCGATGTTGATCTGGCAATTATAGGTCGCGGCGAGGCGTTCCAGCGCGCCATTTAAGTGAATCTCGCCCTGGCCGCAGAGCAGCGTCTCGCCCGTCTCCTGTGCATGAACAATGCTGAGCGAGGGGTCTTCCTCGACCAGCTTATGCAGCGCGCCGGAGAGCTTCACATCGTCCTTGCGATCCTTGGCGGCGATGGCGAAAGCATAGACGGGCGCGGGCGGGCGCGGGAACGGCAGGTCGGCTTCGCCGCCGATCACCACGCCGGTCGGCGCTTCGTCCAGCCGGCCGATCGCGACAAGCTCGCCGGGCTCTGCCGCCGGAACGCGCAGAATATCGCCGTTGGCGAAACGGTAGAGGCCACCGATCCGCGCGCCGTCGAGCGACGCGCCATCGCGCAAGCCGCCGCGCCAGAGCCGTGCATAGGAGAGCTTGCCGGCATAGGCCGCCTGACCGGCGTGAACCGTCTTGAAAATCTGCACAAGGGGCTCGGCGGAAGCTGCGATGCCGTGACGCCGCGCCGTCACGGCGGCCGGCGGCACATCATGCCGCAAGGCTTTCCAGAGGCGGAAGATGCCGTGGCCGCGCGCGGCGGCGCCGAAGAGGACCTGGACGATCGTACCGCTCGCCTGATCCTTATGCAGCGTCGCGAAAATCTCATCGGCGCTCGGCGCGATGTCATCGATGACTTTTTCAAGCAAGGCATCGTCGTGGTCGGCAAGCACTTCGGTAAGCCCCGCCAGCGCCTCCTGTTCCGGCGCGCGCAATTCGCTCGGCAAAGCGCAACGTTCCGAATCTTCGCCGCAATAATGGTAGGCGCGCTCGCTCACGACATCGACATAGCCGGTCACCGCATCGTGCTCGCGGATGGGGATCTGCCGCAGGACAAGCGGAAAGCTGGAGTAGGGCTGTAGGGCTGCAACGATCTCGCGAACCTGGCCGGCGAGCGTATCGATCTTGTTGATGAAGATGAGATGCGGCAGGCCGGCCTCTTCAACCGCCTTCAGCAGGACGGGAAGATTGGCGAGCCGGTCGGCGGAGGGATCACAGACGATGATGGCGAAATCGACGGCCGTGAGCGCCGCTGCGGTCTCATAGGAAAATTCGACCGAGCCGGGGCAATCGACAAGCGCCCAGGGCTCGCCCATGAAAGTGCAATGGCCGAGCCGCAGTTCCGTGCTCATCGTCCGCGCGCTTTGCCGCTTCGGCGCGACGCCGGCGCTCGCTAACAGCGCATCGAATAACGTGGATTTGCCGCTGCCATAGGGGCCCACAAGCGCGACGGAGCGTGGGCCCGAGGGCTCCGCCTTCCATGCGGATCTTGTCATGCGCGTCTCCTCCGTTTAGCGCGCGGATTGTTCCGCGCGCGGAGCAGATCGCCGGAGCGATCCCGCTCCTTCCCAAGGCATGATTGATCCGATGCGTCAGCGGCGCAAGGCGCATTCTCGCTGTGCGAAGCGAAAGATTTGACGCGCCGCAAACCGCGCCGTCAAACCAATGCGAGATCGAGCGGCTTTGCGGCAGGAAAGATTTTATCGAGGGTCGCCGCATCGAACCCGTAGATTTTTCGAATAAGACCGCCGAACAGACTGCGGTAGTCGGTCAGCACCGGAAAATCGCGGTTCTGGAACAGGCTGGCTTCTTCCACTTTCACCTGCGCGCCGTGGAAGCGCCCGCCGTTGACGCTGCCGCCGAGCACCCAATAGGTGCTGCCGTGGCCGTGGTCGGTGCCCTTGTCGCCGTTCTCGCGGAAGGTGCGGCCGAATTCCGAGATTACGACCACGATTGTATCGCGCCAATCCTGCGGGCCGATCTCATCGGCGAAGGCGACGAGGCCGCGGCCAAGCTCGCCGATCCGATCGGCGAGATAGCCGGTCGCGCCGCCCTGATTCACATGCGTGTCCCAGCCGCCGACATCGACGAAGCCGAGATTGTAGCCGCCCTTCATCACCTGCGCGATGCGGCGCCCCGAAAGCTCGAAGCCCTTGGGCGAGACGGCGCCGCGGTTGGCGGCATCGGCTTCGCGCGAGATCGCATGATAGACATCGTCGCGCACATGAAAGCCCTCGACGACCGAAGCGGCGAGGCTGTCATTTTTGTACATTTCGCTGATGAGCGCGATGTGATGCTCATCGATTTCTGGACGGCCAATCGTATTCAGGCCGATGTTCGGAATCGGCGCCGCGCGGCCCTGGAACATGAGCGGTAATTGATTGGTGAAGGCGATGGGTTGCGCGCCGGTGAGCGCCCCGGCAAGACGCGCCAGAAAGCCCGATTTGTAATCGCGCGTGCCGTGGATCGACTGGCCAAGTTCGATCGTATCCTGTGTCTCGAAATGGCTGCGCGTGAGATCGTCCGTACCGGCAAAGGGGATGAAGGCAATCTCGCGCCGCTGCCAGAGTGGCAGCAGCGAATCCTTCAGCGCCGGATGCAGGCTCCAATCGCCATTGAGCGCAATCGCCGTCTGTTGCGGCTGGCCGGGTTTGCTGCCGGGGCGCGCAATGGCGAGATTGGGACGCGCGCGATAATAGAAATCGCTGCCCGTCGGAATGACGATATTGGCGGCGTCGTAGGCGCCGCGCAGGAAGACGACGAGCAGCTTGGCGCTGGTCTGCGGCGCCGCCCAGACTCGGCCCGCGAGCGTCAGCCCGCCAAGCGCGGCGAAGGATTGCAGGAGCGCGCGCCGGTCGATCGACATGCTACCTCATGAAGTCTGGCGAAGAGAGGAAAAGAACATTCCAGTCCTGCGGCGATTGCGCTTCGTCGAGAACGGCACGCGTCGTCGGCCGCAAAGTCTCTTGCAGTCCCTCGAAATAAAGTGCGTTCTCAAGCTGCGGAAAGGCGGGCGTGTCCGATGCGCCGGGTTCGTCCGGCCGGAAAAGGCCCGCCGGGCCTGAGCCGATCTGGCGTGCGATCTCGAAGCGCGCCTCGAGCTGGCCCGGACCGTCCCAGGCGCTGGAGACGAGCGAGTAGCCGTCCGGCGTATCGTGATTATAGAGGCCTTCGGCAAGCCGGTTGAGCCAATTCTGCGCCGGCTGCGTGCTGAGGATCACCTTGTCTTCATAAGCAAGGCGCACGGCGGAGAGCACAAAGCGCACGGGGTCCTTGAATTTCTGGCCGGCCGAAGCGGCAAACTCCGGCAATTCGATCATGGTCCGCAGCACGGCGGCTATGTCGCCGTCCGTCCGCTGGAAGGTCTTCGCCATCTTGTCGATCAGCGAAGCGGGCGGCGCGTCGGCGACGAAATAAGTCGCGAGTTCCCGCGAGATGTGCCGCGCCGTCGCGGGACTGCGGGCGATGAGGTCGAGCGCCTCCTCGACCTCGGCGAAGCCGCGGCCTTTGATCTTGTGGCCGAGGAAAATCTTGTCGCTGTAATCGTGCCTGGCCGGATTGAATTCGAAGAGACCGGTGCGAACAAGCTGGCCCTGCAAAGCAGGTTTCAGATGCGGCGGGTTGGGCGAGAGATCGATGCCGACGCCGGTGAGGATGTGCGCCAGGGCCTCGACATCCTGCTGGCTATAGCCGGAGCCGACGCCCATTGTGTGCAGCTCCATGATCTCGCGCGCATAATTTTCGTTGATATGCCCCGCGGCGTTCTGCGCATTGTCAAGATAGCGCAGCATGGCGGGATGGCGCAGCGTTGCCTCCAGCAGGTCGCGGAAGCGGCCCAAGGCATGGGCGCGCAATGTGTCCTCATAATCGGCAAGCATCGCGCGGATGTCGGCTTTATATTGATGCACGTTGAAATGATTGAACCAGAACCAGGTCATCACCTCGCGCAATTGTGACGGCGAATAGAGATCGCGCAGAATTTCGCGCGACGCCGCCTGCTTGGCGAGATCATTCAGCTCCTGCTGATAGGCTTTGCCGGCGGCAACGCGCAGATCGAGATCGGCGATGGCACGCACGGCCTTCGCTTTGTCGGCGAAGTCACGGACGAGTGCCGGCATTGGCTTTTGCGTGACCGTCAGCGCCGCGATCTCGGCCTGTGCCTGCGGCGGCAGATTATCCTGCGCCGACGGATGCAGCTCGGCTTCCAGCCAGCGCGCCGCGCCCATCGCGCGCAGCCTCTCCGCCTCTGCGGCGGTGGCGCCGAGGGTCAGGCGATCGAGCAGCAAAAACGTCTTGGAATCGAACGTCTTGGAATCGAATGTCTTGGAATCGAACGCCTGGGAGCCCGGCGCGGACGCACCCAGGCGCGCCGGCCGCAAAGAGCGCGATACCCGTGAAGAGAACGATGGCGCAGAACCCATACGAAAGGCGCACGCTTCACACTCGATCTGTGAGGTCTCGATGCTATCCCGCAGAACATGAACCGTCTCTGAAAAGGATTCGCGGGGCCACAGTGCAAGCGTGACCTTGCGCGGGAACAATTCGCGCGCGCCGCGGTTGGCGGGCGGGAGAAGCCGAGCATGGACAATCATTCGCAGCAGCCGATCTACCGCGATCGGGATGCGCGGCAGGGCGAGATCATCCTGCGCACCCGGACGCGCCGCGCCATATTCTTCGCGGGGCTCGGCAGCGCAATCGCTCTGGCCGCGCTTTCGCTCATCCTGGCGCATGGCGGCCATCACATTGTCGGCTGAGCAGCTGCGGCGCTCAGAGCAAGCGCGTCAGGAATTGCAATTCCTCGCGCAACCGATCCGCATTTGCGGGGCCAAGATGCTTTTCAATTTGCCCATGACGGCGCTTCCAAATGGGAAGCGCGCGCAGCAGAAGCGCATGGCCGGTATCGGTCAAGGCAAGACGGCGGCTGCGTTTGTCGACGGGATCGGCCGAGATGCTCACAAGACCGCGCCGCTCCAGCGGCTTCAACGCGGCGGTCAAGGTCGTTCGGTCGATCCCGAGAAGATCAGCGACATCGCCCATGGCCGCCGGCTGCGGCCGGTTGAGCGACATCATCAGCGAAAACTGGTGATTGGTGATATCGAGCGGGCGCAACGCTTCGTCGAAGCGCCGCGCGAGGCCGCGCGCCACGCGCTGGATGGCGAAGCAGAGACAGGTATCGCGGACGAACAGTGTTGTTTCATATGACAGGCGCGGCTTTGACATGAAAGTATCATGTTGATATCAACATAATACGTCAAGGAATTGCGCGTGAGGCTGTTGGCGTCGGGCGTGGATAAGGCTGAGGGGCCGCAGGGAGGACGACATGGCGAGCAAATTCGTCTGGTACGAATTGATGACGAGCGACGCGTCCGCAGCCGAGAAATTCTATTGCGACGTCGTTGGCTGGAACGCGCGCGATTCCGGCATGACGCAGTTCAAATACACACTGCTTTGCGTCGGCGAGGCGCCGGTCGCGGGAGTGATGCAGTTTCCGCCGCAGCCAGCCCCGGGCCAAGGCGGGCCGGGATGGCTTGGTTATGTCTATGTCGAAGACGTTGACGCCAAAGTCATGGAAGCAACGGGCCTTGGCGCAAAGGTGCTTCACGCGCCATCTGATATTCCTGATGTCGGCCGCTTTAGCGTGTTAGCCGATCCGCAAGGCGCCGTCTTCGCGCTGTTCAAGCCCAATGGCGCAGCGAGGCCACCCGCACCGATGACGCCGGGAACCATCGGCTGGCACGAGCTGCATGCCGCAGACGCGGAGAAAGCCTTCGCGTTTTATGGCGCTCTTCTCGGCTGGCAGAGGAATCAGGGGCTCGATATGGGGCCTTTGGGCATTTACCAGATCTTCGGCGACGAAAGCGCGCCGATGGGTTTCGGCGGCATGTTCAACGACCCCGAAGGCCCGCCGCATTGGCTCTTTTACTTCGCGGTCGCAGACATCGATGCGGCGACAGCGCGTGTCACGGCGGGCGGCGGCACCATCTTGCACGGGCCGCGCGAAGTGCCAGGGGGCGCCTGGGTCATTCAGGGGCGCGATCCGCAAGGTGCAGTTTTTGCGCTTGTCGGGATGCGGACGGCTCAATCGGCTTAGTCGCGGCCGCGGCTGATGCTATTGTCGCGGCGTCGAATGGAGGCGCTAGCGGCAACGAATGAACATGGACATCGCCTACGCGCTTGAACCGCATCTTTCCGCCGAAGAATTTCACGATGTGCTCGTCGCTTCGACCCTGGGCGAGCGGCGACCGGTGAAGGACCTGGCGCGGCTCGAGCGGATGCTGCGCAATGCGAATATCATCATCACCGCGCGGCACGAGGGGCAACTTGTCGGCGTCTCGCGGGCGCTGAGCGATTTCAGTTTCTGCTGCTATCTCTCCGATCTCGCCGTCGATGCTGCCTATCAGCATCGCGGAATCGGCAAGCGCCTCATCGACGAGACGCACGCGCAGGCAGGGCCGGAGACAACGCTGATTCTCGTGTCGGCGCCGGCGGCCGAAGGCTATTATCCGAAGATCGGCATGAAGCGGCATATGAGCTGCTGGACGATTGCGCGAAAGATGTGATTCGAGAGCTTGGGATTGAACTTTGACCGCGGCAGCGCGGCGCCTTTTACAGGCGGAATGGCGAAGAGATTGTCGATGCGCACGACCGGCGCGTCAGCACGGCGTGACGGGAAGATTGGTTGCGGGGACAGGATTTGAACCTGTGACCTTCAGGTTATGAGCCTGACGAGCTACCGGGCTGCTCCACCCCGCGCCAAGGAAAGCGCATTTTGTATTTTTGTCGTCTTCCGGCGCCGAACCTAATCCCGGACGCGGAAAATACCAGCGGAAAAACAAACGGCGGCTTGCACGCGAAGTGAAGCCGCCGTTTGTGTGAGATCTTAAAGAGGTTCTGCCCTTCGCAGGCCTGGCAACGACCTACTCTCCCAGGTCTTGAGACATAGTACCATTGGCGCTGAAGCGTTTGACGGCCGAGTTCGGGATGGGATCGGGTCTTATCACTTCGCAAGAGTCACCAGGCCGGCGAAAGGCAGAATTGAAGCAACTTGCGACGCAAGGAGATCCGTCGTGCGGAAATCCTTCGTCACATCTGGTCTTTGAAGCGATCTATGCTCGCAGATGAGCATTGATTAATGAGAACGATCAAGCCGATCGAGCTATTAGTACCGGTAAGCTCCACGCATTGCTGCGCTTCCACACCCGGCCTATCAACGTGGTCGTCTTCCACGGCTCTCAAGGGAGAACTCGTTTTGAGGTGGGTTTCCCGCTTAGATGCATTCAGCGGTTATCCCGTCCATACATAGCTACCCTGCACTGCGGCTGGCGCCACAACAGGTCCACCAGAGGTATGTTCATCCCGGTCCTCTCGTACTAGGGACAAATCCTCTCAATTCTCCAACACCCACGGCAGATAGGGACCAAACTGTCTCACGACGTTTTGAACCCAACTCACGTACCACTTTAATTGGCGAACAGCCAAACCCTTGGGACCTTCTCCAGCCCCAGGATGTGATAAGTCGACATCGAGGTGCCAAACGATGCCGTCGATATGGACTCTTGGGCATCATCAGCCTGTTATCCCCGGCGTACCTTTTATCCGTTGAGCGATGGCCCTTCCACTCGGGACCACCGGATCACTATGACCGACTTTCGTCTCTGCTCGACTTGTTGGTCTCGCAGTCAGGCAGGCTTATGCCATTGCACTCAACGAGCGATTTCCGACCGCTCTGAGCCCACCATCGCGCGCCTCCGTTACTCTTTGGGAGGCGACCGCCCCAGTCAAACTGCCCACCATGCACTGTCCCGGCTCCGGGTGACGGAGCGCGGTTAGACATCCATATAGATAAGGGTGGTATTTCAAGGGTGGCTCCATCCGAGCTGGCGCCCGGACTTCATAGCCTACCACCTATCCTACACATGCCGACACGAATGCCAGTGCAAAGCTACAGTAAAGGTGCACGGGGTCTTTCCGTCTGACCGCAGGAACCCCGCATCTTCACGGGGAATTCAATTTCACTGAGCTGACGCTGGAGACAGCGGGGAAGTCATTACGCCATTCGTGCAGGTCGGAACTTACCCGACAAGGAATTTCGCTACCTTAGGACCGTTATAGTTACGGCCGCCGTTTACCGGGGCTTCAATTCAAGGCTTGCACCTCTCCTCTTAACCTTCCGGCACCGGGCAGGCGTCAGACCCTATACGTCATCTTGCGATTTCGCAGAGTCCTGTGTTTTTGTTAAACAGTTGCCACCCCCTGGTCTGTGCCCCCATGAGCTGCTTGCGCAGTCATGGGCCTCCTTATCCCGAAGTTACGGAGGCAAATTGCCGAGTTCCTTCAGCGTCATTCTCTCAAGCGCCTTGGTATACTCTACCTGTCCACCTGTGTCGGTTTCGGGTACGGACTGATGTGGAGGCTATTTCCTGGAACCGCTGGACTGCCCGGGAAATCCAATAATCCCGAACAGCTTTCGCAATCCGTCACCTTCCACTGGCCCACGAATATTAACGTGGTTCCCATCGACTACGCCTTTCGGCCTCGCCTTAGGGACCGGCTAACCCTGCGAAGATTAACTTTACGCAGGAACCCTTGGACTTTCGGCGACACTGTCTTTCACAGTGTTTCTCGTTACTCATGTCAGCATTCGCACTTCCGATATCTCCAGGATGTCTCACGACTGTCCCTTCACGGACTTACGGAACGCTCCGCTACCGCTCATCTTGCGATGAACCCAAAGCTTCGGCTCGTGGCTTGAGCCCCGTTACATCTTCGGCGCGGAAACCCTTACTTAGACCAGTGAGCTGTTACGCTTTCTTTAAAGGATGGCTGCTTCTAAGCCAACCTCCTGGTTGTTTTGGGATTTCTACATCCTTTCCCACTTAGCCACGAATTTGGGGCCTTAGCTGTTGGTCTGGGTTGTTTCCCTCTTCACGACGGACGTTAGCACCCGCCGTGTGTCTCCCGCGCATTACTTTCAGGTATTCGGAGTTTGGTTGGATTTGGTAAGGTTATGCACCCCCCTAGTCCATCCAGTGCTCTACCCCCTGAAGTATTCACGCGAGGCTCTACCTAAATAGATTTCGCGGAGAACCAGCTATTTCCTAGTTTGATTGGCCTTTCACCCCTAACCACAAGTCATCCGAGGCTTTTTCAACAGACACCGGTTCGGTCCTCCAGTGCGTGTTACCGCACCTTCAACCTGCTCATGGCTAGATCACTAGGTTTCGGGTCTAATCCGACGAACTGAACGCCCTGTTCAAACTCGCTTTCGCTGCGCCTACACCTATCGGCTTAAGCTTGCTCGTCAAATTAAGTCGCTGACCCATTATACAAAAGGTACGCCGTCAGGCTTTCGCCCTCCGACTGTTTGTAGGTATCCGGTTTCAGGAACTGTTTCACTCCCCTCGTCGGGGTGCTTTTCACCTTTCCCTCACGGTACTTGTTCGCTATCGGTCGCTGAGGAGTACTTAGGCTTGGAGAGTGGTCTCCCCAAATTCAGACAGGATTTCACGTGTCCCGCCCTACTCATGTCCTTCATTGTTCTTGAATCCGTACGGGGCTATCACCCACTAAGGCCCGACTTTCCAATCGGTTCCGGTTGAAACAACAAAGGCACTGGCCTGATCCGCGTTCGCTCGCCACTACTAACGGAGTCTCGTTGATGTCCTTTCCTCTGGGTACTTAGATGTTTCAGTTCCCCAGGTTAGCTTTTGTTCCCTAATTTATTCAGGAACAAATACTTCGTATCAGAAATCAGAAACCAGAAATCAACTCTGCGCCAATTCCTGATTACTGACTTCTGGAAGTGGGTTTCCCCATTCGGAAATTCACGGATCAAAGCCTGTTCGCGGCTCCCCATGACTTATCGCAGCGTACCACGTCCTTCATCGCCTCTCAGCGCCAAGGCATCCACCGAATACCCTTAAGGCACTTGATCGCTCTCATTATCGATGCCCACCGCTCGGCAGCGGCTCGTCAAATCTTCGGGGTGAAGATCGGACGATGGCTCGATAGATCGCTATATTAAAGACCAGTTGCTTCAAACATATCCGAGGACATTGCGGTCAAGCATGTCCACTGACTGAAGACGCTAATCCTTTGCGGGACAAGTCCCGCGCGGAAAATCGGATATGTTTCCTCTTCACGATGTCAGAAAAACTTCGGCGCAAGGCACGAAGCCTCACGCAAACTCTCTGTGTAACGGACGAACCGGCTATTCGCGGCGATCGCAAACGTCTGGTGGAGCCAGACGGGATCGAACCGACGACCTCATGCTTGCAAAGCACGCGCTCTCCCAACTGAGCTATGGCCCCGTCAGGCGCGCAATGCCAGGCTTGGCTGATCAGCCAAGCCGGCAGCGCAAAATCGGCAGCGATGGAGTGGTGGGCCTGGGAAGACTTGAACTTCCGACCTCACGCTTATCAAGCGCGCGCTCTAACCAACTGAGCTACAAGCCCGAACCTTTCGCCTTCCGGCGAGGCCTCTTACGGCCTTCGGCGCGGGCTGGCAAGTCGCATGCAAGCTGTCACTCAGGACCGCACGGGCTCGTCCGGGAAGAAAGAGAAACGAAGGCGGCGAAGTCCCGCAAATGGTCTCTCTGATTAGAGACCTGATGTTCCAAGAGATCCGATAGTTCAAGGCAAGATGCCCTGAAGCTGAAGGATCGTCCTTAGAAAGGAGGTGATCCAGCCGCAGGTTCCCCTACGGCTACCTTGTTACGACTTCACCCCAGTCGCTGACCCTACCGTGGTCGTCTCTCTCCTTGCGGTTAAGAAAACGCCTTCGGGTAGAACCAACTCCCATGGTGTGACGGGCGGTGTGTACAAGGCCCGGGAACGTATTCACCGTAGCGTTCTGATCTACGATTACTAGCGATTCCACCTTCATGTACTCGAGTTGCAGAGTACAATCTGAACTGAGACGGCTTTTTGAGATTTGCTAAGGGTCACCCCTTCGCGTCCCATTGTCACCGCCATTGTAGCACGTGTGTAGCCCAGCCTGTAAGGGCCATGAGGACTTGACGTCATCCCCACCTTCCTCGCGGCTTATCACCGGCAGTCCCCCTAGAGTGCCCAACTAAATGATGGCAACTAAGGGCGAGGGTTGCGCTCGTTGCGGGACTTAACCCAACATCTCACGACACGAGCTGACGACAGCCATGCAGCACCTGTGTCCCCGGCTCCGAAGAGAGGAAACCATCTCTGGTAACCGTCCGAGGCATGTCAAAGGCTGGTAAGGTTCTGCGCGTTGCTTCGAATTAAACCACATGCTCCACCGCTTGTGCGGGCCCCCGTCAATTCCTTTGAGTTTTAATCTTGCGACCGTACTCCCCAGGCGGGATGCTTAAAGCGTTAGCTGCGCCACTAAGCAGCAAGCTGCCTAACGGCTAGCATCCATAGTTTACGGCGTGGACTACCAGGGTATCTAATCCTGTTTGCTCCCCACGCTTTCGCACCTCAGCGTCAGTATCGGGCCAGTGAGCCGCCTTCGCCACTGGTGTTCTTGCGAATATCTACGAATTTCACCTCTACACTCGCAGTTCCACTCACCTCTCCCGAACTCAAGATCCCCAGTATCAAAGGCAGTTCCGAGGTTGAGCCTCGGGATTTCACCCCTGACTTAAGAATCCGCCTACGTGCGCTTTACGCCCAGTAAATCCGAACAACGCTAGCCCCCTTCGTATTACCGCGGCTGCTGGCACGAAGTTAGCCGGGGCTTATTCTCCCGGTACCGTCATTATCTTCCCGGGTAAAAGAGCTTTACAACCCTAAGGCCTTCATCACTCACGCGGCATGGCTGGATCAGGCTTTCGCCCATTGTCCAATATTCCCCACTGCTGCCTCCCGTAGGAGTTTGGGCCGTGTCTCAGTCCCAGTGTGGCTGATCATCCTCTCAGACCAGCTACTGATCGTCGCCTTGGTGAGCCATTACCTCACCAACTAGCTAATCAGACGCGGGCCAATCCTTCGGCGATAAATCTTTCTCCTCGCGGACGTATCCGGTATTAGCTCAAGTTTCCCTGAGTTATTCCGAACCGAAGGGTATGTTCCCACGTGTTACTCACCCGTCTGCCACTCTGTATTGCTACAGCGTTCGACTTGCATGTGTTAAGCCTGCCGCCAGCGTTCGTTCTGAGCCAGGATCAAACTCTCAAGTTGAATGAGAATTGAAGCTGGCTGGTCACTCTCTGGCATTTGCATCGATTGGGATCGATGCAGCGCTTTTGACGAGTTCCAAGCACATCTATCTTCGGGCAAGCCCGAAAACATCGATGAACTTGATAAACGTGACCGCCAAAGTCTTTTCCTGATGCGCGCCCAAAGGCTTGCATCACGCAAGGACCTCGCCGTCCACGTTTCTCTTTCTTCCTATTCAATTGTCAAACAGCGGACTGGCGACACGTTTAGAAGCGAAACGTCCTCTGCCCAATTTTTCAATTGGGTGGCTGTGTGCCCGAGAAACTCGAGAGAGACGCTTCGCAATACCGCGTCACAGCGGCGTCGCCAGCGGGGTCGTTATATGTCCAGCTCGATCGAACTGTCAACAACGATTCAAAAAAACTTCGCGTTTCTAACGCGGCGCCCGGAAACAGCAGCGAAAACCTTCGCTAAACGCTTCTCCGTGCGCTCTATTCGATGTGGGAAGGGGGCATCGCGATTGCAAGATCACCCTGTGAATTTCGGGGAGAAATTCGCGGCAGAGAGCTGGTTTCCCGGCGCCGGAGCCCCGTTCTGGCCCCCTTAGGGTGGACGCCAGGCCCGCAGGGGCCAGCCGGCCGTCCCGCACCGCGAAAACGGAAGTTCGCCACGGCCCGAAAGGCGAAAGCGCTAGAACTTCCACCGCTGCGCGCTGGCGACGAGGAAATCGCGGAACACCTGGACACGGGCGACGCTCTTCATCTCCTCGGCATAGACGACGTAGCAATCGAACTGCGCCATCACCGCCTGCGGCAGCAATTGCACGAGGTTGGCGCCGGACTCGGTGAGGTAGTCGGGCAAAACCGCGATCCCGACGCTGTTTTCGACCGCGCGGCGCAGCGCATTGATATTGTTGACCGACAGCGCCGCCTCGCGCGGCGCCTTGGCATCCCGCCCGACGGTGAGCAGGGCGTTGAGGCTTTCGAGAAAGCTCGCCGTCGGCGCGGCGAAGGCGAGCAGGCGATGTTTGTCGAGATCCTCGATCGACTGCGGCTCGCCATGGCGGGAGAGATAATCCTGCGCCGCGTAGAGGTGATAGTGCATGGTGAAGAGCCGGCGGCGGATCAAATCCGGCTGGATCGGCTCGCGCAGGCGCAGCGCCACATCCGCCTCGCGCATGCCGAGATCGAGCTCATCCTCGGAGAGGATCACCTTCACCCTGATATCGGGATAGAGCTCGAGGAACTGGCCGAGCCGCGGCGTCAGCCAATTGGTGCCGATCCCGTAGGTCGCGGTGACGCGCAGCTCGCCATGCGGCTTCTCGCGGCTGTCGGCGAGCCCCGCCTGAACCGTATCGAGCTTCATCGTCACATCGCGCACCGTGCGCAGCAGAAGCTCGCCCTGTTCGGTCAGGATCAGGCCGCGCGCATGGCGATGGAAGAGCGGCACGGCGAGATCCTGCTCCAGCGCGCTCACCTGACGGCTGACCGCCGACTGGCTCAGCCCCAGAGCCGCGCCGGCATGCGTGAAGGAGCCTGCCTCGGCCGCCGCATGAAAGATGCGCAGCTTGTCCCAGTCCATGATCCCCTCGATCTAGCTGCGCGTCACTCCGCCGCCGCGCGGTGATGCGCCTCGGCCGCCAGCCAGCGCTCCGCCTCGAGCGCCGCCATGCAGCCTTGCCCCGCCGCCGTCACCGCCTGCCGGTAGATGTCGTCGGTCACGTCGCCCGCCGCGAAGACGCCGGGCACGTTGGTCGCCGTCGAGAACGGCGCTGTCTTGAGATAGCCGTTCGGCTTGGCATCGATCTGGCCGAGGAAAAGCTCGGACGCCGGCTGATGCCCGATGGCGATAAAGACGCCCTCGGCCGGCACTTCCGTATAGACGCCGGTCTTGACGTTCCTCAGCCGCACATGGGTGACGCCGCGCGGTGCGTCGGTGCCGCAAACCTCATCGACGGCATTGTCCCAGATGACTTCGACATTCGGCAGCTTGAACAGCCGATCCTGCAAAATCTTCTCGGCGCGAAACGAGTCGCGGCGGTGGACGATCGTCACCTTGCGGGTGATCTGGGCAAGATAGAGCGCCTCCTCCACCGCGGTATTGCCGCCGCCGACGACGAGCACATCCTTGCCGCGATAGAAAAATCCGTCGCAGGTGGCGCAGGCCGAAACGCCGTAGCCGCGATAGGTCTCCTCCGTCGGGATGCCGAGCCAGCGCGCCTTGGCGCCGGTCGCGATGATTAAGGCATCGGTCGTATGGGTGGTGCCGCTGTCGCCGTAAAGGTGGAAGGGACGGCTGCCCAGCTCAACCTTGACAATATGATCGGCGATGAACTGCGTGCCGACATGTTCGGCCTGAAGCCGCATCTGCTCCATCAGCCACGGCCCCTGGATTGGCGCCGCGAAGCCTGGATAATTCTCGACATCGGTGGTGATCATCAACTGCCCGCCGGGCTCGAAACCAGCAATCAGCACCGGCTCCAGCAACGCGCGTGCGGCATAGATCGCCGCCGTATAGCCAGCCGGACCAGAGCCGACGATGGTGAGCTTGGCATGGCGGGTCGGGGCTTTGGACATGCGCGCCTCTATGACAAAACGTCATAGCAATCTATGGGCGCTCTGCCCTGGCCGCAACCCGAGGAGCCCGCCTCAGGCAGGGGATAAGCGATTCTTTCGACCCGGAGCGGCGGCGGCGTAAGCCGCTCCCGAAAAGCAAAGCCAGCCGGCATTTCAACCGGCTGGCCGCTGTCACGAACGAATAGATTAGGGACGCGGGGCCGGCTCGAGCCGCAGGCTGGTGATGCCCGCCGTAATATCGACGCCGGTCTGCGCGCTGACCGAGAGCGGCTGCAGGCCGATCGAACGGGCGTTGCCGCCGATGAGGGCATTGGCGCCGACGCCGATGCCAAGCGAAACGCCGGCGCTCGCGCCCGCGTATTCGCCGGCGAGGGCGGTGTGACCGAGTTCGCGCGTCGCCGCGAAGACGCCCCAGACGATGCGGCCCGGTCCGCTCACGCCGATGGCAACGCCAAGGCGGTGGATCGTGCCGACATAATAATCGGTCGGCGCGTAAGAGCGGGTGAAGCGGCAGGACAGCGCCCTACGCGACGTAATGATGAGACCGACGCCGGGCGCCACATTGCATTCCAACACGCCGACCTGTGCCGCCTGCACCGCGCCGGTGCTGGCGAACCAGGGCGCGCAAAGCGCAAAAAGAGCTGCGGCGAAAACCCGTGGCCGAAAACGCATGAACGATCTCCTTCCCTGCCTAAAACAAAATTGTCGAGCCGAAGCTCCCCACCATGCAACATGGGCTTATTCGTGTCAGCGCCGCAAGTCCGCCTCTATCGCGCCGCAGATGTGCAAACCCCTTGTCGATCACGTCGATCTCACGGCCATTTAACCAAGGGCGGCATGGACGAGAGGATCGAATCGACATTGCCGCCGGTCTTAAGCCCGAAGATCGTGCCGCGATCATAAAGCAGATTGAACTCAACATAGCGCCCGCGACGCACAAGTTGTTCATCGCGCTCCGCGTCATTCCAAAGCTTGGTAAAATTGCTGCGGACGATTTCCGGATAAATCGCCAGAAATGTCTCGCCGACATCGCGGGTGAAGGCGAAATCCGCGGCAAAGCCTTCCGGTGACGCAAGATAATCATAGAAAATGCCGCCGATGCCGCGCGGCTCCTGACGATGCTTCAAATAGAAATATTCGTCGCACCATTCCTTGAAGCGCTGATAGTCGGCGACCTCCGCGTGACGCCGGCAGGCGGCTTCGAAAGCCGCGTGAAAGGCGACAGAATCAGGATCCGTCTGCGTGCGCCGGCGATCAAGCACAGGCGTCAGATCGGCCCCGCCGCCGAACCAGCTCTTCTGCGTCACCACAAAGCGCGTGTTCATGTGAACCGTTGGCACATGCGGATTCCACGGATGGGCGATCAATGAAATGCCCGCCGCCCAAAAACGCGGATCGGCCTCGGCGCCTGGAATTTGTTTGGCGAATTCCGGCGCGAACGTTCCGTAAACCGCCGACGTATGCACGCCGGCTTTTTCGAAGACGCGGCCCTTGAGCAGCGCCATCCGGCCACCGCCGCCATCCGCCCCCGCGGCATCCTTGCGCTGCCAGGGTCTGACAACGAAGCGCCCGGGCGCGGTGCTCTCAGGCGCGAAAGGACCCGGGCACTCGGCTTCGAGCGCCTCGAAGGCGGCACAGATTTTCGCCTGCAAGGCCTCGAACCAGGCGCGCGCCTCTGCCTGCTGTCGTACCAATTCCCCAGCGTCAACCATCCCCTGATCCTTCTCCGCCTTCGGCCGCACCGCGGATTTGCCGCAACGCCTCGCCGAGAACCATCGCGGCGGCGACCGCGACATTCAGCGAGCGCAGCGGCGCGCGGATTGGAATACGCACGCCGGCATCGGCAATGTCCCGTACGGCGTCGGGTACACCCGAGGATTCCCGCCCGACAAGCAATATGTCGCCCGGTGCATAGTGGAAATCGCGATAATCCTGCGCCGCCTTGGTCGAGAGCAGCACGAGCCTGCGGCCGGCGGATTCGCGCCAGGCGGCGAAGGCGGTGAAGCTGTCATGCCGCGCGAGTGTCACGTGATCGAGATAATCCATCCCGGCGCGGCGAAAGGCGCGATCGCTCATCGGGAAGCCGGCCGGCGCGATGAGCGCCGCATCGACGCCGAGACAGGCGCAAAGCCGCAACATCGTTCCGCAATTCTGCGGAATATCCGGCTGATACAGCGCCAAAGTCAGCGGCGCCCCGACAACATCCGTCATTAGGTCTCCTTGATTATTCCGCCTTGCGCGGCGGCGAAGGGCGGGGTGTCGTTGCGTGTAATCTCGAATGCCACTTGGCGCTCGTTCTTTCGGTCAAGTGGCGAAAAGACGCATTGCTGCACAAGCGCAAAAGCGCGACACTTGCCACCCAAGGGTAGAAGCCCATTGAAAATATTGGGGAAACGTCTTTGGCTGAGAGCGTAAGCTTGGAGCAGCCGACACGCCGCGATTTTCTATTCATCGCGACGGCGTCCGTCGGTGCTGTTGGTGCCCTATCCGCTGTCTGGCCGTTGATCGACCAGATGAACCCCGATGCCTCGACGCTCGCCGCCGCCTCCACGGAGGTCGATCTTTCCCATATCGGCGAAGGCCAGATCCTCACCGTCAAATGGCGCGGCAAGCCGGTCTTCGTCCGCCATCGCACGCCAAAGGAAATCGCCGCCGCCCGCGCCGTGCCGCTGAGCGAATTGCGCGATCCCGCGACCGATGAGGAGCGCGCGCCGCATCCCGAATGGCTGGTCGTCATCGGCATCTGCACCCATCTTGGCTGCGTGCCGCTCGGCCATCAAGGCCCTTACGACGGCTGGTTCTGCCCCTGCCACGGCTCGGTCTATGACACCGCCGCACGCATCCGCCAGGGACCGGCGCCGTACAATCTTTATCTGCCGCCTTACAAATTCCTTCCCGACAACAAGCTCCAGATCGGTTGAGGTCTTGATGAGACCCTTGGCCGGCCAGCGGGTGCAGCAGAGATGATGCGATGAGCGGTTCTTCCTCCTACGTCCCGAAGAGCGCTTTTGCCAGATGGCTCGACAGCCGCCTGCCGATCGTCGGCCTCGTCCATTCCTCCTTCATCACCTTTCCGAACCCGCGCAATCTCAACTATTGGTGGACCTTCGGCGGCATTTTGGCCTTCATGCTGACGGCGCAGATCGTCACCGGCGTCGTGCTCGCGATGCATTACGTGCCGAATTCGGCCCTCGCCTTCCTCTCCGTCGAGCACATCATGCGCGACGTGAACTATGGCTGGCTGCTGCGCTATGCGCATTCCAACGGCGCCTCGATGTTCTTCTTCGCCGTCTACATCCACATCTTCCGCGGCGTCTATTACGGCTCCTACAAGGCGCCGCGCGAAGTGCTCTGGATCCTCGGCGTCATCATCTACCTGCTGATGATGGCGACCGGCTTCCTCGGCTATATGCTGCCCTGGGGGCAGATGAGCTTCTGGGGCGCGACCGTCATCACCAGCCTCTTCTCGGCGATCCCGCTCGTCGGCAATGCAATCACGACCTGGCTGTGGGGCGGCTATGCGGTCGACGACGCGACGCTCAACCGCTTCTACGCCTTGCATTACCTGCTGCCGTTCATGATCGCCGCCGTGGTCGTGCTGCACATCTGGGCGCTGCATGTGCCCGGCTCGAACAATCCGGCCGGCATCGAGAAGCAATCGAGCAAGGACACGCTGCCCTTTCATCCCTATTTCACGGTCAAGGATGGCTTCGCCCTCGTCTGCTTCCTGATCCTCTACGCCTGGTTCATCTTCTACATTCCGAACTATCTCGGCGACGCCGACAATTACATCCAGGCCAATCCGCTGCAGACCCCGCCGCATATCGTGCCGGAATGGTATTATCTGCCGTTCTACGCGATCCTGCGCTCGATCCCGTCGAAGCTCGGCGGCGTCATCTGCATGTTCGGCGCGATCCTGCTGTTCGCCTTCCTGCCCTGGCTCGACACGCTCGCCGGTGCGCTCGGCCACTTACCGGCCGGCCTTCCGCATCTTCTTCTGGCTCTTCGTCGCGACCATCATCGGGCTCGGCTACATCGGCTCGCAGCCGCCGGAGGGCGGCTTCATCCTCGCCGGGCGTATCCTGACGATCTCCTATTTTTCCTTCTTCTTCATCGTGCTGCCACTGCTCAACGTGTTCGAGAAGCCGCGAAAGCCGCCCGCGTCCATCGCCGAGGCCGTGCTCGCCAAATCGACACCGGGCAAAGCCTGAATCGGGAAAATTCAAGATGGCGCATCGCAGGCGGCATATTCTGGCAGACGTTTTGGCGGGCCTGGCGGCCATCGCCGCCCTTTGCGTCGCGACAGGCGTCGGACTCGCCGCCAGCGGCACGAGCAACGGCAACGAGGTTCCGCTCCAGGCGGAGGGGCTGACTCCGCCGCGCCAGATGTGGAGCTTCCACGGACCTTTCGGAAAATTCGATCAGGCGCAATTGCAGCGCGGCTTCCAAGTTTATCACAGCGTCTGCGGCAGCTGCCATTCGCTGAACCTCGTCGCCTTCCGCGATCTCGCAGATTCAGGCGGCCCCGGCTTCACGGAGGCCGAAGTGAAGGCGCTCGCCGCCTCCTACCAGATCGAGGACGGCCCGAACGAGCAGGGTCAGATGTTCAAGCGGCCGGGCCGGCCTTCCGACCATTTCCCGCCGCCGTTCCCGAACCCCGAGGCCGCGAAGGCGGTGTTCGGCGCGGCGCCGCCCGATATGTCGGACCTCGCCAAGGCGCGCGGCTTTCCGCGGCCCTTCCCGCTCTTCGTCTTCGATGCCTTCACCGAATATCAGGAGCAGGGGCCGGACTATATTGTCGCGATCCTCAACGGCTTCACCCATCCTAACGATCCGAACTGGAATCTCTATTTCCCCGGCCACAAGATCGCCATGCCGAAGCCGCTCGCCGACGGCGCCGTGCAATATACCGACGGCACGCCGCCGACGCTGGCCAATTACTCACGCGATGTCGCGGCTTTCCTCTATTGGGCAGCCGAACCCAAGCTCGAAGAGCGCAAGGCGACGGGCTTTCGTGTCCTCATCTTCCTGATCGTCTTCGCGACGCTGCTCTATTTCACCAAGAAGCGCATCTGGGCCGGCGTCGGCGGCCATTGAGGTCCAGCACTGCCCGCCTTTTAGCCACCCCGCAGCGTTGACACGATCCGCTGCTGCAGCCAATTCTGCGCCGCGAAAAACTCATCCGGTCGGGGCGGCATGACCAAATCCATTGTCGGTATCATCGGGGGCTCGGGCGTCTATCACCTGCCCGGCCTCGCGGACTTGCACGAAAAAAGCGTCACGACGCCGTGGGGCGAACCTTCCGACGCGTTGCGTTTCGGCAAGGTGGGCGCGACCGAAGTCGTCTTCCTGCCCCGGCATGGACGCGGCCACCGGCTTTCGCCGTCCGGCATCAACTACCGCGCCAATATCTACGCGCTGAAAGAGGCCGGCGTCACCGATCTCGTCTCGGTCTCCGCCTGCGGCTCGTTCAAGGCCGCACTCAATCCCGGCCTCTTCGTCCTCGTCGATCAATTCGTCGACCGCACCTTCGGCCGTCAATCCTCCTTCTTCGGCAATGGCTGCGTCGCGCATGTCTCAATGGCGCATCCGGTCGCGCCGCGGCTGCAGGAGCGCCTTGCCGCCGCCGCCGCCGCCGAAGGCATCGGCTACGTGAATGGCGGCACTTACGTCGCGATGGAGGGGCCGCAATTCTCCTCGCTCGCCGAATCGCGCGCCTATCAGGCCGCCGGCTTTGACGTGATCGGCATGACCGCCATGCCGGAAGCCAAACTCGCCCGCGAGGCGGAAATCTCCTACGCCACCGTCGCGATGGTGACGGATTACGATTGCTGGCACCCTGAGCACGACGCTGTCGATGTCGCCGCGATTATCGCCACCTTGCGGGCCAATGCCGGCAACGCCGAGCGGCTGCTGGCGCGGCTCCTGCAAGATTTCCCCGCCGAGCACGAGCCCTGTCCCGTCGGCTCCGACCGGGCGCTCGATACGGCGCTCATCACCGCGCCCGAGGCGCGCGACCCCGAGCTGATGAAAAAGCTCGACGTCCTATTGAAACGAGTTAACGGCCAATGACCCTCAAGAACGCCATCCGCACTATCCCGGACTATCCCAAGCCGGGCATCATGTTTCGCGACATCACCACGCTGCTCGCCGACGCGAAGGCTTTCCGCAAGGCGATCGACGAGCTGGTGCAGCCCTGGTCGGGCGACAAGATCGACAAGATCGCCGGCATCGAGGCGCGCGGCTTCATCCTCGGCGGTGCTGTGGCGCATCAGCTTTCCACCGGCTTCGTGCCGATCCGCAAAAAGGGCAAGCTGCCGCATAAAACCGTCTCGATCTCCTATTCGCTCGAATACGGCGACGACGAGATGGAGATCCACGTCGATGCGGTGCAGCCGGGTGAAAAGGTGATCCTGGTTGACGATCTCATCGCCACCGGCGGCACGGCGGAAGCGGCGGTCAAACTCCTGAAGAAGATTGGCGCCGAAGTCGTCGCGACGGTTTTCGTCATCGACCTGCCAGACCTCGGCGGCGCGAAGAAGATCGAGGCGCTCGGCGTGCCGGTGCGCAGCCTCATTGCCTTCGAGGGGCACTAAAGCCGGTCAAGGCCGCCCGGCGACCGAAAACTGGGAAACGTACCAGCGCGCGTACCAGTGAATGACCCAGGGAATCGGGATGACGAAGGCGCACCCGAGCGCGACAACGAGCGTGCGCCAGAGAATCTCCAGGCCCGTCGCATTGAAGCTGACCGGCCCCGGCGCGCCTTCGATATGGGTCGCGATCCAGCGCATCCAGGCGCTTGTGACCCAAGCCCAGCCGATGATCGTGATGAAGGATATATAGAGCAGCAACGACCATCCCACGTAGCCGAGGATATCGCCGCTGAAGCGCAGTCCCAGCGGGTGCCCGGACGAGGTGATGTTGGCGATCAGCCAGCGCAACACAAGCCAGCCGAGCGCCGCCTCAAGGGGAACGAGCAGAATCGGCAGGGCGTGGACATGCTCTCTGGGATGGGCGTGCGCCTCGGGCACCACGGCATAAGTGCACAGCGCAATCAGAATAAAGACCCACCAGATGTCCGCGGGCTTGCCGGAAAAACCGAGCGCCGGAATTTGCGGCACGTGCAGATGTTCGACGATCCATTTGTAGAAGCTCGTCATCACCCATGGCGCTGGAACGACAAACAGCATACCGATGGCGACGAGCAGCACGCGGCCGAAGAGGGCCCAGACGCCGAAATCCGCCGAAGCCGCATTGCCCTGCGCGCGGATCGCATCCGCGTTGGCCGCCGCCCATTGCGCGCTGCCGGGGAGCGGCGGCGGCGGCGGTCCGGGTGGCGGCGGTGGCGAAGCCGCCGAGATGATGAGGCCGGGGATGTCCCCCGCCCGCCGCCAGTCGGTCATGCCTTCGCTCCAGACGAGCGTATCGGCGCTCACCCGGCCTGAAGCGATCAGCGCGAGAAATTCCGCTTCGGGAAAGGGGCCCAGACGGCCGCCCGCTTCGACGATGTACCAAGCCCGCTCGACCATCGACACCTCCCGAAGCTCCCGGCCTTGCGGCCAGGCCTTATTGACTTTGGGAAATTTGAACCAACGCCAGCATAATGCAAACTGGACAATCCGCCGGAGGATGTTCAGCCGCGCCCTGCATCCCGCAAAATCTCTCGCGCGGCATTCCGGCCCGGCAGGCCGGTGACGCCGCCGCCCGGATGCGTGCCGGCGCCGCACATATAGAGCCCGGCGAGCGGCCCGCGATAATCGGCATGGCCGAGCATCGGCCGCGCTGAAAACAACTGGCCGAGATCGAGCGCGCCGTGAAAAATATCGCCGCCGACGAGGCCGAACGTGCGTTCGAGATCGAGCGGCGAAAAGATCTGCCGGGCGATCACTGACGCCCTGAAATTCGGCGCATAGACGATCGACCGTCGCGATCATGAGATCGGCGACCTCTTCGCGATGATCGTCCCACGATTTGCCATCGGGCAGAACCGGCGCGACATGCTGGCAGAAGAGACTCGCCACATGCGCGCCTTTGGGCGCAAGCGTCTCGTCGAGCGTCGAAGGAATGAGCATTTCGACGATCGGCTTTTGCGACCAGCCGAAGCGCCGCGCATCGAAATAGGCGTCTTCCATATAGGCGAGCGACGGCGCGATGATGATGCCGGCGGTGTGATGCTCGGCCAGCATCACGCCCGGGCAGCGCCGAGAAATCCGGCAGTTCGGACAGAGCGACATTCATGCGGAACGTGCCGGAGCCGCAGCGAAAGCGCGCGATGCGTTCGCGGAAGTCGGCAGGTTGCGCCTCCTGCGGGACAAGATCGCGATAAAGCAATTTCGGATTGACATTGGCAGCGACGATTTTCGCGCGGAATATATCGCCGTTTTCTGTGACGACTCCGGCGGCGCGGCCCTTTTCGACCAGAACTTCCTTCACCGGGACTTGCAGTGCGAATTTCGACGCCTCTCGCGCGTGCGGCTTTCGCCATCGCCTGCGTGATCGCGCCCATGCCGCCGATCGCATGGCCCCATCGGCCCTTCATGCCATTCACTTCGCCGAAGCAATGATGCAGCAGCACATAGGCCGAGCCCGGCGCGTAGGGGCTCGCATAATTGCCGACGATCGGAATCGAAGCCGAACGCCGCCTTGATCGGCGCGCTCTCGAACCAATGATCGAGATAATCGCCAGCGGAGGCGGTGAAGATTTCGAGCACGTCGCGTTCGCCTTCGAGCCCGAGACGGCGCAGCCTCTCTGCGAATTTTCCGGCGCGGAAAAGCTGCCGCAGCCAGTCGCCGGGGCCATGTGGAACGTTCGGCGGCGTCTCCTGCGCCACCGCGCGCAGAAAATCCGCGAGCGCATCGAGCCGCGCCGTGTAAGCATCCAACCTGTCGGCATCCCGCAGCGAGAATTTCGCGACTTCCATTCGCGTTCGGCCCGCGCCGACCTTCAGATAATTGCCGCTCATCGAGCGGCAGAAAGTTCGAAAGTTTTCGCGGAACGATACACAGGCCGTGGCTGGCAAGATCGAGATCGCGGATGATTTTCGGATTGAGCAGCGAAACCGTATAGGCGGCGACCGAATTGCGGAAACCGGGGTGAAATTCCTGCGTCACCGCGCAGCCGCCGACCGTATCGCGCGCTTCGAGCACCAGCGCCTTGAGGCCCGCGGCGCCGAGATAGGCCGCGCAGACGAGGCCATTATGGCCGGCGCCGATCACGATAGCGTCATAGGTCACTGCGTGCTCCGCCTCGGCGTTAAGGTTAAGAATTCATAAAACCCGCGGGATGGCGCTTGTTCTATAATGAGAAGAAGGGTTCCGATCATCTGGAGACTTCAACCGGTCAGGGCGTTTAATGCAACAACCCGCTGCGGCCTTCGGCGGCAAGACCTTTGCCTTTGGGGCAGATACGGCGCGCGAGGCCGCTGTCCCGGGCGAAGCTGCGCTCGTCGTTGAGCTGCGTCAGCTCGATGACATGGCGCCGCTGGTCGAAGCCTGGCGCGATCTGCAACGGCGCAGCCTTAAATCCAATATTTTCCTCGACCCCGATTTCGCCGTGCCGGCCTTTACCTATCTGCGGCCGCGCAATTTCAGGATTCTTGTCGTCTTCGAGCCCGGGCCGGACGCGCGCCTGCTGGCGCTGATGCCGATCACCCTGCCGGCGATGCGTTTTGGCCCGGCGCGCGTGCCGGTCCACAAGCAGGCGGCGCTCGGCGTGCCGTTGTTCGACCGGGTTCAGGCGGCACGCGCGCTGGAGGCTTCGCTCGCGGCGATCCGGCAGCTTCCGGCGGCACCCG
The DNA here is from genome assembly GCA_963708155.1 of uncultured Alphaproteobacteria bacterium. Classification (GTDB taxonomy): domain Bacteria; phylum Pseudomonadota; class Alphaproteobacteria; order Rhizobiales; family Beijerinckiaceae; genus Methylovirgula. The sequence goes on along the minus strand of OY970183.1, from coordinate 1,492,047 downwards.
GCGCGCTCGTGTTCAGCGAAATTCCGCGCGACGGCGCGACCTTCCGGCTGCTCGCCGACCGCTTCGCGCAGCGCGGCGCCCTTCGGACCTTCGGCGAATATCAGCGCGCGGCTTTGTTTCCGGCCGCCGCGGCCCAAGCCAATCGCAAGACCAAGGCGCGCAAGAACGATTCGCGCCTCCTGCGCCGCCTCGGCGAACACGGGGCGCTTTCTTATCGGATTTCGCGCGGCGCCGAGGCGTCCGGCGCGATGGCCGAGTTTCTGGCGCTGGAGGCCGCGGGCTGGAAGGGCGAGAGCCGCACCGCCCTCGCCTCGACACCCGCGCGCGCTGCCTTCGCGCCGCGCCACCGCGGAAGCGCTTTCCCGAAGCGGCAGATTGCGCGTCGAAAGCCTCGATCTCGACGGCAAAGCGGTTGCGATGGGTTTACTGATCGAGGACGCCGGCGCGACCTATTTCTGGAAGACGGCCTATGACGAGGCCCGCGCCGCGCTTTCGCCGGGCGTGCTGTTCGTCCGCGAGCTGACCAATCGGCTCGTGGCCGGCGGGACCTTCATGAAGATCGATTCCTGCGCGACGCCGGACCATCCGATGATCGACCGTCTCTGGCCGGAGCGGATCGCCCTGCTCGACATCGGCGTCGCCGTGACGCCTGGCCCCCGCGCGCGCCTCGGCTTCGCGGCGGAAGCGCTGTTCCGGTTCAGCCGCCGGGCCGCAAAAAGATTGCTGTTGCGCAATTCCAGCGGCAAGGCGCCAATCGCCCAAACCTGGCGCGCGCGCTCTTGATACCCGCCCCAGGCGGCCATAAGTCGCAGATGTTCGCTGCCCGGATCGCTTATGGCCGCAACACCGCGTTTTTCCACCCCTGAAACCGCCGAGCGACAGCGGCTCGACAAATGGCTCTGGTTTGCCCGCGTCGTCAAAACCCGCCGCCGGGCCGTCGATCTCATCGCGGGGGGACATGTGCGGGTCGATTCCCGCCGGGTGGACGCGCCGGCCAGGCTGGTCGGGCCCGGCGAAGTCCTGACCATCGCGCTCGAACGGCAGGTGCGGGTTTTGCGGATCACCGGCCTCGCCGAACGGCGCGGCGGCCCGGCCGAGGCGCAGAATTTGTTCGTGGACCTCAATGCCAAGGCGCCGGCAGTGGGGCCCGCGGCCGTCTAGCGGCAAGCTGCGGCAACATGGGCTTTGTGCCTCGCAGCAACGGCTTGCTTAAGCACCGCAAAGACGCTAGCAAACCGCCAGAATTCATCACGGCGCGTGTGGAATGCCGCGCGGAGGAGACTTATGCCTTACGTCGTCACCGAGAACTGCATCAAATGCAAGTACACGGACTGCGTCGAGGTTTGCCCGGTCGATTGCTTCTATGAAGGCGAGAACATGCTCGTCATCCACCCGGATGAGTGCATCGACTGCGGCGTTTGCGAACCGGAATGCCCGGCCAACGCCATCAGCCCGGACACCGAGAAGGGGCTGGAGAAATGGCTGAAGCTCAACGCGGATATGGCCAAGAGCTGGCCGAATATCTCGCAGAAAAAGCCGCACCTGCCGGATGCGAAGGAATTTGACGGCAAGCCGGGCAAGTTCGAGGCCTATTTCTCGCCGGAACCCGGCGAAGGCGATTAACCACCCGTATCAAGTATAATTCGAAATCCAGGATCGGCCGGAGCGGAATGGCGCCCGAAAGTGGCGGCATGCGAGCTTTTTCGGGCCGCAAATCTTTGATTTTTGCCCTGGAATGTGATATTTAACAGTCACAATCGGCCCGGCTATGATCATCCGGATCGCGGACCCGATGCTTGGCGGAGCGTCGGGCGTTTCATTTCTACACGCGGCAATTGCCTGGGGGCCAAGGTTCGCGCTGCGGTAGATGGATGATCTTTTGCTCGGCTGTCCCGCGGCAGATCGAATGCCGTGGTCGTCCCCGGGCGGCAAAGTTCCTTTGCTGCATGACTGCGTTTCGCTGCCAGGCGAAGCAAAAAAGGAGTGCGCGCGTATGTCATCCGTCAAAAAGACAGATAAGTCCCGCAAGGCCAAAGCCACGATCACGCGCGCGGCTCTGAAATCCCGTACCACCGCCGCGAAGACAAGTAAATCAAGCGCCGCGAAATCGAGTGCCGCGAAGACCCGTCCGGTGCGGGCCAAGACGCGTACTGCGTCTGCCGCTGCGCGGACCGCGACCAAGGCCAAGACTACGCGCAAGCCCGCGAGCACTAGCAGCAAGAGCAGCGCCGCGGCCAAACTACGCGCTGCGCAGGCGCGCGCGAAGAAACAGGTTGCAGCGGCGAAAGCTGCGCGGCCCGCGGCAAAATCATCTGCAGTCAAATCGGCTGCGGCGACGCGCAAAACAAAAACGAATCAAACTCCGACAGTAGCGAAATTGAAGCGGTCAACAGATGTGAGCCGCGGCAAATCGCGGGCTGGACGCAATACCCCGGTTGAGGCTAAATTGGCGAAGGCGGTGACTACGGTTCAGCAACCAGCCGCCCCCCAAACTAAACCTGAGGCCGTCGTCAAGAAGGTCGATCACGAGCGCCGCGCGCAAGTTGCCGCGGTGTTGGCTTTGCGCTCTCTGCGCAAACCCGCACCGGCGGCTGAGCCTGTCGTTCGCCCAGAGGCAAGCAAAGTCAGCGTGACCCAGAAAGCTCCGAAGAAGGCGGCAGAAGCCGCGCCTGCCCCCACTCGTGTCGTGGCGCCCGTCGCGCCGAAGGCCGTCGCGCCCAGCGCGCCCGAGCCGGCGGTGGACGTCAAGGCCGCCGCGCCGATTGTCGAAAAGCCCAAGCCCGCCAAGCCGGCGGCGCCGGTCAAGCACGGCTTCAAGCCGCTCGAATTCGTCGTCTATCCGGCGCATGGCGTCGGCCAGATTCTCGCCGTCGAGGAGCAGGAAGTCGCGGGCTTCAAGCTCGAACTCTTCGTGATCAGCTTCTCCAAGGACAAGATGATCCTGAAGGTGCCGACCCCGAAGTCGATCGCTGTCGGCATGCGCAAGCTCGCCGGCCCCGAGGTGGTCAAGCACGCGCTCAACACGTTGACCGGACGCGCCCGCATCAAGCGGACGATGTGGTCGCGCCGGGCGCAGGAATATGAGGCGAAGATCAATTCCGGCGATCTCGTCGCCATCGCCGAAGTTGTGCGCGATCTCTATCGCTCCGACGCGCAGCCGGAGCAATCTTATTCCGAACGGCAATTGTACGAGGCGGCGCTCGACCGCGTGGCGCGCGAGATCGCCGCCGTGCAGAAGCTGACCGAGACCGAATCGCTGAAGGTGATCGAGGCGCAATTGCAAAAGAGCCCGCGCCGCAGCAAGGCCGACGAGGCCGATGCGGATGCCGAGGCTGAAGCGGGCGAGGACGGCGGCATCGACGAGGCCGCATAAGCGCCCGATTCCATCGCATGAGATCGAAGGCCCGACGCTCCTCAGCGCCGGGCCTTTTTCTTGGGGCTCCTTGCACCGCTTGTTTCGGTTCGCGGCGATCACATACGCGGAGTCATCTCCGGCGTCTCACGCCGCGCGCCAAGCGCATCCGCAGCGTCACCGGTCAATGCGTGGCGCAGCTTTTGAAGCGCGCGGCACTCGATCTGCCGCACCCGCTCTTTGGAGATTCCGAGCCGGGCGCCAAGCGATTCGAGCGTTGCGGCCTCTTCCGCAAGCTGGCGATGGCGCACGATGTGGAGCTCGCGCGGGTTGAGGCCCCGCAAAGCCTCGGCGAGCCGGGTGATGCGCCAGTCCGCGTCAATCGCCGCCTCGGCGAGCGCGTCAGGTAATGGCCCTTCGTCGGCGAGGAGATCGAGCCGCTGCGCCGTCGGGGCCGGGTCGGCCTCCGATAGGGAAGCATTGAGCGAAAGGTCCGGGCCCGCGAAACGCGCGTCCATGAGTTCGACGTCAGCGCGCCGCACGCCGAGCGTCTTGGCGATCTGATCGAAGACCGCCGCGCCCGAATGTTCGACCGACAATTTCGCCCGCAGGCGGCGCAGATTGAAAAACAGCGCTTTTTGCGTCGAACTCGTCCCACCGCGCACGATCGACCAGTTGCGCAGAACAAAATCCTGAATTGCCGCGCGGATCCACCAGGTCGCATAGGTCGAGAACCGCACGTCGCGCGCCGGATCGAAGCGCGAGGCCGCCTGCAACAAGCCGACATGCCCCTCCTGGATGAGATCGCTGACCGGTAGCCCGTAATGGCGAAAGCGCATCGAAACCGCGATAACGAGACGCATATGCGCCTGCGTCAGGCGATGCAGGGCCCGCTCGTCATGATCGTCATGCCATCGCGCGGCGAGGTTTCGCTCTTCCTCGCGATCGAGAAACGGCGCGGCTCGCGCCGCGGCTGCGAGATGACGGTCCAAGCCCATATATTGCGCCATGAACGATCCTCGGTTGGAACGGTCCCGATTGGCAAGCCAATCTCGCAGACGACGAATAACGTATCTGGAGTGGCGCGGGTTCCGCCGCCACGCCGCGGCGCAACGAGTCGGGCGGCTCAGTCCGTGACGATTTTGTAATGTTCGCCCGCCGGCAAAGGTCCGGCGCTCGTCAAACCGTTTATCAGTTCGAAATGTTCGAGCGGATGATCGGCAACCGCCATCTTGTTGCTCAAACTTTCGACGGTATCCCCGGGCTGGGCGGTGACGATGACGATGCGCAGCGGCTTTACATCCTGGACTTCATCCGGCGTCGTCCGGCGGAACGATTCGATCGAGGCGCGGAACCGCTTCTCCGCGTCGGCGTCGAGACTGCGGATCGCGAAGATGAGCCGATAGACCTGATCGCCCTGGAAGCGGATGACCGCGACCTCGAAATTCCATTCGCCGGCGCGGGCGCTCGCCATTACCGCCGGCATTCCGTTGACGGTCAGCGTTTCGATCGTGCTCGGCAGCAAACCGTCGATCCAGCCTGACGAAATATAGCTCTCAAGCGTGACCGAGGGCTCGAGCCGGACAGAGTTCGAGCCGCAAAGCCTCGCGGCCGCCCGCCTTCACGCCGAGCACGGCCTGCGCCGAGTTCTCCAGCACGAAGCCGTCCGGCGCCACGAACAGGAAACCGAGGCGCGGATGGATGAAAGTCGTCCCGCGGATCGAGCCGTCCGAGGGATCGTCGCCATACATGATCCCGTCGATAGCGGCGAGATAGGCAGTGCGATCGGTAATGCCGGTGCCGGGCGGACCATACTCCTGCGCCACTTGCTGCGCCCGCGCGACACGCTCCGGTGTTGAAGGATGCGTGGCGAGAAGATCGGGCTTCGAGACATCCGAGCCCTGGCCGAAGAGACTGGAGCGCAGGGCGCTGTCGCGCCCGAGGGTCGTCAGGAAGCGCACCGCGGCATAAGGATCATAACCCGCCTTGGCCATCACGCGGATGCCGATCTCGTCGGCCTGCAATTCCTGCTGGCGCGAGAAGCTGGCGAGCGTACGCCGCTCGACCGCCTCGACCTCCTGACCCTTCTGCCGGCTCTCGATAACCGCTGCCGCCTGGCTGATGAGCGCCGCGCGCTTTTCCTCTTCCTCCCGGAGCGCGGCATGGCGCGCGGTGATGTGGCCGATCTCATGCGCCATGACCGCGGCGACTTCGGATGCATCGTTGGCCAGGGCCAGAAGGCCGCGCGTAATATAGATGCGGTCCGGCGCCATGGCGAAGGCGTTGACCACCGGCGAATTGAGGATCGTCACCTGATACGGCTGTTCGGGATTGTCGCCCGCCTTGGCCAGTTTGAGCAGAATTCCATTCACGAATTGCGCGGCGGCCGGGTCGTGATATTCGCCGCCGAACAGGGCGATCATCTTCTGGTTTTCGGCCGAGGCTGGCGTCTCGACCCCGAGCGTGCGGGGCGCCGCGGCCGGAATCTCGACCTGGATCGGCTTATCGCCCTGCTCCTCGACTTCCGCGCACGCGCCGAGCACGAGCATCAGGCCCAGCGCTGCGCCCAGACCGAAAAGGCGCCAGCCGGATGCGGCGGAGTTGCGTGGCAGGCAAGGCATCAAACACGAACCTTCATTGAGGCTTTTCGTCCGGATCTGCAGCTTTCGCCTCAACAGGTTGGCCCGTGCTCGAAGCGCCTTCGGACGCGGGAGCGACTTCTATCGCCGCAAGATCCGACACTGCAATCTGTGGTCCAAACCGCAGATCCAAAAGACCCCGCACGCGGATTCGCTCACCGATAAGAGCATGAACCTCAAATCCGGCGCGCTCAAATATCTTGACGTCGCGTTGCAGGATCGTGACTGCGAATCCGCCGCTGCCGCGCGGGCCGAAAAGCAAATAGCTCCGCCTCGGCCGCGTGTCGATGTCGCTCACGCGGCCTTCGACAATCACATTTGTTGCTGCTTTATCCGGGAAAGCGCGCGTATCGGTCGCAGCGATGACGGCATAATAGGAATCTTGCCAAAGACCGCTGCGGCGCCCCCGGGCCGCCGCTTCGGCGGCAAGAAAATCCGCCCGGCAGGGATTCGCTTCGGGCTCGGGCATGAAACGTCCATATCCCAGTGTCAGCAGCCGCGCGGCGAGCGATGGTCCGGCCGCGCCCTTTTCCCGTCCCGGCGGGAAAGCGAAAACCGGAATGCGGCCCCATCGGTCAGGTCGCGACGACAGCGGAATGAAGCCGATTGTGCCGGGAGCCGTCTTGGCCAAGACCTTGGCCAAGTCATCGCGTGCAATCGTGTCGAAATCCGGATTGTCCGGCGTCGGACGCACCGGTTCGAACCCGGCCAGACGCAGCACCCGGCCATCCTTCAAATGTATCTCGAGCCGCTGGTCGACCGAGGCGACGGGGGCCTCCTCGGTTTGGGTTGCAGGACAGGCGGAAGCCGGCGGGCTTTGCGCCGCTGCCTCCGAGGGCGCCAAACCAGGCAGCGCTGCGAGGAGCAGCGCGCCGGCAGCGCAAGCCGGGACGCGGCGTCGTCCCGGAAACACGCGCGGCCACCTCAGGCTGTCGCTGGAACCTGTCATTTTCTCATGGTAAGCCAAATCGCGCGACGGCGCAGCCGAAGCCGGTCCCGGTAGCTCAGCAGGATAGAGCAGCGGTTTCCTAAACCGCAGGTCAGGGGTTCGACTCCCTTCCGGGACGCCAGCTTTGACCGGCTGTGTGCTTATTCGCCCGCCGTCACCCGGTACTTGGAGAACTCGAAGCTGACGCCGGGCTTGGCGACATTGCTATCCGTCTGCACATAGGTGCCGAACTGCAGCGGACCGTCCGGCACCTGCACGCGGATTTTCTGCAGATCGGTCCCGTTGACCGAGACCGAGAGAAGCGAACCTTTGACGACCGCCCGCAAGACCACGGGTGCGCCTGGCTTGAGGCCCAGCGCGGCGCTGTTGAGGGCGCCGTTGATCTGCGTCCAGTTGCCGGAAACTTTGCGATAAAGCTGGACGCCGCCCGAACTGTCTACCTGCAGGACGATGAAGGTCTTTGCATCCTTGGCGAGGAAGACGAGGCCGATATAGGCGAGGTTCTTCGGCGCCGGCGAGGCGGGCAGCGTGCCCTCGAGGCAATAGTCGCCGTCCGTCGCGTTGAACGTATTGTTCAGATAGACCCACGAGCTGTTGGGTGTATAGAGCTTCAGGGTCAGGCCGTTCTTGCCCAGCGAGGCATCCGGATCGGTCGGCCAGCCGCCGGTATTATCGGCGAAGGTGTCAGCGAAGATTTCCTTGCCTTGTTGCAAGCTCGCGCAATCGGCATAGGCCGCCGTCGATAAAACCAGGAATGCAGCGAAGGCTTGAAAGACGCGCGCCATCCGCATTCCGCTGAAAACGAATTTCAACATGAACATCTCCTACACGCCAAGGCACTCGAGACCGCCGATGCAGCCAGACAATGCCCGGGCCAAAGCTTAGTAGAGCTTTTGCGCCAACGCCAGCGGCCTCGCCATCGCATTCGCGCATGACATTTTCATAAATCCGGGACACTCGTCGTCGCTCGGTCGGCCTTCAGAAGCGGGGCGTCGTAAAAGCCGCCGCATGCGCCCTTTCCGCCAGCGGCAAAAATGTTCCCGACGCCGCATCGAGGCCGAACAGCCGCCCGTCGGCGACGCCGAAATAAGCGCCGTGCAGGGCGAGCTCGCCGGCCGCCTCAGCCGCGCGCACATCGGGAAAGGTGCGCAAATTGGCGAGGGATTCGATGATCGCGGCCCGCCCGAGCTCTTCGGCATAGGCGGGGATCGGCCCTTGGCGTGGGCCGATCTTGTCGGCGGCCGCGCCAAGCAGCGAAATCCATTGGCCGATGAAATCGCCCGGCGCGAGTTTGATGGCCTCGCCGGATTGGGTCTCGACATAGGCGCGCACGCCGCCGCACATCGCATGACCCATGACGACAATGTGGGCGACTTTCAAGACCTTCACGGCATATTCGAGCGCCGCCGACGTGCCGTGGCGCTCGCCGTCCGGCGCGTAGGGAGGGACCAGGTTGGCGATGTTGCGGACGACGAAGATTTCGCCCGGGTCGGCGTCGAAGATCACCTCCGGCGAAACCCGCGAATCGCAGCAGCCGATGAGCAAAACCTTCGGGCTCTGGCCCTGGTCGGCGAGCTCGCGATAGCGATCCTGCTCGCGGCGGAAGCGACCGCGCAAGAAGACCTCGTAGCCGTCGATCAAACGGGCGGGCAGAAGATCGGCACCGTTTCTAATTATCTCGTCCATTGCGTTCTCCCGGCCGGTGGTTTGACGTTTTTGTTGCAGCTTCTGCAAAATTACCGTGCCGTTCGGCAAGCTGAGCATTATACGGCACTGCAAAAAAAGTTGCGGCACGTTAGCGCAGTTTCCGCCCCGCTTGCAGCGTGGCGCGAAACCGCAGCGTCGCTGATTTGCCATGTGATCCGTGCGGAAAACGGGCCCAACCGCAAGCCCGCAAAACCATACCGCAACGCGAAAAAGACAGTCTGCGACAATGGCTTCGCGTCGCGGGACCGCTTTGCTATCTGGCGAAGCCCGATAAACTCAGCTAACGAGCATTTGAAATGACGCCCCGCGGAGGAGTTTGTCGGCAATGAATATTCATGAGTATCAGGCCAAGCAATTGCTGGCGCAGTTTGGCGTCGCCGTTGCGCCCGGCGCCGTTGCGTTCACGCCCGAGCAGGCCGTCTATGTCGCAACCGAACTTGGCGGTTCGCGCTGGGCGGTGAAGGCTCAGATTCATTCCGGTGCACGCGGCAAGGCCGGCGGCATCAAGCTGTGCTCGCATTATAAGGAAGTACGCCAGGCGGCGCAGGATCTCATCGGCAAGCGGTTGGTCACCACGCAGAACGCGCCCGACGGCCAGCCGATACAGCGCGTCTATATCGAAGTCGCCACGCCTTACGAGAAGGAATTCTACCTCGGATTCGTGCTTGATCGCAAAGCCGAACGCGTCCGCGTCATCGCCTCCAAGCACGGCGGCATGGAGATCGAGGAGATCGTCAAGACCGATCCCAATGCGGTGATCCAGATCGTCGTCGAGCCGGCCGTCGGTTTGCAGGCCTTCCAGGCGCGCGAAATCGCCTTTCAGCTCGGCCTCAATATCAAGCAGGTCGCGCGCGCGACGACGACGATCCTCGGCGCCTATCGCGCCTTCCGCGATTGCGACGCGCTGATGCTCGAGATCAACCCGCTGGTGCTGACGGCGGACGACAATATCCTCGCGCTCGATGCGAAAATGTCGTTCGACGACAACGCGCTCTTCCGCCGCCCCAATATCGCGGCCATGCACGATGCCTCGCAGCAGGATCCGCGCGAGGCGCAGGCCGCCGAGCATAATCTCAACTACATCGGCCTCGATGGCGAGATCGGCTGCATCGTCAACGGCGCCGGCCTCGCGATGGCGACGATGGACATGATCAAGCATGCCGGCGGCAGCCCGGCGAACTTCCTCGACGTCGGCGGCGGCGCCTCGCCGGAGCGTGTCGCGACCGCCTTCCGCCTCGTCCTTTCCGACGAGAACGTGAAAAGCGTGCTGGTCAATATTTTCGCAGGCATCAATCGCTGCGACTGGGTGGCCGAAGGCGTCGTTCAGGCGGTGAAGGAAACCGAGATCAAGGTGCCGCTCGTCGTTCGCCTCGCCGGCACCAACGTCGAGGCCGGCCGCAAGATCATCAAGGAAAGCGGCATTCCGATCATCAGCGCGGAAACGCTGGGCGAAGCTGCGGCCAAAGCCGTCAGCGCTTGCCGCGATCACAAAGCCTCTCTCGCCGCCGCACAATAAGGAACGCACCATGAGCATTCTGATCGACGAGAAAACCCGCATCATCGTGCAGGGTCTGACCAGCGAAAAGGCGACCTTCCACGCCAAGGATATGATCTCCGCCGGCAGCAACATCGTCGGCGGCGTGGTGCCCGGCAAGGGCGGCCGCACCCATATCGGCCTTCCCGTCTTCAACACGGTGAAGGAAGCGGTGCGCGAGGTTGGCGCCGAAGCCTCGATCACCTTCGTCGCACCGTCCTTCGCTGCCGATGCGATCATGGAATGCGCCGACGCGGGCCTCAAGCTCGTCTGCTCGATCACCGACGGCATCCCGGCGCAGGACATGATGCGCATCAAGCGCTACCTGATGCGCTATCCGAAGGACAAGCGCACGATGATGGTCGGCCCGAACTGCGCCGGCATCATCAGCCCCGGCAAGGCCATGCTCGGCATCATGCCGCCGCACATCTACATGCGCGGCTCGGTCGGCGTCATTTCCCGCTCCGGCACGCTCGGTTATGAGGCCGCGGCGCAGATGAAGGCGCTCGGCATCGGCATCACCACCAGCGTCGGCATCGGCGGCGATCCGATCAACGGCAGCTCCTTCCTCGACCACCTCGCGCTCTTCAACAACGACGACGAGACCGAGGCCGTGCTGATGATCGGCGAGATCGGCGGCCCGCAAGAGGCCGAAGCCGCAGCCTGGGTGAAAGACAATATGTCGAAGCCTGTCGTCGGCTTCGTCGCCGGACTCACCGCGCCAAAGGGCCGCCGCATGGGCCATGCCGGCGCCATCATCTCCGCCGCCGGTGACAGCGCCGCCGAAAAGGCCGAGATCATGCGCGCCTTCGGCCTGACGGTTGCCCCGAGCCCGAGCGAATTCGGCGCCACGATGGCGCAGGTTCTGGCCAAGACTCAGGCTTCACACCGCGTTTCGGCCTAAGCGCATTCATTTGCAGAAGCGGGACGGAATAAACCGTCCCGCGCTCTGCTTTCGTCAATTTAGAGGGGACGAGTTATGAGCTTCACTTTGGTGGAGCAGGCGCGCGCGCGCCTGCAGCGTTCGGAATTGGCGGTGCCCGGCTCAAACCCCGGCATGTTCGAGAAGGCGGCGAAGTCGAAAGCCGACATCATCTTCCTCGACTGCGAAGACGCCGTCGCGCCCGACGACAAGGAGCAGGCGCGCAAGAACATCATCGCCGGCCTCAACGAGATCGACTGGGGCACGAAGACGCTGATGCTGCGCATCAACGGCCTCGACACGCATTATATGTATCGCGACGTGGTCGACATCGTCGAAGCCTGTCCGCGGCTCGACATGATCCTGATCCCCAAGGTCGGCGTGCCGGCCGACGTCTACGCCGTCGACATGCTCGTCACCCAGATCGAGGCGGCGAAGAAGCGCGAGAAGCGGATCGGTTTCGAAGTGCTGATCGAGACTGCGCTGGGCATGGCCAATGTCGAAGCGATCGCGCAATCGAGCAAACGGCTCGAAGCGATGAGCTTCGGCGTCGCCGACTATGCTGCCTCGACCCGCGCCCGCACCACCGTCATCGGCGGCGTCAATCCGGATTACGGCGTGCTCTCCGACAAGGACGCCGACGGCAACCGCCAATATTTCTGGGCCGATCAATGGCACGCGGCACAGACGCGGATGCTGGTCGCCTGCCGCGCCTATGGCCTGCGGCCGATCGACGGCCCGTTCGGCGACTTCTCCGACCCCGACGGCTACCGCGCCGCCGCCAAGCGTGCTGCCGTTCTCGGCTATGAAGGCAAATGGGCGATCCATCCTTCGCAGATCGATCTTGCCAATGAGGTCTTCACGCCGTCCGAGGCGGAAGTCACCAAGGCCCGCCGCGTCGTCGAGGCGATGGCACAGGCGGCGAAGGAAGGCAAAGGCGCCGTCTCGCTCGATGGGCGGCTGATCGACATTGCCTCGATCCGCATGGCCGAGGCGCTGCTCGCCAAAGCCAACGCCGTCACCGGCTGAAAATATTAGCCGGGCGCGCGCGTTGCCCGCCCCGGCCGTCGTTTCAAAAAGCGAGCATCGGTCGCCACGCAAAACCGCGAAGCACTTTTGCGCACGATGCTCCGGCGCGCCATAATGGCCGCATGACCAATTTTACGCCCTATTCGGCTTTTCTCGGCGGCACGCTGATCGGCCTTTCCGCCGTACTGCTGATGCTCTTCAACGGCCGCATCGCCGGCATCACCGGCATATTTGGCGGCTTTCTCGCGCTGCGCTCCGGCGGGACTTTCTGGCGCCTCGCCTTCATTGTTGGGCTGATTGCTGCACCCCTGCTCTATCGCGGCTTCGGCGGCCATATCCCTTTCACGATCACCCGTGCCGCGCCTTTGCTCATCGCCGGCGGTCTGCTCGTCGGCATCGGCACGCGCATGGGCAATGGCTGCACCAGCGGACATGGCGTCTGCGGCCTCGCCCGGCTATCGCCCCGCTCCCTTGCCGCGACGCTCACCTTCATGGCGACGGGGATCGGCACCGTCTTTGTCGTCCGCCATCTCTTCGGAGGCTGAGCGATGACGAAATTCGCGGCTTTCCTCTGTGGCCTCATCTTCGGCCTCGGGCTCGTCATCGCGCAGATGTCCAACCCGGCAAAGGTTCTGAATTTCCTCGATATCGCCGGGCATTGGGATCCGAGCCTCGCCCTGGTGATCGGCGGCGCGGTCGCGACCGCCGCTATCGGTTACCCGCTGGTCTGGCGGTCCGGGGCGCCGCTTCTCGACAACAGGTTCCATCTGCCGCACCAGACCCGCATCGACGCGCGCCTCATCGGCGGCGTGGCGCTGTTCGGAATCGGCTGGGGCCTCGTCGGCCTTTGCCCGGGGCCGGCCATCGTCGCGCTCGGCATCGATGGATGGCAGGGCGTGCTGTTTGTCGCCGCGATGGCGGTGGGCACGGTGCTCTACGACCGCGTTCTGCGTCCGATCTTGCCGTCTGACGACCCAATCGCCGCGCCCGGCGCCGCCGCAGCCTCCCGCCCGTCCTGGCCGCGCGGCGTTTAGGTTCAATCAACCTAAATCCAGATCGCGCGGCCCATTCGCAGGAGTTGGGCGCGATTTGCGAAAAAACGCGCTATACACGTCTTCGCATCCCGCGCTGGAAGCGGGGGCAGCAAGCGAGGAGGCTTCATGGCCGATCCCGAAGCGGGCGAAGAAATGGGGGCGGTCCCACCCAAGCCCGATTTTTCCGCCAATGCCTTGCGGCGCGAGGCGGCCGTCATCGACGGCACGGCCGAAGATCTGACGCCGCGAGAGGAGCATCAGGAGCCGCAAGAAACGGCGGACATCGTGCCGGCCGTCGATGAGACCGCGCTTCCCCTCAGCGAGAGCGCGGAGGTCTCCGAAGCCGCGAACGAGCCGGCGCCGGAAGAGGCGCCCTATGAGCCTCTTCCTCCTGAAACACCAACTGACGCGGGCGAAACGCACCCACGCCGCAGCGGCGTCCTGACCCCGGCGCTTCTCGCGCTCATCATCGGCGGCGCAGCCGGGTTCGGTGGCGCCTATGCTCTGCACCATCTCGACAATTCCGATGCCGAGATCAACGCGCTGCGGATACAGGTCGCGCATCTGGAAATGCAGCAACCTGACCTCGCGCGGCAAAACGCGCAGAACGAGGCGCTCAACAATGCGCAGGTCGATTTCGCCAAACGGCTCGCCACCGCCGAAGCCGCGGCGAACGCCAACGCCGACGGTCTCACGGCCTTGCGCGCCGAAGTCGCAAAACTCGCCGCGCGCAAACCGGTTGAAGCCGGTGGCGCAGCGCCAGACCTCGGCCCGCTGACGCAGCAGGTTGCGGCCCTGCAAGACAGATTGACCGCGCTAACGAGGCAGGTCGGCGATCTCTCCGGCAATCTCGCGGCGCAGAAGAGCCAGGTCACGGCCACGCAAACTCTCGTCGCGAAAAGCGCGGCGGCGCATGCCGACGACACCGTTGTCGCGCTCATTGCCGGCAGCCTGCTGCGCAAGGCAGAAGCCGGCCTGCCCTTTGCGGATGATCTCTCGGCGCTGGCGGCGCATGGCGCCGACAAGACGACGCTCGCCGGCCTTGAACCGGCCGCACAGAGCGGCGTTGCGACCAGCGCTAGCCTCGCCGCGCAATTCGCGGCCGAGACCGACGCCGTTCTCGCAACGGCACCTGCACCGCGTGCCAGCGGCTTCCTCGACCGCCTGCTGAAAGACGCCGAGGGCCTGGTGCGCATCCGTAAGATCGGCGACACGAGCGGCGCCGGCCTTGCCGCGCATGTCGCGCGCATCCAGAAGGCGCTCAACGCCGGGGCTGTCGAAACCGCCTATCAGCAATGGGCGGCGCTCCCCGCCGCGGCGCAACAGAAATCGCAGGATTTTGGCGCGGCGGCGAAGCGCCGGCTCGATACGATCGCCGCGGCGCGCGGCATCGAGGCCGCGGCGCTCGCCAACCTTGGCAAGGCGAAATCTTGAGACACCCCACCGGAAAGCCCCAGCCATCGTTGGCGCTTTCGTATGCATGAACCTGTGTTAGGCTCCCGCGGGGGCGCCGGCTTGCAAGACGAGCCTGTAAGACGAGTGTGCCGATGATCCGCGTTCTGATCTTTCTTCTGCTGCTCGCCGCCGCCGCGCTCGGCATTTCCTGGCTCGCCAATCATCCCGGCGAGATCTCGCTGACCTGGCAGGGCTACAATATCCAGACGACGGTCGCGGTCGCGACCGGCATCGTCGCCGCGATCGCGTTGATCCTGGCGCTTGTCTTCGGGCTTTTGGGGTATCTGTGGAACCTGCCGGCGCATCTCTCCCAGCGGGCGAAGCGCCGCCGCAAGGAAAAGGGCTATGCGGCCCTCTCGCGCGGCATGATCGCGATCGGCGCCGGCGATGCGCACCTCGCCCGCCGCTCCGCCGCAGAGGCCCGCAAGCACCTGGAGCAGGAGCCGCTGACCCTCCTGCTCGGCGCGCAGGCGGCGCAGCTCTCCGGCGACCGCGCCGGCGCTGAAACCGCCTTCCAAAAGCTGACGCAGGATTCGACGACGCGGCTGCTCGGCCTGCGCGGCCTGCATGTCGAGGCGCAGCGGCGCGGCGACCAGGACGCGGCGCTGCATTTCGCGGAGGAGGCGCACAAGATCGCCCCGCTCGCCTGGTCGAGCAAGGCAGTGCTCGACCATCGCGCCGCGCAGGGCCGCTGGGAGCATGCGCTGGATGTGCTCGACCGGCAGATCGCCGCCAAGCTCATCGACAAGGAGACCGGCGAGCGCCAGCGCGCCGTGCTCGAGACGGCGATCGCGCAGGAGAAGGAATCACAGGGCGAATGGGAACAGGCGCTCGTGCTGGCGCGCAAAGCCCAGAGCCGGGCACCGGACCTCATACCCGCCAGCGTCGCATTGGCGCAGATTCTCACCCGCCGGGGGGAATTGCGCAAAGCCGCGAAGATCGTCGAAGCCGCCTGGGACCGCCAGCCGCATCCCGAACTCGCCGAGGTCTATCTCGATCTGCGGCCGGGCGATTCCAATGCCGACCGGCTGGCCAAGGCGCGCACGCTGGCGCGGATCCGGCCGGACGATCCCGAAAGCCATATCGTCGTCGCCCGCGCCGCACTCGCCGCGCGCGATTTCCCTGCCGCGCGCGCCGCGATGGCGCCGTTGATCGACGAGGACAAGCGGCCGACGCAGCGCATGTGCCTGATCATGGCCGAGCTCGAAGACCGCGAGACGGGCGACGAAGGCAAGGTGCGCGAATGGCTGGCCCGCAGCGCCCGCGCGCCGCGCGACCCGGTCTGGATGGCGGACGGCATCGCCGCCTCCAAATGGGCGCCGATCTCGCCCGCGACCGGCCGGCTCGACGCCTTTGTCTGGCAGACCCCGGCGGACCGGCTGGGCACCGCCATCGACGCCAATTCCTGGATCGCCCAGGCCGGGACGGCGGCCGCCCTCGAACCGCCGCCAGTGGCGGAGCCTCCGGAGCCCGCCCGTCTCGTCGCCGCAGCCGAAGGTCCACCGCCTGCGGCCCTGAGCGAGACTTCCGCGGCAGAGACACCCGCGGCGCCCGAGATCATCGCCCCGCCCAAAACGGAAAGGCCGAGCTTTCGCGCCAATGGCGCATCCGCAAGCCAGAAGGTGATTTTCCCCATGCCCGGCGCGCCGGACGATCCCGGCCCTGCCGAGGAACCCGAAGAACCTGCGGCCGCGGACAGGGTCGGCCTGCCCTGACGGCCAAGCCGCCGGCCGTTTCGCTTGCATCGGGGAACCGCATCAGGCCCGGGGAATCGACACCGGCCACGTCCGCGCGGTTGCCAAATCGGCGGCATCCGGCATAAGAGAAGCGCGCGGCGGGTTTCCGGCCGTGAAGGACTATTTGGAGCGCCTCTTTTTGACCGCGCTCCGGGACGCCGCAATAGCTCAGCTGGTAGAGCACCTCATTCGTAATGAGGGGGTCGGGGGTTCGAATCCCTCTTGCGGCACCATTTTCCAATCTGGAGACCTGCAAACGCCTGCGCGGCACGATCGGCGCGGTATTCCGCTATAGCCACGGCGCGCGGGCCCATTGGGTGGCGGACTGGCGCCGCTTTGCCGAGATTTCCGTCTTCGCGCATCATCCCCTACACAGAAGCCATGGCCGATCACCGCGACGTGCAGCAGTGGCGCTTTGACGTTGTCGCTGCGAAGTGGCTGCCAGCAGGAACGACACGCACCCTGTCCAAGATAGCAGCGCTGGCTTCGGAACTCTCCGACTCTTGAAAGTCCGGGACAGAAACAGATAAGAGGACAATTCAGCCCGGGGCAAAGTGGCAATTCAGCTGGCCGACATGCCAAGGTAGGCAGGGCAGGGCAGGACCAAGGCGACAACAAAATGCTGACAGGGGAGTTGCGATCGAAGATCGACGCCGTTTGGAATGCTTTTTGGGCGGGCGGCATCGCCAATCCGATCGAGGTCATCGAGCAGATCACCTATCTCCTCTTCATTCGCGGCCTGGATGAGGCCCATACTCGCGAGGAGAACAAGGCGAACCGGCTCGGCCGGCCGATCGAGCGGCGCATTTTCCCGGAGGGCAAGGACGGTATCGGCAAGAAGGGTGGCGTCGCCTATGAGGATATGCGCTGGTCGCGGCTGAAGAACGGCGACCCCGCGACGATGTTCGAGATCGTCTCCGAGCATGTCTTTCCCTTCCTGCGCAATATGGCCGAGGACGGCACGGCGCATGCCACGCATATGAAAGGCGCGCGCTTCACCATCCCGACGCCGGCGCTCCTCGCCAAGGTGGTCGATCTGCTTGGCCGAGATCCCGATGGAGGATCGCGACACCAAGGGCGACCTCTACGAATATATGCTCGGCAAGATCGCGACCGCCGGCCAGAACGGCCAGTTCCGCACGCCGCGCCACATCATCGCGCTGATGGTCGAGATGGCGGCGCCGGGGCCGAAGGATGTGATCTGCGATCCGGCCTGCGGCACCTGCGGCTTCCTCGTCGCGGCCGGCAGAATATCTGCGCGACAATCACCCAAAGCTTTTTCACGAGGCCGCAAGCCGCGAGCACTTTCACGAGGAAATGTTCCACGGCTTCGATTTCGACGGCACCATGCTGCGCATCGGTTCGATGAACATGACGCTGCACGGCGTCGAGAACCCGGACATTCGCTATAAGGATTCGCTGGCGCAGGAACATGCGGGCGATGCCGATCGCTACAGCCTCGTGCTCGCCAATCCGCCTTTCGCCGGCTCGCTCGATTATGAGACGACGGCGAAGGACTTGCTCGCCGTCGTCAAGACGAAGAAGACCGAGCTTCTGTTCATGGCTCTGTTCCTGAAGCTGCTGAAGCCCGGCGGCCGCGCGGCGGTGATCGTGCCAGACGGCGTTCTGTTCGGCTCATCCACGGCGCATAAGGCGATCCGCCAAATGCTGGTCGAGGATCATCGGCTCGACGGCATCGTGAAACTGCCGTCCGGCGTGTTTCAAGCCCTATGCCGGCGTTTCGACCGCGATCGTGCTTTTCACCAAGACCAATTCCGGCGGCACGGATGAGGTCTGGTTTTACGATTGTCAGGCGGACGGATTCTCGCTCGACGACAAGCGCACGCCATTGCTGCCGCCGGAAAAGATCGGGCCGCGGCCGGGCAAGGAAGAAGACGGGCATTTCGTCTCCATCGCGCTCAATGACGACGAGCTTTCGAAGAACAATCTGCCGGACATTGCCGCGCGCTGGAAAGAGCGCGCTGGATCGGAGCGCGAACGGCCGCGCACGGCGCAAAGCTTTTGCGTGCCCAAGGCCGAGATCGCGGCGGCGGCTATGATTTGTCGATCAACCGTTACAAGCAGGTGGTGCATGAGGCGGCAGAGCATCGCCCGCCGAAGGAGATCATCGCGGAATTGAAGGCGCTGGAAAAGGAGATCACCGAGGGCTGGATGAGTTGGAGGGGATGCTGTGAACGTCAGACAGTCAGCCTTCGGCGATGTGCGCACTTGAACTGCAAGCGCCTTCGAATGTGGATGACTCAACGGAATCGGTCACACTTTCCGAATGAATAACGTCAGGAAGAGCGGCGAAATCTCCTGGGAGAAGTTAAGTGAGGGTTCGCGACTATTAAAGGCTAAGCGAGATTACATTGTCGAACGGGAGATATCCTTATTCAACGCAACAAACAATCCGGAGCTTGTTGGAAAGACAGCCTTTTTTCCGCGGATTTGGTGATCTGTACGTCTCGCAATCATTTCGTGCGGATTCGGACAAAGCTCGATATTGCCGATGCCGCGCATATGCTGCATCGTTGGTTACAATGCGAATTCGAACGCCGTCGAATGACAGGAATGTGCGTAGACTGGGTTAACCAGGCATCTATTACAAAGGTACAATTGGCGTCTCGAAATCCCCCTTCCTCCGCTCGACGAGCAGCGGCGGATCGCGGCGATCCTGGACAAGGCGGATGCGCTGCGCCGCAAGCGCAAACGCGCCCTCGACCTGCTCGACAGCCTCACCCAATCGATCTTTCTGGAGATGTTTGGGGATCCAGAATCAGTTAACGACTTGGTTGGCGAGTGTCGTAAATTCACCGGAAGCCTGTGAAGCAGGACGTCAGATGTGTCAATGGTTGCATCGCGGAGATCAGCTCGCCGAGATAACGATTCCGATCGCTAGAGCATCTGATCAGTGATCAAACGATGAGCGTAGCTGGACTGCGACTAGTCACATTCAGACTATAGGCTACGTTTCTGCTGCGTCCTTTTATCTGTGCATTCGGTAGATCATACTCGGGCACGTTAACATGACTATTGCTTTGATTTGAGAGGTGGTCGTCGATGGTGCCAAGCATATAATGGTTCCGAAATCTGAGATTATGAACCGTGTTTTCTTCTGAGTTGCTTCAAGACATATGCCGATTTCCTAGATCTAAGGTTGTTCTCGACATTTGGCGTCGCGCTAAAAGAATATGAAATCGCCATCAGCGCGCCTGTTCCAGACCAAGTTATTTCGCTAGGCGAGCGAAGGCGACCGCAAGGCAGCTCCGCAATTGGTCGCGAAAAGCGTTTAGCAAAGCTCGACGCAGCTCTTCGCCTCCCTCCAGCACCGCGCCTTTTCAGGTCAACTTCTAACCGGACAAAGCTCGATGTCCAATTTCGCCTTCCTCGCCGCTGAATTCCCAACCGTGCATGAGGCGGCGGTGGAGGCGGAGCGGCAGGCGGCGCTTTCCCCAACGGCAGCGGCGTTTTTCGCCGGCAAGGCCGTCGAAGTCGCGGTCAAATGGGCGTTCCGCACCGATCCCGGCCTGAAGCTGCCCTATCAGGACAATATCGCCGCGCTGCTGCATGAGCCAAGCTTTCGCCGCGCGGCGGGCGAGGCGGTTTTCACCAAGGCGAAATACATCAACTCCTGCGCAATCGCGCGGTGCATGAGGAAAAGACGATCCGCGCAGGCCGACGCCAAAGGCGCGGTGAAGGAGCTGTTTCACGTCTGCTTCTGGCTCGCCCGCACCTATGCGCGGCAAAGCAAACCGGCCGATGGCCTCGCCTTCGATCCCTCTGCGCTGTCGCGCCGCGACGATGTGCTGAAAAAGACCTTCGCCTATGTGAAAGCAGCAGCAGGCCGAGCTCGACGCCAAGAATGGCGAGCTGGCCAAACTCCTGCCGACAAGCAACATCTCGACGCGGAACTCATGCGGCTGCGCGCCGAGGTCGCCGCCGCGCGCAGGCCGCGAGCGAGACGCAGCCCGACACGCACGACTACAACGAAGCCGAGACCCGCGACCGCTATATCGACCTGCTGCTGCGCGAGGCCGGCTGGGCGCTCGACAAGCCGGAGGACCTCGAGTTTCGCGTCGAGGGCATGCCCAACGACGGAGGGCATCGGCTTTGTCGACTATGTGCTCTGGGGCGCTGACGGCAAACCGCTCGGCCTGGTGGAAGCCAAGCGCACGCGCAACGACGCGCGCAAAGGCCAGCAGCAGGCCAAGCTCTATGCCGATTGCCTGGAGGCGCGCTTCGGCCAGCGGCCCGTGATCTTCTATTCCAACGGCTACGAGCATTGGATTTGGGATGATACGCGCTATCCGCCGCGCCAGATCGGCGGCTTCTACAAGCGCGACGAGCTGGAGCTTTTGATCCAGCGCCGCACCAGCGCGCAAGCGCGGCTCGCGGAGCGCGAATCAACCGGCAAGATCGTCGAACGCCACTATCAGCACCGCGCCATCCGCAACGTCGCGCGGAGCTTCGAGCAGGACGGCGAGCGCAAGGCGCTGCTGGTGATGGCGACCGGCTCCGGCAAGACGCGCACGGTGATCGCGCTGGTCGATCTTTTGATGCGCGCCGGACTGGGTGAAGCGCGTGCTGTTTCTGGCCGACCGCATCGCGCTGGTGAATCAGGCGACGGGCGCGTTCAAGGCGCATCTGCCGGATTGCGCGCCGGTCAATCTCGTGACCGAGCGCACGAGCGACGGCCGCGTGTTTCTTTCGACCTATCCGACGATGATGAAGCTGATCGACGGCAAGCAGGACGGCAAGGCGAAGTTCGGGCCCGGCCATTTCGATCTGATCGTGATCGACGAGGCGCATCGCTCGGTCTATCAGCGGTTCCGCGCAATCTTTGATTATTTCGATAGCTTTCTCGTCGGCCTGACCGCGACACCCAAGGACGAGATCGACAACAATACCTATTCGCTCTTCGATCTCGAAGATGGCGTGCCGACCGACGCCTACTCGCTGGATGAGGCTGTGGCCGACGGCTATCTGGTGCCGCCGAAGGCGATCTCTGTGCCGCTGCAGATTCGTGCGCTCAGGCCTTCGCTACGACGATCTGAGCGACGAGGAAAAAGACCAGTGGGACATGCTCGAATGGGGCGAGGAGGAGATCCCCGACAGCGTCGATGCGGCCGAGGTCAATAAGCGGCTCTTTAATGAGGACACCGTCGATCACGTCATCGCGCATCTGATGCAGAACGGCCTCAAGGTCGAAGGCGGCGACCGGCTCGGCAAGACGATCATCTTTGCCAAGAACCAGGCGCATGCGCAATTTATCGAGAAGCGCTTCAATGCGGACTACCCGCATCTCGCCGGACATTTCGCCCGGGTCATCACCTATGAGAGCGGGCCCTACGCGCAGACGCTGATCGATGATTTTTCGAAGAAGAGCAAGGCGCCGCATATCGCGATCTCGGTCGACATGCTCGACACGGGCATCGACGTGCCGGAAGTGGTGAACCTCGTCTTCTTCAAGCAGGTGCGGTCGAAAACGAAGTTCTGGCAGATGATGGGGCGCGGCACGCGGCTTTGCCCGGACCTGTTCGGCCCCGGCCAGGACAAGGAATATTTCCGCGTCTTCGACTATTGCCAGAACCTGGAATTCTTTGGCGCCAATCCGGAGCTGAAAGAGGCTGGCGCTGCCAAGTCGCTTTCAGAGCGGCTGTTCGCGGCAAGGCTCGATCTGGTGCGGGCGCTGGACAAGAAGCGCGCAAAGCCCAGCGGATTTCGCGGACGGAGAGCAGGAGGACTACCATGCAGGCGGCCTGGACGATGCGCCGCCGAGCGAGACAGAAGTTCGCGACGCCGCGGCGAAGGTGCTTCGGGAAACGATTGCCGGTCTGAATCCCGATAATTTCATCGTCCGGCAGCACCGGCGAGCCGTCGAAAAATATCAGAACGCAGCAGCGTTGACAGAGATCGACGATGACAGCCGTCAGGAGCTTATCGAAGAAATCGCCCCGCTGCCAGAGCTCAAACGCTCTTGGTACCGAGGAGGCGAAGCGTTTCGATCTTCTGATGTTCTCGCTTGAACTCGCGCTGCTGAAGGGTTCAAAGCGGTTCGATATGCTGCGCAAGCAACTGCGTGAAATCGCATCGGCGCTTGAAGAGCAAACGGGCATTCCGGCAATCGCCCACCAGGCGGCGCTGATCGAGGAGATCCAGACCGAACAATGGTGGGAAGGCATCACTGTGCCGCTGCTGGAGCTTGTGCGGCTGCGCCTGCGCGACCTTGTCCAGCACATCGAAAAGGGAAAGAAGGCGATCGTCTATTCAAACTTTGCTGATGAGATCGGCGAGGGTGTCGAGCTCGATCTGCCGCAAGTCGGTGAGGTTGATTTCGCCCGGTTCAAACAGAAGGCCCGGCACTTTCTCAAGGCGCATGAGGACCATATCGTCCTTCATAAGCTGCGTCAGGGTAAGCCCTTGACGCCAACTGACCTCGGCGAACTCGAAAAAATGCTGCTTGATGCGGGAATCGGAGAGGCGGGCGATATCGAGCGGGCCCGCGAAACAAGCCAGGGTTTTGGTCGCTTCGTTCGCTCCCTCGTCGGGCTTGACCGCGCCGCAGTGAACGAGGCCTTTGGCGAATTCCTCGCCACGGGGACGGCGACGGCGACGCAGATCGAGCTCATTAACATGATCATCGAGCATCTGACCGATCAGGGGACGATGGACCCAGCGCTGCTCTATGAACCACCTTTTACCGATATTGCCCCAACTGGGCCGGAGCGGGTCTTTGACGAAGCGCGGGTTGCACGGCTTTTCAGCGAAGATTTAGGAGATCAACGACAGCGCGGTGGCTTAGTCGCGATAAGGAAAAGCACTGCTGAGCCTATCGCGCCCGTCAGCTTTGAGTTACCCGTCGGCCGCCCTCCACATGACGTCCCGGCAAGCCGAGGGCTGCGTTTTCCCAAAACAACCCTACCCATTCCAAAAAACCGCCCGGCGAAGTCCGCTATACTTAAAATCTTAAATAGCGCGCCGGGGCTTACCGCAACCGCGTCGGCGTTGCTGCGGGCGGTGCAATAAGCTATATCCGTGGCGACCCCAGAGCATTGCGGACGGGACTTTCGGAATATGGCGGACGATATTTGCGAAGTGCGGCCCGCGGGGCGCATCGATAATGTCACCGGCCCGGCCTTCGAGCGCGACGTGCTGCAGCAGATCGAAGGCGGCCAGCGCCGCCTGCTGCTCGATTTTGCCGATCTCGTCTATATCAGCAGCGCCGGTCTTCGCATCGTTCTCCTTGCCGCGAAGCGGATGAAGTCGGCGGGCGGGCGCCTCGTCCTCTGCTCGCTCAACCCCCAGATCGCCGAAGTGTTCGACATCAGCGGCTTCAACCGCATTCTCGACATTCTTCCCTCGCGCGACGCGGCGCTTTCCAACCTCTCGGCCACATAATTCTCTCGGCAACGTGAAGCGCCCGACTGTGGAGCGGCCGCCCCGTCTTCGCGGCTGTCGTAAAACTGTCATGCCAGCTGAATAGCCAAGCTGGATGCAGACCCTCGATATTTTCGCTTCGATCCTCGCGGGTCTGGGCCTGTTTTTCGTCGGCACCAAGGGCATTGCCGCCAATCTCAGCCAGCTCGCCGGCCGCAGCCTGCGGCAATGGGTGGCCCGCTCGACCGGCAATTATGCGATGAGCGCCGTCATCGGCACGCTTGCCGGCGCGCTCGTCCAGAGCACCAACGCCATCACCGTCATCCTGATGAGCATGGCGAAGGCGGAAATGATCACGCCGCGCCAGGCCCGGCCGATCCTCGTCTGGAGCAATGTCGGCACCTCGGTTCTGGTGCTGGCGGTTGCCATCGACATCCATCTCTTCGTCCTGTTGCTCACCGCGACCACGGGCGTTTTCTATTACCTGAACCTCGATCGCTCGCCGCGCTGGCGCCCCTTCGTCGCGGCTCTGCTGGCGATCAGTCTGCTTTTTCTCGGTCTCCAGTTGATGCACGACGGCAATCACGAATTGCGCAGCATCGATTGGGTGCGTGAATTCTTCCAGATGTCAGCGCGCTGGAGCGTCCTGGCCTTCGGCGTTGGCGTCATCCTCGCCGTCGCCCTGCAATCCTCGTCCACCGTCGCGGTCATCGCCATCTCGATGTCGGCGGCGGGCCTGTTCACGCTCGACCAGGCGCTGCTGACGGTTCTCGGCGCCAGCGTCGGCTCCGGGCTCAGCACCTATATCGTCGTCGGCCGGCATGGAGGGCTCATCGCGCCAGCTCGCCATTCTGCAGGCTGCCGTGAAGATCCTCGGCGTCGGCGTGCTGCTGCCGCTCGTCATCGTCGAGCGCACCTTTCACGTTCCGCTGCTGGAGGCGCTCATCCGCCTGATCACCAGCGATATCGGCAAACAGGTGGCGCTCGTCTATCTCGCCTGCCAGATCGCCGCCGTCGCGGTGCAGGCGGTCTTCGACCGCGCCCTTAATCCGCTCCTCGCTTATATGGCGCCGCCGTCACTCGAAGAGACCGCCTCGAAGCCGCGCTACCTCTACGATCAGGCACTCGCCGAGCCGGAGACCGCGCTCGTTCTTGTCGATCGCGAACAGGCCCGCGTCTTCAGCTTCCTGCCGCTCTATCTCGGCGTCGCCGATCTGCTGGAAGGCGGCGAGACGATCCGCGAGCGCGGCACGGTGCTGGCCGCAGCCACGACCCTTGACGAAGCGATCGGCCACTTTCTCACCGATCTCTCCGATGCCGGGGCAAGCCGCGAGAGTATTGGTCGCGATCGCCAATCGACAGGCCCGCAACGGCTTCCTGCAATCGCTGCACGAGGCCATGCACGAACTCGGCGGCCTGCTGGCCAAACCGTTCGAACTGCCGGCGCTCCGTTCGCTCGCCGAAAATCTCTCCGAGGGCCTCGCCGCTCTCCTGATGGTCGCCTATGAGGCGGTCCGCGACGGCGATGCGGACGATCTCGCTTTGCTGCAGAAAATGGCCGCCGACCGCGACAGTATGGTCGATCAGATGCGCCGGCGTGTCGTTTCCGCGGATAAGTCCCTCTCGGCGCAGGATCAGCAGGCGCTTTATGCGATTACCAGCCTGTTCGAGCGCATCGTCTGGATGTTGCGCCGTTTCGCGGCGCTGCTCGTCGAGGCCCGCGCGCACGAGGAGGTCCCGGCGCTCGAGACGCCGGGCGGCGCGGCGGTGGAATTGGCCAAGTAGCGCCGCCAGTAACGCTGTCGGCCGAATTCGCCAACTAGTGCGTGCGGTTCCTTTTCCGCCAGTATAGACTTGCCGAAAATCTATTTCCGGGAGCTGAGAGCAATGCGGCTGGGGCTTAAGATCTTCGCGATAATGGCTCTTCTCGCGCTGGCGGCGACGATCGCCGGCATCAGTATCGCGGCGGCCTTTTACGATCCGACGTTGCGTATCCTCGGCATCTGCGGGTTCATCGCGGCGGCCATCGTCACGGTGCTGGTGCTCTTCTCGATCAACCATTTCATCATCAAGCCGCTCAACATGGTCGCCGAGGCGATCAAGAGACTGGCCAAGGGCGATGTCAAAGCGCCGGTGCCGACCGGCCACGACGATGAAATCGGCGAGATGGCCAAGGCCATCGAGGCGTTTCAGCACCAGGCTGTCGCCGCCGACTCGCTGACGACCGAAATCACCAATGATGTCGGCCGCATCGCCGTTGCCGCGGGACAGGCGAGCAATGCGGTCAGCCAGGTTTCCGACGGCTCGAATTTGCAGCTCAATTCGTTGCGCAAGACCGCGGGCGGCGTCAGCCAGAGCACGCTCGCCATCTCCGATGTCGCCAAAAACACCCATCTCGCCAGCGAGCAGGCCGCCGCCGCCGCGACTCTGGCCGCCGACGGCATGACGCGCATGGCCGACATGGTCAACATCGTCAATGTCCTTGCCGAGAGCAGCAGCAAGATCCGCTATATCGCCGACGCCATCGCGCGCATCGCCAGCCAGACCAATATGCTGTCCCTCAATGCGGCGATCGAGGCGGCACGCGCCGGCGATCACGGCAAGGGCTTCGCCGTCGTCGCCGAAGAGGTGCGCAAACTCGCCGAAAATTCCGCCTCGCTGGCGCAGGAGATCGGCGAACTCGTCGGCCGCTCGACCGCGCAGGCAGGCGAAGGCGTCGCGCTCGCGGGCGAGGTGAGTGACAAGATGCGCCGCATTTCCGACGCCGTACGGCAGAGCGACAAGCTGATCGGTTCGATCGCGACCGCCATGGCCCAGCAGGAGGCGTCGATTTCCGAAATCAACGCGAGCCTCAACGAACTGACGCGGATCGGCCAGTCGAATGCCACGGCGGCGGAAGAGATCACCGCAACCATGCTCGATCTCAGCAAACTTGCCGGCCATTCGCGCGGCGAACTCGACAAGTACAAGGAAATCTGGGCCTGAGGCCCCAAGGAGATCTGTGGCGCGCCCGATCGAAAACACGCTAGCGATCTTGCAGGACGCCATGGCCGCGCACCGCGACGCGCTGACCCGCGAGTTGCAGGCGGCGCCCTCGCCGTCCCGTTTCGCCACGCCGCAGGATCGCCGCCAGGAGCTTGTCCTGCGCCTGCTCGTCGGCGCCGAGCAGCGCAGCGGGCTTTGCGTCACGCAATCGGCGGCGGAGAAACTGCTGCGCATTTTCGCGCCCGTCGGCCTCGGCGAATTCGAAGCCGCCGTGGCGCGGCTCGAATCCCTGCCGGCGAGCGATCCGGAATGGCTGGCGCTCATCGAGAGCCTGACGGTGCATGAGACCTACATCATGCGCGACGCGCCCCAGCTCGCGTTTTTCGCGAAACTGCTGCCCGATATGATCGCACGCGCCGCCAAGGGTTCGCGGCTCCTGCGGTTCTGGTCAGTCGGTTGCGCCTCGGGCGAGGAAGCCTATTCGATCGCCGCGCTGGCCTTGGACGCGCTCGCCAAAGCGGGCAAGGCGGCGGTGACGGAAGACGGACTAAAGCTGCTGCCGCCGTGGCGGCTTGAAATTATCGGCGCCGACATTTCCAGCCGCGCCTTGGCGCGGGCGGAGGCGGGCATCTATGAGACCGGACCGCTCTCGTCCTTCCGCACCGAGGCGGCGGCGCTGCTGCATCATTTCCCGCCGCTCGCCGCCAACGGCAGGAGCGCTTCACCAATGCGGGCGGCCACGCCGGCGTTAAAACGCGTCGTGCGTTTTTCGCAATTCAACGTCGTCGCCGACGCGGCGCCGCCCGAACCTTTCGATGCCGTGTTCTGCCGGAATGTCTTCATCTACTTCAGCGAGCGGGCGCGTCGCGAGGCTCAACAGAAACTCGCGGGAACGGTGCGGCCCGGCGGCCTGCTCTTGCTCGGCCCTACCGACACGCTGAGCGATGTCACCGCATTCGAAACGCTATGGGCGCCGGGCGCGCTCGTCTACCGCCGGAGAGGCGGCGATGCCTGAGCCGGGACCGCAGCCGACAAAACCCGCCGTGCTCTTCGCGCGCGGCGACAAGGTCTACGCCGTCGCGGCGGAGCGCGTCGCCAAAGTCGTCGCCATGCCGCCCGTTGTCTTCCCGCCGCTTCTGCCGGACGGCATCGACGGCGTCGCGGCGATCGCCGGCAAGGTCGTGCCGATTCTGGCTCTCTCCGAAACGGGTGCGGGACGCGAACTCATCCTCGTGACGTGTGGCGGCGACGATTATGGCCTGCGGGCCGACCGCGTGCTGCGCCTGAGCGATGCCACGACCGACGTTTCAACCGCGCAGCCTGTCGATGTCGACGCGCTTGTCGCCGGCCTGAGAGCTGCCGCGGCTGCGCGTGCTGCCAGCGTGCCGCAGCGCGACGAAAGCCTGCCATCGGCGTTCGCAGAGGATTCGACTGACGCCGCGACGGCCGTGCCGCTCAAATCGGCGGCGATCGTCGTTGAGACGGGCTCCGCGACCCATCTGCTGCCGCTCGATTGCGTGATCGAGCTATGCGAGAGCCTGAGCATCGTGCCGTTGCCCGATGCGCGACCCTTCCTCTCCGGAGCAGGCTTTCATCGCGATGCGCTCCTGCCTGTCGTCTCGCTGGCCGCATTGCTGGATGGCGCAGCGGCGGATGCGCCCGCGGAGGCCTTCGTCGTCGCCACAGCGGGTGGACGCCGCTGCATTCTCGCGGTGAAGCGCATTGCAGGAATTGATCGCGACACCAACCCGGAGCGGGTCGCCGATCTTGCCGCGCTGCTCGCCAATATCCTGCCAGAGGAAGAGGTGGCCGAGGCGACGCAGCCGCCAGCCGCGGCCGAAGTCCGGGTGGCGGGGCGATATCTCCTCATCGAACAGGCCACGCAGGCTTGCGCCTTCCCGCTGGAATCCGTCGCGCATATTCATGCCCGCTCACCGCTCGTCGGCGTGCCGGGCATGGCTGCGACATGGCTCGCCGGCATTGCAGCGACCGGCGATCAGATTCTGCCTGTTCTCGATCTCGGCAAAGCGTTCGGGCTGACGCGGGCGAACGCCGGCGGAAGCCTCGTCGAACTGAAACTGCCGCAAGCCGGGACATTCGCCGTCGCGGCGGATCGAATCCTCGGCATCGTCGCGCTGACGCCGGACGCGCTGCTGCGGCCGCCGGAGGGCAGCGCGATCAGCGCGCTGGCGCGGATCGACGGCAGGACCGTCTGGGTGCTGGAGCCGGCGACGATGGCCGAACATGCGGGATGGGGGCGGCATGCGGCCTGAACCAGACCCGGCCGACCGCGGGCGAACGGCGCCTATCCGCGTGCTCATCGTGGACGATCAGAGTTTTATGCGCATTGCCCTGCGCCAGATTCTCGAGGCTGAAGGCGACATTCAGGTCGTCGGCGAAGCGCAGAACGGCATCGAAGCCGTCAAGAAGGTGGGCGAGCTCAAGCCCGATGCCGTCACGCTCGATGTCGAAATGCCGGAGATGGACGGCCTACAGGCTTGCGCGGAGATTGCGCGCGGCGCTGAGCCGCGCCCCGTGATCATCATGGTGAGCGCACATACTCAGACAGGCGCGGATGCGGCGGTCAAAGCACTGCGTTTTGGCGCCGCCGATTTTGTCTCGAAATCCTCCGGCTTCGCCAAGACCGATCTCGCCCATATCGACTCGGAGCTGCGCCGCAAATTGCGCGCCTGGGTAAAGCCGCGCGCGGCGGAGCGCGCCGGAGCAACGCTGCCGCCGCCGCATCGCGAAGCCGCGGGCTGGCGACCCGACATTATCGTCATCGCAGCCTCGACCGGCGGCCCGCAGGCGCTGACCGCGCTGCTCTCCGGCCATGCCGCTATCGCCGCGCCGATTGTCATCGCCCAGCACATGCCGGAATTGTTCACCGCCAGCCTGGCGCAAGCCCTTGCCCACGACACCGGCCATGAGGTGCGGGAAGGATCGCATCACCTGGCGCTGACGCCGCGCAGCGTTACTCTGATCCCCGGCGGCCGCGACGGCATCGTCGCGCCCTGCCGATCCGGCGGCTACGAACTGCGTCTGGTGCAGATGGAGGGCAATCTGCATCCCAGCGCCAACGCTCTGTTCGAATCCGCCGCGCTCGTCGCCACGGCCCCGGCCGGAATTGTTCTGACCGGTATGGGCGACGACGGCGCGAAGGGCGCCAGCGCCTTGCGGCGCAAAGGCGTGCCCGTCCTCGTGCAAGACCCCGCGACCTGCATCGTCGGCGGCATGCCGCAGGCGGCCTACGCCGCTGCGGCGGGGTGCGAAATCCTGTCCATCGCGCGAATTTCCGAACGGATCGAAACCTGGTTCAAAAAAGCGGGTGCCGAAACACCGGCCGGCCTTACCCGCAACCTCTAGGCGCCCTATGGCTTCCGAACTCGACGCCCTGTGGAATGAATTCGCCGCCGAGACGGAGGACCACCTCGAGAGTCTCGAGCGGCTTCTGTCGGACCCTTCCGCGACCTGGCCAATATCGGAAATCGGCGTCCTGTTCCGCTATTTCCACTCGCTCAAGGGCACGTTTCTGGCCATGGGCTTCAGCCATGTCGAGGCCGTTGCCCACCGGTGCGAGGACATTCTGGCGCTGGTGCGAGACGGCAAGGCACCGCTCGATCCCGTCCTCGCCGAAGTGCTGCTGCGCGCCGTCGATCGGCTCAAGCATATGCGTGATGACGTGCTGGCGACGCGGCAGGACGCCCCGCCCGCGACGGACCTTCTCGCGGAACTCGAGAAACACAGCCATGCCAACGCAGCGCCGGTAACTACCGATACGGCGTCCGATTCGCAGAGCACGGCGCTGGGCGAAGACCCGGAAATGCTTGGCATCTATTGCGAGCTTCTGGAACAGCGGCTTGCTGCGACGGCGCAGGCGCTCTCCGACACCGCAGCGGACCGCGCCGCCGCCACTGAGGCCTGCTCCGAACTCGCCTATGGCGCACAGATGATGGGCTTCGAATCCTTATCGGAGCACCTGAATAGGCTGGCCGAGCTGGCGGCCGCCGATCCGCCGGAGCGGGCATTGATCGTCGGCCTCTGCGGCGAGGTCCACGAACAGGCGAAAATCATCGAGGAATTGACCGGCCATCGCTCCGGCGCCGAGGTGCTCGCGGCCGCGCTGGCGCGCCAGTTGAAAGCCGATTACGCGGCGGCCCTCGACACCCTCGCGGCCGCTGCGGAGCTGGAGGGTCCCACCGATGCGAGCGCCCTGTTGGCCGCCGCCGAGGCCGCCCGGACGCTGGCCTCCTGTCAGGGTTTCGCGCAAGCCGAGCGGCTTCTCATTCTGCTCGGAGAGAAAGTCCGCGGTCTCGGCGAAACGGACCTTTGCGACCCCGCCGCCCTGCGCTTCGTCGACGGCGCCGTCGCGGAATTGCGGCACGCCGCCGAGAGCGAAAGCGACATGGCGGCAAGCCAGATCGACGCGATGGCGTCGCGCTGGGAAGGGAGCCTGAGCGGCGCGCAACAGGAGGGCGTGCCGGAGCGCGCCGCGACGAGCGCGACTCAGCCGGGAGCTTCTGGCGACGCTATCGCCCGAGCAACTGACAAAACTCGAGCGCGCCATCGCTGACGGCCAGCGGGCCTTCGAACTGCTGCTCGATCTCGAAAGCCATCCGGAGGTTGCCGGTGACGTCCTTGCGTGGCTTTCATCGGCGGTGCAGGCGATTACCAGCCATACCGCGCACCGGCGCGGCGCCGGCTGTTTCGAGTTCCTCATCGTCTCGGAACATCCGCTGGACTGGGTTCGCGCACAGCTCGCCGCTCTCGATCCCGAGCAGGTGTGCTTGCGCGGCGTCAAACTGCTTGGCGAGCCGTCGGCGCAAGGCGGCGGTGCCGCGACGGGCGAGGCTCCGGCCGCGCCGTTACGCACGCCGCTCGTTCGCGTGTCGAGCGAGAAGGTCGATGACTTGATGGCCGAGATCGGCGAAATGCGCTCGGCGCTCGCCGGCTTCGCCGACATCCTGCAACACGGCGCGCTCGCCAAAGCCCAGCGCGAGGTTCGCCGGCACGGCGCCAGCGGCACGAGCGAGGGCACAGACTGGCAGGACCATCGCGACGCGATTGATGCGGACTTGCGCCATTTGCGCGACCTGCACAGCACCCTTGAGAGCGCACATCGAAGGATCTGGAGCGTCGGCCTGCAATTGCGGGTGATTCCGGTGGACGGACTGTTCGGCCGGTTGTCGCGCGCCGCGCGCGACCTTTCCGAAAAGCTCGGCAAGGAGATCAGCGTCGTCGTCGAGGGACGCGAAGTGCGTATCGACAAGAGCATGGTGGACGTGCTCATCGATCCGCTGATGCATATGGTCCGTAACGCCGTCGATCATGGCATCGAGACGCCGGCATCCCGCGAAGCAGCCGGCAAATCGCGCCGGGCGACGCTGACCATCGCCGCGTCGGAGAATGGCAACCGCATCGAGATTGTCATCGCCGATGACGGGCAGGGCCTCGACCATGCGCGAATCCTCGCCAAGGCGATTCACCTCGGCCTGATCTCCGCCGCCAATGCCAGCCGCATGAGCGAAGACGAGATCAGTGCGCTGATCTTCCGCCCGGGGTTTTCGACCGCCGACGCCGTGACCGAGATTTCCGGCCGCGGCGTCGGGCTCGATGTCGTCGAAACGACGCTGCAACGGCTTGGCGGCACGATCGAGGTGCGGTCTGCGCGCGGCGCAGGAACGAAATTCATTTTGAAACTGCCGATCTCGGCGGCGTTGCTGCGCACCCTGCTCGTGGAGGCCGGCGGACAAGTCTTCGCCCTGCCGGAGCGCCAGGTCATCTCCGTGCGCGAGCTCGTGGCAAGCGAAATCGAACAGACGACAGCCCAGACTTTTATTCTGCATCGCGGGGCGGCCGTGCCGGTGCGCGATCTCGCGGGCGAGCTTGGCTTCCAGACTGGCGCTGCAGCGCCAACCGCTACGGGGCACCTGGTGATCGTCGCCGCCGGGGCGCGCGTGCTTGGTCTTGCCGTTGATCGCGTGCTGCGCTTCGAAGATCTCTTCCTGAAGGAACTGCACCCGGTTCTTGCGACGATCCCGAGCGTCGCCGGCACATCGGTTCTCGGCGACGGCCGGCCGGTATTGGTCCTCGATCCCGCGCCGCTGGCGAATGCCGAGATGAACGGCTCCGGCGCACCTCATTAAGGCAGGCTCGATGCCGGAAGACCGCTACCTTCTCTGCCGCGTCGAACGTTACGCCATCGCCATTGGCGTCGACGCCGTGCGGAACATCGGCGGGACGGCAGATGGCGTTGCCCGATCATATGCCTTCGCCGGCGCCCGTTGATCTGCGCGCCCTGCTGAAGGTTCCCATCCGCGGACCCGGCGTCGTCGTAGCCCTGCGGATTGGCGACGCCGATATTTCACTCGTTGTCGAGGCCGTAGCGCGCATCGAAACAATTGCGGAAAGCGCCTTCGCGCCGCTGCCGCCGGCGTTCGAACAGGCCCGTTTGCTTTTCGACGGCGCGTGTCGGCAACCCATCGATGGGCAGCATCCGTTGCGGTTGCGGCTTCAGCCGTTCGCCGCGCCGGCTTCGCTCCCGTTGTAACGGACGACGAGTAGCGTCACATCGTCGGCCATCGGCGTGAGCGCCATATAGGCATCGACATCCGCGACGACTGCCGTCAGCACTTCTGTCGGATGTTCGCCTGGAAAAGAGGCCAGCGTCGTAGCGAGCCGGGGCTCTCCATAGAGTGCTCCGGAGGCATCGACCGCCTCGGTGACGCCGTCGGAGTAACAGACCAGGGTATCGCCCGGCGCGAGCGCGACGCGCTGCGTCTCGTAATGCACGTCATCCATGACGCCGAGCGGGACAGCGCCCGCACGCGGGAGTGACTCCACTTTACCGCTGGCGCTGAGGATATAAGGCGGATTGTGCCCGGCGTTGGCGTAGATGATCTCGCCGGTTTGCGTATCGAGGACGCCGTAGAAGGCGGTCGTGAACATCAGCGATGGGTTGTCGATGCACAGCATCGCGTTGACGATGCGCAAACACTCGCCCGGCTGCTCCAGTTTCTCCGCCGCCGCCCGCAGCAGCGTGCGTGTCAGCGTGATGAAGATGGCGGCAGGCAGACCCTTGCCGGCGGCGTCGGCCACGACGAAACCGAGCCGGCGCGGAGCGAGCAGGAAGAAATCATAAAGATCGCCGCCGACCTCCTTCGCCGTCACCATGCCGGCGTGCAGATCGAACTCGCGGCGGTCGGGGAAGGGCGGAAAATCGTGCGGCAGACCGGAATATTGCAAATTGGCGGCGAAGTCCCATTCGGCCTGCTCGGCTGCCGTGCGGTCGCGGGAGCGCAACACATCGAGCGCGAGATTGAGCTGCAGGGTGAGGTCGTCGCGCAACTTCGTTTGTTCGGCATCGCGGGCGCCTAACCGCTGCGCGATCTCTTCAAGCACCGCCACGGGGTCGCGATCCGGATCGTTCAGCGCCGCGAGAAATCCCGCGCGCGGACCCGCTTCGAGAATTCCGGCGAGAACGCGCCCGGCTTGGCGGATGCGATCGAAAGTCATTGCTGCGGCCCGTTGGCGAAGCTCATTGGCCCGGTTCACGTGCCTGCGCGCGGCGCGCCACAGCGGCGACATCGAGTGGCGGCAGGCCGAGCGCGCTCCGCACGACGGTCAATATCTCGTGGCCGCGTTTCGCCTTGAGATCGAGACTGATCGCGCCGGATGGCTTGGCGATCACGTCGAAGGCGCCGAGGCGGCGCGCTTCGAGCGCGGCGGGAGAGCCGAGCTGGGCGACGGACGAAAGGATGATGACCTTGGCCTTGCTGGTGAGCTTCAGTCGCTTCAAGGCGCTGAGCCCGTCGAGGCGCGGCATTTCAATATCGAGCAGAATGACCGCCGGCTTCAGGGCTTTCTCCTTCTCGAGCGCGACCTGGCCATCCTCGGCCTCGCCGACGATCTCGAGATCCGGGTCGACGGTCAGAATTTGCCTGATGATGTTTCGCATAAAACCGGAATCATCGACGATCAGGATTGGGTTTGCCATGAAGTGTCGCCTTTTTGGCCGGATTGCCGGAAAGCCGCAGCACCATCTTGAGATGGTTGCGGCCATCCGAGCGATGATAGTTCAAATGGTTCATCACGGTGCGAATGATGTGGACGCCAAGGCCGCCGATCTTCCGCTCTTCGAGCGGCAGGGTCAGGTCGGGCTCCGGCTGCGCGAGCGGGTCAAACGGGATGCCGTTGTCGATGATCTCTGTCTCAATCATATCCTGTCCGAACGAGATTGAAACATGGATGTCGCGCACGCGCGCATCGGGAAATCCGTAGGAAAGGATGTTGGTCAGCATCTCGTCGCAGGCGAGCTGAAGGTTGAATACAGCCATCGCCGGCAATCCGTGGCGCGCGCCAAAATCCTCAATCCGCGAAAGGAGATCGGATATCTGGCCGAGGTTTTCGATGCCGGCCTGCAGATGGTCGCCCAAGACCGGCCCCGTGGCTTTCTTCGATTCGAGATTGCCGACATTTTCCCGACTGTCGCGAGAACTGCGGTGCGGCGAGCCTACCGGAATGGCGGCGCACCGGCAATTGCGCGTGCCCCGCTGCCGCAAAAAGCAACGGCCGCTCAGAGCGGCCGTTGTAAAAGTCGGAAGGACGAACGTCCAAGGATCAATCGTGCTGGGTCGATTGAAGCGGCGTGCTCTCGGCGAGCACGCGATCGAGACTCGCCTCGCCGATACGAGGCCCACGCGCGCCACGCGACGCCGCATGACGATAATGACCGTGCGTGGCGTTCGCCGACCATTGATCGGCATACCAGCCCCTGGCGGAGGCCGCGGTGGCTGCCGGCAGGTCGGCCGCGGCAAGCGCGCGACCGCGGCCGAGAATGGCGATTCGCACCGGGCCGGTGCCGCGCATGCCGATGGCGAAAGCCGCACCGCGCGCGAGATCGAGGCTGCGGCCGCGCACGAAGGGGCCGCGATCATTGATGCGCACGACGACGCTGCGGCCGTTACGGGGATTGGTCACCGCGACCCGCGTGCCGAAGGGCAGCGTGCGATGTGCGGCGGTGAAGCCATTCGGATTGAAACGTTCCCCCGAGGCCGTCCGGTAGCCGGACGAATAATAAGACGCATAAATCATGGAACCGCCGGTGGGATAGGTATGGCGGAAGGAATGTGCGTAGGAAGCCTGGGTACAAAGAGCGAGAAACGCAATTACTGACACCGTTACTTTTGATACCGTCAACACATCACCCTTTCTGTGGTTACAGACGGGGTGTATTGACTGTCATAATGTGTTCATAGATTGCGACTGATGAGGCAATAGTGTGTTATAGAGACCACCGACCGGTCAAAACGTCGCATGAAAATGTGTCCGTCCTAACAGATTTCGGTCATATTGCGTGAGCGGCGGGCGCTGATAGGCTGCCAGACGCTAATATACTTCTGCATTGCCCCTGAGATGCTTATGATGCCGCCCCGAGATATTGGCGGACCCTTAATTAGACGATTCTAGGCCATCGCTCTTCATTGACCTGACCGCTGCACGGCCAATCGGGATGCGTTTGATCTGCCGCATGGCCATCGCATTGCAAAGCTGTATAGTGTAGTAAATAGCTTATCGTGAGCTCGATGACAGAAACCGCCTATCACACTGTGGAATCCGCCATTCGGCGCTGCGTCGCGGAGTTTTATCGTGCCGGCCGGGCCGATCCGCTGCTCGGGCCGATTTTTGCGGCGCATATAACCGAGTGGGACGATCATCTTCGTGTGATCGAGAATTTCTGGTCGAAGTGCCTGCTCGGGACGGACCGCTACGCTGGCTTTCCTTATCCGGTCCATATTCCCATGCCGCTGACCCCGGTGCATATGACGCGATGGGTCGAACTCTTCACCACGGCAGCGCAAGCAACGCTGCCGCCCGTTTATGCCGAGCAGGCCATCGCCAAGGCGCGCCACATGGGCGAGAGCTTTAGCTCGGGTCTCTTCCCGTTCCGCGACAAGGACGGCAAACCCAGCCGTCATCCGGGTTGAACGTCGCCAGCCTCCGAGCGATGGCGCCCGAGAGGATTATTTCAAACATAGGGCCATGAGCGCAGATGCATTTGCCTGCCTCAGGATTTCATGGAATCTTTCCGTCACGGGGGGCAAAAACACCCGGAGGAAACGCATGAAGAAGCTGCTTATCGCGGGCATTTTCGTCGCCGCAGTTGCAACGCCCGCCCTTGCCGACGACCAATATACCATTGTGAAGGACACGGTTGGAAATTGTTCAGCCGTCGTGGCCTCCGAGGCCGGCTATGCCGGCATGACGGTCGTGAGCACGCAGACCTATCCTTCTATCCAGGACGCGAACAAGGCGCTTGATAGCGTATCGGGCTGCGACGGACTCGTGCGCTAGCCGAGGCCCAGCGTCCCGGCTTGGACGCGATGAAGACTCAATCAGCCATCGCCGGCCCTTGAGCCGGCGGTGGAGCTTTCAGTAGCGAAGAGTTCGGCCTCAGCGTCGGGCCACGGCAATCAGGGCCGTCGAAGGGATGGGCAGGATTGCGCGATCGCCTGCCATTTTTCGGACCTCAGCGATGACGGCGACCTTCTCCGCATCGCTCAAGCTGGTCCAATCGGGCGACATCCCGAACAAGGTATCGGGTTCGGTGAGCGCGGACATATCCAGCATATAGTCGTGGGTGACATGCTCGATCTGTGGATCATGGTATCCGGCGGCGACGAGTTCGCGTGCGAAATCGGTCGGGTCGCTTAGCGCCTTGACCGCCTCGGGCATTGTCATGCCCTCACGTTGGAACAGCTTGCGACGGATCTGACCGAGCAGCAGGAATGTCGCTGCGCCCTGGTTCTGCCAGGTCGCGACAACGCCTTTTCCGCCGCGGCGCGTTACTCTCGCCATTTCGGCGAGGCCTTTGCGCCAGTCGGGGAACATGATGACACCGAAGATGGAGAAAACCGTATCGAAGCTGCAGTCGTCCAGGGCCAGTGCCTGTCCGTCCATCACGCGGGCTTCGACATTGGGCAGGTTTGCTGCTGCGATGCGCGCGACCATACCGGGCGAGAAGTCAGTCGCGAGCACCCGAGCTCCGGTTCGTCCCGCTGTCAGCGCCAGCGCGCCGGTGCCGGCCGCGACGTCAAGGACGCGGCTGTTCGGCGTCAGCGCGACACGCGCGAGCGCCGCCTCGGCATAGCGGACGGTGAAGGGATGCGCGGTTTTCTCATAATGATGCGCCGCGGCGTCCCAAGAGTTGGGGTTCTGGTACTCGGGCATCCTCAGCTCTCCGCGAATTATCGTAAATCTGGCCGCTCAAGTTTCAGCTCTGCTGGTCGCTTCGACCTGTCTACCGCCGAAAGCGAACTGACGGCGCGTGGCCCAAGACTGTCGCCCCTCCCCCTTTCAGCAGAGGAAGGGCGCGCCGTCCAAAACGGTCGAAGCCGCGGAGTGATCTCGGATGCGAAGCGCCGAGCCGGCTCAATTTTGCTTTGCCTCAAACGTGGAAATACTTGATCGCCACGCGTGTCGACCACGCTCATGTATGGGCTCCGAGTGGGCCCGAGGCATTGGCCTGTACCGGAGGCTCGCGTAAGGCAAGCATCAACACGAGACCCGCGATCACGGTGAAGCCAAGAACCATGAAGCCATCGATATAGGCAAGCACATAGGCTTGGTGCTGGACGGCGCGGGCGAGCAATGCTGTTGCGCGCCCTTGTGCGGCGCTTTCGCCGACGCTGCGGCCGCCAACGGCGTTCTTATATTGTTGCAGCCGCTGCCCGGTCGACGTGGCGCCGACGATGACGTGCAATCCCACAAGGTTGGAATAAAGCTGCTCACGCATGCGAATAAACGTCTGGATGAAGGCCGTGCCAAGCTCAGCGCCGAAGAGCCGGCCTGTCTGCAGCACGGCGCCGAAAGTCAGGGCCTCGCTCGGTCGCAGATGTTTGAGGAAAAACCAGACCAGCGATGTCAACGCGAAAGACTGGCCGATCGACTGCGCGATCTGCGAGGGTAAGAAATCGGCGCCCACCCAGTCTCCCGTCAGCTGACCTGCCATGAAGCAGGCGAGGCCGACAAGTGCGAAGCCAAACGCCATCGTGAACCGCGGATCGATGAAACGCAAAATGGTTGCCACGATCGGCGCGAGTAGAAATTGCGGCATCGCGATCCAGATCAACACGCCGCCAATATCGATTGCCCGATAATTCTGAACAATCGTCAAATATTGGGGAATGACAAAGGCCGTCGAGAGAATGATGAACCGAAAGAAAGTGATGAGCAGGAAAAGCAATGGAATATTGCCGCTGGCGGCGAAACGCAGATTGATCCACGGGCGCTCGGACGTCAGCTCCTGAACGACGAAGCAGATCAGAAGCAGGCCGCCGCCAAGCAGCAGCCCGGTGATGAGGCCGGAATTCAGCCAATCGAGACGGTTCCCCTGATCGAGCGCCGCATAAATCAGGCTAAATCCAAGACTCGCGTAGAGAATGCCTGACCAATCCGCCGTCTTGAGGAGCGCACGGTTGACCGCCTGGCGCGGCATGCCGAAGTGGATGCAGATGAGCATCAGCGGCGTGAGCAGCGCCGTGTCCCAGAAGATCCAATGCCAGGTCAAATTCGTATCGAACCAGCCCTCGACCGAAGCGGCCAGATTGAGCGACAGCTCCAGATTCATCGAATAAGCGGCGACGCCGTAAATCACCAAGCGTGCCGGAAGATTTTGCACCACAAAGCCGATGGTGAGCGGAATGAATGTGCCCGACGCGAGGCCGCTGATGAACTGAAAGGCCAGGACAAAATGCAGATTTGGCGACAGCGGCAGCAGCAGGTTCGAGATCATGAACACGCCGCCCCCGATCATGAGAAGCCGGCGCGGGCCGAAGACCGCGCCGAGCCAGGATGAGACCGGGCCGATCAGCATTTGGCCGACGGTGAAGGCCGTCGTGATCCACGCGCCTTCGTCGAAGCCCGCATGTACGGCACCTTGGACGTCGGCAAGGCCGAAGGTCGTAATGCGGCTGTCGAGCGTCGAGATGATCGATCCGAGCAGCACCGCTATGGTACCGACCAAGGGCCGCGACGTAATCGTCGGCCGGGGGTGCGCAGCACGATCGGCCGCCGGACAGAGAGTTTGCATGGCGCGTGGGTCGGCCACCTCAATCCCCGCCAAGGTGGGATGCCGCCGTTTTGGCATTTTCCTGGATTTTGCCTTGAGCTTCGCTCGTGTCGATCGTTGCGATGACGGACATGCCAGGTCGCAGAAGGTCGCGCACATCAGGATCCGGATCGAGCAGAATTTTCACCGGAATGCGTTGCACGACCTTGGTGAAATTGCCTGTCGCGTTGTCGGGTGGCAGCAGCGAGAACTGAGCGCCGGAAGCTGGCGACCAGCTGTCGACACGACCGTGCAGAACGATGCCCGGAAAAGCATCGACCGTGACCCGCGCCGGCTCGCCGATACGAACGTTCGTGAGCTGGGTTTCCTTGTAATTGGCGATAACCCAGACGCGCGGCAGCGGCACGATCGCGATGACCTCGGTGCCTGTATTCAGATACTGACCTGCCTGGACGAGGCGCTGACCCACCATGCCATCGACCGGCGCGATAATGCGCGTGTAACCGAGATTGATACGGGCAAGATCGCGTGCCGCCAGTTGCGCCGCAAGCTTCGCGCGGGCCTCTTTTTCCTGGCTGTCCAGCACGATGCTTTGCTCATTCTGCTGTTCGAGCTGCGCGCGGTTCAAGGCGAGCGTCGCTTGCGTCCGCGTTTCATTGTCGATTGCCTGCTCGACGATCTGCTCCGTGCTCGCAAGCCCGGTCTCGAGCAGTTTCCGCTGGCGCAGCGTTTCGAGATGATAGCGGGTCAGATCGGCTTCCGTCCCCTGAATGGTCGCTTGTGCCTGTTTGATCAGCGTCGCCTGCAGCGCTTTTTGTGCCACTATGGTAGCGATCGCCGTCTGCGCGGCCGCAACATTGGCTTCCGCTTGCGCGACCTGCGCCCGATAATCGTCATC
The DNA here is from genome assembly GCA_963708155.1 of uncultured Alphaproteobacteria bacterium. Taxonomy (GTDB): domain Bacteria; phylum Pseudomonadota; class Alphaproteobacteria; order Rhizobiales; family Beijerinckiaceae; genus Methylovirgula. The sequence continues at coordinate 1,451,358 of OY970183.1, read as the reverse complement.
GACAATCTCGACGAGCACATCGCCAGCCTTCACGCGCTGGTAGTCGCGCACTGCGACGCGGCGCACATAGCCCGGTACTTTGGCGGCGAGCGGCGTCGTATCCGACCAAAGATAAGCGTCATCGGTAGTCTGAAAGACGGCGGAGCTGATCCACCAATCCCATTGATAGGCGACGAAGATGACGAGGGCGCCGGCAAGAAGCAGGATATAGAGCCGCAGGCCAGCCCCGAACCATCGGCGTTTGCGGGCCGGCGCTTGCTCAGGAACAGCGGGCGAAGGCGCGACAGGAACATCCGCGACACGCCCGGCGGGCGCCGGCTGAGCCGGTGGGGAATGATCTTTGAGCTCGACTGATTGAGACACAGATCCCCTTCCAATCCACCCCTAGACGCCGAGGTGGCGAGCTCATCCGACAGCGCGCAGTTCCGACCAAGTTCGGAGCTCGAGCTTGACGGAACGAAATTCTTTCTTCCAGTCGCATCTCTAAGAGCTTGATTTAGGCCTTAATGTCACACTGAACGATCCTCCGCAATTTGGAAGTATAGATCGCGAAAAATGACTCGGCACCTTCTGCGCCAACAGCATCAGTCTCGCGAAACGGCAGCGTCTTCCCGTCTCGGTCACTTAGGATTGAGCCGCCGATTTCTCTAAAGCAGACGTTATGCCAGCGAGTCTTTTCGACCACCAAGCGCTCAATTCCGGCGAGCACGGCACGCGTTGACACTTGGTTTTCAGAAGCGACATCATCTCGATATCGCTCATCGCCGAAGTTCTCTCAGACGGGACGTGATCGCCGCCCGCTCTCCGCTCGGAGACGCCGCAGGTCTTCCTTCGTATCGACATCGACGTGAACAGATGCATTCGCCACGGGATGCTCGATAACGCCTTCGGCATGCACGAGTAACGGGCCCGCCCCGCGGTCAGCCTCGAGCCTTGCGATTGCGGGAAAAAGCCGCCGTCCCAGGAGGGCGGGGTTGCCACGACGTCCGGCAAAGGTAGGCACAACGGCAGCGGCGCCGGGGGATGTCTCGAAGACGTTGATCAATTCATCGATTAACGTCGACGAGATCAATGGCATATCAGCGAGCAACACGACGACGCCATCGACGTCACGCGGCAAGACGGCGACGCCTTTCCGCAGTGAACACGATTGACCTGCGGCATGGTCCTCCGCATGAACAAATTGTAAGTCATGATCTTTGAGCGCAGCCAATATCGAGTTTGCCGCATGTCCCGTGACCACCACGACGGGGCGCGCACGCGATTCCAACGCCGCTCCAGCGACGCGGCACACCATTGGTATCCCCTCAAACGTAGCGACGGCTTTTGTGGTCGCCGCGCCCTGGGCAAAGCGCGTGGATCGGCCTGCCGCCAGAATGAGTGCCGCGATTCGGCTCACGCCGCTTCTTCAAAGCGCAAAGGTTTTTGCCGCTGCGATGCGATTACTTCGGCAATGATCGCGATGGCGATTTCGGCCGCACTGCTCGCACCGATGTCGAGCCCTATGGGTGCATGAATACGCGCAAGCGCGGCCTCTGGAATGTCCTGCGCTCGAAGACGATCCAACCGAGCTGCATTGGTTTTGCGTGATCCCAAAGCGCCAATGTAAAAGCAATCCGCAGCCAACGCCGCGGTGATGGCGGGGTCGTCGATAGCCGGAACGTGCGACAGAACGACCATCGCGGTATAGTGGTCGAGTCTTTGATCGATGAAAACCCGTTCAGGCCATTCGGCTATTACATTGACGCCGGAAAATCTTTCTTGCGTAGCGAAAGCACTGCGCGGATCGATCACCGTGACGTCGTAACCCGCTAGCTTTGCGATAGGCACCAGCGCTTGCGCAATGTGAACGGCACCGAGCACCATCATTCGAAGCCGCGGAACATTCACACGTAGAAAGAGCGACATGCCGGTTGTTTCAACCAGCCCGCTTTTTCCGCGACTCAATTGCGCACGCAGTTGCATCCCAAGTGGATGCTGTTCAAGTTCGCGATCGCTGACAATATGTAGCGCGCCCGTCGCTATATCGGTGACAAGCACAGATGCATGGCGCGCACGCTCAAGGGCGCGGAGTTCAGAGAGCGCGCGTGCGTGCGCCAAATCGAGCCGCTGAACAAAAATTTTGATCCGGCCGCCGCATGACAATCCGGCCCGCCACGCTGTTTCGTCGCTGACGCCGAACTCGCGTATACGCGGCCGGCCGTCGGCAATGATATCCAGCGCTTCAGCAACGACATCTGCCTCTACGCAACCGCCGGAGACGGAGCCGACGAAATGACCATCGGCATCGATTACCAATTGGCTCCCAACGGGGCACGGCGCCGACCCCCATGTTTCGATGACCGTCGCGATCGCGACTTTGCGGCCGCGACTATGCCAGTCAAGCGCGGCCTGGAGGATTTCTTCATCGGATACGGGCATGGAAAAGCCTCGCGAAAGTAAGCAGCGTTTTAGCTAGGTCTCATAGGGGAGTTTATGTGATCCTTGCGAACGCGGAAAGCTGTTCCCTCGTCGCTACAGCAATAAAATGCTGCGCGCCAGGTTTACAAAAAAGAGCGGCGTCTGATACCGTTCGCGAGTGTTTAGTAGCTCGCTGAGTCTTCTGCCCATCTTGGTGGTCAGCACGACAACCGTCGCGTTGGCAAATACCAGTCTCACCGTCACGGTGAACCAAGTCGAACACGTTCGGATCGTCTCGACAAAGACATTCGCGCGTACGAAGGCAACGCTCGAAGGGGAAGTTCCGCAGCTCGACCCGAAGATCGTTGCCGCGCTTGTGGCGGGTAATCTGAAGCAGGCGCAAGCGCTAGACCATGGTGCACCCCTCTTTATCTTCTTGAAGCGTGATCATGGCGCACTCCTGGAGGCGGAGGGCGGCGCACGCAACGCCGTTCAATACGATATTGGTAATCCAATTACCGCATCACTGATGACCCGTCACAGATTGCAGGCTGCTCTCTACGCGCCGCTTCGTGTTGTGCTGTACGAGAATGCTGATGGCGGCGCGACTTTCGAGTACGACACGCCATCGACCCTTTTCGGACAATTCGGCGACACCCGGGTCAACGAGGTCGCCCACAAGCTTGATGACGAGCTCAAGCTAGCTTTGGAACATGCCGCCAAATGACAACGTGTAGCAGTCAATGAATCGTGTCTGACCCGACACACGTAATGCGCGAGGACGGAAGCATGAGAGTTCTATCGATCAACGGCCAATCGCACCAGGTCGACGTGCCAGATGACATGCCCTTGCTCTGGGTTCTGCGCGACGTTTTGGGCATGACAGGCACAAAGTTCGGCTGCGGCATCGCCCAATGCGGCGCCTGCACCGTCCATCTGGCGGGCGAGCCCGTGCGCTCCTGCCTGTTGCCGGTAAGCACGATCGGTACGCGGCCGGTGACAACGATCGAAGCGGTCGGGCAGACGCCGAACGGCCACAAAATCCAGCAGGCCTGGCTCGATAAGGAAGTCGTGCAATGTGGCTATTGCCAGTCCGGACAAATCATGTCGGCCACGGCGCTCTTGAACCAGACGCCGCATCCGACAGACGCCGATATCGATGCCGCGATGGCGGGCAATATCTGCCGCTGCGGGACTTATGTCCGTATTCGCGAGGCCATTCACGCGGCAGCGTCAGTTTAAGGGGGCGGCCATGGGATATGACCTGCCGTCACGGCGGTTTGTGTTGAAGGCCGGCGCGGCAGCGGGCGGTGGCCTGCTGCTTGGCCTGCATCTGCCGAGCCTTGCGCGCGCTACGGCAGCGCCCGCCGCCGTGGATCTCGCACCCAACGCTTTCGTGCGCATCGATAAGCAGGGAGCCATCACCCTCATCCTTCCGCACACCGAGTTCGGGCAAGGAATTTACACGAGTTCTGCCATGCTGATGGGCGAGGAACTCGATGTCGGCCTGGACCAAATTGCGGTGGAGACGGCGCCGCCGGATATCAAGCTTTACATCGATCCGCTTCTCGGCGATCAAGCCACAGGCGGCTCGGTATCAACGCGGGCAGACTGGGTGCGGTTACGCGAGGCTGCGGCGGTCGCGCGCACATTATTGGTCGCCGCGGCGGCCAAGCGCTGGAATGTCGACCCCGCGACATGCCGGGTCGAACGCGGCGTCATTCATGACGCGACCGGCCGCTCACTCGCTTACGGTGATGTCGTGAGCGACGCCGCGGAATTGCCGGTGCCGGCGAATGTCGCACTTAAAGATCCATCGCAATTCAAACTGATCGGCACCAGCGCCAAACGGATTGATACACCTTCCAAGGTCGATGGGACTGCGATCTACGGTATCGACATCATGGTGCCCAACATGCGTTTCGGCACCATCGCGATCACCCCGGTCAAGGGCGGCAAGCTCGCCAGCATGGACGAGGCGGCGGCGCGCCATGTGCCTGGTGTCCAGGATGTCATCCGCAATGACGAGGGCGATGCGGTCGCCGTGATCGGCGATCACATGTGGGCGGCGAAGCAAGGTCTCGAAGCGCTCAATCTCAAGTGGGACGCCGGAGAGAACGGCGATGTGACGCTCGAAACGATCATATCGACGATGGATCGGGCGTCGCACAACAAAGGCGTCGTGGCCAAGGAGAAAGGCGATGCGGCCGCGGCGATCAAGGGCGCGGCGACGCAGCTTTCGGCAATCTATCAGTCGCCGTTTTTGTCGCATTCGCCGATGGAGCCGCTGAATTGCACGCTGCATATCAAGCCGGACAGCGCTGAAATCTGGCTCGGTACGCAAGTTCCAGTACGGGCGCAAAAGGCGGTTGCCCGCGTCGCCGGCCTGCCGCAAGACAAGGTGACGGTCCACAATCAGCTCATGGGCGGTGCCTTCGGCCGGCGGCTCGACATTGATAGCGTCGAAGTCGCGGCCTCGATTGCCAAACACGTCTCCTATCCGGTGAAACTCGTTTGGACGCGTGAGGAAGACCTGCGCCACGATTATTATCGGCCCTATTATTACGATCGTGTCGCCGCCGGCCTCGATGCGAACGGGAAACTCGTCGGCCGTACGCATCGTGTCACCGGCCCATCCATTCTCGCGCGCTGGGCGCCGCCTGCCTTCAAAAACGGCCTTGATGACGATGCTGTCTTATGCGCGGCTGAGACGCCCTACGAAATTCCCAATGAATATGTGGACTATGTCCGCGACGAACCACGGGCGATGAACACAAGCTGGTGGCGCGGCGTTGGCCCGACGCATAATCTCTTCGTCGTTGAAAGCTTCATTGACGAATTGGCCCACGCGGCCAAGCAAGACCCGGTCGAATTTCGGCGCAGCATGCTCAAGAAGAATCCGCGAGCCCTTGCAGTCCTCAATCTCGCGGCCGAGAAGTCCAACTGGGGCAGTCCCCTGCCCGCGCGGCACCGGACGCGGTGTTGAGCTGCAATTCGCGTTCGGGAGCTATCTCTGCAGCGTGCTCGAAGTCGAAGTGACGCCACCCGGCGAGATCTGCGTGCGCCGCGCCGTCGTCGCGGTTGATTGCGGCATGACCGTCAATCCCAACACCGTCGAGGCGCAGATTCAGGGCGGTCTCATCCTGGGTCTCGGCACGGCCATGTACAACGAGATCACGCTGACCGGCGGCGCGGTCGACCAGAGCAACTTCCACGATTATCGTTCGATGCGCATCAACGAAGCGCCGAAGATCGAAGTCTATCAGATCCGCAATAGCGAAAAGCCCGGCGGCATTGGCGAGACGGGAACGGCGGCCGCGGCGCCGGCCTTGGGCAACGCTATTTTCGCCGCCACGGGTAAAAGATTGCGCCGGCTTCCGTTCGGGCGCGGCCAATTGAGCGGAACCTAGCAGACAGCAACATATTCCATTGTGAGGATGGACGCTCGCGCATGAAAAAGTGGCTCGCCTTCGCCTTTGGTCTTGTTGCTCTCGCCGTGATCGCCACGGCCGCGTTCTTCTTCATGCCCGCCGGGCTCGAACCCGTGACGGCAAGTGCGGCCGCGCCGACAGGTGCGGCGCTAATCGCGCGTGGCGAATATCTGACACGGGCCGCCGATTGCGAAGCCTGCCACACAAATCCCGGCGGCGAGCCTTTCGCAGGCGGCCGCGCGTTCGATCTGCCGTTCGGAACACTTTATGCGCCGAACCTCACGCCGGATCGCGAGCATGGCATCGGCGCATGGAGCAACGCGGAATTCGTGCGCGCCCTGCATCACGGTATCGGACGCAATGGTGAAGATCTTTATCCGGCATTTCCCTATGCCTCTTATGCCTTGCTGACGGACGACGATGCGCTGGCGATCCGGGCCTATCTCGCGACCGTCAAGCCAGTTGCCACGACGCCTCCTGCCAACGACCTGAAATTCCCGTTCAACCAGCGCTATCTGATGCGGGCCTGGAAGCTGCTGTTCGTCCCGGACCATCGCTTCGTGGCGGATACCTCCAAGGATGCGACCTGGAATCGCGGCGCCTACCTCATCGGACCTCTTGGCCATTGCGGCGAATGCCACACGCCGCGCGATCTGCTGCAAGGCCTGGATGAAAGCCGCAAATTTGCCGGTACAAAACAAGTCGGCTGGCTGGCCTATAATCTTACCAGCGATCCCGATCATGGGATCGGCAGCTGGAGCGACGCGCAATTGGCGCAATATCTCTCGACCGGCCACGCCGAAGGGCGCGGACCGGCGTCGGGGCCGATGGCGGAGGTCGTCGGATTTAGCTTGCGCTATCTGAGCGCCGACGACATCCACGCGATGGTCACCTATCTGCGCAGCATCCCTCCGCAGCCGGATGGGCCGCCTGCCGTGGGGCGCGGGGCGCCGGCTGGGGCGGGCAAGAATCCGCTTGGCGCGCGCATCTTTGTCGAAGCCTGTGCCGGCTGCCATTTGCCGAGCGGTCACGGGCGCCAGTCGCCCTGGGCGGCGCTAGCCGGCTCACACACGACCGGCGATCCCGATGCCAACAATCTGCTTCAGGTTCTGGCCGAGGGAACACAGATTAAGACTTCGCAGGGGCTGATGTTCATGCACGCGTTTACGAGCGCCTACACGGATGAGGAACTGGCGGCGGTCGCCAATTACACCTGCGCCCAATTTGGCCAAACCCTCTGCCACGTGACGGCCGATCAAGTCCATAAGGTGCGCAAGAATGCGCCGCCCAAGACCCTCGAGGCCTCGCAATGAGGGCAATTATCGTCTTTGCCGCAGCATCAGCCACGTAGAAATTATCACGGCCCTTTTAGATCGCTGGTTGCTGTCGGCGAAAGACTTTAGTCGGCATATTTGACCGTGCAGCCATAGGGGCGCGTAATAGGACGCGCCACGGGCTTGCCGGACATCACAGCCTCAAGTGCCTCGCGGGCATAAGGTTCGGCTTTGGGGATGTCTTCGACACGGGTCGAAGCAATGCTGTCGGCACCGCCCATATACGCAAGCTGCCCATTCGGGCGAATTACAAAAATATCGGGCGTAGTCTGCGCGTCGTAGAGATGGCCGATCGCGCCGCTCGGATCGAGAACGACATGCGCGGGGTCGGCATTGCGGCTCTTCGTGTCGGCATTTGCCTGCGCCCCATCGACATAGCCTTGCTCGCCTGGTGCGGAGCTTATGACCGTGATCCACACCGCGCCGAGATGGGCCGCCTCGCGCTGCAATTTCTGCATCGCGCCGCTGCGATACCATTTGCCGACATAAGGGCAACCATCGTTGGACCATTCGAGTAGGACGGTTTTGCCCTTGAAATCGGTAAGATGAATTATCGTACCGTTGCTATCTTTGCCGGCGAAATCCGGCGCCGGCAAACCGATCTTCAATGGCGCGGCGCTCGCTGCAGGCGCGGCTATGACGCCGACCGCAAGCATGAGCACCTGTCCGATCTTTACCATCACATCAGCCTTCAACTATGGGTGCGATTCAGCTCGTCGAGAACGATGTCTGCCGTCAGAATCTGGGGCAGCACCACCGGCTGACCCTTGACCGGAAAATAGACATAGAGCGGCACGCCATCGCGACCATGCGCCTGAAGAAATCGCGTGATCGCGGGGTCAGCTCGCGTCCAATCACCCTTGATATAAGCGACATTGTGCGTGGTGAAAGCACGTCGCACGGCGACGGAAGCCAGCGCAACACGCTCATTCACGAGACACGTGACGCACCAGGCCGCAGTCATGTCCACAAATATAGGCCGGCCTTCAGCACGGAGCGCCGCGAGGCGCCCCTCTGAATAGGGCAAGGAATCGGTGGAAGACGCAACAGTTGCGGCGGCATCAGGCGGCGCGACCGAAACGCCGCGCAGCAAGACGAGGGCGCAGATAACCGCGACTGCAGCGAGGGTTTTGCCAAAAAGGTTTGCGCGGCTTTCCCTCCCCTGCGTCGCGCCCAGAAGCCAGGCTGCAAAGGCAACCAGCACGGCACCGCTCAGTGCCAGAAGAACGCCTTGCGCGCCGGCCTGCAAGCTCAGCACCCACACAAGCCAGACGGCTGCGCCGTACATCGGAAAGGCTAGAACCTGCTTCAGGATCAGCATCCAGAGCCCCGGTTTCGGCAAAAGAGCCGAGGCGGCTGGGATGAGTGCCAACAAGGCATAAGGTGCGGCAAGACCAAGGCCCATGGCGAGAAAGATGAGAAATACAAACGCAGGCGAAGCGGTCACGGTCGCAGCGATCGCGACGCCCATGAAGGGCGCGGTGCAAGGGGTCGCGACGAGAACGGCAAGCAGCCCTGTAAAAAAACTGCCGGCGCGCCCATGCAGACGCGTCAAACCATCGCCGGCTTCGACGAAGCGGCCGCCGACCTCAAACACGCCGGAGAGATTGAAACCAATCGCCAGCAGGAGCCAAACCATGATCGTCACGAAGACAGGCGATTGGAATTGAAACCCCCAACCGACCGTAGTGCCCCCCGCGCGCAGAGCCAGAAGCAGACCCGCGATCGCAGCAAAGGCGGCGAGCACACCGAAGACGTAGCTTGCAGCGTGGGCCCGCACGACGCCATGCGTTTGACGCGAGACTTTGGCGAACGTCAGCGCCTTCATCGCCAGGATCGGGAAGACGCAAGGCATGAGATTGAGAATCAAGCCCCCGAGAAAGGCGAAACCCAAAATCCAGGCAAGACCGGCGGCGTTGGCAATGGGCTTGCCGGAAATGGCCCCGCCCGGCCCGACCAAACGCGTCACCGGTGCGGAGGTTTGTTGGGCGGCGGCCGGTCGCGCTCCTGTGGCGACGGAGGTGAGGGGCCCGAGCTCAGATCTCGCATCGATTGTTAAAAAACGCTCTCCGCCATTTGGCCCTTCGATCACCAGCACACCAGAGATTGGAGCGCGAGGATTAAAGGTTTCTCCCGGCTTAAGCGCGAGCTTCAGCTCGCCATCGCCGACTGAGATTTTTTGTGGGGCAAGATCGTCGATTTCTCCCCACGTCGTCGGCAGGAACCACGCGTCATGAACGGACTGGGGCGAGAGTCCATTGCCATGCACCGATAGAGTCGCATTCGGCAGAACGCGCGCGTCAAAGGGTGAAGGCTGGGGCGCGCGCGCGGCGGCAGCAGCAAAAAGCGGGGCGACCGCAGATGGCGTTGCCTTTCCAATCGGAAGGTCGAGATGGAACGTGCCCTGCTCCGGCACACATATGTTCGCACAAACGAGCCAGTGCGCTTTCGCGGTAACATGGAAGGACGGATGCCGTTGCGAGCTCGTCACCACGACGGGGAGAAGGACCTCGCCGAGGTAGGAATAGGTCATCACCAGACCTTCCTTCAGGCGAATCGGCACCGGCCATGCAATCGCGGAGGCTTTGGCACCTTGCGGCAAGCTCAGGTCGAGTTCTGGTGGTTCTCCGGCCGCGCCGGGATTGACCCAATAGATATGCCAGCCTTTGGTCAGCTTGAAATGCAGACCGAGTTGGAAAGACTTTGCAGGATCGACCGAGTCGACATCCGAGGCGAGCGTCACGCGCGCATGCGGCGTTACGACAGGCTCGCTTTCAAGCGCCCGCGCCGGCGCCGCGGCACCGAAAGAGAAAGCAAGCGAGCAAAGAAACCATAGAACGCGCTTCATCGGTCCTCGAAAGTAACTGCAGGCAAATCGGGTTGTTCCCAACAGCGGAAAAGCGTCCGACTTCAGCCCTCTAGGGTCAATTCAACATCAGGTGACAGCGACCGCGATTTTGAACGGTCTACGCCGCAACTCTTATGGTGCATGCACAACCTCGGAGTTGGCTGGATCATCCGCCGGGTAGAGTTCACTCATCGAACGCGAGCGGCCATCCGGACAAACAAGCCTGACATGAAGTCAACTCAGTCGGCGAGGATGCGGCACCCCGCAACTATGGGCGATGACCTCTACGTCCCGGCGAAGGTTGCGGCAATAACTGGCGACTTTCTCGGCTTTATCGGTCGGAGCGAGACCGCGCTGCAGGCGTTTGTTGTGCGTGGTAATTCCTGTAGGGCATGTATTGCGGTTGCACCGTAGCGATTGGATGCAGCCCAAGGCAAACATGAAACCGCGGGCCGAATTCACAAACGTCGCACCAGCGCACAAGGCCCAAGCTACCTCAGCAGGCGTGACCAGCTTGCCCGATGCGATGATCGGAATTTTGTCTCGTAGCCCCTTCGCTGCAATCACCTCGCGAAGCTGCGGCAATGCTTCACGAATTGAGAGACCGACATTATCCATCAAGGCCATCGGCGCGGCGCCGCTGCCGCCGTCTCCCGAATCCAGAGTGAAGAAGTCAGGCCAGATGCCTCGGGAGTGAATGCGCGCCGTGAGATCGTCGAGCCATCCATAAGCACCTAATACCGCCTTGATGCCGACCGGCTTGCCGGTGATCGCCTTTACGCGAGCGATGAAGTCGAGAAGATCGTCGTTATTGCAAATTTCCGGATGCCTGTTTGGGCTATTTGAATCCTCGCCAACAGGGATGCCTCGAATGGCTGCAATTTCGGGCGTCACCTTAATACCCGGAAGGATCCCGCCTTTACCCGGCTTCGCGCCTTGTGAAAGCTTGATCTCAAACATCTTTATCTGAGGCAGCGCCGCAAGGCGCCGAAGCGCGTCTTCATCGAGGCTGCCATCGGGGTGGCGCACACCATATTTGGCCGTTCCAATTTGGAAGACGAGATCGGCGCCACCTTGAAGATGATAAGGGGAAAGACCGCCCTCGCCCGTGTTCATCCAGCAACCTGCAAGATTGGCTCCCTTTGACAGGGCCAAGACCGCTGGACCAGACAAAGCGCCAAAGCTCATCCCAGAAATATTGAAGAACGATCGCGCGATATAAGGATTTGGCGTCTCGAGCCCGATCACATAGTCGGGCGTGCGCTCGATATCGGTTTCCAGCGTCGGATAGGGACAATTGACAAAGATCGGCGTACCGACCTCACGAATGTAACGGGTGGAGCCGAACGCGATGGTTGAGTTGGCGCCCGCCGCCGCACGATCAACCCAATTGCGCTCGGCACGGTTGAAAGGGAGTTCATCCCGATCCATTGCAAAGAAATATTGGCGAAAGAACTCCCCTAGCCCAGACAGTATGTAACGAAGATGTCCGACAACCGGATAGTTTCTAAGAACGGCGTCATGAGTTTGCAGGCGATCCAAAACGAAAATTGCAAATAACGCCAGCACGCCGACGCCGACGACGAAAACGAAGAAAGTCGACAGGAAGCTAATGACTTGCATGGTCGTGTGCATAGAAGCCTCGCCTAGCGAAACAGCCGGAAAAACGCGTCAATTCAAATTCGTAGCCTGGAGCGCTCGGTCAAACACCGACTGCCAACTCTCTCATTGTTTATTCGCGTCGCCTCGCTCGGCTGTTACGCCTCTGCGGGTTCGATCAGATCAACAATGCTTGAGCCAGATTAGGCATGTTGATCGCGGGGCAAACTGAGCGGGCTGAAGCCGGAGCCGGCTTCGTGGCAGGCCTCAAACACCGCAGGGCGCTCTCCCCTCACGCAAAATTGTGGCGTTCTCTGCGTAACGGACGCATCGCATCCAACGAAGCCTTAGACGGGAAGACCTTTCCGGACGAAGGAGATGACGATGATTTGTGAATTACCCAACGGTCGCAAGCTCGTATCGCGGCTTTTAGCGGTCGCAATCTTTGGCATGGCTTCCGCAATTCTCGGCGCCGCTCAGGCGGATGAGGCCGGCTACCACGCTCCTGTTGCTGACTCTGCCCGCTGCGCTACGTGCTTCAGAGCCGAGGCAAAGATTACCCCAGTCGTGGCGCCTGCGCGCGAAGATCCGCTTGGCGCAACGCTCTGCCGAAGCGCCATGTCTTCCTCACCCACTCTATCACCTCTCTGCGGGCGTTATCGATAGCGGATGAGCTGAGTAAAGACGAAAGGCGCTCACAAACTGGCCGCCCTTGCTGCCTCAAAGGCAAAGTTACAAGCCCAACGATTTCAGGCTCACTCTTCCGTGAAGGCAGTAACAGCCCGCGAGTTTGGAGCGAAGTATGTCTATCGGCGTATGGCGCCAAGCGTACCCCTTTGGGGCGCTTTCTTGAGGGAAGGTAGAGACAAATGAAAATGACTTTCATTTCGAGCGGCAGCATTGCCGCGGCTGCGGTTGCTATTGCCATCACTGGCACAACGCTTGCGCCGAGCCAGGCTTTTGCCGCAGGCCACGTTGAATGCTTTGGCGTCAATTCCTGTAAGGGCCATAGCGACTGCAAGACCGCCAACAATGCCTGCAAGGGCCAGAATTCTTGCAAGGGACAGGGCTTCTTGTTTGAGAAAACCAAGCATGCCTGCCTGAAACTCGGCGGCCATCTCGGCTAAGAGCGCGATATTCCAACTCGGGGCACCCGCTGGCATCTGCGGGGCTCCGTTTCCTTGCTGGTGCCTCCGCTTTCCGACCTTGTCACTCACAAGCCTCGCCAAAACGAGGTCATCACTGAAGAGTGAACTCGCGCGGTGAGGCCGTCGCTGGAACGTTTTTTTAGGAGTGTCACATGCTCGCGCGATATCTTGTTTGCACGGCGATTGTTCTCGGTGCTCCGGCCATTGCTTCTGCAGCGGAACGTCCGGTCGTTGTTGAACTCTTCACGTCGGAGGGCTGTTCGTCTTGTCCTCCGGCTGAAGCGTTCCTAACGGAGCTGTCACATCGACGTCGCGATGTGCTCCCGCTTGCCTTCCACGTGACTTACTGGAATTCGCTGGGATGGAAAGATCCCTATTCGTTATCGATTGCGACGCAGCGTCAGGCTGCGTACGGCACGCGCTTTGGCGACGGATCATACACACCCGAGATGGTTGTGGATGGACGTAGGGACCTTGTTGGTTCGGACCAAGGCAGAGCAAACGAGGCGATCGCGCAGGCAAAGAGCGATTTTACGGCTGCGAGCGTCGAGGCAAGACGGACTGGAAATACAATTTCGGTTGTCGTCGGCCCGGGCCGCGGAGCTGCGACTGTGATGTTGGTGGGATTTGATCCGGAGCACCGAACATCCGTCGGGCGCGGAGAGAATGCCGGGCTGACTTTAACTGAAACAAATATCGTTCGCTCCATTCGAGCGATTGGCGAGTGGGGCGGTGCTGCGAAGACGTTCCAAACCGAGGTGCAGGCGGGAACTCAAGGGGCGGTACTTCTCGAAGCCTCGGACGGCAGTGTTGTCGGTGCCGCACGGGTTACGAGCACGCGTTAGTTGATAGGCGAGTTGCACCGCGATAGTCCATATGGCTGAACTTCCTCGCAGCTTGGCATCCGCGAAAGTGGATGCCAATGGCGCGAGCGTTCTGTTCGACACGGGGCTTTTTCCAGCCCAAGGATTATCGCGGGAATCCACATCGCGCAGATAGCGGCCGGCCCGAAACGCGTGACGTGGCGGGATCAGAGCTGTGACCACCCGCCATCGACTGGAAGCTCAGCGCCGGTCGTGAAGGTCGCGTCAAACGCCAGAAAGAGGACGGCCTTCGCGACCTCTTCTCCGGTCCCCAAACGCTTCATCGGATTCGCCTCGCGCATCTGCTGAGCGACCCCAGCTGCCATGTCTTTGTCGGGGAATGCTTTGCCGATAATGGGCGTGTCGATAGGGCCGGGCGTCACCGCATTCACGCGAATCCCGCGCGGAAGCAGCTCGGCGGCGAGCACTCGGGCGAAGGATCGCAGCGCTGCCTTGGCGGCGCCGTATGCGGCCAGGCCGGGCATTCCCTTGACGTTCGCGACCGAGGTCGTGAGGACAACGGCGCCTCCGCGGTTCATCAGCGGTGCGAGCTTCTGCACCGCGAAAAACGGCCCCTTGGCGTTCAGGTTGAACATCTCGTCATAGGCGCTTTCGGTAGTATTCTCGAAAGGCGCGAAAAGGCCGAACCCGGCGTTGACGAAGAGGAGGTCGAAGGTATCGAATTTTGCCTTCACTTGGGAGGCCAGGTCGTCGATATCCTTCAACGACCGCGCGTCGCTCGCCACCACAATGGCGTCATTCCCAAGCTCTTTCTGCGCCGAGTCCAGGCCGGCTTGCGAGCGCCCCGTCACCAGAACGCGTGCACCCTCATCGAGGAGCATCTTCGCCGTCGCGAGCCCCATGCCGCTGGTGCCACCGATGATCACCGCCTTTTTATCTCCGTACCGTCCCATCGGATGCCTTCCGTCTGCTCGCGCGCGTCGCGGGTTGCGCTTTATGAACTGAATGGTACGATAATGGATCGATGGCGGACGTCAACGAATTTCGAACTGATGAGTAAAGAAATCGCTCAGCGCCGTGGCCGGCCGCGAGGCTTCGATGAGCACGAGGCCCTCGAAAAGGCCGTGCGTGTCTTCTGGGCGAACGGCTACGACGCCGTGACCATCGACGACCTCGTCGCCGGCATGGGCGTGGGTCGGCCGAGCCTCTATGCAATCTTCGGCGACAAGGCCACGCTCTTTTTGCGGTGCCTCAAGACCTACGCCGACCACCTCGGCGCGGGCGCCTCACGAGCCCTCCTGGCGCCAGCCCGGGTCAGCGACGCGATAGGCGAGCTTCTGAGATACGTGGTCGAAAACGCCACGAACGAGGGCTCGCCCTTGGGCTGCCTCTTGATCTGCGTCGCCCCGACGGTGGCAGATCCTGAGGTCAGGGCGTTCGTTGCTCGCGCCAATGCCCAGACGGTCGCGCTAGTGGAGCAAGTGCTGCGCCGCGGAGTTGATGCGGGGGAATTGCCTGAAGGCTTCCCGACGGCGAAGCGTGCCCGTCTCGTGATAGATCTTTCGATGGGCTTGGTTATCCGTGCACGAGTGGGTGCGCCGCGGGCGGAGCTCTTGCAGGACGCGCAGGATGCAGCGGCCCTTGTGCTGTCGTGCGACCATGACGCGTTGAACGCCAAGTCCCCGTGACCGCAAGGCCGCTCAGACGCGCCAAGATCACTGTAAGGCACTCAACGATCGCGCGTGCTGAGGGCGTGGCGGCGCGGTCCTTCGTACCGCACGTGATTAAGTCTCCTCCAACTGCGCAAGAGGATTGGCTTTGAAATATTCTCGGGCGGCTTTGACGAATGCGGCTACGTTGGCAGAAGCCATTCTTCGCGCATGGTAGGCCACGCTGACCGGCAGCGGCCGCGGCACGAACTTCTGGAGAACAATGTTGAGGCGCCCGGCGCGCACCGCGTCCCAGACCTGATAGGACAGCGTCCGCGCGATTCCAACTCCGGCCTCCGCGGCTATGATTGCGGCGTCGGCGCTGTTGACAATGAGGCGCGGCTCGACCCGCACTGTCTTTCCATCGGCGCCAAAGGACCATTCATTGGTGGCGCCGATACCTTCGAACAGGATGATATCATGCGACGAGAGCGCAGCCGGTGACGCGGGCGCGCCGTGTCTTTGCAGATAAGCGGGGCTGGCGACGAGGACGGGCGTGGCGAGGCCCAACTTCACTGCCATCAGGCTGCTATCGGCAAGTTCGCCAACGCGAACCGCAACGTCGACGCCTTCCTCGACCAGATGGACATTGCGATCCGATAATTCGAGATGGATTGATAGCGCGGGATGCTCGTTCAAAAGTCTGTTCACGAGGGGCAAGACGTACAAACGTCCAAACAGGAGAGGTGCGATGACTCTCAACGCGCCGCGGGGTTCCGCATTCTCGCCGCGGACGCGCCTCTCCGCCATTTCGACGTCTTCGAGGATTTGTTTGCAATCTTCGAGATAAATCTGGCCGCGCTGCGTTAACTGCACCGATCGAGTCGTGCGGTTGAACAGCAAGAGACCCAGCTTCTCTTCGATCTGTAAGATCGATCGCGTAACGGCGGAAGGCGACAGCCGCATGCGCCGGGCAGCTTCGGTGAAACTGCCCTGGGTGGCGACCGAAACGAAGATGCGCATGGCTTCGAGGTTGTCCATACATTATTGCTGGAAGAGCAATAAACTTTTGTCAACTTAGGTGATTATCGCATCAGCGCATCGGTCCTAAGTTTCGACTGCACCGCAAATGGCGGTCCGAAACAAGGAGATAGACCGATGTCCCGTATTGCCGTTCCTACTCGTGAAACCGCCCCGGCGGCCTCGCAGCCCATGCTTGACGCTGTGGAAAAGCAGCTCGGCGTTGTGCCGAATAGTTTTCGCGTGCTGGCGCTCAGCCCGGCTGTGTTGCAGGGCCTTCTCAGCCTGAATGGCGCTCTGGCGAAGACGCTCGACCTCAGAACCCGCGAGCGGATCGCGATCGCCATCGCGCAGAGCAATGACTGCGACTATTGCCTGTCGGCCCACACTTATATCGGTCTGAACCTCGCCAAGATCGATGCCGCCGAAATTGCCTTGAACCGTAATGGCGCCTCCGCCGACCCCAAGGCCAATGCCGCCGTCGTCTTTGCCACCAAGGTCAACGCGGCGCATGGCAAAGTGAGCGATGCCGATTTGCAGGCGGTCAGAGCTGCCGGGTTCAGCGACGCCCAGATCGTCGAAATCATCGCAGTCGTGGCTGAGAACATATTCACGAACTTCATCAACATCGTTGCTGACACCGAGATCGACTTCCCGGTCGTGCTTGCCGCCGAGGCAGCGTAATCGCCGCGACCAACGCGGAGCGCGGCTACGGTCGGTTCGAACGGCGCATTTCACTTCCGCGAAGCGGCGCGCGAGATAAGGCCAGCGCGGCATTTAACAATGGCGTGCTCACTGCGACAGTTCCGAAGCCGCAGGCCGCAAACGAAAATCGGCGCCGCATCCCGATCAATGGGAAACGGCTGCGTGATAGGCTGCCCGGGAACTTTAATTTCCCGGGCATCCATTAGCTCCGGGGCGCTAAGACCGCATCGAGAGTCCGGCCCAGGCGTTCAATCACGCTGGCGCGCGTCGCGCGTTTGGGCAGTTCGCGCCAGGCAAAATTCTGTAAGCGCCTTACGTCTCGGACTGGAAGCCGCAGTGTCAGCTCGGTGTTCTCGAGGGAGGCGCGGTCGATCTTCTGTGCCTGCCTGCCCGAAGCGAGGAACTGATTAAGGATCCGCTTACGGTCGAGAAACGTCCACCCAAGGGCGTCGAGTTCGTCCGGCGACAACGTCAGAAGCGCCAGCCCGATTTCCATAATGTCCGAGAACGGAATTACGAGTTCGACGATGCGGCCGCCGCGCTCGCGCCAACGCTGCAACGGGCCACGGCTCATCGCAAAGCCGCACTCTTGTTCTGGCCGACATCAAGCATGCGCAAAGCCATAAGAATATCGTCGACCCGTATGGGCGCGAACGCGCCTGCCGGTTTGCGCAGTGCAGGTTGGCCTTTGACAGCCGCCTGATCTGACGCCCAAGAAGCCAGGATCGCGCGTCTGGCCTCGGGTTCGAGCGTCGCATCGCGTGCGACGTCGAAGGGGTGGCGGAAACGAGACATCGGCTGCGCCATGTACGGTGCTCCTTCCTTCCTGCTCCTTTCTAGAACCATCCGCCAAGCGTGGACGGTGCGAGAAAAATGTGGTCCTCACTCCCGCGGGTCAAGATATGCCGGCGCCCATTGAGCGCGTGCGCCGTGCCGACGACAGCATCGGGGGTAAAGGCCATTCTTGAATGGCTCATCGAATATAATTTGGGAAAGGCCGAAGAAAACCGAAACGCAATTGTGCGCAGGACCGCGCCTGGATAATTAGCCGCCAACTAAGTTATTCTATTTATTTGCGTAATTTAGATATCTGGCGGAGGGAGCGGGATTCGAACCCGCGATACGGTTTCCCGTATACACACTTTCCAGGCGTGCGCCTTCAACCACTCGGCCACCCCTCCTCTCGTCTCGTCAGCGGCGGGTGGCTGTCCGCCAAACGATCACGATTGGCGCGCACTATAGTCGGCAAAGCCCCGAGCGCAAGCAGCCTTGCCACAGCGGGGCGCCGCGCATAATTCAGTCGAATTCGCGGCGTATCTGAAGCGAACGACGCTTCCCTGCCCCGCGCCTGGTCTTTCATGTTTCGGTTCATTCTTCGTCTCCTTGGCCTGCTGCTGCTGGCCGGCGCTTTCGCGGCGCTGGTCATCGACGGCACGCGCAGCATCGCCGACGGGGCGCTGGCCCTGACGCCGCTGGCGCAGACGCTTTCCTGGCTCTCGCCGCAGAAATATGCCGCCCTGAAGCCCGAGCTGCAGCACCACGTTCCGCATTTTGTCTGGGACCCGCTGATCGTTCACCTCCTGACCGCGCCGACATCGCTCGTCGCCGGCGCACTCGGCGCGCTGGTCTTGCTGGCGGCGCAAAAGCGGCGCCCCAAAATCGGCTATTCCAACCGCGAATAGGCGTAACGCCGCGGGCGGGCGCTGCGTAAGGCTGTCCGGGTGTTGTATCCGGCTTCGCCGCGCCCCATTTTCAAACAAGCAAAGTCGCGGAGGTCATCATGTTCTCATTCCGCAAGCCTCTGACTCTCCCCACCGCCGCTGAGGCCCTGCCCGGCCGCCCCTACCCACTTCCGACCGCGGAGAGGCACTTCGTCCTCGGGCATGCGCTGAAACCGCCCTTCCCGCACGGGATCGAGCTCGCTATTTTCGGGCTCGGCTGTTTCTGGGGCGCGGAGCGCAAGTTCTGGCAGCTCGGCAAGGGCATTTTCACCACCGCCGTCGGCTATGCCGGCGGGGTGACGCCGAACCCGACCTATGAGGAAGTCTGCTCGGGCAAGACCGGCCATTCCGAAGTCGTGCTCGTCGCCTATGACCCAAAGGAAATCAGCTACGAGACTTTGCTGAAGACTTTCTGGGAGGCGCACGATCCGACCCAGGGCATGCGCCAAGGCAATGATGTCGGTACGCAATATCGTTCGGTCATTTACACGACCAGCGCTGCGCAGCAGCGGGCCGCCGAAGCCTCGAAGGCGAGCTATGGCGAAGCTTTGAAAGCGCGGGGATTGGACCCGATCACGACCGAGATCCGCGAGGCCGGACCGTTCTATTACGCCGAAGATCATCACCAGCAATATCTGGCGAAGAATCCGAGCGGCTATTGCGGCCTTGGCGGGACTGGCGTCGCCTGCCAGATCGGCACCGGCGTCGCGGCTTAATCCTCGAAGGCGTTTTCGCGCAGGGCATTAAGTTCCTGCGCGAAACCCTGCAGGCGCTTCTCAAGCAGCCGCCGCAACCGTTCGGCGCTGCGCGGCGATTCGACGAGCGCGCGTTGGAACAGACTACGCGGAATTTGCAACACGCCCGAGGGTTCGCGCGCCAGCGCCGTCGCTGGCCGGCGCGTCGGCGCGATCAGCGCCATTTCGCCGATGAGCGTCGGCGGCCGCACGATCTTCTCATCGCGGTCAGGCCCGGCAGCCTCCAGCACGACCGAACCCGAGCGCAGAAAATAACCGCCATCGGAAGGCTCGTCGCGACGGAAGAGAATTTCGCCGCTACGCAGAATCCGCTGCGAAGCCTCGCGTAGGAGGAACCGCAGCGCCTCCGGTTCCAGCGCGGCGAGAACCGGATGGCGGGTGAGATCATGAAGATCGTCGTCGCGTGCCATTGATGCCGTTGAGCTTGTCTCGTCGAACCGGGGACTACGGCAGGAGCTTATAGCCACCCGCCTCGGTGATCAAAAGCTGCGATTTGGCCGGATCGCGCTCGATCTTCTGCCGCAAGCGATAGATATGCGTCTCGAGCGTGTGGGTCGTGACATTAGCGTTATAGCCCCAGACTTCCTTGAGCAGCACGTCGCGCGTCACCACCGACTGACGGGCGCGATAAAGAAAGCGCAGGATCGCGGTTTCCTTTTCGGTGAGCCGCAGCTTGCCGCCCTTCTCGCTGATCAGATGTTTGGAGCCGGGCTGAAAGGTGAAAGGGCCGATGCGGAACATCGCATCATCGCTCGCCTCGTGCTGGCGCAGATGCACACGCATGCGCGCGAGAAGCACGGAGAAGCGGAAGGGCTTCGTCACATAATCATTCGCGCCGGCTTCGAGTCCTTCGACCGTTTCGGCCTCCGAATCATGTCCGGTGAGCATGATGATCGGATTCTTGAAACCCTCGTTGCGCAACTGGCGTACGGCCTCGCGTCCATCCATGTCGGGCAGGCCGACATCCATGATGATGAGATCCGGCGCGCCGTCTCGCGCGGCGGCGAGTGCCGCGCCGGCCGTCGCGGCATGCGCCGGTTCGAATTCGGCATGCAGCGCGAGCTGTTCCACAAGCTCGCCGCGAAGTTCCTCGTCATCATCCGCAATCAAAATCTTGCGAACCTGCGTCATGGCTGGTCCTATGCTTTCCTGCCGCCGCGGCGGCGTTCGGACAAATTTTCGTGACAACGCCCCCGAAATCGCGGACGTCCCGTTCGACGCATCTCGCAAAACCCCACAAAGGCCTTACGCGGCCGAAGCGCGCGGCGGATCGGATCAGCCGAATCGTCGCAACCGCAGTGCCGCGCTATGCGGCGGGAGCGCGGGGGCGCTTGCATGCAGGTCAAACGGTGATCGCCTGCGCGATTGGGGCAGCCGGCATCAGCAACCGCAAGCGCGAAGGCGACCATGCCTCGCCTGCCGGTTATTTTCGGCTGATTGACGGCTTTTTCAAGCCGTTAATCGGCCAGCGCCCGCGGACTGCGCTGCCATTTTTTCCCGTTAACCGAACTCTCGGCTGGTGCGACGATCCCAACTCGGGGAATTACAATAGGCTCGTCCATCTGCCGACAGCCGCACGGCACGAGACTTTATGGCGTGATGACGGGCTCTACGATCTTGTCATCGTACTTAATTATAACATTGTGCCGCGGCGCAAAGGCACTGGCAGCGCGATCTTTCTGCATTGCGCGCGGCCCGACTTCGCGCCGACCGAAGGCTGCATCGCGCTGCGCCGCGAGGATTTGCGCAAACTCTTGCCGCGTCTCGCGCGCGATGCCGTGCTGATCATCAAGAAATAGAGTCGTTTCAAGGAGCGAGAGATGAGCACTTTTCGTATCGGCATTGGAACGGCGCTTTATTTTATTACGCTCACTTTTCCGCTTGGCGCGGCACAAGCCGATGCGCCGCGCGCTTATTGTGCGCGTGTCGTCAACGATGACATACTGCATCCGGCCACGGCTTCGCTCGCCGGCGCGATCAAGCATCTGTTCAACTTGAGCGGTGCCGAGGCTTTGCAAACGACGTTCTATCGCTGCGCCAATGGCGGCGTGAAGCTCTGCAACGTCGGCGCCAATCTGCCCTGCGGCAAAGCCAATCTCAGCAAGACTCTCGTAGGCGCGACGGCCTGGTGCAAGGACAATCCGAATTCGGACTTTATCCCGATGGTCGCGACGGGCCATGATACGATTTACAACTGGCATTGCGTCGATGGCGTCGCGACCCCCGGCGCGCCCGTCGCAAAAGTCGATTCCCGCGGCTTCTTCAGCCAATATTGGAAGCCGCTGAAGTGATCGGCGCAGACGGGACAGCAATCTCGTAATGCCCGTCTATCGCGCTCCAAAAATCGCGCTGCCGACGCGCACATGCGTCGCGCCAAGCTCGATGGCGATCTCGAAATCGCTGCTCATGCCCATGGACAGAATTTTGATATCATTACGCGCCGCGATCTTGTTGAGCAGCGCGAAATGTGGTGCGGCCTGCTCGCCGACCGGCGGGATGCACATGAGGCCCGAAATATCGAGCTTCAGATCATTGCGGCAATAGGCGACGAAGTCATCCGCCTGCTCGGGCAGGATGCCGGCCTTCTGCGGTTCGGCGCCGGTGTTGACCTGCACATAAAGTTTTGGCGCGCGTCCGCCGCCCGCTATTTCCTTGGCGAGCGCGACGGCGATCTTCTCGCGATCGACGGTCTCGATGACGTCGAAGAACTGGACGGCCTCACGCGCCTTGTTGGATTGCAGCGGGCCGATGAGATGCAGCTCGATCCCCGGCGTCTCGGCCCTGCAGCGCCGGCCATTTGCCCAGGGCCTCCTGCACCCGGTTCTCGCCGAAGACGCGCTGGCCCGCGGCGATGACGGGCCGGATGACCTCAGCCTCGAAGGTCTTGGAGACGCAGACGAGCGTGACCGAGCCCGGCGCACGGCCGGCATCCGCCTCCGCCCGGGCGATGCGGCCGCGGATCTCCGCAAGCCGGCCCACAGCGCTTTGTTGTGGCTGCACATTTTCCTCGGCCACGCCGCCTTCTCCTGCATCTTCGCAAATCATTGACCCATCTGGCCAATAATGCTGTACAGGGCGTGTTCCGGAAAAGTTGCCCGACTTTTCCGGCCGGAACACGCCCAACATTATGAATTGGCGCGATTTCTCGTTGGCCAGATGAATTTCATCTGGCCGGAAAACGCGCTAGCCGCCCGCCGGACCGATGCACCAAATCTGATAGCATGGACGCACAGCGCTACAACGCCCTCGAAGCCGAACGCAAATGGCAGCAGACCTGGGACGCGGCGGAGACCTTCCGCACGCGCAACGACGATCCGCGGCCGAAATATTACGTCCTCGAGATGTTTCCCTATCCGTCCGGCCGGATCCATATGGGGCACGTGCGCAATTATACGATGGGCGACGTCGTCGCCCGCTTCATGCGCGCGCGCGGCCATAATGTGCTGCATCCGATGGGCTGGGACGCCTTCGGCCTGCCCGCCGAAAACGCCGCGGCGCAGAACAACACCCATCCCGCCGCCTGGACCTATGCCAATATCGACTCGATGCGGGCGCAGCTCAAATCCATGGGCCTTTCGCTCGATTGGTCGCGCGAGATCGCGACCTGCGACCCGGCCTATTACAAGCATCAGCAGAAGCTGTTTCTCGATTTTCTCGCCGGCGGCCTCGTCGATCGCAAGAAATCCAAGGTGAACTGGGACCCTGTCGATCATACCGTGCTCGCCAATGAGCAGGTGATCGACGGCCGCGGCTGGCGCTCCGGCGCGCTGGTCGAGCAGCGCGAATTGACGCAATGGTTCCTGAAAATCTCCTCGGCCGCCGACGATCTGCTCGCCGCGCTCGACGACCTGCCGCGCTGGCCGGAGAAGGTCCGGCTGATGCAGAAGAACTGGATCGGCAAATCCGAGGGCCTGCATCTGCGCTTCGCGCTCGCGCCGACCGACAAGGTCGCCGCGCGCGAGATCGACGTCTATACCACGCGGCCGGATACGCTCTTCGGCGCCAAATTCATCGCGCTCGCGCCCGACCATCCGCTGGCCGCCAAGCTTGCCGGGAAGGATGCGGCGCTCGCCCGATTTCATCGCCGAATGCCAGCGGAGCGGCACGTCGGAAGCCGCCATCGAGACGGCCGAAAAGAAGGGCTATGACACGGGGCTCAAGGTGCGCCATCCCTTCGATGCGGATTGGCTGCTGCCGGTCTATGTCGCCAATTTCGTGCTGATCGATTATGGCACGGGCGCGATCTTCGGCTGTCCGGCGCATGACCAGCGCGACCTCGATTTCGCCAACGCCTATGGCCTCGGCAACACGCCCGTCGTCTGCCCGCCGGGTGCCGATCCGGCGAGCTTCATCATCACCGACAAGGCCTATGACGGCGACGGCACGCTGATCAATTCGCGCTTTCTCGACGGCCTGACCATTCGCCGCAGCCAAAGAAGACGTCGCGCGCCGGCTCGAAGCCGAACGTTTGACGGCGCGCCGGTCGGCAAGCGCCAGATCAATTACCGGCTGCGCGACTGGGGCATTTCACGCCAGCGCTATTGGGGCTGCCCGATCCCGATCATCCATTGCGAGACCTGCGGCGCGGTGCCGGTGCCGGACGCCGATCTGCCGGTCGAACTGCCGCAGGATGTGAGCTTTCGACCAGCCCGGCAATCCGCTCGAGCGGCACCCGACCTGGAAACATGTCGCCTGCCCGAAATGCGGCGGCCCGGCGCGGCGCGAGACGGACACGATGGATACGTTCGTCGATTCGTCCTGGTATTTTCTGCGCTTCACCGACCCTTGGGACAAAGCCGCGCCGACCGATGACGCGATGGTGCGCAAATGGCTGCCGGTCGACCAATATATCGGCGGCATCGAGCACGCGATCCTGCACCTGCTCTATTCGCGCTTCTTCACCCGCGCCATGCAGCAGACGGGCCATGCCGACGACTTGAAGGAGCCTTTCGCCGGGCTCTTCACCCAGGGCATGGTGGTGCACGAGACCTATCGCGACGCCGGACGGCGCCTGGGTCGCCCCCGCCGAAATCCGAATCGAGGCGACGACCGAGGGCCGCCGCGCGGTGCGGCTCTCGGGCGGGGCGCCGGTCGAGATCGGCCCGATCGAGAAAATGTCGAAGTCGAAACGAAATACGATCGACCCCGACGAGATCATCGAGACCTATGGCGCCGATACGGCGCGCTGGGTCGTCCTCTCCGATTCGCCGCCCGAGGGCGATGTGATCTGGACCGACGCCGGCGTCCAGGGCGCGGCCAAATTCGTCCAGCGGGCCTGGCGTCTCATCGACGAGCTTGCGGGCCTCGCGGCGCCGCCCGACGCGCCGAAGCCAGCCGAATTCTCCGCCGCGGCAGCCGAAGTGCGCAAACTGGCGCACGCGGCCCTGGTCAAGGTCGAGGAAGATATCCTGCGGCTGCGGTTCAACCGCGCCGTCGCCCAGCTCTACGACCTTGCCAACAAGCTCTCGGCCGCCGTCGGCGCGATCGCGACGCCCGAGATCGGCGAGGATCTGCGCTATGCCTTCCGCGAGGCGGCGGACATTTTTGTGCAGCTTTTTGCGCCCATGATGCCGCATCTCGCCGAGGAGGCCTGGGTGCGGCTTGGGCACAACACCTTGATCGCAAATGCGCCATGGCCCGTTGCGGACCGCAGCCTGATCGTCGAAGATACGATCAGCCTGCCGGTGCAGGTGAACGGGCGCAAGCGCGCCGATCTCGTCGTCGCGCGCGACGCCGACCAAAGAGCGATCGAAACGGCCGTTCTGGCGCTCGAAGGGGTTCAGCGCGCCCTGGAGGGCAAGGCGGTGAAGAAAATCATCGTCGTCCCGCAGAGGATCGTGAATGTCGTTGCCTGATCCCCGTCCCGCCGTGATACGCCTCAGCCTGCTGCTGCCGCTGCTGTGGCTGGGCGGCTGCGTCGAGGAAGTGCGGCCGCTCTACGGCTCAGGCAGCTTTCTCGCCAACGGCGCGCAGGCGGAGAAGATGCAATCGGTGGCCATCGATGAAATCTCGGGGCGCCTCGGTCATTATCTCGGCGACGATCTGAAACTCGATCTCAATGGCACCGGCGAGCCGACCGATCCGAAATATCATCTCGTCATCACGCTCACCGAAACCACCGAGACGCCGCTGATCGATACGGTCGAGGGCCTCGCGACCTCGGCGACCATCGTCACGACGGCACATTTCCGTCTCGTGCCGACCGCCAATGAGAAGGTCTTCGTCGGCAAGGCCTATGTCGCCGCGAGCTACGACCGCAACACCAACCGCTTCACCAATGTCCGCGCCGCCCGCGACGCGGAAATCCGCGATGCGCGACGCCTCGCCGACGAGATCACGACGCAGGTCGCCGCCGAACTCGCCTCACGGAACTGAATGGTCGCCGTCAAAAACAACGACGCCGATCGTTTCATCGGCCGGCCGCCACCGAATATCTCCATCTATCTCGTCTTCGGCACCGACGCCGGCCTTGTCGCCGAGCGGGCGAGCAAGATCATCGCGCGCAGCATCGAAGATGTGAAAGACCCGTTCCAGTTTCTGCGGCTTTCGCGGCGACGACCTCGCTGCCGATCCGCTGCGTCTGGCGGACGAGGCCAATACGATTCCGATGTTCGGCGGCCGCCGCGCCATCGCCATTGACGCTCAGGGCAAGGGCTTTATCGCGGCGCTCGAACCCGTGCTGGCGAAGCCGCCGCCCGATTGCACCATCATTATTGAGGCCGGCGCACTGAAACGCGACGCACCCCTGCGCAAGCTCTGCGAACCCAACCCGCGCGCGGCGGCGATCGAATGTTATCCGGATTCCGCCAAGGACGTCGCACAGTTCATAGAAACCGAATTGCGCGCCGATAATCTCGCAATCGACCCCGAGGCCAAGAAACTGCTCATCTCGCTCCTCGGTGAAGACCGGCTGACAACGCGGGCGGAAATTCAGAAGCTCGCGCTCTACGCGCGCGGCGCGGGGACGGTCACCGAAGACCATGTCGCCGCCATCGTTGCCGACGCGTCGAGCCTCGCGCTCAATGCAGCGATCGACGGCGCCTTCGAGGGCGACCTTGCTGCCGTGGAGAAAACGGCCGAGCGCGTCTTCTCCGAAGGTGGCGATTATAACGCGCTGCTCGGTGCGGCGCTGCGCCATGCGACGATGCTGCATCGGGCACGGCTCGATGCAGAGTCGGGCCGGAGAGGCATGGGTTCGGGCTTTGGCGGCCGGCGCAGTGCCGACTCTTTCGAGAAGCATGTGCGCAACTGGTCCTCGGAACGGCTCGCGCGCGTGATCACCGCGATTAATCAGGCCATCGGCAAAGCGCGGCGCGACCCCAAGCTCGCCGATCAGATCGGCATGCGCGCGCTGTGGACGATTGCGATGCAAGCGAAACGGAAAGCGGGTAGGGTTTTACGGCGATACGCTTGAAATGTCATTTCCGTAACACCTCTATAAGCGCCTGTACGGCCTGTATAAGTGCCGCCGTGCCGCCGAGAAAATAGTTCAAGACTCCCAATATTTTCAGGAATGTATGCCAGTTCATTTTCGCGCTCCGCGTAATTGATCGGAGCAGCTTGCGCCATTCCAATCGCGGTCAATTGCGAAATGAGCAGATTTTTTTCGTCGCTTTAGGCGATCGCGATCAACGCGAAAAGAAGACGGGCTGAGAGGAAAAATTACCATCATTGCGAACGAAGCAAAGCAATCCAGTTTTGATCCTGGATTGCTTCGTCGCATTCGCGCCTCGCAATGACGGCGCGCTTACCGCTTCAATTTGCGTACAAGATCGTCGAGTTGTTCGAGGCTCTTGTAGCGGATGCGCAATTCACCCGCTTCGCCCTGATGGGTGATGGCGACGACAAGCCCGAGGGCCTCGCCCAAATCTTTCTCCAAGGCGCGCGTATCGGCGTCTTTCTCCTCGGCCGCATGTTTGTGCTTGGCCTGCGGCGCTGCTTTCTGTGCCAGCTTTTCGACGTCGCGCACGGAGAGACCTTGCGCGACGATGCGCGCGGCGATCTCGTCGGCGTCGGCGCGCGTCAGCAGGGCGCGCGCATGGCCGGCCGATAATTTGCCTTCGGCGAGAAGCTGCTTTGTCTTCTCGGGCAATTTCAGCAGGCGCAGCGTATTGGTGACGTGGCTGCGACTCTTGCCGATGACACGGGCGAGATCGGCCTGCGTATAATTATATTCGCTTTCGAGCTGCTGATAGCCGAGCGCTTCCTCAAGCGCGTTGAGATCGGCGCGCTGAACGTTCTCGACAATGGCAAGTTCGAGCGCTTGCTTGTCGTCCGCTTCGACAAGAATGACCGGCGCGTCATGCAGCCCGGCACGTTGTGCGGCGCGCCAGCGCCGTTCGCCGGCGATGATCTCGTAAATGTCTGCGAGGCCGGCGATAGTGCGCGCAAGGATCGGCTGGATGATGCCCTTCTCGCGGATCGAGGCGACGAGGTCTTCGAGATCCTGATCGTCGAAAGCCTTGCGCGGATTGCGCGGATTGGGCCGCAGGAATGCGAGCGGAATCTTCTTCTGGCCGCGCGAGCGCGCGATCGCCGCCCCTTCCTCTCCGGCGTCACCGATCAGCGCCGCCAGCCCGCGGCCGAGCCGCGGCCGGGATTCTTCTGCCATATTCGCCGCCTTCATATTCGCTTAACCATAATTTCAAGCGCGCACTTATGCGGCGCGCAATTGCCGCTCGCGCTGGATGACCTCCGAGGCAAGCCGCAGATAGGCCTGGCTGCCGCTGCATTTGAGATCGTAGAGCAGCACCGGCTTGCCGTAGGACGGCGCCTCCGAAATCCGCACATTGCGCGGAATGATCGTCTCGTAAACCTTGTCGCCCATGAAGCCGCGCACATCGGCCGCAACCTGGGTCGCCAGATTGTTGCGCGGGTCGTACATCGTCAGCACGATACCGTGAATCGTGAGTTCTGCATTCAGCGTCTGCTTCACCGTCTCGACCGTCGAGAGCAATTGCGACAGGCCTTCGAGCGCGAAGAATTCGCATTGCAGCGGCACGACGACGCTGTCGCTCGCGGCGAGCGCATTGATCGTCAGAAGGTTGAGCGAGGGCGGGCAGTCGATGAGAACATAGGTGAACCGATTGAGCTCGGGGAGCTGCGCCTGCGCGTCGGCAAAGGCTTTCACCGCATTCCGCAGCCGGTGGGCGCGATCTTTTTCCGCGGCGATCTCAAGTTCGACGCCGAGAAGATCGAGCGTCGAAGGTGCGATCGAAAGGCGCGGCACGGCGGTCGGCTGAATCGCGGCCTGCAGCGGCGCTTCGCCGATCATCACGTCGAAGGTCGAAACCTCGCGATTCTTGCGGTCGATGCCGAGGCCGGTCGAGGCATTGCCCTGCGGATCGAGATCGATAATCAGCACCCGCTCGCCGATGGCGGCCAGCGCCGTGCCGAGATTGATCGCCGTCGTCGTCTTGCCGACGCCGCCCTTCTGATTGGCCAGAACCAGAACGCGAAGATCGGGAGAATAAGCCACGCGCCGTCTCCGAAAGCCTAGAGCGGGATGCGAAAAAGTGGGCACCGATTTTTCACGCGAATCCAGCTCTAAATTATCCTGTTGCCTGCGCAGCCATGCGAGTCTCTAAATATCTGTTTTAGAAGATTTTTCGCGGGTTACGCTGCAACTTATCCCCCGCCGCGCTGGAGCGGCTTGGCGCCCTCGTCACGGACGAGAAGCAGCCGACTCACCGACGCGGTTACGCTCGATGTCTCCATGATGCGGTATCGGCCGGCGCCGGACAAGGCTTTGCGCTCCCGATCTGCGCCTTGTCCCTTCAGAAAAACGCCGATAGCGCCCGCGGCGAGGAGATTTTCCGCATAGGCGAGGAGAACCGGCAGCGGCGCGAGGGCCCGCGCGCTCACCGCCTCGATGGGCTCAGGCAAATGATCGACAATCTGCTCGATACGGCCGTTGTGAATAATGGCAGGAGCCGATGTTTCACGTGAAACCTCGCGCAGAAAAGCACATTTGCGCTGATCCGATTCGATGAGATGCACCCGCGCGCCAGGCGTCTCGGCGAGCCGGATCGCGGTAACGAGCCCCGGAAAGCCCCCGCCCGAGCCGAGATCGGCCCAGAGCCGGGCCTGCGGCACCGCCGCCTGAACCTGAAGAGAATCAGCAATATGCCGCGTCCAGAGATGCGGCACGGTCGAATTGCCGACGAGGTTGATCGTTTTCTGCCATTTGCGCAGCAATTCCGCATAGATATCGAACCGGCGAATGATCTCGGGCGGCAGCGGAAACAGGGCCAGCGCTGCGTCCCGGTCCCGCGGGACGTGTGGCAAATCCTCGGCAAGCGCGCGGCTCCGCCTCGCGTGGGATTTGGCGTGCGCGGCCAGCAGCGTCAGCGCTGCGGGGGTGATGCCCTCGATCCGCCCTGCCTGCCCCAAAGTCTGCGGTCGGATGGCGATCAGCTTGTCCCGCAGTTCGGCCGACAGGCCGGCGATCGCCCGAAAATCGAGGCTCTCGGGCAGGCGCAAAACCTCGTCGCGGCGAAAGCGGGCGATATCCTCCGCCTGCCGATCCAGATAGACGGCATATTTGGCATCGATTTCGATCTGCGCGGCGGTCTTGGCATCAATGCCGCCCAGCTCCGGCCAGACGCTCCGCAGAACGGCGAAATCGATCTCCGGAAATCCGAGCAGAGCGAAAGCCGTGCGGCGAATACCGTCACGATTGATCTTGAGCCCGTGCCGGGCCGCCGCATTGGGCGTCAGGGTCAGGCTTTCGAGCCGGCCCCGCGCGGCCGCCAACGCGGCAGCCTTCGCCCCGAAAGCCGCGGCGCGCCTCTCACCGACGATCCCGAGCGCGATGCCTTTGGCGGTCAGCCGTTGATCGGCATTATCGGCCCGCAACGTGAGCCGGTATTCGGCGCGCGAGGTGAACATGCGATAGGGCTCGGTGACGCCGCGCGTGACGAGATCGTCGATCATGACGCCGAGATAGGCCTCGGAGCGGTCGAAACCGATCGGTGGCCGCCCGCCGGCGAGCGCCGCCGCGTTCAAGCCTGCGACAAGGCCCTGCGCCGCCGCCTCCTCATAGCCCGTCGTGCCGTTGATCTGTCCGGCGAGGAAAAGGCCTGCGACCCGCTTCGTCTCCAGCGCCCCTGTCAGTTCGCGCGGGTCGATGAAATCGTATTCGATCGCATAGCCTGGCTGGAGCATCCGGACATTGGCCAGACCCGGGATGGTGCGCAGGAAAGTATCCTGCAGATCGGCCGGGAGGGCTGTCGAAATGCCGTTGGGATAGATCGTTGGATCGTCGCGGCCTTCCGGCTCCAGAAAAATCTGATGCGCCTCGCGGTCGCCGAAGCGCATCACCTTGTCCTCGATGGAGGGGCAATAGCGCGGACCGCGGGCGGAAATCGCACCGGAATAGACCGGCGAATGGCCGATGTTCTGGCGGATCAGCTCGTGTCCCGCCTCGGTCGTGCGGGTGATGAAGCAATCGATCTGCGGGGTCGGTAATCGACCGCGTCAGGAAGGAGAATGGCTCTGGCTCGGCATCGCCCGGCTGGCGCTCCAGGACGTCCCAATCGATCGTCGTGCCGTCGAGGCGCGGCGGCGTGCCGGTCTTTAGCCGGCCGAGGGCGAAGCCATGCGCCAGCAGACTGGCGGAAAGCTGTTGCGCGGGCCGCTCGCCGACCCGGCCGGCCGGGATTCGCTCGGCACCGATATGGATCATGCCTCGAAGAAACGTGCCGGTCGTCAGCACCAGAGCGCCGGTGCGCAATTCCCGCCCATCGGCCAAGACGAGGCCGGTAACCCGGCTGCCCTCCGCCTGGATCTCGGCTGCCTCGCCCGCGATGATCGTCAGGTCCGGCACGGCGGAGAGCGCCGCCTGCATGGCGGCACGGTAGAGCTTACGGTCCATCTGCGCGCGCGGACCGCGCACAGCCGGCCCCTTGGCACGATTGAGAACGCGGAACTGGATGCCGGCTTCATCCGCGACGCGGCCCATCAGGCCATCGAGCGCATCGATCTCGCGGACGAGATGGCCCTTGCCAAGGCCGCCGATGGCCGGATTGCAGGACATGGTGCCGATAGCGACGAAGGAATGCGTGACAAGCGCCGTCCGTGCGCCGAGGCGCGCCGCCGCGGCAGCCGCCTCGCAGCCAGCGTGCCCGCCGCCCACCACGATCACGTCGAAGCTTTCCGCGCTCACAGGGCCATCCAGGAATGTTTCACGTGAAACATATCATTTACCGATACAGAAGCGGGCGAAGATTTCGCCGAGCACGTCCTCGACGTCGATGCGCCCGATCAGGCTTTCGAGCGCATGGATCGCGGCGCGCAAATCCTCGCTCAGCAATTCGACCGGGCCATCGAGGCCGCGCAGCGCCCGCTCAAGCGCCTCGGCCGCCGATGCGAAGGCGCGGCGATGCCGCTCGCGGGTGATAAGCCCCGATTCCGCCTGCCCCGCTACGCCGCGCGCGAAGCCCGCAAGCTTTTCCGTCAGGAGATCGAGATTGGCGCCCGTCGCCGCGCTGATCGCCAAAAACGCCTGCCCGGCGGCGCCGTCAAGATCACTCTTGGTATGCAGAGACAAAATCGGCACGCCGGATGGCAGGTCGCCCGGTGGCGGCGCGCCTGTCTCGCTGAGCCAAAGAATAAGATCGGCCGCTGCAGCGCGCGCGCGGGCACGTTCGACCCCGATGCGTTCGATAGGATCGAGCGTCTCCCGCAGACCCGCCGTATCGATCAACGCGAAGGCAAAGCCGCCGATATCGAGATGGACCTCGATCGCATCGCGCGTCGTGCCGGGAACGGGCGAGACGATCGCCGCCTCGCGCCGGGCGAGCGCATTGAGCAAAGTCGATTTGCCGGCGTTGGGCGGACCGGCGATCACAACGGTCACACCTTCGCGGACGATCTCGCCGGCCCGGCCCTGCGCAAGCGCCGCCATGAGATCTTCGCGCACCGGAGCCAGCAGACCCCCGAGCGTCCGGCGCGCGAGCGGCGCCACATCCGCCTCGTCGGCGAAATCGATCTCGGCCTCGAGAAGTGCCGCCGCTTCGAGAAGTGCCGCCCGCCAGGCTTCCGCCTTTTGCCGCAAGGCGCCGCGCGTTTGGCGGAGAGCCTGACGGCGTTGCATTTCGGTCTCGGCCTCGATCAGATCGGCAAGGCCCTCGACCTCGGTCAGGTCGAGCTTGCCGTTTTCGAAGGCGCGGCGGGTGAATTCGCCGGCTTCGGCCGGGCGCGTCTGGGGGAAATTCGCCAGCGCCGCCAGCAACCTGGCGATGACCGCCGGACCGCCGTGGATATGGAATTCGGCGCACTCCTCGCCGGTAAAGCTCGCCGGCGCCGGAAAATAAAGGCAAAGTCCGCGGTCGATCGGCTCGCCGCTTGCAGGATCGACGAAGGTTGTCAGGCTCGCCTTGCGCACCGGCGGCAGTTTCCCGACAATCGCTGCCAAAATCCTTGGGACTTCCGCGCCTGAGAGGCGCAAAACGGCCACGGCCGCGCGCCCCATCCCTGAGGCAAGCGCATAGATCGTCTCCGGCGCGCGCGTTGCGCCGCTCAATTCAAGGCCCGTCATGTCCAACGAACTCGCCAAGGCCGCCAGTCCCTATCTGCTGCAACACAAGGACAATCCTGTCCATTGGCGGCTTTGGGGCCCCGCGGCGCTCGCGGAGGCAGAGGCCGCCAATAAGCCGATCCTGCTGTCGGTCGGCTACGCCGCCTGCCATTGGTGCCACGTGATGGCACATGAAAGTTTCGAGGATGCTGCGACCGCCGCGGTCATGAACGAGCTTTTCGTGAACATCAAGGTCGATCGCGAGGAACGGCCCGATATCGATCATATCTATATGCAGGCGCTGCACGCCTTCGGCGAACATGGCGGCTGGCCGATGACCATGTTCCTGACGCCACGCGGCGAGCCCTTCTGGGGCGGCACCTATTTCCCGAAGGAGGCGCGTTATGGCCGGCCGGCCTTCGTCACCGTGCTGCGCAGCGTCGCCAGAGCATTTCACGACGAGCAAGGTAGAATTACCTCAAATGCCGAAGCGGTGCGGCAATCGCTTGGCCGCGCCCGCCTCGCCGCGGCAGATGCCGCGCCTTTGAGCCTCGCCCTGGCCGACGCTCTAGCGCCAAAACTCGCCGATTATGTCGATCCGGTTGACGGCGGCCTGCGCGGCGCGCCGAAATTCCCCAATCCGGCGATCTTCGAATTTCTCTGGCGCGCCGGCGGCCGGCTGAACGAAAAAAAATATCGCGATCTCGTGCGGCTGACGCTCACCAAAATGTCGGAAGGCGGCATCTACGATCATCTCGGCGGCGGCTATGCGCGCTATTCGACCGACGACCGCTGGCTCGTGCCGCATTTTGAAAAGATGCTCTACGACAATGCGCAGATTCTCGAACTGCTCGCGCTGGCCTGGCAATACTTCGGTGACGCGCTTTTCCGCCAGCGCGCTTATGAAACGGTCGGCTGGCTCACGCGCGAGATGACCAATGCCGGCGGCGGCTTTTGCGCTTCGCTCGATGCCGACAGCGAAGGCGAGGAAGGCAAATTCTATGTCTGGACCTGGCCCGAGCTCGTCGAAATTCTCGGCGCAGAAGACGCCACGTTCTTCGGCAAATTCTACAATGCCTCGCGCATCGGCAACTGGGCCGAGGAAAAGCATGGCGAAAGCGTCACGATCCTCAATCGCCTCGAACTGAAAGCGCCGCCGACACCGCAAGAAGAAGCCCGCCTCGCCCCTTTGCGGCAAAAGCTTTTCGTCGCACGCGACAAGCGCGTGCATCCCGGGCTCGACGACAAGATCATGGCCGACTGGAACGGCCTGATGATCGCCGCGCTCGTCCGTGCCGCGACGACATTCAACGAGCCGCGCTGGATCATGCACGCGGCGCGCGCCTATCATTATGTCGTCGATCATCTGCAATTCGCTGATGAGGATGACGCGCGGCGTCTCGCCCATAGCACGCGCGCGGGCGTCATCGTGAAACCCGGCCTCGCGCTCGATCATGCGGCGATGGCGCGCGCCGCACTCGCGCTGCATGAAGCCCGGCATATGGCGGAGGCGGGACTTACGCCTTACGATTATCTCACTGATGCGATCGCCTTCGCGGACGCGATCGCGCGTCATCATATCGATCCCGAGACCGGTCTCATCGCCATGGCGGCCGACGATGCGCGCGACATCGTCATTCGTCTCGCGCCGACGGCGGATGACGCCATTCCCAATGCCCATTCCGTCACGCTCGATGTGCTTACCCGGCTCGCGGCGGCGACGGGCGACGAAACGTGGCGCGCGCGGGCCGATGCGTTGTTCGCTGCCGCGACGCCGGCTGTCACCGCGCAGCCCATCGGCCATGCCGGTATTCTGAACGCGCTCGATCTTTATCTGCGCGGCCGCGAGATCGTCGTCGCAGGTCCCCAGCGCCAGGCGCTCTACGAGGCCGCGCTCGCCGCGCCGTTCGATACACGCATGGTGCTCGATCTCGGCCCAGGCGCAGCGCTGCCGCCGGATCATCCGGCGCAAGCCCAGATCGCGGCTTCTGGCACGGCGGCTGCTTTCGTCTGTTCGGATGGCGTGTGCGCCCTGCCGGTTCGTGATATTGCCGGACTGAGCGCTTTGCTTGCGCGGTAAAGGGACGGGCGCATGACTCACAACGAAAAGTCTTTGACGCAGAGCGAAATCCCGCCGGACGAAGATCCCGTCATCCGCACCATCACCATGCCGGCGGATACCAACGCTTATGGCGATATTTTTGGCGGGTGGCTGATGTCGCAGATGGACCTTGCCGGCAGCAACGTCGCCTCGCGCATCGCGCGTGGGCGCGCCTCGACCGTGCGCGTCGAGGCGATGAATTTCCTGCGCCCGGTGCGCGTCGGCGATGTGGTGAGTCTTTATGGACGGCTCGTCACGCGCGGCCGCACATCAATGAAGATCGAGGTCGAAGCCTGGAGCCGTGCCCGCGACAGCGAGGAGACGGTGAAGGTGACAGAAGCCGTCTTCACCTTTGTCGCCATCGATCCGGTGACGCGCCGGCCGCGGCCTTTGCCGGAGGAATAAGCGCGAGCGTCGAGACGTTCGCGCCTGTACTCTAGGTATTCATCGATTCGAAGAAGCTCGCATTGCCCTTCGGCGTCTCGCGCAATTTGCCGAGCAGGAATTCGATCGCATCGACCGTGCCCATCGGGTTGAGGATGCGGCGCAGCACGTACATTTTCTTCAAGATGTCGGCGGGGACGAGCAGCTCTTCCTTGCGGGTGCCGGAGCGGGTGATGTCGATCGACGGGAAAGCTGCGCTTGTCGGCCACCTTGCGGTCGAGAATGATTTCCGAATTGCCGGTGCCCTTGAATTCCTCGAAGATCACTTCGTCCATGCGCGAGCCGGTATCGATCAGCGCGGTCGCGATGATGGTCAGCGAACCGCCCTCCTCGATATTGCGCGCCGCGCCGAAGAAGCGCTTCGGCCGCTGCAAGGCATTGGCGTCGACGCCGCCGGTCAGCACCTTGCCGGACGACGGCACGACGGTGTTGTAGGCGCGGCCGAGGCGGGTGATCGAATCGAGCAGGATCACCACATCGCGGCCATGCTCGACAAGGCGCTTGGCCTTCTCGATCACCATTTCGGCGACCTGGACGTGGCGCACCGCCGGCTCGTCGAAGGTCGAGGAAACCACCTCGCCCTTCACCGAACGCTGCATGTCGGTGACTTCTTCCGGCCGCTCGTCGATCAGCAGCACGATCAGATAGCATTCCGGGATGATTGGCGGTGACCGACTGCGCGATATTCTGCAAGAGCACCGTCTTGCCGGTGCGCGGCGGCGCGACGATCAAGGCGCGCTGGCCCTTGCCGATCGGCGCGACGATATCGATGACGCGCGCGGACAAAGTCCTTCTTGGTCGGATCTTCGATCTCGAGCTTCAACCGCTCGTCGGGATAAAGCGGCGTCAGATTGTCGAAATGGACCTTGTGGCGGATTTTCTCCGGATCCTCGAAATTGATCGTGTTGACCTTGAGCAGCGCGAAATAGCGCTCGCCCTCCTTGGGGCTGCGGATCAAGCCCTCGACCGTGTCGCCGGTGCGCAGGCCGAAGCGGCGGATCTGCGAAGGCGAGACATAAATGTCGTCGGGACCGGCGAGATAATTGGCGTCGGGCGAGCGCAGGAAGCCGAAGCCGTCCTGCAACACTTCGATGACGCCCTCGCCGACAATCTCGATGTCGCGGCTGGCCAGTTGCTTTAAGAATCGCGAACATCAATTCCTGCTTGCGCATGATCGAGGCGTTCTCGACCTCGTGTTCCTCGGCGAAGGCGAGCAGCTCGGTGGGTGACTTTGATTTTAATTCTTGCAGTTTAATATCCCGCATCGGGATTTCGTCCTTGGAAGGGCGCTCGAAAGCGCGCCGGGGTGGGAAGCCCAAACGGGCCGTATCCTGGGAAGGGCAGGCCAATGCCTTAGCTGAGGCGCTTCACGTGGCGCGCCGACATATCGCCTGCAGGGGAAGAACTAGAAGATAGAGCCTTTTGACCTGTTTGACAACTGCGCTCCAGCGCCCACTCAACCCGCGCACAGAATTCAGGAGCGAAACCGGCGCCGCAGCCGCAGTTCAATATTTCGAATTGATCGGCACCGGCGTGCCGTTCCAGTCGAACTTCCAGTTGAGTCCGGCGCGGACGGCATGGAACGCGGCGTGCGTATGCTCTGTACCCTCGCCGCCCAACTGCGTCGCGGCCGTTCCGAGATCGGTGTAGAGATATTCCGCCTTGGCTGTCAGATTTCGGGTCAGGGCATATTCGACGCCCGCGCCCGCTGTCCAGCCGGTATGCACCCCGCTCGTCGCGAAGCTATCCGGGCCGAGGGCGATCTGATTGTGCGTGTCGCCATAGGCGAAACCGCCGGTGACGAAAGGCAGGACATTGCCGAAGGACAGGCCGAGCCGCGCCCGCGCCGAACCCCACCAGTCGAGTTGCGAGGAGCCGGTCAGCGCCCCGGCCGGCGTCGCCAGCGCTCCATAATTCGCCCGCAGGGTCGAGCCCTGAAAATCCGTCTCGCCGCCGAGGACGACATTCGAGGTCGGGAATTGATAGTTGAAGCCCGCCTCGCCGCCACCGGCGAAGCCAGCCGGGCTAGCGCTCAACGCGCCATAAGGCCCATTCAACGTCTGGCCGCCAAAAGCGCCGCCAGCCGTCGCGCCGACATAGAAACCGGTCCAGGAAAAAGCCGGCGGGGCGACGTAGAGCGGCGGGGCGCTGGCGCTCGTCAGGTCAGCCGCTCGCGCGCCCGCACCGAGTGCGAGGACCGCAGAAAAGGCCAGAAGACCAGAGCGAACCATGCCGAAAATCCCCGAAGGCCGCGGGAAGATAATCCAAACCCGCCGGCCCCGCACATTAAATGGCGTCCATACGGTTAAAGGCCAAGCCCCGCACGCCGAATGTGCGAAAACGCACGCGGGCCCGCGTTTTTCGAAAACCGACGAAGGGTGTGGCGCCGCTGCATCACACTGGATGGCGGGTAAAGTTTGGCGGCTGGAGCGCCACGTCCGGAAGCTTTCAGGAATTCAATACTTTGGCACGACCGGCGTGGGCGGCGTCAGCCATTCGAACCGCCAGTTCACCCCGGCCCGGACGACATTCAGCGTCGGATGCGCGGAATGATCGTTGGCGGGCGCGAAGGTCAGCTCGCCCGGCGTCTGGTAATATTGCGGGCCGAGATCGACGTGAAGGTATTCCGCCTTCACCGACAGATTGCGGGTGACCTGATATTCGATGCCGGCGCCGGCGGTCCAGCCGGTGCGGGTCGAGCCGACCGAGAAATTGCCGAAGGGATCGCCGCCCGGCTCGACGCGATATTGATCGACATGGCCGAAGGAGGCGCCGCCCGTCACATAGGGCAGAATATTGCCGAAAGCGTAGCCGAAACGCGCCCGCGCCGTCGCAAACCAATCGAGCTTGGTGTCGTTGGGGATCGCGCCGCCGCCAAGGTCATAGCCGCCGGCGTTGGTGCGCACCGTCGAGCCGTCGAAATCGCCCTCGGCGCCGAGGACATAATTGGTGCCCGGAAACTGATAGTTGATGCCGGCGGTGCCGCCGCCGAGGAAGCCGCTCGATGACAGGCTGCCCGAATTGTCGAGCACCCCGGCGCTGTAATGATTGTCGCGGACAGTCCCGCCGCCATAGCCGGCGTTGAGGCCGATGTAGAGACCCGACCATTCCGGCGGGGGCGGCGGCGGGGGCACATAGGCCGGCGGCCCCTTGTCATTGGGGAGATCACCCGCGAAGGCGCTTCCGACGCAAACAAGTGCGACGGCGCTCGACATCAGCAGGGCGCGAATCATCTTGCAAAGGCCTCAAACCGCGATGTTCCGCTGGGAGCTTTAGAGCAAATTCCTAGCCGGACAATGCGCGGGGCGCCGCGCACGGCATTTTCCGTCCGGCTGTCTCCATGCGGCAACAGGATCGGCCCAGACACAAGAAGACGAAAAAGGCCGGTGACTTGCGCCACCGGCCTCCGAATGCCCCCCGTAGAAACGGGATCAGTACTTCGCCACAACCGGCGGCGGGCGGCGGCGAGAACCAATCGCCAAACTTCCAGTTCAGGCCGGCGCGCACCGTCGCGGAACTTGACGTCCTTCGGTATTGATCGATTGCCTCGTCCTCATAGACACGGTTAGCCGGTGTTCCAGGTGCCGAGATCGGTGTAGAGATCTTCGATCTTGGCCGTCAGGTTATTGCGTGATCGCATATTCGACGCCCGCGCCGGCCGTCCAGCCGGTCTGCGTCGCGCCATAGACCAGCTGTAGCTCTCCGGTACCTTCGGTTGATAGAAGTCCGAAACGCGCCCATAGGCGAAACCGCCCGTCACATAGGGCAGGATATTGCCGAAGGCGTAGCCGAGACGGACCGCGCGCGGTGCCCCACCAGTTAAGCCTTGGTGCTTCTCAATCTCATGTAGGGTAAGCCGTATCAGCGCTGTATTCTCGTCGTAATACGTGCCCTTCAACGTCGATCCCTGGAAATCGGCTTCGACGCCAGCGACGAAATTGGAGCCTATCGAACTGGTAATTGTAGCCGATCTGGCCGCCGCCGGAGAAACCGCCAGCATTGCCGTCTGCGGCTGTAGTAATCGCCGTGAGCCATATACGCGATAAGTCTGCGACTGAAATTGCCCGCGAAACGCCGGCGTTCGCGCCGATGTAGAAGCCCGTCCAGGAATAGAGCGGCGGCGGCGGCGGCGCATAGGCCGGCTCGCCCTTGGTGCTGGGCAGATCGGCGGCAAAAGCGGCGCCCGCGGCCATCGAACGCAAACACTGGACAGATAAAAGCAATGAACGAATCATATTCTTGCCCTTCCGCTACGTCAATTCAGTAACTGAGCAAAGTATTAGCGGGGCAATCGCCTGCACCACAACTGTAAATCAGAGAGCGGGAAGCCAAATCCCGCCGCTGTGCTTCCGGTGCCACAATGGCCGCCGACGGGAAGCCATCTCCAATGGCCAGCGAATTGCGGAGCGCTTCCTCCTTCATTGCCGCGAGGGGCGCAGCGACGCAGCGATCCAGCAAAGAAAAAGGCCGGTGACTTGCGCCACCGGCCTCCGAATGCCCCCCGTAGAAACGGGATCAGTATTTCGCCACGACCGGCGGCGGCGGCGGCGGCGCGAACCAGTCGCCGAAGCGCCAGTTGAGGCCGACGCGGACGATGTTCGCGGTGAAATGTTCCGTATAGCTCTCGCCCGGAGCGATGTCGGTGTATTCGTCGTTGACGCCGTGGTTGCCGAGATCGACGTAGAGATATTCGGCCTTGAAGCTGAGGTTCTGCGTGATCGCATATTCGAGGCCGGCGCCGGCGGTCCAGCCCGTCCAGGTATGCGTGCAGCTTGCGCTGTCGTAATAGCCATCGGAGTTCCAGGCCGTGTAGGTAATCCTTGACATTGCCGAAGGCGGCGCCGCCCGTGACATAGGGCAGAAGATTGCCGAAGGGCGTCGTCACCGCATAGCCGATGCGCGCGCGGGCCGTCGCCAGCCAGTTCAGCTCGGAGCCAAAGTTAGTATCCCTCGCTATAGCCGTCACCATAGGCTATAGCCCTCGGAAAGCTGAGCCCGGATGTTGCTCCAATCGAAATCGCCCTCGAAGCCAAGGACGAAATTGGACGTCGGGAACTGATAGTTGAAGCCAACCGTGCCGCCGGCGACGAAGCCGCTGCTGGTGATCTTCTCATAGCCGCTATAGCCCTCATCATAGGGGTCATAGTCGTGGTAGTTGATGTTGTTGCCGCCGTAGCCGCCGTTGACACCGATGTAGAAGCCCGTCCAGGAGAAGACCGGCGGTGGCGGCGGCGCATAGACCGGCTCGCCCTTGGTGCTCGGCAGATCGGCGGCGAAAGCGGCGCCCGCGACCATCACGGACAGGGCGCTGGACAAGAGAAGAGAACGAATTATTTTTTTCCCCCAAACGGAAATCTGACGCTACGTAAGGTATGGTTCGAAACCGGCTGGCCGACAACGTCAATTGCAGACACGCGGCCTGATTCCCTATGGTTGTGTCCCGAGGGCCACAATTTGCCCGGAAAGTCCGCCCTCTGGCTCAAAAATGAAGATCGATTTTTCCAGTCTGCCCCTTGCTCCGCATGCCTTCAGCGAAAAGCCGCTGACCTTTTGCGATTCCGAGCACAAAAGGGTCTTGTCCTCGATCATGGATATCCTGCTGGTCGAGACCGGCAGCCGCGTGGCGCGCGAGAACTGGCAGGCGGCGCAGTTGCGCAACCTGCTCGCCCATGCCGCGCAAAGATCAAGCTTCTGGCGGCAGAGGATCGGGCCGCGAAAAAACTACGCGGACGTCAAGCTCTCCTCGCTCCCGGCCCTCACACGCGCCGATCTACGTCAGCAGGTCGCGCGAGAAGGTTCGCTGCTGCCTCCCGGCACCGAGCCGACGCAAAAACATGCGACGTCCGGTTCATCGGGTACGCCCGTCGAATTCTTCGTCTCGCGCATGAACGGCTACTACAACAGCGTCCGCGGCCTCGCGCAGCATTTCATCAACGACCTCGACTTCTCGCTCAATCTCACGCGGTTCAAGAGCCTGTTCACCGACGACCCGCGCGGATTCACCGTATCCAAGGACGATGCCCCCAAGGGCCTTAACGGCTTCGTCTCGAGAGGCGCCTACAAAAAAATAGAGTTCACGCACCCTAATCTCAGAGCTCTCAGCAAGGAGCTGCTCCGCGACCCCGTCGGCCTGATGATCGCGCAGCCACGCATCGTCGAGGCGCTCCTGCAATTCGCGGGCGCCGATTTCTTCAAGGAGGCCAGCGTCCACACCTGGATGTCGCTCGGCGATCGGCCGCCGCAGGCAGCGCGGGATGCGCTGTCGGGTGTCGGCGTAGGGGTCACCGCCAATTATTCTTGCGAGGAAATTGGTATGATCGGATATGAATGCCGCTCGGCACCCAATTTCTATCACGTCTGCACCAGCAATGTTCTCGTCGAGATCGACCAGACCACTCTGACCAATTTCGACGGACAACCTGCCGGGCGCGTGCTGCTGACGCATCTGCATTCCTACGCCACGCCCTTCATCCGCTATGATGTCGGCGACATCGCGAGCCTGCACAAATCCTGCCCCTGCGGCTACCAGGGCCCAACGCTCTCGAACATCTACGGCCGCGGCAAGCAATTGCTCAAACATCCGATGGGCGCCTGTCGCCGTTCCTGATTCGCGGTGCGGACGTGCTGGCAATCGCCGACATTTCGGAATACCGCATCCGCCAAACCGATCTGCGAACGATCATCGCCGAACTCGCCGCACCGGAAACCTTGTCCGCGGCCAAGATCGACGCCTTCCGACAACTCGTAAAAGCCTATGCCGGCGAGGATTTTGATATCCAGGTGAGCCAGGTGGCGAAAATCGATTGGGGCCGCGACACGAAGCGTCTCGGCTTTCGCAACGAATTGCTGACGGGCACGTAGACCGCGCGCGGTGAAACGAGCGCGGGCGCCGTTTTGCGGGAGACAAAATGAAGCTCGATTTTTCCAGCCTCCGACTTGCCCCCGACGCCTTCAGCGAAACGCCGATGACGTTCTGCGACAACGAGCACAAAAGGGCTCTGTCCTCGATCATGGACATCCTGTTGGTCGAAACGGGCAGCCGCGTGGCGCGGGAGAACTGGCAGGCGGCGCAGCTGCGCAATCTGCTGGCCCATGCCGCGCAAAAATCTAGCTTCTGGCGGCAGAGGCTCAGCGCTTTGAAAAGCTTCACTGACGTCAAGCTTTCTGCGCTTCCGATCCTGACACGCGCCGAATTGCGCGAGCAGGTCGCACGCGAAGGCTCGCTTCTGCCGCCCGGCGGATCCGAGCCGATACAGAAACACGCGACATCCGGCTCCTCGGGCACACCCGTCGAATTCTTCGTTTCGCGCACGAATGGCCAATACAACCGGCTCCGCGGCCTCGCCCAGCATTTTATCGACGACCGCGACCTGTCGCTCAACATAACGAGGCTCAGAAGCAGAATCATCGATGACAAGCGCGGATTTACCGTTTCCAAGGTGACTGCCGGACACGGCCTTCGCGGACTCGTGGCAAAGGCGGCCTACAAGGAAATCAAGTTCACGCATCCGGATTTTAACGGCTTTTGCAAAGAGCTGCGCCGTGATCCCGTCGGTCACCTCATCGCACAGCCGCATATCGTGGAAGCGTTGCTGCAACACGCAGGGGTCGCTTTCTTCAAAGCGGCCGGTGTCGCCACTTGGATCGCGTTCGGCGATCGGCCGCCATCGTCGATCCGAAGCGCTTTTTCGGGTATCGGCATCCCCATCTCCGCCAGATATTCATCCGAAGAAATCGGCTTGATCGCTCAGGAATGCCGGGCGACGCCCGATTTCTATCACGTCTGCACGAGCAACGTCCTTGTCGAGATCGACGAAAGCGAGCCGGTCGAAATCGACGGCCGGACGGCCGGACGCGTGCTGCTGACGCATCTTCACTCCTATGCGACGCCTTTTATCCGTTATGACATCGGCGACATCGCGAGCCTGCACACATCCTGCCCCTGCGGTTACCAAGGCCCGGTACTGTCGAACATCTACGGCCGCACCAAGCAGTTGCTCAAACATCCGGATGGACGGTTGTCGCCCTTCTTCATACGCGGTGCCGATGTGCTCGAGATCGCCGATGTCGCGGAATTCCGCATTCGCCAGACGGACACTGCAGACGATCACCGTCGAAATCGCCGCGCCGGAACCTTTACCGCCCCCCAAGATCGATGCTTTCCGCGCGCTCATCAGGTCATATGCCAGCGCGGATTTCGATATTCAGATCCGGCAGGTGCCGAAGATCGACTGGGGCGCCGACACCAAGCGCCTCGGCTTCCGCAACGAATTGCTCGCCTGACACCCTCCGGCAAACGAAAAGGCCGGTGACTTGCGCCACCGGCCTCCGAATGCCCCCCGTAGAAACGGACTTAGTATTTGGCGACCACCGGTGCCGGCGCCGCCGGCTCGAACCAGTCAAACCTGTAGTTCAGACCGGCGCGGACGATGTTGACGGTCGTCCGCTCGCGAAGGCTGAAATTATAGCTCCCCGTCTCGCCAATATCTCCGCCAATCGAATAGAGCGTCGCCGGAGACAGGCTGACATAAAGATATTCCGTCTTGAACGAGAGATTCGGCGTGATCTGATATTCAAGGCCCGCGCCTGCCGTCCAGCCGGTCTGGAAATGCTGCGCCGAGGCGCCGAAGTCACCGGACGGCCCGGGGGTGCTGTAGCTGACGTTGTAGTACGAGCTGGTCTGGCCGTAGGCGAAACCGCCCGTAATGTAGGGCAGAAGGTTGCCGAAGGCGTAGCCAAGACGCACGCGCGCCGTGCCAAGATACTGGAGATGGGTGCCCGCATAAGCGTTGGCGCTTATGCCTCCTCCGCCGGCACCAGCGTCAAGCGATGCGCCGAGCTGCCCGCGGATCGACGACCAGTCGATATCGCCCTCGACGCCTGCCACGAAGTTGGAAGCCGGAAACTGCCAGTTATAACCAATCTGACCGCCGGCGAGGAAGCCGCTCGACGTGATGTTGGCGTTGCCGTTGCCGCTAACGGTCGTAGCGCCCTCGCCTTCACCAAAGCTCGCATATCCATCGAACGGATAAACAAAGCGATCGCCGCCATAGCCGC
The DNA here is from genome assembly GCA_963708155.1 of uncultured Alphaproteobacteria bacterium. Lineage (GTDB taxonomy): Bacteria > Pseudomonadota > Alphaproteobacteria > Rhizobiales > Beijerinckiaceae > Methylovirgula. The sequence goes on along the minus strand of OY970183.1, from coordinate 1,406,803 downwards.
CGTTGACGCCGATATAAAAACCCGTCCAGGTCGGCGGAGGCGGAGGCGGCGGTGCGTAAACGGGCTCACCCTTAGTGCTGGGCAAATCTGCGGCGAAAGCGCCGCCAAGGGCGAGGAGCGAGAGTGCGCTTGATAAAAGAAGAGAACGAACCATTTTTTTCCCCCAAAAAGGAAGCAAAGCCTGAATTGAACGAATGAGTGAAAAGCAGATTGTATGCAACTCCAGATTGTAATACCAGGCGCGATTCCGGAATGGTTGTGTCCTGAGAGACACATTCTTCTCTTTGGCCAGATCACCCTGGGGAGGTCAATTTCCTACGCCATAACAAGCCGTAAGCGGGCGCGCGTGTCGCACGACAGCGGTCCTGCGCTACTGCGAGCTTTCGGTGTGCAGACGACGGGGCGCCGCCAATCGACACCGCCTCCAAGCTTCAAAACGGCTTGAGCACGACGAGAAGGACGATACCGACGAGGAGGAGCGTCGGGACTTCGTTCAGCAGGCGATAGAATTGCGCCGGGCGCGTATTGCGATCCGCCGCAAACCTGAGCCGCGCCGCGACGAGATAGATGTAGAGCGCCGTCATCAGCAGAACGAGCAGAAATTTCCAGTTCAGCCAGGCCGCCTTGAAGAAGTCCGCCTTGATCGCGAGCGTCAGCCCCGTCGCATAGACGAGCACGAGTGCCGGCCGCATGATGATGACATCGAGCTTTCGCTCCATCACCTTGAAGGTCTCGGACTGGACCGAACCGATAGCGGCGCCCGCGTGATAGACGAAAAGGCGCGGCAGATAGAACATCCCGGCCATGAAAGCGATAACGGCGATGATATGCAGCGCTTTGATCCAGAGGTAGGCCTGATCCATCTCACGCCTCCGGCCGCAACAAGGCCAATAGAGCTTCCACATTGGCCAGCGGCGTTTCCGGCAGAATGCCATGGCCAAGATTGAAAATATGCGGCCGGCCAGAGAAAGCCGTTTCGATGTTCCGCACCGCCTCGGTCAGCGGCCCCCCGCCGGCAATCAGGGCGAGCGGATCAAGGTTGCCCTGTAACACGACGCCAGGGGGCATCAGACGCGCCGCGGTCGCCGGATTGACCGATGTATCCAACCCGATCGCGTCTGCCCCCGTTGCCGCCGCATAATCCGTCAGTGACAGGCCGGCGCCGCGGGGAAAGGCGATGATCTTCGTCTGCGGATGGGCCTCCCGCAATGCGCTGACGATTTGCTTGACCGGCGCAAGACTCCAACGGGCAAATTCGGCCGGCGCCAGCGCGCCCGCCCATGTGTCGAAAATCTGCACGCAATCGACACCAGCCGTGATCTGCTGCGAAAGATAAGCGATCGAGCCTTCCGTCAGCCGCTCGATCAGGGCCGCGAACAGCGCCGGATCGCGATAGGCGAAAAGCCGCGCCGGCGCCTGATCCGGCGTGCCGTGCCCGGCGATCATGTAGCTCGCGACCGTGAAGGGCGCGCCGCAGAAACCGATAAGCGCCGTCTTCGCGGGTAATTCCGCCTTGACGAGCCGGATCGCTTCCGAAACCGGTTCGAGGTGGTCGAGATTGATTGTTTCGCGCAGCGCGCCGAATTCCTTGACGCCGGAGATGGGCGCCAATTGCGGCCCCTGACCGGATTCAAACTCGACCTTCTGCCCGAAGGCGTCCGGTACAACCAGAATATCGCTGAAAATGATCGCCGCATCGAAGTGGAAGCGCCGGATCGGCTGCAACGTAACTTCCGCCGCCAGTTTCGGCGTGTAGCAGAGATCGAGGAAGGAACGCGCCTTGAGGCGTGTCTGGCGATATTCGGTCAGATAGCGCCCCGCCTGACGCATCAACCAGACGGGAGTGGGCGATACGATTTCGCCAGCCAGCACGCGCAGCAGAGGCTTGTCAGCCGCGAAGGATGAAACCGCCAAACTAAAAATCCTTATCTAAGACTTCTATTTTCTATCTCTCTTCTTAGGGGCCTCGATTAGGCTCGTTTCGGATTTTTCACAATGCAGCCGCGCGATCTTGTGTTTTTCGCGATTCCCACAGCCGGCGATCCGCTTGCCCAATCGTTAACGATTCCTTAACGCTCCCAGAGGCTTGGCTGTGCCGGGCTGGAACCTGTTCAAGCTTTATGAAATTTTCTCCCGTAAATCCTTGGCGAGAGCGGAGTTCGTGCCCATGCCGAGGTCTGTTGACAAAGCCGCGGCCGCAGCCAGACATGTCCCCAGACCGGCACGCAAGGCTGCGGATTATCCCCATCGATTCACAGGTCGTCGCGGCGGACGGGGATAAGTTTGGCGCGCAATTATTTTCATCTTCACCTGATCTCGGACGCGACGGGCGAGACCTTGATCGCGGTCAGCCGGGCGGTTATCGCCCAGTATGATGCGGTCGAATTGATCGAACATCTCCACTCCTTCGTCCGCTCGGCGGCGCAGCTCGAGAAAGCCATCGGCGAGATCGACGAAGCGCCGGGCGTCGTCCTCTTCACGCTTGTCGACAAGGATCTGGCGCAGCGGCTGGTGGCGGCCTGCCACGAGCTCAATGTCCCGTGTCATTCGGTGCTGCAGCCGATCAGCGATGTGTTCCGCGCCTATCTCGGCTCTCCCGGCGCCGCGCGCCCCGGCGCGCAGCACATGCTGAATGCCTATTATTTCAATCGGGTCGAGGCATTGAATTATACGATGCTGCACGACGACGGGCAGACGGCCGACGATTATGAGGCCGCCGATATTCTGCTTCTCGGTGTCAGCCGCACGTCGAAGACGCCGACAAGCATCTATCTCGCCAATCGCGGCTACAAGACCGCGAATGTGCCGATCATTCCCAACGTACCGCTGCCAAAAGCGATTTTCCGGCTGCAAAAACCGCTGATCGTCGGCCTCATCACCTCAGCCGAACGGCTCGTCACCGTTCGCCAGCAACGGCTTGAACTCGTCGCAAACTCGGTTCGATTCCACCTATGTCGATCCGGTCGCGGTTAACGACGAGGTCGTCCAGTCGCGCCGGCTCTTCGCCCATTACGGCTGGCCGGTGATCGATGTCACGCGCCGCTCGATCGAGGAGGCGGCGGCGGCGATCATCAGTCTTTACAAGGCGCATCGCGCCAGGCTTGGGCTTCTGGAGCATCCGCGATGACACATCTCTGGCTGGGGAAAGCCCCGCTGGTGCTTGCCTCGAAAAGCCCGGCGCGGCGGGCCTTGCTCGAAGGCGCGGGCCTGCCTTTCGAGACCGTCGCGGCCGAGATCGACGAGCGCGCGGTCGAAGCGCCGCTGCGCGCCGCAGGGGCGAGCGCCGAAGCCATCGCCGCGCATCTCGCGCGCGCCAAGGCGCTTGCGGTGGCGCGCTCTGTGCCGCAACGGCTCGTGCTCGGCGCCGATCAGGTGCTGGCGCTCGGCGGTGAGATTTTCAGCAAGCCGGAGGATATGGCGGCGGCGCGGGCACAACTCGCAAAGCTCTCCGGGCGCACGCATGCCCTGCATTCCGCGCTCTGTGTTGCGCGGGGCGAAAACGTGCTGTTTGAGACGGTCGCGACGGCCCGGCTCACCTGCCGCGTGCTAAGCGCGGATTTCATCGCCCGCTATCTCGCCGCCACCGGCGAATCGGTCCTCGGGAGCGTCGGCGCCTATCAGCTCGAAGGGCTCGGCGTGCATCTCTTCGATAAGATCGAGGGCGACCACGCGACGATTCTCGGCCTGCCGTTGCTGCCGCTGCTTGCATTTCTGCGCCAGGAAGGCAGTCTCGCCGCATGAGCCCCCGCGCCTTCGTCATTGGCTGGCCGATTTCCCATTCGCGCTCGCCGCTGATCCACACCTACTGGCTGCGCCAGCTTGGGCTTGCCGGCAGCTATGAACGCATCCCCGTCGCACCGCCGGACCTGCCAGTTTTTCTGGCCAATTTCGCGCGATTGGGCTTCGCCGGCGGCAACGTCACCCTGCCGCACAAGGAGAAGGCCTTCGCCGCCTGTGCCGTCGCATCGCCGGTCGCGCAGCGCCTCAAGGCTGTGAATACCCTGTGGATGGAAGATGGAAAACTTTCTGGCGACAACACCGATGTCGCGGGCTTTCTGGCCTCGCTCGATGCGGATATCCGCGGCTGGGATAAGTCTGGGCATAAGGCCGTCGTGCTTGGCGCTGGCGGCGCCGCGCGCGGCATCGTCTATGGGCTGATGTCACGGGGTATCGCCCGCATCACTCTGGTCAATCGCACGCGCAGCCGTGGCGAGGATCTGCAGCGGCAATTTCCCGAAGCGGCGATCGCGCTCGCCGATTATGACGCCCTTCCCGCGCAGCTCGAAGACGCCGATCTTCTCGTCAACACCACCTCGCTCGGTATGGTCGGTCAGCCGCCGCTCGAGATCGATCTCGCGCCTTTGCCGTCCACCGCCATTGTCGCCGACATCGTCTATGCGCCGCTGGAAACCGCACTGCTGCGCCAGGCGGCGGCGCGGGGCCTGCGCACGTCCGCGCGGCCTCGGCATGTTGTTGCATCAGGCCGCGCCGGGCTTTGCCCGCTGGTTCGGAAAGGTACCGCAAGTGACGCCGGAACTGCGCGCGCTCGTCGCCGCCGATATCGCGGGCAGCAAGCCGTTTTCAAGCGAAGTGGACGCCGGTTCGCGTCACGAAAACGCCTCTGAAGGCTCCGCCTGATGTTCATTCTTGGCCTCACCGGCTCGATCGGCATGGGCAAATCGACGACGGCGGCGATGTTCCGCGAGGCCGGCGTCCCGGTGCATGATTCGGATGCCGCCGTCCACGCACTCTATCGCGGCGCGGCTGCGCCCTTGGTCGAAGCTGTATTTCCCGGCACCTTGCAGAATGGCGAGATCGATCGCGCCCGCCTCGCCGCCCGCGTCATTCACGATGCCGCGGCGCTGCAGCGGCTTGAGGCGATCGTCCACCCGCTCGTGCGCGCCGCGCGGGCGCAATTCGTCGCGAAGGCACGTGCCGCGCGGCGCGGATCTCGTCGTCCTCGACATTCCGCTGCTCTTTGAAACCGGCTGCGAGAGCGAAGTCGATGCGGTCCTTCTCGTCAGCGCGCCGGAAGACGTGCAAAAATCCCGGATCGCCGAACGTCCGGGCATGACAGAGGCCAAGCTTGCCGCCATAATCGCCAAGCAAATGCCCGATGCAGAAAAACGCCGCCGCGCCGATATCATCATCGACACAAGCTCCGGCCATGCCGACGTCGCGCGGCAGGTGCAGGATCTCATCGCCGCCATCCGGACGGGGCGCGTGAAAAGCAAAGACCATGCGTGAAATCGTCTTCGATACCGAGACGACAGGCCTCGATCCCGCGTCCGGCCACAGGATCGTGGAGATTGGCTGCGTCGAAATCCTAAACGCCATTCCGACCGGGCAGACGTTTCATTTCTACCTCGACCCCGAGCGCGACATGCCGGAGGAGGCGTTTCGCGTCCACGGCCTTTCGCTCGAATTTCTGACGGGCAAACCGAAATTCGCCGAGATCGCCGAGCAATTCCTCAGCTTCATCGCCGATGCCGTGCTGGTCGCGCATAATGCGGAATTCGATCTGCGCTTCGTCAATGCGGAGCTTGCGGCGCTTGGCCACCCGACGCTCACACCCGATCGCGTCATCGATACGCTGGCGCTCGCACGCCGGCGCCACCCCGGCGCGCCCAATTCGCTCGATGCGCTCTGCCAGCGCTATGGCATCGATACGAAACGGCGCACCAAGCACGGTGCTTTGCTCGACGCGGAAATTCTCGCGGAGGTCTATGCCGAATTAAACGGCGGCCGGCAGGCGAGTTTCTCGTTGCAGAGCGCTGCGGGCAATGCGCTCCGCGCGGCGGTCCGTGCGGAGCGGCCGACCCCGCTCGCGCCGCTGATTGCGGCGGCCGAATGGGTGGCGCATGCCGCCTTCATCGCCGGGCTTGGCGAGAAGGCGATCTGGCGCCGCTATCTGCCGAAATCGGGCGAGGTCTGATCGAGGCTCAGGCCTGCGCCGACGGCGCTTGCGCGGCCTGCGCCAGGCGCTGGCGATAAAGACCGGCGAAATCGATCGGATCGATATAAAGCGGCGGAAAACCGCCGTTGCGCACGGCGTCGGCGACGATCTGCCGGGCGAAGGGGAAGAGCAGCCTTGGGCACTCGATCATCACCACCGGCTGAATGTCGCTCTGCGCGACGTTCAGCACGCGGAAGATGCCGGCGTAGTTGATCTCAAACTTGAACAAAGTGTCCGCGTCTTCGCCGGCCGCGCCTTCGAGCAGCAGCTCGACCTCATAATCGGCCTCGGCGATCTGCCGGGCGTTGACATTGACCTGGATCGAAATGTTCGGCGGCTTCTGCTGCGGGCCGAGCGAACGCGGCGCATTCGGATTCTCGAAGGAAAGATCCTTCGTATATTGCACCAAGGCATTGAGCACGGGCCCATTCGCCTCTGCGCCGCCACCGTTGCTGTCAACCATTCGCTCTACTCCGCGCCGCAGGCCCACGCCCTCGAAAATCGGGCAAGCGGGTAGCATGGATGGGAGCGGCGAACAAGCGAGGCTCAGGCGATCTAGTCGATCCGGTGCCAATCCTGCGGCGTCAGATCGATCGTATTCTGAGGCTGCGGCTTCGGCGCCATTTCCTGGTGCCGCCAGGCCGGCAGCAGCAGCGCCAAACCCACGCAATCCGACAGAAATCCCGGAATGACCAGCAGCGCCGCGCCGATCGCGGCGAAAGCGCCGCTGCGCAGCGTCAACGACGAAAGGCGCAAGGTCTGACTTGGCTGGTCGAGCGCGGCCGTGAGGACATCGCGCGCCCGCCCGCCCAGCCGGCGCAACACCGTCAGGCCCAGAAGGCTGAAGAGCACGGTCAAGAGGACGGCCCCGCCGAGGCCGATTGTGTCGGCGACCAGCCCGAACACCGAAACCTCGGCCAGAATCCAGAGACAGACACTCAAAAAGAAAGCGGCGACGTAGGGCATTCGTTGGTCCTAGAAAACGCACAGTCCGGCGGCAGAGTGCCGGTAACTTATGAACTTTCCCCAGCAGATGTCATATATGCTATCCGGGGAAATTCCGAGTCTGAGCGCAAAGGCACCATGCACGACCCGTTCGACCCCTCGACGATCATTTTCGCGCTTCTCGCTTTGTTCGTACTCTGGAAGCTGCGCTCCGTCCTCGGCACCCGCAACGGCGCGGAGAAGCCGCCTGCGCAGAATCCCCTTTTTCGCGCCGGCCAAGCCAACGGCGGCCAGATCACTAACGACAACAAAGTGGTGCCGCTTCCCGGCGCCGCGCCGCCGCCGAGCAATGCGGCCCCAGCCTTGCCCGATCCTGACCGCTGGAAAGCCTATGCGGAGCCCGGCTCGCGCGTGGCCAACGGGCTCGACGCCATCGCGGCGGCCGATCCCGGGTTCAATCTCGATCAATTCATCACCGGCGCGAAAACCGCCTATGAGATGATCGTCACCGCCTTTGCCACCGGCGACCGCGAGCTGCTCGCCCGGTTGCTGGACAAGGAGGTCTACGAGAGTTTCGCCGGCGCCATCGAGGCGCGAGCCGGGCGCGGCGAATCGCTGATGACCAAGGTCGCCTCCATCGACAAGACCGGCGTCTTCGATGCCGCGGTGCGCGACGGAACGTTGCAAATCACGTTACGCTTCGTAGCGAGCCTCGTTACGGCGACGCATGACAAGGATGGCAAGCTGATCGACGGCGATCCTGACAAGACGGTCAACATGGTCGATCTGTGGACCTTCGCCCGCCCCGCCGCTTCTCGCGACCCGAACTGGAAGCTTATCGCGACGCAGACGGGGCATTGAGCCCATCGCCCGCGGCGTTGCCCGGCGCCGATCTGGCGCCGCTGGATTTCGCCGATCTCGCCGGCTTCGACGCAGACGATCATCTCGCCGCTTTCCATATTTTTGCGGCCCAGGCGGCGGCCGCCTTCAATGGCCAAAAGCCCCTGCGGCCAGCCAAACCCGCCGATGCAGCGCTTGCCGCGGTTTTCCGCGCGGCCTTGATGGCGAAGATCGAGGACAGCGCGGCAGCGCGCGATTTTTTCCGCGCGCATTTCGCGCCCTGGCGGGTTCAGCCTTCGGGCGGCAGACGCGGCTTCGTCACCGGCTATTTTGAGCCGGTCGTCCCCGGCTCGCTCGTCGCGACGGAGCACTTTACCGCCCCGATTCTGGCGCTGCCGGACGATCTTGATCGCCGCCAACCCTATCCCGACCGCGCGGCTATCGAGGCAGGGGCGATTGCAGCCCACACGCGACCGCTCGTCTGGGTCGAAGATCCGATCGAAGCCTTCCTCATTCACGTTCAGGGCTCGGCGCGGGTAGTCCTGCCCAACGGCGCGGAACTGCGTCTCGTCTATGCCGGACGCAACGGCCAGCCCTATACGTCGATTGGCCGCCTTCTGATCGAGAGCGGCGCCATTGCGCCCGACGCGATGAGCCTTGCCGCGCTCAAGACCTGGGTGCGGGCACGGGGCCAGAGGCCGGGCGAGCCCGGCCGCGCCCTGCTGCAGCAAAACAAATCCTATATCTTTTTCGATCTGGCGGCTGATCTGGCGCCGGAATCCGGGCCCATTGGCGGTGCCGGCCTGCCGCTCGCGGCTTTGCGCGCGATTGCGGTCGACCGCACGCTCTGGTCATATGGACTGCCGTTCTGGCTCAGCGGGGAAATACCTTGGCAATCGGACGAAGCTTCGCCCTTCCTGCGTTTGACGATCGCGCAGGACACCGGCTCCGCCATCATCGGCGCGGCGCGGGCGGATATTTTCTTCGGTTCGGGTCCGGCCGCGGGGATGCGCGCAGGGTCCATCCGCCATGCCTGCGACTTCGTCGTCCTGCTGCCGCGGAGCCGGCATGAGCATCACACATGAGACCTTGCGGCCGCTTTCGGACGAGGAAATCACGCTCTGGCTGACGGTGACGCGCAGCATTGCGCGCCGCCCCGGCGCGGGCGCGCCCGAATTACCTGCCCGCAAGCCCGAAAAGCCGGAAAAAGTCGCCGCCGCGCCTGCGCGCGCCCCGGCGCCCTCCAAGGCCGCGCCCAAGCCCGCGCTGCGTCCCGCCGTGCCTGGCCTTGCGCCGCTCGAGCGCCGCGCCCGGCAGAAGCTGGCGCGCGGCCATATGCCGGTCGATGCCGCGCTCGATCTTCACGGCCTTCGCCAGCACGAGGCGCATCCCGCCCTGCACGGCTTTCTGCTCCGCGCGCAGCATCAGGGCGCCAAAATCGTCCTCGTGGTCACTGGCAAGGGCGAGGGCCGCGCCAGCGATACTTATGAGGAAGGCGGCGTGCTGCGCCGTGCCGTGCCGATCTGGCTCAGGGCGCCCGAATGGCGCGGCCTCGTCGTCGGCTTCGAGGAGGCGGCGCGCCATCATGGCGGCGCCGGGGCGCTCTATGTGCGCATCCGCCGCCGCGACCGGGTCTAGAGCGGGATGCCGCCGGATTGGGCTCCACCGCCCCGCCCTCGCTTGCCGCCTTCGAGACGCTGGCCGAGGCGGCTTATGCGCGGCTGCCGGAAGAATTCCGGGCTTTATGCGAAGGCATCGTCATCCAGGTCGCGGATTTCGCCACCGAGGAGGTGCTCGATCATATGGGCTGCGAGAGCGAGTTCGACCTGCTCGGGCTTTTCACCGGCCGCGGCCTGGCGCAAGGCGGCGCTCAGGCTTTCTCCGGCCAGATGCCGAACATGGTCTGGCTCTATCGCCGCCCGATCCTAGATTATTGGGCGGACGGCGAGGACACGCTCGGCGACGTCATCACCCATGTTCTGGTGCACGAGATTGGCCACCATTTCGGGCTCTCCGACGCCGATATGGCGGCGATCGAGGCGCAGCCTTGACGAAGGCATCGCGCCGACCGATAGAACGGGCAAATTCTGGAGCTCTTGAAAATGGAAAAATTCACGTCGCTGACGGGCGTTGCCGCGCCGCTCGACATCCGCAATGTCGACACCGACATGCTCATTCCCAAGCAATATCTTAAGACGATCAAGCGCACCGGCCTCGGCAAGGGCCTGTTCTCCGAGATGCGCTACAACGAGGACGGCTCGGAGAACCCCGATTTTGTTCTCAACAAGCCGGCCTACCGAAAGGCGCAGATCCTCGTGGCGGAAGACAATTTCGGCTGCGGCTCGTCGCGCGAGCACGCGCCCTGGGCGCTGCTCGACTTCGGCATCCGCTGCGTCATCTCGACCAGTTTCGCCGATATTTTCTATAACAATTGCTTCAAGAACGGCATTCTGCCGGTCGTCGTCGGCCCCGAGGATCTCGCCAAGCTGATGGACGATGCCGCGCGCGGCGCGAATGCGACGCTTTCCGTCGATCTCGAGGCCCAGGAAATCCGCGGCCCCGACGGCGGCGTCATCCATTTCGACGTCGATCCGCACCGCAAACACTGCCTGCTCAATGGCTTGGACGACATCGGCCTCAGCCTGCAGAAAGCCGACGAGATCGCTGCTTTCGAGAAGAAGGAACACGCCGAGCAGCCCTGGCTGTGAGGATCGGCAAATCGCGCGGAAAACTTGACGGCGGCGCCGGCTTCCCTTAGACAGCGCGCTTCGATTTCCGCCCGTGCCCTCGCGCGCGCGGGCTTTGTGTTTGTGGCCGCAAGGCCGGAAGGATCAACAATGTCGCGCCGCTGCGAATTGACTGGCAAGGCCGTCCTTGTCGGCAACCTGGTCAGCCACTCGAACCGCAAGACCAAGACCCGGTTCCTGCCCAATCTCGTCAACGTGACGCTCTCGTCCGAGACGCTCGGCCGTAGCGTGCGCCTGCGCGTCGCCGCCGCCGCCCTGCGCTCGGTCGAGCACCGCGGTGGTCTCGACGCCTTCCTGCTCAAGGCTTCGGATGCGGAGCTTTCGACCGGCGCGCGCGCTCTGAAGCGCGAAATCGAGAAGAAGCAGGCCGCGGCCTAAGCTGCTTTCGCCGTCATTGCGAGCGAAGCGAAGCAATCCAGTCTCATGATCTGGATTGCGTCGTCGCTAACGCTCCTCGCAATGACGTTTCCGATCAATGCACGGTCACGACCGGCGGCCGCTTTGCCCGCGGCGGCGGTGCCGGCGCCGGCACGGTCTTTTCATCGAAAAGCTCGGCCAGTTTTTCGGTCATCGCGCCGCCGAGCTCCTCCGCATCGACGATCGTCACGGCGCGACGGTAATAGCGCGTCACATCGTGGCCGATGCCGATGGCGATGAGTTCGACCGGCGAGCGGGTCTCGATTTCCTCGATCACATAGCGCAGATGCCGCTCGAGATAATTGCCGGGATTGACCGACAAGGTTGAATCGTCCACCGGCGCGCCGTCGGAGATCATCATCAGGATGCGCCGCTGCTCCGAGCGGGCGAGCAGGCGCTTGTGCGCCCAGTCGAGCGCCTCGCCGTCGATATTCTCCTTCAGCAGGCCCTCGCGCATCATCAGGCCGAGGTTTTTCCGCGCCCGGCGCCAGGGGGCGTCAGCGGCCTTGTAGATGATGTGGCGCAGATCGTTGAGCCGGCCGGGTGACGGCGGCTTGCCGGCCTGCAGCCAGGCCTCGCGCGATTGGCCGCCCTTCCAGGCTTTCGTGGTGAAGCCCAGAATCTCGACCTTGACGCCGCAGCGCTCCAGCGTGCGGGCGAGAATGTCGGCGCAGGTCGCCGCGACGGTGATCGGGCGTCCGCGCATCGAGCCGGAATTGTCGAGCAGCAGCGTCACCACCGTATCGCGGAAGTCCATGTCCTTCTCGCGCTTGAAGGAAAGCGGCTGCTGCGGGTCGATGACGATGCGCGGCAGCCGCGCGGTATCGAGCATGCCTTCTTCGAGATCGAATTCCCACGAGCGGTTCTGCTGCGCCAGCAGGCGGCGCTGCAGCCGATTGGCGAGCCGGCCGACGACGGAGGAGAGATTCTGCAACTGCTTGTCGAGATAGGCGCGCAGCCGCTCGAGCTCTTCCGGCTCGCAGAGCGCCTCGGCGGCGATGGTCTCGTCGAATTTATGGGTGAAGGCCTGATAATCCGGCGCGCGGGCTTCCGGCCGCGTCCTCGGCGGCGGGCGATGCGCGTCGGCCGCCTGATCGCCCTCGCCGAGATCGCCTTCTTCTTCGGCCTCGAATTCGCCCGAGGAGGCATCGGCGGCCTCGACCTCGGTGTCGCTGTCGGCCTCCGCCGCTTCGCTCGTCTGCGCTTGCGCCGCATCGGCGCTTTCGTCGCGCTGGCCTTCGAAAGCCTCGGTATCATCGCCGCCGGCCTGCTGATCGTCGCTTTGCTCGGTCTCCTCGCTGGCGTCGGAACCGATGTCCTCGCCCATATCGAGGGCCGAGAGCACGCGGCGGATCGATTGTCCGAAGGCGCGCTGATCCTCGAGCGTGGCGGCGAGCTGATCGAGATCGCGCCCGGCCCTCTGCTCGACGAGGGGACGCCAGAGATCAACAATGCGCTGGGCGCCTTTCGGCGGCTTGCGGCCGGTGAGCCGCTCGCGCACGATCATCGCGACGGCCTGTTCCAGCGGTGCGTCCGAGCGCTCGCGGATCTCGCCATAGCGGGCGTGCTGGAAGCGATCCTCCAGCATGGCGTCGAGATTTTGCGCGACGCCATCCATGCGCTTGCTGCCGATCGCCTCGACGCGGGCCTGCTCGACCGCCTCGAAGACGGCGCGGGCTTGTGGCGTCTGCGGGAGCAGGCGGCGATGGATCGCTGCATCGTGGCAGGCGAGCCGCAGCGCGATCGAATCGGCATGGCCGCGCAGGATCGCGGCGTCCTGCGCGGGTGAGCTTGCGCGGCGGTTCCGGCAGACGCACGCGCGCCGCGCCGGCGTTGCCGGCGACATTGGGCTTTTCCGCGCGCATAGGCGACGTCGAGTTGCGCCACATGCGCCATCGCCCGCAGGCAGCCGGCGACAGCGCGCTTGAATGGCTCCTGCGGAGCCTCGATCTTGCCCGGCGGCTTCTGGTTCGATCCGGCCATCTCAGCTCATCGCGACATTCACCGCGCTTTCCGGCAGCTCCTGGCCGAAACAGCGCTGGTAGAATTCGGCGACCAGCGTGCGCTCCAGTTCATCGCATTTGTTGAGGAAGGTGAGCCGGAAGGCGAAGCCGACATCCTTGAAGATTTCGGCATTCTCGGCCCAGGTGATGACGGTGCGCGGGCTCATCACCGTCGACAGGTCGCCGGCCGTGAAGGCGTTGCGGGTCAGGTCGGCGACGCGGACCATCTTGTTGATCTGGTCGCGCCCGTCCTTGGTTTTCTGGTAGGATTTGACCTTGGAGAGAACGATCCCGACTTCCTTGTCGTGCGGCAGATAATTCAGCGTCGCGACAATCGACCAGCGGTCCATCTGGCCCTGGTTGATCTGCTGCGTGCCGTGATAGAGGCCGGACGTATCGCCGAGGCCGATCGTGTTGGTGGTCGAGAACAGACGGAAGGCCGGATGCGGCTTGATCACCCGGTTCTGGTCGAGCAGCGTCAGCCGGCCGGAGACTTCCAGCACGCGCTGGATAACGAACATCACATCCGGGCGGCCGGCGTCATATTCGTCGAAACAGAGCGCGATATTGTTCTGCAGGGCCCAGGGCAGAATGCCGTCGCGGAATTCGGTCACCTGCTTGCCGTCGCGCAGAACGATGGCATCCTTGCCGACGAGATCGATGCGCGAGACATGGCTGTCGAGATTGATTCGCACGCAGGGCCAGTTCAGCCGCGCCGCGACCTGCTCGATATGGGTCGATTTGCCGGTGCCGTGATAGCCGGAAACCATCACGCGGCGGTTCTTGGCGAAACCGGCGAGAATGGCGAGCGTCGTGTCGCGGTCGAAAAGATAATCCGGATCGGTTTCCGGCACGTGCTCGTCGGCCTTGGAAAAGGCCGGCACTTCCATGTCCGAGTCGACCCCGAACACCTGACGGACCGAAATTTTCATGTCCGGCAAAGCCTTCAAGGCCTCTTCACCGGCTAGGGAATTGGCTGACATTCATCCTCCGTTCCGCCCGTTGCCGGCCACGCTATAGCACGATGGGCCACGACGGCGCGCGGAATTCCGCTCGATGTCGAAAAGTTTAGTTTTCCGGCAAAAGCCAGATGTCCGGTTAAGCGAGCTTGACCGACTTTAGATAGCTATAAGCACGGATAATTTCACGCAATTTGTCTTCCAGGGAACGGTCGCCACCGTTGGCGTCGGGATGCAGGCGCTTCACCATGTCCTTGTAGCGGCTGCGGATCGTGGTGGGGTCGGCACTCTCGTCGAGACCGAGCTGGTCCAGCGCCTTGCGCGCGGCAATGCCATGCTTGGGCTTGGGCGGTTCCTGCGCCTTGCGCGCTGCGCGCGCGCCACCGAGAATGTTCAGCGGGTCGGCATAATGCGCGGAATCGGCGCCGCGCCCTTGCGGGCCGCCGGCGATATTGTCGCCCATGACCCAGGTCGGACGATGGCCGGTCGAGGCGTCGCGCTGATAGAGCGACACGGCTTCCGCACTCATGCCCTGAAAATAATTATAGGACGCATTATAGGCGCGCACATGTTCGAGACAGAAGCTGAAATATTCGCCCTCCCGCTGCCATCCCTTGGGCGCGCGGAATTCGCCCGCCTCGTTGCAGCCCGGATGGTCACAACGTACTTTGACGGTCTGGACGGGCTCCTTTGTCTTCGGTTTGGCCCGGATGCGATCGAAAATCGGCGAATTCAAATCCATGATCTGCCATTATGATATTCTTTGCGGTCGTCGCAACCCGTCAGCCGCGACAAAAAATAAATCGAACCGCGATGTGGGATTTTTTCAATGAGCAATGCGCCCAGTATGGCAGAACGCATCACGCAGAAATTGCAGGCCGCCCTCGCGCCCGTTGCGCTCGATGTGATCGATGATTCCCATAAGCATGCCGGACATGCGCATGCCGTCGCCCACGCCGCCAAGACCGGCCGGTCGGGCGAAACGCATTTCACCGTAAAAGTGGTGTCGGACAGCTTTATCGGCAAGAGTGTGCTGGCCCGTCACCGTATGGTGAACGATCTTTTGCGCGCCGAATTCGCCGAGGGCATACATGCCCTCGCCATTGAGGCGAAAGCGCCGGGCGATTGAGCCCTTTGCACGGGCGTCATGAAATGGCCGCATCTCGCGCAAAGTAAGGGCTTCGAGCGGCGGCGGAGCTTTGCATATCTCCCGCGACGGGATAGGCTTGCCAGCCTGCCCGCACGGCGGTGCGATCGACGAAATGGGGCGATGTGTCATGCGGTTGCGTCTCTATGGCTTCATAGCCGCCGCGATCCTGCTTGCCGTGGCCGGCCGCGCGGCGGCGACGCCCTCGCTCGTCATCGATGTCGCGACCGGCGATGTGCTCTATGAAAACGAGGCGACGCAGCCCTGGTATCCCGCCTCGCTGACCAAGCTGATGACGGTCTATGTCGCGCTTTCTGCGGTGCGCGACCATCAGATTTCGCTCGATACGCCGCTTGTCGTCTCGCGCCGCGCCGCCTCCATGCCGCCGTCGAAAATGGGCTTCAAGCCTGGCACCGAGGTCACGCTCGGCAATGCGCTCAAGATGCTGATGGTGAAATCGCCCAACGACATCGCCATCACGATCGCGGAAGGCATCGCCGGCTCGGTCGAAGCCTTCGCCGACGACATGAATGATGCCGCGCGGCGGCTCGGCATGACGCAGAGCCATTTCGTCAATCCGAACGGTTTGCATAACCCGGATCATTATTCGTCGGCGCACGATCTCGCCGTCCTCGGCCGCGCCATTTACCTCACTTTTCCGCAATATGCGGGTCTCTTCGACATCGGCGCGATTCGCGTTGGCGATCAGGTCATCCGCAACCACAACAACATGCTCGGCCGCTATCCCGGGGTCGATGGCATGAAGACGGGCTTCACTTGCAACGCCGGCTTCAATCTCGTCGCCAGCGCGACACGCGGCAATCGTCATTATATCGCGGTGGTTCTCGGCGCGCCGAATGCGCAGACGCGCCTCGTGCGCACGGCGGTTCTGTTCGATCGCGCCTTCGCCGGCATCGACCATCCGCAGCCGATGGAGGCCGAAGCGGCGAGCGGCGGCACGCCGGAAGACATGCACAATTCCGCCTGCCGGCGGCGCGGACATGGCGTCGCTGTCTTCCAGGCCGAGACCGATCGTCTTGAGGAGCCGCTGCAGGCGTTGAGCCAGAGGCCGCAGTCGCCGCTAGGACTCTTCAGCGCGTCGGCGCTGGCGCAAGAGACGCCGGTCGCCCTGCGTATCGCCATGATGCCGGAGCCGGCCTTCGACCCGGAGCCGGTCAGTATCGGCCCCGTCGCGGGCTATAATGGCCCGATCGCCGGTCCGCGCGCGCCGCACACGCCGGTGGGCACGCCGCTTCTGGCCGATGTGAAGCCTATTGCCACGCCGCCCGCGAACGAGCCGAGCGAAGATACGCCCGACGCTTCGGACGATCACGATGCGGCGAAGGTCGCCGCGACAGACGAAGGCGACAGTGATACGCCCCATCCGGCCAAAGCCGAGAAGCCTGTGAAGGGCAAACATGCCAAGGCCGGCAAGGCGAAGGCGCATCATGAGGCTGCGGCGAAGCCAGTGCATGGCAAGCACAGACTGGCGAAAGAGAGCAAGACGAAAAAATCCAAGATTGCCGCGCATAAGACAAAGGCCAAATCCGCCAAGCTCGCGAAGGGTAAGACCGGCAAGGCGAAAGCGTCCAAGATCGCCGGCAAGAAGGTCAAGCCGAAGAAACTCGCCGCCAAAGCCCATCCAAAGCATGCGGCAAGTTCAGACAATTGAGCGTGGCAGTCCGCCGGATTAAATCGCGGCGATGCACGGCTTATCTCTGTGCCGCCTGATCTTCCGCGCCAAGGGCGTTGTTTTCGCACTTATGCTGGATTGTGATGATGACTGACCCGCGTCGGCCGCCCATCTTTCCGCTCACGATCCTCACCGGTTTTCTCGGCGCCGGCAAGACGAGCCTGCTCAACAAGCTGTTGCAGGCGCCAGAGCTCGCCGACGCGCTCGTTCTCATCAATGAATTCGGCGAGGTCGGGCTCGATCATCTCTTCGTCGAAAAAGTCGATGGCAATCTCGTCGTCATGGCTTCGGGCTGTCTGTGCTGCACGATCCGCGGCGATCTCGTCGCGACGCTTGAAGATCTGCTGCGCCGGCGTGACAACGATCGCATTGCGCCGTTCAACCGCATCATCATCGAGACGACCGGCCTCGCCGATCCGGCGCCGATCCTCCACACGATCATGTATCATCCCTATCTCATGCTGCGCCTTCGGCTCGATGGGGTGATCAGCCTCGTCGATGCCGTCAATGGTGCGGCGACGCTCGACAAACACAAGGAAGCGGTGAAACAGGCCGCCGTCGCCGACCGGCTGGTGATCAGCAAGAGTGATCTTCTGCCGCCGGGCGATGCCGGGCTCGCGGCGTTGCGCGCGCGGCTCAAAACGCTCAATCCGACCGCGGTGCAGCTCGATGGCGCGCATGGCGAGGCAAATCCCGCAACGCTGCTCAACCTCGGCCTGTACGATCCCGACAGGAAAATCCCCGACGTGCGCCGCTGGCTGAATGCCGAGGCGCTGGAGGAGCCGGAGGAACACGATCACCATCATCACGATCATGATGGGCATGACATCATCACGATCACGCGCATGGGCATGACCTGAATCGCCACGACGCGCGCATCCGCGCCTTCGCATTGCGTCATCCAGCGCCGGTGTCACCCGCAACGATCGATATGTTTTTCGAATTGCTGCGCACGGCCCATGGCGCGCATCTGCTGCGGGTGAAGGGCATTATCGCGCTCGCCGATGATCCGTCGCGGCCGCTCGTCATCCACGGCGTGCAGCACATTTTCCACCCGCCGGCGCGGCTCGAAGCCTGGCCCGACGCCGACCACACGACGCGGATCGTATTCATCCTCGAAGATATGGAACCGAGCTTCGTGAAAGGCATGTGGGATGCCTTCACCGGGCTCGCCACCGACACGGCGGATGCCGCGGCGCTGACGCAAAATCCGTTGAAAATCGCGCCCGGCGGCTTGTTGGCCTAAGCCGGCTCTGAGGCGGGTGGCGCGCCGTCCGGCTTCTTGCCCTCGGATGGCTCGCGCAAAATGAAGCCGCGGCTCTCAAGACCCGGCAGGTTCACGTTCATCACCGGCGCCGGCGCATCGAACAAGGTCTCTTTCTTGAACCGGCGATAGATCTCGAAGTTCAATTCGCTGGTGATGCTCTTCATCGACAGGATGTCGGCGACATAGCAGTAGAACTCGAAATTGAAAGTTGTGCCGGTCATCTCGGAAAAGACGACGAGCGGCGCCGGTTTCTGCAACACGTTCTTGTTATTCGCCGCTACGTCGAGCAGGACTTCACGCACTTTTTGCGGATCGGCGGCCATGTTCACCGGGACGGTGAGCTTGATGCGTCCGGTCTTGTCGGTGCGGACGAAATTCTTGACGACGCCGGCAACGAGATCGGAATTGGGGATCACGACGGCCGCGCGATCGAAGGTCTCGATCTCGGTCGAGCGGACGTTGATGCGGCGGACGATGCCCTCGTTGGAGCCGACCGAAATCCAGTCGCCGACGCGGATAGCGCGTTCCCAGAGGAGGATCAGCCCGGAAACGAAATTGTTGACGATCGATTGCAGGCCGAAACCGATACCGACCGAGAGCGCGCCGGCGACGATGGCGATCTTGGCGAAATCGACACCGAGATAGGCCAGCGCTAGTCCCAGCGCCAGGATGCGCCCGATATAGCCGACGCTCGTCTTGATCGCGTTGCGTAGGCCGAAATCGAGCCGCGTATGCGGCAGGAAGCTGACCTCGAGCCAGCGCTCGACAGCCCGCGTCGCCGCGTATGCGGCAAGGAAGACAACGAGCGTGAAGAAGACGCGCGAGAGCGAAATCGTCACATCGCCGATCTTGAAGCCGAAAAAGGCGGCATAGAGATAGCCGGTGATGTCGGCGGACTGCACGCCCCAGGGCGCCAGAGCGGCCAGCGCGGCGGTGATGAAGATCACCACGCGGGCGATGCCGGACGTGAGAATCGCGAATTGTTCGAAGGCCTCGCGGCTCAGCCCGGTCGAAAGCATCACGCGGCGGCCGAAGGCGCTGGTGCCGGTCATGCCACGGCCGAGTGTACAATCGATCAGCATCACCAGCATGGTGGCGAGCGCGCCGACCCCACCGATCCAGATGACCTGGTCGACGATGAAGCTGCTCAGCGTCAGATAGCCGCCGAGGCAGGCAGCGAAGATCAGCAGCACCACTGCCCAGAGGAGAGTTCGCAGAAGCCCCAACCAGTTCACGGTCTGGCTGGTGCGCGGGCCGAAGACCTGCTCCGTCTCGTCCTCGTCTTTCTGGCCGATCCAGAGCGCGGCCGCGATGGCGACAGCGGCGGCGAAGGCGCAAAGCCCGCGCAGGAAGATCTGGGCCGTCCAGGAGGCCTGAGCCAGCTCGCCGAGGTTGGCGGCGATGCGGCCGAAAGAGACGACAGCGGTAACGAGCAGAACGGCGCGCTGGACTTGCGCCGCCGTTCCGTCATCGACGTTCAGAAGCCGCCATTCATGCCGCCCCGGCGCTAGCAGGGCTTGCGCGAGACCGGCCGCGATCTCGATGCGCAGCGCTGCGAAAAGCAGGGCGCGGACCAACGGCTGCGATTTGAGGTCGATGTCGATGACGCCGGAGCCTTGCGCCAGAGCACCGATGAGGACCACTGCGGCGAGCGGAAAGGCAGCGACGACAAAGAATACGCGCCACGCCGTGAAGATCTTTTGCAACGGCTTGGGCGGTTCGGTCGTGGGCCTACGAAGGGCGGCGCGGCGGGTACCGCGCGTCACCGGCCAATAGAGCCCGACGATTGCCGCGAGCAGGCCCCAGAACACCGGCGCGCGCCAGCCTGTCAGAGTCGCATTGGTCTGCGCCAGCCACGCGCCGGCCATGCCGCGCAAAATGACGAGATCGCCGGGCAGCTCCCCGAGGGCCTTCTGCCAAAGTGCAGGGCTCGCAAGGCTCGATTCGCGTTGCAGCAGGGATTGGGCGAGCCGCGCCCGGAGCCGCGCGGCAATGGTCGCCTGCGCTTGCTGGTTCTGAACGATCAGCAGATTGGCGCGTTTGACGAGTGCATCGAGATCGTCGAAGGCCTTCTGCCGTTTGCCGCGCTCGCTGGCGACATCCGGCGCTTCCGGCGCGGCCTTCGCCGCGGGTGGGGGCCCGAGCTGGTCGAGCTGCGCCTTCTGCGCCGCGAGCCGCGGCGTCAAATGGTCGAGCACGCGTTGCAGCGACAGAGCAAGCGGTTGCGAATCGTCTTGCAGCTTTTGCAGAACGTCCTTGGAAAGGCCCGGCTGCTGCAGCGTCGTGTCGATGGCCTGAAGGCTGTTGGCAGCTGCGTCGAGCTGGGCTGAATCGAGGTCGTTGAGCGTGTTGGCGGCCTGCGCCGCGAAGCTCGCGCCAAGCCACAGAGCAAACACAAAAAGAATATGCCGGGCGAGACGCGGAAGGGTCAAAAGCGCAAGCTCCGATCGAGGGCCGCCCGCGGCACGTAAGGGCGCTGCCGGCCGGTGCGCCCTGTTCGCCGGGAAAGACGGCGGCTTCATGGCCTCAAACGCCCGGCGGATAGAGATGTGTCACACCCCGAAAATCGCGCAGCTTGTAGCGTCCGTCCGCCTCTGCCACGGCGCCTTCAATCGGCACTTTGCCGAAGCCGCCGGGGATGTCGAGCATATAGTGCGGCTGGCAGAGGCCGGAGACCTTCCCGCGCAGCGCGGTCACGAGCTCCTGCCCTTCGGCGATTGACAGGCGGAAATGCGACGTGCCGCGCGCCAAATCGGGGTGATGCAGATAGTAGGGCTTTACGCGGATGGCGACGAATCTGCGCATCAGCGCTGCCAGCGTTTCGACGTCATCGTTCACGCCGCGCAGCAGAACGCTCTGGCTCAGCATGGGAATGCCGGCGTCGATCAGCCGCGCGCAGGCGGCCTCGGCTTCCGCCGTCAATTCGCGGGCGTGATTGGCGTGCAGCGCGACATAGACCGCCTTGCCCGAAGCCCGCAGCAGCGTCGCAAGCGCTTGCGTCACGAGTGTCGGCGCAACGGCCGGCACGCGCGTGTGGATGCGCAGGATTTTCACATGCGCGATCCGGCGCAAGCGGGTGCAGATTTCTTCGAGGCGCCGCGGCGACAGAATGAGCGGATCGCCGCCCGTCAGGATCACCTCGAAGATTTCATCATGCGCAGCAATGTAGCTGAAGGCCGCGTCAAGCGCGGCGGGCGAAAGATGCGTCGCGCCGCCGGGGCCGACGCTTTCGCGGCGGAAGCAGAAACGGCAATAAACCGGACAGGCGTGCAGAAGCTTGAGCAATACGCGGTCGGGATAGCGATGCACGATGCCTTCGACCGGGCTCAGCGCCGCATCGCCGATCGGATCGGCCAGTTCCTCAGGCGTGGTGATGAGTTCAGCCGCATCGGGGAGGAATTGCCGGGCGATCGGGTCGGCGGGATCGGTGCGGTCGATCAGCGCGGCGACGGTCTCGTTGACCGCGACGGCGTAGCGCGCGCCGACGTCCTCCAGCGTCTGCGCCGCCTCGGGCGCGACGAAGCCGGCAGCGACCAATTCGTCGACGTGGGTCAAGGTCGGCTTGGTCACGGCGGCGATCCGGTTTCCGCGACCGGCGCCCATAAGACATCCTCGATGTGCTTGCTGCCTGTCGCCAGCATGACGAGCCGGTCGAAGCCGAGCGCGATGCCGCTGGACGGCGGCATGGCGGTGAGCGCCGCCAGGAAGTCCTCGTCGATCGGATAGGCATCCCCATAGATGCGCCGCCGCTCGTCCATCGCCGCGGTGAAGCGGCGCCGCTGTTCGGCCGCGTCGGTCAATTCGCCGAAGCCGTTGGCGAGTTCGACGCCGCAGACATAAAGCTCGAATCGTTCAGCGAAACGCCGGTCGGCCTTCAGCCGGGCAAGCGCCGCCTCCGGCGCCGGATAATCGGAGAGCAGCGTCGCGCGGCCGTGGCCGAGCCGGGGCTCGACCTTGGCTGAGAGGATCTTGCTGAAGAGATCGGACCAGGTGTCATCCTCCGCGACGCGCAGGCCGAGCGCGGCGGTATGGCGCGCGAGCGCGTCGCGGTCGCACTCCTGCGCGTCGTAAGTTTCGAGAAGATCGAACCCGGCATAAAGCCGGAAGGCTTCCGCGACGGGGAGAATTTCGGGCGCTGCGAAGGCGTCTGCCGTTGCCTCGCGAAAGCGGAACGTGGCAGTCCCGGCCGCCGTGGCCGCTGTGGCGAGCAGCGCCGCGCAATCGGCAAAAAGCGCCTCATATGGCGCGTTCGCCCGGTACCATTCCAGCATAGCGAATTCGGGATGGTGCAGCGGGCCGCGCTCGCGGTTGCGGAAGGCATGAACGAAGCTGAAAATCTTCTCTTCCCCCGCTGCGAGCAGTTTTTTCAGGGCAAATTCGGGCGAGGAGTGGAGGTAAAGCCGCGATTTTTCACCTGCGGCGCCGATCAATTCGGTCGCGAAGGCCGAAATATGCGTCTCATTGCCCGGCGAGACCTGCAGAATGGGCGTATCGGCCTCGATAAAGCCATTCGCATCGAACCAGGCCCGCACCGCCTTGGCCATGCCCGCCCGCGCGCGCAGCGTGGGCCGGCGCCCCGCCTCGGAATCGGCCTCTGACCAGAAAGAAGACTTGCTCATTTCCGCATTTCGCTTGAAAACCCTTCGCCAAGCCGGGTAGCCAGGGCGCGGGCGCTTATAGCGCAGCCGTGCGCTGCGTGGCAGCCCGCCCGGATCGGCCCGATTTGGCTGGTCAAATCATTGAAATTCAATGCGTTTTGGTTCAGGCGGCGGCTCGGATCAGGACGCCGCGCCATTCAGGAATGAAGGAAACCTCGTGAAAGTCATCGCCAGCTCCATCCGCAAGGGCAACATTATCGAGCGAGAGGACGGCCAGCTCTATGTCGTGCTGACCGCCGAAAGCTTCCATCCCGGCAAAGGCACGCCGACGACGCAGATCGACATGCGCCGCCTTTCCGATGGCGTGAAGACCACCGATCGCTACAAGACGACGGAACAGGTCGAGCGCGCCTTTGTCGAGGACCATGATTACAATTACCTGTTCCAGGATGGCGAGCATTATACGTTCATGAATGCCGACACCTATGATCAGGTGAGCGTGTCGGCCGACGTGATCGGCGAACAGGCCGCCTATCTGCAGGAAGGCATGACCTGCATCCTCTCGCTCTTCAATGGTATTCCGGTCGCGATCCAGTTTCCGCCGCGTGTGACGCTGGAGATTGTCGAGACCGAGCCGGCGATGAAGGGCCAGACTGCCTCCTCCTCCTACAAGCCGGCGAAGCTCTCGAACGGCCTGCGCACGATGGTGCCGCCGCACATCCAGCCGGGCACGCGCGTCGTCATCCAGACCGAAGACGGCTCCTACGTCGAGCGCGCCAAGGACTGAGGCTGCCCTGCGGCAACCGAAATTCTGCCTTTGCGGGAACGATCGGGCCAGCGTCGCAGTTGCGACGCGCATAGAGGCCCTTCGAACCTGCAAAGGAAAATCCCATGTTGCGCACACTCGTATTTTCGGCAGCGCTGTTTGCGGCGGCAGGCAGCTTTGCCTTCGCGCAAGACGCGACCGGCACCAGCCACACGGCTGCTGCCGATTCCTCGTCGCTGGCGGGCGGCCACTGGCTCGCCTCCGACGTTTACAAAGCCAGCGTCTATGATCCGAAGCAGAACAAAATCGGCGATATCGACGATCTGGTCATTAACAAGGACGACGGGACGATCTCCAAGGCCGTCATCGGCGTGGGCGGCTTCCTCGGCGTCGGCCAGAAGGATGTCGCGATTCCGTTCAATGAATTGAAGGTCGCCTCCAACAGCGACAAGACATGGCTTGTTCTCGATGAAAGCAAGAGCCAGCTGAAGGCGGCGCCGGCCTACGACAAGGATGCCGAAACGAAGTAACGAACAAGAATGATGTGATTGGTGCAGGCCGTGGCGTTGTTCGCCACGGCCTTTTCATTTGCCGCCGCTCTTGACCTCGAGACGGGCGAGGAGTTCGCGAACGCCAGCCAATTCGTCCGTTGGCTGCGGAAGCGGAAACATCGCGCGCAACTCGCTGCCGATCCGGCTCGCCATGTCCTTGCCGCGCGGCAAATCGCAACGCTGCCGCTCAAGACACGGGCGTGGCCTCGTCTCGCGCGGACGCTCCGGTTTCCAGCCCTTGTTTTCCCAGCTCTGGTTCCAATCCAACACGTTTGGCCTCATAGATCGACGCAGGCGCCATGGCCGCCGCGGCGGCCGAGCACGCCGCCCACCGTTTCACAAGGCCAACGTGACGTTGCGGAATCCGTTCCGGTCTGAAGCGAATTGCTCCACAACAGGCTTTACGGACTATTGCTGAATCCCCTGTCCCCCCTTATCATTCCGCAAGCCTTGGGGTGCTGCCGAAAGCTCGGCGGCTGAGATCACACCCTTTGAACCTGAATCTGGGTAATGCCAGCGCAGGGACAGGCAATGCGCGAAGTGCGGAGGGACTCCCATCTGCACAACCGTGTTCGCTCCTGCGCCGGTCCAACAAACGGAGCCGGCCCGATGAACATCCGCCAAAAGCCCGAAAACCTCATTCCGCAGAGCGTCACCTGCGGCCCGCTCGCTGGCTCGCGGAAGATTTATGTCGAGCCCCGCGCGGGGATCCGCGTGCCGTTGCGCGAGATCGCGCTGGAGCCATCCGCCAACGAGCCGCCGGTGCGCGTCTACGACGCCTCGGGGCCTTATACGGAAGAGGCGCCGCAGATCGATCTCTCGCAGGGCCTGCCGCGCCTGCGCGCCGCCTGGTACGCCAACCGCGACTTCGAAACCTATCACGGCCGCTCGGTGAAGCCGGAGGACAACGGCAATGTCGGCGCCGACAGGCTCGTGCCGCCCTGCCCGGCCAATGTCGCGCCGTTGCGCGGCAAGCCTGGCAAGCCGGTGACGCAATATGAATTCGCCCGCGCCGGCATCATCACCGAAGAGATGATCTATGTCGCGGCGCGCGAGAACCTCGGCCGCGAGAAAATGCGCGCGGATGCGCAAGCAAAACTCGCCGATGGCGAAAGCTTCGGCGCGTCGATCCCCGCTTTCGTCACGCCGGAATTCGTGCGCGACGAGATCGCCCGCGGGCGCGCCATCATCCCGGCCAACATCAACCACCCGGAGCTCGAGCCGATGATCATCGGCCGCAATTTCCTGGTGAAGATCAACGCCAATATCGGCAATTCGGCCGTCACCTCCTCCGTCGCGGAAGAAGTCGACAAGATGGTCTGGGCGATCCGCTGGGGCGCCGATACGGTGATGGACCTTTCGACCGGCCGCAACATCCACAACATCCGCGACTGGATCATCCGCAACGCGCCGGTGCCGATCGGCACGGTGCCGATCTATCAGGCGCTGGAGAAGGTCGATGGCGATCCGATCAAGCTCACCTGGGAAATCTTCCGCGACACGCTGATCGAACAGGCCGAGCAGGGCGTCGATTATTTCACCATCCACGCTGGCGTGCGCCTCGCCTATGTGCCGCTCACCGCGAGGCGCACGACGGGCATCGTCTCGCGCGGCGGCTCGATCATGGCGCGCTGGTGCCTGTCGCATCACAAGGAGAGCTTCCTCTACGAGCATTTCGACGAGATCTGCGACATCATGCGCGCCTATGACGTCTCCTTCTCGCTCGGCGACGGCCTGCGCCCCGGCTCGATCGCCGACGCCAACGACCGCGCCCAATTCGCCGAACTCGAAACGCTTGGCGAGCTGACCAAGATCGCCTGGGACAAGGGCTGTCAGGTGATGATCGAAGGCCCCGGCCATGTGCCGATGCACAAGATCAAGGTGAATATGGAGAAGCAGCTCGAGGAATGCGGCGAGGCGCCGTTCTATACGCTCGGGCCGCTGACGACCGATATCGCGCCGGGCTACGATCACATCACCTCCGGCATCGGCGCGGCGATGATCGGCTGGTTCGGCTGCGCCATGCTCTGCTATGTCACGCCGAAGGAGCATCTGGGCCTGCCCGACCGCGACGATGTCAAGACCGGCGTCATCACCTATCGCATCGCCGCGCATGCCGCCGATCTCGCCAAGGGCCATCCGGCGGCGCAGGTGCGCGACGATGCGCTCTCACGCGCGCGTTTCGATTTCCGCTGGCAGGATCAGTTCAACCTGTCGCTCGATCCCGACACGGCGCGAAGCTTCCACGACGAGACGCTGCCCAAGGAGGCGCACAAGGTCGCGCATTTCTGCTCGATGTGCGGGCCGCAATTCTGCTCGATGAAGATCAGCCAGGATTTGCGCGAGGAAGCCGCGGCGATCGACGCGCGCGAAAAGGGCATGGCGGAGAAGAGCGCGGAGTTCTTGGAGAAGGGCGGCAAGCTTTATGTGTAGCTCCGTCATTGCGAGGAACGAAGTGACAAAGCAATCCACGAATACAGACTGGATTGCTTCGCTCCGCTCGCAATGACGTTAACTTCTGGCTCTCTCCGCGCGTCATGGCCGGGTTTGTCCCGGCCATCCACGCCCTGTCTCAGCTCAAGCGTCGAGAGGCTTGCCTTCTCAGCCTGAGGTTCGCGGGAAAGGCCGGCTCGCCATTTCTGGCGGGCGACGGCGCGCCTCATGCCTTGATCTCGTGCATCACCTGGCCATAGGCGACGAGCGCGAAGAGCGCTGTGCCGCCGAAGACATTGCCGATAAGCACCGGCAGGATGAAGCCGCCAAAGACGAAGCCCCAGCCCGTCGCGCCGTTCAGGGCGAGATAGAAGGCCTCGGTGCTGCCGGCGACGATATGCATGAAGCCACCGGCGGCGATGAGATAGGTGATTGCCGCGATCACGGCGAACTGCGCGCTGTCGGAGCTTGGCAGCAGCCAGACCATCGCGGCGACGAGAAAGCCTGACGGAATCGCCAGGATCAGCATCTCCACGAAGCCGTGGCCCGTCACACCGCGCGCCACAGCGAGCATGCTCGCGTGCAGCTCCGGCGACAAAGCCGGCGTTTCGGCGAAAAAGAGCGCGGCGAGGAACGTGCCGACGAAATTTGCGATCAGCACGATCGTCCAGAGCCGGGCGAATTGGCTGGAGTTTCAACGGCGTGAACGCCGCCAGCAAGGGCAGGACGGCGGTGATCGTGTTTTCCGTGAAGAGCTGCTGGCGCGCCAGCACGACCATAATGAAACCGAGGCAATAGCCGAAACTTTCGACCAGCGGGCGCCAGGGCGCATCCGGGAGATGCGCGTGCAGGATCGCCTGGGCGACAAGCGAGAAGCTAATCGACAGGCCCGCCGCCACGCCCGACCACCATAGCGAGAGGGCGGGACGCACCATCTCCTCCTCGCCGAGACGGCGCACGATCTCGTAGATGACGGGCGTGCGCGGGCTCGATCGCTCCTCAATGTCCTCGATCTCGCGTTCGGTGACGGCGACGACCGGCTCGACATCGGGCTTTTCCTCGGGCCTTTTGCGGGACGGCGGCGCGGGTTTTCTTGCCATTGGTTAAACTGCTCGCGAGAACTCTCGGCGTGAGCAGAACCAATTCGCCGCGCGGCGGTTGCCCCTTGCGGCGATTTTTCCGCCGCGCGGCTTTTCCGCTCTATTTGCCGCTGGGGGCGCGCCGGCTTATGGAAGGGCCGCGGCCCGCTCCGGGCTCTTGACCTTCGTCATGGCCCGGCCAATCTGCCGCCGTATATGGAGGCGCCATCGCGAGGCGCCGTTTCGGTTCGCTCGCGACAACGCCATCCGTTGACCAGGGACCACGCCATGCCCTCGAAACTCGACCAGTTGAAGCAATGGACGATCGTCACCGCCGACACCGGCGATATCGGCGCCATCGCGCAGTACAAGCCGCAGGATTGCACCACCAATCCGAGCCTCATCTTGAAGGCGGCGGCGATGGAAGAGCATCAGGCGCTTGTCGAGGAAGCGGTGCTGTGGGGTATCAACCATAGTGCCGCGACAAGCCGCATCGCCCAGCGTCTTTCGGTCAATTTCGGCGCGGAGCTGACGAAGCTCGTGCCCGGCCGCATCTCGACCGAGGTCGATGCCGATCTCTCCTTCGATGTCGACGGCACGGTCGCGCAGGCGCGCGAGATCATCTCGGATTACCACCAGCGCGGCGTCGGGCGCGAGCGCGTGCTCATCAAGGTCGCCGCGACCTGGGAGGGCATCAAGGCCGCTTCGATCCTTCAGAAAGAAGCCATCGACGTCAATCTGACGCTGATCTTCTCGCTGGCGCAGGCGGCGGCGGCCTTCGAGGCGGGCGCCTATCTCATCTCGCCCTTCGTCGGCCGCATCCTCGATTGGCACGTCAAGAACGAAGGCAAGACCTACACGGCCGAGACCGACCCCGGAGTCGTCTCGGTGCGCGAGATCTATGCCTATGCGAAAGCCTATGAGGCGAAGACGATCGTCATGGGCGCCTCGTTCCGCAATCAGGGCGAGATCGAAGCCCTCGCCGGCTGCGATAGCCTGACGATCGCCCCGTCCCTGCTCGATGCCCTGGCGAAGGATGACGGCGCATTGCCGCGCGCGCTGGAGCCGGAGCGCGCGAAGGCTGACGCGCCCGCGCGCAGATGTTCCTCGACGAAAAAAGCTTCCGCTTCATGCTCAATGAGGATGCGATGGCGACGGAAAAGCTTGCCGAAGGCATCCGCGTCTTCTCGCGCGATCTGCTGGCGCTGCGCGAGCTGGTGTCGAAGCGGCTCGCGCTCGCGGCCTGATCCCGCCGCGGCACCGAGGAGCTCCGCCACGAAGAGTTCAGGCTCATGGGATGCATGGCGCGATGAAGAAAAGCGACATTATCAATCTTCTCGGCGCCAAATACGGTTTCGTATCGCATCTCGAAATATCGACGCCCGATACGGGTTTCCAATATGCGCTTGTCGATCGAGCCCAATATGCGCGCTGCGAGAGAGCCGTCTATGCCATTGCCGATGAGGACGCGCTTGCCGATCAAGACATCACCTATCGAACGTCGCAACGCACCTCTTGCGACCTTGTCGATGCGCTATCGGCAAAGCCGCCGTTCGATCTCGTCTTCGTTGATCCTCACCACACGTACGAAAACAGTTTCGAGGATATCGTCGGCGGGTTCAGTCTCGTGCGCCAGGGCGGCGCGCTCGTCATCCATGACTGCAATCCGCCCAATGCGCAGGTCGCCGCGCCGGATGTCACGCCCGGCGAGTGGTGCGGCGTGACCTATTGGGCCTATATCGATTTCGTTCTCGGGCGCGCCGGCATCACCTATTACACCGTCGATACGGATTACGGGTGTGGTGTTGTCTTCAAGCAGCCGGGCCCGGACCGCGACACGAGCCGGCTGCACTTCGACTGGGTCCGCATGTCCTGGAACGACAATTCACGCTACGATTATTTTGACCGCAATCGCCAAAGACTTCTCAATCTCGTCAGCGTCGGTGTATTTCGAATTCGCGAAGGCTTGCCGCTGCTCGCCTCGCCTTCCGCTTCGGCGTGATCCCCTCTCCCCGCAAGCGGGAGAGGGCTAGGGTGAGGGGCTGGGGAAATATGCGCCGATCCCTCTGCCCCTCACCCCAACCCTCTCCCCATTTCGCTTACGCTCATGGGGCGAGGGAGGAACGCGCTTCAATTCATCAAGGTCACGATCGCGTCGATCGCCTCGCCGTCGCGCACCAACGCGATACCGGCGCGGCCGGAGAGGTCTTCCCAGGTCGCGGCGGAACTTTCAAAGCGCTGGATCGTGTCGCCCGGCCGCATCTCGCCCTTCAGCTTTTGCCACGCTTCGCGAAAATTCGAGCCGCCGAGTTCGGCGTCGATCTCGGCGACGCTGACCGGCGCTTTAAGCCATTCGGCCGGCACGTCGGTCATGTCAGGCCGCCTTCTGCTTCGGCGTGATGAGCTTGCGGTTGACGAGCAGCTCGGCGATCTGCACGGCGTTGAGCGCCGCGCCCTTGCGCAGATTGTCGGCGACGCACCAGAAGGAGAGCCCGTTCTCGACCGTCGCGTCCTCGCGGATGCGCGAGACATAGGTCGCGTCCTCGCCCGCCGCCTCGTGCGGGGTGATATAGCCGCCGGGCTCGTGCTTATCGATCACCAGAACGCCCGGCGCCTCGCGCAGGATGTCGCGCGCCTCGTCGGCCGTGATCGGCTTCTCGAATTCGACATTCACCGCCTCGGCATGGCTGATGAAGACCGGCACGCGCACGCAGGTCGCGGTGAGCTTGATCTTCGGGTCGAGAATCTTCTTCGTCTCGGCCATCATCTTCCACTCTTCCTTGGTGGTGCCGTCCTCCATGAAGACGTCGATCTGCGGAATGAGGTTGAAGGCGATGCGCTTGGGGAACTTCTTCGTCTCGACGCTGTCGGAGACGAAGATCGCGCGCGTCTGGGCGAAAAGCTCGTCCATCGCGTCCTTGCCGGCGCCGGAAACGGATTGATAGGTCGCGACAACGACGCGCTTGATCGTCGCCGCGTCGTGCAACGGCTTCAGCGCGACGACAAGCTGCGCGGTCGAGCAATTCGGGTTGGCGATGATGTTCTTCTTCGCAAAGCCCCGCACGGCGTCGGCATTCACTTCGGGCACGATCAGCGGCACGTCCGGGTCCATGCGCCAGGCGGAGGAATTATCGATGACGACGCAGCCCTGCCGGCCGATCTTCGGCGAATATTCCTTCGACACCGTGCCGCCGGCCGACATCAGGCAGATGTCGGTGCCGGAGAAATCGTAAGTCTCCAGCGCTTTGCAGTACGAGGGTCTTGTCGCCGATAGGACACGTCCGTCCCGATCGAGCGCGAGGAAGCGAGCGCGACGACCTCATCGGCCGGAAACCGCCGCTCGGCGAGAATATCGAGCATTTCGCGCCCGACATTGCCGGTGGCGCCGACGACGGCGACCTTGAAACCCATTTTCTTCTCCTGTGCGGCCGGGCGGGACCATGCGCGGCCGCGCTGCCATAACAAAGATCGGGCGAAAAATCACCCGCGCAAGAGGCTAAGGAAGCGGCTTCGGCTCGGGCGCGGGGCCTTCGCCGCGCATAAAGGCTCTGTTGACCCTATCCGCAGAAGCCGCTGGCCCGGTAACCGGCGGCAAGCCGTCTCGTGCGAGGCTGCCTCCGCCTCTGCGAGGCGGGGAATGCCATGCGCGCCACATTCGACGACATTCGGCCGACACGGCGGCTCGAACAGCCGCAACGGCGGCGCCAGCGAAAGCGCGGCGTTTCGGTCCATACCGCGGCCGCCGTGGCGATCCTCTTTGCTGCCGCTCTCGTGCTCCTCTGCGGCCGCGATCCCGCGCCGGTCCCGCCCGAGACGCAAATCGTCGCCGCGCCGCCGCCGGAATGGGCCGATATCGCTCATCCGCTTGCGCTTTTCGACCTGTCGGCGCCGCAGCTCGCCCGCCTGCCGCAGACCTATGCCGCGCGGCGCAATCGGCTTGGCGGTGGGCGGCAGGATATTATTACCTTCGGCCGCATCGACGGCGGCGATCCCTTCTTCCGGCTGACGCTCTACCGCGTCGGCGGCGAGGCGGTGGCGGATGTGCCGCTCTTCGTCGATCTCGTCCGGGACGGGGCGGCCATCGATCTCGCGATCACCCGAAGCGCCAATCCGGCAAATCTGCCGACACGGTTCGGCCCGCTTGAGACAGCGGACGTCGACCTCGTCGCCGGTGCAGCGATGCCGGTGCCGTGCCTCGGCTTTCGCGGCGCCGGGCTCGACGGCACGCTTCCGGCTCAGCGGCTTCGCCTGCGGCACCAAGGCTCGGCCGATGTCACGGCCGGCGCTCGCCTGTCTCATCGACCGGCTTGAATTCGACGGCGGGGGTGGCGATCCGGCGCTGGCGCGCTATTTCGCTGAATTCCGAGATGAAACGCGGCCGGGCCTGCGCCGGGGCGGCGCTCGCTCCGGACCCCGCCACGGTAAACTGGATCGATGAAAATGATGCACCGCCGCCACTCCGGCTGCGAAAAATGCTCTGAATCGGCTTTTGGGCCCGTGTTGGGTGCTTTGTCATTCGCCCCGCAAGTAAAGCCCGGCTAAAATAGCGCGCCAGGGTTGGGCCGCCGAATCGGGCGGACGCCGCCCGGGGCGGAAGGAAAGTTCATTCATGCGTCCGATTTCGATGTTCCTGCTGGCCGTGACCGCCTTCGGCGCCGGCGGCCTTGCCTCCGCTCCCGTCGCCCTCGCGGCGCATAAGCATCACCATCATGCCGCTGTCGTCTATTCCAGCGATCAGCCGCCGCTGACGGTCAACAAACGCAGCTGGCTCGATCCGGGCAATGTCGTGCCGCAGGGCTCGGAGGAGAATTACGTGACGGCCACGACCGGCTTCAACGAGACGCCGGATCAGGCCTATTTTCCTTCGCGTTTCCATGAGGATAGCCTGCCGCGCCCGCTCTATCCGACGGGCCGCCCGGAGCCGCTGGTCGACTTCTGGACGCCGGGTAAAGAGGTTCCGCCTTACCCCTAAGGCCTTTTCAGCTGCCGAAATCGAAATGCGCCAGCACTGGCACGTGATCCGAGGGCCGTTCCCAGCCGCGGCTTTCGCGCAGGATCTTGATGCCGGATAGCGTCGGCGCGAGGCTTTGGCTCGTCCAGATATGGTCGAGCCGGCGGCCCTTGTCGGCCAATGCCCAGTTGGGCGAGCGATAGCTCCACCATGTATAAAGCTTCTGCTCGGGCGGCACATAGCGGCGCAAGGCATCGACCCAGGGGCCTGCGGCAAAGACCTGGCCGAGTTTTTCGACCTCGATCGGCGTGTGGCTCACCACTTTGAGCAGCGCCTTGTGGTTCCACACATCGGTTTCGAGCGGCGCGATATTGAGGTCGCCCACCATCACCGCATCGCCGCCGGCAATGCCATCCGCCGCGATCCAAGCCGCCATCTCGTCGAGAAAGGCGAGCTTGTGGGCGAATTTCGGATTGATGTCCGGGTCGGGCTCGTCACCGCCCGCCGGTACATAGAAATTATGCAGGGTGAAGGCGCGCGCATCGGTCGGCGCCAGCGTCACGCTGATGTGGCGCGCGTCGCCCCTATCGCAGAAGGGGCGCCGGTCGATGATTCCAAAGGGGATTTTCGAGACGGTGGCGACGCCGTGATAGCCCTTCTGGCCGTTGATCGCGATGTGCTCGTAGCCCCATTTGCGAAAGGCCGCAGTGGGGAATTCGGCATCGCGGCATTTTGTTTCCTGCAGGCAGAGAACGTCGGGCGCGTGGTCTGCGAGGAATTTGCCGACGAGATCGATGCGCAGGCGGACGGAATTGATATTCCAGGTGGCGACGGTAAAGGGCATTTCGGCTCGGAAACTCGGGTTCCCCGATTGAACACGCATGTCCCGCCGCGGCAAGGAAACCCTCGCTCGAGCCACAGATTTTCGTGTGTCGGGCAAAAAAATAGGGCGCCCGACCGAGATCGGACGCCCCGTGGAGCGACACTATACCGGGAGGGGTTCCGGCGAAGCCAGCGGGATCGAACGGGGGGAATTCGTCAGGCCGGCCGTATCACTCTCCACGATTGAGATAGGTCCGGCCGGAAGGCCCCGCAAGAGAGGCCCCAAAAAATTACCAATTGTTAAGCCGCGGGGTGCGCCCGGGGAAAGCGGAGGCTTTTCAATAAAGTCCGACTAGTTCTGGTTCATGAAGCGGCTGCTGGAGCCATCGAGCCGGTTGGCGTGGATCTGGAAAACGGAGGGGTCCGGCGGCGTGTTCCGATCGATGTTGAACAGCGAAACAAGGGTTTCGTTGCCCTGCGGATCGGTGACCTCCCACTGCTTCAGCGCGAACGTCGCGGGATCGAACATCAATTGGATGCGTGAGGTGCCGCCGAAGGTCTCCTTGTCGACGACCGTGATCGTCACATTGTCCGGATCGCTGGTCACGTCCTGAACCAGCACGTCGCGGGTGAGATCGATCCTGTCCTTGAGCAGGAATTTCAGCGGCGTCTGCCAGATGAAATAGAAGTCCTGCGTCGCCAGCTTGCGGTCCACCACCGCGACCGTCAGGCCATCGGCGACGATGTCGAGCGTCGCCGGCTCGGCATATTCGAAGCGCAGCTTGCCGGGCTTCTGCAGATAGATTTTGCCTTCCGAGCGCCGGTCGCCGCTGATCTGGACGAAATCGCCGATCATCGTGCGCGTCGAATTGAAATAATCGTTCGCCTTCTGGATCGCGACATTGGGATCGATCGGCTGGAAGGGCTGCGCCGGCGCGCCCGGAGCAGCAGCGGGCGGCGTGGACGGCGCAGGTGTGGGCGCGATCTCGACGGGACGCGGCTTGGGCAGCGGGGCCGCGGACGGATCGGCGAATGCGGCCGCCGGCAGGGTCAAGGCCGCGGCAAAAAGCAATCCGAAAACGCCCGCGCGATCAAAAACAGTCATCGACATACATCTCGCCTTTTGCGCCCGGCGCTGATTTGCTCTCGGGGAGATTTATAGCACGGGCCTGCCGCTTCCAGCGCGGCTCTGCCGCAAGTCATCCGGCCGCGTTGATTGTTGCGAGCGGTAACGGGGCGATGTGGCGGCAATAGGACGGCTGGCCGAGGGCCTTTGCCCTAATAATCGGCACCCGGCTCGAAGGCGCCACGGTCGATGCCGCCGCCGACCAGAATGGTCCGCTTGCCGGAATGGTTCGGCGCACTGACGACGCCTTCCTTCTCCATGCGCTCGACCAGCGAGGCGGCCTTGTTGTAGCCGACCGAAAGGCGGCGCTGGATATAGCTCGTCGAGCACTTTTTGTCGCGCAGAACGATGGCGACGGCGCGGTCGTAGAGATCGCCGCCTTCCTCGCCATCGGCGCCGGTCGGGAAACCTTCGCCATCCTCGCCCTGCGGCTCGTCCTCGATCGTGATGGCATCGAGATATTCCGGCTCGCCCTGGTTCTTCAGATGCGCGACGATCTTCTCGACTTCGCCGTCGGAGACGAAGGGGCCGTGCACGCGGATGATGCGGCCGCCGCCGGCCATGTAGAGCATATCGCCCTGGCCGAGCAATTGTTCGGCGCCCTGCTCGCCGAGAATGGTGCGGCTGTCGATCTTCGACGTCACCTGGAACGAGACGCGGGTCGGGAAGTTCGCCTTGATGGTGCCGGTGATGACGTCGACCGAGGGACGCTGCGTCGCCATGATGAGATGGATGCCGGCGGCGCGGGCCATTTGCGCGAGCCGCTGGATCGCGCCTTCGATGTCCTTGCCGGCGACCATCATCAGGTCGGCCATTTCGTCGACGATGATGACGAGATAGGGCAGGGGCGAAAGCTCCATCTCCTCCTGCTCGTAGATCGCCTCGCCGGTTTCGCGGTCGAAACCGGTCTGCACCGTACGGGTAATGGTCTGGCCCTTGGCGGCGGCCTCGGCGATCTTGGCGTTGAAACCGTCGATGTTGCGCACGCCGAGCTTCGACATTTTCTTGTAGCGGTCTTCCATCTCGCGCACCGCCCATTTGAGCGCGACGACGGCCTTCTTCGGATCGGTGACGACCGGGGTCAGAAGATGCGGGATGCCGTCGTAGACGGACAGTTCGAGCATCTTCGGATCGACCATGATCAGCCGGCACTGGTCCGGCTGCAGCCGGTAGAGCAGCGACAGGATCATCGTGTTGATGGCGACGGATTTGCCCGATCCCGTGGTGCCGGCGACGAGAAGATGCGGCATGCGGGCGAGATCGACGATGATCGGCTCGCCGCCGATCGTCTTGCCGAGCGCGATGGCGAGGCTGTGTTTCGTGTTCTCGAAATCCTGCGAAGCGAGAAGCTCGCGCAGGAAAACGGTTTCGCGGCGCTGGTTGGGCAGTTCGATGCCGATGACGTTGCGGCCCTGCACGACGGCGACGCGCGCCGAGACCGCCGACATCGAGCGCGCGATATCGTCGGCAAGGCCGATGACGCGCGACGATTTGATGCCGGGCGCGGGCTCAAGCTCGTAGAGCGTGACGACGGGGCCGGGGCGCACGTTGATGATCTCGCCTTTGACGCCGAAATCGTCGAGTACGCCTTCGAGCAGGCGTGCGTTCTGCTGCAGGGCTTCCTCGGAGACGCGCGTTGTCGCCCCGCGCTTGGGCTCGCTCAGCATCAGCAGCGGCGGGAGCTGATATTTGGCCTTGCTCAGCTTCTCCAGCATTGAGGGTTGAATTTCGCGCTGCAGGCGCTGGCCGCTTTTGAGGCTGGCCGTCCCCGGTGTGACGCGGCTGCGGCCGCCGGCCAGCGGCGGCGCCATGGCGTCCGCGTCGGCGTCCGCCGCCTGCTGCGCGGCGGCGCGGGCGGCCGGGTGGCGCATAGGCGCTGGGCTCGAAGCCGAGATCGAAATTCGGGTCTTCGCGCATATGCCGTTGATCGAGGGAGGGGCCGACGCGGCGGGCCGCGTCCTGCCAGGGCGCAGGGCTCGGCCGCGTCTCGCGCCGCCTGGCGAGCATCCGCGAAAGGCCGGCTTTGGCGGACAACAATCCGTGAATTGCGCCGCCGACGGCCACCAGCGCAAAGCCCGGCTCGCCGGCGATGTCCTCGTCCTCGCTGCCACGTTTGCGCTTGGCCGCCACCGGTTCATCGTCTTCATCGTCGTCGGGATAAGCTTCGGGCTTCGTCGGGCCGACTGCGGCGGCGAGCGCCAGAATGGCCAAAGCCGCGAAGACTACGGCGAGGATCAGCGTCGTCACCCCATGCGCACCAAAAATGTGCTTGGGGATGAAGAGAAGGGCATCGCCGAGGACGCCGCCGAGGCCGGTCGGCAACGGCCAACGGCTCGTCACCGGCAAAACCGCAGCAAAACCGGCCGCCGCGACGCTGCCGATCAGCCAGAAGAGTATGCGCCAGCCGATCCGGTCGAGCCGCCGGGCTCGTAGCAGCCGCCAGCCCCAGATCGCGGGCGGCCCCAGCAGCGCCAGCGCGGCAAGTCCCAGCATCTGCATGAAAACGTCGGCGGTAACGGCGCCGGGGATGCCGAGGAGGTTGTGCACCGGGGCGCCGGTGGCGTGATTGAGGCTCGGATCTTGAACCGACCATGTGAGCAGCGCCAGAGCGAGGGCTCCGGTGCCGGCAACCAGGGTCAAACCGGTGATTTCGGCCGCGCGGCGTGCCGCGAAAAGGCGCAGCGGGTCCGGGATGTGGTCCAAGGCCGTGAAACTGGTCGTCGTACGCATCAAGATGAACGGGCCCCGGTCCAACGCGCGGGGCCGCGATACGTGATCCGCGCCCGCATCACACAGCCTAAAGAGACGTAGTTAAGGCGGGGTTTAAGCCGGCAGCGCGCATAAAAAAGGGGCTCCCGTAGGAGCCCCAGGTTTTTCCAGCGGGGAGGTGCCGGATGTTACTGCACAACCTCGCCATGCAGGGCGAGATCGAGACCGTCGCGTTCCACCTCGGGGCTGACCCGGAGCCCGATCGTCATCTTGATCAGGAACAGGATAATCGAGGTGACAATGACGTCGTATGCAATGACGACGCCAACGCCGATCAGCTGGTTGACGACCTGGCCCGGGTTGCCTTCGATCAGGCCGGGCGTGCCGCCGTACTGATTGATGGCGAAGACGCCGGTCAGGATCGCGCCGAGCGCGCCACCGCAGGCATGGACGCCGAAGCAGTCGAGCGCGTCGTCGTAGCCGATCCAGCCCTTCACGAAAGTCACCGTGAAGTAGCAGAAGAAGGCGACGGCGATGCCGATCCAGATCGAACCGGCCGGGCCGACGAAGCCCGAAGCCGGCGTGATCGCGACGAGACCGGCGACCGCACCCGAGCAGATGCCGACGATGGTCGGTTTGCCGCGATGCGCCCATTCGATCAGCATCCAGACGAGGCCCGCGACGGCGGTGGCGATCTGCGTCACCGTCATGGCCATACCGGCGACGACGCCAGCCGAGACAGCCGAACCGGCGTTGAAGCCGAACCAGCCGACCCACAGAAGCGAGGCGCCGATGAAGGTCAGGACAACGTTATGTGCCGGACCGGAATCCTGACGCTTGCCGAGGAACAGCGCGCAACACAGACCGGCGACGCCGGAGTTGATGTGAACGACCGTACCGCCGGCGTAGTCGAGGACGTGAACCCACGCCTTCGGATTGCCGTTGGAGAGCAAGCCGTCCGGACCCCAGACCCAGTGCGCGATCGGCGCGTAAACGAAGATCGCCCACAGCGTCATGAAGATCATCATCGCCGAGAATTTCATGCGCTCTGCGAAAGCGCCGGCGATGAGGGCCGGGGTGATGATCGCGAAGGTCATCTGGAAGGCCATATAGACCATTTCCGGAATCGTCGGCGCCAGCGGGTTGGGGTTGCCCGTGTTGTTGGAGACGTCGCTTAATACGCCTTGTAGGAAGGCGCGGGAGGTTCCGCCGATGAACGCCGAGCCTGGCGTGAAGGCCAGACTGTAGGTGATGACGGCGAAGATGACCGTGATCAGGCAGGTGATCGCGAAGCTGGTCATCACCGTATCGACGACGTTCTTCTTGCGGACCATGCCGCCGTAGAAGAGGCCGAGGCCGGGAACGGTCATCATCAGCACGAGCGCCATGGAGGTCAGCATCCAGGCCGTATCGCCGCTATTCGGCGTACAGACGGTCAGATGGTTGGCATCGCAGGCAGGCGGTGGCGGCGGCGTGGCCGGCGCAGGCGGTGTTGCGGGCTTTGGCGCCGCAGCGGCGGGTGCTGCAGCCGGGGCCGGTGTCTGCGCGTGGGCGCTTTCGAACGCGGCCAGATTTACGGAAAAGAGGATGCCCAAAACCAAGGCTGCAAGCGCCAGCCGCGACGGCTTTTTGCACGCTTCCCAAGCCGAGGTAAGGCCCGTCCTCACTGACGGAATCAATTTCATCTCGTTACTCCTGCTAATCTCGGTTGAGCATCAGATGGCGTCGGCGCCCTTTTCGCCGGTCCGGATACGCACGACTTCGTCGAGCGGGCTGACAAAGATTTTGCCGTCGCCGATCTCGCCCGTCCGCGCTGCGGAGGTGATCGCCGCGATCGTCCTGTCGACGAGTTCGGCGCCAATGGCGACTTCGACTTTCAGTTTCGGAAGGAAGTTCACGGCATATTCGGCGCCACGGTAGATTTCCGTGTGGCCTTTCTGACGCCCGTACCCTTTGACTTCGCTCACGGTCATGCCGTGCACGCCGAGCGTTGTGAGCGCGTCTCTAACCTCATCGAGCTTGAACGGTTTGATGATGGCCGTCACAATTTTCATTTTACCCTCCAGTGAGCGCAGGTCCGGGTCACATACATTCGGGCAGCGGGACTATGGCTTCTCATCCGCGCCTTGCCGCGGAAGCCCGAGGCACGACGTGGCTGCGATGGAACTCGCCTGGGTCTGTCCTGCTGACCGACACGCGGGAATTGCGAACCGGATCGCTGCAATCGTGACCATGCCCCCATACTGATCACGCGGAGTGGGCGTAGACGGCCATGGTCAAGACGCTTGAAAGCAAGGCATGGGCCAGAAGCGGCCATTTCACCGGGCCAAAGCTTATTTGATGCCGATGCCTTCAGCGGGGCTACGGCTTAGCTTCGGGGATTTGCGGCCGCGCTCTACGTGTTCGGGAGCAAACGCAGCAGGCCTTCTTGCGCAACGCTGGCGACGAGATCGCCGGCACGGCTGTAAATCAGGCCGCGGGTGAGGCCGCGCGCCCCGCCGGAGTTGGGACTGTCCTGCGCATAGAGCAGCCAGTCGTCGGCGCGAAACGGCCGATGAAACCAAAGCGCATGATCGAGGCTGGCGATCTGGATGTCGGGGTCGAACAAGGTGCGGCCATGCGCGACCATCGCCACATCGAGCAGCGTCATATCGGAAAGATAGGCGAGGACCGCGCGGTGCACCGCCGGGTCGTCTGGCAGCCGGCCTCGGGCCCTGACCCATACATATTGCGTCGGCTTCCGGCCGCTTATGCCCGAGATAATGGGACGGATCGACGAGGCGCAGTTCGATCGCCCCCTCGTCCTCAAGCCAGCCGCGCATGGCCTGAAGGCCGGGCGGCAATTCCGCGCCGAATCGGGCAAAGAATGTCGGCTTCATCCGATAGATTTTCCGGCGGAATGACGTCCGGCAGAGAAAAGGCGTGGCTAAAGCCCGGCTTCGGCTGACATGAAAAGAGGCAGAAAGCGAAAAAATTGGCGCGGCCGTGTTGGACGGCGTTGCAGCGCCGCGTGGCGAAGCTCTTGCCGTCGCGAATTCGGTCGACCTCGTAGACGATCGGGGCGCGGGGATCGCCGGCGAGAAGGAAATAGCCATGCAGCGAGTGCGGCAGGCGGTCGCGGCGGACCGGTGCGCTCCGCCGCGACGAGGGCTTGGGCGATCACCAGGCCGCCGAAGACCCGTCTGCCAGCCCGCCTGCGGGCTGTGGCCGCGAAAGATATTGTCCTCGATCCGTTCGAGATCGAGCGTCTCTACAAGCTTGATGACAGCGCTGGACATTCGGTGTTCGGCTCGCCCCTGCCCGATTCCCTTTGGCCGCGGCGACGCTCACGCGTCGAGCGGGCGCGCTTCCTCGGGCAACATGATCGGTATGCCGTCGCGGATCGGATAGGCGAGCTTGGCGGCGCGCGAGATCAGCTCCTGCTTCTGCGCGTCATATTCCAGCGTCGTTTTGGTCAGCGGGCAGACGAGGATTTCGAGCAGCCGCGGATCGATGCGGGTCTTCGGCACCGGCGCTTCGGAGGCCGCGTTCTGGTTCTGCTCCGCCATGATCCATTCCTTATTGCAGCCGCGACGCCGCGCGCTTGGCGCGCGCCAATTCATATCTCGGTAATCGCCACCAGAACCTCGGCGCGCAGCTTCAGGCTCGGCGCTTCGAGCAGCGCCTGTTTCTCGCGCGGCCCATAGGGGCTCATCATGGAAAGCGCATTGACCAAAGCTTCGTTCGGCGCCTCGCGGACGCTGTCCCAGTCGACGGGCACTTCATTGACCTCGGCGAATTCGCGCAAGGTACGCAACACGCTTTCGCGATCGACCGCCTCTTCGCCCACGCTTGGCGTGAAATCGCCCCGGAAGTCGGAGAAATCGACGCGGCCCTGGCGATAAAGCGTCTGCGCGGCGATTTCCTCGGACATGCGGAAGCGCGCGATGCCCGTCAGCGTAATGAGATAGCGCCCGTCGCCGGTTTCGGCGAATTGCGTGAGGCGTCCGGCGCAGCCGATGGATTGCAGCGCCGGCGTTGCTTCTTCTGTCCGCCGCTTCGCCGTCCGGCTGAATCAGGCCGATCAATGCGATGCGTCGCGAGCGCATCATCGATCATCGCGAGATAGCGCGGCTCGAAAATATTCAGCGGCAATTCCCCGCGCGGCAGCAGCAAGGCCCCCGACAAAGGAAATACCGGAATGACATCCGGCAGATCGCCCGCCCCGCGATAGGGTTTGTTGATGCTCATATGCCTATGCCTCGCCCCGGGCTGGGATCAGGAGAAGAGCAGCGCAGAAAGTTTGCGCCGCGCGGCGCTGGTCGCCGCATCCATGTTGCCCCAAGCCTCGAAGAATTGCAGCAATTGCTTGCGGGCGGCCGCCTCGTTCCAGTCGCGTTCGCGTTTGATGATGGCGAGCAGCGCGTCGGCCGCCTCATTCCGCCGCCCCTGCGCATTGAGCGCGATCGCCAGATCGTAACGCGCCTGGTGATTGTTCGGTTCTGCGGCGACGCGGCGCTCGAGCTCGCCGAGCTCGCCGACGCCGGCCGCCTGGATCGCGGCCTCGAGCGCCGCCCGCGCACCGCTGATCGCCGGATCCTGCGCAGCGCTCGCCGGCACGCTCCGCCAGAAGCCTTTCGGCCTCCGCGAGTTCGCCCGCCGCGACGCTCGCGCTTGATCAGGCCGCCGCGGGCGCCGATATCGTCCGGGTTCTCGGTATGGAGGGCGCGGAAGATTTCGAGCGCGGCGAGCGGGTCGCCGGCCGCCAGCGCCGCCTCGGCAACGCCGCGCAAATCTTCTTCGCTCGGGCAGCGGGCCGACGAGGCGCTCGATAAAGCCGCGCACCTGGCTTTCCGGCAAGGCGCCCATAAAGCCGTCGACCGGCTGGCGCGCGCTGGAAGGCGATGACGGCCGGAATCGAGCGGATGCCGAGCTGACCGGCGATCTGCGGATGCTCGTCGATGTTCATGGTGACGAGCTTGACCTTGCCCTGCGCCGCCTTCACCGCCTTTTCGAGCACCGGAGTCAATTGCTTACAGGGCTGGCACCAGGGCGCCCAGAAATCGACGAGGACCGGCTGACGGCCGGATTCGGTCAGCACGTCGTTGGCGAAGGTTGCCGCTGTCGTCGCCTTGGAAACCGGCGCCTCCGGCAGCACATCCGTCCCCTGTTCCGATCGCTGCACCATCCGCCCTCTCCCTGGGTCCGCCCGTGCTCTGCGCATCCTGCATAGATGCGACGGGGTCAAGCTTTTCGCAACTGCACGCCAGTTTTTTGAAGGCGAGGGTAAAGTAAGGCGGCGACGGGCCGGACCGGGCAAATTTTTATGGCGCCGGCTTGATTGCAATGGCGGAAGGTTTGCGGCATATAGCCGGGACGCTGGGCCTGCCCCGGCGCGGATGCGGGTGTAGCTCAGGGGTAGAGCACAACCTTGCCAAGGTTGGGGTCGAGGGTTCGAATCCCTTCGCCCGCTCCAAATTTTCTTCAAGAAATCAGAGCGTTATGATGGGGTCGCGGCGAGGCGCGTCGAGATCCCCACTTAAGCTGGCTGTGCTCGCCGTAATGGGGCATGCGGGCGGCCTTGAGGGGCGCTTCGATCTAGCCCCTTGTCCCCCTGGCGGATGTCTGGGGCATCATTTCCTCCAGGACCCGGATTTGATCAAAATCCAAAAGATCATCAAATGCGAAATAAGCACCAAGGGAGCGTAAAACGTGTAGACATACCAAAAGGTAGCTAAATTGAAGCTCGGCACGTTCAACTGCAGGACGCCGCGCACGCCGTTTAGCAGGTCCACGAATCCCCAGGTGTTGGTCACCCACACTAGAGGAACAGCACCGCGCCAGTTGCTCCGCAGAGCAAAGATCGAAGCGAGGGCCAGCGCCGCTTCTAAAAGATCGCCGTAAGCCGCACTGGAAACGAACTCGTTGGGCAGTTTGGGATCGACCATACCCGGAACCAATTCGGTCATGCCCACGTAGCGGGGCACATGCACGAAGAGCAGCGGATCAGAGCGGAGTTGCGGGGAATTTTGATTAGCGAAGGCCAGACGTACCACGCCGCGACGATGGCGAAGACGACAGCGCAACTCACGAGAAGCTGCATCCAGAATATTGCGACGCTACCCATTTCAATCGACTCCCATTTATGTTCTCGGCGATCCTCAATCGAATTGCCTTTACATCGCCAGCTCGGCTTCCTTGATGTTGGCGATCGGGCCAAGGATCGTCGGGATCGAAGTCGTTGAGGACGCCTCGATCGGACCAACGCCTCGGTAAGTCGGGATTTGCCAGGGCCCCGCGGGCGATGGTGATGATATCGGCGCCGTCGTCCAGCGCAGCCACCGCCTGCTCGACATTGTGCAGACTGCCATTGGCAAAGATCGCTGCTTTGGGCGCGTAGCGCTTGGCGAGGCGCATCAACGACGGACCGCCCGCGGCGAAATGCCGGCTTCCACGCCTCGAATTCGGTCACATGGATGAAGTCCGCGCCGGCCTCCGCGAGGCTGCCGAAGATGATTTCGGCATCGCGCTCCGCATCGGCCCACTTGTGATGGTAGTCGTTCACCTTGCCTTGAGAGATGCGGACCCCGACCGGCACCTTGGCGCCGACCTTCGCTCGCACCGCCTTGAAGGTTTCGAGGATCAAACGCACGCGGTTCTCCGTGGCGCCGCCCCACGGATCCGCTCTGGTGTTGGCGTAGTCGGTCAAAAACTGGTCGAGAAGATATCCATTGGCGCCATGGATCTCGATTGCATCAAACCCGGCAACCTCGATTGCGCGCCCCGCCGACTCAGCAAAGCCGTTGATGGCGTCGGCGATCTGCG
Source organism: uncultured Alphaproteobacteria bacterium (assembly GCA_963708155.1). Lineage (GTDB taxonomy): Bacteria > Pseudomonadota > Alphaproteobacteria > Rhizobiales > Beijerinckiaceae > Methylovirgula. Next base: position 1,362,990 of record OY970183.1, on the reverse strand, counting down.
CCTCCGTAATCGCGGCCGGCAGGGCGTAGCGGCCCTTACCGTGGTAGAACGTCATCTGTTCGCCCTTCGGCTGGACCGGAGACGGCCCCACCGTGGTGTCGCGAAAGCGATTACCCTGGCTGATTGCGCCGGCATGCATCATCTGGGCGATGGCGAGCGCGCCGTGCGCCTTGATGCCGTTGACGACCGGCTTCCAGGCATTGGCCTGCGCTTCGTCAGTCATGCCGGGCTGATGGACGTAGCCCTGCGAGAACGCCTGATCGGTGTAGATGCCTTCGGTGATGACTGTCCCGAAGCCACCTCGCGCGAAACGCTCGTAGTAGCGGGTCATCGTCTCGGTCGCCCGGCCATCCTGGGTCGCCGAGATGCGCGTCATCGGCGCGACAGAGAGGCGGTTCTTCACGGTATGGCCGTTTATAACGATCGGCGCGAAAAGCGCGCTAGTGTCAATGTCCATCGTCCAGACCTCCAGAAGCATCAAATCGGGCGCTTTCAGCTTAAAAGCGAAGGATCACCCGCTTGTTGGCGCTAGATTTAGCTCTTGCGGGTGGGACGCAGAAGATGGGGTGGACGATAAGCAATATATCGCTTATCGTTAAAATATGGATCTCGCAGATGTGGCTCTGTTTCGCGCCATCGCGTCCGTCGGCAGCCTGTCGGCTGCGGCGCGTCAGATGGGCACGACGCCGATGTTGGTCAGCCGACAGATTGGCAGGCCTCGAAGCCGAGTTGGGCGCGCGCCTGTTCCACCGCACGACGCGATCCCTATCGCTGACTCCCGAGGGAGAGGCCTTCTTGCCTCACGCGGTCACCCTCATGGAAGCTCGCGATTCGGCGTTCGACTCGGTCTCGTCCGGTGGCTCCGGCCTCTCGGGCGTGTTGAAGATTACTGCGCCGAACGTCATCGGCCACTCCGTCGTTGTCCCTGTCGTGGCCGAGTTGATCGCCGACAACCCCGCGCTACGAGTCGATCTGACTCTGAGCGACGGTGTCATCGACATTGCGACGGCAGGACTGGATGTGGCCGTTCGCGTGGCGGAGATGAAGCCTTCGGACATGATAGCGACGAGGGTGGCCGACAATCCGTTTACGCTCATCGCATCGCCGGGCTACGTCGCACGCTTCGGACAACCCGCCACGACAGAAGACCTGGTGAGCCATCCCTGCATCAAGCTTCATGCGATGGACGCTTGGCCATTCACGCGGGGCGGCGAGACTGCACCGAGTTCGGATTAGTGGCCCCTTATCGGCCAGCACCGTCGACGCGGTGCGAGCAGCCTGCATCGCGGGCGTCGGCATCGCCATGCTGACCTACTGGGACGTGCACGAGCAGATCGCGCGCGGAGAATTGCAGCGTATCGTCCTCGCTGACGTCGAACCGCTGGAAGTTGGGATATGGGCCGTTTTCCCGACCCGCACGCACATGCCTGCCCGGGTGCGGGCATTTATCGACGCGTTGCGACAACGCCTTCCGCCAAGCGCCGTTGCGCCGCGCGGGGTTACGGGTGCCTTCCCCCGCTAGGGCGCCATGCAAAGGGCGCCCGCGAACAATTCGCGAGCGCCCTCAACGACCCGTTCTTAACTTTTAGTGATGATTGTTCGAATAGCCGTTCTCCTTGGCGCGCGCGTCGGAATCCCTCACTTCAAGCCACATGGCGTTGAGAATGGCGAAGGAGCAGGCGAGTCCCAATCCGAGAACCCAACTGAAGTACCACATGGAGTCTTCCCTTTCTCAATAGCTGAAGTGATCGGCTTCGACCTTGTCTTCTGTCACCTTGCCGCGCAGCACGTAGTAGATGAACGACGTATAGGCGAGGATGATCGGGACGAAGATAAGCGCGGCGATCAGCATGATGAACAAGGTCGTCTGGCTTGAGGATGCATCCCACACCGTCAGGCTGGCCGACGGATCGGATGACGACGGCAGGATGAAGGGGAACAGGCTAAGACCCGCCGTCGCGACGACACCGGCGACCGAAAGCGCTGTCGCGATGAAGGCGCCGATCGCAAACTTCGCCCGCGTCGCGAGGATCGCCAGTACCGCCCCGCCAAAACCCAGGATCGGCGCAAGAATGGTCCACGGCTGCGCGGAATAATTGGCGAGCCATTGGCCGCTCTTGCGCACCACGGTCTTGCCGAGCGGGTTCGACGCGGCATCATGCGCGATCGCGCCGACGATCTGGTAGCCGTCGAGATATTTCACCCAGAGACCGCCGAGGGCGAAGAGGACGATCAGTGCGAGGCCTGCATATGTCGTCGCGCTGCGGGCGCGCGCCGCGACCGGGCCCTCGGTCTTGACCGCGAGCCAGGCGCCGCCGTGCATCGTCAGCATGGCCACCGACACCAGTCCGCACAGCAAGGCGAACGGCGTCAGCAGGCCGAACAGATTGCCGTGATAGGTCATGCGCATCGTATCGTCGAAGGTGAATGGCGCACCGAGCAAGGCATTGCCGACGGCGACGCCAAAGATCAGCGCCGGGATGAAGCCGCCGACAAACAGCAGCCAGTCCCAGGTCTCGCGCCAGCGCGTGCCTTCGAGCTTGCTGCGATATTTGAAGCCCGCGGGACGTAGGATCAGCGCGCAAAGCACCAGCAACATCGCGAGATAAAAGCCCGAGAATGAGACGGCATAGACAAGCGGCCAGGCGGCGAAGATGGCGCCGCCGCCGAGGATCAGCCAAACCTGATTGCCTTCCCACACGGGCCCGACCGTGTTGATGACGACGCGGCGCTCGCCGTCGGTCTTGGCGACGAAGGGCAGCAGGATGGCGGTGCCGAGGTCAAAGCCGTCGGCGATTGCGAAGCCGATGAGCAGGACGCCGAGCAGCACCCACCAGATGACGCGCAGATGTTCATAAGTCAGATATGACATGATTAGCGTCCCCCTTCAGGCGACAGGACCGCCGCGCCGGGCGCGATCGATGATGGGAATTCGGCTTCCGGGCCGAGCTTGATGTATTTGATCATCAGATAGAGCTCGACGACCGCGAGCACGCTGTAGAAGAGGACAAAGCCGCCGAGGCTCAGCCAGAGATTGCCGGCCGTCAGGCTCGAACTCGACAGGAAGGTCGGCAATATACCGTCGATCGTCCAAGGCTGGCGCCCGTTCTCTGCCACGAACCAGCCGAGCTCCGCCGCGATCCAAGGCAGCGGTAGGATGGCGACGGCGAGCCGCAGGAACCAGTTGTAGGTGTCGAGCCGGTGCTTCGCCGAGAGCCAGAAGGCGAAGGCGAAGAAGGCGATGAAGAAGAAGCCGAGGCCGACCATGATGCGGAACGTCCAGAACAGCGCCGGCACGTTCGGTACGGTGTCCCAGGCCGCCTTCGAGATCTGCTCCGGCGTCGCGTCGGTCACCTTGTCGGTGTAGCGCTTCAGCAGCAGGCCATAGCCGAGATCGTTGACATGGGCATTAAAGCTCGTGCGCGCCGCCACATCCTCAGGATGCTTGCGCAATTGCTCAAGCGAGCCATAGGCGACCTTGCCGCTCGCGATGCGCGCCTTGTTGGCCTCGACGAGATTCATGATGCCGGGAATCTTGTCGCTGAAGGAGCGCGTGCCGATGAGGCCCATCACCCAGGGCACTTCGATCGCATCATGCGTGGTGTGCGTGGCAAGGTCGGGGAAGCCGAACGCGGTGAAGCTCGCCGGCGCCGCCTCGGTCTGCCACATGGCCTCGATGGCCGCGAGCTTCATCTTCTGGTTTTCAGACGCGGTGTAGCCGCTCTCGTCGCCGAGCACGACGACCGACAGAGCCGAGGCGAGGCCGAAGCTTGCTGCGACCGTCATCGAGCGCTTGGCGAAGGCGACATTGCGGCCCTTGAGAAGAAACCAGGCGCTGATCGCCATCACGAAGACGGAGCCCGTGACATAGCCGGCGCTCACGGTATGGACGAATTTCGCCTGCGCCACGGGGTTGAACAGAACGTCGCTGAAATTGGCGACCTCCATCCGCATCGAGGCGGGATTGAACTTGGCGCCGACCGGATGCTGCATCCAGCCGTTGGCGACGAGAATCCACAGCGCCGAAAGGTTGGAGCCGAGCGCCACGAGCCAAGTGACGACGAGATGGCCGACCTTGGAGAGCCGGTCCCAGCCGAAGAAGAAGAGGCCGATGAAGCTCGCCTCAAGGAAGAAGGCCATCAGGCCCTCGATTGCCAGCGGCACCCCGAAAATGTCGCCGACATAGTGCGAGTAATAGGCCCAGTTCGTGCCGAACTGGAATTCCATGGTGATGCCGGTCGCAACGCCCATGGCGAAATTGATGCCGAACAGCAGGCCCCAATATTTGGTGATGTCGCGCCAGATCGTGCGGCCGGTCATCACATAAACGCTCTCGAAAATCCCGAGCAGGATCGAGAGACCGAGGGTGAGCGGAACGAAAAGAAAATGATACATAGCCGTGAGGCCGAATTGGAGCCGGGAGAGCTCCACCGTGACATTATCGATCATGACTCACCTCTCGGCCGTACCGGCCATTGTTCTATCGATGAGATGATGCGCGACATCCTGTTGCGTCGGCACCAATTGGTGGGCGGGAGAAAAGAAGAGAAAATACAGCACCGTGAGGCCGATCACCTTCAGACACAGGACCGCGACGATCTCACGCCAATAGGTGAAACGAACGGGGCCTCGTGGCATTGAGAGTTCGATTGGCATCACGCAACACCGCTGCGAAGAAGACCTGCGAGAATGCTCGCACAGCCGATATTCAAGAGAGAATGAAAGCGCGAATAGGATATGCGGGCGAAGTTACACATAGACGTCGGTCAACGTGGCGGAAACGATCTAAAGGTCGCGGGACGTTACTGTGCGGAGCGCCGAGTCGAATTGATTTTGATCAAGACGAGGAATTTGCTGCGGAATCTGTGCGGGCTTTTGCGGTACAGCATGATCGGCTTGGACAATCTGTCCAAGTTTTAAAGCCCTTTTCAGTCAGCGATCAGCGCGCGCAAACCTTCGAGAAGCCGCGCGGGCGCCGGCGGGCAGCCAGCAATTGACAGATCGACGGGAAGAACCGCTGCAACCCCGTCGAGACAGGCATAGCTTTGCGCGAAGGCGCCACCGCAGGCAGCGCAATCGCCGACGGCGACGACCCATTTGGGCGCGGGCATGGCGTCATAGGTGCGCAGCAATGCTTCGCGCATGTTCTTCGCCACCGGGCCGGTGACGATCAGCACATCGGCATGACGCGGCGAGGCGACGAAGCGCAGGCCGAACCGCTCGAGATCATAATAGGGATTGGCGAGCGCATTGAGCTCGAGTTCGCAGGCATTGCAGGAGCCGGCATCGACCAACCGGATCGCCAGCGAGCGGCCGAGCTTTTTGCGCGCTGCTTTATCGAGCGCCGCCGCGGCGCGGGCAAGTCCGGCGTCGGTCGGCACGCCCGGCGGGTCGGTGAAGGGCGGCCGCAAAAGCGCATCGAACAGGGTCTTACGCATCGGTCCGGCTCACAGGTCATGCCCCGAATAAGAGCAGTTGAAGGACTTATTGCAGAGCGGAAAGTCGGCGACGATGTTGTTTTCGATGACGGCCTCAAGCAGCGGCCATTGAAACCATGAAGGATCGCGCAGGCGGCAGCGCCCAACGCGTCCGTCCGCCTCGATCCGCGTCCAGACGAAAACATCGCCGCGGAAGGATTCCGCGAAGGCCGCGCCTTCCACCGCCTCGGCGGCGCGCAAGGGCGGCTGGTGCGTAGATCGCGCCCGCGGGCAGGTCGGCGAGGATTTGCTGGATGAGCCGCAGCGATTGCGTGATCTCGCGGATGCGAATCCAGACGCGGGCGTTCACATCGCCTTCGCTGAGCACCGGGATATCGAAATCGAACGTGTCGTAGGGCGCATAGCCCGGCCAACGCCGCGCGTCGCAGGTGCGGCCCGAGGCGCGGCCGATGAAGCCGCCGGCGCCGAATTGCGCCGCAAGCTGTGGCCGCAGCACGCCGGTACCGACCGTGCGATCTTGCAGCGAGGCCGTCTTGTCATAGAGATCGGCGAGCGGCCGGAAGCGTCGGCCCACTTCGAGAACCAGCCGGTTCAGCCGCGCGACGCCCGGCGCATCGAGATCGTCGCTTGATGCCGCCGGGAATGACGCGGTCCATCATCAGCCGGTGGCCGAAGCTCCGATCACACTGCCGCAGCACCTCTTCGCGCAGCGCCGAACATTGCGCGAGCATGATCGCGAAGGCGGCGTCGTTGCAGACGGCGCCGACATCGCCGAGATGATTGGCGAGCCGTTCAAGTTCCGCCATCAGCGCGCGCAGCCAGACCGCGCGAGGCGGCGGCGTCCAGCCGAGCGCCGTCTCGACAGCGCGGGAAAAGGCGCTGGCATAGGCCACTGTCGCATCGCCCGAGCAGCGGCCGGCGAGCCGCACCGCCTCTTCAAGTTCGGCACCCTGGATCAGGCCTTCGATGCCCTTGTGCACATAGCCAAGCCGCGCTTCGAGCCGCACCACGGTTTCGCCATCGGCGCTGAAGCGGAAATGCCCCGGCTCGATGATGCCGGCATGGACGGGGCCGACCGCGATCTCGTTAATGTTCTGCGCATCGACGGGCAGGAAGGGATAGCCCTGCGCCGGCTCCGGCGCTGGATGGCGCGCGCCGAGCGGCGCGGTGATGCCCCAGGTGCCGTGGTCAAGCCAGGGGCGCCGGTCCGGCAGGCCGGCGGGGATGAGACCAAAGAGATCGGCTGCGGCGCGCTCCAGCCGGATCGCCGGCGGATGGGTCTGCCCGACGGAAGGGTAGCGTCCGTCGGGGCACGGCATGCTCAGCACCAGCATACGGCCCGGCTCGGCGCTGGCGGCGAGCGCCATATGTACGATCTGCGGCTCGCCCCAGAGATCGATCAAGGTCAGCGTGCCGCTTTGCAGGCGCTCGCAGGCCTCGACCCAGACTTCGCCGTGCACGACAAGACGCGGCCAGGGCCGATGCCGCGCGACCGGTTCGCCGGTGAGGCCGAAGAAAGGATCGGTGCGGCGCGGGTCGCGTCATTTGAGCAGACCCGCCACGTTCTGGAACCAGGCGACCATCGGCCCCGGCATGTAGAAGCCGGCAACGAACACAAGCGCGAGATGCGCGAAGATCGGCAGATAGGAGGCTGTGACCGGCGTCGTCGGCCCTTGCGGCTCGCCGAAGGCCAGCCCGCCGAGCCGCCACAGCAAGGCGCCGAAAGCGGTCAGCAGGCCGAAGACGACGAGCGCGGCGAGCAGAGGCGCGCGGGCGAAGGCGGAGGTCAGCACCAGAAATTCGCTCATGAAGACGCCGAAAGGCGGCAGGCCGGCGATGGCGACGACGCCCGCAACAAGCGTCCAGCCGAGCACCGGATGGCTCGCGGTCAGCCCGCGGATGTCAGCGATACGCTGCGTGCCCTTCACCTGCGCGATATGGCCGACCGAGAAGAAGATCGCCGATTTGGTCAGGCTGTGCATGGTCATTTGCAAAAGTCCGGCGAAATTGGCGAGCGGCCCACCCATGCCAAAGGCAAAGACGATGATGCCCATGTGCTCGATCGAGGAATAGGCGAACATGCGTTTGATGTCGCGCCGCCTATAAAGCATGAAGGCGGCAAAGATCAGCGAGCCGATGCCGAGCGTAATCATCAGCGGCCCGACGGGAATCGTCGCTGCATTGGCGGCCATGATCATCTTGAAGCGCAGCAGCGCATAGAGCGCGACGTTGAGCAGGAGGCCGGAGAGCACGGCGGAGACGGGCGTCGGGCCTTCCGCGTGCGCGTCGGGCAGCCAGGCGTGCATCGGCGCGAGGCCGACCTTCGTGCCATAGCCGAGCAGCAGGAAGACGAAGGCGACGTTGAGCAGCGAAGGATCGAGGTGACTCGCCGCGTGCAGCAGATTGGTCCAGGCCATGGACTCCATGCCCTCGCCCAGCGCCGAGACGGCGGCGAGATAGACGAGGATCGTGCCGAACAGCGCGAGCGCGATGCCGACGCTGCCGAGGATGAAATATTTCCACGCGGCTTCGAGCGCGTCGCTGGTGCGATAGATGCCGACCATCACGACCGTCGACAGCGTCGCGAGTTCGACCGCCACCCACATCAGGCCGATATTGTTCGCCGTCAGCGCCAGGTCCATGCCGAACATCATGAGCTGATAGATCGCGTGATAGAAACGCAGATAGCCGGGCGTCAGCCGCCCGGTTTCGATCTCGTGGCCGATATAGCTCGCGCTAAAAATGCTGGTGGTGAAGCCGACGAGCGCGTTGAGCACGATGAAGACGACATTGAGATCGTCGGTGAGGAGAAAGTTATCCGCCGGCGGACGGGCATGGAACAGCGTCACCGCGAAGGCGAGGACGAGGCCGCTGAAGAGGATGTTGAGCCGCGCCGAGAGGCGATAATCGGGGATGAGAGCGAGCACCGCTGCGCCGATGAGCGAGGTGGCAAGCAGCGCCAGTACGGGATTGAACACGGAAAAGATCATCGGCGCGCCTCGCGGATATTGTCGAGCGCCTGCAGATCCACGGTGTCGAAGCGTTCGCGGATGCGGAACAGGAAGATGCCGATGACGATGAAGGCGATGAGCACCGAAAAGGCGACGGAAATCTCGACGACGAGGGGCATGCCGCGCGCGCCGGTGCCGGCGAGGATCAATCCGTTCTCCAGCGACATAAAGCCGATCACCTGACTGATGGCGTTGCGCCGCGTCACCATCATCAAGAGGCCGAGCAGGACGACGGCGAGCGCCAGCGCCACGTCCTCGCGCACCAGCGCATTGGCGCCGGCCGTCACCCGCAGCATCAGATCCATCGAGAGCGCCACGAGGCCGATGCCGATCAGCATGGTGATGCCGGTGCCAACGGCGCTTTCGATCTCGCGGTGCAGGTTCATGCGCACCACCATGCGGCGCAAGGCCATGGGGATGACGATCGCCTTGAAGGCGAGCGCGATGAAGGCCGTCACATAGAGGTCGGGCTTGTCCTGCACATAGGCCTGCCAGGCGACCGAGAAAGCGAGCAGCAGCGCGTGCAGCGAGAGCGCATCGATCAGCGGCAGCAACCGGTCCTGATAGAGCATCATGAAGCTCACCAGCACCAGAAGGCCGGCGAACATATGCGCGACGTCGAAGGCAAAGGTTTGCGTCATCACAAGCCCCCCGAGACGAAGAGAAGCAGCGTGCCGAGCAGTCCGAGCATCAGCGCGATGCCGGTCAGGTTTGGCACGCGGAAAACGCGCATCTTGGCGATCGAGGTTTCGAGCACGGCGAGCGCGCCGCCGGCGGTCGTCACCTTGAACAGGTAAGCGACGATGGCGATGAGATAGGCGAGCACGCCGCCGCCGGTCGTGATGAGGCCGAAGGGCAAGAAGATGCAGCCAATGACCGAAATGTAGAGCAGCAGTTTCAAGGCCGTTGCCCATTCGATCATGGCCAGATGCCGCCCCGAATATTCGAGCAGCATGGCCTCATGGACCATGGTGAGTTCGAGATGCGTGGCCGGGTTGTCGACCGGGATGCGCGCATTCTCGGCCAGCGCGACGATGACAAGGGCGACAAGCGCCATGGCCAGGGAGACGCGCAGGCCGCCGACATGGGCCATGAAGTCCGCGACGGTCGAGAGTTGTGAGGAACCGGCGGCAAGCGCCACGGTGAAGACCACCATGATCATCGCCGGCTCGGCGAGCGAGGCGATCATGACTTCGCGGCTTGCACCGATGCCACCGAAGCTCGTGCCGGCGTCGAGCGCGACAAGCGCCTGGAGAAAGCGCGCTGCGCCGAGCAGCGCGACGATGGCGATGAGATCGCCGCACCAGGAAAACAGCAGCCCGGTACGGAAGGTCGGCACCAGAGCCACCGCGACCCAGGTAAGCGCGAAGATGAGATACGGCGTGACGCGGAACAGCCAGGAGGCATTTTCGGGCAGCACGACTTCCTTGCCGAAAAGCCGCCGCAGATCGCGATAGGGCTGCAGGATCGGTGGCCCGATGCGGCGCTGCAGCCGCGCCTTGGTCTTGCGCACGAGGCCGACCACCGCCGGGGCGAGAATGACGACTAGCGTCATCTGGCAGAATTGCAGCGCGAGCTCGCCGATCATCCCCATAGTGCCAGCACCATCAGGAGGACGACGAGAGCGGCGAAGACCATGGCGAGATAGACGCGAATAGTCAGGAACTGCATGTGATCGAGGACGCCCGCGGCGCGGTTGATGAGTCCGGCGATTGGCGCATAGAGAAAGTCCCAGACGGGATCGCGGATGAAGCGCACGAGTTTCGCCGGGCGCGGATCTTCCGGCGCTGGCATATCGACTGTCTCATGCGCATCGAATGTCACGCTGCCGAAGACGCGGCGGATCGGCTGCGACAGGCTCGTGGCCGAATATTGCACCTGCGGGCCGAGGTTCGGATAGCCGCAATCCCAGAAGGGTGCGACGCGCACCGCGCGCGAGGCGAAGCGATGCACCGCCGCTGCGGCGATCGTCGCGGCGACTGCCATGAAACCGAAGAGCAGCAGGCCGTTATAGGAGCTGCGCGAGGCCGAGATGGGGACGATCGAGAGCCAGGCGATGCTGGCTTGCGGCGGCATCCGGCCCGCGACCATCGCGCTTGTGACGGGCTGCAGCCAATCGATTGCCAGGCCGGGAAGAAGGCCGAGGAAGAGGCAGAGTGCGGCGAGGCCGAGCATGGCGGCGAGCGACCAGCGATCGACCTCGTGCGCGCCAGCGGCAGCCGGCGTACGCGGCCGGCCAAGATAGGTGATGCCGAAAGCACGGACAAAACAGGCGGCGGCCAGCGCGGCGGCAAGCGCCAGCAGCACGCCGACGGCCGGCACGATGAGCTTCATCCCCATCTGCGGCAATTGCGGGCTAACGAGAATGCTCTGGAAGACCAGCCATTCGGAGGCAAAGCCATTGAACGGCGGCAGAGCGGAGATGGCGATGCTCGCGGCGAGAACGGCGGCGGAGGAATAGGGCATGCGGTTGATCAAGCCGCCGAGCTTCTCGATATCGCGCGTGCCGGTCGAAACGATCAGCGTGCCGGCGCCGAAGAAAAGGACGCTCTTGAACAACATATGGTTCAGCGCGTGGAACAGCGCCGCCGTCAGCGCCAAGGCCGCGGCACCCGCGAGGCCGCTCGCCTTGAAGGCGAGAGCAAGGCCGATGGCGATGAAGATGATGCCGACATTCTCGATCGTGCTGTAGGCGAGGATGCGCTTGATGTCGGTTTCCATCAGCGCGTAGAGCACGCCGAGTGCAGCCGTCGCACCGCCGAGCAGAAGCGGCGCGAGGCCCCACCACCATTGCGGCGGCCCCATCAGATCGAAAGTGATGCGGATGAAGGCGTAGATGGCGACCTTGGTCATCACGCCGCTCATCAGCGCGGAGACATGACTCGGGGCGGCGGGATGAGCGAGCGGCAGCCAGACGTGAAACGGTACGAGGCCCGCTTTCGAGCCCGCGCCGATAATGGCGAGCGCCAGCGCGAGTCCGGTGAGGGCGGGCGCTAAGTGATGGGCGCGGATCGCGTCGAAAGCGTAATTGCCCTGCGCGCCCGCGAGCAGGCCGAAACAGAACAGCAGCGCGAACGTGCCAGCGCTTGCCATCAGCAGATAGATATAGCCGGCACGCAGATTGCCGGGCGTGCGATGACGCGCGATGACAAGCGCCCAGGAGGCAAGCGACATCAATTCCCAGGCGAGCAGAAAACTATAGGCGTCGGCGGCGATGACGACGACATTCATCGCCGCGAGAAAGACCGGATAGAAGGGCAGCACCCGATCCGGCTCCGGCTCATGCTCGCCATAGCCCAAAGCGTAAAGTGAAACGCCCGCGCCGCCGAAATTGACGATGAGCAGAAAAGCAGCCGCGAGGGCGTCAAGGCGAAAATGCGCACCAAGCCATGGGACGCCGAGCGGCAGGGTGATCGATGCCGGGCCCTTCGCCATGCTCAGCACGGCGAGAGCGCTCAAGATCAGCGAGAGGACGAATGCGCCGCCATAAATAAGCGGCGTCGCGATGGGCTTGCGGGCGACGCCGAGCGCCAGCACGGCGAGGAGAAGATAGCCAGCAAGGCACGTCAGCAAGAGCGCCATAGCGGCCCCCTCATCTGACAGGCTTGCAGGCGCCAGATCATTGGCTCAGTCCTTCAGCCGGACGCCCCGGCCACCGCTTGGGCTTGCCGTGCCCTCACCAATCAAGATGACCCCGGCGGACTCCAGCCCGGCGATCAGCTTCATCAGCGAATCGACATTGCCGCGGATGACGCCCTCGCTCGCTTCCATCCGCTGGATCGTTGGCAGCGAGAGGCCGGAGAGTTCGGCCAGCTCGCGCTGATCCATCGCTAGAAGAGCGCGCGCGGCTCTCATCTGCCCAGCAGTGATCATGCGGCCGCCTCAATCTTCGATATTGAACATCACTATAGATGTTTAAAACATTAAAGTAAAGGTCTTAGGCCTTATTTTTCCCTGCCGATCAGCGGCACGGCCGGCGAAGGCGTTGCGCGAGGGACTATAATCCCAGATCGCTGAGGCTGGGATGGTCGTCCGGCCGCCGGCCCAGCGGCCAGAAGAATTTGCGATCCTCAACCCTGATCGGCAGATCGTTGATCGAGGCGAAGCGCCGCTGCATCAGGCCGGCGGCGTCGAATTCCCAATTCTCATTGCCGTAGGAGCGGAACCATTGGCCGGCATCGTCGTGCCATTCATAGGCAAAGCGGACGGCGATGCGATTGTCGGCGAAAGCCCAGAGCTCCTTGATGAGACGATAATCCAATTCGCGCGCCCATTTGCGCGTCAGGAATGCGATGATCTCGGCGCGGCCGCGCGGAAACTCGGCGCGGTTCCGCCAGATCGAGTCCGGCGTGTAGACGCGGGAGACGCGTTCGGGATCGCGGCTGTTCCAGCCGTCTTCCGCAAGGCGCACCTTGGCGACGGCGGTTTCATGGGTGAAAGGCGGCACGAGCGCGGTCATCGCAATCTCCTGTACTGAACATATTTGTATGTACCGATCAGTACAAATGAAGTCAAGCCGCGCGAATGTTGACGAATTATGACAACGCTCCGTTCGTGTTCCGCGATAAATTTATCGTCAAGCCGCGAAACTCGCTTTCAACGGAAAATGGCATTAAAGCCAGAGGCCAGTTTGAGGTGCAGCGCGAGCTTGAGAGCGGAGATCGCCGAGCTGCGACGTCAGGCAATCCAGTCATAAGGGGGTCCCGTGCCGCTTATCCGTATCGACGCCATCGCAGGACGCACAGAAGACGAAATCAAGACGCTGCTCGATGCGGCGCATCGCGCCATGCTCGCTGCCTTCAAAGTGCCGGAGCGCGATCGCTATCAAATCTATACGGAACATCCGGCAAGCCATTTCATCGCGCAGGATACCGGCCTCGATATTCCGCGCACGCAGAAATTCGTGCTCGTCAGCGTGACGACGCGGCCGCGCTCGCGCGCCGAAAAGGAAGCCTTTTACAAGTTGCTGTGCCAGGAGTTCTGGGAGCATTGCGCCATCGCCACGTCGGACGTGATGATCTCGCTCGTCCAGAATACGGACGAGGATTGGTCCTTCGGCAATGGGCGGGCGCAATTCCTGACCGGAGAGCTTTAGGGATCGATCTGAAATCGAGATCGATATGAACGAAATAATGAATTATATTTATCTGTTCGTTTAGGCGACATTCGGCTCCTGAAGAGGAGTCGAATGATGACGAGCGCGACCCAGGATTTCGATCTGCCCTTATCCCGTCGGCGGGGGCTGCCGGGTGGTGTCTATCTCAAGATCGTTCCCGGCCTGCTTCTTACCGCGACGATCGCGGCCACGAGTTTCGCCCTGCACAGCCTGCCCGGCGTCGCGGCGTTCAGTCCGATGATCCTCGCGATTCTCATCGGCATCGCCTTCCACAATCTCGTCGGCACGCCGGCGCGGGCGAAGGCGGGCGTCACTTTCTCGTTGCGGCGGATTCTTCGTCTCGCCATCATCCTGCTCGGCTTGCAATTGACGGCCGCGCAGGTGGCGGAAGTCGGCCCGAAGGGCGTCGGCGTGATTATCGTCACGCTGCTTGCCACCTTCGCTTTCACCAAATGGCTCGGCGCAATTCTTGGCGTTGACCGGAAGCTGGCGGAACTGATCGCCGCCGGCACGTCGATCTGCGGCGCTTCGGCGGTGATCGCCACCAATACGGTGACCAATGCGCACGACGAGGATGTGGCCTATGCGGTTGCCTGCGTGACCGTTTTTGGTTCGATCGCCATGTTCGCCTATCCGCTGCTGCCGGGCCTGTTGCAGCTCTCCCCGCACGCCTACGGCCTGTGGGCCGGTGCCTCGATCCATGAGATCGCACAGGTCGTCGCGGCGGCGTTCCAGGATGGCAAGGCCGCGGGCGATTTCGGCACGATCGCCAAGCTCTCCCGCGTCATGATGCTGGCTCCCGTGGTCATTGGCCTCGGCTTCCTGACGCGCCTGCGGGCGGAGGAGACGCATCATCGCGCCGCTGCGCCCGTCCCCTGGTTCGTGCTCGGTTTTGTCGCGCTTGTCGGTCTCAACAGCCTCATCACCGTGCCCACGGCGCTCAAGTCCGACATTGTGATGCTGACGACTTTTCTGCTGTCGATGGCGCTGGCGGCGATGGGGCTCGAGACGGACATCCGCAAACTGCGCGCCAAGGGGTTGCGGCCCCTGCTCCTCGGTTCGGCCGCGTTCTTGTTCATCGCCACTTTCAGCTTGGCTTTGGTGAAGATGACGACATGATGCGCGGATGACCTTGGAGCAGCTCCGCATCTTCGTTGCCGCGGCCGAACGCGAACATGTCACGCAGGCCGCGCGCGATCTCAATTTGACCCAATCCGCCGTCAGCGCTGCGATCGGTGCGCTTGAGGCGCGATATGCGGTCAAATTGTTCGATCGCATCGGGCGCCGAATCGCACTGACTCAGGCGGGGCATTTGTTTCTGAAAGAGGCGCGCGGCGTGCTTTTGCGCGCGGCAGATGCTGAAGCGGCGCTCGCCGATCTCGCCGGATTGAAGAGCGGCACGCTGTCACTCGCTGCGAGCCAGACCATCGGCAATTATTGGCTGCCGCCGCTCGCCCTGAAATTTCGCGCGGCCTATCCCGGCATCGCGCTGAATATCGGCGTCGGCACGACGCCGCACGTGGCCGAATTGGTGCGTGATGGCCTTGTCGATCTCGGCCTCGTCGAGGCGGAGGTCGATGATCCGGCCTTAAGCGCCATGCCCATGCCCGGAGACGATTTGGTCATCGTCATTAGTTCGGCACTGGCGCTGCCGGCAAAGGCGAAGCCGCTGGCGTTGCTCAAGGATCTGCCTTGGGTGCTGCGCGAAAAGGGATCGGCGACGCGGACGATGTTTGAGCGCGCGCTAAAGGGTTTGGGTCTTGCTGCGAAGGACCTCAATGTCGTGCTCGAACTGCCGTCGAACGAGGCAGTGCGTACGGCCGTCGCCGCGGGAGCCGGCGCCGCGGCCTTGTCGCGCCTCGTCGTCGCCGACACATTGGTCGGCGGCGCCTTGCAACAGCTCGACGTCGCCTTGCCGAGACGGCGTTTCTTTGCGTTGAGACATCGCGAGCGTGAACCCACCCGTGCCGCGCAGGCGTTCTTCGCTTTGCTCAAGGACAATGCCGCGCGGAAGCCTTGAAGCGTCCTGGCGGCCGGGCTATAGGCTCGGCCGGCTTTGCGGGTGGTCATCTGGATTTCTCCAATTCACCGCGGCCCAGCCAGAGCGGGAGTGCTGGCGCAACCGATGCAAATGCAGATAGCGACTTAGCGTAGAGAGCGAGCCTCGTTGATGAAAACCGCGATCGCCATCCGGCATGTTTGTTTCGAAGACCTCGGCACGCTCGCGCCGCTGTTGCGCGATGCGGGCTATGATGTCTCCTATCTCGACGTTGATAGCGGCGCGCTCGCGACGTTTGATCAGCTGTCGCCGGATCTCGTCGTGGTGCTGGGCGGCCCCGTCGGGGTCTATCAGACGGACGAATATCCCTTCCTTCTCGACGAGATTCGCCTGCTTAAGGCCCGGCTCGCGGCAGACCGGCCGACGCTCGGTCTCTGCCTTGGTTCGCAATTGATCGCGGCCGCATTGGGCGCCAAAGTCGCGCCCTCCGGCCATAGCGAGGTCGGCTTCTCGCGCCTCGCGCTGAACACGGCGGGGGCCAAAAGCCCGCTGCGGCATTTCGCCGATGTCGATGTGCTGCACTGGCATGGCGACACGTTCGCCATTCCTGACGGCGCGACGCTGCTCGCTTCGACGCCGCTTTGCGCGCATCAGGCGTTTTCGCGCGGTCCCAATATTCTTGCGCTGCAATTCCATCCCGAGCCGGATGCGGCGGACCTGGAGCGCTGGTTTATCGGCTATGCCGGCGATCTCGCCAACGCCAAACTCGACCCGCGGGTGTTCCGCCAGGCGGCGGCGCGCCATTGCCCGCCGCTGCGGAGCGCGGCCGCGAACATGCTGACCGAATGGATCGCCGGTCTCAAACCTTGAGATTTGTCATGGATCGGCTCCCGGTTCTCGTGCGTTGAAGCAGATCGCAGCGCGAATGGGAGAAGGACAATGGCGCAACGCGAGACCAAAGCGCAGAAAGACACCGTCGGCCGTGTCATGCACGAATATAAGCATGGCGAGCTTGAATCGAGCCGTGGCGGCAAGGTGAAGAGCCGCAAACAGGCGGTCGCCATCGCCTTGAGCGAGGCAGGCGCCTCGAAATACGAGAGTCCGCAGAAAAACCGCGAGCATCTCCACAAGACCAAAGAGAAGGAGCGCCACGGCCAGACGGCCCAGGCGCAGAAGGAAGGCCGTCCAAAGCATTAGGCAGCGGGGTCCGGGCGCTTGATCCGGAATGTTGGGACGCCGCCTGTGCGCTGCAGGCCTCCGCAGGTCGACAGAGGTGGACAAAGCCCCCACATTGGGGTCAATGATTTGTCTTTCGTTCCCCGGAGAGAAGCGGGATTGAGTACTCCCGACAGTTTTGAAGAAGCTGGCCACGGCTTTGAAGCGCCGGCGTTGCGGCCGGGCGGCATCGCCGCGCGTGCCCGCGCCGGTGCCCGCTATCTTGAAGGGCTGAATCCCGAACAGCGCGAGGCGGTCGAGACGCTCGACGGGCCGCTTCTAGTGCTGGCCGGGGCCGGCACCGGCAAGACGCGGGTGCTGACGGCCCGCATCGCCCATATTCTCGCCTCCGGCCGCGCCTTCCCCGGCCAGATTCTCGCCGTCACCTTCACCAACAAGGCGGCGCGGGAGATGAAGGAGCGCATCGCCACTCTGGTCGGCGCCGCGGCCGAGGGCATGCCCTGGCTCGGCACGTTCCATGCGATCTCAACCAAGATTTTGCGCCGCCATGCCGAGCTTGTCGGGCTCAAGAGCTCCTTCACGATCATCGACACCGACGATCAGATCCGGCTGCTGAAACAGGTCCTGCAGGCGGAGAACATCGACGACAAGCGCTGGCCGGCGCGCACCCTCGCCTATCAGATCGACAATTGGAAGAATCGCGGCCTCGATCCCGCGCATGTGCCGGCGGGCGAGGCGGCGGCTTTTGCCGACGGCAAGGGCGCCAAGCTCTACAAGATTTATCAGGAGCGGCTGAAGGTGCTGAACGCCGCCGATTTCGGCGATCTCCTGCTCGAAAGCCTGCGTCTCTTCCGCGAAAATGCCGACGTGCTGAAGCAATATCAGGATCGCTTCCGCTACATGCTCGTCGACGAATATCAGGACACCAACACGGTCCAATATCTGTGGCTGAAGCTGCTGGCGCAGGGCCGCAACAATATCTGCTGCGTCGGTGACGACGACCAGTCGATCTATGGCTGGCGCGGCGCCGATGTCGATAACATCCTGCGCTTCGAAAAGGATTTCCCCGGCGCGAAGATCATAAGGCTCGAGCGCAACTACCGCTCGACCGCGCATATCCTCGATGTCGCCGCGGGTCTCATCGCGCATAATCAGGGCCGGCTCGGCAAGACCCTCTTCACCGACGGCGAGAAGGGCGACAAGCCGACCGTTTCCGGCGTCTGGGATTCTGAAGAGGAAGCGCGCACGATCGGCGAGGAGATCGAGCAGCTTCAGCACAAGGGCGTCCGGCTCGACGAGATCGCGATCCTCGTGCGCGCCTCGTTCCAGATGCGCGAGTTCGAAGAGCGCTTCATCACGCTCGGCCTGCCCTATCGCGTCATCGGCGGCCCGCGCTTCTACGAGCGCGCCGAAATCCGCGACGCGCTCGCCTATCTGCGGCTTACCGCGCAGGCCGACGACGATCTCGCCTTCGAACGCATCATCAATGTGCCGAAGCGCGGCCTCGGCGACGCCAGTATTCAGCTTCTGCACGATCATGCGCGGCGCGAGCGCATCTCGCTGACGCGGGCGGCGCGCGTCATGATCGAGACGGAGGAATTGAAGCCGAAGCAGCGTCAGGCGCTGCGCGATTTCCTCGGCGATCTTGACCGCTGGACGGCGCAGATCGAGCAAAAGCCGCAGGGCGAACTCGCCGAGACGATCCTGGAGGAATCCGGCTATACCGACATGTGGCAGAAGGACCGCACGGCCGAGGCCGCCGGCCGGCTCGAAAACCTGAAAGAGCTTGTGCGCGCGATGGAGGAGTTTCCGAGCCTCGCCGCTTTTCTCGAACATATCTCGCTGGTGATGGATACCGACAGCGCGGATACCGGCCCGCGCGTCTCGATCATGACGCTGCATGCCGCCAAGGGGCTGGAATTCGAGACGGTTTTCCTGCCCGGCTGGGAGGAAGGGCTGTTTCCGCATCAGCGTTCTCTTGATGAGCAAGGCCGCGCTGGTTTGGAGGAAGAGCGGCGCTTGGCCTATGTGGGTCTCACGCGCGCAAAACGCCGGGCGAAAATCTATTTCGCGACCAACCGGCGTATCCGCGGTCTGTGGCAGACGACGATTCCCTCGCGCTTTCTCGACGAATTGCCGGAGGCGCATGTCGAGGTTGTCGATTCGGCGTCAGGGCGCAGCTACGGCAATTATGCGCAATCGCGCTTCGCCAATATGGATACCTACCGCTCGTCCTATACGACGCCTGGCTGGCAGCGCGCGCAGCGCCGCAACGCCGAGGAGCAAAGCGAGGCGAAGGCGGGTACGAAGGGCGGGGCTTGGCGTGACAGCTCCGCGCGCCGCGGCCCGCTGACGATCGAGGGCGAACTCGTCGCGAAGTCCTCGGCGGCATCCGCTTTCGACAAAGGCGCGCGGGTGTTTCACATCAAGTTCGGGCCGGGCACCGTCGCCGCGGTCGATGGCAACAAGCTCACCGTCGATTTCGACAAGGCGGGCCGCAAGATGGTGCTGGAAAGTTTTGTCCAGGCGGCGTGAAGAATAAAACGCGCCGAAAGGTTCACTTGCTCTCTTTTTTGCAAACGATCTCTTTCGGCTGACAGGCGATGCCCGGAGTCGAGCAGCCGACGCGCCCGTCGGGGCTGCGCAGGCAGACACGGCAGCTATCCGTCCATTCGAGACACTCCGGATGCGCGGCGCCATAGGCGAGCACCGAGACATCCGAAGGCATCTTGCCAGTCGCGCCCCGGTTCTGAAACGGCACCGGCGACGCTTGCTCATCTGCCGTGGCCGCGGTGGCCGGCAGCGCGAGGCTCAGAGCGAGAGCGAGGACACGCGCGCGAGAGAAAATCTGCATCGATCGATCATAGAACCGTCTGGCGCCGAGCGCCAAGCCGTCGCGGCCTGCCTCACGCCGCCTCTTTGGCAGCTTCGAGAAGAAGCGCGGCGTCGGCGATGACCTCGTCCAGCGCGGTTTCGCAGCTTCGGTAAAGTCGGGTCGCATCGTTCCAATCCTTCCGCGCGACCGCGGCGGCCAAGGCGCTTCCAAGGCTCCCGGCCTCGGCCGCACCTTGCGCGACGCGCTCGAGGCGCGCGCCGTCGCGAAGCCCAGGGAAATTCTGCAGGCTGGCGTCGAGAGAATCGCGATTCAGCCATTGCGCTGCGATTCGCGGCGGCTGCGCGCCGATCAGGATCGCGGCGAGCCGGTGCTTGAAGCGTGCGGCATCGGCCGGGATACGCGCGAAGCCTGCCAGCGTCGACGCCGCGTCGAGACATTCTTCCGACATGGCCTCGCAGCCGGTCAGCCGTAGATCGATCGCGCGGACTTCCGTTTCGGTCTTGCTGATCTTGCCGGCGATGGCGGAGGTGCTTTCGGCGATCTCAGCGGTCGCGGCGCGCTGGCGGGCCAGATGTTCGGCAAGGCAGCGCACCCGCCCGGCGACATCGCTCATCGCGATCCCGCCGCTGCCGACCTGCGCGGCGACGCTGCGGACGATGCCAAGGCCCTCGCCGACCGCGGTCAGGCTGTCACCCGCGGCGGCGCGAATGAGGGCCGTCTCCGATGTGAGGGCGTGCAGGCGCTTGTAAATGTCCTCGGTGACGCCGCTGGTCTGACGCGACAGCGCCTTTACTTCTTGGGCGACGACCGCAAAGCCCCGGCCGGCATCGCCCGCGCGCGCCGCTTCGATCGTCGCGTTGAGCGCGAGCATGTTGGTTCGCTCGGCGATGGCTTCGATCTGGTCGGCCATCGCCCCGATCTGTGCCACGGCGGCTTCGAGAACGTTCAGGCGATCATCAATATCGCCGGCGCGGCGCTCGATCACGGCCATCGCATCGCTCGCCGCCTGGCTGTCGATCGCGCATCGCGTCATTGCCTCCGCCGCTTGCGTGGCGAGCGTCGCGCTTTCGGCCGAATTGTCGGCAATGGCTTTGGTTGAGGTCGCCAGTTCTTCCACCGCGCCTGAAATCGCCAGAGCCGCGCGCGTCATGTCACGCGCGTCGTGCGAGATCCAGATTGTGTTGACGGCGGTCTCGGAGGCCTCTTTCGAGAGCGTAGCGATCAGACCAAGGTTATCGAGATTGCTGGTCCGGGCCGTCTGGACGAGGCGCATCAAGGCACGGCCAAAGCGTCCGCTCGGCAGTTGCGCGGGGTTAGGCGTCCCCGGCAATGCCTCGATGATTTCGGCAAAATGATCCTCGTCCGGCGCGACTTGCGACGGCGCATCCTGCTGCTTCCGGCTGGAACGCGGAAACATCAAAACCGATCCTTGGACGTGTGGCCTGTACTTCTCTAAATGTGATCTCGACTGCCTAGACTAACGGGGATACGTCAAATTTTGGTAACCATGGCCGTGTGAGCGTAAACCGCCACCGCTCTCGCGGGTGACGGCAGGTGCGTCTAAGCTGGCCCGGATGATCCCAAGGGATATGAAACGGAATTGGAAACACGGCGGCCCGTTCGGCGAGCGGCGCGGCTATCATCACGGCGGCCTCAAGGACGCGCTGGTAGAGGCCGCGCGCGCCTTGATGGCCGAGCATGGGCCGAGCGGCTTCACCCTGTCCGAGGCGGCCAAGCGCGTCGGCGTCACGGCGGCGGCGCCCTATCGGCATTTCGCCGATAGGCAGGAGCTGATGGGTGAACTGGCCCGCCGCGGCTTCGATCTTTTCGGTGAGCGGCTGGCCGGCGCGTGGGATGAAGGCCGTCCCGAGCCGCGCGCCGCCCTGGCCCGGATGGGCCGCGCCTATCTCAATTTCGCCACCGCCGAGCCCGGCCTTTACAGCGCGATGTTCGAGAACGCCAAAGGTCTGCGCGGGGCTGCGGCGGGCTTCATCGCCACCAAGGCCTTCGATGGCCTAAGCCGCGCGGCGGCTGGGGTGATTCTCGGCGGCGGCGGCGATCCTGCCGAAATCCGCCGCTTGGCGCTCGAACTCTGGGCGCTGGCGCACGGCACGGCGATGCTGACCCTCGCCGGCCATTTCAACCCGGCGTCTGGGGACGATCCCGCGGCGATCCTCGAGCGCGGCGCGGAGGCCCTGATTACCGCGGCGCTTCGCAAAAAATAGACGCCTTATCAATTTGTTATGCGATTTGATCTGGCACCATCTCGACAAACGGCCGATGTTAAAGTATCTTACATTAACATTGTAGCGCTTCTGCTGCATGGAGGAACGAATGTGTGGAGCACGCAGCTACGGGCAGACGCCCGAAGGGAGTTCAATAAGCCTTCCCTATTGGTCTGACTGGCGACCGATCGAAATCGTCGCGATGGTTCTCGGCTTCATTCTCTTCTGGCCGATCGGGCTTGCCATCCTCATCGCCAAGATCTGGCAGAAGAACCGCGCCTATGCCGGCGATCTGCCGGGCTTCGTCAGCGCGCAGGTGCAGCAGAAATTCCAGCAAAAGTTTCGCGAGAAATGGGAGCAGAAAATGCGCCGTCACGGTTTGCGCCGTCAGGATTTCTACAATTGGTCGTGCGGCGAGGGCCGCGGCTTTGGCGGTCCGCCCTGGCAGTGGCGCCCGGCCTCGACCGGCAATCTGGCTTTCGACGAATGGCGCGAGGCAGAGCTCGCGCGCATCGAGGCCGAGCGCGAGAAGCTGCGTGCCGCCGAGCAGGAGTTCTCCAGCTTTGTCGAGAACCTGCGCCGCGCCAAGGACCGCGAGGAGTTCGAGCGCTTTCTGGCGCAGCGTAACGCGCAGCCGCCGCAATCGGGCGCACCCAATCCGCCGCCGGCCGGCTGATCTGGCCGCCCGGCATTAGCGGGCAAAGGCGTTCGAAAAAATAGCGCCGCGAGCGATCCCCATCGGATGGCTTCGCGGCGCTCGCATTATCGGCGTGTGTTTTACTGGCTGCCGCCGCCAGAGCCGTGCAGCAGCGATTTCAAAAACCTGATCGTCTTCACGTTGATCTTGATGCCGTGGCCCATGTCGAAATCGCCGGGCTTCATGTCCGCCGGGCAGTCGCCGGTCCATTTGGCATCCTGCGTGATGGTCACATCGCTCTGACCAAGCTTCGGCGGATCGAAATGCGACTTGACGTCGACATGATAAGCGCTGTCGCCCGTAAATGTCGTGATGGAGGTCGTCGTCACTTTTGTTCCGCCGAGCGTACAGTCGCTGTCCGCCGTCACCGTGCTGCCGGAGACCTTGATGTCGTTCTTGCTGCAATGCTGGGAGCGCACATTGTTGCTGAACTGATGGAACAATTGGTCGGTCGCGGCGTCGATGCACAATTTCGTCGTGACATCGGGGATGGAGGGATTGTGGACGCTGACTTCCCAGAGGCCGGGCTTGCGCGGCGGATAATCTTCGGCCGCTGCGGCTGTCGCGAAGATCGAAACCAGCGCCGCCGTCATTGCGAATGTCACGCGCATATATCCCTCCCAGTCCTGTAATGGCGCCCGCCATAGCATGGACGACGGCGCCAATCCACTTGCTGGCGTCGCGCGCCGCAACTTTCGGCAATGCGCTCTAGTCCGGCCGGCCATTGCGCAGCTTCTTGATGACGCCACGCCTTTGCTTGGCCTCGACGCGGCGTTTCTGCGACGCCAGTGTCGGCCGCGTCGCGATGCGGCGCTTGGGCCGTACCGCCGCCTTGGCGATCAGCGCGCAGAGGCGTGCGAGCGCATCCTGCCGGTTGGCTTCCTGCGTGCGAAATCGCTGCGCGGAAATGATGAGGACGCCGTCGAGCGTCAGCCGGCTCCCGGCAAGCTTTTCCAGCCGCCGTTTCACGTCGTCCTCGAGTGAAGGCGAGCGGCGCACGTCGAAGCGCAGATGCACCGCCGATTCGACCTTGTTGACGTTCTGGCCGCCGGGTCCGGAGGCGCGCGCGAAGGAATATTCGAGCTCGCTCTCGTCGATCGAAAGGTTTTTGGTGACGGCGATTGTCGGCATGTGGATTTCGCGCCTCGGCTCTAGTGCGCTTTCAAAACGCGCGTTCTGATCGGAAAAGTCATGCAACTTTTCCGGAACGCGCTCTAACGCAGGAGAATCCGCATACGCTGCATGATGACGAGAATTGCGAGCGAAGCGCCGACCAGAATCACCATCGACCAGAAGAAGCCGCTGCTGATCTCGGTGAAGGGCAGGTTCTTCACGTTCATCCCGAATATGCCGGCGACGAGGCTCGCCGGCAGAAAGAACGTGGTGATGATCGTCAGCAGGTAGAGGCTGCGGTTGGTGTCCTCGGCGATCTTGAGCGCGACCTCTTCCTGCAGCATATGGGCGCGCTCGCGCATCGCGATGATGTCGCGATCGAGGTTTTCGAGCCGCTGCATCAGGATGTTGGTCTTGACCCGCAAATCGGGCGGCGGCGCGCTGTCGAGCTTGGGGCCGACACGCTCGAACAAAGCCAGCAGGCCCTGCATCTGGCGATGCAGATGCACGGCGGCCTTGCGCGCTTTGGCGAGGCGCTCGCGCTGGTCTCTGGAGGCGCGCTGCCATAGCTCGTCCTCGATCTCGTCCATGTCTTCGTCGAGCTGATCGGAATATTTGTCGATCGAATCGGCAACGTGATCGATGATCAGTTCGAACAGCGAGGCGACGCGATGCAACTTGCGGCCGCGGTCGAGCGCCTGGCGCGCACTTTCCGCCGCGCTCATCGCCCGCCGCCGCGCGCTGACCAGCAGCCTGTCGGTCATGGCGAAGTGCAGGTAGCCGAAATGCTGCGTGGCGCCGTCGATATCGGCGATGAGATCGGCGAAAACGCCATAGACGCAATTATCTTCGACATGAAGCTGCTGGGTGCCGTCGGGCGCCGTCAGCGCCACCGCCGCCTCGGCTGGCAAATCCTCGAATTTGGGAAGCAGGGCGCAGGCGCGCGCGTCGGCGAGGTTGAAGTGCAGCCACAGCCAGCCGTCCTCGCTGACGGTATCGATCGGCTGGTCGACCGGCAGCGCCTCGGGCGTGCCGTCGGCGTGGATGCGGAACGCCCAGACGAGACCAGGCAGGGTTTGGCCTACGGCGGAAAGCGCAGACGGGGCGGTGGGCGTGTCATCCATCGGGGAACTCTGTCTTGTGGAGCGGGCCGGCCGCAGGGCGTCCCGCGGTCGCGGCGAGACGTTAACCGCGTTATTTTAAGAGCACTTAACATATTTCGCACAATTTGAGGCAATGGCGCGTCGCGTATTGCCTTTAGCCGCTGCGGCGGCGCTCGTCTTTGAGCTTGCTGGCTGCTCGAATTACGAGGCGCAGCGGCCGGCCTGGCGCGCCGAGGCGGAGAACGCCTGTCTGGCGCAAAATCTCATTCATGAATCGGCCTATGTCCGTCCGGTCGAGGCGATCGACGGGCCGGGCATCTGCGGGCTGACGCGCCCGTTCAAGGTCGCGGCGCTGCTCGACGGTGCGGTGATGCTCGACGGCAATTATGTCCTCGATTGCCCGATGATCGCGGCGCTCAATGCCTGGGTTCAGGATGTGGTCGAACCTGCCGCCCAGACGCGGTTCAACGAGCGCGTCGTCGAGATCACCACCTTCGGCACCTATAGCTGCCGCGGCATCAACGGCGAATTCGGCTCGCGCCTCTCGGAGCACGCCTTCGGCAATGCCATCGATGTCTCCGGCTTTATTCTCCAGGATGGGCGCAAGCTCGTGATCGCGCACGACTGGAACTTCGGCGATGCGCCCTCGCAAGCCTTCCTGCGCGATGTCGACAATGGCGCCTGCGGCGATTTCACCACGGTTCTCGGGCCGGGCTATAATTTCCTCCATTACAATCATTTCCATCTCGATCTGGCGATGCGCGGCAATACGTCGACCGGGCCGCGCCGCGTCTGCAAGCCGCATCCGGGCATCCTGCCGCAGGACCATCCGCCGGACGGCCTGCCCGAGCCGCCGCCGCTTGACGAAGAGATGGACGTCTCGCAGGCGGGTGCCGGCGTCGATCAGCCGGTCTCTCTTCATGCCGGACCGGGCGCGCCCGATGCCTCGCTGCCGCCGGCGCCTTATTCGCCGCCGCATTCCTACACGCGCGACTATCAGGCCTTGTCGAGCGACGCCTTGCCGCCCGAGCCGGTGGCGCCTCAGCGCGGCACGATGCGCGCCGATGGCGCCTATGTGCCCGAAGGCAAGCCGAGCGATTGGGATCTGCATTAGAGCGTGTCCCCGGAAAAGTTGCCTGACTTTTTCCGATCAGAACACGCTCCGACATCTTAAATCGTCGCGATTTCTTGCCGACTGGATGATTCCCTCCTGTCGAAAGGCGCGCTAGGGGCGCCGCTATCCCCAGACCGCACCTACCCGGACTTGCGATATGAATGTTATATTGTTACATCATCTACCGCGCGGTTGACGGGTCGGGCAGAACGGAACGCCCCGCCCGCGCCGAAAAATTCAGGGATGATGTTCATGACATTGGCGACGGACCGTAGGCTTCCCGTGACCGTGCTCTCCGGCTTTCTCGGCGCCGGCAAGACGACGCTGCTCAATCACGTGCTCAACAATCGCACCGGCCGTCGCGTGGCGGTGATCGTCAATGATATGAGCGAAGTGAATATCGACGCCGATCTCGTGCGCGAGGGTGGCGCCAATCTCTCGCGCACCGACGAGAAACTCGTCGAAATGACCAATGGCTGCATCTGCTGCACGCTGCGCGACGATCTGCTCCAGGAAGTGCGCCGGCTCGCGGAGGCCGAGCGCTTCGATTATCTCCTTATCGAATCGACCGGCATTGCCGAGCCCTTGCCGGTCGCCGCGACCTTCGAGTTCCGCGACGAGGAGGGCCGCAGCCTGGCCGATCTCACGCGGCTCGATACGATGGTCACAGTCGTCGATGCCGCCAATCTCCTCAGGGATTATGCCTCGGCCGATTTCCTCAAGGATCGCGGCGAGTCGCTCGGCGACGGCGATAATCGCACGCTTGTCGATCTGCTTGTCGATCAGATCGAATTCGCCGATGTGATCATTCTGAACAAGGTCGATGCGGCGACGCCCGAGGCCGTTGATGCCGCGCGCAAGATCGTCCGCGCGCTCAACCCCGAGGCCGACGTGATCGAGACCGCGATGGCGCAGGTCGATCTTGACCGCGTGCTCGATACCCGCCGCTTCAATTACGAAAAAGCGCAGCAGCATCCGCTGTGGTTCAAGGAGCTTTACGGGTCTGCCGACCACACGCCGGAAACGGAGGAATATGGCATTGGCAGCTTCGTCTATCGTGCCCGCCGCCCGTTCCATCCCGAGAAATTCCACGCCTTCCTCAACACCAATTGGCCGGGCGTCATCCGTGCCAAGGGACATTTCTGGCTCGCGACCCGGCCGGAGTGGGTTGGTGAATTGAGCCAGGCGGGGCCTCTCGTCCGCAACGAGGCGATGGGCTTCTGGTGGGCCGCCGTGCCCAAGAACCGCTGGCCCGATCATCCCGAATGGCGGGCCGCGGTCGCCAAGCATTGGGACAAGGTTTATGGCGACCGGCGGCAGGAGATCGTCTTCATCGGCGCGGGCATGGATGAGGCTGCGATCCGCCGCACGCTCGACGCCTGTCTCGTCGGCGACGCCAATGCGAAAGAGATGCAGACCTCGGCCTGGCGCAAGCTCGCCGATCCCTTCCCCGTCTGGCAGCTCGACAAAAACTGAGCCTTCACGATTTGCGGCGCCCGCTTTCCTTGCGCGCCCGGGCCGGTATGATCGGCGGCGCTATCGGAGGGTGCCGTGCTGCAACAGAGTTTTTCACGCAGACCCCAGCTCGCGCGCTACAATGCGCCGGCGCAGACGCTGCATTGGATCACGCTCGTCGTTATCTTCACCATTTTGCCGCTCGGCTGGGTGATGGTGAACATGGGCGAGCACAATCCGGCCCGGGGCCCGCTGTTCTTCCTGCACAAATCCTTCGGCGTGCTGGCGCTCGGGCTCATCGTCGCGCGGCTTGTCTGGCGCGCGCTGCGCAAGGCGCCCGGCCTGCCGGCGCAGACGCCCAAATGGGAGGTTGGGCTCGCGCATGCGACGCATGCCTTTCTCTATCTGATCTTTATCGTGATGCCGGTGAGCGGCTATATTTCATCAAGCGCCGGCGGCCACCCCGTCTCGCTGTTCGGCCTGCCATTGCCGCAGCTTCCCAAGGTCAAGAGCGTGGCGGATCTCGCAGGCGCAATCCATGTCGCCGGGCAATATCTGGTCTATTTCTTCCTCGCCGTGCATATCCTCGGCGTCGTCTGGCATGTCGCCGTGCGCAAGGACGGCTATCTGGCGCGGATGCTGCCCGAGCAGATCAACGCAGAATAGAGCGCATAGCTTCGCCTTTCCGGGTCAGGCGGCGCGAGACTCAATCTTTCCTGATCCACACCCGTCCAGCCTGCGGATCGAAAACGATAGTCTGGAACAGCCGCAGGAAGGAGACGCCGAGCTGTGCCGCCGGCGTCGGCTGCGCCGCGATCCCACCGCAGATATTCGCCGGCTTGACGATCAGATAATAATCGCTTGTCTCCGCGACAGCCGCGCCGCTCTCGTTTGTGATCACGAGCGGTTGACGGCTCGCATAGACGGGCCGGCTCTCGAATCCCGCGCAGGTCTTCACCGTCACATAATTTTGAAGCGTTAGCCGCGCTCCGTCCGCGATCAGGGCGTCGTAATAGGCCTGATTGATGTCGAGCGAATGGGGATAGAGATCGTCATCGTAGCCGGTGTCGATCTGCGCCCAGGTCTTGGCCGCGCCGATCTGCAAAAAGACCACCGGCACATTGGGTCTATCGTGCGCGACGTGAACGCGGCCGGGCGAGAAGAAGCCGCGCTGATCGATGGGCGTGAATCCGGCCTCCTGCAATCGCGACGCGGCGCAGGGTGCGGGCGAGATCGCCGCCGTCGTCGCATTAAGCGCGACCGTGAGATGCGCCAGAAGATCGGTGCCGATGATGGCGTCCGTGGCCGGATCGGCGTGGCGGGTGAGGAATTCGCTTTCGCCCGGCAGGGGCAGCGAGGTCGCGGCCTTGACCAACAGGCCGAGGTCGGCCGGGGTCTTCGCCCGCAGCGAGCTTTGCGTGGCGCCATAATCGAGCATGGCGCGGGCGGGCGCACCGCCGATATCGATCTCGATATGCGGCGCGCCGCTATTGTGGCTCAGCGGATAGGTTTTGGCGTCACAGAGGGTAGCGGCGGTCTGTGGCGTGGCGCGAAAATGAAACATGGCCGCCGCTAACGCGAGCGCCGCCAGAATGGTTGCGGAGCTAATTTTGCTATGAGCAATTGTCATCTTAAGGCAATCAAACGCTAAGTAGCGTAGCCAGCTCGTAGCGCAAGGTGTTCCATGTACCGGATAAATGCGGTTCCGAACGCCTTAATATCTTCTTCGGTCATAAGAGGAGGTGGCCAGAAAAGGCCTATGCTTCTTGGAGGCCAGATGCGGTGTAACCGAATTCGAGCCCGCTTGGCCGCCCTCCAATCCCATCCACCCGCTATTTCCGGACCAACTGCGCTCATCGCAAAAAAAATAAAATTGGCCGATCGAAAATGCCGTTGTCTGAGCATTTGGTGTTCGATCGCCGTCGGAAATTATGGCGGGAAGGACGTCGGAGTTGAGAATACGAAAAGCCGCGTGGACCCATTGCATCTGTGAAGGCGGCGTACAACGTCCGACCCAAATTCCCCATCCTTCCGGTGGGGCCTGATGTTTCATCAACGCAATCCCGCTCGGATTGGCGTAACCCCGAATATTCTTGAGATCATTGGAATGTTCGGCTGTCATGCACGCCATAGCAATCCAAGTTGCAATTGCATGCTGAGCAGCGCTGTCCAAAAAGCATGCCTTACCGTCAAATAAAGGGATCAGAAACGGTTTCGCGGCCGCCTGAATCCTGACTCAGCCAACCTGAATTGCATTCAGAGCAAACAACGGGGGCATTAGCATCCAAAGGGTGTCCAGCTCGGACGCGTATTTGCGGTGGCTGTGGTTCTCCCGGCCGTGGGACGGAAACTTCTGCGGAAGCATGTTTGTTGAAGGGCCTCTTCACATGGGCTTTAGTCCAATCACCCCAAAAATGCTCCCGTGTCATCTTTCCGGAACGGCCGCAGAAAATGCAGCTTTTGCGGCCGTTCGTGACGCTATTCACTTCCGCTTGCCCTTCCACGCCCGCGTGCCGCCGCGCCCGGCGGTGCTGCGCGGCTTGGCTTCGCCGCCGCCGAAATTATGCGGGCCCATCTCGGAATCGGTCGGCTTGTGCGGCCGGCTCGCCGGCAGATTGGCGGCGCTGCCGAAGGGGCGCGGGCCGGCATAGCCGCCGGCTGCACGCTCGACATCGCTCTGCGTCGCCAGCGGATCGTCGGAGATCGCCAGTTCCACCGATTGCAGCCGCTTGATCTCGTCGCGCAGCCGCGCCGCCTTCTCGAAGTTGAGATCGGCCGCCGCGTCGCGCATCTCGCGTTCGAGATCGGCCATCGTCGCCTTGAAATTATGACCGATGAGATTGCCGGCCTGCGCCATGCCCGCGTCGACGGTGACATGGTCGCGCTCGGCGATGGAGCCGAGAATGTTCTGAATGCCGCGCTTGATCGATTCCGGCGTGATGCCGTTCTCGATGTTGAACCGCTCCTGCTTCTCGCGCCGCCGGCTGGTCTCGGCCATCGCCCTTTGCATCGAGCCGGTGATCTGGTCGGCATAAAGGATGACGCGGCCGTCGACATTGCGCGCGGCGCGGCCGATCGTCTGCACCAGCGAGGTCTCGCTGCGCAGAAAACCCTCCTTGTCGGCGTCGAGAATGGCGACCAGCCCGCATTCGGGAATATCGAGACCCTCGCGCAGCAGGTTGATGCCGACCAGCGCATCGAAGGCGCCGATGCGCAGATCGCGGATGATCTCGATGCGCTCCAGCGTGTCGATGTCGGAATGCATGTAGCGCACGCGCACGCCATGCTCATGCAGATATTCGGTGAGATCCTCGGCCATACGCTTGGTGAGCACGGTGACGAGCGAACGATAGCCGCGCTGGGCGACCTCGCGCACCTCGCCGAGGAGATCGTCGACCTGGGCGCGCGCCGGGCGCACCTCGACCGGCGGATCGATGAGCCCGGTCGGGCGGATCACCTGTTCGACGAAAGACGCCGCCGGCGCGTTCCATTTCCCATTTGCCCGGCGTCGCCGAGACATGCACCGACTGCGGCCGCATCGCATCCCATTCCTCGAAGCGCAGCGGCCGGTTGTCCATGCAGGACGGCAGGCGGAAGCCATATTCGGCGAGCGTCGCCTTGCGGCGGAAGTCGCCGCGATACATGCGCGCCGATCTGCGGCACGGTGACATGCGATTCGTCGGTGAAGACGAGCGCATTGTCCGGCAGATATTCGAACAAAGTCGGCGGCGGCTCGCCGGGTTGGCGGCCGGTGAGATAGCGCGAATAATTCTCGATGCCGGCGCAGGAGCCCGTCGCTTCCATCATTTCGAGATCGAAGAGCGTGCGCTGTTCGAGCCTTTGCGCTTCGAGCAGCCGTCCGGTGCCGTAAAGCTCGGCGAGGCGCTGCTTCAATTCTTCCTTGATGCCCTTGATCGATTGCAGCAGCGTCGGGCGTGGCGTCACATAATGCGAATTCGCATAGACCTTGATGAATTCGAGATCCTGCGTCTTCTGTCCCGTCAGCGGATCGAATTCGACAATCCCTTCGATCTCGTCGCCGAAGAAACGAATGCGCCAGGCGCGATCTTCATAGTGGGCCGGAAAGAGTTCGATCGTATCGCCGCGCACGCGGAAGACGCCGCGATAAAAGTCGCCACCCGAGCGCTTGTATTGCAGGGCGACGAGATCGGCGATCAATTGCCGCTGGTCGATGCGCTCGCCCGCCTTCACGGTGAAAGTCATCGCCGTATAGGTCTCGACCGAGCCGATGCCGTAGATGCAGGAGACGGAGGCGACGATGATCACGTCGTCGCGTTCGAGCAGCGCGCGCGTCGCGGCGTGGCGCATGCGGTCGATCTGCTCGTTGATCGAGGATTCCTTCTCGATATAGGTGTCGGAGCGCGGCACATAGGCTTCCGGCTGGTAATAGTCGTAATAGGAGACGAAATATTCGACCGCGTTCTCCGGGAAGAAGCTCTTGAACTCGCCGTAGAGCTGCGCCGCCAGCGTCTTGTTCGGCGCGAGTACCAAGGCCGGGCGCTGGGTGCGGGCGATGACCTGCGCCATCGTGAAGGTCTTGCCGGAGCCGGTGACGCCGAGCAGCACCTGATCGCGTTCGCCGCTGTTGATGCCGGCCACAAGTTCGTCGATCGCCGCCGGCTGGTCGCCGCGCGGCTCATATTCCGAGGCGAGCTTGAACTCGACGCCGCCCTCCGACTTCTCCGGGCGCGGCGGCCGATGCGGCGTCCACGGCGTCTTGCCGCGCAGATTGGGATCGCCCCGTTCGAGCAGATCCTTCAGCGAGGCCGCCGTCGCCGCGACACCGCCTGCGCCGTCGAAGGTCGCCGGCGCCTCGGCGAAGCCGACCGGCGGGCCGCCGTTGGTCGTCAAGGCTGGGTTGAGCAGCGCGGCGAGATGGTCGCCGAGCGGCTTCAGCTCGGGCTTTCCGGCTTTGGATTGGGCGGATTTTCGCGGCGTTTTGGGCATGGCCGCAATATGGGGCCGCCGCCGCTTGGATGGAAGCGCTGCAGCGACCGCGCCGGATTTTCTTAGCCGCGCTCGGTCGCGGCGAACAGCCGATAGAAAAAGCCAGCGCCAAGTCCCGAGAGCGTATCCGTGGCGATCGAGAGGGGCGTCGGATCGGCCCAGAGCAGTGCGGCGATCACCGCATAGGCCAAAGAGGCAGCCGCACCGCCGAGGCTGTAGGCGAGCAGGCTGGTGCGGCCGAGGCGAGCCAGAATCTTATGCGCGAACAGAAGCGCCAGCGCGCTGGCACGGGCGCCGCTCCACAGGCCGGCCATCGCGATCAGCAGCATGATCGGCACCTGGGCTTGGCCGAGCGAGATCTGGCCGAAGCCGATATTGCCGAGCGGCAGCTTGCCGAGGCCGCCGAGCGTGCCGAAGCTGAGGAAACTGGTGGCGCGCGCCGCGGCGTTGAGGAGGCCGACGATCAAGCCGGCAAGAACGGCGGCGCGAAACGACCAGCCGACGCCGGTGATCTGGGAAAGCTGAGGGCGCGCCGCGCCCGAATTGGTGGGGGCGCCGAGCACGGCGGCGACGACCTCGCGCGGCAGTTCCGGCGCAAACTTTTCTGGCGGGCGCGGGCTCGGCCGCACCGACGCGCTTTGCGGCGCCGGGGCCACGCCGCGCCGGCCGAAGGTCTTTGCTGGAGGCATGGACGTTGGCGAAGACATGGGCGGAGCCTAGAGCCGCCGTCCTACGAAACGATTGACGCAATCGCCGAAACGTCCCGACCGGAGCCAACCGGGCAAAAAAGAAAGGGCCGCGTCCTTAACGGAGCGCGGCCCTCAGACACGACCTCCTACGGGGGGCATCGGGGGTCGTGGTAACGTTCCGCCGCTACGAGCGCGGCGCGAAACCCGTCATATCCGGCAGCACGCCGGCGAAATGTACATCATGCGTGGCGACCGGCGCCTGCGAAACGCTCGCGGGCGGATCGAAGCGAACCAGCAGGCCGAGAGCGAAAGCGGAAACGGTCAAGATGGCGATCAGGATCAGCGAAACCTGAAATTGCCGGCGTGCCGATCGCAGATCGTAGCTGCGGATAAAACCAGCATCCGGGGCATGATCGAAATGATCGGCAATCGACATTTCCAACTCCTCTCAGCACTCTGCCGCGAGACCACTCACAGCTAAGCCGTCTTCTCCCTATTGCCTGTGCGCAAAAGCACATCGGCAGCGTGGAACTAAAGGCGTCGCGTGGCCTTGATCTCGCTCATGTTTGCCGCGACCGAGTAAAGAACTCGTACGTCTCTGAAACGCAACATTCCCGAGAAAAGTTGCCGAGAACCGAAGAAAATCATTTGACAGTTGCGTATTCGCTTCGGTTTGGGCCTGAATATTCGCAAAGTTCAACTCAAAAGAGCGTTTTTGGTTGCGGCGCGAAATTGCTGAAACTCCGCGGGTTCAGTAGAAAAAACGCATTTTTATATTTAAAAACAGCACATTGCAGATCGTGCACAAGCCGGGGCTATGCGTGCAAGCGGCAATTCCCAAGGACCGGCGATGTTCGCCGCCGCCCAAAAATGAAAATTGGCGATCGTCGTTAAAATTGCCCCCTGCCGCTCGCAGATATCTCCGCAATCGAATTTACGCCGCGTTAGACCGCGGGCCGGCGCCGGGCTGAAACAGAGCTTGCGGCTTGACCGCGGCGACACTAGTTTTGCGCCGCAATAAGCAAGGCCTTCCCAAAACTTAGGAACAATCGATCATGGCTTTCATTTCCGACGCTCTCCTGCGTGTCAAACCCTCCGCGACCATCGCGGCGACGCAGAAAGCGCGGGAGCTGAAAGCGGCGGGGCGCGACATCATCTCGCTGTCGATCGGCGAGCCGGATTTTGATACGCCGGACAACATCAAGCGCGCCGCCATCGCCGCCATTGAGCGGGGCGAGACGAAATATACGCCCGTCGCCGGCATCCAGCCGCTGCGCGAGGCGATTGCGGCCAAGTTCAAGCGCGAGAACGGGCTCGACTACAAGCCGTCGCAGACGATCGTCGGCACAGGCGGCAAGCACATCCTGTTCAATGCGCTGCTGGCGACGGTGAATCCCGGCGACGAGGTCATCATTCCGGCACCCTATTGGGTCAGCTATCCCGACATGGTCGAGATCGCCGGCGGCACGCCGGTTCCGGTCGAGACGCGGATGGAGCATGGCTTCAAGCTGCAACCTGAGGATCTCGAGCGCGCGATCACGCCGAAGACCAAATGGATCATCCTGAACTCGCCGTCGAACCCGTCGGGCGCCGCCTATTCGCGCGACGAATTGAAGGCGGTGACGGATGTGCTGCTGCGCCATCCGCATGTGTGGGTGCTGACCGATGACATCTACGAGCATCTCACCTACGGCGATTTCAAATTCGTCACGGTGGCGCAGGTTGAGCCCAATCTCATCGACCGCACGCTGACTATGAACGGCGTCTCGAAATCCTATGCGATGACCGGCTGGCGCATCGGCTATGCGGCGGGTCCGGACAAGCTCATCAAGGCGATGGACCTGCTCCAGGGTCAGCAAACGTCAGGGGCCTGCTCCATCGCGCAATGGGCCTCGGTCGAGGCGCTCAACGGGCCGCAGGACTTCATCCCCGAGCGGCGCAAGATTTTCGAGGCGCGGCGCGATCTCGTCGTCTCGATGCTCGGCCAGGCGAAATATCTGAAGTGTCCCTCGCCGGAAGGCGCCTTCTATGTCTATCCGTCGCTCGCCGAGGCCATCGGCCGCAAGACGCCGGAAGGCAAGAAAATCGAGACGGACGAAGACTTCGTTTCGGCGCTGCTGGAGACGGAAGGCGTCGCCGTAGTACAGGGCACGGCCTTCGGTCTCGGGCCGAACTTCCGTGTTTCCTACGCCACTTCGACCGAGGTGCTGGAAAACGCCTGCACGAAAATCCAGCGCTTCTGCGCCAGCCTCGATTAATCGAGGTCTTTGCCAGAGCTACGAGGCTTCCGCGGGCGACTGAGGGGCCTCGGGCGCCCTGCCCGCCGCGCGCAAATTCGCACGCCAGTAAAGAGCGTTGCCGAAATTATGCAGTTGCCTCGGCAACCGGCGCGGCACCCAGGTCTGGCGGCGAAGAAAACCGGCGCTGGTGCAAAGGAATTCGGCGATCGGCTTTTGCGACAGGACGCGAACCGACGCGCGGGCGAGGCTTCTCTGAAAAAATCCGCCATGCCGTAAATGCCAGGCGCGGAGATAGCGGGACGCTGCCAATTGCGCCCTTCGCAATTCGCTTTCCGCCGCAATTTCGGACTGGCGGAGAGGTTTGGGCAAGGAAGCGATCAAGCCATCGAAATTTCGATCTTTGAAAGGCGCTGGATTTTGAACCGAGGGGAACACATCAGGCAAATAATGATAGGCATATTTCCAGCTCGATCGTGGTTTGATCATCTCGTAGCGGCGCAGCTTCGCCAACCGTTCGCTGGGATTTCGCAACAGCACATCGAGATGCAGGAAAAAGGCGGTCCCCGGCGCGAAGGCCGTGTTTTTGACCTCGAAACCACAAGAGTGAAGATGCAGTGATGTAAGTAAGGTTCCGGTGCCGATAGAGCCGGCATTGCGGATCAACAAGGAAGCTAGAGGGATAGGCGTGGTAATGCGTTTTAACCCGGCTGTATTTGAGCCGCCCCTTGTGCCGATAAAGCGTCAAACGCGGCAGGTACCAGGACAGGACATCGGGCGCGGCAACCGTTTTTTTCGCCCATTCCAGAAGCCCGCGCGACGGAAACTCGTCGTCGTCCAGACGCAATATCCAGTCGTGGTCGACGAAGCGCGACATCTGCGCGAAAACGTTCTCGACGTGAAAACCGTCCTGATGGATGAGGGCGATCCTGGCGTGCCGCGCGCGGAGCAGTTCCAGTGAACCGTCGTCGCTTCGGTCATCGAGCGCATAAAGCGGTTCAACCTCGAATGCCCGGTAAGCATCCAGCAATGGCCCGAGCCAGCGCGCGCCGTTCAACGTCGGGATGACGATATCGAAATTCATTCAAATATCGACTTCAGTATGGAGGATGCCGGCGCCATAAAATAATTCGCCGGCAAGAACGCGCAAAAAAGCCCGGTTCCCCCCAGAACCGGGCTTTTGCCTGCCCCTCAACCTGTTACTAAACCGTCGCCCCCCGGCTGGTTCGATCAGGTCGTCGTCAGTGATTTTCGTATAACAAAGGCCGGCGCCGATGTCTGTTGTGAACGGGCAACAATGGGACTTTAAAGGCACGGTTTTCGGAATCGAAATTTGAGGCTGTCACAAATAGGCAACAGAATTTGCTAACTCCTATAGGGGAGACTTCGCATGCGATCTCTGATTCGCGTGCCCCAAAGCAGATTCCAGTGTTGAACCTCGCCCCCAGACTGCGGCTGACCCATCGGTTCGCCGCGATCATCATCACCTTCGCCATCCTGACCGCCGTTTGTGCCGCCATCTTCTGGCACGAAGTCGGTGGATTGCGGAGCGTCTATACCGACATCATCCACCGGCAATATGCCGCCCGCGTCGCCATCGTCGAAGCCAAGGCCTCGGAAGCGAACTTCACCGCCTTCGCCTACGAACTCGCCCACGCCGACCCCGACACGGCGCAGCAGACAACCTGGGCCTTCCGCGACGAGGCGAAGCGCTTCCGCAACTGGATCGCAATCGCCCGCGCTTTCTTGCCGGAGGCGACGGATAAGCTCGACGGCATTTCGGCGCGCTTCGACAAATTGCTCGCCTTCCTGGAGGGCTATGCGCGGCAGACGCCGAGCGCCGAGACGCGTGAATTTCAGATGGATTATCGCTTCGGTCCGTTGCGCGACGATCTCGAAGCGGCCCTCAACGAAGTTTCGAACCAGACCGCGGGCGACATGAATGATCGGATCGCCCACGTCGACAATGTCGCCGCGCCGCGCTTTCAGCATCTCAGCGCTTTATTCGCCGGCGGCTATGTCGTCTTCTTTCTGGCGGCGCTTGGGCTGGCCTCGTTCGCCGTCGCCCGGCCCCTGCTGCGGCTTGCCGCCGTGATGGGCGAGATCGCCGCCGGCCGGTTCGATACCGAAATCGGCCATACGCGCCGCTCGGACGAGCTTGGCGACATGGCGCGGGCGATCCGTGTGTTTCGCGACAAGGCCGTGGCGTTGAAGGCGCTGGAAGCGGAGAACCGTTCGGCCGAAGAGCGGGCCCAGCAGGCGCTGGCGGCGGAGCGCGAGCGCTTCATCGAAGCGTTTCAGGACGATGTCCTGCATGTCATCGCGGCGCTCTCCGCCGCGAGCCAGGAATTGCAGCGCAATGCGGCGGCGATGCGCGATATCGCTCACGCAACGGACGGGCGCGCCCGCACTGTGGTCCAATCCTCGCGCGTCAGCCTTGAGATGGTCGAGGCTCTGTCCGCCGCGGCGCAGAAATTCAGCTCTTTGGTCGATAGCGCCAACCAGGATTTCTTCGCCGCCGACCAGATCGCCGGACACGCGGCGGCCGACGGCAAGGTGACGTCGCATTCTGCCGGCGAACTGGCCGAGGCCGTCGAAACCATCGGCCAGATCGCCGATTTCATCGGCGGGGTCGCTTATCAGACCAATCTGCTTGCCCTCAACGCAACCATCGAGGCGGCGCGCTGCGGCGAGGCGGGACGCGGCTTCGCGGTGGTCGCCGGCGAGGTGAAGGCGCTGGCACAGGAAACCTCGCGCGCCGCGGCCGATATCGCGGCGCGGATCGATGTCGTGCGCAGCGCGACGGGGCAGGTCGTCAAGGCGGTGGGCGTGACGGTCGAGCGCATCGGCCGGATCGGCGCGATCACCGACATGATCCGCGAAGGCACGGCGCTGCGGGAGCAGGCGGCCGGCCGGATCGGCGATTATGTCGTGGCCACGGCCGGCGAGGCGCAGCAGCTTTCCGCGACGCTGCAAGCGGTGGCGCAATCGACGGGCGAGAGCCAGCGAATCGCCGCCGAAATGCTCCAGGCGACCAATTCGCTCTCGGAACAGACGGAGCGCCTGCTGGTGCGCTCGCGCGAATTCTGCGTCCAGATCCGCGGCAAGAAAGCAGCACGCTAGTCTCTTGTTGCATTTGCGCAACAAGCTTATTTTGCCGGTTCATCTTCGACGAGGCAAAACCGAATGTTCAGGGATGCAACCGGAGGCGGTGGCCGCAAGCCGGCGCGCAATGTGCTCGGCGAGCCCCTGGAAAGCTGCTCGTTCAATCCGTTGACCGGCTTCTTCCGCAACGGCTGCTGCGACACGTCGCCGGAAGACGCCGGCAGCCATACCGTCTGCGTCGTGCTGACGGCGGACTTCCTCGCCTTCTCCAAGGCGCAGGGCAATGATCTCTCCACGCCCGCCCCGGCCTATGGCTTTCCCGGCCTCAAGCCGGGCGACCGCTGGTGCCTCTGCGCGCCGCGCTGGCAGGAGGCCTTCGCGGCAGGCCGGGCGCCCCGCGTCGCGCTGCGGGCCACGCACGAAGGCGCGCTCGCCGATTGCGCCCTGGCCGATTTGAAGGCCCACGCGGTCGATTTGGCCTGACAGCCGGGGTTCACAGGGCGGCTTTTCTTCTTTAGAGCAATTCCTCTAGCCCGTAATTCGCAATTCTTGCCGTCCCGTTCTCTCGGTGGCGGCCTTCCGGCGCGCCCGGATCAAGGAGACGAAGCCCACCTATGCCCCGCCGGACGGATATTTCGACCATCATGATCATCGGCGCCGGTCCGATCGTGATCGGCCAGGCCTGCGAATTCGACTATTCCGGCACCCAGGCCTGCAAGGCCCTGCGGGCGGAGGGCTATCGCATCGTCCTCGTCAATTCCAATCCGGCGACGATCATGACCGACCCGGATCTGGCCGACCGGACCTATGTCGAGCCGATCACGCCCGAAGTCGTCGCCAAGATCATCGCCAAGGAACGCGATGTCGTGCCCGGCGGTTTCGCGCTGCTGCCGACGATGGGCGGCCAGACGGCGCTCAATTGCGCGCTGTCGCTGACCAAGATGGGCGTGCTCGACGAAGTACGATGTCGAGATGATCGGCGCGACCGCCGAGGCCATCGACAAGGCGGAGGATCGCGAGCGTTTCCGCGAGGCCATGTCGCGCATCGGTCTTTCGACGCCGCGCTCGCATCAGATCAAGACGCTCTCCCAGGCGCTGGCGGTTCTGGATGATATCGGCCTGCCGGCGATCATCCGGCCCTCCTTTACGATGGGCGGCACGGGCGGCGGCATCGCCTACAACAAGCAGGAATTCATCGAGATCATCGAGCGCGGCATCGACGCCTCGCCGACCAATGAAGTGCTGGTCGAGGAAAGCGTGCTCGGCTGGAAGGAATTCGAGATGGAGGTTGTCCGCGACAAGGCGGACAATTGCATCATCGTCTGCTCGATCGAGAACATCGATCCGATGGGCATCCATACCGGCGATTCGATCACCGTTGCGCCGGCGCTGACGCTCACCGACAAGGAATATCAGGTGATGCGCGACGCCTCGATCGCGGTGCTGCGCGAGATCGGCGTCGAGACCGGCGGCTCGAATGTGCAATTCGCCGTCAATCCCGAGAACGGGCGTCTCATCGTCATCGAGATGAATCCGCGCGTCTCGCGCTCCTCCGCTCTCGCCTCCAAGGCGACCGGCTTCCCGATCGCCAAGGTCGCGGCCAAACTGGCGGTCGGCTATACGCTCGATGAGATCGCCAATGACATCACCGGCGGCGCGACGCCGGCCTCCTTCGAGCCGACGATCGATTACGTCGTCACCAAGGTACCGCGCTTTGCCTTCGAGAAATTCCCCGGCGCCGAACCGCTGCTGACGACGGCGATGAAATCGGTCGGCGAGGCGATGGCGATCGGCCGCACATTCGCCGAGAGCCTGCAGAAAGCGCTGCGCTCGCTCGAAACGGGCCTCACCGGCCTCGACGAAGTCGAGATCGAGGGGCTCGATCGCGACGACGACAAGAAGGTCCTGCGCGCCGCGCTGGGCCGGCCGACGCCGGACCGGCTGCTCGTCGCCGCGCAGGCGCTTGCGCTACGGCATGAGCCTCGATGAGATCTACGACGCCTGCAAAATCGACCGCTGGTTCCTCGCCCGCATCCAAGAGATTGTCGAACTCGAAGCGAAAGTGCGGGCACGCGGCCTGCCGCAGGATGCCGACAATCTGCGAATGCTGAAAGCGGCGGGCTTTTCCGACACGCGACTCGCGACGCTCGCGGGCACCGACGAGGCGAGCGTGCGAGCGCTGCGGCACGAGCACGGCGTGCGGCCCGTCTTCAAGCGGATCGATACCTGCGCGGCGGAATTCGCCTCGCCCACCGCCTATATGTATTCGACCTATGAGGCGCCTTTCGCCGGCGCTCCCGCCAGCGAAGCGCTGCCGTCCGCGCGCGACAAGATCGTCATTCTCGGCGGCGGCCCCAACCGCATCGGCCAGGGCATCGAGTTCGACTATTGCTGCTGCCACGCAAGCTTCGCGCTGCGCGAGGCGGGCTACGAGACGATCATGATCAATTGCAATCCGGAGACGGTGTCGACGGATTACGATACGTCGGACCGGCTCTATTTCGAGCCGCTGACCGCCGAGGACGTGCTCGAAATCCTCGACGTCGAGCGCTCAGCCGGGCGGCTGCGCGGCGCCATCGTCCAGTTCGGCGGCCAGACGCCGCTGAAGCTCGCTTCGGCCCTCCAGCAGGCGGAGATTCCGATCCTCGGCACCAGCGTCGATTCGATCGATCTCGCGGAGGATCGCGACCGCTTCAAGCGGCTGCTCGACAAGCTCGGCCTCAAACAGCCGATGAACGGCATCGCATATTCGGTCGAGCAATCGCGGCTTGTCGCTGCCGATCTCGGCCTGCCTCTCGTCGTACGGCCCTCCTATGTGCTTGGCGGCCGGGCGATGGCGATCATTCATGACGCCTCGGCCTTCGACGATTACCTGCTTGAGACGCTGCCCGGCCTCGTGCCGTCCGACGTCAAGGCGCGCTATCCCAACGACAAGACGGGACAGATCAACACGGTCCTCGGCAAGAATCCGCTGCTCTTCGATCGTTATCTCTCGGATGCGGTCGAGATTGATGTCGATACCCTTTGCGACGGCAAGGATGTCTTCATCTGCGGCATCATGGAGCATATCGAGGAGGCAGGCATTCATTCCGGCGACAGCGCCTGCTCGCTGCCGCCACATTCCTTGCCGCCCGAGACCATCGCGCAGGTCGAAGATGTGGCGCGCAGATTGGCCCTGGCGCTCAATGTCGGCGGCCTGATGAACGTTCAGCTCGCCCTGAAGGATGGCGAAATCTATGTCCTCGAGGTGAACCCCCGCGCCTCGCGCACCGTTCCCTTCGTCGCCAAGGTGATCGGCATCCCCATCGCCAAGATCGCGGCGCGGGTGATGGCTGGCGAAAGCCTCGCGAGCTTCCATCTCGCGCCGAAGCCGCTCGATCATGTGGGCGTCAAGGAGGCGGTGTTTCCGTTCGCGCGCTTCCCCGGCGTCGACACCGTGCTCGGCCCGGAAATGCGCTCGACCGGCGAGGTCATCGGCCTCGACAAATCCTTCGCCATCGCCTTCGCCAAAAGCCAGCTCGGCGGCGGCACCAAGGTTCCGGTCAGCGGTACGGTTTTCGTGTCGGTACGCGACGCCGATAAGCCGCGCGTCGTCCCGGCGGTGAGGCAATTGCTCGGTCTTGGGTTCGGCTTTTGCGCAACGGGCGGCACGGCCCGCTTTCTCGAGAGCCAGGGCATCCCAACCCAGAAAGTCAACAAAGTGTCCGAGGGGCGCCCGCACATCGTCGATGCGATCAAGAACGGCGGTGTGCAACTCGTCTTCAACACGACCGAGGGGGCGCAGGCTTTGGCCAATTCGCGCTCGCTGCGGCGCGCGGCCCTGCTGCATAAGGTGCCCTATTATACGACCCTCGCAGGGGCGATCGCCGCCACGCAGGCGATCGCCGGCTATAAGGCCGGCGATCTTGAGGTGAAGGCGTTGCAGGATTATTTTATGCGATAGCGGCGCTTAAATTCTGTAAGCGCCTGAATAAAGTAGTCTTTTCGCGACAATCCTTCAGGGCCACGCGACCCTGCGGGGCTGGCGCGACATTCGATCACAGGTCCG
This sequence comes from uncultured Alphaproteobacteria bacterium, assembly GCA_963708155.1. Lineage (GTDB taxonomy): Bacteria > Pseudomonadota > Alphaproteobacteria > Rhizobiales > Beijerinckiaceae > Methylovirgula. Next base: position 1,320,660 of record OY970183.1, on the reverse strand, counting down.
GCGACAGTCGGCCGGGCCTTCGGATTTACAATTGCAACCGTCGCTTTTCGCGGGAAGAATAGGCAGGAACATCTGATCCGGCCGTCGCCCCGGGATAGGGGCGCACGGCGCAAGATCCTGTTTCGGGAATCGCCAAAACAGCGGGCGCGCCTGGTGCGTTCCGCCGGGATTGCTATCCGCCGCGCTTAAGCCGCGCGGCTGGAACATCGAATTTCAACGAACGCCGGCGCACGCCGGCCTGGAGAGAGATCGAGAGAATGGAAAGGATTCCGATGACCGGGCAGGGCTATACGGCTCTGTCGGAGGAGTTGAAGCATCGCCAGCAGGTGGAGCGCCCGCGCATCATCCAGGCGATCGCCGAAGCGCGTTCGCATGGCGACCTGTCGGAAAATGCCGAATATCATGCGGCCAAAGAGGCGCAATCGCTGAACGAAGGACGCGTCGCCGAGCTTGAGGACCAGCTCTCGCGCGCCGAGGTCATCGATATCTCGAAGCTCTCCGGCAATACGGTCAAGTTTGGCGCGACGGTGACGCTTGTCGACGAGGATACGGAAGAGAAGAAGGTCTACCAGATCGTCGGCGAGAGCGAGGCCGATGTGAAATCCGGCCGCGTCTCGATTACTTCGCCGACGGCACGCGCGCTGATCGGCAAGAAGGTCGGCGATTCCGTCGAGGTCAATACGCCCGGCGGCGGCAAGAGCTACGAGGTCCTGAAGGTCGCGTTCCGCTAACTCGGCCTCGCGAGGTGACCGCTCAGAAGCCCTTCTAGCCTGGCACGAAAAAGGCCTGACCTCGCGGCAGCTTCGCGGCGATGTCCCGCGGGATGCCGAGATTGGTGGCGAGCACGTCGAGCGGGTTGGTCGCGAGCCAGGCTGAGAGATCGTTTGCCTGATAATGGCCGCTGTTGAAGCCGACGAGAACCTTGAGCACCGTATCGCCGGTGTTTCGGATATAGTGGCCGGTGCCCATCGGAGCGTAGCCGATATCGCCCGCTTCGAACGCCTCTTTGACCACATTGCCCTGCGCGAGGAAGACGGCCATCTCGCCTCGGCCTTCGAGATAATATTGCCATTCATCGGCGTGGGGATGCCAATGGAGCTCGCGCATTGCGCCGGGCTCGATCTCAAGCAGCGAGCCAGACATGCTGGTCGAGATCGGGAATTCGCTGACGGTGACAGTGCGTTGCAGGCCGCCGCCGGGAACGCGCCGCGGCTGCTGTGCGCCAAGCGGATAACGATGCGTCGAAACAAGAGCGGGCTCGCCGCGCGCCGTGGCGTCCCGCGACCGGTCATCGGGAACCGGGCCGGCGGCGAAATAGACTTCGCCTTTGGGCAAGAGCGCAACCTCCGCAGCCGAGAGATGAAGGCTTTGCGTCAGCACTTCCGGCGGCGTACGCGACAGCCAATCTGTCAGGCTGAACGTGTGATCTTCTGAGAAATCGCCGTTGTCGAAGATCAGGATGAAATGGCATTCGCCCGGCCCGAGGCCCTGGATCGAGTGGCCCCATCCGCGCGGAAAGTACCAGACATCGCCGGGACCAAAGGTATCAGTTGCCGCGCCGCCCTCCGGGTGGAGGATTGTCGTGCGGCAATTGCCGGAGACGACATAGGCCCATTCAGCGGCGTTGGCGTGCCAATGGAGTTCGCGCATCGTGCCGGGTTGGAGACGCATGGAGACGCCGGCGATGCCGACGCTCGCCGGGAACTCATGCACCGATGCGCCGCGCGTGGTCCCGCCCGAGCCCGTGCGCGGCGGCTGCTTCTCCAGCGCATAACGAAACGACAACGTGCTGGTGGACATGCCCGCCCCCTTTTGGTTCGGAAGCAGACTACAGGATTCCGGAGATGACGGAAGACCGTTCGATTTCCCCTGTGACTTTAGTGAGCGCGGTTCAGCTCGGCGAAGGCGCCTGCGGTCCGCCGAGCGGCGTCACCCGCAGCGTCGTGAGCCGGTTGCGAATCTTGCGCAGCACCTCGAAGCGGAAATTGTGGAAGGTGAAGACCTGTCCCACTTCGGGGATGGCGCGCGCCTCGTGGATGACGAGGCCGGCGATCGTCGTCGCCTCCTCGTCCGGCAATTGCCAGCCCATGACGCGGTTCAAATCGCGGATCGGCACAGAGCCCTCGACGGTGACGGAGCCGTCCGCATTCTGACGCACACCGAGGGCGACGGGGTCGTGCTCGTCGGAAATGTCGCCGACGATTTCTTCGAGGATATCCTCGAGCGTGACGAGACCGAGGACGACGCCATATTCATCGACGACGAGCGCGAAGTGAATCTTGCGCTTCAGAAAGGCCTGAAGCTGGTCCTGCAGGCTTGTCGTGTTGGGCACATACCAGGCATCGAGCACGACATCCTCGATCTTCACACGGGAAATGTCGCCGCCTGAAATCCTCGATCGCGCGCAACAAATCCTTGGCGTGCAGCACACCGATGATGTTGTCGGGTTCGCCACGCCAGATGGGCACGCGCGAATAGGGCGAGCCGACCACCGCATGGAGAAATTCGTGCGGCGGCAGATCGGCGTCGATCGTGTACATTTTCGTCCGATGCACCATCGCATCTTCGACGGCAAGTTCGCGGAGATCGAGTAGGCCGCCGAACATATCGCGTTCAGAGCGCTGCACGCCGCCTTCGCGGTGGATGAGATCGACGGTACTTTTCAGTTCCTCATGGCCCGATAAAAGCGCATGGTGGACTTTGGTGTCGATGCCGACGAGCTTCAGCAGGCCCTGGATCAGGGTTTCGATTGCGGCCAGCACCGGCCCGAAAACAGCGACGAAAAAGCCGATGATCGGCGCAACGATCAGCGAGAACCTGTCGGGATAATTGATCGCCAGAGTCTTCGGCAGGATTTCCGCGAAGACGAGCAGGAGCAGCGTCATCAGGCCGGTCGCATAGATCACGCCGCGATAGCCGAAGATGGCTTCGAGCACGCTGGTCAAAAAGGCCGAGGAGCCGATGCTCACAAGCGTATTGCCGAGGAGGATCGCGCCGATCAGCCGGTCCCGTTTGGCGAGCAGGCGATTAACCCGCAAGGCGTTGCGGTCGCCGCCCTTTTCAAGCGCGTGCATGCGGGCGCGCGAGGCGGCCGTCAGCGCCGTTTCCGAGCCATTGAAGAAGGCCGCCAGGAAGATGCAGAAGATGACGATGCCGGCGGCAATCCAAAGATTGAGCGTCACTCCGTCGGCGTGAGCGCCGTGCATGATCGAGATCCCCTCTTACGCCGCGGTGAGTTCGGTCGCGAGGAAGGCGCGCACATCCGCTGCCGCGACATCGTGGGCGATGAAGCTATGGCCGATGCCATGCGCCAGGATGAAAGTCAGCACTCCGCGTTGCACCTTCTTATCCTGGAACATGGCTTCGAGGATCGTCGATTCGTCCGCGTTCCAGTCCGGAATATCGCGGATCGCAGTCGGCAGGCCGACCGTGCGCAGATGAGCGACGACGCGCTCCACATCGGCCGCATTGATCAGGCCGCGCGCGGCGGAGAACCGGAAGGCACAGGCGAGGCCGATCGCCACGGCCTCGCCATGTACCAGCCGGCGATTGTCGTAATGGACGATGCGCTCGAAGGCATGGGCGAAAGTGTGACCGAGGTTGAGCAGTGCGCGCTCGCCCGCCTCATGCTCGTCCGCCGCGACGATTGCCGCTTTGGCGGCGCAGCTCTTGGCGATGGCATGCACCTGATCCGGACCGCCGGCGAAGACGCCGCGCCAATGCGCCTCGAGCCATTCGAAGAAGGCGCGGTCGTTGATGAGGCCATATTTAACGACCTCGGCATAGCCGGCGCGAAATTCGCGCAAGGGCAGCGTTTTCAGCACTCGCGTGTCGACGAGGACGAGGCGCGGCTGATGGAAGGCGCCGATGAGGTTCTTGCCGTGAGTCGAATTGATCCCGGTCTTGCCGCCGACGGAGGAAATCGACCTGCGCCAGCAGCGAAGTCGGCACCTGGATGAAGCGCATGCCACGCCGTACGCTCGCCGCAGCAAAGCCCGCGAGGTCGCCGACCACGCCGCCGCCCAGCGCGACGACAAGATCGCCGCGTTCAAAACGACCGGCGATGATCGCGTCGCAGACCTTTTCGAATGTGGCATAGGATTTCGATTCCTCGCCGGGCGGGACGACAATGCTCTCATGCCGGATGCCCGCCGCCGTCAACGCGGCTTCGATCGCCGGCAGATGGGCGCGCGCGACATTCTCGTCGGTGACGATGGCCATCGCCGCGCCCGGCGCGAGCCGCGCCGCATAAGCGGCGATCTGCGGCAGGATCGCCTCGCCGATCAATATGTCGTAGCTGCGTCGGCCGAGCGCGACATTGACCTTTTCGAAGACAGCCGGCCTGTCCTGCACTTCACTCACACTCATGTCCTCCGCGCTTCCAGCGCCCAGATAATTTTGCAATGTAGCGAGCAAATCCTCGACGACGACATCATGCGGCCCCTCCTGCGAGATGATGGCAATGTCGGCCTCGGCATAGATCGGATAGCGCTCTTCCATCAACTTTTTGAGGACGCTCTCGGGGTCCGCGCTATGCAGGAGCGGGCGATGGCTGCGTTTGCGCACGCGTCGCCAGAGCACGTCGAGATCGGCTTTGAGCCAGACGGAAATGCCGTTCTCCTTGATCCGCGCGCGCGTCTCCTCGCTCATGAAGGCGCCGCCGCCGGTCGCGATCACGCGCGGGCCACCGGTCAGGAGCCGCGCCATGACGCGGCGCTCGCCGTCGCGGAAATAGGGCTCGCCGTAGCGCGCGAAAATTTCCGGGATCGTCATGTCGGCGGCGCGTTCCACCTCGGTGTCGGAATCGACGAATTCGAGCCCGAGGCTCTGCGCCAGCCGGCGCCCGATTGCCGATTTGCCCGAGCCCATCAGGCCGACGAGCACGAGCGAGCGCTGGCCCAAAGCTGCGGCGAGCGCCGCGCCCCGCGCCGTTTGTGGTGCGCTCTGGCCTTCCTCGCCGATGGATTTTATCGCGCCGGTCATTTCCTTGCTGTATCACGGCGGTAAGGCAGTTTTAAGCGGGTGCCTCCGGTGCCGGCCGGCGGACAATGTCTTAACGCCTGTTTTGATCTTAATATCGGTAAATTCAGCGATTCGCCTGGGAGTTCGGGGTTGCCCAGCCTGTTCCGGTTCATCTTCACGGTCGCCGTGCTGGCGGGGCTCGTTTACCTGGGCATGCTGGCCCTGGTGACGTTCGTGACGCCCGAACCGCACGAAATCGTCCAGACCCTGCCCGCCTCGCGGCTAAACAAGTAGGCCGGCATGGGACGAGAGCGCGGCATCGCAGCCTTTCTGGAGATGCTGGCCGCCGAGCGGGGTGCTGCCGCCAACACGCTCGATGCCTATCGCCGCGATCTCAGCGATTATCAGGGTGCCCTCGTCCGCGCCGGCAAGACCCTGCAAAATGCCGCAACGGACGACATCAAGACCTATCTGCGGAGCCTGAAGAGCCGCGGCTTCGCCCCCTCATCCGGCGCCCGGCGGCTTTCGGCGATCCGGCAGTTGCATCGTTTTCTCTATGCCGAGGGCCTGCGCGGCGATGATCCCGCGGCGATTCTCGAAGGGCCGCGCCGGGCGCCGAGCCTGCCCAAAATCCTGTCGGTCGAGGAGGTCGAGCGACTGCTTGCGGCTGCCCATGCCGCGGCAGCCGAGGCGCCGGAAAAGTCCGCTGCGCGGCTCGATGCGCTTCGCGCCGTCTGTCTGCTCGAATTGCTCTATGCGACGGGACTGCGCGTTTCGGAACTGGTGGCGCTGCCGAAGACGGCGGGCAAGGGTGCCGAGCCGCTGATCTACGTGCGTGGCAAAGGCGGTCGCGAGCGGCTCGTGCCCCTATCCGAGCCGGCGCGCCGGGCCATCGCCGCCTATCGTGCGCTTCTGGAGGCGCGCGGGGGCGGCGCCGGACCCTGGCTCTTCCCCGCCGCGGCTGCCAGCGGCCATCTGAGCCGGCAGGTTTTTGCCCGTGATCTCAAGACCATAGCCGCGCACGCCGGTATTGCCACGGCGCGGGTCAGCCCGCATGTGCTGCGCCACGCCTTCGCCAGCCATCTTTTACAGAACGGTGCCGATCTGCGGGTCGTGCAGGAATTGCTCGGCCATGCCGATATTTCGACGACGCAAATTTATACCCATGTGCTCGACGCACGGATGAAGGCGATGGTGCGCGATCTACACCCGCTGAACGAGGGCTAAAGGGGCTTTAGGCCGTTGCCGTCGCGTCGGTCCAGGTGTCGAGGAAGGCGTCGGACCAGCGCGCGACGGCCGTATCGTGCTGAAGCCAGCCCTGGAGATGCTCCTCGCGCGGGCAGGCACCGGGCTGGCCCAGGCGGTCGCCCCCACGCCCCATCCAGCAGCACATCATGCCGAACGTGACCTCGGGATGAAATTGCAGTCCGTAGGCGCGGGGGCCATAGCGGAAGGCCTGAGCCTCGAAATCCTCGCCCGAGGCGAGCAAAATCGCCCCGCCTGGCAGCTCGAAGCCTTCGCCATGCCATTGATAGACATGATTGGGGAACGGGCAGTCGCAGACATTATGGCCATCGGCAGTCGGCCGGATCGGATAATAGCCGACTTCGACCTTGCCTTCGGGATGGGCATAGACGCGATGGCCGAGGTGGCGGGCGAGCATCTGGGCGCCGAGACAGATGCCAAGGAAGGGTTTTTCCTCGCAGAGCGGCACGTCGATCCAGTCGATCTCGCGCCGAAGCCAGTCGTGCTCGTCATTGGCGCTCATCGGGCCGCCGAACATGATCGTGCCGGCATAATCGCCGAGCGTTTCGGGCAGCGGATCGCCAAATCGCGGGCGGCGGATATCGAGCTCGTAGCCCCGCGCCTTCAGGAGGTAGCCGAAGCGGCCGGGAGAGGAGCGTTCCTGGTGCAGGACGATGAGAATCTTGCCTAAAGCCTGCTGATTCGTCGTCATAGCCAATATTATCTGCCGAGACGCCTCATTTCTCGGGGAAATGGTCGGCAAGACTAAGGCAGGAAGACCGGTCGGAACCTAAGACAGGCTTCCCTTTGCCGCTGCCGGCGCCCAAGGGCCAGCAAATGCCGTGCCCGCCGCCACTTGATCGGCGACCTGGTGGCGCAGCCGCAGCCGGTCCTGGCCCGAGACGCCGAGGAGGTCGGCGATGCGGGCGATGACGCTTTCCTCGACTTCGGTCACCGTCCCGTCGGCGAAGGCGATTTCCCACATCATGGTGATGATCTTCTGGCGGCCGTCCTGATCGAGGGCTTTCGTGAGCGCATGGGTGAAGTGGTAGAAATCGACGGCCTGACGGTCCTGCGCCTCGCCGAGTTCGATGAGCCGCGTCGTCGTGGTGTCGTCGAGGCCGAAGCGCGTCTCGATGATGTCGCGCAGCCGGCGTTGCTCGGGAGCGGAGAAGTCGCCATCGGCGCTGGCGAGATGGACCAGTAACGAAACCGCCGCGAGGCGGTAATCATCCGGCGAAAAGCTGCGCGCCTCCGGTGCGCCGGTCAGTTCGGCGACGAAATTCCTGATTTGATCGAACATCGCTTTCCTTCGGATCAGCGCAAGGGCAGGCAGGTCCAGTCGCCCTTGATCTCATGATAGAGGCGGCGCTCGGCGCGCTGCCAGTGCAGACATTCGCGCCGCGAGGGGAAGCAGAGCTTGTCATCGTGCCAGTCGACGAAAGCCGACGGCGAATTCGGCGCATAACGGGCGATGCCGCCGGAAAAATGTCCGTACCAGACGGAGGGCCAGGGCAGCAGCCGGGCGTCGCAGGCGACGCCGTCGCCGAAGATCGGCGGCCGACCGATATCGGTGCCCGCAGCCTGTGCGCCAGCGGAGCCGAAGGCGAGAAACAAAAAGGCGAAGATCAAAGCGCGGGGCATGGGATCGTTCCGGGAGGGCCACCGGGGGAACTATAATCATCCCCCGCGGGCTTGATAAGTCCCGCGCGCACAAGACAAGACCTGAAGATCGACCTGTCTAGTTGCGGATTGATTTGTTGCTGATCGCCGTGCGCATAAAATAATAGAGCAGCACGACGCCGCAGAGCGCAAACAGCCCTTCGATAATCCGGCTTACAAACGGCGAGAACTGCAACAGGCCGCCGAGCGCCCAGCCCGCTGCCCAGGAAGCACCCACCATCTCGGTGCCGACAAGAATGCCGACGGCGATCAAGGTCGAGACATGCAGCCAATTGATGGTGCCGCGTTCCGGCAAGGTCTGGTTCCACTCGCTGATGCCGCATTGCGCGGCCCGTGGAGGGCGGCAATAAACCATCGCCCGGCGTGGGGCAAGTTTTTCACTTGCGCAGAGGCGCGCCAGGCATTTCCGGCCCGCACGCTGCTCTCATCCCCCGCGAGGCTTTTCAGCCCTTATGCTCAGTCCTAGTGCTCGGTCTTGGCCGGCTTGGGACCGCCGTGCGAAGCGTGGCCACCCTTGCGGCCGGCTTCCGAGGCCAGCTGATGATTTTGCGAAAAGCTGCGTTTGGCCGGGCTGACGCTCTGGCCACCCTTGCGGCCGGCCTGCGCGGCGAGCGCGGGGTTTTGCGAGAAGCTGCGCTTCTCGTGCGGCACGCTTTCGCCGCCCTTGCGCGCGATGGCGCGCTGTTTCTCCGGATCCATCGAGGCGAACCCGCGTGTCGACGTTCTCGTGGGCAGATCTGTCGTATTGGTCATGCACTTCCCTCGCTAGAAAACTGGTTGGAAGGCAAACGCACCGTCGCGACGAAGGTTCCAGCCAGTTAATTCACATTGAGTGATGTGACACTTTTGCCGATCAGGCGTGGCGATTGGTTCAAACCAAACGCCGGTATTAGCGTTAAATCCAGCATAATTGACGGATGTCACGGAATTTCGCGGACGGTGCGCTATGTTTAGACTGCGTAGACAAGGAGCAGAGTGATGGCAGACCCCAAATCCGACGCGGCGCAGGTGAGTTCTGATCTTGCTGCGGATCTTGCCGCCTTGCGCGATGATATATCGCAACTTTCCACCTCGGTGCTGGAACTCGTGCAGCAACAGGCGGCTGCCGCCAAAACCCAGGTTTTCGGCGCCGTCGATGACGCGCGGCAGAAATTTGCCGATCAGTCCGCCGACGCGCGTGACCGCATCGGCGCGCTGACATCCGATCTCGAAAACACGATCGAGCGCAATCCCTTTGCAGCGATCTTCGCCGGTGCGCTCGCCGGATTTCTGATCGGAATTCTGGTACGCCCCGGCAAATGAACGAATTTCTGGCGCGCCAGGCGCGCGAAATTTCGGCACTGCTCGAAAGGGCCGCCGGCCGCGTGATCGTCAATATCGTTCTCGCGGTATTGGCGATCATTGCGATCTTCGCCGGCCTCGCTTTTCTGACCATCGCGCTCTACCTCAAGGTGGCGGCGCTGGCCGGTCCGTTCTATGCCGCGCTGGCCGTCGGCGGTGCATTCATTCTGTTCGCGCTTATCGCGCTGCTCATCCTGCGGCTAAGACGCATCCCGCCGGCTCCCGCGCCGAAGCCGAAACCAGTCGCGCCGGAGGCGAAAGTGATCGAGGCGCAGGAAGCCGCGCGGCGCGCCGCGTTGTCCGCCAATATCGACGAGACGGTCGCACCAATCCTCAGCGCTTTGCACGAAGCGAATATGCAGCCGGCCGAACTGGCGCTGCGCGTAGGCGTCGAACTCAGCAAACAGACGGGGCCTTTTGGCCTTATCGCCTTGGCGGTGACCGCAGGCTTCGTCGTCGCCCGCAGCCTTTCCAGGAAGAAGGGCTGATCGGGCCTCAGACCAACGCGGCTTTTTGATCCGGTGGCGCCTTGCGATGGGATCTGCGATCGAAAAACAGCGCCTGGCTGATCACGGCTTTCAAACTGTCGATGCCGAACGGCTTGGTGATGAGAAACGCCGGTTCGGGCGGCGTGCCGGTCAGGAACCGTTCCGGGTAGGCCGTGATGAAAATTACCGGCAACTCGAAGTCGCTGAGGATTTGGTTCACGGCGTCGAGGCCGGAGCTGCCGTCCGCGAGCTGGATGTCGGCGAGGATCAGCCCCGGCGGATTGGATTTTGCCGCGGCGATGGCCTCGTCGCGGGTGCGGGCGATCGCCACGACGCGATGGCCGAGTTCCTCTACCAGCATCTGAATATCGATGGCGATCAGCGGCTCGTCTTCGATGATCAGCACGTCGGTGCGGATCTGCTTTGAAATCTCCTTGCCGGCACGGTCGATGAGGCCGGCGGCGGCTTCCGTCGAACAATCGAGGATGCGAGCCACATCCTCGACGTTGAAATTTTCGAGCGCGCTAAGAAGAAAGGCGACGCGCGGTTCGGGCGGGATTGCCTCGAGATTGCGCTGCGCGCCCTTTTCGTCGGCGGAAAACGGCGCTTGATCGACATAACCGTTGATCGGGCTCGATTCCCAAACCTTGAGGAAGAGCCGGTAGAGGTCAACCCGCAGGTCCGTCGTGTCTTCCAGAGTGCCGGGCTCGGCAACGAGAGTTTCCAACGTCGCAAGGACATAGGCGTCGCCGCCCGCCTGTGTTCCCGTCAGCGCCCGGGAAAAGCGACGCAAATAGGGAACATGCGCGGAAATGGCGTTCGAGACGGACATTTTTCCTCCTTCAAGCACCGACGAGCTCAGGCTAGAATCTAATGTCTCAGAAGAAATTTGGTTCCAATTGAAGGAACCTTCGCCAAAACATCACGTTATAAGTCCACGGGCGGAAGCCTGCGCAAACTGGCTCATACCTGGCTCAGTACGTAAGAGTTCGCCAGCAGAAATGCATCAGCCAGTGGCGAATGTTTGAAATCGCAGCCGGGTTGTCCGCGTGGGGGCGGGACGGTCCACTGATTGGCCGAGTAGGCACGATGGATCAGGACGAGAACCTCTACAGGGGCGCACCAGTGACGAAACCTATTGAAATTAAAACCAAAAATACGGATACGTCGACCTCGGGCCGAATTGAGAAGGTGCGTGCCAAAACGAAGGACACCAACGGTGACGCGCAATTTTCAGCCGATGTCAGCATCTTGCCCGTAGGCCGCAAAGCCAAGGGTCCGCCCAATCCCGAAATGGTTGACCTCATCGGTCATCGCCTGGCGTCGATTTATAATTCGGTCGTCTCCCAGCCGGTGCCGGAGCGCTTCCTCGATCTTCTGGCGCAACTCGAAGCCGGCGAGCATGAGGCGGTAGCCGCAAAGCCGGCGAAAAAGGAGCGCAAGTGACAGGAATGCCGAGCGAAAGCGCCGGCCACAAGCCGGTCAGCGCGCAGGTTAAGGCGGAGCTGATTTCCGTCATTCCGAATCTGCGGGCCTTTGCCGTTTCGCTATGCGGCAATCCGGACAGGGCGGACGATCTCGTCCAGGAAACCCTCGTCAAGGCGTGGGGAAATCTCGATTCCTTCGTCGAGGGCACCAACCTGCCGGCCTGGCTTTTCACCATTCTGCGGAATTTCTATTATTCCGAATATCGCAAGCGCCGCCGCGAGGTTCCCGACCCGGACGGCGCCATCGCCATCAGGCTCGCAACCGCCCCGGCGCAGAATGGCCACATGGACTTGTGCGATCTCCATGAAGCCTTGCAGCAATTGCCCAACGACCAGCGCGAAGCACTGATCCTCATCGGCGTTTCTGGGCTCGCCTATGAAGAAGCTGCGGAGATTTGCGGCTGCGCCGTCGGCACCATGAAGAGCCGCGTCAACCGGGCGCGCAACCGGCTCGCCAATCTCCTGTCGATTCACTCGACGAGCGAGTTCGGCCATTCGGAAGATTGGCAGGCCGCCGATCCCGCGAGCGCTGGCCATCAATTGCCAAAGACCGGCAGCGATTAACCCGCAGGCTGGACGAAGGCTTGCAGGCTGACGCCGGCAACGGCGAGTTCTTTCCGCACCATTGCAGCGATCGCGACGGCGCCCGGCGTATCGCCATGTACGCAGATCGAGTCAATCTGCGTCGGCAACCGCTTGCCGGTCGCAGAGATTACCGCGCCCTCTTGCACCATGTTCAAAACGCGCGCTGCAATGGTCGGCGGATCATGCAGCACGGCGCCCGCCTGCCCGCGCGGCAGAAGCTGACCGTCGTCGCTGTAGCCGCGATCGGCGAATATTTCGCGCGCGATAGCGAGGTTCGCCGCCGCGCCCGCGCGTTCGAGTTCGGTTCCGGCGATGGCGAGGAAGACAAGTTGGGGATCGACGATCTTGGTTGCGCGCGCGATCGCCGCGGCGATTTCGGGCTCCTCGGCGGCGATATTGCTCAGGGCGCCATGCGGCTTCACATGCGTGATCCTGTGGCCCGCATAGGCGGCAAGCGCTTGCGCCGCGCCGATCTGATAGGCGACGAGGCGCTCGATCTCCGCCGCCGAGAAGGGCAGCCTGCGCCGGCCGAAGCCCCAAAGGTCGGGAAAGCCAGGATGCGCGCCGACGGCGACGCCCCTCTCTTTCGCCAGCCGGAACGTGCGGGCCATCACCTCGGGGTCGCCGCCGTGAAAGCCGCAGGCGACATTGGCGCTGGTGACGATCTCGAGCATCGCGGCGTCGTCGCCCATCACATAGGCGCCGTAGCTTTCGCCGCAATCGCAATTCAGGTCGATGCTTCGCATTCACGCATGAATGCACGCCCGCAGCGGCGGAACAAGCGGTCCGCGGCCATCGACTTTATAGCTCTAGCGCCGCGCCAGTTCCTTGCGCCGACGGTCGATCAGCATATTGGCGATCTTCATCCGCGCATTTGCCTGCTCGGCAAGCCGGGGATGCAGCATCAGATCGGGATGGTTGCGGCGTGCGAAGGCGCGGCGGATGCGCGCGAGGTCGTCGAGAGTCCGCGCGGTCTCGAGTTCGAGTTCCGCGACGATGCGCTCTTCGTCGTTCTGCGAGAGGAGAAGCGGCGGCTTCTTCATCCGCCGTCTCCTGATAGAAAGTGCGTGGGTCTTGCGAATCGCCCGCGATATCCTCTGCCGCCGCGACGAAGGCGCGAAACAGCCAGTCCGGGTTCGAGCTCGCCGGCGCCACGCCAAGATCTTCCACCGCATGCGGATCGACGCGCCAAATCTTCGAGGATGTCGCTGAAGGAAGGCTGCCGGATCGGCTGCATGAGGGCTCTTGGGCATTGGCTGGCGCCCAAAGGAGCGCGCCGCATTGAATGTCGAGGCCGCTTAAGAACCGATTAACCTTAAAAGGGCGGCGATGACCGTAACGGGACATAAAAGGTTCTCCGGCATAAGACGCGCAGGCCCTTGGCGGGCTTGAGCCCTGGAGCCCCTTTGTCGAGCACCGATACGACGACCGAATTTGCCACGGCGCAGCATTCGCGCAGTCACGCCCGCCAGCCCCTCCCCGCCTGGCTGTTGATCGCCATCTGTTCGAGCCTCAGCGCGGTCGTTTCCGCCGCCAGCATTTCGAGCGTCTGGCGGAAGAGCACGTTCTTCGATTCCGACGACGCGATGCAGCTCGTCGAGGTGCGCGGTCTTCTCAGCGGCCAGAACTGGTTCGATCTCACCGCCGCACGGCTCGATCCGCCGCACGGCGTCTTCATGCACTGGTCGCGGTTGATCGATGCGCCGCTCGCGCTTCTGATCCGGTTCTTCGAACTCTTCATGCCGGCTGATGACGCCGAACGGGCGACGCGCATTGTCTTTCCGCTGCTCCTGCTGACCTTGCTCTATGTCGGGGTCGCGCATCTGGCGCGCCGGCTTATCGGGGTCGAGGGCGTCCTGCCCGCACTCCTTCTGGTGCTGCTTAGCGGCGCGGTCTTCGGCCAGTTTCAGCCCGGCCGCATTACCCATTCGGCGGCGCAGGTCGTCCTGCTCGTTTTCATGATTGGCAGTTTTGTCGATGCGCTCGATCCGACCCTCGGCCGCCGTGCGGCGATTGCGGGCGCTCTCGCCGCCATTTCGCTCGCGATCAGCCTTGAGAACCTCCCGTTCATCATCGTTTTAATGTCCGCCGCTGTCCTGCTGTGGATCGGACTTGGCGATAGCTTGCGCAAACTGATGATCGCCTTCGGTCTCGGGCTGGGCGTGGCTTTGCCCGTCGTCTTCTTGATGACGATCGGTAAAGCGCATTGGTTCGATAATTCCTGTGATGCCTTCTCGGGCACCTATCTTATGCCCGGCCTCGCCGGTGGGGCCGCGCTGGTGCTGCTCGGATTCCTATCGTCGCGGTTGCCGCGATGGCCGCTGCGGCTCGCGGCTGCCGCGATGGCGGGAGGTGCGGTGCTCGTAACCGCTGCCGCGATCCGGCCGGCCTGTTTCGTCGATCCCTATGCCGGGATTGACCCGCTGCTGCGGGACATTTGGCTGCAGCATGTCGAAGAGGCGCTGCCGCTTGCGCGTTTCGCGCTTCTGCGGCCGATTGCGGCTCTGACGCTCGCCATGCCGATCGTCCTCGGACTGGCGGCAGCCTTTGTCGCCGTCTGGCGCACGCACGGGCTCGCGCGTCTGCGGTGGGGCGTTGCGGCGGCGATGGCCGGCGTCGGTCTGCTTTTGAGCTTCTGGCAAATTCGCATGATCGCCTTCGCGACGCCGCTCGCGCTGCTCGGCGCAACCTGGATGATCGTGCAGGTAAAGGATTACTTGAAGACGACGCGATGGCGCGAGGCGGCTTCGCTCGCCTTCCTGCTCGTCTTGCCGTTCTCGTCGATCGGTTGGGCGCTTGCTACACCCGCCTCAGGCGGCAAGGCGCCCGATAGACGCGATGCCTGTCTGGCAACATCCGCCTTTGCCGATCTGGCGCGCCTTCCGCCGGGGCTCGTCGCCGGGCCAATCGATGCCGGTTCGCATATTCTCGCGCTGACGCCGCACGCGGTGCTCGCGGCGCCTTATCATCGTGACAACCACGGCAATCGCATCGTGCTCGATGCGCTTCTCGCCACGCCTTCGCGGGCGCAAGATATTCTATCGCGCGCGAGAGTCACCTATGTCGTGCAATGCGCGGGGCTTGGCGAATTTGCGGGGCTTGCGAAACGCGCGCCCAATTCGCTTGCCGCGCAGATCGTCGCCGGAACGCCTCCCGCGTGGCTTGCGCCATTGTCGCACGGTGGTGCGTATCAAGTCTTTGTGATGAAACGATAGAGGCGGCTCCGCGCGATTTCCTTTCGGCGTGGATGAAAATGCTTCGCGTCAATGAATTGAAGGATGATCGTTGCGAATGCGGTCCGCGAACGTTTTCGTGAGTGGCTTCGTTGCACCTGCTGGGCGGCAAGATTGCGAAAGCTTAATTTGAAGCCGTAAGGGCGGCGGCCTAGCTCTCTCATGTCGACGTAAGTCGAAGGGGAGATTCGTTCATGAAATCGCGCCTGCCACTCGTTCTTGCGCTTGTCGGCGTCTTCGGCGCCGGCCTCACCTCAATGGCGATCAATGCCAGTGCGGATCCGGGCGGGCCGCCGCCGCCAGAGGATCAAGCACCGCCGGATCATTTCAAACTCTCGGATGCCGATCGCGCGGCTTTCCTCGATGCCCGTATCGCTGCGCTTCATGCCGGTCTGGCGTTGACCGCCGATCAGGAGAAGCTCTGGCCGCCGGTCGAGAGCGCTCTGCGCGACTTCGACAAACTGTTGAACAGTGAGCGCGTGGAAAAAAGCGCCGACGAACGCCCCGACCCCATCGCCTGGCTCAAACGCTTAAGCGATAACGAAGTCGCGCGTGGCGGTGCCCTGAAAAAAGTCGCCGATGCCGCTGCGCCGCTTTATGCCACGCTGAGCAATGATCAGAAGCATCGGCTGCCGATCCTCGTCCATGCGGCACATTTTCGCTTCGGGCCGCTCGCCTTCAACGAAGGCTGGCACAGAGGCTTCTGGCGCGATCATTTCGACCATTTCGGACCGCCGCCGCCGGACGGAGGACCGAATGGCCCGGATCACGGGCCGGACGACGAAGGCCCACAATAAGTCGCTAGCGCTTTCATCCTGCAGACGTCCCCCTCCCTAGGCAGGAGGGGGATTTTTTAATCCGCTATTTGGCGTTCTTGGCGAGCAGGTCGCGAATCTCTTCAAGCAGCACTTCCTCGCGCGATGGCGGCGCGGCCGCTTCCTTTTTCGCTTCTTCCTTGGCGAACCGGGCGCGCAGAACATTGATACCGCGCACGACGAGGAAGAGCACGAAGGCGACGATCAGAAAGTTCAGCACGATTGTCGCGAAATTGCCCCAGGCGAGAACCGCGCCTTCCTTCTTCGCATCGCCCAGCACGTGCGCCGTGACACGGTGCGAGAGCGGCAGGAAATAGTTGGAGAAATCGAGGCCGCCGGCGACCGCGCCGATGACCGGCATGATGATGTCGTTGACCAGCGAATCGACAATCTTGCCGAAGGCCGCGCCGATGATCACACCGATGGCGAGATCGACGACATTGCCTCGCATCGCGAACTCGCGAAATTCCTTCAACACGCCCATTCGATGACCCCTCTTTCAAAAATCGCCGGCAGCCCAAATTCAAAACTGCGGCACATTCTTTATGTACCAATCCGCACGAGTTGGCCCGCTGCGCCAGCGATTACCAAAGCCCATTGAAATGCTGTAACGGACCGGGACCGTGGCCAACGCTGAGTTCATCGGCCCCCTCGAGGCTTCGGCTCACATAGGCCTTTGCGGCTTCGATCGCGACCGGAAGCTCCAATCCTTTGGCGAGGCCGGCGGCGATGGCCGAAGAAAGCGTACAGCCGGTGCCGTGCGTGTTCTTTGTCGCGACGCGCGGCGCGCGGAAATGCTGATAGCCCGCGCCATCGTAAAAAACATCGATGGTTTCGCGCGTCGGCAGGTGGCCGCCTTTGATGAGGACGTTTTTGAATCCGGCTTGATGGAGCTGAGTTGCGGCAGCTTCCATTTTGGCAACCGAGGCGAGGTCCACCACGCCGGTGAGGTGCGCGGCTTCTGCCAGATTGGGCGTCACGAGAGTCACCAATGGGGCCAAGCGGCGCAGAAGGGCCTGTCCAAGGTCGGCGTCGGCGAGGGCTTCGCCGTGCGAGGCAGCGAGGACGGGGTCGAGAACGACAGGCGCCGGCCCATGGGCCGCGAGTTTTTCCGCGACAATATCGACATTGGCGATTGTCGCCAGCATGCCGATCTTCACCGCCGCGATCTCGATGTCGGCGAAAAGCGCATCGATCTGCGCGGCGAGAAATTCCGGCGGCTCCGGCATGATTGCGCGCACGCCCTGCGTATTCTGCGCCGTCAGGGCGGTGATCGCGGCGACCCCATAGCAACGCAGGGCCGCGAAGGTCTTGATGTCGGCGAGCACGCCGGCGCCGCCCGAGGGATCGAAACCGGCGATGGAAAGCACGTTGGCGGTCATGTCAGGCTTCGACGACATCGGGAGCATTGCGGCGACGGAAGAGTTTTTTGCGATGCCGGATCGGCAGGCCGATGAGATGCACCAATCCGCCGCCGATGACAAAGCCGATAAGGCCGGAAATGAAGCCGTCCGGCGTCGTCGGAATGGCCGGCTCATAGGCTTCGTAGGCGCGCTCGGCGATCTGCGGATCGAAGGTCTCGGCGAGCGCGACCCATTTTGCGGCGATGTTCGGCTGGTCGAAGGCGCTCGCGGCGTGGCGCAGCTTTCCCAACCGGTCGATGAGATGCTGGATCTCGACGCCGCGGCCCTGGGCCAGGGGATCGGGGTCGGATTCGAGGCGGGCGATTGCCTGCGCCTGGGTCAGGTGCTGGGCGGTCGCGTCCGTGTCGAACTGGGCGACGATGGCGGCAAGCTCGTCGATCGCCCCGCCGAGCCTCTGCTTGTATTGCTGCCAGAATTCCGGCGCCTGCGTTGAGACGAGGCCGAAAACAAAGGCAAAGAACAGCGCGAAGCGGCTGATGATCATGCGGCCTCCCAGAACCGGACCGCATGATTATAGGGCATCGCGTGGAGCTATGCGATCAGCCCGGCATTTCGAGCAGGCCGGCCGCGCCTTCGCCGGTGCCGAAGAGGAGATGGCGTCCGGCCTCGTCCCAGGTGAGCGCGGTGACCGGGTCTTGCGTGCCCGCCTCTGTCCGGCGCACCAGGATTTCGGCGCCGTCGGTCATGCGGCAGAGGAGAATCCAGCCATCTTCGTAGCCGATCGCGACGACCAGTGCCCTCGGGTGGCAGGCGACACGCGAGACTTTTGCTCGCCGCACGCCGCATTCACGCGGCTGCTTGCCCATCGGCCCGTCCTTGTCCTTGAAAGGCCAGACGATGCAGGCCTCGGCGCCGGAGGTCGCCAGCCAATGGCCGTCATTGGACCACGACAGAGAGCGGGTCTTCGCCGGATAGCCCGACATGCGCATGTCGCGCTTGTCGGCGAGCCGCCAGCCGTGCAGCGCATTCTCCTGCATCGAAGTGACCAGGAAGCGCCCGTCCGGCGAGAAGGTCGCATCGAGATGGGCGCCCTTCCATTCGAGGACTTCCGGCTTGGCCGCGACGCTGGGAAACCAGAGCGTTGCGCCATTGTAATGGGCGATGGCGAGCCGGTAGCCCTTGGGCGCGAAGGCGAGGCCGCGCACGGATGACGGGGCTGTGAAGGTTTTCAGCGCGCCGTGTGCATCGCGGGCGAAAACCTGCTTGGTGGAGGACCAGGCGAGCGCGCCATCGCCGCGCCCGGCGAGCGCGTCGATCCAGCTGCCTTTTTCGTGGAAGATTTCTTCCCTTGTGCCGTCGGCGGCGAGCGCAACGATGCGGCCGTCGTCACCGCCGGTCATGAGCCTTTTGCCGGCGAGCGCCGCGACGAGAATGGCGCCGTTCTCATGCAGAGCGATGCGCCTGTCACCGTCCGCGTTGTGCCAAAGAGCCGTGCCGTCGCCGAGCGCCAGCACCGCGGCCGGCCCCAGAAAGGCCGCTGCCGTGACATGCGCGCCGGCCTTTAGTGGGGTCACACGCTCGGTAAGAGAGGTTGCCGTCTCGGCCATTACGCGGCGCAGGCCAGAAAGCCCTGGCGGATTTCATCTTCCTTCAGATGCCGGCCGATGAAGACGACGCGACTCGTGCGCCTTTCGTCCGGCCGCCACTCGCGCTGCACGTTGCCATCGAGCATCATATGCACGCCCTGGAAGACGAATCGCTTCGGCTCGTTCTTGAAGGACAAAATGCCCTTGGAGCGCAGGATCGAAGGCTCCTTCCTTCTGGATATAATCATTGAGCCAGGGCAAGAACTTTTCCGGATCGACATCACCGTCGAGCGACAGCGCCACCGATTGCATCTCCTCGTCGTGATAATGCTTGAGGCCGTGCTTGTGCGTATGGCCCTCGTGATGCTCGTGCGCATGATCGTGGTCATGGTGCCCATGTTCATGATGCTCATGCCCGTGATCGTGGCAATCGCAATCGTGATCATGCTCATGATGATGATCGTGGCCGTGATGATGATCGTGCTCGTCTTCGGTTTCCAGGAAGTCCGGTTCGATTTCGAGGATACGGTCGAGGTCGAAGGCGTTGCGGCCCAGTACGGCATCGAGCGGCACGGCGCAGTTCACCGTCCGGTGCAGTTTTGCGTAGGGGTTGATGGCGCGGATGCGCGCCTCGACCTCGGCCAGTTCGTCCTTGCTCACGATATCGGATTTGTTGAGCAGGATGACATCGGCGAAGGCGATCTGGTTCTTGGCCTCCGGCGCGTCCTTCAGCCGCTCGGACAGCCATTTGGCGTCGGCGACGGTGACGACGGCATCGAGACGCGCCGCCTCCTGCACGTCGGCATCGACGAAAAAGGTCTGCGCAACGGGCGCGGGATCGGCAAGGCCTGTGGTCTCGACGATGATGCCATCGAAATTGCCCTTGCGCTTCATCAGCCCCTCGATGATGCGGATCAGATCGCCGCGCACCGTGCAGCAGATGCAGCCGTTGTTCATCTCGAAGATTTCCTCGTCGGCCCCGACGACGAGGTCGTTGTCGATGCCGATCTCCCCGAATTCATTGACGATGACGGCGAATTTCTTGCCGTGCGGCTCGCTCAGAATGCGGTTGAGCAGCGTCGTCTTGCCGGCACCGAGATAGCCGGTGAGCACGGTGACGGGAATTTTTTCGGCCATGCCAAACTCCGGGAGGGATCGATTGCGGTCAGAACGCCGGACTTCTAGCTCGCATCGTGGCGAGAATAGGGGTCAGGCCGTCTGCCAGGCGCGGATCTGGCTTGGCGCCGCGGCGAGGACATAGATAAGCGCGCTGAGCGCGGTTATCCAGAAGCTCGTCGGCCAGTCGGTATAATAGGCGACGGTGAGGCCGCCCCAGGCCTCGATCAGGGCCAGCACGGCCGAGAGCAGGACGCCCGCGGCGACGCCGTTCACCAATTTTTGTGCGGCGGCGGCCGGCCCCACCATCAGAGCGAAGACGAGCAGCACGCCGACGATCTGAGCGCATTCGGCCGTCGCCAGGGCGACGATGGCGAGGAACAGCACGCCATAAAGTTGCAGCGAGACGCCCTTCGCCTCGGCGAGTTCGGGCTGGAGGCTCGCGAACAGCAGCGGCCGCGAGATGACCGCCAGCGTGCCGAGGCAGACGACGCCGAGCCCGAGCAGGGTGACGACCGTCCCCGGATCGACCGCGAGCACATTGCCGAAGAGTAGCGCCGTCGCGTGGGTGGCGAAGCTGGTGAAGAAATGCAGGAAGAGCAGACCGAGCGCCAACGCGAAGGCGAGCACGAGGCCGATCGCCACATCCCGCTGCGCCAACCGCTCGCCCATAAGCCCCATCAGGACTCCGGCGGCCACCGTCATCGCGACAAGACCCCAGAGCGGGGACACGCCGATGAGGACAGCGCCCGTCGCGCCGGTAAAGCCGACATGAGCGAGCGCATGGCCGGCGAAGGTCTGTGCGCGCAGCACAAGGAAATAGCCGACGATACCGGAGACGATGGCAACCACGGTCGCGGCGGCAAAGGCGTTGCGCATGAAATCATATTCAAACATGCGACGATTCTTCGCGCACGTGTGCATGGGCATGATCGTCATGGGCATGGCCGTGTGCGTGGCCATGCTCATGCCGATGCGCGTCGGCCTCGACGTCGTGGCTCCCCGACATCACGAAAATGCGGCCCTGAACCTGGATGACGTCGATGGGCGAGCCATAGAGTTTGGAGAGGACGGGCGGCGTGATCACCTCTGCGACGGGGCCGAGCGCCGCCTGGCCGCTGCCGAGATAAAGCACCTGATCGATGGCGTTGAGCAGCGGATTCAATTCATGCGCGCTGAACAGAACGGTGATGGCGAACTCGCGCTGCAAAGCCTTCACCAATTCGACGACCTCCTCCTGCCGGCGCGGATCGAGGCTGATCAGGGGCTCATCGAGGAGCAGCAACTTGGGATCGCCGATGAGCGCTTGCGCCAGCAATAGGCGCTGGCGCTCGCCGCCGGAGAGTTCGCCGAGCGGCCGCGCCGCGAGCTTCTCGGCGCCGACACGCGCCAGCGCTTGCTGCACCTCGGCGCGCGCGGCGGCGCTCAGGATCGGCAGGCCGAGGCGATAGCCATCGGCGACGCTGGCGACGAAATCCCAGCCGCTGATCTGGAGCGCCGTCATGTTGCCCGCTGTCTGCGGGCGATAGCCGATTTTCGGGTTGCCGCGTGTGGCAGGCCCGCCCAGCACGCGCAGCGTGCCCGACTTTGGCGCCAGCAGGCCGAGGATGGCCCGCATCAATGTTGTCTTGCCGGAGCCGTTTGGCCCCAGAACGCCGATGAACTGGCCGGCGGGAATATCGAGGCTGATATTTGCCAAGATCGTGCGCCCGCCGAGGGCCAGAGTCACATCGCGCAGCTCGATGGCGTTCATGAACCTCTACTTTGGCAGAGCGTGATCGACCGCATCGAGTTCATTCGTCATCCATTGCTGATAGGTGACGCCGAGCGGTTCAGTCTCGGTCGCGCCGATCACGGGCACGCCCGATTGCTTCGCCAGTTTCTCCATCCGCTCGGCGATCGGGTCCGAAGCCTGACTGTTATATACTAACAAGACGACTTTGTGGTCTTTCAGATCGTTCTCGAAGCCCGCGACATCCGAGGCGCTCGGCTCGGTGTTGTTCATGACCGCGATCTGGAAGCCCTGGTTGCGGCTCGTCATCCCCAGAGCATCGATCATATAGCCGAAGACCGGCTCCGTCGCCGTGACGGCGCGGCCGGCGAGACGGGTGCGCAGGGTGGCGATTTTGCTGCGGATCGGCTTCAGCGAGTCCTCGAACTGCGCGAGCCGCGCGTCATAATCGGCCTTGTGCGCCGGGTCGGTCGCGCCGAGATCGCTGGCGAACTTCTTGGCGAAGGCCGAGACGATGTTGAGGTCGTACCAGATATGCGGATTGTCGCCGGATTTCTTGCCGGCGAGATCGGCCACGACGATCAGTTTGCGATCCTGGCTCTTGGCGGCGGCAAGCAGCTTCTGCACCCAGGGGTCGTAATCGATGCCGCTGGCGATGACAATTTTCGCGGCCGAGATGGCCCGAGCGACGGAAGGGCTCGCCTCGAAAAGATGCGGATCTTCATCCGGGTTGCTGAGGATGCTGGTGACGGCGACATCGGCGCCGCCGATCTGCTTGGCGACATCGCCATAGAAATTTTCCGCGGCAACGACCGGAACCGGCGCGGCTTGCGCCAGGGCCGTTGTCAGCGCCAGGCCGGCGGCAGCGAGAAGGACGGAGGACATTCTGCGATGCGCCGTAATCGCGCGAAGAAACGACATAGGGAAGCCTCATGTGGATGCGAGTGCATTATGTAATAGTATAACGTTTGTGGCAATCTTCGGGCGCGGCCGCTATCACGATCGCGTCATGGCGCAGCGCCGTGGGGGAAGTGACTTTTTCTCGCCCGAGTTTTCCGCTAGCTCAGGCCCATGTCACGCCGCTTTCTGCTCCCCTTCGCGATCCTTCTCATCGGCTTTGCCGGCGTCGGGATCGGCACGTTCATGACGATTTCGAAACAGGCGGGAGCGCCGGTCGCCTCCATCGGCGGTCCGTTCCGGCTCCAATCGTCGAACGGCGGCGAGGTCACCGACGCCGATTTCAAGGGGCACCCCTTTCTGGTCTTCTTCGGCTATACGCATTGTCCGGACATCTGCCCGACCGAGCTTTTTGAATTGTCGCAGATGCTGAAGGCGGCGGGGACGGACAAGCCGCTCAAGGTCCTGTTCGTCACCGTCGATCCGGAGCGCGACACCGCGCCGGTGCTCAAGCAATATCTGGCGAGCTTCGATTCGCGCATCGTCGGCCTGACCGGTACACGGGCACAAATCGACGCGGTCGAGAAAGAATATCGCGTCTATGCGCGCAAGGCGCCGTCGGCGGACGGTAAAGGCTACGCGATGGACCACACAGCGATCATCTATCTGATGGACAAGCAGGGCCAGTTCGTCTCGGCCTTCGATCTCGAGCGTCCGCCGCTGGTCGCGGCGAAGGATTTCGAGACCTATCTTTGATCGGGCTCAATAAAAGCCGATCGGAAAATATTTGAGATAGATGTCGGTATAGACGCCGCGGCGGGCGAGCTCCGCCAGGGCGTAGTCGAGCGCGCGGCGCAAGTCCTCATTGCCCTTCTTCACCGCAATGCCGACGCCTTCGCCGAAATAATTGCTGTCGGTATAGGGCCCGCCGCGAAAGGCGCAGCAATTGGCCGCTGCCGTTCCCGCGAGCCAGAAGCTTGAAGTGATGGCGTCGTCGAAAAAGGCGTCGATCTGGCCGCCCTGCAAAGCGGCGTACAGCTCGCCCCGGTTGGCGAAGGTTTGACGCCGGACTTTGGGAAAGAAAGCTTTGAGAAAAGCCGCGTGCGCCGATTTGCCGATGACGCCGACCTTTTTGTCCGCCAGCCCCTCGGGTGTCGCTTTGAAGGTCGCGTCCTTGCGCGCGACGAAACGCGCCGGTGTCGTGTAATAGGGCGCGGTGAAATCGAAGCGCGCTCGGCTTGCGGCATCGATCCGCAATGAGGCGATCAGCGCATCACCCTCGCCATTGTTCAAGGCGTCGGCAAGGAGATCGAACCGGCGCGCCTGGATGGTGCAGGCGATTTTCAATTCCTCGCAGATGGCGCGTGCGAGGTCGATATCGAAGCCAGTGAGCGTCCCGTCCGAAAGGGCGAAGTGGAACGGCGGATAATCGTCCTCCGTCAAAAACCGCAGTGTGTGGACCCCGCTGAGATCGGGTTTCTCCAGGCGGTTTTGCGGATCAAAATAATTGGGTACCGTCACCGGCTGGCTCGTTTGCGCCCAGGCTGCGCCCGGCGCGGTCAAGACAAGCGTGAGCGTTGAAATTACCGCGCAAAGCGCATAAAAATAACGGCGAAGTTTAAGAGAGAGCGCGACAGAACTAATGCTGGTCCGCCGCCCGGCGGCGCCAGCTGTTGCCGGGGGCGTGTAATTTGCGTTCGAAGCCCAGGTTGGCAATACCGCGAGCATCGGGCGCGGCTCCAAAATCTGTCGATCAACCATTAGCCATTCCGTCCGCCCTCTCGCACGCGCGCGGAATAAGGCGCTGGCCGAGCGAGATCGGCTTTCTCGCCCACTATGACGTCTCACCCGCGGCTTTGGCAATCGCGACGGAGAAAGCCCGCGAGCTTGGAGTCACGGCGGACAGGGTTCTGATCGCCAAAGGCCTCGTCTCCGAAACGCATTTTTACCAATGCCTCGCGCGCCATCTACGCATCGGCTTCCTCGAGAGTAATATCGCCCTCGTTGCCGACGTCAATTATCGCGCGGTGATCCGCACGGGTGTCGCGCCGCTTGCGCCAGGGTCGGGTGCGCAGCTTCTTGCCGCGCCGCGCGGCCGGGCGATTACGGCGCTGATCGCCGCGGCGCGGCAGACCAATCGGCTCAAGAATTTTGCGATCACCACGCCGACGCATCTTTCGCGTCTCGCCCGCGCTGCGGCGCGCGTCGAAATCGCGAATGCCGCCAGCCTTACGCTTCAGTCCCTGGATACCAGCCTCTGTGCGCGGGACGGCATGACCAAGCCTCAGCTTCTCGCCCTGACCATGGCGGCCTGTCTCGTCGCGTTCTTCGCGCCGCTTGCGCCGGTCGAGACCGCAACGCTCTGCACGGCGCTGGCGAGTTTTGTATTCCTTGCGATTTTCTGGCTGCGTCTGTCGACCTGCGCCGCCAGCTTCGTCCCCTCGGTGCCTCGGCCCCCGGCGCTGGCGGATGCCGATCTGCCGCTTTATTCGCTCGTTGTCGCGCTTCATCGTGAAGCGCGGGTCGTGCCGCAATTGCTCGCAGCGATCGATGCGCTGGCTTATCCACGCACCAAACTCGATGTGAAGTTCGTCCTTGAAGAGGGGGACATTGAGACTCTCGCGATGCTGCGGCACGCTCCGCCTTACAGCGAGGTCATCATCGTACCGGCGGGGCTGCCGCGCACCAAGCCGCGCGCGCTTAATGCCGCTCTGCCCCTCATTCGCGGCGAGCTGGTCGCGGTCTACGATGCCGAAGATATTCCCGATCCGCAGCAACTTCGCCGCGCGGCGGCGCGCTTTGCCATTGCGCCGCTCCGGCTCGCCTGCCTTCAGGCGCGGCTCGCGATCGACAATATCGGCGATGGTTGGCTGGCACAGCTTTTCGCCATCGAATATGCCAGCCTGTTCGATGTGTTGAACGTCGGGCTCTCGGCCTTGCGCCTTCCGTTTCCTCTGGGCGGAACCTCGAATCATTTTCGATCCGAGGCGCTGCGCCGGATTGGCGGCTGGGATGCCTGGAATGTCACGGAGGACGCCGACATCGGCTTGCGGCTTGCCCGTTTCGGCTATGACATCGAGACGCTCGAATTCGACGACCTGCGAGGAAGCGCCTTACACAATGACCGCCTTTTTCAATCAGCGGCGGCGCTGGTGCAAAGGCTGGTATCAGACGCTGATTGTTTTATCGCGGAACCCACGCCGGCTGTTGCGGGAATTGGGGCCGGCGAGTTACGCCGCGATCGCGCTGACGCTCGGCGCGAACATTCTGGGCTCGCTGGGCGCGCCGCTCTGCGGCTTGTGCCTTGCTCTCGATGCTGCTCTCGGTGCCGCGGCCCTGCCCGCCAACCGCTGGCAGGATGGGCTGGCGGGGGTCTGCGCGATGGTGATCGTCGCCGGTATTCCAGCGTTGCTCTGGCCGATGCTTCTGGGGATGAAGCGCCGGCGTCTTCTGCGGCTTTGGCCGGTTCTGACGCTCTTGCCGCTCTATTGGCTGCTCATTTGCGCCGCCGCCTGGACGGCCATCTTCGATCTCATCCGCCAGCCCTTTCATTGGCACAAGACCGAGCATGGGCTGGCGCACCGGCGCAAGAGCGATGGTACGCCAGGGCTTATCGTCTAGTCGAGGGTATGATTACGCGCGATCAGGAATTTCTGACTGACGCGCTCTGACATTTCCATATAGGCGTTGCCGGCATCTTCGAAGAGTTCGCCAAGCTCAAGCGGCAGTTCGGCGCGCCTCTGCAACAGGACGCCGAGCATCGCCTGATGATCGGCCAGCACCTGGCGTAGCGATTGCGAAAGCTGGTCGAGGATGGTCTGCGTTTCGATGGCGCGCCATTCCGGCGTTGCCGCGGAAGATGCGGGCGGGAGCGTTTTGGAGGGGTCCGCGGATCGGTTCATGTCGTAAACCTGCTCAAAGTCCCGGAAGAGCGGACGAGAGAGCGAAAGAGGTAAGAGAGCTTGTCATGCCGGATGCGAGGCTGGATAGGTGGCGATAAGTTGGAGACGAATTGATGCACTTGCCCTCCCGAAGTTGCCGGGTCCGGGCCGCGCTTGCCGCCCAATTGCCGAACCCTCTGTTTGATAGTAGGGCGTCGGGGCGCGCCGGCTTGGTGCTGGCGCGCACAATCTGGAACTGAAAATGACCGCCTCAGACCCATCGGCCGGATCGGCCGTGACGCTTCGCGAAGCCGCAAGTCAGGCGGGGGCCTGGCCCTTCGAGGAAGCGCGCAAGATCGTCGCCCGCGTCGCTCGCACCGGTCAGAACGAGGTGATTTTCGAGACCGGCTACGGACCCTCCGGCCTGCCGCATATCGGAACGTTCGGCGAAGTCGCGCGCACGACGCATGGTGCGCCATGCCTTCCGCCTGCTGACCAGACGATAATGTGAAGACCCGGCTCATCGCCTTTTCCGACGATATGGACGGGTTGCGCAAAGTCCCGGACAACATTCCGAACAAGGAGCTGATCGCGGCGCATCTCGGCAAGCCGCTGACGCAGATTCCCGATCCGTTCGGCACGCATTCCAGCTTCGGCGCGCATAACAACGCACGGCTGCGCGGCTTTCTCGATCAGTTCGGCTTCGACTACGAATTCGCCTCCTCGACCGACTATTACACCATCCGGCCGTTTCGACGCCGCGCTTGCTGCACATGCTCGCGCGCTACGAGCAGGTGATGGCGATCATGCTGCCGAGCTTTCCGGCAGGAGCGGGCCGCAACCTATTCACCCTTTCTGCCGATCCACCCGGAGACCGGCGTCGTCATGCAGGTGCCGATCGAAATCGTCGACGCGGCGGCGGGCAAGATCGCCTGGCGCGATCCGGTTACTGGCCGAGAGCTTCGTGACGCCGGTCACCGGGGGGCACGCCAAGCTGCAATGGAAGCCTGACTGGGCGATGCGCTGGTATGCGCTCGGCGTCGACTATGAAATGGCGGGCAAGGATCTGATCGAATCGGTCAAGTTGTCCGGCGAGATCGTCCGCGCGCTCGGCGGCACGCCGCCGGAAGGCTTCAATTACGAACTCTTCCTCGACGAGAAGGGACAGAAGATTTCGAAGTCGAAGGGCAATGGGCTCTCGATCGAGGATTGGCTCACCTATGCGAGCCCGGAGAGCCTGTCGCTTTTCATGTATCAGAAGCCGTCGGCGGCGAAGCGGCTCTATTTCGACGTCATTCCGCGCACGGTCGATGATTATCTCACCTTCCTCGAGGCCTATCCGCGTCAAGGCGTGAAGGAGCAACTCGGCAATCCGGTTTGGCATATCCATTCGGGCGCGCCGCCTGCGCCCGAGCTTTTGCGCCACGAGGGCCAGAGCACGGCGATCTCGTTTGGCATGCTGCTCAATCTCGCCGCCGTCGCCAACAGCGAAGACCCGCAGGTGCTCTGGGGTTTTCTGCGCCGCTATGCGCCGGATGTCTCGCCGCAGACGCATCCGCAGCTCGACCGGCTCATCACCTATGCTGTGCGCTATTTCCGCGACTTCGTGCGGCCGTCGAAAACTTATCGCGAGGCCGACGAGGTCGAGCGCGCGGCTCTCGCAGCAGCTCTCGGACATGCTCGCGCGCCTGCCGGCGGATGCGAGTGCCGAGGATATCCAGACGGCGCTCTACGACATCGCGCGGCCGATTCCGCGCTATCAGGATCTGAAAGCCAAGGGCGCGACGCCGGAGCGGCCGGGCGTCTCCAACGAATGGTTCAACATGCTCTATCAGGTGCTGCTCGGCGAAAGCCGCGGGCCGCGCTTCGGCTCTTTCGTGGCGCTCTATGGCATTGCCGAAACGCGGCAGTTGATCGCCGACGCACTCGCGGGCGATCTGATCCGGCGACATGCGGAATTCCTTGTCGAGCGCAGAGGCGAGAAGGGGGCTTAGAGGGCGTCAGCGAATGACGCCATGGTGCGCGAGCAGCGGGGCGATATATTTCCATAAAGTCCATCCGCCGAGCCCGGCGAGTCCAATCAGCACGATGGAGCCGAGGACTTCGATGAGAAAGCCGAGCGCGACGGCGAAGGCGTTTCTGCGTTGCGGCTGGTCTGTAGCCGCTTGCGGATGGCGCGCGGCGAGCTTCTGCTCGATTTCGATCTGCGCCCGCGCGGCGCGCTCCAGCGTCGTGTCGCCGGCGATCGCCTTGTCGCGCTCGATCAGGCGGCGCGCGACATAGTCGGTAATCGATTCGACCAAAGGTTCGAGCCGCTCGCCCTCGGCGAGGAGTATGCGGCCAAGCCGTGTATCCTGCAGGAACCGATAGGTGCGCCGGTCGCGGTCCATCTCGACGAAAGCAATTGAGTCCACGAACAGCCGCGGCCGCTCGCTCGGCACCAGCGCGAGATCGAAGAGATCGGCGTCCTTCGGCACTTCGGCAAAAACGGGAAGAAGCTCGTCGCGCAGCATTTCGAGCCGGGCGACCTCGGCACCGCGCAATTCGGCGACGACGCGGCTGCGTTCGGCATCGTCGACGCGCGCCTGACGCACCGCGAGCCGCAACCTTTCGCCGGTGCGCACAGGCTCGACCGGGACATCCGCCGGCTGACCGCCGTTCGAACGCGGCGTCGGAGTTTCCACCGCCAGCTCCTATGGTTAAGGCTTGCTTAACATAGGGGGAAAAGGCGGCGGAACAAAGTCGCTCAACCGGGAACGAAAATCTCGCCCTTGCCGAGTACGGAGATGTCACCGGCAAAGCGATGCAGCGGGCCGCGGAAGAATTTGGCCACGCCCGCGCTCTCCGCCTGCAACGTACGGCCGAGCACGGCGCTGAAGGGAGCAAAATAGCCGCCGTCATCGACGAAGTTCGGCGGCAGATCCGGCGGATTGGCCAGGGCCAGCGTGCCGCGCTTCATCAGATAGCCGGGGTTGCGGCCGACGGCGCCAAGCACGATCAGCGTGCCGGCGATGATGCGGCTCGCCAGCCAATCGCCGGCATCGCCTTCGATGATGATCGTGCCGCGGCGCAGACGGTCGCCCGCCCGCTCGCCGGCCGTGCCGCGCACGATGAGCAGGCCGCCGCGTCATGCCCTGCATCTCGCCTTCGCGCGGCGCGGCGAGAAAGTCGCCCGCATCGCCCTTGATCTCGAGCCGTCCGCTCGCGAGGCCGGAGCCGGCATAGGGGCCGACATGGCCGGTGACGATGACTTCGCCCCCCGCCATGCTTGCGGCCGGCATTGCTGCCGGCATCGCCGTCGAGGACGATCGCGGCCGCTTGTCGCGCCGTGGCCGAGATTGTCGAAGCGCTCGGAGCCGCCCTCGAAGCGGATCTCGTCGGCGCTGCCGGCGCGGATGCGGAAAATATCGCCGGCCGTTCGCCGGTTCGCGTCGTCGTCGCCAGTTCGATCGTCGGCGATCTCGCTTCGCGCTCTTGCCGTCGAGCAGATGCGGCACCAGCGGCGACAGATCGAGCCGCTGCGGCGGGCTGCGCTTTGAGCGTGAGAACGAGCGGTCACGGCGCCAATTCCTTCAGATGGAAATGGAAGGGTCCGAGCTTGCCGCCGTAATTGCCGGCGCCGACGCGGCGCGCGCGCCGTCTTCGGGCCAAGCTTGACGATCGCGGCGAGGCCGGCGCGCATGGCTTCGGCGACGGCGCCCTCGGTCAACCCGTCGATGACGATTTCGAGCACGCAGCCGATATCATCGTCGAGCGCGGTCGCGACCTGACGCCGCGCAAGGTCGGGCAATAAGCGTCGTTGGTCGAGGCGTGCATCACCTTGTATTTCGAACCGACTTTGGAGCCCGAGCGCACGATGCCGCCGGGGAAGGGCAGGATCGCGCCTTTCACCTTGTTCATCGCTTCGACCGCGGCTTCGGCCGCGCGCAGGGTCGTTTCATAATCGGCGCCCATGATGAGGAGATTGCCGCCGCCGACGGCGTCCTTGGTCAGGCCCGTCGTCGCCTCGCAGAGAAATTCGCCGTCCATCACCGGGATGCGCCAGAAATGCCGGTCGCCGAATTTCTTCGAGATCTGCCAGCCGTCGCCGAAATAGCGCAGCGAATTCGCCAAGCTTCAATCTGGTCCGGCGCGTGCGAGATCGGCGAAGCAGGCCGAGCCCGGCGATGTCAGCACGCATTGGCCGACGCGGTTGACGAGCTGCGTTCTGCAATTCGGTGCTCGACATGGCGAAGATCAGCACGCGGACGCCCGGCCGCCCGTCCGGCGTGTCGCGCGGATCGACATCGCCATCGATTCCGGCCTCGACGCCGCAGCCGATGACCGAGGTGGCAAAGCCCGTCATGTCACCGCCGCCTGGCGCGCCCATTTGCGGTTGGGCGCCGGTGATGAGGATCGCCGTGCCGCGCATCGGGAAAGCTTCGGCGAAGCTATCGTCGATGCGCACGCCGTTTCCGTTATCCCGGCGCATGCGACCTCCTCGAAGGCATCGTCGCGACCGATCGCGTGCTCGGGCACTTTGAACAGGTCGCGCGAAAGCCCATAGGCTTGGTCGTAATAGCGCGACAGGCGGCGATCGATAGCTGGATCATAGCTCGGGCTGCACGTTCAGCGCACGGCCGCAGCGATAATGGGTGATCTTGCCGTCGCGGACGACGAGATCGCCATCCTTGAAGACGAGATGGGCGAAGCGGAAGCATCGCGCCCGATCGGCCGGATCGTCGTCGTAGACCGCGACATCGGCGAGCGCGCCCGGAGCCAGATGGCCGCGGTCCTTGAGGCCGAGGAGCTTCGCCGGCGCGACGCGCGTCATGGTCGCGATTTCGTTGAAGGTATATTCGCGCGTCGATCGACGGCAGCGTCGTGAGTTCGACCGCCTCCTTCGGCAGATCGGCGATCCACTTGTCGCGCAGCATCGCGGCTCATGATCAGCGCGAAAAGATCCGGATAGGTCGTGTAAGGCGCGCCGTTCGGATGATCGGTCGTGAAGAAGACCTGCGCGGGGTTGGCGATGAGCAGGAAGAGCTCGAGCCCGCCGCCCATTGCATGGCATTGTAGAAATTGTCGGCCTTGTAGATGATAGGGCACGATGCCGGCGCCGTTCGCCTCGCCGTCGAAGATCACCGATTTGCTGCGGCTTGGCGGTGCCGATCGAGCTGAACTGGCGCACCACGTCGCAGGAAATCGTCACCGTCTGCCGGAACATGACCTGGCCGACATCGACCGTGACATTGGGCGTCGTCGTTGACCGCATCGGCGAGCTGCGCCGCGCCGGAAGAAAAGCCGCGCTTGCCGTCCTTGCCATAGGCATAGAATTGCAGATGCGCGAGATGCAGCGGCTTGCCGTTGCGCGGCCTGCGATCGTGCGCATCGCCGTCTCGACATTGCCGCCGATGCCGAGATTGTTGGTGTGGAGATGCAGCGGATGGGCGATGCCGATGTCCATCACGCGCCTGCTGCAAAGCCTCGATGATCTGCCGCGAGGTGACGCCGTAGAACGGCACGACGTCATCGAGATCGAAGGTGCGGGCATTGTCTGCGAAGGCGACCGCGCCGCCGGGATTGATGCTTTGATGCCGAGGCCCTTGGTCTGGGCCAGCGTCGAGGCGAGATAATCGGCGATCGGCGGTGCGATTGCCGCCCTCGCGCAGCAAATTCAGCAGAAAATCGTCCTTGCCGACGACGGTGAGCATGCCCTTGTCGATGATCGGCATATCGGCGAGTTCGAGATGCGAATGAAGCGCGGCGATGCGGCGGCACCGCCGGCTCGATCACCGTAGTGAAGCCCATCGCGGCATAGCGGACGCCGGTCTCGAAAGTCGACCAGCCGGCCGTCGAGAGGGGCGTCTGCGCCGGGCGCGGTGTATGGCAGCGATGATTCTCCGGCAGCAGCAGCCGGGCGGTATTCACATTGCCGCCGGCGATATGCGAGTGGATATCGATCGCGCCGGCCATGACGATCTTGCCCGAAACATCGATGACTTCGTCGGGTGTCTCGCCGGACGGCGCCTCGATGATGCGCGAATCTCTCGATCCAGATATCGCCGGTGCCGTCGCGTCCGGTTACGGGATCGACGACGCGGCCGCCGGCCAGGCGTATCAACATGCCTCGTTATCCTTTCAGATGTTCGCTGATGAGGCCGATCACCTCGGCGACGCGTGGCGCGTCACTGGCCGCATTCGCGGGGATGGTGGCGAAAGTCGCAATCTCGCGCGTCCATTCGATCGCATCGTGGTCTTGTCCCGGCGCGCCGATTTCGATGCTGACTTTCGGCGGATAGGGAAAGCTCGTGCCGGGCGCCGCGAGCGCGACAAAGGGAACTTTGCGCCGCCAGCCCGGCGCGCTGGCGCCATAGGCCGAAATCCACAGGGCCGCGTCGGCCTCGCCGGTATCGACGAGTCGGTTGGCGTCGAAGCGCCAGGTATCGTGTTCCGGATAGCCGCGGCCGAATCCGGTACGGATCGGAAAGCCCGTCATCCAGCCGGAGGTCTGCAGCACGCCCACCGCGTTCTGCGCCGGGCCGAAGGCGAGATTGGTGAAGCGCGTCTTGAGGTTCAGATCGAACACGAGTCCGGTCACGGCCTCGATGGTCAGCGGGTCGAGCGTTTCGGCCGACCAGACGAGGGCGCCGAAATGCGCCGCCTGCAAATGCCCGGCAAGCTCAACAACGTTTTTGGCCAAGGCCCCGCCGAGACGGCTCTTGCGGCCGGCGACCGCCGCGCGCAGTGCCGCGACGGCCTGCGGCAATTGTTCGGCGCTGGCGGTGATTTCGGTCGCGCCAATTGCCGCCGCGGCCCCCGGCTCGCCGCCGAGCCAGAAGATTTTGCGGGGCGCCTTGTCAGCCGAAAGCCGCGGCGGCGTGGTGAGGGCCAGCCGTTCCGCGAGCTCGGGCCAGAGGCGCGTTAAGCGCTGACCAATCAGCAAAACGAGATCGGCGCGGAGGCGCACGTCGTTGGCTGTGGTCACCATGCGGCCGGCCTGGCGCAGCACGCCGGTATCGCGCAGCAAGGCGTCGCTCGCCGCATGGTCGAAGGCGCCGCGCAATTTCTCAGCCAGAAGAATTGCCGCGCGCGCGCCGGCGACATCGGTTTGCAAGCCGGCGACCAAGGGCAGGCGCGCGCCTTCGAGCAAACGCGCTGCCTCCGCAGCCGCCGCTTCGAGCGGGACCGCCGCGCCATCAACATAAGCCGTCATATATTCCTCACGTCGTCGCCGTCGCGATCCGAGGCCATCATGGAGAGAGTCAGTTTTTGTCGTATTTTATATAAGCGAAACGCTGATCGTCAGACGGAGTGCCTTCGAGCGCGGAGTTTTCCTTACCGGGCTGCCAATGCACAACTTCCTCGATCTTCTTCGCCAATTCGAAGTCCTTGTCGGTGATGCCCTTGGCGGCGTGATTTTTCAAGCGGACTTCAACCCAGGCATAAGACGCTGTGATGTCGGGATGATGCCAGGCGGCCTCGGCGAGGTGGCCGACCGTATTGATCACCATCAGCGTACCCTTCCAGCTTTGGGTACGATATTTCCGTCTTATCCAGCCGTCCTCGTAGTGCCAATGCGGCAATTCGCGTTCCAGATACGCCTTGATCTCGGCTTCGTCATAGGTGCGCTCGTGCTGACGTTCGCTCATGGCAAAGCCTCCTCCTGCGCGCACTATGACAATATCGATGTTATAGGTCCAGTCTGGCGCATTGTGCAGAGCGGCGTATAAGCTCCGGCGCGGCGGCGCAATCTGGATGTAATGTCGATGTGCTTGGTCGCGCCCAAGTGTTTGCCGCAAGCGGTTGATGTCAGGTTGGAGACGTATGCAAACTCGCGTTTCGGTGCAGACCTCGGCCCGTCTTCACCTCGGATTCCTCGATCTCAACGGCGGCCTCGGCCGGCGTTTTGGCAGTTTCGGGCTGGCGATCGACCGGCCGGTGACGGCGCTGACGATCTTTCGCGCCCGTACGCCGTCGGTCGTAGGGCCCGAGGCTGAGCGCGTGGCTGCCCACGTCGAGGCTCTGCGGCGTCATCTCAATCTTAGCGCGACCTATGGCGTGCGGATCGAGGAAGCCATTCCGGCCCACGCGGGCCTTGGCTCCGGCACGCAGCTCGCCTTCGCGCTCGCCGCCGGGCTGCGGCGGCTCGAAGGGCTGCCGGAGGATTTCGCTGGCGATGCCCTGCTGCTCCAGCGCGGCAGCCGCTCCGGCATCGGCGCGGCCCTGTTCTCGCGGGGCGGGCTTGTCGTCGATGGCGGGCATGGCCCGCGGACGGTGCTGCCTCCGGTGCTCTGCCATCTGCCCTTTCCCGAAGATTGGCGCGTCATTCTGGTCATGGACAGCACTTTCGCCGGGGTCCACGGCGCCGAGGAGCGCGCCGCCTTCGCGGCACTGCCGCAGTTTCCCGCCGCGGCCGCCGCGGACATCTGCCATCGGCTGCTGATGCAGGCGCTGCCGGCGCTGGCGGAGCGGGATCTGGCCCAGTTCGGCGTGGCGGTTGGTGATATTCAGGCAATCCTGGGCGATTATTTTGCTCCCGCCCAAGGCGGTGCGCGCTATACGAGCGCCCGGGTCGGCGAGGTCATCGGCCGCCTCGCGCATCTCGGCGCACAGGGGACGGGCCAAAGCTCCTGGGGGCCGACGGGCTTCGCCTTTGCCGCCAGCGACGATGAAGCGCAGAGACTTGTTCGCCTGGTTCGGGAAGAAAGGCGCGCGCAAAAGGCGGCGGACGGGGCTGACCCGGTCATGGTCGTTTGCAAAGCCATCAACCGGGGCGCCAGGATAACGGCGAATTCTGTCCCGGGCGATATTCGGAATGTGGAAGACCAATCAGGCACGCAAGACCTTCGACAGGAAAGCACATAATGGCAAAACTCATTCTGCACATGCTGAGCCCGCTGAAACATATGAGCCCGTTCGACGTGAACATGGCGCTTGATGCGGGCTATGATTCGGTGACGCCCTATACGAATGTCACGCTCGAGGAGATCGAGCCGCTCGTGCAGGATGCGATGTTCTCCCGGTCGCCGCGCGACGCCGTCCGTACGGGCATCTTCATCGGCGGCAAGGATGCGATTCAGGCGCTCGACATGGTCGAGAAGGCCAAGCAGACGCTGCTGAAGCCGTTCGAGATTTCGATCTTTGCCGATCCCGCCGGCTCGTTCACGACCGCCGCGGCGATGGTCGCCTGTGTCGAGAAAGTGCTGAAAGAAAAGAAGAATCGCTCCCTCTCCGGCACCAAGATCGTCGTCTATGGCGCGACCGGCGTCGTCGGTTTTTCCTCCTCCGTCATCGCCGCGCTGGAGGGCGCCCATGTGACGCTCGCCGGCTATAACGGGCCGGAGCGCGTCGAAAAGGCGACGCACGAGATCCGCAAGCGTTTCGGCGTCGAAACCTATTTCGCCGATGCCAGCGATCATGAAAAAGTGCTCAATCTGCTCGTCAATTCGGAAGTTGCGCTCTGCGCCGGCAAGGCCGGCGTGCAGATCCTCTCCGCCGAGGACATCAGCAAGGCGAAAAACCTGCTCGTCAGCGCCGACGTCAATGCGGTGCCGCCGCTCGGCATCGAGGGTGTCGGCCTGCACGACGACGGCAAGGAGCTGCCCGGCGGAAGCTGCGGCATCGGCGCATTGGCGATCGGCAATGTGAAATATCAGACCGAATTCCGGCTGTTCAAAAAGATGGCGACCTCCGACGTGCCGCTCGCGATCGACTTCCGCGACGCCTTCAAGCTCGCGCGCGAGCTTGTCTGAGCCAAAGGCAATTCTGATCGCCGCCGCCTCGGGGCGCGGGCTCGCCAACGCGGCGCGGCGATCAGGCTACAGCCCGCTGGTCGTCGATTTTTTCGGCGACAGCGATACACGCGCTTTGGCGGCGGCAACGCGTGAGATCGCCGATCCCGCGCGCGGCTTCGAATCGGATGAAGTGCTGGCTTATTTGCGCGAACTCGCGGCGGACGCTGCGCCTGCGGGTCTCGTCTATGGCAGCGGGTTCGAAGATCGTCCCGAAATTCTCGATCTTCTCGCGCGGCATTTTTTCGTTTTCGGCAATGACGCCCAAACGCTGGCCCGCGCGAAAGACCCACGCGCGCTGGCAACGCTTTGCCAGCAGCTTCAAATCCCGCATCCCGAGATTGCTTTCGCTGCGCCGCGCGATCCAGACAGCTGGCTCGTCAAGCGGCAGGGCGGCGGCGGTGGTCTGCATGTGCGGCTTGCCGGAGAAGAGGAAGTTTCCCCGGAGGAATATTTTCAGCGGCGCGTTTCCGGCGCGCCGGTTTCGGTGCTTTTGCTCGGTGATGGCAACGCGGCGCAGATCCTCGGCACGAGTTCGCAATGGACGACGCCCTGGCCGGGAATGCCGTTCCGCTTCGGCGGTGCCGTGCGTCCGGCCCTCGATCCGGCCGAGCTTGCGGTGCTCAGCAACGCCGCGCGGAAAATTGCCGAGGCGCTTGGCCTTGTGGGCTTGAACAGCGTCGACTTTCTCGCCGATGCGGCCAGCTATCACCTGATCGAGGTCAATCCACGCCCCGGCGCTACGCTCGATATTTTCGCCGACGCGGAGGGCGCGCTCTTCGCCGCCCATTTGGCCGCGTGCCGGGGCCACTTGCCGGAGCGGCCTTTGGTCTTTACCAAAGCGGCCGCGACAGCGATCGCTTACGCGCCGCACGAGCTGCCCTCCATGCCCGGCTTCGTCTGGCCGGATTGGTGCAAGGACCGTCAAAGGTCCGGGACGTCTCTGCGCGCAGGCGATCCCGTCTGTACGATCCTGGCTGAGGCCGAAACCGCTGCCGCGGCCCGCGCCCTCGTCGCCGAACGTCTCGCTCTCTTCGAAGCGCAGCTCTTGCGCGAAGCCCAAAAGGAATGTGCCGCATGACGGAAGCCCCGAAAATCAGCGTCAACACCCTGGCCGGCACGATCGTCGATCGCATGGTCAATGAGGCTGACCGTCTGCGCATCATCGTGTCCAGGGGCTCGCTCGGCGAAACTCTCATCGATGCCGGCGTCAAGGCGATCGGCGGCTTCGATGTCGGCCTGCTGATGGCGGAAATCTGTCTGGGCGGCCTCGGCACTGTTACGCTCACCCCGTATGCCGCGACGGCGAAATGGCCATTCCATCTGACCGTCCGCACCGCTGATCCAGTGATCGCCTGCCTTGCCAGCCAATATGCCGGCTGGGCTCTGTCGCACGAGAAATGGTTCGCTCTCGGCTCCGGCCCCGGCCGGGCGTTGGCGCTCAAGGAGCCGCTGTTCAAAGATCTCGGCTATGCCGACAAGGCCAATCGCGCCACCCTCGTAGTCGAAGGCGACAAGCCGCCGCCGCCGGAAGTCGTTGAGAAAGTCTCCAAGGATACCGGCGTTCCAACGCATCACCTCACCTTTATCTACGCGCCGACGCGCAGCCTCGCCGGCAGCCTGCAGGTCGTCGCCCGCGTGCTCGAAGTCGCGCTGCACAAGGCGCATGAGCTGAAATTCCCGCTGTCGCGCATCATCGACGGCATCGGCACGGCGCCGCTGTCGCCGCCGCATCCGGATTTCGTTCAGGCGATGGGCCGCACCAATGATGCGATCATCTACGGCGGTCTGACGCATCTCTTCGTGACCGGCCCGGCGGACGACGCGCGCGCCCTTGCCGAGAAGCTGCCGAGCAAGACCTCGCGCGATTATGGCGAGCCCTTCAGCGACATTTTCAAGAAGTTCAAAGGCGACTTTTACAAGATCGATCCGATGCTGTTCAGCCCGGCCGTCGCCGCGGTGACGGCGGTCGAGAGCGGCGAGACGTTCTTCGCCGGCGAGATCAACGAGAGCGCCTTGAATGCCTCCTTCTGCTGAGGCCAATCCTTCTTCGGAGACAAGCCCGCGCATCGCGCTGCTGGTCGACAAGATCGAATTCCACGCCAAGGCGTTGACGCGATCTTTCGCCAACCTCGGCGCGCGGGCGATCCCGATGCGGCTCTCGGCCTTCAGCCTCGATACACGGCGGCCGGGCGGCATCGCCATTCCCGGCTTCGGCGCCAGACTGCCCGACTCTGATTCTCGTCCGCGCGGTCGGCCTCGGCACCTTCGAATCGATCACGCTGCGCCTTGGCCTGCTGCACGCGCTGAAGGACATGGGCGTGCCCATCGCCAATTCGCCGCGCGCGATCGAACTCTGCGTCGACAAGGCGGCGACGAGCTTTCGCTGCTTCAACGCCGGCATCGCGACGCCGGAGACGTTCGCGCTCGAAAGCCCGCGCCAGACGCGCGCCTTGGTGCGGCGCGAATGCGCCCGCGGCCCGCTGGTGCTCAAGCCCTTGTTCGGGGCGCAGGGGCGCGGCCTCAAATTGATTCGGCAAGAGTCGGACCTGCCGGACATCGCCGAGATGGCGGGCGTCTATTATCTGCAGCGCTATATCGGCATCGAGCGCGACGGCTTCTCCGATTGCCGCGTGCTGGTGGCAGGGGGCCGCGTGCTGGCGGCCATGACGCGGCGGGCGTCGCATTGGATCACCAATGTGAAGCTTGGCGCCAAACCGGAGCCTGTGGAGATTGACGACGAGATGCGCGATCTCGCGCTTGCGGGCGGCGGCGGCGGTCGAGGCGGAATTCGCTGGCGTCGATCTGTTGCGCGCGGCCGATGGCCGCTGGTACGTGATCGAAGTCAATTCCATGCCCGGCTGGCAGGGGCTGCAAAGCGTGACCGATTTTTCCATCGCCGACGAACTCGCGTCCCTGCTGCTGGCCCGCCACGGCCTCGCGGCGGCCCCGGCGGAGCTGGCCTCTTGATTTCAGCGAGCGAGGTCGCCGCGGCTTTCCGCGCTGCCTGCTGCGAGGAGATCGAGGCGCCCAAGCCCGGCAACGTCCATGTTTTCGCCAGTGGCCACAATATGGAAGCCGCGCACTTTCTGACGAGCGCGGAAGCCTCGGCGGGGCCGCTCGCGACGCCCGGCGCCTCGGTCGGCGCGCGGGTGCTCGGCGCCGTCGCGGCGAGTTTCGACGCCGTCGGGATGAACACCAATCTCGGCATTGTGCTGCTCTGCGCGCCGCTTGCCGCAGCGGCGGAACACGGCGGCCCGCTGCGTCCGGCGTTGGGCCACATCCTCGCGGGCCTTGACCGGAATGATGCGGACCAGGTGTTCCGCGCCATCGCTCTGGCGAACCCCGGCGGATTGGGCGAGGCGCCGCGACACGATGTCCGTGCACCGGCCGAAACGAGCCTCTTGGAGGCGATGCGCGAGGCGGCGCCGCGCGACCGGATCGCCTACCAATATGCGTCGGATTTCGATGATGTTTTTGTGACCGGGCTCTCGGCCCTCGCCGAGGCGGAGGACGCCGGATTGCGGGCGCCCTTGCGTGCGGTGGCCGTCTATCTCGCCTTTCTCGGCAAGTTTCCCGACACGCATATTTTTCGAAAATTCGGCGCCGAGGCCGCTGCTGCAGTGCAGCGTTGGGCACAAGAGATGCGTGCCTCTTTTCACGCCACTCGGGGCGACTGTCTGGCCGAGCTTCTTGCCTTCGACGCGCGGCTCAAGGCGCGTGGCTTTAACCCTGGAACCAGCGCGGACCTGACGGTCGCGACTCTTTTCGCAGATCGGCTGCGCAATGGCTTGCCGATCCGCCGCAATGATGATTGATTGCGCGCCGTGCGGAAGGCTCCGCCGCTATCTGGCCAACCGGCCTGTCCCAAGGTGATCGGCATACTGCAACGGCATGCTGATGACTGACGGGCGTCGATAACAAGGATAGGTCATTCGTCCCGCCGAGAATTCGACGGGATGTCGTGTTTTGTTCCATCGGAGGAAGTACATATGGCCAAGATAACCAAACTTGGTGTTGGCGAATCGCTCGTCGGCGAGGGCAACGAGGTCGCGCACATCGATCTCATCATCGGGCCGCGCGGCAGCGTTGCGGAATCAGCCTTCGCCAACGCGCTGGTCAACAACAAGGACGGCTTCACCACGCTGCTCGCGGTGGTCGCCCCGAACCTGCTCGCCAAGCCCAACACGATCCTCTTCAACAAGGTCACCATCAAGGGCGCCAAGCAGGCCGTCCAGATGTTTGGCCCGGCGCAGCATGCGGTCGCCAAGGCGGTTGCCGACAGCGTTGCCGAAGGCGTGATCCCGGTCGAGGAAGCTGACGATCTTTTCATCTGCGTCGGCGTGTTCATCCACTGGGATGCCAGCGACGACAAGAAGATCCACGACTATAATTATCAGGCCACGAAGGAATCGATTAAGCGCGCCGTCACCGGCGAGCCGAAGGCCGCGGAAGTCGTTGCCAAGCGCAACACGGCGAAGCACCCCTTCTCGCCGGAATAAGCTGCACGCAATTATGTGATCAAAGGGGAGCTTCGGCTCCCCTTTTTTATTTTGAGTTCAGAGTTGCAGATCGGCAGCGCCGATCTTGCGGTCGTGCAGCGCGGAGGCGACGAGGACGCCCTTGATGCCCCCGGCTTCGAGCCAGCGCAAATCGTCCGCGCCGCGCACGCCGCCAGCGGCATAGAGATCGTGCTTTCCGTGCGCGAGTACGCTGAGCCGATCGAGACGCGCGAAGTCCGGGCCGCCGCCGGCGCCGACCTTCGCCAAAGTCATGACGATGATTCGCTGCGGCCAAAGCGCCGGATTCGTTGCGAAGGGCGCCGGGCCGAGAAAATCGTCGCCGCGAAAATCCAGCGAGAGAATGCGGCGCGGCAGATCGAAACGCGGCGACGTCGCGAGATCGGATAGGCTCTCGCTGCCGATGACAAGTTCGCCGCGGTGGTGCGCGAGCCAGAGGGCGGCGGCGCCTTCCGTCGCAATCCCCAAATCGACCCAGAATTCGACCTCAGGGAAGGCCGCTTCGAGTTCGGAAACGATCGCATCGTGATCGCCCGTGCCCGAGATCGCATCGAGATCGGCGATGTAGATATTTTTGAACGGGAACAGCGCGCGAAAGCCCACAATAACATCGCGCGGCCGGCTCGAAGGCGCGAGAGGGGTCGCAATCGGCGCGTAAAGATGCCGCGCCCCGCCGCGGGCGCGCACCACCACGCCGCCCTTCAAATCGATTACCGGGACAATGTCCAATTCGCTCTCGCTGCTTGGGCCTGCAAGCCCCCGCGTGATAGAGCCTGATTAGCGAGATTTCCAGGTAAGGCAAAATGCCAAATACGATCGGCTGGGACATCGGCGGTGCGCATCTCAAAGCCGCGCGGCGCGAAGACGGCGAGATCACCGCCGTTGTGCAGGTCGCCTGCCCGCTCTGGCTCGGCCTCGATCAGTTGCATCAGGCTTTTGCGCAAGCCAAGGCGGCGCTCGGACCCGCGCCGCACCATTCCGCGACGATGACGGGCGAACTTTCGGATGCCTTTTCTAATCGCCGTGCCGGTGTCGCTGCCATCGCCGCGGCGGCCGCGCGCGAACTCGGCGCCGTACGGATCTATGCCGGGCCGCAGGGTTTCGTATCGGCGGATCAGGTCGCGGCGCATGTGGATGCTATTGCCTCGGCGAACTGGCATGCGAGCGCTGCCTTCGTTGCACGCCAGGTTCCCGATGGTCTCTTCATCGATATGGGTTCGACGACAACGGACATCATTCCTCTGCGGGTTGGTAAGATCGCCGCGCGCGGCTATAGCGACGCGACACGGATGGCGCAGGGCGAGCTGGTCTATGCCGGAATTGTGCGCAGTTTCCTGATGGCGGGGTTGCGCCACGTGCCGTTCGGCGGGCGCTGGGTGCCGCTCATGAACGAGGCGTTTGCGACGGCGAGCGATGTTTATCGCATCCTCGGCGAGCTGCCCGAAGCGGCCGATCTGATGCCCACGGCCGACGGCCAGCCAAAGACAGTCGAAGCTTCCCGCGCACGGCTGGCACGGCAGATCGGCGATGACGCAGGCGAAGTCGGCGCCGCGGCGCTCGATCAACTCGCTGCTTATTTTGCCGAGGCGCAATTGCGCGAGATTTTCGATGGCGCTTGCCTCGCTTTGTCGGGACTTGCGCTCGATCGCGCCGCGCCGGTTATCGGCGCCGGAGCGGGGCGCTTTGTCGTTCGGCGTCTGGCGGCGCGTCTCGGCCGCCCCTATCTCGACTGTACCGATTTGCTCCCCGCGGCACCCGATCTTCGCCGCAAGGCGGCCGATTGCCTCCCCGCCTGCGCGGTGGCGCTGCTCGCTTAGGCGCGCGCGTAATGCGCGGCGATTTTTTCAGCGAGCCAGCCCCAGGCCTCGGCTTCTTCCGGCCCCGCCGTCTTGTCGATGGCGATCTGGAGATAGGCGATTTCGTTTTCGATCTTCTCGCGCGGCAGGAAGTCGAGCCGGCTCGCGAGCACGGCCAATTCCAGCACCGCGGCCTTGGCGCGGTTCATCCCCTCGAAGGGAGCATGCTGTACTTGGCGCAGCACGCGGCAATGAAAGCGGGGGCGTTGCTCGTGCGCCTCGACATGATCGACGGCGAATTCCGCATGGGTCAAAGCCGCGGCGAGACGTGGCACGGGAAAGCCTTCGATCTTGGTCAGCGGCCAGTCACGCCGCCCGGTTAGGCAGCCGGCGAAGATGCGCACATCGTCGATGTAATTGACGACTGCAAAAGGCACGGCTTGCAGATTGTCGAGTGTCGTCGAGGGATGGAACGGCGCGATGATCCATCGATCTGCCGCGGCGATCAGGCCAAGCGGCGCGATATGGACTCGGCCATGCGCATCGACCGTCGTCACGATACATTCGCGGATCATGGGCATTTCAACCCTCCGCCTTGGCGCGCAACGTATGGCCCATCTCGCGCAGCCGCGTCAGATCTTCCTGCGCGGTATCCGTCGCGGCGCCGAAGTCGAGCGGCTCATCCTGCACATAGCGTTTGCCGAGCGTGAAGGCGAGTTCGGCCTTCATTAATTCCGTGCCGAGATAGAAGGCATGCGCGTCGTCGCCCTTCACGGCGAGATGCGGGAAGAGCGTCATCGCATCGCGTGCCACATGATGACCAGCGCGATTGTAAAGGTGGATGCCGTCTTCTGCGATCTCGATGCGATAATTGCCGTCGCGCACATCGCTGGCGCGTTGGGCAATCTCGGCAGGTGTCGTGACGAAGGGCTTGAGATCATGCACCTGCGCGAGGCCTGCGTCATAGCCCTTGGGCAGAGCCTCGTCGGAGCGCGCCGCATACATCAGTCGTCGCGCCGCGTCGTGCTCGGCCACCGTGCGGCGCGTATGCGGACTCACCTGCACCACGAGGACGTTGCGGATGGAAAGCTCCGAGCAGATGCCGAGCAGCGTGGCGGTGATGCCGCTCGCATCGGCTTCCGTCAATTCCGTCAGATTGCCGGTTCCCATCATCATCTCGGCGTCGGGCAGCAGCCGCCGCGCCTCAATATAGCGGCGCAAGTGAGGCGGAGAAGCCGAAATGAATCGGATCGAGAATCGGATCGACGATGAAGGGAATGTCCGCCGCCTGCGCCTTTTCGGCGAGCCGCACGAGCGAGCCGAGATCGGAATGCGGCTGCGGAATCAGCACCGGCGTCACCGGATATTTGCGGGCGATGTCGAGCGTCGTCTCGGT
The DNA here is from genome assembly GCA_963708155.1 of uncultured Alphaproteobacteria bacterium. Classification (GTDB taxonomy): domain Bacteria; phylum Pseudomonadota; class Alphaproteobacteria; order Rhizobiales; family Beijerinckiaceae; genus Methylovirgula. The sequence goes on along the minus strand of OY970183.1, from coordinate 1,276,760 downwards.
GAGGCTCAGGAGGAAATCCGCACCGGCCGCCGCGCCGCGCTCGAGTTCGCCCGCATCGGCGGAATCAACGCTCACTTTATGTCCGGCCGCTTTCAGCGCGCGCACGCAATCCTCAAGATTGGGGAACGGCGTATCGGGCAGGCAGCCGAGGTCGATCACATCAGCACCATCCGCGCGCATCGTTTCCGCGCGGCGCAGGATTTCGTCGATCGACACGCCCGAGGCATCGACGATCTCGCTGAAGATGCGGATGTCATAGCGGGAGAGATCGGCCGGCCGGCCGCCCCGGCCGAAATAGGCCGGCAGATCGGCGACCTCATCCGGCCCACGCTCGACCTTGACCCCGAGTTCGCGCGACAGGGCGTCGAGATCGGCCCGGCAGCGGCCCGGCAGGATGATGCGGTCGGCTTCAACCGGGCGCGGCACGCGGCGCAGGATGATCGCTTCCGTCATCAGTGCCGCAACCTTCACGCCGACATCGAAAATGCGCCAGGCAAATGGCGTCGGGCCAAGACCGTTCATCGTCTTGACGAGGCGCGGCGCGGCGAGATGTCCGGTCAGAAGCAGGATACGTTCGGCCATACGTCAGTTGAGCCTCTTTTTTCAGGCGCGCCGCACGTGCAGGCCCGGAATCTGCCCGCGTAAAAATTCGGTCGGCGCCTCCGGCAGAGCGGCGGGCCCGGCGATGAAGATATCAGCGCCACTCGCCGCGGCAAAATGCGGGAACAGGCGATCGACCATGCCGGCCTGGGCAAGTTCGGTGAGCGTGAGGCCCGCGTCCGCGTCGATCTCGGCACTCTTGATGAGCAGCAGCCGCTCCGCCCGAAGCTTCGCCGCGAGCCAGGCGGCCAAGGTATCGGAGGTCACGTCCCAGGATTTCGGCAACGGCGAGGCGAGCGCCATTGCCGCCGGCGCCCAGCAGGCAATGCGGCCGGTGCGCAGCGCACGGCCAATGGCGGCGGGTGTCGATACAACGGCAAGCCGCGGCCAGAGCGCGGCCAGAGCCAGCCCGTATTGCTCCATGGCGACGAGGGCGATGTGATGCGCGGCATCATCGTCGAAATGCATCTTCGCCTGCATCGCGCGCCCCGCATCGGCGAAGCCGCCGCCACCCGGCACGACGATGAGCGGATCGGGATAGCGGTCGAGCGCCTCGAGCCAGCTCACGAGCAGCGGCGTCTCCGCGAGGCTGCCGCCGAGCTTCACGACCAGGGGACGCGGCGTTTTGTAGGAGGGCACCGGGGAATCGATCAGCCGCCGGACTTGGCGGCAATATCGGACATGCTGGCGAAAAGCTGGTGCAGGCTGCCTGCCTGGCTCGCCCGCTCGCGGCTGATCTCGATGCCGACGCTGCCGTCGATGACGTCGAGCTTTTCGACACGCACCCTGATCGCCACGAGGCGCGGATGCGCGAGCAGGGCGTCGGCGACGCGTTCAGCGACCGTCTCGACGAGATCGACATGGCCGCGCGAAAGAATGAGACGGATGGCGTCGACGATCAGGTCATAGGAGAAGATATCGCGCATATCTTCCGCATGATGCGCGGTGCGGCGAACGTCGGCGTCGATGTTGAATCGCACCCGCTGAGTCTTCTCGCGCTCGAAATCATAGGCGCCGATGGAGACCGAGAGCACGAGGTCATGGACGAAGACGCGGTCGGTTTCGATCTTCTCGTCGCGCCCCGGCGCATAGCCGCGCGCCGACAACAGCCGCCAGTCCACTTTGAATTCGTCCTGCGCATCGAGCGTCGAGGGCGCGCGGGGGATGAGGTCACGGATGAAACGCACCTGCGCCGCATCGATCGCTTTCTTGCGATCGTTACCGGAACAGAGCGCGCCGCGAAAGCCGAGGAGGTCGGTCTCCAGCGGCAGCAGCCGGGCGATGTCAGGCGCCTCAAGCGAGCCGGCAAGCCCGGCGATGAGATTTGCCTCATGTGCCCGATCGACGAATTCGCGCAGGGCGGCGATGTCGATATGATTGATGAGCCGCTTGCCGGCTTTCGCGGCCGTGTCGAGCATGACGCCTTTGAAACCTGCCTTGGCGAGGCGCGGGATCAGCGTGAGATCGAAGCCGCGATCGGCGAAGAGAACGGCGATTAGCTTGGTTTCCGCGGCGAGCGGCGCGAGCGCCGCGATGCTCTCGGCAGCGCTCTCGCCGGAGAGACCGGCCTTCACATAATCGACACCGGTGGCGGCGATTGCCTTGGCTGCCGCGGCGAGTTCCGCGGGAGCGGCGAGATTGCCCGCCACGGCGCTCACGGGGCGGCGACCGGCGATCCTTGTAACGATGTCGCGAATCGCCGCCGGCGTCAGCGCGCCGAGCGGCCCATCCGCCGGGTTCTTGAGGTCGAGAATATCGGCGCCTTCGATCAGCGCGATTTCGGCTTCCGCAGCGTCGGCGACGCTCGCGAGCATCAGCGTCATCAGGCACCAAAGTCTGTGGGCGGCCGGAGGAGCGCGGCGAAAACGCACGCTCCCGCGGCCCTTTTCAATCTGCCGCCTCCTTTATAGGAGAACTGCTTAAAGGCCAATTGTCCTCTCGGCCTCTGAGACCGTTAAGGGCGCGGCACGGGCGTCTGTTGCGTCAGGGGATAGCCGGCCTCGGACCAGCCCTGGGTTCCGTCCGCATACCAGAGGACATGGGTGTAGCCGAGAGCCTTGGCGCGTTTGGCGGCGTTCCACGACATCCAGCAATGGCGCAGGCAATAGAAGACGAGCGGCGTGTTGAGGTCGCCGCCGCTGGCCTGTTTCAGCCCGCGCCGAAAGTAATCCTCCATCACCGGCGCCAGCGCGCCGTAACCTGTGTCGGGCAGCCAGACGCTACCCGGAATATCGAGCCGGGGCTTGTCGCGCCAGATCGTCCCCGGCGCGAGGCCGGCGGGTTTCGGCACCTGCGGTAGGACATCGATGAAGACCGCCGCCTTCTTCTGCCAGAGGTCATGGGTTTCAGCGACGGTGAGGGGCGGCTTGCCGTCGAGGGTCGCGGGTGTTTCGGCCTTATAGTCCGAATTGCGATAACCGCCCGGCTCGGGCACAGGCTGATCCGCCCGCGCGGCGGGAAGGCCTATAAGGGCACAGAGGGCGCAAAGGGCGAACGCGGCAGCAAAGCGAGTTTGTATCATCCTTGGGTTCCCACCTTTATTTTTAAACTCTTGTCTACTTTAGACTTTTGCGTAAGGCGGACAGCGTTTCCTTGAAGCCGGCGGGGCCGCCGAGCAGACGTTCCATCATCAGGGCGCCTTCCAGCGTCGCGACGATCATCCGGGCGGATTGGGCGGGTTTGACATCGGCTCCGATCGTGCCATTGGCGCGCCCGTCCGCGAGAATCTGCTTCAGCCAGGCAATGTGACGCTGAAAAAAGACCGCAATCGCCTCGCGGATGCGCGGCGGCAGGATGGCAAGCTCGGCCGCCATCGCCGCGGCGAGGCAGCCCTGCTCCTCCCGCAGGCCGTGCAGATAGAGCCTGGCATAAGCTTCGACCCGGGCGAGGCCGTCCTGGCTGGCGGCTTCGATCTCCTCCAGCGCCCGGTCATAGCGTTCGCCATAGGCCGCAACGAGCGCCAGACCAAGGTCTTCCTTCGTCGGGAAATGATGGTGGATGCTCGCCTTGCGCAGATCGACTGCGGCGGCGAGATCGGCATAGCTGAATCCCGACCAGCCGCGCTTTCTCACGAGCACCTCGGCCTCGGCCAGCAATTTCTCGCGCGTGTCTGCGGACATGCCTATTGCCTACCTACTGATAGGCAGGACAGTCAAGATTTCTTGTAAGTCATCCGCAACCGATTGACGGGCGCGCAGCTACCGACTAGAAGGTAGGGAAGAAAAGAGAGGAGACGTCATGAGCCAGCAGATGCTCGACTGGGATGCCTATCGGAGTCAGCTCAACAAGACGCTCGGCGGCATTGCCCGCGTCAGTCCGGATATTCTCAAGGGCAACGAAATCCTCTCCAATGCCGCGCCAAAGCCGGGAACGCTCGATGCCAAGACGCGCGAGCTCATCGCGCTCGCGGTCGCGGTGACGACCCGCTGCGACGGCTGCATCGCTTACCACACCGCCGCGGCCCGCAAGGCGGGAGCGACGAAAGAGGAGCTTGTCGAGGCGCTTGGCGTCGCCATCGCTCTCAACGAGGGAGCGGCGCTGATCTATTCGGCGCGGGCCGTCGATGCCTTCGACAGTACGGCGGAATAGACGGGTGGGAGCGCGCGAGATCATGACAAGGCGCTTGATCGGTGCGATGGCTCTCGCGAGCCTGTTCCTGCTTTCCCCACGCGAAACCCTCTGCGCTCCGGGGGCGGACATCACGCCGCTGCCGGTGCAGGAAATCGCGCCGGGCGTCTATATGCATCAGGCGCCGATTACGGAGATGAACGCGGCAAGCGGCGGCGATATCGCCAATACCGGTTTCATCGTCGGCGACGATGCCGTCGCAGTCATCGATACGGGAGGCGCGCAGATCATCGGCGCGCGGCTGAAAAGGGCGATCGAAGCGATCACCCCGAAGCCGATCCGCTATGTCATCAACACGACCGAGCACCCCGACTACATTTTCGGCAACGCCGCTTTCGTCGGTCCGGGCGTCATCTTCGTTGGTCACAGGAACCTGCCGGGCGAAATGGCCCAGCGCGGCCCAGATTATCTGGCGACCTGGCGGCGGATGATGCCGGACCTCGTAGCCGGCATCAAGCTCGTGCCGCCGACCCTGCTCGCCACGCCGGGGAAGGATTTGCACCTTGATCTTGGTCATCGCGAAATCATCGTCCGCGCGTGGCCGACAATGTCGACGGACTGTAACGTGACGGTCTTCGATACCGCGACCGCGACTTTGTTTACCGGCGACCTGCTTTATCTGCACCATGTACCGGTCATCGACGGGAGCCTGCTCGGCTGGCTTAAGGAATTGCCGACGTTCGCGAAAATCCCGGCCCGGCGCATCGTTCCTGGGCATGGGCCTCCCGATTCCGACTGGCATGAGGCGCTCGATGCGCAAAAAGCCTATCTCGTCAAAATGACCGAAGATTTGCGCGCCCTCCTGAAGCAGGGCGCGGACATCAACACCGCAGCGAAAAAGGCTGCGCAATCGGAAGCCGGCAAATGGCAGCTCTTCGGAGTCTACAATCCCCGCAACGCGACAACGGGCTATGCCGAACTCGAATGGCAGTGAAGTCGCAGGGCAAATGCGCTATAGCAAAGCAAAAGGGAGAAACGACATGCGCGGATGGCACGGAATTGCGGCATCGGCCGTTGCGGTCGCCGCAAGCTTTTTGATCCTGGCGTCGCCGGTGCAGGCCGCGAATGCGACGCCGGAGGAGAATTGGAAGAACCTCGCGGACGCCCTCTTCCCGCACCAGACTTTGAGCGAGGATGGCACCATCATCAAGCTCGGCACGCCGCTGGCGGCGGAGGACGCGGCTTTAGTGCCGGTGACGCTGCATATGAACTATACCGATCCCAATCTCCCGGCGAATGATCCGCATCGGGTGAAGAAGGTCACTCTTATCATCGACGAGAATCCTTCGCCCGTCGCCGCAGTGTTCGAGCTTGGCCCGAAGGCGGGCGTCACCAAGATCGAAACGCGCGTGCGCGTCAATCAGAACACCGAGGTCCACGCGGTGGCAGAGACGGTCGACGGCAAGTTTTATGTGAGCGAATCCTTCGTCGCGGCGGCGGGCGGCTGTTCGGCGCCGAGCGGCGATACGGATACGGCCGATGGCCCGCCGCTCGGCACGATCCGCGTGCGCGAGATCAAACCCGAATATGTCAGCAACGACGCTCGCCGCAAGGAGGCTGTCGTGATGATCAAACATCCGAATCATTCGGGCATGCAGATGGATCAGGAGACGCATCTCTACATCCCCGCGCGCTATGTCAACTCGCTGCGCGTCACGCAGGGCGATGCGCTGATCTTCGCCATGACGGGCGGGATTTCGATTTCCGAGGATCCAAACTTCCGCTTCGATTATGTCTCGAACGGCGCCGACAAAATGGATGTCGCCGCATCCGACAGCAAGGGCGCGAAATTCGCCAAGAATGCTACGATCGAACCGGCGATGTGAGCACTAGTTGAAAAGCTCGAAATCGCCCGCTGCATGGGTTTCGCCCGCGCTTCTTTTTGCGAAGGCGAGGCGCGCTTCCAGCTCGGCGAGAGTCAGAACCTTGGCCGCCACGCTTGGGTCGAGCCGCCAATGTTCGGGCAGCGCGAGCGCCAGCGCGCCGAGGAAGTCGCCAAGATTCTTCAGCTTCTGGCTGATGTGATCGAAGTCCTGCAGTTCGCGCAAATGGGCCGGATTGCGGGCGGCGGCTTCGAGAATCAGCGGCGCGATCAAACTTTGCAGGCGATGCACGGACTCGCCTATTTCGCTCAGCGCCTCGCCGACCCGGTCAGTCACCTCGGCGATCGGGACGCTCGTTGATCCTTCCAGCTCTGCGGAGTCCGTGGTCATTCTATGCCCGATCCTAAAAGAACTCGACATCGGCAGTCTGCGGTGGCGGCGGCGCGACGACCACTGGCACATCTGCGCCGGCGATGAAGGCTTGCCGCGCCCGACCGCAGACCGGCCAGAATTGCAGCCGCCGGCCGCTTTCACCGCCGCCACTTCCGCCGAGATAGGCTATGTTTTCGGTCTTTAGAAATCGTTCGGCGAAGGCGATGTTCTTTTGGCCGATGTCGGAGAAGGCCTCCATCGTCCGTGCGCCGCCAAAGAGCTTGGCCTCGAGCCGTTCCCTGCGGGCGCCGCGCCGCAGAAGGCCGTTGACCAGAAGCTCCATGAGATGGACGCCATAACGTTCGGCCTCGCCATTTCGCGCCGCTTTATTATCGCCGGGCAACAGAAAATGGTTCATGCCGCCGACTCGCGCCACCGGGTCGCGGATACAGGCCGAGACGCAGGAGCCAAGCAGGGTTACGAGCACGACATCCGGATCGTCGGAGACAAAATACTCGCCCTGGACGATATGGACTTTCCGATATCGGGCCTCCTCCTTGTCTACGGCTATGGCCGCGGGGCCGCCGCTCATTTCAGCTTCCCGAAAACGGCTTCGATTGCACCCTTCAACACAGGAATCGTGAAAGGCTTGACGAGGTAATTGTTGACGCCGAGCTTGATGGCGCGCTCGATCAACGCGCGGTCGCCGCGCCCTGTCAGCATGATGAAGGCGGACTTTTGCGTCGCGGGGTGCGCCCGCACCGCTTGCAAAAATTGCAGCCCATCGAGTTTCGGCATGTTGAGGTCGGAAATGACCAGATGCGCGGGCTTTTGCATCAGCGACTTCAGGGCCTGCTCGCCGTCGGCAGCCATCTCGATGTTTTCGAATTCCGAGCTGTTGCAGACCGTCGCGGATCAGCGCGCGGCTGGTGAGCTGATCGTCAACGATCATCGCCCTTATGGCAGACGCGAACGGCATGCCAATCCCCCTTCTTCATTCTTGTTTGTCAGTCTCAGAATCTCGCCGCCGATTTTTTCGAGCGGCAGCTGCCGCTCCACGGCTTTCATCTCAAAGGCGACTCGCGGCATGCCATAAACGAGGCTCGTCGCGTGATCCTGGCCGATCGTATTTGCGCCTGCGTTGCGCAGCCCCAGAAGACCTTCGGCGCCGTCACGGCCCATGCCGGTGAGGATCACGCCGACCGCATCCCCACCGACAGCCGCGTTGAGGGATTTGAACATCACATCGACGGACGGGCGATGCCCATTGACGGGGTCCGCTTTGCTCAAGCGGCAGATCAGGCTTTTGCCCGGCGCGATTTCGAGATGCGTTACTGTCCCCGGAGCGAGATAGATTTGCCCCTTCTGCAGCGGCGCGCCATCACGGGCTTCGGTCACCTTGGCCGCGCAGAGCCGGTCGAGCCGCTCGGCGAAGCTTTTGGTGAAGGTCGCCGGCATGTGTTGGGTGATGATCGTCGGCGGGCAATTGTCGGGGAATCGCGACAAGACCTCGATCAACGCGTCGACGCCGCCGGTGGAAGCGCCGATGGCGACAACCCGGCCATCCGGTTCATAAATGAAATTGCGGGGCGCGGGCGTGGCGGCGTGGCGTTTCGGCCGCGTCAGGTGCGCGCGCGCGGTGGCCGCGGCTTTCACCTTCGCCGCGAGGTCGGGGAAAATCTCGCGATCCGCCGACGAGGGCTTGGCGATGCAATCGAAAGCGCCGATTTCGAGCGCCTTGATCGTCGCTTCGGTTCCGCGCGCCGTCAGATTCGAGATCATGATGACCGGCGTTGGCCGCAGCCGCATGATCTTGGAGAGAAATTCAATGCCGTTCATGTTCGGCATCTCGACATCGAGCGTCACGACATCAGGCTCGAGCGCCTTCATCGCCTCGCGCGCCTCGTAGGGGTCTGCGGCCTGGCCGACGATCTCGATATCGGGATCCTGCGCGAGAATCTGCGAGATCAGCTGCCGCATCGTCCGCGAATCGTCGACAACAAGAACTTTTGTCTTGCTCAGTTCCCGGCTCAATTCCCGCGATCCTTTTGCTTCAGGCGATAGGTGGTAATCCCTTCGGTCTCGAAGAGCGCAGCCGCGGGCCCCGAGACGCGCTCGGAGTGGCCGATATAGAGCCGGCCTCTCGGCTGGAGCTGCGGCGCGAAACGGCTCCAGAGCCGCGCTTGCGTGTCGTCCTCGAAATAAATCACGACGTTGCGGCAGAAGATCGCGTCGAATTTGCCGCGCATCGGCCATTGGCCGATAAGGTTCAGTTCGCGGAAGGCGACGAGCGTGCGCAGAGCATCGCCCGCAGTCCAGCTCTTGCCTTCCTCGCCGCGCGAGGGCGTAAACCAGCGCAGCCGCAGATCGGCGGGCACAGGCTGCATGGCCGCGTCGCTGTAGGTGCCGGCAGTCCCCTCGGCGATCATGTTGGGGTCGATGTCGGTGGCGAGAATCTTGATGTCGAGCGACGCCGCATCGGGCAGGACGGAGAGGATCGTCAGAGCGATCGAATAGGGCTCGGCGCCGTTCGAGCAGGCTGCCGACCACAGGCGCACGCGGCCGCCGCGGCGCGCGCTCTCGATCAAGGGCGGCAGGACCTGACGGCGCAAATGTTCGAAATGGTGCGGCTCGCGAAAAAACCGCGTCACGTTGGTCGTGAGGGCGGCCAGCATCTGCTGACGCTCGCTCGCGCCCGATTGCGAAGCGACGAGGTGACAATAGTCGCGGAAGCTTTCGAGCCCGAGGGCGCGCAGGCGCTTCGCCAGCCGCGAATAAACCAGCGCCGCTTTGCCCGGCGGGACGTGAATGCCCGCGTCGGCATGCAGCATTTCGGCGATCTGGCGGAAATCCGCATCCGTCATCACGAATTCGGCCGTGATGGCGGCGCTCTGCGGGTTCCCGGCGGCGACTGCGGGGGCGCGGGTCATGCGGCTTCGCTCGCTTCGGCCGGCAAATCCTTTGCCTGGGCATTGGCGATCACCGCATCGACATCGAGGATCAGCGCCACGCGGCCGTCACCGAGGATCGTCGCGGCGGCAATGCCCGGCACATGGCGGTAATTGGCTTCAAGGCTCTTGATGACGACCTGCCGCTGGCCCTGGATGGCATCGACGAGCAGGGCGCTGCGGCCGCCGCCTTCGGTCTCGACGAGGATGACGACGCTCGACATCGGATCGGTGGCTTTGGCGCGATAGCTAAGTTCGCGGCCGATATCGATGAGCGGCGTGAATTTGTCGCGAATGGAAATCACCCGCGCCGTGCCGCCCATGCCATGCACTTCGCCGGCCTTGGGTTGCAGGGTTTCGACGATGGCGGTGAGCGGCACGATCAAGGTCTGATCGGCGACGGTGACGACCATGCCGTCGAGCACCGCGAGCGTCAGCGGCAGGCTCATTGTGAAGGTCGAGCCCCTGCCAGGGCGTGAGCTGATCGATATCCGGCCGCCGAGTGCCTGAATCGAACGCTTCACGACATCCATGCCGACGCCGCGGCCGGAAATATCGGAGATTTCCGATGCGGTGGAAAAGCCGGGCAGGAAGATCAGATTGTCGATCTCCTCGTCGCTAAGCTGCACATCGGCAGGGATCAGGCCTTTGTCGATGGCGATCTGCTTGACGCGCGGGCGGTTGATGCCGGCGCCATCGTCGGAGATTTCGATCACGATGCGCCCGGAGCGATGCAGCGCCGAGAGCCGCACCGTGCCTTCCTCCGGCTTGCCGGCGGCGATGCGTGCCTCGGGCTTTTCGAGGCCGTGGTCGATGGCGTTGCGGATCATATGCGTCAACGGATCGGTCAGCCGTTCGATGACGGTCTTGTCGACCTCCGTGCCTTCGCCATCCGTCACCAGCCGCACGGACTTGCCGGTCATTACCGCGAGTTCGCGGACGAGGCGGGGCATGCGCTGGAACACCGATTTCACCGGCTGCGCGCGGATCGCCATCACGCTGTCCTGAATCTCGCGCGTCAATTGCTCGAGCTCATCGAGGCCGATGACAACGTTGGAGGCGCGGGCGAGACCCGCCTCGGTGACACGCTGCGCCAGCATGGCCTGATTGATGACGAGTTCACCGACAAGATCGATCAGCCGGTCGACGCGATCGAGATCGACGCGGATGGTTGCGACCGCTTTGATTTCGGCCTCGGCGGCCTGTTTCGCGGCGGACGCGGGCTTGGCTGCTGGCGGCTCGGAGTCGCCCGTCAAAGGTGGCGCCAGGATGGCAATGGGCGCGGCAACGGAGGCCGCCGCGGGCGACTGCGGCGCTTCATCCGCCGGCGCGGGAGCGTCGAGGCCATTGAGCACGCGCGCCAGCAGGGCGGCGACTTCGTTGTCGGCGGTGCTGGCGGGCTCGCCCTGCGGCTCGGCCTCGTTGACGATGTCGAGATCGCAATCCCAGGCGACGAAATCGAAGACCTCGCGGACGGCGTCCTCGCTTTTCGGCGTCGTCAGCTTGATCGTCCAAGCGAGATAAGCGCCTTCAGGATCGAGCTCGCTCAGCAGAGGCAGCTCGGAAATGTCGCAGGACGTTTCAACCGCGCCAAGCTCGCCGAGCTCGCGCAGAATCAGCATCGCCTCATTCGCCTTGGCGTAGAGGCTGGGCTTGGGCTTGAACTTTATGATGAAGACATTTTCCGGCGGTAAGGCCGGCGCTTCCTCGTCGAAGTCGAAAGCGACATACACCGGCTGAAATTCAAGGCCGGACAGATCGTCCTCGGGTTCCGCTTCAGCGGAAGGGTTAAGCGCCCGCAATTCGTCGGCAAGCTTCTGAGAGCGGCTCTCGTCAACTTCGCCGCCATCACGGGCGGCGCGGACGAGATCGGCCAGCACATCGGCGGCGCGCAGCAGAACTTTCAAAACCTCCGGCGAAGCTTCGAGCTTGCCGGCGCGAACATGATCGAGCGCGGTTTCGAAGACATGCGCGAAGCGGACGAGATCCTCCAGGCTGAAGGCTCCGGCGCCGCCCTTGACGGAATGGACGGCGCGGAACACGGCGTTCACCGTTTCCGAATCGGCCTCGCCGTTCTCCATCGCCAGCAGGCCCGCTTCAAGTTCAGCAAGCTGCTCTTCGCATTCCTGGAAGAAGGTCTGCCGGATTGCCGCCATCGGGTCCATAATTTACTCCCGAATGCTCAGGCGGCGACGCGCCGCACGGCCGCGACGAGCTTGGTCGGATCGAACGGCTTGACGATCCAGCCGGTGGCCCCGGCGCGGCGTGCGCGATCCTTTTTCTCGGCGTCGCTTTCCGTCGTCAGCACCAGGATGGGGATGGCGCGATGCTCGGCATCGTGGCGCACCTTCTCGATAAAGCCGAAACCGTCGAGCCGCGGCATGTTGATGTCGGTGACGATGACGTCGGGCCTTTCCCCGGCGAGAACCTCGAGGCCGTGCATGCCATCCTCCGCCTGGATGACGCGATAGCCCGCATCCGACAAGGTCAGCAAAAGCATATCGCGCATCGTGCGTGAATCATCGACAGTAAGAATCGTCTTGGTCATTCGCCGCGGTCCCCTCCAAAACGCTGGTCTCAGTCCTGCGCTTAAAATTCTTCCCACTCGTCATTGACCGGCTTCGGCGCGGCGCCGCCGCGGCTGCCGACGGTCTTGAGGGCCCGCGCGGCTGGCCTCTCGGCGCCCCGTCCCTGCGGCTTACGCGGCGCTTCTACTTCACCGACCTGGAAGCGGCCGACAAGCTTCGTCAGCTCCTCCGTCTCCTGCGACAGCGTGTGGCTTGCTGCCGTCGAATTCCTCGACCATGGCGGCGTTCTGCTGCGTCACCTGATCCATCTGATTGACGGCGGTGTTGACTTCCTGCAGGCCGGTCGCCTGTTCGCGAGCGCTGGTCGCGATATCGGCGACGATTGAATCCATCTCGGCCACCTGCGCGAAAATGCGCTCCAGCGCCTTGCCGGTTTCGGTGACGAGGCCGACGCCTTGCTCGACCTGCGTGCTGGAGGCGGAGATAAGACCCTTGATTTCCTTCGCCGCCTCGGCGGAGCGCTGCGCCAGCGCCCGCACCTCGGAAGCGACGACGGCGAAGCCGCGGCCGGCATCGCCCGCGCGCGCCGCCTCGACGCCGGCGTTGAGCGCCAGCAGATTTGTCTGGAAAGCGATCTCGTCGATGACGCTGATGATCTGGCCGATCTGCTGCGAGGATTTCTCGATGGCACTCATCGCGCCGATCGCCTGACGTGCGACACCACCGCCCTTTTCCGCATCGGACTTCGCGGTGGCGACGAGCTCGCGCGCGTGGGTCGCGCCGTCCGCGGTCTTGCGCACCGTTGTCGTGATTTCATCGAGCGCCGCGGCGGTCTCCTCTAGGCTCGCGGCTTGCTGCTCGGTACGGCGCGAGAGATCGTCCGCCGCCGTGGAGATTTCCTGCGTGCCGGAGCGAATCGCCCGTGTGTTCGAGTTGACGTGCAGCATCACTTGCTGAAGCTTCTCGATCGAGACGTTGAAGTTGGCGCGGATCTTTTCGTATTCGCTGGTAAACGCGTTCGAGAGCCGGAACGTCAAATCGCCGTCCGAGAGCCGCTGCAACGCCTCGGTGATCGAGGTGACGAAGGTATGGTGCGCCTCGATATAGCGCTGGGTCTCGATCTCCTGACGCGCCCGCTCTTCTTCAGCTGCCTTGCGCCCCGCTTCCGCCTCGGCTTCGAGCCTAGCTTTCTCGACCGCGTTTTCCTTGAAGACCTGGACACGCTGCGCCATCTCAGCGATCTCGTCGCCCTCGCCCAGCGGCGGGACGCCGACGTCGAGCCGGCCCTGCGCCAATCTGCGCATGCAATCGTTGAGGATGCGGATGGGGAAGGCGATCCGCCGCTCCAACTGATATCCGGCGTATCCCGCGGCCAGAAGCGCGAGCAGGCCGCCGACGATCTGCGCGAGGTGAACGAGCCAGAGCGCGCTGGCTTGCGCCTCGGCGGACCCGGCGGAAAGCTCGGCGGCCTTGGCGTGAAGCTCGCTGTCCGCTTCGCGGACGCGTTTCATGGCGTCGATGCTTGCCGAGGATTTCGCGATGGCGATGGCGGCCGGTGCCGTCTGCGGGTCGCCCCCGAGCTGCATTTCCTGATCGCCGATATCGTGCCGCCAGGCAGCGGCGGCCGTTGCAAATTCGTCGATCGACGCGCCGATGTCGGGATGATCCGCCGCGATGTTGCGGGCGGCGGCGATCTCGTCGTCGAACTTTTTACCGGCGGCGGCATAGAGCTCGCGGTAGCGGTTCTGATCGTTCGAAATGAGGAAGCCGCGCGCGTCGCTGTTCTGTTCCGATTGCGCGCCCATCGCGTTATCGAGACGCTCGATGAGCTGGAAGGACGCATCGCGGGTTTCGATCGCATCTTCCGCGTGATGGACGGCGAATTCGATGGCGATGGATGTGAGTGCGACGACACCGAGGACAGCGGAAAAGGCAACAACCAGTTTTTTGGAAATGACCAGGTTCTGCGACGCCACAGACCCCTCCCGATCGATTGAGCGAGACGGCGCAACGGTCAGAACATTGACCAAGATGAGCGCAAGAGCTCCTGCCGTATGCTTCTTTTGAGAATTGCTAGACGAAAAGAATGAATAAATTCCCAAGCGATCCGTCAGGTGAATACTCTGCGCGGGCAACGAGGAATGGAGCGACACAAATCGCGCGACGCGCCGACAACGGAAATAAGAAGAAGATCGCGGATTCAGAAATCCGTGCGGCTGCGAATCGCCGCGACGAGCGTGCCTTCGTCGAGATAATCGAGCTCACCGCCGACCGGTACGCCATGTGCGAGCCGGGTCACGCGCACCGACAGCGGCGCCAGCAGGTCAGTGATATAATGTGCCGTCGTCTGACCATCGACCGTTGCGTTGACCGCGAGTACGACCTCTTCAATCGAATCATTGGCGACACGGGAGACGAGGCTTTTCAAATTGAGATCGTCGGGACCGATGCCATCGAGTGGCGACAAGGTGCCGCCAAGAACGTGATAGCGCGCCGAGAGCGCCCCGGCGCGTTCCAGCGCCCAGAGGTCGGCGACGGTTTCGACGACAACGAGGAGCTTGCTGTCGCGGCGGTTATCCCGGCAGATGGTGCAAGGATCATAGGTATCGACATTGCCGCAGATGGAACAGACGACGATGCGCTCGCGCGCCACTTGCATCGCCTCGGCGAGCGGCGCCAGCAATTCCTCGCGCTTGCGGATGAGGTGCAGTGCCGCGCGGCGGGCCGAACGTGGACCGAGCCCCGGCAGCCGTGCCAGCAATTGGATCAGCCGCTCGATTTCCGGACCGGCGATGCGCTCCGCCATATCAGAAAAGTTTCAAGCCCGGCGGGATCGGCAGGCCGGCTGTCAGGCTTTTCATACGCTCTTCCGTCAGCCGGTCGGCTTTCTTGCGGGCATCGTCATAGGCGGCGACGATGAGGTCTTCGAGCATTTCCTTGTCGTCCGGCTTCAGCAGCGAGGGATCGAGGGTAAGGCCCTTCAACAGACCTTTCGCCGTTAGGGTGACGCGGACAAGGCCGCCGCCAGACTGGCCCTCGACTTCGATCCGTTCGAGTTCGGCCTGCGCCTCCTGAAACTTGGCCTGCATGGCCTGGGCCTGCTTCATGATGTCGAACATTCCGGCCATGATGTTTCCTTCAAAAATTACAGATCGTCTTCAGGCGGCGTCGAATCCATATAGGCGATGTCTTCGGCCACCGCCGTGTTTTCCGCCGGCTCCGCCTCGCGCACCGCGACAATCTCGGCACCGGGAAAAACATCCATGACCGCCCGCACCAGCGGGTCGGCGCGTACCCCATGCAGGCTCGCCGCCGTGGCGGCCTCGGCCTGCTCTTTTAGACTCGGTGTGCCGGCCTCGCGCGAAATCGCAACGATCCAGCGCCGCCCGGTCCATTCCTGCAGCCGGCGCATCAGCGTCGGCGCGAGTTGCGGCGAGGCGTTGGGAACAAGCGCGAATTCGATCGCGCCTTCCTCGAAGCGCACGAGGCGGACGTCGCGCTCCAGTGCCATCTTCAATTGAATGTCGCGGGCGGCGGCGGCTTGCGCCACGACATCCTCAAAGCGGGTAAGCCGCAGGCCCGGCTCAGCGCTCTCCTGCTGCGGCACCGGCGCCGCGCGGACGGCCTGACCTGTTGCACGCGAAACCAGCGAAGCCGAACTGCCAACCGGCGCGGGCTCGCGCGATACAGGGGCTGGCGCAGCTCCGCTTTGCGGTAGGGCGCCAAGCCGGCGCAAAGCCTCGTCCGGCGTTGGCAGGTCGGCGGCGTAAGCGAGCCGCACGAGAATCATATCGGCGGCGGCGAGCGGGCGCGGCGAATCCTTGATCTCGCTCAGTCCCTTTAGCAGCAATTGCCAGGCGCGCGTCAGCACCGGCAGCGAAAGGCTTTGCGCGAATTCGGCGCCGCGGACCCGCTCGACCTCGCTCAGCGCCGGATCCTTCGCCGTCTCCGGCACCAGTTTCAGCCGGGTCACGATATGGGTGAATTCGGCAAGCTCGCCGAGCAGGCGCTGGGGATCGGCGCCTGCTTCATAAAGCGTCTTCATCGCGGCGAGGGCGGCGGCGATATCGCCACGCATCACATCGGCGAAGAGATCGATCAGGCGCCCGCGGTCGGCGAGACCGAGCATTTGGCGCAGATCTTCGGCTTTGACTTCGGCATGCAGGCTGCCCTTGGCATGGGCGATCGCCTGGTCGAGCAGCGACAGCGCATCGCGCACGGAACCCTCCGCCGCCCGCGCGATCGAAGCGAGAGCTTCGGGTTCGGCGGCGATTTCCTCCTTAAGGCAAATGCCGGACAGGTGGGCGACAAGCCGGTCGGCTTCGATACGGCGCAGATCGAAACGCTGGCAGCGTGAGCGCACCGTCACCGGGACTTTCTCGATCTCGGTCGTCGCGAATATGAATTTCACATGGTCCGGCGGCTCTTCCAGCGTCTTGAGCAGGCCATTGAAGGCGGCCTTGGAGAGCATATGCACTTCGTCGATGATGTAGACCTTGGTGCGTGCGAGGACGGGGCGATAGCGCGCATTGTCGATGATCTCGCGAACGTCATCGATGCCGGTATGCGAGGCGGCGTCCATCTCGATCACGTCGACATGACGGGAATCGATGATCGCCTGGCAATGCACGCCCAGCTCCGGCATGTGGATCGTCGGCGCATTGATGGCCGGCTTGCCGCCGTGCGCCGGCAGCTCGTAATTGAAGGCGCGGGCAAGGATGCGGGCGGTCGTCGTTTTGCCGACGCCGCGCACGCCAGTCAGGATATAGGCTTGGTGAATACGGCCGAGATCGAAGGCGTTCGACAGCGTCGTGACCATCGCCTCCTGGCCGATGAGATCGTCGAAGCTCGCCGGCCGGTACTTGCGCGCGAGCACCCGATAGGGCGCCGGCGCAGCGGCCTCGCGACCTTGGGGCAGAAAAGAGGGTTCAGCGCTGTGATCCTCGGCCATTCGCCTGTCGTTGCGAGCCGAGCGAAGCAATCCAGTCCGTTCTCGGATTGCTTCGTCGCTGCGCGCCTCGCAATGACGCAGCGACGGACCTTTCCCGATCGAAGGTATAAGGTCGAGAGGTGGGAGGCTGGACAGAAACCCGCCCGGTCTCGTCTGGGCTGCTTCCTTCCGGACCTGACCCGGTTGGCGAGTGGTGCGTCCACCGCCAACCTCCCGTCCCCTATGTGGACCAGCACGGAAAAATCCGCAAGGCCGCGCGAGGCTTAAATGTTGCTCGCCGCCCTGAGAGGTTTATACGTTAAAACAGAAGCTTACCTTATATCCCAGACGAGATATTGCGATGACCAAGGCGCTGGTGCTTTTTTCCGGCGGGCAGGATTCGACCACCTGCCTCGCCTTTGCGCTGGCGCGTTTCGATCACGTCGAGACGATCGGCTTCGATTATGGCCAGCGCCATCGCATCGAACTCGATCAGCGGGAGAAAATCCGCCATGGCATCGTGCTGCGCGATCCGCTCTGGGCGCGCCGGCTCGGCGAGGACCATCTGATCGACCTCGCCGTACTCGGGCAGATTTCGGCGACCGCGATGACGCGGGATGTCGCCATTGTCACGGAGGCGAACGGCCTGCCGAACACGTTTGTTCCCGGCCGCAACCTGATCTTTCTCGCCTTCGCGGCGGCGGTCGCCTACCGGCGCGGGCTCAGGCATATTGTCGGCGGCATGTGCGAGACGGATTTCTCCGGCTATCCCGATTGCCGTGACGCGACGATCAAGGCCATGCAGAGCGCGCTCAATCTCGGGATGGAAAAGGATTTCGTACTCGATACGCCGCTCATGTGGCTCGACAAGGCGACGACCTGGAAACTCGCTGAAGAGCTCGGCGGCCCCGAGCTGGTCGATCTCATCGTCGAGGACACCCACACCTGCTATCTCGGCGAGCGCGGCACGCGGCACGCATGGGGCTATGGCTGCGGTGCGTGCCCCGCTTGCCAATTGCGCGCACAGGGCTGGGCGAAATATCGCGCCGAAGCCGCGGCGGGCGCCGGATAGCGTTATTGCGCGGCGGGGCTGGTCGCGCTCGTCGCATTTTGAGCGGCAGCTGGGACCGGGCTCGCAGCCGCGGCTTGTGCCGTCGGCGCCGGTTGCGCGGCAGGCTTCGCCCCGAAGAACGAGAAAAATGAGCCCTGGCTCGGGGCCCGTTGCGGGGCGGGCGCGCTGGCCGTCTGGAGCGCGGCGAGAGGCGTTGCCGGCGTCCCAGTTTGCGGCGTCGTCTGCGGACCTTGAACTGGCTGAGGGGCTGCGCCAACGCTTGCCGGCTGCGCGGCTGCCGCCGTCGTTGTCGAGGCGGTCGGCTGGGGATCGATAGCAGGTTCGCTCTCGCCACGCGCCAGCGCCAGCGCCCTCGCCTTTTTCTCGGCTGCATCGGCGGCGGCAAGTTCTTTGGCGCGTGCCGCCTTCAATTGTGCCTCGGTCGGCGCCCTGCCATGCCGTTTGACGGCGACATCGACCGGTCCCTGAACCAAGGCGTCCGGCCGGCTGACGTCCTCGATTGGCTGGCCTCTGAAAGTCGGGTTCTGGCCGCCGTCCGCATAGACCGTATGCACGGCCGGCAGCCCGCTGGCGGCGAGTTCGTCTATCCGGGCATCGTCACGCGCTTCCTTGGCGAGAACCTCTTCCGCCAACATCTGGTCGCGCTTCAGCGGCGGGCAGGGTCCGCTCGGATCGAACCGCTCGCCATTCGCGGGCGTCGCGTTGAAGACATAATGCAAATTGCAGACGCCGACGTGGACCTCTTCCTTCGTCACTTCGAAATTGTCGGTGCCTGTCTTCAATTCGCGCCAGAAGGCAATGTTGGGGTCGAGCCGGTATTTGGCGAAATTCTCTGCCGTCATGTGGAACGGCATGGATTGCATCTGAATCTCTGGCTGGCCGCCAGCGAAAGCCTCGCGCGCGATGGCATAGATTTCGGCGATCTCGACATTCGTCATCGAGAAACAGCCGGCCGATGAGCAGATGCCGTGCACCATGATCGAATCGCCGCTATAGCCATGCGCGCGATCGTAGACATTGGGATAGCCGACGTTGAACGACAGATAATAGCTGGAGTGCGGGTTCATCTGCGACGGATAGATCGGATAGAATCCTTCCGGCACCTGCCGGTCGCCCTGGCGCTTCTTCGGGCCAAGCTGACCCGACCAACGGCACATCGGATAGGTCTTGAGAAACACGTAGCGGCCGTCGTCGCGTTGCTTCCAGATTTCGAATTCCGCTTCCTTCTTGTAGGTGCGGAAGAGGACAGGCGCCTGCGGGTTCGTGCCCTTGGCCTGCATCAACGCTAGCATTTGCGGCGACAGCGGCTGATAGGCGCGATCGACGAAATCGCTGGAATCGTCCTCGCCGACGCAGCCCGCGAGCAGGGCGGTCAAGGCGATGGCAGCGATCCACACCGCGCAGCGGCGAAAGACAGCGGAAGAGAACGGCATTGGCATTTGCTCTAAGGCCCCCAGTGGCCAGGCCGCCATCTAAGAGCGTTATCCTTATCTGCCGGTTACTTCAACCGGCCCGGGATCACTCGGGGCCATAGCCTTGGCGGTGATTTGGCCGCCAATAAGGCGGCTCATAGGGCCAGAAATGGTCGGCGTAGACGCCGCGGGTGACGCAGACCCGCTGGATTCCCATCCGTGTAACCTGATTGTAGAGGTTCATCTGGGGGTCGGCGACGATATCGCAGCTCGGCGGCGGCGGCGGCGCAAGCCAGGCGGCGGCGGGTGGCGGCGGGGGAGGATAAGGCTGGTCGAGATCGGCGCCCCGCGCGGCCCCGGTGGCGCAAAGCCAAGCCAGGGCGAGGCCGGAGAGCAGGCCTATCTTCGTCTTTGCAGCGCCCGGCATCCGTCCCGCTCCGGCGCGGCCGATCAGCCGCGATTCGACGGAAAATAACGCTCTAAGCTTGCCTCTCGCTTGAGTGCATCAAGCCCTGACGCTTAAGCCTTGGGCTTGGAGAAGACGGATTCGAGGTTGACTTCATCCTCGTGCGCGGCCGGCGCCGGGGCGTGAGAGCCGAAGACGTCCCCGTCGTGGAAGCCCTCGGGGCGCGGCGCGGTCGTGATTTCCGCCGGAACCAGGGTCTGCTTGCGGTCTTCCTCGACCGGCGGGCGCTCCTTGGCGGCGCGGTTAACCTCGAAATCGAGATCCATCTGCGAGCAAAGGCCGAGCGTGACCGGGTCCAACGGCGTCAGCGCGGCGGAATTCCAATGCGTGCGGTTGCGGATCGCCAGCAATGTCGTCTTGGTCGTGCCGACGAGACGCATGATCTGCGCGTCCTTCAACTCCGGATGGTTGCGGAGCAGCCAGAGAATCGCGTTCGGACGGTCCTGGCGCCGCGAGAGGGGCGTGTAGCGCGGGCCGCGGGCGCGCTTGACCTCCGGCAGCCGCACCTTGGATTGGGCGAGCTGCAGGCGATGCGCCGGGTCGGCCTCGCCAGCGGCGATTTCCTCGCGGGTCAACTGGCCGGAGGTAATCGGGTCGTGGCCCTTGATGCCGGCCGCGACCTCGCCGTCGGCGATGCCTTTCACTTCCAGCGGATGCAATTTACAGAAATCGGCGATCTGGTCGAAGCTGAGCGAGGTATTTTCGACGAGCCATACGGCGGTCGCCTTGGGCATCAGCGGGGCGTCGGTCATCATCATCTCCTTTGGGCTTTGGCGGCGCCGGAGCGCGAGCAGCGGCGCGGCAGCCAAAACCGGAAACAGGGGCGTCCGCGTCTGCACGCGGCCGGACAAACTCAAGCGCAGCCTGAATGCCGCATCTTAATGTCCGTTTTGGGGGATTCGGGTCTTTTCTAAGCGACCCGGCGGCGCAAAGCAATGCGCGCCATATCGCCTGTGAGCCTGATATAATCGCTTCCGCGCCAATTGCGCCCGGCTTTCCGCGGCCGGGTGAACCGCCAGGAGGATGGCCGGCCATGAGCCGTGACGATGACGAT
Organism: uncultured Alphaproteobacteria bacterium; assembly: GCA_963708155.1. Classification (GTDB taxonomy): domain Bacteria; phylum Pseudomonadota; class Alphaproteobacteria; order Rhizobiales; family Beijerinckiaceae; genus Methylovirgula. The sequence goes on along the minus strand of OY970183.1, from coordinate 1,255,928 downwards.
CCGTTCGCGCCGCCGAAGAAGGCGCCCGAGCATGTTGTGGGCCAGCCGCTCGATGATCTTTCGGTCGAGGAACTCAGCCTGCGTATTGCTACGCTGAAGGCGGAAATCGCTCGGCTCGAGAGCGCGCGGACCGCGAAGCAGGCAAGCCTCGCCGGCGCGGCGGCCTTTTTCAAGCCAGCGGGCTGAAAACCGCCGGTTGCGCGTGGCGCGGGCGGCAATCGTTAAGCTTTTATTAGAATTTAAGCTTCTAGCGTCCTCTGGTCGGTGCCGAGCCGGCTGGCCGCAGGCCATCGCCGCGGCTTCTCCCTCCCCAACACTTGACTTCGCGGAGCCGCTTCGGCGGCTCCTTTTTCGCCGCTTTTCCGCGCGGATTTTGCGCCTGTTCGCGCATTAACCTTACTTAAAACTTAATGCCCGCGGGCTCGTCAAAGCCCCTAGTATCCGCCGCGCGGTCACGGCCGCGAGAGGAAGAGTGAGGGTCCGGGCGTCGCATGGTTCAATTGTCGGGTTATGAGCAAGAAGCCGCGGTTTCCTTCGCCAACAAATTGGTGGCGTCGGAATCGTTCAAAACCCTGTTTCGCGACGGCATGGCGCTGGTCGAGGAAACCGCCAATTATCTCGATGGCGACGGCCGTGAAGAGGCGAAGAAATTGCCGCGCCTTGCCGCGCTCGCCTATGCGACGGAAAGCATGCGGCTGACGACGCGCCTGATGCAGGCGGCGTCCTGGCTTTTGCTGCAGCGGGCTGTCAACGAGGGCGAACTGACTCAGGGCGAGGCGGCCTCGGAAAAGCGCAAGGTGCGCCTCAGCGAGCAGCAGTCGACGACGAGCCCGGACGTTCTCGCCAAGCTGCCGGCGAAGCTAAATGCGATTGTCGACCGCTCTCTGCGGTTGCAGAGCCGGATCCTGCATCTCGATCGGGTGATCTACCAGCCGGCCGAGGAGCGCGCGCCGCCGGTCCAACCCATGCGCCCGCTCGAGCCGCAGCTCGAATTGTTGCGCGCCGCTTTCGCGACCGGCGAATAGCATCGCCACTTTCATTGCGCGCCAGGCGAGGCAATTCAGATTTGTCGCGGCGAATAAGGTCCGGCTTCTAGCCGGACCAAGAGCCTGTTGTCTTACTTCTTGGCGCCGATGCCGAGGTTGCCGAAGCGTGAGTTGAAGCGCGTCAGGCGCCCGCCGCGATCGAGCAGATGCTGCGAGCCGCCGGTCCAGGCCGGATGCGTCTTCGGGTCGATGTCGAGGTTCAGCGTCGCGCCTTCCTCGCCATAGGTGGAGCGGGTGTAAAACTCGCTGCCGTCCGTCGTGACGACCTTGATATAGTGATAGTTCGGATGGCCTTCCGGTTTCATCGTCAAATCCAGATGAGGTTGAAGCGGCGACGCGAGCCTGCCGCAAAATAATAAGGGCGCCTCTGAGGCGGAACGCGCCCTATAGCCTTTTCGGGCGCCGCCGACAAGCCGCCCGCGCCCCTTGCGCTTATCCGGTTACAGGGGGGCCGTTCTGGCGCTCCTTGATCTGAAACGTCTCGGCCGATCGGTCGCCGGATAGCCACGTGCCGTGGAGCGCGGTTTGCGGTCGGGAAGACCCCGCCGTTTCAAGGCCCGATGATGACGTCGCCCATCGCGCCGCGCAGCCTGATTTTCGCGTAGTCGCAGGCCCCGTAGCCGCGCTGGAAGCAGGACAGCGCGATGAGCCAGACGCCGACGATGCGCGAGGGCAGCGGGCCGCCGATGGCGTATGCATAATCCTTCGCGATGGGCCGTTCCTCGTCCAGCCAGCGGCCGAGATCCGCCGTTCCCGAGCGCACGATCATATGCGTCTCCCGCTTGTCCCACCACGGCAGCGGGCAGGCGAAGGCGGTGCCGACGGGCAGGTCCGCACTCCAGGCATAGGTGAGATCGCGGCCGTTCTCGAATTCGACGGCGATCGAAAGATAATCATGCGTCGGCACGCTGTTCTCGGCGAAGGCTGAGGGCAGGTCCGTGACGCGCCAGGACCAGGCAAGGCGCATCGCCGGATCGAGTGGGACATCGACAGGATGTTTCAGAATGCCGGCGTCGAAGCGGCAACGGCAGGCGATATGCGCCGAGCCGGATGCGTCGGCTTCCTCGCAAAAAATGCCGGTCTCACCGACGCGCCAGAGCGGCTGCCAGCCGCGCGGCACGATTTTGTTGGCTTCAAGACGCGCGATCTCGGCGCTAGCGAGGCCGCTTATGTCGTCTTCGGCGAATTGCGCGAGTCCCGCGGCTGCGGTGCCGCGCCAGGCGAGCACCACGACGCTGAACCCGCCGCTGGCGCCGGCGCGCGGCCAGCCGGGGTCGAAATCGCCTCTTTCTGTCGCCCATTCGCCGGGGGTCTTCGCGATCAGGAACAGCCGCCCGGCGGCGGGGGCGGCGAAGGTGGTGGTCTCGGTGATGGCCTTTGTCGCGCGGCCCGCGCGGCCGATGCGCCACCAAAGACCGACATTGCTGAAAATCCGGATATCCGGCTCGACGGCAAGTTGCACGGCGCCGGCGCTCAGCAGACTGATCGCTTCGCCTGCAGCCACATCGATCCCGCTATCGATCCAGCCCTCGCTGCAGGCGGGAAGCTCGACAATGGCGGCCTCGCGCAGAAGAGCCCTGTTGGCCGCAACGGCCTTGCTCCAACCGGCCGCCACCGGGCCGCGATTGGCTTCGAGATGCGTATCCGTCATTTATTCCTCCCGGCAGAATTATTCTGATGCCCAGGCTGGCACGCCGGGAAAACGGGAACTTGCCATTTTGCGCCACGCCCGCGATCTTGCGTGCGGGGAAACGACCATGGCTGACTATGGCTTGACCAAGGCCCGCTCGATGGGGCCTGTCGCGGAGGCCGTCGAGCGCGCCGGCGGCTCGATCGCGAGAGTCTTCCGGCGCGCCGAACTTCCCCTCCAGCTCATCGACGAGCCGGAACGGCTCATCCTGCTGCGCGACCAGCTTTTTCTCGTCGAATGCGCCGCCCGCGAAATCGGCGACGATGCTTTCACGGCGCGGGTTGCAACCGAAGGCGGAGTCAAATTCCTCGGCGCTTTGGGACAACGCGTGAGCAGCGCGCCGCGGCTCGACGCCGCGATCAGGCAATGCAATGCGCTGATGGCCTCGCAACTGCAATCCGCGACATCATTGACGCTGACAATTTCCGGCAGGGAGGCCCGCTGGACCTATCGGGTGACGGACCCGATCGCGACCGGCCGCCAGAAGAACGAAATTCTCGCGCTCGGCTATATGATCGACCTGTTCCGCGGCTTCCTCACGCCCGGCTGGACGCCCATCCGCACGGAGGTGCCGGAGGCGCTGGCCGGGCGCACCGCCAACGAGGCTGCGCTCCGCTGCGCCATATCCCGGAGCAATATCGCGGCACTGGTTTTTCCTGCGGATTTGCTTGAGGTCGAAAATCCCCGCGCGACCGCGCGCCTGACGGATGATGAAAGTCCCGTGCCCGATCCGGACGATCTTCTCGCCTGCGTCGAGGCGCTCGTGGCGCTCGCCCTGCTCGACGGCCGACCCCGCCTCGATTGGCTCTGCCGGCGACTGAATCTCTCGCGCCGCAGCCTGCAGCGCAAGCTTGCGGCGCAGGGCGTCAGCTTCGAAGACGTCGTGCGGCGCGCCTCATTCGACCGCTCGGCAGAACTTCTGGCGCAGGCGGGCGTCGCGGTGACGTCCATCGGTCACGAACTCGGCTATTCGGACGCGGCGCATTTCACCCGCGCCTTCCGCCGCTGGGCAGGCCAACCGCCGCGCGCCTGGCGACGGCGCTAGAGTTCAGATCACCGCTGCGATGAGCCCGAGCTGCTGCGCTTCCTGCGCCTCGATGTACCAGTCGCCAGGCGCCCTTTCGAGCACCTGCTCCATCGTGACTTGCGAACCACGGACGAGATTCTCGAAGCCTTCGTTCTGAATCGCGATGGACGCCTCGATCTCGTGCAGCAGTGATTTGGCCGTCGCAACGCACGTCGTCAGCGGCCCATTGATGTTGAAGGACTTGGCGAGCTTGCGCTCGTGGATCATGAGTCGCGTGCCGCGCGTCAGATAGCGATTTTCCGGCAAGAAGAAACTCATGAAGGTCGTCCCCGCCGAATAGATCGCCGCTTTGCCGAGGAAGACGAAACGGCGGTTGGGATCGATGTCGCTATGGTAGCGGATGTCCTCGCCCATCATCCGCGCGACTTCCGGGTCGCCGCCGAGCGTTGACAATTCGATGACGACCAGCCCTTCCAGCGGCGCATTGCCGAGCTGGAGGCGGAAATTGTTGTACATGATGTAATCGACCGGCCCGGACAGGAGGACGGCGGGCGCGCGAAACATCGTGATGTCAAATGGTGCGGAAGGCATAGCGGCATCGAACCCCGTTGTAAGCGGAGCGAAGCGGCACCGCCGCCGCAATAATGCCGATGGCCTCTCTAGGTTCCGCGCCTCAAATATGGATCGCGCGTTTATCGACGGCGAGCGCGGCTTCCTTCATCGCCTCCGACAAAGTCGGATGCGCATGGCAGGTGCGGGCGAGATCCTCCGACGAGCCGGAAAATTCCATCAGCACGGCCGCTTCGGCGATGAGTTCGCCGGCAAAAGGCCCGACGATATGCACGCCGAGCACGCGATCCGTCGTCGCATCCGCAAGGAATTTCACGAAGCCTTCCGTCGCGCGCATGGCGCGCGCGCGGCCATTGGCGCTGAAAGGAAATTTGCCCACCTTGTAGGCGATGCCCTTGGCTTGCAGCTCTTCCTCGCTCGCGCCGACCGAGGCGATCTCGGGATTCGTATAAACGACGCTCGGGATCACGTTGTAATTCACATGCCCATGCTGGCCGGCGAGGATTTCGGCGACCGCGATGCCTTCGTCTTCCGCCTTATGCGCCAGCATCGGCCCGCGCACGACATCGCCGATGGCATAGATGCCCGGGATATTGGTGGCGAAATGATCGTCGATCACGATGCGCCCGCGCTCCAATGCGACGCCGGTATTTTCGAGGCCGAGACCCTCCGTATAAGGACGCCGACCGATGGCGACGAGCACGACATCGGCCTCGATCTCCGACGCCGCACCGCCGGCGGACGGCTCGATAACGACCCTGAGGCCGCTCTTCTGCTTCTCGACTTTCGAGACCTTGTGGCCGAGGACGAATTTCAATCCCTGCTTTTCGAGCACACGCTGCGCCTGCTTGGCTGTTTCGCCATCGAGGCCGGGTAGGATGCGATCCAGGAATTCGACGGCCGTCACGTCGGCGCCAAGCCGACTCCAGACCGAACCGAGTTCGAGGCCGATGACGCCCGCACCGACGACGAGAATCCGCCCTGGCACTTTCGGCAATTCGAGCGCACCGGTGGAGGAGACGATGTCCTTCTCGTCGATCGTCACGCCCGGCAGCGGTGCGACATCGGAACCAGTCGCGATGACGATGGCTTTTGTCTCGATCGTCTGCTTGCTGGCGTCTGCGGCCGTCACCTCGACCTTCCCAGGCGCGACGATCGTGCCGGTGCCGATGAAGGAATCGACCTTGTTCTTTTTCAGCAGGAAGGCGACACCGTTCACATTGGCCGCGACGGTATCGCTCTTGTGCTTCATCATCGCCTTGAGGTCGAGCGAAGGCTTGCCGACGATGACACCGAAGGCGGGCAGGTCATGCTCTGCCTCGGCAAATTTCTCCGAGGCCGCGAGCAAGGCCTTCGAGGGGATGCAGCCGATGTTGAGGCAGGTGCCGCCGAAGGTCTTGTTCTTTTCGACAACGGCGACCTTGAGGCCCAACTGCGCGGCGCGGATGGCGCAGACATAGCCGCCCGGCCCGGTTCCGATGACGATGAGATCGTAAGACATGCGTGCGCTTTCTACGTGATAGTGCCGAGCTAGCTATGGCGAGGAGTTGGGACTTCCCCCTCATCCATCATGCTTTGCGTGACGCCTCCTCCGGCAAGGGAGAAGGTACGTCCGCCTCAGATGTCCAGAATCAGCCGCGCCGGATCCTCAAGCGCGTCCTTGACGCGGACGAGGAAGGTCACCGCCTCCTTGCCGTCGACGATGCGGTGGTCGTAGGTGAGCGCGAGATACATCATCGGCCGGATCTCAACCTTGCCTGCGATCGCGACCGGGCGTTCCTGGATCTTGTGCATGCCGAGGATGCCGGATTGCGGCGCGTTGAGGATCGGCGTCGACATCAGCGAGCCATAGACGCCGCCGTTGGTGATGGTGAACGTGCCGCCCTGCATCTCCTCGATCTTGAGCGCGCCGTCGCGGGCGCGCTTGCCGAGGTCGGCGATGGTCCGTTCGATCTCGGCGAGCGAAAGCCGGTCGCAATCGCGCACGACGGGGACGACGAGGCCCTTGTCGGTGCCGACGGCGATGCCGAGGTGATAGTAGTTTTTGTAGATCAGATCGGCGCCGTCGATCTCGGCATTGACGGAGGGGATATCCTTCAGCGCCGCGACGCAGGCTTTGGCGAAAAAGCCCATGAAGCCGAGCTTCGTGCCGTGCTTCTTTTCGAAGGCATCCTTGGCGCGGGTGCGCAAAGCCATCACCGCGCTCATGTCGACCTCGTTGAAGGTCGTCAGCATGGCGGCGCTGTTCTGGGCGTCCTTCAAGCGCCGGGCAATCGTCTGTCGTAGCTTGGTCATGCGCACGCGTTCCTCGCGTGGCGCGTCTTCGACAGAAACCGGGGGGCGTGCCTGCGGCAGCGGCGGCGCGGGCGCGAGTGGCGCCGTCGGCGCCTCGGTCAGCGCAGCAAGAACATCGCCCTTCAAAACCTGACCGCGCTTGCCTGAGCCAGCGACAGCGGCGAGATCGATGCTGCTGTCGGCGGCGATTTTCGCTGCTGCAGGCGAGGGCGGCGGGGCGGGAATAGCCGCGGTCGCGGCGGCAGGCGGCGCTGCTGGTGCGGGAGCAGCCGCAGGCTTCGCCGACGCAGGAGCCGCGCCGACGGCGCCTTCGCCGATCGCGCCAAGCAGCGCATCGGGCTTTACCACAGCGCCGCTCTCGACCGATATCTCAGCAAGAACGCCCGCAGCCGGCGCATTGACTTCGAGCGTCACTTTGTCGGTCTCGAGCTCGACCAGCGGCTCGTCGGCTTTCACCGCCTCGCCGGGCTTCTTGAACCAGCGCCCGACCGTCGCCTCGCTGACCAATTCCCCAAGCGTCGGAACGCGGATTTCAATTGTCATATCTTACCCCTTAGGCGGCCAGCGCCTCGTCAACGAAGGCCTTGAGCTGCGCCAGATGTTTCGACATCAGGCCGGTCGCAGTCGCCGCCGCGGCCGGGCGTCCAACATAGATCGGCCGTTGCACCTTGCCGCCGACCTGACCCAGAACCCAATCCAGGTAAGGCTCGACAAAACTCCAGGCGCCCATGTTCTTCGGCTCTTCCTGACACCAGACGATGTCAGCTTTTTTATAGAGCGACAATTTTTTAATCAGCGCCTTGATCGGGAAGGGATAGAGCTGCTCGACGCGCAAGAGGTAGATGTCGTCGATGCCGCGCTTGGCCCGCTCCTCGAAGAGATCGAAATAGACCTTGCCCGAGCAGAGAACGACGCGGCGGATCTTGTCGTCGCGGACAAGCTTGATGTCGCCGCCCTCGATCATCTCCGCGTCATCGTACAACAGGCGGTGGAAGGTCTTGTCGATGTCAAACTCGTCGAGCCTCGAGACGGCGCGCTTGTGGCGCAGCAGCGATTTCGGCGTCATCAGGATCAGCGGCTTGCGGAAGTCTCGCTTCAATTGCCGCCGCAGGATATGAAAATAATTCGAAGGGGTCGTGCAATTGGCGACCTGCATGTTGTCTTCGGCACAGAGCTGAAGATAGCGCTCGAGCCGCGCCGAGGAATGTTCCGGCCCCTGCCCCTCGTAGCCATGCGGCAGCAGGCAGACGAGGCCGCACATACGCAGCCACTTGCGCTCGCCGGAGGAGATGAACTGATCGAAGATGACCTGCGCGCCATTGGCGAAATCACCGAATTGCGCCTCCCACATCGTCAGCGCATTCGGCTCGGCGAGCGAATAGCCATATTCGAAGCCGAGCACGGCTTCTTCCGACAGCATGGAATTGATGACTTCATAGCGCGGCTGGCCGTCGCGCAGATGGTTGAGCGGCACATAGCGCGCCTCGGTCTTCTGGTCGATGAGCACGCTGTGGCGCTGCGAGAAGGTGCCGCGCTCGCTGTCTTGGCCGGAGAGGCGCACGGGATAGCCTTCATCAAGCAGGCTAGCAAAGGCCAGCGCCTCGCCTGTTGCCCAATCGATCCCCTGGCCCAGTTCGATCGCGTGTTTGCGTGAATCGAGAAAGCGCTGGATCGTCTTGTGCAGGTGAAAGCCCTCGGGCACGACGCAGAGTTTCGCGCCGAGTTCGCGAAGCTTTGCGATCGCGACGCCGGTCGCGCCGCGCCGCGCCTCATCGACCTGATCGGCCGGCCGCAACGACGACCAGCGCCCGTCGAGCCAATCGGCCTTGTTGGATTTGTACGCCTGCTGGCCAGCCTCGAATTCAGCGTCGAGCTTGGCGCGCCATGCAGCTTTCATCTCGTCGATTTCGGCTTCGGTGATGACGCCTTCCTTGACCAGCTTTTCCGAATAGATCTGGAAGGTCGTCGGATGCTGGCGGATGCGCTCGTACATCAAGGGCTGGGTGAAGGCGGGTTCGTCGCCCTCGTTATGACCGAAGCGGCGATAGCAGAACATGTCGATGACCACAGGCTTGTGGAACATCTGGCGGAATTCGACGGCGACCTTGACGACATGGACCACGGCTTCGGGATCGTCGCCGTTCACATGGAAGATCGGCGCCTCGATCATCTTCGCCACATCCGACGGATACGGCGAGGAGCGCGAATAGCGCGGATAGGTCGTAAAGCCGATCTGGTTGTTGATGATGAAATGCACCGAACCGCCGGTGCGGTGGCCCTTCAGGCCCGAAAGACCGAAACATTCAGCGATAACGCCCTGGCCGGCGAAGGCCGCGTCGCCGTGGATGAGCAGCGGCAGAACTTTGCTGCGCTCGACATAATCATGCTGCTGGTCCTGCTTGGCGCGGACCTTTCCGAGCACGACGGGATCGACGATCTCGAGATGCGAGGGGTTGGCGGTCAGCGACAGATGTACGTGATTGCCGTCGAAGTCGCGATCCGACGAGGCGCCGAGGTGATATTTGACGTCGCCCGAACCTTCGACCTCGGACGGCGTGAACGAGCCGCCCTTGAACTCATGGAAGATGGCGCGATGCGGCTTCGCCATCACCTGCGAGAGGACATTGAGGCGGCCGCGATGGGCCATGCCGAAGACGATCTCCGTCACGCCGAGCGCGCCGCCGCGCTTGATGACCTGTTCCAGCGCCGGAATCATGGATTCGCCGCCGTCGAGGCCGAAGCGCTTGGTGCCGGTGAATTTGAGATCGAGGAATTTCTCGAAGCCGTCGGCTTCCGCCAGCTTGTTGAGGATCGCGCGCTTGCCCTCGCGGGTAAAGCTGATCTCCTTGCCGAGGCCTTCGATGCGCGCCTGCAGCCAGGATTTCTCGGCTGGGTCGGAGATATGCATGAATTCATAGCCGATCGTGCCGCAATAGGTGCGGCGCAGGATGGCGAGCATTTCCGGGATTGTCGCGAATTTGAGCCCGAGTACACCGTCGATGAAGATCTGGCGGGCGTAATCGGCTTCGGTGAAACCGAAATGCGACGGATGCAGCGCCTCGTTGTCGCTGCGCGCTTGCAGGCCGAGCGGGTCGAGATCGGCCTCGAGATGGCCGCGCATGCGATAGGCGCGGATCATCATGATGGCGCGGACGGAATCGCGCGTCGCCTGACGCAGCTCGGCATCGGAATGGCCGGCGTCTTTATGCACGGTCCGGAGCTTGGCGCCGAGCGCGCTTTCAGCCGCATCCCAGTGGCCGTCGAGGGCGGAGAGGGTGTCATCGCGCGCCGGCGGCGCAATTTCAGCTTTCCAGGCCGGACCCTGGACACTTTTCTCGATCAGAGCCGGGTCGTCCTTCAACTCGGCAAAGAAGCTCTGCCATTGCGGATCGACGGAATTGGGATCGCGCCGGTAGTTTTCGTAAAGCTGCTCGGCATAGGCGGCATTGCCGCCGTCGAGGAAGGAGGTCAGAGCAAAGGTGGAATTGCCCGTCGACCGCGCGAGCGCCGCGCCGCCGGAGCCGTTCTGACCGTTGGTGCCTTGTCGTGCCATGGTACTCTCCGAGCTTTCGCTCTTCCGGATGTCGCGCCGCGGGCTTCCATCCCACTTATTTAAGCTGCGGCCGGGATTACCGCCGCAAAATCTCCGCCAAAGTCTTGCCGAGCCGGGCAGGCGACGGCGAAACCACGATTCCGGCGGCTTGCATCGCCGCGATCTTTTCTTCGGCGCCGCCCTTGCCGCCGGAAATGATGGCGCCCGCATGACCCATGCGGCGGCCTTTCGGCGCGGTGCGGCCGGCGATGAAGCCGACGATCGGCTTCTTGCGGCCGCGCTTTGCCTCATCGCGCAGGAATTGCGCCGCGTCTTCCTCCGCGCCGCCGCCGATTTCGCCAATCATGATGATCGATTGCGTCTTATCATCGGCCAAAAAGAGCTCGAGCATGTCAATGAACTCGGTGCCCTTCACCGGGTCGCCGCCGATGCCGACCGCCGTCGTCTGCCCGAGACCCTCGCGGCTCGTCTGGAACACGGCCTCGTAGGTCAGCGTCCCGGAGCGGGAAACGATGCCGACGCTGCCGGGCAGGAAGATATTGGCCGGCATGATGCCGATCTTGCTTTCCCCGGCGGTGACGACGCCGGGGCAATTCGGTCCGATGAGCCGGGATTTGGAACCGCACAGCGCCCGCTTCACCCGCACCATGTCGAGAACGGGAATGCCTTCGGTTATGGCGACGATCAGCGGGATTTCTGCCTCGATCGCCTCGCAGATCGCGTCCGCTGCGCCGGGCGGCGGCACATAGACGACGCTCGCTTCGGCGCCCGTAGCCTCTTTCGCGTCCTTCACGGTATCGAAGACCGGCAAGCCGAGGTGCGTCGTACCGCCTTTTCCGGGCGAGATGCCGCCGACCATTTTCGTGCCATAGGCAATGGCGTGCTGCGAATGGAATGTGCCGTTCTTGCCGGTGAAACCCTGGCAGATGATCTTCGTCTCTTTGCCGATGAGAATGGACATGGGCGTCAGGCCTTCTTCACCGCAGCGACGATCTTCTGCGCCGCGTCGTCGAGATCGTCGGCGGCAATGACGTTGAGGCCTGATTCAGCGATGATGGCCTTGCCGAGCTCCACATTGGTGCCTTCGAGCCGCACCACCAGCGGCACTTCGAGACCGACTTCCTTGACCGCGGCAATGACGCCTTCCGCGATCACGTCGCATTTCATGATGCCGCCGAAGATATTGACGAGGATGCCCTTCACGTTCGGGTCGGCGGTGATGATCTTGAAGGCGGCCGTCACCTTCTCGCTCGTCGCACCGCCGCCGACATCGAGAAAATTGGCCGGCTCGGCGCCATAGAGCTTGATGATGTCCATCGTCGCCATCGCCAGCCCGGCGCCGTTGACCATGCAGCCGATCGTGCCGTCGAGCGCGACGTAGGAGAGATCGTGCTTGGCCGCTTCGGTCTCTTTCGGGTCTTCCTCGCTTACGTCGCGCAGGGCGGCGACATCGGGATGACGGAAGAGCGCGTTGTCGTCGAAGCCGATCTTGGCATCGAGACACTTCAGGGCGCCGCTCTTGTCGAGGATCAGCGGATTGATCTCGAGCAACGCCATGTCCTTGGTGACAAAGGCGGTGAAAAGCTTCTCGGCGAGATCGACCGCCTGTTTCGCGGCATCGCCCGAAAGACGCAGCGCGGCGGCCATCGCACGGCCGTGATGGGGCATGATGCCGGTCGCCGGATCGACGCTGAAACTGACGATCTTTTCGGGCGTCTTGTGTGCGACTTCTTCGATCGACATGCCGCCTTCGGTCGAGACGACGAAGGCGATTTCGCCGGTTTCGCGGTCAACGAGAAGCGCGAGATAGAATTCCTTCGCGATCGCCGAGCCGTCTTCGATATAGATCCGGTTGACCTGTTTGCCGGGGGCGCCCGTCTGTACGGTGACGAGCGTCTTGCCGAGCATTTTCGCGGCTTCGGCGGCGGCCTCCTGCGGCGAGTGGGCGAGGCGCACGCCGCCCGCGGGGCCGGCTTCAGTCTCCTTGAATGTGCCCTTGCCGCGGCCACCGGCGTGGATTTGCGCCTTTACGACATAGACCGGGCCGGGCAGCCTCGCGGCGGCAGCCTCGGCCTCGGCAGCGTCGGTGACCGCCACGCCCAACGAAACCGGCACGCCAAAATCCCGCAGGATCGCCTTGGCCTGATATTCGTGAATGTTCATCGCAGTCACAGCTCGGCGCCGTACCCCGGCGCGCGGGACGTCTAGGCTGCAAAGGCCGGGTTGATGGTCTTGCAGGCATCAACCAGGGTTTGCACGGAGGCGACGGATTTCTCGAACATTTTCTTTTCGTCGGCGTCGAGGGTGACTTCGACCACCCGCTCAACACCATTGGCGCCGATGACGACCGGCACGCCGACATAAAGGCCATCGACGCCATATTCGCCATTGAGCTGCGCGGCGCAGGCCAGAACCCGCCGCTCATCGCGCAGATAGGATTCGGCCATGGCAATTGCCGACGCCGCTGGCGCATAGAAAGCCGAGCCCGTCTTGAGGAGGCCGACAATCTCGCCGCCGCCCTTGCGGGTGCGCTCGACGATGGCATCGAGCTTGGCCTGCGTGGTCCAGCCCGCCTTGACGAGATCGGGAAGGGGGATGCCGGCGACCGTTGAATAGCGCAGCGAGGGCACCATGTCGTCGCCGTGGCCGCCGAGCACGAAGGCGCTCACGTCCTCGATCGCGACGTTGAATTCCTCGGCGAGGAAATGGCGGAAGCGGGCCGAGTTCGAGCACACCGGCCATGCCGACGACCATATTGGCCGGCAGGCCGGTCTTCTTCTGCAGCGCCCAGACCATGGCGTCGAGCGGATTGGTGATGCAGATGACGAAGGCACCTGGTGCGTGGGCGAGAATGCCCTCGCCGACCGATTCCATCACCTTGAGATTGATGCTGAGGAGATCGTCGCGGCTCATGCCCGGCTTGCGCGGCACGCCAGCGGTGACGATCACCACATCCGCGCCGGCGATCTCGCCATAATCATTGGCGCCGGAAATCTTGCTATGGAAGCCCTGCTGCGCACCGGACTGGCTGAGATCGAGCGCCTTGCCTTGCGGGATACCTTCGGCAATGTCGAAGAGAACGACATCGCCAAGCTGTTTCAGCGCGGCGATATGGGCGAGCGTTCCGCCGATCTGTCCGGCGCCGACCAATGCGATCTTTGGGCGTGCCATGTCTTCCCTCCGGACTTCCTGTTGCACTGCGGCATCGCGATGCCGGGTTCTCGCCAATCTGGCCAGCAAAAGCAAGTGTGCCAACCTTGACCATTCGGCTAAGCCCTCCCTTTATGGCGGAATTGGGAAGGGACTTGGAAGGCACCCATTTTTCAAGCAATTAGGCCAATAAATCCCAACGCTGTGCTCCCGAAATAGGCAACATCAAATTACAGAATATGTAATCTGTAATGCTTTAAAGCACGCCGCGCGCCAGGGCCTGGCTGGCCAGATCGAGCAGGCGCAGGGCGCGATTTTCAATCTCGGCGCGGGGGCTGTCGATGTCGGCGCGCAGCGTGCCGGGCGATATAAAACGGTACATGGCGTCGCTGACGAAGGTCACGGCGGCCCCCTGGTCGTTGATATGATAAGTGCCGCTGCCGTGGCCTTCGTCGAGAATGCGCTGGATGGCGCGGGCGATGCGCTGCTGATGCCGCCGGGCGATCTCGGCATTTTCTAGGGTCGCCGCGCAGAAGAGATCGAAAATCTTTGGATCGGTCGCGAGCTTGTCGCGATAGGCGCGGTGAATCGTAAAAAGCAGCCGTTCGAGCTTGTCATGCGCGGGGTCGGGTGCGTCGGCGATGATGCGCAGGCCGGCTTCCAGCGGCGCGAGCCATGTGGCGGTCACGGCTTCGAGCAGCGCGGCCTTCGAGCGGAAATAGCGGTAGACATTGGCGTGCGACATGCCGGCCGCCTCGGCGATCTCCGTCACGGTCAGCCGTGTCGCGCCGTAGCGGCGGACGTGTTCGGTGGCGAGATCGAGCAGACGCAGATCGGTCGAAGGCTTGGGAGTTGAAAGCTTGGGAGGAGACGCGCTGCGGAGCGCCATCGCTTGCCTCATGTCTCTGCGACGCCGCTCGGCGCCGCGCCAAGCCGGCCGTGCGGCAAAGCAAGATAGGCGGCCGAGCGCATTTCCATCAAGCGCGATACCGTGCGGGAAAACTCAAATGCCTCGCGACCTTCTTGTGCGACATAGAGTTCACGCGGCTCGGCAGCGGCGGAAGCGAGCAGCTTCACCTGCTGATCGTAGAGCGCGTCGATCAGCAGGATGAAGCGCTTGGCTTCGTTCGTCCGGCTTTTGTCGATGACGGGAATGTCGTCAACGATGACGGTATGAAAATTCTCCGCGATTTCGAGAAAGTCGCGGGCGCCGAGCGGCGCCTCGCAGAGATCAGCGAAGCTGAACCGCGCCACGCGATTCTTCGCCTGCGGCACGCGCAGGCCGCGACCGAGATATTGCAGCGTCGCCGGGCCGGCCTTCTCGACGCCGGTGAGGGCCGCGAAAGCGTGCGCCAGCGACGCATAGGCCTTGGCGTCGGCAGGCACATGGTAGACTTTCTCGCCTTTCAGCTTCTCCAGCCGGAAATCGGTACGCGCATTGAGTTCGACCACATCCATGTAAGCGTTCAGGATGTCGATGAAAGGCAGGAATAGCGACCGGTTCAGCCCGTCGCTGTAAAGGTTTGCTGGCGCGACATTGGAGGTCGCTACGACGACAACGCCGGCTTCAAACAAAGCCTTGAACAGCCGCGCGAGGATCATCGCGTCGGCGATATCGGTGACGGCGAATTCATCGAGACAGAGCAGCCAGCTTTCATTCGCCAGCGCCTCGGCGACGGGCGCGATCGGGTCTTCGCCCTTGGCGCGGCCTTCCTTCACCTGCTGGCGGAAGGCGAAGATGCGCTCATGCACATCGGCCATGAAGCTGTGGAAGTGGACGCGCCTTTTGTGGCTGAGCTGAGTCTCCTCGAAGAACATATCCATCAGCGCCGTCTTGCCACGCCCGACCGAGCCCCAGATATAGGCGCCGCGCACGGGTGCCGCTTTCTGCTTTTGGCCCATCAGCCAGCCGAGCGCCGCGCTCTTGCGCGTCGGGCGGTAGAAGGCGAGCTGCGTCGCCAGTTCCTGCAGCCCGAGCACCACGTGTTCCTGTGCCGGATCGCGCTCGAACTCGCCGCGACGCACACGATCGAGATAACGCTCATAAAGAATATTCGGCAGGTGCAATCGGGTCAGCCTTCAACGCGAGAGATATGATCGTGGTGCCGGCCGTCATTGTGCAAACAAAGCCGTGGCGGGGAAGCCCGATCTTGTCGCACCCCTACTTCGCTGCCTTGATCAGCGTCCACGCATGGGTGATGTAACGTTCGACCATCGGATCGGGATTGGTCAGCGCATAAAGGCGTGCCATCGTGTCGGCGTCGGGATAGACCGCTTTGTCGTTGGCGAGTTCTTTCGGCAGCAGCGGTTTGGCGGCGAGGATACCGCTGGCGAATCCCGTCGCCTGGCTGTTACGCGCGGCGATCTCCGGTCGCATCAGATAATCGATGAGGGCATAGGCCGCCGCCGGATGCGGCGCGCTCGCCGGGATCGCCAGATTGTCGAGGCCGAGTACGCTGCCTTCCTTCGGCGTCACGTCGCCGATCTCGGTGCCGTTGTCTTCCTCCTCGGCGCCGCGCCGTGCCTGCGAGACATCGCCCGACCAGCCGACGGCGAGGCAGATGTCGCCATTGCCCAAAGCATTGACGTAATCGGTCGAGGTGAAACGCGTGATATTGCGATGCAGTCCGGCGAGAAGATCGGCGGCGCGGCGCAGATCGTTGAGATTGCGCGTGGCCGGATTGCGCTTCAGATAAATCAGCGCCAGCGCGAACATCGTATGCGGATCGTCGAGCACGTCGACGCCGCAATCGGCGAATTTCGCCAGATTTTCGGGCTGGAAGACGAGATCCCAAGAGTCGGGCGGCGCGTCGCCCAACCGCTCGCGCGCCTTGTCCGCGTCATAGGCGATGCCCGCAGTGAACCACATATAGTTCACCGCGTGGTCGTTGCCGGGGTCGTCGCGCGCCAGTTGCGCCATGATTTCGGGCCAAAGGTTCTTCGCGTTCGGCAGCCGCGTCTTATCGAGCTTTTGCAGAAGCCCCGCCGCGATCAGCCGGTGGAGCAGGGGCGCGCTCGGCATGACGACATCGTAATCGGCGTCGGCGTCGTTCAGCCGGCTCTCAAGCGCTGCTTCCGACGAAAAAGTGTCGTAGACGACCTTGATGCCGGTTTCCTTGGTGAAATCCTCCAGAACCTGCGCGTCGATATAATCCGGCCAGCCGAGAATATTGACTTGTCCGCCGGCATGGGCAGGCTCGGCCCCGGCAAGCAGCATGAAAAGCAAGAGCAGCGAGGCGAAGCGGCGTGTCATCCCTTGAATCTGTCGCGGCCAAGCACGGGTTTTGTCAAGCGTCGCGGGGCCGCGATGCCGATGGCTGAGGCGCAGGGCATACGCGCGCTGCTGGTGATCGGCGGCGCCCGCAGCGGCAAGAGCCGCTATGCGCAGACGGCGGCGGAGCGATCTGGCAAAAAACCGGTGCTGATCGCGACCGGCGAGGCCAAAGACGCGGAAATGGCCGCGCGGATCGCCGCGCACCAGGCCGAACGCGGGGCGCATTGGCGCACGATCGAGGCGCCGCTGGCGCTCGGCGAAGCCTTAAAGGCATCGGCAGCACCCGGCACGATCGTGCTGGTCGATTGCCTGACACTGTGGCTGTCCAACCTGATGCTGGCCGACGGCGATGCGGCGGCGGAAGGGCAGCGCCTCGCAGACGTCATAGCCGCGCTTGCAGGGCCAGCGATTTTCGTCTCCAACGAGGTCGGGTCCGGCATCGTGCCTGACAATGTATTGGCCCGGCGTTTTCAGGATGCGCAGGGGCGGCTGAACCAGACGATCGCGGCGGCCTGTGACGCAGCGGTTTTAGTCGCTGCGGGCCTGCCGCTGATCCTCAAGCCCGCCGGCGCTGCGGCACTAAAATTATAGACTTTACGCGGCTCGCAAATCGTCATTGCGCCCCCCAAATTCCGGGTTTATGAGCGCCCGAATGTAAATTGGAGTCTATTACAGGTGCAGACCGTAAATAGAGCCCTGACGCCGCATCTGCGCCGGCTCGAAGCCGAATCGATCTTCATCATGCGCGAGGTCGTGGCGGAATTCGCCAAGCCCGTGATGCTCTATTCGATCGGCAAGGATTCCGGCGTCATGCTGCACCTGGCGCAGAAGGCGTTTTATCCCGCCAAGTTGCCCTTTCCTCTTCTGCACGTCGATACGACCTGGAAGTTCAAGGACATGATCGCTTTCCGCGACGCGACGGCGAAGCGGCTCGGCGTCGATCTCATCGTCCACACCAATCAGGAGGGGCTGAAGCGGGGCATTTCCCCCGTCGCGTCCGGCTCGGCCTTGCACACGCAGGTGATGAAGACCGAGGCGCTGCGTCAGGCACTCGACAAATACGGCTTCGACGCGGCCTTCGGCGGTGCGCGCCGCGATGAGGAAAAGAGCCGCGCCAAGGAGCGGATTTTCTCGCACCGTTCGACGACGCACGCCTGGGATCCGCGCAATCAGCGCCCGGAGCTTTGGCGGCTCTTCAATACGCGCATCAAGCCCGGCGAATCGATGCGCGTCTTTCCGCTTTCGAACTGGACCGAGCGCGACATCTGGGATTATACGGCCGCCGAATCGATTCCCGTCGTACCGCTCTATTTCGCCAAGGAACGCCCGGTGGTCGAGCGCGACGGCACGCTAATCATGGTCGATGACGAGCGTCTTCCGCTCAAGCCCGGCGAGACGCCGCGTCTGGAGCGGGTCCGCTTCCGCACCCTCGGCTGCTATCCGCTGTCCGGTGCCATCCGCTCCGATGCCGACACGCTCGCGGCGATCATCGCCGAGATGCGCACCGCCAATACGTCGGAGCGTCAAGGCCGGCTCATCGACCACGATGAATCCGGCTCAATGGAAAAGAAGAAGCGCGAAGGCTATTTTTGATGGATGAGCGGGTCGAGGTCGGAGCCGAGGTCGAAGTTTTGGGCGGCGACGAACGCGCCGCGGCGCAGGGTCTTCTGCCGGCGCTGCGGTTTCTGACCTGCGGCTCGGTCGACGACGGCAAATCGACGCTGATCGGCCGGCTGCTCTATGATCAGCAGCTCATTCTCGACGATCAGCTCGCCGCGCTCGAACGCGATTCGCAAAAGCACGGCACGGTTGGCAAGGACATCGATTTTGCGCTCCTGGTCGATGGTCTTGAGGCCGAGCGCGAGCAGGGCATCACCATCGATGTCGCCTATCGTGCCTTTTCGACGCCGCGGCGCTCGTTCATCGTCGCCGATACGCCGGGCCATGAACAATATACCCGCAACATGGCGACCGGCGCCTCGAACTGCGATCTCGCCATCCTGCTCGTCGATGCCCGCAAGGGCCTGCTGGCGCAGACGCACCGTCACGCGACCATCGTCTCGCTGCTCGGCATCCGCCATGTCGTGCTGGCGGTCAACAAGTTCGATCTCGTCGATTACGACCAGACAGTCTTCGACAGGATCGTCGCCGAGTTCCAAGTCTTCGCGGCGAAGCTTGGTTTTGTCACGCTGCAGCCGATCCCAATCTCGGCGCGGTTTGGCGAAAACATATCCGACAAGAGCGACAGGACGCCGTGGTATCACGGCCCCGCGTTGATCGACTATCTCGAGACGATCGAGGTCGAAGAGGATTTGAGCGGCCGGCCGTTCCGAATGCCGGTGCAGGCCGTTAACCGGCCGCATCTCGATTTCCGCGGCTTTTGCGGCACCATCGCGTCGGGCACAATCCGCCCCGGCGATCCGGTGACGGTGGCGATCTCGGGCCGCGCTTCGCATGTCGCGCGCATCGTCACCGCTGATGGCGATTTGCCGAGCGCGGGGGCGGGCGATGCCGTCACCTTGACGCTGACCGATGAGATCGATGTCAGCCGCGGCGACATCTTGGTGACGCCTCAGGCGCGGCCCGAGGTTGTCGATCAATTTGCCGCCACGCTCATCTGGATGAACGACGAGCCGCTGCTCCCCGGCCGCTCCTATCTGATGAAGATTGGCACCCGTTCGCTGCCGGTCTCGGTCACGAGCGTCAAATACCGGCTCGACGTCACGACGCTCGGAGAACTGCCCGGCAAATCGCTGTCGCTCAACGAGGTCGGCTTCTGCAATCTCGCCGCGACAGCGCCGATCGCGCTCGATCCCTATAAGGAAAACCGCACCACCGGCGCCTTCATCCTGATCGACCGTTATACCAACGCGACCGTGGCGGCCGGTCTCATAGCCCACGGCCTGCGGCGCGCCACCAATGTCCATGTCCAGGACCTGACCATCACGCGCGAGGCGCGCGCGCGGCTGAAGCATCAGACCCCGGCGGTGCTTTGGTTCACCGGCCTTTCCGGCTCTGGCAAATCGACGATCGCCAATCTCGTCGAGGCCCAGCTTCATTCGCGCGGCGTTCATACCATCCTGCTCGATGGCGACAACATCCGCCACGGGCTGAACAAGGATCTTGGCTTCACCGAGGCCGACCGGGTCGAGAACATCCGCCGCATCGGCGAAGTGGCAAAGCTGATGACCGATGCAGGGCTGATCGTTCTCTGCGCCTTCATTTCGCCTTTCGCCGCCGACCGCCGGATGGTGCGCGAAGTCCTGAACGAGGGCGAATTCGTCGAGATTTTCGTCGATACGCCGCTTGAGGCCTGTATCGCGCGCGATCCCAAGGGCCTCTACAAGAAAGCGCTGGCAGGCGAGATCAAGAACTTCACCGGTGTCGATCAGGTTTATGAAGTGCCGGAAAAGCCCGAATTGATACTCCGCCATCGCGAGACACCGGCACACGCGGCGGCGCAGGTCATCGCCTATCTCGTCGCGCATCAGCATATCGAACGGTTCGACGATGCCGGGGATTGGTCGATCTGAGGCGGCGACCGCGCTTTTCGTTTATCCACTGTTTTCGCGGGCGATTTGCACAAGTTTCGGACAAGCGTGCGCCGTTGCATCGGCTGCGGCGGCGGCAAAGCCTCCCTCTCTCCAGGGCAGAGCGAATCGCCGCGGCAGCGTCAGACGGCGCGGCGGCGCAAGAGCGCACCATAACTTTGTCCGCGTTATCCCCGTCGTCACGATGTTGCAGAATCACCGGACGATGTGATTCAGTTTCAAGCGTTCGCAGTTGAGTTGCGCCGCCCGGGCGGCGAAGGAGTCGCGCCGTGCGGGCATCGAGCGAAGTCCGGTCGAGCGAAGCGTAGTGTTGCCGTGTGTGAGCCGCCAAGGGGAGCCATCCCCGCAGCGTTTGAAATTTGATCGCGGCTCTCCGCCGCGAAGGGGCCCAGGGCAAAAGCATGTCGCTCTCGCAAATTGAACTTCCGCAAGCCGAAACGCAAAATCCTGTCGATCAGATCGAAAAAATCGCCCTCCGCAATCAATGGGCTTTCGACCGCGACGACGAGGATGAAATCTCGATCGCCGTCACCGGCACCTGGACCGATTACAATATCGCTTTCACCTGGCTCTCCGACATCGAAGCGCTGCATGTCGCCTGCGCTTTCGATCTCAAGGTGCCGCAAGCCCGGCGCGGCGATGCGCTGGCCTTGATCGCCCTGATCAACGAACAGCTGTGGATCGGCCATTTCGACGTCTGGCCGCAGGATGGCGTCGTCATGTTCCGCCATTCCATCCTGCTGACCGGCGGCGCGGTCCTCAACGCCAGTCAGTGTGAAGCCGCTTTAAGCAATGCGGTCACCGCCTGCGAGCGCTACTATCAAGCCTTTCAGTTCGTAGTCTGGGCCGGCAAGGGCGGCCGCGAGGCGCTCGAGACCGCCCTGCTCGAAACCAAAGGCGAAGCTTGAGATGACGATCTCCGGCGGGGGCGATTTCCCCGCCTCGCTGCTCCTCGTCGGCGCGGGCCGGATGGGCAGTGCTCTGCTGCAAGGCTGGCTTAAGCTCGGGCTCGATCCCGCCTCGGTTCATGTCCTCGATCCGGCACCCTCGGCGGAGCTGCGGACCTTCTGCGCCGCGGCCGGCATCAAGCTCGGCTTGCCTGCAGCGCCGCCCGAAGTCCTGGTTCTCGCGATCAAGCCGCAGACTCTCGCCGGCGCCGCCCCAGCGCTGGCACCACTTGCGGCACCGACAACGCTCGTCATTTCGATCCTTGCGGGCAAGACGCTGAAGACGCTGGCGGCGCATCTCCCCTCGGCGGGGGCCTTCGTTCGTGCCATGCCAAATCTGCCGGCCGCAATCGGCGCGGGGATCACCGGCGCCGTCGCCGATCCGGCCGTGACGCCCGCACAAAAGCGCAAGGCTGACGCGCTGCTCGCCGCTGGCGGCCAGGTCGAATGGCTTAGCGATGAAGACCTGATCGACGCGGTCACGGCGGTTTCCGGCTCCGGTCCCGCCTATGTCTTCTACCTTGTCGAATGCCTCGCCGAGGCTGGCATCGCGGAGGGTTTACCGCCCTCGGTCGCTGGGCGGCTCGCCCGTGCGACGATCGAAGGTGCCGGCGCTCTGCTCGCCGCGCTGCCTGAGGCCACAGCGGCGAAATTGCGCGCCGATGTCACTTCGCCGGGCGGTACGACCGAGGCCGCGCTCGCCGAACTGAAGGGCGGCGAGGCCCTGACGAAGCTGATCGCGCGCGCGGTGGCCGCGGCACGCAAGCGGGCGCAGCAATTGTCCGGCTGAGCGCGGCTTTCGATCCGGCGCCGTGCTTGACTGCCGGCCCGTGAGCACTAGTCTCCCCCGCCAAGGGTCGGGCCAGGGTGGCCGGAGGAGGCGAAATGGCTAAAGCACCGGGATCGAGCCAGGACTCCGCGCCCGGATCGGCGCGCGATGCGATCATTACAGCCTTGCTGGAGCTCGCGGGCGAGCGGCATTGGGAAGATATTCCGATCACCGACATCGCGACGCGCGCCAATGTCTCGCTGTCGACTTTCCGCGATTTGTTCCCGTCGAAGGGCGCGGTGCTGGCGGCTTTTACCCGCAAGATCGACAAGATCGTGCTCGAGGGCAGCGGCCCGCCGAAGGCGGATGAGGCACCGAAGGACCGGCTCTCCGAGGTTCTGCTGCGCCGGCTCGACGCTTTGAAGCCCTATCGGCCGGGCCTTGAAAGCATCAGCGAATGGAGCCTGCGCGATCCGTTTGGCGCCGCCGCGCTCAACCGCGAAGCGGTCAATTCCATGCGCTTTATGCTGGAAGCGGCGGGAATCGATTCGGAAGGCCCCGTTGGCGTCGTCAAATTGCAAGGTCTCGCCTTCGCCTGGCGGCGCGTGCTGGCGACGTGGTTCACCGATGACAGCCCCGATCTTGCCGCGACGAAGACAGTGCTCGAGCACGAACTCAGCCGCGGCAGCTCGGTCCTGGCGCGCGTCGAGGATGTTGGCCGGCTGACCGCGCCTTTGTTCTCGATTGCCCGCTCGTTTCTCGACCGCCGTCGTTCGAGCCTGCACGAGACAAGCGGCGACGAGAACACGCCGACTGCTTTCTGAGCTTATGTTCGTAGCGGAGCGACGAACGCTCCGCACTTAGACCGGCACGCGCACTGTCGCGCGCAGGCCGCCGAGGGGGCTGTCGCTGAGCGTAATATCGCCGCCGTGTGAGCGGGCGATATCGCGGGCGATGGCGAGCCCGAGGCCGGTGCCACCCTGATCCTGATTGCGCGACGGGTCGAGCCGGAAGAAGGGACGGAAAACATCTTCGCGCCGCTCGGGCGGAATCCCCGGCCCGTTGTCGTCGACATTGATGGTCAGGAAGCGCTGATCGCGGAAGGCTTCGACCTGCACTTTGCGGGCATGGACGAGGGCGTTGCCGATGAGGTTGGAAAGACAGCGCTTGAAGGCAGCCGGGCGGACGATGACCTGCGGGTCGCCCTGAAGCGAGACGGCGATATCCGCGCCGTGCCGCTCTGCTTCGCTTCGCAGCCCGGTGAGAAAATCCTGCATGTCGATCTTCGCCGCCGCCTCGCCGGAATCGCCGCGGGCGAAGGCAAGATACGCTTCCAGCATCCGCTGCATCTCGTCGATGTCCTTTTGCATGTCTTCGGCTTCCGGCGCCGCGCCCATCAGTGCGAGCGAAAGCTTAAAGCGCGTGAGGATGGTGCGCAGATCATGACTGACGCCGGTGAGCATGGCGGTGCGCTGTTCGATATTGCGCTCGATCCGGCGCTTCATCTCGATGAAGGCATAGCCGGCGCGGCGGATTTCGCGCGCCCCTTGCGGGCGGAAGTCCGCCTCACGGCCCATGCCGAAAGCCTCGGCCGCGTTCATCAATTGCACGATTGGCTTGATCTGGTTGCGCAGGAAGGCCATCGCGACAACGATCAGCACGAAGGATGTCCCGAGCATCCAAAGCAGGAAAATATAGGAATTCGTCGCATAGGCGGCGCTGCGATAGGCGACGACGCGCAGGATCGAATTGTCGAGCAGGATGCGGATTTCGATGAGGTTCGAGCGGCCGACCGTATCGAGCCAGAAAGGCTTGTTGATCTGGCGGCTGATTTCCTTCGAGAGCGCGCCATCGACGATCGAGAAGAACGGCTTGGGCAGCGGTGGCGGCAGCGGACCTTTCGGGATGAACTCGATATCGATGTTCATGCGCTGCTGGGCGATGCGCGTCAGTGTCTCGTCGTTTTTGTCCTGCGGATAGGAATCATGGATATCTATGATCGCCGCGATATCCTGAACCAATGCTGTCGAAAGCTGATGCGTGACGAGCTGCCAATGCCGTTCGAGAAAGACATAGGTTACGACGGTCTGCAAAATCACCATCGGCAGGATGACGATGAGCAAAGCGCGGGCATAAAGCCCCTTCGGCATGACCGACTTCAGCTTCTGCACGCAGACGCGCCAGAGGGCGAGAGGCTTGTTCGGCAGCTGTGGTCGGGTCGGTGTTCGCATCATCAGCGGTCAATGAGAAGCCGGTAGCCGGCGCCCCGCACGGTCTGCAGATGCAGCGGATTGGCGGGGTCGCGTTCGATTTTGTGGCGCAGGCGGTTGACCTGAACGTCCACCGTACGCTCGTTGCCGGCACCGCCGGGCCCGGCGAGCATCTCGCGGGACACGGTTTCGCCGGGGCGCGCGGCCAGCAGACGCAACATATCGCGCTCACGCTCGGTAAGGCGGACGATTTCCTCGCCGCGCCGCAGATCGCCGCGCTCCAGATCGAAACTGAAGCCGCCGAAATGCACGTGGGTGATCTGCGTCGGCGGCTCCGCCGGCTGCACCCGTCGCAGGATCGAGGCGATGCGCAGCGAAAGCTCGCGCGGTTCGAAGGGTTTTGGAAGAAAATCATCGACGCCTTTTTCGAAGCCGGCGATGCGATCCTCCGTCTCGGCTCTGGCGGTCAGCATCAGGATCGGCACGCGGCCGCGCTCCGAGGCGTCGGCGCGCAGACGGGCGGCGAATTCGAGGCCGTTCTCGCCGGGCATCATGACGTCGAGGACAATGAGATCGAAGGAGAAATTCTTGAGAGCGGCATCGGCCTCCTCGGCATTTCCCGCGAGGGTGATGCGATAACCCTCCTGGCTGAGGTAGCGCTGCAGCAGAACCCGGATGCGCCGGTCGTCGTCGATGATCAGGAGATGCGCGGCATTGTCCGCCGGGATCGGCGTTTCGCTCTCGACGCTTGCGTCGCGCTCAATATCAGGTTCGCTCATAGCTCACGGCCAAGCGACTTGAGCCGGGCGCCGGAGGCCACGAGCGTTGCGACCTTCTCCTGCTCGCGCGGGTCGATCATCGCGAGCAGGAACGCAATCGCGTCCGGGCGCGCGTTCTTCTGCAGATGGCCGAAAACGCGCCGGAACCGCTGCGTTTGAAGCTTTGCAATATTGAGGGCCAGGGCAGTGCCGGTCTTCGTCGGGTAAAGCTGACGCTGGCGGCGGTCGATGACACCGGCGCGAACTTCCACAAAGCCTTTATCGCGCAATTCCTTGAGCACGCGGTTGAGGCTCTGTTTGGTGATCTTCAAAATATCGAGAAGCTCGGCGATGGTGAGCCCTGGACGCCGGCTGACGAAATGCAGCACGCGGTGATGGGCGCGGCCAAAGCCGTAATTTTCGAGCAGCCGGTCGGCATCCCCGACAAAATCGCGATAGGCGAAAAACAGAAGCTCGATCAGATCGAACATCGGCTCCGTATCCGCTGCTGCGTTTGCGGCCCGCGCCGTCGCCTGCGGGCTGGGCTCGGCGGCTTTTCTCCGCGACGCTGATTCCATAAGCCGCCTTCCAAGACGCGATTCAATAGATAGAATGGGCAGTGACGGAACAGGATCGTGACTGACCGGATGCACATAGCACGCCGACGGGGACCGCGTCAGGCCCGGGCGAGCCTATTTAAGTCAGTGATATTGACATATTTCAGCGGGATTGCTAGCCGTCAAGATGGCGTCCCCGCGCGAGAAATGCCCGTAAACTTTTTGCGCTGCGGCCCATTGGGAGTCAAAATGCGCCGCGCCGGCCGTGACCGGCCGCGCGAGAGGAGATCCTGCCATGTCGGTTTTGCCGTTCGACCAGCGTGATGGCTTCATCTGGATGAATGGCGCCCTCGTCCCATGGCGCGAGGCGAAGCTCCATGTGCTCTCGCACGGCCTGCATTATGCCTCCTGCGTGTTCGAGGGCGAGCGCGCTTATGGCGGACAGATTTTCAAATCGACGGAACATTCAGAGCGCTTCAAGCGCTCTGCAAATGTGCTCGATTTCGAGATTCCCTATTCGGTCGCCGAGCTCGATGCGGCCAAGCAGCTCGTCGTCAACAAGAACAATCTCACCGATTGCTATGTGCGCCCCGTCGCCTGGCGCGGCAGCGAAATGATGGCGGTGGCGGCACAGAATTCAACGATCAATACCGCGATTGCCGTTTGGCCGTGGCCGAGCATGTTCAATGTGGCCGAGAAGATGAAGGGCATCCGTCTCGATATCGCAGACTATCGCCGGCCCGATCCGCAGACCGCGCCGACGGCGGCCAAGGCGGCGGGGCTTTACATGATCTGCACGATCTCCAAACATCGCGCCGAGCGGCGCGGCTATGCCGATGCGATGATGCTCGATTGGCAGGGCCGGGTCGCTGAATGTACCGGCGCCAATATTTTCTTCGCCGTGGACGGCGCGCTGCATACGCCGATCGCCGATTGCTTCCTCGACGGGATCACGCGCCGTACGGTGATTGATCTTGCCCGCCGCCGCGGCGTCGAAGTGATCGAGCGGCGCATCCTGCCGGAAGAGCTGGCGGGTTTCGAGGAATGCTTTGTCGCCGGCACGGGTGCCGAAGTGACGCCGGTGTCCGAGATCGGCCCATATAAGTTCCAACCAGGGGGGCTTTCCCGCGCGTTCGTCGAGGATTATTCCGCCGAAGTGCGGCCGAAGCAGCAGGCGGCGTGATCCGAGACGATCGAGAACTTAATTGTGCGGCTCCGGCGCAAGCTCAAATCGCGCGACGTCGAAACTCCGGTTCAGCAAATTGACGAGATCCAGCGGCGGCCCTGCTGCTTCCGCGCGCTTGCCGACGAGTTCGAACCAGACCTTGCGTTCTCCCGCGGCGTCGCTCTGGCGCTGGAAGGCAGCTTGATAGCCGAGCGGTGTGACGAGGGCGTTCAGTCGGTCCGAGAGCCCGTCATCGGGCGCCGCGCGAATTACCAGGATTGCGCGCTGCTCACGCGGAAGCCGCGCATCGAGCCAGCGCAGCGCTGTCAGGGTAAACACGGTCAGAACCGTTCCAGCTATGCCGAGATAGATCTGGCCGCCGCCGAAGCAGAGGCCGATCACGGTCACGACCCAGAGCGTCGCGGCAGTCGTAACGCCGGTGGCGAGATCGCCGCGGCGAAGGATCGTGCCGCCGCCGATGAAGCCGACGCCGGTCAATATGCCAAGCGGCAGGCGCATCTGGTCCATGACGCTGAAGGAATCGCCGGCCTTGCCCGCGACCGGCAGCAGAATGTTGGCCTGCACCATCGCCACGGCGGCTGCGAGCGCGACGAGGATCGTGGTCCGTACGCCCGCGACATGTCCGCGCACGCCACGATCGATGCCGATAATGCCGCCCGCCAGCACGGTGAGAGCAAGCCGCAGCGCTATATCTTCCCAACTCGGATAAAGGGGCATTTGCGCGAATATCGTTCACGGCCGATAAAGTTTGCGGACGATCATAGGCCAAGCCGAAGCCGTTGAATATGGTCGGCCGTCCGCGATTGATACTAGGATCCAGGGACCATCCTATGGGGTCGAAGAGCCTTCCGATAAAAATTTCACGGTTGCAAGCCCCGGTGCGGCACCGGAAGCCGCGTGATCCAGTCGTGCTCGAGGGCTCGGAAAAGTCCCTGAGATTCGCGCTCGATCCCAACGATCGCGACTTGTTGCTCGCGCGGCTCAGCAAGGCGGGCGCTCATTGGACGGCGGAGACGAAACTGCTCTCGCTCTATCTCGACACATCGGACTGCGCCATCGGCAAACTTGGCTTCGGCTTTGGCGTGCGCCGGCGTGGCGATGTCACGCTCAACGATACGCAAGAGGCGCTGCAACGCTTTGCCCGCAACCAGCCGGGCGCCGGCGGCTGGTCGACCTTCCGCCATGCGCTCTCCGTCGCGGCGCCTACCGATGCGCGCCAATTGCAGAAGCTCCTGCGTGGTCCGAACGCGAGGCAAAGCCTCAAGCTTGTCTACCAGAGCGAGGCGCAGCAAAGCTTCTGGTCGCTGCCGTTCGGTGGCGACGCCAGTCTCGTGCTCGAGCAGGCGAACATCGTCAATGCCGTCCACACGCGTCTGGCTGCGCTGACCTTGATCTATCCGGAGAGTGCCGCGGGCCCGGCGCTCGCCTTCGTCGCCGCGCTCGGCAAGAGCGTGCCGCTCCGCCTGACTGGCGAAACACTGGCGCTGACCGCCTATCAGATCGCCGGGCATTCCGATGTTGCGTCTCCCGCCGCCATCACGCCGCGTCTTACGGCCGATGCATCGGTCGCCGCCGCCTTTCAGGCGATTGCGCACGCCGCCATCGATCATTTTCTACTGGCGCAAGTTCGCGTGCGCCGTCTGCACGATGCTGAGGGCGTGCATCAATGCCGCGTCGCCCTGCGCCGCTTTTCCACGGCGCTCCGCTTGTTCCGGCCGCTGATTGCCGGCGCGGGCGTCAAAGCCGTGAAGCAGGATCTGAGCCGGATCAAAAGTTCCTTGCGCGCGGCGCGGGATATCGACGTGTTGTTGGCGCGGCTGGCGGGCAAGCAGGCCGATCCCGCCGTGGCAACGGTGCGCAAACTGCTCGAAGCGCGGCGCGCGAAAGCTTATGCGGCTCTGGTCGATGTTCTGAACGCGCCGGGAACGGAAGATTTGCTGCTGCGAGTTGTCACCTGGATCGAAGCCGGCGACTGGACGGCGGATGCCGCGCGCGCGGGTGCTCGCGCCGAGTCGATCGGCACTTTCGTTCAGCGCAAATTCAGCAAAAGCGTCCCAAAATTCCATCGTCGATGCGCGGAACTCGAAGAGGCGAGTCCTGCGGAGCGGCACCAGACGCGCATTCGCGCCAAAAATTTGCGTTATGGCGCGGAATTTTTCGTTGGTCTGGCGGCTGGCGATGATGGCAAGGCGTTCCGCAAGCGGTTGCGTGGCTTCGTCGCGGCCTTGAAGAAGTTGCAGACCTTCCTGGGGGAGGAGAACGACGCGGAAATGGCGCAGCATTATTTCGCCCGGCTCGCTGAGGATGAGGATAGCGTGCGCGCGGATGCGGCGGCCGTCGCCGCAGGCGCGGCGCTCGCCGCCAAATTGCGGCGCCGCGGCAAGCGCCAGTTCCACAAGGGGGCGGAAAAAGCCCGCGAAGCGCTTTTCGAGGCCAAGCCGTTTTGGACTGGCCTGGCACGGGATTAACAACGCTCGCCGAGAACGACATCGACGCCTATCCGCCGGTCGCGGCATGGCTTAAGCTGCTGAAACCTATTGCCGGAGCATCCGCAGGGACATGGACGTGAAAATTCTCCCCATCATCATGTGTGGCGGCTCCGGTACGCGCGTGTGGCCGGAATCGCGCGAGAGCCTGCCGAAGCAATTCATTCCGCTGCTCGGCGCGCGTTCGACGTTTCAGGTAGCGCTTGAGAATCTCGACGAATCCCTGTTCGAGGCGCCGATCGTCATTTCCAACCAGGATTATCGCTTTCTGGTTTCCGAGCAGGTCAAGGAGACGGGCCGCGCCGCGCGCGTCGTACTCGAACCGGTGCGGCGCGATTCCGCGCCTGCCGTTGCTGTCGGCACCGAACTCGCCGTCGAAATCGCGCCGGACACGATCGTCGCCATCTTCGCGGCGGACCATATCGTGCAGGATCGTGCGGCTTTCCTCGCCGCGTGCCGCGAGGCCGCCGCCGCGGCGGCGCAGGGCTATATCGTGACGCTTGGCATCAAGCCGACTCAGCCCGCGACCGGCTACGGCTATATCAGGACCGGTAAACCGGTGCTGGCGGGCAGTACGGTGTTGAAGGTCGAGGCTTTCGTGGAAAAGCCGGATGCGGAGACGGCGGCACGTTACGTCGCCGAAGGCTATTTGTGGAACGCTGGCAATTTCTTCTTCCGCGCCGATGTCATGCAGGAGGAACTTCGTCATTTCACGCCGCTGGTGCAGGCGGCCGCGGCGGAGGCGCTGGCCAAGGCGCGCAAGGATCTCGAATTCCTGCTGCTCGACAAGGAGGCGTTTTCCCGCGCGCCGAAAATCTCCATCGATTATGCGGTGATGGAACATACCGAAAAAGCGGCCGTCGTCCCGGCTGATATCGGCTGGTCGGATGTCGGCACCTGGGCGGCCGTCTATGAACTCTCGGAGCATGATGCTCAGGGCAACTCGGTGCGTGGCAACGGCATTGTGCTTGATGCGTCGAACGTTCATATCCGCTCGGAAGAGCATCTCACCACGGTGGTCGGCGTCGATAATGTCGTCGTGGTGACGACGCAGGATGCGGTCCTCGTGCTCGATCGCGCGCATGGCGACAAGGTCAAGCAGCTCGTCGATCGCCTCAAGGCCGAGAACCGGCGCGAGGCTTTGGAGCACAAGCGCTCCTATCGCCCGTGGGGTTATTATCAATCGGTCGATAATGGACCGCGCTATCAGGTCAAGCGCATCGTCGTGAAGCCCGGCGCGCGGCTTTCACTGCAGAAGCATTTCCATCGCGCAGAACATTGGATCGTTGTGCGTGGCACGGCGGAAGTCACGCGCAACAACGAAGTGATTCAGGTGCACGAGAATGAATCGATCTATCTGCCGATCGGCGCCGTGCATCGCCTCGCCAATCCGGGCAAGATCGATCTCGAACTGATCGAGGTGCAGACCGGCTCTTATCTCGGCGAGGACGATATCGTCCGCATCGAGGACGTCTACAATCGCGTCTGACGCGACACAGAGCGCTCTATGATTTTTCATTGACGCGTTTTCTTCACGCGAACCGGTACGGCTCGAAAACGCGTCAGTGTCCGGCGGTCTGGTTGTGCGAACGCTCCCACCAGATCGTCGCCAGCAGGCCGAAGGCGACGCCGCAGAGCGCGCCGAGCGAGCTCATGACGAAATCGCCGTAGCGCCCGTTACGTCCCGGAATGAGGAGCTGGAGAATCTCCAGGCTGCCGGCATAGATGCTGAGCCAGGCGGCGATCTCAATCCCTGCGGCGGGGCGCGGAAAGCGGATCGACAGGATCAAAGCCGTCAGGAAATAGGCCAGAAAGCGTTCCGCCAGTTCTGACGAAACGGCATGCGGATGCAATCCGCCGGGGGTCAGGGACACCACGGCGATGATCAGAATCGCTAACCAGGGGGCAAGTCGCATGAATCGGATCACGTGCGAGTCTTAGCATCCCGGGAGCGGCCGGCCAACGAAGATTGGAGAATTTGCTAAAAGAAAGCAGGGGTCAGATTCACCCATCCTTTACCATAGGGCCGGGTCCGTTAGCGTTATCGCTTTCCTAACCACAACGTTCGGATGTGAGCGACGCCACGGAATTTCGGTTTATAAAGAGCCATCTCTTCTCTCGGGGTTGCTCAATGTCAAAGCCCTGCGCATCCATCTGGTTTGGTGCGGCGCTCTGCAGTCTTGCCGTAGTGGTTCTTGCTCTCCCGGCTGCCGCGCAGACCTATAATGATCCCCAAAATCGCCAAATGGCGAGCGCCGCGCCGCCGCCCGGCAGCTACGGCGGCGGATTTTTCGAGTTTCTCGCCACAGGCGGCCGCAACGCCTACAACACGCCCGCGTCGGCCTATCGCGCCGAGGCGCAGCCGGCAGAGCCGCAGCGCACTGTCGATCCGATGTTCCATGCGCCAGGAGGTCGATTATCCGGGCACCGAGCGCCCCGGGACGATCGTCATCGATACGAAAGACAAGTTCCTCTTTCTGGTTGAGAAGGACGGCAAGGCGCTGCGCTATGGTGTCGGGGTCGGGCGCGAGGGTTTCGCCTGGTCAGGCGTCGAGAAGATTTCGCGCAAGGCCGAATGGCCGGATTGGACGCCGCCGTCGGAAATGCTGAAGCGCCGTCCGGATTTGCCGACCCACATGGAGGGCGGCATCGGCAATCCGCTCGGCGCGCGCGCGCTCTATCTTGGCGCCTCGCTCTATCGCATCCACGGCACCAATGAGCCGTATTCGATCGGCACCAACGTCTCTTCGGGTTGCATCAGGATGATGAACGAGGACGTGATCGATCTCTATAACCGCGTCGGCGTCGGGACCAAGGTCATAGTGATGTAGGAATGCCCGTGCTCGTCGTGGTGCCGGCCAAAGCGTTGAGGAAGTCGCGGCAATAGCTCGCCGCGGTCGTTTGGCAGATTTTGCTGAAGAGTTTCTCGTGCCGGTCCTTGCGCTCGTCGAGCGGCATGGTCAGCGCCGCGTGCATCGCCTCGGTAATTTCCTCCGGGTCGTAGGGATTGACGAGGATCGCCTCGGTCAATTCCTCGGCCGCGCCGGCAAGGCGCGAGAGCACCAACACGCCCGGGTCGTCGGGATCTTGCGCGGCGATATATTCCTTGGCAACGAGGTTCATGCCATCGCGCAACGGTGTGACGAGGCCGACGCGCGCCTGTCGATGAAAGCCGGCAAGGTTCGCACGCGAGACTGCGCGGGTCATATAGCGCAAGGGTTGCCAGTCGAAATCGGCATAGCGGCCATTTATTTCGCCGGACAGACGGTCGAGTTCGTGTTTCAGCCGCTGATATTCGGCGACATCCTCGCGCGAACGGGCAGCGATCTGAAGATAGGTCACATGCATCCGATGTTCTGGGAACCGGTCGAGCAGATAGCCGAAGGCTTCGAAACGGTTCGGCAGGCCTTTTGAATAATCCAGCCGATCGACGCCGATCATGAAAGAGCGGCCGGCGATGCTTTCGAGCAGCCGATGTCCGGCGATACTCCCCGCCGCCTTTTTCGCCTGTCGGGCAAAGGCGCGCGAATCGATGCCGATGGGGAAAGTGCCGACAATAACCGGCCGCCCCTCGAACCAGATCGGCTCGCCCGACTGACGCGCGATATTGAGGAAGTTCCGCAGACAATCCTCGAAATCGTGGAGATGCTGGCGCGCCTGGAAGCCGACGACATCATAGTTCAGCATCATCCGCAGCAGGCGTTCGGCAGACGGCAACACGCTGAAGACGCTCGCCGGCACGAAGGGCACATGCAGGAAGAAGCCGATGCGGTTCTTGACGCCAAGCGCGCGCAAGGCTTCGCCGAGCGGGATCAGATGATAATCATGCACCCAGATGAGATCATCTGGCCGCAGCAATTCGGCGAGCGCCTTGGCATAGGTATGATTGACGGCAAGATAGCCCTCGAAATCCCCGCGGTCGTATTCCAGCAGGCCAGGCTGGAAATGCAGCAGCGGCCAAAGCACGGAATTGGCGAAGCCGACATAGAAACGGCGGTAATCTTCTTCCGAAAGGTCGATCGTCGCGAAATCGAGCTTGCCGGTCGCGTGGATTTTGGCCGAGGTCGCGGTTTCGGCGGCCAGCTCGCCGCTCCAGCCGAGCCAGAGCGCGCCTTGCTTGAACACATCCTTCAAGGCGACGGTCAAACCGCCGGCCTTGGCGCCCTTGGACGGCAGCGGCACGCGGTTGGAAACGATTACGACGCGCGCCATAACGCCTCCTCCCAGCCGCGCGAGAGCCGCGCCGCCGAATGAATGAGCCCGACATGCGAATAGGCCTGGGGAAAATTGCCCCACAGCGTTCGCGGCCCGGCGAGAACGTCCTCCGACAACAGACCCGCCGAATTGCGGACGGAAAGCACGTTCTTGAAGATCTCCCGCGCCTCGTCGCGCCGTCCGGCGAAGGCGAGGGCATCGGCGTACCAGAACGTGCAGACGAGAAAAGCCGTCTCCGGATGGCCGAAATCGTCGGCCTCGTCGTAGCGCATGATGAAGCCGTCGCGCATGAGGCGCCCGGCGATGACGTCGAGCGTTTTGTCCATGCGCGGATCGTTCGCTGGCAGGAAGCCGATCTCCGGCAAGAGCAGGCAGGTCGCATCCGTGACCGGCGCATCGAGGACGCCGGATAGCCAGCCTTCAGGCGTCGTCGCACGTTCGAGAATCTCCGCGCGCAGCTTGGCCGCTTGCGCCGCCCATGTGGCGGCTTCAGCGGATTCTCCGACGCGGTCGGCAATGCGCGCGAGCCGGTTCAGCGCCGCCCAACACATGGCGGCGCAATAGGTGTGGATGTTGGAGCGCCCGCGATATTCCCACGGCCCGGCATCGACTGCCAGGGCGTAGCGCGCGGCGAGTTGGCCGACGCCGCGCAATTGCTGATAAAGCGTCGCAAGGCCCTTGTAGGTCAGCCGCGCGTCCCAGAACATCTGCGCCGCAGTGAGGATGATCGAGCCGTAAACATCGTTCTGGATTTGCGAAACGGCGGCATTGCCGATCCGCACCGGCCCCATGCCCTGATAGCCGCGAAGGGTGGGCGCGAACCGCTCCTCGGAACTTGTGCCGGAGGAGATCGGATAAAGCGGCGCGATGGCGATGTCGTTCTCGCGGAGAACCGCGTCGATGATGAAGCGGATGAAATTTTCCATCGTCCGGGTCGCGCCCAGCCGGTTCAGCGCGCCGACGGTGAAGAAGGCGTCGCGCAGCCAGCAGTAGCGATAATCCCAATTGCGCACCGTGTGCGGCGCTTCGGGGATCGACGTCGTCAGCGCCGCGACGATCGCGCCGGTATCTTCGCAACTGCAGAGCTTGAGCGTGATGGCCGAGCGGATGACCTCCTGTTGCCACTCGAAAGGGATCGAAAGGCCGCGCACCCAGCCGCGCCAGTCCTCGATCGTCGCGGCGAGAAAACTCTGCGCGAGGGAATCGGGCGCCTCGGGCACCGATTCGTCGGGGCCGATGAAGAGATTGACGGGCCGGTCGAGCGCGAACTCCGTCTCTTCGAGAATATAGGCGACGGCCATGTCGGCGGTGACGCGCAAGGCCATCTGGCCGCCGCCATAGCGCACATGATTGCTGCCGAAGCTGATCGAGGGCTTTGCCGCACCATAGTTGAAATGCGGGCGTATCCGCACCGCGAGCCGCACGCGCTTGGTCACAGGCTCGATACGGCGAATGAGCATCGGCGGGTGGAAGCTGCGGCCGAAGCGCTGCGCGCGCGGCGCGAAATCGGTTATGCGTACCTGGCCGCCGTTACGGTCGGTGACCGTCGTCTCCAGCACCGCTGTATTGGGCAGATAACGCTGGTTGGTCTCGATCGCGTCGCAGACAACGACATCCATAAAGCCTTGCTGCGGATCGTCGCCATTGACGAGCGCCGAGAAGACCGGGTCGCCGTCAAGCCGCGGAAAGCAGAACCACACATGACGCCCGCTCCGGTCGATGAGACTGGCGATCGCACAATTGCCAATGGCAGCAAGGTCGAGCGTTTGCATGGGCACGCATCCTCACAGATCGGCGACGCGCTTGAGCCAATCGCGCACATCCCGTGGTTGGCCGCCGAAATAGGTCGCGACATCAAGCGCAAGGCCGCCATGGGCGCGGGCGGCGGCGAAGCCATCCTCGTCCGTCACGTCATCGCCGACGAAAACCGGGCAGCGCCCGGCAAAGGGCGCGGTTTCCATCAGCCGGTGGACAGGACGCGCCTTGGTCGCCGCGCGGTGGCGGATCTCGATCGCCATTTTGGCTTCGAGCAACTCGAACCCGTCTGGCCCGCGCACGACAAGCCCTTCGGCAACGCGCCGCACCTGCGTTTCCGACGCAGGCGCATTGCGGAAATGCGCGACAAGATTATGCGGCTTCATCTCGACGAGCACGCCGGGATGGGCGCGCTGCAATTCGATGAAGGCTCGAACCCAGTCTGGCGGAATCGGCGCACCGGTATGGTCCTGCGTGCCGTCGGGCAGGCGCACGACCGCGCCATGTTCGCTGCCGCCGGCCAGACGCAGCGGATGCAGCAGTCGGTCGACCTCGCCAAGCGCGCGTCCGCTGACGATCGCCAGCGCGCCGTTCAACGCGCGTGCCGCGCCCTGGAGGTCGCCGATAAGAGTTGGCGGCATGACGACGGATGAAGGCGTCGCGGCGATATCGAGCAGAGTCCCATCGAGGTCGAGAAAAAGCGCCCAGTTCGAGGCCGGCGCCGGCGCCAGAACGCGGCGCGCGGGCGAGAGCGAATCTTCCATAGTCTCTGCCTCTGGCCCCAGATGATGGCTCGCGCCATCGCGCAGCCGGGCGCGGCTGGCCATCGTGAGCTCCCCCAGTTCGAGGACGCGCACAGATGTCATGCGCCCCGGTCAAACAACGGGCGAGCAGAAAAATCGTTCCGGTCTAGCTGTAAAAAAGGCGGGGGACGGATGCGGAAATAAAAAAGGCCCCGCCGTGCGCGGCGAGGCCAATGTATACGCCCGAATTTGCAACTATACGTCGAAGGAGCCGTCGTCGTTGCTGCCGGCATCGCTGCTGTTGCTGCTGGAATCGTCGTAGAAATCAGCATCATTCGCGTCGGGGCCGGTGTCGTCATAATAATTGTTGACGATCGTCTCGCCGCCCGTGCCAAGCCCCGGCGCTGTAACGCCAAGCCCGGTCCCAAGTCCGCCGAGACCACCAAGTCCGCTGCCGATGCCGAGACCACCCAAACCGCCAGCATGGCCGCCGAAGAGGTTGCGGATCGAATCGGCCAGCAGAACGCCGCCGGCGACGCCCGCTGCGCCCTGCAGCGCGCCGCTGAGGAAACCGCCGCCAGCGGGCGGCGGGCCGCCCCAGGGAGCGCCGCCTTGCGGCGGATAGGGTTGCTGGGGCTGATAGCCGCGCGGCGCCTGCGGCTCCTGACCCCAAGGACCGCCCGAAGGGCCGCCCGGCAAGGGCTGCTGGGGCCGGGGCGGCGGAGGCGGTGCGGCCGACGGGCCACCGAAGATCGAGCCGAGGCTGTTGAGGAAACCGCCGCCAGCCGGCTGCTGCTGTCCTTGCCCCTGGCCTTGCTGGAGCTGTTCGACCTGCGCCTGCAAGTCCTCAAGCCGCTGGTTGGCGGCCTGCAGCGCCTGATCCTGAACCAGCACCGCCTGCGCCAGGAAATAAGGCGCATAGGGTTGCGCGCTGACGGCGTTCGCGATCAACGCCTCGGCCTCCGGATCGCGCGGCACGTTGGCGGACCCCTTGATGCGGTCGAAAAGACCGTTCAGCAGCTGGCGTTCTTCGGGTGACATGACTTTTCTCCCGTGATTCGGGTTACCCCGCCGCGGAGATATGGGGCGCGATTGCGGCGCCTCCAAGGGCTCAGCCGCGGCGGCTTTCGCTCGCGCCGGTGATAGACTAGAAGCGCGGCGGAAAGGTTTTGCGCAGAATGAATGACATTAAAAAAACGTCACGAACCCCGGCGCGATTGCCGCGTGGCTTTGGTGACCGTGGTCCCGCCGAGATCGATGCGACGGAGCGGATGCTGGCGGCGATCAAGGACAGCTATCGGCTCTACGGGTTCGAGGCGGTGGAGACACCCTTCATCGAATATACCGAGGCGCTCGGCAAATTCCTGCCCGATCTCGACCGGCCGAATGAAGGCGTCTTCTCGTTTCAGGACGACGACGAGCAATGGCTCTCGCTGCGCTATGATCTGACCGCACCGCTCGCTCGCTATGTCGCGGAGAATTACGACAGGCTGCCGAAGCCCTATCGTTCGTTTCGCGCCGGCTATGTCTTTCGTAACGAGAAGCCGGGGCCGGGACGCTTCCGTCAGTTCATGCAATTCGATGCCGACACGGTCGGCACAAGCTCTGTCGCGGCGGATGCCGAGCTTTGCATGATGGCCGCGGATACGCTGGAGCGGCTCGGCGTCAAGCGCGGCGATTACGTCATCAAGGTGAATAACCGCAAGGTTCTGGACGGGGTGCTGGAAGCAGTCGGCCTTGGTGGCGCGGAGAACGCCGGGCGCCGACTGACCGTGCTGCGCGCGATGGACAAGTTCGACAAGCTTCGGCGCGGACGGCGTGCGTTCGCTGCTTGGCGCGGCGGTCGCAAGGACGAAGTCAGGAGATTTCACCAAAGGTGCGCGGGTGCCCGCCGCAACGATTGAGGTCATGTCCTTGTGACTAAGATTACTAGATGCGGGCCAAGAGCTATCATGATTGGAAATTGCGGTCCCTTTGATTATCGGCCGAAGATGCGGCATGGATATGGAGACCGTTGGCGCATTCGATTTCGTATCAAATATCGCTACCCGCTTTCGCCGATTTTTCTGCTTCCCAAACTTTCAATGAAGGCATTGCGGAACTTGGTGAAGATCCAGTCGCTTGTGCGCAGTTCCGACTATGGGATAACCGAGATCCGGATCGATTTGTCCGTCGTGCGCGGTCTCGAATATTACACTGGCCCGGTCTTCGAAGCGGAGTTGACGTTCGAGATCGCGGAAGAAGATGGCCGTCCCGTGCGTTTCGGCTCGGTCGGCGGCGGCGGGCGCTATGACGGTCTCGTCGGGCGCTTTCGTGGCGAGGACGTGCCGGCGACGGGCTTCTCCATCGGCGTCTCACGCCTCTATGCGGCGCTGAAGGCGATCAATTCGCCCATCGTCGCGGGCGCAGCGCAACGTGGGCCGGTCATCGTCCTCGTCCTCGATCAGGGCGAGCTGGCGCGCTACCAGGGTTTCGTTTCGACGCTGCGCAATGCCGGCATCGCCGCCGAGCTTTATCTCGGCTCCTCCGGCATGAACGCGCAATTGAAATATGCCGACAAGCGCAATGCGGTCTGCGCGATCATTCAGGGCTCGAACGAACGCGAGAAAGGCGAGATCGCCATCCGCGATCTCGTTCTCGGCGCCGAGCTTGCCGCGACCTCGAAGGAGCGTGCCGATTACCTGGAACTGCGCACCAAGGCGCAATTCTCGGTGCCGGAAGGCGATCTGCTACACGCAGTGCGCGAAGTGCTCGGGCGGCATTCCTGTTAGCTAAATTGCTGTATTTATATATAAAATCTCTTGGCAATCTTGTTAGGAGGGGAGGGGGAACGCGGAATAGCGCATTATTATGCAACCTGAGGTTGCATAATTGGGGGTGGCCAGCTAAACCTTGAGAGGAGAGAGGCGCATAAGCTTTTGGAACTCAGGTGCGGCCGATTCACGTCGCGTGCATTTTTGATCGGGCGATGGCAATACCGGCCCTCGTTCTCGCCTGGTCGATCAAGAAGACGATGCTGCCCGGCCGGCAAATCGTCTTTTATGCAATCGCTTGCGAAGACGATGCGATCCCCGAGGACGCGCCGTGCCTGCTGAATTCCGAGTTTTTCGATTTCAGGCCCATGCGTGCGCCTGCATCCGCTCTATTCGGGGTTGATCTCTCGCAATCGATCGTTGCGTCACCCGCCAGCCTCGTGCGGATCGACTTGCCGGACATCATCCCTGGTCCAGAGCGCATTCTCTATTTGGATTGTGACATCCTCGCCCGGCACCCCCTCGACGCGCTCGTCGATGTGGATTTGGAGGGGCATGCAGTGGCGGCTTGTGCCGATTACCTCATGACCGAATTGATTGTCGCCGAAGGCCCAGGAAACAAATTCGCGCGCCATATCACCTCGCTTCTGGCTGATCCCACGAGCTATTTCAATTCAGGCGTCCTGCTCATTGATTGCGAGAAATGGCGGGCGGGCAATTATTCGCAACGACTCAAGTCGCTTCTTCTTTCGCCCCCAGTAACGTTTCTGTTCGCGGACCAAGATGTATTGAATTCGATTTTTGTGACCAATTACAAGCGTCTCGATCCGCGCTGGAACGCTTTTGCCTACCACCCAACGTTGATCAACGACAAGGAAGCAGCCGCGATTGCCGCGTTATGTGAAACGGACCCATGGATCACGCATTTTGCCGGCCCTGCAAAACCGTGGTTAAAGCACCACGCTGTTACTCCACATCATCGACAATACTGGGAGATCGCGCGCTCCTCTCCATTCTTTGAGCGGTTCGTGGAGATGTTCGAGTCCGCAAACAATCTTGACCTTGTAGCTTTGATGTACCGAGGCGTTTGCAGGAGAGCGGCCGAATTCCTCCTGACTTTTTCTCGCGCCCTGCATTTTTTTGAGACACGCTTGCGCGAAAGCGCCAGCCTGTCGCAAGGGATGCTCGATGCGGGGGAGCATTTGTATAAAAGAAGCATCGATTGACTCGACGTAATGATTGATCGGGGTGGCCGGCGGCCCTGCGAAACAAATTAGGCGCCGGTCAAAGCGAACTCGCCCCATCCTCACCACGTATAAGCAAGACGGCCCGTCCCGGCGTAGGATTGCGCGCCCTTGCCGAATTCGCCGTCGAACTTGGCCATCAACGACCAGCCGCCTGTGAGATCGAGCGTCGCGCCCAGCGTCGCGAGTGCGAGATTTGCCGGAGGTTTCGCGCCTTCGACGACAAAGCTCGCCGCCGGCAGCGACAGGAAGCTGGCGTCGAGATTCGGGTTGCTCTGCCAATCATGGGCCCAGGCCGCGCGTCCGAAGAGGCTCAGTGAGCGTCCCGCATCGAGCGCCAGCGCCATATTGGCCCAGGAGCCGAGTTCGCCGCGCACTTGCGTGCTGCTCTCGCTGTTGTAGGCGAGCGCATAGTTCGATGAACCGTCGGTGGTGAATTCGCTGAAGGCCGGTGACGTGAAGACCTGCGGCTGCACCGCGGCATAAGGCGTGAAGGTGACCGCCGCGAGCGGGACGTGATAGCCCGTCTCGATGCGCCCGCCATAACCTTGCGCGGTGAAATCGGAACCGAGCGTGCCGCTGTCTGTGAGACCGACGAGCCGATTGGTTTTGACCCAATAATTGCCGAAGGCGAAAGCGCCGGCGAGATAGGCGTTGCCGAATTGCGTGACGCCGTAAAGGCCGCTTTGGAATACTGTGCTGTGGCCGCTGCCGAAACCGTCGCCGAGCGACCAGCCGGTGCCGCCGCCCGCCAGGGCGACGCCGACGAGGCTGCCCGGTGCGAGATGATAATCGGCGCCAGCCGCGAAGCCGGCCGCTGTGGCCGTCGTGTTATGCGAGCCGACATTCGCATCGCCGGCGGTAAAGGCGCCGCCGCCGAACGGCGCTGCCCAGGCGTCCCAATGCGGCGTATAGATGGGCGCCGGGGGCGGGCCCTTGAGCGCCGGCAGAGCCTGTGCGTAGGCGTCGGCCAGATAGGCCGGCATTTGCGCCTGGCTCCCGGCCGAATAGGCGAGCGGGCCGGAGCTTGTTGAAGACGCAGCCCCGAATCCGTCGCCTCCGCCCTCGCGGCCGCCGGCGAAAGGATCGAGCAGCAGCGAGAGGAAGGAGTTCTCCATCCGGAAAGCGCTTTGCTGCGCGCCTGTCGCCGCTTCGCCCGAAAGCTGCCCGAGGCCGCTGTTTAATGCATTGCCCGACAGATCGTAGAGTGAGAGGAAGGCCGTCGGCAGCGAACCGCCATCGTTGAAGACTTTATCGAGCCCGTTGGCGACGTTTCGCGAATTGGTTTGCAATCCGGAGCCGGCGCCGAGCGAGGCGGTAAGATCGAGGAACACATCCTCGCCGTTGGAATAATCCAGCGTGGTGGTGAAGTTGCTCGGAAGGTTGGTCGCAAGGCTCGCGAACGTGCCGCTCAGCCCGGCCGATTCCAGGATCGTATATTGACGCTGGAGGTTGGCGTCGGTTGAGAAGTCCACCGCCACATTGCCGCCGAGCGTGGCCGTGCCGGTGACATCGGCGAAGGTCGCGGTCGCCGCGTTCGCCTGGATGGAATAGGTCGCGCCGGATTCGAAGGCGAGAGTCCCATTGACCGTCATCGACGTTCCGGGCGTGCCCGATGCACCCGGCGCGAAAGTGGCGCCCGCTTTTACGACGGCGTTCGACACAGCGCCGGTACCGGCGAGCGTACCGCCGTCATCGACCGTCGTGGTCCCGGTATAGGTGTTGGCGCCGTTCAGCGTGACCGTTCCATCGCCGATCTCTACCGACGCGAAATCGGAAATGACGTCATCATAGGTGAAGCTGTTTCCGGCGCCGGGCGCGATGAGCAGTGTGCTGGTTCCGGTGCCGCCATCCATGTTGCCGGTGACCTTGGCGCTGCCGCCGAGGATCTGGACCGCGCTGTTGCCGCTGCCGAGGTTGATCGCGTCGCCGGTGCCGTCAGCCTCGATCGTCCCGTAGTTGATGATCGTGGTGACATTGCCGCCGGTGTAGATCGCCGCCTCGGAGCCGCCGCCTTCGATGACGCCGCCCGCCAGATTGTCGATCTCGACCGTATAGGCGTTGGCCGCGCCCGTCACGGCGATGGCGGAGCCCGTCTCGCCGCGTATCAGGCCGCTGTTGGTGACGGTCGTATCGGCATAGATGCCTTGCGTCGGGATCGGGTTGTCGTTGCTGTCCTTATCGATGCCTGCCAGCGTGATGCCGCGCGAGGCGCCGCCATTGATATTGTCGCCCTCGATGGTGCCGCTGTTGTTGATCGTGCCGCCGCCGACCGTCACGCCCTCGCTGACGTCATTATGGGCCTTGGTGGATATGATCGTGCCGGTATTGGTCAGATCGACGAGGCCATCGACGTCGACGCCATCCCCATCGGCGGTCACGCCATTGCCCGTGATCGTGCCGTGATTGATGATGGTGACGAGTTCATTGCCGTTGAAACCGTCGATATTGATGCCAGACCCGTCCTCACCAGTGATCTTGCCGCCGGTCTCGTTGGTGACGGTCATCGCATACGTGCCGTTGGTGGTCGTATCGGTGTTGCCGCCGGTGATGCCATGCCGGGCGCCGTCGATCATGCCGCTGTTGTCGATGACGACGCCGCTATTGCTCTGCGCATCGATCGCGTCATTGCCGGTGGTGTTGCTGGGAATGTTCTGGGACTCGATCGTGCCCGCGTTATAGATATAGCCGTTGACGCCGGGCCGTAGCGCGTCGGCGCCGAAGGCCTCAATCAACCCGGTCGAATAATTGTAAACCGAGTTCGTTCCGGTCACGATATTGTTCAG
The DNA here is from genome assembly GCA_963708155.1 of uncultured Alphaproteobacteria bacterium. Taxonomy (GTDB): domain Bacteria; phylum Pseudomonadota; class Alphaproteobacteria; order Rhizobiales; family Beijerinckiaceae; genus Methylovirgula. The sequence continues at coordinate 1,213,363 of OY970183.1, read as the reverse complement.
GTCGACGGCCTGGCCGCCGCCGTTGAAGGCTTCGATCGTCCCGGAATTGTAGATTGTTACGCTATTATCGTGCTGGGACTGTATCGCGTCGTCGCCCGCGGCGGATATGATCGCGCCGGCGTTATTGGTCAGAGTAAAGCTGACACCCGTGCCGGTGACACGCACGGCGCGGCCGCCGGCGGCATTTGTCTGCGAAATCGTTCCACTGTTGGTCAGCGAGGTTCCGGTTCCGCTGACCGTCACGACCACTGTATTCTTGGTAGCGTCGGTCAACGTGACGCCCGACTGCACGGTGCCCGTTTGACCCGCCGACAAGGTTTCGGCAGCGGTCGTGTTCGTGGTGATGTCGAAAGAACCGGCCCAGACCTGCCCGGTCGCGCCGAGGCCCGGCAGCGCCCAGAAACCCGCAGCCAGAGACAGTGAAGAGGTGGTCCGAACAAAATGTGAAAACGACCTGCCGCTCAAATAGCGACCAACGCAAACAAAACGCGACATCTATTCCAGCCCCAATGTGTTTTTAGCCCCACATCGGCGCTATTTTTCGCGCATGACAGTCGGATGAATTTCCCGACCGCCTTTTGATTGAGCCGAGCATTAAGACTCAGTGTGGCTGATTCATCACAATGCCCAGGTCAAGGTCGGCGGGTCCATAAGCCGAAGTGCGAACGCCGCCGGTAGTTGCCGTTACGGCAGATTGCATTGTTGCCCCGCGAGGACTAAAACGCGAGGCGCTTCCTGTTACGCTCGAGGCTCGTGTGCGTGCCATTCATGTCGCTTGCACCTTCGACAAGGCCATGGCGGTTCCCGCTTTGCTTGTGGCCTGGTCGATCAAGCAGACGATGAAGTCTGGCCGGCCGATTGTTTTTCACGCCGTGGCCTGCGAGGACGATGCAATTCCAGGGGACGCGACGCGCCTCTTGAACTCCGAATTTTTCGAGTTCAGGCCGACCCGCGCGCCGGCCTCCTCCGATCTGTTCCAGGTTGATCTTTCCCGAGCGATCGTGACGTCGCCTGCGACCCTCGTACGCGTCGATCTGCCGGACCTCATTCCGGAAGCGGATCGCATCCTCTACCTTGACTGCGATCTGTTCGTCCGCCGGCCGCTCGACGCGCTTTTCGATCTCGATCTCGATGGCCGCATTATCGCGGCCTGCGCCGATTATCTGATGATGGAATTGACTGGCGTCGAAGGCCCGCCGAGCAAGTTTGCCAGGCACGTCGCCACGCTGGTGTCGGACCCGCTGGCTTATTTCAACGCCGGCGTCCTGCTGATTGACTGCGCCAGGTGGCGCGCGGGAGGGTATTCGGCCCGGCTCAAGTCGCTCCTATTGTCCTCGCCGCAATTTCTGTTCGCCGATCAGGATGCGCTGAACTCCGTATTTCAAACCGGATATAGGCGGCTCGATCCGCGCTGGAACGCCTTCGCCTTCCACCCGAAGCCGATCCGCGACAAAGAAGTGGCGCAACTCGCCGCGCTCTGCGAGGCCGATCCGTGGATTACGCATTTCGCCGGCGCGACCAAACCCTGGATACGTCATCAGGCGCAGACGCCGCAGCACAAGCCGTTCTGGGAGCTCGCGAAGTCTTCCCCCTTTTATGAAGAGATGCTTGCCTTATCGGCATCAGTAAGTCTCGGGGCGGCGCCGGCGTTGCGCCGGTCAATCTCCAGAAAGGCTGCCGAACTGCTGATGTCGATTTCCCGCGGCCTGCATTTCCTCGAGGCACGGCTGCGCAAAAATCCAGACATATCGCTGAGCCTCTTCAGCGCAGCGGAAAATCTTTATCAGAAAGGCATCAACTGAAAGGCGGCACCACCCTTATCGCTTCGGCCGCACCAACGTTTTAAGATCCGACGCCGGGTCGGCGATGAATTCGGGCGTCACCGGGATATGCTCGCCGAGCAGCCGCCGCGCCAGCATGTGATCGCCCGCCTTGTTGACGGATTCGACGCCAGTCAAGACGCCATTCTTGAAGCCGAAGAGCGAATAGGCGCGGTCTTCGTAAGAACCGCGCAAGACGATCTTGTCGCTTTCGTCGAGGAAGCCGGCGATCTGCAATTTAAGATCGCCCTGGTCGCTCCAGAACCACGGGACGTGGTCATAATTCGCCGGCTTGCCGACAAGGAGCTTGGCCAGAGTGCGCGCCTGATCGGTCGCGTTCTGCACCGATTTAAGTCGCATCTCGGCGCCGCGATGGGTGTTGTAGTGATAGACCGTGTCGCCGATCGCGAACACGTTCTCGTCCGAGGTCGCCAGCCGCTCATCGACCTTGATGCCGTTCGGGGCATCGATGCCGGAGGCGCGGGCAAGTTCGTCGCTCGGCACGAGACCGATGCCGATCAGCACCATATCGGCCGGGAGGCTCGTGCCGTCGCTCAGCGTCACGCTGGAAACCTTGCCGTTCTCGCCCTTGATCGCGGTGACGGAGCTGCGGAAATGCAGGTTGACGCCGAAGGCCGCGTGCGCTTTGGCGAAGAAGGCAGAGGTCTGCGGCGTCACCGCGCGGGCCATCGGCCGGTCGGCAAGCTCGAAGAGATCGACCTTGCGGCCCTGCGAGGCGGCGGTGGCGGCGAATTCGAGGCCGATGAAACCCGCGCCGATGACGATGATGTTCTGCGCGGTTTCGAGCCAATCGCGCAAGGCGCGCGCCTCTTCCATTGTCCGCAGCGAAAAGACGCCATTGAGATGCGCGCCCTCAATGGGCAGGCGCCGCTGCACGCCGCCCGTCGCCAGCACGAGCTGCGAATAGTCGAGCACCTGGCCTGACTTGAGATGCAGACGCCGCGCCGCACGGTCGATTTCGACGGCGCGTTCGCCGAGAGCGAGTTCGATCTTGTTCTGCGGATAGAAATCCGGCCCGCGCAGCAGCACGCCGTCTTCCGGCGTCGCGCGCTTCAGATAGGCTTTGGAGAGCGGCGGGCGTTGATAGGGAAGATCCTTCTCATCGCCGAGCAGGATGAGCTTGCCGTCATATCCCTCCTCGCGCAGCGAGGCCGCAAGCTGCACGCCGCCGTGGCCGGCGCCGACGATGACAATCTGGTCCGAACTCATTCTTGCTTCTCTGTTAGCTGCGCATCAAAAGCGTCGCCCAGCCATCGATGTCAAGCCGCGCGGCGAGCCGCAGATTTTGCGTGCGATAGGCGCTGATAATGCCCGGCACGTCGCGCCCCAGGAGACCGGAAAGGATAATGTCTCCGCCCGGCTCCAGAGCCTTCGCCAAGGCCGGGGCCAGCTTGCGCAGGGGCGCGGCGAGAATGTTGGCGGTGATGAGATCGAACCTGCCCTTCAGCGAAGGATGATCGATACCGCGTGCTTCGACGACATGGACGAAGGCGCCGGTGCCGTTGCGCTGCGCGTTGGTTCGCGCCGTCGCCACCGCGACGGCGTCAATGTCGCCGGCGAGCACGGGCCGGTGAAAGGCCTTCGCCGCGGCGATGGCGAGGACGCCGGTGCCGGTGCCGACATCGAGGATCTTATGCGGACGCCGCCGCTTTGCGATGGCGTCAATAAAGGTGAGGCATCCCCGCGTCGTGCCGTGATGGCCGGTGCCGAAGGCTAGAGCCGCCTCGATCTCGATGCCGAGATCGTTCACGCCCACAAAACCGCGATCATGCTCGCCATGCAGCAGAAACCGTCCAGCGCGGACCGGTGCGAGGCCAGCGAGCGCGTTGGCGACCCAGTCGGCCTTCTGCACGCGGCCGAATTCCACCTGCGCGGCGAGTGCGTCGCCTGCCACGAGGGCGACAAGCTCGCGTACCTGCGGCTCGTCCGGCGCGGTGCTGAAATAGGCCTCGACAATCCACGGGCCTTCGATGTCCGGCCGGTCGCCCGCCTCCTCGAAGGCGCTGGCCGCCGTTTCGGCCGGATCGAAGGTTTCGACAATCACGTCCGCGACCTGCCGCGCCGTCGCCGCATCGGGGCAGCGCAGGCGCATCAGACAGGCCGCATTATTTGGGGGCAGGCCTTCAAGCATGTGAACTAGCTTTTGGGCTGCGGTCCGTCGGCGGCCTGCAAGGCGCCGATCAGGGCGAGCGCGTCGGGGGAATCCCACTTCGCCGGCCCCGCCATCGTGCCGATATCGCAGCCATCCTTAGCGACGAGGATCGTGGTCGGCAGCCCGAGCACTTTGCCGTCCTGCTTCAGCGTTTCAAAGATATTGGCGCTGCTGTCGGCGTATAAGCTGAGGTTCTTGGCCCCGATTTCCTTCAGAAAGGCCTTCGGCCCGTCCAGCCGGGCGGTGTCGATATTAACCGCGACGACGGAAAAATCGGCGTTGCCGCGCGCGCCTTGCAGCCGGTCGAGCGAGGGCATTTCCATGCGGCAAGGCACGCACCAGGTCGCCCACAGGTTGAGGAGAATGTCATGGCCGTGGAAGTGGGCGAGCGTTGTCGGCTTGCCGTCTCCATCGGCGAAGGTCAGCGGCGGCAGGGGCCGCGGATTGCTGTCGAGCGCCAGCGCCGCCACCTCCCCTTTGACCATGGGCGCGAGGCGGCTGGCGATAGCGCGCGCCGCCGGGCAGGCATCGCTGGCGGCGGGTTCGTTGCGGTGTACGCCCTTCATCACGTATACGAAGGCCAGCATCAGGCCAAAGGCGATGATCGATATGGCCGGGGCGGGCAGGCCGCGCTTCGGTGGTTTTTGGTCTGACATGCCTGATCTTTGAAAGCGGAACCAATGAGTAACAAGATGTGGGGCGGCCGGTTCGCCGACAGCCCCGACGCAATCATGGAAGAAATCAATGCGTCGATTGATTTCGACCAGAAGCTTGCGGCGCACGACATAGCAGGCTCGCTCGCCCATGTCGCGATGCTGGGCGAGACCGGCATATTGTCGAAGGACGACGCCGCCAAGATCACCGAAGCTCTAGGCCGCATCCGTGGCGAAATCGAGAAGGGCGAATTCACGTATTCGCGCAAGCTCGAAGACATCCATATGAATATCGAGTCCCGGCTCGCCGATCTCCTCGGCCCGGCGGCCGGGCGGCTGCACACGGCGCGCTCGCGCAACGATCAGGTTGCGGTCGATTTCCGGCTCTATATCCGGGCCACGATCGAGGCGCTCGACGGCCAGATCGCTGCGCTGCAACTGGCGCTCGCCGAAAAGGCCTTGACCTATGCTGGCGCGGTCATGCCCGGCTTCACCCATCTGCAATCGGCCCAGCCCGTTACGCTCGGCCATCATCTCCTCGCCTATGTCGAGATGCTTGCGCGAGATCGCGGCAGATTCCGCGATGCCCGCGCCCGGCTCAACGAGAGCCCGCTGGGCGCCGCGGCCCTCGCCGGCACGTCTTTTCCCATCGACCGTTTTGCCACGGCGAAAGCGCTCGGCTTCGACCGGCCGACCGCCAATTCGCTCGACAGCGTCTCGGATCGCGATTTCGTCATCGAGGCGCTGTCGGCGGCGGCGCTCTGCGCCGTGCATCTGTCGCGTTTCGCCGAGGAGATCGTGCTCTGGACGACGCCGCAATTCGGCTTCCTGCGGCTTTCCGACAAGTTCTCGACCGGCTCCTCGATCATGCCGCAGAAGCGCAATCCCGATGCGGCCGAACTCGTGCGCGGCAAATCCGGGCGCGTCATCGGCGCCTTGACCGGGCTGCTCGTCGTGCTCAAGGGCCTGCCGCTCGCCTATTCCAAGGACATGCAGGAGGACAAGGAGGGCACGTTCGATGCGCTCCAGACGCTTTCGCTCTGTCTTGCGGCGATGAAGGGCATGGTCGGCGATTTCGTGCCGGACCTGGCGCGGATGAAAGCCGCCGCCGCGGCAGGCTATGCGACGGCGACCGACCTTGCCGATTATCTGGTGCGCGAGCTCGGCCTGCCGTTCCGCGAGGCGCATCATGTCACCGGCCGGCTGGTGGCGCTGGCGGCGGAGCGCGGCGTCGGCCTCGAAGCCTTGAGCCTTGCGGAGATCAAGACCGTCGAGCCGCGGCTGACGGACGAGGTTTTCGCCGTGCTGGGAGTGGAAAATTCCGTCGCCAGCCGCACGAGCTATGGCGGCACGGCACCGGCCAATGTGGCGGAGCAGGCACAAGCCTGGCTCGATCGGCTGAAAAAGCCATAAGCTACTGCGCGGAGCAGCCGTTTGCGGCGGGTTTGCCGGCGAAGCGTTCCTTCACCCAGGGAAGAAAGAGCGGCGCCGCGGCTCCCGGCGTCGAGAAATGCGTCTGCTCTCCGGGAAGTTGGACCCGTTCGACGTTGCCACCCATTTTGCACATCTGGTCCTGATAAAGCCGTCCCATCACCGGCGGCACCACCGTGTCTCTGGTGCCCCAATAGATGACAACGGGAGCCATCGGCTTCACCGGTGCGACGCTGCCTTGAACAAGCGCTTTGATCCAGGCCACGGTATTTTTCGGCTTCGGATTTAGTAATGTCTTGTATTCCGCGGCATAGGCATAATTGAGCGTGTCGGCCGCCGCGTGCATGCACTTGTTCGAGAATACCCTGTCGACGACCTTTGCTCCGGCGTCTGTGAAGATATCGTCCAGATGAAGCTCGGGGAAGGCAGCTTGGGTTCCCCATATATTCATCGCGAAATGGGTGAAATTGAACACATTGTCAGAGAAGCTGGCCGTCAGTTCGCCCATCATCTTATCTGCGGCCGCTTGGTCCGGCTCATTTTGGCCAGCCAGTACAGCGGTATCGAATGGCGCCAGCGCGACAAATCCCACCAATTGGATGTTGTCCGCCGCCGTATTTTGTTGGCCGATATAAGCGGGCAAACTTGCGGCTGCGAGCGTCGCGCCGCCGCCCTGCGACCATCCGTAAACGATCGCCTTCTTGCCCGCGCCGCTAGCCTTCATGGAGCTGACGGCGCGAATCGAGTTGATCACATCCCGCGCCTGCGATGCCGCGACGGCGTACTGGTGCCTGCCGCCGCCTCCTAACCCCTGATAGTCGGTGCCGACGACCACATAGCCTTCCTTGATGAAGGCTTCGAGGCTCTGCAGCCCGTAATCGGTCCATGAATCGCCGTCGAGGAGGAAATATTCGTTGAGGTCTTTTACGGGGTTCAGAACTTGTGACGGCCCGCAGTTTTGCGCGGCTCCGGTCGTGCCGTGCGCCCAAGCCATGATGGGTCGACCGCCAGCTGGCGGCGCGCTTAAGGGGGCCACAACCAGGCCGGTGGCGAGGGTCGCCCGTCCGGCGACGTCCGACGAAATATAGGCGATGCGCCAGGCTTGGGCGCTCGCGACAGAGGTGGGGATCGCCTCCTGGCTGACGATTTGTCCCAGTTTTCCTTCCGGCTTGATCTTGCGGGCAGCCTCGTAAAACGCCGGAGTTGACGGATCGGCGCGCGCAATGTTCACGGCTGTTGCAACCAAAAGGCAGCAGAGGAATACCGAAATGGCGCTTCTTTTCATCGTTCAGCCTGCATTGGGAAAAAGCGATTGAGAATTTCGATTACGGCCAGGGTAGACGGTGCTGGCAAAGGAAATGAGAGCAACTTCAATTGCATTTGTGTGCATTGATAAAGCAGGGCCAAGGGCGCGTAATGCCCAGGATCAAAGATTCGCACTTGGATGTGGGTTTCGTTTTAGGGCCGGCTTCGTCTATATAAGCCGCAGGCTTACCGGAGCTTTGGTGTGAATTCTCGTTTCTGCGCCAGACGTGGTCTTTTCTGCCTCGTCCTCCTCGCGCTGGCGCTTGGCGGCTGCGGGCGCCGCGGCGATTTGGACCCGCCTCCGGGCGTGCCGACCAGTCAGGTGGCGCCGCAGCAGGTCAAGGTCCCCAATGCGATGGCCGGCGATCTGGTGGTGCCGACCGCGCCCTCGCGGCAGGAAACCAATGCGACGACCTCGGCCGCCGGAACCGAGGGCAAGAGCTTCGTCCTCGACCCGCTGGTGAAATGATCCGCGGATGAATCATTTCGAGCTGAAGGACGGCGTACTTCGCGCCGAAGGCGTCGATCTCGCCGGGCTGGCCGCTACGGTGGGCACGCCCTTCTATTGCTACTCGACCGCGACGCTGACCCGCCATTACGAGGTCTTCAAGCGTTCCTTCGGCGATTTGCCGGTCGCTGGTCTGCTACGCGGTGAAGGCCAATTCCAACCAGGCGGTGCTGAAGACGCTCGGCGATCTCGGCGCCGGCATGGATGTCGTCTCCGAAGGGGAGCTGCGCCGCGCCCGCGCCGCCGGGGTGGCGCCCGGCAAGATCACCTTCTCCGGCGTCGGCAAGACCGCGGCCGAGATCAATTACGCGCTCGACGAAGATATTTTCTGCTTCAATGTCGAATCCGAGCCGGAACTGGAGGCGCTCTCCGGCCTCGCAGCGGCGCGCGGCCGCACGGCGCGGGTGGCGCTGCGGGTCAATCCGGATGTCGATGCCCGCACCCATGCCAAGATTTCGACCGGCAAGGCCGAGAACAAATTCGGCATCCCGCTCAGCCGCGCGCGCGCGGCCTATGCACGCGCCGCGGCGCTGCCGGGCCTCAAGGTCACCGGCATCGACATGCACATCGGCTCGCAGATCACCGATCTCGAGCCCTTCGACAATGCCTTCGCGCTCGCCGCCGAGTTTCTCGGCGTGCTGGAAGGCGATGGGCATCGGATCGATCATATCGACCTCGGCGGCGGCCTCGGCATTCCTTACAAGCCGAACGAAAAGGGCGATGCCTTCCATCCGGACCTCTACGCCAAGATCGTCCGCCGGCATTTCGGCGGTCTCAACCGGCAATTGATCTTCGAGCCGGGCCGGCTCATCGCCGGCAATGCCGGGATTCTCGTCACCCGCGTTCTTTATGTGAAAAAGGCCGAGGCCAAGACCTTCGTGATTGTCGATGCGGGGATGAACGATCTGATCCGGCCGACGCTTTATGACGCCTATCACGAGATCGTTCCGGTCGTTCCCGCGCCCGGCGCGCGGGAGATCGTCGCCGATGTCGTCGGGCCGGTCTGCGAGACCGGCGACTTCCTCGCCCTCGGCCGGCGGATGCCGGAGCCGAAGCCCGGCGATCTCCTGGCCGTGCTCTCGGCGGGGGCCTATGGCGCGGTTCAAGCTGGAACCTATAATTCGCGCCTGCTGGTGCCGGAAGTTCTGGTCAAGGGCGACGCTTATGCCGTGGTGCGGCCGCGCGAGACCTATGAGCAATTGATCGGTCTCGACAAATTGCCGCCCTGGCTCCGATAATCGCCCTTTCGGGGACCAAATTACGGCCTAGGTAAGAGGTGCCCCCGACCCGGAGCGTTGATTGGCCGAGAAAAAATCGAACACAAGCCGCAATCCAGCGCTGCGCCGGCTCGACACGCTCGTCGTGCGCGCCCGCGCGGTCCTCTTCTGGGAGACGCTGTGGCGGGCTCTCGTGCCGCCGCTCGTCGTCGTCGGCCTGTTCGTCGCCGTGTCCTTCGCGGGTCTCTGGCTCGAAGTCAGGCCGCTCTGGCGCGAAATCGGCGTGGGCGTGTTTGGCGCGGCGCTATTCGCGGCGCTTGTGCCGTTTCTCTGGCTGCGGACTCCCGCGCGCAAAGCGGCGCTTGCCCGCATCGATCAGAGCTCGGACATCGCCCATCACCCGGCTTCCGGCCTCGATGATGAGCTCGCCAATGCCGGTGGTGATCCCGCGACGCAGGCGTTGTGGAACCTGCATCGCAAGCGGCTGCTCGCGCGGATCGCGCGGTTGCGGGTGGGCGCGCCCGCGCCGCATGTCGCCGCGCGTGACCCTTACGCGATCCGCGCGGCCGTCCTCGTGCTCGTCGTCGCCAGCGCTTTTGTGGCTGGGCCGGAAAAATATGCCCGGATCGCGGCGGCTTTCGACTGGCGCGGTGCGCTGCCTGCAGCGGCCGGTTATCGCATCGATGCCTGGCTCGATCCGCCCGCCTATACCGGCAAGCCGCCGGTGTTGCTGCATCTTGGCCGGCCGGACGCGCCGGAGGCGGTCTCGGCGCCGATCAATTCGACGCTGATCGTCCGCGCCGCCGGGGGCGATGTCGGGGTCGAGACGCAAGGCGGTCTTGCACCCGCGCCGCGAACAAAGGCGCCGCAAGCGCCGGACGAGAGCGAACAGCGGCTGACGCTGCGGGGCGATGCCGAGCTGACGTTGAAACACGCCGGATCGACTGTCGGCGTCTTCAAGATCGCGGTTATTCCGGACCGGCCGCCCGAGATCGAATTGACCGATGCGCCGCATTTCAACGCCCGCGGCTCGCTGACGCTCGCCTATAAGATCAGCGACGATTACGGGGCTGCCTCGGCCGAAGCGGTCTTCAGCGATCCGAGCGTTGAGGGCGCGACCGGAACCGCGCGCTCGCTGGTGCCGCCGCCCCACCTCTCATTGGTTCTGCCGGACGGCGGCGCGGGCGAGGCCGAGACGACGGGCGACCTGTCCAGCCATCCCTGGGCCGGAGCGCGGGTGAAAATGACTCTCGTCGCGCGCGACGAGGGCGGCAATGTCGGCCGCAGCGATCCCATCGAGATCACCCTGCCGCAACAGCCTTTCGTCAAGCCGATCGCTAAGGCGCTTGTCGAGCAGCGGCGCGATCTCGTGCTTTATCCCGAGGAGCGTGACCGGGTGCAGACGGCGCTCGATGCCCTGATGATCGCGCCGGACCTTTTCGGCACGCCGGTGCCGGTTTTTCTCGGCCTCGTTGTCGCATCCGACATGCTGGAGGATGCGCAAAGCGACACGGATCTTTTCGGCGTCGCCGATTTTCTCTGGCAGATGGCGCTGCAGATCGAGAACGGCAGTCTCTCCGATGCGGAGCGCGATCTGCGTGCCGCCGAGCAGCAATTGCGCGAGGCCTTGCAGCGCAACGCGCCGCCGGAAGAAATCCGCAAGCTGACGGAAGCTCTGCGCGCTGCGATGAATAAATTCCTGCGCGAATTCGCGGCGCGGCAGGCGCAGCGCGCACCAAACAGCGCGCGATCGCCCAATGCGCCGCAATCGGTGACGCCACAGGATTTGCAGAGCATGCTCGACCGCATGATGCAGATGGCCAATGCGGGCGATCGGGAAGATGCGCAGAAAATGCTCGAGCAATTGCAGAACACGCTCGAAAATTTGCAGATGTCCCAGAAACAGAATCAGGACCCGACGACGCAGGCGATGACGCAGGCCATGCGCGATCTCGACCGGCTGACCCGTGAGCAGCAGAAATTGCGCGACGAGACACAGCGCCTCGCCCACGCGCAGGATTCCGACCAGCCGGATCAAAGCGCCGGACCGCAAAAGCCGATGAGCGCGCAACAATTGCACGATCTGCAACAGGACCTGCGTCAGCGACTGCAGGATTTGCAGAACCAGCTCAAGCGGCTGGCGCAGGAGCAATCCGGCCTCAAGGACGCGCAGAAGGCCATGGAGCAGGCGGAGAAATCGCTGAGCCCGGGGCGCCAGCAGGGCCAGGATCAGCAGGGCGAGGCGCAGCAGAACCAGGGTCAGCAAGAGCAAGGCCAGCAAGGCGAGGGCCAAGAGGGCGCGCAGGGCCAGGGCGATCAGGGCGAACAGGAAGGCCAGGGCCAGAGCCCCGGCGATTCCGCCGTCGCGGCGCAGGGCCGCGCCCTCGAAGGTCTGCGCAAGGGCGCCGAACAACTCGCTCAGGCGATGCAGCAAGGCCAGGGCCAGGGCCAGCAGCCCGGCGGCCAGGAGGGTCCGGGGCAGGCGGAGGGCGCCGGCGACACCGATCCGCTCGGCCGGCCGATGGCGGACGATCCGGTCCTCAACCCCAATTCGCGCCTGAATATGGAAGGTCTGCCGGCGGCCGAGCGCGCCCAGCGCGTCCTGGAGGAATTGCGGCGCCGGCTCGCCGATCCGTGGCGCTCGCAAGAGGAGCTCGATTATCTCGAGCGGCTGCTGAAGCCCTATTGAACCGGATCGATATTTGTGACGATCTGTTGACTTCGCTCCTGGCCAGGCTCAAGAGGCGATCATGCATCAACTCACCAATGCACTCGTCGGCGTGGCGGTTTTCGGTGTCTTCGCGGTTCTGATCGCCGGACTCGTCAACATGCTGCGCGGCGGCAGCGCGAGCACGTCGCAGACGCTCATGCGCTGGCGCGTCGGTTTGCAGTTCATTGCGATCATCATCATTATCGGCGTGCTGTTTTTCCGGAAGTAGACCGATGGTGACGCTCAGCAGGATTTATACGCGCGGCGGCGATGCCGGCATGACCTCGCTCGGCGATGGCGCGCGGCGGCGCAAGGACGATCTGCGTATCGAAGCCTATGGCACCGTCGACGAGGCCAATAGTTTCATCGGCCTCGCCCGTGTGGCGCTCGGCGATGCACCGAACGAATTGAAGCTCGCGGCTGTTCTCGCCGCAATCCAGAACGATCTCTTCGATCTCGGCGCCGATCTCTGCACGCCTGAAGTAGCCGGAGGACCGGAGCGGCTGCGCGTGCGGCAGGATCAGGTCGACCGGCTGGAGCGTGAGATCGACGCGCTCAACGCCGATCTGCTGCCGCTCAAATCCTTCGTTCTCCCGGGCGGCTCAAGGGCCGCCGCGGCGATGCATGTCGCGCGCGCGGTGACACGCCGGGCGGAGCGGCTGATGGTCGGACTCGCCGCCGAACCCGGTGAAAAAGTCGGCGCGCCGGCGCTCAAATACATCAATCGTTTGTCGGATTTCCTTTTCGTTGCCGCGCGGCATCTCAATCGTTTCGGCGAGGGGGATATTCTTTGGACGCCGGGCGGCGCTTCCTGATTTCCAGACCGGGGCTTATTGCCAGGCCGCATGGACGAGAAGACACGCAATCACGACCGCTCGCTGATCCGCAGCCTCGCCGAGGCGATGCCGCAGGCCGTCGTCGTCATCGATCGCAACGACCGCGTCCTCGCCGCCAATTCCGCCGCGCATGCGATCCTGCCGGGCTTGCAGACGGATATTCCGCTGGCTCGCTCATTGCGCGCCCCCGATGTGCTCGATGCGCTCGACCGGGTGCGCGAGGATGGGCGCAGCCTGCGCGTCGTCTGGTCGGAGAAATTTCCGGTCGAGCGTCTGTTCGAGGTCAATATCGCCGCGCTCGCAGACGAGAATTTCGAGCGGGCGCTGATCCTGTCGCTGCATGACCTGAGCGACGCCCGCCGGCTGGAGCGCATGCGCGTCGATTTTGTCGCCAATGCGAGCCACGAGCTGCGCACGCCGCTCGCCTCGCTGCTCGGTTTTGTCGAGACTTTGCAGGGACCGGCGAGGGACGACGCCGAGGCGCGCACGCGCTTCCTTGCCATCATGCGCGAACAAGCGCAGCGGATGTCGCGGCTGGTCGATGATCTGCTGTCGCTGTCGCGGATCGAGCAGCATCTGCATGTGCGCCCGGAAACGCCGGTCGATCTTATCGGAATCTTCCGCCATATCGCCGATACGCTCTCGCCGGTCGCGGAGGAGCGCGACGTCACGCTCAACATCATCGCGCCGAAGGCGATCGTCGTTCCCGGCGACCGCGACGAGCTTCTCCGTGTCGCCGAGAATCTGATCGAAAATTCGATCAAATACGGCGCCTCCGACCCGCGCACGGCCGATCGGCACGTAGATGTCGAGCTGACGACGCATGGCCGTCAGGCGCAGATTCACGTGCGCGATTACGGGCCGGGCATAGCGCCGGAACATCTGCCGCGCCTGACCGAACGCTTCTATCGCGTCGATGCCGGGCAGAGCCGCGCCAAGGGGGGCACCGGGCTTGGCCTCGCCATCGTGAAGCATATCGTCGCACGCCACGGCGGGCGCTTAAACATTGAATCCAAACTGGGTGAAGGCGCGACGTTTACGGTGACGCTGCCGCTTTTCGAGGATTGAGCGGCCCTATCCCCAGGCGTCATGTAAACGTCATGTGACTGTCGTAAATGCTTTGCCCGCTCTCCCTAGGGTGCCGCTTGCGCGGGTCAACCTGGAAGGTTCGACATGCAGCGCATTTTTCTCAGTTTTGAGAGGCATAATATGAGTTTCAAGTCCCTCGTGAGGACGGGTTTGGTCGCCGCTGCGGCGATCGCCGTCTTTGCTAGCGCCGAAGCCACGGATATCTCCGGTGCTGGCGCCACCTTCCCCTATCCGATCTATTCGAAATGGGCCGACGCCTATAAGAAGGAGACCGGCGACAGCCTCAATTATCAGTCGATCGGCTCGGGCGGCGGCATCAAGCAGATCGAAGCCCGCACCGTGACCTTCGGCGCGACCGACGCGCCGCTGAAGCCGGCCGATCTCGACAAGAACGGCCTCGTTCAGTGGCCGCAGGTCATGGGCGGCATCGTTCCGGTCGTCAACCTCGACGGCATCGCGCCCGGCGCGATCGTGCTCGATGGCCCGACGCTCGCCAAGATCTTCCTCGGCGAGATCAAGACCTGGGACGACGCGGCGATCGCCAAGCTGAACCCGGGCCTCAAGCTGCCCTCGACCGCGATCGCGGTCGTGCATCGCGCCGACGGCTCGGGCACGACCTTCAATTTCACCAATTATCTGTCGAAGGTTTCGCCCGACTGGAAGTCCAAGGTCGGTTCGGCGACGGCCGTGCAATGGCCGGCGGGCATCGGCGCCAAGGGTAACGAGGGCGTCGCCAACAACGTCATCCAGACCAAGGGCGCCATCGGCTATGTCGAATACGCCTATGCGATGCAGAACAAGCTGACCTACACCAAGCTGATCAACAGCGCCGGCAAGGTCGTGGCGCCGGAGATGGCGAGCTTTCAGGCCGCCGCCGCCAATGCCGACTGGGCGCATGCCGCGGGCTTCCGCCTGATCCTCACCGACCAGCCGGGCGCCGCTTCCTGGCCGATCACCGCTGCGACCTTCATCCTGCTGCCGAAGCAGCCGAAGGACCCGGCGGCTGCCAAGGCGGCGCTCAAGTTCTTCGCCTGGGCTTTCGACAAGGGCGGCCCGGCGGCGGAAGCGCTCGACTATATTCCGATTCCCGCTTCGGTCGTTGAGCTTATCAAGAAGACCTGGGCGAGCGAGGTCAAGGATACCGACGGCAAGGCGCTGCTGAACTAAGCGGCGCTTGCGATCGTCGAGAAATCCGGATGCGGCGGTCGCCGCCGCATCCATCTTCAAGGATCGTCGCGGGCGCTTGGAGCCCCGGCGATTTTCAGCGGCGGAGATGGCGTTGGCGGACATAGCGGTGAAGGGCGCCCATGTGGCTTACGAAGATGCCGTGCGGCGTGCGCGTGCTCTCAGCGGCTTTCGGATCCGCGACAAGACTTTCCATTGGCTGACGTTCGGTGCGGCCGTCGCGGTATTGCTGATCCTCGGCGGCGTCATCGCGTCGCTGATCCACGGTTCGATCCCGGCCTTCAGGGCGTTCGGGCTCGGCTTTTTGATCACCAATGTCTGGAACCCGGCGACCGACCATTACGGCGCCTTGGCCGCGGTCTACGGCACGCTCGTCACCTCTTTCATTGCCATGATCATCGCCGTGCCGGTCGGGCTCGGCGTGGCGATCTTCCTGACCGAACTCTGTCCGCATCGCCTGCGCCGTCCGATCGGCACGGCCATTGAGCTTCTCGCGGGCATCCCCTCGATCATTTACGGCATCTGGGGCCTGTTCGTGTTCGCCCCGTTCCTTCAGCAATATGTCCAGCCGGGACTGATCAAGACTTTCGCCAATATCCCGGTCCTCAATACGCTGTTCGCCGGGCCGCCTTATGGCATCGGCCTGCTCACCGCCGGTTTCATTCTCGCGATCATGGTTCTGCCCTTCGTTTCGGCGGTGGCGCGCGATGTCTTCGATACCGTGCCGCCGCTGCTGAAAGAGGCGGCCTATGGCATCGGCTGCACCACCTGGGAGGTGGTCCGCTTCATTGTTGTGCCCTATACGCGTGTCGGCGTTCTCGGCGGCGTGATGCTCGGTCTCGGCCGCGCGCTCGGCGAGACGATGGCGGTGACTTTCGTCATCGGCAATGCGGACGTCATTCCGACGTCGCTGCTGGCGCCGGGAACGACGATCTCCGCTGCGATCGCCAATGAATTCACCGAGGCGGTCGGCGATCTCTACACCTCGTCGCTGATCGAACTCGGCCTTATCCTCTTCGTCATCACCTTCATCGTGCTGGCGATCTCGCGCCTGATGCTGATGCGGCTTGAGCAAGCAGGGGCGCTAACATGGCACTTTATAGCTCTCGCAGGCGCGCCAACGCGATCTGGCTCGGCCTTTGTTATGCCTCGGTCGCTTTCGGGCTCTTCTTGCTGGCGCTCATTCTGTTTTCCCTGCTTTGGAACGGCTTTGCCGGCCTGTCGCTGCGGTCTTCACGCAGAATACGCCGCCGCCGGACGGGGTCGGCGGCCTTCTGAACGCGATCGTCGGCAGTCTCATCATGACCATCCTGGGCGTCGCGATCGGCACGCCGCTCGGCATGCTCGCCGGCACCTATATGGCCGAATATGGGCGCAATACGAAGCTCACCATGGTGGTCCGCTTCATCAACGATATTCTGCTCAGCGCGCCGTCGATCGTCATCGGCCTCTTCATCTACCAGGTCGATGGTGACGCCGATGGGCCATTTCTCCGGCATTGCCGGCGCCATCGCGCTGGCGGTGATCGTCATCCCGGTCGTCGTGCGCACGACGGAAGACATGCTGCTCCTCGTTCCCGGCGCCTTGCGGGAGGCGGCAAGCGCGCTCGGCCTGCCGCGTTCGACGGTCGTGCAGAAGATCGCCTATAGGGCCGCGCGAGCCGGACTCATCACCGGCGTGCTGCTCGCCGTCGCGCGCGTCAGCGGCGAAACCGCGCCGCTGCTCTTCACCGCCCTCAACAATCAGTTCTACTCGACCGATCTCAACGCGCCGATGGCGAGCCTGCCGGCGATCATCTTCCAGTTCGCGCTGAGCCCGTATAAGGACTGGCAAAGCCTCGCCTGGACGGGCGCCCTTCTCATCACCTTAGCCGTGCTGGCCCTGTCGATCCTGGCGCGCGCCCTCAGTTCGCGAAGGACGCAGCCGATGACCGCCGTAGCGACCACAATCCCGGCAAAAGCCGAATTTCCGACGAAGATCTCCGTCAAGGACTTGCAGTTCTATCTACGGGCAGCACCATGCGGTGAAGAACGTCAATCTGCCGCTCTACACCAACAAGGTGACGGCGCTGATCGGCCCGTCCGGCTGCGGAAAGTCGACGCTGCTGCGCGTCCTGAACCGCATGTACGATCTCTATCCCAGCCAGCGCGCCGAAGGCGAGGTGCTGCTCGACGGCGAGAACATTCTCGCCGGCGCGCAGGATCTCAATCTGCTGCGCGCGCGCGTCGGCATGGTGTTTCAGAAGCCGACGCCGTTTCCGATGACGATCTACGAGAACATCGCCTTCGGCGTCCGGCTCTATGAAAAGCTCTCGCGGGCCGATCTCGACGCGCGGGTCGAAACGGCGCTGCGTGGCGCGGCGCTGTGGGACGAGGTCAAGGACAAGCTCAATGCGAGCGGCCTGTCGCTCTCCGGCGGCCAGCAGCAGCGGCTCTGCATCGCCCGCACCGTCGCCATCCAGCCGGAAGTCATTCTCTTCGACGAACCCTGCTCGGCGCTCGATCCGATCTCCACCGCGAAGGTCGAAGAGCTGATCGATGAGCTGAAGGACAAGTATACGATCGCGATCGTCACGCATAACATGCAGCAGGCGGTGCGCGTCTCGGAATATACCGCGTTCATGTATCTCGGCGAGCTGGTCGAGTTCGGAACCACCACGCAGATCTTCACGGCGCCCGAAAACCAGCAGACCCAGAACTACGTCACCGGCCGTTTCGGCTGAGGCCCGCAATGCCAGGACCAGATGCCATGACCGACCATACCGTCAAAGCTTACGACAACGAGCTCGAGGCTCTCGGCCGCAAGATCGCGGAAATGGGCGGCATTGCCGAGCAGATGCTCAGCAATGCGATGGACGCGCTCGCGACTCTCGACACCAGCCTGGCGCGGACGACCGTCGCCATGGATCAGCGTCTCGACGTTCTGCAACGCGATATCGAGGAGCAGGCGATCCTGACGATCGCCAGACGCCAGCCGCTGGCGGCGGATTTGCGCGAGATCATCGCCGCGATCCGTATCTCCGGCGATCTCGAACGCGTCGGCGATCTCGCCAAGAACATCGCCAAGCGGGCGCTGAAGCTTTCCGGCGAGACGCGGCTGCCGCGCGCCATCGTCGGACTCAAGTCGATGCACGAGGCGGCGGCGATGCTGCTGAAGGACGCGCTCGATGCCTATGCGCTGCGCGATGTCGAGCGCGCGCGCATGGTCTGGACGCATGACGTGGAGCTGGACGCGCTGGAAGATTCCGTTTTCCGCGATCTTTTGACCTTCATGATGGAAGACCCGCGTAACATTTCGTTCTGCGCGCATCTCTTGTTCTGCTCGAAAAATATCGAGCGCATTGGCGATCATTCCACCAACATTGCAGAAACGGTCGTCTATCTCGTCACTGGCGAGACCTTGCCGATGGACCGCCCGAAAGGGCCCTCGCCGGCAGCCGATTATCTGCCCCTGCCGAAGTGAGCCATAGATGAACAATCAGATCATCTCAGTTCCTGACCCGCGCCCCGCCGCCGCCGAGCCGCGCGGCACCTCGCCACGGGCGAATTCCGCCGCCGTCGCGCCGCCGCGCATCCTTGTCGTCGAGGACGAAGCGGCGCTGAGCCTGCTTCTCAGTTACAATCTCGAGGCGGAGGGCTTCATCGTCGAGCGTGTCGAGCGTGGCGACGAAGCCGAATTGCGGCTTGTCGAATCGCCGCCGGACCTCGTCATCCTCGACTGGATGCTGCCGGGCGTTTCGGGCCTTGAAATCTGCCGGCGGATGCGGGCGCGCGATGCGACGCGCAGCCTGCCCGTCATCATGCTGACGGCGCGCGGCGACGAAAGCGAGCGGGTGCGCGGGCTCTCGATCGGCGCCGACGATTATATCGTCAAGCCCTTCTCGGTGCCGGAATTGATGGCGCGGGTGCGGGCGCTGCTGCGCCGGGCGCGGCCGGATCGTGTCGCGGCGCTGCTCACCGCCGGCGATCTTGCGCTCGACCGTGAGAATTGGCGCGTCAGCCGCGGCGAGCGCAACGTCCATCTTGGGCCGACGGAGTTCCGGCTGCTCGAATATCTCATGGGAAAGCCCGGCCGCGTCTTTTCGCGGGCGCAATTGCTCGACTCGATCTGGGGCTTCTCGGCGGAGATCGACGAGCGCACCGTCGACGTTCATGTCGGGCGCCTGCGCAAGGCGCTCTCGCAAGGAGGAGAGCGCGACCCGATCCGCACCATCCGCGGCGCCGGCTATTCCTTCGACGAGACGTTCGGCAAGAGCGACTGATCCAATTCGGTGCGGACGAACGAAGCAATCCAGAACCATCAGGTCTTTTGGATTGCTTCGGCCCTGACGTTTCCCGCGATGACGGGTTATGCCGACTGGGCGCGCCGCTCGCGACGGCGGTCCTGCACCGGCTGATAGGCGATGCGGCTGTGATAGGTGCAATAGGGACCGCTCTGGTTTGCACCCTTCTTGGCGCCGCAGAAGCGGAACTCGCCCGTCGCCGGGTCGCCCATCGGCCAGCGGCACATGGATTCCTTCAAATCCATCATCGTGACCATTTCGGACATCGGGATCACAACATCTTCCTGGGGTTCCGGCAGAATGGCCGTGTTTGGCTGAGGTCGCATGGCCAAGGCGGTATTGCCTCGCACCAGCGGCATGTTTGAGCGCTGATGCGCTGCCGGTCGGGTGACTTTCGGTCTTGGCCGGGCGATCGCCGGCGCCGCCGTTTTGACGCGCCCGGACATTCCGAGCCGGTGAACCTTGCCGATCACCGCGTTGCGGCTAATGCCATTGGCAAGTTCACGTGCGATTTGGCTGGCGCTGAGTCCTTCGAGCCAGAGTTTGCGCAAAAGCTCCACCCGTTCATCGGTCCAGGACATTCTGTCCTCCTCGATCTGGATCGGAAAAATTAGCCTGTACGCGGCTAACGAGACCCGACAAACGCGGTACAGCAGGCAGAATCCGGAATCGCCGCAGCGCCGGAAAACCGGCGTCGTACAAAAGGTTACGCATTATGAATGGCCCGCCGCACGAGATGTCGTAGTCGACATCCAGGAGGCTACACTAGGCGTTGAATCCCGCGCAAGAGTTCGCAATGGAGTTCCCAACGGCCTTTTCAACAATCCACGCCGCTGGGTGCGCAGCCGCGTCATTGTGACTCGGGGGACTGTGAATCGGGCCGACAACCTTGGCCGCCGAGGCGGCGGGGCGGTGGCAAAAATTTGACCGCCAGTGCCGATCCCCTTAAAATGGCGCTTTCCTGTTGCCGCTCCTCCGGGGCGGCACTTTTCTTTGGTGGATCGCCCGATCGAGTGCGGCGCCGCGGAGCGACAGGACAGCCGCCGCCGTGAAATCGCTGGAGCTTTAGCCGTGACGTCGTCACTTCTCCCTACCTATGCGCGTTTCAACCTTGCTTTCGAGCGGGGTGAGGGCGCTTGGCTCTACGCGACGAACGGCGACAAATATCTCGATTTCGGCGCCGGTATTGCCGTCGTCTGCGTCGGCCATTCGCATCCCCATCTCGTCAAAGCGCTGAAGGAGCAGGGCGAGAAGCTTTGGCACGTTTCCAACCTCTTCGAAATTCCGCAAGCGGAGAAGCTGGGTGCGCGGCTGGCCGCGGAGAGTTTCGCCGATCTCGTTTTCTTCACCAATTCCGGCACCGAGGCGATGGAAGGCGCGATCAAAACCGCGCGCCGCCACCAATTCGTCAGCGGCCATCCCGAGCGTTATCGCATCATCACCTTCCAGGGCGCCTTTCACGGGCGGACGCTGGCGTCCGTCGCGGCCGGTGGCAATCCGAAATATCTCGAAGGCTTCGGGCCGCCGCTTGAAGGCTTCGACCAGGTGCCTTTCGGCGATCTCGAGGCCGTCAAGGCGGCAGTCACGCCCGAGACGGCCGCAATCATGATTGAGCCGGTGCAGGGCGAAGGCGGCATCCGTGTCGCGACGCCCGAGTTGCTCGAGGCTCTGCGCGCGCTCTGCGACGCGCATGGGCTGCTGCTGATCTTCGATGAAGTGCAGAGTGGCATGGGCCGCACCGGCAAGCTCTTCGCTTATCAGCATTCGCGCATCACGCCGGACATTATGGGTCTTGCCAAGGGCATCGGCGGCGGCTTTCCGCTCGGCGCTTTCCTGACGACGCGCAAGGTCGGCGCCGGCATGACGCCGGGCACGCATGGCACGACCTATGGCGGCAATCCGCTGGCGACGGCGGTCGGCAACGCGCTGCTCGATGTCGTGCTCGCCGACGGCTTCCTCGCCCATGTGGTGAAAATCGGCGCCTCCTTCGGCCAGGGCCTTGCAGAATTGCAGCGGCGCTATCCCGATGTGATCGAGGAGGTGCGCGGCATGGGCCTCATGTATGGGCTGCGGGTCACCGGCGCCGTCGGTGCTTTCGTCAATGCGGCGCTGGAGGAGAAGCTCATCACCGTGCCGGCGAGCGACAATGTCGTTCGCCTGCTGCCGCCGCTCACCGTCAACGAGGTCGAGGCTGCTCTGGCGCTGACCCGCCTCAACGCCGTGGCGGAAAAGATTTCCGCGCAGGCCAAGCGCGCGCAGCGCGGAGCCGCGTGATGAGCACGGCCTTGCGCCCTGCGTCGGCGCCAAAGCATTTTCTCGATCTTTCGGAGATCTCGGCCGAGGAATTGCGCCGGATTCTTCGATCGCCGGCGCGATCAAGAGCCGTCGCCGCAAGGGCCAGCTCGCGGCGGAGCGGCCGCTGACCGGCAAAGTCCTGGCGATGATCTTCGACAAACCCTCGACCCGCACGCGCGTTTCCTTCGACGTCGGGATGCGCGAACTTGGCGGCGAAACGATCATGCTGACCGGCAAGGAAATGCAACTCGGCCGCGGCGAAACGATCGCCGATACGGCGCGGGTTCTGTCGCGCTTCGTCGATGCCATCGTCATCCGCATGCTCGATCATAACGAGCTTGCCGAACTGGCGTTCAACGCCGAAATACCGGTCGTTAACGGCCTTACCAAGAGGTCGCATCCCTGTCAGGTCATGGCCGATATCCTGACCTTCGAGGAGCATCGCGGCCCGATCAAGGACCGCACAATCGCCTGGACGGGCGACGCCAACAACGTGCTCGCAAGCTGGGTTCACGCGGCGCAGCGCTTCGATTTCACGATCAATGTCGCAAGTCCTGCCGAACTCGACGTGTCGCTGGAGCTCAAATCCTGGGCCAAGACAAATAATGCCCGCCTCAACATCACGCGCGATCCTTTCGAGGCGGTTCGCGGTGCCGACGCCGTGATTTCGGATTGCTGGGTCTCGATGGGCGACAAGGACGAGACTTTCCGTCACAATCTGCTCGCGCCCTATCAGGTCAATGCCAAGCTGATGAAGGCGGCGGCCAAGGATGCGATCTTCATGCATTGTCTGCCGGCGCATCGTGGCGAAGAGGTCACCGACGACGTGATCGACGGTCCGCAATCGGTCGTCTTCGACGAGGCCGAAAACCGGCTTCATGCGCAGAAGGGCATCCTTGCCTGGTGCTTTGATGCGGTGCCGGCGGTGGCGGGATGAGCGGGTCGGAACCTCCGCTACGCGCGGTCTCCGATCAAGCCCACGACGATATTGTGCTCCCCTTCGCCATCGAGGCGCTCGATGTGCGCGGCCGCCTTGTGCGGCTCGGGCCGGCGGTTGACGAGATTCTTGCCCGTCATGCTTATCCGCCCGCGATCGCGCGGCTTGTCGGCGAGGCGGCGGCGCTCACGGCGCTCCTCGGCGCGGCGTTGAAGTCGGACGGCCGGCTGCAATTGCAGACGCGCAGCGACGGTATTGTCGACATGATCGTCGTCGATTTCGATGCGCCGGACCGGCTGCGCGCATTTGCGCGCTTCGACGAGGCGAAGCTGGTCGCAGCGACGCCGGGAACCGAGCTTCTCGGCCGGGGCCATCTGGCGCTCACGATCGAGCAAGGCAGCGATGTCGCGCGCTATCAGGGCGTGGTCGCGCTCGACGGCCAGGGGCTCGAAGAGGCGGCGCATCAATATTTCCGCCAGTCGGAGCAGATTCCGACCTTCGTGCGTCTCGCCGTCGCCGAGAGTCTGACCGGCGCGGCGACGAACTGGCGCGCGGGCGGCCTCTTGCTGCAATTCCTGCCGGCCTCGATCGAGCGCCAGCGCCGGGCCGATCTCGCGCCGGGCGATGCGCCGGAAGGTGCGATCCTGCCGGAAATTCTCGAGGACGATGCCTGGGCCGAGGCCAAGGCGCTTGCCGCGACGGTCGAAGATCACGAACTGGTCGATCCCAGCCTCTCGAGCGAGCGGCTGCTCTATCGGCTGTTCCATGAGCGTGGCGTCACGGTCTTTTCGCCGCAAAGCCTGCGCGCCGCCTGCCGCTGCTCCGACGAACGCATCGCCGCCATGCTGCGCAATTTCACGCAGGC
Source organism: uncultured Alphaproteobacteria bacterium (assembly GCA_963708155.1). Taxonomy (GTDB): domain Bacteria; phylum Pseudomonadota; class Alphaproteobacteria; order Rhizobiales; family Beijerinckiaceae; genus Methylovirgula. The sequence continues at coordinate 1,190,057 of OY970183.1, read as the reverse complement.
CGAGCGCGACGATATGGTCGGCGACAATGGCAAGATCGGCGTGACCTGTGAATTCTGCTCGACCTACCGCGAATTCGATCCGGCGGATTTTAAGGCAGAGTAAGCCCCGCCTTCTCCGCGATCGGAGCCTCGGCAGCCAGCGCCTTGATGACGGCCGGCCGCGTCAGCATCCGCGCGCGATGCGCCTCCAGGCTCGGGAATTCGCCCGGCGCAAAACCGAACCGCGCCGCAAAACGCCAGAACAGCCGGAATAGGAAGATATCGACCACCGAATAAGCGTCGAGCGCCCATTCGCGCGCGCCCAGCCTTTGCGTCGCGAGCGCAAAGGCGGCTCGCGCCAGTGCGGCGTCGGCGCGTGCGCCATGCACGGTCGAAGCCAGGAACGACATCCAGGAGAGCGCCTGCGCCTCGCCTTCGATATTTTCAGGCAGCAGTTTCGCCTGCGGATATGTCCGGCCGATGTAGAAAAGAATCGCCAGAACCTCGGTCAGAAGCTGGCCGTCGATCAGCAGGCTCGGCACCTTGCCCTCGGGGTTGACCGCGAGAAATTCCGGCTTGCGGGTTTCCTGCGTGGCGACGAGCACCGGACGCGCCTCGAACGTGGCGCCGGCCTCATTGAGCGCGATATGCGCGGCCAGCGAACTCGATCCCGGCGAGAAATACAGAACGAGCAAGGCGATCTCCTTTGGATTGGGTTCGACCTGAGGCATAAGCGGTCATGGCCAGAATATCGGCGCTTCTCATCGCAGGCCCAACAGCGAGCGGCAAGTCGCATCTCGCGCTGCGGCTCGCCGAGCGCCTCGGGGGCGCGCTGATCAACGCCGATTCGATGCAGGTCTATCGCGACCTGCGAATCCTGACCGCGCGGCCTGGCGCAGAGGAAGAGGCGCGGGTGCCGCACATCCTGTTCGGCCATGTCGATGGCGCGATCAATTACTCCGTTGGGCGCTATGTCGAGGACGCGGCGGCGGCTCTGGCGCAGACGCAAGCGGAGGGGCAGCTACCGATCTTCGTCGGCGGGACGGGGCTTTATTTCAAGGCGCTGACGCAGGGGATTTCGGACATGCCGCGCGTGCCGGAAGCGGTGCGGGTGGAATGGCGCACCCGCGCCGGAACGATGCCGGTCGGCGCGCTCCACGCCGAGCTGGCGGCGCGCGATCCTTTGATGGCCGCGCGGCTCAAGCCAAGCGATCCGCAGCGCATCCTGCGCGCGCTCGAAGTCCATGCGGCGACCGGGCAGAGCCTCGCCGTCTTCCAGGCCGCGAAGGGTAAACCGCTACTCGACTTCGAAACCTGCCGCGCGATTTTCCTCGCGCCGGAGCGCGCGGCACTGCGCGCGGCAATCGATCGCCGTTTCGAGGCGATGCTGGAGAAAGGCGCCCTGGAGGAAGTTGCGGCACTTGGGGAACGCAGGCTCGATCCTGCCCTGCCGGTGATGCGCGCGCTCGGCGTGCCGCAGCTTCTGCGTTATCTCGCGGGCGCGTGCGATCTCGCTATGGCGGCAGAGCAAGCCAAGCGCGACACGCGCGCCTATGCCAAGCGGCAGTTTACGTTCGCGCGGCATCAATTACCGCTCTTTCAATGGGCGAGTCCGGAAGAGGCCGAAGCGGTGCTGGCCGTATCGCTCTAGGAAAAATATGCCGGGAGATCGCTGAGCGCGGGAAAAGCGCGGTCCTTCTCGGAGAGAATCGCGCGCTCCGGCGCGATGGGCCAGGGGATATCGAGCGCCGCATCGTCCCACGCAAGGCCGAGATCATGCCCGCGGGAATAATGGGACGTCACTTTGTAGAGCACTTCGCTATCGGGTTCGAGCGTACAGAAGCCATGCGCGAAACCGGCCGGAACCCAGAGCTGCGTCCAATTCTCCGCGCTCAGAATTGCCGAGATAAATTTGCCATAGCTCGGAGAGCCGCGCCGGATATCGACGGCCACGTCGAACACCGCGCCGCGCAAAACGCGCACGAGCTTGCCCTGCTCGGCCGGCGGCGCCTGGAAATGCAATCCACGGATCGTCCCAACCTGCGTCGATAGCGATTGATTGTCCTGGACAAAGCGGACGTCACCCAGCGCTTCGCGGAAAAGCCTTTCATTATAGGTTTCGCAAAAGAAGCCGCGCGAATTTTCGATTCTTTTCGGCTGCAACAGCATCGGGCCGGAAATGGGGAATGTCGTCGTTTCCATTCAAAACTCGCTCAACGCAAGGATCAATATACGTGACTTGCGTTCCCGCAATTCGATGCGGCTTTGGCATTCTGCGCGACCGCGCTGTGCGGGGGTGAAGGGCCACACGGTCCAATCCAAGTTTCGCTATCGTTAAGATGATATTTCAAGGCAATGCGGCCCGCCTCGGCGGTCGCGCTTATGCCATGCGCGGAGAGGAGCTTATAAAGCGGATTTTTATCCGTCTGGGTCGGCCGCCTGTGAGCCGCGACGGCGTCGCCAAGCACCCCGATCGAATTTCCATATAGGCGACGGACCTCGGCACTCAGGAGCATATCGACGCCCCAGCCGCTGATCGATTCGCCGAATATCCAGCCGCAGTCCCGCAAAGCGCGGCTTGAAATCAGCGGCATCATGATCTCGACGCCGGAAGCGTAGTGCAGACCGGCGCCGACGCCAGGCTGCTTGAGAAACGAATAGTAGCAGCTTGACCCCGGCGAGAGGGACGCTTGAAGCAAGTCGAGTTGATATTCAGATCTGGCTTGAAAGAGCGCGCAGATATCCCGCTGCGAAATCTCGATGTCGTCATCGAGGAAGAGCGTGGCGTCGTAACGGCTGAAAAGCTCGGGGACGGAGTCCATGAGCGTTTTGATCGCGGTCGTCTTCGTGCCTCTCTGGGCAAACGCATATTGGACATTATCGGTGTTGCCGACGCCGCCGTAGAAATTGATCAGAATGTCGAAGGGAGCATTCGGCGCGGCGAATTTTGGAACGAAATCTTTTCCAGCCTGCACAAAGACCAGAAATTTTTTAGTAGCGAATGGCGCAACCTTGAGCGTTTGCAGATTGATCGAAGCGCGGAATTCGCGTTGGTTTGCTTCGAGTTCTGTCGCGTTCAGCGGCGGATTTTTATCGGTCCCGCAAAGATACTCGAAAGCGAAGCGCTTTCCGTCGTGTTTTCGGTCGCGGGCAATCGCGGCTTTGAAAAATCTCGGCTCGAAACGCGGGGAAGGGGAGGCTTCGCTCTCGAAGCCGACACGCCAGAAGTGCCGCAAAGGGCTTTCTTCAATCCCTGATTGCGATGGGCGCGCCTTACCATACCAGTCGGCGTCGAAATAGTCGGACGTCGACTGCGCCCAGAGCGCCGGATCACGCAAATAGTCGGCGAGCCGCTGCGTCTTTGCACGCTTTTCAAAGAACGCCGGATCGAAAAAGGGGTTCGGGCGGCAACCCTGACGCTCGCCGAGCAGCAGATAATGCGGCAACGACAAGAATGCGAAAAACTTTGATTTGAGATAATAATTTTCGAAATAGCGGGCGTTATAAGCGGAGTGCATGAACAGCCCACTTCGCGCGAGCAGGATGTAGTCGCGCGCGAATTGGCTGATCTTCCATGCAGCAGCAGAAAAATTCATGTGCCCGCGTAGCTTCATACGCCGAAATCATCGCCCGAATTGCGTCACCCGCTGCAAAACGCGCCGTCTCCCCTAGAGGTTCTGGCCGGTGCGTGAATCCCAGCCTCTGTGTTTATACTACAACATTGCCTTTTGAGGTAGAATCTTCGGCCCCGTGTTCGACATATCCCAAGCGTGATACGATACACGAATATTTGCGTGATCATTCGCAGCGTGATTTAAGAGTTTGGGTTCGGGAGTTTTGCCCGGATGGCTCCAGTCCGCACTGATACTTAGAGACCGGGTTCTGATGATGAAGCGTTTTCTAGTCACGGGCGGCGCGGGATTCATCGGTTCCGCCGTCGTGCGGCACCTGATCGGGGATCTCGGCCACCGGGTTTGCGTGCTCGACAAGCTGACTTACGCGGGCAATCTGGAAAATCTTCAACCCATTGCGCGGAGCCCGCATTTTCATTTTGCCCAGATCGATATTGGCGATGTCCCGGCGGTGCGCGCGCTCTTTGCCGAGTTCCAGCCCGATGTCGTGATGCATCTTGCGGCGGAGAGTCATGTCGATCGCTCCATCGACGGGCCGGCCGCCTTTATCCAGACGAATGTCGTGGGCACGTTTCATCTTCTCGATGTCACCCATGATTTTTGGCAAAGCTTGCCGCCGGGCGCCAGGGCGGCATTCCGCTTTCATCATGTTTCGACTGACGAGGTCTTCGGCTCGCTGCCCGACGGGGAGCTTTTCTCCGAGACGAGCCCCTATCGGCCGAATTCGCCCTATTCGGCATCGAAGGCGGCGTCCGATCATCTGGTGCGCGCATGGAACCAGACCTACGGGCTTCCTGCGGTGGCATCGAATTGTTCGAATAATTACGGCCCTTATCATTTCCCGGAGAAACTGATTCCGCTCGTCATTCTCAACGGCCTCGAGGGCAGGCCGCTGCCGGTTTATGGCCAGGGCGATAATATTCGCGATTGGCTTTATGTGGAGGATCACGCGCGCGCGCTGGTCTTGATCGCGGAGCAGGGGCGCATCGGCGAAACCTATAATGTCGGCGGGTCGAGCGAGCGCACCAATCTGCAAGTGGTGGAAGCCGTCTGCGACCTGATCGATGAGATGGTGCCGGATGCCGCGATCGGCCCGCGCCGGGAGCTGATCCGTTTCGTCGCCGACCGGCCTGGCCACGATAAGCGCTACGCCATCGACGCCAGCAAGATCAAACGCGAACTCGGCTTTGTGCCGCAGGAGAGTTTCGAAACCGGCCTGCGCAAGACGGTGCGCTGGTATCTCGACAATGAAGCCTGGTGGCGGCGCCTGCGCGCCAGCGTTTACCGCGGCGAGCGTTTGGGTCATGTCGCATGAGCGGCCCGATTCTGCTTTTCGGAGCCGCAGGCCAGCTGGGGCAGGAAGTTTTGGCGCAGGCCGCTGCTCAGGGCCGCGCGATCGTCGGGCTGACCCGTCCGCAAGTGGATATATGCGACGTCTCCGCTGTCGCACGCCATATCGACGAGATACACCCGCGGCTCGTCGTGAACGCGGCCGCCTATACAGCCGTCGACAAGGCCGAGAGCGAGGCGGAGACGGCATGGCTTGCGAATGTTGCGGGCGCGGCGAACGTCGCGCGCGCCGCTGCCGCGGCCAATGTCCCGCTTGTCCATCTTTCAACCGATTATGTGTTCGATGGCGGCAAGCGCGGTCCCTATGTCGAAAGCGATCCGGTCGCGCCCCTCGGCGTTTACGGACGCACCAAAGCGGAAGGGGAAGCGGCCGTGCGCGCCGCTGCGTCGCGGCATATCATTTTGCGCACGGCCTGGGTCTACGGCCGCTTTGGCCATAATTTCCTGAAGACGATTGTGCGGCTCGCCGGTGAGCGGCCGGAATTGCGCGTCGTTGCCGACCAGACGGGGTGTCCGACCGCGACGCAGGATCTCGCCGCGGCGGTTTTCGCGATCGACCAGACTCTTCGTGAAGGCGCCGCCGTGGACTGGGGCATCTATCATTTCGCCGGCCCCGAGGCGACAAGCTGGCACGGCTTTGCCGAGGCTATCGTTGCGGCGCAGGCGCAGTGGACGGGGGTGCGCCCGCCCGTGACAGCCATTTCCACCGAGGATTACCCGACACCGGCGCGCCGGCCGCCCAATTCGCAGCTCGACAGTGGCCGGTTCGCCGCCGCTTTCGGCTATAAGGCCATCTCCTGGCGCACGCGCGTCGCCGAGACAGTTCAGGCGTTGCTGCAACCCGTGGAGACCTGCGTTTGAAGGGAATAATCCTGGCGGGTGGCACCGGCACGCGCCTTTATCCGCTGACGATCGCGTTGTCGAAGCAATTGCTGCCCGTTTACGACAAGCCGATGATCTTCTATCCGCTGTCTGTGCTCATGATGGCGGATATCCGCGACATCCTCATCATCACCACGCTCCAGGACCAGCCCGCGTTTCGGAAATTGCTGGGCGACGGACGCCAGTTCGGCATCAAGCTGAGCTATGCCGTCCAGGATGCGCCGCGCGGCCTCGCTGAAGCCTTTATCATCGGCCGCCGCTTCGTCGGTGATGATAGTGTCGCGCTCGTGCTCGGCGACAATATATTTTACGGCCATGGCCTCACAGAACTTCTCAGGCGCGCGAGCGGGCGAACCGAAGGCGCAACCATCTTCGGTTATGTCGTGGCGGACCCGCGGCGCTACGGCGTGGTGGAACTTGATGCGCAAAGGCGGCCGGTATCGATCGTCGAAAAGCCCACCGCGCCGAAATCCGATCTGGCGGTCACCGGGCTTTATTTCTACGACAACGACGTCTTGGAGATTGCCGCGGCCGTCAAGCCTTCCGGGCGCAGCGAACTGGAAATCACCGATGTCAACCGCGCCTATCTGGAGCGCGGCAAGCTGAACGTCGAGATCATGGGCCGTGGCTTTGCGTGGCTCGATACAGGCACTCATGACAGCCTGATCGAGGCCGGCAATTTCGTCGAAATTCTTGAGCGCAGGCAAGGCCTGAAAATGTGCTGTCCGGAAGAGATCGCTTTCAATCAGGGGTTGATCACGCGTGAGCAATTGCTGGACATCGCCGCGCGATACGGCAAATCGGGATATGGGAAATATCTCGCCAGGATCGCCAGGGAAAATTGAGCCGCTTTCTGTCTGCTTCCCGGGGAGCGGCCGCCGAGCCATTGGCCGGAGCCCGAGCCCAAAATAGGCGCATACACACCTGTGCACGGATTTGTGATCTAGCTTCCGCAGAGGAAGCTATCCGGATGATCGATCTGGAGCTTCGCTTGGTCCGTCCCTGTTGAAGAACGCTACGTTAGGTAGACAGCATAAATCAGTATCGGTATTAAAAATACAGCTCGGCAGGTTCTTCTAGACATGCCCTTTTCCTTTTACTTTTGTCAAAATGGATGAACTCGTTTTTTGGCTCAAGGGCGAGGCCGAGCAGAATTTTGGCGATGCCCTGTCGCTATACTTGTCCGAGCGGCTCTTTCTCCGCACTCTCCGGCGTGCTGTCCGGGTCCGGATCATAGGAAGCTGCCTGCACGACGACTTCGTCCCCGAAGACTATCCGGCGGGCCGTCCGGCGCCCGGTGGGCGTGAGCCGCTCATCGTTTGGGGCGGCGGCATCCGGGAACGCGGCGGCCTCAGTCCCGAAAAGCAAAAAAGAGTCGAGATTCTCTCTGTCCGCGGCCCTTTGTCGGCCAGCGACCTGGCGTTCGGGGCGGAGATTCCGATCGGCGATCCGGCACTTTTCTTGCCAGCACTCTACGAGCCTAAGCAGCGGCGGAAATTTGCTGGCAAGTCCGTCTGCGTTCCGCATTTCCATGATCGTCGCCCGGACGATTTTCTGCTCGCCCGGAGCGGGGCGGATTTGGTCTTGCGACCGAATATCGGCGCAGGCGAGAGCGACATCGAAGCCTTTATCGACGCGATCGCCTCCGCAGATTTCGTGCTCTCTGCGTCGTTGCATGGAGCCATCGTCGCCGCAGCCTATAAACGCCCCTTCGCGTTTTGGGACAGCGGTGTCGCCATCGATCTGCCCGCGAAATGGGAGGATTTTGCCGCCTCCGTCGGCATATCGGCGGCCTTCGTGCCCGATCTTGCGGCGGGGCTCACGCATTATAAGCTCAATATCGCGGCAGCCATATCGCTACCCGGACTCTGGGAATGTCTCAGCAGGTCGCCTTACCTGCTGCGCCCCGATGCAATTCTCAAACTCTTGCGATACGAACTTGGCTCGGAGATCGATTCCGCTTTGGCTGCGGACATCGCTGCGCGGATCGCGGTTTTCGAAGCGCAAGTGCCGCGGTTCAAGGCCATCGCCGCGGAGTCTGCGGAAGCCGTCGCCGATCTTTCCGATGAAATGCGTCTCCATCAGCAAGATGAGGACGAGCAACGCGACGCTCTCCTCGGAAAATTGAATGAGCGTGAGCGCCGTATTTTTGAACTGGAAGGCGGCGTGCTGCAGGTCGAGCAGATCCGTGCCTTCGAGCGGCAGCGGTTCGACGAAGGTCTGCGCGAGCGGGAGCGCCATATCTCCGACCTGCAAGGAAGCTCGCTGCAGATCGAGCAGATTTATACCTCGGCCTGTCAGCGTTTCGATGAGGGCCTGCGCGAGCACAAGCGCGGCGTTGAAACGCTCATGGAAGAGCTGCGCCAGCTTTTGGCGGAGCGCGACCGCGAGCGGCGGCAGTTCGAGGAAGCATCGAGCCAGCGCGGCCGCTATGTCGCGACACTTGAACAGAGTTTGGAGAGCGCCCGGAAACAAGCCGCGGAATTGCAACAAAGCCTTGATGCGCTGCTTACCGCGCAAGCCAAACGCGGGCTGCATTGGCGCGAGGCTGCAAGGATATTGCAGCGTCCGTGGCAGCGCTATCGTGTTCGCCACCATATAAAGGCAGTCCGGGAGTTCGGGAGTTTTCGACCCTGCCTATTATCTTGCGCACAATCCCGACATAGCCGGCGATCCCGCGGAGCATTATGTGCTTCGTGGCGCGCGCGAGAGGCGCGATCCGCATTTCTTTTTCAATACGGAATATTATCTCTCGCAATTGAGCGCGCCGGAGAAGATCGAAAACCCGCTGCTGCACTTTTTGCGCCCGTCGAAATGGGAATGTGCGAATCCCCACCCGCTTTTCGATTGCGGCTATTATCGCCACAGATATTTGCAAGGTCGGCGCGATATCAATCCGCTCGCTGATTATATTCGTCGCGGCTGCCCCGCCGATCGCGTCCCGTTCAGCCTTTTCGACACCGACTATTATCTGAGGACAAACCCGCAGGTTGCCGCAAGCGGCCCGAATCCGTTTCTACACTACGTCACGCGGGGCAGCCGCGAGGGGCTTCGTGCGCATCCGCTCTTCGATGTTGGCTATTATCTTGCCACCAATCCCGATATCGCGGCGACCGGCGCTGACCCGCTTTTGCATTTTATCCGCCAGGGCGCGCGCGAGCGGCGCAATCCGCATCCGCTCTTTGATGCCGGCTATTACCTCGATACCAATGCAGATGTCGTCGCAAGCGGCATGAACCCGCTGGTGCACTATGTGGCCTATGGCGCGCGCGAGCGGCGCGATCCACATCCGCTCTTCGATACGAAATATTATATTTCGCAACTGCCGAATGCGGAGACTATCGAGAACCCGCTGCTGCATTTCCTCGATGCAGCGGCCGGCGCGGGTGCCGACCCGCATCCGCTTTTCGACGGTGCCTTTTATCGCGAGACCTATTTGCGGGGTCTGACGGACAGCATCAATCCGCTGCTTCATTACGTCACCGAAGGAGCGCGTGCCGGCCATGCGCCCAACGTAGCCTTCGACGCGAGGGGATATGCGTTCGAGCATCCAGACGTTGAGGCGTATGGCGGCAACGCGCTTGTGCACTATGTCCGTTGCGGGCGGGCACGAAAGTTCGCCGTTCACCCGCTCTTCGAGGCCGATTGGTATCTGACGAAATATCCGGATGTCGCTGAGACGGGCCTCGACGCCTATACACATTATGTGCGGCGTGGATTGAGCGAGGGGCGTCTGGGTTCTCGCGCGCTCGGAGATGATCCCGACATTCGCGCGCCCTTTGTCATGCCGCCGCGTGGACGCGCCGCGCGCGTCGCGATCGTCGTTCCGGCCTACAAGAGCTATTTCGACACCTATCGCAGCTTGACTTCGATCAGCCGGCTGAGCGGCAGCGATGTCGCGTTCAGGGTCATCGTCATGGACGATTGTCCGGACCGTCCCGTCGGACCTTTGCTGACCGATCATCCCGGCATCGAGATTGTCGCCAACGCCGAAAATCTCGGCTTTCTGCGGACCTGCAATCGTGCGGCCGAGATCACGGATGAGGAATTCATCCTCTTCCTCAACAACGACACGATCGTAACCCGGGGTTGGCTCAAGTCGCTTGTCGATCTCGCCGATCGGGTACCGCAAAGCGGCATGATCGGCGGCAAGCTGCTCAACTACGACGGCTCCGTACAGGAGGCCGGCGGCACGATCTTTCGCAACGGCTGGGGCTATCCCTACGGGCGTGGATTGGACGCCAGCCTGCCGGAATTGAATTTCGTCCGCGAGGTCGATTGCATCATCGGCGCCTCCATGCTTATCCGCCGCACGGCGTTCGAGGAGGTCGGCGGCTTCGATGATCGGTATGCGCCCGCATTTTACGAGGAGTTCGATCTCGCCTTTGCCTTGCAGGACAAGGGCTATCGCGTCCTCTATCAGCCGGCGAGCGAGGTCTACCATCTGGGCAGCGCTTCCTACGGTATCGAGGTTCGCGACCGGCAATCCTTCGTCAATCACGGCCGCTTTGTCGAGAAATGGGCCCAGCGTCTGCTGACCCAGGCCGAGGGAGAGGCCGACATATTTCGCGCCCGCGCCCGTCCTGCCAAATATGGAACCATCCTCATCATTGACGACGCAGTGCCGGAATATGACAAGCACGCCGGCGCGCTGACGACGACGCAATATATTCACCTCCTCGCCGGAGAGCGGCTTCAAGGTCATCTACTGGCCGCACGCTCGGGAAGCGACGCAGCCCTATACGCGAGAGCTGCAACAGGCCGGCGTCGAAGTCATCTATGGCGAGGTGAGTTTCCCGGCCTGGCTCGATCGCGCCGGGCGGTTCATCGATTTCGTCTGGGTTGCGCGCCCGGATGTCGCGCCCGATTACATCAAACATATCCGCAAGAAGACGAATGCGCGCCTTCTCTATTACACGCACGATCTCCACTATCTGCGCGAGCAACGGCGCTATGAGATCGAAGGCGATGCCTGGGCTCTGTCGGAGAGCAAAAGGCTGAAGCCGATCGAGATCAAGATCTTCAAATCGGTCGATTGCGTCACGACGCCAAGCGCGGAGGAGGCGGAGATCATCGCCACGCTTGTGCCCGGCGCGGAGGTGCGCGTGTTGCCGCCCTATTTCTACAAGAGCGTGGCCAAGCCGTCAGCCGAATCGATACCGCTGCCCCTTCGCAAAGAGATCATCTTTGTCGGCGGTTATGCGCATGTGCCGAATGTCGACGCGGCGAAAGTGCTGGTTGGGGAGGTCATGCCGCTCGTCTGGGAACAAATTCCCGACGCGCGCGTCATGCTGATCGGCAGCAGGCCGCCGCCGGAAGTCAAGGAACTTGCACGCGACCGCGTGGAGGTTATCGGCTACGTGCCGGATCTCGAGCCCTATTACGCGCGGGCCCGCATGTCGGTCAGCCCGCTGCGTTATGGCGCCGGCGTCAAGGGCAAGATCGTCTCCAGCCTTGAACAGGGCGTACCGGTCGTCACGACGCCGATCGGGAGCGAGGGCATCGGCCTCAAGCCCGGCGTCGAAGTCCTCGTTGGAAATACGCCTGCGGAGATCGCGGCGCATGTCGTGCGTCTCTACAAGGACGAGGCGCTGCTTCTCTCGCTGGCCGAGGCCGGGCGAGGTGTCATCGATACCCGCTTCAATGAGGCGAAGGCCCGCGAGGCATTCTTCGCGGCGCTGCAGGTGAAGATGCTAGCGTGTGCTCCGACGGGCGAGCTAAGCAATCGATTTTGTGACGGGCCGTCAGACCTATTATGGACTAACTCCGGCGGGGGGACTTACTTTGCTGCTTGCTTGGACAAACGGCAAGGCAATCGGAAACATTTTCGAGAACATTGTTGAGGAAGTCTGGATCAGCGCGATAGCCCAATCCTTTAGGAGGGGTATCTTCGATGGACCTATAGCGAGTGTGATAAGCAGAAATGTCGAGAATTCCGATAACAGCTTGCCAACTTTCGAAGAGGCCAAGCGTCTCGTTGGACAGGCGCAGTTTATTACCGACGTGATTGACAATCGCAGAACCGCTTGCAACGAGGGGACCAGTTTCAGTCAAGCTTTGCTACGACGCATCTTGCAATCTGACCTGCCCGTCGTGCTGCAATGAGCTGATTATCGCTAAAGAAGCTAGTGCAGGAACAGCTCGACGCAATTCGAGACATGTTTCATTCTCCCGCTGCTGAAGCGATACGCAGGTCTGGACTTTCAAGCAGGGACGCGGATCCGTTTGCGAGCAATCACTACGGGAAATTATTCGCCTCACTAAAGAATTCACGTCGCTAAAACTTGCTTTCCATACAAACGGAGTGCTCTTCGACGAGAAGGCATGGAATGACCTGCATCTCGAAAACCGAGTCGCAAAGGTTCAAATCTCGATAGATGCGGCGACGCCGGAAACTTACGCTTATGTCAGGCGGGGTGGCGATTTCGGGCGGCTGATGAAAAATATTCACTTTCTTGTAAGCAAGCGCGACTCTCGAAAGGTTTCAAGGAAATCGATCTCCTATTTGTTGTCCAAGCTCGCAACTATCGCGAGATGCCTGCATTCATACGGCTTGCCCAAGAGCTTGGGATCAATGCGGTCGAGTTCATTCCAATCGACTACTGGTCGCAATCGGAATGAACGAAGATGGGTTCAAAAAAGCAAAGATTCGGGATCTGCTCCATCCTGAATATCCCAATCTCATTGAGGTTCTCAAAGACGAGATATTTAGGTCGCCGATCGTCCGATTGGGTGGGCTGACGCAATCATCCGATCGGAGCAGCCCCCCGAGGTTCGCGTCTCTAAGGCGGGTATTGAGCGAGTCGCGGAATAATGCGCCTTTCTGCGAAACAATATCTCGAAGCCATGAACATTCGGCACGGCAAAGAAACATGCGCCTAGAAAAAATTCCCAGCATCCTTGCCGAGGACGGCGCGCTCCGGCCGATGCGCTCGCGCGCCCCCCTGCGTCTCGGCCTTGCGGGAGGCGGCACGGATTTGCCGAGCTACTGCGAGGCTTTTGGCGGCGCGGTGCTGAACGTGACGATCGGCCGTTACGCCTACGCGCATATGCGACCGCTCGATAAGGGACAGCTCCGGTTCCGCGCCAGCGATGTGGGCGTCGAGGAAGAACTTGCAGCGCGGTCCGATCTCCCGATGGAGGGCGCCTTGCTGCTGCATCGCGCGGTCTACAATCGGATCGTCGGAGATTTTCTCGACGGCGCGGCGCCCGCGATCGAAGTCTCGACGACGGTGGATGCGCCCCCGGGATCGGGCCTTGGTTCATCCTCCGCGCTTGTCGTCGCGCTGGTCGAGGCTTTCCGCGCCGCTTTCGCGCTGCCGCTCGGGCCTTACGATGTCGCCCATCTCGCCTATCAGATCGAGCGCGTCGATCTTGGCCTCGCCGGCGGCAAGCAAGACCAATATGCGGCAGCGTTCGGCGGCATGAACTTCATCGAGTTTCTGCCGCAGGATCGCGTCATCGTGAATCCGTTACGCGTGTCCCGCTCGGCGCTCAACGAGCTTGAAGCGGCGCTGGTCGTCTGCTTCACCGGGCAGTCTCGCCGCTCCGACGAGATCATCGGCGCACAGCTCAAGGGGATCGAGGCACGAGACGCAGGGACGATCGAGGGGCTGCATCAGTTGAAGGCCGATGCGGTGGAGATGAAAAGCGCTCTGCTGCGCGGCGATCTTCGCGGCCTGGCGGCGATCCTGAACCGCTCTTGGAACGCGAAACAGAAGACCGCGGATGGCATAGCGACCGCGGCCATTCGTAAGCTCTATGAGATTGCGATGCAAAACGGCGCCTGGGCGGGCAAGGTCTCCGGCGCGGGCGGCGGCGGCTTCATGATGTTCCTCACAGATCCGGAAAACCGCTACCGGCTTGTCTCCGCCATGCGCGCCACCGGGGCCGACGCGCACGCGGTTCATTTCGTCGATGTCGGAGCCGAAACGTGGCGCGTCAATCCCTAGACTTCATTGCGGCGGAACTGGCAGAATCGCTGGAGGCGCTGACTGCCGCGGCGCAATCGGAAGCATTCGCGCGACAGATCGCGGCGATCGCCTCGGCCATCGAATTGGCGCTGCGCGACGGCGGCAAGGTTCTGTTCGCCGGCAATGGCGGCAGCGCCGCCGACGCCCAGCATATCGCCGGGGAGTTCGTCTCGCGCCTCAATTACGACCGCGCGCCGCTCGCGGGGCTCGCCTTGACGACGGATACGTCGGTGCTCACCGCAATCGGCAACGATTACGGCTATGAGCAGGTCTTCGCCCGGCAGGTCGCAGGACTTGGCCGGCCCGAGGATGTTTTTGTCGGCATTTCGACCTCCGGCCATTCCAAGAATATCCTCGCGGCACTCGCTGTCGCGCGCGGCAAGGGACTGCGGACTGTCGGATTCACCGGCGCCGACGGCGGCCCGATGGCAGGCTATAGCGATTTGCTCCTCAATGCGCCCTCGCGCCGCACGCCGATGATTCAGCAGTTGCACATCACCGCGGCGCATATCATCTGTGGTCTGGTCGAATCCGCTCTGTGCCCGAAAGGCTAGGGATGCGTGCGCCGGAGCAATGCGTGATTCTTGTCGGCGGCCTCGGCACGCGGCTCGGCGCGCTCACCGTCGAGACGCCGAAGCCTTTGCTCGCGGTCGCGGGGCGGCCCTTCCTCGAATATCTCCTGCGCGAGGCGGCGCGCTTCGGCTTCAAGAGGGTGCTGCTGCTCGCGGGCTATCGGGCCGATCAGGTCGCCTCTTATCTCGCCGAGAGCGACATCGCGCGGCATCTGCGGCTGGAGATCGATCTGCACGTCGAGGCCGAGCCGGCCGGGACGGGCGGCGCGCTGTGGCAGGCGCGCGAGCGGCTCGACGAATATTTCTATCTGCTGAACGGCAATTCCTGGTTCGACTTCAATTGGCTTTCGCTCGTCACCGTCGAAGGGTCGGATCGCGCCGTCGCCACGCTCGGCCTGCGGCACGTGGAGGACGCCAGCCGCTACGGCGTCGTCGAGACTGACGATGGCGTGGTGCGGCGCTTCCGCGACCGGCCGGAGCAGGCCGGCCCGGGCGATGTCAATTCGGGCGTCTATCTCATGTCGCGCGAGATCGTCGCGGCGCTGCGCCCGCAATGCAGTCTGGAGCGGGATGTGCTGCCCGCGCTGGCCGAGGCCGGGCGATTGCGCGCCCAGCGTGTGCGAGGCGGCTTCATCGATATTGGCGTTCCCGAGGATTTTGCGCGCGCCCAGTCTCTCCTGCCGCGCTGGCGCAAACGGCCGGCGGCTTTCCTCGACCGCGACGGGACGCTGAACGAGGATCGCAATTACGTTCACCGCATTGCCGACTTCCATTGGTTGCCTGGGGCCATCGAGGCCGTCCGCCTGCTCAATGACGCGGGCTTCTACGTATTCGTCGTGACCAATCAGGCAGGCGTCGCGCGGGGCTTCTATCGCGAAGAGGATGTCGAATCGCTCCACGCGTGGATTCAGAGAGAGTTGCGGGATCGCGGCGCGCATATCGACGATTTCCGCTATTGTGCTTTTCATCCAGAAGCGACGATCGAAGCCTATCGCGGCGATCACGCGTGGCGGAAGCCTGCGCCGGGCATGCTGTGCGATCTCATCACCCATTGGCCGGTCGATCTCGCGGGCAGCTTCATGGCGGGCGACAAGGAGATCGATGTCGCGGCCGGGCAGGCGGTTGGCATTTTGAGCCTCAGGATCGGACTGGAAGGGCTGCTCCCGCACGTCCGGCGCTGGGTCACGCCCGGCGTGAAAGTCTAGACGCCGAGCAGATCGGCCAGAGCCGTAAGGTTAGCCGCCGCGAAATCGACCGGGACGGAAGGCGCGCTTTCGCCCTTGCCAGGGCCGTGTTCATTGGGCCGCGCGATGTGGGCGGTGCGCAGGCCGTGGCTCGCTGCAGCGGCGAGGTCGCTGCTGTGGCAGGCAACCATCAGGCATTCCTGCGGCGCGAGGCCGAAGGCTTCGACGGCATCGAGATAAAGCCGCGGCTTCGGCTTATAGTCGCGGGAGAGGTCCGCGCCGAGAATCGCGTCCCAGCGGAAATCGTTGCGGCGCGCGAGATCGGCTTGCAGGGCGATATTGCCGTTGGAAAGCGGCGCGATCCGAAAGCGTTTGCGCAGCCGGGCGAGCGCCGCCGGCACCTCCGGCCAGGCGTCGAGCCTGTGCCAGGCCAAATTCAATTCATCGCGGGTGGCCGCATCGAGATCGGCAAGCCCGAAGCGCGGCAGGATGCGATCGAGATTGCGCCGGTGGACGACATCGAGCCGGACATAGCCCTCGCGCCCGGCCCGGATTGCTTCCATGCCGGGCTGATATTCCGCGCGCCAGGCATCGGCGAAGGCGCCCCAGTCGAGGTTTGCACCGCGCGGGGCAAGGAGCCTTTCCGCCTCACGCGCGACTCCCGCGCGGAAATCGACCAGCGTGCCGAAAACATCGAAGAAGAGGGCTTTGACGGCTGGCGGCAATGGTTGGCCTTTCGAAGAAATCCGCGTGCGAGCTGTAAGGCGGAGAAATGGCGGCTGAGCAAGTCCATTGACAAAGCTTCCGGATGCGCTGTATATCACTAAATAGTTATATAACTATATGGCGATATATGTCAGATTATCTCAACGACACGTTCGCGGCACTCGCCGACCCGACGCGCCGCGCAATTCTCGCCCGGCTCGCTTTGGGCGAGGCCTCGGTAAATGAGCTGGCCGAACCGTTCGCGCTCAGCCAGCCGGCGATTTCCAAACATATCAAAGTGTTGGAACACGCTGGCCTCGTTTCGCGCAGCCGCGCGGCGCAGCGCCGTCCCTGCCGCCTCGAAGCCGAGCGCCTCAAGGAAGCGGCGGATTGGATCGAGCATTACCGGCGTTTCTGGAGCGAGAGCTTTGATCGCCTCGATGATTATTTGAAGGAACTGCAAGCGAAGCCGGGAGCGAAGAATGAGTGAGAGTAATAAGCTCGAGGTGTTTGAACGCGGCGTCGTTGCCACGCGTATTTTCGATGCACCCCGCGACCTTGTCTGGCGTGCGTTCAGCGATCCCGATCATTTGAAACAATGGTGGGGGCCGAACGGCTTCACCAACACGATTTATGTGTTCGATCTTAAACCCGGCGGCGTCTGGTCCCTCATCATGCACGGGCCGGACGGGAAGAACTACGAGAACGAGAGTGTGTTCGTCGCCGTCGATTGGCTCTCGCGCATCGTCTTCGATCATGTGTCGCCGCCACGTTTCCGCGCGACGCTGACGTTCGAGGAATTGGGTGACAAGACCAAATTCACTTTCCGGCAAGAGTTCGACACGCAGGAAACGTTCGAGCACATCAGAGGCTTCAGCACGCCCGGCCTCGAGCAAAATCTCGATCGTCTTGCCGCGCATCTGCCGCGGATCGATCCGAACCGGCGCGAACTCACGATCACCCGCAGCTTCAACGTGCCCCGTGCGCTCGTCTGGGCTGCCTGGACCGATCCAAAACATCTCGCCCAATGGTGGGGGCCGGAAGGCTTCACCAATCCAGTCTGCGAAGTCGATGTGCGCGTCGGTGGCACGCTCAAGATCGTGATGCGTGCGCCGGACGGAACCGACTATCCGATGCGCGGCATGTTCAAGGAAATTATCGCGCCTGAGAAACTCGTCTTCACCAGTTTCCCGGTCGATGCGCAGGATTGCCCGATGATGGACGGCTGGACCACGGTCACTTTTACGGAACGCGACGGCGCGACGGATATGACGCTCCACACCTTGGCGGTCGGCCTCGTTCCTCACGCGTGGCGGATGATTGTCGGTATGGGCGTCGGCTGGAACCAGAGCATCGATAAGTTGGGCCGGCTGCTGGCAGGAGGCCTAGGCGTCATGCCCGGCGATGACGGCTGACGTTGTGAGCTATATCTCAGCTGGATTTCTATTTGCCGCCAGGTGAAGGAGCGACATTGATCAGCGACCGGACTTGCTCCTACAATGAACAAAACCTCATATCCGCGGTAACATTCCAATGGCTAATGATATTTGCAAACCCCTTTCGATTTAAACCGATAATATCCGTCCATTTTCCGAAGGCGGCGGGCCAGTCGCTCCGAGCCCAGATGGAGGCGGCGTGGGGCGCTCGTGTGATCCTTGACTATTACAAACATGATCCCTTGACATTGAGCGGGTGCGATACTGCCGACGGATTGCCGCGCGGTGCGCGCGCGGTCCACGGGCATTTTCGTCCGCATCGGTATGATTGTTTCAAGAAGGCTTTTCGTCTCACGTTCTTACGCGAACCCGTTGATAATCTCATCTCGATCTACTGTTATTGGAAATCATGTCCCGAACACGGAAATCATGTCCACAGCAGGTTCCTTGCCGAACAACCTTCCATCCTCGAATTCGCGACCTATGGCGGTCTTCAGACGCTCGCATCGGAAACCTATTTTGGCGGATATGATATGGGCCGGTTCGACTTTATTGGCTTTCACGAGACGCGCGCGAAAGACCTGCCGGAGCTTGCGAGCTTACTCGGTCTACCCTTAGGTGAAGACGTTCACGAAAACCGGACGAGCGGAAACGAGAGACAGGAATTAGCATCCAACCCTCAGATCATCGCCCACCTGAAGACGTGTCTTTCGAAAGACATCAATTTCTACGAATCCTTGTTTGCTGCTAGAAAGGCCTGATTGCCCCCCACTCATGATTTCAAGCTCGGGCGTCTCGCAAGACAACTGCGCTTTCGTGCAAAAACCGACGTCCAGACTTCTTGGTCTTTGGATGGGCCGAATCCGGTCTTCGCGATTGCGAACAGTCAAAATCCCAATCCGGCCCCCGACATCCCCGTTGACCCGCACCCCTGCATCCGCTAAGTAGGCTGGCTACAAACGCAAAGGAATTCCTTTGACTAGGACTCTTATCGTAAGCTGGGCGTCAGAGACGGGACGGGGATAGCCCCCGGTTCTCGCATCTGGCGCTGCCCGAGGCCCTCTGGGGCCTTTTTTATTGCCCAAATTTCGCAAATCCCGCAGAAAGCACGCGGAGGACGACATGACACGCATAATGACCGGCGCGGAAATGGTGGTCGAGGCCCTGAAGGACCAGGGCGTCGATACGCTGTTCGGCTATCCCGGCGGCGCCGTCCTGCCGATCTATGACGTGCTCTATCAGCAGACGGCACTGCGCCATGTGCTGGTCCGCCATGAGCAGGGCGCGGCCCATGCGGCGGAGGGCTATGCCCGCTCCAGCGGCAAGGTCGGGGGTCATGCTCGTCACCTCCGGCCCCGGCGCGACCAATGCGATCACCGGCCTCACCGACGCCCTGATGGATTCGATCCCGCTCGTCTGCATCACCGGCCAGGTGCCGACGCATCTGATCGGCTCGGACGCCTTCCAGGAATGCGACACGGTCGGCATCACCCGCCATTGCACCAAGCACAATTATCTCGTCCGCTCGATCGAGGATTTGCCGCGCGTCCTGCACGAGGCGTTCTATGTCGCCCAGCACGGCCGGCCCGGCCCCGTCGTCATCGACATTCCGAAGGATGTGCAATTCGCCCGCGGCGAATATTTCGGCCCCAAGAACGTCGAGCACAAAACCTATCATCCGACGCCTTGAAGGGCGATCCGGAGAAGATCGAGGAGGCGGTGAGCCTGATGGCCGCCGCCAAGCGGCCGGTCTTCTATACCGGCGGCGGCGTCATCAATTCCGGGCCCGAGGCTTCGCGGCTGTTGCGCGATCTCGTCGCCGTGACCGGCTATCCCGTCACCTCGACCCTGATGGGCCTCGGCGCCTTTCCGGCGCATGATCCGAAGTGGCTCGGCATGCTCGGCATGCACGGCACCTTCGAGGCCAATAATGCGATGCACGATTGCGATCTGATCATCGCCGTCGGCTCGCGCTTTGACGATCGCATCACCGGCCGGCTCGATCACTTCTCGCCGGGCTCGAAGAAAATCCATATCGACATCGATCCGTCCTCGATCAACAAGAACGTCAAGGTCGATCTCGGCATCATCGGCGATTGCGCGCATGTGATCGCGGCTTTGCTCGCGCGCTGGAAGGCGCGCGGCGAGAAGGCGGACGCCGAGGCGCTGGGCGCCTGGTGGGCGCAGATCGACACATGGCGGGCGCGCAAATCGCTCGCCTACAAGAACTCGGACAAGATCATCAAGCCGCAATATGCGATCGAGCGGCTTTATGCGGCGACCAAGGGGCGCGACACCTACATCACGACCGAGGTCGGCCAGCATCAGATGTGGGCGGCGCAACATTTTCATTTCGACGAGCCGAACCGCTGGATGACCAGCGGCGGCCTCGGCACGATGGGCTATGGCCTGCCCGCGGCCATCGGCACGCAGATGGCCCATCCCCATGCGCTTGTCGTCGATATCGCCGGCGAAGGCTCGATCCTGATGAACATTCAGGAGCTTTCGACGGCGGCGCAATATCGGCTGCCGGTGAAGATCTTCATCCTCAACAATGAATATATGGGCATGGTGCGCCAGTGGCAGGAATTGCTGCATGGCGGGCGCTATTCGGAGAGCTATTCGGAGGCGCTGCCGGATTTCGTCAAGCTGGCCGAAGTCTGTTCGGCGGCCACGGCATTCGCTGCTCGGACCCGGCCGATCTCGATGCGGCGATCGCCGAGATGATCGAGACGCCGAACATGGTCGTCTTCGATTGCCATATCGACAAGACCGAGAATTGCCTGCCGATGATCCCGTCGGGCAAGGCGCATAATGAGATGATCCTGCCGGACATGGACGAAGCGATCGGCGACGTGATCGATTCGGCCGGCAAAATCCTGGTCTGAGATCGGGAATGGCTGACATGAACGCCCCCCTCGCGCCGCTCTCGCCCTATTCCTCGGCGCTCGGCAAGGAAAATATCGAGACGCACACGCTCTCCGTTGTCGTCGACAACGAGCCGGGCGTGCTGGCGCGGGTCGTCGGCCTGTTTTCCGGCCGCGGCTACAATATCGAGAGCCTGACGGTCGCCGAGATCGCGCATGCCGAGCATCTTGTCGCGCATCACGATCGTCACCTCCGGGCACGGCCGCGGCGATCGAGCAGATCGGCCATCAGTTGAACCGGCTTGTCCCGATCCACAAGGTCAAGGATCTGACGCTGCATGGCAATGCGATCGAGCGCGAACTGGCGATGATCAAGGTCGCGGGCACCGGCGCTGCGCGTCAGGAGGCGCTGCGGCTCGGCGAGATTTTCCACGCCCGCGTCATCGACACCACGACCGAATGCTTCGTCTTCGAACTGACCGGCGCGGCGGCGAAGATCGATGAATTCGTCGAGCTGATGCGCCCGATCGGCCTCGTCGAGGTCGCGCGCACCGGCGTCGCCGCCATCACGCGCGGCAAAGAGCCCACCTAAGACTTTTGCCTCAACCTAAAACGCCGCGAGGCGGCCGCCTAACCGGGAAAACTTACCCATGCGCGTATATTATGATCGTGATGCGGACCTCAATCTCATCAAGGGCAAGAAGGTCGCCATCATCGGCTATGGCAGCCAGGGCCATGCCCATGCCCTCAACCTGCGCGATTCCGGCGTCAAGGATGTCATCGTCGCGCTGCGCGAGGGCTCAGCCACCGCCAAGAAGGCCACCGGCGAGGGGCTCAAGGTTCTGTCCGTCGCCGAGGCTGCGAAGATCGCCGACGTTGTCATGATGCTGACGCCGGACGAATTGCAAAGCGACATCTATCGCGAGCAGCTCGCCGGCAATCTGAAGCAGGGCGCCGCGCTCCTCTTCGCGCATGGGCTTTCGATCCATTTCAACCTCATCGAGCCGCGCAAGGATCTCGACGTCGCTGATGGTGGCGCCGAAGGGCCCCGGCCACACCGTGCGCTCGGAATACAAGCGCGGCGGCGGCGTGCCCTGTCTCATCGCCGTGGCGCAGGACGCCACCGGCAACGCGCACGATCTTGCGCTCTCCTACGCCTCGGCCATCGGCGGCGGCCGCGCCGGCATCATCGAAACCACTTTCCGCGAGGAATGCGAGACCGATCTTTTCGGCGAGCAGGCGGTTCTTTGCGGCGGCCTCGTCGAACTGATCCGCAACGGCTTCGAGACCCTCGTCGAGGCGGGCTACGCGCCGGAAATGGCCTATTTCGAGTGCCTGCATGAAGTGAAGCTGATCGTCGATCTCATCTATGAGGGCGGCATCGCCAATATGAATTATTCGATCTCGAACACCGCCGAATATGGCGAATATGTCACCGGCCCGCGCATCGTCACGCCCGCCACCAAGGCGGAGATGAAGCGGGTGCTCGATGATATCCAATCGGGCAAGTTCACCCGCGACTGGATGCTGGAGAACAAGGTCAACCAGACCTCGTTCAAGGCGAGCCGCGCCCGCTCGCAGGCGCATCCGATCGAGCAGGTCGGTGCCAAGCTGCGCGCCATGATGCCCTGGATCGGCGCCAACAAGCTGGTCGACAAGGATAAGAACTAATTCAGGTTTCGCCCGGCGCCTTCTGTGGCGCCGGGCTTTTTAGGCTGCGGCAGGCTTGACCAACCCCAAATCCAGTATACATCGGCCGATATAGGCGCATATGCGCTTTTTAGAAGGAGAGAGCCGATGAATATCGAAGGATCTGTCGCGCTGGTCACCGGGGCCAATCGCGGGTTGGGCAAGGTTTTGGCCGAGCAATTGCGCGCCAAGGGGGCGCGAAAGGTCTATGCCGGGGCGCGCGATCCGGGGAAAATCACCTATCCGGGCGTCACGCCCGTCAAGCTCGATGTCACCAGCGCGGCCGATGTCGCGGCCGCTGCCGCGGCCCTCGGTGACGTCAATCTGGTCATCAACAATGCCGGCATCGCGCCCTTTGGGACGCTGGCGGGCGATCCGTCTCTCGAAGCCGCCCGCGCGGTGATGGAGACCAATTATTTCGCGCCGCTGCGGGTGGCCAATGCCTTCGCGCCGATCCTCGCGAAGAACGGCGGCGGGGCGCTGGTCAATATGCTTTCGGTCTTGAGCTGGATCACCTTTCCGTCGCTTGGCGCTTATTGCGCCTCGAAATCGGCCGCCTGGGCGCTGACGAATGCCCTGCGGCACGAGCTGAAGGCGCAAAAAACCCTGGTCATTGGCGTCCACGCCGGCCTGATCGACACCGATATGGCCGCTGGAGTCGATGCGCCGAAAGTATCGCCCGAGCAGGTCGCCGCGGCGATCCTCGAGGCGGTGGCGAGCCGGACGGGAGGAGGTTTTGTCCGATGAGACCTCCCGCCAGGTGAAATCCGCGCTCTCGAGCGAGCCGGGGCCCTACCTTTAAGCGACAGGCGTCACGCGCACGCCATCAAAAGTTCTATTGTCTGGGCGCCAGCGGGGTTCTAGAGCGTGTTCCGGAAAAGTTGCATGACTTTTCCGATGAGAACACGCTCCAACATTTTGAATCGGCGCGATTTCTTGTCGACCAGATTTCATCTGGTCGGAAAGCGCGCTAGGGACTGCTGGCGCAGCCCTCTGCGCGCCCAGGCGAAAGAACTTGGCGAAAAGACTTGCGCGAAATCCTCACAATCCTCGCCATCATTCTGATCATCTTTTTGACCGCTGCTCTGGCGGTACCTTATTTCATTGACTGGAGCGCGGAGCGTCACCTGGTCGAGGCGCAGCTTTCGAACCTCACCGGCGCCGAGGTCAAAATCCGCGGCGGCATCGATCTCAAGATTCTGCCGACCCCCTATCTTGAGCTCGAAGATGTCGAGCTTGCGATGCCGGCGCGGGGGACCGACGTTAAGGTCGCAGAACTGCATCTCGAGATCGCCCTGACATCGCTGATGCGGGGGGAAGTCGATTTCGTCGAGGCGCGGTTTGTCGACCCGCGGGTGCGCTTGCGTCTGGAGAGCGCCGCTTTGCCGCTATGGCGCCCGAAGCATGGCTTCACGGGCCAGATGCGTTTCGAGCGCATTTCGGTCACCGGCGGCAGCCTCGTCATCGACGATCCGGCGATGAACCGCGCCTACCAATTCGATAATATCGCTCTCTCGGCCGAGGCCGATGCGCTGACCGGCCCGTTCCGCGGCGACGGGCATTTCGATACGGCCGGGGCGGCAAATCTTTTTCGCTTCTCGACCGGCACGCGCCAGGGCGCAAACCTGCCGGTGAAAGCGACTCTCGACGAAAATGCGATTCATCCGGGCGCTGACTTCGATGGTAATTTGGTCTTCGATCAACATGCGGCCGAATTCGCGCTCCCTAGCGCCAACGGCACTTTGCATCTGACCGGCACCGGGCCCGTTCGGTCTGCCGTGGCAGGCGAGCGGCACGCTCAGCGCCGCGTTGCGGCAGGCGGCGCTTTCGGGCCTCGAAATTCAGATCGGCAACGATCTGGCCGCGAATCTCGACGGCAGCGCGTCTTTCGACCTCGGCGCACCTGCCTCGGCGCATCTGAAACTGCATGCGCAGCAGCTCGACCTTGATAGACTGCTCACGGCCAAAGATGCGCCTGCCCCCGCGCAGCGGCTTTTCTCCACCTTCGCCGATCTTGCGACCGCGCCGAAACTTTCGCTCCTCGGTCTACCGCTGGGGCTCGATTTTTCCACGGGCACGCTGATCCTGGGCGATGAGGCGATTGGCGATGTTGCGGGCGCGATCGCCGCATCGGGGCCATCGCACGATATGGTCAAATTCTCCGCTGGCGATCTTGTCGGCGCGCATATCGCCATCGATGGCGAGGTCGAGACCGGCGCCGCCCCCGCGTTCAAGGGCCATGTTTCCAGCCGAACCGATGACTTTCCGCGGCTCAACGCCTGGCTTGCGGCGAATCTGCCGAAGCTTGCGCTGCCGGATTGGCCGCTTCAATCCCTTGGCGTCGATGGAACGGCGAATATTTCGCAGGTGGGCGCCGTGGGCAGCGATCTCACCTTGCGCGTCAACGGTTCGGTGCTGACAGGCACGCTCGCCTATACCAAAAAGATCGACGCCGTGCCGGCGCGCCTCTTCGCCGATCTTTCAGCGCAAAGGCTGGAATTACCGAGCCTGCCCGATCTATCGGCCGTGGCGCAGCAGATGCGCGACATGGACCTCGAATTGCGCCTCGACGCGCAGTCGGTCAAGCTCACGGGCTCTCGCGCGGGCGCAATTGAGACCGGGCAAATTCAATTCGACTTCACGAGAACCGGCGGTGAGTCGGTGCTGAAAAGCGTGCATGTCAGCGGCTTCGACGGCGCGAACATCACCGCAAATGGGCGCTGGACTCCGCAAGGCGGCAATCTGGCGCTTCAACTCGATGCTCGCCGCGCCGACGAAATTGCGGCGCTTGTCGCGCGCCTCGCGCCGAGCCCCGAAACCAATTTCATCGCCGCGCACAGTGCTGAATTCGCGCCCGCCCGTCTTGACCTCGCCATTGAAGGCGGCAGCGATAAAGGCGCGGTGAGCTTGACGGGTCTCAGCCTCTCCGGCACGGCGGGAGAGACGCAGTTTCTCGCCAGCGGTCAGCCGGGGCAGGGCAAGAACATCGCTTTTTCGCTGCACGCCGAAGCGCCGGATGGGCGCGCCTTGCTGCGTCAGTTCGGCTTTACGACCGTGCCGGGCAAACGGCTGGGCGAGGCTGTCATCAGCGCCAATGCGCAGGGATTGCCCGATCATCTCGACACCCGCTTCTCAGCGTCGGTCGCCGGCGCAAACCTCGATTTCAATGGCGATGTCGCCGAGGCGCTGAAGGCGCCGCGCGCGGCGGGCACGCTGAAGATCGCGAGCGCCGATCTCTCTGCGTTGCTGCGTACGCTGGGGCTCGCTGATCCCGCTCTTGCGATCATTCTGCCGCTCAATGTGAGCGCCGCCGTTCAGGCCGATGGCGATGGTCTTGCGTTACGGGCAATCAGTGGATCCTGCGCCGGAAACAAGATCACGGGCTCGCTCAGCTATGGCGGCGATCGCGGCGTCACCGGTACATTGCAGACGGATACGTTGTCGCTTGGCAGTGTGTTGCAATTGGCGCTTGGGCCGCCGCGTCCGCTGAAAGCCGCACAAGTCTGGTCCTCCGCGCCTTTCGCCACGCCGATCAAACTGCTGCCGGCGCTCGTTGCTATCCATGCCGGCGCGTTCGATCTTGCGGGCGCGGGTGTTGCGCGCGATGCGGATTTCGATCTCGCGCTTGCAGAAGGCCAGCTCGGCGTCAATCATTTCTCCGCCAAGCTCGGCGGCGGCCGTATCCTCGGCGATCTCACGCTGCGGCGAAGCAGTGCTACCGTCGCGGCCGAAGGGCACGTGAGCCTCGATCATTATGCGCTCGATCTGCCGACAGCGAAGGGGCTCGTGTCCGGCAAATTCGATCTTGCGGGAACGGGCCAGAGCGCTGACGCGCTCGTCGCCGGCCTTGCCGGCTCCGGCTCGTTCACCGTGACCGAGCTATTGCTTTTGCGCAGCGATCCCAGCGCGCTCGCCCGCGTCTTCAGCGATGTCGAGGAGGATCGGCTCAGTCTCGATGAGACGGAGATCGATCGCGCGCTCTCCGATGCGCTCGACCAGCATGCGCTCGAGGTCGCCACAGCGAATTTCGACGCGGGCCTCGCGGCCGGCGCGTTGCGGCTCACCGGAAAGGGATCGACGCCAGCGGCCGGCAGCAGCGGCGTGACGCAGGATACGCAGGCCACGCTCGATCTTAGAACGCTGCGGCTCGATCAAAGCAGCGTTTTGACGCTAACGGCGCTGCCGCGGAACTGGAGCGGCGCGCCGCCGCAGGTCGGCGTCGAGTGGACGGGTCCGCTTGAAAGCCCCGGTACGCAATCTCGATGCGACGAGCTTTGTCAATGCGCTCGCCGCGCGAGCCATCGCCCGCGAGACGGCGCGGATCGAGGCGCAGGAATTTGACGTGCATGAACATGCGGTCGCGTTGAACAGGCTGCAGTCCCTCCGGCGGCATGAGGCGGACCGTCTGCAGGCGAGTGCGGATGTCGAACGCGCGGCGGCGCGGGCGCGGGAGCGACAGGGGAGCCTCGATCGCTTGCGCCAGTTGCTGACGGTCGAGCAGCAGAAGGCGCAGGCAAAGGTGCAAGAGAAAACCGGGGAGCCGAACAAAACCGAAGAGCCGGCGCAAAAGCCTCTGCCGATCAGCCCCGTGCCGCAGCAGGTCGCCCCACCGCCTCCGCAATCGCAGCCGGCACCGGCCGATCCAAGTGCCGCCGGGCGTTATTGAGCCGAAGCGCGAAACTGCGTCAGCACATAGACGCGGATGGCGGACGACAGATTCGCCGTACCGCGCCCCGCGTCGATCTCGCCGATCAATGCCGCCAGCGAGAGATCGCGCGCGCGGGCAATATCGCGCAAGGCGTCCCAGAAGGCGCTTTCGAGCGAAATACTGGTTCGGTGGCCGGCGATCGTGAGCGAATGTTTGGTAATGGCGCTGGCGCCCGGTTCAGGCATCGCCTGAACTCCGGCGTGCGGCGATGGCCGTCAAGATGGCGGCGCGCGATTTCGCGATTGCCGGCCTCGACCGTGCGTTCAGCCTTACTGGCGCCGAAGCGCAGGCGATTCTCCGCTGCCTTGTCCGCCGCCGCGGCGCGGGCCTTGGCCTTGCGCGCCTGGCGCAGATTGACGATCTCGCTCATTTCTTGCGGAAAGCGTCGATGGAGACGACTTTCGTCGGCTCCTCCGGCTTGACCTCTTCCACGTCCGGTTTTGCCGCGGCCTTGCCCAAGGCGGCTTTTGCGGCCGGCGCGGGCTTCGGGCTGATTTCGGCAGGCTCGCTGCCGCTGCCGCGCGGCTTGGTTTTCTCCGGCGGCACGGCGCGGGGCTGCGCCGCCGTCGCGGGCGGCGTCGCCGCGGGCTCAGGCTCTTGCGCGTCGGACACGCTCTCGAATTTCAGGCCGAATTCCACCGAAGGGTCGAAAAATCCGGTGACGGCATCGAAGGGGACCGACAGAATCTCCGGCGTGCCGTGAAACGAAAGCCCGACTTCAAAGCCTTGTTCGGTGACCGTGAGGTTCCAGAACTGATGCTGGAGCACGATGGTCATTTCGTTCGGGAATTCCTTGCGCAGCTTGGGCGAGAGCCGCACGCCCGGCGCGTCGGTGCGGAAGGCGATGACAAAATGGTGGTTGCCCGGCAGGCCGTCGCGCGCTGTCTCGATCAGCACCTTGCGCAGAACGGAGCGCAGGGCGTCCTGCACCAGGAGATCGTAACGGATGAGATCAGTCGCCATTCCAATGTCCCTGCCCCGGGAAAGTGGAGGCTTCTGTTGCCAGGTGCCTCCGAACCCCGCCTTGAGGGGCTAACCCCAAGGGCTTTTAATCGGTACCATTACCGCATTACGCGGCAACAGCCACCGGAGCA
Source organism: uncultured Alphaproteobacteria bacterium (assembly GCA_963708155.1). Classification (GTDB taxonomy): domain Bacteria; phylum Pseudomonadota; class Alphaproteobacteria; order Rhizobiales; family Beijerinckiaceae; genus Methylovirgula. Next base: position 1,161,986 of record OY970183.1, on the reverse strand, counting down.
TAGTTGTCGTTGGCAACTATAGGTTCGGCCCGATGACGGTGGAACCATGCCGAGCAAAAGAACACCCTTTACACTCCCCGTCGAACCTATTTCGCCCCCGCCAAAATCCGCCGCTTACGGTGGACTTTGGTGGAGGCGCCGGGTACCGCCCCCGGGTCCGAAGAGCTTATTGCGATGCCGTTTATCGCCATAGCTGCGCGAGGCAGCGGCCCAAATATAGGCAAAGGCAGGTAAATTAGAAAGTCCTGGTTGTGGGGTCGTGTGGACGGCCTCACAAATTGGGGATGCGGCGCCATCGCGACTTTCGCATGCGCGCCGGGAATGCGATGCCCGAAGGGGCTTTACAACCTAAGACGCTGGCGCCGATGGACATCAAAATGGACGCGGGGACGAGGACAGGCCAGCCACACGCGCCTTATGGGCTGATCGGCCTCTGCCTCAGCCTTGTCGCGGCAATCGTCCTGACCGCAATCCTGATGGCGGGGACGGGCGGAGCCGCCTTTCTTGCCGCAGCGGCGCTGCATGGCTGGGAGGGCGCTCGCGCCGGGCTGGCTGGCCTGCTTACGGCGCTGCAAACCGGCGACGAATTCAATGCCGCCCGGCTTGGGCTCAGTCTCTTCGTCTATGCCGCGGCACTCGCGGCGCTGCTCCTTATTGCACGCTGGCGCGGCGGCGCCGATTGGCGCGGCCTCGTCGCCTGGCGGGCGCCCACGTGGCCGCGGCGCGACAAGGTGCTGTGGGGCATCGCCGCCTTTGGGCTTATCTATGGCTTCGCCTCCAGCGCAGCGCTTGGCTATTTCTATCCGAAATCGAATAGCTGGTTGCTGATCCCCCGCGATCATGTGAGCGCCGGGCTGCTGCTCGTGCTCGCCGTCGTCGGTGCGCCGCTGGTCGAGGAAACCTATTTCCGCGGTTGGATCTACACGAGCTTGAGATTTCGCCTCGGAATGTGGCCGGCGATCGTGATCTCGGCGCTTTTGTTCGGGCTCGCGCATTATGAATTGACGCATTTGTATGCGCTGGCGGTCTTTCCGCTCGGTCTCGTTCTCGCCGCGTTGCGCGAGCGCACCGGCAGCACACGAACCTCGATGGTGTTTCACGCCGTCAATAATCTCATCGCCTTTTTCAGCGCCGGCCTTTCCGGGAGCTAGCCATGCCCTATCTCCGACATCCCGAATATCAATATCTCGATCTGCTCTCGAATGTGCTGGAACACGGCGACAAGCGGATCGATCGGACCGGCGTTGGGACTTTGTCGATCTTCGGCGCGATGACGCGCTTCAACGTCGCCGATGGGACGGTCCCGATCCTTACCACCAAGCGCGTCTACTGGAAGACCGCCGTGAAGGAAATGCTCTGGTTCCTCACCGGAGAAACGAACATCCGGCCGCTTCTCAAGGATAATGTCTCCATCTGGACCGATTGGCCGCTCTCGCGCTATCGCAAGCAATCGGGCGATCCGATTTCGCAGAGTGAGTTCGAGCGAAGAATTATCGAGGATGACGCATTCGCGTCTCGCTGGGGCGACCTCGGGCCCGTCTACGGCAAACAATGGCGGCGCTGGTTGGGGCCGGACGGAAAAGAGCACGATCAAATCGCGGCGCTGATTGAAACGCTCAAGACCAATCCGTCGAGCCGGCGGATGCTGTTTCATGCCTGGAATGTTGGCGAGATCGGCGCGATGTCTCTGCCCCCGTGCCATATGGTTTATCAATTTCATTGTACGCAGGATGGCCGGCTGAGCTGTCTGCTGTTCCAGCGCTCGGGGGATTTGCTGCTGGGCGTTCCCTTCAACTGGATCGGCGGCACGGCACTGCTCTTTATGATCGCGCAGCAGGCGGGTCTCACGCCGGGCGAATTCATATGGGTCGGCGGCGACGTTCATCTCTATCTCAACCACGTAGAGCAGGCGCGCACCCAATTGCAACGCGCGCCTCGGCAATGGCCCAAATTGCAGCTTCTGCGAAAGCCTGACAGCATCGACGATTATCGCATCGAGGATTTTGAGGTCGAGGGCTATAATCCGCACGCTGTCATAAAGGCCGAAGTTGCCGTTTGAACGCCGCCCTGGATCGGCTAATCTCGGTCGATGCGTAAAATTCTCATCATCGGTATTGGCGCCGGCAACCCGGATTACATGACGATCCAGGCGATCGACGCGTTGAACAAGGTTGATGTTTTCATTATTCCCGGCAAAGGGGCCGAGAAGGCCGCGCTCCGGGAATTGCGCACCGGAATCTGCGCGCGATTTATCAAGGACAGGGCCTATCGCTTCGTCGAAACGGCGGTTCCGCAACGCGCGGAGAATTTCTCCGACTACAAAGCCAATGTCGCCGAATGGCACGCGAGCATCGCAGCGAACTACGCGCGGCTGCTGCGCGAGGAGCTTGGCGAAGACGAATGCGCCGGTTTCCTTGTCTGGGGCGATCCGTCGATCTATGACAGCACGCTGCGGATCATCGAAAGTCTTCACGCGAAGGAGGACTTCGCATTCGAATATGAGGTTATCCCGGGCATCAGCGCCATTCAGGCATTGGCGGCCCGGCACCGCTTGCCGTTGAATCGCATCGGCGAGTTGATTCTCGTCACCACCGGCCGCAAGCTCGCCGCCGGCTACCCCGATGACGCCGACAGCGTGGTCGTCATGCTCGACGGCGAGCAGGCCTTTAAAAAGCTAACTGGCGATTTTCAGATCTATTGGGGCGCCTATCTCGGCACGGACAGCGAAGTTCTGGTTTCCGGCCGCCTCTCCGAAGTGGCAGACGAAATTGCAACGGTGCGTGCCGAGAACCGTCAGCGCAACGGCTGGATCATGGACAGCTATCTGATCCGCAAGATCGAAAAATAGGAAGGCGCGGAATGCTTTAGAGTTCTGGAGCATTCCGCGCCGCGTCCGTGGAGCCGCTTACCGGGCCTGCTTGGGTTCAAGTTCCAGATCGTCGAGCTTCTTCGCTTTGTAGATCAGGTAGGAAATGATCCAAGCGGCGATGAAGACACCGATGATCGCAAAGCCGAGATTGTTGAAATTGTCGTTGAGCTTTCCAATAAGATCCCAGAACCGCCCCTTAAGACCGAATTGGTCGGCGATAAGTCCGAGCGCCTCAATGCCGCCGATCAGCAGCGCGACAACAACCGAAACCAACGTAATCGTCATGTTGTAATAGAGCTTGCGGATCGGCTTGACGAAAGCCCAGTCGTAGGCGCCGAGCATCATGACGCCATCGGTCGTGTCGACAAGCGACATGCCGGCGGCGAACAACATTGGGAAGACCAGGATCGCGGCGAAGGGGACGCCCTTGGCGGCTTGCGCGGCGGAGACGCCAAACATCGCGACTTCCGTGGCCGTGTCGAAACCCAAACCGAAGAGGAAGCCGACGGGAAACATGTGCCAGCTTTGCGTCACGAGCTTGAACACCGGACGGAAAATCCGCGCCAGAAAGCCGCGATTGTTGAGAAGCACATCAAGATCCTCCTCGACGTAAGCGCCACCCGCCCGCACGCGGCGATAGCTCTGATAGATCGAGGCAAAGATAATGATATTCATCGCGGCGATGGCGAGCAGAAACAGCGCCGAGACGCTGGTGCTGATCGTGCCGCCGATATCCTGAAAGCTCTGAAATTTGCCAAGCTGGCTCACCGCGACCGAAACCAGAGCGGCGACGACGATGACGATCAGGGAATGCCCCATGGCAAAGAAAAAACCGACAGCGACCGGCCGTTGGTTCATCTGCATCAGCTTGCGCGTAACATTGTCGATGGCAGCGATGTGATCGGCATCGACCGCATGGCGCAGGCCAAGCCCGTAGACGACAAGCGCGATGCCGAGCAGCACCGGCCTGTCCCAAAATCCGATCAGAGCCCATATCCACGCGCCGATGTTCAGAATGGCAAGGAGCGTATAGATCGAAATGAGGCGCGCCTTAAGATCCGGCGCGCTCTCGTCGAAAAGGCGTTTGATAGAGGTCAACATCCGAGAATACTTTCGCTTGACGTCCACATGTCATTGCGAAAGTCGGAAAAGACGACAAGCTCGCCTGATCCCCGCCGAGACACCCCGCTCGACGCTTCCACTCTGACGTCCGGCGATGGCAGGTCTCCTGGCTTGCGGGTTAATCGCCTTCGCCGCCTTCCCGGGTTTCCCAGTGGCTATATGGCGCTCAGCTCGCCGCTCACAGTTGCGGGGGCAGCCACGGCATTGATCGAATCGATCGCACCGCGTTCCCTTTTAATCCCCAAAGGGGAGCCATCGACGTGACGATGAAACTTCGGCGTGGCTTCTGTCAAGGCCGAAAGGGGTGAAATTCTCCTGACGCGAAATGAGCGACCTTGGTTCTCCGAGCGGCCTCGGTGCTACAGTCGATTAAAATTCGGCACGCAGGAATTTATGAAGCCCCTGCGTACCTTCGGCGGCTTTTCCTCTTTGAGCCATCGAAGGTGGAAACGGCTTCAATGGCATGCAGCACGCTGCAAAGATCACATACCGCCGCGCGTTCAAAACGCGCTCAACCTCATCCCGCCAAAGACGCCAATTCCGGGCTGCAAAAAGCCGAGCGGGTCTTCGTAGTGCTCGTTAAGCAGATTGTTGACACGCGCGAAGAGGGTGACGTGATCATTGATCTTGTAGTTGGCCGCGACGTTGACGATGACATAGCCGGGCGCGAAATCGCCGGGCGCGGTATTGGCATTGTTGCGATCATAATCGTCAACCCATTTGCTGACCGCGACCAAAGTCCCCGAAAGCGTGAGAGGGTCGATCGGTGTCCAGAGCGCCGTGATGCTCCCCTTGTCATAGGGGCGGCGTTGCAGCTCGAGGCCCGTCGCTTCGTCGACCGCTCGCGTATAGGTGTAATCGGCGCGCAAATCCAGCCGATCACCTAGGGCCCATTCGGCGAAGCTCTCGACGCCCTGAGTCTCGGCGTGGCCGACATTGATGTAAGTCGTGAAGGTCGCGTCGATCAGATTGGTGATGTTGTTGTGGAAATAGGTTGCGCCGAAGCGGAACCGATCATTGAACAGCGGTTGCTCGAAGCCGGCGTCGTAGCCGGTCGATTCTTCCGGCAACAGGTTCGGATTGCCGTAAAAGAAATAGGCCGGATAGCTGACATAAAGCTCCGAAAGAGTCGGCGCCTTGAAGCCGGTGCCATAGGTCGCTTTGAGCTTGGTCCCGGTCTGCGGCACGATGAAGGCTGGCGCGATACGATAGGTCACGTGGCCGCCGAACGTATCATAATCATCGTACCGGATATTCGAGGCGAGAAAGAAGCGATTGTAAAGGTTCGACTGCAGTTCGGCGTAGCCGCCGGTATCGGTCTGGCTCGCGTTGGTATATGGATTGTTCTGCCAAAGCGTAGGCGATTATGCACTTGACAAACAGACGCTGATTTGAGACATTGGGTTCCGAGAGAGGGAACTGAAATGTCTATCGATTTGACCGATCCGATCTTCAACGACGAAGCCGCAGCCTGGAAGCATTTCGAGGCGATCCGTTGGCCCGATGGTCCGGTTTGCCCGCATTGTGGCGTCATCAATTCCGCTGATCCGATCATTGGCAAAACCGCGCGCCACGGCCTTTATCGTTGCCGCGAATGTGTGAAACAGTTCACGGCTACGGTCGGCACAGTTTATGAGCGCTCTCATATCCCGATGCACAAATGGCTTCTTGCAACGCATTTGATGTGCGCCAGCAAGAAAGGCATTTCGGCTCATCAGCTTTTCCGTTCGCTCGGCTTCGGCTCTTATCGTACCGCGTGGTTTATGGCGCACAGAATTCGCGAAGCGATGACGGATCGCAATCCACCCGGACCCTTAGGCGGCAAAGGCAAAACCGTCGAAGTAGACGAAACCTACATCGGGCGTCTCAAAGACGTTCCGAAGCCCAAGGGCGGCTCTTCGCACAAGAACGTGGTGCTTACCCTTGTTGAGCGCGGCGGATCGGCCCGTAGCTTTCATATCGACAGCGTTTCGATTGCCGATATGAAGCCGATCGTTGATGCGAATATCGCCCGCGAAAGCGCGATGATGACCGATCAGGGCGCGTCTTATCCCGAGATCGGAAAAGGCTTTGCCAGTCATGACGTGGTGAACCACGCTCGCGAAGAATACGTGCGCCGCGAAGGCGAAAAGGTGATTTCTACCAACGTAGTCGAAGGCTATTATTCAATCTTCAAGCGCGGCATGAAGGGCGTCTATCAGCATTGCAGCGAGAAGCATCTGCACCGCTATCTTCGCGAATTTGATTTCAGATATTCAAACCGCTCTGCGCTTGGCGTCGAAGATACAGAGCGCGCGGGCATTGCGGTTAAAGGCGTCGAAGGTAAGCGGTTAACATATCGACAGCCTCGTAAAGTCGCGTAAATTCAGGGCTGCGGCGCGCCGCTTCTTGAAATGGAGGAAGCGTAATGGCGCTTGAGCCAGATCCTACTCTCGTCTCACAATTCGAGGCGAATGGCGTCGATTTTGTGCGTGCGATGGCGCCCGATTGGGTTGGTCCTTTAAGAAATCAAGCCTACCTTTGGCTCAAATTAAAAGACGAAGAATCCCGACTTCGCAATGAGGCTTCCCAAGCGGAGCAACTGCGAATAGCGCGTGAAGCCAGCAATAGAGCGCATACAGCCGCTATCGCGGCTGTAATCGCCATTCCCATCGCGATTATTGCAATAGTCATTTCCGCTCTTTCTTGGCTTTATCCTCGACACTAGATCGTCCGCGCTTTTTTGGAGTCGCGTTAGGCTCTCGCTTTATTTTAGGCTGTGGCGGCGTATTGGCCATGCGCCGGATTATCTCATCACGCTGGCGCGCGATTTCCTTCGGATTAGTCTTTTCGTCGTTCACGGGAGACACCTATGCCCGAAAAGCTTCATTCCTCAGAGCAAATTACTGCTTTCCTGAATGAATTGAAAACCCAAAGTGATCGCGGCGTCGCTGTCATTGCAGCTGCGGTCTTAGATGAAATTTTGCAGATGCTAATTCTCGCTCGTCTTATAAAAATAGGGGCGGATCGCGAGGACGCCTTATTCTGGAAGACCGGCGCTCCTCTCTCTTCTCTGTCTTCGAAAATCGAATTGACGTTTGCGCTAGGAACAATCAGCAATGAAGCGAGGATAGCCGCGCATCTCATTCGAGATATTCGAAATAAGTTCGCTCATAGGATAGATGCGCTCACGTTCGATCATCCGCTTATCTTGGACCTATTTGCGAATCGAGCGGCTCCGAGCGTCAATGCTATGCCTGTGACTACCAGAGAAAAGTTTTTAGCTCTCTTTCAAGGACTGTCGATCATTCTGTATGGCACGCTAAGCGCCGACATTCGGATCAAGTCCATTGAAGAGACTCACATTGTTCATACGATCAATATGATTATTGAGGCTCTGAAGGCGGCGGGCGGAACGCCAGTTCCTGAAATCAACGGTATCAACAATGGCGAGCCACCGGCCCACGCCAGAATAGCCTCAAGATTTTCTGAGTCCGACAAATTTGTCTCTAATCCATCTGCGGGCGCGCCAGTCGATTCCGCATTAGCGGATTCGGCATTGGACTTATCGAGTCCCGAGAGCCGTGTTTGTCAAGTGCATAATCGCCAAAGCGTATCCGTGTAGTGATCCACGCCGAGCACAACGGTTTCGCCGGGAAGCGCTTCGATGACGCTGCGATCGTTGAATTCGACGCGCTTTCCTAAGTTATTTTCAGTATCCGAATCCGGCACCGTATTGAGGCTCCAGGCGTCGGTATAATTGATGCCGAGATAGTTCTTCCATCGGTCATCGAAGAAGGACGTGACGGCTTCGCCGCGCGTGTAAAAATCGTGATCGATCTGCTGGGATTGCGTCGGCGAGGGATAATACAGGAAGGTCGTATCGTCGAAGCTGTCGCCGGTGAAGAAGTAGGACGATGTCGTGTAGCGGCCGACATAGTGCAACGACAGATGCTCGTTGACGTCGGCGCCGAGCTTGGTCGAAAGAGTCAGGTTGTCGTAGGAATTGTTGTTGCGTTTTTCCCCCGGCAAAAGCTGGTCCAGCGGCGTCACCGGAGTATCCGTCGAACGAAGATGCGCGATATTGAACGTATAGTTGAAGATCGACTGCGAACCGCTCGCATTCGCCGATTGGTTCAGCGTGCCGAAAGAACCGCCTTCGACGAGGCCGGTTGCCTTGAACGGTCCGTGACCTTTTTTGGTGATGATATTGATGACGCCGCCGATAGCGTCGGAGCCGTAGAGGCCGCTCTGCGGGCCGCGGAGAATTTCGATTCGCTCGATGTCGCTCGTCAGCAATTGGCCGAAATCGAACGTATCGTTGGGATTGCTCGGATCGCTAACGTCGATGCCGTCGATCAGCACTTTCACATGATTCGAATTCGTGCCGCGGATAAAGACTGAGGTTTGGCCGCCAGGGCCGCCGGTCTGGACGACATTGAGACCGGGCACCGTCTCAAGGGCATCCGGGACGGTGCGCTGCTGCCGGTCTTGCATCTCCTGGCTGGTGATGACGGTGACGCTGCTCGCGACATCGTTCTGCGGCGTCGGGACGGTCGTTGGCGCAGTCACCAGAACTTGCGGAAGCTGGCCGCCGGCGCTGGCATCCTGATTTGCTGCGACTTGCGCGTGGACGCCGGACGGTAGCAGGAGAGCAAAGCTTGACGAGAATATAAGAGCGCGGCGCCGCAGCGCCGTGTGGGATTTGAAGAGAAGCATAAGGCCTCGCAGCGACGTGACACGTCACCGCGAACCAAAGCTCCCATACGCTTCTGCAGGCAGAGGCGCTTCAAGCCCCATTGAGACACCCCGCCCAATGTGTCCGCGCGTGACCACGGTCGATGGCAGGTCTCCTGGCTTGCGGGTCTTCGCCTTACGCCGCCTTCCCGGTTTCCCAGTGGCTATATGACGCTCAGCTCGCCGCTCACAGTTGCGGGGGCAGCCACGGCATTGATCGAATCGATCGCACCGCGTTCCCTTTTAATCCCCAAAAGGGGAGCCATCGACGTGACGATGAAACTTTGGCGTGGCTTCTGTCAAGGCCGAGATCGATGAAACCGTCGGAGCGAGAAATGAGCGACCTTGCGGCAAAGATGATTTTGCCTTTCATTCCCCGAGGAGAAGTTTCCTCCGCACCACAGTCGATTAAAATCGGTGCATGGGAATTTCTGAAACCGTGCGTGGCAGATTCGCGATCGCCCGCGTCGTGACCAGGAGAGCGCGCTTATGGTCCCCAGCCCCTGTATCGGGCTTTGCCGCATGGACAGCCATTCAGGCCTTTGCGCCGGTTGTGCACGAGCAGCGGAGGAAATCGCCGCCTGGCGCGATCTGCCGGAAGAAAAGCTCCATGACATTTGGGCTATGCTTGCGCCGCGCCGCAAGCAGCTTGGCCTCAACCTCCATCGTCTGGGCTGGAGCAACGATGAGCTTCGTTCTTTCATCGTCGGGACACTCGCTTCGGGTGCCGGCGCGTGGGTCTGCGGCGTCAATGGCGCCGTCGCCGAATTTTTCACAGATGCGAACGACGATATAGCGGTGACGGTTGATGAAACGTCCGTAATCGCGCGCACGAGCGGCGGCGCAATTTCCTTTTGCCTGCCCGATTATGTCCGTGCTCTCGCATTGCGTCCGGCGGATGGGGCTCAACGCGAAATCATCGTTCTTGCAGTTCCGCGCGGGCGTGCCACATCGTTTCAGGGTCATGGTCTGACATCGCTCGGGCCGGATCATGATGCGATCGCGCAGGAAGACCGCGAGGCAAAGCTCTATGACTTTGGGCTGAGCAGCGCCGCCGCCGGATTCGGGCTGCGCACATCGTCTCAAGCTTTGATCTCGAGCCTCGACGCCGCACAGGGTTTGCGCTGGTCCGAGCTTCTGGCGCTGAACGGCGCCGAGATCGTGCGGGAATCGCCGACCCGCGTTGCGCGAAACACGATTGGCCGGATCGAAATCTATAACCGGATTCCGCCGTCGGTAGGCGTCTCGCCCGCGGGGCCGCATACCCATCTTTTCCCGGAGCAGCTCGCCAAGGGCGGCGACGTCCCGTCCGGCATTCAAATCCCCGAGGCCTATGTGCCGTGCGCGATCTACTATCCTGCTGCTCAAGGCTGTGCCTGATCGCGGCCTCTATCATCCGGTGTTGCGTTCAGCTAGCGCAGTGTCCCACAGTGTAATGCTGGCGGTGTCGGTCTATTTTGAAGGAAATATTCCTTCTAGGAGATTTCACATTCGTCGATTAGCCTTGCCATTGTTGCATGACATTTGACACATGCATTCAGTATCAATGAGCAAGAGCGTCCCCCATGTTCCGCAGTCTTCTCCTCGCCGCCGGTCTTCTCTCGTCTTTCAGCCTTCTCGCGCCCGCTGACGCGCAGTCTTTGCCGGAAGACGTCGTCAACGCCTTGAATAAAGTCTGGGGCGTGCATCCGGGTTTCCGCGCCAATCATGCGAAGGGCATCGTCGGACAGGGCACGTTCAAGGCGACCCCCGCGGCGGCGGAATTGAGCAAGGCGGCGATCTTCTCCGGCGAGACGATTCCGGTGACGATCCGTTTCTCCGATAGCGGCGGTCTGCCCAATGTTCCGGACGGGTCGCCGCAGGCGGTGCCGCATGGGCTAGCGATCAAGTTCCATCTTAAGGATGGCAGCGAGACGGACATGGTCATCAACTCGTTGAAGTTCTTCCCCGTCGCGACGGGCGAGGAGTTCCGCGACCTTCTGCTCGCCATTGCCGCAAGCCCGCCCGATGCACCGAAACCGACGAAGCTCGATCTCTTTTTGAAGGCGCATCCGCGAGCCGTGGCGGCCACTGCCGCGCTCCAGCAGACGGACAGCCTGGCCGACGAGCAATATAACGGCGTCGATGCCTTCGTCTTCGTCGACAAGAGCGGCAAGAAGCAGGCCTTCCGCTATATCGCCGCGCCGGAAAAACTGGTGCATATCAGCAACGAGGAAGCCGCCAAAAAGCCGCCGAACTATCTCTTCGACGAGATTGCCGTCCGGGTCGCCAAACATCCCGTGGTCTTCCATCTGGAGGCGCAGCTCGCCGCGCCCGGCGATGTGACCAAGGACCCGACGGTGCCCTGGCCGGCGGATCGCAAGGTCGTCGATCTCGGCGTCCTGACCATCGACAAGATTGATGCGAATAGCCTCGAAGAACAGAAGAAGCTCCTGTTCCTGCCCGGCGCGCTCATATCCGGAATTGAGGAATCGGATGATCCGCTCGTCGATGTGCGCGATGGCGCCTATGCCGTCTCCTTCGGCCGGCGCAGCCAATAGTTGCTTTAAGCGGACGGTTATGCGCAAAACGGCGCCATGCCAGCGTCAGACGCAAAAATCGCCATTCGCCCCGCGACGCCAGCCGACGCGGGGCTGATCTTCGCTTTCGTCAGCGAACTCGCCGCCTTCGAGCATTTGTCGCATGAGGTTCAGGCGGACGCGGCGGGGCTGCACGCAGCCCTGTTTTGCGCGCATCCCCGCGTCTTCGCGGAGATCGCCGAATGTGATGGCGCGGCGGCCGGGTTCATTTTGTGGTTCTATACATTCTCCAGCTTCGCCGGCCGCCACGGCATCTGGGTCGAAGACCTCTACGTGCGTCCGGAGTTTCGCGGCAAGGGCCTCGGCGGGGCCCTGTTGCACGGGATCGCACGCCGCTGTGTCGCGGAAAAGCTCGGCCGGCTCGAATGGTCGGTGTTGAACTGGAACGAGAATGCCATCCGCTTTTATCAGAGCGCGGGCGCGCAGCTTAAGTCCGAATGGACCATCTGCCGGATGGAAGGCGCGGCGCTCGCCAAATTCTCCGCTGAAGTTGAGCGCGCATGAGTCTGCCTTTGGTCGGTATCGTCGCCATCGCCGACAATGGCGTGATCGGTCAGGGCAATGCCTTGCCGTGGCACATTTCGGCGGATCTGAAGCGCTTTCGCGCCCTGACGCTCGGCAAGCCGTTGATCATGGGCCGCAAGACCTTCGCCTCGCTGGGCCGGGCACTGCCGGGACGCGAGACGATCGTCGTGACACGTGATAAAAGCTTCGTAGCTCCGGCCGGTGTTTTCACGGCGGGGGATGTGGATAAGGCTCTGGCGCTCGGCGAATCGCGCGCCACGGCGCTTGGCGCGCCGGAGATCATCATAGCCGGCGGCGGCGAAATCTATGCGGCGCTGATCGACCGGATCACCCGGCTTCATGTGACATACGTGCATCTTGCGCCGCCCGGCGATGCTTATTTTCCGGCCATCGACTGGTCACATTGGCGGGAGATTTTCCGCGAAGATCACCCCCAAGGCGAAGGCGCCGATGCAGGCTATGCGTTCGTCGATTATATCCACGCCGGGTAAGAGAGCGTCGAGGAAGGATTTCCATGCCCTGGAGCAATGACGGCAAGGACGGCGGCTCGTGGAAGCCGAACAATCCGGGGCCGTGGGGCCAGCCGCCGCGGCCTAGCCAGGCGGATCTGGAGGAATGGCTGCGCCGGGCGCAAACACGGTTGCGCGGCTGGCTTCCGGGCGGCGGCATCGGCGGTCAGGCGCTCGTGGCGCTCGGCCTTCTCGGTGTGCTGCTGTGGCTGCTGTCGGGCTTTTACACGGTCGGGCCCAACGAGGTCGGCCTCAACATGATCTTCGGCCGCTACACGGGCAAGACGAGTTCCGGCCTCAATTACAATCTGCCCTATCCGATCGGCTCGGTCCAAAAGCTCGCGGTAACGGACCGCAACACGATCAACATCGGCTTCATCACCCGTCAGGATGACCGCACCGGCGAGCAGGCGACCTTCGATCTGCCGGAAGAGAGCCTGATGCTGACCGCCGACCAGAACATCGCCGACGTAAAATTCGTGGTGATCTGGCAGATCGACCCGGCGCATCCCGAGAATTACGCCTTCAATGTCGCCGATCCCGACGACACGGTGAAAGCAGTGGCCGAAAGCGCCATGCGCGCTGTCATCGGCCGCAGCCTGATCCAGAATATCCTGACTGCCGAACGCAAGGTGATTGAGCCGGAAGTGCAGGAACAGATGCAGACGATCCTCGACAATTACAAAGCCGGCGTCCTTGTCTTGCAGGTGCAACTGCAGTCAGTCGATCCGCCGCAGGAGGTCATCGCCGCCTTCCGCGACGTGACCGCGGCGCAGCAGGATCGCGACCGGACGCGCAACGAGGCCGACGCCTATGCCAATCGCGTCGTGCCGGTGGCGCGCGGCCAGGCGGCGGCGATCCGCCAGCAGGCGGAAGGCTATCGCTTGCAGACGATCGACGAGGCCACCGGACAGGCCTCGCGCTTCTCCCAGATCGAGACACAATACAAGAACGCGCCGGCCGTGACGCGCGAGCGCATCTATCTCGAGACGATGGAGAAGATTCTCGGCGACAGTGACAAGGTGCTTGTCGATCAGGGTGGTGGCGCCCCGGGCGTCGTGCCCTATCTTCCGCTGCCGCAGCTTGCGCCGAATTCCGATGCCAACGGAGGATCGAAATGAAGAGCGCGACCGGCTTTTTCATCGTCCTCGTTGCCATCGCGGCCGTTGTCCTCGCGGCTGCGTCGATCTTCACCGTCGGCCAGACCGAGCAGGCGCTGGTCCTGCGCTTCGGCGATCCTGTCGCCGGGCGCGGCCTCGTCACCGAGCCGGGGCTGCATTTCAAGATTCCCTTCATCGAGAATGTCGTCCTGCTCGACAAGCGCATTCTCGACGTCGAGACGCCGACGCAGGAAGTTCTCGCGGCCGACAACACCCGGGTCGAAGTCGATTCGTTCTTGAGATACCGCATCGCCGATCCGCTGAAATTCTATCAGACAGTCGGCGATACAGATCGCGCCGATGAGCAGCTTGGCTATATTCTCAATTCAGCGGTGCGCCGGGTTCTCGGCGACGCTAGCCTCACGCAAATTGTCAGCGGCGAACGCGAAGCCCTGATGGGCGCCATTCGCGAGCAGGTCAATCAGCAGGCGGCCAAGCTCGGCGTTGCCGCCGTCGATGTGCGCATCCGGCGGACCGACCTGCCGCAGCAGATTTCCGAAAAAGTGTTTAGCCGCATGCAAAGCGAATGGGCGCGCCAGGCGGCGCTTTTCCGCGCGCAGGGCACCGAGCAGGCGCAGGAGATCACCGCCAAGGCGGACCGCGACGCTGTGGTCCTGAAAGCGGATGCGCAACGTGATGCCGATCAGATCCGCGGCGCCGGCGATGCCGAGCGCGCGCGCATTTTCGCAGCGGCCTTCGGCAAGGATCCGGAATTTTTCGCCTTCTACCGCTCGATGCAGGCCTATGTCGCGGGGTTGAAGCCGTCGAACACGCGCTATGTGCTGAGCCCGAAATCAGCCTTCTTCCGCTTCTTCGAGCCTACGGGCGCGGCGAGCGCGGCGCCGTCCTCCGTCGCGCATTGAGTTACGGGCGAGCGGGGCTCCAGAGGCGCTGCAAAATCTGCGTGAACTCGTCCACGCAATGGGCTAGCTTTCGCGCGAGCAGGAGATGTGGATGATTTTGTTCCGGCAAGTTGCGGCTGCTTTCCCTCGCGCGCGGCATGTTCTGTTGGCGGCTGCCGCGAGCGGTCTTCTGCTTTGGGGTTTCGCCAGTGCACTCCCGGCCTCAGCGGGCGAACGGCCGGATTCTTTCGCCGATCTCGCCGCCTCGGTCAGCGACGCGGTGGTCAACATTTCCGCGACCCAGACCTATGAGGACAAGGATTCCGCAGGCGGTTCGAATGTCGATCCCGGAACGCCGTTCGACAATCTCTTCGATGAATTTCTACGCCGCCATCAGCAAGGCGACGGCGACGCCGGGCGCCCTATGCGCAGCTCGAATTCGCTCGGCTCGGGTTTCGTCATCGATCCGTCCGGTATCATCATCACCAACAATCACGTCATCGCCGATTCGAACGAAGTGACGGTGATTTTTACGGACGGCACGAAGCTGAAGGCGCAGGTCATCGGCAAGGATGCCAAGGTCGACGTGGCCGTGCTCAAGGTGAAGGCGGATCATCCGCTGAAGGCGGTCAAGTTCGGCGACAGCGACAAGATGCGCGTGGGTGACTGGGTGATTGCCGTCGGCAATCCCTTCGGCCTTGGTGGCAGCGTAACGGCGGGCATCGTTTCGGCGCGCCACCGCGATATCGATTCCGGCCCCTATGACAATTTCATCCAGACCGACGCGGCTATCAACAAGGGCAATTCGGGCGGCCCGCTATTCAACATGGATGGCGAGGTCATCGGCATCAATACCGCCATCCTCTCACCGTCCGGCGGTTCCATCGGCATTGGCTTTGCGACGCCTTCGGACACGGTCGTGCCGGTCATCGATCAATTGCGCAAATATGGCGAGACGCGGCGCGGCTGGCTGGGCGTGCGCATTCAGTCGATCGACGATTTGATCGCCCAGAGCCTCGACCTCGGCAAGGTGCGCGGCGCGCTCGTCGCGGGCACGGACGACGGCGGTCCGGCGGCCGAAGCGGGGATCGAGACGGGCGACGTTATCGTCAAGTTTGACGGTGTCGATGTCGGCGAGTCGCATGATCTGCCCAAGCTTGTGGCCTCGACACCGGTCGGCAAGGATGTCGCCATCGTCGTCGTCCGCAAGGGCCAGGAGTTGACCAAGATGGTCAAGCTTGGCCGGCTGGAGGATGGCGAGCAGCAGGCGACGCTCGCGGCCGGCGATCCCGGGGAGAGCCGGAAACTGGCGGCGCCCGCGGGCGAGAAGGCCCTCGGCATGGCGCTCTCCGCCCTTGATGAGACCTCGCGGCTGAAATATGCGATCAAGGATTCGGTCACCGCGGGGGTCGTGGTCACCGGGGTGGATGTGAATTCCCCGGCGGCGCAGAAGAACATCCTGCCCGGCGAGGTGATCCTGGAAGTCAATCAGGATCCGGTCCGGATGCCAGCCGATGTGGCGCGTAAAATGCGCGCGCTGAAGGGCGCCGGCAAGAAGCTCGCGCTGCTGCTTGTCTCGACGCCGCAGGGCGAAGTGCGCTTCGTCGCGATCAACCTCTAGACGCCGCCCGGCTCCCGCCGCCGCCATTAACCGAATTGCTTGATCGGACGCGGTTTCGCGGGCCTGATTTGCGAATGCAAGGCCGCGCTCTCCTTGACAGCCCCCGGCGCCCCGCCTATGTCCAAGGCGACGTTAGCACTCGCCGACCGTGAGTGCTAACGGCCAGTCACTTTTTAATCCGTGCAGCGCCGGGGGCCGATCGGCTGCGGCGTTGTTCGCGAAACGTTCAAGGAAGCAACGCATGACTTTCCGACCCCTGCATGACCGCGTCGTCGTCAAGCGCCTCGAAGGCGAGGAAAAGACGAAGGGCGGCATTATTATCCCCGACACGGCGAAGGAAAAGCCGCAGGAAGGTGAGATCGTCGCCGTAGGCCCCGGCGCCCGCGACGAGGCCGGCAAGCTCGTCCCGCTCGATGTTAAGGCCGGCGACCGCATTCTCTTCGGCAAGTGGTCCGGAACCGAAGTCAAGATCGATGGCCAGGATCTCCTCATCATGAAGGAGAGCGACATTCTCGGCATCGTCGGCTGAATGTCCCGGCTCTAGCGCCCCCCAATTCAGGAGTTTTCCAAAATGGCAGCCAAAGACGTACGTTTTTCCTCCGATGCCCGCGACCGTCTGTTGCGCGGCGTTGATATCCTCAACAATGCGGTGAAGGTCACCTTGGGTCCGAAGGGCCGCAATGTGGTGATCGAGAAGAGTTTCGGCGCCCCGCGCATCACCAAGGACGGCGTGACCGTCGCCAAGGAAATCGAGCTTTCCGACAGGTTCGAGAATCTCGGTGCCCAGCTCGTCCGCGAAGTCGCCTCGAAGCAGAATGATATCGCCGGCGACGGCACGACGACGGCGACGATCCTCGCCTCCTCGATCGTTCGCGAGGGCACCAAGGCCGTCGCGGCGGGTCTCAATCCGCTCGATCTCAAGCGTGGCATCGACCTGGCCGTCGAGGCTGTCGTGGCCGACCTCAAGACCAATTCCAAGAAGGTCACCTCGAACGATGAGATCGCCCAGGTCGGCACGATCTCGGCCAATGGCGACACGTCGATCGGTCAGATCATCGCCACCGCCGTGCAAAAGGTCGGCAATGAAGGCGTCATTACGGTCGAAGAGGCCAAGAGCCTCGAAACGGAACTCGACGTCGTCGAGGGCATGCAGTTCGACCGCGGCTATCTCTCGCCCTATTTCATCACCAATGCCGAGAAGCTGATCGCCGAACTCGAGGATCCCTATATCCTGATCAACGAGAAGAAGCTGTCCTCGCTGCAGGCGCTGCTGCCGGTGCTCGAAGCCGTGGTGCAGACCGGCAAGCCGCTGCTCATCATCGCCGAGGACGTCGAGGGCGAAGCGCTCGCGACGCTCGTCGTCAACAAGCTGCGCGGCGGCCTCAAGGTGGCGGCCGTCAAGGCGCCGGGCTTCGGTGACCGTCGCAAGGCCATGCTGGAGGATATCGCGATCCTCACCGGCGGCCAGCTTATCTCCGAGGATCTCGGCATTAAGCTCGAGAACGTTACGCTGCAATTGCTCGGCCGCGCCAAGCGGGTGCGCATCGACAAGGAAGCCACGACGATCATCGACGGCGCCGGCGCCAAGACCGACATCGAGGCGCGCATTGCCCAGATCAAGTCGCAGATCGCCGACACCACGTCTGACTACGACCGTGAAAAGCTGCAGGAACGGCTTGCCAAGCTCGCGGGCGGCGTCGCGGTGATCCGCGTCGGCGGCGCGACCGAGGTCGAGGTCAAGGAGAAGAAGGATCGCGTCGACGATGCGCTCAACGCGACCCGCGCCGCGGTCGAAGAAGGCATTCTGCCGGGCGGCGGCGTTCCGCTGCTGCGCGCGGTGAAGGTGCTGGACGGCATCAAGACTATCAATGCCGATCAGAAGGCAGGCGTGGACATCGTCCGCAAGGCGATCCAGACGCCGGCGCGCCAGATCGTCGACAATTCCGGCGCGGACGGCGCTGTGGTCGTCGGAAAGTTGCTCGAAAGCACCAATTACGCCCACGGCTATAATGCCCAGACCGGCGAATATGGCGATCTGGTCAAGCTCGGGATTATCGACCCGACCAAGGTTGTGCGTACCGCACTGCAGGATGCCGCCTCCGTTGCCGGCCTCCTCATCACGACCGAAGCGATCGTGACCGAGCAGCCGCGGAAGGAAGCAGCTCCCGTTGGCGGCCCGGGTGGCATGGGCGGCATGGGCGGCATGGACTTCTAATTCGCATTATTCGCATTTGTGCGAAACGACACTTAAAAGCCCCGGGATTCCGGGGCTTTTTGTTTACTCCACTTGTGCGGCCAAGTGCATGGGACAAGAATATCTGTTTGTCGTGCGCGGATCACTGACTAAAACTGCATCGCGCGGCGCGGTTCGTTCGATATTCGGAACCGAATGGTCGACCCCGCGCTTGCGAGAGCTGGATTAGGAGGAAGAGAAGTGGGGCAGGAGACGCCGACGGAGAGCAAGAAAACAGCCACCCGGGCTGATCTGCTGAATGCCGTTTATGAGTCATGCAAGGGTCTTTCCCGCGCCCAGGCACGCGATATTTTTGAAATGACTTTGGAGGAAATTTCCGCTGCGCTCGTTCGCGGCGAGACCGTCAAGCTGCGCTCCTTCGGCCTCTTCTCGGTTCGCGCCAAGCGCGAGCGGATCGGCCGCAATCCGCGGACCGGCATTGAAGTCCCGATCAAGCCTCGCCGGGTTCTCACCTTTCGGCCATCGCCCGTTCTTGTCGCAATCATCAACGGCGAAAGCGCCGAATCTGCGCAGGAATTGCAGGACTAGCGGGCAGCACGCCGAAATCCTGCGCCCGCGCGCATCCCCATAAAACCGCGAAGATTACAAAGCTGTAACTAGGCTGCGATTTGCGCCTGTGCGCTAAAGCGTGTTTGATCGCCCAAGACGCTGCAGCGGGCATCGGGCCGAAGTGCGCGCGGCCGTTTTCGAGGCGATCCGATGTGATTAAAAGCCATAAGGACGCCATGCCGATTCAATACCGACGTCCTTTGCTCTAGTTGAACGGTCTCCATGAAAAGTCTTGCAATTCTCGTCGCGCTTTTCGCCGCCGCCGCCGCATTCGTCGCCGTCAGGATCGGCGATACGACCACCGGGCTGCTCGCTGCGACTTCGCTCATCTGCGCCTATACAACATTCCGGTCGCGGCATATTTCGAGCTATCTGCGGATTTTCGTCGCGATTTTCGCGATCGAAGTCGTCGTCTTCGGCGTGCTTTGCCTCGCCGCGCAGCTTCATCAATGGCCCCGCGAATGGGCCGATTACGAGATTCCCGAGAGCTTGCCGCTCAGCGTCGCGTTCTTCGCGATTGGCGTCTATGCGATCTCTTTCGTGCCGCTGGTCCGCGCGATGATGCGGATCGCCGACCGGTATTTCGATTCGCGCGACGTCGCCAATGCCAGGATCTGGCCGTTCCCGTCCTATCGGGCCGCCGAGCGCAAGATCGGCGCCGCGATGGTGGTCTTCCTCGTCCTCATCAATCAGGCCGAGGTCGGCATCAACATCCGTCTTTCGTTCTTCTCGCGCGACTGGTTCAACGCGATCCAGAACAAGGACGCCAAAGCCTTCTGGTATCAGCTCTTCACCGTCTTCATGGTGTGGGCCTTCCTCTATATTTTCGCCGCCGTCGTCGAATATGTCGTCACCTCGACGATGGTCATTCGCTGGCGGCGCTGGCTCACGGGCTATTATCTCGACCGCTGGCTCGACAATCACCGCCATTACCGCATGTCGCTCTCCGGTTCGCCCGCCGATAATCCGGACCAGCGCATCTCCGAGGATATCAGCCGCTTTATCGATGGCGGCGATGTTGGCTACGGCATCTATTCCTTCTCGATCCTGCTCATCTCGAACCTGAGCTCGCTGGTGTCTTTCGCCATCCTGCTCTGGATTCTCTCGGCTAATTTCACTTTGCCGGGGACGCATATCGCCGTGCCGGGCTTCCTCTTCTGGACGGCGCTCATCTATGCCGCGGTCGGCACGTGGCTGACGCACTGGATCGGCAACCCGCTCGCGCTGCTCTCGTTCAAACGCCAGCGCTATGAGGCCGACTTCCGCTTTTCGCTCGCGCGTCTGCGCGAATATACGGAACAGGTCGCGCTGCTCTCGGGCGAGGAGACCGAAAAACGCACACTGCGGGCGCGGTTCGGCGCGATCGTGGCGAATTATTTCGAGATCATCGCCTGCCGCAAACGGCTGACGGCCTTTACCGCCTCCTATTCGCAAATCAGTCCGTTCATCCCCTATATTGTCTCCGCGCCCTTCTATTTCGCCGGCAAGATCACGCTCGGCATCATGACGCAGACGGCGAGCGCCTTCAGCAACGTCAACAGTGCGCTGACCTTCGTCGTCACCTATTATGTCTATCTCGCCGATTACAAATCCGTCCTCGATCGTCTGACATCCTTCGATCAGTCGATCGAAAAGGCCGATGCCTTTGAGCTGCGCCCGCAGCCCGCGCCTGTCTCGCCGGGCGCCGCGAATGTCAGTCTCGCGGAAGTGACGTTGCGCCTGCCGGACGGCCGCACGATCGTCGAGGATGCCAATCTCGATCTCGTTTCGGAGATCCCGGCGCTCTTCGTCGGCCCCTCGGGCTCCGGCAAATCGACCTTGTTCCGCGCCATCGCCGGCATCTGGCCCTATGGTCAGGGCAAGATCGATCTTCCCGCATCGGCGAAGCTGATGCTGCTGCCGCAAAAGCCTTATATCCCGATCGGCAGCTTGCGTGCCGCGCTCGCCTATCCCGGCGCGCCGGAACTCTATGACGAGGCGACATTGCGCAGCACGCTCGACGCGGTCCAGCTTGGCTATCTGGCGGACAAGCTCGATGTCGAGGGCGTCTGGCAGCAGCAATTGTCCGGCGGCGAGCAGCAGCGGTTGTCGATCGCGCGCGCTTTGCTGGAGAAGCCGGACTGGCTATTTCTCGATGAGGCGACGACGGCGATGGACGAGCCGATGGAAGCCGGCATCTATCAGGCTCTGCGCGAAAGACTTCCCAAGACCACGATCGTCTCGATCGGGCATCGGTCGACCATCGAGCAATATCACGAACGCCGGCTCGAAATGCAGCCGTCGGGCGGGGCCGGCGTGTTCACGCCGAAGGACAACGTGGGGAAGGCGGCGGAGTAAGGTCCGCCGTTCTAGGAAAGCCGCGCCGCGAGCTTTTCGTAAAGCTTGTTCTTCTCGTCGAACACATAGTCGA
Organism: uncultured Alphaproteobacteria bacterium; assembly: GCA_963708155.1. GTDB lineage: Bacteria > Pseudomonadota > Alphaproteobacteria > Rhizobiales > Beijerinckiaceae > Methylovirgula. The sequence continues at coordinate 1,140,830 of OY970183.1, read as the reverse complement.
GCTGCGTGACGCTGACTTCCGCCGCGCCCTGCGCCAGAAGCCAATCGGCAAGTGCCGGAACTTTATCTTTGGGGCAGGTCAGCGTCAGCCATCCGTCGGCGAGATGGCGGCGCGGCCGCGCCGAAAAGAGAACCTCGGCATGGGCGAAAAGCTCGACATCCGCCTGGACGATGCGCGCTGAAACCTCGCGCGTCGTGCGCGCGATTTCTTCCGCCGCGATCCGCGAGAGAATGATGCGGGCGGCCTCGCGTGTCTCGTCTGTCCACGGCGCCGTGAGCGAGGCGACGAAATTGGCCTCCGAGCGCAGGATGACGCCGTCGTCGAGAATTTTCAGCGCATTGGCCGACGAGCGTGCCGCCCGTCGTCGTGATGTCGACGATCAGCTCCGCCGTGCCCGCGGCGGGCGCGCCCTCGGTCGCGCCGAGGCTTTCGACAATGCGATAATCGGTGACATGGCTTTCGGCGAAGAAGCGTCGCGTCAGGTTCACATATTTGGTCGCGACCCGCATCCGCTCGCCGCGCCTGGCGCGGAAGGCAAGCGCGACATCTTCGAGATCGGCCATCGTCCTAACGTCGATCCAGGCCTGCGGCACGGCGACGACGACATTGGCATAGCCAAAGCCGAGCGGCGCCAGCAACTCGCATTTCGAATCGGCGTCCGGGATGCTTTCGCGCACCAGATCCTCGCCGGTGATACCGAGATGCGCGGTGCCGGCCGCAAGATGCGTCACGATCTCCGAAGTCGAGACGAAGGCGACCTCGACGTTGTCGAGCCCGGCGATCCTGGCGCGATAATCGCGCGCGCCCCGGCCTTGCACGAATTGAAGCCCGGCGCGGGCGAAGAAAGCGGCGGCATTCTCCTGCAGCCGGCCTTTCGACGGCACGGCGAGAATGAGCTGCGTCTTTTCGAGTTCGCTCATCGCCACCAATCCGTCTGACCGCGTTCAGGCAATTTCAGTCTCTCGATCCAGATCGCCGCGCCGACAGCGCCAATGTCCCCTTCGCCGCCGAGCGATTTGAGGAGGCCATCAAAGCGGCCGCCGCCGACGATCGGCTCATTGCGCGGGCGGCCGCGTTCGAAGGCCTCGAAGACGAAGCCGGTGTAATATTCGAGATCGCGCGCAAACCGCGTCGAGAAGGTGAAATCGGCGACGTCGAGACCGCGCGCGGCCATGAAACCAAGCCGCGCGTCGAAGCGATCGAGCGCGGCATTGAGATCGACGCCCGTCATCGCCGCAATCTGGCGCAGCCGGGCCGAGGCCTGGTCCGGGTCCGTCTCGATGGCGAGAAATTCATTCAGGATGGCGCGCGTCTCGGCAGGGAAATCCTGGCCGGATTTGAGCGCAGCCTGTTCGAGGAACCGCTCGGCGATCTCTGCCGCCGAGCGGCCGCCGACGGTGGAAATGCCGGCAATCGAAAGCAGGTCTTCGACGAGCGCGCGCGCGCCTTGCTTATCCGCGCCCTGAAGCGCAGCGAGCACGCCGGTGTGGTCGTGGCCCTTGCCGTTGGCCGGCTGGGCGAGAATGGCGTCGAGCGATTTGTCCTGCGCATGGCCGCGCAGGATGCGCCGCTGCCATTGCGGCGAAAGGTCGAGCGCGGCGACGAGGTCGCGGATCAGGCCGTTGTCGCCGAAGCGCACATCGAGATTGCCTTGGCCAAGCGCGGCAACGGCATCGAGCGCGACGCCGAGAATCTCGGCATCGGCGGCTTCCCGGTCCGGATGGCCAAAATTCTCGATTCCCGCTTGCAGGAATTCGCTCGGGCCATCCGTGCGGTAGCGGAACACCGGCCCGCAATAGGAATAGGTGGCGGCGCGCCCGGCGACATCCGAGGCGAGATAATGCTCGCTGACCGGGATCGTATATTCCGGCCGCAGGCAATATTCGGCGCCGGACAGGTCGCTCGTCAGATAGAGGCGGCTGCGGATATCCTCGCCCGAATTGAAGAACAGCGCCGCCTTTTGCAGGATCGGCGGCTCATAGAGCGGATAGCCCGAGGCCTCGAGATGCGCGACAAGAGCCGCTGACGCGGCGCGCTTGGCGGCGGCGGAATTTTGATCGGCGCTCACGGGCATCTCTCGAATTTGCGCTTCTCTTTAGCAATTGCGCGGCGGCCGCGCGATCTCTTTCGGCGGGCAAGGTGAATGGGTGGCAAACAGCAATTCATTTTGCGATTACAACGTCTTGCCGATATTCGGCGGGCGCCGGCGCTGGCGCCGCGGCGATGATGACCTGCGCCGGTGGCGTGGCGGAAAAAAGACCGGGGAGCAAACCGGCGCGATTGGCGAGGATCGCTTGCGCGTTCAACGCCTGCTTGTCGGTCAATTCTCCCGCTGCCGCCGAAGCCGGCTCGCTCAGCGAGGATCAGGCGCGTGATCCGCCGCGACGATCTGCCGGTCGCGCCGGCGAAAGCGTCGAGCAGAACCTGAAACGTGGCGCGGACCTTGGGGTGGGCGACGATTTCGGCGGGCGTCGATGCGGGATCGAGGCCAAGGCTTTTACAAGCCGCGAAATTCGGAAAGACGAGGGCGGCGGCGAAGGGCTGGCCGGCACCCGCAATGACGATCTCCTGCGCAAAGGGTGCGAAGGCAGCACGGCAGGCTTCCCGCAGCGGGCCGGTGCTGACCCACGTGCCGCTCGCCAGTTTGAAATCTTCGCTCAAGCGGCCGTCGAAACAAAAGCCTTGGCGTGGCTGTGCCGGGTCGGCGAGCCGCAAGGCGTCACCGAGGCGAAAGAAACCTTCTTCATCGAAAGCCGCGCGCGTTGCTGCCTCGTCGCGCCAATAGCCGGGCGTCACATTCGGTCCTCTGACACGCACGTCCAGCTTTTCGCCGCGCGGCACGAGCTTCAATTCGGCGCCGGGCAGCGGCAGACCGACACCGCCCTCGGCGCGGATCGACGGCGTCCAGAAGGTCGTCGCCGGGCCGGATTCGGTCGCGCCATAGCCGCTCATCGCCAGGATTGTCTCGCCGCACGCCGCGACCGCGGCTTTGTTCCATGCTTCATAGGTGGCGCGGCCGATCGGCGCGCCGGCGAGGAACGTAAGCTGCAAATGACGAAAGAAATTTGTCGCGAGCTTCTCGTCGCGGGCGAGATGCGGCAGCAGCATGTCGATCCCGCCGGGGACGTTGAAATGCAGCGTCGGTGAAATCTCGCGCAGGTTGGCGAGCGTTGCCGCGATGCCGTCGGGCGTCGGCCGACCGGCGTCGATATAGAGCGTGCCGCCGTGCGCCAGGACGAGATTGAAATTCTGGTTGCCGCCAAAGCTGTGGCTCCAGGGCAGCCAATCGAGGAGCACCGGCGGCTCCGCCGCGAGAAAGCGCAGCGCATGGGCGATCATCGCCTGATTGGCGCAGAGCATTTCCTGCGTGGTGACGACGGCCTTCGGCGCGGCGGTCGAGCCAGAGGTGAACATGAATTTGGCGATCGTCCGCGGCCCGACATCGCTTTCCGCATGACCGAGCGTCGCAGTCTCCGGCGTTTCCAGAAGGTCGGACAAAAGCTCCGCGCCGGGCGGCGGTGCGCTTGCGACAAGGCGCGCCGTCTCTTGCACTCCGTAAAGCGCCTGCGCATAGGCCGCGCCATCTTCGGCGAAAACCAGACCGGGCGTCAGCAAGGCGAAGATGCTTTTCAGTCGCGCAAAATCCGGTGCCGCGAGCCCATAGGCGGGCGAGATCGGCGCATAGGGGACGCCGGCATAGAGCGCCGCGAGGCCGAGCAGCGCATGGGCGATGCTGTTGCCGGAGAGGATGACCATCGGCCGCTCGGCGCTGAGGCCGCGCGTCAGCAGTGCGCTGGCGAGCCGGCGCGCCTTCTCGCGAGCCTGCGCATAAGTGATCCGCGTCCAACCGCCGCTGGCGTCACGCTCGGCGAGGAAGGTCTGATCCGGCCGCAGGACCGCCCAGCGGTCGAGCCAGAGTGTGACTCTGTCCGAGTAGCCGCCGAGCGTAATCGGCGAGCGGGCATAGAGCACGCCGTCGCTGCCGGGCGTGAGCGCAATGTCGAGCGGACCGAGATCGACAGGTCGCTGATTGGGGAGGGCGGAAGCCGGCATGGCGGTTCGATGGAGAACTCTTTCCGGCTATTTATCAACTCCCGGCCCCGGCGGAAGAGGTTGCGACGTGCAAAAGCTGGCTTTATGGTCGCGCCGCCGTCGGCCCTGCGGCGCATCAACGCCAGGGCCAGTCTCCCGGAGCGGGATTACCGCTCTAACACTATGAATCGGCGCGATTTTTATTGGCCGGATGATTCCATCCGGGCGGAAAGCGCGCCGCAGGTTTTGGGGCGTCGCCAAGTGGTAAGGCAGCGGATTTTGATTCCGCCATCCGGAGGTTCGAATCCTCCCGCCCCAGCCAGGCAGTTCTGTTTCCCAACTGCCTTACTGCTAAGCCGGCAGGGAAATTCAAAGCCGGTTTGACGCAGCCGTCGTGCTATGGGTGTTTCATACGCCTCGGCATACTGGCGAATATCAGCAATGGCCTTTCAGCTTCTTGTCAAAGGAGATCGTTGGAGGGGCAATCTGATCGCCATCGCCCGCCTGGTTCTTTTGGCTCTGACGTTCGTGCCCGCGGGGGGCGCCCATGCTGCGACTGGCTTCTGCGCCGTTATACAAGCGGAGGCTCGAAGGAACGGTTTGCCAGTTGGGTTTTTTACCCGTCTGATCTGGCAAGAAAGTCGTTTTGATCCCGATGCGATTAGCCCGGCGGGCGCGCAAGGCGTCGCCCAATTTATGCCGCGGACGGCGTCTTCACGTGGATTGCTGAATCCGTTCGAACCGGTCGAAGCGCTGCGCGAATCCGCGAGCTATCTTAACGAACTGCTACAGAGTTTCGGCAACCTGGGGCTCGCCGCCGCCGCTTACAACGCGGGGCCTGGCCGTTTAGCGCATTGGCTGAGTGGGCAAGGCGAATTACCTTCGGAAACGGCCGGCTATGTTTTGGCGGTCACGGGTCATGCCATTACGGAATGGACGACGAAACCGATTCCGACTTTGTCCGACCGCGAGTCTTGCACCGATTTGGCTGCAAATCTGAAAATGAAACCTTGGCCAACGTCTGCGCAATTTAAATCGCCGCTCGAAAATCCGCCGTGGGAGCCTTGGGGCATTCAATTGGCCGGCAATTGGCGTCTGGGTCTTTTGCTCGCGAACTTCGAGCGCATTCGGCGTGACTATCCATCGGTGATTGGTGAGGCCAAGCCTTATATTCTTCGCACCCATCTGCCCGGCGTGCGGATGGCGAGTTTTGCGGTGCGTCTCATGAAGGATTCGCGCCAAGAGGCCGAGCGATTTTGCGCTCAGCTGGAAGCCGCCGGGGGCGCCTGCGCCGTGCTCCGCAATCCGCGGCCGTAGCTGGGCCTCTCGACTATGCCAGTCGGTTCATTTCCACGCGTGGAATGCCGGCCCATCCGACGCCTTAAGTCGCGCCGTATCCCCGGCGAATGCGAACCTACTCACCTTATTGGGACCAGAATGGCCAAAGCTGATGACGCGAGCTACGCGACCGGTCAGGTCTATCGCTCTGCGGGAGGTACTGGGCGGCCGTTGTGCTTCGTGCGCTTTGTGCTCAAAGCAGACATGACCCGCGATAAGGTCCGATCTCACATGAGGTGCTAGACTGACTCCGCGGCGCTGTCCGCCGCGTGCAGCATCCCGTGTGGCTCCGCTCCAAATCTCGCTTCCGGCGTAGGGCGCCCGTGCGCTGGACGATGAATCGGGTCGGCGCCGATCGTGCCGACGAGCGTCGCCAGATATTCCGGTGCGCTCACCCGCTCGAGTTCGGCGCGGGCATGCTCCAACAGGCTGGCGATTCCGAGCCGGTTGGCCTCGTCGCGGTGGCCGGCGCGTGTCAGGAACTCCCGCAGACTCCGTGTATGGCGCGCCCAGAGCGCCACGTCCCGCTGCTGCTTCGTCGCGAGGCGCTCGCGATACCAGTCACTCGCGAGCAGCGCCTCGCGGGTGAAGAGCGCCCGTATCTCGGGATCGCTCGCGGTCTTCCCCTCGTAGCTTCCCCGCGCCATGATGTGGAGCAGGGCCTTGAGCGGCGGGCATGCGTCATCGATCGTCCCGTCCGCGAAGTATCCTTCAGCGACACGCTGCTGCGCCTCCACGATATTGTTGACGCCGTCGGCGAATATCGCGGGATCCTGGAGCTCGGGCTTGAGGATTTCGTCGGTGAATACGACGGTCGGATTGTCGAAGACGCGCCCGAAGTAGGTATGCACGAACTTCGACGTGATGCGGTAGCCCAGCCGGCTGGCCAGCACCTGCCTCCCGTCGAAATCATAGTCTTCGAGCCTCTCGAGATGCCCCGCCTCGATCAGTCGCTTGGGGTCCCGCTCGTGCGGGAACAGCCTGCACCAGATCTCCGGAATCAGCAGGCTGATGTCGTGGTCCACGCGAAGGTGCGGGCCGATAAAGCCGGCGGCTGAACTGAAACCCCCATAGCCAGTGAGCAGCATCGAGACGAGCGCATTGTTGAGGTCCGCCGTCGTCTGGATGGCGTTGAACGGTCCCTTGGTGAGCGCGCCCTCGGAACCGGCGCCGGTGGTGCTGGGCGACGCGCCTGTCACCGAGCACACGTAATCCATGAACAGCTCGGGCAATTCCTGGTAATGGATAGGCCCGTAGACGCAGAGCGCGCGGATGCCTTCCTCCGGCCGGTTGTTGCGCCGGCCCGACAGCACGCTGATCACCGGAAACAGCACCGCCGCGTCGAGCGGGAGGCGGCGATACAGGCGCGCGCCCATCTCGGCGATGTAACGGTCGCGCGGTCGCGCCAAGTCGGGCCGCAGCTGCAGGTAGCGCGGGTTCTTGGTGGGCTTGCCACCAACGAGCCGCGGCTCGGCCGAGCAAATCGAATAGCCGCCGTTTGCGCGGGCGGCGTTCCGCGCCACGTGTTCGCGCATCGGGCGGGTGAAGCTGTCTTGCACCGCAACGTCTTCGACGATCCTCTGAGCGTCCGCGCGCGTGAGCGCCTGAAAGTTGGAGCAGAAGAGCCCGGGGCCTGCCATGTCTTCCTCGGTCTGCCGGTCGAGGCCCGGATGAATGGCGTCGTCGGGCCGCTGGAAGAGTCGGAATTCGCAGTTCTGCGCCAACTTGAGGCTTGGGTGCCCGGCGTATTCACTTGGCAATCCCGCCAGGCTCTGCGCGGAGACCACCACCGAGGCCGTGATGTCGTCCTCCATCTGGACCTTGTCGGCCGCGACGAAGTCTTGCCTGAGCTTGTAGGTGCGCCAGGCGCCATTCTCCTGGCGGCCGATCCGGAGATAATTGGCGACGAGCCGCCGTCCCGTCGTATTTGAGTTCGTGCCCGGGCGCGCCGTTGGTGATGTCCACGCTGAAATGCTGGCGCCAATCCTTGCCCCACTCGGGGCAGTAAAAGCGCTTGATCACGAAGACCAGCGCTCGGACATGGTTTGGAATGCTTTCAAGCCACGCATTGTACTTGGGCGTGAACTCCGCGGGGTTTGGCGTGAGGAGCTTGATCACCGAGCCGAGGGAGCGCTTCGGGGACAGGATCGGCCGCGAAGCACCGCCGCCGTCGCCTGGCTCCGCCAGCCGTGCGTCATCGTAGTTCCGGCTCGAAGATCTCCTCGACGAGCGCCATGTCCTCCTCGAAGTTGCGGACATAGAACGAGCCCGGCAGCACGGCATCCACCAGGCTTTTGCTGATCTCCGACTTGCCGCCGCCGGAGACCGTGCAAGGCTTGTGGCAAAACGTGCCCTCTGGGACCGTGCCAATCAGCCGCCAGCTCGGCGCCCCTCCATACTTGGCCATTCGGACCTTGTAGCCACTCGGATGGATATAGATCTGGCCGGGCAGCAGCTTCAGGTGCTGGGTTTCGCCATGCCGTGTCCAGGTGATGTCCTGCCGGTGGATGTCTATCTCCATGTCCTCCGGCATGTAGTGGATTTCGGGATAGATCCCGTCGGTGGCATAGCCTGACGGATGAAGCCGCGCACGCTCACCCAAAAGTGCGAGCGCCTCCTTGAACCGGTGCTGCTTGGTGCTTTCCATCCGCATGAGATCGGGAACGAACCGGTCGCCCAGGCTGAAGGTGGCGAAGGCCAGCGCACCGCCGGCATGCTCCTCTTCAGCCCCGCCGAACAGGTTGGCGCTGTAGCCGATCTGGGTCTTCACTTCCTTCTTGCAATAGCCGAAGTAATTGTCGGCGAGGATGGTCACCATCACGCCGTCCATGTCGCGCGATGTGATCTTGAACGGACGGCCCTCGTTGTAGAGTTCGCCCTCATCGGTCCAACACATTCCCGCAGCACGTTGAGCCGCGGTGGCATCGTTCGCGTGCGGGAGACCGACATCCTTCTTCTTCAGTCGCGTGAGATGCGGCGCCAGAATTACGCAGCCGCTATGGCCGGTCCAACCCTCCACATCGAGCGCTGCATCGTTTGCCGGGAGATAGGGATCTCCGGCATTGCCGAAGATGCTTTCCACGAAGTCGAGGTTCGAGACCAGGCCGCCCGGAACGAAGTACCGGATCTCGAGGCGCTTTTCGGGCGAAATCTCCGGCACCGCGGGGCAGACGAGCGGCCGCAGCAGCAGCGAGACCATGGTCTCGACGGGTTCGGGCCAGTTCGCGGTGAACGGCAGGCGTAGAAGTTCGGGCGGCGGCCGGAGCGCCTCTTCGAGCAGGCGGACATAAGTCGCGAGCGGCACCCGGGTCTTATCCGCCGGAATCGGAAGCCCGCCTTCTGCCACGTGAAAGACGCCCTGCGTGGTGCGCCGGTCGTTAACCGGGTTGTGCAGGACTCCGTTGTCGAGCCGATAGCTCGACACGAGCTCGTTGTGCCAGGCATCCGCGTCGATCGGCAGCGATAGCTCACGAGCCAGCCCGTATTGGTCGAGAATGAAGGTCTCCGCGGGCAGGCGCGCCGGCGTGCCGCCGCCTGCCAAGGCGAGCAGTTTATCGATGTATCGCTGAACACGCGCGTCGGCGGGGCAGAGATGCTGGGAGAGCAAGCGGGTCTGTTCGCGATAGCGCGCAAAAAGGTCGGCCGCGAGATGGAGCAGTTCACCGTCGCCAGTATTCTCTGGGATCCGGATGCCCAAGGCCGCGAGCTTGAGCAGGATTGACCCGATCGCGGCGGATCTCTCCCCGAGCCAGACCGACCCATCCGCCTTAAGTCCGACAGCGCGTTCCAGCTCCATGCTTCCCTCCCACGCTCGGCTCCGTTCCAGGTCCGATTACGTCTTTCTGAAGCGCCGGCTTGCCCGGATTTTTTCTGTGAAACCCTGGAATTTCCGAGCTTAGCTTCGACACGCACGCTAAGCCATAGTCTTCTTCAAGTGTCGAAGTTTCACCCGCGGCCGCGTTCTCCGCGTCTGGTTTTGCGGAAAACGGTTATTTCGCCGGGCTATGCGGAGCGCTGCCTGATGTTCCGCGGTTGCCGAATTTGAGCGAAGCAGTTCGCGAGTACGCGATCTAGACGGTCTTACAACTGCTTTGGCGCGTCCATGTCGGACCCGCCATTGCGCACCGTTCTCTCGAAAAAGCCAAGAGCTGGGCGCGATCGAACGCGGACCGGTTTATTGCGAAGCCGTGAACCCGCACTGCTTCTGCTCCATCGCGATCTGCTTCGTGATGCGGATGGCGTTCTGTGCATAGGCCTCGGTCACGGAGCCGCTGTGCACGGTCTTGCCTTTCAGCGGGCTCACCGCCGCGCAGAGGTGGAACACATGCGGCGTCGTGGACTTCTTGGCGCCGTTTTCCGGCGCGATCCAGTAGACGACGTCCTGACCGGCGGGGTGTGCCGCGTCCTTCGTCGCCCCGGCCACCGTGGCGGAGTCCGTGGCGATCTCCTTCGCCTGCACGGCAACGTCAGGCGAACAGGCTGTGGTCGGCTGCCCTGTCTTGATCTGGGTTGCGCAGGCGTTCATATCCTGGGTGTATTGCTCGACCGACGGGGGGTGATAGCTGACGCCGGTCAGAGCCGCGATCACGGCCAGCACGACGCCGACGCCACCGGCGACCTTCTTGGTCTGCGGATCCATGTTCTTGTCGGTCAGGATCAGGAAAAGCAGCGGGAGGAAGGCAATCAGGGTGATGATCGCGCCAAGCTGATTTTGAAAGAAGAATTTGGCGGTGTCGGAGGCGCGGGCCGGATCGTGCGTGTTGGCCGCCTTCCACAGCAAGTTGCCGGCGATGGCGAAGATCGCAATCCCGACCAGCAAGCCGATCAGCAGCGGCATGTTCCCATGATCGAACTTGTGCTGGTAGAACAGGTAGATCGCGGCGATCTCGCCGCCAATGGCGACGATCCAGCAGAGCGCAGCGAAAAGGCGGAGGCGCGTCGCGGCAGATTTCTGGCCCTGCGTTGCTTGCCAATCCCGGGTAACGTCTGCGACCGGTTTTCTGTCCGTCATGACCAGATCTCTCGGTATCGACACTTTGCGAAGCGGCGGCAAATCAAAAGGCTAACCGGCTCGGCGGAGCGTCATTGAATGAAGGTCTTCATCGCCTGCCTTGGCGCGACGCGACAAAATGGGTGCGCCACGGCAGGCCACGCCCTCTATCCATACTGCGCGAGAATTGCTGCGTCCATATCCAGGCAGGCGGAGGCGGACGCGGCGATGGCTAAATTCGCCGTCGAACATAATCTCAAGGCGATGAGTCCGGGTGAGGAACGTCCGATTATTGGCGCAACGCGGACGTTGAACTGTCGGATCTGGCCGCGATCATGATGTCTCCGGATGCCCGCCTTCGATGACGCCGGCCCTCGCGATCGTCGACCGGCCGCGGCCGAGGTTGCGAATGAAAGTGTAAAACGCTGGCGTGAACAGCAGGCCAAAGCCGGTCACGCCCAACATGCCGAAGAGCACCGCGGTTCCGAGCGAGCGGCGCATCTCCGCGCCGGCTCCGGTGGCCACAGCGAGCGGCGCGACACCGAGTATGAACGCGAACGACGTCATCAGGATAGGACGCAAACGCGTGCGCGCCGCGTGCACGGCGGCGCTGCCCGCGCTCGCGCCCTCATGTTCTTTTTGGCGGGCGAACTCGACGATCAGGATCGCATTTTTGGCGGCTAGGCCGACCAAAACCACAAACCCGATCTGCGCCAGAATATCGATCGGCAGTCCGCGCCCGAGAAGTCCCGTGACCGACGCGAGGAGACACATCGGCACGATGAGGACGACGGTGAGAGGCAACTTCCAGCTTTCGTATTGCGCAACCAGAACCAAAAAAACGAACAGTGCGGCGGCGGCAAACACCAACAAGGTTGGCGTCCCCCGTTCTTCCTGCTGAAACGCGAGCTCGGTCCACTCGAAGTCGATGCCGTTTGGAAGAATCTGGTGCGCCAATTCTTCCATGCGCAGCAAGGCCGTTCCGGATGCGACACCCGGAGCGCCGACGCCTTGGACCTCGGCTGCGGGATATAGATCGTAACGCGGAACCCGGTAAGGGATCGTCGTGTGTTTCAGCTGCGCAACGCTGCCGATCGGCACCATCTGCCCGAGAGAATTGCGAGCCTTGAGATTGGCCAGATCTTCCGGCGTGCGCCGATATCGTCCATCGGCCTGCGCAATGACCTCGTAAGTGCGGCCGAGATAATTGAAGTCGTTGACGTATTGGGAGCCGAGATAAACCTGAAGCGTGGAGAAGATATCGGTCGGAGTCAGGTTGAGTTTCTCAGCCTTTTCCCGATCGATATCGGCGAACGTGGACGGCGATGCGGCGTTAAACAACGTGAAGACGCCGGCAAAATCAGGGTCCTTGTTGGCCGCCGCGACGAGCGCTTTCGCCGCGCCCACCAGGGCTTGAGGGCCAAGGCCGGCCCTGTCCTCCAACATGAGCTTGAAGCCGCCCGAGTTCCCGAGACCCTGAACCGGAGGGGGCGGTATTGTCAGCACATACGCGTCTTTGATGACCGAAAGGCGCCTGCGGAGGTCCGCCAGCACGGTTTCGGCGGTGACGCCCTTCAGCTCGTGATTGTAGAGAGAAGGCAGCCCCGAAAAAATCGTTGCAGTATTCGGTGCGTCCGTCGATGTCGTGGCGTCCAGCCCCACAAACGGAGCGTCGTGCTCAACGCCCTTCGTCGACAGGATTATGTCGTTAGCCTGCCGGACCACGGCCTCAGTTCGAGATAGGGATGCGCCCGGCGGAAGTTGTATGATTGTGATCAGATAGCCTTGGTCCTGCTCTGGAATGAACCCTGTCGGCGTTCGCGCGAACTCGAAGGCGGAGATGCCAATCAGGCCGACATACACAATCAGAACCACCCCCAGAGTGCGGACAAGGCGGCCCGTGAGGCGCCCGTAAGATGCCGAAAGCGACTCAAACCCACGATTAAACACGCCGAAGGCGCTGGAAATGACGTTCCCGATCGTGCCGCGCGGAGCGTCGGCGCCATGTGCTTTAAGCAGAATCGCGCAAAGCGCCGGGCTGAGGGTGAGGGAGACAAAGCAGGAGATCACCGTCGAGGCGGCAATCGTCACGGCGAATTGGCGGAAGAAAAGACCGGTTATTCCCGATAGAAAGGCAGACGGCACGAAGACGGCGCATAAGGTGAGCGCAATTGAAATAAGCGCGCCGCCGACTTCGTCCATTGTGCGGTGCGCCGCCGCTGACGGCGACATGCCCAATTCGAGGTTTCTTTCGACATTCTCCACGACGACGATCGCATCGTCGACGACAATGCCGACCGCGAGCACCAGACCGAATAAGGACAGGTTGTTGATCGATATTCCCAACAGCAACAATACGGCGAACGCCCCCAGCAAAGAGACGGGAATAGCGATCACTGGAACAATCGTCGCCCGCCACGTTTGAAGGAAGACAAAAACAACCCCGACGACCAGCAGGATTGCGACGAAGATCGTTACGATGACTTCGTGAATGGATTTCGAGATGAAAATCGTCGGATCATAGACGATCGTGTAGGCGACGCCTGGGGGAAACACTTTGCTCAATTCGCGCATCTTCGAGACGACTTCTTTGTCGACCGCCAGCGAATTTGCTCCCGGCTCCGCGAAAATGAGCAAAGGAAGTCCGTAGTAATGATCTACGAACGCGCTGCTCCCGTAATCTGCGGCACCCACCTCGACGCGGCCGACGTCGCGAACGCGCGTTACACGCCCTGCGCCATCTGACTTTATAACGATGTCGCCGAACTCCTCCGGCGTCGACAGCCTTCCACGCGCTTCCACGCCGATCTGGTAGGCCGCGCCGGCGGGAACCGGAGGGCGATTCAGGACACCCGCTGCAACCTGCAGATTTTGCGCGCGGAGTGCGTCCAGGACCTGAGCGGCGCTCAAGTCGTGTGCGGCGACTTTGTCGGGGTCCAGCCAGATCCGCATCGCATATTCACGCCCGCCCTGAAACTGAACGTCGCCCACGCCCTGCAGGCGTGCCAATTCATCCTTCACGTGGAGGGTCAGGTAGTTCGAAAGGTAAAGCGTGTCCCGCGACCTGTCCGGCGAAAACAGGTGAACCGCGAGAAGAATGCTCGGCGTGGCTTTTCGAACCTGCACGCCAAGGCGCTGCACGTCTTCGGGCAGGCGCGGCAGCGCGTCCTGCACCCGGTTTTGGGTGAGCATCTGCGCGACGTTGAGGTCCGTTCCGATCCGGAAAGTCACCGTGATGGTGAGGTTGCCGTCCCCGGTCGACTGGCTGCTCATATAGAGCATGTTTTCGACGCCGTTTATCTCTTGTTCGAGAGGCGTCGCGACCGTGCGCGCCACGGTATCCGCGGATGCGCCCGGCAATGAGGCCGTGATCTGCACCGTCGGCGGAACGACCTCGGGATATTGCGCCACCGGCAAGACGGCGAGAGCGCCAAGGCCGAGAAGCGTTATGAAAATGCTGAGAACAATCGCAAATCGGGGACGATCGATGAAGAAGTGGCTTAATCGCATTGGCGTCAGTCCACGTCTTGGCCGGTTGAAGAATATCAAATCGCCCCGCTCTTCGGGCTGACCTTGCTTCCCGGCGCTGCGTAGAGGAGACCGTCGATGATCACCTTTGCATTCGGCGACAGACCCGAGGAAATGACACGAAGACCGCCGTGCAAATCACCTGTCTGGACCGCTTTCGGAACGACTGTGCCGTCTGCACTGACCGTCAGGACAACGTAACTCGATTGATCTGGTAAGACTGCCGCATCCGGCAGCATCAAAACCGATCTCGGGGGCGACGCGATAAGCCGTACGCGCGCGAAGGCACCGGGCGTCAAGTCGAATTTTGGGTCTTGGATGGTCGCTCGCGCGTGAATTGTTCCGCTTGAGCGATCAAGCTCGTTATCTATGAAATCAAGAACACCTTCGCGGCTGAATTGGTCGTCGTCGTTGAGGGCGATCTCTATTCGATTTCCCAGGGCGCCGCCGGCCTGCGCGCGATAACGGGAAAATGTCTCGTAATCCGATTCACTCATATCGAAGTCGAGGTGGATCGGATCGAGAGAGACGAGCGTCGCAAGGAGGGTGGTTGGGCTCGTCCCGCCACGGCTGCCGGCGATGAGGTTTCCTATCGAGACGAGATGTGTGCCAATGCGTCCCGTGAACGGCGCCGTAATCCGGCAATGGTCGAAATCAAATTGGGCGTCGCGGATGGCGGCCTTGGCGGCGTCGATCGCTGCGACTGCGCTTTGCCGATCCGAGGTGCGCTGATCGACGTTCTCGGCGGTGCCAAATGAGCGGCTGGCAAGCGCTTGCGCGCGCGCCAATTCCTGATCCGCCAAAACCAATTGCGCATTGGCGCTTTTCAGCTGCGCCTGCGCCTGCGCGAGCTTAATCGCATAAGGCTCCGTATCTATGGTGAAGAGCAGATCGCCCTTATGAACTATGGCGCCGTCCTTGAAATAAATTCCGGTCAATATCCCGCCGACCTGCGCGCGAAGTTCGACACGATCAACCGCCGAGAACTGTCCGAGGAAAGTCAGCTTTTTGTCGACTTGCCGCTCGAGCGGATTGCTGACGATGACTTGCGGCAGCGGCGGGGCGATGGCGGCCTGCGCGCCATCCCGATCGTCGAGAAAGAAACGGCCGGAACCCACAGCCAAAATAAGCAGAAGCGTCACGCCGGCGCCGATCCATATTCTGCTTCTTGTCCGCCGTGACGTTGGCTTGTCTGACTTTCGAATCTCTGCTTGGCTACTCATTTCGTCCACGGCACTTCTCTCATCTTCATCGCGGCGCCTGCGCCGCAGCAACATCGCCGGGCGCCCCGGGGGCGTCTGGTGTCTCTCCGATTACGCGATCGCGTCGCCGTCGATGCTCAACGCTATCCCCTTGCTATATCGAGCCTTTAGTCTCGTAAGGGACGCGGCATCGGTACCCGCGCGGTCAGCGTGGGTCGCGCGGCCGGCGTTTTTTATTCCATTTCTGTGTCGATCGATATATAATCTCTAATCGTTTGAGCAAGGCCGTCAACCGAATTGTGTGTCCGGCGTTATAAAAAAGGGAGGCGATCGTGATTGTCGGTCGGCCGCGGGAGTTTGATCGCGAAGCGGCGCTGGATGCGGCCATGTGCCTGTTTTGGCGCAAGGGATTTGCGACGACATCGATAAAGGACTTGTGTGACGCTATGGGCATCGCTTCGCCGAGTCTCTACGCGGCCTTCGGTTGCAAGGAGGCGCTGTATCGGGAAGCGGTTGCGCGATATATCCGCACCCGTGGGCCGCGGCTCTGGAACAAGCTCACCGAAGCCCCCAGCGCCCGCGCTGGCGCGCGAAACTTTCTGTTGGCGGCGGCTGAAAGCTTCCCTGGATCCGAAGCAACGCCCGCCGGCTGTATGACGATGCTCGGCGCCGGTTGCGACGAATGGCCGGCCGCGATCGCCAACGACGTCAAAGACGCCCGGCTCGAAGGTTTGCGGATGTTCCGGTCGCGGCTGGAAGTCGCGGTGGCCGAAGGCGAGTTGCCCGCGTCAACCGATATTGACCGGTTGAGCCGGTTTTTTCTCGGCGTTTTTCAGGGAATGGCCGTCCAGGCGCGCGACGGTGCGACCCCGGAGGATTTAAAGGGCGTCGCCGAGGCGGCGATGGCAGCTTGGCCGGCCGATGCCTCGGGCTAGAAACCGGCTTCGGCTCGGATAACCCGGGGCTGCGCAGGCGCTGGGCGAAGAAGGGCCCTGCGCGACTCTGGTTTGCCAAAGCTATTTAAGACGACAAGATTCGGCACCTATGCGGCGCCGATCGGATGATCCGCCGGTGCATCTGCGCCGCGTCCTTGTCTCCGGATCAGCCCGGCGACTACGTGCGAGAGCGACCGGAAAACGTCTGCGACGGCGGACCATGTGATCTGGTGCCAGGAATATCGCGCCACCCAATTTGCATATTCGCGCGGGCCGAACGCCGCGACCAGCGCCGCTTCGTTTGCTTGGAGAAATTTGCGCATGTAGGCGACCGTGGCCGACCGGCGCGGCGCAGGCGACCAGCCTGCAGAGAGAGTTTCGATAGCCTCGATGAACAATCCGGGCCATCCCAGCCGCCTGGCGAGTTCGTCTGAGGCGGCAACGAATGTTTGGATAATCTCGTTGGCGGCAACGGAGGCCGACACACGTTGCGCTTTGGAATCATACATAAGGAAATTGACGAGATAGGGATGTTTGGCGAAGGCATTTGCGCCGTGGTGGCGGTAGACCACAAGTGGACGATCGATCAGTACGCTGCCGGTCAGGCAATTGACACCACCGATCAGATAAGCGTCCAATTGTTGTTTGAGCTGCGGTGTCCGCCGGAAAAGAATCTCGATCATCTCCCGTCGGAAGCAGAGGCCGCAGGTGCCGGACCAAGGCCAGCCGCGCTCCGTTCGCGCGATCGCGTGCAGTTCCGAGGGCTGAAGGTTCAGCTCCGCGCCTGTTCTGCTCATTTGCGGCAACGCAAGAGTGTTGCGGACGAGCGGCTCACGTCCGCGGCGCGCCGTGGCGACCTGAGAGAACTGCGCGGTGGATGTCGAGGTCACGAGTTCGCCGTCGCGGCTCATGAAATAATCGATACAGGTAGCGCCGACAGGGACGCGCAGCGAGAGCATCGTGCGAATATGCGTTTCCACGCAGGTCGGCAGCATGTAATCGTCTGCATCGAAGTAGATGATGTAGCTGCCCTTGGCATATTTGAAAGCTTCGGCAGCGCCGGGTGTTTGATCCAGATTGGTCTCCGAGAAGACGACGAATAAGGATCGCCCGTCTTCCTCAGCAAATTTGCGTTCGGCCGCCGCGAGCACGTCGCGGCTGTTGTCGCTCGAGGCGT
The DNA here is from genome assembly GCA_963708155.1 of uncultured Alphaproteobacteria bacterium. Classification (GTDB taxonomy): domain Bacteria; phylum Pseudomonadota; class Alphaproteobacteria; order Rhizobiales; family Beijerinckiaceae; genus Methylovirgula. Next base: position 1,123,628 of record OY970183.1, on the reverse strand, counting down.
TGTCGAAAACGATGCATTCGATATGGGGATAGGTTTGATGCGCAATCGACATCAGACATTCGTCGAGGAAATGCCCGTAATTATGATTGATGACAATGACGCTGACGAGCGGGGCGTGGATTTTTCCGAACGGCATTTTAAAATTCCATGTTTCGCAATCGGGGGTCATGTCGTCAGCGATCAATCTGCGAAAAAGAACATTTCCAGAGCTGCCGCGCCATTCAAATATTGAAATCCTTCACAGCCGATGAGCCAAGATCGCACCGCGTGATTCGCCTTTGCGCCAGGCTCGGCTAAGATCGCGCAGGACAGGAAGGCGAATGATTTTAAAGGCGTTAGATTTTTTCAGGCGACGAAGCGCGGGCACGCGAACTCCGGTGAAAGTCCGGCGGGATTCGAACGAAACACTTGCAATCTGCGCGGTGAACTTCTGGCCGTCCTTTAGCCTTGCCAAAGGCTTCTGGAATTTTGTGCTCACGGAAAGCTTCGGCCGGTTTTGGCTGGCCGACGAGGCGGCGGACGCCGACATCGTTCTGACGAGCGTCTTTCCACACGAAAAGGCGCAGTTTCCAGAGAAGACGATCGCCGTCATCTGGGAAAATATCCGCCCCAATTACGAATTCTACCGTTTCTCGATTTCCTCGGACTTCGACACCTATCAGGGTCGCAATTGCCGCGTGCCGAACTGGTATGAAGAACTCGCGTGGAATGAAAGTTTCCGCGGGCCCAAGGCGGCTTTCGAGGGAGCGATCCACGGACATGGTCACGAGGAGCGGGTCGAAATCGCACGTCTCATGGCGCCGGGAGAGATCGAGCCGGTCGTCCGGCCGAAATTCTGCTGCCTCGTGACAAGCTATCGCGAGCCTTATCGCGCTTTGGCCGCGGAGGCTCTGTCGCAAATTGGCCCGGTCGATATCTTCGGTAACGTCACCGGTGCGCCGCTTCTTCAATCCAAATATGAAGCGCTCCGCGACTATCGCTTCAACTTATGCTTCGAAAATTCCATCTTCCCGGGCTATTACACGGAAAAGGCGCTTCAGGCCTGGGCGGCGGGCTGCGTCCCGCTCTATTTTTCCGATCCTTATTTCGGCGCCGATTTCAATCCGAAGGCGATGATCAACCGCGTCGGCTTTCGCACGCTCGCGGAATTTGTCGAGGCGGTGCGAAGAGTTCAATGACTCGCCGGGCCTAATGGCCCAATTCCGCCGCGAGCCGTTGCTGACGAGCCGACCCAGTCTGGACCCGGTGATCGCCTTCCTTCGCGGCGCGGGGAAAGCCATTACCGGCCGCGATTTCGCGGCTGATCGCGAAACTCGCTAAAATGTTGCTGGCCAAGGGCGCGGATGTATTTTTATGATTGCCGCGCGGTTCGTTGTCCGCGGTCGGTGCGCCTTGGAGGGAAAAGCGCGATGAGTCTCAAGCTGCTCGCCTTCGCGGCCTTTGCAATCCTGAGTCTTTTGCCTCTGTCGCCCGCGGAGGCGCAATATCCCCCCAACGATCAATTCTCCGAAGGCCCCTGCGGCGGCGTTATGACCGGCTATGATCGCCGACAATATACCTGCGAAGCGAACCGGAAGCCCGTTTGCGAGCAGAGCACGGGCCGCTGCGTCTGTCTTCTGCGACGCGAATGCGGGGGCGCCAGCGACGAGAATTTTTGAAGCGCTAGGGTTTGTCCGACGCCAGGTGGATGATGCGGCCAACAGACTTCTTTCATTTGGCCGGCGTGAATTTCTGATCCGGGAAGACCGAGGTCGCGGGCGTCTGGATGACGATAAACTCGACACCGGCGGCCTGATGGCAGGCGTTACAGGCAGCCTCCAGCGCTTTGTAGCCCTTCGCGAATTTGCGCGAATCCTTCGCCGTGACGGCATCGCCCAGCGCCGTGAGCGGATCGGACACGGCAGCGATATATTGCACCGGGATGTTCAGATAGAGCATGGCCGCTTTGCTGAACGTGTCCCTGAGCTGGGCGAGTTCATAAGTCGCCAGCGGCCAGTTCTTGGACTTGCCTGCGTACCATAGCTTCATATGCCGCAATTGCGTCAATTGCATTATGTCGCTTAACGCGGCCACAGGCGACTGATTCTGGAGGGTGGTTCCAGGTGCAGGCTGGGCGAAGGGAACTTCGTCGCCGCGCGCCGGCAAGACGACGCAAAGCATGAAGGCACCGAGCATAAAAAGAGGCGCGAAAATCCGGGACATGTCTCAACTCCTGTGGCGCAAAGGTAGGGTGAGACGACTGCGGCGCTTTGACCTTGATCAAGAGAGTTTGAAAAGGCCTGTGCCTGCGCGTCGAGCCGGCACGGTCTGGCCTGTGGCGGCCGGGGCGGGTGATCCGGTTTGCTCACCCGCATAGGGTGAGCGCTGCGGCGGGGCCGATGTGACGCTGGCCCGCGACTTGTGCTAAGCCTCGCCGGCGATCAGCGGAGTGTGGGAGGAGTTCGGAATGGCGCTTGCCGATAAGGGCGTACCGGAGGCGGAGTTCGCGCCTGCGGGCACTTTCTCGCCGCAAGAGCGTGAGGCGGTCTATCGCGCGATCTATGCCCGGCGCGACGTCCGCGATGAATTCCTGCCGCAGCCGCTTCCTGATGCGACGCTCCAACGCATCCTGCAGGCAGCGCATCATGCGCCCTCCGTCGGCCTCAGCCAGCCGTGGAACTTCATCCTGATCCGCGATCCCGCCATGAAGGCGGCGGTGCATGACGTTTTCACGCGCCGCAACGACGAGGCGGCGCAAATGTTCGCCGACGAGCGCGGCGCGCATTACCGGCGCCTCAAGCTCGAAGGTATTCTCAAGGCGCCGCTGAACATTTGCGTGACGTGCGATCGCACCCGCGGCGGTCCGGTCGTTCTCGGCCGCACGCATCAGCGTGACACCGATCTCTACAGCACGGTCTGCGCGATTCAGAAATCTCTGGCTTGCGGCGCGCGCCGAGGGGGTCGGCGTCGGCTGGGTGAGCATTTTCGAGCAGGAAGATTTGCGCCCGTTGCTCGGTATTCCGCCGGAGATCGTCATTGTCGCCTACCTCTGCGTCGGCTTCGTCGATCAGCTTTTCACCCGGCCGGAGCTCGAGGCGCGCCGTTGGGCCGAGCGCCTGCCGCTGGAACCGCTGATCTACGAAGAGCGCTGGGGCGATCGCCGCTGAAATCGAACTATGCGGGCGCGGCGAAAGTGCCGGGGCTTTTGTCCGTGGCGCGCCAATTCGCGGTGCGCTCGGGCGATGCATCCGCCAGCGCGCGGCGCAGCGCCGCGACGCCAAGGTCCGTGCAATAGGCCGGCGTTCCCGGCTGCTGGCGCCAGGAGTTGGCGATCTTGCCGGCGTCGAGCGCATCGAAGCCGAGATTCTCGACGAGAGCCAGAACAACGGCCTTTATTGCGGGATCGTCGCCAGCGACGGGCAGGGCGATGCGATCTGGCGCACCAGCCTCGCGGCCAAGCTCGCCGAGATGGCGCGCGTAAATGCTGTTGAAGACCTTCACGACGCGATGGCCGATCTGCTGTTCGACCCAGCGGCTTTCCGGCATGCCGGACTCGATTTCGGCAATCCGCCCGTCACGCTGGCGCGGATAGTAATTGCAGGTATCGATGACCGGCACCGATGCCGGAACATTCGCGAAAAGCCCGGCGGCAAGCTTCGGCACATTCAGCATCGGAATCGTCAGGACGATGAGATCGACACCGCGGACAGCGTCCTGAACCTCGACAGGCGTGGCCCCCGTCGCAGCGGCGACATCGCCGAGGCTCGTGGGGCCGCGTGAATTTGCGATGACGACTTTATGGCCAAGCTCCGTGAGACGGCGCGCCAAAGTACCGCCGATCTGACCCGCGCCAATGATGCCCACCCTCATGGTCCGCTCCCCTCGCTGATTATCGATCAGTGACTATCGACGTCGTGGCAGGTTCGCCTGCTCTCATATTGCGGCCACCTTGGGCGGCAGCTTCTCACGTTGCACCAAACGACGGCTAGCACAAATGTGAGGTTGCATTGCGCGACCGCAACCTCGACAGCGGGTCGCCGCGTGCTTATGTGGCGGTCATAAAGATAATGAGCTGGCAGGGACGCGCAAGGCCGGGCCGAACATTGCGGACCCGATGGAACAATCGTTGAAACAGGCGGACGCTCTGCCGCAGACGCTCATTGCCGTGGCCGCGGTCGCGGTCGGCGCGTTGGTCGCGAACATCTATTATGCGCAGCAACTCATTTTCGAGATTGGCGGCGCGGTCGGTGTCGGCCCGGCGCTTTCCGGCTCGCTGGCCAGCATGGTGCAGATCGGCTACGGTGTCGGGCTGTTTCTGCTCGTGTCGCTGGGCGATCTCGTCGAGAATCGCCGGCTCGTCCTGACGGCGGTATTGGCGGCAGCGGCAGCTTTGGCGTCGCTTGCCTTCGCGCGCAGTGCAACGCCTTTTCTGCTCGCTTCTCTCGCGGTCGGCTTCTTTTCGTCCTGCGCCCAAATTCTCGTGCCGTTCATCGCCCACCTTGCGCCTTTGGCAAGGCGCGGGCGCGTTGTCGGCATCATCATGGGCGGCTTGCTGACCGGCATCATGCTGGCGCGGCCGGCGGCACTGTTCATCGCCGGAAGCTTTGGCTGGCGTGCGGTCTTCATCAGCGCCGCCATTCTGATGCTCGCGGTCGGTCTGGCGCTGGCGCGGGCGATGCCGTCCCATCAGCCGCGCCCGGGGCTGCATTACGGACAGGTTCTGGCTTCGATGCTTCACATCCTGCGGGAGCGTTCGCAGGTGCGCTGGCGCGCGGCCTATCAGGGCCTGATGTTCTGCGCGTTCAACCTTTTCTGGACCGTCGCGCCTATCCTGCTCGCGCAAAAATTTGGCTTAAGCCAGCACGCGATCGGGCTTTTCGCCCTCGCCGGCAGCGGCGGCGCGCTGGCCGCGCCTGTCGCTGGACATATTGCCGATCGCGGATACATCGCTACCGCGACGACCGGGGCCATATTGGTGCTCAGCCTTGCGTTTTTCGCCGCGATCGGCGTCCACCACGGCCCAATAGGACTCGTCTGGCTGACAGTTCTGGCGGTTTTGATCGACGCTGCGGTGCAAATCAATCAGGTTGTCGGCCAGCACATCATCTTCAACGTTCCGGGCGAGATTCGCGGCCGGGTCAACGCGATCTACATGACTCTCGTCTTTGCCTGCGGAGCGCTCGGATCGGTCATTGGAACCCTGAGCTATCATGCGAGGGGCTGGACCGCGACAGCCGTCATTGGGGGCGCGATAGGCGCCTCTGCGCTCGCGCTCAACCTTCTCGAGCGATTGCGCGGGTGAAGCGGGGCACGGGTTTTTCTCCCGCCCCGTTCCATTTATTGTTAAATAGAACTTGAGCTTCCGCGGAATGCGGAGATTTACGTTGCGCATATGAAACGGCCGCGGGCTCTATCGCGGCGACGGCGCTTTTTATAACACTTTTCCTCGGAACCGGTTTTTGCTGACGAGGGGCTCTTGGCAAACAATCCTGCGCTTTCGGCGGTCATTTGCACGCATAATCGCCACAAGTTGGTTTCTGCGACGATCAACTCGGTTCTGGCGCAGGATATCGATCGGCACGACTATGAGATCATCGTCGTCGACAATTCGACAGATGCCGAGGAGGCGCGGCGATTCGGTGCGCAATATAATGGGATCGAAAATTTTCGCTACGTCCACGAACCCGTCCCAGGGCTTTCCAATGCCCGCAATGTCGGCGCGCAGCTGGCTCTGGCGCCCATCGTCGCCTATCTGGACGATGATGCGATCGCGTCGCCGCAATGGCTGCGCGAACTCAGCCTTGGCTACCAGAAATTCGGCGACAGGACGGCGATCGTCGGCGGCCCTGTGGAGCCGGTCTGGGTAACCCCGCGGCCGCATTGGCTCACCAGCGAGCTGGAGGGATTCTTCTCCATCGTTGATTACGGCCGCGAGATCCGTGAACTCCTGCCGCACGAATGGCTGGCCGGCTGCAATTATTCGATCCGGCGGGACTGGCTCTTTGCTGCCGGCGGCTTTTCGACGGAGCTTGGCCGCAAGGGCGCGCTCTCGCTACTCTCGAACGAAGAAACGCAGGTGAGCGAATCCGTCCGCGCAAGAGGCGGAAAGATCGTCTACGCGCCGGGTGCTGGCGTGAAACATTACATTGACCCGAGCCGGACGAGCGCCGATTGGCTCAAGCGCCGCGTTGCGTGGCAAGCAGTGTCCGACGTCCTCTCGCGGCCGCAGGAATCCCTGCGGCGGGCGGAGGTCGCCTCTTATCGTTTCGACAGATATTCATGGTTCGGCCGCGCCATTTTCTTTGCCAACCTGCTGCGCCGCCGCAAGCAGGCCAGCGTGACCGATTTTGACCGCATCTACCATGCGATCCTCATCCTGCTCTGCCGCGGCAGTTAGGCGTGACGCATGATCCTGACCGGAACGGATTTATAGGACGGCGTGCCGCTTTGCGGATCATGATAGGCGAGCGGCACAAGCCCGTTGGCCTCGGGATAATAGGCGGCGGCCGAGCCGCGGGCGATGTTATGCGCGATGGCGGTGAAGCCTTCGAGGCGCAACGGCGTACCGGATGGCAATGCGGTTTCGATATCGATCGCATCGCCGTGCTGGATGTTGAGCGCGGCAAGGTCGTCCGTATGGATGAAGACGACGTCGCGGCGGCCGAAGACGCCGCGATAGCGGTCGTCGAGGCCGTAGATCGTGGTGTTGTACTGGTCGTGGCTGCGGATCGTCGTCAGCCGCAGAACGGCGCCATCGCTGACGACCGGGTCTTCGTTGAGGCCGTTGAAGGCGATGAACTCGGCCTTGCCGGAGGGCGTGTTCCAGATCGCGCTCGGTCGCGGGCAGCGGCAGGCGGAAGCCGCCGGGGATGCGCATGCGCGCATTGTAGTCCTGGAAGTCGGGAAAGACGGCCTCGATCTTGTCGCGGATGCGGTCGTAGTCGGCGACAGCCTCCGTCCACGGCACTTTGCTGTGCGGCAGCGTGGCCGCCGCCATCCCGGCGACGATCGCGGGCTCGGAGCGCAGATGCTCGGAAGCCGGCGGCAGCTTGCCGCGCGAGGCATGGACCATCGACATCGAATCCTCGACGGTGACCGATCTGCGGGCCCGCTCGCCTGCATATCGTGTTCGGTGCGGCCGAGGCAGGGCAGAATGATCGCCTCCTTGCCGACGAGCAGATGCGAGCGATTGAGCTTGGTGGCGATATGCACGGCGAGGTCGAGCCTCGCCATCGCCGGGAAGCATTGCTCCGGGTCCGGCATGGCAACGGCGAGATTGCCGCCGAGGCAGATCAGCACCTTCGATTTGCCCGCTATGATCGCCTGCATGGCCGCGACGGCATCGTGGCCGTGCGCTGCCGGCGGCTTGAAGCCGAAGGTCGCTTCGATGCGGGCGAGCATATCCGCGCCGGGCTTCTCGGTGATGCCGACGGTGCGGTCGCCCTGCACGTTGGAATGGCCGCGCAGCGGGCAGATGCCGGCGCCGGGCTTGCCGATATTGCCGCGCATGCAGCAGCAGATTGGCGATCTGCTGGACGTTGCCGGTGCCCGTCGTGTGCTGGGTGATGCCCATGCCGTAGGGGATGATCGTCGCGTTGGATTGCGCATAGGCGCTCGCCACCGCCTCAAGTGCGGCGCGGTCAAGCCCGCTTGCGGATTCGATATCGTCCCAGGACGTCGCGTCGAGATCGGCGACAAGGCCTTCGAAGCCGTGCGTATGTTCGGCGATGAAGTCGTGGTCGAGAACCGGCGCGTTGCGGCCTGGCATCCGGTCGAGCGCGAGCAGCGCCTTCATGATGCCCTTCAGCGCCGCGGCGTCGCCGCCGACCTTCACCTGATAATAGGAGGAGGCGATGTTCGCGTGAGCCGAAGGTCGACATTTCGATCGGGTTTTGCGGATCGGCGAAACGTTCGAGCGCGCGCTCGCGCAACGGATTGAAGACGATGATCGGCACGCCGCGCTTGCGCGCATTCGTGCAGGGTGCCCATCATGCGCGGATGGTTGGTGCCGGGGTTGTGGCCGAAGGAGAGGATCAGATCGCAATGGTCGAAGTCCTCGAGCGAGACGGTGCCCTTGCCGAGCCGATCGACTGCGGCAGGCCGACGCTCGTCGCCTCGTGGCACATGTTGGAGCAATCGGGGAAATTGTTGGTGCCGTATTCGCGGGCGAAAAGCTGGTACAGGAAGGCCGCCTCGTTCGAGGCGCGGCCGGAGGTGTAGAATTCCACCCGGTTGGGATCGTGCTGCGCGCGCAGCACCTCGCCGATCCGCTGCGAACGCATCCTCCCATGCGATCGGCTGATAGCGTGTCGCTGGCGCGGTCATAGACCAGCGGATGGGTGAGGCGGCCCGGCGTTTTCCAGCTCGTAATCCGTCCAGTTCCAGCAGTTCGGAGACGGTGTGCTGCGGCGAAAAACTCGGGCGTGCACGCGCTTCTTGGTCGCCTCCCAGGTCACGGCCTTGGCGCCGTTCTCGCAGAACTGGAACGTGGAGGTGTGCTCCTTGTCCGGCCAGGCGCAGCCGGGGCAATCGAAACCGTCCGGCTTGTTGGTGCGGAAGAGCGTGACGGCGGCTCCGCTGGCGTCCATCTGCTCGCGGATCGCCTTCGCCGTGGCCTTTAAGGCGCCCCAACCACCCGCTGGGGCATCGTAGCGTTTGATCCCGGGCACTGGGCGCTGGCGGGGCATTACATAGTCTCCGTCTATCGATAGATATTTTGGCCATCGGAGCCATCATCGACGACAGAACGTCTGAATTAGCTCAATGCCGCAATGCACACTTAGGGCGGATTGGGCTATAAATCCAATGCAAAGGTCCAAACGAGCTATAGATGAAATCTATTTACAAACGGCCTGCCTTCACAGCGGCGAAGTCGCGCCAGCCGACCGCACGCGCGGCGCGACCTCGGTGCCGAGCAATTCAATGGCGCGCGTCATTACTTTATGATCGAGCGCCGCGACGCTCATCTGGAACGTCACGCGCGCTATGCCGCCAAGCACCGCGCTGGCCTTCAATATCTTCTCCGCGACAAAGGCCGGATCGCCGATTAGATAGGCGCCGTGCGGGCCGGTCATCGCATCGAATTGCGCGCGCGAGGGCGCCGACCAGCCACGCTCGCGTCCAATGGTGCCGAACATCGTCAGCCAGCCAGGGAAGAAGATGTCTTTGGCTTGCTGCGCCGTTTCGGCGACGAAGCCGATGGCGTGGAGGCCGACTTGCAATGTCTCCGGCGCATGGCCGGCGCGCTGGCCCGCTTCGCGATAGAGATCGACCAGCGGCCGAAAGCGGCGGAACTCGCCGCCGATGATCGCCACCATCAGGGGCAGGCCGAGAGTCCCGGCGCGGACAAAAGATTCCGGTGTGCCGCCGACGCCGACCCAGACCGGCAGTTTTTCCTGCACCGGACGCGGATAGATTCCCTGGCCATTGAGCGAAGGCCGGAAACGCCCCGACCATGTGACGTCGATGGATTCGCGCAGCTCCAGCAGCAGACCGAGTTTTTCGACGAAAAGATCATCGTAATCCTCGAACTTGTAGCCAAAGAGCGGATAGGCTTCCCCGAACGAGCCGCGTCCGACGATGATCTCGGCCCGCCCCTGCGAGATCAGATCGAGGGTGGCAAATTCCTGGAAGACGCGCACCGGGTCAGCGGCGCTGAGCACCGTCACCGCGCTGCCGAGACGGATGCGTTTCGTCCGCGCCGCAGCAGCGGCAAGGATCACCGCCGGCGCGGAATCGAGGAATTCCGGCCGGTGATGCTCGCCGATGCCAAAGACATCGAGGCCGACGCGGTCGGCGACCTCGATCTCGTCGATGAGATCGGCCATGCGCGCGGCGGCGGACGCGGGCTTGCCCGTCGCGGGATCGGGAAGATTGGCGGCAAAACTGTCGATGCCGATGTCCAAGGCTGGTCTCCTGCCGGGTTCAACCGATCATTTGGGCCGCGTGGCGATGATGTCGATATCGACGCCGACTTCCAGTGCGACATAATCGTCTGTCGCCCATTGACCCTGACCGATGCCGAAAGCGGTGCGCACGAGCACGGCGTGGCCCCTGGCGTGCGCGCTTGCGCCGTTGATCTCGAGCGTGAAGGGGAGAGTCAGGGGACGGCTGATGCCGCGGAGGGTGAGCATGCCGACGGCCTCGTAGCTGCCATCGGATTTTTTGCGGATCGAGTCCGAGGTGAAGGTCGCCTGCGGAAAATGGGCGATGTCGAACCAGTCATCCCCGGGCAGCGCCGTGTCGCGCTGCGTATCGCCGGTCGTCGCGCTCGAAAGATCGACCGTCACCTTGATATGCGCAGCCTCGGGATGCGCGGGATCGAAGGCGATCGCGGCGTTGTAGCGGGCAAAAGACCCCCGGAAAGCCGCGCCGGTTTGCGTGCCGGAAAAGCCGAGCCGGCTCTTGGCGGGGTCGACTGTCCAATTGGGAATATCGGCGGCGCCAGCGCCAGCGCAGGTGGCGATCGCGAAAACCAGCATGGCGAGCGCGACTGCACATACTCGTTTTGTCATCTGGAAGGGTTCCTGTTCGCGCCGCGCGCCCGGTGTCGTCCGGGCAAAATGCGCGTCAAGATGTCGTCGTGGAGAAAGAAATGATGCCGCAGCGCCGCTGCCGCGTGGAGTACGACGAGCGCGATCAGCGCCCAGGCGAGATAGGCGTGCGTGTGCGCCAGCACGTGCTCGACCGGCGCCTTGTTATGCAGCGTCGACAGGATCGGCAGATGCGGCCAGGGGATGATTCCATAAAGCACGGTCGGGATGTTGAGCGGCGCGGCGGAGACGACTGCCCAGCCGGTGAGCGGCAGAACGAAGAGCGCGGCGTAGAGCAACAGATGCGCCGCTGCGGCCGCCTTGCGTTCGCCGGGCGGCATCGAAGCGGGCAAGGCGGGCGGGGAATGCGCCAGCCGCCACGCCAGCCGCAAAAAGGCGACGAGCAGGATCGTGATGCCGATCGATTTATGGAGCTGGTAAAGCTTGAAGAGCGCGAGGGGCTTCAACTTCACATGCGCCATAGTCAGGCCGATGATGACGAGGGCGAGAATGCCCAGCGCCATGATCCAGTGAAGGAAGACGGCAACCGCCGTATAGCGGCTGCCGGGTTGCATGGGTGCCATAGTTACTGCTGAAGCTCGAAGGCCCCCGCGATCGTCAGATGAACATCGTCGCCGACATAGGGTACGTAGGCGCTGACACCGAACTGGCTGCGCTTGATCGTGCCGCTCGCCGCGAAGCCCACCGTATAGGCCTTGTCGATCGGGTTGACGCCCGCGCCGACGAGATGCGCCTTCAGCGTGATCGGCTTTGTCACGCCGTGCAGCGTCAAAGTGCCGGAGATGACGGCGCCGGCCGCGCCCGCCAGCGTAATCTTGGTCGATTTGAACTCAGCCACCGGATATTTGGCGGCGTCGAACCATTTTTCGCCCTTCAGTTCGCCGGTGAGCTTCGGCACGGTCGTCAGCACCGAATTGACCGGGATCGTCACGTCGAGCCGGTCCCCAGCCGGATTGGCGGGATCAAGCTTCAGCACGCCCGAGGCGCCGGAGAAAAAGCCGGAGAATTCGCTCAGCCCGAAATGCGAGAGCGTGAAGGTGACCTGGGTGTGATAGGGCTCGACCTTATAGGTGCCGGGCTTGACCGTCGCCGGGTCGCGCGAGGGCGCCTGCGCCGAAGCCGCGCCGGCGAAGACCAGCGCCGCGCTCAGCGCGGACGCGGCGGAAAAGTACGATTTCATAGAATGACTCCTGAAGGCCCGCGGGAATAAAAGGCAGCGTGCCGCGCCGCCGGAGCATATCCGCCGGAGCCGCCAGCCTCCTCCTCACAAATTGCTGTCCATTTGAATAGGCGCTATATTTCGATCTTATCCATCGTAATTCACGATAGTTTGATGCTTGACGCCGTATCGCTCGATCAACTCAGGGTCTTCATCTGCGCCGTGGAGGAAGGCAGCTTTTCCGCCGCGGCGCGCAAGCTGCGCCGGGCGCAATCGGCCGTCAGCGAAATGGTAAGCGCGCTGGAAGCGCAGATCGGCGTGCCGCTCTTCGATCGCGGCGGCCGTTATCCCAAGCTCACCGGCGCGGGTGCGGTTCTGCTCGCCGACGCGCGCGGCATCATCTCGGGCGTCGACTTCATGAAAGCGCGTGCCAAGGGCATGTCGGCGGGCCTGGAGCCTGAGCTTTCCGCCGTGGTCGATGTCTTCTTCCCGATGGAGGCGCTCACCTCGGCGGCAAAGGAGTTCCGCGAGAGGTTTCCCGGTACGCCGCTACGGCTTTATGTCGAGGCGCTCGGCGGCGTGTTTCAGCCCCTGCTTGACGGCCGTGCCAGCCTCGGCATTGCCGGGCCGCTGCCGCAAATCCCGGCTGCCGTAACGCCGGAGCGCCTGTCGGACGTCGGCCTCGTGATGGTCGCGGCGAGGGAACATCCGCTGGCGGCCTTTGAAGGGCCGATTCCGAAATCGGAACTGGCCCGGCATGTCCAGCTTGTCCTTACCGACCGATCGGAGCTTTCGGCCGGCCGCGAGTATGGCGTCGTCTCGCCCGCGACCTGGCGGCTCGCCGATCTGTTCGCCAAACACGCCTTTCTGCTCAACGGCCTTGGCTTCGGCGGCATGCCACTGCATACGGTGAAACCCGATCTCGACAGCGGCAAGCTCGTCGTGCTCGAGATCGAGGATATGCCCGCCGGCGGTCTGATGCTGCCGATGTACGCCGTCTATCTCACCGCCGCGCCGCCGGGCCCCGCCGGGCGCTGGTTGATCGAGCGGCTGAAGCTCTGTCCCGGCAAGAGCCGCGCAGCGGAACCTGAAACTGTTTCCATCGGACCACGAGATCCTTGAGTTCGAGCACCCTTCCGCCGAGGTGAACGTCCCCAGCGGTCCATGCCTTAATCTTCACGGACGTTTCGGCGCGAATCTGCTACGGAGAATCATGTCACTACATTCAATCAGACTGGCGCTGCTCGCTATCGCATTTTTGGTCGCGGCGGCGCCGTCCGCCGGGGCGCAGCCAAGCCTCGTCGAAAGCATTCTCAACGATCCGGCCGCGCCGGTTGCCGGCAACCCGCATGGCGATGTCGTTATCGTCGCTTTCCTCGATTACAATTGCCCCTATTGCCGCCGCGCGACACCCATACTCGATCGGTTCATCGCCAGCGATCAGCATGTGAAGCTGATCTATAAGGATTGGCCGATCCTCGCGCCATCCTCCATCGTCGCGGCGAAAGTGGCGCTGGCGGCCAAATATCAGGGCAAATATCAGATCGCTCACGATGCGCTGATGGCGATCAAGCTCAGTCCCGCAACGCAGGACTCGATCAAGCAGGCCATGCAGAACGCGGGAATCGATCTCGTGCAATTAAACAAGGATCTCGCCGCGCATAACGCGGAGATCAGCGCGCTGCTGCAACGGAATATCGATCAGGCGAATGCGCTGCGTCTGCAAGGCACGCCGGTCTATCTCGTCGGTCCCTATCTGATTGCCGGTCCGATCGACGAAGCCGGCTTGCGGAAGCTGGTTACGAAATTGCGTGGCGCAAAATAGTGCTTCGCCGCCATTATCAGCTTGCAAGACTTCAGTTTGCAAGACTTCAGCTTGCAAGACTCATGCGGCGGCCGTTGGACTGCTGTGAGAGCCGAAGCAGGAGTTCGGCCTCGGGGAGTGGCCTCGAGAAGAGATAGCCCTGGCCTTGCGTCGGGCCAAGCATGCGGACGAAGGATTCCTGCTCTGCCGTCTCGATGCCCTCGACGACGATTTCCAACGACAGGTCCTTGGCGATCTGGGTGATCGCCTTGATGATCGCGGACGCAGCGGTATTGACGTAAAGGCTGTCGGTGAATTTCTTGTCGATCTTGATGGTCGAGAACGGAAAATCCTGGATATACGACAGCGACGAATAGCCGGTTCCGAAATCGTCCAGCACCAGTTTGGTGCCCATTCCCGCCAGAATGTCGAGCGTCTTACGCGTCGAAGGCGTATTCGCGAGCAGAAGCGTCTCGGTGATTTCGAGATGCAGACGCCGCGCCGGCAGGCCGGTCCGTTGCAAGGCGGAGCGAACCGCGCCGATGAGCAATTCGGGCTGATTGAACTGGACCGGGGAGAGATTGACCGCCACGGCAATATCGTCCGGCAGCTTCAAAGCCATCTCGCAGGCGGCTTCGAGAATTTGTTCGCCGATCTCGACAATCGCCATCGTCTCTTCGCTGACGGAAATGAAGGCGCCAGGCGGGAGCAGGCCGCGCGTCGGATGATTCCATCGGAGCAAGGCTTCGACGGCGACCACTTTCTTCGACGCGAGGTCGTAAATCGGCTGATAGTGAAGAACGAATTCGTGCCGGTCGACTGCGAGCTGGACTTCGTTGCGCAAGGTACGCTGCGCATGAATGTCGCTTTCCATCTGCGGCGCGAAAATACGATATGTCCTGCCGCCGGCGCGCTTGGCCTCGTAGAGCGCGATGTCAGCCTTCTTGATGATATCGCCGGCAAGGAGCCCGTTGTCCGGAAAGACAGCCGCGCCGATGCTCGCCGTCGGCGCAAAAACCTTGCCCTCGACGCTCAATGGCTGCGCCAAGGTCGAGGCGATGCGCCGGACGATGTGCTCAATTTCGACAGCGTCCGTGCAGCCGAGCTTGATGAGAAATTCGTCGCCGCCAAAGCGGGCGATGAGATCGCCGGCGCGGGTGACGGCGCGCAGCCGGCGCGAGACTTCGACGATCACCGCGTCGCCCGCGGTATGACCCATCGTATCGTTGATCTCCTTGAAGCGATCGAGATCGAGATAAAGGATGGCGAATTTCTTCTGCGGATCTGTGGCGATGACTTGCGAGACCTGCTCGCTGAACGTGTGCCGGTTCATCAAGCCCGTCAGCTTGTCGAACATGGCGAGATGCCGGGTCGCCTTATCGGCATTGTAAACGGCGATGACGTTCTGCTGCAGCGAAAAGGTCACGAAGACTGTCGCGACCATCGTCCCCAGCAAGAGCAGCACCGCGACGTTGCCATAGGTGTCGCGCATCAGCGCATAGCCGACGATCATCGGGCAGATGGTCAACATGACTTGCGTGACGACGATATGCGGGCGTCCGGCATTGCGGGCGACGACGCCCATCGCGTAGCCGACCGCCGCGCCCGCGGCGACGGCATGCGTTCCGGTCGAAGCGGGGTGCCGGATGAGTGCGTAGCAGGTCAGTCCGAAGGCGGTGGTGAAGAGCGCGGAATAAAAGAAGAAGAGCCGGTCGAAATAGGCGCCGTCGGCGCGCGTCGCCAGCTTGTCCCGGGCGCGGACGAAACTGCGATAGACCGACGTCCGTCCAATGCCGGATGCGAGCATGACGGCCGCGAAGATGAGATACAGCTTGTCCTTGGTCAGCAGATAGCCGGCCGCGGCGACGGCCATGCCGAGTATGTTCGCCGAGTTGAGCGACGACTGAGACGTAAACAGCGAACCGACGAGATGATTGTAAAGATCGGCATCGCGCCGCGTATGCCGCCAGATCTGCGCCCGTCGCCAAATTCGCCAGCGGATATCTTTGAGAATCATTCCGGCCACAAGCACTTAATCGGGTAAAGCCTTCCCGGCCACCCTGCACATAGAATCGTTGACCGCTTGTTGCGCGTTATTCTTAAATTTTAGACCAAGTTGTAGCGGTCGGGAGCTACGTCGCGGCCGGAACGGCGCGCGCTGCAGCCGGAGCTTCCCGGCGGCCTTGCGTGGCCATACCGTAGATGTGCTGCAACATCCGGTCCTGACCGACGCTGATTCGCTGTAGGCGCGAAATCTCGATGGGGGACAACCTAAGCATGTGCTCGGTCCAAGCGGCGGCGAGTGCAACGAGCTCGCTGCGGAATTCTTCCGCCCGGCGCCGGTGGAAGGCTTCATAGAGACCAAGCCGCGCGGCATGCATCGGCAGCGTTTCGCTTGCATATTTGCGCAGCCACGCCTCGCCCTGGCCCGCGGGGGCAGTGGCATCCAGCGCACCCAAGGCCTCAAATTCCGCCGCGGTGAGTTCCGCGCCGGTCGAGAGGAGCTTGTGCGCCGCCCTTGTGCCGATGCGCCGCGAGAGCACCGCCACCGAAGCGACAGGGAAATGATTGAACTTGACCTCCGGATAGCTGAACGAGGTCTGCTCCTCGGCGATCACGAGATTGCAGGAGAGCGGCGCGTCGATGCCGCCGCCTATGCCCTTGCCCTCGATGGTTGCCATTGTGATCGCGGTTCCCGAGAGACTGGTCGCATTGCCCAGAACGCCTTCGATCGAGAGTCGCGCGTGCTCCTGCAAGGCGGCGCGATCGCCCCGGCCGATGCAGTCGAGATAAAAATCGAGATCGCCGCCGAAGGTGAAAATGGGGCCATTGGCGCGGTAGGCGAAGAATCGGATGGGCGAGAGTCCGTAATCCTCTCTGCCCCAAATTGAGACGATCGCTTTTTGCAGACGCGAAACGCTGTCGACAAGTCCGAGGGTGAAGACCGGCTTCGGCTCCGGCGCAATCGTCACCCAGAGGGTTTTGATCTGCGGCTCGTACTCGAGCTTGAGCTGCGGGAGAACGCCCGCTTTGTGACGGATTTCATCGATCACCTCTGCCGAGGAAATCTCGATGTCCTTGGGACGTGTAATCGAACGGACGGATTGCGTTGACACGGCACAAATCCGATTCTTCCAAGCCGATGCTCACCGGCACCCCACTAAGTTGGGCTCGAAGTAACGATTTGTAAACCATAACTGGAATCATTTGATCATTTTCCCGGATGAACTTGGGCGCGTTGGGAGCGCCAGATAACGCGATCGCCTTCGGCTATGATGAGGCTGTGAAGGATGAGTTGCGAGGGCGGCGAGATCGCGAAGCTCGGACTGCGCATGATCGGGTCGACCGCGATGCGCGAAAATGACGCGGGGCTGTCATGCGATCTTCGCGGAGCTGCAGAACCTGCGCTTCGGCCATCAGTCGTTTGATTTGCAAGTTCGCGCATCCTGCTAAACGCAAGCCGGAACGGCGCAGGCGAGGTTCATGATGCAGGATAGTTTTGATGTCGCGATCGTTGGTGCGGGCGCGGCGGGGCTGGCGGCGGCGCTTGCACTGACGCGCGCCGGCCGAGATGTCGTCGTGCTCGAAGCCCGCTCGCGTCCGGGCGGCCGGGCCTTCACTTTTACGGTGCAAGGCGCCTTTCCGCTCGATGGCGGCTGCGGCTGGGTACATTCTGCAGATCGCAATGTGCTTGTTCCGCTCATCGAGGCGGCGGCCTTCGCCTTCGAGAAACGTTCGGCGAATTGGGGCCGCCAATCCGGGGATCAGGGGTTCAGCGCCGCGGAGCAAAAGGAATTCGCCGAAGCCTTCGAGGCATTCGATGCGCGCCTTGCCGCCGCGGCCCTAAACGGGCGCGATTCTCAGGCATCGGATTATCTCGAACCCGGAAGCCGCTGGAATGCCCTGATCGACGCGGTGAGTTCCTATTACAACGGCGCTGAGTTCGGTCGGGTCTCGGTCCTCGATTATGATGCCTATATCGATACCGGCGTGAATTGGCGGATCCGGGAGGGCTATGGCGCCGCCATCGCGACCGTGGCCGCGGCCATCACGCCGCGCTTCGATTGCGCGGTGACGGCGATTGATCACAGCCGCGTGCCGGTGCGCCTCGAAACCCAGCAGGGCGCGTTATCGGCCCGCGGGGTCATCATAACCGTGCCGACCAATCTTCTTGCCAAAGAGCGGATCGCTTTCTCGCCGCCGCTGCCGGACAAGACCGAGGCCGCCGCGGGCCTGCGCCTGGGGACGGCGGAAAAGGCTTTCTTGCGCCTCGTAGAGCCGGAGGAGTTTCCGGTCGAGGGCCATCTCTTCGGCCGCATCGATCGAACCGCGACGGGCTCCTATCATACGCGGCCATTCGACCGTCCCTATGTCGAGGCCTTTTTCGGTGGCCGCAACGCCGAGGACTTGATCCGCGAAGGCGAGGGCGCGCTCGGCGCCTTCGCGCTCGATGAATTAAGCGCGCTCGTCGGTTCCTCCTTCCGCCGCCGCGCGACGCCGGTCGCCGAGACCGGCTGGGCGCGCGATCCCTGGGCGCTCGGCTCCTATTCGCACGCGCTGCCGGGACACGCCGGGGCGCGGGCGGAGCTTGCCGCGCCGGTGGCGGAGCGGCTTTTCTTTGCCGGTGAGGCGACGCATCCTTCTTTCTTTTCGACCGTACATGGCGCGTGGGAAAGCGGCCTGCGCGCCGCGGAGGAGGCTTTGGCCGTGCTGCCCGCGTCGTCGCTTTGACAGATGCTCGGCCTCAGTCTTGGATAAGTCGGGACGGCTCGCTTATCTCCACGCCAATCTGCTCGACTGACTCATGAGTTACTTCATAGCATTCCTCATCGTCGCCGGATCCGGTCTCGCAGCCGCCGGGTTGGCGCTGCTCGTTCAAAAATTTGTCGGGACGGACTGGCGTCGCGAGCACCATGACGTCGGCGCGACGGTCTTCCTGCAACTCGGCGTCATCTTCGCGGTTCTTCTGGCCTTCGTCTTCAGTGAGGCCTGGACCGAATATAACGAAGCCTCAGCGGCGATTGATCTCGAGGTCGGCGCTCTGCATGGTGCGGCGATGATTGCGGCGACTTTGCCGCCACCGGAAGCGAAAGACATTCTCAACAAGCTTAAGGCCTATCTGGACAGCGTCGTGCAAGACGAATGGCCGGTGATGGCAGCGCAGCGCAGCGAGGACCTCGCGACCGATCAGAAGTTCCAAACATTGATCCAGACCGTCGCTAACTTCAACGCGGACGATTCGACCGCGCGCGAGAAGAAAGCGGAAATTCTCTCCCTGCTGGCCGAGGCGCATGCGCAGCGCGAAATGCGCATCTTTCAGGCCGACAGCGGCATTCCGGGGGCGCTTTGGACGGTGCTGATCGGGTTTGAACTGATCCTGGCAGCCTTCGTCGTCCTCTCCGGCCTGCGCTATCGGGCGTCGGCAGCGATGGTCGCGGGGATTTTCACGACCGCGGTGACCAGCATCCTCGTCGTCGCGCGGCTGCTCGATTATCCGTTCGAAGGGGCTTTGGCCTTGCACGCGACGGATTTTGTCTCCGTCGTCGGCAAAGTCACACGGCTGATCGGGCCGATTGGCTGACAGCGCAACGCGGCGGTTAAGCGCTGGCGTTGCCGTATCGCCGCGCGCGTGGCGAAGCTTTGCAGTTCCAAGCGACGATATTACGCCAAAATGGCTTGCAATATATTGGCTAAGCGCCCGTTAGACCCTTGCGCCGTGAGGCACGACGCGCAAACTTCTGCCGGCGCGGCATAAGGGGTTGGAATGGCGTACGTGCGAACGGTCCGGATTCTCTCCGCGCTGGCATTTTTGGGTGCTCTGGTTTTGCTTGCGGCGACGGGGGCGCAGGCAGAGACGCGGCGCGCGTTCGTGCTGGGCATCCAACGATATGGCGATCCGGACATCCAGAATTTGACGCGCGCGGACGATGACGCCGCCGATATCGCTGCCGATCTTCAGGAAGTCGGTTTCGACAAAAAGAACATCACGCTCGCGACCGATGTACGGACGCGGGACGAGTTCGACAAGAAATTTCAGGCGTTCCTGAAGACGATCGAGGAAGGCGACAACGTCTTCTTCTTCTTTTCCGGCCATGGCACGGGCATCGAGGCGACCAACACCAATTACCTGCTGCTGGGAAGCTTGACGAGCCTCAAGACTTACACGCGGGCGCGTTTGCGCGACGCCGACCGTCGCGACGATATTATTGCGCTGAAGATGCCGGCTTTCGAGAGCCAGTATGACGCCGAAGAGATTCCGAAGGACGGGGTTTCCGTCGCCGACATCATCCACGCGATCGCCGGCAGGAAGCCCGCGGCGGCGTTCATCGTTCTCGACGCCTGCCGTTCGCTGCCGCCGGCGACCGCCGACATCCGCACGCTGAAGCGCAGCGCCACCTCCGGCAGCCGGCTTTTGCCGAACGATGACCTGCCGAGCGGCTTCCTCACCCTCTATTCCGCCTCCTATGGCGAGACCGCGATCGAAAGCTTCGGCCCGACCGACAAGCGCAGAAACTCGCTCTTCACCGAGGTTTTGCGCCAGGAGATGCAGCGACCCGGCCAAACCCTGCCGCAACTGGCGGAGCGCGCACGGCTGGTCGTGCGGGCCTATGCAGCGAAGGGCGGCTTCGAGCAGGATCCGGAATATTTCGACAATCTCGGCGCAGCGGATGATTTCACGCTTGTCGGTTCTGTCGGCGCCGAACGCTTCCCCTTGTCGCAACAGCAATGCGAGGGCGCGCAGCAGGATTGGGAGCAGATAAGCCAGCAACCGACCCGCGAGACGCTGGAGAGGCATCGCCGCCGCTTTCAGGATTGCCCGACTGCTGAACTCGCTCGCCGCGCGCTGGTCAATCTCATCAGTTCGCCAGTCGGCAGTTCGTTCACCGCGACGCCGCTCGATCGCAACATCGATGATTGCGATCGCCTTGCCGCCGCCGATATCGACAATGCGCGGCCGCCGGAGGTGCCGGGCGTGCCGCTCGCCACGCTCGATTTCGATGCGGCCATTCCGGCGTGCCAGAAGTCGATCGCCCGCAATCCGCGGCTCGCGCGTTTCCTCTACGATTACGGGCGCGCGCAACAGGCGGCGGCCAATTCCATGCGGCCGGACGATCCGGCCCGCCAGGAGATGCTGCTGGGGGCGTATGCGGCGTTCAAGGATGCTGCCGATCGCGGCTATATCGCGGCGCTCTATAGTCTGGCGACGGTCTACGATTACGCCGAGGCCCACAACCCGGACCAGGATCAGGATCAGGCGAACAAGGATCTCACCAAGGCTGCCGACCAGGGTTTTCCGGCGGCCATGTACGAGCTTGGCCTGCGCTACAAGAATGGCCTGTTCGGCCTCCAGCCCGATTTCGCCGAGGCTTACGATTGGATGGGCAAGGCGGCGGAGGCCGGTTCCGTTGCCGCGATGGTCGATGTCGCCGAATCTTTATGGTACGGCCAAGGCGTCAGCCCCGATCCGCGCCGCGCTGTCGAATGGGCGGAGCGCGCCGCCGATGCCGGCTCGGTCGATGCGAAGGTCGATCTCGGGCTCTTCTATTTCTATGGCTACAGGATCGTCGACGATAATGGCGATGTCGACGCCGCCAAGAGTGTGCTTTCGGATGATTCGCGCGCGCTGCTTTGGTTTGGCCGCGCCGCGCTCGCGAACAATGCGCGGGCGCAATACAATCTCGCCATGATGATGGAAGCGGGAGACGGCCTGCCGATTCCGCAGCCCGAAATCGCCGCACGCTATTATCGTCTTGCCGCACATGGCGGCTTCGAGGATGCGGAGATCGATCTTGCCGAACGGCTGCGTTCGGGACGTATTCTCACGAGCCCGGAAAACGGCGCGAACGAAGCCGTTGATCTGCTGCGTCGCGCGCTCAGCCAGGGTTCGGCTCGAGCCGCGACCTATCTCGCCGAAATTTATCGCAACGGCGAGTTCGGCGTGACCAAAGACCCGCTGAAGGCAATGCAATATGCCTATCAGGCGATAAAGCTTTCAGCCGAGGCCGATCCGACGACGGAGGACGGCAATCCCTTTTTCGAGGCCGACGCCGGCATTCTGCTCGCAGAGATGGCCGTCAACGGGCAGGCGAACGATATCAATGGACGGCCGTTGCTGGACGAGGACGAGGTTGACCGGCTGCAGAAATTCTATGGCACCATCAATCCCGATATCGGCAAGGTCGAGGTGCGCAAGCTGGAAGTGCCGCTGGGCTGCAACGGTTATTACAGCCGTCATGCCACGCTCTGGGTGTGGGACTGGGGCCGCCGTGTCTCGCCCACCGAACCGCAATTCCGCAGCATCGAACGCCAGACGGGCTGTTACGCCAATGTAACGCTGCGGCGCACTTTGGCCGCCAGCTTTCTGCTGGCGAAAAAAACCAAGGTTCCCTTCGCCGATCTCCTCTATCAACAGATCAAGGAAGCGCGCGATGCGGTGGATGGCGATGCGGCGGCCGGACGCCACGATTGAGGGCAGCGGGCGGCGTTGCGATTGCCGCCATATAGGGCAAGGTAATAGAGCGATGCGCTTGCGCGGAAGGGGAGATTGATGGCTGCTGAACGTGCCCATCTGTTGCGAAGCTCGCGCTTCGCCATTTGCACGTTTGCCTTGAGCAGTTTCGTTGCTGTCACGCCCGCGCGGGCACAATTCGGGCTGGATACGTTCCTGCATCAATTGTTTTTCGGAAACAGCAACACCCACCACAAGCATCATCCACATCGTCATCGCCCAGCCACCGGCAGCGACAGCGAGGAGGATGACAGCGCCCTCGCTGATTTTCCGGATGACGAGGGGACGCGCGAACTGGCCAAGCTCGCGCCACCGGCGCGCGAACAGCTTGCCTTGCTCAAGAATGTCAACGCCAGCGATTTGCTCGGTGCGGTCGGCTCCTCTGACACCGAAGCGGGCTCGGGCAGCGCTGCGATTGACGAGGCCGATCGCGACTATACGACCATGGTCGATCAGCTTATGCAGACGCTCAAGTCGAAGCTCGGCGATTCCGGCCACCAGGGTGATGTCACCGAGACAGCCGTGCTAGATACGCTGACCGAGGCCATCCTGCAGGCCAAGCTGGAGCGGTTTGAGACCTTCATCGGCGAGAACTGGTCGGCGGAGCGGCTGCGCGGCATGATCATCAAGCGCGTCACCGACGAGATCGGCGGCCTGTTCGAAGGCAATAACCGCGGCGCGGTGTCGATGGCCGATCTCGATTCCATGATCAAGAAATCGGCGCGCGAAGTCTACGCGCGTCTGTTCGAAACTTCTGAATTGCTCGCTGCCAACCGCAGCGCGACCTTGTTCATGCAGCGGCTCTATCAGGCGCGCGGCGATCTCGTGAAAGGCGATGTGCGGGAGGACACGGAGGAGTTGCTGCAAAAAGCCTCGTCGGAAGGCGTCGCGCATTTCCAATATGTCTTCAGCCGCGCCGATCATCCTTACACGCTGATCTATCGCACGCAGCGGATCATCTTCGATTGCCTGTCTGACAATGTGGACCAGATCGCGGGATCGGGGAGCGGCAATTCTTCCATCGCAGCGATCGAGGCGCGCCTCATCGAGGTCGAGCGCAAGCAGTGCACCAAATGGGTTCTCAATCAGATGCTCGGCGTGGACGGCGGCGTTAAGGCGCAGGTGCCGCTGCCGCTCCGCGTGATCTGGACGGCGGATGGTCCAAAGGAAGACCCGAGCATGTACGGGCACGCTTCCGACCAGAGCTGAGCGCGCGGCGCTCACGCCCGGTTTTCCCGAAAATCATCTCTTCCGTGGCAAACGGCTTGGCCGGGCTGTCAAGCTCGCCTGCCGGCGAACGGGCTCATTCATGCGCGAATTGCGCGGTGCCGCACAGCCGCGCCACAGCCGACGCATTCTTGTCGCACTCGCTTGTCATGTCGACAAGATTTGCAATGCCCGCATAAGGAGTTTGAATGCGCCTCGTTTCCTATGCTCTCGCAACCACGTTGCTGATCTCGTTTTCTCCATTCGATTTGAGCTACGCGCAATCGACCGACTGCGCGGTCACCGGGATCAGCGCTGAAGAAGCTCCCCCGCCGCTGCCAGAATATGATCAGCCGCCGATCCCGGGGCCCGGTTATATCTGGACGCCGGGCTATTGGGCCTGGAACAATGTCGATTATTACTGGGTGCCAGGCACCTGGGTGGAACCGCCGGAAGAGGAGCTTCTCTGGACGCCGCCCTATTGGGGCTTTGCGAACGGCGCCTATGTGTTCCATCGCGGCTATTGGGGGCCGCATGTCGGCTTCTACGGCGGCGTCGATTACGGCTATGGCTATGGCGGCCGGGGTTTTGAGGGCGGCCATTGGGACCACGGCGCTTTCTACTACAATCGCGCGGTGACGAACCTCCAAGGCGCACAAATCACCAACGTCTATGAGAAGACGGTCGTCATCAACAACAATCGGATCAGCTACAACGGCGGCCGGGGCGGCCTGGCGGTGCGGCCGACGCCGACGGAAGAAGCCGCGGCACGCGAGCCGCATCATCCGCCGACGCATTGGCAGACCCAGCATGTGCGCGCTGCCAGCGTGAACAGCGCCGGCTTCGCCTCGACCAATCACGGCCATCCGGCCATCGCCGCGACCCCGCGGCCGGTCGGATTCGAGGGCAAGCCCCCCCATGAAGGCGGCCCGGGCGCACCGGAGATAAATCCTGCCGGAGCCGGCACGCCGGGGCACACGCCGCATGAGCCGCACGCGCCGCAAGCCACCGAACGGCCTGGGGGGCTGGAAGGAACGGCGCCCTTGCATGGAGAGCAGCCGCTTGAGGGCAAGCACGCTCCGCTGAAACACAACCAGTTGGAGCCGGGGGTGCATAATCTGCCCGCTGAAGGCGGCAAACGCGCCCACGAAAAGCCGCTCGCACATGGCGCGGAGACCCCGGCAGGCGTTGTCCATAGTCCGCGTCACGCACCGGGCGGCGGCGCGATGCATATGCAGGCCGCGCCGCATCTTGAGCCGCCGCATCACGAAGCACCGATGCACATGCAAGCACCGCCGCATCGTGAGGCACCTATGCACATGCAAGCAGCGCCGCATCGCGAGGCTCCCCCGCACCGTGAAGCGCCTGCCGGCCATCCGGAGCATGAGGGCGGCAAGAAGCATCCGGGCGATCGGTAAGCACAGTCGCAAAAGCGTGTCCCGCCGCATTTGCGGCGGGGCTGGTAAACCCGTGTCGTAGCTCTAGCTAAGAGGGCGGACCATTCTTCAATGGGGCGAGACAGACATGGCAGAGGTTGACGCAGGCAAATCCGGGACATTCGCCATCGATGGCGAGGTCAAGGTTCATCGGCTCGGGTTCGGAGCCATGCGCATCACCGGCGCGGGGGTCTGGGGGCCGCCCGCCGATCGCGCCGAAGCTCTGCGCACCTTGCGGCGGCTGCCCGAGATCGGCGTCAATTTTATCGATACAGCGGATTCCTACGGCCCGGATGTTTCGGAAGAGCTGATCCGCGAGGCGCTCCATCCCTACAAGGGCCTGTTCATCGCGACAAAGGCGGGTCTCACACGCTCCGGTCCCGATAGCTGGACGCCACACGGCGCGCCCGACTATCTGCGCGCGCAAGCGCTCAAGAGCCTCAAGAAGCTCGGCGTCGAGCGGATCGACCTCTGGCAATTGCACCGGATCGACCCGAAAGTGCCGCGCGAGGCGCAATTCGCGCTGGTCCGGTCTCTGCTCGACGAAGGCATCATTGCCCACGCCGGCCTGAGCGAAGTCTCCGTCGCCGACATCAAGGCGGCGCAAAAGGTCTTCAAGGTCGCCACCGTTCAGAACCGTTACA
The DNA here is from genome assembly GCA_963708155.1 of uncultured Alphaproteobacteria bacterium. Taxonomy (GTDB): domain Bacteria; phylum Pseudomonadota; class Alphaproteobacteria; order Rhizobiales; family Beijerinckiaceae; genus Methylovirgula. The sequence continues at coordinate 1,098,338 of OY970183.1, read as the reverse complement.
ATCTGGTCGAACGCGGCAGCGAGGACGTCCTCGACTATTGCGAGGCCGAGGGGATCGGGTTCATCCCCTGGTTTCCGCTCGCGGCCGGCAAGCTCACTGAGAGCGGCTCGGTGCTCGACGAGATTGCCAAAAAGCACGGTCAGTCGCCGGGGCAGGTGGCGCTCGCCTGGCTGTTGAAGCGCAGCCCCGTCATCCTGCCCATCCCCGGCACGTCGAAGGTGGCACACCTCGAGGAGAACGTCGCCGCGGCGTCCATCACACTGTCTGACGCGGAGTTCGCGGCGTTGGATCGCGCCGGCAAGGCGGCCAGCGCGGCCTAGCTGACCTCTGGCGGTCGCCCCGACGCGCCCGGCTTGCCCATGCGAGCCGGGCGTTCTGCGTTGAGATTTACCATCGCCTCCGCGGCCACGCCGGCGCGCTTGGGCGTGGCCTGATCGTTGCTTCTAAGTTTTGAAAATTTTGGAAATTTCTCTGGGCTGCGGCTCCGTACAGCCGCCGTTCATGCAGGAAGGAATAGACATTTCCCACCAGAGAGGAACCTCCCGCTCCTCTCCGAATTTCCCCTACGATTTATGCGTGGTGTGTGAGTTCATGGATCAGATCGTACGCATCGCCAGCCCTGCGAAAACTTCTTGGGTCTCCCGCCGTCTGACCATTTCCTATTACACGGTTGCCGCTTTTGTTGGCGCGATCGATGGCGTTTTGATCGTCCTGTCCAGCATTTTCGCCGACTGGTTCTATAATGTTCTCGTCCGTCACGACATCGAGCAGGTCGATATCGCGCTGGGCATCGGCTTCTGCGGCGGCCTCGGCTATATCCTGCTGGCGAAGGCGCTCGGCCTCTATTCCATGCAGGTGACGCTCAACCCGGAAAAGAACATCTCGAAGATCGTGTTCGTCTGGGCGACGGTCTTATTCTCCCTGACGGCGGTGCTCTTCCTGCTCCGGGTCGGGACGATCTTCTCCCGCGGTACGATCATCATCTTCGCGCTGACCGAGCTTGGCGTTCTGCTCGGCTCGCGGCCCTTCTCCGCGCGGCTTCTGCGTTCGATCATCGCCCAGGGCGGCATCGTCGGCCGCCGCGCCGTGATCGTCGGCGAACCGGCCGAGCTTGGCCACCTCAGCTCCAAGAGCCTGCTGCACCACTTCGGTCTCAAGGAACTGGCGCGGGTGACCATCGCCGGCGCGGGCGAAATGACTGCCGGCGGGATTGATACCGCCGCGCTCGATCTCGCCATCGACGTCGCCCGGCGTCACCGGGCCGACGAACTGGTCATTGCCGTCGACTGGCGCCGGACCGAAGTGATCGAGAAGATCAAGGAGCGCTTCCGCGCTTCGCCGCTGGCCGTGCGCCTGCTGCCGGACCGGACGGTGCGCGGAACGCTCGACCAGCCCGAATTCGCGCCGGATACCATGCTCTCGGTCGAATTGCAGCGCGCTCCGCTCAACGCCGCCGAGCGCTTCATCAAGCGCGCCTTCGATGCGGTGCTGGCAAGTCTCGCCGCCGCCGCTCTGGCGCCGCTGCTGCTGATCGTCGCCATCGCCATCAAGCTTGACAGCAAGGGCCCGGTGCTCTTCCGCCAGCAGCGGACCGGCTTCGACGGCGAGAAATTCCACATCTACAAGTTCCGCACGATGAACGTGATGGAAGACGGTCCGGTCGTCACCCAGGCGGCGCGCGGCGACCGCCGCGTCACCCGGGTCGGTGCCCTGTTGCGCCGGACAAGCATCGACGAGCTGCCGCAGCTCTTCAATGTCATCAAGGGCGACATGTCGCTTATCGGGCCGCGCCCGCATGCTCTGGCGCATGACGATCATTATGGGCGGCAGATCGCCACCTATGCCTTCCGTCACCACGTTAAGCCGGGCATGAGTGGCTGGGCGCAGGTCAACGGCCAGCGCGGCGAGACGGCGCGGGTCGAGGATATGCGCAAGCGCGTCGATCTCGACCTCTGGTATATCAACAACTGGTCGCTGACCCTTGACCTCAAGATCATCCTGCGCACCTGTCTGGAGATTACCCGCCAGCAGGCCTATTGAGTCCAGTTCTATTCGTATCTTGCGAGGGACCGGCCCGCTTTCAGAAGCGTGGCCGGTCCTTCAGCTTTTTGGCGGGGTTGCCGGCATAGACCGCCCAGGGCTCGATATCGCGGAAGGCAACACCCCGCGCGCCGAGCACCGCGCCTTCGCCGATGCTGACGCCCGGTCCGACAAACGCCTCCGCCGCCACCCAGGCCTGTGCGCCGATCGCAATCGGCTTGGCGACCAATTGGAAATTCGGATCGCTGATGTCGTGCGTGCCGGCGCAGAGATGCGCGCCCTGCGAGACGATAGCCTTTGCGCCGACGCTGATCGGGGCCTGATTGTAGCAATTGACGCCGGGGCCGAGCAGCGCATGCGCGTCCATGACGAGATTGGGCGGATACCAGACCCGCGTCTTGCCATAGACCCGCGCGGTCGGATGGATTTGCGCGCCGAAGAGGCGCAGCAGCGCCGTGCGCCAGGCAAAGAGCGGCGGCGGCGTCCAGGCCGCGAGGCCGCCCCAGGCGACCTGCCACAGGGCGCGATAGGCCCGGTTGGCAAGGCTGAAGCTCGCGCCGCCTTCGAGCGGCTTGGATTTCCGTGCGTCGAGAATGCTCATGCCCCGCTTCTATACTCCCCCGCCGCCAGCCGATGATAGATCGCTGCCCATTGTGCCGCGACGGCTTCCGGCGAAAAGCGGCTTGTCGCGAGGTCGCGGGCTGCTGCGGACATGGCCTGCCAATCGGCCTGCGGCAGGGCGAGCGCCCGGCGGAGCGTCGCGGCAATGCTCGAAGAGTCGACCCCGGTCTCCAAGGCAGCGCCTCGGGCAAACCCCTCCGGCAGATTGCAGGCTGCCGACATGAGGCTGGGCGTGGCGGCGCCCCAGGCTTCGAGAATGGCCATCGGCAGGCCCTCGCTCAGGGAAGGCAGAACCATGAAACGGGCCTCGCGCAACAGCTTCTGTTTTTGCTCCCCATAGACCGGACCGAGGAAAGCGACGGCGGGATCGGCGAGGGCGGCGAGCCTGGCTTGCAAAGCCGCGACATGCGCCGGCTCGCCCCAGCCCGCGATGGCGAGCCGGTAGCCTGCCTCGGAGGCGCGCGCCGCGCTCCAGCCGTCGATGAGCGCGTCCAAGTTCTTCTTGGGGTGAATGCGGCCGATGTAGAGCACGAGCGGCGTGCGTGGCGCCGATGGCGCTGTATCTGCGGCGACATAATTCGGCACCACGGCGATGCGCGGCTTGTCTGCGCCGCTTTCGCGCGCAATGTCTTGCGCCTCGGCTTCGGTCAGCGCGTGGAAAAGGCTTGCGTCGCGCCAGCTTCGCCGCTCGTAGAAGGCGCGGGCAAGCGCCTTTTTCCAGCGCCCGCGCGCCGTAATCCAGGGATCGAGCATGCCATGCGGGGAAATTACATAAGGCCGTTTGGTGGCTTCCGCCCAACCCGCGCCGCAAAGCGAGACATATTGCCAGATCCCATGCAGATGCAGGATATCGAGATCCGCGGCGCGGATCAGCGGCAGAAGGCCCGGCGCATAATCGAATGCGGCCGGCCCGCGACTCGGCACGCTGACGAGTTCGACGGTGCCAAGGCGTTTTTTGTCCTCGGCGGTGAATTCGTCCGCGGCGCCGAAGACGATGGGCGTGATGCCGCCATGCGCTTCCAGGGCCAGCGCCTGCGCCAGCACGGCCTCGAAGACGCCGCCGCCGAGGCGCGAAGCGCGTGCCGTCAGGAGGCCGAGACGAAGCCCCCGCGGGTTCTTTTCGCCGCCCGTCATTTCACCATACCCGCAACGTGTTGTATCCCAGAGCGCGCGCCAGCGTGTAATTTAGATCAATATCGGATTGGCTGAACGGAAGATGAGCGCCACCAATTATGTGTCAACCTGGATGTATGTCGAATTGCCGAAGGAGGGCGGGCTCTATCCACAAGTCGGCGGCCTGACGACCAGCCAGACGACGCAGAACATCTATTGGCGCTGCGTCTATACTTTCTTCTGGAGCGCCCATGCCTTTCTCAAAAAGGAGGGCGTCAAGTTTCTCCTGTTCACCAATATTGCGCGACTTCCCGTCGTCGACGGCATAGACCTCGACAAGGCGCTCGCCGATTTCGGCGTCGAGCTTGTCACCTTGCGCTACACGTGGGCGCCGGCGGGTTCGCGCCGGCCGTGGTTCAATCAATATTTCCTGTTCGACATTCTCGATTACGGCGCGGCGCGACTCGCGGCGGACGATACGCTGCTGGTGATGGACAATGATTGCCTCGTCGTCGGCGATCTTTCCCCGGCATTCGATCTCGCGCGCCGCGACGGCGCCCTCCTCATCACGGTCGATGTCGGCGAGGACGAGGATGCCAACGGCCTTTCCCGCCGCCAGGCGATGGAGGTCTATGCCGAGATCGGTCGCGAGCGTCCTTCCAACCCGCCAGACTATTTCGGCGGCGAATTCTATGGCGTCAGCGGCGCATTGCTCGCGCGACTCAGGCCGCTTGCGCGGGAGGTGCGGCTGCGCAATGACGCTCTTGCGGCGACGGGCAATCGCTATTTCTCCGACGAGGCGCATTTCTTCAGCTACCTGATGTGGCAATTGGGGTTGAGGGAGCCGAACGCCAACCTTATCGCGCGGCGTATCTGGACGACCTGGAAGCTGAACAATACGCGCGACGCCGATTTGCGCCTACCGGTCTGGCATCTGCCGTCGGAAAAGACCTATGGCTTCGCCGACCTCTTCGCGCGGCTCGCAGCAGGCAGGGCGTTTCCGGCCGATGCCGCCCGGCTGCGCGCGCGGCTTGCGCGGATCATGGGCGTCGGCCGTAAGAGTCCACGCAAATTCGTCGGTCATTTCCTGCGGGCGGCGCGGCGGCGGCTGCGCGGTCGCGCGTGACGTGGTTCAGGGTGACTTGCGCCCTCCTTTGGCTTATGCAGCCGGCGCGGACGCCGGGCACATCGAAGTAGCGGGTTCACATGCGTATTTTGGACAAGAGTTTTCTGCGGCGGCGCCACCTCCTCAAATTCATCTTCGGCGGCTTTGTCGGCTCAAGCACCCTGGCGCTGACGCAACGTTCGGCCGCCGCGGCGGACAATCCCGATCCGGCGTCCCAGCCGCTGGCATCGCAAAGCCGCTTCGCGACGCTCTCCGACCTGCGCACCGTCGAGGATCCGCACGATCTCGCCGACATTGACGTGATTGTGCTCAATCATCATGCGGACGATGATCGCGGCGGCGGTACGTTCCGCTGGGCCGCCAATTCGCAGGTTGCCGATGACAACGGCATTTACATCAAGCCCGACAGCGTCGCGGAGGGCCAGCCCGGCCGTTTCGTCCGTGTGTTCTCGGGCGACATCAACGTGTGCTGGTTCGGCGCGCGCGGCGATGACGAGGTCGATGATAGTGCGGCCTTCCAGGCGGCGATCGATTGGGCGGAGAAGCGCGGCGGCGGCGTGGTGCGCGTTCCGCCCGGCGCCTACATCAGCAACAATGTGCTGCTGAAGAACGGCGTGACGCTCTCTTCGACCGCCGCGGCCTATGGCTACGCGCCGAGCAAGATCCTCGGTTCAGCGCTGCGCTGTACGCACCCCGGCTTCTGCCTCGATACGGACGAGAAGGGCGTGACGGCGGCGGCGGTGACGGGAATCAATTTCCGCGGCGGCGGCCCCAATCTCGCCGCCGGCGGCATCAGGCTGCAGAAGGCGAGCTGGTGCGCGGTCAAGGTCGCGCAATTCGACAATTTCGCCGACGAGGCCATTGTCATCACCAGCGGCTTGGCCTGCACCATCGAGGATGTGCTGACAACCAATGTGCTGCTCAACCGCGCCCGGCCGAAACTCGCCGGTGCCATCACCATTGGCGGCACGGATCATTATCTCAACCGAATCGAGGCGAATACTTCCCTGCATGCTCTGAGCGGCGCGCCGACGCAGCGCACTATCGCTGCCTTCCTCATCCGCGACGCCAATCACTTCATCAGCAATTGTGTCGGCGAGATTTCCGACGTCGGCTTCGTCGTCGAGGGGCTTTATCATCGCTTCACCGGCACCCGCGGCGACCGCAATTTCGGCGAAGGTTTCATCATCAATTGCAAGCTGACGACGTTTTCGAGCTGCACGGCGCTCGACAATAATCACGATCCGAAAGCCAACGCCTCCGGGTTTCTCATTCTCGGCCCGTCGAACACGCTGGCCAGCTGCATCGCCGCCTGCAATCGGCTCCCGTCGTTGCAAGTTTACGGGTTCGACGACCACAATCCGATCGGCGATGTCGAGCGCGATACGCTTTATGCGGCCTGCCGCAGCTCGAACCACCAGATCGCCGCGCAGCGTTGCGTCACAGCCAAGAGCAAGGAACTGATCTTCCAGGATGTCGCCACGCGGACCGGCACCGACTCGCATTAAGTTTTTGTCGCGGATTTGATCCTATTCGGCTGGCCCCGCCGGCGGGCGGGCTTTCGCCGGCACCAGCAAGGACTTCAATCCCATGCCCGATGTATTGGCGTGGGCGAAGAGCACGACATAGAGCAGGAACGGATACGGGTTGATGTTGAAAAACCGGTCGTTGAACATCCAGAAGACCGGGATGCCGAGGAAGCAGAAGAACCACTTCCTGTTGGTGCGATAAAGCTCGTAGAAAAGATAGAAGATCATTCCGTAGATGATCAGCGAGAGAATGCCGAATTCGGACAGGCCGAACAAAAAGAAATTATGGATCTCGACGCCGTAGCGGTCGAAGAAGCCCGCGCCGTTGCCGATGATCGGGCTCGCCATGAACCAATGCCAGGCGACATTCCAAAGCTGATCCCGGCCGACGAAGCCGGAGCCGATCCCGCGATATTTGTCGTGCAGCAGAAAGGCTGAATTGAGCAGCTTTCCGGCTTTATCGGAGACGAGCAGCGCCAGCAGGCCCGCGCCGGCCAGACCGCCCAGGATGAGAGCGAGACGCTTCTTGTTACGCCATTGTTCGTAGACGAGCTTTGCGCCGATGGTGATGAGCGCGACAACGAGCGCGGCGCGCCCTTCCATCAGATAAATCGCGTAGAGCGAGGGCAGCGTCACGATAAGGAAAGGCACCCAGCCCAGCACGCAGGCGGCGAGAACGATCGACATGGCGATGATCTCGGAGCCGAGGTTGGGGTGCGTGTGATGGAAGTAGGAATAGCGGCCGAAGGTCGTATCGATATGCCCGGTCTTCGCGGCGACGAGGTAAATGAGCGTGCTGGCGAACAGGACGCCGACGCTGGCCAACATGTATTTCGGGAGATTGTCGCGCCGGATCATCGTGAGCGTGATGAATACATGCGTGACGAAGCCGAAGATTTTGGCGTAATCCGCGAACTGCGAACCGCTCGGCACCGACGAAATAAGTATAATCGACGTCAGGACCAACGCCGACAGCACGGCGACGCGGCTTATCGAGATATATTTGTAATAGATACAACAGATCAGCAGCTTCACGGCCAGAGTCGTCGCGTGCCAATAGTTGATATACGGGTAGATATTGAAGATGTAGGAAAAAGGGACGAGCGAATCTATTGCGCCGAAAATAAGGGCAACGGCGACCGGCGGGTCCAGCACATTGCGCCGTGAAATCTTTTCTTCGGCTTCGGATTCCGGGGCTGCGGATTCTGGCGACGGCGCGAGCAACTAATCCTCCGGGCGCGGGGGTGGGGTATTATCCCTTCGTTCCCAAGATCTTATCGAGATAGGCCAATACCGCTTTCTCGTAGGCGGCGATAGTAAAACCTTCGGCAATTGGCGGTGCGGCCTGCTGCCATGATTGCAGGACGTCCCGATTATCGATCACGTACATGAGCGCCGCATGAACGGCGTCTTCGTCGAGCCGTTCCAGCGCCAGGCCGGCGCGTGGAATTGCGTCAAGGTTGGAATTCTTCGATTGTATAACGGCGCAGCCACAGGCGAGCGCCTCGTAGATCGTGATCGGCGAGCCCTCGAAATAGGTCGGGAAGACGAGGCAGTCGGACTCGCGCAAATAATCGGCGACGGCGGCGCGCGGCACGGTCGGGATCAAGGTCACGAGGTCGGCATATTGGCGGAAGGTCTCGCGCGGCACCTGCAATTGGCCGACGATCGTCAGTGTCGCGGCGTTTCGCGGGAGGCGCGCGAAGGCTTTGAGCAGCAGGTGGATCCCTTTGCGCGGGCCAGCCTGGCCCAGGAAGAGAAACCGCACCGGCCGGTCCGTCGGCCGCGGCGGCGGTGGCCCGGGCTTGAAGAAGACGTCGTCGTAGCAATAGGGCAGGACGTCGATCTTGCCGGCGAGATCGGGCCGGGCACGGGGATCGAGGATCGTATCGCGGCAGAAATCGCTGCCGACGACGATCCCGTCGGCAAGCGTATATTCGCGGTCCTGGAGATCGATGACGGATTGCGGAACCGCGAAGCGGGGACTTGAGAAGAAGGGCTTATACTCTTCGTAGATCTCCTGCATCATCGCGTTGTAGACACGCGGATCGCCGATCGTCTTGTCGAGGATGCGAACGATGCCGCGCTGCTTGGCATAAGCGAAAACGTCGGCCGAGGATGTATCGTAGCCCCAAACGGCGGCGACGGGTTCCCGCGCGATGAGCCCGCAGACGGATTTCGCGAAAGCCTCGTTGCCGGCGATATTGACCTTCGCCGCCAGACGCCGCAGGCCGGCGCGCGAAAGTCCACGCTCGATCCATTCGTGAAAGCCGAAAGTCCAGATCCGTTCGGGCGCCAGGGACGGATGATAGAAGCGGCCGAATTCCGCCTCGAACTTCTTGCGCAGTTCGGCCGGGAGGTAGGGCAGGGCGCGATAGGGCCAGCGGTCGGCGCGGTAGAAGATCGAGGTGGCGTACCAGCCGAGGCGATCGGTGTCTTGCAGCGCGCGCGCCGTCTGCCAGGAATGCTGTGTTCCGGGGTGAAAGACCCCAACTTTGCGAGTCATATCACATCCGAAATCTGGTCTTGCGAAATCTGGTCTTGCAGAACTTGCTCTTGCAAGAGCGGCTCTTGCGGTGCGCCGCTCTGCCGGATGATCTGCATGTAGGCGAGGCGCATCACAACGATGAACATAAAGCAATCGAGCGCCAGCAACGCGAGGCCGGCGCCCGTGGCTTGCCGCCACAGCGCCAGCGGATAGGTCAGCGCGACGCTGGCGATCGCCGCAACGAGATAGGTGTAGGAATAGCTGGCGTGCCGGTTGGCGGCGAGGATCAGGTTCGACACGGGGTGCCACATGCCGTTGACCAGCATCACAGCGGTCATGACGGCGATAAGACTGAAGGGCGGATGCACGGTGCCGTGCGTCCATAGCGCGACAATCTTTTGCCCGAAGACGAGGAGAACGAAGGCGCCAGGCAGCAGAATCGCCGCGTCCGTGGCCAGAGTCGCGAGGAAGAAATAGCGCTGGAGCCGCGCGTCGCTGCGCGCCACGGCGGTCGAGAATTCCGGCATCAGGGCATGGTTCAGCAAGGTCGTGAACTGCACGCCGGCGCGGATCAGCGTGCGCACCGTGGTGAAGACCGGGACCGTGGCAGCGCCGGTCGCCGCGCCAAGCACGACGGGGGTGCCCTGCAGAAAGACAGCCTGGGCGAAGGGGAGTGCCAGCGCCGCCGCCGCCGGCTTGGCCAGCCGCTTGATCTCGTCGAGATTGGCGCCGCGATAGCCGAGGCGGAGCCAGGGCACCTGGAAGGTCAGCATCAGCGCTTGGCCGACGACGCAAACCGTGCGGGTCGCGACATAGGCCGTCGCCGCGGCGAGAAGGGAGCCGCCGAGCAGGACGGTGACGATACAGGCGAAGCCCTCGGCGAGCTGGGTGACGGACTGGCCCATCACCCCGGTCGCATAGAGGCCGGAGCAGCGAAAGCCCGCCATCAGCAGGCTGCTCGCCAGGCAGATCAGCCCATAGGCGACAATGAGGACAAGGGTAATGCGGATCGCGCCGGGGCTGACCCCTATGCCGAAGTTCAGCCAATGGCCGGGCAGCAAGGCGCAGACGAGAAGGGCGACGAGGAATACCGAGGTTGAGACGAAGGTGATGGCGGCGAGCGCGCTGTGATAGGTGACAAGCGTTCCGGCCCTGTCGCCGCGCGCGACCTTCATCGTCATGTCGACGCCCGCGGCGGTTGCAAAACCGAAGTCGCCGAGCGCGAGATAGGACGGGATGGTGAACAGCATCAGCCAGACGCCGTAAAGCTTCAGCCCCCAATGCGTCGCGAGCACCGGGACGAGCGCCAGTTGCAAGCCGATGATGACCAGTTGGCTGAAGGCGTTGGCGCCGATGCCGCGGAGTAGGCGGGCGAACATGGGTAATTCAGATCCTCGCCGCCGGAAATCGGGGCGGCTCCGCGAGCTTTAGCAATTGCATTATGAACCGCGTCTGACGTGTCGGGCAGCCCGCCACATATTCCGATGCGATGCCATAAAGTCTTGTGAAATCATAGCAATTTCATGACGCCTTCGACAAAGGCGGGGGTATCGGCGCGGGGCAAATATTGGGCGCAGCCGAGGGCGAGGCGCTCCCACAGGTCTTCGTCCTCATGCAGCCATTGCATGAAGAAGGCGAGGCCGTTTGGATTGTCCGGCTCGACGACGAAGCCGTTGACGCCGCTGCGGACCAGCGTTTCGAGCGCGCCGCAATTGTGCGAGATGATGGTCGGCACACCCATCGCCTGCGCCTCGATAATCACATTGCCGAACTGTTCCTCGATGCTCGGCAGGATGAGCGCGAGCGATTGCGCGAGTTCATGCGCGATTTCCGGCCGCTGCAGAAAGCCGCGAAGGATGACGAAATCGCCAAGATCGAGAGCGGCGATTTTGGCGCGCAACTGGGTTTCGAGCTCGCCCGAGCCGCAGATGTGCAGCGGGCGCGGTGTCGCGACGGCCTTGCGGTAGAGCGCGTAGGCGTCGATCAGGACGTTGAGGTTCTTCTTGGGGACGAGGCGGGTGACGGCGGTAAAGCGGCGTGCCGCGTGCGGCAGGCCGCCCGGCGCCGGTTCCGCGCCCGCGAGATTGCGGATTTCGCCGACCGACAGCGTGTTATGGCCGTAGGCGATCGGCACCCGGCTGCCACGCAGGAAGCGGATATATTCCTCCGAGCGGCCGCGATTGGTCAGAAATCCGGCATAGGGAAGCAGGATCAGCGATTTGAACACTTCCCAGCGGATTTTGCGGTCGTAATCGTCGAATTTCGACAGCAGCATGCCGAAGACGCGCTTGTTTATCAGGGCCAAAACCATCGAGGTGACGATGACTGCCGCGTCATTGTAATGGCTGAAGAAAAACGCATCGGCCTGCGAGCGAAGGCAGAACGACAAGGTCCGCCACAGCTTGCGCAAGAAACCGATCGAGTTCCGGCCGGGCATCGGGGAACAGCGTAACGAGGCTGAAATTCTTGGCGTCCGGCGAAACCCAGTCGTAGGTCGTGCTCTTGCCGGTCCATTGCACGCCCACGACTTCCCATTGGCCGTCGAGCGCGCGAGCCAGCGCGCCGCATCTGTCGACATGCATCGGCCCGAAATTTTCCCAGAGAAAGACGACCCTGCGCAGCCGCGTTGGCACGTGTCAGGCGCTCGCCGTCAACCGCCCGACGGATTGGGCGAAGCTCTTCGCGTCGGCTTCAGCAGCAAAGGCCGAGGTGCCGGCGGAGAGACGCTCCCAAAGCAATTGGTCGGAGGCAAGCTTGCCGAGGAAGAAGGCAATGCCCTCGACATTGTCAGGCTGGACGACAAAGCCGTTGACGCCCGAGCGGACGAACTCGTCGCGCGCGCCGCAATTGTCGGAGACGATGACGGGCACGCCCATAGCCAGCGCTTCGATGATCGAAAAGCCGAACTGTTCTTCGGAGCTTGACTGTATCAGCACGAGAGTTGACCCCAGCGCTTGGCTCACGGCGTCGGTCTGCTGGAAACCCTCGAAGGTGACGAGATCGCCCAGGTTCAGCTCGCGCACATGCTCGCGCAACTCCTGATCGAGTCCGCCATCGCCGAAAATCCGCAACCGGCGCGGGTGGTTGGTCCGCGACACATACAGCGCGAAGGCGTCGACCGCCACAAACAAATTCTTCTTGGCGACGAGACGCGAAATTATGGTGAAGTGGCGGTCCAGGAAGTCGACGCCGCCCGGCGCCGGTGTGACGCCCGCGGCGCGGCGGATACGCTCGACCGAGATCGTGTCGTAATAATTCTCGATCCGCCCATTTCCGAGGCCGAGAAAGCTCAGATATTGACGGCTGCGCCGCGAGCCGACGATGGCGCCGACATAAGGCCAGATCCAGATCGCCTTCAGCGCCTCGCGCCAGATCGAGCGCGGCCGATCGTCGAACTTGGAATCGAGCAGCAGATAGACGCGCTTGCCGATCACGCGCATCAGCATGGCTGCGATCTGAACACTTGGCTCATTATAGTGGCAAAGGAAGACGTGGCATGCGCCCGAGCTGACGCTGATGCGCACGAGTTCAAAAGCCGTTCGCAGCGCGCCTTTTTGGGTCTTGCCGTCGAGCAGAGTGCGTTTGACGAAATGCTGGCCGGTTTCCGGCTGCCACGAATAGGTGGAGCTCGCCGGATTGAGTTCGATCCCGAGAATTTCCCGGCGCGGCATGGCGCGGGCCACGGCATCGCAGCGGTCGACGTGGGTCGGCCCGAAGTTCTCCCAGAAAAACATAATGCACGTCACGGTACTTCTCGATCTGCCCGGTTCTCAGGCTGGCGTCGCGGTCTTGCCGCGACTGGCCAAAATCGCCTCGAAACGCCCGGCGATCATGCCAATGTCGAAATTCTCGTCGGCATAGCCACGCGCCTTGACGCCCGCATTGTGCCGCGCCTCGGGGTCCTTCAGGAACCGCCGGATGGCCGCGACGAAGCCTGCTTCATCGTTGGGCGCCACAACATAGCCGGCGCCGCAACGCATCAAGATTTCGTGCCGCGAGATTGGCGGCATTGGCTGAAAGCACGATTGCCTTGCCGGCGCACAAATAGGACAGAACCTTCGAGGGAACGGAGTAGACCGCGGCATCGGGCTCGATCATCGCCAGCATCACATCGCCCGTGGCGAGAACGGCGCTGTAATCGCGAAAATCCTGGAAAGGCAAAACCGTCAGATTTGCAAGTCCGCGCGCCTTTGCCGTATCGCGCACGTCATCGGCATATTTGCCTTCCGACACGACAACGACGGCAACCTCCGGCTCGGCCTTGAACGCCTCGGCCGTTGCGAGAAGCAGCGTGGGATTATGCTTTAGCCCGAGTGTACCCGAATACATCAGCACAAATTTCCGGTTGAGATCGTGCGCGCGGCTCCAGGCATTGTCGCGCGGGAGAATGAGAATTTTGTCCTTCGGCGCCCAATTCTCGATAACGAAAATGCGTTCGCGCGGCACATTCCACTTAACGAGCGGGGCTATGAAATCTTCAGTAATGGCAATGACGAGATCCGCACGTCGCAAGAGACGCTTTTCCAGTTCTTCGTACCAAACCCCGATGGCGTGGCCAACAACTGGAATCTTTTTCTTCAATACGGTCTTTATCGCGTTTGAATAAATGTCCTGAAGCCAAAATACGAAACAAATATTACAAGCGCGGCAGTAATTCTGGATCACGCGCTGCGGATCGAGCGGATTGTTGCAGCCGATGACGACATCCGGATGCCAGCTTGCGATGCGCGTCGTGACGCGCCGTCCATACTCGATTTCCTGCCGCCGGCGTGCGACGAAATCGTATTTCTTGAACGGCACGCCGAGGCTGATGGCTTCGACTTCGAAGGTTTTGGGATCGTCCGGCTTGCGCGCGAGGTCGCCCTTCGGGCTTTGAAAATCGCCCAGCGAGAGATGCAGCACATTGTGTCCGCGCCTGGCGAGCTCACGCGCCAGTTCGACCGTAAAGGCATGGCCCGAATAATCGTTAAGCAGGATTCTCATTCGCGCAATGTGCTCCCGCCATAGGCAGCGCGGCGTGGAAGACGCCGCAGCCAAAAGGGAAAATTTGGCCAATTCAAAGCAGCGGCACCGTTGCCGCTCCGCTTTTCCATGCCATGCGCTAAATGAACGCAGGCGAAACGGGTCAGGGTTTCGCGGCGGTATGAACCTCGGCGATATAGCCGCCGGGAAATTGGAAGAAGGCGGTGCGCCGCCCCGCGGCGGCGAACGGCTCGACGGTCACGAAAACGCCCGCCGCCTCGGCCTTGAGGATCGTCGCATCGAGATCGGCGACCTCATAGCCGGTCGTCTCGCGACCCCAGGGGAAGGGGAGCTGGCCGTCGGTCGCCAGCACGAGCGTCTTGCCGAAGGCCGAGTTGATCAGCACGCGGCGAAAGGTATTGAAAGGTTCGCCAACCTCCACGCCCGGCGCCTTGCGGATATCGGAGACCACTTTGCCTTGCGAAAAAGCAAGATAGGAGCGGATGAAGGCGTCGGCCTGTTCCGGCGCGACATAGACTTGGTTTTCGGGAACGCTGGCGAGCGGCGGGGCGTGCGAGAGTTTCGGGTGCCAATAGAGTTGCATATTGACGCCGCCCGGCCATTGAATGATCGCGTCGCGGCCGATCGCGTCCTCGAACGGCGCAACAACGAAGCCGGCGCCGTCAGCCCGCGCGGCGGCGACCGCCGCATCGAAATTCGCCACCAGGAAACCATTGCGCTCGGCCCCGAACGGGGCGGGAATCGGCGTGACGAAGCCAAAGACGGACAAGACGCCGACCGGCGTGCGCACGAGCTGCGATTTGGTTGTGCTCGGCGTCGGCGTCACATTGGCGATGATCTCTTTCGAGGCCGCGCCGCCGAAGGTCGCGACAAAACTTTTGACGAAGCGCTCGAAATTCTCCGGCGCGACATAGACGTGGGTCGTATCATATTGCGGCCCGACCGCCAGAGCCGGTGCGGCCACCGCGCCGCGCACGAGTGCGGCGAGCATAAGCATCGAAACAAGACTCAAAGCCATTCGCATCTTTTGCATCGTTTCCTTTCGCGCGCCGAGCCGCGCGGGGTTTGGCTAGCGAAGATTTAGCGGCTTGTAACTATAAAAATCTTGCCGGTCTCAATGGCCTTGGGCATGATCATCATGCGTCCCGCGGCGGATCGGCCCTGTGCCATCCTTGCGGCGATGTCGCGAAGATCGTTTCTCGATCACAGCCGCGCAGAGGTGGCGCCCGCACGGCGCCCCACGACAGGAGAGTAGCCATGGCGAAGGGTCAATTGCGCAGCAATAAAGAAGCCAAGAAACCAAAGAAGGAAAAGCCGAAGACGATCGCCGCGGCGCCGTCGGTCAAGGATATCGCCAGCAAAAAGAAGTAGGCTAGGCTCCGGCGGTCGAGGCTTCAAATCCGGCCTCCGCGACGAGGGCATCGCGGTCCCGGCCGATCGTCGCGACCGCCAGTTTCCGGCCATTGCTGAAATAACTCACTTCGCAGCTCCTTGCTGCGAGGTCGCCTTCAATTTTCGTCCGATCCCAGGTTTCGGCATGGCCGACATAGCGGATGGAGACATCATAGTGCTGGCTCCAGAAGAATGGCACCAGGTCGTAGCGGTGGCGCTGGCCGAGGATGTTACGCGCCGCGACCTGGCCCTGCTGCTCGGCGACGACCCAATGCTCCACGCGGATGTTCTGCCCGCTTAAAGGGTCCGGCCAGCGCGCCAGATCGCCAGCCGCGAAAATACCCGGTGCGCTGGTTTCGAGATATTCATCGACGGCGATGCCGCGTTCGATCTTCAGTCCCGCATCCTGAGCAAGCCCAATCGCTGGCCGCACGCCGACTCCGGCGACGATAAGATCGGCCGGCAGAGTCACGCCGCTGCCGAGCGTCACCCCGCGTTCGTCGATGGCAGTGGCGCTCGTGCCAAGGTGAAAGATGACGCCGTGCGATTCATGCAGGGCACGGACGAAATCGCCGATCTCCGGTCCGAGGATTTTTTCGAGCGGACGCGCCTCGGGTCCGACGACATGGACTTCGAGGCCGCGCTCGCGCAGAGAGGCTGCCGCCTCAAGTCCGATGAAGCTTGCCCCGATGATGACGGCGCGCTTGGCCTTTTCCGCTGCCGCGATGATCGATCGGCTGTCGTCGAGCGTGCGCAGATAATGGATACGCTCCGCGCCGGGAATGTTGAGATGCACCGGATCGGCGCCGGTCGCGAGCAGCAGCCTGTCGTAGGAATGAACCGTGCCGTCTTCGCGCCGAACCGTCCGGGCGGCCGGGTCGATGGCGGCAACGCGGGCATTGAGGACGAGATCAATCCCGTGCTTCGCATAGAATTTGGCGGAGCGCAGCGGAATCCAGGATTCTTCCGCCTGGCCAGCGAGGTAATCCTTCGACAAATTGGGCCGGTCGACGGGGACGGTATCGTCTGCGCTCAGCAAGGTGATCGAGCCCGCAAATCCCTCCCGGCGCAGCATTTCCGCCGCGGCATTGCCGGCCGCGCCGCCGCCGATGATGAGCACGGAGGAGGGGACATCCGGTCCTTTCAGTGCGGGCTTGGGAACCGGGGCGACCTTATCCGTGACATAGATGCTGCCATCGCGCTCCACGACGCGCCAGGCTGAGACCGGATCGAGCGCCGGCGCCCGCAGGGCTTCGCCGGTGCGCAGGCTGAAACAGGCGTGATGCACCGGACAGCGCACCGTGTCGCCGACGATGAGTCCTTCGGCGAGCGGGCCGTTGTAATGCGTGCAGGTGGCCCCGACCGCGAAAATGGTGCCGCCGCTCTTGGCCAAAAGGACCGCCTCATCGCCGACATGGCCGAGCAGGGTTTTGCCCTCGGCGACCGCATCGAGCGGCACGCCACGGGAGAGATCGGGTCCCTTGTCTGCGTTTGTGTCGCTCATGCTTTTTTCCCTGTCAGTCGAGCGCCGCGCGGCGGAAGGCGACGCGCGAGATCGCAGCCCAGTCCTTGTCGCCCTCGCCGTGCGCGACGGCATCGACGAGATTGTCGCGCACGACGCTGGCGAAGGGCAGCGGCGCCCCGGCCTTTTCGCTCGCGGCAAGCATCAGCCGCACGTCCTTGAGCCCGAGGGCGAGCTTGAACCCCGCCTCGAACTTCCGCTCCAGAATGGCGGCGCTATAGGTCTTGTAAGCCGGGGCGGCGAACAAAGTTCCGGTCAGGATCTCGGCGATCGTCTCCGGCGCTACATTCTGCCGCTCGCAAAAGGCAAAAGCTTCGGACATGGCCTCGATGGCCGAAACGAGGACGAAATTGGCCGCGAGCTTGGCGACATTGGCAAGATGCGGCTCGCTGCCGACAACCCAGGTCGCTTTGCCGATCGCGTCGAGCACCGGCTTGACGCGGGCGATGGCGTCCGTCGCGCCGGCCGCGAGAATATTGAGCTCGCCCTTGGCAGCGACATCCGGGCGCCCAAGCACCGGCGCGCCGATATAGGCGACCCGGGCCTCGGCATGCAGCTTTTCGAGCTTTTTGGCGTAATCGACCGAGATCGTCGCGGTCACAAGATGAACGAGGCCGGGGCGAGCGACTTCCAGAAGACCCGGCGCGACGATCACCTCCTCGATCACCTCGTCCGAGGCCAGCATGGTGAGCACGACATCGGCCTGAAAAGCTTCGGCGGGCGTGGCCACGGGCTGCGCGCCTTCCCCGCGCAATGTCTCGACCGCCGCCTGCGAGCGGTTCCAGACCAGAACGCGGTGACCCGCCGCGACGAGCCGGGACGCCATGGCCGAGCCCATGCCGCCTAGTCCGATGAATCCAATATCCACGGTCAACTCCCCTCAGAACGGTCTATAAGCCAGCGGGATTTTCGCCGCATTGCGCCGAAAGGCCACGATGCTTATTTGCGCTGCGGGCGCCCGTTCGGCTAGATCGCAGTGCCGTGCGGGGCTGAAATTTGTCCGGGCTGAATTTGCTTGAACGGCCTGCTTGTGCTTCAGAGGGGGCCGGCCCGCTTGGCCGCGCGCCGGAAGGGGAAAGATTTGACCCGCTCCGCTGATTTCGACGATGCCCGCGATTCCTTTCCGGCAAGAGCCGAGGAGAGCCTCGATCCCAAGGATTGGGAGGCGTTCCGCGCCGAGGCGCATCGCGGCCTCGACCTGATGATCGATTATCTGCGCGACGCGCGCCAGCGCAAGGTCTGGCAGCCGGCGCCGGCGGAGGTGCGCGCCGAATTCCGCACGCCGCTGCCGCAGGAAGGCAAGCCGCTCGGCGAATTGCTCGACACTTTCGCCAATTCGATGCTGCCCTATGCCAATGGCAACACCCATCCGCTGTTCATGGGCTGGGTGCATGGCGGCGGCACGCCGGTCGGCATGGTGGCGGAAATGCTCGCGGCGGGGCTCAATTCCAATTGCGGTGGCCGGGACCACATCGCCATCGATGTCGAGCGTGAGATCACGCTCTGGCTGGCCGAGGCTTTGGATTTTCCGCGCGACTCGTCCGGCATTTTCGTCACCGGTTCGTCGATGGCGAATATGATCGCGCTCCTCGTCGCCCGCACGGATGCCTTGGGCGAAAAGGTGCGCAGCGATGGTCTGCGCCAGAGTGCACGCCAGCTCGTCGGCTATGCTTCGATCGAAGCCCATGCCTGTATAGAGCGCGCCTTTGAAATGGCCGGCGTCGGCGCGGCCTTTCTGCGCCGCCTGCCGGTCGATGCCAAACGGCAGATGGATGTCGCGGCCCTGCGTACGGCCATTGCAGAGGACCGCGCCGCCGGCTTCGAGCCCTTCCTCGTCGTGGGCTCCGCCGGGACCGTGAATACCGGTGCGATTGACGACCTCGCCGCGCTTGCCGATCTCTGCGCGGCGGAGGATTTGTGGTTCCATGTGGACGGCGCCTTCGGCGCTCTCTGCGTGCTCTCGCCGGAATTGAAGCCGCTGGTGAGTGGCCTCGAACGCGCCGATTCTGTCGCGCTCGATTTCCATAAATGGCTGCAAGTCCCCTATGACGCCGGCTTCTTCATCTGCCGCCATCCGGAGCTTCATCGGCAGACCTTCATGAGCACGGCCGCCTATCTGGCGCGCGCGCCGCGCGGGCTCGCGGCGGCCGACATCTGGCCCTGTGATCTCGGTCCGGACCTCTCCCGCGGCTTCCGCGCGCTCAAGACATGGTTCACCTTCCAGAGCTTCGGCGCTGCGCGGCTCGGCGCGACGCTGGCGCAGACCTGCCATGTCGCGCGCCATCTCGAGGCCTTGATCCGCCGCTCGTCGCTCTTCGAGCTTAGCGCGGAGGTCAAGCTCAACATCGTCTGCTTCAGCGTCAAAGGCGACGCGAGTGGCGACATCAACCGCGAGATCGTCATGGATCTGCATGAATCCGGCGTCGCAGCACCCTCGACGACCCGGCTCGGCGGCCGGCCGGTAATCCGTGCGGCGATCGTCAATCATCGGACGCAGACGAAGGATATGGAGACTTTCGTCGCGGCGGCCGAAGCCTGCGCGGTGCGTATCCTCGCCCGGCGCGCCGCGCCTGTCGCGCCTTAACGCGGGCCGGAAAGGCGGGGCGAGCCATGCGGTTGCTGCGGTCGGCATTGTTCAATCTCGGCTTTTATCTTCTCGTCGTCGTGCTGATGATCGCCGCGCTGCCGGCTCTGGCGCGCGGCGGCGACGCCATAGAATGGCATGCACGGCGCTGGGCGCGGCTATCGCTCGCGCTGCTGGAGCGCACCTGCGGCACCAAAGTTGCCTTTCGCGGGCTTGAGAATCTGCCGCCGGGCGCGGCTCTCGTCGCCGCCAAGCACCAGTCGACGCTCGACGTGCTGGCTCTGGTCCTGGCGGTCGAGCACTTCTCCTTCATCTACAAGCGCGAGCTCGATTTCCTGCCGCTCTTCGGCAATTATCTGCGCGCCTGCGGCCAGATCTCGATCGACCGGAAAAAGCGTGCCGGCGTTCTGGCGCAGATCGTTGCCGCCGGGGATCGGGCTTTCACGGCCGGGCGCCGGCTGGTGATTTTTCCGGAAGGTACGCGCCGTCCCGTTGGTGCCCCGCCGCTTTACAAGGCGGGCGTCGCCAGGATCGTCGAGGCGACAGGCGCGACCTGCGTTCCGGTGGCGCTCAATTCCGGCCTGTTCTGGCCACGCCGCCAGTTCATCCGACGTCCCGGCACAATGGTGCTGGAATTCCTGCCGCCTCTCACCGGGGTGGCGGACAAGGGCGCCTTTATGCAGGCGCTGCAGACGCGGATCGAGACTGCCACCGACCGGCTCATCGCCGAGGCCCTGGCCAAAGATGCTTCGCTCGCCGCGCCGGCCGCCGCTCCGGGGCTTTCGCGAGGCTGACGGCTCAAGTCCCGGAAACGCCGGCCGGCTTGACCCGCAGAATGCTCTGTTCTAATTTTGTTCTCACGAATCATCGCGGCGGTAAAAGGCGTCGGGTTATGATCAGGAGACAGCAGACAGACGTGCGTATGACTGGCTTCGGCGGGCGCGACGGCTTGGCGCGCGCGGTGTCGTTGCTGGCCCTGCTGCGGCGCTGGCGTGAGCGAAATGTCGGTGCCGTCGTGGCGCCCCGTCCCAAACCAGCCGATGCGCCCAGCAACACGGCTCTGGCGAGTCTGGCGGGCGGCGATCTCGAGGCGCGTTTTCACGCCTGGCGCGGGCGCTCGGGCCGGCGCTATATCTGCTCGGTCTTTCCGGTCGATCATCGGGCGCCCGATGCCGGCTTGCCCGAATTTGCCGAGGCGATCGTCATTGCCGCAGGGCAGGACATCGGCGGCGAGCGCCGCGTCGTCGCCTTTTTGCAATGCGAATACGGCGCCAATGCGCGCGCGCGGCAGGCTTTTGTCGCGGCGGCCGTAAAGGCCGGGGCGCGGCAATGGCATGTCCATCTGCTCACTGCCGATCCGCAGAAACGCCGCGCCGCGATCGAAGACATCGAAGCGCTCTGCCAGCCGGCGGCACCGGTGCTCGCGCCCGTCTAATCTGCCGACGCAGGCGAAAACTGCTCCGCGAGCCAATCCAGCATTGCGTCAGTAATCCCAAGCTCGGTGAGATGGGCCTGTGTGGCGCGAACATAATCCGGATTGGCGCCGGAGATGCCATGGCCTTGGTTCACGAGCCGCGCCACATCCTCGCGTGCGAGCCGCCCGGCATATTGGACATGGCCGCGGTCGACCGCATAGGAGAGGGCGGTCACATGCCGGCCGTCATCGAGCTGCGCATTGAGATGAAGCTCACGATAGACCGAGGTGACTTGCTCGCGGGCGCGCAGATAAGCGATCGTCGCATCGCGATCGCTGGCGGCGACTCGGAAGGCCATGCCGCGGCAGGAGCCGCCGCGATCGAGACCCAGCACAAGGCCGGGCCGCTCAGGCGTGCCGCGGTGGACATGCGAATAGACGCAGAGCGCGCGGTGATAGCCGCGCACCCGCGCCACTCTGCTTTCGCGATAATCGAAGCCCGGACGCCACATCAGCGAGCCGTAGCCGAACACCCAAAGATCTTCCATCGTCGTGCAATATAGGCGAGATGCGCGCGCTTTAACGGCGGTGTAGCGGACAGGGGCAAAAAAACGAAAGCCGATTTTCCGAACGAATCCCGTTTAAAATCATTGGAATTGATCAGCTTCATGATTTTGCATCGATTCGACTCGAAATCATGTTGGCCCAAGGAGCAACAAAATTCCTCCGAATTTGTGCTCTTGATGTGCGGGCTACCTTTTGCGGAACTCATTTTGGAGAGCGTGCATTGCAGAGTTCGGTCGCCAGCGCCGCGGGCGTCAGGCAAAAGCATCCCAATTGGCTGCCGCGACTTCTGCTCGCGCTGGCCGGTGCGGCGATCGGCTGGTCGGTCCTCTGGTATTTCGCCGCGCGCCAGACTGGGCAAGTCCTCGATGCGTGGCTTGCCCGCGAGAAGACTTTCGGCCGCGTCTGGTCGTGCCCCGACCGGCACATCGGAGGCTATCCCTTCGCCATCGCCATCGCTTGTGCCGCGCCGCGCTTCGACGGACTGATCTTCGGCCATAACTACAGCGGCACGCTGCAAGGCTTCCGCGCGACGGCGGTGCTTTCTCGTCCGCGTGATGTCGATGTCGAAGTTGCCTCGCCCTTCGTTGCGACTTCGGAGGACGGGACGGTCAATTTCCAGATCACCTGGGACGCTCTCGCCATTCAGCTCAACGGTCTGCCGCAGGACCTCTGGCAGGTCGCGATCGACGGCAGGAATTTTGTGTTGCACGGCGCGGCGGGGGCAGTCGGCATCGCCGGCAAAGTGAGCGACGCCAAGGCCAAAATCGTCCAGCGCGCCGGGACGGATGGAAACAGGCTCGATTTCGATGTCGCGTTCGACGGTACAGCCTTGCCGATGATCGATCAGGCGCTCGGCCCCGGCAATCCAGCCGATATTTCCGCGCAGGGTACCGCGACGCAGACCGCCTTCGATCCGCGGCTGAGCGCGGCGCAGAATCTCGAGCGCTGGCGCGCGGCGGGCGGCCGCGTCAATCTCACCACATTCGCTCTGACGCGCGGCGATACGAAATTCGTGGCCAAGGGTGCGTTTGCGCTCGATGACGCCCATCGTGTCGATGGCCAGTTCGATACGCGCAGCAGCGGCTTCGAGCCGGTGTTGCAGCATTACGGGATCGACCCCGGCCTCATCAGCTTCGGCGCGCTGCTCGGCAATCTGCTCAGCGGCGGCTCGGGCCAGACGCAACAGCAGCAGACAACCGCGCTGCATCTGCCCGTGCGGATCGAGGACGGTGCCATCGCGGTCGGGCCCATCCGCACCAGTATCCGCATTCCGCCGGCTTATTGATCCTTATCGTCCCGGTGGCGGCCGAAGTCGGGCGCCGCGATCTCCTGGCCTTCCGCGATAATGCCGCGGCGGATGGCGCGGGTTCGCGTGAAGAGCTTGAACAGCCCCTCGCCGTCGCCGTTGCGGATCATGCGCTGCAGGGCGGTCAAATCCTCGGTGAAGCGGCCGAGCGTTTCGAGCACCGCCTCCTTGTTGTTGAGGAAGACGTCGCGCCACATGGTCGGATCGGAGGCGGCGATGCGGGTGAAATCGCGAAATCCGCCGGCCGAGAATTTGATGACTTCGGATTGCGTGACGGCTTCGAGATCCGCCGCCGTGCCGACGATGTTATAGGCGATGAGATGCGGCAGATGGCTGGTGATCGACAGCACCAGATCGTGATGCTGCGCCGTCATGATCTCGACATTCGCGCCGGCCGCCGTCCAGAATTCCGCCAGACGCTTAACCGGCTTTTCGTCGGCGCCTTCCGGCGGCGTCAGGATGCACCAGCGGTTGACGAACAGCGTTGCGAAACCTGCCTCAGGCCCGGATTCCTCCGTGCCGGCGACGGGATGCGCGGGAACGACGGCGACATTCTTCGGCAGATGTTTCGTCAGCGTCGCGAGCACCGCGCCTTTGACCGAGCCGACATCGGAAACGATGGCGCCCGGCGCCAGATGTGGCGCGATCTCCCGCGCGACCGCATCCACCGCGCCGACGGGCACGCAAAGAATGACGAGGTCCGCGCCTTCGACCGCTTCGGCGGCGCTTGCGGCGACTTCGTCGGCAAGGCCGAGCTCTGCGACCTTGGCACGCACATCGGCCGCCGCATCACTCGCTACGATGGTACGTGCCAGATTCTTGCGTTTGGCAACGCGGGCAAGCGAGGAACCGATCAGGCCGAGGCCGATCAGGGCGATGCGCTCGAAGAGCGGCGTCGTGAGCGGGGTGCCCAGTCCATCAACCACGCACAGGGTCCTTTGCAAACTTCTCCTTCAGGAAATCGCGCAGCGCGTCGACGACAAGGCGATTGGCTTCCTCCGTGCTGACGGTGAGCCGCAGGCATTGCGGCAGGAAATAGGTTTCGACCGCGCGCAGAATGAGGCCGCGTCCGGAAAGGTATGCATCCGCCGCGCGCGCCTCCGCCGCATCCCTGAAATGCAGCAGCAGAAAATTGGCGACGCTCGGCGTTACCGGAATGCCAAGCTCGGTAATCTCGTCGTGCAGCCAGCGCAGCCATGTCCTGTTGTGCGCGACGGACAGCGCGACGTGCTCCTGATCGCCAACAGCGGCGATGCCGGCGCGGAGCGCGGGCGTGTTGATGTTGAACGGGCCGCGCAGCCGGTTGATGGCGTCGATCACAGGCGCCGCGGCTGTGCACCAGCCGAGGCGGAGCGCCGCGAGGCCGTAGATTTTCGAGAAGGTCCGCGTCATCACGACGTTCTTGCGCGTGCGGGCGAGTTCGAGGCCCGGTTCATAATCGCCGGGGGTGACAAACTCGGCATAGGCGGCATCAAGGATCAGCAGGACATGCGGCGGCAACGAATCCGCGAGGCGCGTGATCTCCGCCGCCGGCAGATAAGTGCCGGTCGGGTTGTTCGGATTGGCGAGAAAGACGATCTTCGTCTTCGCCGTCACCTTGGCGAGGATCGCGTCGACGTTGGCGGTGAGGTCGACCTCTTCGGCAATGACCGGCGTGCCGCCCGCCGCCAGAATGGCGATGCGATAGATCGAGAAGCCGTGCCTCGTGTAGATGCCTTCGTCGCCCGGGTTGAGGAAGGCATAGGTGAGCAGAAAAATCAGCTCATCCGAGCCCGCGCCGCAGACGATCCGCGCCGGATCGAGTTCGTGCAACGCGCCGATGGCCTCGCGCAACGGGCCGGCCGAACCATCGGGATAGATCGGGAGGCTGTCAGCGGCGGATTTGAAAGCCTCGATGGCGCGCGGGCTCGGACCTAGCGCCGCCTCGTTCGACGAGAGCTTGAAGATTTTGCCGGGGCTGGCGGCCGCGGCCTTGCCGGGAATATAGGGATCGATCGCCAGCACGCTCGCGCGCGGTCGCGGCGATCCGGCGAAATCGGAAGAGGTCATTTTTACAGGCTCCAAAAATTTCGCTCGCTTTAAGGCATTTGAAAGCGGTCTAGCGCGCCCTGACGAAATCGAAGCGCGCCGCATGGCTGCCAACTTCGGTGAGGTTCGAAATCTCGACGCCATGGCCGGCGAGCGCCGCGCGCAAAACGGCCGGCGAGGTTGCGCCCGGCGCGGCGAGCAAGGCCGCGTGGGCTTCTGGCGCTTTGGCGACAAGCTCCGCACCGCTTGCGTCGAGCGCCGCCTCGAAGCCGTCCCGCCATCGCGTCAGCGTCGCGGCATAAAGCACGCTATCGCGCGCGGCGCCATCCTCGACCGGCTTGGCGATGACGAAGAGCGGCGTCGCGGCCGGGTGGTCCGGCCGTTCGACGAAGGGCAGGCGGGCGATGATCTTCGGTGCCGCGGGCGCCGTCAAATGCTGCCACCAGGCGCCTGACGCGGGATCGGCCGCGACGGGAACGAGACCGAGATCGCCGGAGGCTGCGGAGACAGCTTCGACCACTTCGGCGACGTTCTTGTGGGGGACATAGGGAACCGTGAAGCCGAAGTGGAAGCGGCAGCAATCGCGCATCTGCGCATCGCCGCCGGAAATGTCGGCATGGACGCTGTAATTCGCCTGAACGAAGGTGAAGGTCGAGATGATGATGCGCCAGATGCTCTCGACCGTGTCGAGCGGCAGAATGCCTTTATGGCGCTCGACGAGCCGGCGCATCATGTCGGCCTCGCGGCCGGGCCGGAAGGCGCTGCTGCCGCCGGTGCGCGCCTTGACGGCGATGAGCCGGTCGATGATCTCGCCCCGCTGCATCAACATTTCGTGCAGGCAAGCGTCGATCCGGTCGATCTCGTCGCGCAGATCAGCCAGCGTTTCCGGATTGGGGCGGCGTTCAAGCATCATCGCACTGCATCTTCGGGGCTTTCTCTTAGCGCGCTTTCCGGCTGGATGGAATCATCCGGCAGATTAGACATCACGTCGTTTCAAAACCTTGGGGCGTGTTCCGGCCGGAAACGGCGTCCGCAACACGCTCTAACGACTCTTTCGCCGAGGCGAAACGCTTTTCGAGACGCGCGCCTGGCGGCTGGTCGGCACGCTTCCTAGATTGGCGGGCAACGCCTTCGGCGCGAGGCTTGACAGCCGCTTTCGCCAGCTTCTATAAACCGGACGTAGCGTTCGCCAAAGCGAACAAGGGTTTCTCGTGACGATTGCCCCCACCCAGAAGGCCTTGAGCCAGCTCGAAGCGGACGCGCCGCACAGCCCCGTCGTGCGCTTCGGTGCCGACCAGCCGCTGAAAATGGATGCCGGCGTCGATCTCAAGCCATTCCAGATCGCCTATCAGACCTATGGGACGCTCAACGCCGCGAAATCCAACGCCATTCTGATTTGCCATGCGCTGACCGGCGATCAGCATGTCGCCAATGTACATCCCATCACCGGCAAGCCCGGCTGGTGGGAGGTAATGGTCGGCCCGGGAAAGCCGATCGATACGGACCGCTATTTCGTCATCGCCTCGAATGTCGTCGGCGGCTGTATGGGCACGACGGGGCCAGCCTCGACCAATCCGGCGAACGGCTACCCATGGGGGCTCGATCTGCCGCTGGTGACGATCCGCGACATGGTCCGCGCGCAGGCCATGCTGATTGATCATCTCGGCATCGAGACTTTGTTCGCCGTCATCGGCGGCTCGATGGGCGGCATGCAGGTGCTGCAATGGGCGGCGAGCTATCCGAGCCGCGTCTTCGCCGCGATGCCGATCGCCACCGCCGCGAAACATTCCTCGCAGAATATCGCCTTCCATGAGGTCGGCCGTCAGTCGGTCATGGCCGACCCGGATTGGCGTGGCGGGCGCTATCTCGACGCCGGGGTCAATCCGACCAAGGGCCTCGCCGTCGCACGCATGGCCGCGCATATCACCTATCTTTCGGACGAAGCCTTGCAGCGCAAGTTCGGCCGCAAGTTTCAGGACCGCGAGGCGCCGACCTTCTCGTTCGATGCCGATTTCCAGATCGAGAATTATCTGCGCTATCAGGGCACCAGCTTCGTCGACCGCTTCGACGCGAATTCCTATCTCTACGTGACGCGCGCGTGCGATTATTTCGATCTCGCCGAGGATTATGGCGGCTCGCTGGCCGCGGCATTCAAGGGCTCGAAGACGCGCTTCTGCGTCGTCTCGTTCAATTCGGACTGGCTGTATCCGACGTCCGCATCGCGCGCGATTGTTCATGCGCTGAACGCGGCGGCGGCCTCGGTCTCCTTCGTCGAAATCGAGACCGATCGCGGCCACGACGCTTTTCTTCTGGACGTGCCGGAATTCATCGCGACGACGCGCGGCTTTCTCGAGGCCGCCGCGCGCGCCCGCGGGATCGCGCCAAGTCCGGGCAAGGGAGCCTGAGCGTGGCGGAGAATGGGGCGCGCACCGCCGTCATGTTGTCGCAGACGGCGCGTATCGATCTTCTTGTCGTTGCGGACATGGTCGCGCCGAAAAGCCGCGTGCTCGACGTCGGCTGCGGCGACGGCACATTGCTGCGCCTCCTGGCCGAGGAGCGCGGCGTCGATGCGCGGGGCATCGAGCTCTCGCAGAGCGGCGTCAACGATTGCGTCGCCAAGGGCCTTTCGGTGATTCAGGGCGACGCCGATACGGATCTCGCCGATTATCCCGACGATGCCTTCGACTATGTGATCCTGTCGCAGACCTTGCAGGCGACGCGGCGCCCGCGGCAGGTGCTCGAACACATGCTGCGCATCGGCCACCACGCCATCGTCTCGTTCCCGAATTTCGGCCATTGGCGCATCCGTACGCAGATCGCCTTGCAAGGCCGGATGCCTGTGACGAAAAGCCTGTCGGCGTCCTGGTACGAGACGCCGAACATCCACTTCTGCACCATCCGCGATTTCATCGGCCTCGTCGATGAGATCGGCGCAAAGACGGAGCGCTCGATCGCGCTCGATCAGCAGGGCCGGCCACTCAGTTTCAGCGCGCCCTGGTGGGTGCTGAATCTCATCGGCGATCAGGCGGTATTTGAGTTGTCGCGAAAGAAATAGCGCCTGCGTCATTGCGAGCGAAGCGAAGCAATCCAGAGCAATGGCTGGATTGCCTCGTCGCTTGCGCGCCTCGCAATGACGATTATTACGCCTTTGCCGCCTTCGCCCGCTCAAGACCGGCGGTGACGAGCGACCGGCCCTCGGCGGCGTCGCCCCAGCGCAGAATCTTCACCCATTTGCCGGGTTCGAGATCCTTGTAGTGGCGGAAAAAATGCTCGACCTGATCGATCGTGATCTGCGGCAGATCGGTGTAATTTTGGATCTTCTCGTAGCGTGCGGTGAGCTTTTGCGACGGCACGGCGATGATCTTCTCGTCGCCGCCGTGCTCGTCCTGCATCAGCAGCACGCCGACGACCCGGCAATTCATCACCGCGCCAGGAACGATGGCGCGCGTATTGACGACGACGACGTCACAGGGGTCGCCGTCTTCCGACAAGGTGTGCGGGATGAAGCCGTAATTGCCGGGGTAGCGCATCGCCGTATAGAGGAAGCGGTCGACGAAGAGGGCGCCGGAGCTCTTGTCCATCTCATATTTGATCGGTTCGCCGCCGATCGGGACTTCGATGACGACATTGACCTCGTCGGGCGGATTCTTGCCGGGAGGAACGGCATCGAGATTCATTGTTCGGTCCTATAAATCTTGGAAATGCACGTCTGCGATGAGACGCTGGCGGCGCGTCGCCGTCCAGATGGCTATCTGGACGAGAAAAGGCCGCGCCAACTCATGGTGTTAGGGCGTGTTTTCCGCGGAAAAGCCATGCGTCTTTTCCCGGACAACGCTCTAGTAGCCGATTGCGCCGCTATTGAAAAGCGAAGGCGACGCGCTCGCGTTGCTCGCTGCCGAAGCGCTCATAGGCGCGGCGCACGACCTTGCCGCCCAGCCGGGTGTAGAAATCGAGCGCCGGCTCATTGTCCGCCAGCGCCCAGACCAGGAACGAGGCATAGCCGTGTTCGGCAAGATCCTTTCGAGCGGCGCTGAACAGCCTTTTGCCGAAGCCGAGGCCCTGGAATTCCGGAGCGATGTAAAGCTCGAAAATCTCGCCGCCGAAATTCATCGCCGGCACACGGTTGCGGCCATAGCTCGCATAGCCGCCGATCGCATCATCGAAATCGAGCACGACAAGGCGCGAACGCCGCTGAATGGCGGAGCGCCACCAGCTCGGCCCGCGCCGCGCGATCATCCGCTCAAGTTCACGGCCGGGAATGATGCCACGATACGCATGCCGCCACGCCGCATCATGCACTTCGGCAATTGCCTCGGCATCTCTTTCGCGCGCGTCGCGGATGGTGATCAGCGTCTCGGCCATGCGCAATGTTAGGCCCGCTTCGCCTCCGCCTGCAAGAACTTCTTCTTGTCGGTATGCGTCGTCCACCGCGTGCGGCGGACACGAAATGTCAAGTTGAATTTACACGGATTTGAAGGGAGCGCCGGGCCGGATTTTCGCACTTGTCCGAAACGCGTCGCCGCAGATTTTGTGCTTGCGTGTCGTCCGGATGACAGTACGGCCGGAGATGACGGATTGAGTCGTCTCCGGCCGCGTGATGGTCCGCGCTTTTCAGTGCTTCTAAAGCACGCCGAGGGCGTTAACGACGATCAGAATTGCCAATAGGGCTATGCCGAGTCCGAGGCTGATGCCGATCAGCTTTTTTTCGATCGGCAGAAGCGGCTCGGGCTGGCCGCCCTGAACTTCGGCCTTCAGATCAAGTTGGGACATTTCGCTCTCCTGAGAAGTTGAAGGAATCAGCCGGCCAGAGGCGGCTTCACGCCGTGGAAGAACAGCCACGAAATGAGCAGGCCGACCCAGATGACGAAGCCGAACAGACTGACGACGTAGACGGCGGCGAGCTTGCCCAGCCCATCCGCCCAGAGGCGACGGAAGTTGGACAGCACACCGATCGAGAAAAAGGTCAGGACGAAGAACAGGACGCGGAAGACGGTGGCCTCGTCGGCGACGGCTTTCAGCGCCAGAGCCTGCCCCTTACCGAGGCTGAGCGCCACGACGAGGCCGAGGATGAAGGTGAGGACGAAACCGAGGATGAACTTGGGAAAGCGCTCCCAGATCTCCGAAAGCTTGGCCTTGCCGCCCGGCGTCGTCGGGTTGACATAGGTCGTCCAGACATGGGCGAGGATGAAGGCCCAGATGCCGATGAAGACATCTATGAAGACCTTGATCGTCGTCGTGGTGCCGAGAATCCAGCCCGGGGCATAGTGGATGCCCGCCGCGGCGTTTTTCGCCGAGATCAGCGATTCGGCGATGCCGCCGGCGGCCACCGCCGCGCCGTCGGTCTTCACCGCCAGGCCCAGCCAGCTCGCTGCGACCAGCGGCTCGTGCGCCAGGAAGGTATTGGCGAGGAACGGCAGCAGCAAAAGTTCGACCACCGCGAAGACGACGACGAGCGAGGAGACCAGCACGGCGACTTGGGGGCGGGCGCGGATGGCGCTTCCGGTGGCGATCGCCGCGGCGACGCCGCAGATTGAAATGCCTGAGGCAAGCGGCACCGCCGCCTCGCGCGAGAAGCCGAAATATTTGCGCGAGATGTAATAAACGACCGGCCAATAGATCAGATAGGCCTCGACGATCGCCGCGAGCGAACGCAGGAAAACGGACGACGCCAGATTGAGTTTGCCCGCGACCGTGATGGCGATTGCGCCGCCGAGGATGACGATGGCCGTCTTCACGTAGAATTCCGGACGGATCGCCTCGCTCAGCCAAGTGGCGAAGGTCGGAAAGAAATTGCCGACGATCAGGCCGGCGACGAGGGCGAGGATGAGGCCGCCTTCCGGCGTCAGGCGCAGCGACCAGCTCACTCCCGTTTTGGCGATATCCGCCGGCGTCGCCGCGGCGAAATGGGCGTAGCTGCCGATGATCCAGGCGATATAGCCCAGCCAGAAGACGGCAGAGAAGGCCAGCGCGAAGCGGCGGGCGTTGGCGCCGAGCACGGCGGCGGCGCCGGTCAGGACGCCGAGAAAGGCCAGATAGGTCAAAACCAGCGCCGGCAAGCCGCCTAACGCCGCATAGGATTTGCCGATCGGCACGAGGGCCGCGCTGGGCACGGTCCAGATTTTCGTGGTCGCGGCCCAGCCGAGGAGGTCGACGCCGCTCAAGCCGAGCAAAGCGAGGACGAAAATGGCGCCCCCGATAATGGCGGACACCCAGTCTTCGCTGAGATGTACCGCCGCGCTTTCAACATGCGAGGCTGTTGTATCTGTCATTGTATCCGAGCTCCCCTGCCGAATGATTATAGTACATTATTTCGATAGAATTTATATGTAAACACGCAATTTGTCCGTGCGTTGCCGGAAACCGCGGGCAGCGGAATGATTTAATGCACGGATTTCTATGGGTTTTCTGCTATCTGGCAGGAGCCGCTTCCGTAACGGCCGAATCTCGCAGGGCCCGGAGAATCTCTACGAGCTTTTCTGCTGCCGCAGGCAGAGGTCCGGAATTATCGACCGCGTAATCCGCGACGAAATGTTTGAAGACCTCGCGGTTGCGCGCCAGCCTTTCGTCGATGTCGGCGGGTGTTTCGCGGCCGCGCGCGGCGAGCCGCAAGGCGAGTTCGGTGTCGGGCGCCGTAACCAGCACGACCGCAATGCGCGGAAGGTTGCGCCGCGCTTCAGCGATCGCCTCGCGCGAGACGTTGCAGATCACGACATCTCCGGCGGCGAGCGCCAGCAGGACGTCGCGGCCGATCGCATAGCCGAGCCCGTGCGCCCGCCAGGCCAGCGCGAATCGGCCATCGCGGAGCCCTTCGGCGAAGCTCTCTTCGCTGAGTTCCGCATGCTCTTCATGCGCGGAGGGCGGCCGGGTGACGCCGCGGCCGGGAAAGCTGAAGCCCGGTTCGGCCGCCAGCTTTTCGCGCACGAGCCGCAGCAACGTGTCCTTACCGGCGCCGCTCGGGCCGACGAGACAGACGAAAATGCCGGGCCGTGCGGACACGAAAGCGCCTGGGCTGGAAGACCACCGGAGCTTGCGACAGTTTTCCCGATCAATCCAGCGCCCGCTTCCCCCGCCCGCCCGCGCGCGGAGCCGCCCGCCACTACGACTTGTTCATCAGTTTCTGCCAATTTTACCAATTGAAGCCCGCGCCGATCAGCAAGGCGGGCGCATTTCGTTGGTGATTGCCATGAACGAGCCGCAGGTTGACAAAACTCAAAGGCGTGAGCTGATTGCCTTTCGCATCGGTGCCCAGGAATTCTGCGTGGACATCATGTCGGTGCGCGAGATCCGCGGCTTCACCCCGGCGACCGTTCTGCCGCGGGCGCCGAGTTTCGTGCGCGGCGTCATCAATCTGCGCGGCGCGGTTCTGCCGATCGTCGATCTTGCGGCGCGGCTCGGTTTTCCCGCGACAGACCCGACCGTGCGCCATGTCATCATGGTCGTTCAGGTCGAGCGCCAGGTTGTCGGACTTCTCGTCGATGCGGTGCTCGATATTCTGACGGTCGCCGAATCGGACATCCAGCCGACGCCGGATGTCGCCTCCGAGATGGCGCGATCATTCACCCGCGGCGTCCTCGCCATCGACGGCCGCATGATCAGCTGGATCGCTCTCGATCACGTCCTGCCGCCCACCGCGAGCGAAGCCGCGTAAAGGCCGCGGCAGCAATCACCTTCGTGCTGCGCAGGCGTCCTATGGCGCGGTCGGTTCGGATAGGCTAGAGCGGGATCAGCGGACACGTCTGCGCAACCGGCGTGAACGTGATTGCGTTGAAAAACCCTCACCCGCTTTTTTGCATTTTGCTCTAACGGGGAAGGCGATGAACCTTGCCGTTACAGCCTCCGAGGAAAAAGCCGAACCGGCTCATGCCGTCGCGCGCTGGCGCGCTCTGGCGCGGCGAAGCGAACTGGCGCTCATCCTTCTGGCGGTTGCGACCGGCGTCGCCGCGGCCGTCTTCGTCGCCCTGACGTCCGACGCCGTCCAACTGATCCATCATTATTGTTTTGCTCTTCCCGGCGATTCCCGCCTCAGCGGCGCGGAAGAATTGCGCTCGCCCTATTTTGCTCTGGTGCCGGCGCTCGGCGGCGCGCTCCTCGGCCTCACCGGGATTTTCATCAAACGTTGGCGGCCGCGCCGGCCGGTCGACGCCATCGAGGCCAATGCGTTGCGGGGCGGGCGTATGTCGATCATCGACAGCATTCTCATCGCCCTGCAAACCATCGTCTCCTGCGGCTTCGGCGCCTCGGTCGGGCTCGAGGCGGGCTATACGCAGATCGGCGCGGGATTCGGCTCGACGCTGGGCAGCTTATTCAAAATGCGCCGCGCGGACATGCGCGCCCTCGTCGGCTGCGGCGCCGCGGGCGCCATCGCCGCCGCCTTTCAGGCGCCGCTGACGGGCGCCTTCTACGCCTTCGAGCTTATCATCGGGACGTATACGTCCTTCGGCCTCGCGCCGGTTATCGCCGCGGCGATCAGCGCCGTCTTCGCCTCGCGCGCGCTCGGCATCGACGCCAATTTCGTCGGCCATTTCACGCTGGCGCGGCGGATCGCGCCGCTCGATTTCGCCACGCTCCTCGTGCTGACGCTCGCCTGCGCCGCCGTCGGCATTGCCATCATGCGCGGCGTCACCTTTGTGGAAGCGATCTTCAAGCGAAGCCGTCTCCCCGTCGCGCTGCAGCCCATTGCCGGTGGTCTTCTCGTCGGCGCCCTGGCGCTGCTGACGCCGCATGTGCTGGCGTCGGGCCACGGCGGCCTCGCGGCACTCTTTCGTGGCGCCGGCGCCGGTGTCGCGACCTTCGTCGCGATCGTGGCGCTGAAATCCATCGCTTCGGCGATATCGATTGGCTCGGGCTTCCGCGGCGGCCTTTTTTTCGCCTCGCTCTATCTCGGCGGCCTGATGGGCAAGGTTTTCTGCGGGGCTCTGCCGCTGCTCGTGGCGGGCGCAGCGCCGGACGCTACCCTTTATATTCTCGTCGGCATGGCGGCGCTCGCCGTCGCGATCATCGGCGCGCCGCTGACCATGAGCTTTCTGGCGCTGGAGACGACCGGCGATTTTCCGCTCGCGCTCGTCATCCTGATGGCCGCGACGCTCGTTTCCGTCGTCGTCCGCCGGACCTTCGGCTATTCCTTCGCGACCTGGCGGCTGCATCTGCGCGGCGAATTGATCCGCAGCGCGCAGGATATCGGCTGGATGCGGTCGTTGACGGTTGGCAGGTTGATGCGCCTTGACCTGCGTGTGACGCCCGCCGACCGCAGCCTTGCCGATTTCAACGCGGAATTTCCGCTCGGCGTGACGAGTTGGGTGGCCGCTGTCGATTTGCAGGGTCGTTATGCCGGGCTGATTTCCGTCGCCGACGCGCATCTCGCCACCGCCGGGAGCACCGCAGCGCCAATGCCGCTTGCGCAACTCTTCCGCGCATCGAAAACCGTGCTGCGGCCGGAACTGAATATCAAGGAAGCGGCCGACCTCTTCGAGACATCGGAGAGCGAAGCCCTGGTCGTCGTCGATGACCTTGTGAGCCTGAAGCCGATCGGCTTGCTCACCGAGGCGCATGTGCTGCGCCGCTATACCGAGGAACTCGAGCGCGCCCGCAGCGATCTTGCCGGCGAACGCTGGCAGGGCGAGGGTTAGCGCAGACGCGAATGACCGCGAAAATAGGACGGACGACCGAAAGGCGCCGAAGCGTCACGGGACGTCGGCGATGTGCTCCTCGTCGGATGGTTCGCCTAATGCCTCGAGCAGCGGACCGATGAACTCCTGGTAAACGCGCCAGCGCCCAATCGAGCGTTGATAAATTGGCTGGCGCACCTGCGTCATACTGGCGGTGCGCACAGGCCGTTCCGTCTCATAGAAGGACAAGCAGCGATCGTCCCATGGAAGCTCGCAGTACGCGAGGATTCGCCGTGCCTGCGTTTCAACATCCGCGACAACGTCTTCGTATTTGACGTCGAGAATCCGGCCCTGCGGAAGCACATCATGCCAGTGTGCCATCAGCCGCTCATAACCTTTATAATAGCGGCCAAGCTCGCTGAGGTCGTAAGCAAAATTCTGTCCCTTCGTGAAGAGTATCGAAAAACATGAAATGCAATTATCGATGGGGTCGCGGATCGAGTGAATGATCTTGGCATTCGGAAGTATCAGATGAATCAAGCCGACGAACATGGAGTTCGCCAGCATTTTGTCGGATATGCGCTTATTCTTCGGTCCACCCTCGTTTATGGCAGCGAGATAACGGGCGCCAAGACCCGCCAGCGCAAACGAATCCAGGGCCGGCACAAAGTAAGGATAGGGGACAGTCGCCCCGTCCGCTCGATACATCGCCTGGACGGTGCGCTGAAGCGCGTCGGATTCGCCGGCACCGTAAACTTCCGGGTGGCTTGCAAGAATTTGTTCGACGAGCGTCGTCCCCGAGCGCGGCATTCCGAGGATGAATATCGGCTGTCGTGACGGATCTCCGGAGCCCGATTTGCTGTTGATCAATTCGCGAGTGAAAGTCCTTTCGAGCAAATCGAACGTCGCCAAGGCCGCCTGCTCGTCATAAGGGAAGATCGCGCGCTTGGCCCGGTTTGCCGCCAGCAGATGCTCAAACGAACGGCGATGATCTTTCAGATCGGCGTAGACTTTGCCGAGAGCGAAATTAAGCTCAATCCGTTCGCTTTCCGACAGCAGTTCCGGGTTGGCCAATAGCTCCTGCATAACATCGAGATGCGGATCCCCGGCTGCGAATTTCTTTGCATGCGACAAATTGGAAAGTGCGGTTGCATTGCGCGGTTCTATGTCGAGTGCTTTTCGAAAAGCCTCTTGCGCTTCACCTGTTTGGCCAAGCTCTATCAAGGACAGCCCTATATTGTTATAGGCAGCCACAAAATCCGGCTTCAGGGCAACCGCATGCCTGAAGCTGTCGCAGGCCTCATTGAGACGGTCGAGTTCCCTGAAAATATTCCCCCTATTGTAGAAAGCCTCAGGGAAATGAGGCCTTAGCGCGATGGCCCGTTCGCAGCTCTCCAGCGCCCGATTCAACTGTCCGAGCTTACGAAGGACGACGGATCTCTCAAAATACGCGTCCGCGTTGTCCGGCTGTAAAGCAACGACCCTTTCGTAGCTGACAAGTGACTCATCGAGCCGACCCAGCTCGTTGAGAACGACCCCTCGATTATGGTGAACTTCGGCAAAACCGGGTTTCAGCGCGATCGCTCGCTCATAGCTGACCAATGCTTCCTGCGGCCGGCCCAATTCCTTCAGCGCATTGCCGCGATTGAAATGCGCCTCAGCAAAAGTTGGATTGAGTGCGATCGCATTTTCGTAGCTCAAGAGCGCGTCTTGGAAGCGACGGAGTTCTCTGAGCGCGTTACCGCGGCTGTAGTAAACCTCAGGGCTGGGCTTGAGGCTGAGGGCTTTGTCGAAGCTGGAAAGCGCATTTTCAACGCGCCCGAGTTCCTCGAGGGTCAGGCCGCGGTTGTAATAGGCTTCGACATAATCCGGTTTCAAAGCGATGGCTTTGTCGCAGCTGATAAGCGCTTCCTTAAAGCGCTTAAGCTCCCTCAGCGCGACGGCAAGATTGGAATGTGCCGGCGCGACATTGGGATTTATTGAAGTTGCCTTTGAGAGCAAGGTCACGGCGCGCTCGTAGGCTCCGCTCTGGCAGGCAATCGCGCCAAGCAGGCTGAGCGCGCCGAAATGATTTGGCGCCTTTCGAAGGATGTCCGTGTAGATCTTTTCGGCATCCGCGAGGTTTCCCTGCTGATGCAGTGCAAATGCACGCTGGATTTGCGCGTCGATGTCGGAGGGGGGTTGCTTCGACGTCTGATTCCTACTCACACGAGAATCCTCCCTCTGACGCGGCTCCCCGATCTACAAGTCCGCGATACGAGCACCTCTGTCCCCGGCCCGGCGGATTATAGGCCCAAGCGGTTCTCTTGCGGAGGAAATTCGAGGCTTACGCCGGCTCGGCGAGATCGGCGAGCGGGACCGACAGGCCGTGGTTCTGCGCAACTCTTATGTTGTCGAAGAACTGCCGCGCGCTCTCCTTCCAGGTGAACTTCGCCGCGTATTTGCGGCAATGCTCGCGGGATATGTCGAGGGCGCGCAGTGCCGCCTCGCGCAGATCATGGCTCAGGACGCCGGTGCCGGAATTGCCGATCACATCGAGCGGCCCGGTGACCGGGAAGGCGGCGACTGGCACGCCCGAGGCCAAGGCCTCCAGGAGGACGATGCCGAACGTATCGGTTCGGCTCGGAAAGACGAAGACATCGGCGGAGGAATAGATTTCCGCCAGCGCCTCGCCGCTGCGCGAGCCGAGGAAATGCGCTTGCGGATAGCTGGCCGCGAGCCGCGTCTGCAGCGGTCCGTCGCCGACAATGACTTTCGAGCCGGGCAGGTCGAGTTTCAGGAAGGCCTCGATGTTCTTCTCGACCGCGAGCCGCCCGACGAAAAGGAAAATGGGGCGCGGCAGGCCCGCCAGGGCGTTCTCCGGCCGGGGCCGGAACAGGGTGCCGTCGACGCCGCGCGACCAGCGCATCAGATTGCGGAAGCCGTGCCCGGCGAGGACGTTTTCGAGGCTTGGCGAGCTCACCATCGTTCCCGCGGCGGCGCTGTGGAAGCGGCGCAAGGCGGCATAGCTCATCCGCATCGGCACCGGCAGCCGCGCCGCGACATATTCGGGAAAACGGGTGTGGTAGCTCGTGGTGAAGGTGCGCTTGCCGGCGAGGCAGGCGCGGCGCGTGGCGAGCCCGATCGGCCCTTCCGTCGCGATGTGAATGAAGTCGGGATTGAAATCGGCGATGAAGCCCGCGACCCGGCGCGGATTTGCCAACGCCAGACGGATTTCGCGATAGCCGGGCAGCGGCAGGGTCCAGAAATCCGTCGGCGTCAGAAAGCGGACATCGACACCGAAGCCGGCCGCATGGGCGGCGATATTTTCCAGGGAACGAACGACGCCATTGATCTGCGGTCCCCAGGCATCGGTGGCAATGAGAAGCTTGGTCACGCCGCGGTTGCCTCGACCTCGGGCTGCTGCTGCGTGGCCGCCGCCAACGCTTCCTTCGCCTCGCGCACCTTGTCGGCCCAGTGAATGATCTCGAAGCGGCCGTCGAAGTGCTCGACAAGGGCGGTGCAGCTCTCGACCCAATCGCCGGTGTTCATGTAGCGCACGCCGAATTCGTCGTGGATCACGGCATGGTGGATATGGCCGCAGATAACGCCGAAGACGTCGCGCCGGCGCGCCTCGCCCGAAAGGGCGGATTCAAACCGGCCGATGTGATTGACGGCACTCTTCACTTTAAGCTTCGCCCAGGACGACAGCGACCAGTAATCGAGGCCGAGCCGGCGGCGGACCATGTTGAGATAGGTGTTAATCCCCAGCGCCAATTCATAAGCTCCGTCGCCGAGCATGGCGAGCCACGGCGCATGCCGGACGACGAGATCGAACTGGTCGCCATGCATGACAAGGTAGCGTTTGCCGTCGGCCGCCTCGTGGATCGCGGTATTCATCACGTCGATGCCGCCGAAATTGTGCCCGACGTAATCGCGCATGAATTCATCATGATTGCCGGGAATATAGATGATCTTCACGCCTTTGTGCACGCGTTTCAACAGCTTGCGCACGACATTGTTGTGCGATTGCGGCCAATACCAGCCGGATTTCAGCCGCCAGCCATCGACGACGTCACCGACGAGATAGATCGTGTCGACGTCGCAATGCTTGAGGAAATCGAGCAGGAGCCCTGCCTGGCAACCCTTTGTTCCCAAATGCAGATCGGACAGGAAAAGTGTCCGGACCGCGATGCTGTCGAGGTGCTTTTTCGCCACGGTTCCGACTCCAGTTCAGAAGTCCTGTCCTTGGCCGACTTGGGTTGCACTTTGATGACAGTTTCCCCTCTGTCCTCATGAACTTAGGTGAGTTTTGGAGGGGGGGTAGCTGCCTCTCCCCGCCAGCGGGGAGAGGGCTAGGGTGAGGGGCGAGGACACATACCGGTGCCGCCATTGCGAGGAGCAAAGCGAAGAAATCCAGAAACAGGGACTGGATTGCTTCGTCGCCTTCGGCTCCTTGCAATGACGTCGGCTCACGAGCAAGCAGTCAAAAGAAAAGCGCCGGAGGGTTGCCCCTCCGGCGCTCTGATTTCAGGCTCTTGCGAACGGCTTAGAAGAACCAGGCCGTACCCAGCCAGATGTCGTCTTCGTTCAGCTGGTAGCCACCCCAGTTGGTTGCCCATGTATGGCCGAATTCAGCCTGCAGGGCCATCCAAGGCGTCAGCTGGTAGCGAGCGAAGCCGATGATGCTCTCGTTGTCCTTCACGAGGGCATTGGCGTTGCCGATGGTCCATTCGGCCGAGGTCGCATCCAGCTGGCTGACACCCCAGCTGGCGCCGAAGGTGAACTTATCCCAGGTATAAGAACCCTGGACATACCCGCCCAAGCTCGTGCGCGCGTTGCCGAAGCTGTCGAAGCCGCTGAGGAAGAGACCGGTCGTGCCGAGGCCCTTGCCATAATAGCCATAGGCCACGAAGCTGAAGCCGGAGACGTCCAACTTGCCGAAGCCATCGACGCCCCAGCTGGTGCTGGTCTGGCCCAGGGGCGCGAAGACGTTCGAGCCGGTGGCGGTGTCGTTCTTATGCTCCTGCCACACGCCGTCGCCGGACACGGTCAGGCCGACGCCAGGCGCGATATTGCCCTTCCACTTCAACTGACCCTGCACCATCGGCAGTTCGTTGCCGGTGAGCGTGGTGGTGGTGTAAATGCCACCCGTCGCATTGAGCGGCGTGAACGCGCCGATCGAGGCCGTGAAGCCGTTGAAGTCCGGCGTCGTATAGGTGATCTGCGGGATCCAGTCCGCATAGACATAGCCAACACCGATGCGGCCGAGCGTCGTATTGCGCGGCGCGTTGGTCGTCAGCGGCGAACCCATGCCGAGCAGGGTCGCGTCGTTCAGGATCGCGTCCGAGCCGAAGAGGCCGAGGTCGCGGCCGATCTTGACCGAGCCGAAGGTCGGCGTGCCGACCGTGCCGAAGACCTGACGAAGGTCGATGCCGGGCGTGCCGAGAGCGAACGGGTATCCACCGTTGTTCGCGTTGGCGCCGCCAGTGCCCGTATCGGTGTTGCGTGCCACCGGTATAGGCGCCGATCGTGAACCCGAGGTCATAGCCCATCTGGTTGGTCGCGATCGAGAGCACGATGGCGCTCGGCAGCAGGCCCGCCTGGATGGAGTTATACGGCTGGTTCGGGCTGGCCGTGACGAGGCCGCCTCTCATGGTCTGCGTGGTGTTCGCATTGCCGCTGGCGTAGGCGTCGAAGGTCTCGTCGGCGCCGAAAACGAGGTCGCCGGAGATCTTCACATCGATCGCGCCAACTTCACCTTCCTTGGTGACGAGGCCCGGGATGTGGAAGCCAATGCCCTTGTCGAGGCGGGTGAGATAGCGGTCGTCCGGAACGACGACGACGCCGTCCTTCGAGTAGTGGCGCGGCCGGCCCATCTCGGCCTTCTCGGCCGCGTGGCGGGTCTTCAGCTTGGAGTATTCGCCACGGGTCAGCACGCCCTTGGCGCGCAATTGATCAAGCAATTGATCGGTTACGTCAGCGCGGGCCTGGCCAATCGCGGCCATGCTCATCGCCGCCGCCGCTGCAAATACGACCATCCGCGCAAGGCGGCCGTTGCGGCGAGACTCGGATGGAGTTTTTGTCATTAATGTCCCCCTGAGAACTATTATTGAGTTCGCGTTATTCCGGAAACCGATCCTAGAGATTTTCCCAAATCGGTCGATAGGCTCTGAGACCTTCCGACGCATTTGGCCGGGCTCTGTGATAAATCCGCGACAGAAAGGCGGGCCAGCAATGCAAAAATCAATGAGCACGGCTATGTGCCGGGCGCGAAAGGCTTAAAGCGTAAAGGAGAAATTAAAAAAGCGGCCGCTTCGGCCGTCTAGAAGGAGCCTGCCGGGCGCGGGCCTGGGGACATTGCAGGGCGCGGTTGCGCCGAATCATGTGTGTAGCTGCTCGGCGCGCCGACGGCGCCGCCGCCGCCTTGATAGGGAACGAGCGTATTCTGATCCATCTCCAGGCAGGTCAGCATTTCGACATAGCTCGGGATGGGATGCGGCGGGACGCAGCCGCGCCGGCTCGTGGCTTTGAACTTCGACCATTTCTGGCCGAGCTGCGTGCGCGCCTCCTTCTCGTCCAGCATGCAGTTGCGGTAGGTCTCCTTGGGATCGTTCATGCCGTAATCCTGCGCCGCGCGGCAGGTTCGCTCGATATCGAGGACCGGAACCTGATTGACCGCGTAGGCCGCGTGGCCGACGAGCGCCGGGACGAGCAAACCGAGGAAGACGAGAGAAGAAGAGGTGAGGATGCGCAAGGTCAGAACTCCAGCCGCCCGAACTCCTTAACCTAATTTAGCGCTGCCGAACTGCAACACTCCGCGGAAAAAGAGTTGGGGGGCCCCAATCCGGCCTCCAGATATCGCCGGCGCCGGGAACGCGAGCGCCGCGCCTTCGTTCTCCAGTCAGGGGAGTCCGTGTTAACTTTTTGTTATCGCGACGCGGAGCATCCTTGAGGTGGAGGCTCCGATGATTGGACTTGGGCTCGTCTCTTTCGCTTTCGGCGTCGCGCTCGCGACGCGCTATCAGTTTCTGATCCTCGGCGTTGTCACCTTTGCCGGCCTCGTCGCGATCGCGGCCTTCGCCCATCTCGCGGCGCTTTCGGCGATCAGCGGCGTG
Organism: uncultured Alphaproteobacteria bacterium; assembly: GCA_963708155.1. Classification (GTDB taxonomy): domain Bacteria; phylum Pseudomonadota; class Alphaproteobacteria; order Rhizobiales; family Beijerinckiaceae; genus Methylovirgula. The sequence continues at coordinate 1,056,923 of OY970183.1, read as the reverse complement.
CTCGCCGGGCTTCTCTTCGCGATCTGCCTGCAGGTCGGCTATCTCGCGGGCACGCTGGTTTTCGATCTGTGGGCGCCGCTTGTCCGGACGCCGGCGCTGGTGCGCGCGCAGCGCCGCGGGCGATAGAACAGCATCGCCGCGCCAGTTCGCGATCTCACGCCTGACGGTTCTGCAATGAGAAACGGATGAGGTCGGTCGTGCGCTCGAGGCCGAGCTTTTCCTTGAGTCGCGAGCAGGAATTCGCCACCGTCTTGTAGGCAATGCCGAATGTATTGGCGATTTCGAGCAGGCTCTTGCCTTCGCCGAGCAGGCGCAAAATCTCCATTTCGCGATTGCTGAGCTTCTGCAGCGGGTCTTCCTCGTTGGAGGCAGAGAAGACAAGCTCGTTGGCGGCCTCGCGGTCAACGTAGCGTTGTCCGGCGGCGACGCGCTTGACGGCGGTGATCAATTCATCGGCCGGCGCACTCTTGCTGACATAGCCCGAAGCGCCGCCGCGCAGCGCGCGGGACACGTATCCGGCCTCCGAATACATGGTGAACATGACGATGCGCGTCGTCTTGTTCTCGTTCTTCAACCGCTGCAAAAGCTCGAGCCCGCTGCTGCCGTTGAGATTGATGTCGAGCACGATGATGTCGGGCGATTCGCTGCGCAGTTTCGACAGACCCTGCTGCGCGGTTCCGGCCTCGACGACCTCGGAGCCGGGGATGGTGCCGAGCAGCCGGCGCACACCCTCGCGCACGATCCCATGATCGTCGATCACAAGAATCTTCATTGCGCGGCGATCCCTTGAGCGAATTCGGCCTCTTCTTCGCCCGGCAGCGGCAGGCGGGCGGTGACGACGACGCCGGGTCCGTCGTGACGGTTTTCGACCGTCAACGTGCCGCCGAGCAAGACGGCGCGCTCCTTCATTCCGATCAACCCGAATCCCCCCGAAGCATTATTGGCGTCGAACCCGCCGCCGTCGTCCTTGACACGCGCAACGAGAAAGCCGCTGGCGGGAAGCTCCTCGATCGAGACCTCGATCCGCGACGGGCGCGAATGTTTCACGGCATTGTTGAGGCTCTCGCGGACGATGCTGTAGAGCGCGCCATCGACGCGCGGCCCCCAGGTCCGGTCGGGCGTATTGACCTTGTAGGCGATCTCCGGACGCCGCGTCTTCCAGTAGGAGACAAGATTGTCGATGGCGCTGGCGAGGCCGAGCGCATGCAGACCGGAGGGACGAAGCTGGCCGAGGATCGCCTTGACGTTGCGCTTCATCTCGGCGACGGCCCCGCGGACCGCATGGGCACGCTCGACGATCGCGGGATAATCCCTCGTCTGCGTCAGTTCGCGGATCGTCATCGCATCGACGTCGACGGAAAACAAAAGCGGGCTCACATCGTCGTGCAGATTGCGCGCGAGTTCGATGCGCTCTTCCTCTTGCACGGTTTCGAGCTGCTCGTGCAGGCGGTGGTTGCGGTACTCCATCTCGGTCAGGCGCACCGCCATATCGTTGAAGCCGGCGCTGAGCTTGGCCAGTTCGCGCGGCGCGAAGATCGGCACCCGCGCCCGGTAATCGCCATTGCCGATCCGCGCAAAGCCATGCGTCAGCTCCTCGAGCGGGCGCAGCGCGCGGCCGAGCATGAAATAGAGTACGAGCAGGCAGGTGCTGGCAAAGATCGCGAGCAGGAACAGAAGATTCTTGGCGTCGTCCCAAAGGCCGGCGACATCATTGCGCGCGTCCGTCTCGAGCCGCAGCGCGCCGGCGCTTTTCAGGGCCGCCGGCAGATCGACGGTCGCGACATGCGGCGGGCCGGCGAGAAGGTTGAAGAGGAAGGGCGGCACGGGATGCGCCGGCGGCGGCAGGATCGAATGCAGCAGGCTGTCGTCAGCGCGCTGTAGGGTGGCGCGGACATTCCGGTCGCCGTTGAAATTGGCGACGATATGCTCGAGCCGCCAGCTTGGCTGGGTAATGCCGTCGGATTCATCGGCGGCATTGGCGACGGCCCGCTGCCCGGCGGCGAGCGCGGCGCTCATATCCGCCTCGACCTTCTCGTAGGTACGCCAGAAGACCAGAAGCGTGCTCAGCGCCAGGGTCGCGAGGAAAATAGCGGCGATAGAGCGTACGAGCAGGAGACGCAGCGGCAACGAACGAACCCTCGCAAGCAACCGCCGGGAAATTCTCTACCCATGCGGCTCCATTCTCCCCCTTATAGCAGGTTGGCGCGCCGCGGGTCTTCCCCAATTTTACCGGAAGGTGAAGGGCGCCCGCTACTCGCCGATGATGTAGCCGATGCTGCCGGCGAGGTCGTCAAGCCCGTCGAGCTGGTCGCTGTTGCTGAGAATCGAGACGGAGAACCAATGACCGTCCTTTTTGCGGACGATTTCGTTATAGGACGTATAGCCGGGGACGGAGCCGGAATGGCTGAAGACGGTGCTGTCGTCCTTCTCTTCGTAGAACCAGCCCATGCCATAATAGAGGGTCGGTGAAACCCGCGCCTGGCCAGAGAGCATCGCGTCGCGGACGTCCGGCGGCACGACCTTGGCGTCCATCAGGGCTTTGTCCCAGGCGAAGAGATCGAGCGCGGTGCTCACCGCGTCGGCGCTGCCCTTAAGCCAATCAGGGTGGGTGAAGGCCGGCCGTTGGCGGCGGCCATAATCCGGTAGCGCCCAGGTCGCCGATTGCACTTTCAGCGCCGCCGAGATCGGGTCAGGCAGGGCCGAGGCGTCGGGGTCGAAGGAAGCTTCCTGATCATCGATGAAGCGTGTGTTGACCATGCCCGCCGGAGCGAAAATCCGCTGGCGCAGAAGGTCGTGATAGCTCTGCGGATGAGACTCTCCCGGGAATAGGCTTCGTTCCATCATCTCGGCGATGAGGAAGTAATTGGTGTTGCTATAGTCGAAATCGTCCGACTGCGGGGACGGCGGCTGTGCCTCGATGTCCTGGAACAGAACGTTGGCGCTGATCGGCTGCCAGGGATCGGTGCCGCCTGGCGGGCGGCGGGTGAAATTCGGCAGATTTGACCGCATGGTCAAAAGCCGGTCGACGGTCAGCCAGGGCTGCGCTTTCCAGTAGGGACTGTCGCCGAAAACGGCGGAAAGTGGCGTCGCAAGCGAAAGCTTGGTCCCCGAGCGCCCAGCAATCGCGCCGTTCTTGATCATTTCCAGGGCGGCCGCAGCCGTGAACTGCTTGGTGATCGAGCCGATTTCGTAGAGCGTGTTGCCGGTCACCGGCTTGCCGTCGCTCGACCCGTAGCCTTTCGACGCCGCCAGCCGGCCATCGATGCCGATCGACAGACTGAGGCTCGGCAGCGTCGCCTCGTCGGCGCCGTTCAGCTCACGGAAATGGGCCACGATCTGATCGATCTGCGCAGATTTGGCTGGAGACCAGGATTGCGCCCGGACGGGCATCGCCGTCACGGCGAGAAACAAAAGGCAGCCGCCAAGCCGGCGCAAGAAGCCGGGCGATATTTTGCAGGGCCGGGATTGAGCCCGAAATTGCAGCCGCTGGTCCATAACGCTCCAGAAGCAAACGTCAGGCCTTTGATGCACGCCGGCCGGAATACCTCTACCGCAATGCGCAAAACAAAAAGATGGGCGAATGCGCAAGCTTGCGCAAGCCACGGCTGCCGAGCGGCCGGACTTTTCCGCCATAAATCATTGTGCAGAGGCGGATTTCCGCACTCATCAGGCTTTCTTGAAGATTTTCCCGACATCAGCGGCGGGCGGGAAAATTTTCCAAGCTTGGCAGTAAAAACATCCCAAGTTCTTTCGGAAATTCCTCCTAAACTATTGACGCAAATAAGAACTTTTCCTCAATCACGGAAAAGTTAACGTGCCGCCCGGGGCAATAATAAATTCCGGGGGGAATTATGAGCTTTTCCAAAATCTCGCTCGCTGCCGTGCCGTTATGTGTGGGCGGCTTGTTCGTCACCGTGCAGCCGGCCGCCGCCGCCTGTACCTCATCTGCCAACTCGCTGACGCTGAATTGCAGCGGAACCTTAAGCTCGGCGATTACGCTTTATGATCCCGCAGCCGCCTATCAGCCGACCAACGGCAGCAACAGCTACACGCCCAATAATCCGGCCTTTCCGCCGGCGACCAATCCGGACAACCCGGGTTACAACCCGAATCCGCCGACGCTCAACGTCAATCTCGACAACACGACCGTCTTCAACGTCACAACGAACAGCACCTCGGTTTTGGCCGACAAGGGCCTCATCGTTGCGAATTACTCCAACGACGAAGATCCGGCCGTCAACAACGTCATCCTCACCAACGCGGGTTCGCTGAGCCTGACGACTTCGCAGATTTCGACGAGCCGTATGGAGGTGATCGTCGCCGACAGTCAGGTAAACAACTTCACTGTCAAAAATTTCAACACGATCACGATCACGCAGAATTATTTTTCCAGCTTCAGCACAGGCAATCTCTCGGTGACGTCGAGCGGTTCGCCAGCGACTTACAGCGCCAAATACAGCGGCAATACCCTGAACGATATGGCGGCGCTCTATAGCGACGACAACACCAACGAATTCGTCCTCAACAACGAGGCCACTGGCCAAATTATCGCCAACGGAAATTACGCGACCGACTATTACGGCCGCGCCGACACGACCATCACCAATTCCGGCACGATGGAGAACACGAACTGGAAATCGACGGACACGATTGCCAATGGCGACTGGGCGATCGCCGCCTATGCCGGGACAGATTATGAGACCGTGCCCGGGACCAATCCGGACAGCGATATCGTCGCCGTCAATCCGGGCGGATCTGTGACGGTTGATGACACCTCCGCCTTGACGCTGACCAACAACAAGGGCGGCACCATCAAGGGCGATATTCTGGCGCTCGATATCACGCCGCTTGTCTATGCCGCAGCGGTCGGCTCGAGCACGAATCCCTTCCCGGATTCCAGCAACCTGCTGGTGTTGCCGCTTGCCGTCAGTAGCTCGAACGCGGGGCCCCGCGACAGCAATATCGAGAACTATGGCACCATCAACGGCAATTTCTATCTCGGTTCCGGCACGCATGTCATCGACAACGCCGAAGGGGCGACGGTCAACGGCAATGTCGACGTCGACCAGCGGGCCAGCACGGTCAGCTTCTCAACGCCAGTGGCGGGCTCGGTCTCCGGCACCTATCTCAGCGCCGGCGGCACGGACTACCAAGGCAATACCTGCCCCGCCTCCGGTCAAGACACGACGAATGCCGGCTGCGCGCAGACCAAGAAAGTGCTCGCGAATGTCGTCGGCGGCCAATCGCTAACCCTGACGAACGAGGGCACCTGGAACGGCGACGTCAATATCTTCGATACGCCGACATCGAAAAACACGATCACGCTCACCGGCAGCGGTTTCACCGGCAATGTTAACGCCGTCAACGGCACGGGTTCGAACTCGCTGACCCTCGACGGCGTGACGCAGATCGCCAGCATCAACAATTTCAGCTCGCTCGATTTGCAGCAGTCGAATGTCCTCGTCGAAAAGAACGCGACGACGACGACGCCCGGCGTCAATCTGGTCGCCGGCGCGACTCTCGCGACGACGATCTACGGCGCCGGTGGCCGGACCGAGGATACGGCGACGACCAATCTCGGTTCGCTCACCTTCGCGAGCAATTCTGGCTCGCTCAATCTGGCAGGCGCCACGACAATCGCGCCGACCCTCTCGGGCATCGCGCGGAACGGCGATTATTATGTGCTCGCGAGTTCCGTCACCGGCGACACCGGCGACATTACGGTGAACAGCGTCAGCAATACCGCGCTGGTGACATGGACGGCGCAGACTTACGGCGACCCCGAGTTGCTGCTCGAGGCGCACGTCGCCAACGCCAACACCATCCCAGGCATTTCGCAGGCCGGCGCCGCAACGGTGAACGCGCTGCTTAATTACGGCGGCGACAATGCGCCGACACAGGCGCTCGGCGGCGCGGTTGAAAGCCTCACCGATCCCGGTTCTGTCCGCAGCGCGGCAGAGCAATTGCGCCCGGAAGTGAACGGCGCCTCGATCCAGGTTCCGCTTGCGATCGCCGACCAGTTCCAGAGCCAGATCAGCAACCGGATCGAGACATTCTTCTATGGCGAGCTGCCTCAGCCAGGCGCCGCGCCGGAAGGCCTTCCGAACAAGAAGGGTGGCTATGTGCCGACACCCGTTACGCCGGATAACGGCATCTGGTTTAACGCCATAGGCTCAAACACCAGTCAGCAGACAGTCGATAATGTCAGCGGCTATCGGGCCGATACCGGCGGCTTTGTCGGGGGCTACGATCACCTCATCACTGACAACTTTCGTCTCGGCGGCGCCATCGGCTATGGCACCAGCGCGATCAGCGACTATGAGCTGACCGCGCATACCTCCCTCGATTCAGTCAACGGCCTCATCTACGGCGCGTTCACCGGAACGAACTGGTATGTCAATGCGGTCGGCCAATATGGCGGCCTCCATTACAACGAGTTGCGTGGCATCAATTTCGATGGCTTCTCCGACACGGCCGCGGCCGGCCGCAACGGCTCGCTCTATTCGGGGCATGTCGATGGTGGCTATTCTTTTGTGACGCCTTTTGCGGCTTTCGTCCCGATCGCCTCACTGAGCTACGCGCATATCACCCAGGACGGCTATTCCGAATCGAGTCAAAACGGCGCCGGTCTCACTGTTCAGCAGCAGCAGACGGATTCGTTGCGGTCCGGCCTCGGCGGCAAAGTCATCGTACCGCTGACGATCAGCCCGACCTTCGGCGCAGCGCTCGAGGGCCACGCCTACTGGCTGCATGAATTCGACAACACCGCTGAAAACGTGTGGGCGAGCTTCGTCGGCACCGATGCGACGTTCCAGGCGATCGGACCGAGCCCGTCGCGCGACTCGGCCGATGTCGGCGCCGATCTTCGAATTTCGCTGCCCGTCGTCGGCGACACGTTCTCGGTCGGCTACAACGCGATCGTCCGCAATCAATATATCGAGCAGGCGGCCGTGGTGCGCGCGCGGTTCGACTTCTGAGCGCGGCGGTCCGGCGTGCTTGAAGGGCTTTGGGGCGGCGACGACAGCGCCGTCCCGAAGGGCCCGGATCTCTGATCCGGATGCCCCCTACTTCGGGTGTTTCCCGCCGATCGGGAAACACCCGCTTTGTTTTGGCGATCCGTCGTCGTCAGGCCGAATGCGGCGCGATGCGGCTTGCTTCGGCCAGGAACCAGACCCGCCGCTCGGTCTCGTCGATAAAGACTTCGAGCTGGCTCGTCGTCGCCACGTCGCCATGTTCGTCGGCGACCTCATGTGCGGCGCGGAAGCTCTTGGCGAGCGCGGCATTGTCCTCGCGCAACTCGGCCAGCATATCCTGCGGAGTCACGAAGGGGGCATCATTGTCGGGAATGCGCTGGTTGCGGGCGATCTCGCCGATCGAATGCAGCGTCAGGCCGCCGACCTTGCGGACTCGTTCTGCGATGACGTCCGTCATGGCGAAAATCTGGTCGGATTGCTCATCGAGCAGCAGGTGATAATCGCGGAAATGCGGTCCGCTCATATGCCAATGGAAGTTCTTGGTCTTGAGATAGAGCGCAAAGACGTCGGCAAGGGCGAGGTTGAGCGCGGCGGCTATGTCGCGCACGGCGTTGGAGCCGAAGCCGGAAGGCGTTGACAACGCCGGGGGGACTGCATTCGCGCCGCTTTTTTTTGAGCCGGATTTATTGGCCATTCCCATCTCCTCTTTCGCCACAGACGGCGATACGTGACCAGCCGTCGTGGTACGGGGGCGCGGCCGCTTGACGAAGACGTAATTTAGCGCGGCCGCCGCAGAAGGTTCTATGCGATTTCATCGAGTTTCGCGTTGGAATTTTTTGTCTCATCCGTTTGAGGGACGCCGGCGGCCTTGCGGATGCAGCCGGCGAGCGAGGCAAAATCGGCGCGCATCTGCTCAAAGGAAAAGGCCAGCGCGAAGATGCGCTCGGCCGTGTCGGTTGGTAAATTCCGCAGCTGGCCGTCGCGGCGAAGGTCGGTAAAAGTCTCCGAAAAAGCGGCATAGGCCGTCTCGATCCCCGCGAGCGGCGGGGGCGCGCGGCGGCTCGTCAGCGCGGCGGCGCTCCCCTCCAGAAAGTCCCGCGCGGCAGCGCCGAACTTGCCGATTGGCAGGTCGAGAGGTTGCAGGATGTCGGAAGGCAAAGGCTCAGCGGCAGCGCGGCCCACCATGACAATATCGTGACGCAGGCGCAGAACGAGATCGATCAAGGGCTGCGGGTCCGGGTCCGCATTGAAATAGGCGGACCTTTCCTGCGCCGCCTCGGTGCTGACCGTGGCCAGTTGCCGGAACGCGCCGCCGATCTCGCCTTGCAGCCGACGCGCTGGCGTGTCGGGATGGCGGGCTTGCAGGTCGGCGATCAGCACCGGCAGCAGATTGGACATTTTGGCGAGGATCCGCGCCACGGCTTCATAGAGGAGGCTATGGGCGCGTTGCGGCAGCACGAAAAAGGACACGGCGAGCGCCGCGGCGCAGCCGACCGCCACTTCGATGACCCGGAAGAACGCCGATTGCGCGGAACTCGCATGTGTGACGGTCGGCAGAAGCAGCACCATTACGGCGGTGAAGGGCGCGGCGGCAAAGCGCGAATTGAGGCTTGCCAGCAATGACAGCGGCGCGATCGCAATCGCCAGGGTGATGGCGATTTCGAGATTGGTGGCATGTGGCACGATCATGCCGACGATGCCGCTGTAAATGCCGCCGCCGAGCGTTCCGATCATATAATCGACCGTCGCGATCAGCGATTTGCCGACGCTCAGCTGCGTCAGGATCACCGATGTCAGCACCGCCCAGAGGGACCAGGGCAGGTGCAGCAATTGCGAAAGGCCGAAGGCGAGAACGGCGGCGACGGTCATGCGCAGACTGAGGCGCAATTGCAGCCGCCGTCCCGCCAGACCCGCCGAAGCCCAAGCCCGGGCGCGCGCCAAATAGGCACGCGCCCGCTCTGAAAATGTCATTCGCCTCCGGTGCTTGCTCAGGTCGGAGGCAGGAGCTTTTTGGCGTCGAGAGCGATCACGATGAGGCTCGCCCCGCCGAACACCAGATTGATGCCGAGGAGCAGGCCGATCGCCCAGACGGCCGAGCTCGGCAGCTGCAGGAAGATCATCGCGGCGAGAATGATATCGACCACGCCACTCGTCACCAGCCAACCCCAACGGCCGGGCAGGCTCTGCCGGTTTTCGCTGGCGAAGACGATCGAGGAAAAGCCCTCGATGACGAAGAACACGACCAGCAGCAGCGTGAGAGATACAGCGCCGCTCACCGGCTTGGCGATCAGCAGGAAGCCGACCACAAGGGCGAGGATCGCCGACAGCAGCGACCACCAGAAGCCGGGGGCCGGACGGATGGAAAACGTCGAAATGAGACCGACGACGCCACTGATCAGAAGGAGCCAGCCGAAGAAGATCGTAAACGCCAGGGTCGCGATCAGCGGGACGGCGATGGCCGCCGCGCCGAGCAGGACGAGGACGATCCCTTCGATAAGAAAATAGGTCGAATGGAGCTTGAGCGTCGAACTCGACACGTTGCTCCACGCCGTCGAGCGTTGAGTTAAGGCTCATGATGCATCTCCCCTTTTATGATGACCGACGATGGCACTCTACTCCAATAACGATCCTCCTGCCTCTGCTGCAGGTCAAATGGGAAGCCGAGAGACGGTTTACGGCGGTTTTCGCCGGCCCCGGACTTTAAGGCCTCTTGACGGCGCCGCGCCGATTGCGATGAATGAGCCGCATGAAAAGCCGTTAACAGGGGAGGACCCATGACCAGCCAGCTTGCTGCCGCACCGTCCGATGCCGTCGATTTTGCCGAGCATCTCCAGACCTATCGCCTGTTCGTCAACGGCATGAAATACGGCGCCGTTATCGTGGCCATGATCCTGGTCGTTCTCGCCGTCGTAACCCTATAAAATCACATCGATTTTTAGCCCTGCCGGGCGATTTCGGCCGGTAGCCGCGCGGCTTTGGCGGGGGCGAACATGCCTTCGCTGGCTCCCGAGAGCGGCCCTGCGGAGAGCGCGCGTTTTACCTTTGTGATTTACCCATGTGATCGGAAGTCCATCCCATGCGTATAGCCGTGCCTGCCGAAACCGACCCCGCCGAAGCCAGGGTCGCTGCGACGCCGGAAACCGTTAAGAAATTCATCGCACTCGGCGCGAGTGTTGCCGTCGAGGCGGGGGCCGGGCGCAAATCGTCGTTCCTCGATAGCGATTATGCCGCCGCTGGCGCCACCATCGCGCACGGACGCGGCGGCGACCCTCGCCGATGCCGATATTATCCTGCGCGTGCGCCGGCCGGCAGGCTCCGAACTCGCCGGCGCCAAAAAGGGCGCGCTGCTGCTCGCCATCCTCGACCCTTACGGCCATGTCGACGCGCTGCAGACATTGGCCGACGCGGGCGTCGATGCCTTCGCGATGGAACTGATGCCGCGGATCACCCGCGCGCAGGTGATGGACGTGCTTTCGAGCCAGGCCAATCTCGCCGGCTATCGCGCCGTCGTCGATGCCGCCGCCGAATATGGCCGCGCCGTGCCGATGATGATGACGGCGGCGGGCACGGTGCCCGCGGCGAAGATCTTCATCATGGGCGTCGGCGTCGCCGGACTGCAGGCGATCGCCACCGCGCGGCGGCTCGGCGCCATCGTCACCGCGACCGACGTGCGGCCCGCGACCAAGGAGCAGGTCGAATCGCTCGGCGCCAAATTCATCGCCGTCGAGGACGAGGAATTCAAACAGGCGGAGACCGCCGGCGGCTATGCCAAGGAAATGTCGGCCGCCTATCAGGAAAAGCAGAAGGCGCTGACCGCCTCGCATATCGCCAAGCAGGACATCGTCATCACCACGGCGCTCATTCCCGGCCGTCCGGCGCCGAAGCTCATCACCGAGGAGATGGTCGCATCGATGCGGCCGGGCTCGGTGATCGTCGATCTCGCCGCCGAGCGCGGCGGCAATTGCGCGCTGCGCGAACCCGGCGAGACTTTCGTGACCGACAATGGCGTCAAGATCCTCGGCTATCTCAATGTCGCCGGCCGGCTCGCGGCGACCGCATCGTCGCTCTATGCGCGCAATCTCTTGCGCTTTCGTCGAGACGTTCATCGACAAGACGAACAAGACGCTCGCCGATCAATTGGGACGACGAGACTCGTCAAAGCGACCTTGCTGACGAAGGACGGCGCGCTCGTCCATCCAAATTTCCAAAAGCCCGCCTGACCGCGTCCGGGGAGTCGACGATATGGCGAATGAGATACTCCGCAGCAGCTTGCTCGACAAGGCGCAAGGCCGCGGCGGCGGCCGCGCAGCATGCCGCCGATGCCGCGCAAGGCCTATGCCGACCAGCTCTCGCATATCGCCGGCGGCGCGGCGCATGCCGCCAGCGGCGGCGCGATCGATCCCTTCGTCTTCCGCTTGGCGATCTTCGTGCTCGCGGTCTTCGTCGGCTATTACGTCGTCTGGGCGGTGACCCCGCCGCTGCACACGCCGCTGATGTCGGTCACGAACGCGATCTCCTCGGTCATCGTCGTCGGCGCGCTGCTTTCGGTCGGCGTCGATGTCTCGACGCCTGGCGATGACGGTTCGATCCTCGCGCGCATCTTCGGCTTCATCGCGCTCATCCTCGCCTCGGTGAACATATTTGGCGGCTTCCTCGTCACCGAGCGCATGCTGTCGATGTATAAGAAGAAGGGCTGATCGAGATGTCCGGCAATCTCGCGGCCCTGCTTTATCTCGCCTCGGGCGTTCTCTTCATCCTCGCCCTGCGCGGCCTCTCCTCGCCGGCGACCTCGCGGCGCGGCAATCTTTTCGGCATCATCGGCATGGCGATCGCCATCGTCACGACGCTGCTCTATCGCCTGCCGTCCGGGCTCTCGGCCTGGATTTTCGTCGTCGTCGGCATTGCCATCGGCGGCGGCATCGGCGCCTGGCGGGCGCGCACCGTGCAGATGACGGCGATGCCGCAGCTCGTCGCCTCTTTCCATGCGCTGGTCGGCCTTGCCGCCGTCTTCGTCGCCGCCGGCGCGCTCTATGCGCCGCAGGCCTTCGGCATCGGCACGCCGGGCGATATTCACGGCCAGAGTCTGGTCGAAATGTCGATCGGCGTCGCGATCGGCGCCATCACCTTCACCGGCTCGGTCATCGCCTTCCTGAAGCTCGACGGGCGCATGTCCGGCAAGCCGATCCTGCTGCCGCAACGCCACGCGATCAATATTGCGCTGGCGGCGTCTGCTCGTCGTGCTCATCGTGTTGTTCGTGATCAGCCAGAACCCGCTGCTGTTCTGGCTGATCGCCATCGTCTCTTTCGTCATCGGCCTTTTGATCATCGTGCCGATCGGCGGCGCCGACATGCCGGTCGTCGTCTCGATGCTGAATTCCTATTCGGGATGGGCAGCGGCTGGCATCGGCTTCACGCTCGGCAATCTGGCGCTCATCATCACCGGCGCGCTTGTCGGCTCCTCCGGCGCGATCCTCTCCTACATCATGTGCAAGGGGATGAACCGCTCCTTCATCTCGGTAATCCTCGGCGGTTTCGGCGGCGAAACAGCGGCCGCCGGCAGGCCATATCGAGACGCGGCCGGTGAAGCAGGGCTCGGCCGAAGACGCCGCCTTCATCCTGGAGAACGCCGGCAAGGTCATCATCGTGCCGGGCTACGGCATGGCCGTCGCGCAGGCGCAGCACGCTTTGCGCGAAATGGCCGATCGCCTGAAGAAAGAGGGCGTTGACGTCAATTATGCGATCCATCCGGTCGCCGGTCGCATGCCCGGGCACATGAACGTGCTGCTCGCCGAAGCCAATGTGCCTTACGACGAAGTCTTCGAGCTCGAGGACATCAATGCCGAATTCGCGCAGGCCGATGTCGCCTTCGTCATCGGCGCCAATGACGTGACCAATCCAGCGGCGAAGACCGACAAGACCTCGCCGATCTATGGCATGCCGATTCTCGATGTCGAAAAGGCCAAGACCGTGCTCTTCATCAAGCGCGGCATGGGCTCAGGCTATGCCGGCGTCGAGAACGAACTCTTCTTCAAGCCGAACACGATGATGCTCTTCGGCGATGCCAAGAAGATGGTCGAGAGCATTTTGAAGGCGCTGAGCTAGCGTCCGGACGCCAGTCTGGCGATCCGGAAGCGGGGCGTCAGGCCCGACCGACGCGCGCCTGGCCGTCGCGGGCGACCTTGTTGTTGGGGTCGAAAGCGAGGGCGTGGTCGTAGGATTCGGCGGCCTTGGCGCGATTGCCGAGCTTCTCATAAGCCAGGCCAAGGCCCGCCCAGGCATTGGCGTCCTTGTTGTTGACGTTCAGCGCGGCGTTGAAGTCCTCGACCGCCTTGGCCGGCTGGCCGATGGCGATCAGGCTTTCGCCGCGCGCCTCATAGGGCGCGCCGACGAAGGGGTCGCGGTCGATGGCATTGTCGAAATCGGTGATCGCCGCCTGATTGTTGCCCTCGCGCTGGAAGATCAGCCCGCGCGCATGATAGGCCTGCGCGCTCTCGGGGTTGAGGCGGATCGCATTGTCGAGGTCGGCACGGGCCTGGTCGAGCTTGCCCTGCGTGCGCAGCAGATTGGCGCGGCCGATATAGGCGGGGGCGTGGTTCGGATTGGCGATGACCGCCTGATTGAAATCGGCGAGGGCGAGATCGTCGTGATCGGTTTGACGGTAGGCGAGGGCGCGATTGGTCAGCGCCGCGGCGTCATTGGGATCGAGATGGATCGCCTGGGTGAAATCGGCGATCGCGTTGTCATATTGACCGATGCGTGCGTAGGCGACGCCGCGGGTGTTATAGGCTTCGGCGCTGTTCGGGTTGCGCTGAATGACGTCGGACAGGGAGGCGATATTCGCCTGCGCCGCTTCCGGCGAAACCTGCGTCACCTCGGCAATTCCGGCGCCGGTGGGGCCGAGAGAATTGCCGTTTTCGCATCCCGCAAGGCACAACGTCGCCAGCAAAAATGCCGGGAGGACGGGGCGCCGAAACAATGGTGTCGAGATGCAATTCATCGAAATGCAATCCTGGAAATGCAAGTCCTGGATCAGTCCGTTTGAGCGCTCATCTCGAAAACGGTACGATCAGACGATCAATTCCGGGAACCCCAAGCAGGAGTTCCGCAAAAATCGGTTCCCACTTTTCGCACCCGCTCCGGGACGTCTTTAGGCCCCGGCAATCCGGCAAGATTGCGACGAATTGCAATCCCGCACGCAATTGGCATAACACACGTCTTTTGCAGAAAACGCGAAAGTGCAGAAAAAGCAAAGGCCGCCCAAACAGAAGCTAGCGACACCGCCAGGATCGGCGCGAGCGCAAGATCAGCAGGCGATTACCGAACGCCGACTACGGGCTTCGGCTTCATGGGCAGAAGCCCTTCACGCTGCAACTTCTTCCGCGCCAGCTTGCGCGCCCGGCGCACGGCCTCGGCCTTTTCGCGAGCCCGCTTCTCGGAGGGCTTCTCGTAATGGCCGCGAAGCTTCATCTCGCGGAAAATCCCTTCGCGCTGCATTTTCTTCTTCAGCGCCTTCAGGGCCTGGTCAACATTGTTGTCACGAACCAGAACTTGCACGCGGCGATCCTTGTCTTGCGCCGACGGCTTTGGCCTCGGCAGTGATTGAGCGTAAGCTTTCGGGAATAGGCCCGCAGGCGCTGAAGCGCCTCGACCGTTGAAGTCCGGATAGCAGAGTCGCCTATGCTTGTCCAGCAGAAGGCCGGTCGTCAGACATCACGGTCCAGAATTCGGGTCACATGGCCCATTTTGCGGCCCGGCCGGGCTTCGGCCTTGCCATAGAGGCGTAGGCAGGCGCCCGGTTCGCGCAGGATTTCGGCGTAGGCGTTCGCCTCCTCGCCAATCAAATTGCGCATCTCGACGATTGCCCCAAGGCGCCGCGCCAGGCCGAGCGGCCAGCCCGCGACGGCGCGGATATGCTGCTCGAATTGCGAGCAGACGGCGCCGTCGAGCGTCCAGTGGCCGGAATTATGGACGCGGGGGGCGATTTCGTTGACGCGGATCTTCTGCTGCAGGCGCCCCTCGGCGTCCGGCTCCTCGGTCACGAACAGTTCGACTCCGAGCACGCCGACATAATCCAAGGCATCGGCGATTTTCTGCGCGGTGGCGATCGCCACCTCCGCCGCTTCGGCGTCGATCTTCGCCGGGGCGCGGCTGACGCTCAGAATATGGTTGGCATGGACGTTCTCGGTCACGTCATAGGCGACGAATTCGCCGTCGAGGCCGCGCGCGCCGATGACCGAGACTTCCTTGAGGAAGGGCACGACGCCTTCGAGGATGGCGGGCGCGCCGCCGAGGCTGCGGAAGATCGCGCCGAGGTCGGAGCCCTCGCGGATCATGACCTGACCCTTGCCGTCGTAGCCGAAGCGGCGGGTCTTGAGGATCGCCGGGCGCCCGAGCTTGCCGACGGCGCGGATCAGCGCCCCTGCATCCTCGACCGGGAGATAGGGCGCTGTCTCGATGCCCAGCCCGGTCAGGAAATCCTTCTCCGTCAGCCGGTCCTGGCTCGCCGCCAGCGCGGCGGGACCAGGGCGCACGGGACGCAGCGCGGCGAGCAGTTCCGCGGTTGCCGCGGGCACATTCTCGAATTCATAGGTGACGACATCGACCGCGGCGGCGAATGCCTTTAGCGCGGTCTCGTCCTCATAGGCCGCAATCGTCCGTGCTGCCGAGACATCGAAGGCGGGACTGTCGGCTTCGGGCGTGAAAATATGCGTTTTGAGGCCAAGCTGCGCGGCCGCCATCGCCAGCATCCGGCCCAATTGGCCGCCGCCCAGAATTCCGATCGTATCGCCGGGCGCGAGAGGCTCCGCCATCCGCCTCACTCGGGATGTCTGGCGACGGCGGCGGTCTGCGCCGCGCGCCAGTCGGCGAGCCGCGCCGCGAGTGTCTTGTCGTCGAGCGCAAGGATCGCGGCGGCGAGCAGCGCGGCATTGACGGCGCCCGCCTCGCCGATGGCGAGGCAGCCGACCGGCACGCCCGCCGGCATCTGGACGATGGAATAAAGCGAATCCTGGCCGGAGAGCGCCTTGGTCTCGACCGGCACGCCGAGGACGGGCAGCGGCGTCATGGCCGCGGTCATGCCCGGCAGATGCGCGGCGCCGCCAGCGCCGGCAATGATCACCTTGAACCCTGCGGCCTCTGCGCCCTTGGCGAATTTGACCAGCCGGTCCGGCGTCCGATGGGCGGAAACGATCTCGGCGGAATAGCCGACGCCCAGCTTCTCCAGCGTTTCGGCGGCGTGATGCATCGTCTTCCAATCGGACTGGCTGCCCATGACGATGGCGACGAGTTTGGGAGCGGACATGAAAACTCTGCGGCGGGGCCGAAAAAGAAAGGCAGCGTCCTAGACGAAGGGGCAGTGGGGCGCAAGCGTAGCGCGCCCTCTTCCCAAATCTTTCTTAAAGGTGAGCCACCCAGCGCAGAATGTAATTCGCCACATCTTCCCATCCCGGCTCGGCGATCAGGAAATGCGAATGGCCGGGGAAATATTTGAAGTCGGTTTCGGCGGGTGAGTGCTTTTGCAGATTGAAGGCGCCCATGGCGGTGAAAGGCGTCACCGTCTTGTCTTCCCCGCCGACGGTGATCAGCAATGGCTGCGTCCGGCGCTTGGGATGGACGGCGGTGCCGATCCAGAACGATCCTTCATAGAACATGCGGCCAGAGGTTGGAACGACAAGCCTGTCATAGGCGTCGTTCTGAATGTCCGGCGGTGCGGCATTGGCGAAGGAACTGGCGAAGGCCTCACGCGACAACGTAAACGGCAATTCCCAGCCCTGCCAGCGAAACAGCACCGGCGCAGCTGCGAAGAGAGACGTGGCGCCTGGTGGAACAAAGGCGACCGGCGCGGGATCGATCGCCACCCCGGCCCAGCCGAGGCCGCGGTCGAGCAAAAGCTGGGCGAACAGGCCTCCGAAGGAATGGCCGATGATGAGCGGCTTTTCCGGCAGGCTGGCGATGAAGTCCTGATAATGATCGACGATTTCCTTGATGCCCAAAGTGCCGAGGCCGGGGGGTGGATTGCGCCGCAATTCCTCGGGCGGCGCGCTGTCGATATAGGGCCATGCCGGCGCATGGGTTGTGAAGCCCGCGGCTTCGAAAGATCTGCGAAAATTGTCCCATGACGCAGGGACCATCCAGGCGCCGTGGATGAAGACGACGGTTTTGCTCGCATTCTCGGCCATTGCCCGAACCTTTCCGTTCGCAGCGCCAAAGGCGCCGTCACATCACCGCAAAGAGAAGCTGCACTTATGCCCTCGCGAAGGCAAGCCGTTCTGCAGCGCACTGACGTGGTGTGGGCGCAGTTTCTAAAACTCGCAGAATTCACTATGAAGACAGTGCAAGCGCCGCGATAAGCGGTGCGGCGATCGCATACTGGGATTGTAAATGTCGGCAACGCTGTCCGCCGCGAGAGCGGGCCAATTCAAGGTCGGCGGCGATTTCACCATCAACCGCTTCGGCTTCGGCGCGATGCGGCTGACCGGCAAGAGCATCTGGGGCGACCCGGAAGACCTTGCCGCGGCGCGTGCCACCTTGGCCCGGCTGCCCGAGCTTGGCATCAATTTCATCGACACTGCCGATTCCTACGGCCCGTTTGTGAGCGAGGATCTGATCCGCGAGGTTCTCCATCCCTACGACCGCATTCTCGTCGCGACCAAAGGCGGACTGACGCGGCCGGGGCCGGAGATATGGCGTCCGCTCGGGCGGCCGGAATATCTGCGCCAATGCGTCATGATGAGCCTGCGTCGGCTGCGGCTCGACCGGATCGATCTGTGGCAATTGCACCGTATCGATCCGGCGGTGCCGCGCGACGAGCAATTCTCCGTCATCGCGGCGATGCGCAAGGAAGGACTGATCCGCTATGTCGGCCTTTGCGATGTCGGTGTCGACGATATCGAGGCAGCGCGAAAATATTTTCCCGTCGCGACCGTGCAGAACCGGTTCAATCTCGTCAATCGTTCAAGCGAGGATGTGCTGACCTATTGCGAGCAGCACAATATCGGCTTCATTCCCTGGGCGCCATTGGCCGCGGGCGCGCTGGCGCATCCGGGATCGGCGCTGCTGCAAACGGCGAAAGAGCTGAAGGCGACGCCGAGCCAGATCGCGCTCGCCTGGCTGCTCAAGCGCTCGAAAATCATGCTGCCGATTCCCGGAACCGCCAATCCTGAACATCTTGCCGAGAACGTCGCTGCCGCGGGTCTCGAATTGAGCGATGCGGCCTTCGCCGCGCTCGATATTCAAGGCCGCAACGCGCTCTAAAGGCGCTTAGCCGAGCTTGCGCGCGATGATGTCCATGCCGATACGGATTTGGGTGTTCACCTGATATTCGAGCGGCTGAAAGCCCTGTTCGCGCAGCAGCGCGTAAAGCCGCGCGCGTCCGAACATATGATAGTGCGTGATCTCGCTCCAATGCGGATTGGCATCCTGTGCGTGCAGCAGGTTGAACGCCATCGCGTCCATGTTCGGCAGGCCGAGCAGCAGCAGCCCGTCGCGCTGCAACAGCTGGTGCGTGGCGGCAAGCGTGCGCGCCGGATCGATCATGCATGGCAATTGATCGTCGAGGCTGACGACGCCAAAGCGCCCCGGCGCATCGAGGTCTTCGAGCGTGCCTTCATGCGCCTCAAGGCCGAGCTGGCGCAGACCGGCGACATGAGCGGCGCGCGTATCGAGCCCGACCGCTTCGAAGCCCCATTCCGCCGCGGTGAAGAGCAACGCGCCATTGCCGAAGCCGACATCGAGCCAGGCCGCATCGCAATTCCGCGGTCCGATATGCCGCGCAATGGCGGCGACGCGCGGCGCGGCGGCGTGGCGTCCGGCCTCCATCGCATGACCGAGCGCCTCGCTCGCCACCGGCGCGAAGATGGCCGCGCCTTCGAAATAGCCCTCGGTGAAGAAATGATCGCAATCTTCGCAAAGGTGCCAGCGCACCTGCGGCGGCGAGCGCGCTGCGATAGGCGGGATCCTTGCTGCAATCGGCGGCCAGGAACGGCTTGTGGGAATGGCCGCCGCAAAGCGGGCAGGCCTCATAAGCGCGCCGCGTAATCTGCGGCATGGCGGGCGCAGCAACTGGCGCGGTCTCGTGCGACGACAGGGGCGGCACGGCAAAGGGCTGCGGAGAGCCGCCTTCGGCCCAGATGTCCCACATCCTTGTAAAGGCGGCTTCGAGGTGGCGGGCGTAGCGGCCCGTGTCGAAAGCCGGAGCCGAGCGGCGGGTCGCGAGAAGCCTTTGCCGGATCGCGGCAAGCCGCGCTCGGTCGCGCGCGAGTTCTAGCGCCAGGGCCTCGTAACCCGCAAGCGAATGCGTGACGAGTTCCGGCAAGCCGACGGCATGGAGCAGGCTTGCCGCGACCCGGCCGGCGAAAGTATCGCCCTCCAGCGTAACCACCGGCAGGCCGGCCCAGAGCGCGTCGCTTGTCGTCGTGTGGGCGTTATAGGGCAGCGTATCGAGAAAGAGATCGGCCAGCCGTTGCCGGGCGAGATGGTCCGCGGTCACGATATGCGGTGCGAAGACGAGGCGGCCGGGATCGATGCCGCGCGCCTCCGCCTCGCGGCGCAGATTGTCCTTCACGCGCCGGTTGGAATCATAAAGCCAGAGGACGCTGCCGGGCACGGCCGCCAGGAGCCGCATCCAGACGTCGAAGAATTTTGGCGTCAGCTTGTAGCTGTTGTTGAAGCAGCAGAAGACGAAGCCCGCTTCCGGCAGGCCGCATTCGGCCCGCGTCGGCGTGCGTTCGGCGATGCGGCGGCGATTGTCGTTGGGTTGGTAGCTGTCAGGCAGTTGGACGATTTTCTCGGCGTAGAAGGCCTGCTGATCCATCGGCAGGGTGATCGGATCGGCGAGCACATAGTCGATGAAATCGGCGCCCATCGTGCCGGGATAGCCGACGAAATTCACCTGGATCGGCGCCGGGCGGAAGGCGGCGATGTCGCTGCGTGCGAACATCGTATAGCCCTTGAGATCGACGAGAATATCGATCTTGTCGTCATAGATGCGCTGCGCCGCTTCGCGGTCGCCGATCCCGTTCAGATCGACAAAGCGATCGAAGGCATTGCCCAGCCGCTGGCGCAATTCGCTGCGGTCGTCCGCGCCATACGAATAGGCGACGATTTCGAAACGCGAATGATCGTGCGCTTCGAATAGTCCGGCCATGAGAACGGCGGTCGCGTGGCGAAAAAAATCCGCAGAGAGATAGCCGATGCGCAATTTCCGGCCGCGCTCGGCCGGCTCTGGCGGATGGTGGGTGAAGCAGGGCCGGGCGTGCAGCGCCCCGGCCCAGCGCCGCGCCACCGCCAATTGCAGGGCGTGGCCCGATTCCATGCTCAACAGGCTGAAGGGAGGAATGGGGCCGTCATGGTCGGCTATTGCGGCCAGGGTTGCCTTTTCGTCCGCCTCGATATCCGCCCAGTCGCAAATCGCGCGGCGCAGATGCAGCATTTGCGTGCGCACGCCGACGAGGTCCGGGTTGAGCGCGACGGCCTGGCCGTAGGCGCGCAGCGCATCGTCCAGGCGGCGCTGCGTCTCGTAGGCCGCGCCGAGATTGCAATGCGCCTCGGCCATGCCCGGCTTGAGCGCCAGCGCATTTTCGTAGGCGGCGATGGCACCCGGCAGGTCGCCGCGGTGCTGCAGGATATTGCCGAGATTGCAATGGGCTTCGGCATAGTCCGGCCGCAGGGCGATGGCCCGGCGAAAAGCCGCGCCCGCTTCGTCGAGCCGCAGAAGCGCGCGCAAGATATTGCCCATGACGAAATAGGGCTCTGCCGCGTCGGCGCGCTTTGCCGCGATCGCGCGGCAGATGTTCAGGGCTTCCTCCGGCCGGCCGAGCCGGTGCAGAATTTCGGCGGCATTGGTATGCGCCTCGATGAAAAAGGGGTCGATCCGGCAAGCCTCGAGATAGGCCATCGCAGCGGCTTCGAGTTCGCCGATATCTTCGAGGATGTTGCCGAGATTGCCATGCGCCGGGGCGAAGCCGGGATCGAGGCGTACGGCGCGCTGAGCGGTTTCCCGCGCCGCCTCAAGCTGGCGCGTTTCGCGCAGAACGGCGGCGAGATTGGCGTAGGCGCGGGCATAATCGGGCTTAAGGCCGATGGCTTTGCCGATATATTCCGCCGCCTGGGCGTGGCGTCCGGTCATATGCTCGACAAGGCCGAGATTGTGCCAGGCGACTTCGTGATCGGGATTCTGATCGAGAACTTGCAGATAGAGCTGGCGGGCGAGACCGTATTGCTTGCCGCCGTGAAACTCGAGCGCGCTTTGCAGCAATTCGGCTGCGGACGGTTGCACGGCGGCTTCGGACGGGAGCATCGGCGGGGCCTCAAAGCGCCCGCGACGCCGGGCGCAATTCCAGAGCGTGGCGTCCGCTCTCTACCCCAACGGGCTTGCGTGAGGCTGCCGCGCGAGCCGCGGGGTCAGGCGATGATGTCGGGAGTCAGGGAATCCTCAATGCGGTCGATCCGGTCGCGCAGGATCAGCTTGCGCTTCTTCAGCCGCTGGATTTGCAGCTGGTCGGCGGCGGAAATCTCGATCAGCGCCGTGATCGCCGCATCGAGGTCGCGGTGTTCCTGGCGCAGGCGTTCAAGTTCCGCGCGCAGCGCCGCGCGTTCCTCGTCGCTAAACTTGTCCGCCATCTGCTGCCCGCCCGAAACATTGCGACCGGCAGAGCGGGTGCCCTGCCGATCGCCACGGGATAATGCATTTTGGGGCCCGCCTGCAAATCCCCGAAGGTATTGAGGCGGGACCGCGTCAGATGACGTTGACCTGCGTGCCGACCTTGACCCGGGTGTAAAGGTCTTCGACATCGACGTTCAGCATCCGGATGCAGCCCGAGGAAACCGCCTGGCCGATCGTATCGGGCTCGTTGGTGCCGTGAATGCGGAAGCCGGTGTCACCATGCGCGTTGAAGAGATAGAGCGCGCGCGCGCCGAGCGGGTTGTCGATGCCGCCCGTCATATAATGCGGCAGATCGGGCCGGCGTTTCAGCATCACCTCCGGCGGAGTCCAGTCCGGCCATTCGGCGCGCCGGGCGACATGGACGTGACCGCTCCAGCCGAAACCCTCGCGGCCGACACCGACGCCATAGCGAAGCGCTTTGCCGTCGCCGAGCGAGAGATAGAGATATTTCGTCTTGGTATCGACGGTGATCCAGCCCTTGGGCGCACCGGTCGGGTCATCGACCATCGTCTTGGTCGGCTGCACGGCAATCGCGACATTGCCGGTATTCGGCGCCGGTTGGGCCTGCGTCGCCTGCGGACCGGCAAAAAGATTGAGCGGAAAAGGCAAATCCTGAGCAAAGGCGCCCGTGGCGCCGAACGATAAAATCACTGCAGAAACTGCAACAGTACGAAGTGTCAGCATGACACATCCCCCACAACGAAGAGCCGCATCGGGATGAAGCCACAGGTCGGCTTCAGCGGATGTGCGATTTGTTCCGTTGTGAACGTCTGTTCATCGGACGGCGCTGGTCGGGGAGGCGGCCGGGGTCTTTGCGGGCGAAGCCGGCGGCGGGGCTTCGGCCGGCGCGATCAGCGTCGGCGGTGGGGCCGGCTTCGGCGGCGGTTCTGCCGCCGCGAGCTCATGCCGCGGCCAGTCGAAATCGTCGGCGCGGCCGGCCGGTAGCGGATGGCGGCTATCGACGAAGGTCTGCTCGACGAGGCTTGCCGTGTTGGCCCTGGCGCTGGCGGGGGTCAGCGTCGCGAGCTGCCCGCCGGCGGCCATAACCGGCCCGGTAAGGGGAAGCACCGGGCCAATCGGGGGCTTGATCGGAGGGACCGCGGCGTTCGCCGCCGGCAGATTGGTGCCGGCCGGGGCTGTCGTCTCGATCCTGGCGAGCGCGGCGTCGTCCTGCGGCACCTCGCCTTGCAGAATTTGCCGGATCTGCGGGGCGACGAAGCTCGCGAGTTTGAGCGCACCCGCCTTGGTGAAATGGACGCCGTCGAGCGCGCGCAAGCGCACGACCTGACCATCGACGTCGGGCCCGTAGGGGCTGAACTGACCGTCGTCATCGACGAAGTCATCCCAGATGTCGACGTAGGTCGCGCCGTTTTGGCTCGCATATTGGCGATACATGTCGTTGAGCGCGGTCATCGCTTTCGAATAACGGTCGCTCTTCATGACCGGCAGGCCGACCCAGATCAGCGGAATTTTCGCGTCATGAAAGGCCTTGGCAACGGCCTCGATCCGCGCAGCATAGATCCGGTTGTACGGCTCCGAATCGGGATCGTAGCTGCCGGTCGCATCGTGCAGGGTCTGGTGGTCATTGCTGCCGATCATGATGACGGCGACATTGATTTTCTGGCTGCCGGTCGCGAGATCATGCGCGGCTTTCGGCCAATCGTAATAATCGTCGCGGACGAGGCCGGAATCTTCTTTTGCGTCGCGCAGAACCTCAACCTCGGGCCGGTCGCTGAGAGAGGTTGTCAGCGCCTGCCCGAGTAGCTCGCCGAGCGAATCGCCGAGGACTGCAACAAAGAAGCTCGGCGGTACCGTAGGGGTCTTCTGCACCTTGGCTGTCGGGCGCGGATGATAGGTGTAATGCGGATGCGGGCGCTGCGGCCGGTATTCGTCGTAATTGTGCTGCTGTGGCCGGAATACCTGCTGGAACCAGCCGAACGGGTTGAAGGCCTGGGCGCGCGCGGCAGGAACATCGAATGCGCCGAGACACAGGGCAAGCGTCGCCAGCCCCAGCACGGAGGGCCGGATTCGGTCCCAAAGCTTGCGCGTTAATCGAAAGGCCATCGCCTCGTCTTAACTCCTGTCGACCCGCAAGCATGCTCCTATCGAAAAAGCCGCGCAACTTTTCGGCCGCTTGCTCTCTAGGCTACGGTGAGGCCGGAAAAGCTCGCGAGCAGCAGCAGGCTGCCGAAGATGAGCACACAGAGCGCCGCCGCGACTTCGATCAGCCGCCCGATAATTTCCGCGCGCGGCGAACTGCGGCCCGAGAAGCGCACCGCCAGATTTCTTGGCATAGACGGCCATCGTCGCCAGGGCGCCGGTCGTGATCGCGGTGCCGAGCGACATGGCGAAGACGGAAAAGATTCCGGCGCCGAAAATATCCTGTGCCGAGGCGAAGACCAGGATCAGGATTGCCCCAGAACAAGGCCGCGCGCCGGCGGTCGCGACGGTTACGGCGGCCGACTTCCACGAAAAGCCGACGCCAAGCTGGCGAGGATCCGGCGCGTGAAAATGGCCGCAATCGGGCCCATGCATATGACCGTTGCCATCGTCGGCGAGAAAATTGCCGTTACCGCCGGCCGCGTAAGCGAGCTTCGGCGATGCGCCAGCGAAGACCGGCAGAGCCCGCGCGGCAGCGGCCTGACGGATGCTCGCCGCCAGCGCCGCCGTCTTGTTGATGAGCAGGACAATGCCGAGCAGGATGATGCCGGCATAGGCTGCATATTCGAGCCAGCGCGCTGCGGCGTTCATCCGCTGCGCCGTCGCGTTGAAGATCAGCACCGCACTGCCGACGAGCGCGACCGCGACGATCCCCTGCAGGAGAGCCGCGAGGAAGGAGATAACGAGGCCGCGTTTCAGCGCACTCTCGTTGGAGATCATGTAGGACGTCACGACGGCCTTGCCGTGGCCGGGACCGGCGGCGTGGAAGACACCGTAGAGAAAGCTCAATCCGGCGAGCGCGAGAAGGCCGTAGTCGCTCTGCTTCACGGCCCGCATGGCGCCGACAAGCGCGAGGGAAAACCGGCTCTCCTGTTCGATGATCCAGGCGGTAATTCCCGAGGCACTGCCGACCGCGCCTTCGTCGGCGCCGACGGCGAAGGGATGATGAAAGCCTTGCGCCGCGGCTGCCACCGTCCCGGCGAGAAGCATGAACACGGCGAGCGTGATGATATTGGACTTTTGCTTTCGGTGCATCGCGGTCCTTTTGCGCATCCTGTTCTAGGGACAGGCGACGATGACCCGGTCGGCGAGCTTCATGCCGAAGTTCGCACCAGGGGATAGATTTTGATAGAAGGCTTCGGACAATTGTTTGGCGTCCTGCACATCGAGCGGATTGGCGCCGAGAACGCCGATGGAACAGCCTTTCGGCGCGCCGATAAGCGCTACCGGGCCGGTCTTCGCCAGACTGAAATCGACGAAGAAGGTCGGGTCGTAGACCGAAAAGGTGAAAGCCTTGCCGGGCTCAAGCGGCTCCTTCAGCGGCACGGTGAAGGTGAGCACGACGAGCTTGTCCGGCCGCTCCTCGAGCGAATAATCGCGCGGCGGCCCGAAAGCGACCTGCTGGCCGGCGTTCTTGGCGAAGGTGAAATAGCCGAACTCCGCCAGGGATTCGACATTGGTCTTGGCGAGAGGCGCGAGTTGTTCCTTGGTCGCAAGCTGGCCATCCTTGGCGATGCCCTGAACTGCGAAAGCCGAATACATGTCGTCGAAGATCCAGGAGTTGCGGATCGCCGCGATCTTGCCGTCGGGCTGAAAGATCACGTCTTCGTGGGCCGTGACCCAGACATGCGGATGGGCCGCGGCCGGCGTTGCCCACGCGAATAAGACGGCGATGAGCGCGCCGATGCGCCGGCGCGCCGCGCGCATGTGAACAGTCAAAGGCTTAGCCACGGAATCGCCACAGCGGATGTGAAACTGCACTTTGCCAGCCAAACTCTGGCCAAAGCGAGGCGCAAGGCCATCAAAGGTATGTGGACGCCGGCCAGTCGCGGCCCGCAAAACTGCGTTACAATCATTTACTTAGCGAAATGGGGGCGATGCGGTCCGAAGGCGGGAAAGGGTTTGGAAGATCGATACGGCTGTTCTATACCGATAAGTCCCGTAGGGGCGGCCAGGATTCCTCGCCTGGGACAAGGGCACAGATGGTGGACGCCGGCAAAACGCCAGGAACGAGGGCACCGCTTTCTCTGGCGGACAGGTTCGATCTCGCGCAAAACCACATTTTTGTCTCCGGCCCGCAGGCGATCGTTCGTCTGCTGCTGATGCAGGCCGAACGCGACCGCCGCGCCGGGCTCAAAACCGCTGGATTTCGTGTCCGGCTACCGCGGCTCGCCGCTCGGCGGCGTCGATCTCAATCTGACCCGCGCCAAAAAGCAGCTTGAGGCGCGCGACATCCATTTTGAGCCGGGTCTCAACGAAGATCTTGCCGCCACCGCCATCTGGGGCGCTCAACAGGCGGAGATGCGCGGCGAAGGGCGTTTCGACGGCGTCTTCGGCCTCTGGTACGGCAAGGGGCCGGGCGTCGATCGCTCCGGCGACGTATTGCGCCATGTCAATCTCGCGGGCACGTCGCGCTTCGGCGGCGTCCTCGCGCTGATGGGCGACGATCACACGGCCGAATCCTCGACCACTGCGCATCAGTCGGAATTTACCTTCGTCGATGTGATGATCCCGATCCTTGCTCCCGCCGGGGTGCAGGAGCTCATCGATTACGGCCTTTATGGCTATGCGCTGAGCCGCTATTCGGGCTGCTGGGTCGGCCTCAAATGTCTCAAGGACACGGTCGAATTCGACGGCCTCGGTCGATGCCGCGCTCGATCGGGTGCAGCCCGTCGTGCCGGCGGATTTCATCCTGCCGCCGGGCGGCCTCAACATCCGTGCGCGCGATCCGGTGCTCGATCAGGAAAAGCGGCTGCAAAACTACAAGCGCGACGCCGTTCTCGCCTGGCTACGCGCCAACAAGCTGAACCGCATCGTCGATCTCGGGCGGCCCGCGGGCGCGGCTCGGCATCATCGCCGCCGGCAAATCCTATCTCGATGTGCGCCAGGCGCTCGACGAGCTTGGCATCGACGAGTTGCGCGCCAACGCGCTGGGCCTGCGCGTCTACAAGATCGCCTGCCCCTGGCCGCTGGAGCCGCAAGGATTGCGCGAATTCGCGCAAGGTCTCGACAAGATCATGGTCGTCGAGGAAAAGCGTTCGCTGATCGAGAACCAGTTGCGCGACGAGCTTTACGGCAGCGCGCATCAGCCGGTCTGCGTCGGCAAAAAGGACGAAAAGGGCCGCACGCTCTTTCCCGTCGCCGGCGCGCTCGACGTCAATCCCATCGCCATCGCCATCGGCCGGCGCCTGCTCGAATTCAATCCGAGCGCGGAGCTTGAGGCGCGCGTCGCCTATCTCGAAAGCTTGCAGCGCGGGCTCACGAGCCTGAAAGACGCCGCGGTGCGCACGCCCTATTTCTGCTCTGGCTGCCCGCACAATACCTCGACCAAAGTGCCTGAAGGGATGCGCGCTTACGCGGGCATCGGCTGCCATTACATGGTTCAGGCGCATGGACCGCGCCACCGAGGGCTATACCCACATGGGCGGCGAAGGCGCCAACTGGATCGGCGAGGCGCTGTTCTCGACGCGCGGCCACATCGTCCAGAACCTCGGCGACGGCACCTATAACCACTCCGGCGTCCTGGCGATCCGCTGGGCCATCGCTGCCGGCACCAACATCACGTTCAAAATCCTCTTCAACGACGCCGTCGCGATGACCGGCGGCCAGCAGCTCGAAGGCGGCCTGACGGTCGACAAAATCGTCCGCCAGGTCGCGGCCGAAGGCGCCCGCAAAATCGTGGTCGTTACCGACGACCTGCACAAATATCAGGAACGCGCAGACTGGCCGCGCGACGTCGAGGTCCGGCTGCGCGATGAACTCGACGCCGTGCAGCGCGAACTTGCCGTGGTCGCGGGCACGACGGTTCTCGTCTACGATCAGACCTGCGCGGCGGAGAAGCGCCGCCGCCGCAAGCGCGGCCAATTCCCAGATCCCGACAAGCGCGTCTTCATCAACGATCTCGTCTGCGAGGGGTGCGGCGATTGCGGCAAGGTTTCGAACTGCGTCTCGCTGCAACCGCTCGAGACCGAATTCGGCCGCAAGCGCGTCATCGACCAGGCGAGCTGCAACAAGGATTTCTCGTGCCTTGAGGGCTTCTGCCCGGCGATGGTGACGGTGCACGGCGCCAAGCTGAAAGTCGCCGGCATGCACTCGCCGGAGGCGGATGATTTTCCGCCGCTGCCGCAACCGGCGATCCCGCAGCTTGTCGACAAGCCTTTTGCCATTCTCATCACCGGCGTTGGCGGCACCGGGGTCGTGACCATCGGCGCCTTCCTCGGCGATGGCGGCGCATCTTGAGGGCAAAAGCTGCGGCTCGACCGATATGGCGGGGCTGGCGCAGAAGGGCGGCGCGGTTCACAGCCATATCAAGATCGCGGCGCGGCCCGAGCAGATCCATGCCATCGGCGTCGGCGCGGGCGGCGCCGATCTCATCATCGGCTGCGATCTTGTCGTCTCCGGCACCGCCAAGGTTCTCGCCGCGGTGCGGCCTGGCGAAACTGGCGTCGTCATCAACACGGCCGAGACCTATCCAGGCGATTTCACCCGCGATGCCGATTTCAAGCTGCCGGTCACGACGATCAAGCAGGCGATCCAGAAGGCTGCCGCCAATCGCGCCGCGTTCTGCGATGCGACGAGCCTTGCGACGGCGCTGGTCGGAACTTCCGTCGCGGCGAACATCTTCCTCGTCGGCTTCGCCTGGCAGCGCGGGCTGCTGCCTTTGTCGGAAGAAGCCTTGATGCGGGCCATCGAAATCGTCGGCGAATCCGTCGAGATGAACAAGCGCGCCTTTCTTTGGGGGCGTCGTGAGGCTTTCGCGCCGGATCTTGTCGCCGCCCTGCTGGCGCCGGCACACGATCCCGCCTCGTCGCGCGTGATCTCCGAAACCTTCGAGGAGAAATTCGCGCGGCGGCAGGCTTTTCTGACGGTGTATCAGAACCAAGCTTATGCCGAGACTTACGCGGCGCGGGTGGAACGCATCGCCGAGGTCGAACGGCGCATAGCGCCGGGGGAAACGCGGCTTGCGCTCGCGGTGGCCAACAACCTCTTCAAGCTCATGGCGGTGAAGGACGAATATGAGGTCGCGCGCCTCTACAGCGACGGCACATTCACCCGCAACATTGCGGCCGCCTTCGAGGGCGATATACGCATCACCTTCCATCTTGCGCCGCCGATTTTCGCGCGCAAGCCGGGCACGGTCCGTAAATGGGCGTTCGGCCCGGCGATGATGCGGCTGTTCAAGATTCTCAGGCCGATGAAGGTTGTGCGCGGCACGCCGCTGGATATCTTCGGCTGGTCGAGCGAGCGGCGGCTCGAACGCGCGCTGCGCGCCGATTACGAGAAGCTGCTCGACGAGATCGCTGCAAAACTGACGCCGGAGAATTACGAGAGCGCCGTTGCACTGGCTGCGTTGCCGGAAAAAATCCGCGGCTTCGGCCATGTGAAATTGCAAAGCGTCGAAGCCGCGAAGGCAGAAGAGACAGCTCTGCTCGCCCGGCTCCGTGCCGAAAGCCTGCCTCAGCCGATCAAGCTGGCGGCCGAATAGGCCGCCGCCTTTTTCAATTCGCGCGCTGTCAGCGCACGTTCACTCAACGCACGTTCCCTCAACGCACGATCACATTGGCGAACTGCCAGGGATCGTCCTTATCGAGATCTTCGGCGAAAAGTTTGGCGCGGTCGGTCAGCGGCGTCCAGTCGGTATAGGTGCCGATCACCGGCTGGAGATAGGGCGATTGCACTTCGAGGCAGCGGCGGAAATCCACTTCGTCGGCCTCGACGATGCCGGCGCGGGGATTTTCCAGCGCCCAGACCATGCCGGCGAGCACGGCGGAGCTGACCTGCAGGCCGGTCGCATTCTGATAGGGCGCGATGCGGCGCGTCTCCTCGATCGAAAGCTGAGAGCCATACCAATAGGCATTCTTGGCATGGCCATAGAGCAGCACGCCGAGTTCGTCGATGCCATCGACGATCTCGTTCTCGCCGAGAATGTGCCAATCGTCCTGCTGCTTCCATTGCGCGCCGGCCATTTCGTCGAGCGAGAGCACGGCGTCGTCCGCGGGCCGGTAGGCATAATGGACCGTCGGCCGGTAGATGACTTCGCCGTTCTCGCGCAGCGTCAGATAGTCGGCGATCGAGATCGATTCGTTATGGGTGACGAGGAAGCCGTGCTGCGGCCCCGGCGTCGGCGTCCAGGAGCGCACGCGCGTGCCCGCGCCCGGCCGCAGCAGATAGATGGCGCAGTCCGGGCCATACTCGTGGCGGCGGCCTTCCGGCGGTAGATGCTTCTCATGCGTGCCCCAGCCGAGCTCCGCGGGTTGCAGACCTTCCGAAACGAAGCCCTCGACCGACCAGGTGTTGACGAAGACGCCCATCGGCTTCGGCGTTTTGGCGCGCTGGGTGTCGCGCTCGGCGATATGGATGCCCTTGACCCCGACGCCCTTCGCCAGCCGCGCCCATTCCTCGCGCGTCTTGGGTTCGGGCGCTATGATGCCGAGATCCTTGGCGACATTCAGCAGTGCCTGTTTGACGAACCAGGAAACCATGCCCGGATTGGCGCCGCAGCAGGAGACGGCGGTCGGGCCAGCGCCGAGGGCGGCGCGCTGGTCGAGAACTTCCTGGCGTAGCGCATAATTCGAGCGCTGCGACTGGGTGAGACGCGGATCGTCGTAAAAACCCGGCCAGGGCTCGGCGACGGTGTCGATATAGAGCGCGCCGACCTCATGCGCGAGACGCATGATCGCGGCGGAGGAAACCTCGACCGAAAGATTGACGATGAAGGGCTGGCCGGGGCCGTTGGTCAGCAGCGGCTTCAGCAGATCGACAAAATTCTCGCGCGTCACGGCCTTTTGGACGAAGGCGATGCCGCGCTCGTCGAGCAGATGGCGGTCCGTATCGACGGGGTCGATGACGGTGAAGCGCGACTTGTCGAAGTGAAAGTGGCGTTCAATCAGGGGCAGCGTGCCGCGCCCGATCGATCCGAAGCCGATCATGACAATAGGGCCGGTAATCGTGCCGTGGATCGGCCAATTCTGCATCGTCAATCTCCAAGAGGAAGAGTTTGCTCCCGAGAAGGAGCACGGCGCGAAACGCGCGTCGCGCGCCTTAAATGCGAGATGACGGGGAAGGTCAAGAATGTGCTGCGGCGCAGCGCATGAAAAAGACCCTTCACCCGCGGAATGGGTGAAGGGCCACGAGACTTGTTACAATACGATGACTTTGGTGCCTATCGCGACGCGGCTGTAGAGATCCATCACGTCGCCATTCATCATCCGGATGCAGCCCGAAGAAACCGCCTGGCCGATCGTATCCGGCTCGTTGGTGCCGTGGATGCGATAGAGCGTGTCCTTACCGTTCTCCCACAGATACATCGCGCGGGCGCCCAGCGGATTGCCGAGGCCACCGTCCATCTCTTGTGGCAGGTCAGGCCGGCGCTGCAGCATATCGGAGGGCGGGAACCATTTCGGCCATTCCTGCTTGCTGTGGACTTCGGCGACGCCTTTCCAGGCGAAGCCTTCGCGGCCGACGCCAATGCCATATTGCAAGGCCCGGCCATTGCCCTCGACGAGGTAAAGGTGGCGCGTGGTGGTATCGACGATGATTGTGCCGGGCTTCTCGCTGGTCGGGAAATCGACTTCCTGGCGCGTGCGCTTGCCCGCGGCGGCGGCATCATCGTCCGGCGGCGGATTATAGGGCGCGCTGTCGGGGCTTACGCGTTGCACCGGGCTGGCATAGCCACGCTGGTCCGGCGGCACATAGGCGTCCGGGGGTTCGGCCTGCGGCTCGCCATAGTTCTGGCTCGGCTGGCCGCCGCCCGGATAGGGCGGATAGCCATAATTCGGAGAGTTGGCCTGATAGCCGTTGTTATAATGCCATTGCGCCCGAGCCGGCGCGCACAGCAAGCTGACGGCGGCGATCGCGGACAACGCTAGAACGCCAAATCTCATCTTGGAATGCATCGGATCGACCCCCAAGCCCCTTCAAGTGGAACCAAGCGTAAAAAAGCGGCGAAACGTGGAATGTGCCGGACCGCACACTGAGTTTCTAACCCGCGCTATCATCAACAAAATAGCGCTTGCCTCTGGCTTGCGCTGCCCCGCTCACGCGACTTTGAATCGCGCCGTGCTCAAGCTGGCGATGCAAGACTTAACAAAGGTTTAGCGCCCGCCTCCCTGCGGCGCGCTGTGACGCGAATTTTTTCGATGCGCACCGGGTAAGCCCCTTGCCGGCCGCCAATCCTGTGTCACACTATCTTCGTAGACGCGTCTGCCAAGGAGCCAAGAATGTCTTTGGAAAGCCATCTCGCTGAGCTTGAACGCCGTCACGATGCTCTTGATCGCGACATCGCGCGTGAATGGTGCCATCCCTCGGTTGACGAGGTGAAGTTGGCCGAGCTCAAGCGGCGAAAGCTTCAACTCAAGGACGAGATTGCCAAGCTGCGAAGCGTCGAGACGCTGCACTAAGGTCAACTCCCGCCGGCAATACGTGGCTGCGCCTTGCGGGCCGGCTCGTCAGGCGCAGCTTGCGCGAGCGAATTGGCGCATTGTCGCCGCGCGGCGGATCAGCTAGAAGTTCGCCGCGCCGCTGTGCGCCCAGGCACCCGTAGCTCAGCTGGATAGAGCGCTGCCCTCCGAAGGCAGAGGCCACAAGTTCGAATCTTGTCGGGTGCGCCAATAAAATCATACACTTAGTTAGATCTGATCAGCAGCGATTTCGCCGAAGTAAGCACGCTTGTTGGTTGAAGCGGGCATGTCGCTTTCGAGCGAACGGGCAGCCAGTCATGCACGGCGGCAGCTGTGGACACGCTTCAAAAGCGCGCCAGCCATAACGCGCCGTGCCTGCCGATCGGGAGCGGGATTTCACGCGCGACACGCTCGACCTCGGCAGCGATTTTGTTGTCCGGCAAGTTCTGGCCTCCGAGGTATGCTTGCCGTTTAACGCGTGCCATGGCCTTTTCCCCGCCTGTGCCGCAGTCAAGTGGCCCCAATCGGGTCGGAGCTAAGCAATCTGAAGCGCCTCGTCCCGGAATAATCCGCGCCGCAAGCGGAGATCTGCAAATATGCTTTAGAGAAGGCCGAGTTGAAGTCTGGCCTCATCCGACATTTTCGACTGATCCCAAGGGGGCTCGAAGACGAGCTTCACCGCAACCGTGCCGACACCGGGAGCGGCTCGCACCGCTTCTTCGACGGAGCGCACGATCTCGCTCGCGACCGGGCATCCCGGTGCTGTCAAGGTCATGTCAATCTCGATATCCGGTCCTTTTCCAGCGATCCTGTAAATGAGCCCGAGATCGTAGATGTTGAGCGGAATTTCCGGATCGTACACGGTCCGCAAAGCCGCGATCACCGTCTCCGCCAAAGGATGCAAGGTTTCGGACGCTGGCGGCCCTTCCATTGCGATGTCGGTGCGAGAAGACGCGGATTCCATCAGGCGAGGAGCTCCAGCGCTTTACGGATCGCGGTGATAAGCGCCTCCACCTCTTGATGCGTATTGTAAAGAGCGAAAGAAGCGCGGCAGGAGGAGATGACGTCGTAGCGCTTCATCAGCGGCTGCGCGCAATGCGTTCCGGCCCTGACCGCCACTCCTGAGTGATCGAGCAGCGTCGCGACATCATGAGCATGAGCGCCCGCGATATTGAAGGTGAGGATTGCGCCCTTATCAGGAGCGCGGCCGAGAATCCGCACCTTGGCGATGCGATCCATTTCCTCGGTCGCATGGGTCAGCAGATCTGCCTCGTGTGCCGCGATCGCGGTGCGATCAAGGCGCGACAACCAGTCGAGTGCGACGCCGAGCCCGATCGCCTCGACGATTGGCGGCGTGCCGGCCTCGAAGCGATGCGGCGAGGGCGCATAGGTCACATCGTCTTCGGTCACGATATCGATCATGTCGCCGCCCCCCTGGTAGGGACGCATGGAATTGAGCAGCGCGAGCTTGCCGTAAAGAAAGCCGATACCCGTCGGGCCATAAAGCTTATGCCCCGTGGCGACATAGAAATCGCAATCGAGCGCCTGTACGTCGACCGGCGCATGTACGCAGCCCTGGCAGCCGTCGATCAGAATCTTCGCACCCGCCGCATGCGTGAGGCGAATGATCTCGTGCAGCGGTGTCACGGTACCGAGAACATTCGACATATGCGTTACCGCGACGATCCTGGTCCGCGGCGTCAGCAGTTTGGCAAAGCCTTCGAGATCGAGGCGATCATCATCCGCCAGCCGCGCCCAGCGCAGCACCGCTCCCTTGCGCTCGCGCAGGAAGTGCCACGGGACGATGTTGGCGTGGTGCTCCATCTCGGTAATGATGATTTCGTCGCCCGGTACAATCTCGGCGCCGAGGCTGTCAGCGACGAGATTGATCGAGTCCGTGCCGCCCTTGGTGAAGATGATTTCGTCAGGAGATGCGGCGTTGAGGAAGCGCCGGACGGATTCGCGTGCCTCTTCGTAAAGCGCTGTCGATTCCGCCGAGAGGAAATGAGCGCCGCGATGGACATTCGCGTAGCTTGAGGCATAGGCGTCGTTGATCGCGTCCAGAACGACGCGGGGCTTCTGCGCCGAGGCCCCGTTATCGAGATAGACGAGCGGTTTGCCATTCACCTGACGCGAGAGGATAGGGAATTGCGCGCGCAGCGCCGCGACATCGAATTCCGGCGGAAGATCCACGCACGGCGCGGCAATACTAGGCGACATGATTGATTTCGTTCGCATGCTGCTCCAGCCAGGTGTCGGCGCAGCCCGAGACAAGATCACGCAAATCGGTGCTTTCGATTGCATCGAACGCTTCGAACAGGAAGGCCCGCACGAGCAAAGCGCGCGCCTCGGACTCCGGAATGCCGCGCGCACGCAAGAAGAACAGTGCCGCCGGATCGAGTTCGCCCGCCGTCGCGCCGTGACTGCACTTGACGTCGTCAGCAAAGATTTCGAGTTCGGGCTTAGTCGCGATCTCCGCTTCCCGCGACAAGAGCAGAGCGCGGCTCATCTGGTAAGCATCGGTGCGTTGTGCCACCTGTGCGACCTGTACACAGCCTTGGAAGACACCGCGCGAGCGCCCGGCGAGTACGCCGCGGAAACTTTGGCGGCTCGATGTGCTCGGCGCCGCATGAGCCATGACCGTGGTGTTGTCGCAGTGACGGCCATCGCCGACGAGATAGGCGCCGTCAATGTTTGCCTGGGCCTCCTCGCCGATAAGCTTCAATTGCGCCTCGTGCCGCGCGAAATGGCCGCCTTCCGAGAGATAGAAGGCGCGGTAGGAGGCTCCCGTGTCGATTTCGGAAAGTGTAACTGCCGATTGCCGCGCCGCCTGGCCCAGCCGGTCAATTCGCAGATGGTTGAGCCGGGCGCCGCTGGCGAGCCGGAACTCGCTGACGATTGTCGCGAAGGATGAGGCGCCGTCGTGCGTCTCGATCAGCGTGAATTCGGCGTCCTTCTCGATTTGGATGAGAAGACGCAAGTGGGCGCCTTCGGGAGCGCGCACACCGTCTTCCGGCCGCCAGACGAAACTGACGTGAAGCGGACCCGGGAAGCCTTTGCCAACGTTGAGCACCAGGCCGTCGCTCATGACCGCCGTATTGAGATTGACAATCGGGTGATCCCTAAGCGGGTTGACCGTCCCGATTTGCGCGGCAAGGCCCGGTGCCGCTCCGGCGAGAACGGGCATTAGAGGCAACGCGCCGGTCCGAGGGAAGCCGGAATTCGTGTCAAGCACGCCGTTCTCGAAACGCGCCAACGCCGCACCGGGAATGGCGAGGGCCTCGCGCGGGGCTTGCGCCGGCCGTGTCGTCTCGTTCAGCGCCTGAGACAGGTCCGAATATTTCCAGGTTTCAAGCCGCCGGGTCGGCAGGCCGCGAGCGACGAATTCGGCGCGTGCCTGGTTGCGCAGGGTGCCGAGCCCCTGCTTGCCGTCATCCAATTTGGCCGCCTCGAACAGCAGGCTCCTGAGTGAAACGATGTCGCTCATCTTGCACTCACGCGGCTTTGCCGATCAGGCCCTCGTAACCTTCGGCTTCGAGCTGATGCGCGAGCATCTTGTCGCCGGAGCGCACGATTCGTCCATTGGCGAAGATATGCACGCGGTCGGGCACGATGAAATCCAGCAGCCGCTGATAGTGTGTGATGACGAGGAAGCTGCGGTCCGGCGCGCGCAAAGCGTTGACGCCTTCGGCGACAAGCTTCAAGGCGTCGATATCGAGCCCGGAATCCGTCTCGTCGAGGATGGCGAGCTTCGGTTTCAGCAGCGCCATCTGCAAAATCTCGTTGCGCTTTTTCTCGCCGCCGGAAAAGCCGACATTGAGCGGGCGCTTCAGCATCTCTTCGGTGACATTGAGTTTCTTGGCCGTTTCGCGTACGAGCTTTAAGAATTGCACGGCGTCGAGCTCTGGCTCGCGGCGCGTCTGGCGTTGCGCATTCAGCGCCGTCTTGAGGAAGGTCAGCGTCGAGACGCCGGGAATTTCCAATGGATATTGAAAGGCAAGAAAAATGCCCTTGGCCGCGCGTTCTTCGGGCGAGAGCGGCAGAATATCTTCATTGTCGAGCGTGACAGAGCCGCTGGTGACATTGTAGCCGTCGCGTCCGGCAAGCGTATAAGAGGTCGTCGATTTGCCGGCGCCGTTCGGTCCCATGAGGGCGTGCACTTCGCCCGCCGGTATGTCGAGCGTCACACCCTTCAGAATGTCTTTGCCGTTGATATTGGCGTAGAGATCCTTGATTTCGAGCATTATCCCACGCTCCCTTCAAGACTGATGCCGACAAGCTTTTGCGCTTCGACGGCGAATTCCATCGGCAATTGTTGCAAGACCTCGCGGCAGAAGCCGTTGACGATGAGAGCGACCGCCTGCTCGGCGGGGATGCCGCGCGAAAGGCAATAGAAGAGCTGGTCATCGCTGATCTTCGAGGTCGTCGCCTCGTGTTCGAGAATCGCGGTCGGATTTCGCGAAACGATATAGGGCACTGTGTGCGCGCCGCACTGTGCGCCGATGAGCAGCGAATCGCATTGGGTGAAGTTCCGTGCCCCGTCTGCCTTGGAGTTGACGCTGACCAGTCCGCGATAGGTGTTCTGCGCAAAGCCGGCTGAAATGCCCTTCGAGATGATGCGGCTCTTGGTGTTCTTGCCAAGATGGATCATCTTCGTGCCGGTATCGGCTTGCTGATAATTGTTGGTGATGGCGATCGAGTAGAATTCGCCGACGGAATTT
Source organism: uncultured Alphaproteobacteria bacterium (assembly GCA_963708155.1). Lineage (GTDB taxonomy): Bacteria > Pseudomonadota > Alphaproteobacteria > Rhizobiales > Beijerinckiaceae > Methylovirgula. The sequence continues at coordinate 1,020,007 of OY970183.1, read as the reverse complement.
TCGCCGCGCAGGATGCAGGATGGATATTTCCAGGTGACGGCCGAACCCGTTTCGACCTGAGTCCATGAAATCTTTGAATTGGCGCCGCGGCAATCGCCGCGCTTGGTGACGAAATTATAAATACCACCTTTGCCGTTTTCGTCGCCGGGATACCAGTTCTGCACCGTGGAATATTTGATCTCGGCGCTTTCGAGCGCAACAAGTTCGACGACCGCCGCGTGAAGTTGGTTCTCGTCGCGCTGCGGTGCCGTGCAGCCCTCGAGATAGGAGACATAGGCGCCCTTGTCGGCGATGATAAGTGTACGCTCGAATTGGCCTGTCTTCGAGGCATTGATGCGGAAATAGGTCGAGAGTTCCATCGGGCAGCGCACGCCCTCGGGGACATAGACGAAAGACCCGTCTGAAAAGACCGCGCAATTCAGCGTCGCGTAATAATTATCGGTTGGCGGCACGACCGAGCCGAGATATTTGCGCACAAGCTCGGGATGCTTCTGTAACGCCTCCGAGATCGGGCAGAAAATTACGCCGGCTTCTTCGAGCGTCGCCTTGAAGGTCGTCGCGACCGAGACGGAGTCGAACACGGCATCGACGGCGACACCGGAGAGCATTTTCTGCTCCGAGAGCGGGATGCCGAGCTTTTCATAGGTCCGCAAAAGCTCGGGATCGATCTCATCGAGGCTTTTCGGCTTCGTGCTGTCGCTCTTCGGCGCGGCGTAATAGTAAAGATCCTGGAAATCGATCTTCGGATAATTCACGCGTGCCCAGGCGGGTTCTTCCATCTTGAGCCAGCGCCGATAGGCCGCGAGCCGCCATTCCAGCATCCAGTCCGGCTCGTTCTTTTTGGCCGAAATGAAGCGGATGACATCTTCGGTTAGACCTTTCGGCGCGAACTCGCTCTCGATGTCGGAAACGAAACCGTATTTATATTTGCGGTCTGCAAGCTCCTGTAGGGTTTCTGCCTCTTGGCTCATGTCAGAGTCCCGACTTGGGGCCAGGTGCCAGTGACGACCACTGGAAATTGCGACTTGAAATGATGCGCGGCAGAGCGGCGTCCTTCGTGATCGACGCGTCGATGCTGCTAAGACGCCAGACAAAATCGATTGTCATAATCCCTACGCGATCCCATTCGACATCTAGCGCTTTCACGCCATATTGGAGTTACTGCAAACGCGGTGCCACGGGCTTTCGCTGGGTGCGCCTTTTGGGATATGTGATCAGGCACTCCCGTCGGCGATCGCCGCGACAACCGGCCAACCAACGGCGCCGGTCGGATCGCATTTTTCAAGCGCGTCGAGAATTTCACGCGCACGGGCGCGATCGTTCTGCCGGAGGCTGATGAAGGCGAGCGCTTTCAATGTGTAGAGCGCGAAACGGCCGGGGCCTACGAGAGAGCAGGGCGCCTGCCATTGCTGCCAGTCGCGTGGCCACCCTGCCTGCCGCGCCGCCTCTTCCAGGCCGCTTTGCGCAGCTTCTTCCGCAGCTTCGAGATTGCCACTGTAAGTGTGGATTTTGTAGAGGCAGAAATAGGTCGCGAGTTCCTCCGGCGCTGCAGCGCGCGCAGCGCGAAAGAAGCGGTCGGCTTCCACCGGGTCGGTGCGATAAGCGCGGACGCCCTGCTGCAGCAGGGCATTTATCGTTGGCGGCAGATCGCCGAAATTGACAGCGTCCGGCTCGCGACGCGGACGAAATGCCGTGACCGTTCCCATCAGCGAACGAGATAGAGTCCGCGTCCGCGCTTGCTCATTGCCGGCTCGGCCCCACTTTCAATATGGCTGAGGGCATTGCAGACGGCTTTTGCAATTGCGTGACCACGGTTGTCGATGCCGGTAAATCTGGCGTTGCGGCCGCGCGGATCGACCTCCAATAACTTCACCTCGGCGGGCACTTCGGTGCCGTCGCGAACGAGGCCTCGCAGGATGCCGTCAAAAGGCGCCCGTATCGGCTCGCCGCCCAAATGGCCGACGACGAAGTTCTTGAAGATCCGCGTACCGATTTCGAGGGGCGAATGCCAGCGTCCGGCGAACGCCGACCGCACGAAGCGTTCCGCACCGCGCGTGCCGAGTAGATCCGGTCTGCCGTCCGCCGCATCGGTCGCGCCGCTGCGAATGACGCGTCCGGCCTTTCCCGGCCTTGTTTCGATCGCGATATCGCAATTGTTCTCCGCCGTGAAACCTGGTCCAAGCCCTATGGTCACGCGCGCAAGACGCCGCAAATCGGGCGTCACTTGATACTTCTGCATCCGCGCATCAATCAGGACATTTAGCGTGCGCAGGATCATCAGATCGAGAATTCCAAGCTCGGTGATGATGACGCCGTTCCGTCGCGCGAGCCCCGCCTGAACTTCCAATCCGCTATCGGCGCGGACAGCGCCGACGCCATCGATATCGATAATCTCGTCGAACAAGGCATCGTGGAATGCCATTTTGCGGCGAATGACGGGCGGGATCGGATCATGCGACAGGACGACGCCATAACCGCGATGATGCAGATAGGCGGCGATCGCCGAGGCAATCTCGTTGGTGCCGAGAATCAAAGCGATGGGGTGAGACGGCTGGCCCCTGCCAATCTTTTCTGAAGTGCTCAATGGCCTTCCTCTACGATTGCAGAGGCCGGAAGCAAGACCGGGGCCGGACCGGCAGACGCTCAATTAGATACAGGAAATCAGTATGATACGGACTTCGCGGCGGCCATGCCGGCGTGCGCGTAACATTCGCGACAGCGGCCAATGTTCGAAAGGCGACGCGATTTCTTCGACTGTGCTCGCGCGGCTAACCGGCAAAAGTGTCGGCGCGTTTGATCCAGGCCTCGTAGCCGCCGTCGAGGCTAAAGACGTTCGTATAGCGAAAATCCGAAAGCAGCTGACCAAACTCCTGGCTGGCATAGCCATGATAGCAATAGATCAGAATGGACCTGTCCTTCGCTACGCCATCGAGGATGTTGAACAGATTGGTGATGGTGACGTTCTTGGCTCCTTCAATGTGGCCGTGCGCGAATGACTCGGCCTCGCGGACGTCGAGGATGATGATATCGCCGCTGCTGATCAATGTCTCCGCGTCTGCGGTGTCGATATGGCGGAAAGGGACGCGCGCGCTCACGTTGATATCCTTGGATTGGCCAATGTCTGCTTTCGAGGTTCGCACAGGCGTGACGGGTCACGCGCCTGCGCGTGCCGTCGCGGGGGCGGGGCAAGGCGTTTGGTTCGGACGCAAGCAATTGTCTCCGACGCGGCTGGCCCGACTTCCGAGCAGTTCGGCGACGACATCATTGTCGAAGCCGGCGCAACGCTTGTCGCCCGCTTCGATCAGCGGACGCCGGATGAGCAGTGGCTCAGCGACCAGCAAGCCAAATGCCGCCGTCGCATCCAGCCGGGCAGGATCGATTTCGCCGGATTTGATCTTCGGCGCGGCCGGGTTGAACCAGGCCGTGACGGGAAGGGCGCCGAAGAAGCCGCGCAACCGTTCGGTGGTCCAACTCTCGCGCAGCAAGTCTCGGGCCTCGACCGAATGGCCGGCCTGTTCCAGCGCAAGCTTTTGACGGGCGTTGGTGCCGCAGCCGGGCTTCTGGAAGAAAACGATTTTCGACATTTCGCGGCCGCTTACAAAGTGCCGAGCTGGATCAGCGGGGCCGCCCCGCCGCGCCCCAGAACCGTGTCGACCTTCTTGCGGACAGCCTCGAGCGTCAGCGGCTTGACGACTGCGCCATGTGCGCCCGCTTTGAGGGCCTCGACCGCCGTCGCTTCCTGGCTTTTATCGCAGGTGACGAGGATGCGCACGCCGGGGAATTTTGCGGCAATCTCCGGGATCAGAGCGGCACCGCGTTCCTTGACGAAGCCGACGCCGAGCAGAACCAGGTGCGGGGCGAGCCAGCCAACACCTTTTATATAAGCCTCCTCCGGGCTTGCCAGTTCATGCGTCTCGATTTCATCGTGCAACATGAATTGCAGCGCGGCGCGGACGATTTCATCCTGGTCTATGACGAACACCCGTCGCTGATCGACGGCCTTGGACGTCTCAACACCTATCTGCATATGTTTCCTCATCAGCACGTCGTAACGACCGATCCGGTCTGCCGCATGTTGCTGCAATTTCTGTTCCCGGCATGGATGAAGCTGTGAAATTCAGCCCGGAGAATTCTATTTCGCCGCGGCCGCCGCGGGGGCGGTCTTGTCTTGTTTACGACAGGAGAAACAGAGGCTGTCGTATTCGACACAGCTTATGAGATTCTCTAACAAATTTGGATTCTCATTTCAAAACAGTCTCTTGCAAGATCGCGACGCGCTGGCACACCCGTTGCAAACCTGAGGCGTGCGGAATGGTGAGTGAGGGCTGAGTGCACGCCGACGCGCTGACGAGCGATGCACTCCTTCCCGTAAATAACGCGCCAGTTTCTGACAGAACAGACGCGCCGGGTGGCGCGGTCGTCATTGGCATCGGTTTATGGAGAACCTACATGTCGGCACTTCGACAAATCGCGTTTTACGGTAAAGGCGGCATCGGCAAGTCCACGACCTCCCAGAACACGCTCGCTGCTCTCGCCGAGCTCGGGCACAGGATCCTGATCGTGGGCTGTGACCCGAAGGCGGATTCGACCCGTCTGATCCTGCACGCCAAGGCGCAGGACACCATCCTGAGCCTGGCCGCTGCCGCTGGCAGCGTTGAAGACCTCGAAATCGAAGAGGTCATGAAGGTCGGCTATCGCGACATCAAGTGCGTCGAGTTCGGGCGGCCCGGAGCCGGGCGTCGGCTGCGCCGGCCGTGGCGTCATCACCTCGATCAACTTCCTGGAAGAAAACGGCGCCTACGAGGACATCGACTATGTCTCTTACGACGTTCTCGGCGACGTCGTCTGCGGCGGTTTCGCGATGCCGATTCGCGAGAACAAGGCGCAGGAAATCTACATCGTCATGTCGGGTGAGATGATGGCCATGTATGCGGCCAACAACATCTCCAAGGGCATTCTGAAATATGCCAATTCCGGCGGCGTGCGCCTCGGCGGGCTGGTCTGCAACGAACGCCAGACCGACAAGGAGCTCGAGCTGGCGGAGAGCTTGGCCGCGAAGCTCGGCACGCAGCTCATCTATTTCGTGCCGCGCGACAATATCGTTCAGCACGCCGAGCTGCGTCGCATGACGGTTTTGGAATATGCGCCGGAATCGCAGCAGGCCCAGCACTACCGCAACCTCGCCAATAAGATCCATGCCAATCGTGGCAATGGCATCATCCCGACCCCGATCACGATGGACGAGCTCGAAGACATGCTCATGGAGCACGGCATCATGAAGCAAGTGGACGAGAGCCAGGTCGGCAAGACAGCCGCGGAACTCGCGGTTGTCTAATAACAGCTCCGAACTTGCCGGCCTCTCGCTCGCGAGGGGCCGGCCTCCGGGTGCAATCGGATAGCGAACGAGGTGCCAAAATGAGCCTGGGAAAAACCGAAACCGTTGCGGAGATCAAAGCCCGCAACAAAGAATTGATACAAGAGGTTCTGTCCGTTTATCCGGAGAAGACCGCCAAACGCCGCGCCAAGCACTTGAACGTGCAGGAGGGCGGTAAAGCCGATTGTGGCGTCAAGTCCAATCTCAAGTCCATACCGGGCGTCATGACGATCCGGGGCTGCGCTTACGCAGGCTCGAAGGGCGTCGTGTGGGGGCCGATAAAGGACATGATTCACATCAGCCACGGCCCGGTTGGTTGCGGCCAATATTCCTGGGCGGCTCGACGTAATTATTACATCGGCACGACCGGCGTCGATACGTTCGTGACCATGCAGTTCACGTCGGATTTTCAGGAAAAGGACATCGTTTTCGGCGGCGACAAGAAGCTCACCAAGCTGATTGACGAGATCCAGGAGCTTTTCCCGCTGAACCACGGCATCTCGGTTCAGTCGGAATGCCCGATCGGGCTCATCGGTGATGACATCGAGGCGGTCTCGAAGGTCAAATCGAAAGAATATGGCGGCAAGACTATCGTGCCCGTCCGCTGCGAAGGTTTCCGCGGTGTTTCGCAGTCGCTTGGCCATCATATCGCCAACGACGCGATCCGCGACTGGGTCTTCGACAAGCTCGATCCGAACGCGCCTCCAAAATTCGAAGCGACACCCTACGACGTCGCGATCATCGGCGATTACAACATCGGCGGCGATGCCTGGTCGTCTCGCATCCTCCTTGAGGAAATGGGCCTGCGTGTCATTGCGCAATGGTCCGGCGACGGCACGCTCGCGGAGCTTGAAGCGACGCCCAAGGCGAAGCTCAACGTGCTGCACTGCTACCGCTCGATGAACTATATCTCGCGTCATATGGAAGAGAAGTACGGCATTCCGTGGTGCGAATATAATTTCTTTGGTCCCTCCAAGATCGCCGAGTCGCTGCGCAAGATTGCCAGCTTCTTCGACGACAAGATCAAGGAAGGCGCCGAGCGCGTCATCGCCAAATATCAGGCGTTGATGGACGCGGTTATCGCCAAATACCGTCCGCGTCTCGAAGGCAAGACGGTTATGCTCTTCGTCGGCGGCCTGCGTCCGCGCCATGTGATCGGCGCTTATGAAGACCTTGGCATGGAGGTCGTCGGCACCGGCTATGAGTTCGGCCACAACGATGACTACCAGCGCACCGCCCAGCATTACGTGAAGGACGGCACGCTGATCTATGACGACGTGACCGGCTACGAGTTCGAGAAGTTCGTCGAGAAGATCCAGCCGGATCTGGTCGGCTCGGGCATCAAGGAAAAGTACGTCTTCCAGAAGATGGGTGTGCCGTTCCGCCAGATGCACTCCTGGGATTATTCCGGGCCCTATCACGGCTACGACGGCTTCGCCATTTTCGCGCGCGACATGGATATGGCGATCAACGCGCCGATCTGGAAGATGGCAAAAGCCCCGTGGAAGGCGCAACCACGCCAGACGTTGATCGCCGCCGAATAAATGATTGTTTCCCGGTCCGCTAACGAGCGGGCCGGGAGGCCAACTCAAAAAGGTTTCAGAGGGCCTATCATGACTCAGAATGCCGATAACGTTCTTGACCATTTCGAGCTTTTTCGCGGTCCTGAATACCAGCAGATGCTGGCCAACAAGAAGCGGATGTTCGAGAATCCGCAGGATCCCGTCGAGGTCGAGCGTATTCGCGAATGGACCAAGACGCCGGAATATCGCGACAAGAATTTCGCGCGCGAGGCGTTGACGGTCAATCCCGCCAAAGCGTGCCAGCCGTTGGGCGCGGTCTTTGCGGCAGTCGGTTTCGAGGCCACGATTCCCTTCGTGCATGGCTCGCAAGGCTGCGTCGCCTATTATCGCTCGCACTTCTCGCGGCATTTCAAGGAGCCGACGTCTTGCGTCTCCTCCTCGATGACGGAAGATGCCGCGGTGTTCGGCGGCCTCAACAATATGATCGACGGCCTTGCCAACACCTATGCGATGTACAAGCCGAAGATGATCGCCGTTTCGACGACCTGTATGGCGGAAGTCATCGGCGATGACCTCAATGCCTTCATCAAAACCTCGAAGGAAAAGGGCTCGGTGCCGGAGGCGTTCGACGTTCCCTTCGCGCATACGCCGGCTTTCGTCGGCAGTCATATCACCGGCTACGACAATGTGATGAAGGGTATCGTCGAGCATTTCTGGGACGGCAAGGCCGGCACGGCGCCGAAGCTTGAGCGTCAGGCCAACGAAAAGATCAACTTCCTTGGCGGTTTCGACGGCTATACGGTCGGAAACCTGCGGGAGATCAAGCGAATCTTCGGGCTTATGGGCGTCGAGTACACGATCCTCGGCGACAATAGCGATGTGTGGGATACGCCGACCGATGGCGAGTTCCGCATGTACGACGGCGGCACGACGCTCGAAGATGCCGCCAATGCTATTCACGCCAAGGCGACGCTCTCGATGCAGGAATTCTGCACCGAGAAGACTCTACCGGTTATCGCCGCGCATGGGCAGGAAACGGTCTCGTTCAACCATCCCATCGGCGTCGCTGCCACCGATCATTTCCTGCAGGAGATCGCGCGGATCAGCGGCAAGGAAATTCCGCTGGAGCTTGAAAAAGAGCGCGGTCGGCTGGTCGACGCGGTCGGCGATTCGAGCGCTCACATCCACGGCAAGAAATTCGCGATCTACGGCGATCCGGACCTTTGCCTAGGCCTCGCGGGCTTCCTGCTCGAACTCGGCGCCGAGCCGACGCACGTTCTCGCGACCAATGGCAATCCGCGCTGGGCGAAGAAGGTGCAAGCGCTGTTCGACAGCTCGCCGTTCGGTAAGGACTGCCACGTCTATGCCGGCAAGGATCTGTGGCACATGCGGTCGCTGCTGTTCACCGAGCCGGTCGATTTCCTCATCGGCAACACCTACGGAAAATATCTCGAGCGCGACACCGGCACGCCGCTGATCCGCATCGGCTTCCCGATCTTCGATCGCCACCATCACCATCGCTACCCGGTGTGGGGCTATCAAGGGGGCCTGAACGTCCTGGTGTGGATCCTGGATCGGATCTTCGAGTCGATCGATGCCAATACCAATGTCCCGTCGAAGACGGACTACAGCTTCGACATCATTCGCTGAAAAGTGAAGATACGCGCTGCCGATGCGGCAGTGCGTATACAAAAACGGGTGCGCCGCAGTCAGGAATTGGAATTAGGAGAAACGCATGAGTTCTCTCTCGGCCACGATTCAAGACGTCTTCAACGAACCTGGCTGCGGGAAGAACGCGAACAAATCCGAAGCCGAGCGCAAGAAGGGCTGCACCAAGCAATTGCAGCCTGGCGGCGCTGCCGGCGGTTGCGCCTTCGACGGCGCCAAGATCGCGTTGCAGCCCTTGACCGATGTCGCGCATCTTGTCCACGGACCCATCGCCTGCGAAGGCAATTCCTGGGACAATCGCGGCGCGAAATCCTCCGGCTCGAATATCTGGCGCACCGGTTTCACAACCGATATGAACGAGACGGACGTTGTCTTCGGCGGCGAAAAGCGGCTTTTCAAGGCTGTGCGCGAGATCATCGAGCGCTACGATCCGCCGGCGATCTTCGTCTACCAGACCTGCGTGCCGGCGATGATCGGCGACGATATCGATGCGGTCTGCAAGGCCGCCCGCGAGAAGTTCGGAAAGCCTGTCATACCCGTCAACGCGCCGGGCTTTGTCGGCCCGAAGAATCTCGGCAACAAACTTGCGGGCGAAGCTCTTCTTGAACATGTGATCGGAACGGAAGAGCCGGAATATACGACGCCTTACGACATCAACATTATCGGCGAATATAATCTCTCCGGCGAATTTTGGCAGGTCAAGCCGCTTTTCGATGAGCTTGGCATCCGCATCCTGGCCTGTATCTCCGGTGACGGGAAATACAAAGAGGTCGCCTCTTCACATCGCGCCAAGGCGGCGATGATGGTCTGCTCCAAGGCGATGATCAACGTCGCCCGCAAAATGGAAGAGCGCTACGACATTCCGTTTTTCGAGGGCTCGTTCTACGGAATTGAGGACACAAGCGACTCGCTGCGGGAAATCGGCAAGCTGCTCGATCGCGCGCGGGGCGCCGGCGGAACTCCTCGACCGTATAGAAGCGGTCATCGCGCGTGAGGAAGCCAAAGCCTGGGCGGCGATTGCCAAATACAAGCCGCGCTTTAACGGCAAGCGGGTTCTGCTCATCACGGGTGGCGTCAAGTCATGGTCCGTCGTGGCCGCGCTGCAGGAGGCGGGACTCGATCTGGTCGGCACCAGTGTCAAGAAGTCGACCAAGGAAGACAAAGAGCGCATCAAGGAATTGATGGGCCAGGACGCTCATATGATCGACGACATGACGCCGCGCGAAATGTACAAAATGCTGAAGGACGCGAAGGCGGACATCATGCTTTCCGGCGGGCGTTCGCAATTCATCGCGCTGAAGGCGATGATGCCATGGCTCGATATCAACCAGGAACGCCATCACGCCTACATGGGCTATGTCGGCATGGTGAAGCTCGTCGCCGAGATCGACAAGGCGCTGTACAATCCCGTTTGGGAGCAGGTTCGCCGCCCGGCGCCGTGGGAGCAGGAAGGCGAGAATTGGCGCGAGCGCGCGATGCGGCAGGCCGAGGCCGAGGCCGCGGCGCTCGCGGCCGATCCGGTCGCGGCCGAAGCGGCGCGGCGCGAGAAGAAAATCTGTCATTGCAAAAGCGTCGCTCTCGGCACGATCGAAGATGCCATCAGGGCGCACACCCTTACCGACGTTGATGGCGTCAGGGAACATACCCATGCTTCGGGCGGCTGCGGCGCGTGCGGCCAGCGCATCGAGGAGATTTTCGCGGATATGGCGGCCGTGCCGCTCGCCGTCGCGGCGGAGTGAGAAGCCGATGGCGAAGGTAACTCTCGGAAAGAAAGCCTGCTCCGTCAATCCGCTGAAGATGAGCCAGCCCATTGGCGGGGCGCTTGCTTTCATGGGCTTGCGCGGGGCGATGCCGCTGCTGCACGGATCGCAGGGCTGCACGTCATTTGGCCTTGTGCTGTTCGTGCGTCATTTCAAGGAGGCCATTCCGCTTCAGACGACCGCCATGAGCGAAGTTGCGACCGTCCTCGGCGGCTATGAAAATGTCGAGCAGGCGATCCTCAATATCCATAAGCGCGCCAAGCCGGAAATCATCGGCATTTGCTCGACGGGTGTCACCGAGACGAAGGGCGACGACGTCGAGGGCTTTATCAATCTGGTGCGGCAGAACCATCCCGAGGTCAAAGACCTGCCGATCGTCTACGTCTCGACGCCGGACTTCAAGGACGCATTCCAGGATGGTTGGGAGAAGACCGTCGCGCGAATCGTGGAGGCGCTGGTCGACGCACCGAAGACGCAGGCGCGGCGCGATTCTGCCCGTATCAATGTTCTGCCCGGCTGCCATATGACGCCCGGCGACATCGATGAATTGCGCACGATCATCGAAGACTTCGGGCTCGAACCCGCGTTTCTGCCCGATCTCGGCGGTTCGCTGGATGGCCATATCCCGGACGAATTCACGCCGACGACGATTGGCGGAATCGGCGTCGAGGACGTGGCGGCGATGGGCTACGCCGGCATGGACGATCGCCGTCGGCGCGCAAATGCGTCGAGCCGCGGAGGCCATGCAGCGTAAGACAGGCGTGCCGTTCCGGGTCTTCGAGCGTCTTTGCGGGCTCGCGCCGAATGACGAGTTCATGGCCTTTCTGAGCGAGATCAGCGGGCGTGCCGGTGCCTCTGAAATATCGCCGTCAGCGAGGCCAGCTTGTCGATGCCATGCTCGATGGCCATTTCCATATCGGCGGCCGCAAGCTGGCGATCGGCGCCGAGCCGGATCTGCTCTACGATGTCGGTAGCCTGCTGCATGAAATGGGCGCGCATATTGACGCCGCGGTGACGACGACGCAATCGCCGGTTCTGGAGCGGCTGCCGGCGGAAGATGTTCTGATCGGCGATCTTGAAGATCTTGAAAAACTGGCCGGCGAGAAAGGCTGCGACCTTCTCGTCACCCATTCGCATGGGCGCCAGGCGGCGACGCGGCTCAACATTCCGTTCTACCGTATCGGGATTCCAATGTTCGATCGGCTTGGTGCCGGGCATCAGTCGACAGTCGGCTATCGTGGGACGCGCACGCTGATCTTCGCAGTCAGCAATCTCATCATCGAAGACCATGAGAATAATCACGAGCCGACGCCGGACACCTGGCGCGACGGCGGACATGCGGCAAATTCCGCCATCGCCCATTAGGCGAAAAGACAGGGGAACTTGATGAAGATTGCCTTTGCGACCCAGGACATGAAGCGCGTCGATGCGCATTTCGGCTGGGCCAAGAATATCGCGATCTATGAGATCGGGCCGGAAGGCCATGAATTCGTCGAGGCGATCGAATTCGACGGCGATTTGAAGGAAGACGGCAACGAGGACAAGCTCGCACCGAAAATCGATGCGATCAAGGACTGCGCCATCCTTTATGTCGCGGCGATCGGCGGCTCCGGCGCTGCGCGTGTTGTCGCCACCAATATCCATCCGATGAAGGTCTCGCAACCAGAGGCGATCGACGATCTCCTGCTGAAGCTCGAAGAAGTTCTGAAAGGTTCGCCGCCGCCCTGGCTGCGCAAGGCGCTTTCCAAAGGCAAGGAACGCAGTTTCGATTTTGAAGATTGAGTGAGGAAAATGGCAGAGGCAATCCTGGAAACACCCGCGGGCATCGACGCCCCTTTCGTGCGCGAGCTGGTCAAAGTGTGGCGGGCGCAGGATACGCACGGCACATGGGACACCAAGACCGACGCGGAGTTGCTCGAACCCTATGTCGTTGACAAAGAGAAGCGTCGAGCCTTGCCGATTGTCGCGCGATCCCGATCCCGAGACAATCTGGCGGCTCGAACTCTTCTTCAACGCCATTTGCTTACGAATCGAGAAGGCGACTGGCGTCATGATCTCGCCGATGCTGAAGATTCATCACGAGGGCTTCGGGCGGATGGTGCTGATAGGGGGCCGGCTGATCGTCGTCAACAAGCAACTCCGCGACGTGCATCGTTTTGGTTTCGACAGTTTCAGTAAACTGGCTGAAGAAGGCGAGAAATACGTTAAATCCGGCATTGAGATGATCGAGAAATTTCCCGACGTAGCGAAATATTGAGGACAGAGATGAGCGACGTTGAAGCTTTGAAAGCGGAGATCAAGAAACTTTCGGCGCGCGCCATGCAGGCGAAGATGGACCTTCACGATCTCTCAGAAGAATTGCCGGTGAACGCGCATCTGATTCTCGCCACGGCGCAGAAAGCGCATGACGCTTTCGCCGAACTCGAGGCCAAGCGCGGCGAGCTCAAGGTTGCTGAGGCGGCGTGATTCGCTCGCTCAATAATATCTCTGAAGCGGGCCGCGAGCGGGGCTGTTTCGAAGTGTGTGGTGCCGCTCCGGACTGATGGATTGAATCCAATGTCACAAGAAACGCGCGATGGCCGCGCCTGGCAGCCGGACTTTCTCGTCGCGATCGATGCCAAGACCTGTATCGGCTGCGGCCGCTGCTACAAAGTGTGTGGCCGGGAGGTCATGATCCTCAAGGGCCTTAGCGATGATGGCGGACTTGTTGATCTCACCGGCGATGACGATGAGGACGACGAGATTGAGAAGAAGATCATGGTGATGAACGATGAAGGTGCGTGCATCGGTTGCGGCGCCTGCGCGCGTGTCTGTCCGACAAAATGCCAGACGCACAGTGCTGCGCCAGCCGAAGCTGTGGGTGTATGATGAATGCTGGAGACGCCTATCATTGGCTGATTAAGGCGTCCGCCGCGTCGCACGCCGACTCGTTTGATATACACGTCGTCGCCTCGATTTTCGCCCTGGCAATCGATGAGGCCGAGACGGAGAACCGGACGCTGTGTGACGGTGTCGGCCTTGACGGCATTGAGTTCGTCGACGTCGCAGATGCGTTCTTTCCCGCCGCAGCGCCAACGCTGCACAAATTGGGGGGACACATCGCGCTCGAGATCGGCGAAGAGGAAGAAAGCCTGCGTAACCTGCTTCTCATGTATACGAGGTCGGGCACACCATTCGCGCGCGCTTACGCGGCGATGGTCGCGCGACGCTGCGCGCGGCCGCATCACTTGTGGCAGGATCTTGGATTTCGCAATCGCTCCGAGCTTTCGCAGCTCATGGCCCGCAAGTTTCCGACTCTTGCCGAGAAAAATCGGTCGGACATGAAGTGGAAGAAGTTCCTCTATCGACTGATCTGCCAGACTGAGGGCTTAGGCTTCTGTACGGCGCCCGTCTGCTCCGATTGCGACGATTTTCTCAATTGCTTCGGCGTCGAAGACGGCGAGGGACTATTGGCCCGTGTCCGCAACGGGCATCAGCTCGTTTCAATTCTCCTTTGAGATGAATGTGCTGGCCGGGAGGCCGGATCATTCGATGCCCTCGGTCCGCGCGCGGTGGGTCGCGGCGATCCGGAACCGCTCCTGAATGGCGGTTGGATTGGCGAGAATTTCAGCCTCGGTTTCCTTGAAAACATCGAGGATGATTTGCGCTTCTTCGCGGGTCAGCGCCACCCGCCCCGCTATATGAGTTGCTTCGGGCATCATCGCGGAGATTGCGTTCCGGTTCGGGTGCATTTTCACTTCCATCAGATCGACCGCTTCGAGCTTGCCATCAAGGGTGACGGCGAGGCCGTTGACTTCGAGTTTACGGCCGTCCTGCGTTATCTTCACGAGCGCGCGTGCCATTCTCATCGTCCCTCTTGTGAGGCAAGCCAGCTATAGCCGCCTTGATCCCAAAGCTGTGCCAAGATCTGGTCCGCGTTCCATCGCGGAAATTGTTCGCGGATTGTCTCATAATCCTGACGGAAGCGCGCCGCGTCTTCATCTTCGAGACGCGCCGTCAAATTCTCGAGCTTAAAGCGCAAGGCGAAGATCGACGAATCCGGCGTGGACAGCAATTCATATTCGCTGCCTTCCGCGATTGTTTGGAGCTGTGCGGGCGCTTCGCTCATGCAATGGCGCTCAGGCCGCGACGGCCGGCGTTGACGGCGCGGATGACCATTCCGCCCATCCGCCGTCATAAACAGCCGCAGTCTTGTGGCCGAGTTGATGGAGCGCGAGCACCGCAAGGCCCGAGGCGATACCGGAGCCGCAAGTCACGACAATTGGCTTGCTGACCTCGATAGCGGCAGCGGCGAAACGTGCAGCTAAAGCCTCGTTGGGAAAGAGTGTGCCACTTGCCCCATCGAGAAAGTCCCTCCAGGGAATATTCACCGAGCCGGGAATGTGACCGCGGCGTTGGCTGACGAAAACATCGTCATTCAGACCAGCGAATTGTACCGCCTCGCGCACGTCGACGACTTGCTCGGTGCGGGCCACGAGATTGGCGCTCATATCATCAAGGCCACGCACGAGCGTGGTATTATAAGCCGGCGCGAAAGTCTGCGGTTCGGGCCGTACCGCCGTCATTTCGGCGGGCAATTTTTCTTTCGACCATTTGGTCAGGCCGCCGTCGAGCACCGCGACATTTTCATGGCCGAAGACGCGGAACATCCACCAAACGCGAGCCGCAGCAGAGGCACCCGAGGCCCGATCGTAGACCACAATACGATTTTCGCTGCCAATCCCGAGAAGCCCGACCTTCTTGGCGAAATCCTCGGGGCTCGGCAGCATGTGCGGCAGGGGGCTCGAAGGATCGCAGACGTGATCGATATCGAAATGCACAGCGCCCGGAAGATGGCGGCCGCGATATTGGGTGCGGCCGTCGAGATTAGTGCTGACGTGATGCCACGTGCAGTCGAGGATGCGCAGGTCTGGGTCCGCAAGGTGCTCCGCAAGCCAATCGCTCCGTACCAGCGCGCCGTCGCTCATAGCGCTCGTCTCCCTGTCAAAAACCGGACAAATGTTCAGATGTGGACACTGGCCCGACGGTCTCAGGGATTGGTTGGCATCGCAAAGCCGACGCGCGGATGCGTATTGTAATATTCCGGTCTTTCCGGCCAACTGCCGTCCGGCAGGATCTGGAAGCGGCTAATTTTTACCGGCGCGCCTGGGGAAATCGAAACTTCAGCGAATTTGATTTCGCGTGCGCCGGGACCGGCGGAAAAATCGGCGACGACTGTGCCGTCGACTTTCTTCGCGCGGGCAAATCCGGGCGTTCCATCATGTGTTCCAAGGACCGAAGTGTCAACGAAAACGGGCACCTCGTACCCGTCTTGCGGTTCGGCGAATGCCGGCGACGCGAATGTGAAAGTCGCAAGCACGCTGCTGCGATCGACGGCGTGGTCGGCCGTCAAGGGCCGTGCCACCGAGTAAATCGTCAAAGTGCCGCCGTCGAGCGCCGCTTTGATCTCGTCGAGGCTCAGGCCAGCAAAAGCCGATGCAACATTCATAGCAATCTCCGCGAATGATTTTCCCGCAAACTTCAAGTTTCGTGCCATTCGGGCGCGGGAAGATGCGCGGATTTTGCAAGGGCGCATTGCCGTCCGAATTCAAAACTCGGTCGCGCCGCCTTCGCTGAACGAAGCCGAGGCACCGGACAAGAAGTGAGTTTTCGATAATGAGCGCGACGCAGACAGCCCCCGACATCGCTTATGCGATCTGCAGCTTCAATGACATCCCGAGCCAAAAGGCCCGGAGCTTTCACCTTCTCCGCATCGATGAGGACGGCGCCACAAAGCCGTTTCACATTGTCGTCGTGCGCTGGGGTCGCCAAGTGTTCGGCTATGTCAATCGATGCCCGCACGACGGGGTCAATCTCGATTGGGAGCCCAATCAGTTTTTCGATCCGAATGGAATCAGACTGATGTGCGGCAAGCACGGCGCTTTGTTCGAACTTGGCACCGGGGTATGTCTGGAAGGGCCGTGCAAGGGACGGGCGTTGACGCCCGTCGCGCTGCAGGTTCTTGACAATGATATTTGCGTGACAGGTGTGACGCTGGCTGAAGAAGAAGACGAACCCCGTCTCGGCGAGTCCGACGAAAACGAAACCTGAACTGCTCAGACGGGGCGGTTCTCGTTGCGGTTTTTGATGGGCCCCGCCTTCGCGAGAATCTCCTCGAACGTCGTCGGGGTGAAATCGAATTTGTATTTCACGAGCGCGTCAAGGACATAATCGAGCTTGCCGGCGGTATCGAGCTTCCTGATGTCGTTCTTGTCGATGCCAAGAAGATCGATTGTCTCCTTCCAGACGGTGGATTCGTCACAGGGAAGGACGGCGAACGGAATACCCCTGTAAGTCAGTTGATATTTCGCCAGGATATCGATGTTGTTCGCGTAGATCAGATAGACGCCATTTGGGCTCAGCAGATTGCCGAGCACGTCGACGATATTTTCAAAATAGGCAAAGGAATGGATATAGCCGACGAGAACCGGGATCGTCGGCTCGCCATTTTGCACGACGGTCAATACACCCTCGAGGGAGAAGTCGGGCGGCCGCTTTTCGTCAGCAAGCTGTTCCTGCCATTTCAGGGCAACGTCGCCGCGAAAGCCAAAGCGGTTCGGCTTTGTCGTCTCGCCTTTCAATATGGCGTTCAATAACCGCCCTTCTTTTTCCAATGGCCGGAGAGCGGTCTCAGTAATCGTCGTCAAGGAAATGTCTCCTGGATTGGCGTCATCGGCCAACACGGCCTGGCCTTCGCCCTATGCAAATGATCTGCCGCGCCGGTGGCGCAAATGATGCTGGCCGGTCGCACCGATGCAACTCGCGAGCAAAGCAAATGAGCATCCGACATGATCGCCAGCTTTCCGGCGATGGCGCCTTTTGCCGAGCAATTGCGTTTTAACGGCAACGCTGAACTTTCCTTTGACCAAATCGAATCCGACGCACCCCTTTTCTGTATGACCTTTACGTCAAGGCAAGCCCCGCGATGGAGGCGCGTGCGGGGCATATCGCGACGCTGCGACGCGCCTTCGACGGCGCGGCGGTTCGGTTCGTGGGGAGCCCCTGTCGGAAACCCGACATGCGTCGCATATCGAACATCACCGAACGATAAATGCGAATCATATCAATGCGTTAATGTATGGCACAGGTCTTGCGAAACTGATCGTCAGATGTTCCCGGACAGCAAAGGGACAGGCAATGATCAACTTGACTGACAGCGCATTGAACGCGGTTCGCAATGCTATCTCTGGAGCAGGCCGACCCGTTGGTGGCTTGCGTATCATGGTGGAGGCGGGCGGCTGCGCCGGCTACAAATATATGATGGGCCTCGTCGACCAGGCCGACATCGACGACACGGTTATCGAACACGATGGCGTGCGGGTTTTCGTCGACAACAAGAGCCACGATCTTCTCGCCGGCGCCACCATCGATTTCGTCGTCGCTCTCGAAGGCTCTGGCTTCACGTTCGAAAATCCGAACGCCACGTCGAGTTGTTCCTGCGGCAAGTCGTTTAACTGACGCGGCAGCTGCCGCCGCTCCGTTCCTTCTAACTGGATTGTCGTATTATGCTGGCCGAGCCGGAACAGACGATACCTCCCGTCGCGCATGCGACAGCCTCGAGCGCGGAACACATCGCGATCATAAAAGAGGTGTTGGACGAGATTCGCCCGAACCTGAAGCGCGACGGCGGCGATTGCGAATTCATCTGCATCGAGGGCAATAAGATTATTGTGCGGATGAGCGGCGCCTGTGTTTTCTGTAAGCTTGCAGGCATGACGATCGAGGGTATCCAGGCCAAGATCGTCGAGCGGCTCGGCGTTCTAATGCGCGTCGTGCCAGCGCCGCCTGGCTACAAGGCTCCGCACTGAGGACGCCCGCCATGCGACCGATTTATCTCGACAACAATGCGACAACACGAACCGACCCTGGCGTGGTCGAGACGATGCTGCCGTATTTTTCCGAGCTGTTCGGCAACGCTTCTTCTCAGCACTGTTTTGGCGCGTCGGTCGCGACGGCGGTGCGGACAGCGCGTCAATCCTTGCAGAATCTGCTCGGCGCAGCGGCCGAATCGGAGATCGTCTTCACCTCCGGCGGCACGGAGTCCGACAATAGCGCGATTCTTTCGGCGCTCGAGACACAAGACGGTCGCGACGAGATCATAACGACGACGGTTGAACACGCTGCCGTCCAAGCACTTGTCGGCCATCTTGAAAAGACGCGTGGCATCAAGGTTCATTATATCGATGTCGATTCACATGGGCGCCTCGACATCGAGGCCTACAAGCGCCACTTAGGGCCGCGTACCGCCATCGCCTCGATCATGTGGGCGAACAACGAGACCGGAACGATCTTTCCGGTCGCCGCACTCGCCGAGCTGGCACACGCCGCGGGCGCTCTGTTTCATACCGATGCCGTGCAGGCGGTGGGAAAGCTGCCGATCGATCTGAAGTCGACACAGATCGATATGCTGTCGCTTTCCGGCCACAAGCTGCACGGGCCGAAAGGAATTGGTGCGCTTTATGTGCGAAAGGGCGTCAAGTTCAAGCCATTGATTCGCGGCGGCCATCAGGAGCGGGGCCGGCGCGGTGGCACTGAGAATGTGCCTGGCATCATCGGCCTCGGCAAAGCCGCGGCCCTGACGGCGGAACATCTTCAGGACGAATTGAACCGTGTGCGCAAACTTCGCGACCGACTCGAACTGGGCATTGTGCGGCAGATCGGTCATTGCCGCGTCAATGGCGATCTCGACAACCGATTGCCGAACACCTCCAACATCGCGTTCGAACATCTCGATGGCGAAGCGATTCTGACACATATGGATCGCGCCGGTATTGCCGCCTCATCGGGATCTGCCTGCACCGCGGGCTCGACGATGCCATCGCATGTTCTCAAGGCCATGCGCGTTCCCGCGAGCGCCTTGCAAGGTGCCGTGCGCTTCTCTTTGTCGCGCGAGACAACGAGCGAGGAAGTTGATCGCGTCTTGGAAGTCATGCCGCAGATCATCCTAAAGCTGCGTGGCATGTCTGCGCATTGGGCGCGCCAGCCTTCGCAATCTACCGAACTCGCATCAAGTTTCGTGTGAGATATTATGGTCGCTGTTTCGCCAATTCTTCCCTCAGTCTACCTCAACGACACGACTCTGCGCGATGGCGAGCAGGCGCCGGGTGTGTCTTTCACCGTCGAGGAAAAGGTTGCGATTGCAACTCTGCTCGATGCCTGCGGTGTCGATGAGATCGAGGCCGGCACACCCGCAATGGGCGAGGCGGAAATCGCTGCGATCGCCGCGGTGCGCGGCGTCGTCGGTAGGGCTGCAGTGACCGCCTGGTGCCGGATGACGGAGGCCGATGTCGATGCGGCGCTGAAAAGCGGCGTCTCCCGCGTCAATCTTTCGACGCCCGTATCCGACCGGCAAATCCGCGCCAAGTTCAATTGCGGCCGCCGGGATGTTCTGGCACGCCTGCGCCGCGTGGTGGGCTATGCGCGAGACCGTGGTCTGGCCGTTTCGGTCGGCGGCGAAGATTCAAGTCGCGCGGATTTTGATTTTCTTCATCAGGTCGTCGCGGCTGCCGCCGAAGTCGGCGCCTATCGTTTCCGCTTCGCCGATACGCTCGGCGTGCTCGATCCGTTTCAAACCTGGGAGACGTTTCAGCAGCTCGAGCGCGGGAGACAGATCTGACGCTTGAATTTCACGGCCACGACGATCTCGGCCTTGCGACGGCGAATACGCTTGCCGCGGTGCGCGGCGGCGCGACGCATGTCAGCGTGACCATGCTCGGCCTCGGCGAGCGGGCCGGCAATGCGGCTCTCGAAGAAGTCGCGGCGGCTTTACGCGCCGGCGCCAGGTTCAAGACGCGCATCGATCTGACGCGGCTGACGGAACTCGCCGAGCTTGTGTCCATGGCGTCGCGCCGTCCGGTGCCCGCGGCCAAGGCGATCGTCGGGTCCGCCGTCTTCGCGCATGAGTTCAGGCATCCATGTCTCGGGACTTCTGCGCGATCCCGGCGCTTACGAGGCACTCGATCCCGCTTGGTTCGCGCGCAAGCGCCGAATTGTGCTCGGCAAACATTCCGGCATGGCGGCAGTGACCAATGCGCTCGCTTCTCTGGGGCTCGACGTGGACGAGAGCAGGGCGCGCCGCGTGCTCGACGAGATCCGATTACGCGCTGGCGCACAAAAGCGCGCCGTCACCGATATCGAGCTGCTGGAATTATATGCCGCCACGGCGCCGGCTGAAGCGCGTCAGGGGAATTGCCATGAAGGAGATTTCGTTCATGAGCGTGCTTGAGGATCTTGAGCGTCTCTCGGCGGCGGAGGATTTCTTCGTTTATCTCGACGTGCCGTTCGAGGCGAAGATCGTGCAGGTCGCGCGGCTGCATATCTTGCGGCGCATGGGCCAGTACATCAAGGGGAGCCAGATCGACGGCGCTTTCGAGATGCTCAAGGACGCGGCGATCAAGGCGCTCTGCAAGGAGCATCTTGAACAAGCTTATCAGGATTTCGTCGAATTCCTCGCCGCTCAAGGAGCGGTTGTTCAAGGTGCACAAGGATGCGGTCGCACCGAAGCCGGTCAAACCCCTCGTGCACATAACGGCGCTCACGGCCGGAAAAGAGGCATAACGAAGATGCATATCGTCGTTTGCATTAAACAGGTCCCCGACAGCGCGCAAATTCGCGTGCATCCGGTTACCAATACGATCATGCGCCAGGGCGTGCCGACGATCATCAATCCCTATGATCTCTTCGCGCTCGAAGAGGCGTTGCGGATGCGCGACAAAGTGGGCGGCAAGGTCACGGTGCTCACGATGGGGCCTCCCACGGCGGAGGATGCTCTGCGTCGCGCGCTGACCTTTGGCGTCGATCGCGCCGTTCTGTTGACAGATCGCGCCTTCGCCGGTTCTGACACGCTGGCGACGAGCTTCGCGCTCGCCTCGGCGCTAAGCAAGATCGGGCGCGAGTTTGGCGAGCCCCGTGTCGTCTTCACCGGCAAGCAGACGATCGACGGCGACACGGCGCAGGTCGGCCCCGGCATCGCCAAAAGGCTGAAGCTCAATCAGCTCACTTATGTCGCGAAGATCGTCGCGATCAAGCCGGCCGAGGCTGAGATCGTGGTCGAGCGCCGCGCCGAAGGCGGGATGCAGACATTATCGACCAAGCTTCCCGTCCTGATCACCATGCTTGAGGGCACCAACGAGATCAGGCGTGGAACCATCGATGACGCCTTGAGGGCGTCGCGGCAGGAAATTGTAACGTGGAGTGCGGCGGACGCCGGGATCACCGAGGTCGCGAAATGCGGCCTTAAGGGGTCCCCGACGATCGTCAAGAAGGTGTTCGCGCCGCAGCCGCGCGCCGAAAAGGCGCTGCAGATTGCGACGGCGGACCAGTCCATGGAAGAGCTCGCAGAGGCAACGACGAAGGCAATTTTCAAGCGCCGGCCCAAGCTTGAAGAGGATCTGGTTCGTTTCTCTGCGGGACCCTGACTTTCGGCGAAGGAGCGACACATGACAGAGGCGGAAAAAAAGCCCCCGGCGCCCTCCGGCCGTGCCGGCACCAGGAGGGAGCTGCCGGAGCATTTCAAGGCCTATAAGAACGTTTGGGTTGTTATCGAGAGCGAGATGGGTGTCATCCACCCCGTCTCTCTTGAACTCCTCGGCGAAGGCCGCAAGCTCGCGGACAAGCGCGGCGTCGAACTCGCCGGCGTGGTCCTGGGCAGTGACCGGGCGACGAACGCCGCGGTTGCGGCGGCGGTTTTCGAGCATGGCGCCGACCGCGCCTATGTCGTCACCGATCCGACGCTCGAGCACTATCGCAATGAGGCCTATACCAAGGCCGTTACGGATATAGTGAACACCTACAAACCGGAAATCCTGCTACTCGGTGCGACCAACCTCGGGCGCGATCTGGCCGGCTCGGTCGCGACGACGCTGCTCACGGGGCTCACGGCCGACTGCACCGAGCTCGCCATTGACGAGGAAGGCTCACTGGCGGCGACGCGGCCGACATTCGGCGGCTCTTTGCTGTGCACCATTCTAACGCTGAATTATCGCCCGCAAATGGCGACGGTGCGCCCGCGCGTCTTCGCGTTACCAGCGCGTGAGCCGGGGCGGAGCGGCCAGATCGTCGAACATCCGCTGAACCTCGTCGAAGACGACATCGTTACCAAGGTCGTGCAATTTGTCGCCGATCGTAATTCCGATCAGGCGCAGCTCGCCTATGCGGATATCGTGGTCGCCGGTGGCCTCGGGCTCCGCTCGATGGAGAATTTCCAACTCATCAAAAATCTCGCCGCGGTACTTGGCGCTGAATATGGGGGATCGCGGCCGCTTGTGCAGAAAGGCTGGCTTCCTTCTGACCGGCAGATCGGCCAAACGGGCAAGACCATCCGGCCGAAGCTCTATATCGCTGCGGGCATTTCTGGTGCGATTCAGCATCGCGTCGGTGTCGAGGGGGCTGACACGATTCTGGCGATCAACACCGATCCCAATGCGCCGATCTTCCAATTTGCCCATCTTGGCGTCATCGCTGACGCCATTGAATTTCTGCCGGCGCTGACGGAGACGTTTCGCGCCCGTCTCGCGGTTAATCGGCTTGCAAGTTGAGGAGGAGCGGATGGCACAGGAACGTTTCGATGCGATCGTCGTCGGCGCCGGGCCGTCCGGCAATGCCGCCGCCTATACGATGGCCAAGCGCGGATTGAAGGTGCTGCAACTGGAGCGCGGCGAATATCCCGGCTCGAAGAATGTGCAGGGCGCGATTCTCTACGCCAATGCGCTCGAAAAGCTCATCCCGGATTTTCGGGAAGATGCACCGCTTGAGCGTCACATCATCGAGCAACGCCTGTGGACGATGGACGAAACCTCCCATACGGGAATTCACCATCGCTCCGACGACTTTAACGAGGAGCGGCCGAACCGCTACACCATCATCCGCGCGCAATTCGACAAATGGTTCAGCCGCAAGGTGCGCGACGCTGGCGTCCTGCTTCTTTGCGAGACGACGGTCACCGCGCTGCTGCGCGATGAAAAGGGGACGGTCGTCGGAGTCCAGACGGATCGCGAGGGCGGTGCGGTCTACGCGGATATCGTCGTCCTCGCTGAAGGCGTCAATGGACTTGTCGGCCAGCGCTCGGGCCTGCGCCCCGAACTCAGACCCGACACGGTCGCGCTCGCCG
The DNA here is from genome assembly GCA_963708155.1 of uncultured Alphaproteobacteria bacterium. Lineage (GTDB taxonomy): Bacteria > Pseudomonadota > Alphaproteobacteria > Rhizobiales > Beijerinckiaceae > Methylovirgula. The sequence goes on along the minus strand of OY970183.1, from coordinate 996,535 downwards.
TCAAGGAAATGCACTTCCTGCCGCCGGAAGTCATCCAATCTCGTTTCAATCTCAAGGGCAATGAAGGCGTGGTGATCGAGGCTATGGGAACGATCACCGCCGGTATGACAGGGACCGGCTTCCTCTATACGAATCAAGAGTCGATTTCGATCGGCATAGGCTGCATCGTGTCGGATTTCGCCGAGAGCGCGGTGACGCCCTATGGCCTGCTCGAAGCCTTCAAGGCGCATCCGAGCATCAAGCCGCTGCTGGAAAATTCCGAGTGCAAGGAATATGCGGCGCATCTTATTCCGGAAGGCGGCTACAAGGCGATGCCCGAGCTTTGCGGCGATGGCTGGATCGTGGTTGGCGATGCCGGCCAGTTTGTCAATGCGGTGCATCGCGAAGGTTCCAATCTCGCCATGACGACGGGGCGCATCGCCGGCGAACTGGTCGCGGACCTGAAGGAGCGGCAGGCGCCGTGCTCGAAGGCGGAACTCGGCCAATACCGGCAGCGGCTCGAGGCCACTTTCGTGATGAAGGATCTAAAAAAATATCGCGGCATCCCGGATTTCCTCCACGGCAATAAGCAGGTGTTCGGGCTCTATCCGCGCCTGTTCAATGCCGCGGCCCGCAACTGGTTTCGCGTCGATGGAATTGACAAGCGCACCAAGGAAAAAGAAATCCTCACGGCATTTCGCAAGGGACGGACCTTACCCGGTCTGATCAACGATGGACTCAAACTGGCGAGGGCGTGGCGATGACAATGGTTCTGGAAGCTGCCGCCGCAGCAAAAGTCGAAGAGAAGCTTTATCAAAATCGCTATCTCGTCGATGCAGGGCGTCCGCATATCAAGGTGCGGCCCCACCTCGTTCCCTCAAAGGCGCTCCTGGCATTGACGCATACATGCCCGGCCGGCTGCTACAGCCAGAATGATCAAGGACAGGTCGAAGCCAGCGTCGATGGCTGCGTCGAATGCGGCACCTGCCGCGTGCTCACCGCGAAAACCGGAGAAATCGAGTGGAATTATCCGCGCGGCGGCTTCGGCGTTCTCTACAAGTTCGGTTAAGTATTGTCCTTGAGTGCAGGCCCATTTGAAAGCGGGCGCGGGCGTCGTCCGTCTGATCGGCGCGCTCGTTCTGGCAATTTGCGGCCGATTTCGATTCGGAAGCGGCGCCACGGCCAGCCACGGCACCTGGGGAATTATGAAATTCGGAGTGGCACGTACCTCCGAACCGGGCGCCGCGGTCCCGGGCGGGCGGAGTTTTGTGCACTTGCACAAAATTATCTTGCCTCTGCATCTCGCATCTGCAAAAATTCTCTTTTGGGAAGCGGACGGTTTTTGCCTCCGCCTTCCGGGGCCCATCAGACTGGCAAAGGTTTGTGCTATGTCGATGACCAACCAGACACGCGATATCGCACGGTTTTCCGCCCAGACGAAGAATTTGGCGGATGCGGCCGCGGCATTCTCAAGCCGCGCCGAACTGGCCTTGCACGGCGTCTACGAAATTTCCAAGATTCTGGCGGTGCCCGCACGGCTGGAGACGACGCTCTCCAATGTTCTCACGCTGCTTTCGAGCTTTCTTGAAATGCGGCATGGGATGATTGCCTTGCTTGCCGATGACGGCGCGCCGCGCGCAGTTGTCGGTGTCGGCTGGAGTGAGGATCACGCCAAAGCTTATTTCGAGCGGCTGCCAGAGCGCGCGATCGGTCAGATCGTGGCGACCAAAATGCCGGTCGTGATCGAAGATGTCGCCAAGAACCCATTGTTCTCGGAATGGTATGCGGCGGAACGCGAGCCGACGGATTGCCGCATCTCCTTCATCGGCGTGCCGATCAAGGAGCGCGACAAAGTAATCGGCACGCTGACGATCGATCGTATTTGGGATAATCGCGCCAACTTCCGCCTCGATGAGGATGTGCGCTTTCTGGTGATGATCGCCAATCTCGTCGGCCAGACTGTCCGCCTGCATAGTGTCATCGGCCGCGACCGCGAACGTCTGATGGACGAGCAGCGGCGTCTCGAAAAGGAATTGTCCGGCACAGCCGGGACGGCGGACCGTGAGGTGAAGCTACGTGGGGTGGTCGGTCAGAGCGAGGCCATCCGCAACGTAATGGACAAGATCAAGATCGTGGCACGCAGCAACACGACGGTGCTGCTGCGCGGCGAGTCAGGCACCGGCAAGGAGCTCTTCGCCCACGCGACACATGAGCTCTCGCCACGTAAGAAAGGCCCGTTCATCAAGCTCAATTGCGCCGCGCTTCCCGAGTCTATGCTTGAGTTCGAATTGTTCGGTCACGAGAAGGGCTCGTTCACCGGCGCGGTCAACCAGCGCAAAGGCCGTTTCGAGCTTGCCGACAAGGGTACGTTGTTCTTCGACGAGATTGGCGAGATCTCCTCCGGCATTCCAGGCCAAGCTTCTCCGCGTATTGCAGGAAGGCGAGTTCGAGCGTGTCGGCGGTACGCGGACGCTGAAGATCGACGTGCGCTTCGTTTTCGCCACCAACAAGAACCTGGAAGAGGCTGTCGCGCGGGGCGAGTTCCGTTCTGATCTTTATTATCGCATCAATGTCGTCTCCATCCAGCTACCGCCGTTGCGTGAGCGGGCCGAAGATATCAATCTGCTCGCGCGCGAATTCTTGCGCCGCTTCAACGACGAGCATGGCACACATATGTCGCTGACAGCATCGGCGCAGAAAGTCCTCGAGAGCTGCTATTTCCCCGGCAATGTGCGCGAGCTCGAAAATTGCGTGCGGCGGACGGCGACACTGGCGCGGGACGCGGTGATCATCGCGGATGATTTCGCGTGTCGCAACGACACATGTCTCTCAGCCACTTTGTGGAAGGGGCTGATTTCCACACGCGAACCGCTGCGGATTTTGAAGGCGCCCGTCGTCGATGCGGATGTCGCTCCCGCGCGTCAGCCGCCAGCAACTCCTTCCGTGAGCGAAGCGCCGGGGCCGATTCGCGCTGCGCCGAAAGCTGGCGATCTGCCCGAAGACGCAAGCGAGCTTGATCGTCTCGTGCATGCGATGGAGACGGCGGGGTGGGTTCAGGCCAAGGCCGCACGCCTCTTGAACATGACTCCACGCCAGATTGGCTATGCGCTGCGAAAGCACAACATTCCGATCAAACGTTTTTAGGTAGCGCCATTGCGCAGGTCCGGCGGACTGATTGTGCCGTTCGCCGTAATGTAAGATTCCCGACATACCACCGCCGCAGGCGGTATTCTCCGGGCGTTAAGAGCCGGAATCCGAGAGAAAATCGCCCCGTTTTCGATGGCACACCGCTTGCTGCCATCGGCCAGAGCATGTTGGGCCATCTTTGTCGCAACGAAGAATTGTCGGCTACCGAACCTGAGACGAGGTTCTGGTTCCGAGCAATTTGCAGCGCGTCGTAAATAGCTCGGAACATGCAGCGCGCCGCGAGGCCCTCGCCCTAAGGAACTGACTTTATGAAAGTGATGATCCGCCGTTCTCCGGAGGCAGGACTGTCGATTTACGTGCCGAAGAAGGATTTGGAGGAGCCGATCATCGAGTCCCAGTATGAATCGCTCTGGGGTGGATGGATCCGTATCGCCAACGGCTGGGTTCTCGATTTGCCGGAGATGGCGGCGGAGACGCAGCTCCCAATTACCGTCAATGCGCGCAAGCGCGGCGACGAGGAGGCGTGAACCATGAATGCGCCGATACCACCGCTCGAGATTTTGAGACTCGCGGATGCTGAAGCGGTGCTCGCCCATATCGCGAGCCAATTGCGGATTGGCCGCATCATTCCCTATCTCGGGCCGAAGCTCACGGCGCTTTCTACGCCGGGTGTACCGACGAGCTATGAGGCGCTGGCGGAATTTCTTGGAACCAAGGTCGCTCTGCCGAAGCGCGCGAAGGGCAACCCCTGGGCCTCGGCGCAGCATATTGAGAGCACAAAACATCGCGCGACGGTGACAGCTCTGTTGCGCGAGGCTTTCGCTGAACCGGTTGTGCCGGGGCCCCTATATCGCTATCTCGCCGCGCTCGATCTCCCGATGATTGTCGATAGTTGGTACGACGGTGCCATGCGCACGGCTCTGGCGGGTGCGGCGAATTGGGGCGAGGTGCAGGGCATCACCCGCGCGGGTATCGGCGAAGACCGCTGGTACCGCTTTTATGGGGCGGACGGCGTCGAGACCGATAAGGGCAGTGCGGAGCGCTGGACGACGCTTCTCTATAAACCGCACGGCGGCATCGCGCCGTCAGGAAATTTCCTCATCACCGACGCTGATTATGTGGAGGTGCTGACGGAGATCGATATCCAAACCCCGATTCCGGACATTGTCAGGGATCGGCGGACAGAACGTAGCTTCTTCTTCATCGGATGCCGCTTCCACGATCAACTGCTGCGTATCTACGCGCGGCAGATCATAAAGCGCTCGTCAGGCCCGCACTACGCTGTCGTCGAGCCGGAGACGCTGACGAAGAATGAATATCGCTTCCTCGCGAGCGAGGAGATCATCCCGATCGCGCTGTCCTTGCCGCGCGCAATCGAGGTCTTGACCGCATAGCGCTCCCAAGAGGCTGAGCTGCTGAATTGGGACAAGTCCTTCCATGTAACGTTTCTAACATAGCGTCGATGTCGCTTCGCCGTGTCGTCAAGACGACACCCCGCGTCATCGCCTCAATCAATTGATTTAAAAGCGGAATCAGAATCCAAATTCATGGCACATCGGTTGCAATCCCTGTTGCGGGCCCAATTTCAGCTCTATTGAGGAGCAAGCCATGGACGCAGCAACAGGACGCGAAGAGTTGGGTGGCGGCGGCGGCCCCGTAAATCTCGATGCGGTGATGCAGCAGGTTGCTGAACATAAAGGCTGCGGTACGCAAGGCGGCAGCGGCAAGGCGAGTTGCGGTTCAGGCGCGGGTCAAGGCGATCTGCCGACCGACATCTGGGAGAAGGTCAAGAACCATCCCTGCTATAGCGAAGAGGCGCACCATCATTATGCGCGTATGCATGTCGCCGTCGCGCCGGCGTGTAACATCCAATGCAATTATTGTAATCGCAAATACGATTGCGCGAACGAGTCGCGTCCTGGCGTCGTCAGTGAAAAACTGACTCCCGAGCAGGCGGCAAAGAAAGTGCTCGCCGTTGCGTCTACAATCCCGCAGATGACTGTTCTCGGCATCGCCGGCCCCGGAGACCCGCTTGCAAATCCCGAAAAGACCTTCAAGACCTTCGAGCTGATTGCGAAGTCGGCGCCTGACATCAAGCTCTGTCTGTCGACAAATGGGCTGGCTCTGCCCGATCATGTCGACACGATTGCTGGCTTCAACGTCGATCACGTCACGATCACAATCAACATGGTCGATCCGGAGATTGGCGCGAAGATCTATCCCTGGGTCTATTGGAAGCACAAGCGCTATACTGGCGTCGAGGCCGCCAAGCTGCTGACCGATCGCCAGCTCCAGGGACTCGAAATGCTGACCGAGCGGGGCATTCTCTGCAAAGTCAACTCGGTGATGATCCCCGGGGTCAACGACCAGCACCTTGTCGAGGTCAACAAGGCGGTGAAGTCTCGCGGGGCATTCCTGCACAATATCATGCCGCTGATCTCCGCCCCGGAGCATGGCACCGTGTTCGGCCTGACCGGCCAACGCGGCCCGACGGCGCAGGAACTGAAGGCGCTGCAGGATAGCTGTGAAGGTGAGATGAACATGATGCGCCATTGCCGCCAGTGCCGCGCCGATGCGGTCGGCCTGCTTGGCGAGGATCGCAGCGCGGAGTTCACCACCGACAAGATCATGGAAATGGAGATCAATTACGATCTGGAATCGCGCAAGGCCTATCAGGAGATGGTCGAGAGTGAGCGCCAGGAGAAGGTTGCTGCGAAGCAAGAAGAGCTTGAAACGCTCGCGGGGGTCGCGAGTGACATCAAGCTGCTTGTCGCCGTCGCTACCAAGGGGTCGGGCCTTATCAACGAACACTTCGGCCATGCCAAGGAATTCCAGGTCTACGAACTCTCGACATCCGGCGCGAAATTCGTCGGCCACCGGCGCGTCGACCTTTATTGCCAGGGCGGCTATGGGGACGAGGAGAGCCTCGAAACCGTGATCCGCGCAATCAACGATTGCCACGCCGTTTTCGTCGCGAAGATTGGCGGCTGCCCCAAGAACGACCTTTTGGCGGCGGGTATCGAGCCTGTCGATCAGTTCGCGCACGAGTTCATCGAGAAATCCGCGATCGCCTGGTTCAAGACCTATCTCGAAAAGGTCAACGCTGGCGAGATCGAACATCATGAGCGCGGCGATGCGGAAATCCGTCAAGGCGCGTTGATCGCGGCACAGTAAGACACGGCACATCTGATCAGGGGAAGCATTATGGCTTTGAAAATCGTCGCTTCGCAATGCACCAGTTGTTCGGCTTGCGAGGCCGAATGTCCCAACGTCGCGATCTATGAAAAGAATGGGACTTTCGTGATCAATCCGAAGAAATGCACCGAATGTATCGGCCATTTTGATAAGCCCCAATGTGCGGAAGTGTGCCCCGTCGATAATACTTGCATTATCGATAAGTCCTATCCGCGTTACCAAGCTGCAGTGTGAGGCGCCCCATGTCCTTCGAAATCACTGCCGCGGCGGAAAAGTTCATTCGGCTGATGTTGCGCGTCGATGGCGTCCCAGGGTCCGGGTTCCGGCTCGCTGTCGCGCCAGGAGGCTGCTCTGGCCTGTCATCCGACATCAGCGTGACCGCTGAGCCAGCTTCAGCCGAGTCCATCACTCAATACAAGGACATCAAGCTCTTCATGACGGCGGAGAGCCGAATTCTGCTGCACGGCGTGACGATCGATTTTGTGGATTCGCCATCGCAGACCGGTCTTGTCTTCCGTCAGGCGCCGGGAACAAACACGTGCTCAAAAAACTAAGGCAGAGCCCGTCTAACAGCGGGGAAAACAGGTGATGATCGAATCGGCACGGCAGCGCGCGCCCGAAAAGATAACGCCGGAAGACGCGCTGCTGGCGAATGCGCTCCTCGGCGGCGGACTTTCGTCCGCGGCGGAGGAGCATCTGATCGCCGCCAGCCTTTCCTATCATCACGACGAAGTTGCGGAGAGTCATCTACGCCAGGCGGAGGCTTTGGCGCCCGGCCACGCGGCGGTTCTGATCGGCCTCTATCGCTTTTATTTCTACAAAGGGCGCTTGCATGAGACGCTCGACATCGCACGCCAATGTCTCGCCAAGGCGCAGCGCGAGTTGAATCTGCCTGCCGCCTGGCGGGATGTCTCGCCGCGCGATGCGATCTTCGATCGCTTTGAGGAGACGATGCCGCGATTCTTTCTCTTCACGCTTAAGGGCTACGCCTATCTGCAAATGCGCATCGGTAATCTTAAGGAAGGTGAGGATGCGGTCGACAAGCTGCTGGAGCTCGATCCTGCCGACCGGATCGGCGCCAAAGTATTGAAGGATATTCTTATTGGCGTGGAGCATGGCCAGATGAGCCATGACATAACAGAGGCCGTCGATTGGCGCGGGAAGGCGGTCGATTGCGAATCCTGCTCGCATCTGGACTTGAAGGAGCGCGGCTTGTGCAGGCCTGGGCACGCTTGCGTGAACGACCGCTACGCCCGCCGCATCGATCGCTTCTTCAACTGGAATCCGGCGCTGGGCGACAATTATGTAAAGCATGAGCATTTCGAGGTTCGCGCGATCGCAGCCAAACACGCGACCGTGTTTCTCCTACCGCCCCTTCTTGATGATCCAGATGAGGCCGTTCGCTGGAATGCCGCGCGGCGTCTGCCGGCGCGGTTGATTATGAAGCTACGCCACGACACGCATCGCGAGGTTCGTATCCGTGTCGTGACCCTTCTCGAAGATGGGGATCTCGTCGCGATGATGGACGATCCGGACTATTACGTGCGTCTGGTTATTTGCCGCAAGGTCGATCGCAACCTTCTCCTGAGAATGGTGCATGATGAAGAAACGGAGGTGCGGCGTGTCGTTGCCGCGCGTCTACCGCAGAAGTGGCTGACCCGCATGGTGGACGATGAGGAAGCGGTGGTCCGCCTGGAGGTTGCACGCCGTCTGGCTCCCGAAGCCCTGCATCTTCTGAAGAACGATCCGGACTGGCGCGTGCGCTACGAAGTCGCGAGCCGCGCGGATGTTACCGAGGTCGTCGGCCTCCGCGACGATGAGGATTCTCTGGTCCGCGAGATCGTGCAGGCGCGTCTGACGGACGAAACGGCCCGAGAAACGGATCTTTCGATATGAGCAATATTTCCCGCGACAGCGACGTTGTCGAACTCAACGAGCCGCCGTTCTTCTCCTATGGCGAGAAGGTGAAGTCAAAGCGGCTAATCCGCAATGACGGGACTTATGCCGGCAAGGAAATCGGCGAGATTCTCGCGAAGAAAGGTGAGATCGGCTACGTCGTTTCGATCGGAACATTCCTGCAGCAGTTTTACATCTATGGAATTGAGTTTGTCGACAGTGGAAACCGTGTCGGCATGAAGCGCAAGGAACTCGAGTCCCTTCGTCCTGAGGACGAAGATCTGCCGCTGCCGGGAGTCCCGCAATGACCCCGTTTGAGCCGCGGCTTCCGAAACACCAATGGGGCCAGCGCGTGCGCGCCGCGGTCGATCTTTACAACGACGGCTCGTTTCCGGGCACTGAGGAGGGGAGTTTGCTGGTAAGCACCGGCGCAGCGGGCGAGATCGTCCAGGTCGGCGCTCACGCGGAATCGAACACGCCAATCTATCTCGTTGAATTTGGCGAGAAGCTTGTCGTTGGTTGCCTTGAAGAAGAAATCGTGTCGATCGGGTAGGCGCATCGTGTCGGCGACGAAGAGCGTATAGGAAAAGCCGTGGCTTTAAGCAGCGAAGAGTTAGCGGAGATCGAGCGGATGCTTGCTGAGGCTGGCGGTGACGCCCATGTCCCGGCGCTGCGGCAACGCTTTCCCAAGCTTTTCTTCACCCGGTGCGATGCATCGGATGTCGGTGAAGCGCCGTTTATCAGCGGCGCGCGATTCGACATTCATCTCATCGATAGCGCCGATCACTGCGTACAAATTACCGCAGACCCGGCGCGGGCGACGGGCATTGTGCTCGCGCGGCGGAGCGCGACATCATGAGCGGCTCGATGGCAGGTGAAGCCTCTCCCGGTTCTGCTGACGCATCTGACGGAGCAGCCGAAAGCACGTTCATACCGCTATCCGATCCCGATATTTCGCTCGCGGAACTCGAAGCGATCGATCAGGTCATGCGATCGCCACGGCTTTCGAGCGGACCGACGGTCGAAGCCTTTGAAGCAGCCTTCGCCGATTATCTCGGCCGCAATCACGCCGTGGCAGTGCCAAGCGGCACCCTGGGGCTTTTGGTAACATTAGCGGCTCTGGGAATTGGCGAAGGACATGAGGTGATCGCGCCCTCTTATTCATTTCGCGAGACACCCCATGCGATCGCGCTAGCGAGAGCGCTCCCGGCGCTGGTCGATATCGACTATTGGTCAGGGACTATCGTACCGGAGAAGGTCGAGGCAGCGATCTCCGAGCGGACACGCGCGATCGTCGCGAGCAACAGCAACGGCCACCCCGCGCAATGGGACGAGCTGCGCGCGATCGCGAGGAAACACAACATACCGCTCATCGAGGATTCGACCGAAGCGATCGGTTCGAAATACAAGAATGCGCCGGTCGGTACATTTGGAGATGTGTCGATCTTCGATTTTTCGCAGCCGTCTCCGTTGACGACCGGCGAAGGCGGAATGATCGTCACCGACGACATCGACATAGCGGTCGCCCTGCGCCGCCACCGCTCGCATCGGCTCCAGGAGCGCGCTTCGGTCGTCGTCGGCTCCGCCGCGCCCTATCAGGCGGGGATGAGCGAGATCGCGGCGGCGTTGGGCCTTGCACAATTGGCGCGGCTCGAAGAAATTCTCGAACGCAGGCGCTCGATCGAGCACTTCTACTACAGGCATGTCGCGTCCTTCGAAGGCATCAAGGATCCTTACAAGGCGCCGGAAGCGACAGAGGTGAATTGGTTCCTCTATCTCGTCCATCTCGGGACACGATTCTCGAAATCCAGTCGTGATTCCATCGTCGATGATCTCGTCGTCGAGAAGGTCGAGGCGGCAGCCTATTGCAATCCATTACACTTGCAACGCCGCTATTTCGAACTCGGCTATCGCCGCGGCGATTTGCCGGTGACGGAAAAGATCGCCGACCGCGCAGTGGCTCTGCCGTTCCACGGGCATCTGACCGATGACCAGATCGAGTTCATTGTCGCGACGATGAAAGATGCGTCGATCAACGTGGGCGCAGGCGCGGCAATCTATTAACACGCAACATACGAGGAAAGTGAGGAGAAGTTCGATGTCGCTTTTAACGATCATGCCGTCCGGGAAGTCGATCGAGGTCGGAGAGGGGACCAGTCTCCTCGCGGCGATTTTGGCCGCTGACGAAACTATCAACCACAAATGCGATGGCAACGCGTCTTGCGGCACGTGTCATATCTTCGTGCAGGAAGGCCGAAAGGGACTTTCGAGGATTGCGCGCGAGGAAAATGAAAAGCTTGATTCCATTGTCGGCGTCGGCTCGAAATCCCGGCTCGCCTGCCAGGCCAAAATTCTCGGCACCGAGAACATTAAGGTAGAATTGCTGGGCTTCGGCTCCGGCTTCTGACGGCGGAGGAAAAGATGGAAGCGGATAAAGTCATCATCCATGTCCGGTTCATGCCAAACGGCTCCGTCTCCGAGATTGGCGAACGGCCGGCCGAGCACACACCGCAGCAATGGTTCGACTTCTTGAGTCTCAAGGCCGGGAATCATTATCAAGCGCTGGCGGGTGGCCGCGGCGTCTTCCGGCTGATTCGGGGCCAGATCGATAGCCTCAAGGCTGAGACCCTGACGGCTGCAGCATGAGTGGCTTGTGACGGTCGCGCAATTGATCGAAGAATTGGCAAAACTGCCGGGCGAGGCTGTTGTGCTTGTTGACAGCGGGCATGGCTTGTCGCTTGTCGATGGTTTCGATTTCGTCGCGGCAGAGGGCCCCGGCGCTCCCGCCGAGGTGATCTTGCTGCCGAATATGGAGGAATGAGCCGGAATGCCAGAATTGACGATCCCGGTTGCGAATTCGCCTGTGGCTGGCGCCGCCAATGGGTGAGGCCGAAGCGCTCGGCGCGACGATGTTCGAGCGGCTGGGAGGCGCCGACGTTATCGATCGCCTGGTTGAAGCCTTCTATCGTCGTATGGACATTCTGCCTGACGCAGAGGGGATTCGAGCCATGCATGGCCGCGATCTTGGTCCAACCAAGGAAGTGCTGAAGCGTTATTTGTCCGAATGGACCGGCGGCCCGAAACTCTATACGCCGGAAAAAGGCCATCCACGGCTGCGCCAGCGGCATATGCGTTTCCCGATCGACGTCGCGGAGCGTGACGCCTGGTTGCTTTGCATGCGCGGCGCGCTCGAAGAGACGGTCGAAGATACCGCGGCCCGGCAGGAGATCTACGAATCCCTTATCAAGCTTGCGGACTGGATGCGCAACCAAGCGGGAAATCCGCATGACACAAGCGGGCATAACTAGTCTCGACGCGCAGAATCAGGCCGCGCTAGAGCGGTATGCCGAAGAAATTCTCCTCGTCGCCGCCCCAGGCCCGATGCAAAGCCAGCGCGCTGCGCCATTTCGTCGTTTCGATCTCGTCGGCATTGCGGTGGGCGATATGACCGCCGGGATTCTCCGCCAGCAGATAAGCGCGGCCGTTGCGGAGAAATCGGTTGAGATCCTTGGTGTCGTTCGGCCGCACGACGCAGCGCGGCATATCGTCCACGAGAATGGTGGTCGGTAACATCTCACCTCTCAACATTTGCTCCGATCAATGAGCAACGAGCAAGGGCCTTGCCAGCCAGGCGGCGAGGCTATGCACCCCTGCGGCCTTGCATCTGGCACGGGCCTTGCGCAATGGCCTCTAGTCGCAATGGCCCTGTCGGAATGCCGACAATGCCGCGTGGGACATGAGAGGATTTTGCGATGGCAGGGTTGCCGCTGGAAAACGTCGTCAGCCGTCCCGTTTTATCCGAGCGGCGGATGCAATCGACTCTGGCCGGCTACGGCCTGCGCGCCACGCGCCAACGAATTGGCTTGATCAAGCTGCTGTTCGGGAGCGGCAACCGGCACGTGACCGCGGATGTCCTGGCGGCGGAAGCGCAGGCGGTACGCATGCCGATGTCGCTCGCGACGGTTTATAATGTTCTCAATCTTTTCGCGGAAGTCGGTCTTGTGCGCGGACTTCCGATCGACTCCGGGCGTATGGTGTTCGATACCAATACGTCGAACCACAGCCATTTCTATTTTGAAGATACAGGGAGGATTTCGGACATTCCATTCGATGCCGTTCGTCTGGCTGAGCATGTCACGCCACCGGAGGGCTATGAAATCGCAAAAGTCGATGTCGTGGTGCGGCTGCGGCCGATCCCGCCCGACTGCTCCGCAGTCCCGCCTGAATCTCCGTTGGAATAATTCTCTCGTCAGCGCGTGGCGTCCTCCGGCGAGGAGTGCAGAATAGGTCTTCGCAAACACCGCGAAGAGAAGTATTGTTTGTATCGGCGCCGCCGTTCTCGCCGAGAAAAGCCAGGCACCTTTTCCACGAAGGGCGCCATGGGAGCGATGTGATGAAGATTTCCGGACGCAATTTCATTCCCGGCAAGGTGATCGAGATCAAGGAAGGGGCGACGACCGCACATGTGCGTGTCGAGATCGCCGGGGGCACAATATTAACCGCCTCTATCACCAATGAGGCCGTCGCCGATCTCGGCTTGAAGAAAGGCGAGACGGTACACGCGCTCATCAAGGCATCCGACGTGATGATCGCTGTGGGCGACTAATCCAGCGCATATCAGAAGATTTCGCAGGCCGATGGGACGCCACTCATCGAGAAGTTGAGGTCCAGGCCGTTAGGTGAATTCGTACTCGGCACGCAGTGTCGTAAACGCATGCGGCTGGCGGGCGGTCGGCAACTCTAATCAGCCTCACCACGTGCGCGATTGCAGAAATCGCGCTGGCAACGCGTCGTCGCGTGCCGGGGATGACGAATCCCCGGCAATGCCGAGATCATGCAGAACTTCCTCAAAAAACCGCTGTCATTACGGCGGCTCCTTTCGAAGGAATGCACTTAAATTCTCGCCAGCCGTAGAACTGCATCGGAGTACGCCGATAGTTAAACGGGCGCAAAGGCGGCCGCGATCTCGGGTTGGCGCATGAAATCCGCTGCGGCGGTATAGGCGTCGGCTATATTCTGCGGTCGCGGCGAAAGAGTGATGTCGGCCCGCTTTTGCGCCGGTTGGCCGCCGAGCACGATAAGCCGGTCGGCAACCAGCGCCGCCTCGATCGGATCATGCGTCACGACGATCGCCGCAATTTGCTGTCCAACGACGATCTTCAGCAAAAGACCGCACAAGTCATCGCGCAGCGGCGCATCGAGGTTGCTGAACGGTTCGTCGAGCAGCAGCAGATCTGGCGCCATCGCCAGCGCCCGAGCGAGTGCCACGCGCTGGCGCATCCCGCCGGAAAGGGCGCCGGGGTACTTGGTTCGATCGGCAGCGGACAGTCCGAGGCGGTCGAGTATTCTCTCCGCTTCAGCCCGTGCCGCGGCGCGCGAAAGGCCCGCGGCACGCAGGCCGAAGCCGGCATTGTCCAGCGCGCTCTGCCAGGGCAGCAAGCGCGGCTCCTGAAAAACCGGTGCGATTTTGGCTTCGCAGCGTCTTTGCCCCCCACTCAGCGGGACGAACCCGGCGATGGCGCGCAGCAAAGTCGTCTTGCCGACGCCTGAAGGCCCCATGATCGCAGTAACGCCGGGGCCCGAAATATCGAGATCGATCCCGGTGAAGATCAATACGCCGTCGAGGCGCACGGCCGCGTTTTCGAGCGAGGCCCGCATTATGTCGCCGCCTGCAGCAAGCGGCCGAGCTTCGCCAGCAGAAAATCCGTAAGCAGCAACAGCGCCAACGCGATGACAACCCAGGCCATGGTCTCCGGCAGATCAAGATTGGCGCGTGCCAGAGCGACGCGGCCGCCGAGGCCGCTGCCGGCATCGAGCACCTCGGCCATCAGCGCCATTTTCCAGGCAAATCCCAAAGCGCTGGTCAGTGCCGGCGCGAGAGCGACGGAAAGCTGCGGCAGGCGAATTTCGAGAAACCTCTGTTTCAGGGGCGCGTGGAAGGCGTCAGCGAGTTCCTCGAGCTCGGGATGCGTCGTGCGCATACCCATCAGCGCCGCGGCGAAGACGAACGGCGCGATGCCGATCGCCACGGTGAAGGTGGGGACGATCCCGTGCGGCCCGAACCAGAACAGGGCGAGCACGATCCAGATGATCGGCGGAATGCCAAGGATGATGGTGGAAATCACCTGGAGCGCCGTGCCAAGCGCATCCACGCTGCCGCCGATGAGGCCAAGGGCAACGCCGACGGCCGCCCCGACGGCATAGCCGGCAAGAACATGGCCGGTCGTCGCCAGCGCAGGCTGCCACACCGAGCCATCGCCGATGAGTGACAGGGCCGTGGCGAAGGTTTCGGTCGGCGCTGGCAGGACGAAAGGCCCGCCAAGCGTGAAGCCCAATTGCCAGAGCCCGACGAGCGCCAGGACGCCGAGGCCCACTAAGAGAAAGTTGCCCGCGCCGCGCCTCGCCCCGTCTCGCGTCATCGACGGGTCGTCATAGATCGAGATAGAAGCTTGCGTCCGGCACGCGCCCATCGAGCGCCTTGGGCGAGAGCGCGATCAGGGTTTTGTAGAATGCCTCAAGCTCTGGCCGCGCCGCCTTGGCGGATTTCACCTCAATGGCCGAATGGGCGATCGAGGCGGCGACGACTGGCGCGTGGAGCCCCATAACTTTCTCCGCAAGTTCGCCAGCCGCCTGCGGGTTGGCGAAAACCCAATCTTTGGCCTGCGGCAATCCGGTGCGCAAGAGCGGCAGGATTTCCGGCGTCTCTTTCAGCAATTGCTCATGCATGCCGAGGCCGATCATGGGGATGGGGTGGCCAGTGTGCTTGATCCAGATATCCTGAAGGTTGATGGCGCGATAGAGTTCTGCGTCCCTGATGCATGGCCATCATGATCGCGCCGGTTGCCGGCGGCTCGGAGAGGACGGCAGTTTCGACACGGCCCGCGGCGAGCATCTGCGCTGCTTCCATCGGCATGCCGACATAACTCAGTTTGAAATCCTTGTCGGGATCGAGCCCCTCCATCCTGGCGGCGGCGCGAAAGATGAGATCCGGCATGTCATGGCGAAAGAATCCGAGGACCGGCTTGCCGGCAAGATCGGCGAGCGTCTTGATCTTTGGGTCGCTGGTGACGATGGTGAGATGGCCCGTACCAAGTATGGCGAGCAGTTTCACCGGCAGGCCGCGATTAAAGAGATTGGCCGGCACCGGCGTCGGCGTCGTGAACAGCAGCGCGCGCTTGGACACGACCGCGGCGCGCAATTCATCCGGATCGTGCCACAGCTCAAAGCTCGCGCCAGGCAGGGCCGTGCCGAGTGCACCCGAGTCGACAAGCCGGGCGAGCAGGATCGAGGCCGTTGTCGGTGCTGTATAGATCGTCAGGTTGGCCGCGGGCTTGGCGTCCGCGGCGCGCGCGAGCGCCAGCAGCGGCGTCGCCGCGAGGCCGCCGACAAGGGCGCGACGGCTAAGCGTTGAACGGGCGGGCATGATGCGACCCCCGCTCAAAAGCCGACGTGAAGAGCGCCCGTAAGCTGCCAGGCTTCGCCGAGCTGTGGCCCGTTAAGATTTCTGGTAAACCGGCGCACCGCCTTCGATCGCCAGGCTGACATGCGGCAGACCAAAAGGCGCACCCAGGACTTCGAGGCCGCCAAGCAGGTTGATGCGCTGGCCGCCATAGAAATAGGGGTTCGAGCCCTGCATCAGCCCGATGATTTGAGGGTCATAGCCGCGAATTCGATCGGCGATGTCGCCTTCGACTCGGAACGTGGTCGTTACGCCCGGAATCCAACGATAGCCGCCCCAGCCGGAAATTTCTTGACGGTATCCGTACTGATAGCCTTCAGTATTGTCGCCCAGCGCGAGCCGCCCGCGATAGATTGCCCCCCACGACCATTGCGCGATATGCCCGAGGTAGGTGACGCCCGGAAGCAGATCCACCGTGCCGGTACCGAGCTGCATGCCGTAGTTCGCCCGCATGGTCATTGTCTTGTCCATGGGGCTGAGCATCGTCATCGTCTCGGTTGTGCTGCCGGTCGGCAGGCTAAGGCCGATATTGATGTGTACATGGTTGATAGGGTCTTGGTAGACGCGCCAGAGACTCACGACCGACGTGTCGCCGAAGCCGCTGCTGCTGTTCGTCGTCGCGCCGAGGACTGTCGTGCCCATCGCGCCCTTATAGGTGAGCATCGTCATGCTTTTGATGTCATAGGCGCCCATGACCATGACGTTCAGCCAATCGGTGATGCCATACATCGCATGGAACATGTGCATCTGCACGTCCATGCTGGTCGGTACGATGCGATAGGTGTCGAAGGTCATCATGCCCATCTTCATCGGTTCGGGCAGGCGGACCGTGGTCGCGATCGTGTTCGGTGAGACGACCGAGTTACCGATGTAATTATCCTCCATGTGCATGTACATCGGCGTATAGGAGAACATGAAATGCCCGGCGCCAACCATGCCGGCGCCATAGACGCCGGCCGGGATGGCTGCATGGTCCATCGCGCTCATGTCGTGTCCGGACATGTCCATGTCTATGCTGGTCGGTCCCGCCATCGATGGCATCGAAAGGTCGGCGGCACACGCCGGCGCGGCGGTTAGGCCCGATGCCAGCGCAAAAGCAGCAAGAAGCCGCTCCTGCCCACGTCCAAAACAGAGATGATTTTTCTGGATTTTCGCATACCGTTCCATCGACGCCCCCTGACGACGGTTGAAGGCGGCCGGCCCAGAGCCGCTGTTAAAAATAAACTATATATTTTTATATACAGCTTCGCCAGAGAAAATTGTTCCATTTCTGCGGTCTGGGGCGGCCTCTCTATGGGTCTGCTACGGGGGAGGGGGGTGCGCTGCGCAAGCCCGGCGCGCTGGAGGCTGTCGTCGAAGCCCGGTGCCTTATATCGCTGGTGCGGCACTCGGTAGGACGCTCGCTTGCTGCGGTTCCCCGCCAAGTGAATGAACGGTCGCGGCACTGCAACTCGCGTCCATGATTTTTCTGATCTCCGCGCGGCAGGAGCCGCAATTAGTCCCGGCCTGCGTCGCCTGCCCGACCGCCTCGACGCTGGTGCACCCCCCCGCGATCGCGGCGATGATCTGATTGACACCGACACTGAAGCAGGAACAGACGGTTGCGCCGCGATCTGCACCGCCGGCGGCCGGCCGCCCGGCGATGATCGCAAGGCGGCTGTGCAGCTCCGTAAAATCGGCCTGCAATTGATCAACGGCCCAATCGCGCGAGACCCGAACGGGCTCGGCGCCGAGAAACAAGGCGCCGGCGAGCCGGTCATCCGCGAAGAAAGCAAAGCGCTTTTGGCCAGTTGTCGCGTCCTGGTAGAGCAGAATGTCTGCATCGAGAGAGCATCCGAACAGCTCGGCGGCAAAGGCGCGCCAATCGCGCCCGGCGCTGGCAAAAGCGAATTCGACACGCCAGCCATCGCGGCATTTGGCCAGAGCCCAATAACCGGCATCGTGCGCCGCGGGCTTTTCGCGCAGTACAGCGAAACCATAAAGCGCGGCCTCGAAACGCGAGATCTGCACCGGAGCGTGCTTGAAAGCCGGCTGGCCCGAGACGGCATCGATCGTGGATGGCACGACAGAATTGATCCGCGCAGCGCTGGCGAATTGGTTGTTCCAATGCATCGGTACGAAAACGCTGCCGCGTGCCTGTGTGGGCGTGATAAAAGCCCGCACGAGGACAGCCCCCGCGCCGATGGAAAGACAAGCGATGTCAGCATCGGAGATGCCGAGCCGACGCGCGTCTCTCGGATGGATTTCCGCGAAGGGCTCGGCGAGATGCTGCGACAGCCGCGGGCTTTTGCCTGTGCGCGTCATCGTATGCCAATGGTCGCGCACGCGGCCGGTGTTGAGGACAAAAGGATAAGCCTCGCTCGTGCGCGTCTCGGGTTTCGGCGGGGTCGCGACGAAGCGCGCCTTGCGATCCGCGGTATAAAAGTGCCCGTCGGCGAAGAACCGACTTCGTTGTTCTTGACCCGACGGGGCGGGCCATTGAAAGGGCGCCAGCCCATCGAATCCAGCAATATCAAGCCCGGCATAAGCGCCGATATCGAAATCGCGTGTGCCCTCGTTCTCGAAGGTTGAGAGCGCCGCATGTTCAGCGAATATCTCGGCTGGCGAGCCATAGGAAAAGGCATCGCCGAAACCCGAGCGCCGCGCGACATCGCAGACGATGTCCCAATCGGCCCGCGCCTCGCCCGGCAGTGGAAGAAAAGGCCGCTGGCGCGAGATCCGCCGCTCGGAATTGGTGACGGTTCCGTCTTTTTCGCCCCAGGCTGCGGCCGGCAGCTTCACATGCGCGTGCCGCAGCGTGTCCGTCTCCGCGACGACATCCGAGACGACGACGAAGGGGCAGGTTTTCAGCGCCGCTTCGACAAGGTCGGCCTCGGGCATTGAGACGACGGGATTGGTGCCCATGATCCAGATCGCCTTGATGCGCCCATCGGCCACAGCACGAAACATTTCGACCGCCTTGAGGCCGGCTTCTGAAGCGATGCGCGGCGCATCCCAAAAACGCCGCACGCGATCGCGATGCCCTGGGTTTTCGATCTCCATATGCGCGGCGAGCATATTGGCGAGGCCGCCCACCTCGCGCCCGCCCATCGCATTGGGCTGGCCGGTGACGGAAAAGGGTCCCATGCCGGGCCGGCCGATCCGCCCGGTGGCGAGATGACAATTGATGATCGCGTTGACCTTGTCGGTTCCAGCCGAGGATTGGTTGACGCCCTGGCTGAAGACCGTCACGACCTTTTCGGTGCGCGCGAAGAGCGCATAGAAGGCGCGCAACTCATCGGCCGGAACACCGGTTTGGTCCGCAATCTCGTCGAGCGATAGGGCCTTTGCGGCGGCAAGAGCGTCGTCAAAGCCGTTCGTATGTGCGGCGATGAAGGTCCGGTCGAGCGCATCATCATCGGCGAGCCACGCGAGCAGGCCGGTGAACAATGCGACATCGCCATCGGGCCGCACCGCGAGATGCATATCCGCAATATCGGCTGTCATCGTCCGGCGCGGATCGATGAGCACGATGCGCATCTGCGGCCGCTTCTGTTTCGCCGCCGCGATCCGCTGATAGAGCACGGGATGACACCACGCGAGATTCGAGCCGACGAGGACGATCAAGTCCGCGAGTTCGAGGTCTTCATAGTTTCCCGGAACAGTGTCAGCGCCGAAAGCCCGGCGGTGCCCCGCCACTGAGGAAGCCATGCAGAGGCGGGAATTGGTGTCGATATTGGCCGAGCCGATAAAGCCTTTCATCAGCTTGTTGGCGACATAATAATCCTCGGTCAGCAATTGGCCGGAGACGTAGAAGGCGACGGAGTCCGGCCCGTGCTCGGCGATTGTCTGTGAAAAGGTCGTCGCGACAAGGTCGAGCGCCTCGTCCCATGCTCGCCCGGCGGCCATTGATCTGCGGCGCGAGGAGCCTGTCTTCGAGATCGATTGTTTCGCCGAGCGCCGAGCCCTTGGAGCAGAGCCGGCCGAAATTCGCCGGATGCTCGGCGTCGCCGCGCACGGTGAACGCGCCATCGGTGTTCCGCGCCACGAGTACGCCGCAGCCGACGCCGCAATAGGGGCAGGTGGTTCTGGTTGCCGGGGCGTCCATCTAGCCGGCCCGCCGCAAGGCCTTCTCCAGCGCGAGGAACAGTCTTTCGCCCTCGCGCCGGAGCGGAATTGTCCGCACGCTGCCTTCGTCAGCGCCGAGCGCCGCGCCGGTCTCGAGCGAAATGACCCAATTGTGCAGCGGGCAGGTGACGGCAGTGCCGTGCACGATGCCCTGACTCAACGGGCCGCCCTTGTGGGGGCAGCGGTCTTCCATCGCAAAGAATTGGTCGTCCATCGTGCGAAAGACGGCGAGCCGGCCCTGCGGTGTCTCGATGCAGCGTGCGCCGCGGTGCGGGATGTCGGTGATAGAGCCGATTTCGATCCAATCCATGATCATTACTCCGCCGCTACGAAATCGAGGACGGCCATAGGCTTGAATTCGTGCTTGTGCTTGCGCGAGACGCGCTCCGACCAGGGATCGACCTGCGCGAATTTCTGCGAGAAGACGAAGCGGTCGAAATAGGTCTTGCGCTTTCCCGCATCTTCGAGAATCTGGCGGCGTATCTCCGCTACGCCGACGCGCTTCGCCCATTTGTAGATGCGCTCGAGATAGCGCGCCTGCTCACGATACATCTGCACCAACGCGACGATGGCTTCGAGCGCCTCGTCCTCGGTCCTGACGAGGCCGAGAACTTCGGTGCCCTTGATGTCGAGCCCGGCGGCGCCGGCGAAATGAATCTCGTAACCTGAATCGACGCAGATGACGCCGACATCCTTGCAGGTCGATTCGGCGCAATTGCGCGGGCAGCCGGAGACGGCCATCTTCACTTTCGCGGGCGTCCACGAGCCCCACATGAATTTCTCGATGCGGATGCCGAGCCCGGTCGAATCCTGCGTGCCGAAGCGACACCAGTCCGAGCCGACGCAGGTCTTCACCGTGCGGATGCCCTTTGCATAAGCGTGGCCGGAGACGAATCCCGCTTTGCCGAGATCAGCCCAGACAGCAGGCAAATCCTCTTTCTTGACGCCGAGCATATCGATGCGCTGGCCGCCGGTGACTTTCACGGTCGGGATGGCGAATTTGTCGACGACATCGGCGATGGCGCGCAATTCCGCTGCGCTCGTCACGCCGCCCCACATGCGCGGGACAACAGAATAGGTGCCATCCTTCTGGATGTTGGCATGGGCGCGCTCGTTGATGAAGCGCGATTGATAATCGTCGGCATATTCGCCCGGCCATTCGCAGACGAGATAGTAATTGAGCGCCGGCCGGCATTTGGCGCAGCCGCAGGAGGTCTTCCATTCGAGTTCCTGCATCAATGCCGGGATGGTCTTGAGGCTTTTGGCGCGGATCAGCCGGCGTACATCGTCATGGCCGAGCTCGGTGCAGCCGCACATCGGCTGAACGGCGGTGGGGTTATAAGATTTGCCGAGGCTGAGCTTCAGCAATTGTTCGACGAGTCCGGTGCAGGAGCCGCAGGAGGCGGAGGCCTTGGTATGGGCACGCACGTCGTCGAGCGAGGTCAGGCCCTTTTCGACAATGGCGGCGGTGATCTTGCTCTTGCACACGCCGTTGCAGCCGCAGATCTCTGCGTCATCCGGTAAGGCTGCAACGGCCGCCGTAGGGTCCAGCGGCGCACCTCCCTGATAGGCTTGGCCGAAGATGAGCGTTTCGCGCATATCGGAAATATCGACGCTCTTCTTCTTCAGATCATTGAACCAGGCGCCGTCGCCCGTCTCGCCGAAGAGGACCGTGCCGATGATCCGGTTTTCTTTGATCACAAGGCGCTTGTAGATGCCGGCCGAGGCGTGGCGCAGTACGATCTCCTGACGATCTTCGCCATCGGCGAAATCGCCGACCGAGAACAGATCGATGCCGGTTACTTTCAGCTTGGTCGGCGTTTCATTGTGGCTGAACCCCGGCGCCTCGCGGCCCGCGAGCCGCGCTGCCAGCACGCGCGCCATTTCGTAGAGCGGCGCGACAAGGCCATAGGTGTGACCGCCGACCTCGACACATTCGCCGAGCGCGAAAATATTGGGGTCGGAGGTCTGCATCTGCGCATTGACGAGAATGCCGCGATTGACCTCAAGGCCGGCGCGCTTCGCCAGAGCCGCATTCGGGCGGATGCCCGCCGCCATGACGACAAGCGTCGCGGGAATGAGCGTGCCGTCGGCCAGTTCGAGCGCCTCGACCTTGCCGGCGCCGAGGATCGCCTTGGTGTTGGCTTTGGTGAGAACCTTGATGCCGCGCGCCTCGACCGCTTGCTGCAGCAGATAGCCTGCTGCCGGATCGAGCTGGCGCTCCATCAGTGTCGGCATCAGATGCAGCACCGTCACATCCATCCCGTGCGATTTGAGCCCTGCAGCGGCTTCGAGGCCAAGCAGGCCACCGCCGATGACGACGGCCTTCGAACGCGATTGTGCCGCGAGCAACATGGCGTTCACGTCGTCGAGGTCGCGGAAGGTCAGGACGCCGGCGAGATCATTGCCCGGAACTGGCAGGATGATCGGAGTCGATCCCGTCGCGATGACAAGTTTGTCATAACTTTCGGTGACGCCGTGGTCGGACGCGACCGTCTTCGCCGCGCGATCGATCGCGACGATCTTGTGACCCTTATAAAGGGTGACATTGTTCTTGATGTACCAGCCGTCGCCGTGGATGACGATCTGCTCGTAGTCTTTTTCGCCCGAGAGGACGGGCGAAAGCATGATGCGGTCGTAGTTGACGCGCGGCTCGGCGTTGAAGATCGTGATCTGATAGCGGTCCGGCGCTTGCTGAAGCAGATGCTCCAGCATCCGGCCCGGCGCCATGCCGTTGCCGATGATGACGAGCCGTTCGCTTGGGCTCGCGGGGGCCGGCTGGGATTTTTCGTCTTGAAACATTTTCGGTCCGTCAGGCTTCGGAGGGAGAATAAGCGGCTTCGATCATCGCGACGATTTTTTCGAAGCTCGTCTGGACGAGACTGATCTGTGCAGGCGTCATCTGTATCACCTCCTTGATCAATGTTTGCCGGGAAAACCGCCGAGGCCGTGGAAGGTCATGAACAGCGAATAGGCGCTTACGGTGATGGCGATGATCATTTCGAGCGTGAGGAAGGCGACCCCGTATTTGTACCAGGGCTCATAAGCTTCCTGTGTTGCTTGCGCAGGCATATGCATGGCGACCTCGTGTGTTTGAAGGGTTCAGGCCTTTTCGACGGCAAGGGCGCTGGTGAAGATGCCGTGCTCCTCGGGGTGGCGCTCGTAGCGCGCCGCCCAGAAGTAGAAGAGGATGATCGGCACGAAGATGTAGAGGGCGACATAGAGGTAGCCCATGTGGATATTCGGGCCCGCCGCGAAGATCAGCGGATAGACGATGCCACCTACGGTCGATACCCCGCCGATGAAACCCGCGGCCGCGCCGGGCCGGTCCGGGAACAGCAAGGGCACCAGCGCGAATGTGCCGCCGGTGCCGAACGAGATGAAGATACCGAGCGCGACCAGCGTGATGACCGAAAGATGCAACGATCCGGTGAGGCCCGCGAAGGTCAGCCCGCCCATCGCGAAAACGATGAGGATCAGCGCGATACCGAGCCAGTGCAGACGTGGCGCGTAGGGCAGCGATTTGGCGATGAAAGGCAGCGGTGTCCAGCCCTTGCGCTGGAAGAGATCGGACATGAAGCCCGCGAATGGCCGGAACAAAGATGCGCAGAAGGATTCGACCGCGGCGAAGGTCCCGGCGGCGATCTGCAGACCCGCCACATTTTTGAATCCGAGCGCGAGGATCGCATCATGGAAGCCGTGGGTGAAATAACCCGGCAGCCAGGCATTCATCGCGATTTCGAGGCCGAAGGACATCGCATAGGCGAGCATCAGCGCTACAGCGATATAGCGGCTCCAGACGAAGATCGTGCTGCGCATATCGCTGCGGGTGCGGGCGGTGTCGCGGAGTTCATTGCTCTTGGCGGCGCGGCCGCGCAGGAGATACCAGGCGCCTATGAAGAGAGCGATAATTCCCAGCCAGAGGAAGGCCGCATGATAATTGGTCCCGAAAAGGCGCGGCAAGACGAGTGCGCCCATGCCGGCGCCGACATTTCCGGTGCCCGCATAAAGACCCTCGGCGGTGCCGATCTCACTGGCGTTGAACCATTGCGCGACATGCTGGATGCCCACAACAAAGGACACGCCCGCGATGGCGACGACCACCCGTTCGGCGAAAAGAAGCGTGTAATTCTCGGTAAAAGCCGAAGCGATCGAGACGAGGCCGCAAACGGCGAGGATGACGGCGAAGGTGCGCGGCGCGCCGAAGCGGTCCGCCGCCCAGCCGGCGAGGAT
This sequence comes from uncultured Alphaproteobacteria bacterium, assembly GCA_963708155.1. Classification (GTDB taxonomy): domain Bacteria; phylum Pseudomonadota; class Alphaproteobacteria; order Rhizobiales; family Beijerinckiaceae; genus Methylovirgula. Next base: position 972,519 of record OY970183.1, on the reverse strand, counting down.
GCGGCCGAGCGGCGCCATCCAGATTGCCGAACTCGCCAGCAGGCCCAGCGCCTTGATGCTCAAGTGATAATGCGCGGCGATGCTTGGACTGAAAGCTGCTGTCGAAAACCACATCAGAAAGCACCAGAAGAAGCCCACGGTCGCGATGATGAGCTGCTCCACCTTGTTCGTTTTCATCCTGCCAATCTCCTGTCGATATCGAGGGCCGTGCGCGTTCGCGGTGGCGCGGGACCGTTGAAAATCAATTGCGTGTGGGAAGCAGTGGAGCATCCGCCACTTGCGGGCCGAGATAGAGCGGCAGAATTAATCTGATCCAACCTCGCGTGTCGTAGCCCGTGTAGCCATGTTCGGCGACATCGCGCGTCACGATCGCCTGGATTTTCATTCGATCCAGCTTGCAGCCGATAAGGCCGCCAACGGCGAATTGTCGCTGGCGCCTATAGGTCGGCAGCGGCGCGTTCAAATCAGTGGAGCCGAATGCGACCCCGCCAAACTCGACGTTGCCGAGTGTCTTGGTCGCGGTGAGATCGAGATTGAGCCAATCGGGATAGCGCGGGTTGCTGCCGAAATCGCCGTTGATGAGATTGGTGGTCAAATCCCAACCCGCTGCCGTGTAGCTGACGGCGAGTCTTTGCTCGAACGAGGCCAATTGATAGGCTTGGGGTGCACCCATCCCGGCACGGACCCCGGCCATGTAGCTTGCCGCGAATCCGTTATTGAAGGAATGCGCGAGCTGCCCAGCGAGGAGCGTGCTGTTGAGGAAAAGCAGATCATGATTGGTATTTGTCGTGTAGACGCTTGGCTGCAGCACGATGAATTGCAGCCGCGTGTCGTCGAAATAGAGTGGCGTAGCCCAGACAAGCGACGGCAGGTTTATGCCTTGTCCGCTGATGGTGTCAGTACGCTGCCCATAAGATGACGTGTCGACGAAATAGACGCCTTCGCGTAAGGGCGCACCGGCCGGGAGTCCGATTGTCGCGCCGGGCTGAAGCACGCTTCCGGCGTATGCCCCGCGCGCAGCCGCCATTGCTAAAAGAAGGGTGCAGGCGTGGATGCAGGCTCGACCGACGGACATCGTCCGCGAAGAAAAGCATTTCATGAATACGGCTCGCGTTATCAGCGCTCAGCGCTGCCGGAATTTTTCCGGATTGCGAACCGCCATTAGCCCGCGAGAAACGTTGCTGATACGGAACCGTCCGCCGTTAGACAGGTCGCGATCGGCGGCAAAAACCCGGCCGATGTCGGCAAGGTCGCAAGAGATATGCCAATGCCTTTGCAGAGCCGGGCGCCCAAAACCCGCGCGCGAAATTCGGTTCGCTGCCGGGCAAAACGCCCGCATGCTGGACAGCAGGGCTTAAAGTTTGTGCAGCGCACTCTTCGCCGCCGCCGCGTCGATCGGTGCGACATCGTCGGGGACGAAAATGCGGCCATCGCAGAAGCGATCGGCAGGCATGGTTATCGTTTCTGGCTGGGCGTCGAGCACCCAGCCAGCGTCGTGGCCGCCCTCGGTTTTCCAGTCCATCGCCGGGGCCGGGACGCCTAGCGCTTGCGCGGCTGCGCGGTAAAGCTCGGGTCGATAGACACGTTCGACGAGGTCGCGCAGATCGGTCGCTGGATCGACGAGGCCCCAGCGGCGCATCTCGTTGAGGAACCATAGCCCGTGGGAGCGCCAGGGGAAGGTCGCCGCTTCGCGAAAGAAAATGCAGCCGCCATCGCCCATCGTGCCGCCCGGGAGCGAGGCCAAAATCGCGTGGCTGTCGAGATCGAGATATCTGCGGCGCGAGAGCAGCGCCGCTGTATATGAGGCGTTGTCGGCCACGTCGCAGAATTGCGCCGCCCGCAGGAGAGCCCGTAGCGCCGCGGCGAGCGCTTCGGGATTTTCGTCCGCCCAGCGGGCGCGCACGGCAAAAGCCTTCTCCGGCGCATGCGCCCATACGTCGTGAGAAGTCGCAATGGTGCGGCCGGCGGCGGCGCGGCGCGCCACCTCGCCCCAGGGTGCGCCGGCGCAGAAGCCGGAGATCTGGCCGCTCGTCAGCGCTTCCACCGCGCGGGCCGGCGGCACGACGATGAGCTTCACATCTCGGTCGGCTTCGATCCCCGCCGTGGCGAGCCAATAGCGCAGATACAGATTATGCGTCGAATAAGCGTGGACGACGCCGAGCGTCGTTCTGCGCGCCCGCAGCGCTTCCGCCAAAGCCCCGACCGTCGAAAGGCCTTCGCGCGCGGCGCGGCTCCGGACTTCGAGCGCCAATGCGTTGTTGAGCGTGACCGTATTGCCGCCGATGCTGATCGAAGCGGGAATGATGAGCGGCTGCATCCCGCCGCGCAGGCCGAGCTGAATGGCGAAGGCGAGCGGCGGCACGATCACAGCTGCGTCGAGGAAGCCGAAGGCGAGCTTGTCGGCGATATTGGCCCAGGAGGGCTCGATGGAGAGCTCCGTTTCGACGCCTTCTTCCGCGAAGAAACCGAACTCATGCGCCGCGATCACCGGAGCGCTATCGGTGAGATGAAGCAGCCCGATCCGCATTTTCGGCGCTGCGAACTTGCGCGCGGCAGACAGCGGGATGATCTCGCTCATGAGTGCTTTTTCTCCGCCTGCGGCGCCGGGCCGGTATCGTGCTCGCGGACGAATTGCGCCACGACCTGCGCCAACTTGCGATTTTCGTCCATTGCCTTCTTCTGCAGCCAGCGATAGGCCTCGGGCTCGGTCATCTTGCGGTGTTTCATCAAGATCGCCTTGGCGCGCTCGATTGCCCGGCGTTCCCCCAGCAGCGTCTTGGCGGCCGAAAGCTCCGTTTCCACTTGCCGGTAGCGGCGGAACAGCGCGATCGCCGAGGCCATGATCGGCTTCACGTCCTGAAGCGCGACGCCGGAAAGGTTGTAGGAGCAGACGCCGGCAGCGATTGCTTCCTCGACGAAACCGATATCGTCGCTGTCGGCGAACATCACCACCGGCTTGACGGCGGAAACCGCGCGCACGTCCTCAAGCGCGTCGCGGTCGGGCAGGGCCATGTCGATGATTACCAGATCCGGCTTGGTGCTCTCGACCGCCTCGACAAGATTGGCGCCTTCGTGGGCCTGCAGCACTTCGGCGAAACCCGATTCGAGCAGCTTTTCCCGCAGCGCCTGGGCGCGGGCCTCGTCACTGTCGATGAGCAGAATTCTGAGTTGCACGACATCATGATTCCCATAAATGGGCCGCTTTGCAAATCGCAGGCGACCAGAGCCATTCGCTGCCTGGGAGCGCTTCCCGGCATTGGTCGCCTTCACGGTCATCTTTTTCCAGTTCTTCGAGAGCAGGGATTCTGCTTATGATGTGGGCCGAGCGCGGCAAGGAGGACTCGATGCGACCGGGCTATATCGGGCCAGCCCTTATCGGGATAACGTCGATACTTGCCTATTGGCTCGAGTACGGCATGTATTTGCCGTGAGCGCGAAACCTGACCTTAGCAAAGTCGCCCTGTTACTCGCGGGTCTGATCTCTTGGGGCATCGGTCTGTGTGCGGCCTATCCCGCGGCGGCTTTTGCCTCGGACCAGCCGAGTCCGTCCGGCTGCGTCACGCCGTCCGCGGCATCGCCGATTTACGCCGGTGCGCACGAACGGGTCGCGCCGACATCCCGCGGTCCGATTGGTTATTATCGGTTTGGCCGTGGCAGTCCGATACTGCTCGTCACTGGATTCCGGGCAACCTTATCCGAGTGGAACGCCAAATTCCTGGCCGAGCTGGCAAAGCGCCATGAGGTTATTGTCTTTGACAATCGCGGAATAGGCCGATCAATTCCCGAAGCGTCCAATTTCAGTCTTCGGGATATGGCGGCCGATACTTTGTCGCTCATTGACGCTTTGAAATTGCAGCGTCCGACCTTGCTGGGCTGGTCGATGGGAGGCGTCGTCGTACAGCAACTCGCGATCGGGTATCCGCGGGCTGTTGGTGGGATAGTGCTTATGAGCACCCTCCCACCGGGCAATGCGAGCGTACCCGTGCCGCTTGGTGTCGAGACGATTCTATCGGGCGCTCCGGGGGTCACGTTTAACGACGTCATGAGCGTGCTGTTTCCGGCGGCGAGTCTTTCCGCAGCCGAGCGATGCTTCCGCTCCGAAATGTACGAGCCCGGCGATTATCGCGCGCCGGTGATTTCGAACGCCGTCACAAAGGAACAGTCGGCGCTGTTGAAGGCGTGGTCCCGCGATCAAAGCGCCGCGCGGTCGCTTGCCGCCGTCAGGATCAAAACCTTGATTCTATCCGGTTCCGACGATGATGTTGTTGCGCTCAAAAATTCCAAGGTGCTGCGGCGTCTTCTGCCGAACGCTCGCTTGATCATCATCAAGCGAGCGGGTCACGCCATGATGTACCAATATCCCGCGGCGCTCGCGCGGAAGGTTGGGGCGTTCGCGAAGCCAGAGGTCCAATAGCTCGGGCAAGAGCGTTTTGTGACGATGAGTTTTTCCCTTTTGAGGAAGCCTCAAACGTCCGGGACGCTGCTCCGCGGGCCCTATCGCCGCCCGCCGCGACACTCACGCCCGTCGCCAAGGCTGCCAGCACGATAATGGCGATCTTCAACAATCTGTTCGCGTCGTATAAGTATAACGACGATGTCAGCGCGAACCTTACGGTGAAAAATCTGCTGAACAAGAATTACACGCAATATCTGGATACGCTGGCAAGCCCCGGCCTTCAGGCGGTGGGCTCGCTGACCATCCGGTTTGCGGAGAAATAAGCGGGCGGCGTTCGCGCCGCCTCCTGATGTTCCAACGCGACGCTCTGGAAGGATGAATCGATGTCGACCTATATCGCGATGAACCGCTTCAAGGTGCTGAAAGATCAGGCCCATGCTTTCGAGCAGGTCTGGCTCACGCGTACCTCCCGGCTCGATGAAGTCCCCGGCTTTGTCGAATTCCATTTGCTGAAGGGGCCGGAGCACGAGGATTACATTCTCTATGCTTCGCACACGATCTGGGCGAGCAAGGAGGCGTTCACGGCCTGGACGAATTCCGAGCAATTCCGCGCCGCGCATGCGCGCGCAGGCGACGAAAAACCGAAGACGCTCGGCCATCCGGAATTCGAAGGCTTCGAGGTGATCCAGACGCAGGAGCAATCCGAAGCGTCGCGCTGCGGAATAAGCTTCACGTTGCTGCCCGCTCAAACGGTCTGCTTATTGAGGCGCGGACGCCGCCGCGCCTCCCCGACGCCAGTTTCGCAGTCGCGAGAAACCGCGCGCTGTGCTGGATAGACGCCCAAGCCAAGAAAAATTCTTGTCGTTTTGGGGAAATTTCAGAAGAGAAAAATCAGCGCATTTCCTTCGTCTGCAAGGCCAAAGCAACCTATATCGTTATCGCCGCGCCATCGCTGGCTGCGCTCGGCAATTGAGATGAGGTTGGTTTTGTCGCTTCGGCTGCGCCTGATCGCTTCCATTGCGGGCGTCCTCGCCTTCACGCTGATTGTCGGCTGTCTTCTGATCTATTTCGATGCCGTGCAGAAGGTCGACACCGAAATGCAGGCGGCGATCAGCGTTGGCGTCCGCACGGTGCAGAATGCGACGGACGACGCCGAGGAAGCGGTAAATCCGCTCCGCCAGCTCGAGCTTCTCATTCAGGATTTCGACGGCAATCGTCATCTTCAGGCCTTCCTGATGGATGAGCGGGGCTTACCGATCGCCAGATCGACATTGCTGATTCCTTCCGAGCCATCGCCGACCTGGTTCAATCATCTGCTTGCGCGTGATCCCTATATTGTTCGCCTTGCGCTGCCGGCCCCGTTCACGAAGTACGGAACGATTTTGCTGGTGAGCGATTCGCACAACGAGATCGACGAGGCCTGGAGCGATTTTCAACTGACGCTCGGCATACTGGCGCTGTTCTGTGTTCTTGTCCTGCTGCTGGTTTATTTCACTCTCGGCCGGCCGCTGGCGCTTTTGCAGAAGATGACGGCGGCCTTTCGTCAGATCGGGCGAGGCGATTATAGCCCACGCATCGAAGAACGCGGCGCGCCGGAGATTGTCGATCTTTCGCGCTGCTTCAACGAAATGGTCGTCCGGCTCGACGACACCGAACAGCAGAATGTGAAACTGCAGCAGCAGCTTACAAATGTTCAGGAAGAAGAGCGTGCGGATCTCGCACGCGATCTGCACGACGAGATCGGTCCGTTGCTTTTTGCGCTCAACATCGACATATCGACTTTGCAGCGCCAAGGCGGCGCAGGCACGACGCCGGCGAGCGCACGTCTGGAAGCGATCGCGAGCACGGTCTCCGAAATCCAACGCCATGTGCGCTCGATGCTGGGCAAATTGCGTCCCGCGGTGCTGCTTGATCTTGGGCTCGATCAAGCCGTCGAAAATCTGGTTCAGTTCTGGAGTCGGCGGCGCCCGGACGTAAACATCACGGTCGATCTCGATTGCGAAAGCTTCGGCGAGAGGCTTGATGCGACGGTGTACCGGATATTTCAGGAAGGGCTGAACAACGCCTTGCGACACGGTGATCCGACGTCAATCGCGTTGCGAGCCAATATCGAGGCGGAAAATCAGCTTGTTGTTGTCGTCAGCGATAATGGCAGCGGGTTTTCTGACGGGCATCGCCGCGCGGGTTACGGGCTGGTTGGCATGCGGGAGCGTATCGACGCGCTTGGTGGATCGCTGGCGATCTCCAATCGGTCAGACGTCCAGGGCGCCGAGATCGCTGCAAAATTGCCGCTCGACACTCTGGAAATGGCAGTTTCGGAGACGATGCCATGAGAATTTTGATTATCGACGATCATGTCGTGGTGCGGGAAGGGGTGCGCCGGCTCCTGGCCGCGCTGCCAGATACCGAGGTGTTCGAGGCCTCGTCGGCGCGCGAGGCGCTGTCATTGTACCGCTCGAAAGCGCCCGACATTCTGCTGCTCGATCTCAATTTGCCGAATTCAAGCGGCTTCGAGCTTTTGCGGCGGCTTCTTCTCGAAAACCGTCAGGTAAAGGTCGTTGTTCTCAGCATGCACGCCGAGCCGATCTACGTGTCGCGGACCTTGAACGCCGGCGCGCGCGGCTATGTCAGCAAGATGGCTTCGGCCGATGAACTCATCGCCGCCGTGCGCGAGGTCGCCGCCGGCGGCCGCTATGTCGAGCGGGAGATCGCCGCGCAATTGGTCGTCTCGCAATATGGCGGCGCAAATCCGCTGGAAAAGCTGACCACACGCGAAATCGATATCGTGCGCCTGCTGGGAGAAGGAAAAAACTTTGCTGCCATCGCCGCGGCGCTGGGCATCACTTACAAAACCGTCGCCAATGCCTGCAGCATCATAAAGGGCAAGCTCGGCGTCGAGCGCACGTCGGATCTCATTCGCCTGACCTACCAGATGCGGGAGCCATAAGCCGCCGTCTTACGGCATCGCGACAACGCCCCACGGGAGATGGCCGACATTCACGGATCGCACGGCCTTGAGAGTTGCGACATCGATCACGGTCAGAGTCATTGGTGTTGCCGTTGGCGACGTAGAGTTTCGAGCCGTCCGGATCGAGGGCCATATGCCACGGACGTTCGCCGACGAGGATATAAGACGTCGGCGCGAGCGTTGCCGTGTCGACCACCGCGATACGATTGGCGTGGCTGAGCGCGACGAAAGCGAGTTTACCGTCCTTGGAGAATACGATGCCGACCGGCTGGATCAGCTCGGGCTGAACGCCGGGAATATCGAAATTGATCTTGGTAATGATCGTACGCTTCTGTGCATCGATCACCGAAACTGTGCCGCCGACTTCGGCGGACACCCAGACCTGCTTTCCGTCGTGTGTATATTGCGCCTCGCGCGGGCGTTGATCGACGAGAACATTATCCTCGATCGTAAGCGTCTTGGTGTTGATAAAATGCGCCATGCTCGTCAGTTCGGACGTATTCACCACGGTGGAGAGGTCGGGGCTGATGCTCAGGCCCTCCGGCTCGGCGCCGACGCCCACTGTGCCGACGATCTTGCCGCTGGCGCGATCAATCACCGTAACTTGGGAATCCTCCTCATTTGCCGCATAGACGCGCTTGCCGACCGGATCGATCGCGACGAGTTCCGGATCGAGCACGTCGGGGACGCTCCGCGAGACCGTAAGTGTCTTCGTGTCGATAACGTCGAGCCGATCGTCGTCGCCGATACAGACGAAAACCTCACGATGATCCGGCGTGATCGCGATGCCGCGCGGCCGCGTGCCGACGGGAATGACCTTTTCGATCGCCATCGTCTTACTGTCGAGGACGGTCACCGTATTGTCACGCTCGCTCGTGACGAACAGCGTCGCGGCAGAGGCGGGCGCTGATGCCGGCGCAAGAAGAATTGCAAGGAGCACGGCGGAACGATAGCATCTGGTGCGGGTGTTATTTGAGCGCATGGCATTTCGTCTCCGGCTCGTCATAGCCAAGCGTGTCGGTATTGAAACGCGGATGGAGGAAGCCTTCGATGGGCGCGATCGAGACCAGAGCGCGAGGACCGACAAGGAGAATTGGCTGACGCAATTGCTGGTCCCAGCGCCGAAAGGAAAGGCCCTCGCCCTTAAAGGCGGCGATCGTGAATTTGTCGGAAAGAATATAATTTCGCAGGGTTTTTGTATCGGTCGCGCCGGTGCGCAGCATAGCCTCACCGAAGATGCGCACGCCGAGCCAGGCCTCGTAATCGCGCTCCGTCATCGCCCGATGCGAAAGCCGCAGGAAGCGCCGCTGCATTTCCTTGCCCGAGAATTCTGTAAAAGCCGGATGCCAGGCCGAGGCAACGAGTCCCTGGGTTCCGACGACAGGTCGCGGATCGGTGCTGTTGAAAAGCAAATAGTCGCCGAAAGCCTCGTCCTCGTCGACGACGAAAATCACGTCGTAATCCGGCAGGCTTTGGGTCAGAAGTGCCATCTGCTGCTCGGTTTGCTGATGGCCGGTATCGGTATCTCTCGTGCGGGCGTCGTAAGTGTAATTGCGTTCGGCAACGATCCGCGCGCCGAAGCGCGATGCGGCGCGCCGCACTGCCGCGACATAATCGATGTCGGCCGGCTGGACGCCATGAACGAAAAACCAGCGGGTCCACTTCTTGTAGAGAAGAAATTGTCCCAGGGCATCAGCGCGCATCGCATTGCTTGGCGCAAGATGGAAGATGTTGCCGCGGCATTGCTCTTCGCGCAGCGTGTCGTCGGAGGTGCGGACGTCGAAAATAATCGCGTCTTTTGCTTCGGGAAGGTCGGCGACGGCGAGAAGATCCTTTGGTTCAAGATCGGCGATGATAAGCCGGTTGCCGGCATCCAGAACTTTCTTGGCTTCGGGGATAATGTCCGCCTGCTCGGGCAGAATGTCTTCCGCGAGATCGGTTTCCTCATTGATGAATTTGCCGGTGATGTTGTTGTCGGCAGTGGCGACCCGCGCGCCGGCAATTCCCTTATCGCCGACGACCTGGTCGAGGAAGGAAAGCGGTGTCGGTTCTCGGTAATCCTTACCGAGATAGATCAGGCGCAAATGGAGCGGCGGCTTGCCGGCCGAAGTTTGCGCCCCCAAAGGTGCTGCGCCTGCCAAAAGGCTCGCGCAGCACCCCGCCAGCATGAAAGCGCATGTGGCTTTTGACATCAAAGCTCCGGATCGATCCGACGGCCGAACTGGCCTATGAGGGCGCGAAGGGGAATTCAACCCGTCGACTTAGAGAGTTTTTCCTTCAGCACGCGCGGTCGGATCGGAGCGTTTCGATTTGGGGCTCGTGGCGGCGAGCACATCAAGAATTTGTGCGGCTGCCTGATTGTCGTTGAGGACTGCGAGTTCGCGTGCCGTTCGGCCGCCCGTCTCTCTGGCCGATAAATCCGCGCCAAGCTGTGCGAGGACGCCGATTACAGAGGGATTGTTATGAACGGCTGCGACCATCAGTGCGCTCATGCCGGCAGACGATTTGGCATTCACGTCGGCGCCCTTCGTGACGAGAAGCCGCGTCATATCGACGACATTCACGCCTTCGACGAGAGCCATCATGCGGTTGCGCGGCGGCAACTCGCTCGCGGTAATCATCAACGGTGTCAACTGTTCCGGCCCAACTGCCCTCGAAACAGAAGCACCGGCATCGACCAGGGCCTGAGCGGCGGCAAAGTGTCCGTCCGCCAGAGCATAGGCCAGCGCGGTGTAGCCGTCCGGGGTCGTAGCATCGACCTGGGCCTTGTGTGCGACAAGCAATTGGATGGCCGGCACGTTGTCGCTTGAGGCGGCGTGCATCAGCGGAGTCCAGCCGTCATTGTCCCGCACCTCGATATTGGCACCATCATCGAGGAGCTCGGAAATGACGTCCATGTCGCGCTGTTCGGCGGCAATGTGGAGCAGATATTGCCCCAGACCGTCGTGCGAGTTGACGTCGGCGCCCTTGCTCACCAGGTAGCGGATACGTTCAAGATCGCTGTCCACCACGGCGCCATTCAGGGCCGAGTTGAGATCAAGACCGTCTTTCAGCCATTGATTGACTGTGGCATCAGCGACATGCGGTGCCTCGCCCGTCGTCGTGTCGGTTGGTTTGGTCAAATGAATTGCCGGCGTGAAATAGGTGCCATGCGCGGGTATATTGCCCGAAATGATGCAAGAGCCGCATTCGACCAGCGGGACGCCGTAATCCTCCAGCACTTTCCTGATCTCATCGCGATGCTTCTGCATGACATCGTCAAGCATATATTTGAGCACGGCATCTGTGCTGCGCACGCCGAGCGCAAGATCGAACTCAAGCGGGATTGTGTCATCCATCCGATTGACCGGTTGAATGGTCAATGGCTCGCCCCTTTTGGTCTTCACATAGCCGGCAAACGGTCCCCAGACCGCCGCGACGTCAAGATCGCCCTTGGCGACCTGCTCGACCTGCCACCAAGGCTCGTCTGCCTGAACGAGATCGCCGTCATAGGTCACGGGATGCACGTCGACTTTGGTGACGCCACGATTGGCGAGCGCTTCGCGCAGGGCGGAGGTTTCGTAAACGCCGACGCGCAGCGACTTCAGGCGAGGATCGTCGAGCGATTTGAATGGCGCGATGCCTTTGTCGCTTCGATAAGCCAGCACGTAGGTCGTCCGATATAACGGCAGCGTCGTGAGCGCGCCTTCCCAATTGGCGGGAATATCGATCAGAACGTCGCAAACGCTGTTGTCGAAGACCGCGCGGGTCGCGCCGCGCTCGAGCGACGGGCGCCAGTAATAGGTGAGCTGCGCGCCAACGGCATTGGCGATAATCTCGGCGATCTTGTTCTCGAAGCCCTCGCCCTTGCGATTGGAGAAGGGCAAGTTGCCGCCATCGGCGCAGAACTTGATCTCCTCCATATGCATTTTTGCTGCAGCGTTACGCGCTTCCAGCTTTTGCGCGGAGGTCATGTCCTCGAAGTCCGTCTGCGCGAAGGCAGGGGGGAGAAGCAGGAGATTTGCGATCAGCGCGATCGCGATCGAGACGCCACGAGTTATCATCGCTAGACCTTTGGACCTTGATACCAAACAAAAAACCCCTGACGCATGGGGATGCGCCAGGGGGACTGCAGTTGGGAGGCTTTGATCAATATTCACGGAACGTGAAGAGCGTTCCGCCTTGCGGGATCAGGGGAAGGCCGGTGGCTTTGGCCATGGCCGTCGCGCCGATCGCGCCGAACTTATCGCTCATGTCGAGACCGGCAGTGACAGGCAGACCGATCCAGCCACCGATACCGCTCCAGACCGAGATATATTGCTTGCCGTCGACCTTGTAGGTGATCGGGTTACCGATGATGCCCGAGGCAAGCTTACGATGCCAAAGGATCTTGCCGGTATCGCGATCGACCGCGCGGAAGTCGCCACCAAGGCTGCCGTAGAACGCCAGGCCGCCGTCCGTGACCAGAGCACCGCTCCAGTTCGGATACGGATCCGGGATGTCCCAATCTTCCTTGCCCGTCAACACGTCGAATTTCTTGAAGCGGCCGGCGACGCCGGGCTTCTCTTCATACATGTAGACGTTGGCGAAGACGTAGACAGTACCCTGCTGGAAGCTCACGCGCTGCTGCGGCTCGTCTTCCATGCACCAGTTGTTGGTCGAGCAATAGAATTTGCTCGGATCCTTGGGATCGACCGCGCAGGGCTGTTGATCCTTGCCGCCCATCGCCGATGGGCAGGCCTGCGTGTTGACGCCGATCTTCAACGGCGAATGCTCGTAGACCTTGACCGGACGGCCGGTCTTCAGGTCGATCCGCTCCGCCCAGTTGACGGCGACGAACTTGTTCGCGCGCAGCAGTTCGCCGGTTACGCGGTTGAGCACGTAGGCAAAGCCGTTGCGATCGAAGTGGACGAGAGCCTTGACCGGCTTGCCATCGATGTCCGGGAAGTCGACGAGGATGTTTTCGTTGACGCCGTCATAGTCCCATTGATCGAAAGGCGTCATCTGGTAGTTCCAGGCGACGGTTCCGTCTTCCACGTGGCGGGCGAATATGGTCATCGACCACTTATTGTCCCACTTGCCGGAGTTACAACCCTCTTGCGTCGGGGGATTTTCGCCGCAGCGGGTCGTCGGGCTCCAGTTGCCGGGGTTGCCGTTCGACTCGTAGATGAGTTTCAGCTCCGGGTCGTAGCTATACCAGGCCCAGGGCGAACCGCCGCCGCGCTTCCATTCGTCGCCGGGATAGGTGAAGCCCTGGTGCTGGGTCAGATCATGCCGGTTGTTGTCTTTGTTCGTGTCGGCCGTGATACCGATTTCCTCGTCCTTGCCGTTGCTTTCCTTGCTCCACACCAGCTTGCCGGTGTTGAGATCGTAGGCATCGAGACGGCCGCGAGCCGCGAATTCGTCGCCGCCGAAGCCGGCGATAACAAGATTCTCGGCGATCATCGGCGCGTTGGTCTGCGTCTCGCCATGCTCCGGATAGGAGTGCTTGACGACCCAGATCTCCTTGCCGGTCTTGGCGTCGAGAGCGATCACGAAGCCATCGAGGGTTCCGAAGACAACCTTGCCTTCAGCATAGGAAAGACCACGGTTGACGGTGTCGCAGCAGGCGCGCGGCACGGCGGAGATATCGCGATCTGTCTTCTTCTCGTAGTTCCAGATTTCCTTCGGATTGTCAGGATCGGACAGATCGAGCGCCTGCACAATGTTGGGCCAGGCGCTGACCAGATACATCATCGGCTTGCCATCGACTTCGACGACGAGGGGTTGCCCCTCATGGCCGCGCAGGGCGCCGCTAGACTGCGACCACGCCATCTGTAGCTTGTCGACATTGTCTTTATTGATGTCGCTAAGCGTGCTGTGGCGCTTCAGACCGAAATCACCGCCCGTAACCGGCCAGAGATTTGGGTTTTTTTCACGCTCAACAATATCCGAATTGGCAAAGCTGGGGCCCGCCAGCGCGACAAGCCCAACCACAGCTCCTGCCAATAGCAAAAGCTTCCCTCTACATGTCATGACGTTTCCTCTTCCACTAGGGACAGCCTCACCCGATGCGGCATCTACCGATCGAGCGCAGGCGTTGCGGCGCGTGAAGTCTCTTATGTCAGGGAAAACGTCCGCAGTTTCGCGGGCGCCTTTTTCTGCGGCGCGTTCTAGGTGCGCGTCCTACTCTTGCGTGCCATGTTCCAATGCTAGTCGGGACTAAAGGAATTGAGCTATGGAAGGCTTACCTAAAGTGCTCGGGAGTTTCTCCCGAAGCGACGGCCGGTGGCGAATAAGACAGCAGCGCTGAACGCGACCCTATTGAAGCAGTCGCAGCAACGCCTGTCCGGCATGGCTTCGAAGTTCTTTGGCATCGAGCACGCCGTTATTGTTAGTGTCGGCGGCGTTGAACAGCTTCTCCGCCATTTCAACATATTCCTGTTTGCTCAGCGTTTTGTCCGCATCGGGATCGGCGGCGAGAAATGCATCCCTGCTGAGCCGCTCCTTGGCTTCGCTATAATCAAGCGTCGTGTCGCTATCTTTATTGAGCTTCTCGAAGGCCGCAGCGGCCGCAGCTTCCATCTGGGCGAGATCGAGCGTGCCGTCGACAGTAGGGGCAACCGGCGCAGCCAGCGTTGGGCCGCCGACCGGCGCGAAGAAAACCATCGAGGCGAATATTCTTCCCAGGCGCATCCGTACTTGCTCCATCGGCGAGCGGCTTTTCAAAGGGATTATCCTCCGAATTCCCAAGGGGGCTGAAGCGGATGTTTTCGAATGGATTCCGGGAGATTTTGACAGGCGAATGGTCAATATCGTCCAATCCGCGACGATGTCTCAGCGCTCGCCAGGGCAACCGCGCAGCAGATGTGCGCGTCGAGATCTCTGGCGGCATGGGATCATCATGGCGGTGTCTATCACGCCCATCGCGGCGCCCCATTGGCGGCGAAGGCGCAGAAGGGCCGCGTGTGGCGCCCGGAATCCGCAGAGACCGGGCGCCTTCAGTTCATTGAGAATGCCCAACCATGTAATCGACGGCAGATTTGATCTCGGCGTCTGTGCATGCCGCGCAGGTGCCCCTAGCGGGCATGCCCTTGAAGCCGTGCAGAGCGTGATCGTGCAAAGTCTCCAGGCCCTCGGCAATTCGCGGTTTCCAGGCGTTCTTGTCACCGAATTTTGGGGCGCCCGCGAGACCGGTTCCGTGGCACATCGTGCAGACGGTGGCGAATATCTGCTGGCCGCTCCGGGTGGCAGGCGCAGGTGGTTCCGCCTGCGCCGTGGCAGGCGTCGGCTCCGTGGCGGCGGCCGCGGCCGGCTCTGCTTTCAGTTCCGATTCGAAGGCTTTGAGTTCCTGAGCCCCAGTGCGTCCATCGCTCATCGATGGCAGAAGGCTGAAGTAAGCGGCAATATTGGCGATGTCGCGGTCCGAAAGGGGCTTGGCCATCGCCGTCATCGTCGGGTCCTGACGCAATTGTGCGTCATGATATTCATGCAGCGCACGTTCGAGATAGGCGTGTGTTTGGCCGGCGAGATTTGGGACGCCGGGAATTTGCGAAATGCCATTCTCGCCGTGGCAGGCGAAGCAGACCTCGGCGCGTTTCTTCCCCGCATCTATGTCCGGGGCGAGGCCGTCGTCGGATTGCGCGAAAGTGGCCTGGCTCGCCGACAGCAAGACGACGCAGGCGAGAGAAAGTATGAGACGTTTCATGGATTGAACTCCGGATCAAAGAATAAAGCTGTTACGCAACCAGATCGCGGCGCCATAGGTGAAGAAGACCGCGATCCAAAGCGCAAGTATCGCGACCGCGGCGGTGCCGAGCCACGCGACCTTCGGTCCGGCGACATAGAGTCCGTCGACCCGGCCGGCGCGATAGAGCAGCGTGAGGTAATAACCGCCGACAAGCCCGCCGACACCGACGATGGTCGAGAAGAACAGAATCGTCGTCGGCCAATCCGCGTGCACCGGATAATCGGCGATCGTGTAGTGGAACGGTGCAAGATAATGAATGCGGATTACCTCGCGCCAACAGGCGAGAAGTCCGAGCACCGCGACGCCGCCAAGAATCGGCCAGTAGCCATGCATCTGCGCGGAAAACCGGCTCGCCCACAGCAGCATGAGGCTGACAGCGGCGACAAGTGCCCAGCCGAGCGGATGCATCGTAAGCCCCGTCTGAGTCGGGAAGTCGAACTGCCACCACAGCAGTAAGACGAGCGAAACGCCGAAGCCGATAGTCGCGATCTTCTTGCCAAGCTGTTGCGCGAAGATGCGATATTGTGCGCTGTGGTTATTACGCACTTTGAAATATTCGCTGTAAGCCTGAAGAAAAATTCCAACCGCTGGCGCAGACAGACTCATGATGAAGAGATAGCGTGGCCATTGGATCGCATGCAGGGCCGCGCCGCGCGTGTCGACATGACCGTTTGGCGCATACCAGTCCATCCAGCTGTCTGGTAGAAGTGACTGGTAGGCAAGCGCATGCATGATCAGGCCGTCCATGCAGAAGAGCGCAAATGCGATCCAGGCGTAGAGGCCAACATAGCGTTTGGCGCCTGCGTGGTTGGCGTAATAAAAGGCGAACCAGAAACAATAAGCGACGATCAGGCTCAGGATGAAGCCGATAACCCAACGTGCGGAGAGCACGTTGGAGGCATACCATTGCGGATCGTAGATGACCTGGGTAAACAGAAGCGGCGCGACGCCGAGAACGATTAGCAGAGACACGCTCACCTTCGCCACTTTGGTCATAGCGATGGAAAGCGTCTCGTAATAAGGCCCGCTTTCACGGCGATAAAAGCTGTAAATCGCGAGCGCCGACGCACCAAGCGCGAGTTGAACAAAAGCGATGTGGAATATCCAGGTCAGAACCATCAGAACCTGAAAGAGTTCAGGCACAGCTGGTACGCCGGCGGAATCGCGCATCGCATGCATTGCGGAACCGATGTCCATTGATTACTCCTTCGCTGCCAGATGTGCGGCGGTCATCGTTTGTTGTCGCGCGGCATTCACGCTGGCGATGTAGTCGGCGATGGCCTTAATCTCGTCTTCCGGAAGATCGATGCGCGGCATGAACGGGAGAGCCCCGTATTTCAGCGGGCCGCGCAGGAACGCCCCGATCAGATCGGCATCCGAAGAGCCATGAAACTTGTCCGGCAGATTCCGCAGAGGCGCGCCGGGTTCGAGAGAATGGCAATTCGAACAGGCGATTTTAGTGAGAAGCTTTCCAGCCTCGAGCCGATTGGAATCGGTGATCGTGCGGAGAGAGTCGGGGATGAAGGGATCGAGTTTGAGCAGGCCGTATTGTGCGACCCTATCGACTTCAGCCTTGATTCCCTTGCCGGGGACGTCCCGCGCAATGATCTGATTGCCGTAGATATATTGCCCGGCGACGAAGGGCTTGCGCATCGATTCGCGCATGCGCTCCTCCGGCCACACGCCGAGGATGGCGACCGTGAGGAACATGATGATCGCCAATGGCGTGACGATCATGCGCGGCTTCCACCAAGCCAACAACAGATAGAGCGTCGTCGCGCCGAAGACGAAGATCATCTCGCGTGCATAGACCGGGAGAAGATAAGCGTTGAGCATGACCTGCGCGTTGTAGGGCAGAGTGCGCAGGTAATAGAGAAACATCATCACGGCGAAGAGCCCGCTTACCAGCCCGATCGGCGCAAGCATGCGCGCAACCGCGGCTTTGAGAGCGAGATCCTTCTCTCGACTGACGATGATCAACCCGACGACGGAGGCCATGACGAGCATGGCGCCGGTCCGCACCGCGAGATGCGCGAAGAAGTTGACATTGTAGAAGGCGTCGCTGGCGGAGCCGGTGTCGTACCAGCGTATGGAGCCCGGCCACATCATGAAGGAGAGGATGCCGACGATGAGCAGCATCGTCGCCCAGGAAGCCAGCGCGAACGACCATGTCAATTTGAGGTGACTGAGAGGGTCAATTTTGCCGAGCAGATAGACGAGGGCATAAACGCCGATGACTTCGACGGTGAAATAGACCCATTCCGCGGCCCACACCCAGACAAAGTTATGGATGAGGCCGCCGACGCCGCGCGGGCTCGTCACGGTGATCGCGTACCAGATGCCAGGGCCGGTGATTGATCCGATGATGTAGGAAAACACCAACAGGAACATGCCGTAGCGCTTGATGAAACCAAGAAGCTGCGGCTTGTTTTCGCGATAGGCGACTGTCTCGAAGAAGGCGAAGAGAAACGATGCGCCAACCGAGGTGTGCGAAGCAACAACGTGCGTGACGCCGATAAGTCCCATGACCCACGCCGTGCCGATCCAGGGCACGTAAAACGTGGGATACAATCCCAACATATTCATTCCGATTGATCCCGCTCTTTTCCTGCCAGCTGAGTTGCTGCCCGTGTTTCGCTTTGTCAGGCGAACAGGCGCAACAGACGCATGAGCAAGTGCTGATGTCAGGCGTTTCAACGTTCGTCTTCGTACCAAGCGAGCCCTGGGCGGTTGTCCTGCCGAAGATCGTGGTCGATGAGTGGAGTTGAGACGCGCACGGGTTCACGCGCTCGGTGCCCATGGCAGCGAGACGCGAGAACGTGTCGATCAAGCGTTCAGCGGGGGCGCGCGCGGTGAGCGGCTATGAGATCGGCCGACTTCCTTCAGAGGTGGATCGGCGGCCAGCCAAGTAGGTTTGGTCTGGCAGGCAAGAAGGTTATGGTTCGCGAAACAGGCGACAGCTCGCTCAAGCGTCGGGAGCGTCAGTCCCGTCCCAAGAACGCAATGATTGTGCTTGCAGCAAGCGGGCAAACCCGGCGTTTGATCGCCCGGTGTACCTTGCCGCTGGCTCGGGGTGCCGGCGTGGCAGATGACCTGAAACGGCAGACCGCTCGTCTCGGCCGCCGCTGCCGCACCGGTCGCTATTCCGAATATGAGGGTGTGAAATGCCAGGACGTAGGGCAGCAACAGGCAGAGCATTGTCTGCCAGCGCAATGACGTTGCCGTGCGTCCCTTTCCCATGAAGGCGCGCTATAGCAGCGAAGCTCAAGACATTCAAGAAGATCGGCTAAAGCGGTCGAACCGAGCGCACGGAAAAAGTGGAAACGCGGAAATTCTCAAAAATATCGGCGCAGCAGGTTTGCGGCGGTTTCGGGAGGAAGATCGACGTCAAACGGGCCGACGAACTGGCCTTTCTTGTCCATCAGAAAGACCATGGCCGTGTGATCTATCGTGTAGCCTCCTCCGGGTTCCGGGGTACGAAGTGCCGTGACGTGGAAGGCTTTCTCGACTTGGGCGATTTCGCCGGGCGTCCCCCATAGCCCGATAATTTGCGGATCGAAACTGGCCAGATAGTCCTTCAACATCGCAAGCGTGTCGCGCTCGGGATCGACCGTGACAAAAGCCGCGCCGACGCGCCCCGGTTTGCCAATCGCCTTCAGGACTAAGGACAAATGCGCAAGCGTCGTCGGACATACGTCCGGGCAATGCGTGTAGCCAAAATAGAGCAGCAGGGGCCGGCCCCTGAAGTCTGCGTCGGTCATTTCACGACCGGCTGTCGACATCAGGCGGAAAGGGCCGCCAATGGAAGTCCTATTCGGGGCGATTGCAATGAAAGTGTGGACGAGCGCGCCTATTCCGAACAGGCAGAGGAGAAAGACGAACGGATGGAGGAAGCGCCGCATCGCTCGGACCTATGCCATGATTCTCATTTGCGGTCACGCACCGCGCTTTTACGTCGATGTGCTTCCTTACCGCGTCAGTTGAGCGGATCCGTCCGGAGACATCAGTGACGACCTCCGCCCGGCGCGCCGGGTCCCCCAGGGCCGAACGGGCCGGGACCACCGGGCGTTGCGGAGAAGCCAGGCGGGCCGCCGAAACCGCCGGAGCCGCCCCTGCCGCCGCCATTGTCCGGCGCGCCCGGCGCGGACATACCATTTCCAGGCACAGCGCCCCCCGGCTGTGACAAATCTCCATGGTCGCGCGGATTTGCGGGCTGTTCGGGCATATCCTCATCGCGATCGTTGCCAGACGGTTCGATGTGCAGCGAATTCGAGGTGCAACGTGCCGTCGTCTTTGAACGTCGCCGAAATCACCGCACGCACCGCCTTGCGATGTGACGGTTGCGAGTTGCTTAGACCGGCGATCGCAAATCCCGAGCCCGTGTAGAGGCCACCGTCGTTGTATTCGATGTAGGATTCTACGAGAACCTTGCTCACCTCCGAGCGCAGGATGCCAAGTTCGGCGCGGCTCTCGGTGACCGCAAAGACACCGTCGGCAAGCTTGCCGGTCAGCAGCGCGCGTTGTCCGATCATCGCCGCGTCGACGCCCATGAGCTTCAGATCGCCAATTCTCAGGCTGCCATCGGACGCCTGAGAAATCGGTCCCGCGACCTGCTCCGGCGCGTCGGATCGCCGTTCGATGAGGCTCGCGACAATCACGCCGTCCGGGCGGCGCAGACCGCTGACGGCGACATGATCTCCCGCCGTCCAGCGGTGACCTCTTGAGAGATTCGCGGTCGAGACTGTCTGGCCGAGGACGACCAGATGGTTGCCGGAGATGCTGTCGATATCGCCGACCACTTCGCTGACGACATCGATGGCGTGCGTCGAATAAACGCCGCCGCGCTGATCGGCGACCACGCGGACCACGTGGCCGATCCGCAATTGCGAGGCTGAGGCCTCGCGGCCGTCGATCCGGACGGGGATATTCTTCGCATAGGTGATCCGCAATCCGTTGACCACAATGCTTCCGAATTTGCGGATGGTGCCGATAACGCCCGTGCCCCCAATGCCGCGATCATGATTTTCTTGTTCAGCGACACCGGGCGTTCCGGTTCCGCCAATGCCGCGGTCGCTGGCCTGTCCAAACGCGCCGCGTCCGGACCACGCGAAGGTACTCGCGCTCAGTGCGAGCAATTGCAGGAATCTCCGGCGAACTATAGGCAGCGGATTGCTCACGAGCCGGCCCCCGGCGTGTCATCGTCAGGCGGCGCAAGCTGCGCGCTGTCGTCTGCTGTCTGCTCGCGGTAGATGTAAATTCCGAAAGTCCAGCGCCATGCGCCGCCGGCGTCGGTCTCACATGCAGAATGCGCTTCGCGATTGGCTTCGCGAAGGACTTCTGTGCTGAGTCCGCGCGAGCGCTGTTCAAGCTTCTGCGCCAATTCTTCGGAAAGCCCGTCATAGTGGACGGCGCGCTCTAGGAATTGCGGTTCGGCGTTGAGGATATTGGCAACCGCCGCAGCGGCGTGGTCGTGAAGGTTCCGACCGAAATAATAAAGCTGCTGCTCACTTCCTCGTGGAGGGATAACCGCCGTTTCCGCCAGCACAATGCGATCCTCGGCGTCGATCGTCACAATCCGTCGATCGAGCCATTCGTCCAGAACGGCGCGGGGACGAACATCGCGAGTCACCGAAACTACAAGCAATTCAAAGGACGGTATGGAGGCGCGATCCGCGGTGCGTGGCAATGGAAGCGGCCGGCCGTGCGCATCCGTGAACTCCGGCGCCGCCAGCCACCGCGACAGGATACGGCTGGTGCGTGAGAGAGAGGCCGGCACTGTGCTGACAGGCGCGCCCGCTCCGCGGAGACGGCGAACCTCCTTCCTGTGAATGCCGGTGAGGAGGCTGACGCGACTGTCTGTCTGCTCTTTGCCCGGAAGCGCGAAATCATATTCAGCGACGTTTACGTAAAGCTCGCGCAAGGTGTTTGAGAGCGCAGGGAAGGTGATTCCGCTGCGGATCAGAAGCCGCACGAGCGGACGCAAAAGCCGCGCGACCGGCGTCTGGAGCCGTTCGGGATCTGGCGGTGTCGGTTCGTGCGCGCTCGGCATCCTCAGCACCATATCCAAATTAGCGTGGGAAACAATCCCACTTGACTGCCCGTCGCGATTCGCCTAAAGAAATTACGTGGGTAAAATACCCACGCACTAAAAATCAATATGTTAGCAGCATAACGCCGGGCGATGGGGCGCGACCGGATTTCAGACAAATCGACACTTTCTTCGCCCGAGAGGGCTTCCGTGCGGGGCTGGCGTGGAAACTTTGGAGTGTCGATCGAGCATCACGGGGAACCTTCAAGATGTTTTCCATCGACCTAAAATTCTGGTCAGCCTCCCGCCGGGATTCGGCATCATCAAAAATCTATGTCGATTTGACCGATGTTGTCGCACATTCCCTCTGGCATACGTCCTGCTCCGGGATTCCTCGCGTGCAGATCGAAGTGAGCACGATGCTCACGCGTAATTGCTCCGATGTTGTTCCCTTCAGCCTCCACAATGGCACATGGCTCAATCTGCGGCCGCTGATAGAAGAAGCCGACGGAGACGCCGATGTAATATTTCGGCTGCTCAAGGCGAAATTTCCATATCCCGGTATATATCCATCCTGGCGAAAGCCGCTTCAAACCGCACGACTTGCAAGAGCGAGATTGACGGCGCTGATCAAACGGCTTTGCTCGCGAGCGCCCAGGATGACGGCGCAAAGTACGCTCTTTATCGGCGGCGCCTTCTGGACAAGTCCGCCGGTTATGCGCCTGTGCGCGCGGGCGGCCGGCACCGGCGCAGATATTATCTTACTCATCCACGATCTCATCCCGATCGTCCATCCAGAGCTTATCGGGCACGATTTCGCCAACCAGTTCCGGCAAATCGTGAGCTTGCCGGCGCGTTTCATCGTCGCGACCGAATATAATGCGCAGTCCCTTAAACGCGCGCGAGCCGAACTTGGCGTCGACGGCGAAACCGAAGTGTCCATCGTGCCTTTGGCGCATGAATTCCCCCGGGCCGTGCGCAATGCGCTGCCGGGGGAGCCGCCGACGCAGCGCGTTCGACATCTCCAGGATCTCAACTTCGCCCTGTGCGTGGGAACCGTGGAGATCCGCAAAAACCATATGATGCTCTTTTCCATATGGGACGAACTCGCCGCCGAGTACGGGGATAATCTGCCGTTGCTTGTCGTGGCCGGCCGCCGCGGATGGAAGGCCGATCTGGCTGTGCGTCGGCTTGATGAATTTTTCGAATCCGGCCGAATTGTCTTTGTAGAGGCACCGAGCGACGAAGAACTACGTTGGCTTTATGCCGCCTGTTCCTTCACGGTCTTCCCGAGCCAGTTCGAAGGATGGGGCTTGCCGGTCGGCGAAAGCCTCTGGTTTGGTAAGCCGTGCGCGGCGTCCGATACAAGTTCCATTCCGTATGTCGGCGGTAATCTCTGCGCTTATTTCTCGCCGTTTCACGCGACCACCATGAGAGACGCCATTCGCTCCCTGCTGAATCCAAACATCCGGGACATCTATCGCGAGAGGATAGTGCATGCACCTTTGCGAACCTGGACAGATGTCGTAACCCAGATAGGCAGCGTCGTTGTTCGGCAGAGAAATGAAAGCCACCAAATATTCGGCCGAACGGCACATCAGGACCGCGCGCATCCGCGATTGCGCGGAACACCATCCGTGCTGGATAGCTATTCGCACTCCTGACGGGCGCGCCGGGTATCCGGCGCGTTCTCAACTTGCGCGCTGCGCGTTCCAGGCTGCGATGCTCCGCACCAGCGGTTTCATGTGGAAGGCCGTTTCGGGTTGCAGAATATTGGTGATGCCGAGTCGCTGCAGCGTCTCTTCGACAACTGGACCGATTGATGCAACGGCGACGCGTGTGAAGGCGTCCTTTAAGGGCTGCTCGAGGCCCGCTTCCCGCGCGACAGAGAACAGCCGATCGACCTGCGGCGAGCTGGTGAAGGCGATCACATCGACACGGCCCTCGATCAGGTCCTTGATCGCGGCGATGACCTGTGCCGTCTCGGTTTGCGTGGCATAGCGATAGGGCGTTACCGGCGTGAGCACAGCGCCGCGCTGGCGAAGACCGGCGAGTAGCGCGCTCGTGCCGTCTCCCGGATAAAGCTGAACGCCAATGCGGCGTCCCGTGATATCCTCCTGTGCAAGCGCCGCGAGAACCCCTTCCGAAGTCGGCGTCGTCGCGGAAAGGCCCGGTGCGAGCCCGATCTCGCGCAAGGCGCGCGCCGGCTTGGGTCCGCGGGTGATCGAGCGGATTTTTCCCAGGGCCGCGACGAAAGCATCGCCGCGCCAGGTGCGCCGGGCGAGCGCGAGGAGCCGACGCAGGCCCTCGCCTGTGAGCCAGATGACATCTTCGAATGCGCCGCCGATCAGGGCGTCGAGCCAGACTTCCGCCTCGCGGCTGTCGTCGAGATCGAGGATTTGCACCAGCGGACAGCGGATCACGCGGGCGCCTTCTTCCTCGATCATGGTCGCAAAAAGGTTGAGTTCGCGGCTCTCGGGAACAAGGATCGTCAAATTATCGAGACTGCCCATTTCACTTTCCTGGCATCGGCGGCGTGCCGCACTAATTTTCAATTCAGGATTAAGAGAGGCGCAAATTGTACGGCGGCGCAAGCGCTATAAATTAGCAGACAGAACGCTTTTGAGGATGCAATGGATTACCCCGAGGTTCAGCTTCTGATTAACGGCAAATGGCGCGCGGGTGCAGCGGGGCGGACGATCCCGGTCCTCGATCCCGCGACGGAGGACGTGATCGGTCATGTTGCCCGCGCCGAGACGGCTGATCTCGATGCGGCGTTGATGGGGGCCAAAACCGGCTTCGCGCTTTGGCGTGACGTATCCGCCTTCGAGCGCGCGAAAATTCTGCGCCGCACCGGCGATCTCCTGCGCGAGCGTGTCGCGCACATCGCAAACCTGATGACGCGCGAGCAAGGCAAGCCGCTGACCGAAGCGCGGATTGAGGTTCTTGCCGCCGCCGACACGCTGGATTGGTTTGCCGAGGAGAGCCGCCGCGCCTACGGCCGGGTTGTGCCTGCGCGCGCGCCCAATATCACCAATCTGGTGCTCAAGGAGCCTGTTGGCCCTGTCGCGGCGTTTTCGCCATGGAATTTCCCGCTCAACCAGATCGTTCGCAAGCTTGGCGCGGCGCTGGCGGCCGGTTGCTCAATCATCGTCAAGGCGCCGGAAGAGACGCCCGCTTCTCCGGCCGAACTGATACGCGCCCTGGTAGACGCCGGCGTTCCCGCGGGGGGCGTCAATCTTGTTTATGGCGTGCCGGCGGAAATTTCCGAATATCTCATTCCACATGAGATTATCCGCAAGATATCTTTCACCGGCTCGACGCCGGTCGGCAAGCAGCTCGCGGCCCTCGCGGGCAAACACATGAAGCGGATCACGATGGAACTCGGCGGTCATGCGCCAGCCATCGTCTTCGCCGATGCCGATATCGAAACGGCGGTGAAGCTTCTCGCCGCGGCCAAATTCCGCAACGCCGGCCAGGTCTGTACGGCGCCGACGCGGTTCCTCGTCCAGCGGGACGTCTACGGCGTTTTTCTCGACCGGTTTGTCGCGGCGGCGCAGGCTTTGAAGATCGGCGATGGCTTGCTGCCGGAGACGCAGCTTGGGCCGCTCGCCAATTCGCGCCGCGTCGAGGCGATGGATGCTTTCATCACCGATGCGATCGGGCAGGGTGCCGAGCTATGTACCGGCGGCGCAAGGATCGGCAACAAGGGCTATTTCTTCGCGCCAACCGTCCTCGCCAATGTGCCGCTCTCGGCGCGGGCGATGAACGAGGAGCCGTTCGGCCCGCTGGCGCTTGTCAATTCCTTTAATGATCTCGAAGAAGCGTTGGCTGAAGCCAACAGGTTGCCTTACGGGCTCGCGTCTTACGCCTTCACCCGGTCGGCGACGGTGAGTTCGGCGCTCGCCGCGCGGCTCGAAGCCGGCATGCTCGGCATCAACCAGACGCAGATCGCCTGGCCTGAATTTCCGTTCGGCGGCGTGAAAGAGAGCGGCTTTGGCCGCGAGGGCGGCAGCGAGGCAATTCAGGATTATCTCGTCACCAAACTGGTGACGCAGGCGGCGAATTAATTCGCCGCTTCTGCCGGCGCGAGCTTGTTCACGAGCGCCGTGATCGTTTCGACCGAGCGGAAATTCTCCGGCGTTATGCCCGACTGCGGGATGGTGACGTCGAAAGCGGCCTCGATCGCCAGCATCAACTGCACCATGTCGACGGAGGTGACGCCTTGGCTGACCAGATCGGCATCGGCGTCGACCGGACGATCGATGCCGTTTCGTTTTAAAATATCTCCGACCAATGCAGTCACTTTGTTCCGCACCACGGTCCGCTCCGCTATCTGAAAGTCCATCAGCTTATTAAACGCGTTTCTAACAAAATGAGCTACCAATACAAATAAAATTGTAGCTATTAACTATAGTTGCTCACTATTTGTCGCGTACTTGGGCCATGCTAAGTTAACTACAGATAGAATATGAAAG
The DNA here is from genome assembly GCA_963708155.1 of uncultured Alphaproteobacteria bacterium. Classification (GTDB taxonomy): domain Bacteria; phylum Pseudomonadota; class Alphaproteobacteria; order Rhizobiales; family Beijerinckiaceae; genus Methylovirgula. The sequence goes on along the minus strand of OY970183.1, from coordinate 946,941 downwards.
TACGTTGCGGGGCGTGGTCATAGACTAAGCTGACAGTTTGTCTAAATTCTTCGCGATAGAACGCTTCGAATTCGCACAAACTCCAAGTGAGATGGATCAGGCATGAAAGGTCGCAATGCTCAGGTGCGCCACGATCCGCTCGACCCCGCGCCATCCGCGGCCGATCTGAAAGCGCGCGTCGAAGCTGTTGCCGCGATCGCCGCGGCCGAAGCCAATGCCGTCGATGCCGAGGGGCGTTTTCCCGCCGCCGCGATCGAGGCCCTCCGCAAAAATCGCTTGTTGGGCCTCTTGGTGCCGATCGAATTCGGTGGCGAGGACGTGGGCTTCGGTGAAGTTGCTGAGGCTTGCTACCGGCTCGGTCAGGCATGTTCCGCGACAGCGATGATCTTCGCCATGCATCATAGCGCCGCCGCCTGCGTGATACGGCACGGCAAGACGAGCGCCTGGCACAAAAACCTGTTACGTCGAATGGCCGACGAACAATTGCTGGTCGCTTCCTCCACGACCGAAGGACAGAATGGCGGCAACGTACGCGCCAGCGCCGCACCGATCGAACAAGATGACCAAAAGATTACGCTGACACGCGCGGCGACGGTCATTTCCTACGGCGCGGAAGCCGACGTGATTGCCACCACAGCGCGCCGCGCCGAGGATGCGGCGGCATCGGATCAGGTGCTCGCGATCTTCTGCAAGTCCGATTATGTACTCGATCCGCTTTCCGGCTGGAATGCGCTCGGGATGCGCGGAACGACCAGCGCGGGATTCAAACTTGTCGCGCAGGGCGCGCGCGAGCAGATCGTGCCGGAGACTTACGAGCGCATCCATGCGCAGACCATGCAGCCTGTCTCGCATCTGCTTTGGGCGAGTGTCTGGGCAGGCATCGCGGCCGATTCCGTTGCGCGAGCGCAAGCCTTCATCCGAAAGGCGGCGCGGCAATCGGGCGGCGCGCTACCGCCGGGCGCCGCGCATTTCACCAAGGCGCGCTCCTCGTTGCAAATGCTGCGCTCGCTCGTCGCCGCCGGCCTCGCGCGTTTCGAAGCCGCGGCCGATGATCCGCAGACGCTTGCGACACTCGATTTCCAGTCCGCGATGGCACTGACCAAGGTCGAGGCTTCGGAACTTGCGGTCGCCACTGTGTTAAGCGCCATGCGTGCCGCCGGTCTTGCGGCCTATCGCAACGACGGCGAATTCACGCTCGGCCGGCATTTGCGCGACATCCTCTCCGCGCCGATCATGATCAACAACGACCGTATTCTCGCGAATGTTGCCAATACGGCGCTGATGAGCGGCGTGCCGGCCTCGTTGCGGAGCTGAGTGAATGACCGTCCCTTTCAAGAACCCGAAACCCGAGCAGGTGTCGCGCGATCCGCTCGGCGCGCTCGCCGAAACTTTGTGGCGCCCTTTGGGAGTGGACGGTGTCTATGGGCGCACGGGTGCCTATGAGACGATCGTCGGCAAGCTCGATGCCTATATTTCGCGGGCACGAGACCCGCGCGCCGAAGTGCTGCGCTTTCCCCCGGTGATGAGCCGTCGCGATCTTGAAAAGAATGGCTATCTGAAGAGCTTTCCGAACCTGCTTGGCTGCGTTTGCGCGCTGCATGGTTCAGAAGTTGATATCCGCGCCGCGGCGGAACGTGCGGATGGCAATTGGACGGACGCCCTGTCGCCCGCGGATCTCGTCCTGACGCCCGCGGCTTGTTATCCGCTTTATCCGATTGCCGCAGAGCGTGGACCGATGCCGCAGGGCGGGGCTTATTTCGATGTTGCCGCGGATTGTTTCCGGCATGAGCCGTCACGCGATCTTGATCGTCTGCAATCCTTCCGGATGCGCGAATATGTCTGCATCGGTACGGCGGACGAGGCCAACGATTTTCGCGAGGGCTGGATCGCGCGCGCCAAGGACTTGATCGCGACGCTCGGGCTTTCCTACACGGTCGCACCGGCGAGCGATCCATTTTTCGGCCGTACCGGTCAGATGATGGCGGTGAGCCAGCTTCAGCAGGCGCTGAAATTTGAACTCCTCATTCCCGTCCGTTCCGGCGATTCGCCGACGGCTTGCGTGAGCTTCAATTATCACCGAGATCATTTCGGCCTGACATGGGGCCTGTACGATCACGCCGGCGATGTCGCGCATACCTGCTGCGTCGCCTTCGGCATGGACCGGCTGACGCTGGCGCTGTTCCGCGCGCATAGCGTGGACGTCGCGCAATGGCCGTCGAGCGTAAGGGAAGTGCTGGCTCTCTAGGCAGTTCCACCCGCGTCGATGGTCATGACGGTGCCGGAAATGTTGCGGCCGCCATCGCCGAGCAGAAATTCGACCGCATTCGCCACGTCCTCGACTTCTGCCAGCCGTTGCAGGGCGCTACGGCGGGCAATCTTCTCGCGGTCAGCTTCGCTGAGCGCGTGCGTCATTTCGGTGGCGATGAAGCCCGGTGCGACAGCATTCACCGTGATCCCGATCCGGCCGAGTTCGCGCGCGAGCGAGCGGGTGAAGCCGATGAGCGAGGCTTTGGTCGCGGAATAGACGGAGAGGCCGCTAAACCCCGAACTCGCGACGATCGAGGCGATGTTGACGATCCGCCCCTGGCCATCGGCGAGCATGGCGCGCGAAATATATTTGGTCAGCAGAACCGGCGATAGCGTGTTGAGCCGGATCAATCGTTCGATGTCGTCGTCCGGCATGGTCGCGAGAACGCTCGCCGTGCCGATGCCGGCATTGTTGACGAGCCCGTAGATCGCTCCGAAGTCCTTGCGCAGGCGCGTCGCAAGCGCGGGAAGCGCGCTGGTCTCGCTCAAGTCAAAGGGCACGAAGGCGATTTTGCCGGTCGCTGCCGCATCTGCCTCGGCAATCGCATGTGTGAGCGCGTCGCTTTCCCGCCTGGCAATCACGATGACGCGATAGCCCGCCTTTGCGAGCTGTCGCGCAATGCCGAGACCGAGCCCGCGGCTGCCACCCGTGACGAGAACGTTAAGCATTTTGACGCACGAGCTTTCCCGCCGGTGTCACCGCGAGCGAGGAGACGAATTTGATCGCGGCAGGAACCTTGTGCGCAGGCAGGGCCGAGCGGCAAAATGCGAGAATGTCCTGCTTCAGCGCGTCGTTCGCGTCAGCGGGCGCGACCGAATCGTCCAATACAATGTTCGCAACGACAATTGCGCCGATGATCGGATTGCGCCGTGCGCTGACGAGCGACATTTTGACCTGCGCGTGCCTGTTGAGGATTTGCTCGACCTCTTCAGGATGAACCTTGAGGCCGCCAACATTGATGATGCCGCCGCGCCGCCCGACGAAATAATAGCGCCCGCCGCGCTCGGTCACGAAGTCGCCGCTGTCGATAAATCCGTCCTCATCCATCAGTGTCTGCGATGCGCCGAGGTAGCGGCTGGCGGTGCGCCGCGAGCGAATATGCAGCGCACCCTCTTTGATTTTAAAACAAGGATCGCCATGGCCACCGAGAATCTCAGCGGGGAAACCCTCAAGGCCATCGTTGACCTCGAAGCCGACGCCCGCCTCCGTCGAGGCATAGGCATGACCGACGGCGGCCTGTGGATATTGCCGCTTCAATGCATCGAGAATGGCCTGATCGGCGATTTCGCCGGAGAGGCGGACATAGCGGGGCGCGATCAAATTGCTGTCTGAACTCATGAGCGCGCGACGCCAATGCGATGGCGTTCCGGAAATATGCGTCACGCCGTGCGCCGCGAGCCGGCGCAGATGTTCGGGGACAGGTTCATGGGCGTCCGACAAGACCATCGAGCCGTTGCCGAGCAGCGCGCGCAACAATATCTGCAAGCCACCATAACGGCGGATGTCATAGAACGTCGCCCAGACGGGCGGGGCGTCGGGTTGTGATGGTTTGATCGCGCCTGTCAAAGCCGCAAGCGAATGAACGACCATTTTTGGCACGCCGGTTGTCCCGGAGGTCAGCAAAACCCATTCGGTCGCGACGGGGTTGGGTTTGGAATTATGCTGGCGGAGCGGCAGATTACAGGCAACCAGTGGGGGCAGATCGACGCCCTCGAATTCAGCCGCGTCGCGATCGGTGACAATTGCCTGCGCTTCGGCTGTCGCCGCGATTGCGGCCAGATAGGCAAGCGGCAGGTCCGGCGGGCAGATGACGAGCCGGCGCACGATGCCGTCGAGCGCGACAAGCGACTTGGCCGCCGCAAGTTGATCCTGCGTCGCAAGCACCACCGAGCTGCCCGCGAGCGCAGCGACGCCGTCGATCGTCGTGCCTTGCGCCAAATCGGCCAGCGCGACGCTGCCATGCGCGCCCCACAACATGCGTTGGGTTCCGGCCGTGTTGGCGGCGAGAACGTGGCGCAAGGTGCCTGGCTCAGGCAGCGCCATTCTCGTAGAACCTGACGAAGTCGCCCAACGTGACTGGGAATTCGAGGTCGCCCGACGTCGCGAACGGATCATAGCCCAGATGATCCTCAAGCCTTGCGACAAGCGTGGCGAAGCCAAGCGAATCGAGCCCGGATTCCGCCAGAAGCAGATCGTCACGCAGGGGCTGAATCTTGAGCTTTTGTTCAGCCGCAATCCGCTCGATCTCCGAGAAGATCGTTAACCTAACGGACACGGATGTGACGCTTTCACTTGGCATCTTTGCCAGATACATTAAATTCAAAGGCGATACAATTAGCTAGGGCCTTCATGGTGAATGCGTTATCGCCGGTGCGCCCGACCGCTCTGCGCTGCCGCGAAATTGGCGAGACTGATCTCGGCGCTGTTGTCGATCTTCTCATGCGCGGCTTTCCCGGCCGCCGCGCATCTTATTGGACTCAAGGGTTCGCGCGTATGGCGGCGCTGGATGTTCCTGCCGGATATCCGCGCTTCGGCCTTATCATGGAGAACGCCAGGATACCCGTCGGCGTGATCCTGACGCTGTATCATCTGCCCGGCGCTGCGACGGAATCCCTGCGCTGCAATCTCTCGAGCTGGTACGTCGCGCCGGCCTTTCGCCCCTACGCTTCGCTGTTAATTTCTATCGCGCTCAAGCGGCGCGACGTCACTTACATCAACATTTCGCCGGCGCCGCAGACCTGGCCGGTCGTGGAGGCGCAAGGATTCAGGCGTTATGCCGCCGGTCAGTTCGTGGCTTTTCCGGCGATTGAGGCGAACGCCTCCGGCGTTTCCGTCACGCAATTCTCATCAGGTGCGAGTTACGCGGGACTGTCCGACGACGAGCGTCAGCTCTTGGCCGATCATGCGGCTTTCGGCTGCCTTTGCCTCGTCTGCCATACGCTGGACGGCGATCTGCCTTTCGTCTTTACCGGCTTCAGCATCCGCGCGGGCCGCGTCCGGCTTCCTTGCGCGCGGCTCCTCTATTGTCGCGATATGGCGGACGTCGTCGCCGGCGGCGGCGCGCTCGGACGATTTCTGTTGCGGAGAGGTATTGCGGCGGTTTTGCTTGACGCCAATGGCCCGGTCCCGGGTCTGCGCGGATTCTATACCGAAAGGCTCGGCCGCAAATATTTTAAGGGCGCGAAGCCGCCGCGGCTTGGCGATCTCGCCTATAGCGAACTCGCAGTCTTTGGATCATGACGTTGCGTAGCGCCGCACAGGTTCTGGTCGATCAACTGGTCGGCAATGGTGTCACGCATGCGTTTTGCGTGCCCGGTGAAAGCTTTCTGCCGGTGCTTGATGCGCTGCGCGACAGCCCCATCAAGGTCATCGTCTGCAGGCAGGAAGGCGGCGCGGCGATGATGGCGGAAGCCATCGGCAAGGCGACGGGGCGGCCGGGTGTCTGTTTCGTGACGCGCGGGCCCGGTGCCACCAATGCGACCCATGGTATCCACATCGCGCAGCAGGATTCGACGCCGCTTCTGATGTTCGTCGGTCAGGTCGAGCGCGGACTACGCGAACGTGAAGCGTTTCAGGAGCTCGATCTGCGCGCCGTTTTCGGCAGCATGACCAAATGGACGAGCGAGATCGACGATGCGCGGCGCGTGCCGGAGCTCGTCTCGCGCGCATTCTATGCGGCGACGGCCGGCCGTCCGGGCCCCGTTGTCCTCGGCTTGCCGCGCGACATGCTCGACGAAAAGGTCGATGTCGTGGACGCGCCGGCTTGCGAGCCCGTCGAGATCGCGCCGGGCGAGGCGGAAATCGCGCAATTTCGGAACATTCTGCTGCGCGCGGAACGGCCGCTCTTCATCCTCGGTGGCAGCCGCTGGAACGAGGCGGCCTATCAGACTTTCCATGATTTCGCCGCGCGTTTCGATATCCCGGTTGTGACCAGTTATCGCCGGCTGCCGCTTTTCGATCCGCTGCATCCGAGCTATGCGGGCGATCTCGGCATCGGGCCGAATCCGAAGCTGGTTGCGGCGATCAAATCGGCCGATCTCATCGTCGCGCTGGGCGGGCGCCTCGGCGATATTCCGAGCCAAGGCTATCGGCTCTTCGACATCCCCGCGCCGAAAATGCTCATCCACATGCATCCGGGCGTGGAAGAGCTTGGTCGCGTCTATCGACCGCATCTTGCTATCAATGCGACGCCGACACGATTCTGCGCGGCGCTCGGCGCACTGGCCACGCCGAAGCACATCGCCTGGCGGAGCTTCACGGAAGCTCTGCACCGCGACTATCTTGCCTGGACGGACGTGGCGACCCCGCAGCCGGGAAGCGTCAATCTTGGCGCCATCATGGTCTGGCTGCGCGAGGCGCTGCCGATCGACACAATTCTGTGCAACGGCGCCGGCAATTACGCGGCCTGGATCCACCGCTTCTATCGCTTCCGCCGCTTCGGCACGCATGTCGCGCCAGCGTCCGGGTCGATGGGCTATGGCGTGCCAGCCGCCGTGGCGATGAAGCTCCTGCGGCCGGAGCGTCTCGTGCTTTCGCTCGCGGGCGACGGCGATTTCCTGATGAACGGGGAGGAGTTCGCGACAGCCGTGCAATATAATCTGCCGATCGTGTTCATTGTCTGTGACAACGCGAGTTATGGCACCATCCGCATGCATCAGGAGCGCGAATTTCCTGGCCGAGTTGTCGGGACCGATCTACGCAATCCCGATTTCGCCGCTTATGCGCGCGCCTTCGGAGGGTTTGGCGTGACGGTCGAGCGGACGGAAGATTTTCCGCAGGCGTTCAAGGCCGCGCACGAGGCGGGGGTGCCCTCCATCATCCACCTCAAGATCGATGTCGATGCGATTACACCAGCGACGAGTCTGGCGCGTATCCGCACCCAAGCGGAAGCGCAGTCCTAGCTATTGTGCGCGAAAGCCCAATAAAGCTCGCGCGCCTTTTTGAAGAACTGACCGGGTTGCAGCGCGCGATCGTCGATCCGCGTGATCGGTACGACCTTGGAAAAATTTCCGCTCGAAAAAATCTCGTCGGCCTGTTCGAAATCGGCATAGCTCAGCGTCTTCTCGACCACTGATACGCCGTCGTCGCGCAAGAGCGCGATGACTCTCTGCCGCGTGATGCCGTCAAGGAATGTGCCGTTCGGGGCCGGGGTGTAGACGATCCCGTCCTTCGCCATGAAGACATTGGCGTTGCCGAGTTCGGCAATCGCGCCGAGCATGTCGCGCATGAGGCAATTGTCGAAGCCGCGACGATAGGCTTCGATCAGCGCGCGGGCGTTGTTGGGATAGTTGCAGCTTGCCTTGGCGTCCACCGGCGCGCATTCGAGGGTCGGACGGCGGAACGGTGATAGCGTGACGGAAAGTCCGTTCGGTGCCGGCATGGGCGCTTCATAGATGCATAGGCACCAGCGGGTCGAATTCGGGGTCAAACCTCACGCCGCCGCCGGTCGTACCGAGTTCGGCCCAATACATCGGGCGGATATAAAGCGCGGCATCGGGCGCGAAGCGTTTGAGACCCTCGCGCGCGAGGCCGAGCCAAGTCTCGACCGGCACGAGAGGCTTCAACAAAAAGCGTCGTGCCGAATCGTTAACACGCAGGAGATGCCGCTCGAGATCGGGTGTCGTGCCCTCGAAAGCGCGGGCGCCATCGAAGACAACCGAGCCGAGCCAGGCGCCGTGGGTCCGCGGCCCCATGATGGCGACGTTCCCCTCGTGCCAATCGTCTTCAAAGAACGTCCACGTCTTCGTCGGGGCCGACCCCACTTGATTAGGCACTGCGAAAACCTTCGAATAGTTTCACCGGCAGGCTTATGCCTCCGCGGCGATTTTTAAGGCAATGCTCATTTTGCCACCTTATCGTCGCGCGCGGAAAGATTGTCTGCTCGCAGGGATAACAGTTTGTGACGGATTTGCTCGATCCCCACGCAAAACGTCTGATCGATATGCTCGCGCTGCAGGGCGGCGGCGCCGCTTCACTCCCGATCGCGGAGCGGCGCGCCGCTTTCGCGGGCTTGATGCGCCTTGGCGGCTCCGGGCCTCACATTCCGGTTGCCACCGTGGCTGGCGATCCCGAGATTCGAATCTACTGGCCAGAGTCCGAGACGGGCGCAGCGTTGATCTTCCTTCATGGCGGCGGCCTCGTCGCGGGCAGCCTCGAAACGCATGATCCCCTGTGCAGGACCCTGGCGGCCGCAAGCGGCTGTGCCGTCTTCGCTGTGGACTACCAGCTTGCACCCGAAAATCCATTTCCTGCTGCGCTCGAGGACGCGGAGGCAGCGCTGCAATGGACATTCGACAACGCGCAAAGATACGGTATTTCCCGAATCGGCATCGGCGGCGATTCCGCGGGCGCGACCCTTGCGGCCGTCACGGCGGCGCAATGGAATGCGCGCGAGGCGCGCAAGCTCGCCTTTCAGCTCCTGCTGTGCCCGATCCTCGACTTTGCCGGGCAAGCGCCATCGCGCGATGCTTTCCAGTCACCGATTCTCGATCAGCCGACACTCGACCATGACGCCGCGCTTTATACAGCGGGCCGTCTCCCTGTTTCGCACCCTCGCGTCTCACCGCTCCGCGCAACGGAATTTGCGCATCTGCCGCCGACCTTTCTGCACACGGCGCAATGCGATCCGCTGCGCGACGAGGGCGCGGCCTACGCGGAGAAGGTGAGAGCGGCCGGCGTCGATGTGCATCACACCTTACACGCCGGGATGCCACATCTCTTCTACGCGCTGGGCGGCGTCATTTCCTATGCGAGGAAGGCGGTGCCGGAGATCGGGGCAGAGCTTGCAGCTTGGCTCGCGCACTCATAGCCGCATTTCGCCGGAAGCGATGCGCGCGAACAGGCTTGGGTCGAGCGGAACATACGCATCGCCATTGTCGAAATAAAGCACGTCCGCGATTTTGTTGGGGTCGAAGCCGTCGCGCGCAAGCTGCGTCCGCTTCTGCTTGAATGTTTCGGTTGTCTCAATGGTCTCGCAGATGCGCAAAAATATTGGCCGCGCATAGGGCGGCAGATGCGCTCGCACATGCGCATGAAAGCCCGTGAAATCGAACGCGGAATCTATGACGAGCGCAGCCATGCCGGCGCGGCCGTCTGTGCCCGGCACGAGGACACCATAGGCCGTCGCTTCAATGACACCCGAGCAGGCGGCCAAGGCTTCCGCGACCTCGAAGGTCGAGACATTCTCGCCTTTCCAGCGGAACGTGTCGCCGATCCGATCGACAAAATAATAAAATCCACGCGCATCCTTGCGCATAAGATCGCCGGTGCGGAACCAGGCGTCGCCTTTGGCGAAGACGTTGCGCAGCACTTTGGCCTCGCTTTCGGCGGTGCTTGTATAGCCCTCGAAACGCGCACCCGCCCCGTCCGTGGCAGCGATCTTGCCGATGGCTTCGCCGGGCTCGTCCGGCGCGCAGGGAATGCAAAAACCACTCTCGTCGTGCGCAGGCTCACCGCGCCCCACATCGAACCTCACGATCGCGGAGGGAAAGCGGTGCGCCAGAAAGGGCGGCACGCGGCCGATGGCGCCGGGCTCGCCCTCGACATTGATGAGCGAGAAGGTCCCTTCGGTCGCGGCATAGAATTCCACGATGTGGGGAATGCGGAAACGCTCCTGAAATGGCCGCCAAATATCGGCGCGCAGGCCATTGCCGCAGACGAGACGCAAGCGATGCGTGCGCTCGTTGGGGTTCTCCGACGCCTTCAACAGATAGCGGCAAAGTTCCCCGATATATTGGAACAATGTGCAATCCCAGCGCACGATATCATCCCAGAAGCGCTGTACCGAAAACTTCTCCTGCAAGACGACCGCGCCGCCGCTGACGAGCATGCTGCCGATCGCGACGATGCCGCCGACGCTGTGATACATCGGCAGGCAATTCATCATCCTATCGCCGGCCGATGTGTTCAGAATCCCGGCGAACCAATAGCTCCAGGTCATGATGCGGCGATGGCTGATGTTGGCGGCCTTCGGCAGGCCGGTCGTTCCGGAGGTGTAAATGCAGAGCGCACGGTCGGGCAGGCGCGGTCCGGGATGCTCCGCGCTTGGCAAAGGTGTCGTCGCGAAACTTGTCAACGCGGCATCGAAGTCCGTCTCGTGAACCCAAACTTCGGCCGCGAGTTTCGCGTGGCCGAGTGCAGCGTCGAGACTTTCGCGCAGCGAGGCTGAAACGATGATACGCCGCGATTCGGCAATGCCGATGCAATGCGCCAGTGGGGCGCCGCGCAAATTCGTGTTGAGGAGTGCGACGCTGCCCCCGATGCGCGTGATGCCGAGCCAGATTGCCAGATAATCCGGCTGGTTGGTCATGAGCAGGCCGACGGTCGTACCGCCGAGATTTTGCGCCAAAGACCAGCGCGCGACGGCATTCACACGGGCGGCGAGATCCTTGAAGCTGAACGTGCCGCGATCCGAGAGCAAAGCTGGCGCTTCGCCGAATTTTGCGGCCAGTTCGTCGATGACAATGGGCAAAGTGCGATGCGGCTCGTGCTCGATCCGCCCGGTCAGCTCAAGCGCGCGTAGCCAAGCTTTTGACGCTGAAAAGGTATCGCGCAAGACCGGATCAGGCACGCCAATGGTCCTCGAACATGAAGGTTAAGAAGCGCTTGGAATATAGCGTAGAAGTTGCGCCAAAGGCTAAGCAGTTCTTAGCGCCTCTGCTCCTATGGTTGACCGGCACGGTTCGTGCGCGCCGCCCCTTTGCGCGCGGCACGCGAAGACGCCGGGATCATTCTAAGACGCCGCCGTCCCGGAATGAAACGGAAGCTTTGATTTGAGTTTGCAGATGCGGAAAACCAGAACCTTGCGGCCGGAAACCATCGCGATTCATACCGGCTATACGTCCGAGCCGACGACCAAGGCGGTCGCGGTGCCGATCTATCAGACGGTTTCCTATGAGTTCGACAGTGCCGATCACGGTGCGGCGTTGTTCAATCTTGAGATCGACGGCTTCCGCTACAGCCGCATCAACAACCCGACGGTCGATGTGCTGGAGAAGCGGGTCGCCGCGCTTGAGGGCGGCATCGCCGCGCTGGCTGTGGCGAGCGGGCAGGCGGCGTTGCATTTCGCTATCGCCAATCTCGCCGATTGCGGCGGCAATATCGTGTCCGTGCCGCAGCTCTATGGCACGTCGCATACGCTGCTGTCGCACGTTCTTCCGCGCCAGGGTATTCACATCCGTTTTGCCGAGAACGATGCCGCCGATTCGATCGAACGGCTGATCGACGACGAGACCCGGGCCGTCTTCTGCGAGACGATTGGCAATCCGGCCGGCAATATCTGCGATATCGAAGCCCTGGCAAAGGTCGCACATCGTCATGGGGTGCCGCTTGTCGTCGACAATACGGTCGCGACCCCGATTCTATGGCGCCCGATCGAACATGGCGCGGATATTGTGGTGCATTCACTGACGAAATTCATGGGCGGTCACGGCACGACACTCGGCGGCGCCATTGTCGATTCCGGCAATTTCCCGTGGCGGGACTCGGCTAAGCGATTCCCGATGTTCAACACGCCGGACGTCTCCTATCACGGTCTCATCTATACGGAGCATTTCGGCCCGCGCGCCTATATCGAGCGTTGCCGCAGCGTCTATCAGCGCACGACCGGCGCGGTGCTCTCGCCACATAGCGCCTTCTTGCTGCTGCAGGGCATCGAGACCGTAGCGCTGCGCGTGGAACGCCATGTCGAGAATGCCCGCAAGGTCGCACAATTTCTGCGCGATGACCCGCGCGTCGCTTGGGTCAACTATTCAGGCTTCGCGGATAGTCCCTATCACGCGCTGGCGCAAAAATATCTCGGCGGTCAGGCTTCCTCCTTGCTGACCTTCGGCGTGAAGGGCGGCTTTGCGGCGGGCAAGCGCTTCTATGACGCGCTGGGGCTCATCAAGCGGCTGGTCAATATCGGCGATACAAAATCGCTGGCCTGTCATCCTGCCTCGACGACGCATCGGCAGATGACGGCCGAAGAGCAGATCAAGGCCGGCGTCCGGCCGGAGATGATCCGGATCAGCGTCGGTATCGAGCACGCGAGCGACATTATCGAAGACCTCGACCAGGCCCTGGCGGTTGCCGCGGCAGCGCCCAAAGATAACGAGGCGGCCGAGTGACGGACCGCGGGCACGAAGCGGCTCTTGCCGCGCTCCAGCTTGTCGGCGGCGTAACGGAGCCACGATCTCGCGGCGCAGAAGGCCCCGCTGCAGCGAAAAACCTTGAGATCGGCATCATCAACAACATGCCCGACGCCTCGCTCCACGCGACGGAACGGCAGTTCAAGGAGCTGATCGGTCACGGTCCAACAATGCCGCCCGTGCGTCTGCGCTTTTATGCGCTTGACGGAATTGCGCGTGGCGAGAGCGCCGCGCAGCATATTGCGGCACATTATGGCGATATCGCCGCGCTCGGGTCCGAAAAGCTCGATGGTCTCATTATCACCGGCTGCGAGCCGAAGACCGCTTCGCTCGCGGACGAGGCCTATTGGCCCAGCCTCACGCGAGTCATCGATTGGGCGGCGGTAAACACCCGCTCGACGATCTTCTCCTGTCTCGCCGCCCACGCCGCGGTGCTGCATCTCGACGGCATCAAGCGTGTGCCGCTCGCTCAGAAGCTTTCGGGCGTTTTCGATTGTCCCGTCGTCGCGCCCGATCCTCTGCTAGAGGGGCTCGGGCCGGAAGTGCGTATTCCGCACTCGCGGCTCAACGATCTCACGGCCGAGGAGCTCTCGGCACGTGGCTACCAGATATTGACATCTTCGCCGCGCGTCGGCGCGGACATATTCGTCAGGCGGCAGGAAAGTCTGTTCGTCTTTCTGCAAGGCCATCCGGAATACGACGCGGATTCGCTCTTGCGTGAGTATCGTCGCGATGTGACGCGCTATTTGCGCGGCGAGCGGCCGAACTTTCCCCAGGCGCCGGAAGACTATTTCGATCCGCTCACGGAAAAGCATCTCGCGGCTTTTGCCGGGCGCGCGACTACACGGGCAAGCCGCCATCCGCATCGCGAGCTGGCGAATCTGCTCGATGATGTGCATCCGGCCAAGACCTGGCGCGCATCCGCCGCGGGCCTCTATCGCAACTGGCTGACCTATCTCGCGAGTCGGTAGGCGCGCCTAGCCGATGACCGACCGGACTCCGTCGATGACGAATTGCGCCGCGAGCGCTGCGAGCACGACGCCGAGCATGCGGCCCAGCACCAGAGTGCCGGTCGTGCCGAACAGGTACGTGATGCGCTCCGCCAGCAGAAACGTCAGATAGCAAAACAGAATCACGATAAGAATAACGAGCACGAGGCCGGTCTGCGCCTGCCAATTGCCGCTGGCCTTTCCCGCGAGAAGAATGACGGCGGTGATTGAGCCCGGCCCGCTCATCAGCGGGATCGCCAGCGGAAAGGCGGCAAGATTGTTGATGTGATCAATGGCCACCGCGTCGTCCGCGAGCTCTTTCTTGCGCTGGCCCCGCTCGGCGAAGACCATCTGAAAGGCCGTGTAGAACAGCAGGAGACCGCCCGCAATCCGGAAGGCGGGCAGGGAAATGCCCAGTGCGTTCATCAGCGCGGCGCCACCCAGCGCGAAAACGAGAAGAATGGTGAAGGCGATGATGCTGGCGCGGACGGCGACAGCGCGTTTCTCCTCAGGCGCCATCCCCAAGGTGAGTGCGATGAAGATTGGCGCGAGCCCCGGCGGGTCCAGCGTGACGAGAAGCGTGACGAAGGCTGTTTGCAAAAAATCCGACAACATGGCCTTCGTTTCTCCGCGCCATTTGCCCTTTGAAATTCAAAGGCCGCGGCGCCTTTGCGTCGCGGCCCGGGCCAGCTTGCAGGGATTAAATCACGCGCGCCGTCGGAACAAGCCCAGGATCAGCAGCAGGATGATCGCGCCCACCGTCGCCGAGATGATCTGTTCGAGCAGATGCGCACTGAGATGAATTCCAATCCTTGGCAGAAGCCAGTTGCCGATGAAGGCGCCGATGACACCGATGCAGAGGTCTGCGACGAGGCCGAAGCCGGTGCCGCGCAAAATCTGGCCGGCGAGCCAGCCGGCGACGACGCCGACAACGAGAATGATCAAGAGACTGTCACCCGACAAGGCAAATCCTTTCCAATGTGTGAGGCGGACGTTTCATATTTCCGTACCGGACGGCAGGAAGTGCCTTGCCGCACGCGAACGGCGCGACGTCCTCCGGGCCGGGCATTTCCAATGCGATCCGATGAAATTTAGACCACAAGGAGATCATCTGGAACTGTATTCGCGCGAATGTGTTTGTCAGCGAGGGGGTTTAGGAAACCGCGCGCGTCGAAATTCGCGTGGCGCCCTTTTGGCTTATGTGATGTAATGGATCAAGAGTGCAGCGTTGCCGGAGGCGTGTGTCTCGCCGCCGGTCAGTAGAGGGTTGAGCCGTGGCACCGCGCGCGAATTGGAAGGGCTATCTCAAGCTTTCGCTGGTTTCCTGCCCCGTCGCACTTTTCCCCGCCGTCAGCCGGACGGAGCGCATTTCCTTCCATCTCATCAATCGAGACACCGGACACCGGCTGCGCCAGCAATATGTCGATTCCGTCACCGGCGATATTGTCGAGCGCGACGAGCAGGTGCGCGGCTATGAGGTTGGCAAAAACGATTATATCACCCTTGAAGAAAGCGAAATCGCTGAGCAGGCGCTCGAAAGCACGCATACGATCGATATCGAGACCTTCGTGCCGCGCGCGGAGATCGACGAAGTCTATCTCGACAGCAGTTATTATCTGGCGCCGGACGATAAAGTAGCGGACGAGCCTTTTGTCGTCATTCGCGACGCCATGCGCAAGGCCGATATGGTCGGGCTGGCGCGCGTCGTACTTGCGGGACGTGAGCGTATCGTGATGATCGAGCCGCGCGACAAAGGCCTGCTCGCGACGACGCTGCATTACAAATACGAAGTACGCGACGAGAAGCCCTATTTCGAATCGATCCCCGATCTCAAGCTCTCGAAGGACGTGCTCGATCTTGCCGCGCATATTATCGAGACCAAGCGTGGCAAATTCGATCCGGCAAAATTCGAGGATCGCTATCAGGATGCGCTCGTCGGTCTGGTCCGGGCCAAGCGTGCCGGCAAGCCCTTGCCCGCGGCGCCGCAGCAAAAGGCGCCGAGCAATGTTATCAATTTGATGGATGCCTTGCGCCGCAGCGTCGCCGCCGAATCCGGGCGCAAGCCGGCGGCCAAGGCGCATCGTCCGGCGAAGAAGGTGGCCGCCAAATCTTCCGCCAAGCGGCGGGTGAAGAAGGCAAGCTAAAGCGAGGCTCTGTTGGCCCTCGAAGCCTACCGCAAGAAGCGTGATTTTGCTGTGACGTCGGAGCCGCGCGGCACCAAGCGACGGCAGTCCGGCAATGCCTTCGTCGTGCAGAAACACGATGCGACGCGGCTGCATTACGATTTTCGGCTCGAACTCGATGGCGTCCTCAAAAGCTGGGCGGTGACGCGCGGGCCGAGCCTCGTGCCGGGCGAGAAGCGGCTCGCCGTCCATGTCGAGGATCACCCGCTCGATTACGGCGCCTTCGAGGGGACAATTCCAGAGGGGCAATATGGTGCGGGCACCGTGCTGGTCTGGGATCGCGGCACCTGGACGCCGGAGGGCGATCCGGAGAAAGCCTATGCCAAGGGCCACCTAGACTTCACACTTCATGGCGAGAAGCTGAAAGGCCGCTGGCACCTTGTCCGCATGCATCCGCGTCCGGGCGAGAAGCGTGAGAATTGGCTGCTCATCAAGGGCGATGACGACGAAGCGCGCGGGCCGGATGATCCCGACATTCTCGAAGAGGAGCCGAATTCGGTCATCACCGGCCGCTCACTTGAAGATATTGCCGGCGATAAAAAGAGCCGGCGCTGGACATCCGGGAAGGCGGCTCAGCCGTGGATCGAGACGCCGGGTTCGCCACGCGCCCGCGCCATGGCGCCGGTTGAAAGCGTTAAATCCGATCCGCCGGCTAAGAAGAAGCGAGCATCCGCCTCGGGTAAGCCCGCGCCGTTTGCCTTCTCGCCGCCGAAGGGCGCGAAACGTAAGGCGCTGCCGGATTTTATCGCGCCGATGCTGCCGACGCTCGTCGCCGAGCCTCCGTCTGGCGCGCAATGGGTTCATGAGGTCAAGTTCGACGGCTATCGCATCGAGGGCGTCGTGAAGGCCGCCAAGGTGAAGCTGCGCACGCGCACGGGGCTCGACTGGGCCGACCGCTTCCCGACTGTCGCCGCCGCTTTCGCGCAATTGCCGGTCAAGGACTGCATCGTCGACGGCGAAGTTGTCGTCGAGGAGGCGAACGGCATTTCGGATTTCTCGGCTTTGCAAAATGCGCTTAGCGAGGGCGAGACCGGGGGGATGATCTATTATGCCTTCGATCTGATGTACATCGACGGCTACGATCTGACCGGCCTGCCTCTTGTCGCCCGGAAAGAAATTCTGCAATCGCTGCTGAAAGCCGCGCCGGGCACAATCCTGCGCTACAGCGATCATTTCGACGAAAACGGCGAACTCATGCTGCAGCATGTTTGCCGGCTCGGCGCCGAAGGCGTCATCTCGAAGAAGCGCGAGAGTCGACTATCTCTCCCGGCGCAGCACCGACTGGCTGAAGATCAAATGCACCAACCGGCAGGAATTCGTCATTGCGGGCTATGTGCCGTCGACGACGACGCGGAAGGCGATCGGCTCGCTCGTGCTCGGCTATTACGAGAACGGCAAGCTCCGCCACGCGGGCCGCGTCGGCACGGGCTATTCCAGCAAAATGGCGCTCGACCTTTTCGCGCTGCTCTCGCTGGAGAGGACCGAAAAGCCGGCATTCGAAGTCGCCGCTCAGCAGTGAGGCGCGGCGCAATGTCGTCTGGGTAAAGCCGGAGCGCGTCGCGGAGGTCGAATTCCGCGGCTGGACGGCGGACGCCAATCTACGGCAGGCGTCCTTCAAGGGCCTGCGCGAGGACAAAAATCCCAAGGACATCGTCCGCGAAAGGGTCGCACCAATGGCCAGAGAAGCCGAGGCTCCCGCGACATCCGTGACGTTCACCCATCGCGATCGCGTTTATTGGCCCGAGGCCGGCGTCACCAAGCAGGGCCTCGCGGATTACTACACGATGGTTTGGCCTTGGATCGAAAAATACCTGCTCGGCCGGCCGCTTGTCCTGCTGCGCTGCCCGAATGGCATCGTGCAGGGCGGCTTCTTTCAGAAACATCCCTGGGCGGGGCTCGATCCGCATATTCTGCAAATCCACGATCCGCACGAAAAGGAGCCGATCCTCGGCATCGATTCATTCGACGGGCTGATGGCATTGGTGCAAGCGGCCGCACTCGAAATCCATCCCTGGGGCGCGCGCAGCGACGACCTCGATCATCCTGATCGCCTGATTTTTGATCTCGATCCGGGCGAGGGTGTCGCCTTCGCGGAAATCATTGCCGCTGCGAAAGAGGTTCGCCGACGTTTGGCGGATGCCAAGCTCAAAAGCTTCGTCAAGACGACGGGCGGCAAGGGCTTGCATGTCGTCGCGCCGCTGACGCCTCGGGCGAACTGGACGGTGGCTAAGGACTTTTGCCGCGCTCTGGCCGATTCCATGGCCCGTGACGCGCCGAGCCTCTACACCGCGACGGCGACAAAGACGCAGAGACCCAAGCACATCTATATCGACTATCTACGCAATGCCCGCGGCGCAACGGCTGTCGCGCCCTATTCGACGCGGGCGCGGCCAGCGGCCGGTATTTCCACACCGCTCACCTGGGACGAACTCGATAGCGTCGTAAGCGGCAGCCAGTTCACCATCGGCAATTTCAGCAAGCGGCTGCAACATCTCACCAAAGATCCGTGGGACGGATTTTCCCGGTTGCGGCAGAGCTTACCCGGCAAATAGGCCCGGTGCGGTGCGGCAGGAACTTCGTTTGTCGCCCGGCGTTGCGGCGGCAAAGGAGCCGCGCATGAACCCGCAAACCCTATCGAACTCGCGAAACGAGCACGACGCGAGCGCCGATCCAGAACATCCCATCGAGCTTCCGCCGCGCCGCGCGCGCGGTGCCCGCAAGGGCATACCGGTGCTTTATGTACTCGTTTTCAGTACCGCGCTGGCGATCGTCGTCCTGCTGGCGATCTGGTTCGGCTTCCACGTCGCGCATTGACCGCGAGTAGCGCGAGCGGGGCGCGCCCCGCTGGCGGCCGTGATAATTCGGTGACGACCGGCCGCTAAATTATCCCAAACGGCGGCGCTTGTTTACCGAACGTTTGCCAAAAACAATGGCCGCCCCCGCTGGGTGCGCGGGCGCTTATCGTGTAAATCCAATAAAAACAAACGGTTGGTGATACGTCGCTCCGCGCGGTGTGGGCCGCCGCGGGAAATCCTTCACGAATTGCCATCAAGCTTCGGGACGCGCCAATCCCGCAAGAACTAGGCAGGGCTGGCCGAAGGCTGGTAGACAGATCAGCCAAGTGTGACAGACGGCGTCATTCCGGGGGACTCGTTGTTCTCAGCGACAATGGATGTGCTGCGGCGATCTCTGCTGATCGCCCTCGTCCTGGCTGCGTCCGGCCTGATGATGGGCTGCGCCTCGCGGCCGGAGAGCGGCTTTCTCGCCGATGCCGCCTATTTGCCGCCGCAGGCAACCGAACACACGATTCTGGTTGCGACGACGCGGCAGCGCGATCCCCGGCCGGGGACATTGTACAACGGACAACGTGCCGATTGGCTCGATTTCGCTTCGGTGACCGTCTCGGTGCCACCAACGCACGTGACCGGCAAAATCGAATGGCCGCAAAGCCCGCCCGGCGATCCGCGCAAAGATTTCACCGTTCATGCGTCCAATTACATCGACGGCGACAAGGCCTTTCTTCAAGCGCTCAACGCACAACTCGCACAACGGCCAAAAGGCCATCGGCAGGTTTTTCTTTTCGTCCACGGCTTCAACACGATGTTTGCCGAGGGGCTCTATGGCTTCACCCAGGTCGTTCACGATTCGCATACGCAGGCGGTCCCGGTCCTCTTCTCCTGGGCCTCGCGTGGCAGCGTGACGGATTATCTCTACGATCAAAACAGCGCCACCGCGGCGCGCGACGAACTCGCCCATACGATCCGTCTGCTCGTCGCGAGCAATGCGGAGAAGGTCAATATTCTCGCTCATTCGATGGGAAATTGGGTCTTCGTCGAGGCGATGCGGCAGATTAAATTGGAAGGCGGCCTGAAGCGCTCGGACAAGATTGGCGTCGTCGTCCTCGCGGCGCCGGATATCGATGTCGATGTCTTCAAGTCGGAACTGCGTGCTTTCGGCAAGATGAAGCGGCCCTATTACGTCGTGCTGTCCCGCGACGACAAAGCCCTGGCGCTGTCGAAATTCATTAGCGGTGGCGAGAGCCGCGTCGGCGCGATCAAACATGATGGTGAACTGGCGGAACTGGGTGCTGTTGTTATCGACCTGACGAATGTCAAAGGCGATGATCCGACGAATCACAACAAATATGCGCAGCTCGCGGAAATTTCTCCGCAACTCCGGCAAGTACTCCAGAATGGTATCGGCAAGACGCAAGTGGCGTCCAACGAAGAAACCGAGCAACTCAAAAGTTCGTTCACCTCGGTCGTCACCGTTCCCGTGAATATTCTGGGCAATTCGATCGCCATCGTGGCCGGCCGATGAGTTGGCCAACGGAGCACGTCCGCCTCTTTTAATGACCAACAAATCAAAAACTTAGAGAAGCAGAACCACCGCCGCGAGATTGGTGATTTTTGTTTGTCCACTTGCCTTGATTGATATTTCCGCGTTTGTGTCGCATCTATGCGCGTCGGAGAACGCGATCGTGGGGAGCGACATGCCCACATCCGCATCGGATTATGAGTCGGGGCCTGGTGAGGACGTAGCTGCTGCGCCATCGGGCATGACGTGGATTCCCGGCGGCACGTTCCGCATGGGGTCCGACAACCACTATCCCGAGGAAGCGCCGGTCCATCGCGTCAATGTCGACGGGTTTTGGATCGACAAAGCGCCGATCACCAACCGTCAGTTCAGCCAATTCGTCCGAGCCACCGGACACGTGACTTTCGCCGAAATCCCGCCGGACCCCAAGGACTATCCGGGCGCGCTGCCGCATATGCTTTACGCCGGGTCGCTTGTATTCACGCCACCCTCGCGTCCCGTCGATCTCCGCAATTGGGGAGAATGGTGGCGATTCCTGAAAGGCGCCGATTGGCGTCACCCTTATGGGCCGGGAAGCAATATCGACGGATTGGATGATCACCCTGTCGTGCATATCGCCCATGCCGACGCTGTCGCCTACGCCCGTTGGGCAGGCAAGGAATTGCCGACGGAATCTGAATGGGAATTCGCAGCCCGCGGGGGGCTCGACGGCGCAGAATACGCCTGGGGCGACGAGTTCGAGCCCAATGGAAAGCTTATGGCGAACACGTGGCATGGCGAGTTTCCGCGCGAGAACTTGAAGCTCGACGGCTATGAGCGCACTTCGCCGGTCGGCGTCTTCCCACCGAATGGTTACGGCCTTTACGACATGATCGGAAACGTCTGGGAATGGACCGATGATTGGTTTTCCCAGAAGCACAGGCCGGATGCGCAGAAGGCTTGCTGCATTCCGCAGAACCCGCGCGGCGCCAGGGCCGAAGAGAGTTACGATCCCTGCCAGCCCGCCATCAAAATCCCCCGCAAAGTCATCAAGGGTGGTTCGCATCTCTGCGCGCCGAACTATTGCCGCCGTTATCGCCCCGCTGCGCGGCACGCCGAGGCCGTCGACACCTCAACCAGTCATCTCGGATTCCGCTGCGTGATCCGAAGAGGAGTGGAAGGGTGAAAAGGTCGCTACTTTGCGCGCTCGCCGTCATCTGCACGGCCTTGGCGGCGCAGGTGCAAGATGTTTTGCCCGGCGATCCAGGCCAGAATGGGCCGTAGTGAAATCACATCTGTTTCTGGTTCTGCAATGTCGTCCTAGAGGGAGGTAAGACATGAATGCCAGCGACGCGGAAGATAAAGCAGAGAAGAAGAACCATCAGCCGAATCGCCGCAGCATCCTTCTATCGGGAACTGCACTTGTGGCGGCGTCAACCCTCGGATCGGGCGCGGCGGGTGTTGCGCAGGCTCAGGAGCAACAACCGGCGTCGTCACTGGGCGCTGGGGCCAAGCCGAATATCCTCGTCATCTTTGGTGACGATATCGGCCAATCGGACATCAGCGCCTATACGTTCGGACTGATGGGCTATCGGACGCCGAACATCGACCGCATTGCCAAAGAAGGCTTGATGTTCACGGACTACTACGCCGAGCAAAGCTGCACCGCCGGCCGTTCATCCTTCATCACCGGCCAGTCGGTGATCCGCACCGGACTGTCCAAGGTCGGAATTCCGGCCGCGACAGTCGGCCTTCAGGCGCAAGACATCACAATCGCCGAAGCCTTAAAGCCGCTTGGCTACGCGACAGGACAATTCGGCAAGAATCATCTCGGCGACCGCAACGAATATCTGCCGACCGTGCATGGCTTCGATGAATTCTTCGGCAATCTCTATCACCTGAACGCGGAAGAAGAGCCGGAAGATCCAGACTATCCGAAGGATCCCGCTTTCCGCGCTAAATTCGGGCCGCGCGGCGTCTTGAAGTGCAAGGCGAGCGAGATCGACGATCCGACCGTCGATCCGCGCTTCGGCCGTGTCGGCAAGCAGACGATCGAAGATACCGGGGCGCTAACGAAGAAGCGCATGGAGACCATCGACGACGAAACCACGGGCGCCGCGATCGACTTCATCCAGAGACAGGTAAAGGCCGGAAAGCCTTTCTTCTGCTGGATGAACACGACACGCATGCATCTTTACACGCATGTCCGCGCATCGATGCGCGGACAGAGCGGCATGCCTGACAATGAATATGCCGACGGCATGATCGAGCACGACGGCGATGTCGGCAAACTGCTCAAGACCCTGGACGATCTCGGTATCACCAACGATACGATCGTCTTCTACACGACCGATAATGGCCCGCACATGAACTCCTGGCCGGACGCGGCGATGACGCCGTTCCGCAGCGAGAAGAACACAAACTGGGAGGGCGCGTATCGCGTCCCCGCGATGATCCGTTGGCCCGGACATATCAAGCCTGGGAGCATCGCGAACGATATAGTCGGCAGCCACGACTGGTTCCCGACCTTCCTGGCGGCCGCTGGGGACAAGGGCATCAAGGACCGTCTTCTCAAAGGTTGGACGATCGGTGACCGCACTTACAAGGTGCATATCGATGGTTACGATCAACTCGCTTATTTGACCGGGGAAGAGCCGAACTCGCCGCGAAAGTCTTTCATTTATTTCAACGACGACGCCCAACTCGTTGCGATCCGGTTCAACAACTGGAAGCTCGTCTTCTTTGAACAGAAAACGCCGGGAACGCTCGATGTCTGGGGCGAACCTTTCACGCCGCGACGGCTCCCTCTATTTTTTAATCTACGAATGGACCCCTACGAACGCGCGCAGATAACATCGAACGAATATTTCGCGTGGACTATGCACAAAGCTTACCTGATCTACGGCGCGCAGGCGATTGCCGGTGCGTTCGCTGCATCGTTGAAGGAATATCCGCCGCATCAAAAACCACAAAGCTTCAACCTCGATCAGATCATGGACCAGTTAAAACAGCCGACGGACGATTGAACGGGGCAGCACGCCGGGTCATCATGGTCACTTGGCGGACAACGGCGAGCGGGAACCGGGCGGCAAGGAGATGAAAATACTGGCTCGTCGGGAGCTGCCGAGTGATACGGTTGCTCTCGCCCGGTTTCTTATTGGCAAGTTATTGGTGCGGGAGTTGCCGGACGGCGTCGCCACCGGTCGCATTGTCGAGACCGAGGCCTATGTCGTCGGCGACGCTGCCGGACACGCCTTCCGTGGGATGACGAAGCGCAACCGCGCGCTGTTCCTTGAGCGCGGACACGCCTACGTCTACCTCGCCTATGGCGTCTCCTATATGCTCAA
The DNA here is from genome assembly GCA_963708155.1 of uncultured Alphaproteobacteria bacterium. Classification (GTDB taxonomy): domain Bacteria; phylum Pseudomonadota; class Alphaproteobacteria; order Rhizobiales; family Beijerinckiaceae; genus Methylovirgula. The sequence continues at coordinate 923,691 of OY970183.1, read as the reverse complement.
CGTTTCAAGCGAGAAGCCAGGGATCGGAGCAGGCGTGCTGATCCGCGCGCTCGAGCCGCTCGAGGGCATCGCGATCATGCGGCTCAATCGCGGCGTCGAGCGCTTGTGCGACCTCGCGCGGGGGCCGGGAAGGCTCGCCATGGCATTGCGGATTGATCGTTCGCTCGACGGACTCGATCTTTGCCAAAAAGGCCCGTTATGGCTCGCCCGCGATGAGCACGGACACGGCGAAATCGGGCAGAGTATCAGAATCGGCATTTCGCAAGACGCGGACCGCGTCCTGCGGTTTTATCTTCGCGGCAGCCCCTATGTCAGCGGTCCGAGATCGCTCAACGAATAGGAGTCAAGCAAGGGCTCCTCTCTTCCCGGATTCCTTATTTCCTCATCCTGAGGATAAGGCTGAGGACGAGGAGTATGAAAAGAAGAGCGCACAGAAGCTTCCAGAAGACGAGCGGGTTGCGCTCGATCAGCGGGCGATGGCGCTCCTGCGGCTGTCGAAGCTTTCCGTGCTCCAGCGCGAAAATAAACTCGTGCATATCGCCGAAACGATCGTCTCGACGCAACGATACCGCACGCATGACTGCAGCGTTGAGCCAGACTGGAACGTCCTTGCGATATCCGGATAACGGCGAAGCCGCACCGAAGAGCGGCCGCTCGCCCGGCAGCGTTTCCCCATAAGGGTAGTGTCCGGAAAGAATACGGTACAATGTGACGCCCAGAGCGAATTGGTCCGACAGCGCATCGCCCCTCTCTTGCAGGAAAAGTTCCGGGGCCATGAAGTCAAGCGTGCCGGGGCTTGCCGATTCCTCAATATCGTCGAAACGCGGCAGGCGGGCGACGCCGAAATCAAAGATTTTCACGTCGCCGTTTTTCAGCAGCATGACATTGCCGGGCTTGATATCGCGATGCGTCACGCCGGCCTTGTGGAGTGAAACGAGCCCGCGTCCGATTTTGATCGCGATAGCGACAGCCTCGTCGATCTTCATTGGACCCTCGCGCCGAAGCCGGTCTTCGAGGGTCTCGCCGCGATAATAAGGCATTGCGACATAGAGCCGGGTCTGGCGACTGACCGGCAAGATCAGGGACGCGCCGACGTTCGGATCATGGATCCGCTGACCGAGAAAAACCTCCCGCATGAAGTGCGCGCGATCGACTTTGTCGGCCTTGGGATCGGGAAATTTCAAAACGACCCATTCTTTCTGATCCAAAGCCAGAAAGAGGCGCGCGGTCTTGCTTTCGGCCAGGACGCGGACAAGCTTGAATCCATCCACCGTATCGCCGACCTCGGGCAGATCTCTAATCGGCAAATTCTGCATTTCGGCGACGACGGCGCTGTAATCCGGAGCCGGAACCGTAATGATATCGACGACGAGCGCGGTCGCGTCCTCTTCGCAGCCGGCTTCGCACGCGGCCGCAACGATTGCATCGGCGTCGGCCTGTGGATCCTGGCGGCGATCGAGAAGTTTTAGAAGCGCGCTCGCCGGGAGAATGGAGTGGACGCCGGGCGTGGTGAGAAGCAAGCGATCGCGCGCTTTAAGGGGCTGCGAATCCACGTCCACCCGAAGCGCTGGTTCGAGGCCAACTGCCCGCAGAAGCCTTCTGCCGCTGTCGGTCTGTGGGGCATAATGGTCGTCGGTGATGAGATTCAGTTGGTTTTCGCGCAGATGCCATGCCCGGCTGTCCCCGACGTGCAAAATCACGGCGACCCTGCCCCGCAGAACGGCAGCGGTGAACGTTGTTGCAGCCCCGAAGAGCGCGGGGTCGGATCGGGACTGGCCGTGAAGCCAAAGATTGTACGCATTGAGAGACTTCATGGCCGCCGTGGCGATGCCGACGGGCTCGGTTTGCGCGCGATAGCCGTCCACAAATGCCCGAACGGCGAGTTCTGAGGCCACGCGGGCACCTTGACCGCCGAAGCCGTCCGCGACGGCGGCGATTGCGCCTTGCGTGACCCGCTGGGAAGCCGAGCCGATGTCGATAACGCCAAAATCACGATTGCCCGGCCGTCTCCCCGGCCGGGTGGCAAATCCCGCTGCGATCTGAAGTTGATCTTCAGCACCCACTATCCCAACCCGCGCTAAGCCGCCCGTGTGTATGGCGCAACAGGCGTCTCAGGCATTGCACGCTCCATGCCGCGATCTTCCCTTCAAACGCTTCATTTTGCCCCGGAAATTTATTTCAAGGTCGTTCGGTTCGAGCGAAGGAACGATGCTCGGGCCGTGCGCCGCCCCATGCGCCTCCTCTCCAATTTTTGCCTCAGCTGCCGCATTGCGCCGCAATGGCAGCTTAATTTTTAAGCATATAATTTTCTCAAGAGGAAATATGCCATTTCGGCAATATCGCTTATTTTCAATGTCTTAGATGATTAGCCCTCGTTGGCACATATCCTGCTGCATCGCGTCATCTCAATCTTGCCAGGCGGCGGGGTGGGCTTGTTGTCGCCGCTGCGCTCGATTGATCGGCTCTTGAAAGACGGAAGTGCGAAATGGCTGAATTGCGTCGAAACAATCTAACTCTCATCGAGGCTGTAGGCCAATCGGTCTGCAGTCTCTCCCCGACATTCACCCCCGCGCTCGGCGTTGCCGTTGTTGGCGGCATGGCTGGAGCAAATTCCTGGCTGGTCTACTTCCTTGCCACGATCAGCGTCACCATCGTGGGCATTAATATCGGCAAGCTCGCCAAGCGCATTCCCGCGGCCGGTTCTTTCTTTCTTTATGTATCGCGCACACTCGGGCCGTCCTGGGGCTTGCTCTCGGGCTGGGCTATGCTCGTCGCCTATCTTTTCACCGCAGTAGCCTTGACGGTTGCGACGTCGATCTTCTTCAAGGACTTCTTCGGCGCGATTGGTGTTAAAACCTTGCCGCCGGACTTCGTGATCTATGCGGCTGTCTCGGCGCTGATATGGGTTCTCGCCTATCGGGACGTGAAGCTCTCGACGCGATTCGGGCTCACGCTGGAGGCACTCTCCGTCGCGGCGATCATGATCGTCTGTTTCCTGATTTGGAAATCATTCGGCTTCAAGGTCGACGCTCCCCAGGTGCATCTGCGGGGCGCATCTGTCGCGACGATTGCGCCTGCCATCGTGTTTGCGATCTTTTCCTGGGTCGGATTCGAAAGCGCGGCGACGCTCTCGAAGGAAATTAAGAACCCTGAGGTCGTTGTCCCGCAAGCCGTTGTGGCGACGGCCATCGCGGTTGGTATTTTCTTCATTGCCACGACTTATTTTGTCGTGATGGGCTTCCACGACGATGCAGGGAAACTCGGAGCGAGCGCCGCGCCGTTTTCCGATGTCGCCGCGGCGTCCAATCTCGGCACTGTCGTGACCACGTTCATCTACTTTGCCGCGATGATCAGCTGCTTTGCATGCTCGCTTGGTCAGCTGACCGCATTTGCGCGTATGCTGTTCTCTCTCGGGCGTTACGAGTTCGTTCATCGTTCGATGGGCGCAGTCCACGATAAGCATGCCACGCCGCACCTCGCACTCGCCGTCGGCACGATTTTGAACGCCGTGTTGTGCATCGCCTTCGCCAAAGCCGGTGAAACAAACTTGGTCGGTTACTTCGGCACGATCGCGACGTTCGGATTTATCTTCGTGTACATCCTGTGCTCGATCGCCGCGCCGATCCTTCTTTATCGCGAGGGAACTTTGACCGCTGGCACCGTTATCCTGGGCGCTCTCGGCACGCTATTGATGGCGGGCGCGTTCTTCGGAAGCGTCTATCCAGTCCCCGCAGCCCCGTACAATTATTTTCCGTGGGCCTTCCTCGCCTACATGCTTCTCGGCGTTGTCTGGTTCTTCGTCTTGAAGATGCGTGCACCCAAGGTCTTGCTTGGGATTGAGCATGACATGGAGTTGATGGCCACGGCGGAAACGTTTGGCAAGATGGAAGCTATAACAGCGGAATAGGCGCACCACAGTCGGACGCCAGCTCAGCGATAGGGCGCTTCGCTGAAACGCCCCGGGGATCACCACCCCCGGGGCGTATTTTTTGTTGAAAGCCGGACGATGATGTTGGGCGGCGGGCACGCCGCCGCCGCGATCTCGGAATTGTTGCAAATCAATGGCGTAGACGTTGGGGGCGGCGCATCAGAAGGATTGCCCGGGCTCCTGAAGCCGCTTGGCGCGAGCGACATGAATGGCGCTCGATAGCAGCCGGCCCGCGCCCTTGCGCCGCGCGTACTCCTGAATATCTTAACCGCAAACCGAGCTTCCTCGGTCAAGCGTAATCTTGTCAGTCAGGAGTGGAAAAAGAACGCAGGGGCGTGTCATGGCGATCTATCGCATGCTTCGAAATTTGGATTTCGGCCCGCAGGAAATTTCCAAAATGACGACCGCCTATGAGGTCGCCCTCATAGAGCTAGGCATTGCCGACCGAACAGATCCACAGACCGAGATCATTGCGTCTGCAATAATTCACCGCGCCGGCGCGGGCGAATTTGATGTTCAAGGTCTGGTTGATTTTGCGATCCGGAAGATAAACGCCATAGCGGCGGCAGCGGATCCACCAGAAATGCCCGTGACGCGAGATTTCTCGCGAGCTTTTGGGCCAACGCCTGATTGAAAAGTGTGCAGGTCAGCCAACATCAATCGCCCGCAGCGCTTTGGTGATCGATGCGGTGAGAAGGGGATTCCGCGTGCCATCCGCAGATGGGCTATTTCAAAAGTCTCGCCATCGGTGACATGAACATCCAACCAACTGACGTCTTTCTGTGGTTGAGTTCAACAGGAAAGCTGCATTTTTGTGGCGACCCGCATCACGACATAGAACTTTACATTTTCGTAAGCAGCGAACTTCCAGGGCCCTATGAAGGTTTTGCGGCTGCCTGGGTCAACAGGCGAACTTCTAGGAAAGGAAATTCGCATGCGTAAGGTTCTTCTCCCCTTAGCTTCCGCCGCTCTCCTTGCCAGCGTGTCACTCGCATTTGCATCCGACGCAAGCGGCGTGATCAAGAGCTTAGACAAGTCGAACATGACCCTCACGCTCGACAACGGCAATACCTATGAACTGCCTTCGTCGGTGGACACGTCCGCGCTCAAGGAAGGCCAGAAGGTGAGCATTACATACAGCGAAGAGGATGGAAAAATGAAAGCCTCTGAGGTTACGCCCGAGAGCTAAAGGAGCATAGTAGGGCCGACCTTTAACGGGTCTCTTGCGATCCGGCCGCTTCGCGTTTCGCCATCTCCTCGGCGAAGCAATTGCGGCGTTTGGGTGCGAATCAAGTCGCCGGATTGGCGGCTTGATTTCCCGTCGCTGTTCAGGCCCCGTCTTCTGTGTCGTGGGCGGGGCCCCGCGCGCTTACAAATACAGCGATGCAAGTTCCCGTGTTGAGTTCCCTTGTTGGTGGCAAGGTCAAACCAAATTCGCTTCTATCGGCTCAATTATCGTTGGATCATCTTCGTCAACGCCTGACTTGTTGACGCGGGTCGAGACCCGCCACTCCCTCAAGGTTTCCTCGGCTGCCGGTCCTAATTCATCGGCCCCCATATCGCCCGCCAGCCATCGCTCGAAATGCTCCGGCCGCAGGGTGACGGGCATACAACCATGGTAAGCCCTCATCCATAGGCTTACATCCGTCGTCAGGATCGTTGCCGATAGGATATCCTCGCCCCTCTCCGGGTTGCGCCAACGGTCCCATATCCCCGCGAAGGCGATTAAGGCGCACCGTCCGCGGCGGCGAAATAGTGCGGCACGCGGTTTGTCTTCGGTCCCGTCCATTCAAAAAAGCCCGACGCGGGGATGAGGCATCGCCGACCCTTGCGCCAGGCGTCACGGAATAGGGGCTTGGTCGCCATCTCTTCGGACCGCGCGTTAAAGCTTGCGGGAGCTTCCCGGAGCGTCCTCTTCCACCATGAAGGAATGAGGCCCCAGCGCATGGACACGAGCTCGCGTTGGCCTTCCGAATTGAGCCGCACGACGTCTATGTCGGTTGTGGGACTCACGTTGTAGCGCGGGCGCAAATTGCGGGGCGCGCCGATCACGTTAAGGAAGGCGTGAACCTCGGACCATGAATATTCGGCCGTGAATCGTCCGCACATGAATGGCTATCTTAGCCGCTTCGGCGGCTGTCTTTGGGCGGCTTCTAAGGCTGCTGTGTAATCAGGTGGCGGGGGGTCGACTGCGGTTGCGCCGACGAGGTTCACGAGCTTGCGAAACGAAGTTTCAAGTTCGATACGTTGCCGCTTCGCGTTATCATCCACTTGAACCGTCGTCAGGATGGCGGCGGGGTCTTGTCCAGCACGTTGTATGGGTTCAATGCTCACGACGTGGTTCAAATTCACTGCGATATCGTCGCCGCCTCGCTTTTTCAATAAAACCCATGTCATGAGTTTTCTCCCTCTCGGGGCAGGCTCTCCGTCGTGTCAACGCTGCCCGGAACAAGGTGTTTGAAGTCGCGTTTCATGTCGCGTGGAATTGCCGCGCAAATTTGCGAAATCAGGAAAATCAATTGGATAGCTTGTAGGGCTGCGCGACGATAATCAAAGAAAATGCCAGCTAAGCCATTGATTTCGCTTGGTAGCGGAGGAGGGACTCGAACCCCCGACACAAGGATTATGATTCCTCTGCTCTAGCCGGCTGAGCTACTCCGCCCCATCCGTTTGGGCGATTTGCGCGCGGCGGCTCCAGGGAATGGGAGGCGCCGCGGCGGCCTGCGGTATAGGCCGCCGCTCTCGCCAAAGTCAAGCTGCGCCGGCGGGAGTGTCCTAATGTCCGGCGCCAGTTACGGGGATGATCCACGGGATGACGAATTGCTGGATCGCGACCAGCAGGCCGAGCACGATCGTTAAGGCGATGCTGTGCCAGAAGGTGCGCGCAAAGACGACGCCCTCTTGCCCCTTCAGCTTGGTGACGGCGACGCCGGTAGCGATATTCTGCGGCGAGACCATTTTGCCGATCACGCCGCCGGACGAATTCGTCGCCGCGAACAGGATCGGATTGAGGTTGAGCTGACGCGCCGCGACGACCTGAAGATTGCCGAAGAGCGCGTTGCCTGACGTGTCGCTGCCAGAGAGCAACACCGCGACCCAGCCGAGGAAGGGCGAGAGCAACACGAAGAACCCGCCGGTCGAGGCCACCGCTTTGCCGAGCGTGTAGGCCATGCCGGAATAATTCATCAGATAGGCAAGGCCTAGGATGAGCATCACGGTAACAACCGCGATCCATGCCTGGCGGACGGTATGGCCGATGCAGGCGAAGAAATCGCGCACCGGCAGGCCGATGACGAGAGCCGTAATGACCGCCGCGAAGAGAATTGCCGTGCCGGTCGCGAGCGGCTGGAAGGCCCAGACCGCCGCATAGGGCTTGTTGTTGTAGAGTGTGATTGCGATCGCCTTGTCGAGGCCGGGCCAGTGGATCGCCTGCGCGCCAACCGTCGCGACGGCGTAATGCGTCCAAACGATCACCACGACCGACACGATGATCCACGGAATCCAGCCCTGCCAGGGGGCGACGGGTTTCGCCGTAGTCGCGTCTTTCTCGCCGGCGTCCGAAATCGCGAATTCCGGATCTCTTTCGGGGTGCCAGACCTGCAGGAAGAGCAGGGTACAGGCAAGCGAACCGAGCGCTGAGAAAACGTCCGTCAGGGCGTAATCGAGGTAGTTGGACGAGATGAATTGCGAAGCGGCAAAGCTCAAACCCGCGACGAGGAGCAACGGCCACAGTGCTTTCAACGAGCGCCGGCCGCCGTAGAGCGTAATGACGTAGAAGGGCAGCAGCAACGCGATCACCGGCAATTGGCGTCCGACCATTGCGCCGAGCGTATGGGCGGGCAGGCCCGTGACGGCACCAAGCACGGTGATCGGCACGCCGAGCGCGCCGAAGGCAACCGGCGCGGTATTGAAGATCAAGACGAAGACAAGCGCCTCCAGCGCCGGAAAACCGACGAGGATGAGCAGCGAGCTCGTAATCGCCACCGGCGTGCCGAAACCGGAAATGCCTTCGAGCAAAGCGCCGAAGCAGAACCCGATTACGACCAGCACGACGCGCCGATCGTTTGGGACGTGATTGATAAGCCAGGCGCGGAAGGCGTCGAAACGGCCGGACTCAACCGCGATGTTGTAGAGCAGCAGCGCATTGAGCACGATCCACATGACCGGCCACAGCGCGAAGACGGCGCCGGCGGCGACCGAATTGAGGGCAAGGCCCACTGGCATCTTCCAGATCGCGATCGCGATAATCAGACCGATGGCAAGACCAGCCAGGGCCGCTTGCCATGCCGGCCGACGCAAGACGCCGAGGAGGAGAAGAACCGCCAAAACGGGCTGGATGGCCGCTGCGAAAGACAAGCCAAGATTGCCCGCAACAGGGGCGAGCAGTTGATGAAACACTTTTCCCTCCCGGAACTATTTTTCTTTCTGGGACGTCATGCTTTCGTTTCGAGAGTAGGCGTCTTTCGCGACACTTCTCAACTATTCGCAGCATGTCTCATGGAAAAAGCGCGCGCGGCGCGGCGCAACGCATTCAACGTTTGGTGATGCGCACCAAAGTGAAAATGCCGAATGGCGGCAGTGTGCGACGCTCGAGGAGGCTCAGCTCGGGATGCCCGGCGAGCCAATCCGCCAGGATGCGCCAGGGAAATTCCGGCCGCCAGCCCAGCGCGGTGCTGCGTTCGGCGAGTTTGGCTTCCACCCAGGCGAGCGGGCCGCTCGTTGCGCCGATGTGATTGACGAGAACGATCTCGCCGCCCGGCTTCAGCACGCGCACCCATTCGTCGAGACTCGCTTCAGGCCGTGGCAGCACGGTCAGCACATAAGGTGCAACGATGACATCGAAGGTCGCATCGGCGAAGGCGAGATTGCAGGCATCCATCGCCGACAGGCCGGCAACGTGGTGGAGCCCGCCGGTCGCGGTGCGCCGCGCCGCGCGCCGCAACATCGGCTCGGAAAGGTCGATGCCGACGACCCGGCACGACGGGTCGAACATGGGCAATTCGAGACCGGTTCCGACGCCCACGTCGAGGACCAGCGCGCCCTTATGCCGGCTGGCGACAGCGGCCACGACTTTGCGGCCGGGTCGCATGGTCTCGGAAAAGGCGAGATCGTAAACCGGCGCCCATCGCGCATAGGCCTGGGCGACGGCGGAGTTGTCGAGCGCCGTGGCGCGCTTGAGATGCTGCACCGCAGCCTTGCGCCGCCCGGGGAATACGGACGCCCTGCGCTCGGACAAGTGGTGACTTCCCCCGCGCTCGCTCATCATCCGCCAGCAGCAGCGAGCGTCGCGCCGCGCAAATTCCGCGTGTCGGTCGCGGATTGAGTCGCGCAAATAAAACCACCACCGAGGACGCGCGCATCGGATCGGTCGCTGTCATACAACACGCAAGCCTGCCCGGGAGAGACGCCGTCCTCGCTGCTGGCGAAAGCAACGCTCGTCTCGCCATCTTCGACATTGAGGAAGGCCGCGACCGGCGGCTTGGTTGAACGCACGCGTACGAAAACATCCCGGCTGGCATGGCCAATATCGGTCAAAGCGCCATCGCCGATCCAGTTGACCTCGCGCAATTGCACGCGCCGTGTCGCCAGTGCCTCGCGCGGCCCGACGATCACCTGCGCATGGGCAGCGTCGATCCGCACCACATAGAGCGGCTGGGCGCTTCCCGCCTCATTGTAGCTGATGCCGAGGCCGCGGCGCTGGCCGATGGTGTAATTGATGATTCCGGCATGGTGCCCGAGCACCCGCCCGTCGACGTGCACGATCTCGCCCGGCCGCGCCGCGTCAGGCCGCATCTGTTCGATGAAGTTGCTGTATTTACCGGAATGTACGAAACAAATGTCCTGGCTGTCGGGCTTGTCGGCGACAAGCAACCCATGCCGGCGGGCGATGGCGCGGACTTCCGATTTCTGCATCTCGCCAAGCGGGAAGCGCAGGCGTTCGAGCTGTTCGCGCGTCGTCGCAAACAGGAAATAGCTCTGGTCGCGGTTCGTGTCCGCCGCACGGAAAAGCGCCCTGCCGCCCGCGCCGTCCGGCCGTGAGGCGATATAGTGACCCGTCGCGAGAACATCGGCCCCGAGATCCTTCGCCGTGTCGAGAAAATCGGCGAATTTGATGTCGCTGTTGCAGGCGATGCAGGGGACCGGCGTCTCGCCCTCGGCGTAGCTTTGGGCGAAGCGGTCGATCACCTTTTCCCGGAACCGCTGCTCATAGTCGAGCACGTAGTGGGGAATATCGAGCCGGGCGGCCACCTGGCGGGCGTCATAAATGTCCTGACCGGCGCAGCAGGCGCCCTTGCGATGCTCGGCGGCGCCGTGATCGTAGAGCTGTAAGGTAACGCCGACGACATCGTAGCCCTGCTCCTTGAGCAACGCCGCGACGACGGAGGAATCGACGCCGCCCGACATCGCCACGACCACCCGCGTGTCGGCGGGTGCCTTGGGCAAATCGAGGCTATTTCGATTCTCTAGGCTCATTGAGCGGCGACCGATGGGTTCAGCAGAGCTTGGGCGGCCATGGCCGCCCGGATTGTCCGTATATAAGCACCGGCTGCGGTGTCGGCACTCTATTGTTTTGTCCCAAATAGGACATTGGCGGCGTTCCGCATCTAAACCATCCCGCCCGCGGCTTTGCAACGCAAGTTTGGGGCGCGCGTCTGCCTTGACCGCGGCCGGGGTCAAATAGGGCGTCAATTAAGAGTTCGGAAAGAATTCGTCTCAAGAAGACACAGGTTAGCCTAAGGTCGTAACCGCATTCATAGAGATTATACTAATTTATAAGCCCGTCATTTGGCTAAACATAAGGATGGCGCTTAGCCGAATCTTAAGTTCGATTTCCTATCCTTGTTCAGTAACGTTCAGTCAGTGCGTGAGTTTTCAATATGGTCGAGTTGAGCCGCCCGAGGGTCAAATATGTCATCGGGCCAGACGGGAGCCCCCTTACTGTGGCAGATCTTCCGCCGGTCACGACCAAGCGCTGGGTTATCCGGCGCAAGGCTGAAGTGGTTGCCGCCGTGCGCGGCGGCCTCATTTCGCTCGAAGAGGCGTGCAACCGCTATACCTTGACGGTCGACGAATTTCTGTCCTGGCAAATGTCGATCGACCAATATGGCCTTGCGGGGCTGCGCACCACCCGAATCCAGCAATATCGCATGTAATCGCCGCGCCGGGTTGCCCGGCGCCGCGCTCAGGAGTTGGCCGGGCTCGCCGGTAATTCCGCGACCTTGGGCGCGTTTTCTTTTCTGTGCCCCGTTTCCCTGTGCTCGATTTCCGCTCCCGGCTCGGGATGGCCAGCGGCCGGGTGGGCGTGCAGGGCCTGTTCGAGCCGCGTGCGCTCAAAGAAAATGACCACGAAGGTCGCGAAGACCAGGGGCAGAACCAGGTAAAGCAGCCGGAAGACAAGAAGGGCGGTGAGCACCTTGTCGTGCGGCACCGCCGGCATCGCCTTGATGAACAGAAGCTCGAAGACGCCAAGTCCGCCCGGCGATTCCGACGCCAGCGCGACGGAAAACGAGGCGATGAAGATCCCAAGGATGGCGAGATAGCCGGGATTGTCCTGTTGCGGCAGGGCGAAATAGATGATGCCGGCGCAGCCAAGCAGTTCGGTCGACGAGGCGAGAAGCTGGCGCAAGGCAATGCCGAGATGCGGATATTCGATTCGCAATCGGCCGATCGTCAGGGGTTTGAGCCGCAGCGCCGACCCGGAGACATAGGCGGCAACGAGCCCCAGGCAGATGAATCCGATCACGCGTGCCGTTGCCGGGTCGGTGAAGACGTGCGGCAGGAATCGGCCAAGTCGGCGCAATAGCGCGGGGTCCGCAACCAGCACGATCCCGCCGAGCAGGAGGACGCCGAGGCTGAAAGTCAGCGAACAGATGCCGACGAGAAGGGCGACCTGCGCCGCCGAAAGTCCCTTGGTCGAATAGGCGCGATAGCGCACCATGGCGCCCGAAAAGACCGAGGCGCCGACATTATGGGCGAGCGCATAGGTCGTGAACGAGCACAGGCCGATGAAAAGCCAGGAAATATGCTTCACGCCAAGATGGAGCAGGGCGATCTGGTCATACCAGGCGAGCGCGGCATAGGCGACGAGCGTTGCAAGTATCGCGAGGCAGTATTGCTGCGGCGGAATCGTCCGGAGATCAGCGAGTACCTTCGGGCCGACGGCTTGCCCGCTAAGCTGCTGATGTAGAAGCCACACCGAGACGGCCAAGGCAATCAGGCCGAGCGCCGGCCAGATGAATTCCATAAGCCGCTTCATGTTACTCCCGCGATGCCGCCGCGCCGCCGATCGACCGGTGGCGGCGATGTCGCCTCGCTGCCGCCGGTGCAGACCCGAAAGCGCCGCCCAAAGCAAGCGCTTAATTCACCGCAGAAACGGCGATTTGACGGCAAATACCGGGGCCTTGGCGCTTCCGCGGCCTGTACCGGATCGGCGAATGGTCTACGGGGAGATTTAAGCGCGCGCGGCGCGCAGGTCAAAATCGCCCATCGCGCCGAGCTCCGTCTCGTGACTGCGCTCGATGGCCTTTTCCCGCCCTTCGAGGCTGGTCATCTTGCTCAAATCGGCGACGGCTTCGTCGAAGAGGGTCTTGGCCTCTTCGAGCTGATCGCGCAATTCGCCGCTGGAACGCAGCAGATTGTCGCGCCGCGTCCGCGCCGCACGGGCATAGGTCGGATAGGCGAAATGGGACGTGTCGGAAATGCCGGCCCTTTGTTCTTCCAGCGCGATTTCGCGGTCGAGATCGGCGGCCATGCGGGCGAATTCGCCGATCATGGCCTCGATTTGCGCCAGCCGGCGGCGGCGTTCCTCAACATGGAAGCGTTTCAGGCGGATAAGGGTATCCCGCGACTTCATAACTTGCTGACTCCGAAACGCAGGCAGGTCCGTGTTTAGTCAATTTTTCTTCGAGACGATGGTGAATGTGACCCATTAAAGTTGCTGCTTTCTTACTTCGGGGCGGCAACGCTGGCGGTTGGCGGACGATCGAGTATATTTTCTGTCGTGCCTGATTCGGAGCGGGTGGGGCGGCGTCTGGAATGATTTTGTTAACCAATGCCCGTTAACTTTAAGAAAGTGGTTCGGTCGGGTCATTTTTTCAGACCGCTGCTTCGCGGGCGGCTTGAAAGGTGCCTGCGCTGCGCGCCGACCGACAAGGGAAGGCTGAGGGCTCCAAATGCGCGTGCTCCTGATTGAAGATGACAGCGCCACCGCGCAAAGCATCGAGCTGATGCTCAAGTCCGAGAATTTCAACGTCTATACGACGGATCTCGGCGAGGAAGGCATCGATCTCGGGAAGCTCTACGATTACGATATTATCCTTCTCGATATCAATCTTCCCGACATGTCCGGCTATGAAGTGTTGCGGACGCTGCGGGTCGCCAAGGTCAAGACGCCCATCCTGATTCTTTCCGGCCTTGCCGGCATCGAGGACAAGGTGAAGGGCCTCGGCTTCGGTGCCGACGATTACCTGACCAAGCCCTTCCATAAGGACGAATTGGTCGCCCGCATCCACGCGATCGTCCGTCGCTCCAAGGGCCATGCCCAGTCGGTGATCTCGACCGGCGATCTGATCGTCAATCTCGACCAGAAGACGGTGGAAGTCGCGGGCAACCGGGTCCACCTGACCGGCAAAGAATATCAGATGCTCGAGCTGCTTTCGCTGCGCAAGGGAACGACGCTGACGAAGGAGATGTTCCTCAACCATCTTTATGGTGGCATGGACGAGCCGGAACTGAAGATCATCGACGTCTTCATCTGCAAGCTGCGCAAGAAGCTCGCCAATGCGAGCCATGGCCGCAACTACATCGAAACGGTCTGGGGCCGCGGCTATGTGCTGCGCGAGCCGGCCGAGGACGACGAATTGATCACCGCGTAATTAGGACGGCAATTTCCCGGAATGAGAAAACCCCGCTCGGTGAGCGGGGTTTTTTCTTTTCAACTCGCAACGAGCGTGAGGCGCTGCGGCGGCGTTGGGGCTGCGGCCCGCAAAATGCTGATCGATCTGTGCTCGGGGTGGGGCACCATCGCATCGGTCAAACCGATCACGGTCTCCGCCGCGCCCATGATAAAGAACCCGTCCGGAGCCAGAGCTTTCGCCATCCGGTCGAGGACTCCCTTCTTGGTCGGCACATCGAAATAGATGAGCACGTTGCGGCAGAAAATGACGTCGAAATGGCCAAGCGGGGCATAGTCGGACAGGAGATTGAACTCCTGGAAACGAATCCGCGATTGCAGATGCTCGTTGATACGCCAGCGTTCCCCCTCCTGACGGAAATAGCGCAAGAGCTGCGAGATCGGCAGGCCGCGTTGAACCTCGAATTGCGTGTAGATGCCCTGCCGGGCCGTGTTGACAACGCTGCGGGAGAGATCGGTTGCGAGAATTTCGACGCTCCAGCCGGCCAGGCGATGCGCCTCTTCGTCGAGCAGCATGGCGAGCGAATAAGGCTCCTGGCCCGACGAGCAGGCGGCGCACCAGATGCGGATTTTCCGGCTGTCCTGCCGCGCCTGCAAAAGATGCGGGAGGATGACCTTGCGAAAATTGTCGAACGGCACGCGATCGCGAAAGAAGAAGGTTTCGTTGGTCGTCATCGCTTCGACGACTTCGCGCTCGACATCTTCGTGCGAGCCGGAGAGGAGCAGCTTGACGAGGCCGCCGAGTCCGGCAACGCCGAGTTGCTGAACCAGCGGCTGCAGGCGGCTTTCGGCGAGATAGGCCTTCTCGGCATCGAGTGAGAGACCGGAGCGCCGATTGAGCAACTGACGCAACACGTCGAAATCTGAATTCATGGCCGCTTTTCCCGAAGCTGGGGCAGGCGCACCTGGCGGCAAACCCAGGCGCCAATTTCCTTCAAAGGAAGAACCGCCTGGGCAAGTCCCTCACTCGCGACCAGGCGTGGCATGCCCCACACGGCGGAGGAAGCCGCGTCCTGCGCGACAACCGTGCCTTTGGCGGCGACGATTTCCCGTGTACCGGCGAGGCCGTCGCTGCCCATGCCGGTCAGAACAATACCGACAACGCCTGCGCCGAAAGTATTCGCCGCGGAGCGGAAGAGAACATCGACCGACGGGCGGCAGAAATTCTCCGGCGGCGTATCGAGGAGCCGGATAATCGCGGTCTCGCCTTTGCGAGCGACGCTGATATGGCGGTCGCCGGGCGAAAGATACGCATGGCCGGGCAGAATTTCCTCGCCATCGCGCGCAAGCCGCGCCGGAAGACTGGTGGCAGTTTCGATCCAGGCCGCGACGGTGTGGGTAAATTCGGCAGGAATATGCAAGGCGATGAGAACAGGGAGCTGCGCCAGGATCGGTGCGAGGTCATTGAGTACGACCGGCAAAGCCTGCGGACCGCCTGTTGACGCGCCAATGACGATCACCGCGCGCGGCGGCGCCTGCTCAAGCTCCCCCAACTCGCGCACGGCCGCCGCCGCCGGCGAGGCGCTGGCCCGGTCGAGATCCACATTATTGATCCGGTGACCCATATAAGCTTGCCATTCCAAATCGGCGCAAGATCAAGCGGCAGAATTGAGCAGGCCAATCTCTTCCAGCTTCGATTGCAGAATCTGCTTGTCGAAGGGCTTCATGATGTATTCGTCGGCGCCGGCGTGAATCGCGCGGGCGATATGCGCGACGTCGTTCTCCGTCGTGCAGAAGACGACCTTCGGCTTGAGCCCCTCGGGCATCTTGCGCAGCTCGTGCAGGAACTCGAAGCCGTCCATAACCGGCATGTTCCAGTCGAGCAGGATCGCATCGGGCATAAAGAAGGTGCAGGCATTGAGTGCCTTGCGGCCGTCTTCGGCCTCCACGGTTTGAAAGTTCATGCCTTCAAGTATGCGTCGCGCAACTTTCCGGATCACGGTCGAATCATCGACCACCAGGATCTGTTTCATGCTGTCTTCCTCACATCCCGTTCTGTCGTCTGCCCTCACGGTGCGTCACAAGTGGCGCGGGAAATCGAAAACGGCACTCACGTCGAGCAGGGAAATAATCTCAGTTTCGAGACGATAGGCCGCTTTGGTAAACTTTGCCCTGCGTTCCCCAAGGTGAGGTGGCAATAAAATTTCGGTTTTCGGGTCGAGATGGATGACGTCGCCGACCTCATCGACGATCAGCGCGAAATTTTCGCCGCGATGATCCATGCCAACAGCCAAGGTTGAGCGAGTTTGCGGCGGGTCCGGCAGATTGAGCCGCCGGCGCAGGCTGATGGCGGTCACGATCTTGCCGCGCAGATTGACGAGCCCGATAATCTCCCTGGGGCCGAGCGGCACGGCGGTGACGGCTTCGATCCCGAAGATCGTCTGGACGCTGTCGACCGGCAGGCCAAAAGCTTCCCCGCCGACGAAGACGATGAAGCATTGCGTATGCGCCGTCTCGTCAACGGCGTTCGTGGCCGGGCTGGGGTGCTGTGTGGAAATCTGGATCATGCCGCAGCCCATCCGATGACGGTTTTTTCCAGGTCGTGCTTGTGGAGACTGGCGCAGTTCCAGAACATCGCCCAGCATCTTGACGAGCGCCGGCCGGTCGAACTTGCCGACGGCGCCGCACATGCCCGATTCTCGCGCCGCCTGCAGAACCGTCGGCGCAGCATGCGCCGCCAGGGCGATGATCGGCAGGTCGCGATGGCGCGGCTCGGAAGTCAGCCGCCGCGCCAGCTCGTAGCCACTCATCTGCGGCATGTCGGTATCCGTCACCACGGCGTCGAAATGCGCGCCTTTTTCAAACATTGCCAGCGCTTCGGAAGCGGAAGCCGCCGTATTGACGCGATACCCGGCGGCGATGATCAGCGGCGCGAGCATGTCACGGAAGAACGGTTTGTCGTCGACGAGGAGGATATGGAACTGGTGAGCGACGCCGCGCGAATAAGCGTTCGGCCGGCCGATTTGCATGAAGTAGGTCGCATCGAGCACTTCAGCGATCTCGCCGCGAATCTCCGCCGTGCCGATGACGCCGGGCGAGGCGCTCGCGATCTCGATGGTCAGGCGCGCCTCGACGATATCGATGATCTGCTCGATCAGCAGACCCAGGCTCTCGCCGCCGATCCCGAGCACGAGAACCGGGTTGATTGCCTGGAGCTGAATCTCCGCCGTGGAAAAGAGCGGCACGAGCGGCATGAGATGCGATTGGTGCTGAATGACCATCAGGCCGTCCGAGGTGCGGATATCCGCGGCGGGAATCGATTCGATCCGCACGACGAGCGACAGCGGTAACGCCTTCAGAGCGCCCGCCCCGGCGCGGAAGAGAACGAAGCGCGTCGTCTCGTCGGCCGGCGTGAAAGTCTCGACGACGCGGCCAACGGTATAGTCGTTGATGCGCTCGAAACCCATGCGGGCCGCAATGCCAGTCGGATCCAGGATCAGCACGACAGAGCCGTCGCCGAGGATCGTATGGCCGGAAAAAACCTCAAGCTCCGAGAGCGAGCTGCCGAGCGGCTTGACGACGATTTCCTGCACGTCGGTGACGGCGTCGACCAGAATGCCGAAGGCGCGATTGTTCACGCGCATGACGATGACGAGCTCACCGGACGGCGCACGCGAGCCGGAATCGAGTTCAAGGATGGTGCTCAGCGCCACGACGGGCAGAATGTCCTCGCGCAGCCGCAGAACCAGGCTGCCCTGGAGGTCTTCGAGCGAATGGACGCCGGCCTCGCCGAGGCCGACAGCCTCGACGACCGAATGTTGCGGCAACGCGAAGCGGTGACCACATGCCTCGACGATGAGCGCGGGCGTGATCGCCAGAGTGAGCGGAATCTTCAGCGTGAAGCTGGTGCCTTTGCCGGGCACGGTCGTCAGCGAGATCGCGCCGCCGATCGCCTCGATATTGTCGCGCACGATGTCCATGCCGACACCGCGGCCGGAAATGCTGGTGACGGCGGCGGCGGTCGAGAAGTCCGGCGCAAAGATAAACCGGCCGACGTCTTCGTCGGAGAGTTCCTTGGCCTCGCTCGCGGACACGAGCCCTTTGGCGATCGCCTTTTCGCGAATTCTTCTGCACGTCCAGGCCGCGGCCATCGTCGGAGACATCGATGGTGATATAGCCCGCTTCGTGGGTCGCGGTGACGCGGATCGTTCCTTCTTCCGGCTTGCCGAGCGCGAGCCGCTCTGTCGGAGTTTCGATGCCGTGGTCGGCGCAATTGCGCAGCAAATGCGTCAGTGGATCGCGAATGAGTTCGATGAGCTGACGGTCGAGTTCGGTGTCGGCCCCTTCGGTGACGAGATGCAGCTTCTTCTTCAGGTCGACAGCCAGTTCGCGCACCAGCCGGGGCAGGCTCGCAAAGAGCCGGCCGACGGATTGCATCCGCGCCCGCATCACCGCGTCTTGTAAGTCCGTCGTCAGGCTGGAGAGGCGCTGCAACGGCGTCTTGATGACCGTGTCGTCCTGATGGCGGGTAATCTCCAGGAGCTGATTGCGGGTCAGGACCAGTTCGGAGACGAGGAGCATGATGCGCTCGAGCGCGGCGACCGAAACGCGGATCGTCTCGGGCCGCGTTTGCGTGGGAGCGTGAGCGGGGGCGCGATTTTCCTTGCGCGCCGCGCCGGCCTTTTCGCCTTCCGCCTTCTCGGTCTGCGTTTTGATGGGTTCGAGGGCGGGTGCGAGCACGGCCTCCGCTGGCTCCAGCCCCGAGGTCGAGAGGCCGGTGTGGGCCTGCAAGGCCGCAATCAGATCGTCGTCATCGCCCTCGGGTTCTTTTCCCGTTGCCGCGAGACCGGCGAGAATGTTTTTGACGCGATCGACGGCCGCCAATGTCAGCGACACGGTTTCCGCGGTCGCTGGTGCTCCATCCCGCAATTTGCTGATCAGCGATTCCGTGCCATGCGTCAGATGCTCGAGGCGCGGCAAACCGAGAAAGCCGCATGTTCCCTTGATCGTATGGAACAGGCGGAAAATCCGGATGATTGCCTCGCGATTCCCGGGATCCCGCTCGAACAGCACCAATTGCTCGCCAGCGGCCTCGATATGCTCGCTCGTCTCGACGAGAAAATCGTTGAGCAGGTCGTCCATCGCTGCGCCAAATCTCCGGGCCGAGGACAGGCCCGGCGCAGAATAATCGCGCAGAATGGGTTAAGGAGCGTTGAAAAAGACCGCAGATCGACCCGCCGGAACGCGCGAACCGATTGATATTCGACTTTTATTTGGTTTTTAAATCACGCCGTGGCACTGGCGAGCGCGGCGGTTGACGCGGGGCAGGCTTCGATCCGGACTTTTTCGTTTGTCGCCTCGACCGACAGCGTCAGTTCGGCAGCCCGTGCGATGAGGCCCGTGTAGAAGGCCTGGATCCCATGCGCATCGACCTGATTGTTTTCTGGCGTTCCGGCCAGAAGATGCGGGACGTGACTGGCGAGCCGGGCATTGGTGCCGCTGGCTTCGACATCGATACGCGGGGTCGGCTCGCTCGTATCGACGTTCACCGTGATAACGCCGCCGCGCGGGATCGCCGCGGCCGCGATCAGGCAAAGATTTAAGATCAGCTTGACCTTGTCCTTCGCCATCAGCACGCGCGGCACGTTCCATGCGAGCTTCGTGCGATCGTCCTCCAGGAGGCCGCGGGTCACTTTCTCCGCGTCGCCCGTGTCGATAGCCGCGCCTGCGGAGCCTGCCGCGCCGAAGGCCAGACGGCAAAACTGCAGCCGCGCCGACGCCGTATGCGCGCTCTTCTTGACGAGGTCGAGCGCGAAGCCGCGCATCTCCGGATCCTTCTCCTCGTCGAGCATCTCGAGCCCGTTGACGATGGCGCCGACGGGGCTGATCACGTCATGGCAGACGCGAGAGCAGAGCAATGCGGCGAGGTCGAGAGGGCCGAGCGCGAATTCCGTCATGTTGCGTCCCTTGGATGGTCCAACGCGAATCTGCGGCGGCGCCGCCAAAGATTTATTTTCTGGCGATGCCAGCGTCTAATTACGAACGCTGACGGCCGAATCTATTCTGTTGCGCTGCGGTAGATCGGCAGAAATTCTTCGCAGGTGCAAGATAAATCTCCGGTCCATCGCAAGGCGTCCGGTCGCGAATCGACTTGCGCGCCGATGGCATTTTGTTACACCCCGTGGCAATGTTTGCAAACATAACGGCGTTGGGCCTTCAACAAGCCTTCGCAAGTTAATATGTCACTTGTCGGTGCCTCTGCCGAAGTCGCCGGCGCGCGAGACCTGATGTCCGTTCAAATAACCTCAAAGCCGCTGAGCTTAAACTACCGGGCGATTGCGGAAGATTTCGCGGAGCTCGCCGTAGCGGCAGGCGCCGCAGTCATGCTGTTTTACAACAGTGATAGCCATGCCCGCGAGAAGGGGGACACGAGTCCCGTGTGCGACGCAGATCTGGCGGGCGAGGCGGTGATTCTCGCCGGGCTTGCGGCGCGTCTGCCGGATTTGCCGGTCATCTCTGAGGAGGCCGCGGCGGCCGGCGCCAAAGCGACCTGCGGCGATGCCTTCATCCTTGTCGATCCTGTTGACGGCACGCGCGAGTTCCTTGCCGGCAAGGGCGAGTTCACGGTCAACATTGGGCTCGTCGTGCATGGCGAGCCAAAAATCGGCGCCGTCTATGCGCCGGCCTTGCAACAGATGTGGCTCGCCGGCGATCATGCCGTGACGTTCCCGGTCGCGCCCGGCGGAAAATTGCCGCCACCGGAGCAGCGCCAGCGTATTCACGCGCGCACGCCGGATCAGGATGAACTTATAGCACTGACGAGTTGGTCGCACACCGATCCGCGCACCTCGGCGTTTCTGGAAAATCTGAACGTCAAGGAACGGCGCATGATCGGTTCGTCGCTCAAATTTTGCGCGCTGGCGGATGGGTCGGCCGACATCTATCCGCGTTTCGGCGCGACGATGGAATGGGATACGGCGGCGGGCGACGCCGTGCTGCGCGCTGCAGGAGGCGTCGTGCTCGATCGCGACGGGCAGCCGTTGCGCTACGGCAAGACGGCGACAAAATTCATGAACGGCTCCTTTGTCGCCTGGGCCGATCCCGCCGCGATTCAGGCCACGCTTGGCGCAAGAAGGGCGTAATTTTCCGTTAACGATACTCGCGGAGAGTTGGCCGGCGATTCGTCGAATGTCGAGTCAGCGCAGCCCTCATGCGGGAGATGTTCATGCGCCCCACGTCGCGGCGGGAATTTGCAGCCAAATTGGCGTTGATCGCGGCCTCAGGCCTGGTTTGCGGCCTGCCCAAGCCCGCGCTTGCCATCGATGAGGACGACAAGCCCGGCGAATTCACCGGCGATGAGCTGGTCCATGCCGGGCATCATTTTTTCGGCACGCTTTCGCGCGGCCTGGCCGAAGTCATCGAAGAGGCCACCCGGCGCTGGGGCCGGCCGAACGGCTATATCCTCGGTCAGGAGGCGGGCGGCGCCTTCATCGGCGGCCTGCGTTATGGCGAGGGCTTTATGTACACCCGCAATGCGGGCGATCTGAAACTTTTCTGGCAAGGTCCGTCGCTGGGCTTCGACGCAGGCGCCGATGGTGACCGCACGATGATGCTGGTCTATGGGCTGCCGGCCGTGAACGCCGTGTTCCAGCGCTTTGCCGGGGTCGATGGCTCGGCCTATTTCGTCGGCGGATTCGGCATGACGGCGCTTACGGCCAATAATGTCGTGGTCGTCCCGGTTCGCACTGGGCTTGGGGCGCGGCTCGGGCTCAACGTCGGCTATCTCAAATTCACGTCGCGCCCGACCTGGAATCCATTCTAACGGGCGCCCCCGCGAGATTCGGCAAGGCGGTGGCCTGACTTACGCCGCACTCGGGATTTTTGATCTCTCTCGGCAGAGGTGCCATAGTCCCACGCAAGTCCTACTGGCGGGCGAAAAGGCGTGATCGAACAGGCTATGATTTTTGCGCTTGGGTTCCTGGTCGCAGGGCTCATGGCGCTTGCCTTCGCGCCCGCGTTCTGGCGCCGCGCCTTGCGCCTTTCGCGCCGCCGCCTTGAGACGCAAGTCCCTCTATCGGTTGAAGAAATCCTTGCAGATCGGGATCATCTGCGGGCCGAGTTCGCGATCGAGCGGCGGCGCCTGGAAATCCGCACCGAAGAGATCGTCGAGGCTCATGCCGCTGACCGTAGTGAATTGGGGCGCCGCTCCGCTGCGCTTCTGGCGCTCCAGCAGACGATCGAGGCCCAGCGCGAGGAACTCCGCGCGCAAGGCGAGGCTCTGGCGAAAGCGGAGCAGGAGGTCGCCGCCCTGTCCAGCGAGCGCGGGGCTTTGACCAGTGCGCTTTATGACGCCGACGGCCTCTATCAGAAGAAACAGGAGGATCTTGCCAGGCTGAATCAGGCGCATCAAACTTTGTCTGCACTCGCCGACGAGCGGCTTGCCAGCCACGCTTCCGCCGATGCGCGCGCCGCCGGGCTTGAGTTGCGGCTTGGCGATTTGAGCCGGACTTTGGTCGAAGCGGAAAAGCGCTTCACCGAGCGCACCGCGCATGCCGCTCGGCTCAACGACGCTTTGGTCGTCGCGCGCAGCAATCTCGAGGTTCTCGAAGGCAATTATGCCGTGCTGCAAAAGAAGTTCGATGCGGGGACCGCGCGCGTGGCGCAACTGGCCAAAGAGCTCGACGAACTTCGCCAGCAGCGCGACATCGATCAGGGCAAGCTGCGCGCGCTCAATATCAAGATCGGCGTGCAGGAAGCCTCGCTGGAAGACGCGAAGTCGCGCGAGGCGCATATTTCCGCGCAGCGGGATCAGCAGGTGCAGAAGCTGCGCGAACTCGGAGCGCGCGCTCGGCGAAAAATACGAGAATTTGCGCGCGGAATTTTCGGCGCTGCAGGGCGCGCTGGATGTGGCGCGGCGGCGTTGCGAGACCTTGGAGGCCGAGCTGTCGCGGACAGGCGGACGCGGCAAGCCCGCGCACGCGCCTGAAACGGCGGAAGGCGGCGCGGCAATCGTGCGGCTAGCCCCGGTGAACGGTGAGGCGGCGCAGGGCCGGGGGACGCCGGAAGGCGAGTCGCCAGAGGTTCCCAATCTCGAAATGACAAACCAGACCGGAACCTGAGAATGGTCGACGCGCGGCCTTGCAGGCGCCGGGATCGCGCGATAGAAGCCTGCTTCCCGCTCCCTTCGTCTAGCGGTCTAGGACGTCGCCCTCTCACGGCGAAAACAGGGGTTCGAGTCCCCTAGGGAGCGCCAATGCAGCCAAATGCGGCTGTTTTATCAATTTTTTTCGTCTTCTTGTCCCACCCCATTTTTCGGTGGGACAGTCTTCGTCGCAAACGATTGCAATTTCAGCATCGCTGAATCCGTCATTTGCGGCTTGCGCGCGGCCCGCGTGTAGTTCTCGACTTCTTCCGGCGTGCGATGCGCTAATCGACATGACTTCACGCGCCGCGGCCTGACTTTCGGCTGACCTTGCCGCCATTGCCCTGCGCAAGCCAACCGACCCTGCGTCGCATGGAACTCACCGAGGGCGTTCCGGGCGGTATCAAGAACAACCTGCTTGCGATCGAGCGCGCGCTCACCGAGGCCGGCGTCGTGTTCATCTTTTATGTTGAGGACGGCAGCGCGGGCGTACGCCTTCGGAAAAGGACGGAAAGCGCGGCGGATCTAACACGCAAGATCGACACCATCGAAGACGACCTCGCCAAGCCCACCGGACCGTCCGCCAAAACGCCCGCTGGCGGCATCCGGACGCTTGAAAGAGCGTACAAGCGGGAGGCCGTGAAGAAGCTCAAGAACCGGCGCACACGACTCGGGAAGGCTAAGTGCTCTGGCCTCGACCGAAAGTTCGGCTTCGACTGAGTGCCTGACGGGGCGATAGTTGGTGATCGGATATTGTCCCAATTTTATTGCCGTATGTTCCTGCAATGATGTTCAAAATATCTACCAACCTATTGACTTTGTTACATTTACGCAACTTGTGATCTTATTCGCTTTTTCCAAGTCGCAGGGTTCTTGTTAAGCCCCGCGTCTCCGGTAAGCCTCCCTAATCCTTAAGGGGGGATTCCATGCGCAAACTCGTTTTTCTGATGTTGTCTGTCGCGGCGGCGCCTGCTTTCGCAGCCGATCTGCCTGCCGAAAAAGGCGTTCCGGCCTATGCGCCACCGCCGCCGCCCGCATTCTCGTGGAATGGCTTTTATGTTGGCGCCAACGTCGGCTATATCCAGTCGAACACCGGCGAAAGCACCTATGGAACGGACGATGCTAGCGAGGGGCAGATCACAGGAGGCACTGTGCCGCCGTCGCAGTTTTGGCAGCACGGTGGCGTAACGGCCGGCGGACAAGTCGGGTTCAACTATGAGTTCCCGACTGGAGCAGGTTGGGGAATTGTCGCGGGTATCGAAGCCGATTTCGCCTACACGGATGCAAGCGGCGGCGGCGAAGTCGACGACGAAGATACCGGAACAAGCAACATCTATCATTCGACCCTGCAAAATCTAGGCACGGCTCGCGCACGCATCGGCGTCGCTTTCGACCGCGCCTTGATCTACGCGACCGGCGGTTTTGCTTATGGCCGTGCGCAATATAGCCACGACTACCTTGATCAGGCGGGTGATCCGATCTGGGGCGGCGGCGCCAGTTCTGAACGAACGGGTTGGGCAGTTGGCGGGGGCGTGGAATACGCGCTGGCAATCCCGTCGCAGGCCCCCGGTGCTTGGACAATCAAGGGCGAATTTCTGCACTATGATCTGGGCGAAGGAACAGCAAACATCCCGTTTGTTATTGCGCCCGCACCAATTGGGCCTTTCGTGGATCAATATCACCTGTACGGGAATCTCTTCCGCGTGGGTGTGAATTACAAGTTCGACTTGTTTGAGCCGCCCGCGCCCGTGGTGGCGAAATATTGATTTCGCTCTGGCGGTTCTAGAGCCTCTTTCATAAGACGGAACCGGCGGCTTCGGCCGCCGTTTTTTGTCTGCCCCGCTTCCGGCGTGCTTGGCGCGGCCAGACGGCGCTATGCTTGGAGCCCGTCGGTCAGCGATCTCAAGTGCTTTCACATCGTTGAGCACGATCTTTCGCTCACGGTTCGCTAATGATCGCTGTGCGGCGCAGCGCCCGGTGCTGAATGAAACATGAGCCTACGACCTCGCGCCCGAAATGATCGAGGAGATCGCAGATCGCTTCGAACGAGAGATAGCGACCGGTCCCGGCGTGGCGTTCAAGGCCAAGTGAAGCCGCAGCATTTCGCCCCTGGCCCACAGGGTGCGCCTCCCTATCAGATGCGCCCACCGTCTGAGAACGCGTCATTTTGTTGCAACAAAAGCACAAGCCGCTGACATCTCGATCGCTCAACGCGGTTTAAGCGGCTCGTAAACCCTTCGGGCGTAAAGCAACAACAACATCAGGGCGCTTTGCGGATTCTCGTTAGGAGCGACAATGCTTTCCAAATTCTTTCTATCTTCAAGTTTGCTTCTTGCTATGGCTGCATCTGCGGCAGCCGCCGATCTGCCCAGCACCAAGGGAGAGCCTATCTATGCGCCGCCGCCACCGCCGGTCTTCTCCTGGACGGGCTTCTACATCGGCGCGCAGGCTGGCTATGGATGGGGACATAAGTCTGATTACATCCTGTTTCCCGGGGGCGCTGTCGTTCAGGGCGAAGGTTCTAACCTCTCCGGATTTCTTGGTGGCGGCCATGTTGGCTACAATTATCAGATATCGGAGTTCGTCTTCGGCGTTGAAGCTGATGTGAACGGCTCGACCAGTCACGGCAACGAGACAAATTTGGGCTTCGTTGGCAATGGCAGTGAAGAGTTCGATGCATCTCTCCGCGCTCGGGCGGGCGTCGCTTTTGATCGAATCCTGATCTACGCGACAGCGGGCGCCGCCTTCGGAGATTTTCATACCAGCCTGACTGACCCGTTTGGTGTTGTTGAGAGCCACAACCCAAGCACCGTTGGCTGGACCGTCGGTGGCGGCCTCGAATATGCCATCGATAACAACTGGTCGGTCCGCGCGGAGTACCGTTATACGGATTACAGGGCCGGCGGGATTAATTATACAACGCTCGCTCTCAGCCCATTCGTCATACACGATCACCTGACCGACAATCGCGTGCAGGCCGGTTTCAGTTACAAGTTCGACATGTTCGCTCCGGCTGCGCCAGTGGTTTCGAAATACTGAGCCGGCCCAGCGTAACGTTACTGACGGCGGCCTCTAGAGCCGCCGTTTTTGTTACCAGCGCGGTCATGCGCGAGGTCTAAGCGGCGGGCGGAACACCTTCTCGGCTGCAACGTTGACTAACGAAGCCGGCCGGAATTTGCGCCGCCCAAGCTTTGGTATTCTGTCATGAAATCGTGGCTTCTCTTTGTATTTGATCTCGCCGTAGCCGCCTGCGCAGTTCGGGCTGGCTATCTGATCTCTAGCGCCAAAAAAGCCGGCACAGGATCCGAACTGAAGGCGGCCAAGTGGAATATCTCAGAGGCTGGCGGTTGGCTGGTCGGGGGCTGTGTCCTCGGCTTTGCAGCCTTTCTTGCGGCCATCATCCCCGGATAATGCCTCACCCCTTCCGGCATCGACGGCGCGGCGAGAAGGTAGAGAGCCTTGGGACTCAAATTTCTGACCTTAAATTTGTCCCCGAAAGCTGCGCCACGTTTATGAAGTTCAAGCTGTGGCATGGCTCATTCCGAATTCGACCTTGATCCACGGCAAGAAATTGCCGTGGCGGAGGGACTTCAGCACCGCGCCCTGGCGATAGGCGATCTTGGCTTCGCCCTCCATCTTGGTTCCGCGCTCAGTCACGACCCCCCTGGCAGCAGAGCGACGAATTTAGGAGCCTGATTGGCGCGTCTATCGCGCCGCGTCAGTGATGACGACCCCGGGCCTCGCCGATCCAATCGAGGCGGAGCAGCCAAAAAAGAGACTGCTGCACGGCTACCGTTGTCAGGTTGCCACAGCGATCGCGAATCACAATCCGCCAAGCTTTCGCATGTGGCTCAAGCAGCAAGAAAAGATAAGTTGAATACGTAGGCTACGAGCTGCGGGGAGGACATTTTGATCGCGAGATTATTGGGCGCTTCTGCGCTTCTTGCTGCGCTCTGCGGCGCGGCGCTGTCTGCCGATCTTCCGAATGCCAAGGGTGAGCCGGTCTACGCGCCGCCGCCGCCGGCTTTCACCTGGACGGGACTTTACCTCGGTGTTGAAGGCGGTGGGGCGTGGGGCAGCGCCGAGCAAACCGATGCCACACCCTGGAGCAGCGGCCGCTATGACGCCTCGGGTGCGTTGGTCGGCGGCACCGTCGGTTACAATTGGCAACTCGGCAATATCGTCCTTGGCCTCGAAGGCGACGGCTCGGCCACATGGATCCAAGGCTCAACCGCCGGTGATTCTCCGGCCTATCAAGCTTGTTACCTCCCCAATTGTTCCGCGCATCTTGAGGCGCTTGGAACCGCGCGCGCTCGCCTTGGCGTCGCGATCGATCGGTTTTTGCCCTATGTGACGGGCGGTGTTGCCATTGGCTCTTTGCATGGGGCCGAAGGCACCGGCGCGGTGGAGGGTGGCGCGGGCACCACGACCGTTGTTGGCTGGACGGCCGGGGCTGGCGTCGAGGCGCAGCTTGCGCCGAATTGGTCGGCGAAGATCGAATATCTTCATGTCGATCTCGGGGATCGCGGGATATTCGATGCGACGATCCCTCCTGTCGGCGTGTTCTCGGAGAAGATTTGAATTCACCAGCGAAATCGTTCGCGCGGGGCTGAATTACAGGTTCGATCTCTTTG
This sequence comes from uncultured Alphaproteobacteria bacterium, assembly GCA_963708155.1. Classification (GTDB taxonomy): domain Bacteria; phylum Pseudomonadota; class Alphaproteobacteria; order Rhizobiales; family Beijerinckiaceae; genus Methylovirgula. The sequence goes on along the minus strand of OY970183.1, from coordinate 896,134 downwards.
CACCTCCGGCGCCGGTGGTTGCGAAGTACTAATTCCATTTTGCAGGTGAGGCCGACGCCACGCGGGCAAACCCGCGTGTGGCGGCCGTCAGGCAAAGATTTCAGCCACAAAAAAAGCCCGGCAGGCCGCACGAGCCTGCCGGGCTTTTCTCAAGAAGTCAGATGGCAATCAAGCGAAGTAGCTGTCGTCGAGCAGCATGTCTTCGAAGAACGCGCCGTAGCCAGCCGTCGGGTGGCGGATGTGGATTTCGAGCACCCACAGCAACGGCGACGGCTTGAAATCGACCTCCGCCATCGGGCCATCGTAGATCGCGGCATGGGGGAAGTCCGAGAGCCGATGGCCGGAAAGGTCCATGTTCAGTTCCCAGCCCATCTTCTTGGCTTCCTCGATCGCGAATTCATAGAGTTCGCGGCCGCTCATGCCGGTCGATTCCCATTTCTTGCGCACGATGTGGAAAAGCTTCTTGGCATCCTCGGCGCATTTCGCCATCTCCGGCGCGGTGCCGACGGTGAAGGTTTCGCCGCCGTCGCCCTCGAACTCGCCCCAGACCGGGCCGATGTCGAGGAAGAAGATGTCGTTTTCCTTTAGTACAACTCCGGGGTCGGACGCCGCGCCGAAGGTCTTCAGCGTGTTGGGCCCAAAGCGCACATAGACATCGTGCCAGCCGCGCACCATGTCGCCCTCGGCCAGAATGTCCTTGGCCATGGCCACGGCATCCTCTTCCACCATGCCGGGCTTACACTTGGCGGCGACGGCGTGGATCGCGGCGCGGGTCTTCGCCCGCATCTCAAGCATCTTGTCCTTGAGGAAGGCGGGGCCGACGGCTTCCAACTGGCTCTGCTTGTCGAGGACTTCGTTCATGCTGAGATCTCCTGTTAGGACTTCGGGTTAGGATTTGGGGGCGACGGGATGAGTGTTGAGCCGCAGCCCGGAGAGCGGCTCGGTCAAGATGATCTGGCAGGCGAGACGATGGGTTCGCGCGTCCTCGCCGCGGGCGAGGTACCCGAGCAGCCGAATCTCGTTCGCGGCGGGGGCCTGCAAAGTGTCGAGCCCGGCTTCCACCGATACGCGGCACGCGCCGCACATTCCGCGGCCCTTGCAGACTGTCGCAAGCGCCACGCCGGACCGCTGACAGGCGGCAAGCACGCTTTCGTCCGGCAGTGCGTTGACGGCTAGCCCGTCGAGGAAAAACTCAACCGTGGCAGGCGGTTCCGCGAGCGGCTGGGCAATGGAGCTACCCTCGCCGGTCGACTGCGGTGAGCCACACGGCAAGGCGGAAGGGTCATCGGTCAGCATGTGTATTTTTAGGAACAGAACTGGCTCCGCAGAAACGTCCAGTCTTGTTATTCATGCTGGTCCAGAAGGTGCCCGGCACACCCGGAGCGGAAATCTGCGCAGAATCGATCAATTCGCGCGCCGCGCAGCGACCCGCTGCGGGGCGAAGGCCGCTCGCAAACTCGCTCTAAACGATTTCAGCCGGTCGGCTCAGATGCGCCGAACGGCGCCCTCGGAGGCGCTGGTTGTCATCGCGGCATAGGCCCTCAACGCCCGCGAGACGGCCCGCTTGCGCGGCTCGGCCGGTTGCCATCCCTTCTGGTCCTGGGCCGCTCGGCGCGCCGCGAGCTCCTCCTCCGCAACGACGAGATGAATGCGGCGGTTGGGAATGTCGAGCTCGATCAGGTCGCCATCGCGGACGAGACCGATGGTGCCGCCCTCGGCAGCCTCGGGCGAGACATGACCCACGGAAAGCCCGCTCGACCCGCCCGAGAACCGTCCATCGGTGACGAGCGCGCAGACCTTTCCGAGACCCTTGGATTTCAGATAGCTCGTCGGATAGAGCATCTCCTGCATTCCGGGGCCGCCGCGGGGGCCCTCGTAGCGGATCACCACGACGTCGCCCGGCTTAACCTTGCCGCCGAGAATGTTGTCGACAGCCGCGTCCTGGCTTTCGAAAACGCGCGCCGTGCCGGCAAATTTGAGAAGCGAATCGTCGACGCCCGCCGTCTTCACGATGCAGCCGTCCACCGCGAGGTTGCCATAGAGCACGGCGAGACCGCCGTCCTGCGAGAAGGCGTGCTCCTTGTCGCGGATCGCGCCATGCTCACGGTCGATATCCAGCGCGTCGTAATAGCGATCTTGCGAAAACGCCGTTTGCGTCGGAACGCCGCCGGGCGCCGCGCGATAGAAGGTCCGCACGGAATCACTCTTGGTGCGCCGGATATCCCAACGCTCCAGAGCTTCGGCGAGCGTCGAGGAATGGACGGTGCGCACATCGGCCTGGATCAAACCGGCGCGATCGAGCTCGCCCAGAATGGCCATGATGCCGCCGGCGCGATGAACGTCTTCCATATGAACGTCGGACTTCGCCGGGGCGACTTTGCAGAGGCAAGGCACGCGCCGCGACAGCCGATCGATATCGGTCATGGAAAACGGCACTTCGGCCTCGCGCGCAGCGGCCAGCAGATGCAGCACCGTATTGGTTGAGCCGCCCATCGCGATATCGACCGTCATGGCGTTCTCGAAAGCGGTGAAGTTGGCGATCGCGCGCGGCAGCACGCCGGCATCGTCCTGCTCGTAATGACGGCGGGTCAAATCGACGATGAGATGCGCCGCTTCGACGAAAAGGCTTTTGCGCGCCGCGTGCGTTGCGAGTGTCGAGCCATTGCCGGGGAGGGAAAGGCCGAGCGCCTCGGTCAGGCAGTTCATCGAATTGGCCGTGAACATACCGGAACACGATCCGCACGTGGGGCACGCCGAACGCTCGATGACTTTGACATCTTCATCGCTCACGCTGTCATCGGCGGCCGCGACCATGGCGTCGACCAGATCCATCGCGGTCTTCTTGCCATGCAGGACGACCTTGCCCGCTTCCATCGGGCCCCCCGACACGAAAACCGTCGGGACGTTGAGCCGCAGCGACGCCATCAGCATGCCGGGCGTGATCTTGTCGCAATTGGAAATGCAGACCATCGCGTCGGCGCAATGGGCGTTGACCATATATTCGACGCTGTCGGCGATCAGCTCCCGCGACGGGAGCGAATAGAGCATTCCGTCGTGTCCCATCGCAATTCCGTCGTCGACGGCGATGGTATTGAATTCCTTCGCGACTCCGCCGGCCTTCTGGATTTCGCCGGCGACGAGCTGCCCGAGGTCCTTCAGATGCACATGGCCCGGGACGAATTGGGTAAAGGAATTGACCACGGCGATGATCGGCTTGCCGAAGTCCTCATCCTTCATGCCCGTCGCCCGCCAAAGACCGCGAGCGCCAGCCATGTTGCGGCCGTGGGTCGTCGTGCGCGAACGATAGGGGGGCATCATATTCTCCGGACGCCGGGTGAATTCTGGAACGTGCTGTTAGCACAGTCGGGCTGGAAAAATGACAATATCTTTGCACCCCGCCCGCCAAGTCCACGCTCGCCCGCGCTTGGCCACGGCGGGAAGGGGAGATCGGGGCGCGGAAACCTGTCCCTGGCCGGAGGCCGGGCGGAGAAGTTCCCTATCTTGTCGGATGGACAAGGGCCGGCCCTGCGCTTCAGACAGCGGGGCGTCCGGGTATCGCCCGCAGGCGAGTGTCGCGGCGTGGCAGGCACGCCGCGACGAATGCATCAGGCCGCGGCGGAGACGCTGCTGCCCGTCGGAACGGAAGCGATCGTCTTCAGAACCCGCGAAGCGATCTGGTAGGGGTCGCCCTGGGAGTTCGGGCGGCGATCCTCAAGATAGCCCTTGTAGTCGTTTTTGATGAAGCTGTGAGGCACGCGGATGGACGCGCCGCGGTCCGCAATGCCGTAGCTGAACTCGTGGATCGAGGCAGTCTCGTGCTTTCCGGTGAGGCGCATGTGGTTATCCGGGCCGTAGACGGCGATGTGCTCTTCGCGGTTGTTCTCGAACGCCTTCATCAGCTTCTCGAAATATTCCTTGCCGCCGGTTTCGCGCAGATAGGTCGTCGAGAAGTTGCAATGCATGCCCGAGCCGTTCCAGTCGGTGTCGCCGAGCGGCTTGCAGTGATACTCGATGTCCACGCCATACTTCTCGGTCAGCCGCTGCAGCAGATAGCGGGCGACCCACATTTCGTCAGCGGCCTTTTTGGAGCCCTTGCCGAAGATCTGGAATTCCCACTGGCCCTTCGCCACTTCGGCGTTGATGCCTTCGTGGTTGATGCCGGCATAGAGGCAGAGATCGAGGTGCTCCTCGACCATCTTGCGGGCGATGTCGCCGACGTTCTTATAGCCGACGCCGGTGTAATAGGGGCCCTGCGGTCCGGGGTAGCCGGCCTCCGGGAAGCCAAGCGGGCGGCCGTCCTTGTAGAAGAAATATTCCTGCTCGAAGCCAAACCACGCGCCGGGATCATCGAGAATGGTCGCACGGCCGTTCGAGGGATGCGGGCTGCCATCGGGAAGCAGAACTTCGCAAAGGACGATGGCGCCATCCTTGCGCGCGCCGTCCGGATAAACCGCAACCGGCTTCAGCACGCAATCTGAACTGTGACCTTCGGCCTGCTTCGTCGAAGAGCCGTCGAAACCCCAGAGCGGCAGTTGGTCGAGCGCCGGGAATGCGTCGAAATCCTTGAGCTGGGTCTTGCCGCGCAAGTTCGGCACGGGCGTATAGCCGTCGAGCCATATGTACTCGAGCTTGTACTTCGTCATCACAAAGTTTCCTCTTTACGGCGAAGGTTAGGTTAGAAGCCGTTATCTTTACCGGCGGGGGATTGCTTGTTCTTTAAGCATGAACGCCATTTTTAAGCACTTTTTATGCCAGCGAGCCTGACCCCGGCCACGGTCTGAACTGCATAAGACGCATTTTTGATATTGCGCAAGCCATGGCAACGATATTGTTGAGGAAGTGGCCGCAACCCCTGGACGGCTCGGGCATTGGTTCAGGCGCAAAAGGGCATTGAAAATGCCTTGGATCGTGACGATCTGACTTCGAAATCTGCATTTCGCCTAAAAAGGTGGTAGTCTCACCTGGAGTTACCTGCGGAGTGTCAATCTGCTCACGTCGAGCGAGATGAATTGAGATACGCGATGGAACCGAACTCTTATTCTGGCTCTGCCAAGATTTTCACGTTCCCGTCCGGCGGACGCGACGCGGAGCACGCACGCCGGGAAGAAGCTGGCCTCAAGGAGGGTGGAGTCTTGACGGCCGCCTTGGGCAGCGGCTGGTATCACAATTCAGCGATGCAGGCGGAGGTGGCGCCTGTCTATAGCGCGCATGCGGCGCCCTGGTGGGCCGAAGCCGAGCACAAATCCCAGGCGAAGAGTTTCGCGAGCCGCGCTTTTTAAGCGCGTTGGTCTCGTTTGAAACTGCGGCTCGCCGATACGCTAGCCGCCGAAGATGGACCAGCCCATCCGCCGGGTGAGCATTTCCAGCGCAATCCGCCCAAGATGCGAATTGCCCGAGGCGTCGAGCCCCGGCGACCAGACGGCGATCGAAGCCCCGCCCGGCGCGATAGCGAGAATCCCGCCGCCGACGCCGCTCTTGCCCGGCAGGCCGACGCGATAGGCGAATTCACCCGAACCATCGTAATGTCCGCAGGTCAGCATGATAGCGTTGATGCGTCGTGCGCGCTCGGGCTGAACGACCGAAAGCCCGGTCGCAGGATTGCGGCCCTGATGCGCCAGGAAGCGCCCGGCCAGGGCGAGCTGGTGGCATGTCATCGCAATCGCGCAATGGTGGAAATAGACCCCGAGCGTGAAATCCACCGGGTTTTCGAGCACACCGAAAGATTTCATGTAATTGGCCAGCGCCCGGTTGCGAAAGCCGGTGCGATCCTCGGAGGCCGCCACCGCCCGGTCGATCGTGATCGATGGATCGTCGGCGAGAAACTGCAGGAACCGCAGGATTTCGCCCAGCGCTTCGCGCGGCTGGTGGCCGGAGAGAATCACATCCGTCACGGCGATCGCGCCGGCGTTGATGAACGGGTTGCGCGGAATACCGTGTTCGCGCTCCAACTGGACAATCGAGTTGAAGGGAGTGCCGGAAGGCTCACGGCCGACACGTTGCCATAACCTGTCGCCGACCTTGCCAAGAGCAAGCGTTAGCGTGAAGACTTTTGAGATGCTCTGAATGGAAAAGGGCGTATCGGCGTCGCCGCCGCAGGCAAGTTCGCCCTCCGCGTCGGCCACAGCGATTCCGAAAGCATTTGGATCGATATGGGCGAGTTCGGGAATGTAATCCGCGACTCTGCCGCGATCCGGTCTCTGCCGCATCTCTTCGGCGATGTCTTTTACGACAAATTCAAGCTTCGACATAAGGCTCCGGTTCTGCCCTGCGGGGCGGCGGGCATCCGCAATTTCTGTGCCGCAGAAGCCCGATATGCTTGATCGAGATCAAGAGATTTTCGGCTGGGATACGCTTTAATTGCTGCGTCGCACATACGCGGTTCGGACGGCGTCTCATTCTGTTGGCGCGCGATGCAAGTGCATAGGTCGAGTGCATAGGTCTACGCGATGCCCAAAGATATCGATATGACGGCGACATCGGCCGTTCCCTCAAGCAGTCAGGCTCAGCCGCTCGAGGGTGAGCTGCTGCCGGCGGCAAAAGAGCTGGCGCCTCTTTCCTCCGATTATCCTACTGATCATCTTCCGGCGAATGTTCGCGGGCGCCGGTCCCGGCGCTGGCGCTGGATCGCCGTCGCCGTGCTGCTGGCCGCGGGCGCGGCAGGCGGCGGGGTCTACTGGAAATATTTCAGCGCGCCGCCGTGGCCCCCGGGCATCGTCTTCAGCAACGGTCGCGTCGAGGCCGAAGAGATCGACATTGACGCCAAGTTCGCCGAGCGGGTCGCGCAGCTTCTCGTCGACGAAGGCGACGTCGTATCGCCGGGCCAGATCGTGGCCCGTATGGATATTCGCGACGTTCAAGCCTCGCTCAACAGAGCCGAGGCGCAGGTGCTAGAGGCGCAGGAAACATTGGACGAGGCCAAGGCCAATGTTTCCGACACGACGGCGCAGCTGAAACTCGCCAAGCAGGAATTCGATCGCACGAATGCGCTCGTCGCGCGCGGTTTTGCGACCTACGAGCTTCTCGACCAGCGCCAGCAGGCGCTGGTGAGCACGACCGCAGCGCTGGCGGCGGCCAACAATCGCGCCGGAGAGGCCAGCCGCGCGCTCGATGCTGCCAAATTCGAGGTCGATCTCTACAAGGTGAACATCGCCGACAATACGCTTGTTTCACCGACGGTCGGCCGCATCCAATATCGTATTTCCAACGTCGGCGAGGTTCTTCCCGCGGGCGGCAAAGTTTTCACGATGCTCGATTTCACCAATGTCTACATGGACGTCTATCTGCCGACAGCGGATGCCGGCCGCGCGCGCGTCGGCGATGAAGCACGTATCGTGCTGGATGCCTTTCCGAAATTCGTAATCCCCGCGCATGTGTCCTTCATCGCGACGCAAGCTCAGTTCACGCCAAAGGCCGTCGAAACCAAGGACGAGCGCGACAAGCTGATGTTCCGCGTGAAAGTGCGCATCGACAAATCCTTCCTGGCACCGCGTATCGCCCATATCCGGACCGGCCTGCCGGGCGTCGCTTATGTGCGGGTCGATAACAATACCGAATGGCCGGCCTCGCTGCGGCTGACGGCGGCACGATGACAGGGCGTCAGCCGATCGGCACGTTCAAGGGCGTCTCTCTCGTCTATGGCAAGGTCGTCGCGCTGGACGATATGACGCTCGCTATTCCGAGCGGGTGCACCGTCGGTCTGATCGGCCCGGACGGCGTCGGCAAGTCCTCGCTTCTCGCGCTTCTTGCCGGTGTCCGGAAGATGCAGGCGGGCACGGTCGATGTTCTCGGCGGAAATATCGGCGACCGGCGCCACCGTGAGGCAATCTGCGCGCGCATTGCCTACATGCCGCAGGGCCTTGGCAAAAATCTCTATCCGGATTTGAGCGTCTCCGAAAACATCGCCTTTTTCAGCCGGCTTTTTGGCCAGTCGAATGAAGAGCGCGAAGCGCGAATTTCGGCTCTGCTGAATGCGACGGGGCTGGCGGATTTCCGCGACCGTCCGGCCGGCAAACTCTCCGGCGGTATGCGGCAGAAACTCGGGCTCTGTTGTGCGCTCATTCACGATCCCGATTTGCTGATCCTCGACGAGCCGACGACCGGCGTCGACCCGCTGTCGCGGCGTCAGTTCTGGACGCTGATTTCGGGAATGCGCGCAGGACGGCCGGAGATGAGCGTCGTTGTCGCCACCGCCTATATGGACGAGGCCGAGCAATTCGACTGGCTGATCGCAATGGATGCCGGCCGGCCGCTGGCCGAAGGGACGCCCGCCGACTTCAAGGAGCGCACCGGTTCGGCGACGCTGGAGGAAAGTTTCATCGCACTGCTGCCGCAGGAGCGTCGGCGCGGCCACGCGGCTTTCACCATTCCGCCGCGCCCGCCGGATCACGACGAGGCCGTCATCGTTGCCCGAGGTCTGACGCGGCAATTCGGCGATTTCACCGCCGTCGATCACGTTGATTTCACCATCGAGCGTGGCGAGATTTTCGGCTTCGTCGGATCGAACGGCTGCGGCAAAACCACGACGATGAAAATGCTGACCGGCCTGCTGCCCGCGAGCGAGGGGACAGCGCTGCTGTTTGGACGCGAGATCAATGCGACCGACATGGCCGCGCGCTACCAGGTCGGCTACATGTCGCAATCGTTCTCGCTTTACAGCGAGCTGACGGTCTCACAAAACCTGGTCTTGCATGCGCGTCTGTTTCACCTGCGCCACGCGCAAAGCCGCATCGATGAACTCGTCTTGCAATTCGGGCTGACGAATTATCTCGACCAGCGCGCGAGCGATTTGCCGCTCGGTATCCGCCAGCGCTTGTCGCTCGCCGTCTCGATCGTGCATCGCCCGAAGCTGCTCATCCTCGATGAGCCGACCTCCGGCGTTGATCCTCTGGCGCGCGACGAATTCTGGCAGAGGTTGAGCGATCTCTCGCGCAAGGACGGCGTGACGATTTTCGTCTCCACCCATTTCATGAACGAAGCCGCGCGCTGCGACCGGATCGCGTTGATGAATGCCGGAAAGGTTCTCGCGATGGGCGCGCCGGCGGATCTGGTGAAAGCGCACGGCTTCGCCACGCTGGAGGAAACTTTCATCGACTACCTCGAAAAAGCCCAGCAGGAACGGGCGGCATCGAGCCTCTCTGACCGGGGTTGTGACGCAGGCGCGGCCGGCAACGCCCAATGATGCGGGTTGGTTCAGCCTGCGTCGTCTCTATGCCTATGCGATGCGCGAGGCGCTGGAACTTGTCCGCGATCCGATCCGCATGGGCTTCGCGCTGCTGGGCACCGTGTTCCTCATGGCGATCTTCGGCACCGGCATTTCGACCGACGTCGATAATCTGTCGTTTGCCGTACTCGACCGCGACAATTCGCACGAGAGTCGGACCTATCTCGAGGAGTTGCGCGGTTCGCGTTATTTCACCGAGAAGGCAACGCTCGCAAACGAGGCCGATCTTGAGCGGCGGATGCAAAATGGCGACATTTCCGCCGCCATCGAAATTCCACCGGATTTCGGCCGCCTTCTCAAGAAGGGCGCACCGACGGAGGTCGGCGCCTGGGTCGACGGGGCGATGCCGTTCCGCGCCGAGACGATCCGCGGCTATTTGATCGCCGTTCACGCGCAATTTCTCTCCAACTATGCGATCCGCAACGGGCTTGCGCCCGACGTCACGCCCGACGATTTCTACGACGCGCGCCGCAGCAACAATTTCACGATGTTCGTGCCGGACAATCCTTTCGCGGCCGCACCCGCACGGATCGAGGCGCGATTCCGTTACAATCAGAATTTCGACAGTATCTATGCCCAGGTTCCCGGCACATTGGCTCTGCTGCTTGTCCAAATTCCGGCGATCTTGATGGCGCTCGCCGTCGTCCGGGAAAAGGAGCTTGGCTCCATCACCAATCTTTATGTCACGCCGGTCAGCCGCGTTGAATTTCTGCTCGGAAAACAGCTTCCCTATGTCGTCATCGCGATGATGAATTTCGGGCTCATGTGCCTGATGGCTATCTTCCTATTCCATGTGCCCCTGAAGGGAAGCTTCTTAACGTTGGCTTTCGCCGCATTGCTTTATGTGACCGCGACCACGGGGATCGGAATGCTGATCTCGGCATTTTGCGCGACGCAGATTGCCGCACTTTTCGGCACCGCGATTCTCACGATGATACCGGCGACGCAGTTTTGCGGAATGCTGGTGCCGGTCTCCTCACTGAAAGGCTTTGCCGCGCTCATGGGCCGCGGCTTTCCGATGACCTATTTCCTCCGGGTCAGCGTCGGGACATTCACCAAATCGCTGGGTTTCATCGATCTTTATCAGAACATTTTTGCCATTGCCATCTTCATTCCAGTTCTGACGATTGCGAGTGTCTTGCTGCTTCCCAAGCAGGAATCCTAAGAGGTTTGCATGGGTCGCTCGCTCAGCAACATTTTCTGGCTTGGGACGAAAGAGCTGCGCAGCTTCTTCAGCGACGCTGTATTGCTGGGTCTCGTTATCTATGCATTCTCGCTTGCGGTCTATGTGCAGGCACGCAGCAACGCACAAGAAGTTTATAACGCTTCGATCGGTGTCGTCGATCAGGACAATTCGTATTTGTCGCGGCAAATGATGTCGGCTTTCCTGCCGCCCTATTTCAAAAAGCCGGTAGCTGTGCCCTATAGCGATGTCGATCACCTTCTCGACGTCGCCGCCTACACCTTCGTCATCGTCATCCCACCGCATTTTGAAGCCGATGTCCTCGCCGGCCGAGCGCCCGGAAATCCAGCTTAATATCGATGCGACGGCGATGGTTCAGGCCGGGCTCGGCTCAGGCTATATCGAAGAGATTCTGACGGCCGAGATCCAGAAATTCGTCAATCGCAACGAGGGGACATATCTCTCGCGATCCCAGAATATCTCTAAGACACCTGTCACGCTTTCCGTCCGCGTGATGTATAACCCGAACATCAACACTGCTTGGTTTACAAGCGTCATGGGTATCGTCAACAATGTCACCATGCTTGCGATCATTCTTGCAGGCGCCGCGGTCGTGCGTGAGCGCGAACACGGAACCATGGATCATCTGCTGGTCATGCCAGTGACGCCATTCGAGATCGCGATGTCGAAGATCTGGGCCAATGGGCTTGTGATCACGCTCGCGGTCGCACTGGCGCTCGAAATCATCGTCAAGGCGCTTCTGCAGATTCCAGTCGCTGGCTCGGTACCGCTTTTCGTTGTGGGCGCCGCGACGTATCTTTTCTTTTCGACCTCCGTCGGCATTTTCCTGGCGACCATCGCGCGGACGATGCCACAGCTCGGGCTTCTTTACATTCTCGTTGCTTTTCCGATGAACATCCTTTCGGGCAGTAATACGCCGCTTAAATCGATGCCCTATCTGCTGCGTACGATCATGCAGTTCTCGCCCTCGACGCATTTCGTTTCATTTGCGCAGTCAATTCTGTTTCGGGGGGCGGACTTCTCCTCCGTCTGGCGGGAGTTTCTCTATGTCGCTGTCACGGGCGGCCTCTTCTTGCTTCTTGCCCTAATGCGCTTCAGAACGTCCGCTGCTCAATCCTCATGAACCGTTGAACCCTGCCATGCCGCTTTCGACAACCATATTGGACGACCGTGTGGACGCCGCAGCCGATGGCGCCTGGACCTCCGACGAAGCCGCGGCACTTGAGCCGCAGATCGAGACGTTGCTAGCTTCGCGCAGCACGCGGGCGCTGTCGCTCGATCTGCGCGGGCTGAGCGAGATAGATACTTTCGGCGCCTGCCTGCTTGAAAGGCTGACGCTCAAATGGCGTGAAGCCGGCCATGTCGAAGTCAGCGGCCTGCCGCCGCGCTTTCGCGGGCTGATGGCGGAGGTCGAGCGCGTCGAGACGATTCCGGATGTCCCGGCTCATCGGCGTTACGAATTTCCGGTTCTCGAACCGATCGGCCGCGCCATTTTCGCGGCCTTCGCCTACGTTGCGACGTTCCTCAATATGCTCGGCGCGGTTGCCGCCGCGCTCTTGCGGGTCATCGCCCACCCGCAGCGGATGCGCTTCACCTCGCTTGTCGCGCAATTGGATCGCGTCGGCTTGCGCGCCATTCCCATTATTCTGCTCATCACCATTCTCATAGGCGGGATCATCCAGCAGCAGAGCATATTCCAGCTCCGCAAGTTCGGCGCGGAGAGCTATGCGGTAAATCTCACCGGCATATTGGTGCTGCGCGAGATTGGTGTTCTGCTCGTTGCGATCATGGTCGCGGGCCGTTCCGGCAGTGCTTATACGGCGGAGCTCGGCTCGATGAAAATGCGCGAGGAAATCGATGCACTCCGAACAATGGGCCTCGACCCCGCCGAGGTTCTTATTCTGCCGCGTTTGCTGGCGCTGGTTATCGCCCTGCCGATCCTGGGCCTCATCGGTTCAATCGCGGCGCTTTTCGGCGCGGGAACTCGTCGGCTGGATTTACGCCGGCATAAGCCCGACGATTTTCATGGCGCGGCTGCATGATGCGATTTCGGTCACCCATTTCGAGGTCGGCATGTACAAGGCGCCGTTCATGGCGCTCGTCATCGGGATTGTGTCGTCGATCGAAGGATTCGCCGTCAAAGGCAGCGCCGAATCGCTCGGCGCGCAGACGACGACCTCTGTCGTCAAATCGATTTTTCTCGTCATCCTGCTTGATGGATTCTTTGCGATGTTCTTCGCCTGGATGGGTATGTAAGACATGACTGTGGCGATGACGACACCGGCCATTCGCGTGCATGATCTTACCGTCGGCTTCGGCGACCAGATCGTGCTCGACCATCTGTCGCTCGATGTGAAGCGCGGCGAGGTTCTCGGTGTCGTTGGCGCGTCGGGCGGCGGCAAGACGGTGCTCATGCGGACAATCATCGGCCTCTTGCCCAAGCGCGGCGGCAGCATCACGATTCTGGATGTCGATCGCGATCACGTTCAGCCGGAGGCGATGCGCCTGATCGAACGGCGATGGGGTATTCTATTCCAGCAGGGCGCGTTGTTCTCGTCGCTCACAGTGCGCCAGAACGTTGAATTCCCGATGCGGGAATATCTCGATATTTCCGACGGGCTGCGCCAGGAGGTTGCCCTCGCCAAGCTTAAAATGGTCGGCCTCTCCGCGAGCGATGCGGAAAAGTTTCCGGCTGAGCTTTCCGGCGGCATGACCAAGCGCGTGGCTTTGGCGCGCGCTTTGGCGCTCGATCCGGAGATTGTCTTTCTCGATGAGCCGACTTCAGGGCTCGATCCGATTTCCGCCGGCGAATTCGACGCTCTGATCAAGACTTTGCAACAGACGCTTGGCCTTACCGTTTTCATGGTCACGCATGATCTCGACAGTCTCAACACGGTCTGCGACCGCATCGCCGCGCTTGCGGATGGCAAGGTCGTGGCCGAAGGGCCGATGTCGGTCATGCTGGCCTGCGAGCATCCCTGGGTGAAATCCTATTTCCAAGGCAAACGCGCACGCGACGCGGGAGCCTCTGCATCACGAGGACATTGAGACGGCACATGGAAACAAGCGCACGTTATATTCTCGTCGGGCTCTTTACCCTTATTGCGATCGTGGTGGGCTTCTGCTTCGTCTATTGGCTCAACAATAACGGCGCGGTCGGTGAGCGCGAAGCCTATCAGATCCACTTTCTCGGGCCGGTATCCGGTTTGCAGAACGGTGCCGCCGTACAACTCAACGGTATTCATGTCGGCGAAGTGACGGACCTGCGGCTCGACAAGGATAATCAAGTCGTCGCGACGATTGCCATCCTCAAAGGCATGACATTGCGCGCCGATACCGGCGTGAGCGTCGATTTTCAAGGCTTGATGGGCACGCCGCTGATCTCGCTGAAGGGCGGCAGCCCTGGCTCGCCGGTCCTCGTCCCCAATCCGCAAAAGCCGCCTGTCCTGGAGGCCGACGTCAGCGCAGGACAGGATCTGACGCAGACGGCGCGCGGCACATTGAACCGCATCGACAAGATCCTGGACGATAACGCCGCCCCGCTCAAGGACACGATCGGCAGCCTGAAGACCTTTTCGGCGGCCCTGGCGCGCAATTCGAATCGCGTCGATACGATTCTGGCGGGCCTTGAAAAGATGACCGGCGGCAGCCCCGCGGAACAGCCGAAGCCGATCTACGATCTCGCCGTCGATGCCGCCGCGATTCCGCATATTAAAGTCAAGGATCAATTTTCGGTGCCGGAGCCGACCGCCGTGCTCGCACTCGATACGCAGAGGATGTTGACCCGCTCGGACAGTGGCCAGATCGCCCAGTTCGGCAATGCGCAATGGAGCGACAACATTCCGAAATTGCTGCAGGCGAAGCTGGTGCAGGCGCTCGCGCAGGCGGGCGTTGAGGCGCAAGCGACGACGCCGGACCAGGCCGCGACTGCTACGGGGCCTCAACTTGTCATCGACCTGCAAAACTTTGCGCTCACGACGGGTTCCCCGCCGCAGGCGGAGATCGCCTTCTCGGCGAAAATCGTTTCGGCGGCGGGCAAGGTCGTCGCGACGAAGAACTTTCATGCGGCGGCGCCAGCCGCCGGCGCGGATGTCGCGGCGAGCGTTGCGGCTTTCAACAAAGCCTTCTCGGATGTGGTCCGCAGTCTTACGACCTGGGTAGGGGCCGCAAACTGAAGGCTGGGCGGCCGCATGAGCAGAGTACGGAATTGAGGTCGAGGGATGTCGCGTCCGATTTGGCTCAAGCCTCCGTTGTTTTTGCGCTCGCAGCCTCACCCTTTGGCACTGCGCGTCTCCGCGCCTGGGAGGCCGCGGCTGGCGCTCCCGGCCGATTCTCTCGAACTGACGGTCGTGGCGATCATTCTAGCCCTGGCTGCGATGCTGGCCTACGGGATCAGTGAGGTTTTCGCGCCTGTCTCGAGCCTCAAGGCGATCTCGCTCGATCCCTTGCGTTTGCCGGAATACGCCGTGCGCACCGTCTTGCGCATGCTCGCGGCCATGGGCGCCTCGCTTGTGTTCACGCTGGTCTATGGAACGCTGGCCGCCAAAAGCCGGCGGGCCGAGATCGTGCTTGTTCCGCTGCTTGACATTCTCCAGTCCGTGCCTGTCCTCGGCTATCTTTCCTTCACCGTCGCCTTCTTCGTCGGGCTTGCGCCGCATTGGGTGCTCGGGCTCGAACTGGCGTCGATTTTCGCGATCTTCACCAGCCAGGCATGGAACATGGCGTTCAGCTTCTTCCAGGCGCTGCGCACCCTTCCGCTCGATCTCGACGAGGCGAGCCGCGCCTTTGGCTTCTCCGCCTGGCAGCGATTTTGGCGACTTGAATTTCCTTTCGCCGTGCCCGGCCTCGTCTGGAACATGATGATGAGCATGTCGGGGGGCTGGTTCTTCGTCGTCGCTTCGGAAGCGATCACCGCGGACCAGCGCCAGATCGCGCTGCCCGGCATCGGCTCCTATGTCGCGCTGGCGATCGCGCAGCGGAATTTGGCCGCCATCGGCTTTGCGATCGCGGCGATGACGATCGTCATCGTGATTTACGATCAATTGCTCTTCCGCCCGCTCGTCGTCTGGGCCGATAAATTCCGGGTTGAACAGACCGCCTCGCAAAGCACGCCGCATTCCTGGTTCCTGGAATTGCTGCGGCGTTCGCATATGGCGCAGGCCGCCGCCGTGCCGGTTACATTCTGCCTCAGGTCGCTGTTCCGGGCGCGGATCTTCAACATCATTCCGGCGTCGCGCCCCGTAACGATCCGCTCGCGCGCGTCACGGGCGATCGACGTCCTCTGGTACATTGTCGTCGCCGCCGCGGCTCTTTGGCTTGCCGCGATCATCGTCCGCTTCGTCGCGCAGGGAGCAGGGTGGAGCGATGTCCTCACAGTGTTGCGGCTTGGGCGCCTATACGCTGCTGCGCGTCATCGTCCTGATCGTTCTGGCCTCGCTGATCTGGGTGCCGGTTGGCGTGGCGATCGGCCTGCGGCCGCAGCTTGCCGAGAGGGTTCAGCCGCTGGCGCAATTTCTCGCCGCCTTCCCGGCCAATCTGCTCTTCCCGCTCTTCGTCATTCCGATCGTCAGGTTCAAGCTCAATACCGATATCTGGCTTACGCCGCTGATGATCCTCGGAACGCAATGGTACATCCTGTTCAATGTCATCGCCGGTACGACAGCCTTGCCGACCGACCTTCTGGAGGCCGCCTACGAACTTTCGTTTTCACGGCTGGCAATGGTGGCGGATCGTGATTTTGCCGGGGATCTTTCCCTATTACATCACCGGCGCGATCACAGCCTCGGGCGGCGCGTGGAACGCCAGCATCGTTGCCGAAGTCGTTTCCTGGGGACACGACCACATCTTCGCGCACGGCCTTGGAGCCTATATCAGCCAGATGACGGCGCAGGGCGATTATCCGCGCATCGTCCTCGGCATCGCGACCATGTCGGCTTTTGTCGTTCTGTTCAATCGCCTGTTGTGGCGGCCCCTTTATGCTTACGGCGAGCGCCGGTTCAGGCTGGATTGAGGACGTGCCATGAGCAAGACAGGCGAAAAAAGCGCGGCGACCGGCGATGTCGAACTCGATATCCGCCACGTTCGGCAGACTTATGCGCGCGCGTCCGGCGCGCCGCTTTTGGTCCTCGACGATATCAATCTTACGCTTCGGGAAGGCGAGGTGGTCGGCCTGCTGGGCCGTTCCGGATGCGGAAAGTCGACGCTGTTGCGCCTCGTCTCCGGACTTGCGGCCGCCGGCCTCCGGCGAAGTGCTTTATCGAGGTAAGGCCGTCGATGGCCCGGTCGATGGAATTGCAATGGTCTTCCAGACCTTCGCCTTGTTTCCCTGGCTGACGGTGTTGCAAAACGTGCAGGCCGGCCTCGACGCCAAGGGCGTGCCGGAAGAGGAGGCGCGCAAGCGGGCTCTCGCGGCGATCGAACTCATCGGCCTCGACGGATTCGAAAGCGCCTATCCGCGCGAGCTTTCCGGCGGCATGCGCCAGCGCGTCGGTTTCGCACGCGCCCTCGTCGTCGATCCGACAGTTCTCTTGATGGACGAGCCGTTTTCCGCGCTTGATGTGCTCACCGGCGAGACCTTGCGCGGCGACTTCATGGACCTCTGGAGTGCCGGGCATCTATCGATCAAATCGATCCTTCTGGTAACGCACAATATCGAGGAGGCGGTCTTCATGAGCGACCGCATCCTCATTCTCGCGCCAAATCCCGGCCGGATCGCCGCCGAGTTTACCGTTGCTTTGCCGCGCCCGCGGCAGCGGCTCAGCAACGAATTCCGCGATATGGTCGATGATATCTACGCCCGCATGACGGCGGGTCCGGTGCCGGGCGACGGCAAGTCGCGCGCTCCGCTCGCGAGCATCGGGACGCAATTGCCGATCATATCAGCGGCGCGGATCGCCGGAATGCC
Organism: uncultured Alphaproteobacteria bacterium; assembly: GCA_963708155.1. GTDB lineage: Bacteria > Pseudomonadota > Alphaproteobacteria > Rhizobiales > Beijerinckiaceae > Methylovirgula. Next base: position 878,806 of record OY970183.1, on the reverse strand, counting down.
CGAGATCCTGCTTTCCCCGCCCTTTGGCGGTCGTGCCGATCTGCCCGCGCTCACGGCGCGCCTGCATCTTGCAACCGCCGATCTTTTTCACCTCGTGGAAATTACACAGATGCTTGGCTTTGCCGAACTGCGTGACGGTGCTCTGCACCTGACGGCCGCGGGGCGTGCGTTCGCCGAAGCCGATATGGCCGAACGCAAACGCATTTTCGCCGAGCATTTGCTGCGCACGGTTCCGCTGGCCGCGCATATCCGGCACGTTCTCGACGAACGGCCGAACCATATCGCGCCGCGCAGCCGGTTTCTCGCCGAGCTGGAAGATCATCTGGGCCGCGACGATGCCGAGCGTACGCTCAACATCGTGATAGATTGGGGCCGTTACGGCGATTGCTTTGCCTATGACGGACCACATCGCGCATTCAGCCTGACAAATCCGGAGCCGGATGCGACCTAAAAAGGCCGCGCGCTCTACTCCGCCGCCGTCAAATGTGTTTCGATCGTGCCGATGGGCAGATGCACGAGATCCTTGTGAATCTCGGCCGTGATGATCGCCCGGGCGGCTGGCGTGAGCGCCTCGCGGACGATCCCGAGAGCCTTCGGCGGCGCGATCAAGACGAGATGCTTGGTCTTTCCCTCGCTCGCGGCGGTGTCGATGATCCCTGCGACTTTGCGTAAAAAATCCACCTCCGCCGCGGTGTGATAATCGGGCGCCTCGACAGCGCCTCGGCCAGGCCCATGCGATTGAAACGTCCGGCCTGGCTTATCGGTGCCGAGTTCGGTCGTCGAAGCATGCGATTCCGCAAGAACCTCGACCGGCTTGAGGTTGAGCAATTCGGCGTCGCCGTCATTGTGCAGGAAAAGGGCTTTTTGTCCGTCGCAGACCACGACCCAGGCTCCCCAGGGGATTCTGACGTTTTTCAATTCTGCCTCCGTTGAAATGGACATGGGCTCATCCGCGAGCGCTGCCGCTGCAATTTTCAAGAACTGGGGGCACAAGCTTTGTCCTATGTCAAAGAAATGTAACGAGAGCGCGAAAAAGGTAGTGGCAGCGGCTTATTTGGCAAATTCCGCCCTGAGCTGGACTGCGAGGTAGCGTGAAAACCGAGATCGTCGAATGGCTCGGCCAATCCGATTTGCTTTTGCCGCAATTGATCGCGGAAGGGCTCGCGGCGAATGACCGGGTCAAGGCGCGATTGAGCGTCCTCCAGGCGGCGGCGCTGCACGCGCATGATCCACAGGGCACCCGGATCGATCTGACGGAGGAATGCCGCGCTGCGGGGCTCGATCCGATCCCGCTGCAGGCACTGGCCAATTCCGCGACGCTGGCGGAGGGCGCGAAGGTCACGGCGGCGGGGCTCGGCGCGCTCGGCAACGCCATCTGGGACGATATGGCCGCCATGCTCCGCGGCGGTTCAGGCCGGAGACCCGACCAAGGCCGAAGCCTATGTTACGCGGCTCGATGCGATCAAAGCCGCAAGTCAACTCGGCGCGGACGCCGTCGCGAGCGTCGAGATTGCCAGGCTCACGGCGATTTCCGAGGTCGACAGTTTGCACCGCCTGATTATGGATTTGCATCGGGCGCTCAACGCGCTCGCCGCCACCCATGCGCAGGAAGTCGTGGCCGGCGCGCATAGCTACGGCCTGACGGCGGAGGACAAACATGCGCTCGAAGCTTTCATGCAGGGCGTCGAATCGACGCGGGCGTTGAAATTCGATCATCCCGGCCTCGGAACCACGGCGCTGCGCGCGGGCGCGCGCTTCACGATCCAGAACGACATCGGGGAAACCGACGCGCATGTCGTCGTAATCGGCGTGGAGGCCGCCGCCGTGACGATCACCTACACCGACGTACATCACGCCCGGGCGAAATTCTTTACCCGCTTGTTTCGCGACTTCCCGGTTCAATGGAGCGGTCTCGACGACAAGACGTCGGCGACGCTGAAGGATCAGGAAGCTTTTTATCTCATCACCGGCCGTTATCCCTATGCCGATGCGGAAGCGCGCGATTCTTTCCTGCGCGCGCTTGGCGCATCGCTGGTTTTCCAGATCGATTGGAACAAGGCCCGCAAAGTCCTGCGCGCGTTTGTCGGCAATGCCGATGCGGTGCGCCTCCTCGAATGGGCAGCGGCGCAGCGGGTCGGGCATCGCGGCTTTCTCCAGCTCGGCGGCGCCGATCTTGTCAACGCCGCCGTGCATCATGCCGCTCCGGCGCGCATCGGCTTCGGCGATCATTTCGATCAGGTGCTGGGGCGTGAGGCGGCCATCGATTTCCTTAAGGCGGTCTTGCGGATTTCCGTCGAGGCGCTGCGGCAGGGCAGTTCGCTGCGCTCGGCCAAGGCGCGCATCGAGGAGGCGCTTGTCACGCATTTGCAGCGTGGCGACACAAGCCTCCTTGCCGTCGTCATCCGCCAGGCGGGACTTGCCCGCGATATCGCGGTTGCCATTGCGCAATTCATCGACGATCGGCGCCGCAAGCTGCCAACCGATGCCGAGGCACTTGCGCGGCGCGCCGGACGTATCGAGGAAAAGGCGGACCGGATTGTTTTCGACGCGCGCGGCGAGATCGCCCGCTTCGGGGTCGATCGCGGCCTTGAGCGTCTTACCGATCTGATCGAGCAGACGATCGACGAACTGGAAGAGGCTGCCTTTATCGCCTCGCTCGCGCCAGCGGATACCGCACCGGAGCTTCTCGAAAGTCTCGCCGAACTCGCCGCCGTGACTGTCTCCGGAACTGAAGCCGCCGCCATCGGCGCGGCCGCGGCCGCCGAAATCCCCGAAGGCCAGCGCGTCGATTATGAGGACGCGCTCGCCGCGGCGACGCGGCTCGTCGAGGACGAGCACAGGGGCGATGCGGCGGAGCGGACGGTGACGACGAAAATTCTCGGCGGCTCTTACGATCTCAAGGCGAGTCTTGCGATCCTCAGTCTGGCGCATCCGCTTGAGCGCGCGACCGATCAACTGGCGCGCTTCGGCCATTCGCTGCGCGATTATGTGCTCTCCGACCTTTCATCCTAGCGGGTGCGTCCATGAAAGTTCTCTTTATTGGCGACGGTGCGGCCAAGCTTTATCCGGCGGATATCGTCGGTGCGAAGGCGGCCAATCTGGCGCATATGGCGGCGCTCGGGTTGCCGGTTCCACCCGCCTTTGTTCTGCCGATCGAACTTTGCGCCGCGGTCACCAGAGGCGAGGCGGGCGCCAGGCAGAAGCTTGCGGAAGGGTTGGACGAAGGCATCGCCTTTCTTGAGCGCGCGACGGGCAAAGCGTTCGGCGACCGCCGCCATCCGTTGCTGGTCTCGGTTCGCTCCGGTGCCGCGCGCTCCATGCCTGGCATGCTCGATACGGTGCTTGATGTCGGCTGCACGCCGGGCGCCGTCCGCGGCCTGATCCGCGTGACAGGCAATCCGCATTTCGCGCAGGATTGCCGGCGGCGCTTTCTCGAAAGCTATGGCAGCGTCGTGCTCGGCATAGCCGACGAGGCGTTCGCTGCACCGCTCAAGGCCATGATGGCCGCCGAGGGGGTGACGCAGGAACAGGACCTGGATAGCGAGGCTCTGGAACGGCTCGCCGCGACCCATCAGCAGACAATCGAGGAAGCGCGAAGCGTGGCCGCCGACGATCCGCGACAGGATCTCCGCGCCGCGGCCGAGGCAGTTTACCTTTCATGGATGAGCGAGCGGGCGCGCACCTATCGCAAGATCGAGCATTTCGAAGATCTGCAAGGTACGGCCGTCACGGTTCAGGCCATGATCTTCGGCAACCACAACGCGCGTTCGGGCGCGGGTGTCGCCTTTTCGCGCGATCCGTCGACTGGCCGCAACGAGCCCGTGATCGATGTGCTCTTTGCCTCGCAAGGCGAGGATGTCGTTTCCGGCCGGCGCAATCCCGATACGGAGGAGGCGATCGCGCGTCTGCTGCCGGAAGTGGACACCGCTTTGCGCGCGGCGCTGCAGAAACTGGAGCGCGAGTTCCGCGACGTTCAGGATGTCGAGTTCACCATCGAAGACGGCAGGCTGTGGCTGTTGCAGACCCGCGCCGCCAAACGAACGCCCGATGCGGCCATCCGGCTCGCTATCGATTTCGTCAAGGAAGGGCTCATTACTCCCGCTGAGGCCTTGCGGCGGATCGCCGGCGTTGATCTGCAAAATCTCGCGCACAAGACGCTGACGGGTGTCGGCGCGCCCGCGGGGCAGGGCAAAGGAGCATCGACCGGCATCGCCATAGGCCGGGCCGCGTTCGATTCGGCGAGCGCGACGCGGCTGGCGGAGAGCGGCGAGGCGGTGATCCTCGTCCGGCCCAATATCAACACGGCGGATGTCGGCGGATTTGCAGCCTGCGCGGGAATCCTGACGGCGGTCGGCGGCCGCACCGCCCATGCGGCGCTGGTCGCCCGGCAATTGGGAAAGCCCTGCATCGTTGGTTGCGCGGCGCTTGAGGTCGATCCTGCGCGGCATAAGACGCAGCTTGCCGGCTGCGATCTTCACGAAGGCGACTGGCTTTCCCTCGACGGTGAATCGGGTCAGGTTTTCCTCGGCCGGGGCGCGGTCGCGATCGAAGCGCCGCAGGCCGAGCTCGCGGAAATCGGCCGCTGGAAACAGGCAGAGACGGCCCAGCCCGCGGCCTGATAGCTGCCGATGTCCCGTCTTGCGGAGGCTGCACCGGCCGGTTAAGCCGATGCGCAAGTAGGGCGCGGGGCTTTTGGCCCGCAGCCGAGACACCCCATCCAAGTGCGAGGGAACTCGATGATCATTTTCGTAACCGGCGCGACCGCCGGTTTTGGCGCCGCGATCGCGCGGCGCTTCGCCAAAGATGGCCATAAGATCGTCGCGACAGGCCGGCGCGCGGACCGCCTCACGGCGCTGGCCGACGAACTCGGCCACGATCGCGTTTATCCGCTCGTTTTCGATATCCGCGACCATTCAGCGACGGAACGGGCGTTCGCGGATCTTCCTGCGGCCTTTGCTGAGATCGATGTGCTCGTGAACAACGCCGGCCTGGCGCTCGGTCTTGAGGCGGCCCACAAAGCCAACCTCGAGGATTGGGAGGTGATGGTCGATACCAATGTGAAAGGGCTGCTGTATGCGACCCGCGCCGCGCTGCCGGGCATGGTTGCGCGCAATCGCGGCCATGTCATCAATCTCGGCTCGACTGCGGCGACCTATCCCTATCCTGGCGGCAATGTTTATGGCGCGACCAAAGCCTTCGTGCGCCAGTTCTCGCTCAATTTGCGTGCCGATCTTCTCGGCACGCGCGTGCGTGTCACCGACATCGAGCCGGGGCTGGTCGGTGGCACCGAATTCTCGACGCGGCGCTTTCACGGCGATGCCGCGCGGGCCGAAAAGCTCTATGACGGCGCGGATGCGCTGACGCCGGAGGACGTCGCCGAGGCAGTCCATTGGGTTGCCACTCTGCCGGCGCGCGTCAACATCAACGCGATCGAAATGATGCCCGTCACGCAGGCTTTCGGGCCGCTTCCGGTGCATCGCGAGCCCGGCACGCCTTGAAGCAGCCGCCCGTCACTGCAAAGTGAATTGGCTTTCGTTTTCCCGCAATCTCTCGCGTGCTTTAATGCGTGTCATGGCAACGCCCCGCGTGGGCGATTTATGCGCACCGCGCCGATGGATGGCATTTACGGCTCAGATGGCCTTTTGCGGCGGCCGTAGATGCGCAGAGTCAAAGCCGACGAATGTTGTTCAGGAACCATAAAAAGGTCTTCGACACCATTTTTTTCGAAAAGGCTCGTGAGTTTATCCAATGGGTAGTTGTTCATCTGCATGATGGGCGCGTCAACTGGACGAGACTGAAGCAAATTCATTGCCGTCTTGCCGAAAGGTACAAAATGCTTCACGGCGTACGCAGTCGCCTTGATCGGCGATAGTGTTCGTTTGATCGAGTAGTGAAGACAGATGATGCCACCCGGCCGGAGCCTACGAAGCAGGTGGTCGGTCACACGAAGACCGAGGTCGACAGGTATGTGTTGCAACACGTTATAACTGTGCAAAAAATCAAACTCGCCAGTTAGTTTTGAGAGTGTGCCGTCGGACAGAACGAATTCGACATTGGTAATTCCGGCCTCGTCGCAAACTCGGGCTGCCTCTTCAATCATTCTTTCTGAGATGTCGACACCAACGACTTCCTTGAAACGTGTTGCAAGAGGTAACACCAGGCGCCCTACACCGCACCCAAAGTCTAAGGCCCGCCCCAAGTTCATGTCGCCGTACAAGCGGCCCGCAGTAGATAGGACATTCGAAATATCGTTTTGACCAGTTTCAAAAAAAAGCTTCCGATTCGGTTCCAATTTGTCGGAACTGAATTCCTGCCAGCTGACCACTGCAAAGTAGGGGTCACGCTCGCCCCACTTACGCCAGTCACTTTCAGAGGTCGGTGGCATCAAGCACTCCACGGTGAAAATTTCAATTTAGGAAATATTATCCTGCCTTACTTTGTAATGCGTAAACAAGGCCATGAGGCTTAATCGACGCAACGAGTGTGACCCTATAGCCGCCATTGGGAATAGAGTCGGTTGCCTGCTCAACCCCGCCAAGGCGATGGCGCACCGCATCGATCAGGCTCGATCCACCGGTCCACGCTAACACAAGGCCGCGTCGAGCCGAGCGCTCCCCAACTGCCGCGACGTAAAGCTGCTTGAGCCCCGCGCGCCGGTTTGTCGCCGCCCGCGGCCGCGCTATAAGCCAAGCGACGGCGGCGATGAGGAGCAGTGATGGCCTGGGATGGCGCGGTGGAGGCGATGTCGGACGAGGACCGCCTCAATGCGCTTGACGCCGGCGGTGTGGGCGCCTGGCGATGGGACGCGGCGGCAAGCTCTTTCCACCTGTCGCCGCGGGCCTGTGCATTGGTCGGCGCTCAGAAGTCCCGCGTTCCCTATCCCGAATTCCTTGCCTTGCTTCATCAAGAGGATCGCTCGGCCTTCGACTTGTCCTTCCGCGCCACCCATTCGCCCGACGCGGCCTGGGAAGCCGATTTCCGCCTCGCGCCACAAGCTTTCGTGCGCTGGCGGCGGATGCGCGGGCGCGCCGGAGGGGCGGTTTCTTCCGGCATTATCATCGATATCCGCGCGCCGACCGACGAGACGATTGTGCGGCTCGCCGCGATTGCCGCCGCCTCCGACGACGCCATCATCGGCACCACCCTTGAGGGGATTATCACCGAATGGAATCGCGGCGCCGAGGCGATTTTCGGCTATCCGCAGGACGAGATCATCGGCCAGCCGATTTCCGTTCTTTTGCTGCCGGAGGCGCAAGAGGAGCACAACGGCCTTTTCCGCCGGGTGAAGAATGGCGAGAAAATCGAGCATTTGAAACCCGGCAAAAGCGCAAGGACGGCACGCTGATCGATATCTCGTTGACCCTGTCGCCGCTTCGCGACGCCGAGGGCCGGCTTATCGGCGTCTCCAAGGTCGCGCGCGATATTACCGATATCAAACATTCGCAGAGCGCGTTGGCCGAGCGCGAGGCGCATTTGCAATCGGTGCTCGACACCGTTCCCGATGCGATGATCGTCATCGATACGCGGGGAACCATCCAGTCCTTCAGCGTTGCCGCCGAGCGGCTTTTTGGCTACCGGGCGGCGGAGACGATCGGCAAAAATGTGAGCATGCTGATGCCGGCGCCTTACCACGAGCAGCACGATGGTTATCTCGAGCGCTATTTGCAGACCGGCGAGCGCCACATCATCGGCATCCGCCGGATCGTCGTCGGACGTCGGAAGGATGGCGCGACCTTCCCGATCGAGCTTTCGGTCGGTGAAGTCCGTTCCGGTGTCCACCGCTTCTTCACCGGCTTCATTCGTGATCTGACCGAGCGTCAGCAGGCGGAACGACGGTTGCAGGAGTTGCAGTCCGAACTCATCCATATGTCGCGGTTCACGGCGCTCGGTGAAATGGCGTCGACACTGGCGCATGAACTGAACCAGCCGCTGACGGCGATCGCCAATTACCTCAAGGGCAGCCGCCGACTGCTGGACTCTGGCCAGAGCGACGCCGTTCCCAAAATAAGCGAGGCGCTGGAGCGCGCCGCCGAGCAGGCTTTACGCGCCGGCCAGATCATCCGCCAGCTGCGCGAGTTCGTCGCCCGGGGTGAGAGCGATCGTCAGATCGAAAATCTGCCGCGCCTGATCGAGGAGGCGAGCGCGCTGGCGCTCGTCGGAGTGCGCGAGCTCGGGGTGCATGTCACCTTCGATCTTGATCCCCAGGCGACATTCATTCTCGCTTCGAAAATTCAGGTCGAGCAGGTGCTGCTCAATTTGATGCGCAACGCGCTCGAGGCCATGCAGGAAACCGACCGGCGCATATTGACAGTCTCCACGCGTAGACTTGACAATGAAACGGTGAGGATCGATGTGGCGGATACCGGGCCGGGAATCGCATCCGAGATCGCGGCCCAACTCTTTCAGCCTTTCATCACGACCAAGCGGCACGGCATGGGGGTAGGGCTCTCGATCTCGCGGACCATCATCGAAGCGCATGGCGGGCGGCTCTGGGCGGAGCCAAATCCCGGCGGCGGCACGATCTTTCGGCTGACGCTCAAGATCTTCGACGAGGAGACCGATGCCGACTAACGCCGTAGTGCACCTCATCGACGATGACGATGCGGTGCGTCACTCCCTCGCTTTTGTCCTGACGGCGGCGGGCCATGCGGTGCGCGTCTACGAATTGGGCAGCGCGTTTCTCGCCGCCCTCCAGACCCTGCAGCCGGGCTGTATCGTCAGCGACGTCCGTATGCCGGGGGTCGACGGGCTGGAGCTTCTACGCAAATTGCGCGAGCTTGGGGTCGACATGCCGGTCATCATCATCACCGGCCACGCCGACGTGCCTCTGGCGGTCGAGGCGATGAAGGCCGGCGCGAGTGATTTCATCGAAAAGCCGTTCGATGATGAGACACTCCTTCGCGCTATTCATGTCGCGCTCGAATCCTACGAGGCGAGCAGCGATCGCGATGCAGAGCGGGCAGAGATTCGCGGCAGGCTCAATTCCCTCACGCCGCGCGAGCGCGAGGTTCTCGACGGTCTGCTCGCGGGCTATCCCAACAAGACCATCGCCTACGATCTGAAGCTCAGCCCTCGCACCGTCGAAGTGCATCGCGGCAACGTCATGGCGAAGATGGGGGCGACGAGCCTCTCCAGCCTCGTGCGGATGGCGCTTACGGCAAAAGTGCTGCCGACCGATTAAATCGGCCTTCGCGATCAAGCCGCGAACAGTCTATCCCTCCGCCTTTGCGCTACATCAAGGCGGTCTCGCTTTCAAAGCTGCCCGATACGTGCAAGCTGGAGACGGGATGATGAGCGCTGGGGAGAAGGATATTATCTTCATCCTCGATGATGATGAAGCGGTGCGCGAATCGCTCAAGTTCTCTCTTGAGCTTGAGGGGTACGCGGTGCGTACTTGCGCCGAAGGCCATGAATTGTTGAAGCACCCCGACCTTGCCCATGCGCGCTGTCTGATCCTCGATTACCGGATGCCGCGGATGGACGGATTCGAGGTTCTCGGCCGCCTTGCGGGGCAGGGTGTCGGCGTGCCGGTCATCCTCATAACGAGCAATGCCAGCGATGCCTTGCGCCGTCGCGCCGAGCGTGTCGGCGTCCATCAGGTGCTGGAGAAGCCGTTGTCAGACGGGGCGCTGATGGAGAATATCCAGAGCCTTCTGGGCAGCTAGATTTTAGCGAAATTTGCATGCTTTCTCAGGCAATTACGTATAATCCCGTAGGGAGCTAACACAATATCCGGCGCCCGTTGCGCCCCTTAGCCTGACCTTCGTTGCATTTCTGGGAGGGTCGGATGACTATTCAGTTCGCTCATCGTTTGGGTCGCGAGGCGATCGCCGGGCATGTAAAATTCATCGAGCCACGCGAGAGCGTTCTGGGCTTGGCCGGGTCGGTCCAGAATTTTGCACAGGATCGCGAGATCTACGCCGAGGGCGGCACAGCCGACACCTTCTATAAAGTTGTGTCGGGCGTCGTGCGCACCTGCAAATTTCTGAGCGACGGGCGCCGCCAGATCGATGCCTTTTATCAGGCAGGCGACATTTTCGGGATCGAGGGCGAATCGCTGCACAGTCTTTCGGCCGAAGCCGTTTCCGACTGCACTTTGATTTCTTATCGCCGGCGCGGCGCCGATGTGACGACGGCGGGCGGCCAGATCGCTGACCAGCTCTTCGAACATCTCATGCATCGTCTGGCGCGGGCGCAAGAGCATGCCCTTCTGCTTGGTCGGCGCAGCGCGGTCGAAAAGGTTGCCGCCTTTCTTGTCGATTGGGCCGATTACTCGGCGGATCATCGCTCGGTCAGCCTGGCGATGACGCGCCAGGACATCGCGGATTATCTCGGCCTGACCATCGAGACCGTTTCGCGCACGCTGTCGCATCTTGAGCGCGAAAAGCTGATCGAAATGCCATCAGCCCGGCAAATTCGCCTTAGAAATCTCGAAGCCCTGCGCGATTTTAATGCCTAGACTTTAACGGCATGAGCCGAAACTGGCCAAACCAGTTTCGGCGCGTTCTCGATTTAATGTTGGTTGCCGGGCGCAATCGAGGACACATTGGCAAGGCTGTTGCGATAATTGCAGGCGCACAGGGAAAGCAGGCTCCAGCTATAATTGCGCCAGATGTCATTCAATTGCCGTGCCTGAACGATGACCTGTTCCGTCTGCGTGTGAAGATTATCAAGATAGCCCGACAAAGCAGCCTCGGGATTTTCGCTTACCTTCGGCAGAAGAAAAGCCTTCGACGCCTGACTGGTTTCGAGCCGGAACAGTTCGGTCTGGCTTTCGAGAACGCCACGCCACGTCTTGCAGGTTAGCTCATTGAAATCCGAGAAGAGCTTTGCGGCCTGCTTCTGCGCGTCCACCACATGAAGTGGCAGATCGGTTCGCATGGCGGAGAGTTCAGCTGTAATTTTTGTAGGGTCAACCATGCAATCCTCCTCTGTAAACTTTCTTTCGTAAGAAAGACACGATGAGACGCTAGGGTGTTTGATATTTATCAATTATTCTCTCATTTCAGGGACTAATCATGGCTCTTCGCGATGCTGGAGTCTGGTGATGTCGGAAGTCGTAAATTTGGTGCAAAAGAGAGCCGCCGCCGATCCCGAGGCACCGAACGTGGTGGGCGCTGCCGCGCCCCAGCTAGACCACTTCTCCGGCTCCGACGCGCCTGAAGATATTCCCGAAGACCACCTCGATCGGCTTCTGCATGCGCGCGAGGCGCCATTAACATCGTCGCTTTCCTATATCTCCCTGCTGCTTGCCTATCTCGATTGGTCTTTGCATCTGGCCAATTCTCCCGGCCGCCGGGTAACTTTGGCGCAGGACGCTGCGCATAAATGGATGCAGCTCTTTACGCCCTCGCAATGGGCTGCACCCGCGCCGGGGGATCGGCGCTTCAGCAATGAAAGCTGGACTCAGCCGCCTTTTAATTTCTTTGCGCAGGCCACCGTCCTCGGCGAGGAATGGTGGCGCTCCGCGACCGCCGCTATGCCTGGCGTTGCCAGACAGCACAGCAATATCGTCGCCTTCGCCGCCCGCCAGATCCTCGATCTTCTGTCGCCGTCGAATTCGCCGCTCACAAATCCTGAGGTCATCAAGACGACCGTCGAGCAATTCGGGTTTAATTTCATCCGCGGCGCCCGCAATTTTCTCGAGGATATGCAGCGCCTCGCCGAGCATAAATCGCTTGAGGATATGGACGGCTTTGAAGTTGGCAAAAATCTCGCGATCACGCCGGGGAAGGTCGTACTGCGCACCGAATTGATGGAGTTGATCCAATATTCACCGACGACACCGTCGGTACGGCCGGAGCCGATCCTCGTCGTGCCGGCGTGGATCATGAAATATTACATTCTCGATCTGTCGCCCGAAAATTCCTTCGTTCGTTATCTTGTCGCGCAGGGCTTCACCGTGTTTTGCGTCTCCTGGCGAAATCCGGGGGTCGAGCTACGCAATATTTCGCTCGATGACTACCGCCGGCTTGGCGTGATGGCGGCGCTCGATGCGGTCACGGCGATTTGCGGCGCGAAGAAAATCCATGCCATCGGCTATTGCCTCGGCGGCACCTTGCTCTCGATCGCCGCGGCAGCGATGGCGCGCGACGGAGATGAGCGGCTCGCGACGGTCACGCTGCTGGCGGCGCAGACTGATTTCACCGAGGCGGGCGAGTTGCAGCTCTTCACCGACGAGAGCCAGCTCGCGCTCCTCGACGATGTGATGTGGCAGCAAGGCTTTCTCGACAGTACGCAGATGGCCGGCGCCTTTCAGGTTCTGCGTTCGAACGAGCTCATCTGGTCGCGGCTCATCAAGACCTATCTGCTCGGCGAACGCGAGAAGCCATTCGATCTCTTGGCGTGGAACGCGGATGCAACACGGATGCCGTTCCGCATGCATTCGGAATATCTGCACGCGATGTTCCTGCACAACGATCTTGCCGAAGGGCGCTTCAAGGTCCGCGGCGAGCCGATTGCGATCTCTGCCATCGATGCGCCGATTTTCGCGGTAACGACGGAAACAGATCACGTCGCGCCCTGGCGCTCGGTCTACAAGATCAATCTCCTCAATCAGGGCGACATCACCTTCGTGCTGACGTCGGGTGGCCATAACGCAGGTATCGTCAGCGAGCCGGGGCATCGGAACCGGCGATTCCGCCTCGCCCGTCGTCCGGCGCATGGGCGCTTTGTCTCGCCGGAGGAATGGAAAGCGGCGGCGACACAATACGAGGGCTCGTGGTGGCCCAATCTCGCCGATTGGCTTGCCAAATATTCAAGTCAGCCGGTGGCGCCGCCCAGCCTTGGCGCGCCGGATCGCGGCTATCCGCCGATCTGTGACGCGCCGGGCACCTATGTGCGAGAAATGTGAACGGGGCTAGGTATGAATTTCAATCCACCGCCCGCGCCCGTGCAGATGATCGAGAATCGAACGTTCGATGAAATCGCCGTCGGCGATCAGGCGAGCGTTGCGAAGACGGTATCGCAGCAGGATATCGATTTGTTCGCCATCGTCTCGGGCGACGTCAACCCGGCGCACCTCGATCCGGCCTATGCGCAGACCGACATGTTCCACCGGGTTATCGCGCATGGCATGTTGAGCGCCGGACTCATCTCCAATGTACTCGGCACCAAATTGCCGGGGCCGGGAACGATCTATCTCGGCCAGGATCTTCGCTTCACCGCGCCCGTCGATATCGGGGATACGATCACCGCGACGCTGACGGTCGCCGAAAAACATCCCGAGAAGGGCGACCTCGTCCTTGATTGCTCCTGCACGAACCAGAAGGGCTATGTCGTCATCAGCGGCAAGGCTTTCGTGCGCGCGCCGCGAGACAAGGTGCGCCGGCCGCGCGTTGAATTGCCGGAAGTACAGATTTCACGGCACGATCGTTTCCGGGCGTTGATGGCCGCAGCTGCGGGACACAAGCCTGCGGCGACGGCTGTCGCCTATCCCTGCGACGCCAGCGCGATCGGTGCCGTGGCCGAAGCCGCCATGGCGGGCCTTATCGCCCCGATTCTCGTCGGGCCGAAGGACAAAATCCTTGCCGCCGCGGCAGAGGCCAAAGTGGATGTTTCGGCTTTCCGCATCGTCGATGTGGCGCGCAGCGCGGAAGCTGCAGCGGCGGCCGTGGCGCTGGTCAAGAACGGCGAGGCCAACCTCCTGATGAAGGGCTCGCTGCACACCGACGAGCTCTTGCATGCGGTGCTGGCGCCGGGCAGCACGTTGCGCACGGGCCGGCGGTTGAGCCATGTTTATCTTCTGGACGTTCCGACTTATCCGCGTCCGCTGCTGGTGACGGATGCGGCGGTCAATATCGCGCCGACGCTCGAAGAGAAGGCCGACATCGTTCAAAACGCCGTAGATTTGGCGCATGTCATGGGTGTGGCGGAGCCGAAGGTCGCGGTACTTTCGGCGGTCGAGACGGTCAGTCCCAAACTCCAATCGTCTCTCGATGCGGCGGCGCTCAGCAAAATGGCAGAGCGCGGCCAGATCAAGGGGGCGATCGTCGATGGTCCGCTCGCCTTCGACAATGCAGTGAGCGCCGCAGCGGCGGCGGAGAAAGGCATTGTCTCCAGGGTTGCCGGTCAGGCGGACATTCTTGTCGTGCCCGATCTTGAGTTTGGCAATATCCTCGCCAAGCAATTGATCTATCTCGCCCGCGCCGATGCCGCCGGCATCGTGCTCGGCGCCAGCGTGCCGATTATTCTGACAAGCCGGAGCGATGCCGAGCGCACGCGGATGGCCTCCTGCGCGGTCGCGGTTCTCATCGCGCATGGCGGGGCCGTCGCGACACCTTCAGCGCCAGGGGCCTGAGCGTGGCGGACGCGGTCCTGACGTTCAACGCAGGCTCATCGAGTATAAAATTCTCCTTGTTCGAGCTCGAAAGCGCGGAAAGCATCAAACTCGTCGCCAAGGGTGAGGTCGAGGAGATCGAGGGCGACGCGCCGCATTTCTTCGCCAGAGATGCGCAAGGCTCGCCGCTCGCGGAGCGGACCTGGACCGGCGCGACGGAATTTCCTGAATTGCTAGGAACTCTCGTTCAATGGGCCGAGGATCATCTCGGCGACGACAGATTGATCGCGGCCGGTCATCGTGTGGTGCATGGCGGTCCCGATCACGCCCGGCCGGAGCGCGTGACACGCGATCTGCTAGCGGAGCTCGATAAGCTGACTCCCCTTGCGCCCTTGCACGAGCCGCATAATCTCGCGCCCATCCGCGCTCTTCTCGCCGCGCGGCCGGATTTGCCGCAGGTCGCATGTTTCGACACGGCCTTCCATCACTCCATGCCGAAGGTCGCGACTCGCTTCGCCTTGCCGCGCGAATATGAGGCGCAGGATGTGCGCCGCTACGGATTTCATGGCCTCTCCTATGAATATATCGCCGCGCGCTTGCGCGTCCTGGCGCCGCATCTGGCCGAAAGCCGCGTCATCGCTGCCCATCTCGGCAATGGCGCGAGCCTCTGCGCGATGAAAGCCGGCCGCAGCATCGATACGACGATGGGGTTCACCGCGCTCGACGGCCTCATGATGGGCACGCGCTGCGGCAATCTCGATCCGGGCGTCATTCTCTATCTCGAGCAGCAACGCGGACTCGATACAAAGCAGGTCGAAGATATCCTTTATCGCCGCTCTGGCCTTCTCGGCGTTTCCGGCATCGCGAGCGATATGCGCACGCTCGAAGCCAGCAACGATCCGCGTGCGAAGGAAGCCATCGATCTCTTCGTCTATCGGATCGTGCGCGAAATCGGCGCGTTGACGAGTTCGCTCGGCGGTCTCGATGCTCTCGTATTCACGGCAGGCATCGGCGAACATTCGGCGCAGATTTGCGCGCGCGTCTGCGCCGGATTGGAGTGGCTTGGGGTCAAGCCCGACCTTGAGGCCAATCACAGGAACGCAATAAATATCGGCGATAAACAAAGCCGCGTTTCGGTCTGGGCGATCCCGACCGACGAGGAAGCGATGATCGCGCGACACACGCGCGACACGGTTGGCGCTCCCGCGCCCGCTCTCTGAAGGGTGGAAAAATGCAGGAGAAAAGCTCCGGTTCGTGCCGGGGCGTTTGGTCCGCGGCCTGTTGGAGCGAGAGCGTAAAGGATTCAGGAATGACGCACCCCACACCCTTAGAGCATCCCGCGCCTCTCGTGGACCTCCGCGGCAAGCATGGACTTGTCATCGGGATTGCCAATGAGCACAGCATTGCCGCTGGCTGCGCCGCGGCCTTTGCGCGGACAGGCGCGCGTCTCGCCGCGACCTATCTCAATGCCAAGGCCGAGCCATTCGTCCGAGCCGTAACCGACCGCCTGGACTGCGACCTGGTGCTCCCGTGCGATGTGCGTGAACCGGGTCAGCTCGAGGCGGTGTTCGCGGCGGTGAAAGAAAAATGGGGCCGGCTCGATTTCCTGCTGCATTCGATCGCATTCGCGCCGGAGGCGGATTTGCGCAGTCGGGTGACCGATTGCTCTGTCGAGGGCTTCGACCTTGCGATGAACATTTCCTGCTATTCCTTCATCCGCATGGCGCACCTTGCCGAGCCCTTGATGCAGGACGGCGGCTGCTTGCTTGGCGTGACCTTCTATGGCTCCGAGCGGGTTGTGGAGCACTACAACTTGATGGGGCCTGTCAAGGCAGCACTGGAAAGTTCCATGCGTTACGTCGCCGCCGAGCTTGGGCCGAAGGGCATTCGGGCGCATGCGATTTCGCCGGGCCCAATTCGGACGCGCGCTGCGAGCGGCATTGATCGGTTTGATCAACTCCTTGAGGAAGCGGCCGCCCGCGCGCCGGAGCACCACATCGTCGAGATCGAGGATGTTGGAAACCTGGCAGCCTTCCTCGTTAGCGATGCGGCGGAGAGGATCACCGGGACCATCATTCCGGTCGATGGCGGAGCGCATTTGTCCGCTTGAATAGCGCCGCCCTCGAGCGGGACACGGGCGGATGCTTGCGTTTCCCATCGCATAGGTTGCAAATGCGCAACAGTGTGCGGCAAAACGCGCCTCCGCGCGGCCGAAAGCGCATTTGCGCGTTCTCTGTGCATGTCATTTGTGCCTATCGTCTTCATGCGGCGTTTTCCGCACCACCAACGA
The DNA here is from genome assembly GCA_963708155.1 of uncultured Alphaproteobacteria bacterium. Classification (GTDB taxonomy): domain Bacteria; phylum Pseudomonadota; class Alphaproteobacteria; order Rhizobiales; family Beijerinckiaceae; genus Methylovirgula. The sequence goes on along the minus strand of OY970183.1, from coordinate 862,238 downwards.
GATGGAGGTGGAGCATGATAGACCCGAAGACAAATTCGCCCGTTCTCCTGGCTCTACAAGAGGTTGCGACCTCTGCGACGGAGATGGCCGAAATGCAGCGGCGGCGTTTTACGCACCTTCTCGGCGCTTGGAAAGAACCGCGGGATCTGCGCGTGCAGGTTGCTCTGGTTGCGCTGGAAGACCGGCGGATGGCGGCGCGCAGGAAAATTCTCGAAGAGCTTTATCGGCTGGATCGGCTTCACTGAGCCAAGGCATGGGGGCTTTGGCTCAATGACGTGGTGGACGTCCCGCGGGATGCCCACTTTGGAAGACGGCGCGACAACGGGGGTCGCGCGAGCAGTTATGCAAACCGCCTTGCTCTCGGCCAATCCTCCCGGCCGGGAGCATTTTTGCTTTTGTTCCGCGCTTTTATTTAGGAGCGCCGTGAATGACTGCTGAAAAGCCCTCTTGAGTTTCGCGTCGGCAATGTCCTAGACGAACCGCAGCATTTCTTTCAGCCGATGGGATCCATGAGTTCGCAAGAAAAATCTCTGTTCATGACCTTTCTGATGACGCCGGACATGGCCAATTTCTCCGGCCATGTGCATGGCGGCGCCATCCTCAAAATTCTCGATCAGGTGGCTTATGCCTGCGCTGCGCGCTATTGCAAAAGCTATGTCGTCACCGCTTCCCTCGACCAGGTGATATTCAGGGAGCCGATGCTGGTCGGAGAGCTCGCGACCTTCAAGGCGAACGTCAATTATGTCGGCAAGTCCTCGATGGAGATCGGCATCAAGGTTATCGCTGAGAGCTTGACGACCAAGGAATCCCGGCACGTCATTTCTTGCTATTTTACGATGGTCGCGAAAACCACGGACGGAATAGTCTGCGAGGTTCCACCGCTCAAGATCGAGACGGAGCTTGATCGCAGGCTATTCGAGGCCGGGAAAATGCGCCGCGAGATGCGTGCGGAGATCGTCGAGCGGAACCGCAAACTCCACGTTGGGATACCGGATTAACTGGCCCCTGCTTAGCGTCGCTCGTTGTCCCGCAGGCGGTGCACGTCATGAACGAGAATGCCGTTCTCGGGCATTTTGAACCAGGCATGGTGCATCAACGTGCGCTTGGTGTCTTCGTAGCCGCTTTGCCAATGTTCGCGCATCGACGTGCCCGAAAAGTCATAATCCTTGGCGTCGCCTTCATAGGCTTTCTGCTGATAGATCAGATGAAGAATCGCGATATTCGGCATGTCCGCCAGTTCGTCGCGCAGCTTGCGCTCATCATCCGTCAGCAAATGATCCGGCAGCTTTGCCAGCGCCTCATAAGCGCGGTTCTTCCAGGCACGTAGCCGCTGATACATGTCCGTGTTGTAGCGGGTGCGGGAGGAATACATGATATCCTTGTGGCGGGCGAGAACATCGGCCATGTCCCGCGGCAATGCGCCCTGCGACGAGAAGAGATCGACCTGGAAGACAAGCGTGTGGCGTAGATCGTCCTGATCCAGCAGGTGCTGCAACGGCGTGTTCGAGACGATGCCGCCGTCCCAATAATAATCGGTGCCGATCTTGACCATCGGGAGCGCCGGCGGCAGCGCGCCGGACGCCATGATGTGCTCCGCCGCGATTTCCTCGTTGCGATTGTCGAAATAGATGAAATTGCCGTTGAGGACGTTCACCGCGCCGACGGCAAAGCGCGTGTTGCCGTCATTGATGAGTGAGAAATCGACAAATTCGCGCAACGTCGCGGCGAGCGGCGCGGAATTGTAAAAGCTCGTCGCCGCCTTGGCGCCCGCTACGTTCAGCCAGGGATTGACGTCGTGCGGTTTAAAAAATCCTGGCTGGCCGAGCGTCATGGTCATCATCGCGCTCGTCGCATTGCGGGCACGGCGGTAGATATCGCCGTCCGGTGTAAAGGCCCAGACGTGGCGGTCGGTAATCTTCTGCCAGAAGGTGCGCAGCTTTTCGAGCCGCTGCTCGCGCGGGTTGCCGGCGATGATCGCCGCATTGATCGCGCCAATGGAGACGCCGGTCACCCAATCCGGCTCGATGTTGGCTTCGTGCAGAGCTTCGTAGACACCGGCCTGATAGGCGCCAAGCGCGCCGCCGCCCTGAAAGATCAGCGCGATCTGATCGCAACGATCGGGGCGCCAGCTACCGGATTTGTCCGGCTCGGGGGAGCGCTGGCCGGGTTTTGCAGTGCTGAGGGGGGCTTTTGCGTCCACGTTTGGTCTCCGGGCGCAGGCTAGGCAGACCGGATTGCAGGAATGTGACGCCGCCGCGTCACACCATTTTCAAGGTAAATCGCCAGAAGCGAAGCGTTGCCGTGTGGCGCGGCATCAGACTTGCTGCCCCTCTCCGCAGCCGAGGGAACACACCATGCGCGCCGAAGATATCCTGCAACTGCCGTCCATGCCGCTTGCCGGGCCGAGCTATCCCAAGGGGCCGTATCGTTTCATCGATCGCGAATACATGGTCATCACGTACGAGACCGACCCGGAGGTCATCCGGCAGCAATTGCCGGAGCCACTCGAACCGCTCGACAAGCCGATCGTCAGCTATGAGTGGATCAACATGCCGGATTCCTCGGGTTTCGGCAGCTATACAGAAAGCGGCCTCGTCATCCCCTGCAAGTTCCAGGGCGAGGATGTCAATTTCGTCAGCCAAATGTATCTCGATGACGATCCGCCGATCGCGGGTGGCCGCGAGATCTGGGGCTTTCCCAAGAAATACGCGCATCCCAAGCTGCGGGTTATCAAGGATACGCTGACCGGCACGCTGCACTACGGAGAGCAGCTCGTCGCGCTGGGGACGATGGGCTACAAGCACGAGGCGATGGCCGGCAACGGCGTCGGCACGACGGCGATCCTGTCTAAGACGCAAGTCAATCTGAAGATCATTCCCGGAGTCGATGGCGGCCACGGCATCTGCCAGCTTGTCGCCTATAATCTCACCGACATCACGGTGAAGGGCTCCTGGCTCGGCCCGGCCCGGCTGCATCTCGTGCCGCATGTCAATGCGCCGGTCGGGGACTTTCCGGTGCGCCATATCGTTGGCGCGCATCACTTCATCGCCGATCTGAGCCTGCCCTATGGCCGCGTCATCCACGACTACCTGAAGCCATAAATTAGCTTTTTTCAGCCACTTACCTGCGCTGGCCGGGGCAAGGCGGGCCTGCGGCCGGCGCGCGCGTAGTCAGGGCGACAATTCCGCGCTAGAGCATTTCCCCCGCGCTGGCATGGGCCAGGGCGCTCTTGAATTTTCGCGGAACCCTCGATGTCAGAACCTAAAGTCGCGCTCATCACCGGCGTCACCGGCCAGGATGGCGCGCTTCTCGCCGAACTCCTGCTCAGCAAGGGCTATATCGTCCACGGCATCAAGCGCCGTTCTTCGCTCATTCAATACCGACCGCGTCGATCATCTCTACCAGGACCCGCACGAGGCCAACGTCCGCTTCTTCATGTATTACGGCGACCTGACCGATGCGACCAACCTGATCCGCATCGTCCAGGAAGTCCAGCCCGACGAGATCTACAATCTTGCCGCCCAGAGCCATGTGCAGGTGAGTTTCGAGACGCCGGAATATACCGCCAATGCCGACGCGCTCGGCACGCTGCGGCTGCTTGAGGCGATCCGCATCCTCAATCTCAGCGGCAAGACACGCTTCTATCAAGCCTCGACCTCGGAGCTTTACGGCAAGGTCCAGGCAACCCCGCAGGACGAGAAAACGCCTTTCTATCCGCGCACGCCCTACGCCGCGGCCAAGCTCTATGCCTATTGGATCACGGTCAATTATCGCGAAGCCTATGGCATGCATGCCTCCAACGGCATCCTCTTCAATCACGAGGGACCGACGCGCGGCGAAACCTTCGTCACCCGCAAGATCACGCGCGCCGTCGCGGCGATCCACCTCGGCTTCCAGAACAAGCTCTATCTCGGCAATCTCGACGCCAAGCGCGACTGGGGCCATGCGCGCGATTATGTCGAGGGCATGTGGCGGATCCTGCAGCAGCCGGAAGCAGACGATTATGTCCTGGCAACCGGCGAGACGCATTCGGTGCGCGAATTCGTCGAGCGCGCCTTCGCCGAAATCGGCATCGAGATCGCCTGGCGCGGGGAGGGCATCGCGGAACAAGGCTTCGACGCCAAGACGGGCCGGGTGCTGGTCGAGATCGACCCGGGCTATTTCCGCCCCACGGAAGTCGAATTTCTGCTCGGCGACCCTGCCAAGGCCCGCGCCAAGCTCGGCTGGGTCCACAAGACGAGCTTTGCCGATCTGGTGAAGGAAATGGTCGCCAGCGATCTCGTCTTGATGAAGAAGCGTGGCCATATATAGCGCGTCGGTCATGGGACGGGAGCCAGTTTACGCATGAAGCCATCGCGCATTTTCGTCGCCGGTCATCGCGGCATGGTCGGCTCGGCGCTGGTCCGCCGGCTGGCGCGGGAGAACGTCGAGATATTGACGGCCTCGCGCAGCGAGGTCGATCTGCGCGATGCCGGAAGCGTCGCCACCTTTCTGCAACGAGAAAAGCCCGACGCGCTCATCCTCGCTGCGGCGAAGGTCGGCGGCATTTTGGCCAACGACACCTATCCGGCGGAATTCCTGCGCGACAATCTCGTCATCGAGGCGAATGTCATCCATGCGGCGCATTGCGCCGGGATCGACAGGCTCGTCTTCCTTGGGTCGTCCTGCATCTATCCGAAATTTGCGCCGCAGCCGATCAGCGAGGATGCGCTGCTGACCGGCCCGCTGGAGCCGACCAACGAATGGTATGCGATCGCCAAGATCGCCGGCATCAAGCTCTGCCAGGCCTATCGCCGGCAATATGGCCGCGATTTTATCTCGGTCATGCCGACCAATCTTTACGGGCCCGAACGACAATTTCGATCTCGCGACGAGCCATGTGCTGCCGGCCCTGATCCGCAAGTTCCATGAGGCGAAAGTCTCGGGGCGCGACGAGGTTGTGATCTGGGGCACGGGCACGCCGTTGCGCGAGTTCTTGCACGTTGATGATCTCGCCGACGGTACGGTCTTTTTGCTCAACAATTACGATGGCGCCGAGCCGGTGAACTGCGGCGCAGGCTTCGATCTGACGATTCGCGCGCTTGCCGAAAAGATCGCGCGCACTGTCGGCTTCGAGGGCCGCCTCGTCTTCGATACGTCGAAGCCGGACGGAACGCCGCGCAAACTCATCGATTCGAGCCGCATCCAGGCGCTCGGCTGGAAGCCGCGCATCGGCCTCGATGAAGGCATCGCCAGCACCTACCAATGGTTTCTGGACGTCCAGGCCAGCGAACTGGCGGCGGGCTAAATCTATTCCGCTGGGCTCGGCGCAGCCCGTGGCGGCAGGCTGCTGCCGCGCCGCCGGCCTCTGAACGCCTCCTGCACCCGGTCAAGGAGCAGGTAGAGAACCGGCGTCGTATAGAGCGTCAGCATCTGGCTCACGATGAGGCCGCCGACGATTGAGATGCCGAGCGGCCGGCGAATCTCGCCGCCTTCGCCAAAGCTCAGCGCCAACGGCACTGCCCCGAAAATAGCAGCGGCGGTCGTCATCATGATCGGCCGGAAGCGCAGTACGCAGGCCTGAAAGATCGCATCGCGCGCGCTCATGCCTTCGTCGCGTCGCGCCACGATAGCGAAGTCGACCATCAGGATCGCATTCTTTTTGACGATGCCGATGAGTAGAATGAGACCGATCAGCGCGATGATGCTGAGTTCCGTCCGGAACAGCAGCAATGCCAGAAGCGCCCCGACGCCCGCCGACGGCAGGGTCGAGAGGATCGTGATCGGGTGAACATAGCTCTCGTAAAGAATGCCAAGCACAATGTAGACCGCCACCAGCGCCGCGACGATCAGCAGCGGCTCACTGGCGCTCGAAGACTGAAACATCGCGGCCGCGCCTTGCGCGCTGCCGTGAATGTCGGCAGGGAGTCCGATATCGCTGACGGCCTTTTCGATCTCCGTTGTCGCCGCGCTGAGCGAAGCGCCGGGCTTGAGATTGAAGGAGACGGTCGAGGAGACGAAAAGCCCCGTATGGTTGACTGACAGCGGTGTATGCCCATGCTTGAAATGAGCGATCGCGACAAGCGGGATCATTGTCTCGACGCTTGTCGCGACCGCCGCGCCTGAGGACGTTTGGCCGTGGCCCGTCGCAGCGATAGCGTTGATCGCCGCGTCGCGCGCGGTGTTGATCTCGGAAGATGCCGTCGACGCAGTAGCCGAGCTGGTTGAGGGACTTGTCGCGGCGACCGTGCCCGAGGGCAGCGCGCTTGACTGCGTTCCGCTGGGGCTCCCGCCCGACGTGCTGATGAATATCCCGCGCAGCGAGGACGGGTCTTGCCAATAACGTGGGGCGACCTCCATGACGACATGATATTGGTTGACGGCGCTGTAGATGGTTGAAACCTGTCGCTGGCCGTAGGCATCATAAAGCGTGTTGTCGATCTGGTAGGGCGTGACACCGAGGCGCGCCGCAGTATCGCGGTCGATCTGCACATAAGTCTCAAGCCCGGCCTGCTGCAGATCGGAACTCACATCCGTCAGGATTTTGCTTTTCTGCAAGGCAGCGACGAGCTTCGGCGTCCACGTGTTCAGTTCCTCGAGCGAATCGCCTTCCAGAGAATATTGAAACTGCGCGTCGCTTGACCGCCCGCCGGCGCGAAAATCCTGCACCGCCTGCAGGAACAGACGCGCGCCCGGGATCGCAGCCAATTTCCGACGCAGCCGGTCGATCACTTGGTCCGCGGAAACGGTGCGGTGCGTGAGCGGCTTGAGCGCGACATAGACCGAGCCCGTGTTCGCGCTTGAGGCGGGGCCGCCGCCGCTGCCGCTGCCGATGAATCCGACAACGCTTTGGACCGCCGGATCAGCCTTCACGATCGCCATCAATTGCGCTTCCTTCTTGCGCATCGCCTGGAAGGAAATGCTCTGATCGCCTTGGATGGTGCCGATCAGACGCCCTGTGTCCTGTTGCGGAAAAAAGCCCTTCGGAACGATTGCGAATAGAATGACTGTCAGGACAACCGCGCCGACAAGCGCGAGCATGACGGTCCCGGTGTGCCGCAGTGCCCAGCCGAGCGTTCGTTCATAAAATTCGAGAACCAGCGTGAAAGGATGCCAGCGCGAGCGCCGCTCTCTCCGTGGCGCCGGCGCTTTTAGGATCAACGAGCAAAGCATTGGCGTCGTCGTGAGGGAAATCACGAGAGAGACGAGAACGGCAATCGACAGCGTGAGCGCGAATTCCTGGAACATTCGGCCGATAAGTCCGCCCATCAGGAAAATCGGCGAAAAGACCGCGATGAGCGAGATGCTGATCGAAAGAACAGTGAAACCGACTTCGCCCGCGCCCCGCATGGCAGCTTGGAACCTCGGTACGCCAGCTTCTATGTAGCGGGTGATGTTCTCAAGCACGACGATCGCGTCATCGACGACGAATCCGGTCGCGATGGTCAGCGCCATCAGCGACAAGGTATCGAGGCTGAAGCCGAGAAGATACATGACGCCGAATGTGCCAATGATGGAAACGGGAACTGCAACGGCGGGAATAAGCGCGGCGCGCGGGTTGCCGAGAAATAAGAAAACAATGAACGTGACTAGCAGGACGGCGATGACAAGCGTGCGCTCGGTATCGTGCAGCGAGGCACGAATGGTCAGGCTGCGGTCGGAGGCGAGCGTGACTTTCACATCCCGCGGCAACGCGGCGTCAAGAGTGGGCAACTCGGCCTTAACGTGGTCCACGGCGTCGATGATGTTCGCGCCTGGCTGGCGGAATATGATGACAAGCACGGCTGGCTCGCCGTTCGCTAGGCCCTCGTTGCGCAAATCCTCGACGGAATCGACGATCTCGCCGAGGTCGGAGAGGTGGACTGGATTGCCCTTGCGATAGCCAACGATAAGCGGTTGGTAATCGGCCGCTTTCGAAGCTTGGTCGTTGGTATAGACCTGATAATGAACGCCATTGTCCTCGATCGCCCCCTTCGGACTATTGGCATTGGCCGAGGCGAGGGCGGCGCGGATATCCTCTAAGCCGACGCCATAGTTGAACAGCGCTGTCGGGTTTAATTCGACGCGGACGGCGGGGAGAGCCGAGCCGCCGATCATCACCTGGCCAATACCGGGGAGCTGCGACAGCCGCTGCTGAAATACATTGCTTGCGACATCGTAAAGCCGTCCGCGGGAGAGGGTCTTCGAACTTAGCGCTAGGATTAGAATCGGCGCGTCGGAGGGATTGAGCTTGCGGTACACGGGATTGCTGCGCAACGCGGCCGGCAGATCGGCACGCGCCGCATTGATCGCAGCCTGCACGTCGCGCGCCGCGCCGTCGATGTTCCGGCTCAAGTCGAATTGCAAAATGATTCGTGTCTGACCGAGGCTGCTCTCCGAGGTCATTTCGTCAACATCGGCGATCTGCCCAAGGTGACGCTCCAGCGGCTCCGCGACGCTGGTCGCAACCGTAGCAGGGCTTGCGCCGGGAAGTTGCGCCTGCACCATTATGACCGGAAAATCGATCTTGGGCAGGGGCGAAACCGGCAGCTTCACGAACCCGAGCACGCCGGCAATTAGGATACCAATCGTCAGCAGAGTCGTTGCGACAGGGCGCCGAACGAACGGCGAGGAAAGGCTCATTCACCGGCCTCGCGGGGCGTGAGCCGGGCGCCACCGGCGGAGGGCGAAAGCCGCCGCGCCAGCCGATCAAAATAGAGATAGATCACCGGCGTCGAAAACAGCGTCAGAACCTGGCTGACGATGAGGCCGCCGACAATGGCGACGCCCAGGGGTTGCCGCAATTCGGAGCCGGTGCCCGTGCCGAGCATCAAGGGCAACGCGCCGAGAATCGCGGCCATGGTCGTCATCAGGATCGGCCGGAACCGTAGCAGGCAGGCCTGATAGATGGCGTCGCGCGGCGGCAGGCCGTGGTTGCGTTCGGCGTCGATGGCAAAATCGACCATCATGATCGCGTTCTTCTTGACGATGCCAATGAGCAGAATGATGCCGATGATCGCGATGACGTCGAGATCTTCTCCGGCAATCATCAGCGACAGGAGGGCCCCGACGCCAGCCGAAGGCAGAGTGGAGAGAATGGTAATCGGATGAACGAAGCTCTCATAAAGCACGCCCAGCACGATATACATCGTCGCGATCGCGGCGATGATGAGCAACGCTTCGTTGCCGAGAGAGGCCGTGAAAGCCGCGGCATTGCCTTGCATGACGGAGACAAAGCCCGGCGGCAGGTCGATATTCTTTTCGGCCTTGTTAATCGCATCGACGGCGGTGCCGAGCGAATAGCCCGGGGCTGTATCGAAGGAAATGTCGGTTGCCGGAAACTGACCTAAATGGGTGATCTGCAAGGGCCCAGGCCGCTGACTGACATGCACGATGGCCGAGAGCGGCACCTGCCCGTTGGTCGTCGAGGTCGATGACGGCAGATAGAACGTGTTCAGCGCCGCAAGCGTGCGCTGCAAATCCGGTTCGGTTTCGAGAATGACGCGATATTGGTTCGATTGCGTATAGATCGTCGAGACAATACGCTGTCCAAAAGCGTCGTAAAGGACGTTATCGACCGTTGCCGGTGTGATGCCGAACCGGCTGGCAGTTTGCCGGTCGATCGTGATGTCGAGCGCGCGGCCTTGCTGCGCCAAATCGCTCGCGACATTGGTGATTTGAGGCAAGCTTGAGAGCTTTGCGACGAGTTTTGGTGTCCACGTCTGCAGCGCGCTGCTATCGACGTTCTCAAGCAGGAAGTGATATTGCGCGCGGCTCACGGTGGAATCGATCGTCAGATCCTGCACCGGCTGCATGTAGATATTGATGCCGGGCACCGCACGCGCCTCGCGCCGTATTCGCCGAATGATGTCGGTAATGCTCGACGTGCGTTGGCGGCGCGGCTGCAAATTGATGAGGAAGCGTCCGCTGTTCAGCGTCATATTGGTGCCGTCGACGCCAATGAACGAGCTGAGGCTGACGATATCCGGATCCTTAAGCAGAACCTCGGCGAGTGCCTGCTGGCGGTTCGCCATAGCATCGAAGGAAGCGGTCTGACTCGTCTCGGTGATCGCCTGGATCATCCCCGTGTCTTGGACCGGGAAAAATCCCTTGGGGATCGCGATATAGAGCAGCACGGTCACCACGAGCGTCGCGATGGCGATCAGCAGCGTCAGCGGCTGGTGATCGAGCACGACACGCAGCGCGCGCCCGTATTGCTCGATAATCCACTGAAAGCCATGATCGGCAGCCACAGCCCAGCGGCTGCGTTGCGATTCCGGGCGACGCCGCAACAACTTGGCGCAGAGCATAGGTACAAGCGTCAGCGACACGATAGCGGAGATGATAATCGTCGCTGTCAGGGTGATGGCGAACTCGTGGAACATCCGGCCTATGACGTCGCCCATGAAGAGCAGCGGGATCAGCACGGCGATCAGCGATACGGTGAGCGAGATGATGGTGAAGCCGATTTGTGCTGAGCCTTCGAGCGCGGCCTGGAGTGGCGTCTCTCCGCCCTCCACATAGCGCGCGATGTTTTCGATCATCACGATGGCGTCGTCGACGACGAAGCCTGTCGAAATGGTCAGGGCCATCAGCGAGAGATTGTCCAGGCTGAAGCCGAGAAGATACATGACGATGAGTGTACCGACGAGAGACAGCGGTACCGAAAGGCTGGGGATGATCGTTGCAGGCAGATTGCGCAGGAAGAGGAATATGACCAACACGACCAGCACGACGGCAAGCGCCAGCTCGAAGCCGACGTCGGCGACCGAGGCGCGAATCGTGTTGGTGCGGTCGCTCAGGATCGCGATGTTGAGTGCCGAAGGCAGGCTTGCCTCGATCTGCGGCAGTAGCGCCTTCACCCCGTCGGTGACCGCGATGACGTTCGCGCCCGGCTGCCGTTGAATATTGAGCAGGATCGCGGGCGTGCGGTTTGCCCAAGCGGCGATCTTGGTGTTTTCGGGACCGCGCTCGATCGTCGCTACATTTGAAAGCCTGACAGGATTACCATTGCGATAGGCGATGATGACGTTGTTGAACTCGTTCGCGTCGGTGATCTGATCGTTTGCATCGATGGTCGAGGCTTGCGCGGGGCCATCGAATCCGCCTTTCGGCGTGTTGACGTTCACATTGCCGATCGTCGTTCGAACGTCATCGATGTTGAGGCCATAGGCGGCAAGGGCGCGCGGATTGAAACGTACGCGGATCGCCGGCCTGTTGCCGCCGGAGATGCTGACGAGACCGACGCCAGGCTGCTGCGAGAGCTTTTGCGCCAGCCGCGTCTCAACGATGTCTTCGATCGAGGTAAGCGGCAGCGTCTGCGAGGTGATGGCAATCGTCAGGATCGGCGCGTCGGCCGGGTTCACCTTGGCGTAGACCGGAGGAGCCGGTAGATCGGACGGCAGCAGGTTCGAGGCGGCGTTGATCGCAGCCTGGACTTCCTGCTCGGCGACATCGAGTGTGAGGCTGAGGTCGAATTGCAGCGTGATGACGGAGGCGCCGGCCGAACTCGCCGAGGTCATCTGGTTGAGGCCCGGCATTTCGCCAAGCTGGCGCTCGAGCGGCGCGGTGACGGACGAGGTCATCACCTCCGGGCTCGCGCCGGGATAGAAGGTCTGCACCTGGATCGTCGGGTAATCGACCTCGGGCAACGCGGAGAGCGGCAGGAACTTATAGGCGAACGCGCCGGCGAGCAGGATAGCCACCATCAGAAGCGAGGTCGCGACCGGCCGCAGAATGAAGGTCTGCGACGGGTTCATCCCAACCGCTCCGCTGTGCGATCAAGGCTCACTCGGTGTTCCGTTGATGATGAGGGTGCTGGCTGCCCGCGTCTTGCGGCGCTGCCGTCGATTGCGCGCCCGGCACGAAGATTTTCGCACCGTCGGTCAAACGGTCGGTGCCGTCGGTGACGACGCGGTCGCCCGGCTTGAGGCCGGAGAGGATCTGCACCATGTTGCCCTCGCTCGGCCCGAGGGTCACCTTGCGCACCGAGACAGTATTGTCGGCGTTGACGAGGTAGACAAAAGTGCCGGGCGCGCCGCGCTGGATCGCCGGCACCGGCGCGGTGATGACGTTCTTCAGCGTCCGCGCCAGCACTTGCACATTGACGAATTGATTGGGAAACAGCGACTCGTCGGCGTTGGGGAATTCGGCGCGGAACTTCACCATGCCGGTCGTTGTATCGATCTGGTTATCGAGAACTGTGACTGTACCCGTGCCCAATTCCTGCACGTTGGCGCGGTCGTAAACTGTGGCGGCGAGCGGGGTGGCGCCTTTCATCTGCGCCATGACATCGGGAATGTCGTCTTCCGGCAGCGAGAAGATGACCGAGATCGGCTGCAGTTGCGTGACCACCGCGATGCCGGTCGTATCCGAGGTCTGCACGTAATTGCCCGGGTCCACAAGCCGCAGGCCGACGCGGCCCGTGACGGGAGCGGTGATGTGGCAATAGGCGATGTTGAGCAATTCTGTATCGATCTGCGCCTGATCGGTTTGAACCGAGCCTTGATATTGCTTGACGATGTAGACCTGATCTTCGGCCTGCTGCTTGGCGATCGAATTCTGTGCGACGAGAGTTTGGTAGCGCACGAGATCGCTCTGCGCCTGCTGCAACAAACCCTGATCGTGCGCCAACTGGCCTTCGTATTGTGCCTTGAGCAATTTATAGGGACGGTCGTCGATCTGCGCGAGCAAGTCGCCCTTCTTGACGTACTGGCCCTCTTTGAAGGGCACCTGCATCAATATGCCGTTGATCTGCGTGCGCACGGTGATGGTGGCGAGTGGGGTAACCGTACCGAGGCCGCCGTAAATGATCTTGATGTCACCGGTGCCGATAGTCGCGACGCCGACGGATTGCGGCGCACCGGCCGCTCTTTGGCCGTGCGTGTGTGTCGTCGGGGCAGGAGCGAAAACGCGATAACCGTAGTAACCGAGGCCGCCGATGACGACGAGGCCGATGAGAAAGCCAACAAACGAACGGCGCCGCCGAGGTTCCGGCGTGCCTTCTTCCTGCGGCGGCGGCGAGACGGCGGGGGCCGGGATTTCCGGCGGCGCCTTTCGCGCCAGCGGCTCGGCCTGAGCCGGACCCGGCTCGCGCGCGTCGCCGGGCAGCGGCGGTCGGCGTGTCGGGTCGACTTTTTCGTCCATTGGCTTTTTGTCCATCCAAAGGGTCCGAGCGATGGCAACCCGCCCGGCGCAGATCAGTCGTCGATTGATCAAAACGGGCGAGAGGAAGGTCCAAGGGCCCGCAAGTCCAATAAATATATAACCTTTCCGCATCCAATTCGCATTGGGGTCGAAAAAAGCAAATTACTTCTTGGTGAGATTTGTAAGCCTCTACGGCATTTTCTAGAGGGGTGGGGTGAGCGTCGGCACTTTCGAGAGACGGTCGAGGCTTGGCAGCAGCGAGGCATCCCAGCCGCCGCCGAGAGCCTCGATCAACGCGACGCTGGCGATAAAAAGATTTTGCCGCGTCGTCAGCAAATTCTCCTCATCGACAAGCTGCGTCGCTTCCGCCGTCACGACTGTGGTGAAGGCAACGGTGCCGGCCTGATATTGGTTGAGGTAAATCTGTACGGCCTGCCTGGCTGCATCGACCGCTTGGGCTTCCTTAGCCGCCTCTTTCGCCAAAATACGCAGCGCGGCGAGTTCATCTTCGACCTGCTCGAAGGCGGTCAGAACCGTTTGCCGATAACTCGCGACGTTTTGCGCATAGGTGGCGCGCGCCGCGGCGAGATCGGCGGCGAGCAGGCCGCCATCAAAGATCGTTTGGGTCGCGCTGCCTGCAATCGACCATGCTTCCGCCGCGGCGGAGATCGGCAAGGGCGTCGTTCCAGCGAAGCCGAAGGCGCCGGTGAGGTTGATGGTGGGGTAGAAATTCGCGACCGCGACGCCGATCAGGGCATTTTCTTCCTGCATCTGGCGTTCGGCGGCGGCGATGTCGGGGCGCCGTTCAAGCAGTTGTGACGGCACGGTCACGGGAATCCGCGGCGGATATTTGGCGAGTTCCGCCTGCCCGAGCGAAAGGTCAGCCGGCGGTCGCCCGATCAGCACGGCGATCGAGTGTTCGTATTGCGCCCGTTCGACGCCGACGTTGATGGCCTGCGCTTCCGTCTGCAGAACTTGCGTCTCGGCGGTGATGACGTCGGCCTTGGAGACGACACCAACCTTGTATTGATTCTGGGTGATCGTCAGCGTCTTCTTGTAGGCGACGACCGTGCGATCGAGCAGCGCCTTGAGCAAATCCGCCGCGCGCAGATCGAAATAGGCGGTGGCGAGCGCCGCCTGTTCGGAGAGCTTGGCGTTTTGCAGATCGGCCGCGCTCACCTGGGCCGCGGCGGCCTGGCTTTCCACCTGTCGCCGGATACGGCCCCAGACATCAATATCCCAGGTCATGTTGGCGACGGGATTATAGGTGGTGAAAGTCTCCGAACGCGCGGCGACGGCCGTGCCCGTGAGGTTTCCGCTGCCTTCGTGCTGGTAGGTCGCGCTATAGGCGTTGGTGACTGTCGGAAAGTAATTGGCCTGCGCTTCGCGGATCAATGCGACCGCGTTGTGATAGGATTCGAGCGCTTCCTTCACCGTCTGGTTGGAAATCTCGACCTGACTGAGCAGCGATGAGAGCCGCGGATCGCGATAAACCGCCCACCATTCGCCGCGGTCGAGCGCGTCGCGCGGGTCGACGATCTTCCAGCCTTTTTTGACCTCTTTGAACTTGGGTGTGATCGGCGCGGCGGGGCGAACGTAGTCCGGCCCCACCGTGCAGGCGTTGAGAGACACGCCCGCGATGATGCAGACAATGGCCCGCAGTCTCGCGCCGGCTCGCGGCAGGGAATGAAGCGAAAGCGAACTCAATGGCAGAAACTCATCGCCGCGATGCGGGCCACCAAGACGCCTCGCTGCCGACCCTCGCGGCAAGGCCTTTCCTTCGCATTCCACATAAGAGATTGGCAAGATTGGGTCCGGACTTCCGGTCGGGATAAAGGGCGGGGCCAAATTAGCAGACAGAAACTCTATATTTTTCAAAAGCCTGTGACTGTTCTGTTTTTGCAACTCGCAGCCGGGATGTGCATTTGCGCCGGTCACGCTTTCGCGACGATCCGGCTGCGTTCGGTTCGCGGCTGGGCGCTTGACCGACACAAGCCGGCAGCCCAGTCTCACAAAAAGGAGAGTGATGATTTGCGCCGCAGCCTGGAGTGGATAGCGCCATTCTTTTTGATCGCGCTGTTGGGGCAATTTTTTGCTCCGGTCGCGGCCGGTTTCGCCGTCGCCCGCTTGCCGCAGGCGGATTGGCCGATCTGTACGCAGAACTCCGGCTTGCCGCAGGCGCCCGCTGACCGCGGCCATCATTCCCGGGATTGCTGCACCTTTTGCGCACAAGCGCACGCCACCTTCGCGCTGTCCGCTTCACCGCAGGTGCTCGGAGCCGTGACGTCGCGCACTGATATGCGCGCGTCGCTTTGGGTCTGCGCCGCGCCGCGCGCACAGCCTGTCGGCGCGGCGAAGGCTCGCGGACCCCCTGCGTCTCCTAAGCAATCGCCGCTTTCCATTGCGGCTTCAATCCAAATCGCTTAGCCGGCCTTCGCGCCCGCTTAAGGAGAATATCTATGAAATCTTATCTTTTCGGCTGCGCGCTTGCAGCCCTTTGCGCCGCGCCCGCTTTCGCCCATCCAACGCTGGAGATGCCGTCCGCTGCGCCGATCGTTCTCGTCGCCGAACAAAGCACGGCATCGGGAGCGCTCAAGATCGAAAATGCTTTCACACGCCCGACGCCCGGCGGCGCGACGGTTGCGGTCGGCTACCTAACCATTGTCAATACAGGCAAGACTGACGATCGGCTGGTCGCGGCGACATCCGACATTTCGGCGCGCGCACAGATCCATGAGAGCAAGATGGACAATGGCGTAATGGAAATGAAGGAGCTTCCCGACGGTCTCGCCATCCCTGCCGGCGCGACCGTCACCTTCAAGCCGGGCAGCTACCACATCATGTTCATGGACCTGAAGCGGCGAGTGAAGCCGGGAGATTCGATTCACGCGGAGCTGGAATTCGCCAAGGCAGGCAAGATAGCCGTCACCTTTCCAGCGGCCAGCAGCATGGGTGCTACTGCGCCGGACACGATGAAAATGGACAGCGGGATGGATGGGATGAAGATGCACTAGCGCGCTTTCCGACCGGATGGATTCATCCGGTCGATAGGACGTCGCGCCGATTCAAAACGTCGGAGCGTGTTCTGATCGGAAAAGTCATCCAACTTTTCCGGAACACGCTCTAAAGCGCGTGCATTAACCCGGGCGGGAGAACTGCGGACGGCTTTCACCGCTAAAAGGCCGCCGCTTGCGGCCCTGAGCAGGGCGCGCCGGGCGCTTGCCGCCGGGGCGATGGCCGTCCAGCTGTTGGCCTTCGCGGTGCGGACGCTGCTGACCGTGGCGCCCGCCATCATCCCTGGCGGCGCCGGTCCTTGGGGCACCCCTTGGATTTCGGCGCGCGGGTTCAGCGTCCGCATCGCGGGCGTCGGCGCTGCGGCGATCAGTGAAAGCCAATGTCTGGCGGGTTGCCTTCTCGATCTGGCGCAGCAAGCCACGCTCGCCATTGTCGCACAGTGAAATCGCGCGGCCCGCGGCGCCGGCACGCGCCGTGCGGCCGATGCGATGCACGTAAGCCTCGGGCGTCTCCGGCAATTCGTAATTCACGACATGGGTTACGCCGTCGACGTCGATGCCGCGCGCGGCGATGTCGGTCGCAACGAGGACGCGGGTGCGGCCGCGACGGAAGCCATCGAGCGCACGGATACGCTGACTTTGACTTTTATTGCCGTGGATCGCTTCGACGCCGACGCCGGCGGCATCAAGATGCTGCGCCACGCGATCGGCGCCGCGCTTGGTCCGGGTGAAGACGATGGCGCGCGAGACGTCGGCGCCGCTCATGAGCTCGATCAGCATGTCGCGCTTGGCTGCGCCATCAACCAGGAACACATGCTGGTCGACGCGCTCGGCGGTCGAGGCCGCGGGTGCAACCGAGACCTCGGCGGGATTGTCGAGCATATCCTGTGCGAGACCGGCAATCTCTTTCGGCATGGTGGCGGAGAACAGCAGCGTCTGACGCTGCTTAGGCAGTTTGGCGACGATCTGGCGAATCGGCACGATGAAGCCGAGGTCCAGCATATGGTCGGCCTCGTCGAGCACGAGAACCTCGGTGGTCGCGAGCTTGAACCGGCCGGAGGCCAGATGATCGAGCAGTCGGCCGGGCGTGGCGACCAGCACGTCGAGGCCGCGGGCCAGCATCTCGGCCTGGGGCCGGTGCGAGACGCCGCCAACGATGACGCCGACGCTCGGGCGCAGGAACTGGCCATAGGTGCGGAAGCTATCGGCGATCTGCGCGGCGAGTTCGCGTGTCGGCGCCAATACCAGCACGCGGGCCGTAAACGGCGCCGGGCGCCGACGATCGGCGATCAACCGGTTGAGGATTGGCAGGGCGAAAGCGGCGGTCTTGCCGGTGCCAGTCTGGGCGATCCCGAGAAGATCGCGACCTTGCATCAGCAGCGGGATGGCCTGCGCCTGGATAGAAGTCGGCGTTTCGTAGCCTTCGCGATCGAGAGCGCGAAGCAGCATCTCGGCGAGACCGAGATCGGAAAATTTTGTCACGAGGTGTCTTTCATATGGCGGCATGCCGCGCGTTTGTAGACCGCGCGGTCTATCGACCGGGGAGAAGGGAGACGTGCCTCGCGTAAACTGGCCGTCAACTCAAGAATGGGGAGGCTCGACAGCGAATCGGACGCCGAAAGGGCGAAGTCCTGATCTACGCGGCTGGAGCGCCTCATGCTGCGACGCAGCGTGTTTCGGATAGGGCAAGCGCCGATGCAAGTCAATCGGAGATTGGCGGGCGCTTACGAGAAGCGCGCCAATATACCGCCGCGACGATCCCGCACCTCGTCGACGTATGGCCGAGGGGGCAAGAACTTTAGTGTTATGTTCAACGTAAACTTTCGTTTATAACAAGTGTAAAATTCATATAATAAATAATCATAAAATAAACTAAAGCTTATTATATAAATAATACGTAAACTAAATTACAAGTTTATTAAATTTCTCCATCGCCTAAGGTTTTCAGGCGCCGTTGCAAACTCGGCGTCGTTTCAAAACATGGCGATGTGCTGCGAGAATATTAACAATGCAGGGCGCGCCGCTAGATTAAATACGGAGTTCGATATGAAAAAGCTTCTTATTACTGCGGCGGTTGTTATGCTTACCAGCACCGGCGCTTTCGCCCACGGCATGCACGGCCCCAGCCTGCCCACACCGCAAGGCTTCGCCAACGACAACCACGCCAAAATCACGACCGTGGGCGCCTTCAACAGCGTCAACGTCATTCAGACAGGCGTTTTCACCCGCAACAGCGCTGACGTCTCCACGTTCGGCTTGGGCAACACGGTGATTCTCATCCAGGACTGAGGTTGAACGACCTCAAGCGCCAGAATGCCGCGTCACCCTCGAATGGGTGACACGGTATTCGGCGAAGTTCGCCGAACGATTGTCGTGTTCTGAGGAGAGCTCCCGTGAGAATCCATCGCATAATTTTCGCTGCGTTGTTCGGCGTGCTGGCATGCTCAACGGCGCAATCCGCTTTGGCGGGAAATTATTTGACCAGTGGTACGGTCTCTTACAGCTTCAGTACGCCGCAGGTGTCCTTCTTCGCGTCCGTGCAGGTTGGCGGCAGCCCTCAGGCCGCCGTGGTACAAGCGAGCAAAAATAACTACGTCGTGATCGGTCAGGCCGGCTATGAACCCACTGCGTCTGTAGGCCAGACGGGTAGCAAGAATTCGGCTGTCATCACGCAGCTTTCGACCGCGGGTCCGGGCGTGACTGAAATATTCGGCAGCAACCAGATTGCCATCTTGGGGCAGTGACCAGAGGCTTGCCGCCGGGCGTCGATCGAAGGCAAGGAGAAAGCCGTGTCGCAGCTAACGGGGTTAATGGGAAGCATTCTCGCCCTGGCGGCAGCAGCGGGCACGGGCGCGGGCGTCTTCATCGAAAGTGATGGCGGCAATTCCACGACCATATTCCACAGCGGTCCCTTTGGCGGCGACGCCAAAGTCGAGGTGAGCCGGGGCGATGGTTTCGTCGTCATCCAGCGTCGCGATGACCAGGGCAACAGCGTCACCGTCATTCAGGACGCTGGCCGCGGCGCGGCGCGGGATTGATGGCCGTGTAAGCGGGAATCCCGCTTCTGAACTTGGGATTCCGGATCGATACCGCTTCGCGACGGTCACTTGCGGAGACTTTTGATACTCGGGCGGTATGCATGTTCAAATAAGCCCACGCTTTGGGCGCGATCAGCGCGACTCATTGCTCGGCCATCGTCACGGCGAAGCGCCCGTCGGCAGGCGAGACAAAACCATGCGCAAGGCGCTCGTCATCGAAGACATTCCGGAATTGACGGCCTTTGTCGTCGCGGTTTTCGAATATCTCGGCTTTGAAGCTTACTCGGCCGAAACCGTCGCGGACGCGATCGAGATGCTGAACGCCGATGAGGAAATCGAGGCGGTATTCATCAATACGTCCGACGAGGCGCGCATTGGCGCGCTCGACATGGCCAAGCTCATCAAGGCGGCCAGGCCGACGATCGAGATCTTGATTGCTTCGGACCGCGTCGATCGTCTGCATGAATTTCCGCCCTGTGTATTCATCACCAAGCCGCTGAACCCCTCGACCCTCATTTCCATGATCGAGCACGCGGTCCAGACGCGGCCGACGAGCGGCCGCAATCAGCGCGACTTTCAGTAGGCGCGCCGCTCCAGCGCCCGCATAGGGGTTCAGTCTGCCTGTCCCTGTCCCGCGCTAAGGAACCGTCAGAAATGGAGCTATCCGGGAGGAATAGGCCAGCTATGGCGCAACGTTCACTCGAGGGCAGGCGGCCGCAGGCACTTAGAGAAGAGATTCACACGAATCGATTCGTAAGAACGCCGAAAATTGGGCCGGGAATCTCTAAATTTATCAATTTATTCAAGGGGCTAAATGGCTTGTTCCAGGCAGCTATACGCGCTCGCAGGCGCGAAGAGCTGTCAAGAAAAATTGTGGCTATTTTGAGGGTTTTCCACAATTGTACGTTGTGCTAAAGCTTAAGCGCGAAATGTATCGGTGAACTCGCGTTCCGGTTTTGTCAGGTCAGAAGCTGAGCGGAGGTCGAAGGGCGATATCCCGCCAAACGAGATCGCCAGCGGATACGTCAACGAAAGGGGGAATGCCAGTTCGCGTTACAGAAGATGATTTTGCTGGAGGTGCGGCCCAACATTTTTACGCCGGCGCCAAATCTAAAATTCTTTGAGCGCAAAGCGGTTAGAGCCAGAGGATGGCGACATGAGTGCTAGTCCCCAGGACGTTACGGCAATAGATACTGTTTGGCCTATTCGTGCGACGCAGACTGACAAGACTGACAGGAAAAAGAAAAGGGCCGCCAACCCGGCTCAAAAGAACGAGTCGCCGCGGCCGAAGACGGCGTTGGTAAGCCCCAATGGTGTATTCCGGGAATGTCTGCTTCCGCTCTTTTGCAGCAGGCTTGACACCGACTTAACCGCCTTCCCATCCATAGACGACTGGATGCAGCAGGAAGACGCCGCCGATTATGCCTTGATCATCTTCCACGCCTGTGGCGATCAACAAGGCCGCGACCTCGCCAACCTGACCCAGGTTCTGAATTCCCTTGAGGAGCGCCCGAATTTTATCGTGCTGGCCAACTCCGAGCGGCCGTCCGAGGCTAAGGCGCTCTACGCAAATGGTGCGCGGGGCTATATACCGACCAGCCTGTCGCTCGATGTCGTGACCGAAGCCATTAAGCTTGTGATGGTTGGGGGCGTCTACTGCCCGCCCTGCATGCTGAGGGTTTACGACAATGATGCACAGCCAGCACGGCGCTCTTTAGCGAGTTTCACGCCAAGAGAGGCGGCCGTATTCGAGGCGGTTCGCCAGGGCCAGCCGAACAAGCTCATCGCGGACGAAATGGGAATCAGCGAAAGCACCATCAAAGTTCATGTCCATCGGATCATGAAAAAGCTCAATGTGCATAACCGCACACAGATGGCCATTTGCGAGCTCGATCTGCGGGCCGGATAAGCCGGACAATGAGAACACTTATGGTGATGCGGTCTGGGATCAGAGCCGGGCCGTTAAGCGTGCGCTCAGTGCTTTCGAAAAGGGCGTCAATCGAAGTGATAGTTCAGGCCGAGCCGCAGGATTTGCCCGTTATAACGAAAGCTGGTCGAGGGAAGAGCGGTGTCAGAATATATAAAAGCCAAAGATGACGGCGACGCGCCGTAGCGGGCGACGCCCAGATCATAAAACAAGTATTCGCCCTTCAGGCTCAGATTGGGCGAGAACATCCATTCCAAGCCTGCGCCGGCCGTCCACCCGGCCATCAATCTGTTGTTCAGGCCGATCGAACCGGAGGTCTGATACGGGAAAAACGTTCCGCTCCATTTCTGATCGATGAACGTGCCGGAGCTCGTTCCTCCATAAGCAAGACCGCCGGTCGTATAAGCGAGCAAATCTGATCGCAGGAAAAGCCCAAGGCGTCCGCGGAGCGTGCCGAGCCAGTCCACGCCCGTGACATTGTCAACGCGCGTCTTGAGCGCAAACAAGTTGTTCGGGTCGCTGGAATAATAATTCGTATAGGCGCCATGCCCCTTCGCGCCCGTCCCCTGTATATCCGCTTCGAGACCCACCAGGCCGCGGTCACGAGCGATGTTGTAACCAATCTGGGCGCCGCCAATAAATCCGTTCGGCGCCGCTTTGGAATTGCCGCCGATGAGACCCGCGAGGAGCGGCGCCAAATCGAGGGGGATATGTTGGTCCAGATCGTTTGAGCCGATCTCGGCGCTGTTGGAGGCCGACGCGCCGAAGCCAAAATCATAACCGGCGTTGAGGCCGGCATAGTAGCCGTTCCAAACCGGCCTGGCCTCTTCGCGCGGCCCCTTGACGACAAGTGACGGTTCTTCGTCCTGCACGCCGAAATAATAATTCAGGCCGACACGGATGATATGGCCGTTGAAACGGGTCGAGGAATTGGACCCGACGACGTTCTCCCCCGCTACGCCACCGAGAGGCGCGGTCACGAGCACTCCGGACGGGAAGTGCGCCTCCCCGAGGTCATAGTAAAGGTATTCGCCCTTTACGCTGAAGCCCGGCGCGAACATCCATTCAAGCCCCGCGCCGGCTGTCCAACCCACCAAGGTGTCCGAAAAGCCGCCGTACGCTACCGACGAGGAAGCCAAAGAGTATGGAGTTTCGTAGGCGTTGGCGGGCCAGCTCTGCGTCGCGCGGGTGTTCGCGCTGACGCCGCCATAGGCAAGACCGCCGGTGGCATAGGCGAGAAGACTGGGCGTCGCCAACATTCCGACGCGCCCGCGCACCGTGCCGAGCCAGTCGAGGCTTTTGCTATCGTCGAGAACCGTCGTCACCGGCTGCGGATCGCCGACGACAGTCGCAGTGGCCGTACGTACCGACTCGGAAATAGACCCTTGGCCGGCGCCTTGGATGTCGGCTTCGCCGCCGAACAACCAGCGGTCGTTGACGAAATTATAGCCGACCTGTCCGCCGCCGATCGCCGTAGCGGCAGAGGCGGGCGTCGAACCGGTGATGTTTGCGGCGGAAACTTCCGCGCCGTTGCTGGGCGGCGAGTTCTCATCCAGCTCCCTCGAAAGCACCTTGCCGGTGGAGGCGATGGTGGGGCTCGCATCGAAGGCATAGCCAGAGTTCACGCCAGCGTAAAAGCCCGAGGCAAAGTCGATCGAGCGCAGATCGGGCGAATGTTCCAGCCCCAATTGAGGCGCGCCCAAGGGGTCGCCGGAGTAGCTCATCGAGTAGTTGAAGGTCGCGGAATAGCCTTCACGCGTAAAGGGTACGTTGGAGTCTACGCGCGCCAGTTCCAGATTTAGAGTTTCGTAGAAAGGCCAAGCGGTGAATTTCGCGGCCGCTCGGAGGCCGGCGCCAAAGGAGGTCGCGGAAACGTTGGGATCCTCGCCAGGGTATACGTCTTCGAAGCGGCCGCTACCCGCTGCGCCAAAAAGATAGGGCGTGACGACGGCGGCGCCGCCCTTCAGCGACACGGCGATGGGGCGCTGCAATTCGGCACGCCCGACCGCGCCGCTGTCGGCGTAAATCGTGCCGAGGCCGAAGCCGGACAAGGCGTCCGGGCCCGCGAGCTGCAACTCCTCCAATTCCATCAGCGATTGGCCAAAGCTGGTCTGGGCGCGGCCCAACAGGGAAAGGGCCAAGCCCTCCGGCAAAGGCTGCTGGATGCGAACTTCGCCGTAGGCCTTGTTGAAATCCGGGCTTGCGCCGGGCCGCGATAATGGATCGGTGACGCTCCCCGTCAGTCCGCCCAATCCGTGCGTATAAATTCCTGCGACGATCGCGTTGCCGCCCCAGTCCCAGGGGAAAGCGACATGCCATTCGGCGCCGACGCGCACATCTTCGTACTGGTCGTGAAAGAGGTTGAAATCCGGCTGTCCGGCTGGATTGAGGTAGGGATAAGGAGAGAGCGTTGAAGCGTTATCGACAAAATCGAAGCCGATCTGGCCGTGCAGCGACTGCTTTCCCGTCAGCAGGAGCGGGTAGCCAGCGCGCAGAGAGAGACGCTGAAATTCGTCATAAGAATTTTCGGAGGCGTAGTCGCCGGTATCGAGTTGTATCGGCGTCGGCGAAGGCGAAGTGCGCGACTGCGCATAGCCGGCGCCAAGCGTGAAGCCATCGGGGCCGATCGGCAGCACGCCGCCGACGCCGAACGCTTCGGATTTGGCAGTCCCGTCGAAAACGTGTCCAAAATCATCGGTCGAACTGAATTCCGCGTGCAGGTTTTCACCAATCCCAATGCGTTGTTCAGGCCGAAGGCCTGCGTAAACAGATAGGTTCCATTTTGTTCAGGCAGATAATTATTGACGCTTGTCGACTCGGCGAACGGTGTCTGCGTCGCGGTGACCTCCAAGACGATGCCGCCGGGGATGTCTCCCAATTTCGACTTCGTGCTGCCGTTGACGCCCGGCAGTTCGCCGAGCAGCTGAATGTGCCGCTCCAGCTCGGCCTTGGTGAGATGGCCGCGCCCAACGACGGGGCTCAGACGCGCGCGCACGAGCTCGCGAATTTCCTGGGGCACGCCCGAAAGATCGAGGCTTTCGATAAAACCGTCGATGATCCTGATATGAATCTCACCGGCGGAAAAAGCCGCCGGCTCCAAGACGGCATTCACGAGAGGATAGCCGGCGTCGAGATAGGTCTGCTGAACGTTGGCGGTGAATTGATAGGCTTCCGCCAGCGTCAGCCGACGCCCTTGAACTCCAGCGATCAAAGCGGACGTCTGATTCTGGAATTCCGGGAAGCCGCCCTCGATCTTGACGCGCCGCACCACGGCCGACCGCCGTTTGGCATCGGCCGGCGGCTTTTGCTGAGCGACCGTGGGAATCGAAACTTCCACATTGGAGGCTCGTGCGCCGTTGGACAGCGCGCCCGTGCTGCCAAGCACAGGCGCGAGATTGGCGCGCTGGGCTAACGCCGGCGAAGCGCTCAGCGCAGTGAGGGACATAATCAAGGCCTGGCGCATTGCGCTTCTGCGCGGCAAGCCGATGAGTCGTTTCATCCCCGTCGAAACCCAAAATAATTCAAAATCGGATCAATGAATTCCCGCTAGGTTAGCAAGATTACGGCTGGAAATCGCCCCCTTGGGGCGGTTTGCAAGTCACCGTGGTGCGGGTGCCACAGATCGAGCGGGTTCAGCCTGAATGGGGCGCGGCGCGACCGGGCAAACAGAAGCCGGGCGCATGATCGGGAATCCGTAACATATTGACGCCGCTGCGGTTTCAATGCGGGGCGAGTCGGCGCTTCATCGCGCGAGGCCTTGGTTGGCTGGCGCGATCGGGTGTGGAAAACTATCCACTGAACGATATGGGAAGGCACGGACGGTAGGCGTCCCCTATGTGTCTTTGCTGCGATGCGACCATATCCGGATCACACGCGGATAGGCGAAGCGGCGAATTCGCGATTCGCCAGGCCACAGGCGGCCGAACTTTGCCTCTGCGCGATGCGCTGCAGGGTCGGTTGCCGGAACCGTTGCCGCTGTCGCGGGCAAATTTCGCCTCACACGGAAGTGATCTTGCGTTGCCTCGTGTTCAGGGGCTGCGAGTTATCTTTGAGTCGCCCAATTGAAGAAGGAGGCTTTATGCGTAAGTTGCTGCTTTCCCTGTCTAGCGCGGGTGCCTTGGTACTAGCTGCAAGTGCATCTCAAGCGATGCCGCTGTCGAACGCCGTCGATGGACTGTCGTCGCCGCCCATCGTTCTGACTGCAGGCGGATGCGGAATTGGATTCCACAGAGGCCCTTACGGTGGCTGTCGTCCCAACGGTGTGTGGCGCGGGCCGTACTGGCGAGGCCCAGGCTGGCACTACTATCATGGGTGCTGGCGTGGCCCCTATGGTCACGTTCATTGCCGCTAAAGCATACGTGATTCCAAAAAAGGACCGCCCGCTGATCAAGCGGGCGGTTTTTCGCGAGGCCGCGAAAGCTACGGGCGCCATTGCGGCGCGCGCACAAGATCGTCGTCCGGCGCCCGAAATCCGTAGATTACCATCATGGCTGATAAGTTTTGATTTTGCTGGCGCGCCCGAAGAGAATTCGAACTCCTGACCCCTAAATTCGTAGTCTAGTGCTCTATCCAGCTGAGCTACGGGCGCGCAAAGCCTCAAGGAAAGCCGAAAGCTTGCCGATGAGTGGAGGTGCCGATCCCAAGGATCGAACGGCTCCCCTTTAGCGACTCGGGCGGGGCATGGCAACTGCCGGGAGCCCTCGCTGGCGCGACGGTGTCCCCAATGTTTTCAAGCGGCGCTAGTGCGCCGCTGCGGCAAAGTTATCCGAAACCGCGCACCGATGTTCTCGTCCTCCTCGGGCATCAGCTCGATGCTGCCGCCGTGGGCGCGCACGAGGTCGGCGGCGATGGCGAGGCCAAGTCCCGAGCCGCCTGGCCGCGACGAGCTCGAAAAAGGCGTGAATAATTGCGCCCGCACGCTCGGCGGCACGCCAGGCCCCGTGTCCGCGATTTCGAGAATGGCGAGTTCTCCCCATGAGGGCGCGGAGGCGGAGACGATGATCTGCGCCGGCTGGCCGCCGGACGGGCCCGCCCGGTCGAGCGCTTCGACGCCGTTGCGCAGCAAGTTCATCATGACGCGGAAAAGATGTTCCGGATCGGCCCAGAGCGTGAAACCGTCGGAAACCTTGTTGAGGATCATCACCCGGCCGCCGCCCAGGCAGACGGCTTCGGACGCCTCGGCGACGAGGCTGCGCAAATCGACCAGCCGCGGCTTCGGCGCCTCGTCCGCCGCCCGTCCGTAGGTCAGGGTGGCCTGGCAGAAGCGAATGGCGCGGTCGAGCGTGGCGACCAGTTTCGGCGCCAGCCTTTGCGCCAGGGGATCGGTGACATTGGCGAGGCGGTCGGACAGGAGCTGCGCCGAGGCCAGCATGTTGCGCAGATCGTGATTGATCTTGGCGACGGCGAGGCCGAGCGCGGCGAGATGCTTCTTCTGCGTCAATTCGCGGACGAGCGTGTCCTGCATCGTCGCCAGCGCTTCCTCGGCGCGGCCGATCTCGTCGGTACTGCCCGAGGGAACGATGATGCGGCTCGCATTCTCCGGGTCGGCGCCGAATTCGGTAATGTTGTTCGTCAGCCGGCGCATCGGCCGCAGCACCATGAAATTGAGCACGCCGACGGCGAGAGCCGCAACGAGCGCCGATATGGTCAACGAGATTGTCAGGATGCGGGCGGCGACGATATGCAGCGCCTCTTTCACCGGCCCTTCATCCATCGTAACTTCGATGGCCTCGCCACCCATCGGCGCGGCGCCAAGCACGGTGATGACGCGATCGTCCCTGGAGAAATAAGTCCGCCATGTCGAAGCGAGCGCCTGCGCGAAGGTCGGATGGCGCAGGTCGTAGAATTCGTCGACCGCCGGCGGCAGGCTCGTCGCCGCGAGAATTCGTCGCGTGCCGTGGGTCTGTAGGACGATGATGCGCGCGCCGACGCTGTCCAGCAGCTCCCGCGACAATTGCGGCGAAACCATCGCGCGCGGCCCGGCTTCGAGAACCAGCGTCGCGGTATAGGCGGCGGCGAGGCGATTGTGCAGCCAATTGTCGCGATAATTGGTGACAATCGGCACGTAAATGATGAATTCCGCCGCCATGATGAAGGCGGCGACGCCCAGCACTACCCGCGTCGCCAGACCGAATCGCGGCCGGCGTTCGTGCAAGCCCCGCTGTCCGGCCTGCCGGTCGTCCGGCTCGGACTGTTGCCTGATCGTGATGAAATCGCGCATGGGGGCCTATCTTGCCCGGCGCGCCAAAAATGCGCGCCGCCGCGGAACTTTGCCGAGTTGCGGCGGTGATGCAAGCGCGGCTTTCGAGATGGCTTCCCCCAGAATCGGCGCGTTGGCGATGACGTCGATATCCGTCGCTTTTATGTCCTTGCCGAGCGCCAGGCTGAAAATTCCAATAAGCTCACGCGCCTGAGCTCCCGTTATGCCGGCACCGAGAATATAACCAACTGAATTTGTTACGATCTTGACATGCCCCGCCGGCGCGCCGGTCAGCCGGGCGCGGGGCGTGTCGCCGAGGGGGGCGCGCAAAATCCGCACGCTGCGATGTTTTTCCCGCGCTTGCGCCTCGGTGAGGCCGACGACCGCCATTTCCGGATCGGTCTCGAGGACGCGCGCGGGCGGTATTGTGCCGCCCCCCGTCTGACCGAACAGATGGCGCGCGACCCGCTCGGCATGGCCAAGCGCCGAGAGTGCCAATTCGGGGCCGCCGGCGGCACTGCCGGCTGCGTAGACCCGGCGATTGCTCGTGCGACCGTTGGCGTCGGTCAGCACCCCGGAATTGGCATAGGTGATCCCCGCCTTTTTCAATCCGAGCCCTTCGACAAGCGGCGGCGCCGCGCCGGCAAAGAGAATGTGCGCGGCTTCGAGGGGATCGGGTATGCCCTTGAGATGGACCCGCACACCGCCACGCGCTGGCTCGACATGAGTGATGTGTGCGGGCGAATGGAGCGTCAGCCCCTCACGGGAGAGTTGCGTCAGCACGGGCGCAACGAGTTCGGCGTCCTCCTGCGGCAGGATGGCGCCGCCTTCGATCAGAGCGACCCGCGTCCCGAGCCGCAGGAAGGCTTGCGCGAGGGTCAGGCCCTGGAAGCCCGCGCCGACGATGATGAGATCCACCGGCGGCCGATCGAGCGTCAGCAGATCCTCCGGCGAGAGGGCTCGGATCAATTCCTGCCCCGGCAGGGACGCCGGCGCCGGCGTCGTTCCGGTGGCGAGAATGAAGTGTTTGGCTTCGATGGCGCGGCCGCCGGCATCGAGGCGCGTCGGACTGGTGAAGCTGCCGACGCTGCGAATCAGCTCTATATTCGAAGCCATCAGCGCGCCCGGCGCGAAATCGCGCGCGAAAACCTTTATCGCGGCGAGCACATGGGCGCGGAAACGGGCAAAATCGATCTTTCGCGGGGCCGAAGCGCCGAATTCACTGCCATGCGCGCCGTTGGCAGCCTGCAAAGCGGCGGTGCAGAAAGCTTGTATCGGCACCGTTCTGGTCAGATAGGTGCCTCCGAGAGCCCGCTTCTCGACAATGACGACCTTGGCGCCCAGCGCCGCCGCGGTCCGCGCCGCGGCCACGCCAGCACCGCCGCCGCCGAGCACGCAGAGATCGCAGTGTAATATGTCTGTCATGCGGCTTTCTCGTAATGCGAACCCATGAATGGCTGTCCAACGTCACGCTTGACCGTCGTTCCCTAATGTCGACAAAGACTTGATGTCGACAAAGACTTCGCGGAAGTGAAATTAGGCGGTCGAGAACCTGTCGCGCCCGGTTCGTCATTTGGGTGTTTCGGCTTGGTTGCCTCCCGGTCGTGAAAATGGCACTGGCAGCGTTTCGGTCGCAAGCCCCCGCGGGGCGTTGGCGGCGCTTTAGGAGCGGAAAATGCAGATCGCGATGGTTGGCTCGGGTTATGTGGGCCTCGTTTCGGGCGCCTGTTTTGCGGACTTTGGGCACAAGGTCTGCTGCATCGACAAGGATGCCGGGAAGATCGAGGCGCTGAAGGCCGGCAAGATGCCGATCTACGAGCCGGGCCTCTCCGAGCTGGTGATGACCAATGTGCGGCAGAACCGGCTGAGCTTTGCCGACGATCTTTCGGCGGTGCGCGGTGCGCAGGCGGTTTTCATCGCCGTCGGCACGCCGTCGCGGCGCGGCGATGGCCATGCCGATCTCACCTATGTCTATCAGGCGGCGCGCGAGATCGCCGCGGCGATCGAGGGTTTCACGGTGATCGTGACCAAATCCACCGTCCCGGTCGGCACCGGCGACGAGGTCGAGCGGATCATCCGCGAGGCGCGGCCGGATGCCGATTTCGCCGTCGTCTCCAACCCCGAATTCCTGCGCGAGGGCGCGGCGATCTCCGATTTCAAGCGGCCGGACCGGATCGTTCTCGGCCTCGAGGATCAGCGCGCCGAGGCGGTGATGCGCGAGGTCTACCGGCCGCTCTATCTCAACCAGGCGCCGATCCTCGTCACCAACCGGCGTACCTCTGAACTCACCAAATATGCGGCGAACGCCTTTCTCGCCACCAAGATCACCTTCATCAACGAGATCGCCAGCCTTTGCGAAGAAGTCGGCGCCAATGTCCAGGATGTCGCCCGCGGCATCGGCCTCGACAACCGCATCGGTTCGAAGTTCCTGCATGCCGGCCCCGGCTATGGCGGCTCCTGCTTCCCCAAGGACACCCAGGCGCTGATCAAGACGGCGCAGGATTACGGCACGCCGATCCGCATCGTCGAAACGGTCGCCGCGGTCAACGATCAGCGCAAGCGCGCGATGGCCCGCAAAGTGCTCTCCGCCTGCGGCGGCTCGGTGCGCGGCAAGGCGATCGCGGTGCTGGGGCTGACCTTCAAGCCGAACACCGACGACATGCGCAATTCGCCGGCGATCTCGGTCATCACCGCGCTGCAGGATGCCGGCGCCAAGATCAACGCCTTCGATCCCGAGGGCATGGAGCAGGCACGCCATTATCTCGACAATCTCAATTATTGCAGCGACCCCTATACCTGCTGCAAGGACGCCGCGGCGCTGGTCATCGTCACCGAATGGGACGAGTTCCGCGCACTCGATCTCACGCGCGTCAAATCACTGCTGAGCGAGCCGGTCCTCGTCGATCTGCGCAATATCTACGCCCCCGACGAAGTCCGCAGACAAGGATTTAAATATCTGTCCATAGGACGGGCGTAGCGAGGAATGCTGTCATCGCGCGGCGCGTTTGCGATGAAGCAATGACGCCAATTACTCCGCCGCCTTCGCGAATGTGCCGCGCTGCGCATATTCGCGAACGTTGCCGATGAGTACGTTGGGCTGCGCCAGTTCCGGTGCTTCAAGCACCTTGAGGAAGTCGTCGTAGTCCGGATGATCCGGGCTGCCGATGAAGGCCGCGATATATTCCTCTTTGCCGAAAATATCGCGCTGGCGGATCATGTTGAAGATGATCGTGTCGGCGGCGTGATCCTCGCACAGGCGCACGAACTCTGGCATTTCCCGGTAATTCAGCGTCTGAACGACCATCGAACAATTCAGGGATGAGATTTCGCCGGAGCGCCGCATATCGCGCAGGAAAGCGAGGTTCTTCAACAGCCGCTCGAACGTGCCGCCGCGGCGCACGATCGCATAGGTCTCTGCCTTGGCGGCGTCGACCGAAATTTCGACGTTTCTGACCCGCCCTTTCAGCCCCAGCTCGGACCAGCCGCGCGGGTCGAGCAATTGGCCATTGCTGATAAGGTCGATTTTCAGATCGGGAAAATCGCCGCCGTTCAACCGTTTGAGCAGATTGCGGAAGTGCTTGCTGCCAAAGGGGTCGCCCGAGCCGGTGACGAGGACGGATTTCGCTTTGCTAAGCAGCGGCACGAGCGTCGCCTCGGTGAGCTGGTCGAGCTTGGCCTGCTTGGCGGAATTGGCGACATAGGTGCTCGTGCGGCAGGACGGGCAGGAGAGGTTGCAGGATTTGTCGTGCGACAGCTTCACATGCTCCGGCAATGTCTCGATGCCGGCCTCGTAGCGCGCGATGATCGCCTTGGCATGCGCGGACTCGCGCGGCTCCAGCCTGCGGCCGGAAATCGCCGGGCAATGCACGTGGTTGCAGTAGCGGAACGAGCCGTCGATGATCGACTCCCGGATGTTCCGCGCGGGCGTGCTGTTCCAAAGCTCGTGCGCGGGCGTATCGAGACGGCCGATCGGTGTCGGCAGCCAGACCGGACAGCAAGCGTAGGCAAGGCCCGTCGGCGCGGTTTCGAGCTGTTCGAAGGGCGCGGCGCAGAAATGCGTCTTGAGATAATCCTGCGTGCTGACGTTGATGCGCTGTTCGGCGGTCCGCTTCTGCCGCCGCTTGAGCATGAAATTATTGTCGATCCAGTTGCCGACCGCGTCGATCCGGTCAAGGCCAATGAATTCGTGAAGCTTCGGATGCGCCAGGAGCCGCAACGCGGGCTTCGGCACAAGCACGTCCACAAGCTCGACCAGCGTGCCGCGCAGCCAAATGAAAGATTTCGCCAAAGCCATCAACGCGTCCCACGAACCCCGCCGCCACCCTAGCAGGAATTTCTGCGCCTTCCCAATTGGTGGGGCCGTTCCGGTAAGCCGAAGTATCTGCTCGGGAATTACGGGCTTTACAAGGCAGGCGCACGACGCGCGGTGCGGCTTTGCCTGAGCACCTCGACTAAAGGCCAAGGTTGCATCCGCTGAAAGTCCAATTGTTCTGCAGTGCAATTGCGGTGATGACCGGCTTGTGACCTGCGCGCGTGCATCCGTGCGGCGCGGTCATGGGATTTACAGCCGGAGGCCGCTTTGATGAACGCAATCGCGCGAACCTGGGAGCTTGGCGGAACAGCGCTCGGCGGGACGGGACTTTTCGGCGCCCCCGCGGTCTATGCCAATCTTCAGACCGCGCCGCTCGTAGCGCTGGCGCTTCAGCGCGGCGAAGGCAAGCTTTCCGCCGATGGCGCGCTGGTCGTGCGCACCGGCACCCACACCGGTCGCTCCGCGCAAGACAAGTTCGTCGTCGATGAGCCCAGTGTGAGCGACGATGTCTGGTGGGGCAGCGTCAACCAGAAACTCCCGGCCGCCGGGTTCGCCGCGCTCACCGAGACTGTGCGCGGCTATCTGCAAGGCCAGACGCTTTTCGTCGAGGATCTCTATGCCGGGGCGGCGCCGGCGCATCGCATCCGCGTCCGCCTCGTCACGACGAATGCCTGGCATGCGCTTTTCGCCCGCAACATGTTCATCCGGCCGGCGCCTGCGGAGTTGCAGGGCTTCGAGCCGGATTACGTGATCCTTCATGCGCCCGATTTGCCGGTCGATCCGGCCCGCTGCGGCGTGCGCTCGACAACCGCGGTAGCTCTGTCCTTTGCCCAAAAGCTGATCGTCATTTCCGGCACTCAATATGCAGGGGAGATCAAGAAAGCGATCTTCACCGTGATGAATTGGCTGCTGCCGGCGAAAGGCATATTGCCGATGCATTGTTCCGCCAATATCGGGCCGGCCGGCGACACGGCCCTGTTTTTCGGCCTTTCCGGCACGGGCAAGACGACCTTGTCGTCCGATCCGGAGCGCCAGCTCATCGGCGACGACGAGCACGCCTGGTCGCCGGACGGCGTTTTCAATTTCGAGGGCGGCTGCTACGCCAAAGTCATCAATCTGCGGCGCGAGGCGGAGCCTGAAATTTGGGCAGCCTCGCATCGTTTCGGCACGGTGCTGGAGAATGTGCCCGTCGATGCGAATGGCGGACTCGATCTCGACGACGATTCGCTGACTCCCAACACCCGTGCCTGCTATCCGCTGAATTTCATCGGCAATGCCAAGCCGAACGGCCTTGGCGGCGTGCCGCGCAATGTGGTGATGCTGACGGCGGACGCTTTCGGCGTGATGCCGCCGCTTGCCCGGCTCACACCGGCGCAGGCAATGCACCATTTCCTTTCCGGCTATACCGCGCGCGTCGCGGGCACCGAGAAGGGTCTCGGCAAGGAGCCGTCGGCAACCTTCAGCGCCTGCTTCGGCGCGCCGTTCCTGCCGCGCCCGCCGCAGGTCTATGGCGAACTCCTGCGGCGCTATCTCTCCGAGAGCAACGCGGCCACGTGGCTCGTCAACACCGGCTGGACCGGCGGCGCCTATGGCGTCGGCAAGCGCATTTCGATCGCCTATACGCGGGCGCTGCTGCGCGCGGCGCTCAGCGGCGCGCTCGAAGGGGCGGAATTCCGCGAGGAACCCTATTTCAGCCTGAGCGTGCCGCTGCATGTTCCAGGCGTGCCGGACGAGATTCTCGATCCCGCGCGCGCCTGGCCCGACCCCGAGGCCTATGCCGCGCAGGCGCGCAACTCGTCGGTCTGTTCGAGGACAATTTCGTCAAATTCGCGGGCCCGCGTCCGGTCTGAATTTGGTGCGCTGGGGAGACTTGCGCATGCGTGATTATCAGGAAGTCGGCGGCCTCAAAGTCGCGAAGGATCTTTACGATTTTATCGAAGCCGAGGCCCTGCCGGGCACCGGCGTCGCCGCGAGCGCATTTTGGGATGGGTTCGAGAGGCTCGTCGCCGAATATGCGCCGCAGATCGCCGCGCAATTGAAAATCCGCGACGAATTGCAGGGGCGGATCGATGCCTATCATGTCGGCCATCGCGGCCGGCCGTTCGATCCGTCGGATTACGAGCGGTTTCTGCGCGACATCGGCTATCTCGTGCCGGAGCCCGCCGACTTCTCCATTTCGACCGAGAATGTCGATGCGGAGATCGCGCTGGTGCCCGGGCCGCAACTGGTCGTTCCGGTTTCGAACGCCCGTTATGTTCTGAATGCCGCCAATGCGCGCTGGGGCTCGCTCTATGAGGCGCTCTACAGCACCGACGCGATTTCCCCCGCTGACGGCGGCGAGCGCGGCAAGGGCTACAACAAAATCCGCGGCGCGCGCGTCATCGCCTGGGGGCGTGAATTTCTCGATGCATCGGCGCCGCTGGCCGGCGCGAGCCACAGCGCGGTCGCGGCCTATCGCGTCGATAACGGCAGCCTCGTTGCCAAGCTCGCCAACGGTTCTGAGACAGGCTTGCAGGCGCCGGCGCAATTTCGCGCCTATCGCGGTGAGGCGGCCGCGCCGCGCGCGTTGCTGCTGCGCAATAACGGCCTGCACGTCGAGATCGTCATCGATCGGGAGAGCCGCATCAGCGCGGAGGATCTCGCCGGTGTTTCCGATATCGTCGTCGAGGCGGCGCTGACCGCGATCATGGACCTTGAGGATAGCGTCGCCGCCGTCGATGCCGCCGACAAGGTCGGGCTCTATCGCAATTTTCTCGGCCTGATGCGAGGCACGATCTCGGCGCAGGTGGAGAAGAACGGCCGGCTTATCGAGCGCCATCTCGCCGACGACCGCCTCTTTATCGAGCCCGACGGCACGCCGCTGGCGCTGTCGGGCCGCAGCCTGCTGCTGGTGCGCAATGTCGGCCATCACATGATGACCGACGCCGTGCTCGACGCGGACGGCGCGCAGATTCCCGAAACTCTGCTCGATGCCGCTGTGACAGCGCTCGCTGCGATTCACGATCTCCACCGCCAAGGCCGACGCAATAGCACCAAAGGCTCGGTCTATATCGTGAAGCCGAAGATGCACGGACCGGCGGAAGTCGCGCTGGCGGATCGCTTCTTCGCCTCGGTCGAGGATTTCCTCGGACTGCCGCGTCACACACTGAAAATGGGCATCATGGACGAGGAGCGGCGCACGACCGTCAACCTCAAGGCCGCGATCGCGGCGGCCAAGCATCGCGTCGTCTTCATCAATACTGGCTTCCTCGATCGTACGGGCGACGAGATCCATACTTCGATCGAGGCGGGGCCGATGGTCCGCAAGGAAGATATGAAGAAGACCAAATGGCTCAAGGCCTACGAGGATTGGAACGTCGACGTCGGCCTGCGCTGCGGGCTGCCGGGGCGCGCGCAGATCGGCAAGGGCATGTGGGCGATGCCGGACAGCATGGCCGATATGCTGCTCGACAAGATCCCGCACCTGACCTCGGGCGCCAACACCGCCTGGGTGCCATCGCCGACCGCCGCGATTCTGCATGCGACGCATTATCATCGCGTCGATGTCGTAAGCCGCCAGAAGGAGCTGCGCGCCCGGCCGCATGCGAAATTGTCCGATCTGCTGACCATTCCGATTTCGCGCGGCAATTTCGCGCCAGACGAGGTGCAGGAAGAACTCGACAACAATTGCCAGGGCATCCTCGGCTATGTCGTGCGCTGGGTCGATCAGGGCATCGGCTGCTCCAAAGTGCTCGACATTCACGATGTTTCGCGGATGGAAGATCGCGCCACTTTGCGCATCTCGAGCCAGCACATCGCCAATTGGCTGCTGCATGGCATCGTCAGCGAGGCGCAGGTTTCGGAGACGCTGAAGCGCATGGCGCGGGTGGTTGACCGGCAGAACGCCGACGATAAAGCCTACCGGCCGATGGCGCCGGCTTTCGATGGCCCAGCCTTCAAGGCGGCGGAAGATCTGATCTTCAAAGGCCGGGTTCAGCCGAACGGCTATACGGAGTGGATTCTCCACGACCGCCGCCGCGAGGCGAAGGGGCAGGCGGCTTAGTATCCGGTTGGATACTGCATCCCTCATCCTGAGGAGCGATTTCATGTGAAATCGCGTCTCGAAGGATAGGGATATGGATCATCTCGCCCTCGTGCTTCGAGACGCTTGCTTCGCAAGCTCCTCAGCATGAGGGCTTGGGATAGGATTCGCTCTCGCAATAACGCCGCGGTTATTCTGCCGCCTCGTCTACAAGCTTCGGCTCGCCCTCGATGCGGCTGTCGATGACGACGGAGAGAAACCAGATGGCGAGGCCGCCGAAGGCCAGCGCGAAGCCGACCCAGCCGGTCGATGTCCAGCCGAAACCCGCGCCGATCGCGATACCGCCGAGCCAGGGGCCGATGGCATTGGCCGTGTTGAAGGCGGAATGATTGAGCGCCGCGGGGAGCGCCTGCGCTTCGCCGGACACATCCATGAGCCGCGTCTGCAGAACGGTGCCGAGCGCGCCGCCGCAGCCGATGAGAAAAACATCGAGCGTGATGGTCCAGATATTGTGTGCCGCGAACGCATAGAGGGCGAGCGTCGCGGCGGTCCAGATGAGAAGCGCGCCGGCGGTCGGCATCAGGGCGCGGTCGGCGAAGCGCGGGATGATGAGATTGCCCGCCGTGAGGCCAAGGCCGAAAGCGCAGAGAACGATCGGCAGATAGAAGGCCGAGACATGGGTGACGGCGGCCAGCGTCGAGGCGAGATAGGTATAGACCGAAAAAAGCCCGCCGAAGCCGATCGCGCCAATGCCGAGCGTGAGCCAGACTTGTGGGCGCTTGAGCGCCGCAAGTTCGGCCAGCGGGCTCGCCTTCCGGTCCGGCGCATCGCGCGGCGTGAGCAGAGCGACGCCGATCAGGGCGGCCACGCCGAGCAGCGCGACGAGCGCGAAGCTCCAGCGCCAGCCGACAGCCTGGCCGAACCAGTTGGCGAGCGGCACGCCCAGGACCGTCGCGCCGGTCAGGCCAAGGAAAATCTGCCCCACGGCCTGCGTGCGCTTGTTGGCTGGCACGAGCGAGGAAGCGACCACCGCGGCGATGCCGAAATAGGCGCCATGCGGCAGGCCGCTCAAGAACCGGAAGACGACGAGCCAATCGAAGGTCGGAGCCAAGGCCGCGAGCGCATTGCCGGCTGCGAAAACGCCCATCAGCAGGATCAGCAAAGTCTGGCGTGACATCCGGGCTGCCAGCACGGCGATGATCGGCGCACCGACGACGACGCCCAGGGCATAGGCGCTGATCGCATGGCCCGCTGTCGGCGCGTCGACGCCGAGATCGCGGGCGAAATAGGGTAGCAGGCTCATCGTCGCGAATTCGGTGACGCCGATAGCGAAGCCGCCCATCGCCAGAGCGAAAATCACAAGGCTCGGCCAAGGCTGTTTGGCGTCTTGCTCAGGCACCTGATTCTCCGTTCACAACGCGGGTTCTGCTCCTCCCTGTCTGCCCGCGATTGTGCGGGTTTTAAATTCGCGACGGAACATGGCCAACAAGATCGCCGCAAACAAGGCTTTGTCCGGTCTATAGCGTGATTTGCAGCTTCACCGATCCGTGACCGAAGCCGTTAGAGAATAATTGCGCGAATGTGCAGCATTGTGACGGCACGGGCGCTACGACCGGCGTATCCGGCAACGCGGGAGCATCGATAGCAGTTCCGCGTCGCGGTTTGCTCTCGATGCATGTATCAGCGGCGAATTGCTTTATGGGAGCGGCCGCCAGCGCGCGACGAGGTCTTTTGCCTCTTTGATTTGAGCCTCGGTCAATTTGTCGGTCATGATGTCGCGATTGCTTTGCGCGGTCGCGCGATTGTTCGCGGGCCCGTGTGAGGCGGCGAGCGTGAACCACTTGTAGGCTTCGACGTAATCCTGCTTCAGACCCTGGCCGTCGGCGTAGAGAAGGCCGAGGTTGCTTTGCGCGAAGGCATCGCCGCGCGCCGCCGCTTTGGCGTACCATTTCGCCGCCTCGGCATAGTCCTGCTTCACGCCCTGGCCGCGCTGATAGAGCAGGGCGAGGCCGGTCTGTGCGAAGAGATCACCTTTCTCCGCCGCCTTGCGATACCAGTCGGCGGCTTGCGCATAATCCTGCTTCACGCCCTGGCCCTTGGTGTAGAAGACGGCGAGCGTGCTCTGCGCAAACACATTGCCTTCATCGGCGGCCTTGCGATACCAGCCGGCGGCCTGCGCATAATCCTGTTTGACGCCTTGGCCCTTCTCATAAAGCTGGCCGAGCGCAAGTTGCGCCGCGACGATGCCATGCTCCGCCGCCTTGCGGTAATAGACCGCGGCGGCGGCATAGTCCTGTTTGAGGCCGGAGCCGTTGGCATAAAGCAACGCGAGATTGAAGGCCGCGCTGGGGTCGCCCGCATCCGCAGCCTTGGCATACCATTTCGCCGCCTCGGCATAATCCTGTGCGACGCCCTGGCCGTGCCGGTAGAGCAGGCCGAGGCTTGCGGCGGCGAAGGTATCGCCCTTCTCCGCAGCCGCGCGATACCACTTGGCCGCGGCGGCATAATCCTGCTTGACGCCTTCGCCCTTCGCGTAAAGGAGCCCGAGATTGGCCGCGGCAGCGGCGTCGCCTTGCGTTGCCGCTTTCTCGAACCAGGCCGCGGCCTGCTGATAATCCTGCGGCACACCCACGCCCGTGTCGTAAAGCGCGCCAAGCTTGACTTCGGCCCCGGCAAAACCCTTGTCGGCCGCTTTGCGATAGAGAGCCGCCGCTTGCGTCAAATCCTTGCTGATGCCCGCGCCAGTTTCATAAGCGCGCGCGAGGCCGAGCGTTGCGGCGAGATCGCCCTGGTCGGCGGCCTTGCGATACCAATCCGCCGCCTGCGCCGGATCTTTCGCCACGCCAAGTCCGGCAGCGTAGAGATGCGCGAGATTGCTTTGCGCGACGACATTGCCGCGCGCCGCCGCCGCGCTGAACAGGCGCGCAGCCTCCGCATAGTCCGGCGCGACGCCGGGGCCGCCTTTGACGAGAAGAAGCGCAAGATCGATTCCGCTTGCCGGATCGCCCTTGGCGGTGGCCTCGCGATAAAGAGCGATGGCTTTGGCGTAGTCCTTCGTGACGCCGCGGCCCTCGGCATAGAGCTGCGCCAGATTGGCTTCGCCCGCCTCGTCGCCCTGCGCGGCAGCTTTCTCAAATAACGATGCCGCCTGCGTTGCGTCCTGCGTCACGCCCAGTCCCTGGAGATAAAGTAGGCCGAGATGCACTTGGGCTGCGGCATCACCTTTGTCCGCCGCCTCGCGATACCAAAGCGCCGCTTGCGCATAATCCTGCTTGGTGCCGCGGCCTTGCGCGTAGAACGTGCCCAGCACGCTCTGTGCATAGAGGCTGCCTTGCCCGGCCGCCTTCTGATAGAGCGCGAAGGCGCCGGCTTCGTCCTTTTGAGCGCCCGCGCCGGCCGCCAGGAGATCGGCGAGAAGCGTTTCGGCCGCGACATCGCCCTGCGCTGCCGCTTTGCGATAAAGCGCGACGGCCTCCGCGGTATCGTGCTTCACCGCGTGTCCGCTGCTCAGCAAAGAGGCGAGGGCGGATTGCGCGTAAAGATTGCCCTTGTCGGCGGCCTTGCGCAGCCAGACGGCGGCCTCGCGTTCGTCCCTGGCGACGCCTTCGCCGCGCAAATAGAGCGAGGCGAGATTGACCTCTGCCGCGACGTCGCCTTGCTCTGCCGCCTTGCGATACCAGTCTGCGGCCTCGGCATAGTCCTGCTTCACGCCCTCACCCTTGGCATAAAGCTGGGCGAGGCTGCCGGCGGCGAACGTGACGCCCTGATCGGCGGCCTTGCGATACCAGATCGCGGCTTGCGCATAATCCTGCGTCACGCCGCGGCCCTCGGCATAGAAGGCCGCGAGATTGGTCTGGGCGAAAGCGTTGCCCTTTTCGGCCGCCTTGCGATACCAGCCGGCCGCCGCCGCATAATCCTGTGGCACCCCCTGACCCTTGGCGTAGATGAGGCCAAGCGTCATCGCCGCATAGGCGTCGCCATGCTCGGCCAGCGGCTTCAGGAGCTTGAGCGCCGCACCGAAATCGCCATGACTGTAGGCCGCCGCGCCCCTTTGCAGCGCGTCGCCGCTTGCCGCGAATGCGACCGGTACTGACGCCAAAAGGCAAAAACCGGCAAAACCACATCGCATCAAAGAACGCACCCGGGGCTCCTCTTCTCAAAAGACAGCTGCGGTGGCGGGCGTGAGCTGGCGTGCCGGGCCGCGCCGTTGGCGAAGCCGAAGCCTGGGCCACGGAGAGACGCGACGATCGGGCTGACTACGACGGCGGGAAGATAATCCGGCTTTGGTCGATATGCCAGACTGATCGCCGCCGGTCATGTGTCGGCGGCGCTTCTGGTTGCAGAGCCGGATCAGGGCCGAAGGGCGCGTTCCACCCAACCCGCATGGAGTAAACCGGGTTGAGAAACCGATCTGCATTTTTCCCATCGGCGCTTAGGGCGCGAGGACCTCCAGGCCGCCGGCCGGCTTCGGATAAGGCAGGTCGGCGACCGGCTTCGACGCCGGCTTCGTCTGCGCGAAGATCGCATTGAGATCGATGTCGAGATAATCGAGCCGATGATTGTAGTCGGCGAATATCAGGTGGTTGTGGGTCAGATCCTTGATCGACACCCACTGCGTATAGTCGGAGATCAAGGCGCCGTCTTTTTCGCGCGACTGGGCGACGCCGATCGGAATATCGACGGTGTTGAGGATATGCGCGACAGCTTGGACCGCCTCGGCGCCGGTCTTCGACGGCTCGATCCCGTGCCGCAGGAATGCGGCTCGCACAAAACGCGACGGCGGCGTGTAATCGCCGGGAAGACCGACCAAGCCGCCGCCCTGACCGAGGGCCGTGACATTCGCCGTGCCGATCTGCCGGCTCGACACGCCGACAGTCGACAGGCTGAGATAATTGCGGATATTGGTGATCTGCCAGGGATAGGGCGGCGCGTTCGTCAGCACGTGGGCGACATTGTCATAGATGTTCACCTTGCCGTCGACATATTCGACGATGATGCTAGCGCCGCTGCGATCGGTGAAAACAACGTGCATCAACGGCGGCGTCGGGCCGCTTTCGATCGAAGGATCTGACCAGACTTTGGTCTCCTGAAGCGCGGCGCGCATATCCTTGACGTTTGCAAAACGGCCGAGCGCCCATGCGCCGAACGTAAGAATTTCGACATAGGATTTATCTTGCGGCGTCACGCTCTGATAGGTCGTGAACCCTGGCAGGAAATTGCCGCTCATGCCCAGACCCTCGGAATTCTGTCCTTCCACGAGGGGAGTACCCGGCAGGATCCCGGCGCCCACGCCGACGAGCGGATAGAGGGTTTCGACCTCCCTGGTCGGCAGACCTAAACCCTTAGGCGCCGCGAGCGTCAGTTTCGTGCCTTTAGGCAGGCTGACGATCTCCCATTTCATATCGAAGGCCCATTCCATCGTCCGTCCCGCAACGACGGTCTTATCCGCGGCTACGATATCGACCGCGGTGCAGGCAATGGCCGGAAGTCCAAGGCTCACCAAAGCGACCGAAGTAAGAATTGCGCGCAGCATCATTTGCTTTCCCCAAATGGGACGAAAATTCACCGACACGATCGAAGATAGATGTGAAGGAAGTGAAAACCGCGAGATGCGAATTGTGGAGGGTGAACGCGCGATCGCTCCGGGTGCTTCTTTCCGGCCGGATTCAACTGCCGAAAGGCATGCCTAAATATCGCCGCGCACGGCCATTCTCAGCCAGCAAGGCCTGGACGAGCAAGAGATGTCGCTAAGTAATTGATTTTATTGGTGGAGCTGATGAGATTCGAACTCACGACCTCTGCAGTGCGATTGCAGCGCTCTCCCATCTGAGCTACAGCCCCGGCCAGCGCGCTGTTTACGTCCCTCGTGCCGCGACTGTCAATGCGCAGAGAAGCGGCGGCGTCGGCACGTGCGAGAGCTTGGCTTGCCCCCTGGGCCGCTCCCGGCTAAACGGGGGTTCCCTGCGGGTTCCGGAGCCGTTATGCGCGCGATTCTCGACGTTCTTCTGCTGGTTCTGCAGCTTTATACCTACGTGATCATCATCGTGGCGATCATGTCGTGGCTGATCGCCTTCAATGTCATCAATGTACACAACGATTTCGTGCGCTCGATCTGGAATGCGCTGAATGCGGTGACCGAGCCATTATTGCGGCCCATCCGCAATATTCTGCCGGCGCTGGGCGGCCTCGATATTTCGCCGGTCATCCTGCTGCTGCTGATCTTCCTCATCCAGGATATTATCGAGCGCTATATTTATCCCAACGTCATTTAGGACCAAATGCCGGAGGGACGGCCTTGGACAGCGCGCAGGGACGGCTTGGCGCTCGCGATACGGCTGACGCCCAAATCGTCGCGTGACGAGATCGTCGGGATAGAGGCTCTCGCGGATGGCCGCGCGGTTCTCAAAGTGCGCGTCCGCGCTCTGCCCGAAGCGGGCGCGGCGAACGAAGCGCTCATTCGTCTGCTGGCCAAGTCTCTCGGCGTCGCGTCGAGCAACCTGCACCTCGAATCCGGCGGCACCAGCCGGCTGAAAACCGTGCACCTCGCCGGCGATGCCACCGCGCTCGAGACCAAATTAAGCGAACTTGCGCGCTAGGATTTCGCCGGAGAGGCCGAGGCGGCGAGCCTATTGTGAAGGCGCACCATCAGCGCGGCGCCAAAGAGCGGCGTCAGCAGGTTGAGAACGGGAACGGCCGCGAGCCCCGCGATGAACAGTCCGGCAAGGAAAATCTGCATTTCATTGGCGCGACGGATGCGCGCGACATCCTCGACCCGGCCGTAGCGCAGAGCCGCAAGTTCGAAATAGCCGCGGCCTAGCAGATAGGCATTGACGAGCAGAAAAATCACCGCGTTGACGCCCGGTACCAGAAGCAACAGCAGCGCGATGATATTGAGCGCCAGCGCCAGCGCCGCGAAGACGGCAGCGACGCGGACCTGCGCGCCGAGCGGCGGTGTCGCGCCCGGATGCTTCGGATCGATATCGGCTTCGACGATTGCCGCAAGCTCGTCGAAGAAGAAGCCGGCGACGACGAAGGAAACCGGCGTGATCGCGAAGGCGAAGCCGATCAGAAGGGCGAGAGCGGCGATGAGCGTCACGCCCGTCGTCAGCCAGTGATAGGGCAGCACGAGGAAATGCGTCAGCGTCGTTTCCGCCGCGACGAAGACGAAGACAAGCAGCAGCGCCGTCAGAGCGAGCGTCTTGTAAAGGACGCGCCGGAACGGCGGCGTAAAGATTTCGGCGAAGGCGTCGAGCGCCAGGGAGAGGAGCATGGTCTCTAGATAGGATGGCGCGGGCGGCGCGACAATTTC
Organism: uncultured Alphaproteobacteria bacterium; assembly: GCA_963708155.1. Taxonomy (GTDB): domain Bacteria; phylum Pseudomonadota; class Alphaproteobacteria; order Rhizobiales; family Beijerinckiaceae; genus Methylovirgula. The sequence goes on along the minus strand of OY970183.1, from coordinate 819,314 downwards.
TATCGTCAAATAGGGATCATATACCTGTTTTCGTTGCATTCTTGTATTTGCGCCGATTTCCCCTTAGACCTGCCGCGATGGACGCTTCTTCCCCGGATATCCGCCACGATTGGACGGTCGACGAGATTCTCGCCGTTCATGATCGCCCCTTGCTCGAACTGATCGGCGAGGCGAACCGTCTCCATCGGGCCTACCAGCCAGCCAATTATGTGCAGAAGGCGAGCCTGCTCAGCGTCAAGACCGGCGGCTGCCCGGAAGATTGCGGCTATTGTGCGCAATCCGCGCATCATCGTGAAGTCAAGCTCTCCCGCTCGCCGCTTATGCCCGTCGCCGAAGTTCTGACACTCGCCAAACGCGCGCGCGACGCGGGAGCGGATCGGTTCTGCATGGGCGCTGCCTGGCGCGAGGTGCGCGACGGAGCGGAATTCGATTCGGTCCTGGAAATGGTGCGCGGCGTCCGCGCGCTGGGGATGGAAGCCTGCGTGACACTCGGCATGTTGACCGAGCCGCAGGCCGAGCGGCTCAAGGAGGCGGGCCTTACCGCCTATAACCACAACCTCGACACCGGCCCCGACTATTATTCGCAAATCGTCTCGACCCGCACTTATGACGACAGGCTCGCGACCTTGCAGGCGGTGCGGGACGCCGGCATCGAAATGTGCTGCGGCGGCATCATTGGGATGGGTGAAAGTGTGCGCGATCGCGCGGCCATGCTCGCCGTGCTTGCGGCATTCGATCCGCATCCCGAAAGCGTGCCGATCAATGCGCTGGCGGCGATCGATGGAACGCCGCTTGCCGGCCGCAAGAAGGTCGATCCGCTCGAATTCGTGCGGGTGATCGCCACCGCGCGCATCGTCATGCCGCGCAGCGTCGTCCGGCTTTCCGCCGGGCGAGGAAGTCTCAGCCGCGAAGCGCAAATCCTCGCCATGGTCGCCGGCGCCAATTCGCTCTTTTACGGCGAAACCTTGTTGACCACGCCGAACGCAGCCGTGCCGGAAGATGAAGCGCTTTTCGCCGCGCTTGAGCCAATCGTGCGCGAGGGCGCCGAAGAAACTCCGGCAACGCTTACGCTCGCATGAAATCTTCGTCACTTTCCAAGTGACGGCAGAATTTCTCGGAACTCTTCTTGTCCTAAGCCGTTTCTCGGTCCCCACGTCATTTAGGGAGTTCGAGATTATGAGTGCCTCGACGGACAAGATCAAAGGCGTCGTCAATGAAGCTGCCGGCGGCGTGAAACGCGGCGTCGGTAAAGTCGTCGGCTCCGAGAAACTTGAGGCCGAAGGTGCGGCGCAAGAGCTCAAGGGCCATGTACAAAAGGCTGTTGGCGACGCGAAGTCGGCTGTGAAGGATGCGGCCGACAAGACTGCGGAGCACATCAACAAACACGTTTAAAATTTCCGGCGTGTCCCGGAAAGCAATGGGGCGTCCATGCGGGCGCCCCGTTTGCGCTTCGCGCGCGGAGCTTTTGCTCAATCGGCAAAGACAGGCCGGGCGTTCGCCGGCGCGTGCGCAGAAAGTTCGCTGGCAAATGTGCGTGCCATGATGTCGACCGCGCGAATAATCTCGCGCTGCCCGAGCGCGGCGTAGCCCAGCAGAATGGCACGGTCGCGGTAAAACCCCGAGGGGCAATAGGCGCCGCCGGATTCGAGCGTGTGAACGCTCACGCCGCGCGCGGCGAGGCGCGCCTTGACCTCTTCCGGCGCGGGCATCCAGTCCGGCAGAAGCCACATGACATGCATGCCGCCATTGATCCCCCAGATTTCGAGCGGGCCGAAGACGGCTTGCAGCCGCGACGTCAGGCAATTGAGTGTCTCGGAACTGGCCTTGCGGATGGTGCGCAAATGACGCTGATAGCCGCCACTGCTGATGAAGCTCTCCAGAACGGCCTGTTCGAGCCAGGGATGGCCGTAATTGCCCATCGTCTTCACCTTGCGGGCGACGGGGATGAGCTGCGGCGGGACGATGAGATAACCGGTGCGGACCCCTGCGCCGAGCGATTTGGAAAATGTGCCGACGTAGATGACGCAACCTCCGGCATCCGCGCCGGCGATCGAGAGTATCGGCGGCCCATCGAAGATATAGTCGCTGTCGTAATCATCCTCGACGATATAAGCGCCGCTGCGATGCGCCCAGTCGAGCAGGGCGCGCCGCCGCGTCGGCGTCAGCGTCGCGCCCGTCGGAAACTGATGCGATGGCGTCACGTACGCGAAACTCACCCCCTGTTCGGGCAGCAGGTCCGTTATCAGCCCGTCGCGATCGACGGGAACAGGGTAAAGGTGCGCTCCATAGCTTTGGAACGTGTGCGCGGGGCTCCCATAACAGGGATCTTCGACCACGACGCCGGTACCGGTTGTGACCAACATGCGCGCGATGAGGTTGATCGCTTCCTGCGTGCCGGCGGTGACGATCACGGACGCGGCGGAGCACGTGACGCCGCGCGAGAGCGAGACGTGACGCGCGATCGCTTCGCGCAAGGCGGGGAGGCCGGCCGGGTCGCCATAATCCGTCAATTCGCTGGCAAGCGAGCTCAGGGCGTCGTCGGCCAGTTTGCGCCACGTCGTGATTGGAAACAGCGCCCGGTTCACGCGCCCCGGCCAAAAGTCCACAACGGACTTGGCGTTTGCGGCCTGTGGGGTCACCGAAAGCGCCTCGCCCTTGAAGACAACCGGCGCCCGCGCCGTCGGACGGGCGGGATCGGGGCTTGCCTCCGGCGTCTTGCCAACCAGAAGGCATGCCTCGGGGATCGTCTCCGCGACGGTGGTTCTCACGCCCTTGATGGCGGAAAGATAGCCCTCGCTGGCCAGGCGTTCGTAGGCGTGAATGACGGTATTTCGTGAAACGTTGTATTGCCGCGCGAGTTCACGCGAGGGCGGCAGTGCGAAGCCGGGCGGCAGCCGTCCGCTGATGATCTGTTCGCGCAACTGATCGACGATCTGCGCCTGCAGACTGGCGCTGGTCTCGCGCACCAATCCAAGCTCGATGAGCACGATCGGTTCTCCAAATCTGGCCGCTCAAGAAGACTTGCCGGTCAGAATGGCGTCCGCTCCGGGCCGGCTATTTTTTCGTATATCTAAATAAGCGCGCGAAATCCGGCATGGCAATGTTCGGCGCCAATCTCGGGTCGGGAACGATGTCGCGCTGCGCCACGTAGAGCGGGACCGCGCCCGACCAGCGGTCGGTGGCGAGATCCTCTTCCTCGTCGCCGGCAAAGACGTCATTGACCTTCGCCGAGGCTTCGTCAAGGCGAAGGCGGATGACTTTCGTGGCCAGCCATTCCTGCTCGTTTGGCGGCCGGGCATAATCCCAGAGCCCGGGCGCGAGCTTGTCGGTGAACGCGGCGAGGGCTTCGCGCTTCTTGTCCTCCGCCACAAGCTCGGCATTGCCGAAAGCCATGACCGAGCGGAATTGCACATTGTGGTTCATCGCGGCCCGCGCAAAAACGATGCCGTCGAGATGGGTGACGGTGAAGCAGACCGGAATGCCTGTCTGCTGCGTCTTGAGCATCCGGCTCGCCGATGATCCGTGCCAATAGACGTAATCGTCGATACGCCAATGGCTCGTCGGCGTCACATAGGGCAGGCCGTCGAAAATATAGCCGATCTGGCAAATGATGCCCGCGTCTATGATGTCGTAGATCGTCTGGCGATCGTATTTGCCGAGCCAATGATAACGGCGCAGGCGCGTGCGGTCGGAGACGGGGGACGAAGCCTCGGTCATTCTTGGAAACCTCTTGCCGCGGCTGCAAATCACGCCGGCGGGCGTCCCCTGCGGCGACCGACGCCGCGCCCGGCATAGCGGCGCGTCGATGCCGCGATCGTGGACGGCTTCCCGCTTCCGGCAAAGAACCGGGGCGGCAGAAACTCATGGGTCCAGAAACGGCCTGCTGCCGATCTCCGTCACGGCTTGGCGCCGCCGCGCGCCCAGGCCAAAATGAAGAGGCAAAGCGCGACGATCGCGCCGAGTTCTGCCCAGAAAAAGATGAGGCCGTCGGCGCGCACGCCGAGCGGCGGTGTGCCGGGCAGGGCGTTGCGCAGAACCGGCAGGGCGAAAATCATCGCGCCGAGCGCGCCGACGAATGGCACCTCGATCTTGCGCAGGCCGACGAAAATCAGGCTGCCAATGGCCAGCGCGCAAATCGCCACGACGAACATCGCGCCGTAGATCGCGAGGCTGAAGAAGGCCACGGCGCTTGTGCGGCTGAAGACGAATTCAAGCGCCAGCGCGCCCGGCGTCGGAGACGGGCGTTCGGCGGCCTCCACGGTGAATCCGAAAAGCCCCTCCCATGCCGTGACCCGGATCGCCAGCGGTTGAACCGAGCCGTCGGCGGCCACCGCGCTCGCGGAAAGCACCGTCGAAGAGACATAACGGTCAAATGGGTAATCGCGGACATTGCCGTTCTCGAGGGAGAACTCGAAAGTTGCTTCCGGCAACGGCTGGCCGGCCTTGGCGCTGATCTGCTCGATCTGCTCGCCGCGCTGGATTCTCACGACGTAGTTTCGATCCGCGATCGTTGTGGCATCGGGCGCCGCGGAACCCGGCAGAAGATTGATCCGTACCTGGATCGAATGGTTGACCGGATCGATATGCGTGGGCTGCAGATAGAGCCGGATCTGTGCCTGGCCCGCAGACGCGCCGAATTCGGCTTCGTCGGGCGCTTTCGCCATATTGAACCGTGCCAGGATTAATCCATAGGCGACCAGACAAGCGGTGATGAAGAGCACCAGGAGAATGGCGCGACGGAAGAGGGGTGAGGTTTGCCCTTTCGGGCTTTCGGTATCGGACACGCGGACCCGTCAGGCTGCCGTAATCTCATGGATAATCTCGAGATTTACAGGCGGGGCGGCCGGTTGACAATGCGTCACATCATCGACGTGCGAGACTTCGCCGGTCTTGCATTTATTCATCGCGCGGAGGTTTGTCAGAAGTTGCCGGTATCTCGAAGACGATACCATGTCTCGACGAGCGGCACCGCCGGTTTCGCTGCGAAATGCAGGGGATGGCTTGGGAACGCGAGGTCGCTGAAGGCGCTTTTGCCTTCGGGCTTTCCGAGCAGTTGCAGCGCGATCTTTCGGCCGAAGTGGGTGGCTCTCGAGACGCCCGTGCCGCAATAGCCCATAGCGTAGTGGATGCCATCGGCCGTGCGGCCGAGATGCGGAAACGCATCGAACGTATATCCAATCGTCCCGTCCCAGGCATGGCTCAATTTTATCTCGCCGAGTTCCGGAAAGGTATGCAGGAGGTCTCTCGCAAGATGCGCATAGGCCGCTGCTGAACCCTGCCTTGCGATATGGCTGGAGCGTCCTCCCCAGATCAGCCGATATTCGCCGGGTGCCGGACGAAAATAGAAGAAGACGCGATTCGAGTTTCCGAAGACCCGCCGCTTCGGAAAGAGAGCGTCGAAGAGAGCGGGCGGAATAGGGCCTGTCGCGATTTGCGAGGAGACGACGGGGACGATGCGCCGGGCGAAGAATGGACCGACATTTTTCGTATAGCCGTTTGTCGCGACGATGACGTCTCGCGCCTCGACGTCAAATCCCTCAAACCGGACAAGGTGCCGGTTTTTCCCGGACTCGATGTCTCTGACCGCCGCATTTGCGCAGACGAGGCCACCGGCATCGCGCACGCGCGCCAGAAGCCCCGCGTGATAACGCCCCGGATGCAGGGAGGCGTCCTGCGGCAGCAATGACCCGCCATAAAAGAGATCGGTGCCGATCTCTTTTCGCTGGCTGGCCTGCGGGATCATTTCGGATTCGACATTCGCATAGCGGCGCAAATCCTCCATGTCCCGCGCCATGGATTTGTAGTGCTCGGGCCGCATCGCGCCGCGAAACCGGCCGCACCGCATAAAGTCGCAGTCGATGTGTTCGCGCTGAATGAGGCGCTCGATGCCGTCGAGCATTTCGACGCCCTCGCGCAGCATTTCGACCGCCTTGCGCTCGCCTTTCATCGCGACGAGCGTCGTGACCCGGAATTTCTGATTGCCGCTGCCGACCTGGCCGCCATTCCGCGTGCTCGCGCCGAAGCCCGGCACTCCGGCATCAACCACGATGACGCCGCGTCCTTCGCGCGCCAGCGTGAGAGCTGCCGAGAGGCCGGTAAAGCCGGAGCCGACGACGACGACATCGGCTTTTTGGGGAATGGGCGTGTCTCCTCCATTCCCCGGCGGTGCTGCTTCCCACCAATAAGGGATCGTTCCGATGGCGTGCCGCCGGCGGGCGCCCGCGAGTTCGCGCAAGGTCGGAGCATCGGCTTGATCGCGGGTCATCTTGCGGCCCTGCCGGTTTCGATTTCGGGCCTATTCCGTGTCATTGAAGCGCTCTACCAGGTGCGGAAAATTCAGATCTAATAGCTATGAAGCTCAAATGTGCAACAATGCTTTCTGCGCGTAATTGATCGGCCAGCCAGTCGGGTGAGACTCAATCTGCGGCGATATCGACTGCCGTCCTATTATCCCGACGGCAAGATCTGGTTACGGGTCGTAAAATGATAGATCAACGCGCAAGCGATCGAAATCGCGCCGCCGAGCACGAAAGCAGGTACGAATGAATTGCTCGCCTGCAACAAGGCGCCCGTAAGAAGCGGCGCGAGCGCGCCGCCGATCGATCCGCCGACGTTCTGTATGGCTTCGAGAGTCGCGACAGTATTTGGGGGCGCGATCACCGCGGCCAAAGCCCACCCGCAGCTTGATGAAACATTCGCCGCAAACAGGCCGCAGGCTATCAGAGAGATCGCGAGATAAACATTACCGGTGAAAGCACCCGCGACTGTACACACGCCTGCTGCAAACAGCCCACCTATCGTTGGTATTCTGCAGGCGGCGGTCGCGTCAAAGCCGCGCGCCCCGAGCCAACGTGCTATAAATCCTCCGCTGACGGCGCCAATGAAACCGGCTCCTAGCGGGATCGCGGCCCAAAAGCCGGCGGTCGCGATGCTCTGGTGTCGCGCGTTCTCGAGATACGCGGGCAACCATGTGGCGTAGAGCCAGGAGATGTAGACGACGCCGAAGAAGCCGAAGAACATCCCCCAGGAGGTCCGGTAGCCCAGCAGCCATGCGGCTTGGCGCAGGCCGAGATGAGGAACGTTTGCGACATCGCCGCGGCGGATCTCGGCCAGGTCGCCAGCCGGTATATGTGCCGTCTTGGGGCCGCGATAAAGCACTGCCCAGAGTACGGCGATCGCGAATCCGGCGAGACCGGCGATCAAGAACATAATACGCCACCCAAAACTAAGCATGAGCCACGTCAGCAGCGGCGGCGCAAGCGCCGGCGCCAAGCCGGACGATGAATTGAAGATCGCGATCGGCAAGGCGCGCTGATCGCGCGCAAACCAGTCGGTGCAGACACGTGACCCGCCGATATACATCGGCGACTCACCCAGGCCTAACGCCACGCGCGCAGTGATAAATTGACCGAGCGAGGAGACGAATGTCGCGGCAATTTGCGCGAGAGACCAAAATATCAAGCCGAGGCCCAACGTCCGGCGCGGCCCGAACCGGTCGATCAGCGTCCCGGCCGGGATTTGGGCGAGGCCGTAGCTCCAAGCGAAGGCCGAGAGCAGAACGCCGATTTGATCATAAGAAAGCGCCAGCTCCTGGTGAATTTGCGGTTCGGCCACCGCCACCGCGGCGCGATCCAGATAATTCACGCAGCCGGCGCTGACGAGCAAGATCACAGCAATCGTTCTTAGACGCCGCGTCATCGGCGAATAGGCAAATGGCACATGGGACGCGGGCCAGCGTTCCCGCGCAGCCGGGTTCTTCTGATCTTCCATTTCGGTCTCCGCGTCGCGTTCCAGGCGGCACTATAGCGGCCGGAGTTCACCGAGCATGGTGGGAATCAGCTCCGATACCGTCGGATGTATGTGCACTGCGCGCTGCATCACGGTATAGGGCGCCTTAGCGTACATGAGGTCGAGAACACAATGGATAATCTCATCGCCCCCAGGACCGAGCACCGCCGCACCCAGGATCTGTTTCGTGTCCGCATCAATGACGATTTTCATGAACCCTTGGGTTTCGCTCTTCTCGATCGCGCGGGCCACTTGCGTCATTGCCCGCTTGCCCACGAGCAAGCGCTTCCCCGTTTTCTGCGCTTCGGCCTCCGACAAGCCCGCGCGCCCCAGCGGCGGATCGATGAAGAGGGCATAAGTCGGAATGCGGTCGCTCACCCGGCGCGGGTCGTTGTCGAGAAGGTTTGCCGCGACGATCTCAAAATCATTATAGGCCGTATGTGTGAAGGCGCCCTTGCCGTTGCAGTCGCCGAGTGCCCACACACCCGGCACATTGGTGCGCAGTTGATCGTCGACCGTAACGAATCCTCTTGCGTCATGCGCGATGCCGGCCACGTCGAGACCAAGATCATCCGTATTGGGGCGCCGCCCTGCGGCAATCAGCAGATGGCTCCCGCTTACGACGGGCGCTCCGGCCGCGCAATCCACAGTCGCGGTGATCCCCGTGTCACTCTTCGCGACGCTTACACATTTCGCGTTGAGGCGGACATGGACGCCCTCGTGTTCCAGAATCTCGAGAATCGCCGCCGATACATCCTCATCCTCGCGCGGGATCAAGCGCGGCGCCATCTCGATAACCGTCACCTCGCTGCCGAAGCGGCGATACATCTGCGCAAATTCCAGCCCGATGTAGCTGCCGCCGACGATCACGAGATGCGGCGGGACAAAATCAATATGCATCATTGAGCTGTTGGTGAGATGGTCGACTTGGTCCAGGCCAGGCAACGGGGGGGCGGAGGCGCGACCGCCAACATTGATAAAAATCCTCTCCGACCTCAGCACCGCGTCGCCGACGCGGACCTCGTGCGGACTGATGAAGGACGCCTGTCCGCGGTAAAGCGTGCAGTTCTTGACGCTCAATCCGGCCAAGACACGCTTCTGCTTCGCCTCGACTATCGCATCCTTGCGCGCTTTGACCCGTTTCATGTCGACACCTACCGTGCCTGCGATCAATACGCCGAACTCTGCGGCGCGGCGCGCCACGTGGGCGGCCTCGGCGCTTGCCACCAGAGCCTTGGTCGGCGTGCACCCCGTGTTGACGCACGTGCCGCCAAGCAATCCGCGTTCGATGACCGCGACGTTCATTCCGACAGCCACAAGGCGTCCCGCCAGAGATGGCCCGGCCTGCCCAGTGCCTATGACAATCGCATCGTAAGAGATCATTGTCCCCTCCATGTCGGGCCCACGCGCCGATAGGTGCCTCTAGCCTCGTGGGAGAACAGTTGTAAGTTCGCTTGCTATCGGAACTGCGCAAATGCGCGCGATTGTTCGCTCAGGCTGCTCGTGCCGAACGCTGCTTAAGGGCGCCGGCCGCGTTCGATCAGGATTTGGGTTGGCTTGGTCTTCGCCGTCTGGGAGATGGTTATCGGCGGCGAATAATACCTCAGTGTCGATTAATCGCGAAATGGCTCCGGTTTGGATGGGCTGTTTTCAGATTTACTTTCCAACTGACCGTTGCCTCGGCGACGGCGAAGCCCCAGGTATGGTCTCGAAACGACTGAATTGCCTTCCGGAAGCCCAACGGCTTTCATCCGGTGATGGTGACATCTGGCCTGAATTGCTGTCGAATATCTCTATTGCGCGGAGTCAGAAAGGATCGAATGCGGCAGACGGGTGATTGAGCCATTGTTGCGGTTGATCCCGTCAGTTCAATAAGGATCTAAAGCATGGCAGACCCAGATGCGCTTCGCGACACGAGATTTCCTCTCGCCGGCGGCTCTTCCATGCCGGCCCTCGGGTTTGGCACGCTGATCCCCGATCCTGTCGTGACCAGAAAAGCGACCATCGCCGCGTTGGAAGTGGGATTCCGACATCTCGACTGCTCGGAGCGCTATCGCAACGAGGCTGCCGTTGGCGAGGCGATGCAGCAGGTGTTTAAAGCCACGGAAATTCGGCGAGAGGACGTCTTCGTCACCACGAAGCTATGGAACAACAACCATCGCCCTGAGCGAGTCACGCCCGCCTACGAAGCAAGTCTGCGACGACTCCAACTCGATCACGCTGATTGCTATCTCATCCACACCCCGTTTGCCTTTCAGCCAGGCGATGAGCAGGACCCGAGGGACGCGCAGGGCGAGGTGATTTACGATAAAGGCGTGACCTTGGCGGAAACCTGGGGGGCGTTGGAGCGTTTGGTGGACGCCGGAAGATGCAAGTCAATTGGCCTGTCAGACATCGGCTTGAAACAATTGCAGGAAATCGTCGCCATCGCCCGCATAAAGCCCGCCGTGGTTCAAGTCGAATCGCATCCTTATCTGCCCGAGTGGGAGCTGCTCGAATATTGTCGGCGGCACGGAATTGTCCTGCTTGCGTTCGCGGCGTTGGGACATGCGATAAAGCCAAGAGTTACGGAGGACCCAATCATTACGGCGATCGCACGCCGCGTCCACAAGACGCCTGCGCAAGTCGTGCTGGCCTGGGCCGTGCAACGGGGCACCGCTCTGCTGACCACCTCGACCTCACCTCGGCATATCGAAGAGAACTTTGACATCTCAACTCTGCCCGAAGATGCGATGCAGGAGATTCGAGATGGGATCACGACGAACACCCGCTTCAACCCGGTCGTCGATACTGGAGTGCCTGGGTTCATTCCTTCCACCAAACGAGGTTGAATGAATAGGTTCTCGGGCCATATATGCTCGAAGCTGGCAGACCCTGTTCGAACACATTTCGTTGACCGAGCTTCACTCTTGATTTTTGAAACTTGCAATCTTCATAGAAACGATCCGCTAATAGTCCTATAGCTTCCTCGCTTCGACGCTTCAAATGCTTGTGCCGACGACATAAATTCAATCGTATAATAAACGCAGCCAGGCATTATTATTGAGAGGGTTTCCATTTAACGCATGGTGAATGTCGAAAGGCGGCCGATGCTCGCACCGATAATGGATAGGAAGGAAGGGATACAATGACCGAAGTTCCAGTCCGATCGCATCTCGAAATTCACCGGCTCCTTTCCCTCTACCAGAGTGTGCGCGAGACCAGCCGATGTCTTGGGGCGAGATTATCCGACGCCGACGCCACGCCTCAATCGATGCCGGACGCAAGTCCGGCTAAATGGCATCTTGCCCATACAACGTGGTTTTTCGAGAAGATGGTGCTCATGCCTTTTCTCCAAAACTATCGATGTTTCGACGAGACCTACAATTTCCTCTTCAACTCCTACTACAACTCGATCGGCGCGCGGCAGCCGAGACCAAAGCGCGGCCTCATCACCCGCCCGAGCCTCGACGATATTTATCGCTATCGCGAGCATGTCGATTCTGCTGTTGCGCGGCTCCTCGAAAAATCGGCGCCAAAGGCTGCTGCAACGGAGCTGATCGAGCTTGGATGCCATCACGAACAGCAGCATCAGGAGCTTCTGCTTACAGACATTCTGCACCTCTTCGCGCAGAATCCCCTGTGCCCCGCCTATAGAAGCGCAGAGCCGCTTGCCATAGAAGCCGACGGCTCGGCCGTCTTGCAATTCTTGCCGTTTTCCGGCGGCCTCATCGATATCGGCCACGATGGCGAGGGATTTTCGTTCGACTGCGAGGGGCCGCGGCATAAAGTGTTTGTCGAGCCGTTCCGGCTAGCGGATCGCCTCGTGACGAATGAGGAATGGATCGAATTCATCGCCGATGGCGGTTATCGCAATCCGCTGCTCTGGCTTTCCGAGGGCTGGACGAAAACCCAGACCGAAGGCTGGGCGATGCCCCTCTATTGGGACGATCGCGGCGAGGGAAATTATTGGACGATGACATTGCGCGGTGCGCAACCCGTCGATCCTGCAGCGCCGGTCACCCACATCAGCTATTTCGAAGCCGCCGCTTTCGCGGCCTGGGCGGGACGGCGTCTTCCAACCGAATTCGAATGGGAACATGCGGCCGAGGGCGTGCAGCGGGATGGAAACTTGCTGGATACAGGGCGACTGCGCCCGCGCCCCGCGCCAGTGTCGACGGGTGGGCCGCGACAGATGTATGGCGACGTTTGGGAATGGACGCAAAGCGCCTTTTCGCCTTATCCGCGTTTCCAGACAGCCGAGGGCGCGATCGGCGAATACAATGGCAAATTCATGTGCGGCCAGTTTGTGTTGCGCGGCGGGTCTTGCGTTACTCCGGCGAGCCACATTCGCTCGACTTATCGCAATTTTTTCCCGCCCGACGCGCGATGGCAGTTCTCGGGTCTGCGTCTCGCGGAGGATACGTGATGCTGGAATTAGTCTACCCAAAAACGCGCCAGCTCGATTCCTTCCGCGCGGATGTATTGGCCGGACTGTCGCGGCCGCAGCGGACGCTTCCCGCGAGGTGGCTCTACGACGACCGGGGCTGCGAACTCTTCGAGGCGATCACGCGGCTCGAGGAATATTATCCAACGCGGACAGAAACCGCGATCTTGAGGAGCAACGCCCCGCAGATCGCGAATTTTTGCGGCCCCGGCGCGGTTCTTCTCGAATATGGCGCCGGCGCGGGCTTGAAGACCGAGATCGTTCTCGACGCGCTGGATGGGCCGGCGCTTTATGTGCCGATCGACATCGCAACGGATTTTCTGGAGCAAACGGCCGCGCGGATGCGCGATCGCTTTCCACGACTTAAGGTCCATCCGATCGCGACCGACTTCACTTCGGATTTTGAGATTCCGGCACATGTGCCGGCAAATGGCCGCGTTGCATTCTTCCCCGGCTCGACGATCGGCAACCTCGATACGGCCGAGGCTTCTGCCTTTCTACAGCGCATGCGAGGTCATGTCGGCCCTGGTGGCCGCGCGATCATTGGCGCCGACCTCAATAAAGACGTTCAGAGCCTGATCGCTGCCTACGACGACTGCGAGGGCGTCACGGCCGCGTTCAACGTTAACCTGCTGGCGCGGATTAATCGCGAACTTTCTGGAAATTTCATGCTCGCCCGCTTCGCGCACGAGGCGCGCTGGAACGAAGCGGAATCTGCGGTCGAAATGCATCTCGTGAGCCTCGAAAAGCAAACCGTCACCATCGGGGACCGCTCCTTTACGTTCAAAAACGGCGAGACGATCCATACGGAAAGCTCGCGCAAATATAGCGTCGAAAGCTTCTCGCAACTCGCAACACGCAGCGGCTGGCGTGTCGATGCAACCTTGTCCGATCCTGAGCGTCGTTTCGCTATTTTTGAACTGCGCGGGAGTCCTTGAGAACCACGTTTGATGTTGAACTAGGCTTCGATCTGAAATCAGGCAAGGGAGCATCCACATGGCTAAGATTGACCGCGTTCTCGTCGGTGAAGCACTCGTCGGCGACGGCAACGAAGTTGCGCATATCGATCTGATCATGGGGCCGCGGGGCAGCGCTGCCGAAACCGCGTTCTGCACGACGCTCACCAATCAAAAAGTCGGAGATAATGCTCTTCTCGCGCTTGTCAGGCCTAATTTGATGACAAAGCCGGCAACGGTGATGTTCAACAAGGTGGACATCAAGAATGGTGATCAGGCCGGCAAAATGTTTGGTCCGGCTCAGGAGGGGATTGGGAAAGCTGTCATCGATTCAGTCAAATCCGGCATCATCCCCAAAGAGGAGGCCGCCAATGTTTTTATTTGTGTTGGCGTCTTTATCCATTGGGAAGCCAAGGACGATGCGAAGATCCGAGACTGGAATTACCAGGCGACTAAGATCGCAATCGAACGCGCCGTCAAAGGCGAACCCTCGATTGATGAGGTCATTTCCAAAGAGAATGGTTAGAGCCCCGATTATCCGTGAAGGCGAAAGGAGGATGCGATGTCCGACTCAAAATCGTCTGCGAGCGAGGTGGAAATCGAGCACAAGACCTATCAGATGCCGCCGAAGGACGGGTTCACCGTCGCACACTTTCTCACCGTCGCGGACGTCGAGCGATCGCTTCGATTTTACGAAAGGGTCTTCGGAGGTCGCATCCTGAGTCGGGGCGATGGCAGCGGCGCGCCGGGGTACATTCAGATCGCGAACACGTGGCTCCTCGTCAACCCCGGAGGCGGTCCGACGCCCGACAAACCAACGGTGACGCTCAGCGTCCCCGCCGACCCCGATAAGGTCAGCAGCTTTATGAACATCCGCGTCGCGGATATTGGTGCCTGCTATGAACTATGGCGAAGCCGGGGAGCCGAGTTCATCACCGAGCCAAAGCCCAAATACGGCGAGACGCGTTGCTATATTCGCGATCCTGACGGCTACATTATTGAGGTCGGGCAAAGTAATCCGGGCGTGGCTTACGGCTAAACGGCACGAGCTACAGCGCGACGACGGGCCGCCCGAATTATTGGGAACTTCGCGCGCCATGCATGATCGCGGCGGGAACCTTCACGTGGGCTCCGCCGGCATGTTTTCCTTGTGATAGCCGAATGGCCCGAGCGGTTTTTCGTACATCAACGCTGCCGAAAATCCTTACAAAGGTTTCGCGCAAGTCGTTGATTTGAATGGTGGAGCCAGGCGGAATCGAACCGCCGACCTCTTCAATGCCATTGAAGCGCTCTCCCAACTGAGCTATGACCCCACGCTTTCGCGCCACGCAAATCTTTGGGTGGATTTGTGGCCGGAACCAGCCGGCGCGGAGCGGCTATATAGACATAATAGCCAACCGCGACAAGCCGCCATTCCGTTCGGCGGAATGGCTCTTTTCTGTGCGCTACGGCTCCTCGTCCGGCGCGATATCGCCATCGATGAGGCCGGAGACGTCGTCGCTGTCTTCTTCTTCCTCTTCGAGGAAGGTGTCGTCATCGTCGGCGCCCTCGTCCTCGATCTCGACATCATCCCCTGCGACTGTTTCGAGCGCGGCCTCCTCCGACTCGACCTCGTCGAGCGAAACCAGCTCCACGCCCGCTTCAGGTTCTTCCTCGTCCTTTTCGACGGCCGCCGCGCGGCTCGCGCGAGCGGCTGTCTGCTGAACGGCGCCGCACTTCGGACAGACGACCGGATTCTTGTTCAGGTCGAAGAACTTCGTGCCGCATTGCTGGCAGGTACGCTTGTTACCGAGCTCGAGTTTCGCCACGGTTTGGCCTCTAAGGATCGTTGAACACCCCGGCGGAGACGCCGCTCATCTTCGCTCGCGCCTGGCAAGCGAGTGTCGCGTCCCCGCCACATTGGCGCGCTTAAGGCTCCCGTTAGTAAGCCCTAACGCGCGTGTCAATTGGAACTTCACCGGGCCGTCCCCAAGAGATCGTGTGGGGCGCCAGGCGAAAAATCGCGGGATAGCGGGGCTGATTGGCCCATGACTTTTCCCCAACTCGCATGCTACGAGCAGCGCAGCGAATGTGCCGGGCGTGGAGGGATTTTGGCTGTTTCGATTAGCATTTCGCCCCCGGCTGCGGGCTTGAGCACGGCGCCGGGCGCCCCGCTGAAAGGCCGGCTGCGCCCGCCGGGGGACAAATCCATCTCGCACCGCGCGTTCATCCTCGGCCTGCTGACCGTAGGCCGGACGGAGATCCGCGGCCTGCTGGAGGGGGAGGATGTGCTCCACACCGGCGCAGCCTGCCGGGCGCTCGGGGCGCGGATCGAACGCCGCGGCGAGGGCTTCTGGCATGTGGATGGTGTCGGGATCGGGACGCTGCTGGAGCCGCGCGAGACACTTGATTTCGGCAATGCCGGCACCGGCGTCCGGCTGATGATGGGTGTCGTCGGCGGGCACGGCATCACCGCAACCTTCGATGGCGATGCCTCGTTGCGCAAGCGGCCGATGCGCCGCGTGCTCGATCCGCTGGTCCTTATGGGGGCCGAGGTTGTGTCGCAGGAGGAGGGCGGCCGCTGTCCGATTCGGCTGAAGGGCACTCCCGAGCCTTTGCCGATCGAATATCGCACCAAGGTCGCTTCGGCGCAGATCAAATCGGCCGTGTTGCTAGCCGGGCTCAATTCGCCGGGCCGCACCGTGCTGATCGAGCCGCAGGCGAGTCGCGACCATACGGAAAAGATGCTGGCGCATTTCGGCGCGACAATCCGCAGCGAGCCGTTCGAGGTCCACGGGCGCAAGATCACGCTCGAAGGCCGGCCGACGCTGCACCCCTCCGCCATCGTTGTCCCCGCCGATCCGTCGTCCGCGGCTTTTCCATTGGTTGCGGGGCTGATCATCCCAGGCTCGGACATCGTCATCGAAGGCATGATGATGAATCCGTTGCGCATCGGCCTGCTGCAGACGCTTCTTGAAATGGGCGCGCAAATCGATGTGCTCGACCCGCGTGAGGAAGGCGGCGAAAGCGTCGCCGATCTGCGCGTGCGCGCTTCGGACCTGCGTGGCGTCGATGTTCCAGCCGAGCGCGCCCCGGCGATGATCGACGAATATCCGATCCTCGCCGTTGCCGCTGCCTTTGCTACCGGCGAGACGCGGATGCGCGGCCTCTCGGAACTGCGGGTCAAGGAATCCGACCGGCTCGCCGCTGTTGCCGCGGGTCTTGCCGCTGCGGGGGTCGAAAGCGCAATCGAGGGCGATGATCTGATCGTCGCCGGGCGCGCCGGCGAGGTGCCGGGCGGGGGTGTCGCGGTGACGCATCTCGATCACCGCATCGCCATGAGCTTCCTCTGCCTCGGTCTTGCGGCCAAGCGCGGCATGGGGATCGACGATGCGGCGATGATCGCGACGAGTTTCCCGACTTTTCAGGCGGCGCTGACCGGGCTTGGGGCGCATTTCTCATGATCGTGGCAATCGATGGGCCTGCGGCCTCGGGCAAGGGCACGTTGGCGCGCCGCCTCGCGGAATATTTGAATTTGCCGCATCTCGATACCGGGCTGCTCTATCGCGCCACCGCGCGAACGCTCATCGAGCATGGCCAGAATCTTTCCGATGTCCATGCCGCCGTCGCGGCGGCCCGCGGCCTCTCGCTCACCGATTTCGACACCAGAGAACTGCGTGGCCGCGACATGGGCGAGGCGGCCTCGATCGTCGCCGCCATCCCCGAGGTACGACAGGCTCTCGTCGATATGCAGCGCAGCTTCGCTGCCCGGCCGGGCGGGGCGGTGCTCGACGGACGCGACATCGGCACCGTCATCTGTCCGCAGGCCCGCGTGAAGATTTTCGTGACCGCGACCCCGGAAACGCGCGCCACGCGCCGGGCTCTGGAGCTGAAAGGCCAGGGCGAGGCCGTCGATTATCAGGCGGTCCTGGAGGAAATCCGCCGCCGCGATGCTCGCGACGCTTCGCGTAGCCTGGCGCCACTCCGCGCCGCCGAGGATGCGGTCGAGCTCGATACGACGGATCTCGACATTGATGCCGCCTTCGCCCGCGCTCTGGGGATTGTCCGGGCGCGGCAGACGCACCTCACTCTTTGAACAATTGACCGGAATAGACGACCGGCCCGGTGGCGACCCCATGTGGCGCGCCCCCTGGAGGTTCGAGCGTGACAGCGAAATTCGCCTTCTCGATGCGCGCATCCTTTGGCAGAGGGATCGTCCGCTCGGCCTTGTCGATGAGCCCCATCGATTTTGGCGGCAAGCCCTTGCCGATATACCAGAGTTCGAGGCTGTGGCCTTGAGGCACAACAGTCGCGACGGGGCGCACGAAAACTGTCCGTGTGGCGAGATCGACGCGAACAATGAGAGCCGGCTGATCACCGCTGCGATTGATCACCGCGACGTAGCTGCCTTGCGGCTCTTGCGGGGCCACCAGAATACGGTCGATGCCGAAGGCAGCGAGTTCCTGCGGCGAGCGCGCTGACGAGAACAGTCGCCATCCGCCAGCGATCGCGTGAACGGCGCAGCCTAAGAATGTCAGGCGCTGCCTCGGAGGACGTGGAAAGCGCCTGCTCGATGGTCTGCCAGACACCGGCCGGGGGTTCGACCTCGCCGATTGCGGCGGAGAGCGGGGCGAGGCGCTGCTGCCAGACTTCAAGCGCGCGCCGGGCCGACGCATCGCTCTTCAACAATGTTTCGAAAGCGCGGCGCTCCTCCGCCGAAAGCGTGCCGAGAACATATTCGGCGGCCTGCATGTCGGTCTCGACGCTCATGTCGTGGCCTCCAGACAGGATTTCAGAATCGCGAGGTTGCGGTGCAGCCAGGTCTTGATGGTACCGACCGGCCGATCGAAACGGCGCGCGAGTTCCTCGCGCGAATAGCCCTCATAATAGGCGAGCAGAATGCAATTGCGCGCCGGTTCCTCAAGCGTCCCGAGGCAATGCCGCAATGCGGAGAGGTCGCTCATTTGCGCTTCGCCATCGCTAAGATCGGCAAGCCTGGCGAACAAATCCGTGGCCTCCAACGCGCCGGGCTCCGCCGGATTTCTGGCGCGCAAAATATCGATCGCGCGATTGCGGGCAATGGAGATCAGCCATCCCATCGGCGGGCCGGCCTCGGGCGAGAAGCTCCTGGCATTCTGCCAAATCTTCAGGAAGACATCCTGGAGCGCGTCTTCAGCAGCAGCCTTGCCACGCAGGATACGCAGGAGAATGGCGAAAAGTTTCGGCGCAGTGCGCTGATAAAGCGTCGCAAAGGCGTCGCGATCGCCTCGGGCCGTGGCGCCGATGAGCGCGATGAGTTCGCCATTGTCGAGTTGCGCCAATGCAGCAGGCCTGTCGTTCGCTTTCTCTGTACTTAGCGATGGATACGGCGCGAAGTCCAGCTTGGTTGCCACCTGCCAAATTTTTTTAGGCTTCGCAAAACCTTCGGCGGCCGCCCTCCGTAGATGGGCAATGACGAGCGCGGCGAAGGGCAACGCCTGCCGTCTCCTCGTTGCTTAATCAAGGAGAGTACGCATGAAACTCAAACTTGCCATTTTCGGCATCGCGGCGCTGCTTGCCGGTTTTTCCGGTTCGGCGGCTCAATCGGCGATGATGACTGCGGACCCGATGGTCGGCGGCGCCGCAATGTATCCCTCCAAGAACATCGTTCAAAATGCCGTTCATTCAAAGGATCACACGACCTTGGTCGCAGCCGTCAAGGCGGCGGGCCTCGTCGATACGTTGGAAGGGCCCGGCCCCTTTACGGTCTTTGCTCCGACCAACGCCGCCTTCGCCAAGTTGCCCTCGGGCACGGTCGATAACCTGCTCAAGCCGGAGAACAAGTCGACCCTGGTGTCGGTGCTGACCTATCACGTCGTTCCGGGGCGGTATTCGGCACACCAGCTCAAGGAAATGGTGAAGATGGGCGGCGGCCATGCGGAGTTGAAGACCGTCGAAGGCGGGACGCTGACCGTCGAAGATAATCATGGCAAGCTCGAGATCATCGACGCAAAGGGCGACAAGGCCTGGGTGACGATTCCCAACGTCTTTCAAAGCAATGGCGTCATCCATGTCATCAGCACGGTGCTCCTGCCGGGCTAAATGCCATATTCCGGGGCCGCCCGCGCGGTCCCGGAGTCCCTCGGATTTCCGTGGGGCCCTTGCCGGGCGCCCCCGCGCTTGCTACATAGCCGCCCGAACCTGGCTTTTTGCACCGTCCTACGCCGGCCCGCCGTTTTGATGCGGGTGATCCTGCCCTCTGGCAGGCCACGGAGGCAAAAAGCTCCTTTTAACTCTTAACCCCCGGCGTTCCGCCCAATTGGGCTTTTCAGGAGAACTTATGACATCAACCACCACCTACGCGCCTTCGCGCGAGGATTTTGCGGCGCTTCTCGATGAGAGCTATGGCGAGAACGAAGCTCTCGAAGGTGCCGTTATCAAGGGCATTGTCGTCGCCATCGAAAAGGATGTCGCCGTCATCGACGTCGGTCTGAAGACCGAAGGCCGGGTCGCCCTCAAGGAATTTCAGGGACCAGGGCGCGAAGGCGCACCGAAGGTCGGCGACGAAGTCGAAGTCTATCTCGAGCGGATCGAGAATGCGCTCGGCGAGGCGGTGATCTCGCGCGACAAGGCGCGCCGCGAAGAGAGCTGGGTGCGGCTCGAAAAAGCTTTCGAGAAGCAGGAAAAGGTCGAAGGCGTCATCTTCAATCAGGTCAAGGGCGGCTTCACCGTCGATCTCGACGGCGCCGTGGCCTTCCTGCCGCGCAGCCAGGTCGACATCCGTCCGATCCGCGATGTCGCGCCGCTGATGCATGTGACGCAGCCGTTCCAGATTCTCAAGATGGATCGCCGCCGCGGCAATATCGTCGTCTCCCGCCGCACGGTGCTCGAAGAGAGCCGCGCCGAGCAGCGCCACGAGATCGTCGCCAATCTCGAAGAGGGGCAGGTCATCGACGGCGTCGTCAAGAACATCACCGATTACGGTGCGTTCGTCGATCTCGGCGGCATCGACGGCCTCCTGCATGTCACCGACATCGCCTGGCGCCGCGTCAATCACCCGAGCGAAGTCCTCACCATCGGCCAGACGGTGAAGGTCAAGATCATCAAGATCAACCACGAGACCCACCGCATTTCGCTCGGCATGAAGCAATTGCTCGACGATCCGTGGCAGGGAATCGAAGCCAAATATCCGGTCAACGCCCGCATCCACGGCCGCGTGACGAACATCACCGATTACGGCGCGTTCGTCGAACTGGAGCCGGGCATCGAAGGCCTGATCCACGTCTCCGAAATGTCGTGGACCAAGAAGAACGTCCATCCCGGCAAGATCGTCGCGACGAGCCAGGAAGTCGATGTCCAGGTTCTTGAAGTCGATCCGGTCAAGCGCCGCATTTCGCTCGGCCTCAAGCAAACTCTCACCAATCCCTGGGAAGATTTCGCGCAGAAGCACCCGGTTGGCAGCGAGGTCGAGGGCGAGGTCAAGAACAAGACCGAGTTCGGCCTGTTCATCGGCCTCGAGGGCGACGTGGACGGCATGGTCCATCTCTCCGATCTCGACTGGAACAAGCCGGGCGAGCAGGCGATCGACGAATACAAGAAGGGCGACATCGTCAAGGCGAAGGTGCTCGACGTCGATCAGGAGAAGGAGCGGATCTCGCTTGGCATCAAGCAGCTCGCGACCGATCCGTTCGTTGCCGCCACGGCGACGACCGAGGAGGGCGGTCCCGACTTCAAGAAGGGCGCGATCGTCACCTGCGAGGTGATCGATGTGAAAGAGGGCGGCATCGACGTCAAGATTGCCGGCACCGATCTCGTTGCCTTCATCAAGCGCGCGGAACTCGCGCGCGATCGCGCCGATCAGCGTCCCGATCGTTTCGCCGTCGGCGAAAAGGTCGATGCGCGCATCACCCAGTTCGATCGCCGTGCCCGCAAGGTTGCGGTTTCGATCAAGGCGCTCGAAGTCGCCGAGGAAAAGGAAGCCATCGCCCAGTTCGGCTCGGCCGATTCGGGCGCGGTGCTCGGCGATATCCTCGGTGCCGCGCTGAAGGCGCGCGATTCCGAGGGCAAGAAGGCCGCGAAGAAGAAAAAAGACGAGGAATAAGTTTTCCTCGAAATTTATCGATCCGAGGCCCGCGCGGTGCCATCCGCGCGGGCTTTCTTTATGCGCGATTTTGGATAGGCCAATGAACAACGGGGATGCCTGCGCCGTCGGCATCGATTTCGGCACGACGAATTCCGTTGTCGCCATCGCCAACCGAAGCGGGCAGGTCGAGACTTTGAGTTGGCCGAGTTTCGGCGGCCCGACACAGACGTTCCGCACGGCTTTGATGTTCTGGCGCGAAGGCCGCTCCCTGAAGCACGTCGCGGGTCCGGCGGCTTTGCAGCGCGCGATCGCCGCCGAAGACGAGCAGCGCTTCATCCAATCGATCAAGACATATCTGGCGAGTCCGTTCTTCAACGAGACATGGCTTTATGGCGAGCGCTTCACGATAGAGCGCCTGGTGTCGACCTTTCTTGGCCATCTGCTCGACGGGGTTGCCGATCAGGTGAAGACAGTGCCGATCGTCGGTGGACGCCCCGTCGTTTTCGCCGGCGAACGGCCCGACGAAGCGCTGGCGGTCGCGCGGCTAACCGCGGCCTATGGGGATGCGGGCTTGCCGGATGTCGCGCTGGCTTATGAGCCACTGGGCGCTGCTTATTGGTATGCTCGCGCGCTGAAACGCGACGAGACGGTGCTGGTTGCCGACTTCGGCGGCGGCACGAGCGATTTCTCGGTCCTGCGCTTTCGGCGCAATGGCAAAGGATTCATCGCCGAGCCGCTGGCGCATACGGGCGTCGGCGTTGCCGGCGATACGTTCGATTATCGCATCATCACGCATGTCGTGGCGCCGCGGCTAGGCAAGGACACATGCTACCGCTCCTTCGGCAAGCTTCTGCCAATTCCCGCCTATTTTTACGCGGCTTTCGCGCAATGGCATCAATTGTCGTGGCTGAAATCCGGCGCGACGCTCGCCGAATTGCGGAAGCTCATCGCCGCCGCCGAAGCGCCGCAAATGCTCGAAGATTTGCGGACCTTGATCGAAATGGACCTCGGGTTCGAGCTTTATCGCAGCGTCAGCGCCCTGAAGGTGGAGCTTTCAAGTGCAGATGAAGCGGCGTTCCGGTTCGACCGCGGCGGTATCAAAATCGAGGCCGCGGTAAAACGGCGCGATTTTGAAGACTGGATCGCGCCTGATGTGGCCAAATTGGCGGACGCCATAGAGCGCGCCGTCGCCAAGGCCGGTTTGGGTTTCGAAAATATAGATGCCGTTTTTCTGACAGGCGGAACATCGTTCGTGCCTGCCGTTCGCGCGCTTTTTCAGCGTCGTTTCGGCGCGGAGCGCGTTCACATTGGAGACGCTTTTCAATCGGTCGCCGCCGGTCTCGCCTTGATGGCGCTAGATCAGGCACAAAACCCCTCCGTTTGCGGGCTTGCGCCCTCCGGCGGCGCGTCCTAGGTTCCCGGCGGCGATCATGGCCAAGGAATTCAAGGCATGTCGAACACATCCCCCGCCGATTACATTGTCGATCGGCGGCAGTTGCAGCGGAAATTGTCGTTCTGGCGGGTTGCTTCGATCCTGTTGCTCATCATCGGGCTCTTGCTCGTCGGCCTGAAGCTATCGGGACGCAGCGGGCTCGGCTTCGGCTCCGCCTCGCCGCAGATCGCTCGGCTCACGATCAGCGGACTGATCACCGGCGACCGCGCGACGCTGAAGCTCATCCATGAGGTCGCCGACGCGCCGAACGCCAAAGGCGTGATTTTGGCGATCGATAGCCCCGGCGGCACGACGACGGGCGCGGAAAAGCTCTTCATCGCCTTGCGGCAGCTCGCGGCGAAAAAGCCGACCGTCGCAGTCGTCGGCACTCTGGCCGCCTCGGGCGCCTATATCGCGGCGATCGGCGCGGATCATATCGTCTCGCCTGGCAATGCGCTGGTCGGTTCCATCGGCGTGCTGTTTCAATATCCCGATGTCTCCGGCCTTCTCGATAAGGTCGGGGTGAAAATGGATACGGTGAAATCCTCCCCGCTCAAGGCGGAGCCCAGCGGCTTCGAGCCGACGACGCCCGAGGTCCGCGCAGCCCTCGCTTCGCTTGTGGCCGACAGCTACGGCTGGTTCAAAGGGCTGGTCAAAGACCGGCGCGGGCTCACGGATGCCCAATTGGCGGCCGTCGACGACGGGCGCGTGTTCACCGGCCGGCAGGCGATCGGGCTGAAGCTCGTGGACGAGATCGGCGAGGAGCCGCAGGCCATCGCCTGGCTTGAACGGGTCAAGAAAGTTCCGCGTGGGCTTCCGGTCCACGACTGGAGCACGAAGAGCAGCCTGCAGCGTCTCGGCATATTGAGCAGCGCGGCGAAAGTTGCCGATGTTTTGGGCTTTTCTTCTCTCGCGCGTGTGCTGGAGCATACAGAAACTTACGCGCAAGGACAATTACTTGACGGTCTTGTAGCGATTTGGCAGGTTGATCCAACCAATTAGCGGCCAAGCATCTTTCGGCTTGGCGCTCAGCTTTGAGCATGAACAGGGTTGGCGCGAACGGGTGCGCTCTGGGGGTAGGGCGTGCCGGCTGCGGCTTCAACAGGGTCGGAGCGCGGTTCAGTGACGAGCGGCAAGGGGCGGAATATGATCAAATCGGAACTCGTGCAGCGGATTGCTGACCGCAACCCGCATCTCTATTTGCGCGATGTGGAAAAGATTGTGAACGCCATCCTCGATGAGATCGTCAATGCGCTGGCGCGCGGCGACCGGGTGGAATTGCGTGGTTTCGGCGCCTTTTCGGTCAAGCACCGCGATGCGCGCCTCGGCCGCAACCCGCGCACCGGCGCGCATGTTTCGGTCGATGAAAAGGCCGTGCCGTTCTTCAAGACCGGCAAGGAGATGCGTGAACGGCTTAACGACGGTTATGCAGGGTAATCGGCGCATCGGACCCATTCCGATGCGAGATGTGAGCGGCGCGCTGCGCTCCGAACACCTGCCGACCCAGCCGCGAGATTGCGGATGAAACGCTTTTTGGAAGTGCTCATTCTCCTGCCGCTCGCGGTCATCGGCCTCGCTCTGGCCGTCGCGAATAGACACGCCGTCACGGTGTCCTTCGATCCATTCTCATCGACAGCCGCCGGCGCGATCGAGGCACCGCTGTTCATCGTGCTGATCGCCGCCGTCGTCGTCGGCGTCTTCCTCGGCGGCTTTTTCACTTGGCTGTCGCAAGGTAAGCATCGCCGCGCCTTGCGCGAGAGCCGGGCCGAGGCGGCGCGATTGCGCAGCCAGGCGGGCCATTCTTAGCCGCCACCGACACATAAACGTGTTATTTTCTGAGACGTCCGTGTAAAAGCCCCGCATGATCGTCAAAATCTGCGGACTTTCGACGCCGGAGACGCTTGCCGCCGCGCTGGCGGCGGGCGCCGATATGGTCGGCTTCGTGCACTTTCCCAAAAGTCCCCGGCATGTGCCTCTGGCGACCGCCGCGGCGCTGACCGGCGCGGTCGCGGGCCGGGCGAAAAAAGTGTTGCTGACGGTCGATGCCGGCGATGACCTGCTCGCCGAGGCGATTGCCGCCTTTCATCCCGATATTCTGCAATTGCATGGGCACGAGCCGCCGGCGCGGGTCGCCGCCCTGCGGGCGAAATTTGGCCTGCCAGTGATGAAGGCCATCGGCCTCGCCAGCGCCGCCGACCTAGCCGGCATCGGGGATTACGAGGCTGTGGCCGATCTACTGCTGTTCGATGCCGTGCCGGGCGATGCCACCGCCCTGCCGGGCGGCAACGGCCGCGCTTTTGATTGGGCACTGCTGCGCGGGCGCCGCTTTGCCAAGCCCTGGCTGATCGGCGGCGGCCTGACGCCGGAGACTGTCGGGCAGGCGATCGTCGCCACCGGTGCTTTGGGCGTCGACGTCTCGTCCGGCGTCGAAAGTGTGCGCGGCGTCAAGGATATTGGCAAAATTGCCAGTTTCATTGCCGCGGCGCGGGCGGCGGAAAAGCTTGGTTCCATGGCCGAGAGCGGATAGAGCATCGGACCGGAACCTGATGGCATTGGCCGTCATTGCGGGCGCAGCGAAGCAAGCCAGGGCAAGGTTTGGATTGCTTCGTCGTTTCACTCCTCGCAATGACGGGATCGAGCGAGAGCGACTTGAAACTGGAAAATCCCAATTCCTTCCGCACCGGCCCGGACGAGCGCGGGCATTTCGGCATTTTCGGCGGCCGCTTCGTCGCCGAAACGCTGATGCCGCTCATCCTCGATCTTGAGCGCCATTATGAGGCAGCGAAGAAAGACCCGGCTTTCCACGCCGAACTCAACAATCTGCTCACCCATTATGTCGGCCGGCCGAGCCCGCTCTATTTCGCCGAGCGGCTGACCGAACATCTCGGCGGTGCCAAAATCTATTTCAAGCGCGAAGAGCTGAACCACACCGGCGCGCACAAGATCAACAATGTGCTCGGCCAGATCCTGCTCGCGCGGCGCATGGGCAAGACCCGCATCATCGCCGAAACCGGCGCCGGTCAGCATGGCGTTGCGACGGCGACGGCCTGTGCGCGCTTCGGCCTCGAATGTATCGTCTATATGGGCGCCGTCGATGTCGAGCGGCAGAAACCCAATGTCTTCCGCATGAACATGCTCGGCGCGAAAGTCGTGCCGGTGCAGTCCGGCGCGCGCACGCTGAAAGACGCGATGAACGAAGCGCTGCGTGATTGGGTCACCAATGTCGAGAACACGTTCTATTGCATCGGCACGGCCGCCGGGCCGCATCCCTATCCGGCGATGGTGCGCGATTTCCAGTGCGTGATCGGCGAGGAGACGCGCAAGCAGATGCTGGCGGCGGAAGGCCGTTTGCCGGATTCGCTTTTTGCCTGCATCGGCGGCGGCTCGAACGCCATCGGCCTGTTCCATCCCTTTCTCGAT
This sequence comes from uncultured Alphaproteobacteria bacterium, assembly GCA_963708155.1. Lineage (GTDB taxonomy): Bacteria > Pseudomonadota > Alphaproteobacteria > Rhizobiales > Beijerinckiaceae > Methylovirgula. Next base: position 793,251 of record OY970183.1, on the reverse strand, counting down.
GATCGGCAAATCGAAATCTACGGTGTCGAAGCGGCGGGCTACGGGCTCGACAAGGCCCATGCCGCCTCGCTCGCGGGTGGGCGCCCCGGCGTTCTGCACGGCAATCGCACCTATCTGCTGATGGATGCCGACGGGCAGATCGAGGAGGGCCATTCGATTTCGGCCGGTCTCGATTATCCCGGCATCGGGCCGGAACATTCCTGGCTCAAGGAGACGGGCCGCGTGACTTATCTTTCCGCGACGGATGATGAGGCGCTGGCCGCGTTTCAGCTTTGCGCGCGGCAGGAAGGCATCATTCCGGCGCTGGAGCCGGCGCACGCGCTCGCCAAGGTTATCGAGATCGCGCCGACGAAGCCGCGCGATCATCTCCTCGTGGTCAATATCTCCGGGCGCGGGGACAAGGATATTTTCACCGTCGCAGATCATCTCGGCGGGATGTAGACGCGCGTGTGAACCACCCAGATTCCGGGCGCGAGGGGCCGCGATGTTTGAGACCTGGCTCGGCAAGCATTGGGTGACGGGCGCAGCCTTCATGGCGGGCGGCTTCATCTGCCTCGCGCCGTTGATGGCGAAGCTGCTGCCGCTGACATTGCTGCTGATCTACCTGCATACGCCCGGCTACATGCTCCATCAGGTGGAAGAACATGCGGGCGACCGCTTCCGGAAGTTCGTCAATACTCACCTGTTCGGCGGCCTCAATGTCCTGACCACGTGCGACGTGCTGGTCATAAACCTGCCGGTGGTCTGGGGGCTGGACATGGCCGCGCTTTATGCGGGCTTCTTTTATGGGGCCGGCTATGGCCTCGTCGCGCCCTATGCCATGCTGGTCAACGCTTTCACGCATTTTGCGGCGGCGATCCGCCTGCGCTGCTACAATCCGGGTGTTGTTACCGCGGCGGTTGTCTTCGTTCCGCTGAGCCTCACGACGATCCTCCTGATCGGCGGGCAGGCGACGCTTGGCCAGCATCTGCTCGGTCTCGGTCTCGCGGTTCTGCTCCACGTCGGCATTTTCGCTTTTGCAGCCTGGCGATTTACCGAATTGCGGGCAGGGGCGGCGGCCTGAGCCTCGCTCCTTCGTTCAGTTTCATCGCGCCCGCACCTGTGTTAGGCACCCGCCATGACCCGTATCGACACTCGTTTTGCCGAATTGGCCCGTGAGGGCCGCGCCGCGCTCGTGACCTTCATCATGGGCGGCGACCCAGATCTTGAGACGACGCTGGCTTTGCTGAAGGCGCTGCCGGCGGCGGGCGCCGATGTCATTGAGCTTGGCATGCCCTTCACCGATCCGATGGCGGACGGCCCGGCGATCCAGGCGGCGGGGCTGCGCGCGCTGGCCGCCCATACGACGCTGGCCAAGGTGCTCAAGCTTGCCGCCGAATTCCGCAAGGCCGATGCGGCGACGCCGCTCATCCTGATGGGCTATTACAATCCGATCTATGTCTATGGCGTGCCGCGCTTTCTCGCCGATGCGAAAGCGGCGGGCGTCGATGGCGTCATTGTCGTCGATCTGCCGCCTGAGGAAGACAGCGAGCTTTGCCTGCCGGCGCAGGAAGCGGGGCTCGCCTTCATTCGCCTGGCCACACCGACGACGGACGATGCGCGGCTGCCGGCCGTTCTCGCCCATACGGCCGGCTTCGTCTATTACGTCTCGATCACCGGCATCACCGGGGCCGCGACGCCTGATTACAGCAAAGTCGCCGCCGCCGTCGCGCGGCTGAAACGGCACACTTCTTTGCCGGTCGCGGTCGGCTTCGGCGTCAAGAACGCCGAAAGCGCGGCGGCTATCGCGAAAGTTGCGGATGGCGTCGTCGTCGGCTCGGCGCTGGTCGATGCGCTGCGGAAATCTCTCGACGCCAATGGCCATCCGACGGCCGCCAGCGTTGCGGCCGTGAGCGACCTCGTGCGCGAGATTGCCGCGGGCGTGCGCTCGGCGGCGCGCCAGCCAGCCTGAGTCTTTGCGTCCGGAAAATCAAACGGATAGACTGCGGGTTCTGTCGCGCCCCCGCGCGTTCTGTGAAGGACTGGCATGAACTGGATCTCCAACGTCGTCCCCCCGAAAATCCGCTCTTTCCTGCGTCGCGAGACGCCGGAAAACCTCTGGGTCAAATGTCCCGACAGCGGCGAGCTGATCTTCCACAAAGATCTCGAGTCCAATCTCTACGTCGTGCCCGGTTCCGGCTATCACATGAAGATGCCGGTCAAGGCGCGGCTCGACGCGCTCTTCGACCACGCCGTCTACGAGACTTTGCCGACGCCGGACGTGCCGCTCGATCCGCTCAAGTTCCGCGATGTGAAGCGCTATGTCGACCGGCTGAAGGAAAACCGGCTGAAGACCGGCGCCGCCGATGCCGTGAAAATCTGCTCCGGGCAGATTGAAGGCATCGATGTCACGGTCGCGGTGCAGGACTTTGAATTTCTGGGTGGCTCGCTCGGCATGGCGGCAGGCGAGGCGATCGTCACCGGTCTTCTGCATGCGGTCGCGACGCGGACGCCCTTCATCATCTTCACCGCCTCGGGCGGGGCGCGCATGCAGGAGGGCATGTTCTCGCTGATGCAGATGCCGCGCACGACCGTCGCGGTGCAACGCCTGCGCGCCGCCAAGCTGCCCTATATCGTCGTGCTCACCAATCCGACGACCGGCGGCGTCACCGCTTCCTATGCGATGCTGGGCGACATCCAGATCGCCGAGCCCGGCGCCGTCATCGGCTTCGCCGGCGCGCGGGTGATCGAGCAGACGATCCGCGAGCGCCTGCCAGAAGGCTTCCAGCGCGCCGAATATCTCGAAATGCATGGCATGGTGGACATGGTCGTGCGCCGCCACGACATGCGCGCCACTCTGGCGCGGCTTTGCGGCCTGCTGACCCATCGTCCGGCGCTTGAGCAACAGGAAGCCGCATGAGCGTGTCGCCTTCCGAGCGCGCAAGCGAGCAATCGGATCCGATCCTCGAACGCCTGCTCGACCTGCATCCGAAGAAGATCGACCTGTCGCTCGGCCGTATCGAGCGGCTGCTGCGCAATCTGGGCGCGCCGCAGGAGCATCTGCCGCCGGTGATCCATGTCGCCGGCACGAATGGCAAGGGATCGAGCATTGCCTTCATGCGCGCGATCCTTGAGGCGGCGGGCAAGAGCGTGCATGTCTATACGTCGCCGCATCTCGTGCGCTTCCACGAACGTATCCGTCTCGGTCAAAAGGGCGGCGGCCGGCTTGTCGACGACGCCGATCTCGCCGCGGCCCTGAGCCTTTGTGAGAAGGTCAACGCGGGGGCCCCGATCACTTTCTTCGAAATCACGACGGCGGCGGCCTTCGTGCTCTTTTCCCGCAACCCGGCGGACTATCTTTTGCTCGAAGTCGGTCTCGGCGGCCGGGTCGATGCGACCAATGTCATCGACCGGCCGGCGGCGAGCCTCATCACGCCGGTGTCGATGGACCATCCGGAATTTCTCGGCAACACCATTCCCGAAATCGCCGGCGAGAAGGCCGGGATTTTGAAGCACGGCGTCCCCGCCGTGCTCGGTTTCCAGCAGCCTGAGGCACTCAAGGTTCTGGAAGCGCGGGCGGCGGAAGTCGGCGCGCCGCTGCAGATCGCGGGCCGGGATTTTTTCATCCGCGAGGAGCACGGCCGCCTGATCTACGAGGATGAGCGCGGGCTGATCGATCTGCCGCTGCCGCGTCTTGCCGGACGGCATCAGCATCAGAATGCCGCCGGGGCGATTGCCACGCTGCGTCTGGTCGAGCCGGACCTGACGCCAAACGCGCTTGAAACCGGCCTCGCAACCACCGACTGGCCGGCGCGCCTGCAGCGCCTGAGCAAGGGCAATCTCGTCGCTCTCGCGCCGGCGGGGACGGAAATCTGGCTCGATGGCGCCCATAACGAGGATGGCGCCCGCGTTCTGGCGCAGGCGATGGCCGACCGCGAGGAAAAGGCGCCGCGCCCGCTTGTCCTCGTTACCGGCACTCTGGCGACAAAGGACACGGGCGCGGTTCTACGGGCCTTCAAGGGCCTCGCGCAGGAGGTGCTGGCGGTGCCCGTACATGGCGAACACGCGGCGCGCACGCCGGGCGATGTCGCGGCGCTCGCCAATGCCGAAGGCGTGCCCGCGGTCGCTTGCGAAAGCGTCGAATCGGCGCTGCGCTTTCTGACGGCGCGCAAATGGGCGCTGCCGCCGCGCGTGCTGATCGCCGGCTCGCTCTATCTTGCCGGCGAGGTATTGCGCCTCAACGGGACGCCGCCGCAATAGCTTCGGCAGCGCAGTGTTCACGTCATTTGAATGTCAGGAAAATCTCAGAAGCTGCCGATGGAAAAAGCGTCGTAAACGCTTGATTGTAATACATCTGTAAGAAACAAAGATGCGGGCTAACTTCCCGTGGCAGGGCGCATTATTTTATGCGATGTGCCACTTGGACAGTTAAATCTGTCCAATGGAAAAGCTAATGGAGGAAATCATGGCTTGGACTGCTCCGGTTGCCGTCGAAGTGTGCGTCGGCATGGAAGTCACCAGCTACGAGTTCGGCCGAGATCTAATCGGTCGGAACCTATGCTGGTTTCCCAACAATAAGCCGAGGGGCTGATTTGCAAATCATTGTCCTCGGTTCGGCAGCCGGGGGAGGCTTTCCGCAATGGAATTGCCTTTGCCCCGTCTGCCAACTCGCCTGGAAAGGCGACACGCGCGTTAAACCGCGGACGCAATCGAGTCTGGCGGTGAGCGCGGACGGGGAACGTTGGCTTCTGCTCAACGCCTCACCTGATCTGCGCCAGCAGATTATCGCGACGAAGCAATTGCACCCGCATGGCGCCAGCCGCCAGTCGCCGATCAACGCGGTCTTCGTCACCAATGGCGATGTCGATCACCTGACCGGCTTGCTGACCTTGCGCGAGCAGCAGAGCTTTGCGGTCTACGGCAGCAAGACGACGCTGGCGGAAGTGACTGGTGCCAATATTTTCGGGGTGCTCAACCGCGAGCTCGTGACATTCAACGAGGTCGAACTCGGGCAACAGCTCGATACCGGCCTCGGGCTGCGGGTCACGCCCTTCGCCGTGCCGGGCAAGGTGCCGCTCTATCTTGAGACGGCATCGCTCGCCATTGGCGACGAGAGCGAGACGACGGTCGGCCTTGAGATCACCGACGGCCGCAAGACGCTCTTCTATATTCCCGGCTGCGCCGAGGTGACGCCGAAAGTGCAGGAGCGGCTGCGCAATGCCGATCTGCTCTTCTTCGATGGCACGACCTTCACCGACGACGAGATGGTTGCGCTGGGTCTCTCCAGCAAGACAGCGTGGCGCATGGGTCATGTCGCGATGACAGGCGAGAAGGGCTCGCTGGTTCGGCTGTCGGATATCGGCATCCGCCGCAAGATTTTTGTCCATATCAACAATACCAATCCCGTGCTGATCGAGGATTCGCCGGAACGCGCCAAGGCCAATGCGGCGGGATGGGAAGTTTCTTATGACGGGATGGAGGTCGCGTTATGAGCCAGACGCTTTTGAGCCCCGCGGAATTGGAAGAGGCGCTACGCAACGTCGGCGCCGAGCGCTATCACAACAAGCACCGTTTCCACGCGCGCCAGTACAGCGGCAAGTGCAGCTACGAGGAAATCCAGGCCTGGGCGCTGAACCGCTATTATTATCAGTCGATGATCCCCATCAAGGATGCGATCGTGCTGACGCGATTCACCGATGCGGAGGATCGCCGCCAGTGGCGCAAGCGCATTGAGGATCATGACGGGCTCAAGCCCGGCGACGGCGGCATTGAGCGCTGGCTGAAACTCACGGACAGCCTCGGCTTCCCGCGCGATTATGTGGAATCGACAGCCGGTATTCTTCCGGCGACGCGGTTCGCGGTCGATGCTTATGTCGCCTTTGTGCGTGAGCGCAGCCCCGTCGAGGCGGTCGCCTCGTCGCTGACCGAATTATTCTCGCCGAATATCATCGGCGAGCGCATGTCCGGCATGCTGGCGAATTACGACTACGTCAGCAAGGACACGCTGGCTTATTTCTCCTATCGGCCGACGCAGGCCAAGCGCGACGCCGATTGGGCGCTCGAATATGTCAAGTCGCACGCGACGACGCTCGAGCAGCAGCACGCGGTCATCAACGCGCTCAAGTTCAAGTGCAATGTGCTTTGGGCACAGCTCGATGCGCTGTGGAGCGCCTATGTCGATCATTACCTGCCGCCGGATGCCTGGGTGCCGGGCACGATCGCGGCGCCGCGCAGCCGGGCGGCCTAGCGAGACGATATGAGCGAAGCGATTGCCATCAGCGCAGAATCGAAGCCGCATTTGCCGCGGGGTATGCATCTGAAACACGATGCGACGCGCGGCGAGTGGCTGCTGATGGCGCCTGAGCGCGTGCTAAAACTCAATCCTGTCGCGGTCGAAATCTTGAAGCGCTGCGATGGCAAGGCCACATTGGAGGAAATCATCGATCAGCTCGCCGCCGCCTTCGCGGCGGAGCGAGAGTTGATCGAAACCGACGTGCGGGCGCTGCTCGCGGAGCTCGTCGCCAAACGGATGGTGGACCTATGAATGCGCCGCAGAAGGTTCCCGAGGCCGTCGCCGCGCCGGTCGGCATTCTTGCCGAGCTGACGCATCGCTGCCCTCTTGCCTGTCCCTATTGCTCGAACCCGATCGAACTCGACGCGCGCGAGGGCGAACTCGATACCGAGACGTGGAAGCGCGTCTTCTCGGAATCGGCCGAGGTCGGGATTCTGCACGCGCATCTTTCGGGCGGCGAGCCGGCCTCGCGCCGCGATCTCACCGAGATCGTGAAACATTGCCGCGCCGTCGGCCTCTATACGAACCTCATCACCTCGGGCGTCGGCCTCACCGAGGCGCGAATGCAGGAGCTTGCCGATGCCGGGCTCGATCACGTCCAGCTTTCGATTCAGGACGCGGAAGCCGAGTTCGGCGGACAGGATCGGCGGCTACAAGGGCGGGTTCGCCCGCAAGATGGATGTCGCCAAATGGGTGAAGCAGGTCGGCCTGCCGCTGACCGTCAATGCCGTCATCCATCGCGCCAATATCGAGCGCGCCGGCCGCATGGTCGAATTCGCCTATGAGCTTGGCGCCCGCCGCGTCGAGATCGCGCATACGCAATATTACGCCTGGGCCTATCTCAACCGGCAGGCGCTGATGCCGTCGCGCGCCCAGACCGAGAAGGCCGTGGCCGAGGTCGAGGCGCTACGGAAGGTTTATGCCGGCAAGATCGTCATCGATCATGTCGTGCCGGATTATTATGCCAAATATCCCAAGGCCTGCATGGGCGGCTGGGCGAAGCGGACGTTGAACGTCACTCCGCACGGCAAGGCTTTGCCGTGCCACGCCGCCGAAACCATTCCGGGCCTCGAGTTCTGGAATGTGCGCGATCATTCGATCAGCGATATCTGGTTCAACGCCCCGGCCTTCAACGCCTTCCGCGGCGAGGACTGGATGGTCGAACCGTGCCGCTCCTGCCCGCGCAAGAGCCAGGACCACGGCGGCTGCCGTTGCCAGGCGATGGCGCTGACGGGGGACGCGCGCAATGCGGACCCGATCTGCCATCTCTCGCCCTTCCATGACAAAGTCGCCGCCATTGCCGCGACTTTCGAGGAAGTCGATGCAAATGTCCCCGCGGGGGATTATGTCTATCGCACCCAGAAGGCGCCGGCTCCGGTAGCGTGACCGCCGGTCGCTTGAAAGCGCTCTGTTCCCGAGGTGCGATCATGCAAGGTAAAACTGTCGTTATCACAGGCGCGACCTCCGGCATCGGCGAGGTCGCCGCGACTGACCTCGCGGCCAAGGGTGCGCGGATCGTCTTCGTCGCCCGCGACCGCAGTCGCGGCGAGGCAACGCTCGCCAAGCTCAACGCCAAGGCGCCGGGGCTTTCGCATAAGGTTCATTACGCCGACCTGTCGCTGCTGGCGGAGCAGAAGCGCGTCGCCGCCGAGATCGCGGCCGCCGAGCCGCGTATCGATGTCCTTATCAACAATGCCGGCGCCGCTTTTTCACAGCGGCAGGTCACGGCGGACGGATTCGAGCTGACTTTTGCGCTCAACCATCTTTCCTATTTCGTCATCACGGCGGGGCTGCGCGAGCGGCTGCTCGGCTCGACGCCGGCGCGGATCGTCAGCACGTCGTCCGACGCGCATCGCGGGATGAAAATCGACCTCGACGATCTGCAAACGGAGAAAAGTTATACGAGCATCAAAGCTTACGGCCGCTCGAAGCTCGAAAACATTCTCTTCACGCGCGAACTCGCGCGGCGGCTGCGCGGCACGGGCGTAACCGCCAATTGCCTGCATCCCGGCGTCGTCGCGACACGTTTCGGCCATTCGAGCGGGGGAGCCATTCAGCCGCTTTTGAAAGCCGTGCAGATTTTTGCAATTTCGCCGGAAAAGGGCGCCGAGACCATCGTTTATCTGGCGTCCTCGCCGGACGTCGCCAATGTCAGCGGCGAATATTTCTACAAGAACAAGGTCGCCAAAACCTCGGCAACTGCGAGCGACGCGGCACTTGCGGCAGCTTTGTGGAATAAGACGGCCGAGCTTACTGGCGTTGACTGGCCGGAGCCGGCGGCGCTGCGCGCGGCTTCCTAGAAAGATGCACCCTCGGCGTGCTGCAGGCCCGCGGCTGTTTCCTCGGGATTGAGCCTGATGAGCTTGCTCTCGTCGACGCAGCCATCATCGACGATGGCGATGGCATCATAGCCGAGGGCCGGGAAACGGCCGATGATGACGCCGTCGCCCCAATAATCCGTATGCCGCCCGACATCGTCGTTGAGGTAATCAAGGAAACGTTCCGCTTGGTCGCCGGACAGCACGATCATGTCGCCGCCGCTTTGCTCGGAGGCCATTTCGGTCCGCATTTGTGCCGCCCCGGTCGGCTCGCATCCTTGCTGTGCGTGGGCAATCGGACTGAACCCGATGGCGGTCGCTGCGGCGAACAGGCTTGTGACGATGATGCGTTTCATCCTGCATCTCCCATAAAGTAAATATGCCCCGTTCGCGCGACGATCGCCGCGCAACGGCCCGCGCCCGCAACGTCGCGCCGTGGCAATGGTTCCGGCGCGCCGCAGTTGCATAAGAAGCCTGAACCGCTTAGAGCGTGTTCCGGAAAAGTCGCACGGCTTTTCCGACCAGAATACGCGCAAGGTTTTGAGCTCGCGTGATTTCTTGTCGGCCAGATGATTCCATCCCTCCGGAAAGCGCGTTGGAGCGTGTTCCGGAAAAGTTTTGCCAACGCTTAGGTCGAAGAATTTGACACGTCCTTCCAAACGCGCGCCGGATGAAATGCGGCAAGTAATCATCGAGCGCAATGTGGCGCGCTATGCCGAAGGCTCCTGCCTCGTCAAATTTGGCGAGACGCATGTGCTCTGCACCGCTTCGCTCGAGGACAAGCCGCCGCAATGGCTACGAGGCCAGGGCCGCGGCTGGGTAACGGCGGAATATTCCATGCTGCCGCGCGCTACGCAGGTGCGCACGCGGCGCGAGATCGCCTCGGGGCGTCCATCGGGCCGCACGCAGGAAATCCAGCGCCTGATCGGCCGCAGCCTGCGCGCCGTCACCGATCTGCAGGCGCTCGGCGAACGCCAGATCACCATCGATTGCGATGTGTTGCAGGCCGACGGCGGCACGCGCACCGCCGCGATCACGGGCGGCTGGGTTGCCTTGCGCGAATGCCTCAAATGGATGCATGGCCGCTCCATTCTCAAGGATATTCCGTTGCGCGATCATGTCGCCGCGATCTCCTGCGGGATGTCCAATGGCGAGGCTGTGCTCGACCTTGATTATGCCGAGGACAGCGCCGCGCAGACGGATGCGAATTTCGTCATAACCGGCACCGGCGCGCTGGTTGAAATCCAGGCGAGCGCCGAAGCCGCGGTCTTTAGCGAGACCGAGTTCAATGCCATGCTGGCGCTGGCGCGCAAAGGCATTGCCGAACTCGTCGCGCTGCAGAAGCAGGCCATCGGCTGATATGTCGGGACGCCTGACCGGCCGCCTCGTCATCGCCACGCATAACCGCGGCAAGCTGTGGGAAATGCAGGCGCTGCTCAAGCCCTACGGAATCGAGGCGGTTTCCGCCGGCGAGCTTGGTCTGCCGGAGCCGGAAGAAACCGGCGGGACCTTCATCGCCAATGCGGAATTGAAGGCGCGTGCTGCGGCGCAGGCGGCGCAGCTTCCGGCGCTCGCCGACAATTCAGGTCTCTGTGTCGATGCGCTGGATGGCGCGCCCGGGCTCCACTCGGCGCGCTGGGCGGAGCTTGCGCCCGGCGGCGCGCGCGATTTCGCCGCCGCGATCGAAAAGGTCGAACTGGCCTTGCGGGAAGCGGGAGCGAAACCGCCCTTCCATGCGCATTTCGTTTCCGCCCTCGCGCTTGCCTGGCCGGACGGCACGACGCAGGTTTTCGAAGGCAAAGTACACGGCACGCTTGTCTTTCCGCCGCGCGGGACCAAAGGATTCGGCTATGACCCGATCTTTTTGCCCGATGGACTCTCGCGCACCTTTGGCGAGATGATGATGGACGAGAAGCAGGCCATTCCGCCGGACGGTTCGCCGGCTCTCTCGCACCGCGCCCGCGCCTTTCAGGCGTTTGCCCGCGCCTGTCTTTAATTTTTCAAATTTCGATCTGTGCGCGGCGACACCCTGCTCGCGACACAATGTCTTGTTGCCCTGCGCCAAAGCGGCGATAATAGCTAGCGCAGAGGCCAGAAATTGATGTCGGAAACCTGGACAACGAAATTCGGTTTGCGCCGCGTGCGGCATGACCCGCCGACGCTCGAAGAAGCGATCGCTGCGGCGCAAGGGCTGTCGGACGAGATCGAAGAGCAGATCGAGATCGCGGCCGGCTTCATGGCCATGCCGGTCGATGCCGTGCGCGCGGAAGTGTTGAAAGCCGCCAAGCCGGTCAAGGCCCCCCGCGTCGTCATCGCTCCGAGCCGGGAAGGAATGGCGCGCACCGTCATTGTCGAGCGCAAACCCTCGCGCCGGCTGCGTCCGACCAGCGCCTGAGTCCATTACGATCTCTAAAGTTTGGCGTCTGGTGCGGCAGGGATGACATCAACCGCGCAGCCCGCGGCTCGGAACGCCTTTACATCTGTATCCCCCACGCCGCCGGCGATGAGCCAGGCGATACGTGCACCGTCTCTTGCTTGGGCAATGATCCGCGCCGCAATATCTTCTTCGGCGTTAACGCTGATCCTGGCGGATTCGCGCCGCGCGATTTCGACGATTGCCGGGGCCACGGCGCTGTCGTGAAAGACGACGTCCGCGGCTTGCAGAAGCCGCAGAGCCTTGAGGGTCAAGTGCTCCGGATCGGCGCTGGAAATGCCAAGAAGCGTGATCGTTCCAGCCGGCTTATCAGCGATCTCGTGCTGCGCGGCGGCGATGAGATTATCCAGTTCATCCGTATCCGGCGCATGTGATGTCAGGGCGCGGGCGGTGAACAATTCCCAAAAGCGCCGCCGCGATGACGCGTCCGTCAGTTTCGGGCGCCATGCCTTGGCGGCTTCGGCCCAGCGCTTGAGGCTCGCGGGCAGCAGGGCTTCCAACCGCCCGCGCAAGGCGAGGGCGAAGACGGGCGCCGCGCCGGACGTCGAAATGGCGATGACGAGCGGCGAGCGATCGACGATGGTGCCGAACTGGAAGTCGCAATAAAGCGGCGTGTCGACGACATTGACGGGCACGCCCGCGCGCCGTGCGGCCGCGCAAAAGCCGGTGGCTTCTGCGTCCGTCGCAAAATCGCCGCACGCGAGCGCCGCGCCAGCGAAATCATCATCCGTCCACTCGCGTTCGATCAGTGTGACAGCGGGAGCCTGCGCCGCGAGCGTCCGCATCTCCGCGCTCAAGGCGGCGCTGAGGACATCGACCTTCGCGCCCGCCGCCTGCAGCAGTTCGGCCTTCCATGCCGCCTCCGGCGTCCCGCCCGCGAGCAGTGCGCGCTTGCCGGCGAGATTGAAGAAGACGGGCAGGCTGGCCAGCCCCTGCATGGGCCGGCGCGGCTCAAGTTTGTCGGTCATAGGGCCCTTTGGAACACGTTCGCGTCAGCCACTATAGCGCGGGGGACGCGCGAGGGATAAATCCCGCAGCGGGTGCCCAGTGGGCCAAGAAATGGAGAAGAACATGCTGATCGATCTTTCCGGCAAGAGCGCGATCGTGACCGGTTCGACACGCGGCATCGGCTTCGCCGTCGCCAAAGGGCTGGCGGAGTCGGGCGCGCGGGTGATTGTCAATGGCCGCGGCCAGAAGGCGGTCGATGAAGCCATTGCAGAGCTGAAGAAAACTGTGCCCAAGGCAGAGGTTCAGGGCGTAGCCGCCGATCTCGGGACGGCGGCCGGCTGTGATGTTCTGGTTAAGGCCGTGCCCGCAGCCGATATCCTCGTCAACAATGTCGGCATTTTCAATCCGCAGGATTTCTTCGATATCCCGGATTCCGAATGGCAGCGTTTCTTCGAGGTCAATGTGCTGTCGGGCGTGCGGCTGACACGCGCCTATCTGCCGGGAATGATCGCGCGCAAATGGGGCCGCGTGATCTTCATCTCTTCGGAATCAGGGCTGAATATCCCCGTCGAGATGATCCATTACGGGTTCACCAAGACGGCGCAGATTTCGATTTCGCGCGGCATCGCCAAACGCGCCGCGGGGACGGGCGTGACGGTGAATTCCGTCCTGCCAGGCCCGACGCTTTCCGAAGGCGTCGTCGATTTTCTCGCGAAAATGTCGGGGGAGGGCGGCGCTTCGCTGGAGGAGACGGCCGCCGCTTTCGTGCAAAAACATCGGCCGAGCTCGATCATCCGGCGCGCCGCGAGCGTCGAGGAGGTCGCCAATATGGTCGTCTATCTCGCCTCGCCGCAGGCCTCGGCGACGACGGGCGCTGCCCTGCGCGTGGATGGCGGCGTGGTTGACACGATTGCGTAGCTTCAGCGCCCCTCGTATTCCGCGTAGCAGTCGTGCGTCTCGAAGACGGTGACGCCGGCGAGCTCAGGCAACGCGCGCTTGATCTTCTCGTAGATCCAGACGGCGATGTTTTCCGCCGTCGGATTTTCGAGCCCGGCGATCTCGTTGAGACAATGATGATCGAGCTGCGCGTGGAGCGGCGCGAAGGCCTTCTCGATCTCGAAAAAATCGATGACGAAACCGGTCTCGGGATCGACCCGGCCTTCGAGCTTGAGTTCGACGCGGTAGGAATGGCCGTGCATATTCCGGCAGCGATGCGTCGGCGCGACCTTCGGCAGGAAATGCGCCGCCTCGAACGTGAAAGCCTGGGTGATCTTCATCGGGTCAATCTTTAACTCGCGCAGAGGCGGCCTATCGCATCTGCTTTTATGGCAAGCCGATCAGCTTGTGGGTTTGCAGGCTCAGCCGCCAGCGCGGATGCGCCAGGCAATAGGCCGCGGCCTGGGCGGTGTTGGCGGCCTGGGCCGGACCGTCCATCGGTTGCAGGAAGAAGTGCCGGAAGGCAAGCCCTGAAAAGCTTTCCGGGTCTTGGCCCGCTTGCGGAAAGACGAGTTTCAGCTCATCGCCGCTCGTGAGAACCAGCGACGTCCCGGCCTTGGGGCTGACGCAGACCCAGTCGAGGCCCGCGGGCGGGGCCAAAGTGCCATTGGTCTCGACCGCGCAGGAAAAGCCCTTCGCATGGAGCGCGGCGAGTAAGGGCGCGTCGAGCTGCAGCAATGGCTCGCCGCCGGTGAAAATGACCAGCGCCTGCGCAATCTCGCCCTGCCATTGCGCCGCGATGGCTTCGGCAAGCTCGTCGGGGCCAGCAAACTTGCCGCCGCCGGGGCCGTCGGTCCCGATAAAATCCGTATCGCAGAAATCGCACTGTGCCGCCGCGCGGTCGGCCTCGCGGCCGGACCATAGATTGCAGCCGGCGAAGCGGCAAAAGACGGCGGCACGGCCGGCCTGTGCGCCTTCGCCTTGCAGGGTGTGGTAGATTTCCTTGACGGCATAGGTCATCGTCGCGATCCCGGAAGCCAAAAAGCAAAAAGGACCCCTCGCGAGGTCCTTTGCCAGATCTGGCGTGAGCCGTTGAGCGTCAGAGCGCCGCCGAAATCCATTTCTTCAATTCGCCCTTGGGCGCGGCGCCAACCTTCTGCTGGGCGAGCTTGCCGTCCTTGAACAGAAGCAGGGTCGGGATGCTGCGGATGCCGAAGGCGCCGGCGACGCCGGGGTTCTCGTCGACATTCAGCTTCACGATCTTCACCTGGCCCTTTAGTTCATCAGCGAGCTCTTCGAGCGACGGGCCGATCATTTTGCAGGGGCCGCACCATTCCGCCCAGAAATCGACAACGACGGGTTCCTTGGCACCCTCGACCTCGGTCTTGAACGTGGCATCGGTAACTTTAACAGTGGCCATGAGTGCCTCTTGAGCTCTTGCCGGGGGACCATTTTCCCGAAGATATGTGGCTTCAAGGTAGGAAGCAGGGCTCCTACCGTCAAGGCGAGGCGCTCCGTGTCAGGCGAGCCTTGCCAGCGCCGCATCGAGCTGCGCTGCGGAAAGTTCGGCGATTTCCGCCCCCGCCGTCCAAATCAGCAGGCAGCGCAGGTGCTTGCCAGGCCAAAGCGGGGCAAGCAGGGCGCGATAAAGCGCCATCTGGGCGATGTAGGATTCAGGCGTCGCGGCGGCGGGCACCGGCGCGCCGGTTTTGTAATCGGCGAGGATCACCTCGCGCTCCAATTCGGCGATCCTGTCGATCTGGCCGAGGACGTCGCGGGTGGCGCCATTTGGCAAGGTCACGGTCCCGGCGACCGCCACTTCGGCGCGCGCGTGCAGGCCGAAGAGTCCGGCGAGGGCCGGGGCTTCGATCACGCCTAGAACCGTCGCGATCAACTCTCCGGCATTTGCATAATCGGGCGCCCGCAAGTCCAAATAGGCTTTGGCCGCTGCGCCGCGCTGTTCGGCTTCAACCTCCGGCAGATATTGCAAGAGCGTGTGCACAAGCCGCCCGCGCTGAATTGCGGCGCGGCGTTGCGCGCTCGGCGGCGGCACGTCGGGCTCTCCGGCGGCGAGGGCGTTCGAGGGTCGCAGCGGCGGCACAGGGGCGGCCTCGCGCGCCGCGGGTTTCGAGAGCCAGGCGGGCAAAGCGAACGCTTCGACGGGGGCCGGGCGCGCATCCGCCACCCTGCGTTCGACCGTGCCGGGGGCCGCATAGCGCCGGATCGTCTCGTTCTTCTCATCCCAGAAGGCCGGGACTTCGACGAATTTCTCGTCTCGCACGGCGTCGATCATCCGGCCCCAGGCGCGATCGTTCGGCTCGATCTTGTTGTAGAAGCCGCTGATATAGAGCCGCTCCTCCGCCCGGGTCATCGCCACATAGAGCAGGCGCCGATGCTCGTCCTCCGCCGCGTCGCGCGCCGCCTGTCGCGCCCGTGCCACCGCCTCGGGATCGTCGCCCTGCCGCGGCGACCAGGCGAGCACTTTGCTGCCGGGCTTGCAGCCGTCGAGCACATGCAGCCTGGAATCGTGCCGGCCGCCCGGTGCGCCGCAGGTGTCGGGCAGGAAGACGACCTTGGCCTCAAGTCCCTTGGCGGCATGGACCGTCATCACGCGGACGGCGTCGGCGGCGGATTCCATGTCGCGCTTGATCGAGAGTTCGAGGCTCTCGATCTCGGCGAGGAAGCTGGGCAGCGCGCGCGTCCCTTCCTTTTCGGCGCGCAGCGCGAGGCGCAGGAATTCGTCCATCGCGTCGCAGGCTTCGGGGCCGAGCCGCGCCTCCATCGCCCGGCGGCCGCCGTCCTCGCTCAGGAGCCGGGCGTAAAAGTCGAAGGCAGAACCTGCCACCCGCGTGCGCCATTTCTGGATGGTGTCATGGGCGGCTTTGTCTTTCGCTTCTTCCGAAGCGGCGAGTGCGTCAAAGAGCGAGCCCGCCCGGCCCGGCGCCAGCCGCAGCAGATCGTCGTCGTCGAAGCCGACAAGCGGCGATTTCAAGACCGCCGCAAGGGTCAGATCGTCTTGCGGCAGCAGCGCCGCATGGCCGGCGGCGATCAGATCCATCACCGCGATATGGGCGAGGAGATCGAGCCGGTCGGCGCCCGCGACCGGCACGCGCACCTGCTTCAGGGCGCGGATGATTGCGTCGAAAAAGGCGTTGCGCGTCCGCACCAGGATCAGAATGTCCCCGGCGCTGATCGGGCGGAAATTTTTGGCATCGCCATCATAGACGAGTTCGCCGGACGCGGGCGCGACGAGTGCCGCGATCTTCCTGGCGACGCGCTGGGCGAGGATGCTCGCGGGGTCGCTCTCGTCGATGAGGTCGAGCGGCAATTTCCAACTGTCGCCGTCCGCCTCGGGGGTTTGGGCCCCCGAAACCGGCTCCCAGAACTCGATCAGGCCCGGCTGGTTCTGTTTCAGCGCCTCATGGCCCATCCACGTATCGGCGGAGACGAGCCCGCGCTGATGCGCTGGCGTCGAGAAGACCTGATCGACTGTTCCGAGCACCGCGGGCACCGAGCGGAACGAGGTCTTCAGCGGCACTGATTCGAACGTCTGTCCCGCCTGCGCGAATTTCACCGCGAAGCGCCGGTGCATTTCATGGAACATATCCGGCGCGGCGCCCTGGAAGGAGAAGATCGACTGCTTCTCGTCGCCGACGGCGAAGAAGGTGCGCACCTTGTCGCTCGCGCCAGCACCGGCGTAAAACTCGCTCGCCAGATGTTCGAGGATGCGCCATTGCGCCGGGCTCGTGTCCTGCGCTTCATCGACAAGGATATGATCGATGCCGGAATCGAGCTTATAGAGCACCCAGCTTGCGTCCGAACGCTCGAAGAGCGCCAGCGTTCGCTCGATCAGATCGTCGAAATCGAGCTTTCCCCGCATTGCTTTCAGCGCTTCGTAACGGTCGAAGATCGCCGCCACGAGTGTCGTCAGAGCGAGAGACTTTTCGAGACATTCGGCGGCCTTGCGCAAAGCGCGAAGGCTATCGAGGCGCGCTTGCTCCCGCTGCAGCTCTTCGACGAGATCTGGACGCCTGGCGGCGAGTGCTTTGGTGACAAGCGTTTTACGCATCTCACCTTTGGCGGTGAAGAAAATCTCGAAATAGGCTTCAAGACAATCGGCGCGGCTTTGCGCGCCGCGCTTATGCGCTTCAGCCGCAAGCCGAAACAAAGCGGCTTTGTCGCCGTCCGTCTTGAGACCCGCGCCGAGAAAGTCGGCAAACTCTCCCCAGCGCGCCGGGCCGGCGCCGCCCTCGATCATGTCTGTTTCGATCGTGGCGATCGTGGTGCCGTCCGGCAATTCCAGCGCGCAGCCGAGGTCACGCGCGGCCTCCTCAGCATCGTAGTGGTGCAGCAACGCGCGATGTCTTGTCGCCTCTTGAAGCAGCGCGGAGAAATCATCCTGCGAGGTTTCGGCGGCGAGCGTACGCAGCGCTTCGCCCAAAGCTCCTTCGTCGCGTTCGGCCGCGGCCAGAGCCTCGCGCCGCGCGAGGGCGAGCAGTTCCGCCTGGCCGAGATCATCGAGCACTTCGAAACGGCCCGGTACATTGGCCTCGAAGGGAAAAAGATGCAGCAGGCGTTCGCAGAAGCCGTGGATCGTATGAATCTTGAGGCCGCCCGGCGTCTCGACCGTGCGGGCGAAAAGGCGGCGGGCGAAGACAAGTGTTTTCGCATCGATTTTCGTCGCGCCGGTATCGGCCAGCCTCGCGGCGAGTGCGGCATCATCGAGCGCCGTCCATTCCGAAAGGTTTTTGAAAACGCGCCCGGCCATATTGGCCGCCGCCGCCTTGGTGAAGGTGAGGCAGAGGATTTTCGCCGGCGGTACGCCGGCAAGCAGAAGCCGCAGCACGCGCTGCGCCAGCACATGCGTCTTGCCGGAGCCGGCATTGGCTGAAACCCAGACCGATTTCCCCGGGTCGGACGCCTTGCGCTGCTGGTCGGTGACTTGTTTCGGGAGGGTGCTCATGCCCCGTCCTCGCGGTCGGCCGCCCATTCCTTGACGCGGGCAAGGTGATCGTAGGCGCTGTAGCGCGCCGCAAATTTCGGATAGGGCCGCGAAGGATAGCGTGTGTCCGCATCGCGAAACTGGTTGAGTAGCGCGACGAGTTCGGTGAAGTGCTTTTCCGCGACTTCGCTCAGCGTCTCGCCACTCTTCTTGAAGATCAGCGCACGCTCCGCGCCGCCGTCTTTCGCGAAGAGCTTCACATAGATCGCCTCGGCGATCCGCGTATCCGGCGGCAGGCCGAAGCTGCCCCGCGCAGCCATCGCCGCTTCGAGCGTCAATTGCGGCGCGAAACCGACGCGCACTTCCTCGATGCCGGGTGGCTGGCCCGTCTTGTAATCGATGAGGCTTACGCGGCCGTCTGTATGATGCTCGATACGGTCGGCTGTGGCCGACAAAGTGAATGTCGTGCCATCCTCAAGCGGGATCGTAATCTTGCCGTTGAGCTCGACATCGAGACGCGCGAGGTTCGCGCGGCGGCGATGCTCGAAGTCAAGGTAGAAGCGCGCCGCCGCCTTGAGGCGTGGCCAGGCGAAGGCGCTGAAATCAGGATCGGCGCGCTCGCTCGCAAAGCCGTCTTCAAGCAGCGCAGAAAAAATCGCCGCGGCGTCCGCCGGCAGCGCGCCGCTCGGGAAGCGCAGGCCGAATTTTTCCAGCACTTCATGTAGCAAGGAGCCGATATTGCGCCGTTCGCCGATCTCGGCCGGCTGCGGCAGCTCCCGCAGGTTCAGGCAATATTCGGCATAGATCGAATAGGGATCGCGCCGCAGAGTTTCGATCCGCGTTACGCTGAGCCGTTGCGGACGCAGCGCCAGCGGCGGTTTCGGCTGTGGCCGGCCGATGGGCGCGCGCGTCTCGCCCGGCCGGTCGATGGCGCGAGCGAGATCGAGATAATATTTGCCGCGTTCGCGGCAGTCCTTGAACGCATCGCCCGCTAAGGCCGCGAGGCGCTGCACGAAGCGTGATTCGACCATCGGCGTGCCGTCGCGTTTGCGGGCGCGGCTCAGGATCGACACGCTGATGGCCAAGCGCCATGACGAAATCATGCGCCGTCTGACCGATGCGGCGCTCCGGCGGCGTCAGGCCCAGCGCATGACGCATCGGCCGGTTGAGAAAGGCGTCGCTCTGGGCTTGTGGCGGCCAGACGCCCTCATCGAGGCCGCCCAGCAACATCACATCGGCGGGCATGAGCCGGGCTTCGAGCAAACCAAAAATCTTGAGGCGCGGATGTGTGCGCCGCGGCCGCCGCAGCACCTTCTCGCCCATCACCTCGGCAAGAAAGATCGCATAGCCCTCCGCGTCGAAAAGCAGGTCCGGTTGATTGGCCTCGAGAAGCGCGTCGAAAAGATCATCGAGCGCCACGGCATCGTCGCCGAAGGCTGCGTCTTCGCTGCGCGTGATTTCGGCGAGCACGGCGCGATGCGCCGCGATCCAGGGCTTCAAGTCGCGGGGGCCGTCGATGGCCTTGAGCGGCGCCAGCGCGGCATCGAGGCGCGCAAGCAGATCGGCGATTCCGGCCCAATCTCCGTCGCCGAGCGCCTTTTGCGCCGGGTGGGCGAAATGGCCTTTCGCCGCCTCGCGCGCGGCGGCGATGGCGGCAGCGCGCGTCGGATAGCTCGAGAGCGGCGCTTCCTGGCGCAGCAGGCCAATCTCGAAGAGCGGCGCCCGGTTTCGGATTTCCGCGCGCGACAGGCCGAAACGGGCCGCCGGATGCGCAAGCAAAGCGACAAGGGCGGCGGCGTCTTCGGACTTGGCGGCCTCGGCGGCGCGCAGCGCCAGCGTACCGGCGGCGGTGGCGCTTAAAGGCTCGCCGGCGGAATCGTCAATCTCGATGCCGAAGCGGGTCAGTTCCGCGCCGACGCGGCGGGCAAGGTCCCGGTCGGGCGTCACCAGCGCCGCAGTTGCGCCCGGCGTCTCCAGAACTTCGCGCAGGCCGATGGCGAGGGCGAGTGCTTCCTCTCGTTCGTCCGCCGCTTCAATCAGGGTGACATCCGCGAGTGCCGGGCCGATTTCGGCGAAGGCCGTGGAATCGCGAAAGGCCCGCCAGTCCTCGGTCGTATCGGCGGGGCGTAGCGCTTCGGAAAGAACGCGCGCGCGGCTGACGAGATTTGCCGGTGGGTCGGCGAGTTCCGTCACCTCGGCGCGCGAGACACCAAGAATCGGCAGCAGCCGGCGCAGCGCCGCCTGCGGATGGCTGAAGCCCGGATCGCCCGCGTCCTCCGTGTTAATCCGCGCCCAGGCGCGTTCGTCGAGGTCGAGATCGAGGCCGGGGAGGACGACGGCGCCATGCGGGGCGGCGGACAGCGCCGCGAGCAGTTTCGCCGTCGCGCGATTGGTGCCGGTCGAGCCGATGGCGATCACCGGGCCTTTACCGCGCCCGGTTGCGATCTCCGCGATCTGCGCCGTAATGAGCAGAACATGCCGCCGCGCGGCGTCGACGAGGCCGTGTTTGGCGAGAATCGATGGCCATTGCGCGACGGCGATGTTGAGAAAGTCGAGCGTCACGCGCCAATAGCGATCGAACTCCGGCAGAACGAGCGGATCGAGCTTTTCCCAGGCGACATCCTCGATGATCAGCTCGTCAATCAGGCCGGCAAGCTCTCCCGCCAGATGCCAGGCGTCGGTCGTCGAAGTGCCGACGAGGCAAGGCTCGCGCGAGTCGGTGATATGTGCGCCGTCTGCGCCGATCGAGACGATGGCGCCGCGGAGCGCTTTCGCCCAGATATGGA
Organism: uncultured Alphaproteobacteria bacterium; assembly: GCA_963708155.1. Taxonomy (GTDB): domain Bacteria; phylum Pseudomonadota; class Alphaproteobacteria; order Rhizobiales; family Beijerinckiaceae; genus Methylovirgula. The sequence continues at coordinate 772,616 of OY970183.1, read as the reverse complement.
CGAGCCGGGCAAGCTGCATCCGCCGCCAGATATCGCCCGCAGGCTGCGGCAGCGTTGTGGGCGCATCGAAGCCGGGCGCCGCGAAGAGCAGATCCGTTTCGGTTGCCTCAAGGCCGCCGAGCGGCAGGATGCGCGGCAGCAGGGTCGCCGGCCGGCCGAGGGCGCGGGCGAATTCCTCGCCGAGCGCGCGTGCCGCGCGCTGCGTCGGCACATAGATCGTCGCATCCGCCATGTCCAACGGACCGCACGCCCGCGAAAAACCCGGCACAATGCGGCCGTCGAGCAGCGCGTCGGCGAAACATTCGAGAAAGGGCGCGCCGGGCGCGATGGTGAAGACGTTTTTTCGGGGCATGGATCAGCGTTGCGCGGCGCTTCGTGCGGGAGGCAAAAAGGGCCTACCGGGTTTTCGCGGAAATCCTGCGCCAACTCTATAGAATTCGCTCAAGGCGCTTAGAAATCTCGGGCGCCAGCCCGAAACAGTCTCAGCCGCGACTGGCGCCGTTGAGATTTTGGGCGACGCGCTCGATCCGCGCCGCCGCTTCGCCGAGCGTATCGGCAAGCTTGTCGGCCCATTCGTCTTGCTCGCTCGCCAGATTGGTCTCTTTCGAGTTGAGATTGACGACTTCGACCTCAAGTTCAGCGATGCGCCGGCGGGCCTCGGCCAGTTCGTCGGCGACCGTGATGGCCGCCATGATCGTCAGCCGCTGGTCCCCGATCTCGCCGAAGTCGCTTTTGAGCTTTTCGATCCGCTGATCGAGCTGCCGGGCGAGACCGCGCAGATGTGGTTCTTCGCCGTCGCCACAGGCGACGCGATAGACGTGATTTGCGATGGTGACAGTCACTTGCGCCATGGCGCGCCCCCCTCACGCTACATCACAACATGCGACATCATTTCTTCGATGGTCTCCCGCGCCTTGGCGAGACGGCGGGCGACTTCGTTGTTCGCCAGTTCCAGCGATTGAGAGCGGGCGACCGCGCCGTCGAGCTCGACCGCCAGGCGCGCCCGATCGTCCTGCAACACCGCGAATTCCTCTTCCACGTCGCTGCGCTGTTCGGCGGCTTTCAGACGGCGCTCGGACGCCGCCTCAAGTTGATCGAGCGCAACCGCGAGTTGTTTTAATGCGTTATCCAGTCGATTGGCGGTTGTCATTTCGGTCGTAACTCAAAGACTTGTCGATTAGGCGCTGCTTCGGCGGGGCCGTCAACGCCATAGCCATCCACTATTCACAGTCAATTCATGTGGCGGCTCTGATACTTAATCGTAGCAGTGCGCTGCTTTCGCCGGTGCCGTGCGGCAGGTGGGGTTAGCGTGCGACGCAATAAAGGCGGCGGTTGTTGCTGCCGGATGGGGCGAGATGTCTTTCGGGGCAAGGAAATTATGGGAATCACCTGCTGGCATAGCCAATTAGGGACTTCACCAAAACCGCGATTGCCGATAAGCCTCGGCGCGGGTCTGAGAAGGGTTTTCGCGCAGCTTGCGGGACGCGGTTGATCGGACCAGCTGGGGAGTGACGCGTTTCGCATCTAACATTTTGAAATAACTAACATATCTAGGTGGCATATGCCCAGGGGAGTTGCCGTGGCGTGGTTTACGCCTGACACTGCCGCCGGCAGTTGGTCAAATTGACTTCCAAAAAAGCGGATGCCTATAGGGCTGGCCCTACACAAGGTTCTTGAGGAGGCAGAGGTTTATGGCGGTGAATGTTGCAATCAACGGCTTCGGGCGCATCGGGCGCAATGTTTTGCGCGCGATTGTCGAGTCCGGCCGTCGGGATATTAACGTCGTCGCCATCAACGATCTCGGCCCCGTCGAAACCAATGCCCATCTTCTGCGTTTTGACTCCGTGCATGGCCGTTTTCCGGGGGAAGTCAAAGTCGACGGCGACACGATCGACGTCGGCCTCGGTCCGATCAAGGTGACGGCCCTGCGTGACCCGGCGGAACTGCCGCATGCCGCGCTCGGTGTCGAGATCGCGCTCGAATGTTCCGGAGTCTTCACCTCGAAGACTAAGGCCTCGGCGCACCTCAAGGCCGGAGCCAAGCGTGTTCTCGTGTCAGCGCCCGCCGATGAGGCGGATTTGACGGTGGTCTATGGCGTCAACCACGACAAGCTTTTGCCCGAGCATCGCGTCGTATCGAACGCCTCTTGCACGACCAATTGCCTCGCGCCGCTTGCCAAAGTGCTTAACGATACGATCGGTATCGAGCATGGCTTCATGACGACGATCCATTCCTATACGGGCGACCAGCCGACGCTCGATACGATGCACAAGGATCTTTATCGCGCCCGCGCGGCGGCTTTATCCTTGATCCCGACATCGACCGGCGCGGCGAAAGCGGTGGGTCTCGTTCTGCCGGAACTCAAGGGCAAGCTCGACGGCTCGGCGATCCGCGTGCCGACGCCCAACGTCTCGCTCGTCGATTTCAAATTCGTCGCCAAACGTCCGACCAATGCCGGCGAGATCACCGACGCGATCAAACGCGCCGCCGCGCAAGAGCTCAAGGGCATCCTGAGCTATACCGACGCGCCGAATGTGTCGGTCGATTTCAATCATGATCCGCATTCATCCATTTTCCATGTCGACCAGACCCGGGTCATCGACGGCACGCTCGTGCGCGTTGTGTCCTGGTACGATAACGAATGGGGCTTCTCGAACCGGATGGCGGATACGGCAGTTGCGATGGGGAAACTTGGATGACACGGACAGCGCCGCTCGCGCCTTTTCCAATTCTGGACGACGCCCAGCTTGCCGGCAAACGGGTCTTGATCCGCGTCGATCTCAACGTGCCGATGGACGGCGCGAAAGTGACGGATGCGACGCGCATCGACCGCATCCTCCCTAATCTGCAGGAGATTGCCGCCAAGGGCGCGAAGGTCATCATCCTCTCGCATCTCGGCCGGCCCAAGGGCCGTGAGGACAAATATTCGCTGCGACCGGTCGTCGCTGAACTCGAAGCACGGCTCGGCAAGCCGGTGGCTTTTGCCGCGGATTGCATCGGCGAGGAGGCGCGCCAGGCGGTCGCGGCGTTGCGCGACGGCGATTTCCTGCTCCTCGAAAACACCCGCTTCCACGCCGGGGAAGAAAAGAACGGCGAAGCCTTCATCGATGCACTCGCCGCGCTCGGCGATATCTATGTCAACGATGCCTTCTCCACCGCGCATCGCGCCCACGCTTCGACCGAGGGGCTGGCGCGGCGGCTGCCTTCCTTCGCCGGGCGCTCGATGCAGGTCGAACTCGAGATTCTGACCAATCTTCTCTCGCATCCGGTACGGCCGGTCATGGCTATTGTCGGCGGTGCGAAAGTTTCGACCAAGCTGGAACTGCTCGGCAATCTGATGCGCCGCGTCGATATTCTCGTCATCGGCGGCGGTATGGCCAATACCTTCCTCGCCGCGCAAGGCAAGAAGATCGGCAAGTCGCTCTGCGAGATGGAGCTTGCCGATGTGGCGCGCCAGATCGTAGCGGATGCGGCGGCCGAGAATTGCGAGGTTGTGCTGCCGGTCGATGTCGTCGTGGCGGAGAAATTCGCCGCTGGCGCGCCCTCGCGCGTCGTGCCGGTGGACGAGGTCGGCGACGCGGACATGATCCTCGACATCGGACCGAAGTCGGTGGCGCGGGTCGAGGCGCTGCTGGAGAAGGCGCGCACCCTGGTCTGGAACGGTCCCTTCGGCGCCTTCGAGATTCCGCCTTTCGACAAGGGTACGACGGAGATCGCCGCGGTTGCGGCGCGTCTCACCATGTCCGGCCAGCTTGAGAGCATTGCCGGCGGCGGCGACACGATCGCGGCCCTGAACAAGGCCGACGCCGCGAAGGATTTCACTTATATTTCGACGGCTGGCGGCGCTTTTCTCGAATGGCTCGAAGGCAAGAAGCTGCCGGGCGTCGAGGCGCTGCGGCTGAACGCGCGGCGGGCCTGATCCGTCGCTTGATTTGCAACACAGACCGCTTTCAGGAAAAGTGGAAACCGGTTTTCCGTCCGAAAGCGGTCTCATTATTTGAATGAGCGCGTTTTCATAACGCGAACCTGTATCCACTTCGCGTGAAAACGCGCAAACGAACAGGGAAGAGCGGTGAACAAAGATCAACTCGCGCAGGTCGCGCAAGCTCTGGTGGCCCCCGGCCGGGGTATTCTGGCGGCGGATGAGAGTTCGTCCACCATCGCCAAGAGATTCGCGGCCATCGGCGTCGAGTTCGACTGAGGCGGCGCGACGCGATTATCGCGAATTGCTGTTCCGCACTGCCCCGGCAATGCAGAAATATATCTCCGGCGTCATCCTCTATGATGAGACCATTCGGCAGAAAGCGGCCGACGGCACCGCACTCGTAAGCCTCATCGAAAAGGCCGGTTCGATTCCCGGCATCAAGGTCGATGCCGGCGCCAAGCCGCTGCCGGGCTTTCCGGGCGAGACGATCACCGAAGGGCTCGACGGTCTCGCCGGCCGTTTGAAAGATTATTACGAACTCGGCGCGCGCTTCGCAAAATGGCGCGCCGTCATCGATATTGCGGACGGCATTCCGACGCGCGGCGCGATCCTCGCCAACGCCGAGGCGCTGGCGCGTTATGCGGCGCTCTGCCAAGAGGCCAATATCGTGCCGATCGTCGAGCCGGAAGTACTCATGGACGGCGGCCACTCGCTGCAGCGCTGTTATGAGGTGAGCGAGGCCGTGCTCCGCGCGGTCTTCACCGCGCTCTACGAGCAGCGCGTCTTCCTCGAAGGCATTGTGTTGAAACCCAACATGGCGATCCCGGGCAAAAAGGCGCCGCAGCAGGCCAGCCCGGCGGAGGTGGCGGCGGCATCTGTCCGGCTGTTTAAGAATACAGTGCCGGTTGCGGTTCCGGGCATCGCCTTCCTCTCCGGCGGCCAGTCCGACTTCGAGGCCACCGCCAATCTCGATGCCATAGCCCGTTTGTCGCCGCCATGGGCCGTGACCTTTTCCTACGGCCGTGCCCTGCAGGCGGCGCCGCAGAAGGCCTGGTCCGGCAAAGCGGCGAATGTCGCCGCGGCGCAGGCGGCTTTCGCGCATCGCGCGCAGATGAACAGTCTCGCCTCGCTCGGCCAATGGTCCGAACCGCTGGAAAAGGCGGCAGCCTGAAGGCGCGTGCATCGCGCTTTCGCCCCAATTTCTGGCGAGGAGTTTTCGTGCCGCGGCTTTTGCGGCGCGCGCTTGAGAGCTAAACTCCCGTTATGTCCGAGGACGATCCGCGCCTTTATCTGATTACGCCGCTGCTCGACGATGCGGATGCGTTTGCCGGGGCCTTTGTTGCCGCGCTTGAGGCGGGCGACGTCGCCTGCGTTTTGCTGCGCTTTGCGCCAACGGCGGATGCCAAGGCTATCGCCAGAAGTCTGGTACCGCTTGCCCAGCAGCGCGGAGTCGCCAGCCTGATTGGAGATACGCAATTGGCGGCGCGAGCCGAGGCCGATGGCGTTCATGTCGCAGCGCCCGGAGCGGCGCTCGATGCCGCTCTGAAGGCGATGAAACCCAAGCATATCGTCGGCACCGGCGGCGGCGTGAGCCGCGACGACGCCATGCGCGCGGGCGAGACCGGAGTCGATTATCTGTCATTCGGCGGCCCCGACGAGGCGCTCACCTTCCCGCAGATTCGCGAGCGCGTCGCCTGGTGGTCGGAGATTTTCAATCTCGCCTGTGTCGCCTATGCGCATCGGCTGGAGGAGGTTGGTGCGCTGATCGAGGTCGGAGCCGATTTCGTCGCGCTCGAAACTGCGGTCTGGGACGACCCGCGCGGCGCTGCTGTTGCCGTTGCCGAGGCCGATCGCGCGCTCGCGTCAAGGCGCATCGGCGCATGAGGCACGGCGTCTTCTGGCTTTGCTGCATATTGCCGGCATTGTGGACCGGCGCGGCTTTAGCGACCCCGCCGCCGGCCGCCGCGGCTAGTGCCGTACACCCCACCGCGGATGCCGATTTCGCCTATGGCGCCTATCAGCGCGGCCTCTATCTGACGGCGATGAATGAAGCAAAAACTAGGCTCGCCGCCAATCCGAACGATGGTGTCGCGATGACATTGATCGGTCAGCTCTACGATCAAGGTCTTGGCGTCGGGCAGGACTTTGCCGCAGCGGCGCGCTGGTACAAAGACGCGGCGGCGCATGGCGACGAGCAGGGGATCTTCCTCTATGCGCTCGCCAAGCTGCAGGGCAAGGGCGTGCCGAAGGATCGCGATGGCGCCGCGGCTCTCTTCACCAAAGCTGCGGCGATGAATCATCCCGGCGCGCTGTACAATCTGGGCGTGCTCGCGGTGCAGAATAATGGCGTCGCGCCGGATTTTCCCAAGGCCGTGGGCTACTTTCGCCGCGCCGCCGAGCTCGACTATCCCGATGCTGCGTACGCGCTGGCGCTCTGCTACCGGCAGGGCACGGGCGTGCCGCATGACGACGCCATTGCGGCCCGATGGATGAAGCTCGCCGCGGACGAGGATCAGGTCCCGGCCGAGGTCGAATATGCGATCATGCTCTTCAACGGTATCGGCGTCGCCAAGGACGAGAGCGCGGCGGCAAAGCTTTTCCTGAAAGCGGCGCAGGAGCAGAATGTCGTCGCTCAGGACCGGGCCGCGCGACTTCTGGCGCTCGGCCGGGGCGTGCCGAAAAATATGGTCGAGGCGATGAAGTGGCATTTGCTCGCGAGCGCGGCGGGCGAGAATGACCCCTGGCTCGAGGCGCTTTTAAATAAGCTGACGCCCGCGCAAAGGGTCGAAGTCGATGCCGCCGTGCGCCGCGCGCTGGGACGGTGATTTGGCCTAGATGGTGTCGAGCTTCGGCACGTCCTCGCCCAAGGCGGTTGCCAAATCGATCTGGTGATCCTGCTCCTGCACCAGAATTTGACGAATCTGCTCGGCGATGGCGAATTCACCGAGTTGTTCGCATTGACCCACGCGCTGGCGGTAATTTCTGATCGTTTCGTTTTCGTTGTCGAGGTCGAAGCGCAACATCTCCTTGGCTTTCTCGGATGTGCGTACTGGCTTCGGTGTCACGGTCGGCATTTTGCCGAGATAATCGATGAGCCGCGAGAGCGTCAGTGCATGATCGAGTTCTTGCTTGGCGTGCAGTTCGAGCTGGTCGGCGATGTTCATGTATTCCGCGCCCTTCAACACCTGCGAGTAGACGACATAGGCAATGATCGCCTGATATTCGCGTGCAAGATCCTCGTTCAGAAGTTCTGCCAGACGATCGCGGGTGATTTGCGTCTCGCTCGATTTCGATTGAGATCCGGTATCGGCTTTTGCTTTCAAGACGCTCATGGCTTGCTCCTGCTCGCAACTTCCCTAAGGGCGATGGGTTAACGTAACCGGGAGAATATTGTTCCGCTTGCGTGCAATCAGCGCAAGCGGGGATGGGCTCCGCGATAGGCGTCCAGCAGCCGCGTCGAATCGATCGCCGTATAGATCTGCGTCGTCGAGAGCGACGCGTGGCCGAGCAATTCCTGGATCGTGCGCAGATCGCCGCCCTTGCCCAGAAGATGCGTGGCGAACGAATGGCGCAGCGCGTGCGGCGTCGCTGTTTGCGGAAGGCCGAGCGCGCCGCGCAGTTCCGCCACCGCGAGCTGGATCACCCGTGCCGATAAAGGACCGCCCCTGGCGCCGATAAAGAGCGGCCCGTCTGCCGGCAGCGCATAGGGGCAGAGTTCGAGATAGGTCGCGACCGCGTGTTGCGCCGGCGCGATCACCGGCACGCTGCGGGTCTTGCGGCCCTTGCCGATGACGGTCAGCGTATCGACGCCGCCGATCGGTGCGTCCTGCCGCTTGATCGACAAGGCCTCGGAGATACGCAGGCCCGCGCCATAGAGCAGGCTGAGCACGGCGGCGTCCCGCGCCAAAATCCAGTCCGGGCGCGAATCGCCCGTGCGCGATTCGACATTAACGACGGCCCGCGCCGCCCGCGCCGGCAGGGCCTTCGGCAGGCTGCGGGCGACCTTGGGGCTGCGCAGGGCGGAAAAAGCCGCGACATTGCCGAGGCCCTGGCGTTCGAGATGTTTGGCGAAGGAACGCAGGCCGGAAAGCTGACGCATCAGCGAGCGGCTGCCGGCGCCCACGCCACGCCGGCTGGCGAGGAAGCTGCGCAAATCCGCCGGCTTGATGTCGCGCAGCGTCGCGAGCTGTGGCGGGGCGCCGAAATGCTCGCGCAAAAAGTCGAAGAACTGGGTTAGGTCGCGCCGATAGGCGTCCAGCGTATGGGGAGAGACTCGCCGTTCGCCGGCAAGCTCGGCGAGCCAATCGCGCGCCGCTTGCGTCAGGGGCGCCGCCGCGCCGCCAAAGGCGAGGGCAGGGGAATCGGCTTGAGAGGCTCGGGCCATCGTAGAATTGTAGGCCGAGCCATTAAAGGAAGCGTTGCGTTTTTCTCAGCGCGCGCCGCCGCCCGCGACCTCGAGCGTCGCCTTGGCAAGAAGCTCGCTCATTTCGCGGTGGATTTGATGGTCCGAAATGCCGATGCCTGCGGCAGCAAAGTCGGTGCGCAATCTGGCGAAGACCGCTTCGTCGCCGCTGCCGCCGATTTGGGCCGTGACCAGTTCGCTGGCGTAATCCTCGGCCGCCTGGCCGGACTTGCCCAATTTCCCGGCAGCCCAAAGTCCGAGCAGTCTGTTGCGGCGGACATAAGCCCTGAATTTCAATTCCTCGTCATGCGCGAGCTGGGCTTCGTAGCCTTTTTCGCGCTCATCGAACGTTGTCATGCGCCGCCTCATGGGAATGCGTTGCCGCAGAAACGGGCGGAACCTAGCCCGGAATAAAGCGGCTGGCCATAGGCTCTTGGGTGGGGAAATTGCGCCGGGCGCGCCACTTCATTTCGGCTGCGGGGATAACCATATACGGAGCCTGGAGAGGGCTTTCCGCGCGGGCAATCCAGTTGGCTGTCAAACGCAAGATATTGTTTTTTGGCCGGAAATCGTAATGGCAAAGCTTTAGATCCGGCGTCCGGATTGGGCTGCGCCGCGGCGCAACATGCTTGTATTAGGCGCCCGAAAAAGCTAGGACCATCTCGGACCCCGCGGCGCCGCACCGCCTGATCTGCCTGCCCCGGTCTTGTCGCCAAAAGCCAAGCCGGGACATTCCTGAAAGGAGCCAGGGCCATCCCATGGACCACCTCAAGCCACGGTTAATCCCCATGAATCGCCGCCGCCGCATTTACGAGGGCAAGGCAAAGGTTCTCTATGAAGGACCCGAACCGGGCACGCTTATTCAACATTTCAAGGACGATGCGACCGCCTTCAATGCGAAGAAGCATGAGGTGATCGACGGCAAGGGCGTGCTCAACAACCGCATTTCCGAATTCGTCTTCCAAAATCTGAACGACATCGGCGTTCCGACGCATTTCATCCGCCGGCTCAACATGCGCGAGCAGTTGATCCGCGAGGTCGAGATCGTCCCGCTCGAAGTCGTCGTGCGCAATGTCGCGGCGGGATCGCTCTCGACCCGTCTCGGCCTTGAGGAAGGCACGCAACTGCCGCGCTCGATCATCGAGTTCTATTACAAGAACGACGAGCTCAACGATCCGATGGTTTCGGAAGAGCATATCACCGCCTTCGGCTGGGCGACGCCGCAGGAGATCGACGACATCATGGCGCTTGCCATCCGCGTCAACGATTTCCTCACCGGGCTTTTCCTTGGCGTCGGCATCCGTCTTGTCGATTTCAAGATGGAATGCGGCCGGCTGTGGGAAGGCGATACGATGCGGATCGTCGTTGCCGACGAGATCTCCCCTGAATTCGTGCCGGTTGTGGGACATCAAGTCGAACGACAAGCTCGACAAGGACAGGTTCCGCCGCGATATGGGCGGCCTCGTCGAAGCCTATACGGAAGTAGCGCGCCGGCTCGGTATCTTGCAGGATCAGGAGCAGCCGCGCGCGAGCGGGCCGAAGCTCGTCCAATCGTAAGGGCCGCGACCTAGCTGAAGAATTGACCCCGCCGCCCTCGCGGCGGGGTTTTGTTTTGCCGGGGCCTGCCGATATAATGCGACAGGTATCCGGGATGGGGATTGAGACTTGAAAGCCAATATCATCGTCACTTTGAAGAACGGCCTGCTCGATCCGCAAGGCAAGGCGATCGAAGGCGCTTTGAAGTCGCTCGACATTCCCGGCGTCGAAAGCGTTCGTCAGGGCAAGATTTTCGAGGTCGAACTCGCCGAACAGGATAAGGCCAAAGCGCAGGCGCTGCTGAAGGCGGCGTGCGAGAAGCTGCTGGCCAATACGATCGTCGAGAATTATCGCATCGAGCTTGCCTGAGGCCTCATGCGCGCGGCGATCATTCTCTTTCCCGGCTCCAATCGCGAAGGCGACGTGCATCGCGCGCTTGCCGACGTCACAGGCCAGAATCCGGCGATCATCTGGCACGGCGAACATGAATTGCCGGCCGGCACCGATCTTGTTGTTCTGCCGGGCGGCTTCTCCTATGGCGATTATCTGCGCTGCGGCGCCATCGCGGCGCGCTCGCCGGTGATGGATGCGGTACGCGCCCATGCCGGGCGCGGCGGTCGCGTGCTCGGCATCTGCAACGGATTCCAGATCGCCTGCGAGGCGGGGCTTCTGCCCGGCGTGCTGATGCGCAACAAGAACCTGCGCTTTGCCTGCCACATGCAGCATTTGCGCGTTGAGCGCGCCGACACGGCCTACACGTCGCACTATCAGAGACACCAGGTGATCAAGGTTGCGATCGCGCATGGCGAAGGCAATTATACTGCCGATGACGAAACGCTGGTGCGGCTCGAGGGCGAAGGCCGCGTCGCCTTTCGCTATAGCGATGCGAAGGGGCGCATCGGCGGCGCCGCCAATCCCAATGGCTCGGCCAACGATATCGCCGGCATCTATTCCGAGAATCTCAGGGTTCTCGGCCTGATGCCGCACCCCGAAAATCTGATCGATCCGCTCGTCGGCGGCACCGACGGACGGGCGCTGTTCGAAAGCCTTCTCGCCGCCTGATCGCCAAGCCTTTCTCCAACCCTGGATGCCGATGACCACGCATGAGCGCAAAATCGCCGCCGCCGTCGATCCGGCCAAGCTCGACAGATTGGCCGAGGTCGCGGTCAGGGTCGGGCTCAATCTTCAGCCGGGGCAGGATGTTTTCCTCACCGCGCCGATTGCGGCTCTGCCTCTGGTTCGGCGGATCGCCGAACATGCCTACAAGGCTGGCGCGGGTCTCGTGACGCCGATCCTCTCCGATGAGGAAATCACGCTGGCGCGCTTCCGCTTCGCCAGCGATGCGAGTTTCGATCGCGCGCCGGGCTGGCTTTATGAAGGTGTCGCCAAGGCCTTCGCCGCGAATACGGCGCGCCTGGCCATCGTTGGCGACAATCCGATGCTGCTCTCGGGCGAGGATTCAGCCAAGGTCGCACGTGCCAACCGCGCCAATTCCATTGCCTACAAGCCGGCGCTGGAGAAGATCGCGGGCTTCGACATCAACTGGAACATCATCGCTTATCCGGGCGCGGCCTGGGCGCATCAGGTCTTTCCGCATGACGAGCCGGATGTCGCCGTGGCGAAGCTCGGTGAGGCGATCTTCGCCGCCTCGCGCGTCGATACCGCCGATCCGATCGCAGCCTGGGCCGCACATAATGCGGCGCTGCGCAGCCGCACCCAATGGCTGAACGGGCATCGCTTCGCGGCTCTGCATTATACCGGGCCGGGCACCGATCTCACTATCGGTCTTGCCGATGAGCATGAATGGGAAGGCGGCGCCTCGACCGCCAAGAACGGCGTCACCTGCAACGCCAATATCCCGACCGAGGAAGTTTTCACCACGCCCCACGCGCACCGCGTCGAGGGCCATGTCATCAGCACCAAGCCGCTTTCCTATCAGGGCACGCTGATCGATCGCATCGCGGTGCGCTTCGAGGCAGGCCGTATTATCGAGGCAACTGCGGCGCATGGCCAGGATGTGCTGCGCAAAGTGCTGGAGACCGATGAGGGCGCGCGCCGGCTGGGCGAAGTCGCGCTGGTGCCGCATTCCTCGCCGATCTCGGCGAGCGGGCTGCTCTTCTTCAATACGTTGTTCGACGAGAACGCGGCCAGCCATATCGCGCTCGGCCAGTGCTACGCGAAATGCTTCGTCAATGGCGACAAGCTGACGCCCGAAGAGATCGAAGCGCGCGGCGGCAACACGAGCCTGATCCACATCGACTGGATGATCGGCTCGGACAAGATCGATATCGACGGTATCAAGGCCGACGGCACGCGCGTGCCGGTCTTCCGCAGGGGCGAGTGGGCGTAGGCGCTGGCGCGCCGTGTTGACGCGCCCGCCTGCGGGGCTTATCTAACTTCTGTGCCTAGGGGATCCCCGTCAGGGGGCTGAGAGGCTGGCAGCGCTTCAGTGGAGCGGCCCGGCGACCCTTCGAACCTGATCCAGTTTGTACTGGCGTAGGGATGGTCATGAGCGCGTCTTCGCAAAAAATCCGCATCCTTGGGGCCGGCGTCGTGGGCTTGACGGCGGCCTATGAATTCGCCGTCGCTGGCCAGACCGTCGAGATCATCGACGCGCAGGGCCGGGCCGGGGCTCGGCTGCTCCTATTTCGCCGGCGGTATGCTCGCGCCCTGGTGCGAGGGGGAGAGCGCGCCGCCGCTCGTCGTCGAATGGGGGCGGGAGGGCCTCGCCTTCTGGAGCGAGACGCTCAAGCTCGCGAAGGTGAATGGCAGCCTGCTCGTCGCGCCCGCACGGGACCGCGCTGACCTTATCCGCTTCTCCCGCCGCACCTCTGGCTTCGAATGGCTCGATGCCGAAGGAATCGCATCGCGCGAACCGCATCTCGCGGGCCGTTTCGATCGCGCGCTTTTTTATCCTGGCGAGGCGCATCTCGATCCGCGCGCTGCGCTGGAAGCTCTTGCGGCGCGGCTGCGCGAATTTCCGAATGTCGGCTTTCGCTTCAATACCTCGGCGGAAGATGTGACGACGCCCGCCGATTGGACGATCGATTGCCGCGGCTTTGCCGCGCGCGACGCATTGCCGGATCTGCGCGGCGTCAAAGGCGAAATGCTGGTCGTCAAAACCGACGAGATTTCCTTTCAGCGGCCGGTGCAATTGCTGCATCCGCGCCACCCCGTCTACGTCGTGCCGCGCGGCGATGGCCGCTTCATGGTCGGCGCGACGGCGGTCGAGAACGAGGAAAGCCCGCGCATTACGGCGCGCTCGATGCTTGAGCTTTTGAGCGCCGTCTATGCCTTGCACCCGGCCTTTGGCGAGGCCGAGATCGTCGAGACCGGCGCCGATCTGCGGCCGACCTTTCCCGACAATCTGCCGCGCCTGCGGCGCGAGGGACGCACGATCTTTCTCAACGGGCTTTATCGCCACGGCTATCTTGCTCGCGCCGCGCGCTGGCGCGCCGCGCCGTGGCGGTGACGCTCAGGGGCGAAATCTTTCCGGAGGTGATGGATGCAAATCCGCGTCAACGGCAAAGCGCATGAGGTTTCGGCGACGACGCTCGCCGCGCTGCTTGCCGAACTCGATTATCAGGACAACTCGTCGCCACCGCGGTAAACCAGAGCTTCGTCCGCGCCGCTGATCGGCCAACGACGCCGCTCAATCCCGGGCGATGCGGTCGAAATTCTCGTGCCGCGGCAGGGAGGGTGAACCAATGCGCCAAGGCTTCCGTCGTCATTGCGAGGAGCGACGGCGACGAAATACAGGAAACCGGTAGGCGATATATTTCTGGATTGCTTCGCGTTGCTCGCAATGACGGCTACTGACAGAGACTGAACGAATGCAAGACACGCCTTTTGAAGTTTACGGCACGGTGCTCGCCTCGCGGCTGCTGATCGGTACGGCGCAATATCCCTCGCCCGTCGTTCTCGCCGAGGCCGTCAAAGCTTCGGGCGCCGAGATCGTCACCGTCTCGCTGCGGCGCGAGGCGGGCAAGAGCCGCGCGGGCGAAAGCTTCTGGACTCTGGTTCGCGATCTCGGCGTCAGGGTTCTGCCGAATACGGCGGGTTGCCGCAGCGTCAAAGAGGCGGTGACGACGGCCGAGATGGCGCGTGAGGTTTTCGCGACCGATTGGATCAAGCTCGAAGTCATCGGCGACGACGACCTGTTGCAGCCGGATGTGTTCGGGCTTGTCGAAGCCGCCGGGATACTCGTGCGCGCGGGCTTCAAGGTCTTTCCCTATACGACCGAGGATTTGCTGGTCGCCGAGAAGCTCGTCGGCGCGGGTTGCGAAGTGCTGATGCCGTGGGGCGCGCCGATCGGCTCGGGCCGCGGGCTCAACAATGTCTTCGGCCTGCAGGCGCTGCGCAAACATTTTCCGTCCGTGCCGCTCATCGTCGACGCCGGCATCGGCACGCCGGCGCATGCGGCTGCGGCGATGGAGCTCGGCTATGATGCCGTGCTGCTCAACACGGCCGTCGCCAAGGCCGGCGACCCGGTGATGATGGCGCGCGCCTTTGCCCATGCCGTCGAGGCAGGCCGGCTTGGTTATTGTGCCGATCCGATTCCGCCGCGCGACATGGCCGAGCCGTCGACGCCGCAGATCGGCCGCGCCTTCTCGGACTTGTCGAAACGTGCTTGATCGATTTTATCCGATTGTCGACAGCGCCGCCTGGCTTGCGCGGCTGCTACCGTGTGGCGTCAGGTTCGTGCAATTGCGCGTCAAGGACAGACCCGTCGAGGATATTCGCCGCGAGATCAGAACGGCGCGAACGCTCTGTGATGCGGCAGGCGCACAGCTCGTCGTCAATGATTATTGGCGCGAGGCGATCGACTTCGGCTGCAACTTCGTCCATCTCGGCCAGGGCGATCTCGACACCGCCGACATCGCGGCCATCCGCGGCGCGGATATCAAAATCGGCATTTCGACACATGACGAAACCGAACTCGACCGCGCCCTTGCGCTTGAGCCGGATTATGTTGCGCTCGGGCCGATCTACCCGACGATTCTGAAAGCCATGACCTTTGCGCCGCAAGGGCTCGATCGCATCGGCGCGTGGAAAAAGAAGATCGGCTCGATTCCGCTCGTCGCCATCGGCGGCATTTCGCTTGAGCGCGCGCCGGGCGTTTTCGCGGCGGGCGCCGACATTGTTTCCGCGGTCACCGATATCAGCCTGAATGCCGATCCGGAAGCGCGCGCCCGCGCCTGGGTCGCGGCGACGCGGCCGGCCGCCGTCTAGCTCTCTTCGCGCGCCGCGTCATCGTGGTTTTCGTGGCCCAGCGCGCGCAATGTCCAGGCGACGTGGGGAGGGTCTGCCGCGCTGCGGGTAGATGACGAGTTGCTGACTGGCGTGCGGGCCGTCGGGCGCGGCAAAAAAAATGCTCTCCTCGATTTCGATCGGCGCGTCCTGCGTGCTCAGAATCCAGCGCGTTCCGTCTGGCAGGTCGAGCAGCGCCGCTTCGCCTTCGAGCACGCTGTGCAATTGCACGTTCGGATGAACGTGAAAACGGATTGCGAAAGGATAGGCCCGCGGTTTCGCGGCAACGGATTTGAGCCTGTCTTCGCCATCGAGGCGCAGACCGTCGGCGCTAAGTGTCAGCCGTCGCTCGTGGATCACCTCGAACTGCGCTCGATAGCCGTCGTGCGCCGTGACGAGGCGCGTTGCGCCGGGTTGGCTGAGGCGCTCGACTGCCACCTGTCGCGGGCCGGAGATGATTTCGCCGTCGAGCCATTTCTCCAATCCCTTGCCAGAGGCGAAATGACTCGAGGATGTGTCGTCGACGACGAGCGTGGAATGCGCGGCCGTGGCGCGCGCGGCGCCGCGCGCGGGGGAAAGTTCACTGTCCGGCGCGCCGCAATTGACGATCAGCCTTTGTGTCCCAATCGAGAACTCGAACGAGAGCGTGCCGGCGTGGGCTCTGGTCGAGAATTC
The DNA here is from genome assembly GCA_963708155.1 of uncultured Alphaproteobacteria bacterium. Taxonomy (GTDB): domain Bacteria; phylum Pseudomonadota; class Alphaproteobacteria; order Rhizobiales; family Beijerinckiaceae; genus Methylovirgula. Next base: position 756,828 of record OY970183.1, on the reverse strand, counting down.
CGGCGGCGGCGGACGGCCGGTATCAACGATCAGGACGCTGTCGCTCGCCTCGACCCGCTGGTAGCCGGTGTAGGGCGCGTTGACCATCGGCTTGGCGCGCGGGTCTTCGTAAGCCAGCACGGTCGTGAGGACATCGACCGGCGTCACACCCATGCCGTTGAACAAAGCGAGCGAACCGTCGCCGTGACGCAGCAGACGCAGCATGGGTAACATGCGGTCGATCGCATTGAGCAATTCGGGCGGTGGCGGCAGCGAGCGTGCGGCATACGCCTGCCGCAGCGGCAGCAGATCGAGCAACAGGCGGATCAGCGTATCGGCGCTGCGACTGGCGTGGCCGCCATCGGGACGAATTTGACGGCTCAGTTCATCAGCCAGCAGTCGCGTGCTGCGGCGTTGAAAACTGCTGCCGACCTTGGCACAAAGGCCGAGTTCGGCGAGAGCGATCGCGGCGAAAAGACGCTCTTCGCCGCGCACCGCGCCGACGGCGATCTGCCGTTCCAGAAAATATTGCAGACGCATCAGCGCGCGCATGAAGCGGCGGTAGAAAGCGCGGTCGGCGTTCTCCAGAATGATCGGCGATTGCGACAGAAATGAAAGCATCCGCCGCACGGCGACACGCACGTCCCAAGCCGGAGAACGGTCCGGCTTTTCGTTGCGGCTGAGAAAATCGTCGACCAAAGCGCGTGCGTTGGCGCGCGCCAGCGCCGTGTCGGCGGCGCGCAGATGGCGCAGCCAGCCGAAGCTTGCCAGCGCCCGCGCCCATCCGGGGGAGGGCGCCACCGCCTCGAAGGGCGAGGCGCCGCGCAGATTGACGACCTTTCCGGCCAGCGCGAAATAGCCGGAATAGATTTCGCTGGCGATCGAGGCATCGGTCGTGCGCAAATCCTGCGGTGCGATCAGGAGCCTCTCCGGCACCGGGGCGCGCAAGGAAGACAGCGCGGCGGCCGGCGCGGTTACGATCCGGCGCGCACCGCGGCCGGCACGTCCAGCGACACGACGGCCGATATGGAGCTTCTGTCCGAATTTCACGCGCGTCGGGGCCCCTGATCCGGCTCTTGCACGGCCAGCAGTTTGTCAATTTCGGCTAAAATGCTTTGCGGGTCCAGAGATCGAGACTCTTGCACTAGGCGTGACGCACAAGTCTTGCAGCAAAGAAGCCATCAATACCGCTCAACCGCGGGTCTTCGGCTGGCAGATAGGGCGGCAGAGTGCGCAATTCTCCTTGCGCATTGATAAAATCGGTAATACCGCCGATTTCCTCGGCGGCGATCGGCACGCGGCTCACATCAGGGTTGCGGCGCAAGAAATTGGCGATCTGCTGTTCGCCTTCTTCAGGCTCGATCGAACAAACGCAATAGACGATCATTCCGCCGGGTTTGACGAGTTCGAAGGCTTTGTCGAGCATTCGCGTTTGCAGGGTGGCGAGCTTGGCGATGTCGCCGGTCTTCTTGATCCAGGCGATATCGGGATGGCGACGGATCGTGCCCGTCCCGGTGCAGGGCGCATCGAGCAGGATCGCATCGAAAGCGGCTCCGCTGAGTGATGTTACATCGGCGACGACCACCTCGGCTTCAAGCCGCAGACGCTGAAAATTGGCGGCGAGGATTTTGAGACGCTCGGCGGAGCGGTCGACTGCGGTGACGCGCGCGCCGCGCACCGCGAGCTGCGCCGCCTTGCCGCCCGGCGCGGAACAGAGATCGCCGACATGCGTGCCGGGCGCGATCTTGAGCAATTGCGCCGGCAGTGCAGCGGCGGCATCCTGTATCCACCACGCACCCTCCGCATAGCCGGGCAGGTCTTGAACGCTCATATGAGTCCTGAGCCGCAGAGAGCCGGTCGGCAGCACGATCGCATCGAGTTTTTCCGCCCAGAGCGCAGGGTCGGCCTTGACGCTGACATCCAATGTCGGCTCGAGGCGGTTGGTCGCGGCGATCTCTTGCGCGAGGACGTCGCCATAGGCCTTGCGCCAGCGCGCGGCGAGCCAGGCGGGCGTGTCGCCATCGAGTGCGGCTGCTGCGGCAAGCATCTCGTCGCGGCGGCGGGAAAGATTGCGGCAGACGCCGTTGACGAGGGCAGCATAAGGCGCGCTTTTCGGATCGAGCCGCGTCATGCGGACCGCGAGATCGACGGCGGCATGATCGGGCACGTCGAGAAACAGGATCTGCGCGGCGGCGACCGTCAAATACAATTCAACCTGCGGCACGGTCCGCGGAAAGCCGTTTTCCAGCAGTTCGTTCAAGGCGTGACGAATTGTGCCGAGGCGGCGCAAGGCGACGGTGACGATCGAGCGCGTGAAGGCAATATCGCGCGGCGCGAGTCCCGCAAGCCGCGAGAGGCCCAACGGCGCTGAAAAAAGTTCGTCGAGCGTGTGACCGCCGACAAGTACATCGCGCAAAATGGCCGCCGCAGCGAGCCGCGCCGCAAGGCCCGGCACTTTCAGAGCTTCCTGCTTGGCAAGCTCGGCAGCGGCCGTACGCGGCGGCTTTCTCATCAAGGGCGCCCCTGGCTTGCCGTTACGCCGGCACGATGCGCGACCCTGCAATGGGCCAGCGCAGGTGATTTGTTTCAGTCTACCATTGCGGGGACCTGTGACGGAAATCGGACTTCGCAAAGGTCATGGTTTTGCCGCCGCGATAGGCTAAGATTTGAAGTGATCGGGGTGTAAGGAGATTTGCGTGCAAGACGACGAGCTGGAATCAACTGCGCCTGACATGCGCCAACTGAGCCCCGCGGCGCAGCGCGCCCTGGCGGAGGCAAAGGCGCGCCGCAAAGCAGAGGCGGACGCGAAGGCGCGCCCCCGCGAGGTCGGCGGCCGCGATGGCCCCGATCCCATCCGCTACGGCGATTGGGAAGTTAAAGGGATCGCCAGCGATTTCTAGCCGCTCAGCCCTGCAAGCAGCGAGGGAATGTCGAGCGGCCGGAAGCCGTAGTGCTGCAGCCAGCGCACGTCGGCATCGAAGAACGCGCGCAAATCCGGCATGCCGTATTTGAGCATGGCGATGCGATCGATGCCGATGCCCCAGGCAAAGCCCTGATAGACTTCGGGATCGAGGCCGCAATTCTTCAGCACATTCGGATGCACCATGCCGCAGCCGAGAATTTCCAGCCAATCCTCACCCTCGCCGAAGCGGATCTCGCCTGCTTTGCGCGCGCATTGGATATCGACTTCCATCGACGGCTCGGTGAAGGGGAAATAACTCGGCCGGAAGCGCATCTTCACGTTCGGCACTTCGAAGAACGCTTTGCAGAATTCGCTCAGCACCCATTTCAGATTGCCGAGATTGGCCTGCTTGTCGATGACGAGCCCCTCGACCTGATGAAACATCGGCGTGTGCGTCTGGTCGGAATCGCAGCGGTAGGTGCGGCCGGGGCAGATGACGCGGATCGGCGGCCGCTGGGTGAGCATCGTACGCACCTGCACCGGGCTCGTATGCGTGCGCAGCAATTTGCGCTCGCCGGTCGCATCTGGTTTCAGGAAGAAGGTGTCGTGCATCTCGCGCGCCGGATGGTCCGGCTGAAAATTCAGCTTGGTGAAATTATAATCGTCCGTCTCGATGTCCGGCCCTTCAGCGATCGCGAAGCCGAGATCAGCGAAGATTGCCGCGAGTTCGTCCATGACCTGCGAGATCGGGTGCAGACGGCCGAGATCGAGCGGGCTTGTGTGCGCGGGCAGGGTGACGTCGAGCGTTTCGCTGGCGAGGCGCGCTTCGAGGGCGACCTCTTTGACGACGGTGCGGCGCTCGGCGAGCGCGACGCTCACCTTGTCCTTCACCGCATTGATGATGGCGCCCTGCGTCTTGCGCTCGTCCGGGGCCATTTTGCCCAGCCCGGCCAGCAGGGCCGAGATCGATCCCTTCTTGCCGAGGGCACCGACGCGCACGGCTTCGAGCGCGGGCTCATCGGCGGCGGCGGCGACGGCAGCGAGAATTTCCTGTTCCAGCGCAGAAATATCGGACATGGCACATCATTGGTTGCGGACGCGGCGCTTTTGCCATGCGGGGGCCGCGAAGTCTAGAAACGTCATGGGCCGCCAAGCCCTTGTCAGAGCCGGGGTTTGCGCCAACTATCCCTTATGAGCAAAGCTTTCACCAAGGAAGACGACGCCGCCGAGACGGAGTTCGAGGACGAAGTCCTCGATGTTTCCGGCGGCCTGCCCAATTACATCACGCCGGAAGGTCTGCAGCGGCTGCGCGAGGAATTTCGTCAGTTGCAGCAGCAGGAGCGGCCGAAAGTGGTCGAAACCGTCTCGTGGGCCGCGGGCAATGGCGACCGCTCGGAGAACGGCGATTATATCTACGGCAAGCGGCGCCTGCGGGAGATCGACCGGCGGATGCGCTTTCTTTTGAAGCGCATCGAGAGCGCCGAAGTGGTCGATCCCGCCAAGCAAAAAGACAAGAGCCGCGTCTATTTCGGCGCTACGGTCAGCTATCTGAACGGCGAGGGCGAGGAGAAGACCGTCCGCATCGTCGGCATCGACGAAGCCCGCTCGGAACGCAACGAGATTTCCTGGATTTCACCCGTCGCCAAGGCGCTGCTCAAGGCCGAGGAAGGCGACGAGGTCGAGGTGCGCACGCCAAAGGGCATCGACCGGCTGGAAATCACAAAAATCGCTTATTAACGAATACGGCCGGGCAAAAGCCCGGCCGCGAATTTTTGCGGTTGATGTGGGGGCTCAGGGGTGCCCGCCGCCACCACCGCCGCCGTGGCCGCCGCCGCCGTGACCACCACCACCATGGCCGCCGCCACCTCCATGACCGCCACCTCCATGACCGCCACCTCCATGACCGCCGCCGCCGGACCGCCGCCGCCGGGACCGCCGCCACCGGGACCGCCGCCGCCGGGACCGCCGCCACCGGGACGACCACCGCCGCCCCCCGGACGACCGCCGCCACCCGGGCCGTGGTCGCCGCCATGCCAGCCACCACCGCCATGATCCCCGTGCCAGCCACCACCGCCATGACCGCCATGCCAGCCGGGCCGATAACCCGGCGGACGGCCGCCGTGCCAGCGCCAGCCGCGCCAGCCGTAACCGCCGCCCCAACCATAGCCATCATTGTAGCCGTAACCGCACCAGTACCAGCCAGGGCCGTTCCAGCCGTTGTCGTACCAGCAATAATTGCGGCCGCCGAAGGCGAAGGCGCCGGCGATGCCAGCGACAATCCCGGCCGCGACGTCGCCGGCATCCTGGGCTTGAACAGGCTGCGAAATCGAGAGCGTACCGGCGATAAAGGGTACGGCCGCGACGAGTGAAAGCTTTGAACGAAGCATTGTCCCACCATGTTGGAGGAGGCTGAATCGAAACGAGCCATTGCGGCCTCGCCGATCCAGCCCAAGGGCTAGCGAATGACCCGCCGCCGAATCACGGCGTTGGATGCGGGATACATTATCTTTGAGAGATTACGTCATCTATGCCGTGCATCACCACACATGCCTTGAATAGACTGGCAATGCATCAGCCGAGGTGAAGTTCCTTGAAAAAATCATTCCCCTTGTCGTCGATGACGATGAAAGCGGGAAAATCTTTTACCTCGATCCGCCAGATCGCTTCCATGCCGAGTTCTGGATAGGCGAGAACTTCGACCTTGGTGATGCAGTCCTGTGCGAGTTGTGCGGCAGCGCCGCCGATCGAGCCAAGATAGAAGCCGCCGTGTCTCGCGCACGCATCGCGCACTTGTGCGGAACGGTTGCCTTTGGCGAGCATCACCATCGAGCCGCCGGCTTCCTGGAAATGATGGACGTAGGAATCCATACGGCCCGCCGTCGTCGGCCCGAAAGCGCCGGAGGCATAGCCCGCGGGAGTCTTTGCCGGTCCGGCGTAATAGATCGGATGGTTCCTGAAATAATCCGGCAGCGGCTCGCCCCTTTCGAGACGTTCGCGCAGTTTGGCATGCGCGAGGTCGCGCGCGACGATCACCGGCCCGCTGAGCGACAGCCGCGTCTTGATTGGATATTGCGTCAGCGTCGCGAGAATTTCCGGCATCGGCCGCGTCAGGTCGATTTTGACGACATCGCCGCTGACATCGTCCTCCGTCATCGCCGGCAGATATTTGGCAGGATCGTGCTCGAGTTCTTCGAGGAACACGCCCTCCCGGGTGATCTTGCCGAGCGCCTGTCGGTCAGCGGAGCACGAGACGCCGAGACCGATCGGCAGCGAAGCGCCGTGGCGGGGCAGGCGGATGACGCGCACGTCATGGCAGAAATATTTTCCACCGAATTGCGCACCGACGCCAAGCTGCTGGGTCAGCGCAAAAATCTCGGCTTCGAGTTCGAGATCGCGGAACGCCTGCGCCTCGGCGTTGCCCGAAGCCGGCAGCGTGTCGTAATAGCGCGTCGAAGCGAGTTTAACGGTTTTGAGATTCAACTCCGCCGAGGTGCCGCCGATGACGATGGCGAGATGGTACGGCGGGCAGGCAGCGGTGCCGAGCGTCAGGATTTTTTCTTTCAGGAATTCGACGAGCCGGTCATGCGTCAGCAGCGAAGGCGTGCCCTGATAGAGAAAGGTCTTGTTGGCCGAGCCGCCGCCCCTTGGCCATGAACAGGAACTTGTAGGAATCCTCGCCCTCGCTAAAGATGTCGATCTGCGCCGGTAGATTGGTCTTCGTGTTTGTTTCTTCGAACATCGACAGCGGCGCGAGCTGCGAATAGCGCAGATTCTTTTTCTCGTAAGCGTTCCAGATGCCTTCGGCGAGCGCGGCCTCGTCGCCGCCCTCGGTAAAGACAAGACGGCCTTTCTTGCCCATGACGATGGCGGTGCCGGTGTCCTGACACATGGGCAGGATGCCGCCGGCGGCGATATTGGCGTTCTTCAACAGATCATAAGCGACGAATTTATCGTTGGCGGTCGCTTCCGGATCGTCGAGGATTTTGGCGAGCTGCGCGAGATGGCCGGGGCGCAGCAGATGGTTGATGTCGATCATCGCCGCTTCGGCGAGCAGGCGCAGTGCTTCCGGCTCGACGATCAGCATTTCGTGCGTGCCGAATTTTTCCACGCGCACGCCCTCGTCGGTTAATTTGCGATAGGGCGTCTCGTCCTTGGTTGCGGTAAAGATCGGGGCGTAGTGGAAGGTCATCGTGGGCTTTCGATTTTTCGCGTCGCCGGGCAGTGCCGCGCTTCGGCTGCTATAGCAACCCGCGGACGTGGCGTCGATTCCTCCGAATTTACGACGACTTCCGAAGCTGCATCACCGCGCGGCGGGATGGGATTCATCGTTTCGAGGCGCGCGAGCGACGAAGCAATCCAGAACATCCAAGGGGGATCTCGATTGCGCGCTTTACGCGCAACAGATTGCTTGCCGAGTTTATCATTCGGCTGCCCAAAGCCAGGCCCATTGCTTGCAATGATACTTTCTAAGGCACAAAGGCAAAGCTGCGCTTGTCGAGACCCAGTTGAGCTTTGATGTTGACCGGCGTCAGCCCTTCCTGGCGCAGCGTGCGCAGCGATTTCGCCCGCAGGCTCTTCGAGAGTTTGCGGCCGGCGGCGTCGCGCAGAAGCTCGTGGTGGTGATAGTCGGGCGCCGGCAGATCAAGCAGAATTTGCAGCAGGCGGTGCAGGCCCGTCGCCATGAAAAGATCCTCGCCGCGCACGACATCCGTCACACCCTGCAGCGCGTCGTCGACAACGACGGCGATGTGATAGCTGGCAGGCACATCCTTGCGCGAGAGAATCGTATCGCCCCAGAGGGCAGGCTGGGCCGTGACGAGGCGCGGCTCGCTCCCGCCGCCATATTCGCGCCAGTCGATGGGCCGGTGCAGCTCTTTCAGCGCGCGCGCTATGTCGAGCCGCCACGCGGCGGGTTGGCCGGCATCGAGGCGCCGCTGGCGCTCCGCGCGGGAGAGATGGCGGCAAGTGCCGGGATAGAGCGGCGAATCGTCCGGATCGCGCGGCCAATCGGCCCGCTCCGAGGTTGCCGTCACGACATCGGCGCGCGAGCAGAAGCATGGGTAGACGAGGCCGCGCTTCTCCAGGCTCGCCAGGGCTTCACGATAGGCGTCGAAATGTTCCGACTGCCGCCGCACCGGCTGTTCCCATTTCAGGCCGAGCCAGGCGAGATCCTCGTAGATCGCCTGTTCGAACTCCGGCCGGCAGCGTTCGAGGTCGATATCCTCGATCCGCAGCAAGAGCTTGCCGCCCGTCCCGAGGGCCATCTCGTGGTTGAGCAACGCCGAGAAGCCGTGGCCGAGATGCAGATAGCCATTCGGCGAGGGGGCGAAACGGAAGGCGCGCGAGATATAGGATCGTGTCATCGGCCGGCGGGACTCATCGCTGCGGCGGCATGGTGCCAGCTGGTACACCACCAGCATGACAGGCCCTAGAACAAAAATGGGGTCACAACATGCCCGGGCAAGACTTGATGCGCCGAGGCTTGCCATCGGCAGGGCTTTTCTGCAGAAGAGCGCGGCCCTCTCTCGGCTCAACTGGAATTCTGGATGGCTGCCGCCCTCGACGGTCCCCGCCTCGCGCCCAATGGCAGGGCGAAACAGCTTGTCGTCTTCCTGCACGGCTATGGCGCCGATGGCGGCGATCTGATTGCCATCGGCCAGCAATGGCAAAGCTTTCTGCCCGATACGGCCTTCGTCGCGCCGAACGCACCGGAGCCCTGCGCGCAGGCGCCGGTCGGGCGCCAATGGTTCGCGCTGACGATGCGCGACGAAAAGGAGCTTTGGCCCGGCGTCAACGGCGTCCAGCCGGCGCTCGACGCCTTTCTCGACGCGGAACTGGCGCGTTACGGGCTTGGGGATGACCGGCTGGCACTCGTCGGCTTCAGCCAGGGCACAATGCTAGCGCTGCACGCGGGCCTGCGCCGCGCACGCGCCCCGGCGGCCATCCTCGGTTATTCGGGTCTTCTTGTCGGCCCCGAACATCTGGCCACGGCGAAGGCCAAGGATTCGCCGCCGCCGATCCTGCTGGCGCATGGCGATCAGGACGAGGTGATCCCGGTCGAGGCCATGTTCGTCGCGGCGGAGCAATTGGCCGAAGCCGGCATTCCGGTGCAATGGCATCTGGCGCCGGGGGTTGGCCATGGGATCGATGGCGGCGGCCTGCTGCACGGTGCGTTGTTTCTGGCGAAATCTTTCGGCCTCAAACCGCCGCAGCCGCCCGCCGGCCGGCGCTAGCCGGGAGCAATACCGGCGGGGCGGGTGCCGAGTACGCGCGGCAAGGGCTGCAAGGCGGGCGCGGCACGGCGCAGGCCGACGGGGCGGTAGAGCTGCTTCTCGGCTTCGACGAAGAGCACGCCAGCGCCTGGCAAAGCGAGTTTGGCGCCGATCTTCTCGAATAACGGGGCCGAGCGCAGGACGAGCCTGCCTTCGAAAGGTGCGAAATACAGCGCCTCGCCCCAATGTGTCGGCGAGAACAAGGCATCGCGCATCAGGTCGCGCAACTGGCTGCGCGAATAGGGCTGACCGTTGCCGAAGGGCGTCGTGTCGAGCTGCGCCCATAGGCCCGCGCGGCGCGGCGCGAAGGCCAGCATCCGGCCGCCCGGTGTCAGAATGCGCCAGATCTCCGCCAACAGATCGCGCGGATGCTCGGCGATTTCGAGCGCATGGACGACGAGCACCCGATCGATGCAGGAATCCGGCAGGGGCATCATGCCGGTTTCGATCAGCGCCGAGGCGGAAGGGCCGGGGATAGGCCAGTTCACCACGCCTTGCTCCGCCGGCATGAAGGCGAGCAGCCGCAGGGCATCGCCGCGGAACATTTCGAGATAGGGCGCGGCATAGCCGATCCCGAGGATCGATTGGCCGATGCAACTTGCGAAACGGGCGCGAACCACCTCGCCGACAAAGCGCTGCGTTGCCCGCCCCAGGGGGAAATCATAGAAGCTGCGCAGATCGACGACATCGAGCGTCATGGCGCCTTCCTCGCATACCGGCGCGGCTCGCGGAAAGCCCTTTTCGCGCTATAAGTTGGCTCCGCCTCCACCGCTACGGCGGGGCGTGGTTAAAAAGCAGGTTCCATGGCTCTCGAAATCGAACAATTCCTCTGTCTCAGCGACAATCTCGGGGTTCTGATCCATGATCCGGCGACCGGCGCCACGGCCGTGGTTGACGCCCCGGATGCGGCGCCGATCCTCGCCGCGCTCGAAGCGCGGGGCTGGGCGCTTTCCGACATTCTGCTGACCCATCATCACGCCGATCATGTCCAGGGCGTGCCGGCGCTCAAGGCCGCTTTTCCCGATGTGCGCGTCAGCGGCCCGGCGCTCGAGGCCGACAAGATCGGCACGCTCGATCAGGAATTGTCCAGCGGCGACAGTGTGATGATCGGCACGCATGAGGCCAAGGTGCTGGGGGTGCCGGGCCATACGCTCGGCCACATCGCCTATTGGTTCCCTCAGGATAAGCTCTTGTTCGCGGGCGATACCCTGTTTGCGATGGGGTGCGGACGTGCGTTCGAGGCCCCGCCCGCAGTGCTCTACCAGTCCCTGCTGAAGCTAGCATCGCTGCCGGACGACACGCAGATTTATTGCGGGCACGAATATACGCTCGCCAATGCCCGGTTCGCGCTCAGCGTCGATCCGGACAATGTGGCGCTGCGCCGCCGCGCCGAGGCCGTCGCGGCAGAACGCGCCGAAGGTCGGCTGACCCTGCCGACGTCGCTCGGCCTCGAACGGGCCACCAATCCCTTCCTGCGCGTCGGCGAGCCAGCCATACAGCAAAGCCTCGGGTTGAGAAATGCGCCCCCCGCCGAGGCCTTTGCGGCGCTGCGGGAAGCTAAAAATCGCGCCTGAAAGGCGCCTTTTCCCGCGCTCTCTGCACTGGGTTGCACCTCTCGTTAACGCCACGCGAATAAGTTGCTTCTCGCGACACGGGCGGGAAGCCGGGGAAAGATTGTGATGGCCGACGAAATCAAGCCGGAAACAACGCAGGCGGCATCGGAAGCGGACCCACGTACGCTTCTAACCCGCATCGGCAAGGCCGTTTACGATTGGGATATTGTCTCGGATAGCCTGGTCTTCGGGCCGAACACCGCGGATATCGCCGAATTTGCCGAATTCGCCAAGGCGCGGACCGGCCAAGCCTATGCCGAATTCCTGTCGCCGGAGAGTGGTGGTTCGCGTTTTGCCGCGATCATCGGATCGACGGAGCGCGACTCCGGCCGCGGCGTTCCTTTTCACGTCATTTATGGCCTCAGGAGCAAGGCGCTCGGCCGGGGCCAGATGCCGACCGTCTGGATCGAGGACGTGGGGCGCTGGTTCGCCGGCGCCGATGGCCGCCCCGCCCATGCGCATGGGCTTGTGCGGGTCATGGCCGACCGGGATGAGATCGAAGGCAAGGCGCTGATGCAAGCGCGCTGGGATACCTTGACCGGGGCGGTGAGCCGCGGCCATTTCGTCGTCCGGCTTTCGGAAATTCTGGCCGATCACGGCCAGGAGGGTCGCGCTCGTGCGATTCTGCTGGTCGCCGTTGATGAGCTTGTGCGCCTCAACGAAGATTATGGTTATGATCTCGGGGATGAATTCATCGCCGCGGTGGCGGCACGACTGCGCCGCAACTTACGCGGCCGGGAGCTCTTTGCCCGTTATTCCGGCAATGTTTTTGCTGTCTTGCTCGAGTCTTGCGATGCCGAGCAGATGAAGATCGCGGCGCGGCGGATCGAGGCGGCGTTCAATTCGGCGCCAATCGAGACCACCAAAGGCCCGATCACGGCCGCGATCCGCATCGCTGGGATGGAGATCGCGCAGGACGAAAGCTCCGGAGCGGCCGTGTTGCGCGCCGCTGAGCGGGCGCTGGAAGCGACCCGGGCCGTCGATCCGCAGCCTGCGCCTCAGCTTCGCGTCTCCGAAGCGGCGCCGCGAAGCCTCGGCATATCGCAACAGATCATCGACGCGCTCAACCAGTCGCGGCTTCTTCTCGCGCTCCAGCCGGTTGTCGACGCGAGGACAGGCGGAGTCCGATTTTACGAGGTTCTGGCGCGCCTCGATCGCGAGGACGGCAGCCTCATTCCGCCGGGAGCGATCATTCCCACAGCGGAGGAGGCCGGCCTCATCCACCTCATCGACCAGCGCATGCTCGATCTCACTTTCGCTGAACTCGAGAGTGTCCCGGCGCTGCGCCTCGCGGTCAATGTCTCGGGGCAAACCCTCCAAGGGAAGGAGTGGACAGAACGGCTAATGGCGCTGAGCGCCCGTCACAAATCGGCGGCGCAGCGATTGATCGTCGAAATCACCGAGACCTGTGCGGTGCGCGACCTTGAGGCGACGCGCAAGATCATCGCCCTGATCAAGGGGTGCGGCGCGCAAGTCGCGATGGACGATTTCGGCTCGGGCCACACCTCGTTCCGCAACTTGCGCCAATTGCCGCTCGACTTTCTGAAGATCGACGGCGCCTTCGTGCAGAACTTGGCGACATCGGAGGACGACCGCTTTTTCGTCCGCACGCTGATCGACCTTGCTCGCCACCTCGAAATTCCGACCGTTGCGGAATGGGTGGAGGATGCGCAATCGGCTGCACTGCTGGCCGAATGGGGTATCGATTACCTGCAGGGCTATTTCCTGGGGGCGCCGCAAGTCGCGCTGCACCCGTTCTCCAAGCTCGCCGCGGCGATCTGAGCCTTACGTCGCGTTATTCCTTGGGCGTGAGTTTTTCCAACCGCTGCTGCAACTCATCGAGCTGGCGCTTCATCTCGTCGAGATCGGGCTTGGCGCCGCCTTCGGCCGCCGGCGGCTCCGCGCCGGTTGCGGGCTTTGCGCCGCCGAACGGCGAGAACATCGTCAAAGCCTGACTGAAGAGCGCCATGTTCTTGCGTGTCTGTTCCTCGAGCGAACCGAACATCTGGCGCGTCGGCGCGGTCAGCGGCGAGACGCCGAGCGCGGTATCGAATTGCTCGCGAAACTTATGCTGATCGTTGGTCAGCTTGTCGATCGTGAATTCGAGATAGCTCGGCACCAGCATCTGAATACTGTCGCCATAGAAGCGGATGAGCTGGCGCAGGAAGGCGATGGGCAGCAGGCTTTGGCCGTTCTTGCCCTCTTGCTCGAAGATGATCTGAGTCAAGACCGAGCGGGTGATCTCTTCGCCGGTCTTGGCGTCGTAGACCACGAAATCCTCACCCCGTTTGACCATCTCGGCGAGGTCTTCGAGCGTCACATAGGCGCTGGTGCCTGTGTTGTAGAGGCGACGATTCGCATATTTCTTGATCGTGGTGGGCTGCTTGTCGTTAGCCATTCGGATAACCACCCCTCAATAAAGAGATCAACGTCAAACCACGTCCGCAACCGCCGCGCTCTGCAACCATAAGCGTTTTATTGCCTTGCGAAAACGAAATTCTCATTGGCCGAAAGGATGATGGGAGATTTTCTTGACGGCTCCAACCCGGAAATGCAGAGAATGGTTTACACGCGGAGAGCCCGGCGTGTCAGCGAGGGCGAAGCATTGCCCGATGGGAGTTAGCTATGTCGCGCGAGATCGTCATCGTCGGAGCGGCGCGGACCGCTGTCGGAGCTTTTAACGGCGCTTTTGCAAATATTCCGGCGCATGAGCTTGGCGCGGCCGCGATTACTGCTGCACTGCAGCGTGCCAAGGTTTCGCCGGATGAGGTCGATGAAGTGATCCTCGGGCAGGTGCTGTCGGCCGGCGAGGGGCAGAACCCGGCCCGGCAGGCGGCGATCAAGGCCGGAGTGCCAAAGGAGAAGACCGCCTGGGGCCTCAATCAGGTGTGCGGTTCGGGTCTGCGGGCGGTTGCCCTCGGCTTGCAACAGATCGCCAATGAGGACGCCAAGGTCATTGTTGCCGGCGGTCAGGAAAGCATGTCGCAGTCTCAGCATGTCGCGCATCTGCGCAACGGCACGAAGATGGGCGACGTCAAGTTCATCGATTCGATGATCAAGGACGGGCTCACCGACGTCTTCAACAATTACCACATGGGCATCACCGCAGAAAACGTCGCCGCCAAATGGCAGATCAGCCGTGAGGAGCAGGACAAGTTCGCGCTCGGCTCTCAGAACAAGGCCGAGGCGGCGCAGAAGGCCGGAAAGTTCGCCGACGAAATCACGCCCTTCACCGTCTCGACGCGCAAGGGCGATATTGTCGTCGACAGCGACGAATATATCCGCGCCGGCACGACGCTCGAGGGACTCGACGAAATTGAAGCCGGCCTTCCAGAAGGACGGCACGGTGACCGCGGGCAATGCCTCGGGCATCAACGACGGCGCGGCGGCGCTGGTCATCATGACGGCGGACGAGGCGCGCGCGCGTGGCTTAACGCCGCTGGCGCGTATCGCTTCCTGGGCCACGGCCGGGGTCGATCCGGCACTGATGGGCTCGGGCCCGATTCCGGCGACCCGCAAGGCGCTCGAAAAAGCCGGCTGGAAGGTGAAGGATCTCGACCTCGTCGAGGCCAACGAGGCTTTCGCCGCGCAGGCTCTTGCGGTGAACAAGGATCTCGGTTGGGACCCGGCGATCGTCAACGTCAATGGCGGCGCCATCGCCATCGGTCATCCGATCGGTGCTTCGGGCGCGCGCATTCTCGTCACCTTGCTCCATGAATTGCAACGGCGCGGTGCGCACAAGGGTCTCGCGACCCTGTGCATCGGCGGCGGCATGGGGATTGCTCTCGCTGTCGAGCGCTGAGCGGGCGGGTAATCTTGCTTTCGATCAATGTCACGTGTGGCCTAAAGCAGAATGTTCAGGCGTGCGAAGAGCAGCTAAAAAATTCTCACAAAACGGCTTCATAAGAGCGCCCGGCTCAGTGGCGTCGATCAGGGAAGGAAGCACATGGCACGCGTGGCGGTGGTAAGTGGTGGCACGCGCGGCATCGGCGCGGCCATCGGCAAGGCGCTGGCGAAGGCGGGTTATCGCGTCGCGGCCGTTTATCATGGCAATGACGAGGCGGCGGCCAAGTTCAAAAGCGAGACCGGCATTCCGGTTTATAAGTGGGACGTGTCGGATTACGAAGCCTGCGCCGCCGGCCTCGCCAAAGTGACGAGCGATCTCGGGCCCGTCGAAATCCTCGTCAACAATGCCGGCATCACCAAGGATGCGATGCTTCATAAAATGAAGCCCGAGCAATGGTATGCAGTCATCAACACCAATCTCAATTCGCTGTTCAACATGACCCGGCCGGTGATCGAGGGCATGCGCGAGCGCGGCTTCGGCCGCATCGTCAACATTTCCTCGATCAATGGACAGAAGGGCCAGATGGGGCAGTCGAATTACGCGGCCTCGAAGGCGGGCGATATCGGCTTCACCAAGTCGCTGGCGCAGGAAAATGCCAAGAAAGGCATCACTGTGAACGTCATCGCGCCAGGCTACATCGGGACAGAAATGGTTCAGGCGGTGCCGAAGGATGTTCTGGAAAAGACCATCCTGCCGCAGATTCCGGTCGGCCGGCTCGGCGAAGTCGAGGAGATCGCGCGCGGCGTGCTCTTCCTCGTGGCGGATGAGGCCGGCTTCATCACCGGCGCGACGCTGACCATCAATGGCGGCCAGATCATGGTCTGACCGTCGGCATCGTTTGCGGCTTATTCTTCCGACGTCTTCGGCGTCAGGACTTGGCGGCCGCGATACATGCCGCTCTTCAAGTCGATGTGGTGCGGACGGCGCAGTTCGCCCGAATTCTTGTCCTCGACATAGGTCGGCGCCTTGAGGGCATCCGCCGAGCGGCGGAAGCCGCGCTTCATCGGGGAGGTTTTCCGCTTCGGAACGGCCATTGTCAGCTCCAGAAATAATAAGGCCGGCAAGCTGCCGGCGAATGGGTTGAAGGGCTGATACACACAAACGGGCGTTTTGGCTATCCCCAAAATCGCCGGCGCTGGGCGCGGTCCCCAATCTCTACTTATAATCTAATATATTCATGGGGTTGAGGCAATGCCGTCACCTCACGCACGCGAGGTTGGTCTGACCGGATTTGACGCGCGCCTCGACGATGCGGGCATGGATCGCGACGTGCCGGTTCGGCTTCAGCACCTTGCGGCGATGCGGATCGGGCAGGACAGCGGCGAGCAGCGCCGCCTGATGTAGGGAGAGCGCGGCGGCAGGCGCGTGAAAGTAGAAATTGGCTGCGGCCTCGGCGCCGAAAAGGCCGTCGTCGCCCCATTCGGCGATGTTGAGGTAGATTTCCAGAATGCGGCGCTTCGGCCAGACAAAATCGAGAACCAGGGCGATGCGGGATTTCCAGCGCCTTGCGAATGTAGGAGCGGCCAGGCCAGAGAAAGAGGTTCTTGGCAACCTGCATGGTGATCGTCGAGGCGCCGCGAGACGCGCCGCCGATGCCGTCATCGTCGATGACCTCGCGCATCGCGCCCCAATCGACGCCGTGGTGACGGCAGAAATGCGCGTCCTCCGAGGTGACGACGGCGGCCCGCAAAGCTTCCGACATGCCGGACAGCGGCACCCATTTCTGATCGACCCTCTCATGCAGGAGCATCCGCCCGAGCACCAGGGTCGAGACCGGATTGACGAACCGATAGGCGATGACGAGCCCGGCAAAGACCAGAAGAAGCAGCAAAATCAGCCGCGCGCCCCAGCGCACGACCGCTCCAGCGGCCTGAAAAAGACGCGGATTTCTCACCATCGGCGAGCCTTGACCGATCTTCCGCAATGGGGCAAGCGGAACGGCGCAATTGGCTCAGAGGCAGGGATGATATGACGGACGCGGTGGCACAGGAATTTCAAGCGCGATTGTCTTACGTCGCCGATGCCACCGAGCGGATGCTGGACCAGCTCTTGTCCGAAAAGGCGTTGCCGGG
This sequence comes from uncultured Alphaproteobacteria bacterium, assembly GCA_963708155.1. Lineage (GTDB taxonomy): Bacteria > Pseudomonadota > Alphaproteobacteria > Rhizobiales > Beijerinckiaceae > Methylovirgula. The sequence continues at coordinate 740,143 of OY970183.1, read as the reverse complement.
GGAGACGTTCCGGCCCGCCGCCTTCCTTGGCGCCATGCGCTATGCGAGCCTCGGCGGCGGCAAGCGGCTGCGGCCATTCCTGCTGGTCGAGACGGCGCGGCTCTTCGGGATCGAGAACGAGGGTGTCTGGCGCGCCGGCGCGGCTCTGGAAATGATCCATTGCTATTCGCTGGTGCATGACGATCTGCCCGCCCTCGATAATGACGACCTGCGCCGCGGCCGCCCGACCACGCACAAGGCTTATGACGAGGCGACCGCGATTCTCGTCGGCGATGCGCTGCTGACCTATGCCTTCGATGTCACCGCCGATCCGGCGACCGACGCCGATCCCGCCATCCGCGCCGCGCTGGTGCTGGCGCTCGCCCGCGCGGCTGGCATCGGCAACATGGTCGGCGGCCAGGTGCTCGACCTTGAAGCCGAGACATCGACCGAGCCGCATTCGGCGGAAGACGTGATCCGCCTGCAATCGATGAAGACGGGCGCTCTGCTGCATTATGCGGTGGAAGCCGGGGCGATCTTCGGGCGTGCCGACGCCAAGGCGACAGCGGCGCTGTCGCATTATGGCAAGGCGCTCGGCGCGGCGTTTCAGGTCGCCGACGATATTCTCGATGTCGAAGCCGACGAAGAAGCGCTCGGCAAGCGCGCCGGCAAGGATGCCGGCCGCAACAAGGCGACGCTTGTCGCCGCGCTCGGCCTCAAGGCTGCCCGCAAGCGCCGCGATGCGCTGGCGCAGGAGGCCATCGCCGCACTCGCGTCCTTCCCGGATGACAAAGCCGCGATCCTGAAGGAGGCGGCGCGTTTTGCCGTCGCGCGGAAGAATTGACCGAAGCGCCCACTCCTCAGGACGCTCCTCCACGCCGCCGCCGCATCACGCTGCCGGTCCGGATCGTACGGGCGCGCCCGCGCCTGTTCATATGCCTTGGGCTCGGGATATTGGCCGGGCTGCTGCTGCCGCATGACTGGCGCGTCATTACACGCGCTCTCATCAGCTGGAATTTTGCGATATTCCTCTATTTCATCACCGTCGCGGCGATGGTGATCTCATCCGATCAGAGCTCCATGTCGCGCCGCGCGGCGCAGCAGGACGACGGCCGCTTCACTATATTGGTCTTCACCGTCGTCGCCGCCGCGGCGGCCTTCGGTGCTATTTTCTATCAATTGCTGCTGGTGAAGGACGTGCATGGACTGCAGCGTGCGTTTCATCTCGGACTCGCTGCCGCGACCGTGACCAGCGCCTGGGCCTTCATCCATGTGATGTTCGCGCTGCATTACGCCAGCGAATGCTTTTCCGAACGCGAATTGAAAAGCTCGCCCGCGGCCAAGTCGCATAGCGGGCTGCACTTCCCGGGCGACGAGACACCGGATTATTTCGACTTTTTCTATTTTTCTTTTGTGATCGGCGTCGCCTGCGCCACTGCCGACGTCAATATCACGTCGCGGATGATCCGGCGCACGGCGACGCTCCACTGCATCCTGGCGTTCTTCTTCAACAGCGCCGTTCTGGCGCTGACGGTCAATATCGCGGCAGGCTTGGTAGGCTAGATTATCGGCCTAGCGCGGCGGATAGGGATGGCCGAAGGGGAAGCCGGAATCGTCATCATCGTCATCGCCGGCCGGCCCATAATAGCCGGCGAAGAACGGCGTGCCGACGCCATCGACCGGATTATAGACGCCGTAGGAATAGGCATTGGCGGGCGTCTCCAGCTCCCAACCCCAGGTGCGCACAGCCTGATCACGTGCCGCAGCAATGACCGGGGGCACAGCCCATGGCGGCGGCGCGTTGCGCATATGGTAGCGCCAGGCGCCGACACGATATTGATAGGGCAGCGGATAGAAGCCGAGGCCGCCGTGCGGGTCGCCGACAAGCTCCTGATAATGACCGTGCTTGGAATAGACCTTGCCGGGCTCTATGACCCCGACCGACATGCCGCCGACATTGCGATAATGGCTGTAATGCTGGCTGACGTACTGGCCGTGATGATGGTGCCGCGTTGCCGTCTGGGCATCGGCGGGGCCAAAGGCAAGCGTCACAGCGCCGGCGAAAATGAAAGGAACGAGGCCCATGCGCATCGGCGGAACTCCATGCGGCCGGTTCGGCCGCTTCAGGCGGCACTGTCTCCGCCGCCCCTTAATATAGTCTTCCGTCGCCGGGATGGCGCCCATGCGCCGGATCAAAAGCGCGCCGGAACAGTGTGATCTGGGAAAAAGTGTGCAAATCTTTTTGATCGAATTCTAGCGGAACGCGGCGGGGAGCTCACTCCGCCGCGTCTTTGGCGCCGCCGAAGCGCCGCTCGATATAATCCTCCACGATGACCTTGAATTCGGCGGCGATGCCTTCGCCGCGCAAGGTCACGCCTTCTTGCCGTCGATGAAGACGGGCGCGGCCGGCGTCTCGCCGGTGCCGGGCAGCGAAATGCCGATATCGGCGTGCTTGGATTCGCCCGGCCCGTTGACGATGCAGCCCATCACCGCGACGTTGAGCGTCTCGACGCCCGGATAGCGCGTCTTCCAGCTCGGCATTTCGTCGCGGATATAGGCCTGGATGTCGCGCGCCAGCTCCTGGAACACGGTCGAGGTCGTGCGGCCGCAGCCGGGGCAGGCGGCGACGAGCGGCACGAAGGTGCGAAAGCCCATGGTCTGCAGGATTTCCTGCGCCGACCTTGACTTCGAGCGTGCGGTCGCCGCCGGGCTCCGGCGTCAGCGAGACGCGGATCGTGTCGCCGATGCCCTCCTGCAGCAGCACGCCGAGCGCGGCGGACGAGGCGACGATGCCCTTCGAGCCCATGCCGGCCTCGGTGAGGCCGAGGTGCAGCGCGTAATCGCTGCGCGCGGCGAGCATGCGGTAGACGGCGATCAGATCCTGCACGGCGGAGACTTTGGCCGAGAGGATGATGCGGTCGCGGCGCGAGGCCGATCTCTTCGGCCCGCGCGGCCGAGAGCAGCGCCGATTGCACCATCGCCTCGCGCATCACCGCGCCGGCGTCGAGCGGGCGCGGCGAATTGGCGTTCTCGTCCATCAGCCGTGGTCAGCAGCTCCTGATCGAGCGAGCCCCAGTTGGCGCCGATCCGCACCGCCTTGCCGTGCTTGATCGCGCATTCGATCGATCGAGGCGAACTGCGTGTCGCGCTTGTCCTTGAAGCCGACATTGCCGGGATTGATGCGATATTTCGTCGAGCGCCTCGGCGCAGGCCGGATGATCGGCGAGCAGCTTGTGGCCGATATAATGGAAATCGCCGATGAGCGGCACGTCGACGCCCATCCGCGTCGAGCTTTTCGCGGATATGCGGCACGGCCGCGGCGGCCTCGTCGCGATCGACGGTGATGCGCACGAGCTCCGAGCCGGCGCGGGCGAGAGCGGCGACCTGCGCGACCGTCGCGTCGACATCGGCGGTGTCGGTATTGGTCATCGACTGGACGACGATCGGGCCGCCGCCGCCGACCGTGACCGCGCCCTTGCCCGAGCCGACCCTGACGCCCACCGAGCGACGGCGCGGCGCCGGGCCGCTGGCGAGGACGGTGGCGGGATCGATTGCGGTCAATGTCTCGGACATGAAAACCTTCTCTGTTTGCTGCCGACGGCGCGATTATCTACCCAGCGCCTTAACGTGACCCCGTCGTGACGGCAGATCACGGGAGTGGTGCTTAAAATTGCCGCAGCCGTCAAGCGGCGACCGGAGCGTTTTGCCGCTGCCGGTAATCATCCAACGGCGGTCTCCTTGGCCCCGCAGAAGCGGCAAAGTCCAGTTATTTCCAATACTTGACTATGAGGCGCAAAGCCGGACTGCGTCCCGAGCACGGCGATTTCACGATGCAGCGCCTTGGACGTCGCCTCGGTCACCGAGGCGCAGGCCTCGCAGATGAGGAAAACCACCGGCTCCTCATGCTTGTGGCCGTGGGCGCAGGCGAGAAAGGCGTTGCGCGAGGCGAGCCGGTGGACGAGGCCGTTCTCGAGCAGAAAATCGAGCGCCCGATAGATGGAGATCGGGGCCGGGCGCTTGCCGGTCGGCCACCGCGATCTTCTCGATAATGTCGTAGGCGCCGAGCGGGCGCCCTTCCTCGGCCAGAATTTCGAGCACCCGCCGGCGCGCCGGGCGTCAGCTTTGCCCCCTCGCGGCGGCAAAGATCCTCGGCATTGGCCATGGTGCTGCGGAAGGCGGCGACGGCCTGAGCTTTTTTCGGCCGCAGCTGCGGCACGCGCGTGTGCAGTCATTTTTCCATTATATCCGCCTGCGATCACAAAGGCGACAGCCGTCACCTTTCGGCCTCCTTCGGGCGGGCCTAATGTGTGCGGCTGCGCGACAGGCGCCGATCGCGCCCGACCTCATGGAGTTATGTATGACGCTCAAGACACGCAACGCCATCGTCACCGGCTCGACCAGCGGCATCGGGCTCGCCATCGCCCGCGCCTTCGCCAAAGAAGGCGCCAATGTCATCATCAACGGCTTCGGCGACGCCGCGGCGATCGAGACCGAGCGCGCAAGCATCGAGAAGGATTTCGGCGTCAAAGGCGTCTATTCGCCGGCCGACATGACCAAGCCCGACGAGATCCGCGCCATGGTAAGCGAAGCCGAAAAGAGCTTCGGCAGTGTCGATATTCTCGTCAACAACGCCGGCATCCAGCATGTCGCGCCGATCGAGGAATTTCCGATCGGAGCTTTGGGACATGATCATCGCGCATCAATCTCTCCGCCGCCTTCCACGCGATCGCCGCCGCGATCCCCGGCATGAAGGCGCGCAAATGGGGCCGCATCATCTCCACCGCCTCGGCCCATTCGAAGGTCGCCTCGCCGTTCAAATCGGCCTATGTCAGCGCCAAGCACGGCATCGACGGGCTGACCAAGACCGCGGCGCTGGAGCTCGCCACGTTCGGCGTCACCGTCAACTGCATCTCGCCCGGCTATGTCTGGACGCCGCTCGTCGAAAAGCAGATCCCCGACACGATGAAGGCGCGCAACCTGACCCGCGAACAGGTCATCAACGACGTGCTGCTCGCCGGCGCAGCCGACCAAGGAATTCGTCACCGTCGACAGGTCGCGGCGCTCGCGGTCTTCCTGACGTCGGATGCGGCCGAGCAGATCACCGGCGCCAATCTCTCGATCGACGGCGGCTGGACGGCCGAATGAACCGCGGACGAGCGGCGCGGAGGCGCATGAGCGAGCCGCGCAGATCGACTGGACCGGCAGAAGAAGTCAATCTCGCGCTGCAGGGCGGCGGCTCGCACGGCGCCTTCACCTGGGGCGTGCTCGACTATCTGCTCGAGGACGGCCGGCTCGACATCGAGGCGATCACCGGCACCAGCGCCGGCGCGATGAATGCCGTCGTCCTTGCCGAGGGCTATCTCGAGGACGGCCGTGAGGGCGCGCGCGAAGCGCTCGCCAACGCTTCTGGCGCTCGATCAGCGACGGAAAGGCGCTTTCACGCCGGCGCAGCAGAAATTCTTCGATCTGTTTTTTCGGGACTGGCCGCTCGGCAGGCCAGTTCTCGCCGATTGGTGGACGGATTTCCTCACCCATTTCGCCAGCCCCTACGACTTCAATCCGCTCAACGTCAATCCGCTGCGCGACCATCTCGTCAAGACGCATCGATTTCGAGAAGGTGCGCGCCTGCGAGGAGCTGAAGCTCTTCGTCTGCCGCGACCAATGTCCATAACGGGCAAGATCGCGGTGTTCGAGCGTCACGAACTGACCGCCGATCACGTCATGGCCTCGGCCTGTCTGCCGTTCCTGTTCCAGGCGGTCGAGATCGACGGCGTGCCCTATTGGGATGGCGGCTATATGGGCAATCCGGCGCTGTTTCCGCTGTTCTACGAGACCGGCTGCGCCGGACATCGTCGATCGTCCAGATCAATCCGATCGAGCGGCATCGAAGTGCCCGCAGCCGCGCGCGACATCCAGGACCGGCTCAACGAGATCACCTTCAACGGCGCGCTGATGGGCGAATTGCGCGCCATCGACTTCGTCAACCGGCTGATCGACGACGGCAAGCTTTCGGCGGACGATTATGTCCGGCCGCTCGTCCATCGCATCGACGGCTGCGGTCTGCTCAGTCCCTATGACGCCGCGACGAAACTCGATGCGAGCTGGCAGCTCATCACCAATTTCTTCGAATATGGCCGTAAGGCCGCCAAGCACTGGCTTGACGAGACTTCATCACCACATCGGCAAGCAGAGCACGCTCGACCTGCGCATGGCCTATTCGTGACGGCGAAGCCGGATGATTATGCCGTCGTCCTGACGGCGTGCGGCGTCGCGGCCGCGGGCAAGATCGCCGAGACGCTGGTCAGCGAACGGCTTGCCGCCTGTGTGCAGAAGCTGCCTGTCGAAAGCACCTATCGCTGGAAGGGCGAGATCGAGACGGCGCAGGAAGTGCTTCTGCTCATCAAGATCAAGAACGCGGATTACATTACGGTTGAGGAGCGAATCCTCGCGCTGCACGACTATGAGACGCCGGAAATTATCGCGCTGCCCGTCGCAGCGGGGTTTGCCGGCTATCTATCCTGGGTCGACGAGGCTGTGCGGCGCTGAGCGCGGCCCGCGCGAACGCGGCGGCCGGGCGATTTCGCGGCTTGTTGATTTTCCGTTACAATGCGTGTCATCGGATAATCCAACGGGATCACCGAAACCGCCCTGTGCCAAATGGACTCTGCAGCGATCGGCAATCGGCCATTTGCCGCCGTCGAAGTTTTTCACGACGTGGCTGCGGTGCGCGACATCTGGGAGGAGCTCGAAGCCGCGGCGCCGGTTTCGATCTACCAGACGCGCGCCTTTCTCATCGCCTGGCTCGAAACCCTGGGTACGGCGCAGAAGATCGCGCCGCTGTTCGTTGCCGCGAAAGATCGCGACGGCCGTCCGGTGCTGCTGCTGTGTCTCGGCATCAAGACGGCCGGCCCCCTGCGAATCGGACGCTTTCTCGGTGAGAAGGCGACGAATTTCGATATGCCGCTCTGCCGGCCGGGTGTCGTCTGGACGCGCGCGGATATCGACGCCGTGCTGCGTGACGCGGCTGCGAAGCTCGGCGCAGCTGCGCCGGACGTGTTCGCTTTGCGCGATCAGCCTTTCGAATGGCTGGGATTTTCCAATCCGCTCGCGCTTTTGCCGCATCGGCCGAGCCCGCATGTTGTCTTGGCAACGCGGCTGGAATCAGACAGCGGGAGGCTTCTCGAATCGAAATTGTCCGGTAACGCGCGCCGGCAATTGCGCGTGAAGGAAGCGCGGCTCGCGGAATTGCTCGGCCCTGTCGAATTGATCAGCAATGATACTCCGGCGCGGGCCGACGCCATCCTCGCGGCGTTTTTCGCGCAAAGAACCGTCCGCTTTCGTGCACACGACATCGATGCGGACTTTTCCGATCCGGCGATGCAAGCGTTCTGGCGGCGGCTCGGTCGCCCAACAGCGGCGCCCGCAGCGGTCGAATTCTACGCGCTCACGGCTGGCGACCGCATCGTCGCCACCATTGCCGGCGCCACGCATGCTGGCTGTTTCAGCTTCGCGGTCAATTCCATCGACACCGATCCCGAGATCGTGCGCACGAGTCCCGGCGTTCTGCTCATCAACAAGCTCATTGCGTTGCAATGCCAGAAGGGAGTCGAGCAATTCGACTCAGGGCCGGGGGAGGAGCGCTACAAGCTGCAATATTGCGACCGCAGGATCGCGCTTTTCGACGTTTTCGTGCCGCTGCGCCTGCGCGGACGCCTGTTCGCCGTGCTTCGCGCCGAGGGGTCGAGACTCAAGCGAGCACTGAAGCGAAATCCCCGCCTTTTCGAATCGGCGCGGTGGCTGAAGCGGAAATTCCGGGCCGGTGTCGCCGGCGGCGGCCGGAGGGCCGAAGCCCTAAAGCACCGAACGCGCGATCAGCCGCTCGGCGTCGTCGATAGCCGCGGGCGTGCCGACATGCAGCCAGATGCCGTCAAGCCGCAGGCCGTGCAGACGTCCTTTCTCGGCGGCGGCGAGGAAATAGGGCAGTAGGCGAAACGGGCCTTCCGGCGCACGGGCAAACAACTCGGGCTTGATGATGCCGATGCCGGTATAGACGAAAGGCGCGACGCGCCTCTCCTCGCGCTTTGTCAGGCGGCCGAACCCGTCCATGGTGAAGTCGCCGGGCCAATCGACGCCGGAGCTTGTCGGCGTCGCGGCGACGAGCAAAAGCACGTCCATCTTGTCCGGATCCCACGCCGCGGCGAGGCGGTCGAGATTGGGTTTGGCGCCTTCGACCCAGAAAGCATCGGTATTGCAGAGAAAGAATGGCGCATCGCCGAGAACAGGCAGCGCCTTTTTGATCGCGCCGCCCTGATCGAGCAGCAGATCGCGCTCGTCGGAAATGACGATCCTGGGCGCGCTGTGATTGGCGAGATGCGCTTCGATCTGATCGGCCAGATGATGCACGTTGACGACCGCCGTGCCGACTCCGGCGAGCGCAAAACGATCGAGAAGATGGTCGATCATCGGCTTGCCGCCGACCTTGATGAGCGGCTTCGGGATCGTCTCCGTCAGCGGCCGCATCCGCATGCCGCGGCCCGCCGCAAAAACCATCGCCTTATCCGGCATTGAAGACTTTGTGGGCAAGGCGACGACCTGCACAAACTAAACTAAACTTACGCCGGGCCGGGCGATCGGAAAACGCGCTACGCGCCCCGGTTGAAGAGGCGCGGCAGGTGGGTCTCATACCAGCCCTTGAGACCGGACAACAAGGGATGCGCGAGATCCTTGGCTAAATTTTCCTCTACACGGGGCAGATGGGCCAGATAGTGCGGTTTGTGGTCGCGCTTATCGAGACGCGCGAAAATGCCAAGGATTTTCGTCGCCCGCTGGGCCCCAAGAACCGCATAGGCGCGGGCAAATCCGGCCATATCGAAGCCGGCGTCGGCGATACGGCGCAATTGCGCATAATGGCCGAGGAGCTTCAGTTCCACCTCCGGCGGCACGCTCACCCGCGCATCCTGGAGCAGCGAGACGACGTCATAGGCCGGATGGCCCAGCACGCAATCCTGAAAATCGATCAGGCCGACTCTCGCGCTGCCCTGCCGCTCGGCGAGCCAGAGGATGTTGGGAGAGTGAAAATCGCGCAGCGTCCAGGTCCGCGGCCCGGCGACGATATCGCGCAGCGTATGCCGCCATAGATTGACGAAGCTTGCCTTGGCGCCCGAGGTCAGTGAGGCCTTGGCGATATGCGGCGCATACCAATCGAGAAGCAACTCGATTTCAACCGAAAGCGCATCGAGATCATAAGGCGGAATAGCGTAGTCTTTCGATCCGTCGACGGGCAGGCTCTCCGGCAAATTCATCTGATGCAGCCGTGCCAGAAGCGCGACGGATTCGGCGTAGCGCTCAGTGACGATCCCACCATCGCTAACGACGCTCTCGCCGCCGAAGTCCTCGAGGGCGGCAACGCCCACATCGAGATCGGCAGCATAGATCTCCGGCGCCGAGAAGCCTTCGGCGCGCAGGCCCTTGTCGATCGCGACGAAGGGGCGAATGTTCTCCGCCAGATGGGCCAGCGTGCCATAGGATTTGCCAAAGCGGATCGGGGGGCCGTCCGGGCGCGGCGGCGAAATCATCAGCACGGCGGTGGCGCCGTCGGCCCGCACGAGCCGCTCGTACGTGCGGGTCGAAGCATCGCCCTGCATGAACTGTCGCTCGGCATCAGCAAAACCGGATTCGGCGAGCACATTGTGCACGGCGCGGGCGATGTCGAGCCGCGCCGCGAATGTGCCGTAGCCGGTCAGCGTCGCGCTGCGGAAACCGGCGTCCTGTGTCGGGTCCAGAACCAGGGCAATATCCAGCCGGTCCGGCGGTAGCCGCTCACCGGCACGATCCGGCCATTCGACAAGAAGGAGCGCGCCCTCCGCCGCCTCGTCCCAGCCAAGCTCCTCCAGTTCGTCCGGATGGCGAATGCGATAAAGATCGGCATGAACGATAGGGAAATCGAGCCCGTCGTAAATTTGCATCAAGGTGAAGGTCGGGCTTGGCACTTCAATATCCGCGTCACCTGTCAGGCTGCGGATCAGGGCGCGGGCGAAGGCCGTCTTGCCGGCGCCGAGTTCGCCGCTGAGGGTCACGACATCGCCCGGCCTCAGCCAATGGGCGATCTGGATGGCGAGCGTCGCGGTCTGCGCCTCATCGGGAAGCGCGATCCGCCATGTCGCATGGGACTTTTGCCGCGACAGGCTCGACGCCATCTGTACGATACTCCTCAAGTCAATTGACGCATCAACGCGAAACTTAATCGCAAATGCAACCCTCGCCGCCCGCGGCGGCCGCGATACCCCCCGCTTTGTCTCCTGCAGCTTTGGCTAACGTGTGGCCTGGCCGGGGAATATGCAGACCATGGTGGTGCCCCGATTGGGCGCGGTTTCGATCTCGACCCGGCCGCCGTGCAATTCGACCAGCGCACGCACGATCGACAGGCCGAGGCCAACGCCGCGATGTTTCGAGCCGAGGCTATCCGTCTTGAAGCGCTTGAACACGTCGTCGATCACTTCCGGCGGAATGCCGCGGCCCTGATCGCTGACCTTGAGGATAATTTCATCGTTTCGCCGCAGCGCCGACAGTACGACCGTTTGTCCCGGCTGCGAGAAGCCGATGGCGTTGGAAAGCAGGTTGAACAGAATTTGGCGGATGCGTTGGCCATCCGCAACGAAGGTGCCGACATCATCCGAGGCTTCGACCTTGAGATGGATTGAGGATTCAGCAAGCCGGTCCTGCACGCCTTCAGCCGCGAGATCGATGGTTTCGCGGATGTCGACCTTTTCTGGCTTCAGCTCAAGCGCGTCGGCGTCGATCGAGGCGAGGTCGAGAATATTGTCGATGATAGCCAGGAGCGCCAAAGACGAACTCGTGACATAGCCAGCATATTGTCTCTGCTTGGCGTTGAGCGGTCCGGTGGCGGGATCGCCCAGCAATTCGATGAAGCCAGTGATATTGGTCAGCGGCGAACGCAATTCATACGAGACATGATGGACGAAATCGTTGCGTAATCTTTCCGCATCGATCAGCGCCTTGTTGCGCTCGGTCAGCGCCCGCTCGACGTTGACGCTCGCCGTCACGTCGGTGAAGGTCAAGAGGGTCGCACCGTCCGGCAGCGGCTGCGCCGTGCTGTCGAGCACGGTGCCGTCCTGACACGCGATCCGCCCCTCATAGCCTGTGCGCTGATCGTCGAGGCCGGTGACGACACTGCGGATCGCGGCAAAGGCGGCATCGTCCTTGCCGACGATCGTGCAGGATGTGCTGATCCGGTCGATATGCGGCTTGTCGCCGAGCTGTGCCGGGTCGAGTTTGAGAAGCTGCGCGAAGGCCGGGTTGAAGAAATTGAGCCGCCCGTCCGTGCCGAAAACGGCAACGCCTTCCTTCAGCGTATCGAGCGTCTCGCTTTGCACGCGGGCCAGCGCATTAAAGCGCGATTCGAGATGGAAGCGTTCGGTGACGTCGTCGAAGAGGTAAGTGACGCCGCCCTGCGGATTGGGATTGATGACGACGCGCAGCGTTCGCCCGTCGGGCAGATACCAGACCTGCTCGGTCGTCTCCATCGCCTGATAGGCGGAGAGGACGCTGTCCTTCCAGGCGCGGAAGTCGGCCTGCTCGGGCAAAAGCCGGGCGGCGCGCAGTCGGTCGAGGATTTCGGAATCCGACGGACATTCGTCGAGGAAGGCGGGCGGCAGCGACCAGAGCTGGCGATAGGCGGAATTATGGAAGACGAGCCGCTTGCGGCGGTCGAATATGGCAACTGCGGTCGAGAGCTGGTCGAGCGTCGCGGCATGGGCTTTCGTCTGCCGCTCCATATCGCCGCGCAGGGCTTCGATCTGTGAGACATCGGTGGCGATGCCGGCCGCGCCGAGCGAGACCGGCACTTCGATGATGTCGAGGAGGCGGCGCTGTCCGGCGGTGACGGCGGCGGCACGGCCGCGCCAGATGGTCCCGGCCTTGCGCGCCTCGATCGCGGCGTCGCGCGTCGTGCGTTCGAGCAATTCCGTTCCGCGCAACAGCGCATCGGCGGCGTCCTTCGCCTCGACGGCGCGGACATAGGCGGCGCTGACCCACGCAAGCTTTTCGTCGCGGTCGCGCAGCCAGACGGGGTAGCTCGTCGAATTCGAGCAGCGCGCGAAGCGCGTCGAGCTCGCTGTAGGAGCGCAGCAGCCGTTCACGCAGGCGCGCGGCCTCGAGGCGATCGCCCGAGACATCGCGGATGCGCATGACGGCGCGCCCACTCACCGCGCGGCCGTCGAGTTCGAGCGTCCGGCCAGCAAGGCTTTCGACGTTGAAGTGGAAAGCCTCCCCGCGCGCCCGTAGTCTCTCCACCGCGGTTTCAAGTTGCTGCGCTGAATCCGGCGGCAGCCAGGAGCCGAAGCCGAGAATGCGCCGCGCAATCGGCTGGTCGGTGACGAGGCTCAGATCGCCTTCGATTTCGGCTTCATTTTTGGGGCCGTCCCAGGCGATGATGATTTGCGGCTCGGCGGCGAGAAAGACCTGCGCGCGATCGAATTTGGCGCGCATGTTATTGAGCTCAAGCGCGTAGGCGGCGTCCTGTTTCGTCCATTTGCGCGATTCGCGCAGATGCAAGAGCGCGGTCACCGCGGAGAACATGACGAGACCGACAAGCAGCGAGAGGCCGAGAATATCCTGATTGGCCTGGATATGTTCGAACAGGAGGGCGACATATCCGGGATCGGCCAGTGCCGGCGTCGCGACCCCGGCCAAGACGCACGCCGTTGCAAGCTTAAGTGACGCCGAAAGAGGCAGACGTCCGCCGCCGTGGCTTTGTCGCGTGGTTGAGCCGCCCTTCTGCCGTGCTCGTCCGCCCATTGCACCCTCTTCGTGACGCCGGGCGGAGCGCCCGAATTGCTCACGCCCCCGCTCGAATCACCTATTTACAACATGTCGCAGCGATCCGGGGCGGAGGAAATACTTTGCCCATTTGGTACACAGCTGAGTGAGTTGACGCGGACGTGAGCCCAACCGCGGCGTGCCCTCGCCGCCGTTCCCGATTTCCGCATCTGCAGGAGCCCCGATTGGAGCGACTATCGTGTCGTCTACGAAGGCAAAGCCTATATATTCCACGATTATATCGAACAGATTCTCGGGCTGAGGAATCCTGAGTCGCTGCCTTATATGAACGCCGGGATTCTGCTCATCAATCTCGATGAATGGCGCAAGAGCGGGCTGGGTAGGCGAGTGGTCAATTTTCTCGCCGAGCACAGGCTCAAATTTCCCGATCAGGATTCTCTCAACCGCCATATCGGCGGAAACTTCATCCCGTTGGACGCTCGCTGGAATGCGCAGGCGCCCTGCGCCAAGCGGCGCGCCGGCTTTTTGCCGAAATTATTGAGAGAAAAGAAAACCGATTGGGCTGCAAAATCGAGGAAGATTATCTCGCCGAGCGGCAAGCGGCCGGTATCCAAAAACTCAAGATACCGGCGCGCCGGATAATTTCGCTTAATACCGATACTGCTCGGGCTTGAAGGGGCCGGATTGCGGCACGCCGATATAAGCGGCCTGTTCCGGCGTCAATTTCGTCAGATTGGCGCCGACCTTGGCGAGATGCAGGGCGGCAACCTTCTCATCGAGGTGTTTGGGCAGGGTGTAGACCCCCTGCTTATATTGGCCTTGCTTGGTCCAGAGCTCGATCTGCGCAAGCGTCTGGTTGGTGAACGAGGCGGACATCACGAACGAGGGATGGCCCATCGCGTTGCCAAGGTTGACGAGCCGGCCTTCCGACAGAAGGATGATCCGCTTGCCGTCCGAGAACTCGATCTCATCCACCTGCGGCTTGACATTGTTCCAACGGAAATTGCGCAGGGCCGAGACCTGGATCTCGGAGTTGAAATGGCCGATGTTGCAGACGATGGCGCGGTCCTTCATCGCCCGCATATGCTCGAGCCGGATGACGTCGATATTGCCCGTGCAGGTGACGAAAATGTCGGCGCGCGGCGCCGCATCTTCCATCGTCGCGACTTCGTAGCCTTCCATCGCCGCCTGAAGCGCGCAGATCGGATCGACTTCCGAGACGATGACACGGCAGCCGGCGTTGCGCAGCGAGGCGGCGGAGCCCTTGCCGACATCGCCGAAGCCCGCCACCATCGCGATCTTGCCGGCCATCATCACGTCGGTGCCGCGGCGGATGCCGTCGACGAGCGACTCGCGGCAGCCGTAAAGATTGTCGAATTTCGATTTCGTCACCGAGTCGTTGACGTTGATCGCCGGCCAGAGGAGCTTGCCTTCCTTGTGCATGATGTAAAGCCGGTGCACGCCCGTCGTCGTTTCTTCGCTGACGCCCTTGATGCCTGCGGCGATGCGGCCATACCAGCCGGGGTTTTCCTTCAGCCGCTTCTTGATCGCGGCGAAGAGCACTTCCTCTTCCTCATTGGTGGCCTTGTCGAGGAAGGCGATGTCGCCAGCCTCGGCCCGCACGCCGAAATGGATGAGCAGGGTCGCGTCGCCGCCGTCGTCGAGGATGAGGTTCGGACCGCCGCCGTCGCCCCATTCGAAGATACGGTGGGTATATTCCCAGTAATCGACGAGGCTCTCGCCCTTGCGCGCAAAGACCGGAATACCGGCGGCGGCGATCGCCGCGGCGGCGTGGTCCTGCGTCGAATAGATATTGCAGGAGGCCCAGCGCAGGTCCGCGCCCAGCGCCCGCAGGGTCTCGATCAGCACCGCGGTCTGCACCGTCATGTGCAGCGAACCGGCGATGCGCGCCCCGGCGAGCGGCTGCGAGGGGCCATATTCGGCCCGCGTCGCCATCAGCCCCGGCATTTCCGTTTCGGCGATGTCGATCTCCTTGCGCCCCCAGGCGGCAAGCCCCAGATCGGTAATGGCGGTATCGGCGGTCGAATGGGTCATGGACACTCCTTGAATTCCGCGCCGGTCTAGCCGATCATCGCGGGCAAGGCAATAAGGATATAAGCAAGTCTTTATGTGATTTTGTGATCGTGCGACGCGGAATTGCCGCTTGCGCGCTTGGCGCGATTTTTGTTAGGGTCGAAGTCTTGAGGAGATCGGATCTGCGATGGCATTTCAGTTACGCGAACAGATGGCGCCGCCCAGCAATGGCCAAATCCGCCCGTTGCTGGAGAAATTCGGGCTGCGCGCCACGCGCCAGCGCCTGGGGCTGGCCAAGCTTCTGTTCGGCAAGGGCAATCGCCACATCACCGCGGACGTTCTGGCGGCCGAGGCTCAGGAAGCCCGCATGTTCGCCTCGCTGGCGACGGTCTATAATGTCCTCAATCTTTTCGCCGAAGTGGGTCTCGTCCGCAGCTTTACCGTAGAGGGCGGCAAGACGATTTTCGATACGAACACGACCGATCATTGCCATTATTATTATGAAGACACCGGCCGCGTGACGGATATTGCGGCCAAGAATCTCAACTTTTCCGGCCAGTTCGAGGCCCCGGAGGGGTATGAGGTCGTCAAGGTCGACGTCGTCGTCCGTTTGCGGCCGAAGAATGGGCCGGCGGCGGTCGAGGTTGCTCCCACCGACGAAGATTTAACACACTGACATTCTGTCCGCGGCGCTGGCGCGCCGCAGCGTACGGCCGAGTAGCAGAGCTGCTTTGGCGTTCAGCGCGCAGACTTCGCCACCAAAGCCGAACCAGCGGCGCGGGTTTTGACGCTCGCGGCCGAGTAGGTGCTCTGCGACGGCGATGAGAGCCGCTGGCTCGGCAACGGCGAGCCCTGGAGAGAGAATTTCCATCAGCATGGGGCGGCGGGCATACTCGCGGGCGCGCGCCTTCACCAGATAGGCGGCGGTCCGCCGGGCTTGGGCGCGCAAAGCCTCGGCAGAATCGTGGGTGGTGAGCATGGCGTCCTCCGGTAAGAAGACGCATTGTAATAGGTAATTATACCTTATAAAGGTAATATTACCTTACATCCCGCGGCGGGGGCTTGATGCGATCCGTTGCCATTGGCCGGATCGGACCACGGCCTGAATGGCGGCCGCCCAGACGATCTCGACACCGCGGATCGGCGCTGCATTATGGCTTTCGAGGTCATAAGTGCCGGTGACGGCGCCACGCCGCACGCGCTTGAGATAGCGCCGCCCATCGCGCGTGCGCACCGCCGCTTCGCGGCCGACGACATTTTCCGCATCTTCGCTCTGCCGCCAGCAGATGACGACATCCCCGGAATCATAGCGCGGCCACATGCTGTCGCCTTCGACCTCGAATGCGATCGTATCCGCCGGCGTGGCGAAAGGCACGCTGATCTCGAAGAGGCCATCCTCTGGAATTTGCTCGTATTCCGGCAGGATTTCCGCACCGGCGCCGATCCGCCCGACGACTTTCACCTCGGTGCCCGCATTGGGGTCGCCGGTGCCTTCGAGCAGCCAGGAGGCGCTTGTCTTCAGCACGGGGGCGAGGGCGGCGAGCGTCTCCGTCGTGATGCCGCGGCGATCGCCGTTCTTCACCGCGCGCTTCAGATTGCGGATCGCGTCCGGCTTCTTGGCCGCGAGCGAGGCGGCATGGGCGGAAAGCCCCAGCGCCTGCAAGCGGCTTTCGACACGAGCCAAAATTTCTTCGAGTTCCATAACGGTAGATTGACCGATTTTTCTGCCAGCGCACTATGTAATTTTACCGTTGACATGAAGGTATAATTACCTGATAAATGTCTCCCTTGAGAGGGAGACAATCATGCAGTCTGAAAGAACGCCGCATTCTGAAAAAACCTCCTGGACCAGCGCCCGCGTCGCGCGGCTTGGCTTTCTCGTAGGGCAGGGGTTTGGCGCCAAGCGCATCGCCGATGATCCGCTGATCGCCTCGACGCCCAACAATGTGCATCGCCAGGCGCAGCGCTTCGGGCTTGCCTTCCGCGACGCGACGGCGACCAGCCTGCGCCTAACGCCGGAAGCCGCGGCGCGCTACGACGCTGCCGCCGCCAAGCGCGGTCTCACACGCGAGGCCCTGATCCGGCTGCTGCTCCTCGTTGCCGCCGACGAACCGAACCTCCTCGACAACATCCTCGATGATGAGGCGTGAGGCGATGCAAGACGACCTAAAAATCGACGATCTCAAGATCAACGCGCTCGAAAAGCCCTATGACGAAGACAGCCTCGGCATTCCGCTCCGCTGGGAGCCGGAGCATGTCGGCCGCCGGCTGGTGAAGGCGTTCATGACTCTCGATCGTCTTCCCCGCACGCGCGGCCCGCGTGAGCCGGGCGGACATTGGCCGCAACATGCCGTCGAATGGGCCGACCGTCTGGCCCGGGCCGAACTCTCAGAAGCCGAACGGCGCTCGCGCGAGGCGGCGCAGAATTTCACCATGCTGCGGCCGAGCTCAACCGAGATCGCGGAGATGGAATCGGCCTTTGATTGGCTGCGCGAATTGCGCGCCGTCGATTCCGGCATGGCGCTGGTCACGAGTCTTTGGGCGTTGCGCACGGCGCGACGCAAATCCGTGCGCCGGCTTTGCGCCGAGAAAAAATGGGCGCCGCATACATTCTATCGCAAGCGCGCCAAGGCGCTGGCCTTTCTCGCCGAACTGCTCAACTCGCGCAACGTGCCGGTGTTTTGAGTTTTCGTCATTGCGAGCGCAGCGAAGCAATCCAGAACGCGCATCTGAATCGCTTCGGCGTTAAGGCCTCGCAATGACATTGTGCCGTGTCGGTCTCGTAAGAATGGGAAAAGTCGCACTCCGCCCGACCGTTGACCGCGCGACAATTTGCGAGCGATAACACGCGCATTGCAGCGCCCGATCTGCGTGTCGAAAGCGATTCTCTGTCGCCTTGGCACGACCATCTCAATCGTCGGACATGATCCGGCCATCCACGTGTTGACGCTGCCGCATCTTCATCATTGTTGACAATGCTTTTGGCGTGGATGGCCGTGACGAGCACGGCCATGACGGAGAGACTTCACCCGTCTTTAGCTTTGTACGAACCCGCAAAACCACACTTCGCCGATCCATTGACCACGCGACAATTTGTGAGGCATAACACGCGCATTGCAGCGCCCGCTCTGCGGCCGCTGCAACGCCGTTTCATTCGAGGCCATCGCGACGCGGTGGCCTTTTGCTTTGGCCTTTAGCAATCCCCAAGGGAAATCGATGCCGTTATTCAGCCCGGGTCAGGAGGCGGCGCGCCGTCTCCTCGAAGGGCCGCAACGCTATACATGCCTCGCGGGGGGCACGCGTTCGGGCAAGACCTTTCTCATCACCCGTGCAATCCTCGCCCGGGCGTTGAAGGCGCCGGGCTCGCGCCACGCTATCTTGCGTTTTCATGCGAACGCGGCCCGCGCGTCGATCGCGCTGGATACGCTGCCGAATGTCGCCCGGCTCTGCTTTCCAAAACTCAAGCTGCGGCA
Organism: uncultured Alphaproteobacteria bacterium; assembly: GCA_963708155.1. Lineage (GTDB taxonomy): Bacteria > Pseudomonadota > Alphaproteobacteria > Rhizobiales > Beijerinckiaceae > Methylovirgula. The sequence goes on along the minus strand of OY970183.1, from coordinate 721,859 downwards.
CGCGCGGCAGGACGGCTTCTTCGAACTGCCGAACAAATCCCGCATCTGGATCGGCGGCCTCGACGACAAGGAATGTGTCGAGAAAATTCTCGGTCTCGAATATGTCAGCATCTTCCTCAACGAGGCCTCGCAGATTCCCTATGCGTCCGCGCTCGTCGCCTTCACGCGGCTGGCGCAGAAGATCGAAGGCCTGAAACAGCGCGCCTATGTCGATCTGAATCCGGTCGCCAAATCGCACTGGACCAATCTGCTCTTTGGCGAGAAGCGCGATCCGGTCTCGATGCAGAAATTAAAAGACCCGAAGAATTACGCGCGGACTTTTCTCAACCCCATCGACAACGCCGAAAATCTCGCGCCGGAATTTCTCGAAAGCCTCTCCAATCTGCCGGAGCGCCAGCGTAAGCGTTTTTATGAAGGCGTCTATCTCGACGAGGTCGAGGCGGCGCTGTGGACCTATGAAATCATCGAGGCGGCGCGTTGCAATCCCGCCGATATTCCCGAACCGGCCCGGGCCAGCGTTGTCGTCGCGCTCGATCCCTCGGGCGCGGCGGGACGCGACGACCTCGGCGCCGACGAGATTGGCCTCATCGTCGCGGCGCGCGGCACGGATGGAGATTGCTATATTCTCGCCGACCGCTCCTGCCGCGAGGCGCCGGCCGTCTGGGGCCGACGCGCGGTCACGGCCTTTCACGAATTTCGTGCCGATTGCATCGTTGCTGAATTCGAACTTCGGTGGCGAGATGGTCCGCGCGACGATCCAGGCGGCGGATCCCAATGTGCCGGTGCGGCTCGTCACCGCGAGCCGCGGCAAGGCTGTGCGCGCCGAGCCGATCTCGGTGCGTTATGCGCAGCGTCAGGTGCATCACGCCGGGCGGTTTGCCAAACTCGAAGATCAACTCTGCGCCTTTACGGCCGCGGGATATGGCGGCCCCGGCAGTCCCGATCACGCCGACGCGGCGATCTGGGCGCTGACTTATCTTTTCGAGCTGACCGACGGGACCGGCATCATCGAATTCTATCGCCGCGAGAGCGATGCGCGAAAGTAATTCTCACGTAGTCCAATACAGGGCGAACGCCAGCAGCGCCGGCGCGCAGAACGCGCCGATGCGGGCAAATGTGAGAAACTTTCGATAGGTCCGCAAATGCGCGCTCTCGTATTCGCTGAGGCTCGAGTCGGGCCGGTAGAGCGGCGCGGCTTCGAGGTCGGCGTCGTAATAAGCCAAAGCCATGCTCGTGCTCCTTTGGTTGGTCGTGATGACGATTTAATTGGCCGCCGCTGACGCGGTTCCGCTCCTTAAGGAATATTCATGATTCAACGCGGTGAAGGCCAGCCGAGCTGGCCGCTCAGTCCTTATGAAGTGAGCGTCAGCTATGGGCAGCCCGGCGCGGCCGGCCAAGGAGCGGACTGGTTCGGTCCGCTCGCGCCGATCACGCCGCTGGCGCCGCCGCAGGTCGCGGGCCGGCAGTGGGATTATCCCTCCGGCTATAACCTCGCGACGACGCCGCGCATCTACGAGCCCGTCTCGTTCCACACCTTGCGCGGGCTTGCCGAAGGTTACGATCTCCTGCGTCTCGTCATCGAGACGCGTAAGGATCAGGTCGCGCGCCTGGTCTGGTCGATCGGTCCGCGCAGCAAACAGCCAGGCGCCGATCCGCGCATTGCAACGCTGCGGCAATTCTTTACCCGGCCAGATGGGCTGCACACGTTCGGTGATTGGCTGCGGCTGCTGTTGGAAGAACTCTTCGTCATCGACGCCCCGACGCTCTATCTGCAGCGCGACCGCGCCGGGCGGTTGACGGCGCTGTTGCCGCTCGACGGCGCGACGATCAAGCCGGTGATCGACGATTGGGGCCGCACGCCGCAGCCCTATGCCGAGAATGGCGCGACAATCTATCCCGTCGCCTATCAGCAAGTGCTAAAGGGCTATCCCGCCGTCGATTATTCGCTGCGCGATATCATCCATCGGCCGCGTAACATTCGCGTCAATCGCGCCTATGGCTTCGGCCCGGTCGAGCAGATCGTCACAAGCGTCAACATCGCGCTACGCCGGCAGATGTATCTGCTCGACTATTTCACCCAAGGAAACATCCCCGACAGCCTCATCGGCGTGCCGGAGAATTGGACGCCGGACCAGATCGCTTCTTATCAGAAATATTGGGACGCCTATTTCGACGGCGATCTGGGCCGGCGGCGGCGGGCGAAGTTCGTCCCCGGCGGCGTCGCCAAAACATTTATTCAGACAAAAGAGCCGGACCTCAAAGGCCCGTTCGACGAATGGCTGGCGCGCATCGTCTGCTTCGCCTTTTCGATCTCGCCGCAGGCGCTGACACAGCAGATGAACCGCGCCACGGCGGAGACGCAGAAGGAAATCGCGGAGGAGGAGGGCCTGGCGCCCATCCTCGCCTGGGTGAAGGATCTGATCGATCAGATCATCGCGCAGGAATTCGATGCGCCGGATCTGGAATTTGCCTGGAGCGCCGAGCCCTCGATCGATCCGCAAGCGCAGGAGGCGATCCTTTCGAGCTACACATCGAAGGGCATCATCACGATCAACGAGGCGCGCGCCGCGCTCGGCCGCGATCCTTATCCGGACGCCGCCGCCAACACGCCGATGGTGCTGACGGGCGGGGGCTATGTGGGGCTCGGGGAAGGCGCGCAGGCGGCTTCGAAGGGAGCTTGTCCTTCAGGTCAGACATTAGACAAAGCCGTCGGCTGGGTTGAGGATCAGCATCCGCGTTGGGCACAAGGCGCACCTGACAGTCAAGGCGGCCAATTCGCCCCGAAAGATGATGGCTCCGCCGCTATAATTCCGGTCGCGGCTAGGCGTCGTTATCCGAAGCGGCAGCCTCCCGCCGATCATTCGAGCAAAGAGCCATCTGAACCCAGGCGAGGGATTGGGGACAATAGTGATAAATATCAGAATTTACCCGAGCTTCCCGAAGACGCGCCGCCGCCGAGCGAACGTTACAATATCGTCAAGCAGTTAGGTCAAGCGCTCGAGGAAGCTCTGGAAGCCGGCGCCACGCTTTGGGTGCGGAATTTAATCGGGGGGTTGGTCACAATCGCATGGTTGAATGACAGCGCGACCAACTATTATTACCAACTCAAAGCCAATCTCGATCCGCCGAAGACACTCCAAGCGCTGCAGGATGCCGTCGCTAGGCCAACTCTTGAGTACGAGATTCATCATATCGTTGAATTGAATCCCGGCTTAACTGCTGGATTTTCCGAGGATTTACTAAACAGCCGCGAGAATCTGGTTGAGATTCCCGAAATGAAGCATCAGGAAATATCAAATTGGTATCAGTCCCCAGACCTTGACTATGCGCGGGATGGACAATCGATCTCGCCACGTGAATATTTGAGGGACAAAAGCTGGCAAGAACGCTACGAATTCGGAATTCAAGCGCTGAAGAAATTTGGGGTTCTCGCGCCATGAAAAAGCCGTTGCTTGCACATTTGTCGACTGATGAACTCGTCGATCTTTTCGAGCAAAATGCAATCGAACAGGATCGCGTTATTTTCAAGGAGCAAGTTTCTAAGTACGAAGAGGTTTTCGGTGAGAGCGATGCAATCTATGCTGAATTTCAAAAGCGGGGTCATGATGCGCTCCGCGCTTTGATGCGGCTCTACAAGAACCCTAATAGGCAAGTCAGATTACAAGCGGCTCGTTTAACTATTGCGGTGGCTCCAGCGGAAGCGCAAAGCGTCCTCGAAAACATCGCGCGCTTTGGCCACGTGCCTCAATCAGCCAATGCGCGCGGGAAACTTGAGGCTCTCGGGGTGAAGTGGTGGGAATTAAAGTGATTTAAGAAGCGTCGCTTTGCGCGGGACGGCAGATTGGTCTCCCAGGTGAAGATTTAAGCGACAAAATCTGGCAAAAACGCTACGAATTCGGAATTCAAGCGCTGAAGAAATTTGGGGTTCTCGCGCCATGAAGCAGCCGTCGCTTGCGCATTTGTCGACCGATGAACTCGCTGATCTTTTCGAGCAAAATGCAATCGAGCAGGATCGCGTTATTTTTAAGGAGCAAATTTCTAAGTACAAAGAAGTTTTCGGCGAGAGCGATGCGATCTATGCTGAATTTCAAAAGCGCGGTCATGATGCGCTCCGCGCTTTGATGCGGCTCTACAAGAACCCTAATAGGCAAGTCAGATTACAAGCCGCCCGTTTAACTTTTGCGGTGGCTCCCGCGGAAGCGCAAGGCGTCCTCGAGAACATAGCGCGCTTTGGCCACGTGCCTCAATCAGCCAATGCACGGGCAAAACTACGCAGTCTCGGAATAAATTGGCGAGAATTAAAGTGATTTGCAAAAACGCCTGAATAAGCGCGTACACTGCGAACCGATAGTCTGATCGGCGTGCCGGAGATTTGGACGCCGGACCAGGAGGCGTCATTCATGTCGGAGGTCCCGGCTTCGATTATTAAAATTTTCGTCCCGCTTCTTGATGAAGGCACGGACGTCGCACGGCCCACCGAGGCGAAGTTGGTGGGTTCCGAAGAATATCTCGTCCTGCCGACGCCAGACTATGATCCTGAGCTTGAGCACTGGGAGTTTCCGCCAGGAAGCATCGTTCGTTGCGCGCTAAAGCGCCGGAGCGGAGGCGACATTCTGGTGGCGCAAGAGCGAGTGCGTTGATCTTCCAGCGGCAGGCCAAGATACGCTTTTGCTATCAATGAACGAGGTCGGCATGCGGACCGTCGAAACGATCATTGAGGATTTCGTCAAGGAAGCTCAGGAAGATTTTGTTGGCCTATGGGCGATAGCGCCGGCCGTGCGGCGAGACCTTCACCTGTCGAGCAACGAAGAAGTCAAGGCTCGCACGCTTGATGTGGTGCGCGGGCTAATCGATCACGGGCTTTGGCCTGGTGATTTCGATTATGGAAAGTCGAAGATTTATTTCTGGAATGAACCCGATGCCACCGCGTGCCTCGCACGGATCGACAGGGAGTGGGATGTTGCTAAGGGCGACCCGAATTTAGCTGAATCCATCTGCTGGTTCTACTGGAAGGACAAATAATTATCCGCTTCTGACAAGCGGCTCTCGCCGGCAGATGTATCTGCTCGACTATTTCACCCAAGGGAACATCCCCGACTCTCTCATTGGAGTGCCGGAGAACTGGACGCCGGACCAGATCGCTTCCTATCAGAAATATTGGGACGCCTATTTCGATGGCGATCTGGGCCGCCGGCGCCGCGCCAAATTCGTCCCCGGCGGCGTCGCCAAGACATTCATCCAGACAAAGGAGCCAGACCTCAAGGGCCCATTCGATGAATGGCTGGCGCGCATCGTCTGCTTCGCCTTCTCGAGGGGTTGGACGTCAGAATTAATTGAAGACGCGATCAAGAGCGGCAGGCATCAAGATACGCTTTTGCTATCAATGACGAGGTCGGCATATGGACCGTCGAAACGATCATTGAGGATTTCGTCAAGAAAGCTCAGGAGGATTTCCTCGGCCTTTTGGCTATCGTCAGAGCTGTTCGAGATCGTCTCAACATTGCCGTCGATCGATCCGCAGGCGCAGGCGCAGGAGGCGATCGTCTCAAGCTGTACGTCGAAAGGCATCATCACGATCAACGAGGCGCGCGTCGTGCTCGGCCGCGACCCATATCCGGATGGTCGCCAATTGCGCGGTAAAGAGTTATCGTGGGTATATGATCGATATTCGTCGCATTCTTGGGGGACTTACGCAGGCGATCGAAACCGAAGCGCCTGATGCGGCGATTCTCGCTTCGGCTCTTGGCCTCGATGTTTCGCAGGCAAGGATAACGAAGACCAAATCCACACTCGCCGTTCATGACGCACGCCTGATGCCTAATAATATTCTCGCGGACATCGTTTGGGGGGAGACGCCATACCGTGAGATCTGGTTGCTGATCGCGAATTCGTCGCTTCCCTATCGCGATGTCAGAGATGAGGTGTTCGGCGTCGATCAACGCACCCAGCCCTCCACGCTCAGCCCCGGTTTCGCCGTGCTGTTCGAGATCGGCGGCTGGACATGCGGTTTCACGGTGGATTTACCGGATGCAGATGTGAGCGCCGTCTTTTGCGAGCCGCAAGGATCTCGGAAAAGGAAGCTGGAGAATGGCGGGAGCATATGGCGCAATGCCCGCGCGGCGTCGGTCAATCTTGACGGACGGGTCATCAAACCGGATTAATCTGCCGAGCAGCCAAGCGGCGGAGATCGGTGATGGGTAAAGCGGCGGCGTGTCGTCTCGGGCTGACTGCGCTTCTCTTTGCAACACTTTTATGTCCTTGCGTCCGTGCCGACGAGGCGCCGCCCGTCAGTCCCGACAAGCCCACGGCCGCTTACGTCACGCCGTCGCGTGTCTCGGCGACGGTCGAGTTCAGTATTCCAACGCTTGCCGGCGACATAGAGCGCGATGTGCCACGCCGGCTTGCGACGTTTGATGAGCGCGTTCAATGCGTTCATCGGCGCGTTCTTTTCTTCCGCGTGCGGGCCAATTGCGACATAGAGGGTTATGTCGAGCGCACCGGCCCGATCTCGCTTTATGGCCGCGGTGACGCCATCATCGGTTCGACGCCGATTTTCGGAGCGGTGAGCGGGCAGGGCGCGAACAGGTTTACGCGCCGCATCCACGGCGAGGGTGAAGCCGGCGTCACGGTTGAGGCGGAGGCGCGGCCGATCCTGCGGCACGACTGGTCGGTCGATCTGCGTTTGGGCGACAGCTACCACTGGACCGAGCCGCCGGTGCTTCATGTGCTCGGCCGCGATATCCAGCTCGCGCGCTATGTGGAGCCGCGCATTCGCGAACAGCTTGCGCGTGTGCGTGTGCGCGCGGCCGAGGCCGTGCGCCGGCTCGATCTGCATGGCAAGGCCGCGACCGTCTGGCGACATGCCTTCACCCCGATCGAGCTTGCGGACAATCCGCCGGTCTGGCTGCAGCTCACGCCGCAAAGCGCCGCCTTTGCCGGCGTGCGCGCCGATCGCCGTGTGCTGTGGGGCGTCATGCAAATTGACGGTGCTGCCGCAACGAGTGTGGGCGCCGCGCCGGCGCCGGTTGCGCCCACGCCTTTGCCGGCGCTCGGCCACGATATCGAGGCGCCCGGCACGTTCGAAGTCATATTGCCGGTGATCATTGGCTATGATTTCCTCAGTCAGAAGATCAAGGAGATCGCCGCGGCCGAATTGAAGGGCAAGCTGACGCTGCAGGATGTCAAGATCTATCCCTCGAACGGCAAGATCATCGTCGGCCTGAAGATCGCGAGGAATACCGAGACGGCGCCCGACGCCGGCACGTGGTATTATCTCTCCGCGACGCCGAAGATCGATCCCGACACGCAGACCTTGCAGCTTCCCGATCTCACGGCTCTCGCGGCCAAAGCCGAGGCGCTTGCGCAAGAGAGCGGCAATGCCGATCTTGTCGATCGGCTGCGGCAGGCGAAAATCCTCTATCAGGAGGCCTATCAACGACTGCTTGCGGCTGCGAACAAGAACCTGACGCGGCCCTTGAAGGACGGCTTCCGCATGGAAGGCCATCTCGACTCGGCCAAGCTCGATCACATCGCATTGTTGCAGGATGGACTCAGCATCGCGTTGCGCGCGAGCGGCGATCTCAAGATTCTCTACGGCCTGTGATGATGCGCTTCGCCTGGTTGCTGGCGTTTCTTCTTCTGGCGGCAGGCGCCACCGCGCAGTCAGCTTTCTATGATGCGCCGCGCATCGACGCGCGCGGCAAGCCCGGCACGCTGGTGCGCGCGCAGGCGATGGAAGGCGCGCCGCTGAACGCTGCGGCCTATCGCGTGCTCTATCGCTCGACGAGCTTCGACGGCAAGCCCATCCTCGTCTCCGGCGTCGTCATCGTGCCGCAAGGCGCGCCGCCGCCGGGCGGCCGGCCCATCGTCGCCTGGGCGCATCCGACCTCGGGAATTGTGCCGCGTTGCGCGCCCTCGCTCGCGCTGTTCTTCTTCCAGCAGGTGCAGGGGCTGCGCACGATGGTGCGTGACGGCTATGTCGTCGCGGCGACGGATTATCCCGGCCTCGGCACGCCGAGGCCGCATCCCTATCTCGTCGGCCTCAGCGAGGCGCGCGCCGTCATCGACAGTGTGCGCGTCGCACGCAGCCTGCCCGGCGCGGGCGGCGGCAATCGCTTCATCGTCTGGGGCCATTCGCAGGGCGGCCATGCGGCGCTCTTCACCGGGCTCATCGCCAAGACCTATGCGCCGGAGCTGACGCTGTTCGGCGTCGCCGCGGCCGCGCCGGCGAGCGAGCTCGGCGCGCTGATGGACGACGATCTTTCGACGCCCGCCGGCAAGAACATCACGGCGATGACGCTATGGTCATGGCAGCGGGTCTATGGTGCGCCGATGGATCGCGTGGTCGATCCGCGCGCCATGCCGGCGATCGACAAGCTTGCGAAGGAATGTATCGAAGGCCCGTGGGATATTTCGGCCCGCAACCGGGCGACGCGGCCGCTGGCGCAACATTTCCTCACCGTCGCGCATCCGGCCGATATCGAGCCGTGGCGCGGTCTGCTCGCGAAGAATACGCCCGGGCCGGTGCCCCCAGACATTCCGGTTTTTCTCGCGCAAGGCCTCGACGATCAGGTCATCCGGCCCGCGGTGACGCGGGATTATTTCGACAGGCTCTGCAAGGGCGGCAGTAAGGCGCGGCTCTATCTGATGCCGGGTGTCGGCCACGGCGGCGCGGCGATGAAAAGCGCGCTCGAAGCCATTGATTGGATGACGGCGAGGTTTGCCGGGGACGCACCGCCGAGCGATTGCGGGAAGTGAGCTTGGATGGCCGGGTCAAGCCCGGCCATGACGCGGACCAAAATAGCTTAGATCGTCGGCCGTAGAACCGCCACGCCTCGCATCGGCGGTTTTTGTTTGCGCGCCGCGCTTTTCGGTTTTTTAACGCGTTTTCTCAACGCGAGCCGGTTTTTACTTCGCTCGAAGACGCTTTGCGAAAACACCTTCAAAGGAGCCTTCATGTCAGACCTGAACCTGTTCATTCCGATCACCAAGGTCGATGCGCAGCAGCGCCTCGTCTATGGCGTTGCGACGGCGGAGGCCGAGGACCGCGCCGGCGAGATTTGCGATTATGATTCGACCAAGCCGCTCTATGAGAAATGGTCGCAGGAGATCGCGCAACTCGACCGGCGGCAAATCGCGCGGCAATCTGCGCGCCATGCATGGCGCGATTGCCGCAGGCAAGGTCACGGCGCTGAACTTCAACGACAAGAAGAAGCAGATCGAGATCTGCGCCAAGGTCGTTGACGATGCCGAATGGAACAAGGTGAAAGAAGGCGTCTACACCGGCTTCTCGCAGGGCGGCACTTATGCGCGGCGCTGGACCGACGATGACGGCCTGACACGCTACACCGCCGCGCCGAGCGAAATCTCGCTCGTCGATCTGCCCTGCCTGCCGCAGGCGCGCTTCGAAATGGTGAAGGCCGACGGCTCGCGCGAGTGGCGGCGTTTCGCCAAGGATGCCGGAGAGATCGCGCAGCTCGCGCAAATCCTCGGCCAGCTCGAAGAGTTGAAGGGGACGCTGATCCTGCACGCGAATGAGGACGGCGCACCGGCGGAAGCCATCGCCCAGCTTCATGCGCTCGTCGAGCAGGCGCAGGGCATTCTGCAGACGTTGGTCGTGGGCGAGGATGCCCCAACGAGCGAGGCGCCACCCGTGACGCCGGCCAAGCGTGCGGTCGCGGAGTTCGACAAGGATGCCGGCGCCGTGCTCGGCAAAAGGCTTCGATCGTCTCGATGCCATGCTCGCTGATCTGCTCAAGCGCGTGAAGAATATCGAGGCGCAGCCTCTGCCTCTGCCGCTTTCCAGCGCGACGCGAACCGTCTCGAAGGGCGAGGAGCGCGATGCGGGGCTGGAGAAGCTGCTCGCCGATCCCGACGCTTTGTCGCTTATCGCCATCAAGCTCGCGCAGCGCAACGGCCGCAGCTTTCTGACGCGCTGAGCCGCCTCGTTCGCATCCATCAGTCAATCCGCCGCCCAACGCGCCGCTTCCGGCGCGATTTTTATTTCAGGAGCCATCAATGACCAGTGCAGCCAAGGTTCAGGATTTGCTTGCCAACATCAAAGCCGCGCAGCAGCGCCCGCTCGGCGATCCGCGGCTCGAAGGCCTGATCGGCCTCGAGAAGAGCACCTTCACCGAAAATGCGAGCGCCACCTCAGGCCTGACATTCTACGATCTCGAAGTCGGCGCCAAGCTGCTCTATCCGGTGCTGACGCCGCTGCGCAATGCGATCCCGCGTGTGTCCGGAAAGGGCGGCATCCAGGCGAACTGGCGCGCCATCACCGCGATCAACACCTCCGGCCTGCGCTTCGGTGTCTCGGCGGCCAATCGCGGCGGCGCGCTTGCGGTCGCAACGCAGGATTACACCGCGACCTATAAAGGCATCGGCGTCGAGACCAGCGTCGATTTCGAGGCGCAATATGCCGGCCAGGGTTTCGACGATATTCGCGCCATCGCCGCGAAGACGGGACTTGAAGCCCTGATGCTGGGCGAAGAGGCGATGATCCTCGGCGGCAATGGTTCGACGCTGCTCGGCACCACACCGACGCCGACGCTCGTTGCCTCCTCGACGGGCGGCACGCTTGCGAGCCAGACGCTTTCCGTCATCGCCGTGGCGCTGACACTCGACGGCGTGATGAATGGTTCGGTCGCGGGCGGCATCCAGGCCTCGATTACGCGGACGAACGCCGATGGCACGTCGGATACGTTCGGCGGCGGTGCGGCGAAGCAATCGTCCAATGCCACCGTCTCCGTCACCGGCCCGGATGGCAGCGTCGCGGCCTCGGTCACGGCGGTGAAGGGCGCGCTCGGCTATGCCTGGTTCTGGGGCGCCGCGGGCTCGGAAGTGCTCGGCGCGATCACGTCGATCAATTCGCTCGTCATCACCGCAGCGGCGGCCGGCACGCAGACCGCAACCTCGCTCGGCGCGAGCGACAATTCGGTCAATGCCCTGGCTTTCGATGGCCTCATCTCGCAGGCCATCAAGACCGGTTCCGGCGCTTATATCGCGATCCAGCCCACAGGCACGGCCGGCGCCGGCACGCCGCTGACGGCGGATGGCGCCGGCGGCATTGTCGAGATCGACGCGGCGCTGAAGTCCCTATGGGACAATTATCGGCTCTCGCCCGACACGATCTGGGTGTCGTCGCAGGAGGCGCTCAACATCTCGAAGAAAATCCTCACCGGCTCGGCGGTCGCGGCGCAGCGCTTCGTCTTCGAGGCGAGCCAGAACGCGATCGGCGGCGGAATCATGGTGCGCACCTATCTCAACCGCTTCTCGATGCAGGGCGGCAGCAGTCTCGACATCAAGTTGCATCCCAATCTGCCGGCCGGCACGGTCCTGCTGACAACGCAGGCGCTGCCCTATCCGCTCTCCGGCGTTGGCAATGTCATGCAGATCCGCACGCGGCAGGATTATTACCAGATCGAATGGCCGCTGCGCTCGCGCAAATACGAGTACGGCGTCTATGCCGACGAAGTGCTGCAGCACTATTTCCCGCCGTCGCTCGCCGTCATCAGCAATATCGGCAACGGCTGATGCTGCTGCGCGCACCGGCGCATTGCACCGGGCTTTCGCATGAAGGACGCGATTATCTTGTTGGCGCCGATGGGCGCATCGAGGTGGAGGACCATCTCGCGCCCTTTTTCCTCGCGCATGGCTTTGTGCGTGAGGCCGTGCCGGCGCCTTCTCCGTTGGTTGGCGGAGAGGTTCCGGACATCGACGCTCTAAACCGGAAGGCACTTTTCGCGCTGTTACGCGAGAAAGGCGTGCGCGTCCGCCTGCCGATCACCAACGACGCGCTGCGCGAGGCCGCGCGGCGCGCGCTCTTGCGGGGGATTGAAAGATCGTCTTCGCCCTTTGATCTCGTCAGTCTGGCCGATCTCAAGACTTGGCTTGATCTCGCGAGCACCGATGACGATGCGCTGCTCGGGCGGCTCATCACGCAAGTGAGCCGCGCGACGCTCGCCTTTCTCGATCGCGGCAACATTCTGCCGGCGCGCGTCGTCGAAACGCGGGATGGGCGCAACGACACCGAGATCGTCCTGCGGCAATGGCCGGCGACGTCGATCGCCGCGCTCAGCATCGACGGCGCGGCGATCGCGCCCGCGCCGCCGCTCGTCGCGGGCAGCCCGCATCGCAGCGGCTATCTGCTCGAGGCGGCGGAGAGGGCACCGCCAGGCCACATGCAGCGGCTTGCCCTGCGCGGCAGGCTCTTCACCGCCGGCGTGCAGAACATTTGTGTGGCCTATACGGCTGGCTATCAGGTTTCGGCCGAGCCCGCTGTCGTGCCCGCGACCGCGCCTTATGAAGTGCTGGCGCAGGAGCCTTACGGCGATTGGGCAGGCGACTGCGGCGTTGTCTATGCCGAACGGCACGCCCTTGGTCGCTGTCGCATCGGCACCCGGTGCGGGGGAATATGCAATCGCGGACGGCGTCTACACATTCTCGGCGGCGGATGCCGGCGCGGAAGTGCTGCTCACTTACGGCTATGTGCCGGCCGATCTCTGCTTCGCCGCGATGGACTGGATTGCCGAGCTTTATAATTATCGCACCCGTATCGGTCAGCAGTCGAAGTCGCTTGGCGGCCAGGAGACGACGTCCTTCATCGTCAAGAACGTGCCGGATTTCGTCGCCATCGGCCTTGCAGCCCTATCGCCGGGTGATTGCTGCCATGATCGAAATCGATTTCGATGCCGATGCGCTCGCCGCGGCGCTGGCCGACAAGGCCGATGCGCTGCGCCAGGAGCTTGAGGCAAAGGTCAGGGCCAATCTCTCCGGCGCGATCCTGAAATCGCGCTCCGGCGCGCTGCTCAACTCGATCAGCTCAGACATTGAGGATGACGGGTCGGGCGCCACGGCGACAGTCACCAGCACTGACGTGCCTTATGCCGGCATTCTCGAATATGGCGGCAAGACCGCCGCGCATGACATCGTACCGAGCAAGGCCAAGGCGCTCGCTTTCGTCGTGGGCGGAGCGCGGCGCTTCGCGAAAATCGTGCATCATCCTGGTTCGACGATCCGCGCCTTCGCCTATATGGGCTCCGCGCTCGACGACCTGCAGGACGAGATCGAGGACGGGTTGAAGGATGCGGTGCTTGAGGCGTTGGGGGCTCGGGTAAAGCACCCACCATGCAAAATCAAAAGCATAAAAGAGATATCCGATCATGCTCGCTTATGAAGATAAAGTTCTAGGTCGGCGCACGATTTGTCTAACGAAGACTAACGTGATGATTGGGCCAATTCCGCTCCTGAGGCGAACTTTGTTTGGCGTTAAACCGCGGCCTTTGAAAGAGGTATTGGAAATCTTCGGCATAGCAGGGCAAGCGATTACAAACGTTGCCGAACGGTATAGAATTCTAGAAGTGCTTGCGAATGCGCTAAGTGAGAATCATTTTAGCAAGGCCGCGATGCTTTTTGCGTATTTGCGGCTGCCAAGCCATTTATCCGACGATATCGTCAGCAGGCTTCGGGCAGCGCCATCCTACTTGAAGGCGAACTTCGATCCGTCCGAACCGCGTGACGAAAATGGCAGATGGAAAACCGACGGACACGACGCGAATAACGCAAGTGGTAACGCGCGCACCACCGAAGTATTGGATACCGATTGTACCCAAGTCTTGGCCGCTTGCCGTGTTGAATGCACAGATGCTTATGTGGAAGGAACTGTACGAAATTTCTTCGATATGAGAAAGTGTTTGCGCGCCTGCATAAATCGCAACGGCTGTCACGAGTTCTAGCCGCTAAAAGGGTTGAACACATGGACGTCAAAGAGGCGATGGCCCTCAAGATAGCCTTGGAAGCGGTTGTGCATAGCGTTAACGTACCTACGCATTTGGCTGCCAATATTGCTGATATCAAGCTTCGACGGCTGATCGGTGCGCTCGCCAGCGAAATCGCCGCCAAAATTGATTACGAGATATTGCCTTATCTGTATTCTCAGCATCCAGAGCTGAAAGTCGACGAATAAATTCGGCTTAGCTTTTCCTTCGCGATTGGAATCCCATGACCACATCTCGCGACTCCGCGATCGCGGCGCTCGTGCGCCTCATCGCGTCCGCCTACACATGGAAGAGTGGTCCGGCGCGCAAGCTCAAACTCTGGAGCGATGTGCCGCCGGCGGCGCGGCCGGCCTGTTTCGTCTTCGAGGGCGGGCTCGAAATCCTACGCCTGGAGCGAGGGCGCGGTCCCCGAAGCGGCTCATCGAAGCCAAAACTCTTCGTCTATCTCAGCGCCAAAGGCGATAGCGTCGGCGCCTCTTTGCTCAATGGCGTGATGGACGCACTCGATCAGGCTTTTGCGCTCTCCGACGCCGATCTTGGCCTCGGTCGCAACACGCTCGGCGGCACGGCCTATAGCTGCCGCATCGACGGCAAGGTGCTGAAAGACCCCGGCGACCTCGACGGCGATGCTCTGCTCGTCGTGCGGGTGAGGATTGTGCTGCCCTAGCGCACCTCGGGTCGGCCTCTTGCCGAGACGCTTCGTGGATGGCCGGGTCGAAGCCCGGCCATGACGCCTTCACTCTGGCTGCGGATCACCACCAAATTTTCGAATCTGAAAGGACCACCCATGTATAGTTTCGGCTCGGGCGTGCTCATCGGCACGCGCAGCGATATTGCCAATGCGACGCCGCTCAACTTCGGCCTCGTGCAGGAAGTCACGATCGACAAATCGGCGGGCGTGAAGGAGCTTTACGGCCAATATCAGCGCCCGATCGCCATCGCCCGCGGCACGATCAAGACGACGGGCAAGGCGAAGGTCGCGCGCATCTCGGGCCTTGCCTTCGCCCATCTCTATTATGGCCTGACGCCGGTGGCGGGCCAGGTCGCGACCTCGTTCGCCGAGGCCGCCGCAGTGCCGGCCGCAACGCCCTATACTGTGAGCGTCGCCAACGCGGCGAATTTCGTCGCCGATGCCGGCGTGCTCTATGCGGCAAGCGGCCTGCCGCTGACCAAGGTCGCGTCCAGCCCGAGCGCCGGCCAGTATAGCGTCGCCTCCGGCGTCTACACGTTCAACGCCGCCGACGAAGGCAAGGCGGTGCTTGCCACTTACACTTATGCAATTGCTGATGCGGGTCAAAAATTCACCGTCACCAATCAACTCGTCGGCACGACGCCAACCTTCCAGGCCCTGTTCTACACGACCTTTCAGGGGCAAGCGGTGACCCTGCAGTTCAACAATTGCACCTCGAGCAAATTGAGCTTCGGCACCAAGCTGGAGGATTTCGTCATCCCGGAATTCGACTTTTCCTGCTTCGCCGATGCGGGCGGCAATGTGATGACATGGTCCTTCGCGGAGGCCTCGTGATGCGGCCTGCAGCCGATCGTGCTTCATCTCGGCGGTCATGACTTTCACGTGCGGCCGCTAACTTTGGCACAGGTGCAGCGCATCGAGCCGCTGCTCGCGACGCAGGCGCAGCGTCCCGGCGCAAGCATAGCGGTCGCGAGGCGAGATTGTCGCAATCTCCCTGGAGCGCGATCATCCCCAGGCGGCGGCGACACTCGGCGAGATGGAAGCGACCGCGACGGAGATCGCCGCCGCCATGCGCGCCGTACTGCGCCTCGCAGGCTTCATCACGAGCGAAGAATGGTCGAGGCAGCATCGGGGGAAGGGCAGGCGGGCGCGGACTCGATTTCGGCCTGATCTTACGCCCGCCTGATGACAGCCTGCGGCTATACGCCGGCCGAGATCGACGAGATGACCCTCTTCGATGTGATCGCAATCTCTTCGCTTATTGGTGTGAGACGTCCGCCCGCGCATGAAATCCTCAAATGCGTCTACCGTATCGCGCCGAAGCCGATGGCTGAGCCGAACACGGCGGATGATCCGAGCGGCATCGGCGCGCTGATCGCGCGTTTTCCTGATGGGCAAGTGAAGCAGACATGAGCGACAACGTCACGATCACATTCAGCGCCGACATCTCGGACCTGCGACGCGGGATGCAGCAGGCCTCGGCGGCGATCGACGCTACGACAAGCGCTTTGCGCAGCGGTGCCTCGCAACTTGGCGGCACGTTTTCGTCGCTATCGCAAGCCTATGCGCAGAGCACCGCGCAGGCGTCGCAGACGAGCCGCGACGCGAGCGAGACACAGCTTCGCTATCGCGCGAGAGCAGGCGAACGCGCAATATCGCCTCGCTCTCGACGGCGTCAAAATGCAGGAAGCGCTCGTCAAAGAGCAGACGCAGACCTCGCAAATCAGCGACCAGCAGCAATTGCTGAGCCTGCTCGCCCTTGAAGTTCAGCGCGAGGCCATCGAGCGCCAACATTTGCAGGCGGTGCAGGCGACCTATGCGCAGGATTCGGATGCCTATCTGCAGCTTGCAGCAGCGGCTTGAGGAAGTCGAGAGCGATGGCGCCTTGCGCCGCGAGCAGATCGAACTGAATTATAATCGCGAGATCTATGCCGACTACCGGCGCACCTTCGATCAGATCGGCTCCAGCGTCTCCGCTTCGATTATGGGCATGATCGAAGGGCACGAAACCTTGCGGCAGGCGGCGCAGAAAGTGTTGCTGGCGATCGTCCAGGATTTCATTCAGGCGCGCATTCGCACGGTGGCCGATTGGCTCGCGGGCGTCGCCACCGAGACGACGGCGATGCAAGTTGGCCAAGCCGCGCAGACGGCGGCGGTGACCTCGGGCGTTGCGGCACGCACATCGACGGAGCAGGCGGGCGCCTCCGCAGGGCTTGCCGCCAATGCCGCCTCGATGATCCAGCAGATATTGGCCTCGGCCCGCGAGACATTCGCGGGGGTCTTTGGGTTTCTCGCGCCAGTCTTGGGCCCCGCGGCAGCCGGGCCTGCGGCAGCGGCGGAAGGCGCGGTGGCGGCGGCCGCGAGCTTCGCCGTCGGCTCGTGGGAGCTGCCATCGGATATGCTCGCGAATGTCCATCGCGGCGAGATGATCGTGCCGGCCGGCGCGACGCCCTGGGCACAGGGCGTGCTGGCAAACGCAGTCAATGGGGGCGCGGGTGGTGTCACGGTCAATCACGCAACGCATTTCAACGTCAGCGCGCTCAATTCGCAGGATGTGAAGCGCTGGTTCAAGAACAACAGCAAGCTCATGCTGCGCACCATCAATGAGGCCGTGCGCAACGGCTCCCATCTCGGGCTCGACAAGCTGCGCAATCCTGTATGACAGGCTATATCTGTGGCGTGAACCTCCTGCCGTCGACCGGCGAGTTCACCTATGACACGATCGCCTATCTCGGCCAGCGCGCGGCGGAGACTTCGCTTGTCTCGATCAATCGCTATGCCAATGGCGGCCCGCTGGCGGGCATGGGTAGCAAGACAGATTATTCGATCGCGATCGATAATCTACAGGCGGAAGCGCCGGGTTGCACGACGGTCGCCGTCGTCGTCGCCTGGTTCGGTTCTTCGACCGATGTGACCGCTTGCAAGATCTATCCCTCGACGACTTACATCAACGGCACGTTTGAACGGGCTGGCGGCAGCGCCGATCATTGGCGTTGCTCAAGTCTGACGCAATCGTCCTCCGCGCTCATCGCCATTCCGCAGGTAGGTGGCAGCTTCATCTATGGCGGCACGCCGTCCGACCAGTCTATCGTCCGCTGCATCGCGGACCTGAAGGCGCGCGGCCTGCGCACCGTCTTCTATCCCTTCGTGCTGATGACGGATGCGGACCAATCCTGGCGCGGCGAGATCACTTATCGAGGTAGCGATATTTCGAGCGCAGCGACGGCGGCGGTCGACGCCTTTCTCGGAACGGCGACGGCGGCGCAGTTTTCGCGCGATGCGACCGATCTGACGGTCGGCTATTCCGGCGCCACGACGGATTTCACCTATCGCCGCATGATCCTGCATTACGCCAATCTTTGCGTCGTCGCCGGCGGGGTCGATCTCTTTCTGCTCGGCTCGGAATTTCGCGGCCTTGAGACGGTCCGCGGGCCGGCGTGGACGAAGGCCGGGCGCGACGGGCAGCGACGGAAAGGTCGACATGGGATTATCCCTTCGTCGCCGGGCTGATGCAGTTGGCCGACGACGTGCGCGGGATCTTCGATGCGGCCGGCCTCACCAAAGATGACGCGGGGCTGCACAATCTCATTGCCTATTCAGCCGATTGGTCGGACTGGATGGGCGTTCAGCATCCGGGCGAGAACGGCCAGTGGCCGCATCTCGATCAGCTTTATGCGCATACGAATATCGATCTTGTCTGCCTTCGACAATTATCTGCCGCTCTCGGATTGGACGACAGGCGGCGGCGGGCTCGATGCGCTTTATTGGGATGCGCCGGCGCCGGCGTCGTGGCCGCCGGGCACGGCAGAAATGAACGGCTCGGCCTTTCCGGCTCGCCGACGCTCTACAGCCATCGATTATCTCAAGGCGAATATCGAAGGCGGCGAGAAATTCAACTGGTTCTATAATGATGGCACGAACGCCGGCCGCGGCCTCGACCCGAACGGCACAGACCTTCGCGTCTCTCTGCCCGCGGGCGATCGTCTCACCCAGAGCCGCAACCCCTATTATCCGCAGCAGCAATTGCTGGCGAACAAGCAGGTGCGATGGTGGTGGAACAATCCGCATCAGGCGATCTACGATGTGGCGACGGCAATGGCTGGTCGCCGCACGGGCCCAATCACGGAATGGGTGCCGCAGTCGAAATCCGATCACCTTCGCTGAATATGGCTTGCCCGGCGGCGGATCGCGGCACCAACCAGCCGAATGTCTTTTACAATCCCGCTGCCGCGGCCAGCGCGACGCCCTATTGGTCGATCTGGGATCCGAGCGCTGCGGGCGGATACTGCGCCGCGCCGCGACGACGAGATTCAATTGCTCGCGCTGCAAGCGATCTACGAATATTGGGTGGCAGACGGCCATAACGAGGTATCTGCGGGCGGCATCAGGATGATTGAGCCCGCCTTTATGTCGGCGTGGAATTGGGATGCCCGGCCCTTTCCGACTTATCCGCAGAGAACGGACGTGTGGGGCGATGCGGGTAATTGGCCATCCGGTCTCTGGCTCGACGGCAAGGGCCCGTTTGTTGCGCCGCCAATTCCTGACCCCGCACCCGTTCCATCGCTCTCGGCGACGTTTCCTTCGCTGAGCGGGCAAGGGTGGTCGATCCACTATCGCCCGGCTTTCACCACGGATGTCGCGGCGCATGTCTCGGGACGCGAAAGCCGCGCCGCGAAAATGTCCGTGCCACAATGGGAGATTGAGCTGAGCTTCGATCTTCTACGCGCGGATATCGCAGCCGACCTGCAGATGATCGCGGGATTCTTTCGGCTCGATGGCCGCCCAGAGCGACGCGTTCGCGTTTACCGTGCCGCAAGAGCTCGGCCTCGGCACCATGTTGGCTTGCCGCTTCGGCGACGATGTGCAGGATCTCGAAGAATTCATGCGCCAGCTCTACGCGTTGCAATCGCTCAAACTGCAGACGGTGAAGCAATGACCGCACCGCCGTCATTCCCCGCGCTGGCGGGGCAGGGCTGGTCGGTCCACAAGCGGCCGACGTTTTCGACACGTGTCGCTTCGCATGTCTCGGGCCGCGAAGTGCGCAGTCCGCTTTTCGCCGCGACGCTCTATGAATTCGAGCTGACCTATGATGGGCTCGCATCGAACGCCGCCTTTCCGGGCCTCGGCGCGAATTCCCTGCAAGGTCTGATGGGCCTCTATCTGCAATGCGAGGGCCAATACGGCACTTTCCTCTACACAGATCCGAGCGATTGCACCGCGAGGGGGCAGGTGATCGGCACCGGCGACGGCGCGACGACGAGCTTCACCTTCCTGCGTGCTTTGGGTGGCTATGTCGAGCCTGTGTCCTGGGTTTCGGCCGTTGCAAATGTCTATCTGAACGGTGTTGCGCAGGGTTCCGGCTGGACTGTGAGCCAGCCGAACACGCTGACCTTCGCCACCGCGCCCGCGAGCGGCGCCGTGATCAGTACGGATTTCACTTATGCCTTCGAATGCCGATTCCTCGACGATCAGGAAGATTTCGAGAATTTTATGAGCGGTCTTTGGCAGGTTCAATCGCTGAAATTTCGGAGCGTGAAGCCGTGAAATCCGCCTCGCCGGCTCTCGTGTCTTATATCAACGACGGTGCGCGCGCAGCGGGATGCGCCTCTGCTGATGGCCGACTGCTTCACGCTGTCCCTGCTAACGGGCCTCGTTCTCACTTATACCAATGCCGACGTGCCGATTGCACTGAACGGCTATATCTATGCGGCGAATTCCATTCTCGTCGATGGGCTCAATTACAAATGCGCGGTCGGGCTCGATGTCGATCAGCAGAAGATCACGATCAGCGCCCGCCCGTCAGACACGATCGGCGGCGTGCCGTTCCTGCAGGCGCTGCGCAACGGCGTCCTCGATGGCTGCGAGATCACACGCGAGCGCGCATTTCTGACCGCTTGGAACGCCCCGCCGCTCGGTAGCGTCCTGCTTTTCAAGGGCCGCGTCGCGACGATCAACTCGCTTGGCCGTACCACGGCGGAGATCACCGTCAATTCCGACCTTGCGCTGCTCGATATTCAAATCCCGCGCAATCTTTATTCGCCGGCCTGTGTGCATGTGCTCTTTGATTCCGGCTGCAGCCTCGTCAAGAATGTTTATGGCGCGAATGGAACGGTCGGTGCCGGCACAAGCAATCTGTCGATAGCCTGGAGCGGTGCCTCCGCCGCCTATACGCAGGGGACGATTGTCTTCACCTCGGGCGTCAACGCCGGCATCTCCGCCAACGTAAAGGGCGCGTCACCGACCGCATTGACGCTCGCCTATCCCTTGTTGAATGCGCCGGCGGTTGGCGACACGTTCACGGCCTATCAGGGCTGCGATCATTCCATGGCGACCTGTAAGGCGAAGTTCAACAATCTCGCCAATTTCCGCGGTTTTCCTTTCATTCCGCCGCCGACCTACGCGATCTGATCCCATGCCGAAAACAGAGGAACGGGCCGCCGTCGTCGCCGAAGCGCGCCGCTGGATTGGAACGCCGTATCATAATTGCGCCGATCTGCATGGCATCGGCGTCGATTGCGGCATGCTGATCGTCCGCGTCTTCGTCGATACGGGACTTTGTGCGCCCTTTGATCCGCGGCCCTATCCGCCGGACTGGCATCTGCACCGCAGCGACGAGCGCTATCTGGGCTTTGTCTTCGATCGTTGTGCAGAGGTGGAAGAGCCGCGGCCCGGCGACATCCTCGTCTTCCGTTATGGGCGTTGCTACAGCCACGGCGGCATCGTGACTACGGCCATCGCCGCTTACCATCGTACATGCGTTTTGGCCTGCAGGCATCGTTATCGAAGAAGAACTGGGCCGAAACGCCCAGCTCGCCGATCCGGCACGGCATCGCCGCGCCTTCAGCTATTGGAGACGATGAGCCGTCATGGGGTTTCTGCAATCCTCCGCCAATTCAGACCGCGAGTTACCCGCAATATACCGGGCTGCAATTGCAGACATCGAGCGGCGCGGTTCCGATTGCGATCTGCTATGGCACCAATAAAATCGCGCCGAATGTTGTCTGGACCGGCGATTTTGTGGCGCATCCCGTTATTCCGGCGGTGGCAAAGGCGGCGGGAAGGGTGGCGTGTTCGGCGGCGGCTCGTCGCCTACAAGCTATAATTATACGGCCGCCGTGGTTCTCGGCCTTTGCGAGGGGCCGATTAAAGGCGTCGGCACGGTCTGGAACGGCCAATCACTGACAAATATCGCCTCGGGCGCATCGAAGTCGACATCCTTCAACGGGCTTATTCTCTTTAACGGGCACGAAGCCGCAGACGCTCTGGAGCTATCTCGCGACGAATTTCCCGTCGCAGGCCCTCGCCTATAATGGCCTCGCTTATGCAGCGAGCGCCGATTACGACCTTGGCAGCAGCGCGACGGTGAGTGCCTTGTCGTTCGAGATCTTATGGCGGTCTGCGTCTCGTCCGCGGTCGTCAATGGCTATGACGCCGACCCGGCGCTCATCATCCAGGATTTTCTGACCAATTCGCAATATGGCGTCGGCTTTCCACCGGCGAGCATCGCTGCGACGACCTTGCTCGGCGGCAGTGGCAATTCTTCCTATCAGAGCTATTGCCGCGCGGCGGGTCTTGCGCTGTCCCCGGTCCTGACGGATCAGGAATCTGCGAGGTCAATCCTCGCGCGCTGGCTGCAACTCACGAATACGGCGGCCGTCTGGTCGAGCGGACTGCTGAAGTTCATCCCCTATGGCGACGCGTCGCTCACCGGCACACTCTATTCCGGATCTCGGGGCGCGGCGGTACCCGGTGCAAGTTCCGGCACGCCGGGGCCGGAACTTCCTTTTCCGGCGGCGCGTGCACGTTCAATCCGGATCTCGCGCCGGTCTATGCTCTCGGCGATGACGATTCATGTCTATGACGACGGCAAAGACCCGGTGAATGTCGTCCGCAGCGATCCTTATGCCGCTTACAATATGCAGACCGTGGAGATCAGCCAGCGCTCCAACTATTACGACGCAACGCCGATCACCGCCTTTGCGATCAAAATGCCATCGAGCTTTACGGGCTCCGCATTGCCTCGACGGTCACCGCACATGAGATATGCGATCCGAATGTCGCGCAGACCTCCGCGCAGCTCATTCTTCAGCGCGGGCTCTATATCCGCAATCTCTACGAGTTCAAGCTTTCCTGGGAATATTGCCTGCTGGAGCCGATGGACCTTGTTACACTGATCAGATACTAACCTCGGGCTTGAGAACGTCGCCGTCCGCATTATCGAAGTGCAGGAAGATGGTGATGGCCTCCTGAGCATTACGGCTGAGGAATTTCCAGGCGGTACGGCGACGGCGGTTGCCTATCCGCGTGCAGACGAATAATAATGTTCTGCCTATTCAACTCGCACGGCAATGCCTGCGAGCGTCAACACGCCCGTCATCTTCGAGCCGCCCGCCAGCCTCGCGGGTGCAACGCCGCAAATCTGGATCGCGCTATCGGGCGGCAGCAGCGGGACTGCCGATCCGAACTGGGGCGGCGCGAATGTCTGGGCCTCTCTGGACGGCACGAGCTATGTCGCGATCGGCCAGGTGAGCGCGCCGGCGCGCCAAGGGGTCCTTACCGCGGGCTTGCCGGCCTATTCCAACGTCAATCCCGATGTTGCCGACACCCTGTCGGTCAATCTGGCGGAAAGCGGCGGCACGCTTGCCAGCACGACAGCGGCAGCGGCCGCGCAGGCCGTGACGCTCATGATCGTCGATGAAGAATTCATGGCCTATGAAACGGCGACGCTGACGGGGCCGAACGCCTACCAACTGACGGGCCTCTATCGCGGCCTTTACGGCTCCGGCGCGGTCGCGCATGCCGCCGGCGCGCGGGTTGCCCGGCTGGATGGGGCTATCTTCAAATATGCCTTGCCCAATTCCTATATCGGCCGGCCGCTTTATCTGAAGTTTCAGAGCTTCAATATTTTCGGTGGCGGCTTGCAGGATCTCTCCGACTGCGCAGCCTATTCGTTTTCGCCCTCTGGCGGGGGATCGGCTGATCCAATCGCCGCGCAGCTCGCCTCCGGCCTGCCGACCGATCTGGGGCAGGCGAGCGAAGCGGTGGCGATTGCCGATGATTTTGGCACGGTCGGCGCGGGCGCCATCGTGGATGCAATTGATCTGGGGACTGTAGGATGAGCGAGCAATTGCAACTTCGGCGCGGAACCGCCGTGCAGGTCGCGGCCTTCACTGGCGCGCAGGGCGAGGTCGCCGTCGATACGACGAACAATCGCCTTGTCGTTCAGGATGGCACGACGGCAGGCGGCTTTGCGGCGGCGAAACTCGCGGAGATTGTGCCGGCCGGAGGCAACGGGCAGCTCGCCGCGCTCGGCATCGGCGCCGCCGCCGATCCGGGCAATCCGTTGAGCGTTGCCGCCGACAATATTCTCTTCAATGAAGTCCCGACCGGTTCGGGCGGCACCGGCGATGTGCGCGTAAAGATAAACAAGGCGAGCGCAGCGAATACCGCGTCCTTTCTTTATCAGGACGCCTTCTCGGGCCGCGCCGAAATTGGCCTCTGCGGCGACGACAATTTTCACTTCAAGGTCTCGCCGGACGGAAGCACCTGGTACGACGCGCTCGATATTGGGAGCGCGTCCGGCGTGGTGACGGCGAGTTTTGGGCTCGTCGCGGCCTCCGCAATATTCAACGCGACCGGTATATCTTTGGCAGTGCCGAGCGGTTGTCTGCTGTATACGGCCGCCTCCGGAGCCAACCTCTGCGTTGTCGACTCCTACGGGGGAGCATCGGCGCCGACTCCGGCGTATGTCGGGCGCGGTGCGCGCGGAACTGCGGCTGCGCCCTCGGCGCTTCAAAGCGGTGACACGTTTCTTTCTTTCGGCGGCCGCGGTTATGGCGCGACGGGTTTCAGCAGCGCAAACCGGGCGAAAATCAATTTCGGGGCGACGCAGGCGTGGACGGATACCGCCCAGGGTTCGTATATCAATTTTCAAGTCACCGCCAACGGCGGGACAACGGTCGCGGAGGCCGCGCGCTTTGACCAATCGGGCTATCTCGGGGTCGGAACGGCGACGCCCCAATGCACGGTTGACGTCAACGGCCTCGTCAGAACCGCAGCTTATACGGTTGCGACATTGCCTGCGGCGTCTGCCTCGCTCGCCGGCGCCCGGGCCTATGTGACGGATGCAACGTCTCCGACTTTTCTGGCGACGCTGACCGGGGGCGGTTCGACGAAATGCCCTGTGTTCTGCGATGGAAGCGTCTGGCGCGCGGGGTGATCTGCCTCGCTACGGATAGAGAGTAACAACGGAACTGCCGAAATTAGGCGAGATGCGCATGTCGGAGCGCCCCCGCGTGTGTTCCTCGAAGGCTTTGAAATAAGTGGCGTGCCAGCCATAGCCGACGAAAAACAGCTTATGGCAGGCGTAAAAAAATGGCTTAATGCGCGGCACGGTTCTTCCGTAAAAATTATGGACCGCTTCGGTGACGCCCGGCCAGTGCGGCTGCATGAAGTCGTCGAGGATCAAGACGCCGCCCGGCGACAGAAAGTCCTGCGCAGTCAGAAGATCGTTGAACGTGTGCTCCGCCGTGTGGCAACCATCGACGGAAAACAACCGGAACGGACCCCGGCTTTCCATAATCCTGGCTTTTTCCGCTGGAGTCAGCGCGATACTGTCGGCCTTTATGAACTCATAGTCGAGCGCCGCCGGAGCGTAGGCCTTTATATTTTCGCGCAAGCGTCCGAGGCTTCCGACACCGGCGCCATCGAGATTTTTATCCTGATCGTCGAATACGTCGAGAGCCGTAACCTTTTCCCCGGGGCGGGACAGGTGTGCGAGAGCGATCAGGAATTTGCCGTGATAAACGCCGATCTCGCCGATATTGCCGCTGATGTTCTGATCGTGCTGTAGGGCTCCGATCAATTGAATCCAGGGCGCGAGCCGCGCATCGACCCAACCCTCGACCTTTGGGAAGGCGTTTGACCAATAAGCTTCAAACGTGCTTGCGGGAGGGGAAGGCGCATCTCGGTTGGCTAGAGTGAACATCTTGGAAGCCTTTGCTGCTCATTCAGATATTTCGCACACTATTTGTTGCTTCAAAGGGACGCGTTTTGCGAAATATCCCCCTAGCAGTGACAGCGCGCGGCCTCGGCAAATGCGTTCTGGCACGCGGGCTAACCAGCGTCGGGAAACGGCTGACGCCACAGCCCGAAACGACGGAGCCACGAGGGGCGCCATTGAAAGATGACGCGGAGTGTCATCTGGCTCGACTTTGGCGCCGGCTTGGCGTGGTCTATTGCTTCCTCGGTCCAGGGCGACTCAAAGTCCAAGCGAGTTCAGGCGATATTCGATCGCCTCGCCTACGGCAGGGGTCGGCGGCGCGGCGTCGACCTCGGCGTAATAGGCATCCATATCCTGCGATTTCTGTCCGTCTCGGCGCGTGAACCTCGCAAGAGGCGCCCTTATGAAATAGATGGGTGAATGTTGCGCGAAACGGCGCCAGAGATCCCAATCTCCGGCAAATTTGAACGAGGGATCGATGCCGCCGGCCCGACGCCAAAGGCTCGCCCTCCAAAACGTGCCTTCCTGCTGCATGAAATAGTTGGCGCGGCCGTCGTGTTTTCCGGCGCTGAGCTCCCGTTGCGTATAGAACATGTTCGGCCAGAGGCATAAATTCTCGCCGCCTTCCTTCCCCATGAAGGGGCGCCCGGTTATCCAATTGACCTGCGGCAGACTGTCGAAAACGGATGCTGCTGTGCCGATGGCGCCCGGCATCAAATAATCGTCGGTGCCGAGCCAGGTCATAATGTCATCGTCGGCGAGATGGCGCGCCGCTTTGTCCAAGGCATCATACATGCCTCTGTCAGGCTCGACCGCAAAGCTCACTCCACGTGATTTCCAGCGTTCCGCGATCTTCGGTGTCGCGTCCGTCGATCCGCCGTCTTGAATATGCACGCGAACATCGAAATCGCCGGGCTGCATTGTGATGAGACTGTGAAGGCAACGTTCTAAAAAAGGCGCTGAGTTATAGCTGGGCACGACGATAAAGAATTTAGCCATCTTGGCGTCCAGCGGTCCGAAGGGGCGATCGATCGCAGAGCTTATTTTGCTGCCTACGTATTGGCTAGGAGCCAGAACGAGAAAATCGGCAGCGATTTTAGTTAAAACTTCTAGCCGCCTTCGAGCGGCTTTTTCATGGCCCCGCGTGCGATGGGCGCAACCTAAGGTGAATGATGATCAAACCGCTCTCCCGCGGCGCGTTCGCGCGCGCCGTGTTCGTCGCCCTGTGCCTGTTTCTCGTGCAGGATTTTGCTGTCACGCCGCATGCGTGTGCCGCGACGCTGACGCCAATCTGGGCCTTTGTTCCGGGCGATGACTATCGCGGTAAAGTTGATTCCTTTTTGACGCCGTTGCACCCGCCGCGCGGAGCAGCCGAGGAGAATCTGCAATCAGCCACCGGCGCCTTTGCGCGCGGGGCCGTCGCGGCTCTCGTGCGCGCAAAGGCCGAAGCGCTGGGCGTTCCTGTCGCGCTGGCGGTGGCGATTGCCCGTTTCGAATCGGGCTTGCGCATGTCCATGCAGGGCGCGGCGGGTGAACGCGGCGCGATGCAGGTTCTTCCGCAAACGGCGCGTCAGGTTGGCGTCACCGGAAATCTTTACGGGCCGGCGGGGATCGAGGCCGGTGTGCGTTACCTCAAGCTCGCCCTGGCCTTGCATCGAGGGGCGGGCTGGTGCGCCGTCGCAAGCGCTTACAATTCCGGCGTCTGGCGCGGTCCGCACTGCACCCGCTATGGCCGGATGGTCACGGCGATGGCGGCGCGCCCATGACGTTCCTCGCCGAGCCGAAAGGCTATACGCCGGCGGAATTTTCCGTTTTCGTCGCGGGGCTAGCCTGGGATGCCTGGCGGCCCCGGTTCATTACGCTGCATAATACAGGCGTCCCCAGCCTCGCGACCTGGCTCAGCCCAGGGCATTCCGCCGAGCAGCGGATTGTGGCTCAGAAGCACTATGAGCGCGACATTTTGCACTGGCATTCCGGCGTCCACCTGTTTGTGGCACAGGACTTGATTTGGAATCTCTGCGACCTGACCAAGGTTGGTGTCTCCGTCTCGTGCTGGAATCATCTGACGCTCGGGGTGGAAATGGTCGGCGATTACGGGTCGGAAAGTTTCGATACGGGTCCCGGAGCCCAGGTCCGCGATAATGCGGTGGCAGCTCTGGCAGTATTGCATAGCAAGCTTGGATTGCGGCCGGATGGCTTCAAGCTTGGCGTACGCGGGCTGCACTTCCACAAGGAGTGCGCGCGCGATCATCACGATTGTCCGGGGAGGAACGTGGTCAAGGCCGACGTCGTCGCACGCGTGCTTTCGCAAATGGCTTCGCTGAAAAGCGAAGCACTTTCGGAGGGCGCAGGATCATTCCACCGACGGAGCTAAAAATGAAAAGAATGCTAATGATCGCTGGACTGCTCATAAGCAGTGCGCCGCTCGCGGCTCAAGCCGAGAATTTTCGTTGCCGCGGTGTCGGCCAATGCGTGTGCACTGAGGTTCTCAATCCGAAATCCGTGATTGGCTATAACGCGACTGCCGATCAGGAAAGCGTCAGCGTCAACGTCACCTGCATCAATATGAGCACGATGGACGTCGCGTATTATACGGTGCGCAAGGAAGACAGCATGGGCTCCTACAACGGCGAGATGCCCGGCCGCTGATTTCGAACGACGAGCAACGCGGGGCGCCGCTTTGGCGCTCCGCTTGTCTTGTTTGATGATGGCGCCCGCTTGCATCGACCGTTGACGCGACCAGGCACAGCTGCGGCGTGCTTTTCGCAAACGGCTTTGTCGTCTTTTACCGCAAGGCGGTGTGCGCGCGACGGCTCGTTGAATACAACGTAGGCCGCCATCCACTGATTTAACCGCGCCGCGCGGCTCGCGGCATTCCCCAAAAAGGCAGTTCCATGCGCGCCCGCATTTTTCATGCGGCGGCGATGACGTTTGCCGCCTCGTCTGCATTCGCGGATGCGGGCGGCGCGACGGTTTCGCTGTCGCCGCTTCTGACGTATCTCGGCCCGGTCATCGGCGCGGCGCTCGCTGCGCTTGTCGCCGCCCTTTTGAGGATCATCTTCGCGATCCTCAACATTTACCTGAAGAAACTCGGCTTCGCCTTTACGACGGATCAATATGCCGCTGTCGCCCGCTCGGCCGAGAAGATCGTCGCCGGCTGGTGGAGCGGCGTGGAGCCGGCCATCGCTGCAGCGAAATACGATCTCAAGAGCGACGTCGTCGCGCATCTGGCGCAGGCAGTGCTCGACGACATCGGCCCCATCGCCAACGATCTTGGTCTGAAGCCGGATGGGGCGGCTCAGTTCGTCGTCGCACGGATCGGCGATCTGCAGAAGGATCTGCTCAAGGCTCTCGGCGCGACGCCGAACCCTCCGCAGACCGCGGTGAAAGCGCAATGACCGCTGCCGCCAGTTCGCTTTCGGGCGTCCTCACCGAGATTCTGGACGATGTGAAGGCCGCTTCCGTCTCGAGTCTCGTCGCGGCATTTCAAAAGCATGATCTCACCGCTGAGATTTAATCTTCGGCCAATTTCCTCGTCGCCGCGGAGAAAATCGCGGCGATTTTCGAGCCCGCCGTTGCCTTCGCCGAATTGCCGACATCGCTGATCGCGACGGCGCTTGTCCTCGCGGTGCAATTCGGCGGCGGCAAGATTGTGCTCCCGCCGCTTTCCCTGGGCTCGCTCGCCGATAACGCCGGCGAGCGGCAGGGCGAGATCATCGCCGAGCGTTTCGGCCGCTGAGACACCTATACAAAAGGATTGATCATGATGAAGCCTTATCACGCGGGCGCGCTGGCGCTCGCCCTTTGTCTGGCCGCTTGCGGCGGGTTCGATAAAGCAATCAACAATGCCGTCGCCTGGATCGACGCGCCGGCAACGCAGCAGGCAATCGGTTCGCTGAGATCCGGCGTGATCGCCTTCACCTGCGCCGTCGCCGATGCCAGCGCCGTTGCTAAAGAGATCGAGTTTGGCGTCGGCGCCGGACAGTCGCTGATCGGCACGGACGGCAAGGTTTATGTCGCATCGGCGGCGGCCTGCGCAGCAGTTGGCGGAACCCTCGGTCCCCAGGCGGTCGTCCCGTGAGCGCCGCTTTCGCTTTGATGCAAGGGAGGGCGGCTATTTTCGATGCCTGACGGACTTTGGCTGCCTCTCATCGCTGGCCTGTTCGGCACGCTGGTCGGCTCCATCGCCACGATACTGTCGGCGTTTATCAACCGCCAGCCGACGCTTGCCTCCGTTCTCGATTCACGCATCGCGACCGTGATGCAGATCTACGAGCGGACGATTGGCGAGCTGCGGACGGAAATCTGCCGGCTGCAGGAGAAAATCGACATCTACGAAAAAACCATCATGGACCTACGCGACCACATCGCGCAGCTCGAAGCCAAGATCGATATTCTGAAGGTCCGCCTCAACGCGCCGGTCGCCGGCGCCGGAGTAAATGCCGCCGGCGAATAGCCAAGTTTCCTCCTGACTTGCCGCCAGACCGCCTGCCTTGCCCCTGTCCCGGTTCGCCGGGGCAGGGGCTTTTTCTGATTCCGGGC
Source organism: uncultured Alphaproteobacteria bacterium (assembly GCA_963708155.1). Classification (GTDB taxonomy): domain Bacteria; phylum Pseudomonadota; class Alphaproteobacteria; order Rhizobiales; family Beijerinckiaceae; genus Methylovirgula. Next base: position 691,846 of record OY970183.1, on the reverse strand, counting down.
GGCGCTGGCGACCGCCTTGCGGAGACGATGATTTTCGAATTACAGCAAGGCGACCGGCATCCGCCGCGGCAGGAAGGTTTGGACAGGATGGCCTCGATCTACGATTTTTCGGCCAAGACACTGGATGGAAAAGAGGAATCGCTCGCCGATTTCCGCGGCAAGGTGCTGCTCGTCGTCAATACGGCGAGCAAATGCGGGTTTACGCCCCAATATGAGGGGCTTGAGGCGCTTTATAAGAAATATCACGCCAAGGGCCTCGAGGTTCTGGGCTTCCCTTGCAATCAGTTCGGTGGCCAGGAGCCGGACGATGCGGCGGCGATCGGCGCGTTCTGCACGTTGAATTATGGCGCGACCTTCCCGATGTTCGCCAAGATCGAGGTCAACGGCGAGGGAGCCCATCCCCTCTATAAATTCCTCAAGAGCGCCCAGAAGGGCCTCGCCGGGACCGAAGCGATCAAATGGAATTTCACCAAATTCCTGGTCGATCGGCAGGGCAATGTCGTCGCGCGTTTTGCCCCGACGACCAAACCGGATGATCTCGATCCGGAGGTCGCGCGCCTCCTCTGAGGCGCCGCAGGCCCCGCAGAGCGCGATTGCCACGCGCCGCGCGCATGGCTAACAGAGAATTCCCATCGAAAGGAAGAGATCATGCCGCAACGGCTCGACATGCGCAGCCCCGATTTCGGGACGGCCTTTGCCGCCTTGCTGGCCTCCAAGCGCGAGGCCGCGGCCGATGTCGATCAGGCCGTGCAGAAGATCATCGCCGATGTCGTGGCGGAGGGAGATGCGGCGCTCGTTGGCTATTCGCAGAAATTCGACCGCGTCGATCTCGCCGCCCTGGGCCTTGCCGTGTCGGCCGCTGAAATCGATGCAGCCGAGCGCGCGGCTGCGCCGGAGGCGCTTGCCGCGCTGCGCCTCGCACACGAGCGGATCACCGTCTTCCATGAGCGCCAGAAGCCGCAGGATCTCGTCTTCACCGACGCGCTCGGCGTCGAACTTGGCTGGCGCTGGTCGGCGATCGAGGCGGCCGGGCTCTATGTGCCCGGCGGCACTGCGAGCTATCCATCCTCGGTGTTGATGAACGCCATCCCTGCGAAAGTGGCGGGTGTTCCCCGCCTCGTCATGGTGGTGCCGTCGCCGGATGGCGAAATCGCGCCGCTCGTGCTGGCGGCGGCGAAGCTCGCGGGCATCGATGAGATTTATCGCGTCGGCGGCGCGCAGGCGATCGCGGCGCTCGCCTATGGCACCGAGACCATCGCGCCGGTGGCGAAGATCGTCGGCCCCGGCAATGCCTATGTCGCGGCGGCCAAGCGGCGCGTCTTCGGGACCGTCGGGATCGATATGATCGCCGGGCCGTCCGAAGTACTGATCATTGCCGACGACAGCGGCAATCCCGACTGGATCGCCGCCGATCTGCTGGCTCAGGCGGAGCACGACACGGCCGCGCAATCGATCCTCATCACCGACAGCGCCGCGCTGGCTGCGGCGGTCGAGGCTGCGGTCGAGCGCCAGCTGGCGAGCTTGCCGCGGGTGGCGATTGCCGGTCCGAGCTGGCGCGATCACGGCGCCATTATCGAGGTTGCGGACATCGCCGCGGCGCTGCCGCTGGCGGACCGCATCGCGCCGGAGCATCTGGAAATCATCACCCGCGACGCCGACGCGCTCGCCAGCCGCGTAAAGAATGCCGGGGCGATTTTCATCGGCGCCCACACGCCGGAGGCGATCGGCGATTATGTCGGCGGCTCGAACCATGTCCTGCCGACGGCCCGCTCGGCGCGGTTTTCGTCCGGGCTCAACGTGCTCGATTTCATGAAGCGCACCTCGATCCTGAAGTGCAGCGCCGAAAGCCTCAAGGCCCTTGGCCCGGCGGCGGTGGCGCTCGGCAAGGCCGAGGGTCTCGATGCTCATGCGCGCTCCGTCGCCTTCCGACTTGGCTTGCCGAACTCATGAGCACCGACGAGCCTCGCCGCAATCGTCTCACATCGGTGACGCTCGACGAGGCTTCGATCGGCCGCGGCACGTCGGATCAGGAACACGAGCGCCAGATCGCGATCTACGATCTCATCGAGGAGAACGATTTCGGCTTGCCGGATCGCGACGACGGTCCTTATGCGCTCAAAATATCGCTGCACGATGCCAAGCTCGCCTTCGAAATCTCGAACGAAGCGGGTGAGGTGATCGCGGCCCATATTCTGTCGCTGACGCCGTTCCGCCGCCTGCTCAAGGATTATTTTCTGGTCTGCGAGAGCTATTACGATGCGATCCGTTCGGCGACGCGGGCGCAGATCGAGGCGATCGACATGGGGCGCCGCGCCTTGCACGACGAGGCGGCAACGCTTTTGCAGGAGCGGCTCAAGGGCAAGATCGTCTGCGATCTCGATACGGCGCGGCGCATTTTCACCCTCGTCACGGCTTTGCATTGGAAGGGTTGAGCGGCGAAAGTGGCTGACGTCTCTGCTCCTTCGGCGCGCAAACGGCGCCCGCAGTCGATTCTTTTCGTCTGTTCGGAGAACAGCGTCCGCTCGCCGATGGCGGAGGCGCTGGCGCGAAAAATCATGGGCAACACGGTCTACGTCGCCTCCGTCGGTCTGCGGCGCGGCAAGATCGATAGCTTTGCCGCTGAAGTTCTGCGGGAAATAGGGATCGAGGGCGGTTTGCGCCCCCCGCGCGCGTTGGAAGACTTCGAGGATGAAGCTTTCGATCTCGTCGTCAGCCTCACGCCGGAAGCCCGCGACCGGATCGCGGAACTTGCTCGCGGCGTGCCGACCGAACTTGTTTATTGGCCGACGCCGGACCCAACGGCGGTCGAGGGCACGCGGGAAACCGTACTCAATGCTTACCGCGCCGTGCGCGATGGATTGGCGCGCGGCATCCATGAATTGTTCACGATGAGTGGCGCGCCATAGGTGCGCCGGGATGCTATCCGAACCTGGCCTTGCTAGCAGGGCTCGGGGTCGCGTTCGGTCGCCCTGCTTCTTGAGAATGCCTCCCGGAATTCAAGGCGATAGGCGCTTCGGGCGCGGCTGCCGGGCGGTTCGTTTGTAAATCTTGCGGTTAGTGACGGCTGGGCTACACTCGCGCACTTTATTTTATGGGCGGTCGGTCTTCCGCGTGTCGTCAGATTGCAAAAGCGGATCACGACAATATGTGTGTTTTGCGCGTCGGCCGGAGGCCGCGTGGCGATGACAATGGAGGGAGTTTCATGCCGGTGAAGTTAAGCAAATGCGTTCCGCTGGCCGTAGCATTTTTCGCGGCCGCGTCCTTGCAGGCAGCCAATGCGGACAGTGCGCTGCGGCCGTTGGCCGGCTATTGGCTTGGCGCCGGTACGATCTCCATGAAGAACGGCACGAGCGAGCGCATCCGCTGTAAGGGGTCCTATGCTATCTCGCCGGCTGGAAATGCGCTGAACCAGAGCCTTCTCTGCGCCAGCGACAGCTACAAGTTCAACGTCAAGAGCAACGTATTCGAGAACACGCCTGGTGTGCTCTCCGGCTCCTGGGGGGAGACGACCCGCAACGCCACCGGCCAGCTTTCCGGCCGCGTGGCGGGCTCGCATATATTGGCCGATGTCTCCGGCGTTGGCTTCACCGCCGCGATTTCGCATCACGACGCACGGGCGCCAGCAATCCGTCACGATTTCCCCCACCGGCGGCACGGATGTCGTCCGCGTCGCCGTTTCAATGCGCAAGGAATAGGGATGCGGGGAGCCCGCGCGCGCGTCGCGCGGGCTTGACGACATTCAGTTCCAGCTGCGGTTCCGGCTCCAGCGCAAGAGCAGCATGATTGTCGGTCGCAAGATGAACAGGTCGGCGATCAGCGCCGTCAGCATCGCGAACGAACTCAGCCAGCCGAAGAGCCGCAGCGACGGGAGCTGCGAGAAGATCGTCATCGCCAGGCCGCACGCCAGCACGATCGAGGTCAGGATCAGTGCCGGCCCGACGAGAATGGTTGCGCGCTCGACGCCGATGGATGGATCTTCGCCCGGCTTGTCCTCGAGCCGCAACCGGTTGAGGAAGTGGATTGTCGCGCTGAGGCCGAGGCCGAACGAGACGGTCAGCGCCACGACGCTCGCAAATTGCAGGCCCTGACCCAGCAGCCACAGCGCCGCGCCGGCGGAAAAGACCGGGAAGACGGCCGGCATGATCGAGGCGAGCATCACCGAGAACGAGCGGAAGGCAAGGCCGATGAAGGCGGCGACGAAGACGATCTCAATTGTCAGGCCGCGGTTCAGCTTCTCGATCATGCTGGCGCTGTTATGCGCGGCGATGACGGCAAGGCCGGTGACGGCGATTTCATAGCCCGGATGTTCGGCGCGCACGGCGGCGAGTTTTTTGTCGAGCGAATCGACCACGGGCAGCAATTGACTCGAATCGATATCGGGCAGGCGGCCTTCGACAACGACGGCGTCCTGCTTATCGTCGATGAACCGTTGGACGAGATATTTCGGCAGATAGCCGACGTATTGCTTCAGCGTTGCAACGTCCGACTTGCCGATCTTCTGGGCGAGCCAGCGGCGCAGCGTCTCGAGCGACCAGACATTGCCGACACCGGCCTGCTTCTCGACGATCGAATGGACTTCCGCGATCGTCGCCAGCGTCTGCGGCGAATAGAGCGACTGGCCCTTGGGAAATTCGATCAGCACGTCCACCGGCTGGGCGCCGGTCAATTTTGCGTCGAGCTCGCGGTTGGCCTGTACGGCCCTCTGCTTGTCGGGCACCTGATCGGCGAGATGGTAGCGCGGCTGCAGATTGGCGTAGATCGTGCCGAGCCCGACGACGACGATAAGGCCGAGGAGACTGTAGAGACCCGGCCGGCTGACCATCCGCGCGGCGATCCAGCCACAGAAACGGCGCAGCGCATCGACTGCCAGGTCCGCCCCCTTGATTCGCGCGACGAAAGCCGCCTCGCGCCGGAGAAGGAACATGCCAAGCAGCGGAATGACGGTGAGGACGGAGACAAGAGCGATCACCGTCGCGATCAGCCCGGCCTCGCCGAAGCTGCGGATGAGGTCCGAATTCGAGAAGGTGAGCGCGACGAAGGAGAGGCCGGCGGTCGCGTGGGTGAGCACGCAGGCAGGGCCGACGATATGAACGGCCGTGCGCAGCGCGTCCGCCTTGCTCTGTCCGGCGATGATGCGGTCGCGCGTCGCGAAGGTGAGCTGCATCGAATCGGAGAAGCTGATCACCATGATGAGCGGCGTCATCACGTTGAGGAACATGTTGAGCCGGAAATCGAGCCAGCCGAGCATGCCGAGCGCCAGCAGAATGGCGAGCAGCGGCGGCGCCGCGGCGATGATCATGAACGAGATGCGGCGGAAGAACAGGATGGCGATGAGACAGCCGCCGAGAAAGCCGAGCGCGTTGTAGACGATCCGGTCGCGCTCGACGGCGTTGCGGATTTCAAGCTGCATCACCGGCACGCCGGACAGCTCGGCCGAGAGACCGGAACCGGCGAGGTCGTCGTGCATCGTCTTGCGGATTTCGCCGACGACATCGCGCAGTTTGTTGCTCTGGACGACGGCGGGATCGAGCGCCAGCACCGCCAGTGTGAGCTTGCCGTCGAGCGAGAGTAGCTTGCCGCGCAGAATTTCGTTGCTCATCACCTTCTGGATGAGCTGATTGTAGGCCGCCCCCTCCGGGAGCGGGTCGGGAAAGAGCGGCGCCGGCAGGTGATTGCCTTCCGGCGGCTGACGCGCCGAATAGAGCGAGATGATGCCGCGCGTGCCATCGATCAATTGCAGGTCGGTGACGAGGTCGCGAATCTTGCCAAGATTATCCCGCGAGAGCAGCGTGTCGCCTTCGATGACGACCAGCACGTCATATTCGCTCGAGGGGAACCGTTTCGTCACATCCTCATACTGATGGAACTCCGGCGTGTTCGAACGGAAGAGCTGGCTGAGCGAATCATCGACCTGGATGCGGCCGATTCCGAAGGCGGCGAGAATGGCGGCGACCGTCAGGACGGCAGCGACGAGATAGGGAAAGCGCAGGGAGATGAGGCCGATGCGCTCGATCCCGTAAGCCAGCGGATGCAGTTTGCGCCCCGCGCCGGTCGCGGGTGGCTCCTTCAGGAGCGCGTCCAAATCTTCGTCTGACAGGCTCTCTCTCCGTCATCAGGCAAGGGTTATCGTAGAGGTGCCGCTTGCCACTGACCAGAGGGGCAAAGGCGAACGCGATTGTGGCGTAGGTGTGGAGTCTGCGACCCGACTTGTAAAGAGCGCCGGGCTTTTGCAAAAATACTCTGGCGGTACGGATAGCGCGTCAGCGAGAAGGTCTCGCCGCAGGTAAAGGGCGAGCAACTTCCGGTTGGAAGGGCGCTGCCCGCTCTTGCGTCAGGGGCCGGATGGCTTAAATTATCCTGTGAGTATTTTTCCAACGGATTTTCGATGACTTTTGTAGATGCTTTGGAGGTACCGGGCCGCAAGACGGGGCAGATCAAGGTGCATGGCCCCGAGGCGTTCGAAGGCATGCGAAGGGCCGGGCGGCTGACGGCCGAGGCGCTCGATATGCTGGCGCCTTATGTGAAGCCAGGGGTGACGACCGAATTTCTCGACAACCTCGTCTTCGATTTTGCTGTTTCGCACAACGCCTATCCGGCGCCGCTCGATTATCGCGGTTACCGCAAGTCGATCTGCACCTCGATCAATCACGTCGTCTGCCACGGCATCCCGGACCGCAAGCCGTTGCGCGAAGGGGATATCGTCAATATTGACGTGACCCTGATCGTCGATGGCTGGCACGGCGATTCGAGCCGCATGTATCTCGTCGGCGAAGTCTCCCGGCGGGCGCAGCGGCTCGTCGAGGTCACCTACGAGGCGATGATGCGCGGCATCGCGGTCGTCAAACCGGGCGCGACGACGGGCGACATCGGCGCGGCGATCCAGGAGTTCGCCGAGGCGGAGCGTTGTTCGGTGGTGCGGGATTTCTGCGGCCACGGGCTCGGGCGTCTTTTTCACGATGAGCCGAATGTCCTGCATTACGGCCGGCGCGGCGAAGGCGTCGTGTTGAAGCCGGGCATGTTCTTCACCATCGAGCCGATGATCAACCTCGGCCGCCCGCATGTGAAAATCCTCTCGGACGGCTGGACGGCGGTGACGCGCGACCGCTCCATGTCGGCGCAGTTCGAGCATACGATCGGCGTTACCGAGACCGGCTATGAGAATTTCACGCTGTCGCTGAAGGGGCTGCATCATCCGCCCTACGATGTGGCGGCGTGACGAAAGCGGCGTCCTCGGCGGAAGCGGCGGAACCGCAACATTACCTTGGCCACAGATCGCGTCTGCGCGGCCGGTTTCTAAAGGCCGGCGGTGAAGCGTTGGCGGATTACGAGCTTCTCGAACTCGTCCTGTTTCGCGCCATCCCTCGCCGCGACGTCAAGCCGCTCGCCAAGGCGCTCATCGCGCGGTTCGGCTCGTTCGCCGGCGTCGTCGCGGCCCGGCCGGAGCGGCTCCGCGAGATCGAGGGCCTTGGCGAGGCGGCGATCGTCGAGCTGAAAATCGTCGCCGAGGCTGCCAAGCGCTTCACCAAAGTGAATATGCAGGACAGGCCGGCGATGGGCAGTTTTTCCGCCGTGCTCGAATATTGCCGCACCGCCATGGCCTATCTAGATCGCGAGGAATTCCGGATTCTGTTTCTCGACAAGAAAAATATTTTGATCGCCGACGAGGTGCAAAGCGTCGGAACCATCGATCATGCGCCGGTCTACCCTCGCGAGATCCTGCGCCGCGCCTTCGAGTTAAATGCGACCGCGATCATCCTGGTCCACAATCATCCGTCCGGCGATCCCTCGCCCTCCCAGGCGGATATCCAGTTGACCAAGCAAATCGTTACCCTGGGTAAATCGTTGAACGTCGCCGTACATGACCATTTGATTATCGGTCGGGAGGGCTTTGCCAGCTTCCGCAGCCTGCAACTTATTTGAATCAAAGCTTAAGACTGCGCGCGCAGGCGACAAAGTTGTGAAAAAGCAAGTCTTTGCAGCGTTCCCGAAACAGTCTCCAATACTAATTTAACTCAAGCTCCGTAAACTGCGACGGTTGGCGTCGGCCGGGTGGTGTCGCTCAGGGCACCGCCCCTGCCGCGTTGATCGGACAATGACCGAACGGAAGTCGATCATGCAAGGTGTGGCCACGAAGCGTTCCGGCTTACTGTCCAAGCTGCGACTCAGGGTCGGCCATATGGACCTGCCGGCGCTTCAGATCTGGATCTTCGCCAATCTCGTGTCGATGGTGCTGATCCTGATCCTGGGGATTCGCGTCGGCCTCTCGCTCTTCGGCAGCCCGGCCAATTTCTTTTCGTGGAAATTCCTGAGTGGCGCGGTCGTGGCGAACGCCTGGCTTGTAGCCGCGGCCGTTCTGGTCAGGATCTTGATGGCCTCGATGGCCTATCGCATCCTCGAAGCACTCCGCAGCAGCGAAGCCCGGGCGCGGCAGGTCGCTGGCCGCGATGTCCTATCCGGTCTGCCCAACCGGTTTTTGTTTAACGAACTCGTCGATGCGGAGATTGCACGCTGCCGCCGCGGCCGGCATCAGTTTGCCCTGTTCTATCTCGATCTCGATCATTTCAAGCAGGCCAACGATACGTTCGGTCACGATGTCGGCGACCGGCTGATCGTGGCGTTCACGCGCCGGCTGGCGCAGGTGTTGCGCGCCTGCGATCATTTCGCCAGGCTCGGCGGCGACGAATTCGCCCTGATCCAGGCGGATGTCATGGAGCCGCGCGATTGCGCGCGTCTGGCGCAACGCATCCTCGATGCGATGAGCGTGCCGTTCGAGATCAACAACCAGCAGGTATTCATCGGCGTTTCCATCGGCATCGCGCTCTGCCCGCAGGACGCGACCGACCGGCAGGAGATGATGCGTCTCGCCGATCTCGCGCTCTATCGCTCGAAGCAGGCCGGGCGCAATCGCTTCGCCTTCTTCGAAGCGAAGATGGGCGAGGAATTGCGGATGCGCCAGAGCGCCGAGGACGAATTGCGCGCCGCGATCGAGAACGACGAATTGCAGCTTCTCTACCAGCCGATCCTCTCCGCCCAGGACGGCAAGGTCATCTGCGTCGAGGCTTTGGCGCGCTGGGAGCACAGGACTTATGGCCTGCTTTCGGCGGACAGTTTCATTCCGCTCGCCGAGGAGCGCGGTCTCATCGTCGCGCTCGGCGAATGGGCCTTGCGTCGCGCCTGCACCGAGGCCAAGCTTTGGCCTGATGTCAAGGTGGCGATCAATGTTTCGCCGATCCAGTTCCGGCAGAAGGATTTCGTCGCCACCGTCAGTCGCATTCTGAGCGAAACCGGCACCGATGCGCAGCGCGTCGAGCTAGAGCTGACCGAAGGCGTCGTCATTGCTGATGCCGATCTCGCCGAACATGCGATGGTCGATCTGCGCGCGCTCGGGGTGCGGATGGTGCTCGATGACTTCGGCACCGGTTATTCGAGCCTGATCTATCTGCGCCGCTTCGCCTTCGACAAGATCAAGATCGACCGCTCGTTCATGGAATCGATGGAATTCTCCGGTGAAAGCGCGATCATCATTCGCTCGATCGTCGATCTCGGCCGTTCGCTCGGTCTGACGGTGACGGCGGAGGGTGTCGAGACCGAGGAACAGGCGCGCTTCCTGCGGGCGCTCGGCTGCGACGAACTGCAGGGCTTTCTTTTCGGCCGCCCCGTGCCGGCGACGGAAATCGAACAGCGCCTCGCCGGGCAGGGTGCAGAACACCCCTCTCTGGAAGCGCTGCGCTTCATCGCCTGAACATTCAGTGCAGCGGGAATTCTGCACTCAACGTGCGCACCTCGGCTGGCTTGAGCAGGCCGGAATGGCCGATGCGGACGCTGTAGATTGGACCGTCGAGCGTTTCCCGCCAGAAAGTGAGAAATTTGATCAGCGTGGGAAATTCCGGGGCGATGTCGTAGTCCTGCCAAAGGAAGCTCTGCAGAACCAGCGGGTGATCCGGCATTCGGTAAAGAATCTCGGCCGTTGTCAGGCTGTAGCCCGACAATCGCTTGAGGAATCCGCTTCTCACTTCCGTCTGTTCGACCGCGCCCCATTTCGCCATATGCTGCCCCCTATGGAAGGCTTATGCGGCGAATCGGCTGTCGCTCTATCGCCGCAAAACTAAATTCCGCTCCGAAAAGATTAATGAAGATTTGCGCCACCTGTTGCGCTTTAGCGGCAACACCGCGCAAAAAAATCGGCGGCTCGAGGCCGCCGATTCTGTCTGCGCGAGGGGAAATCAATGATGACCGCCACCACCGTGGCCGCCGCCACCGTGGCCGCCGCCGTGACCACCACCGCCATGGCCGCCACCGCCATGCCAGCCGCCACCGCCATGCCAGCCGCCACCACCGTGGCCACCGCCGCCATGGCCACCCCAGCCGCCATGACCGCCATGCCAGCCGCCACCGCCGCCATGCCAGCCACCATGGCCGCCATGCCAGCCACCGTGGCCGCCATGCCAGCCGCCGTGGCCGCCATGCCAGCCGTGCCAGCCATAACCGCCGCCCCAGCCTAAGCCACTGCGCCAGGCATAACCGCACCAGTACCAGCCCGGGCCACGCCAGCCATTGTCGTACCAGCAATAGTTCTGGCCACCCCAGAAAAACTGGGTCTTCTCGATGGCGGCGAGGCCATCAGCAGATTGCTGCACGGCCGATTGATCGGCGAAGGGTGCGGCCTGAGCGACCGAAACCATCGCGCTTGCCGTTAACGCTGCCGCCGTAAAGCTTGAAAGAAGTAAACGCACTTCGGTCTCCCTTGGACTAGATTATGTACAAGTTAAAAAACGCAAGCCGCACCCAGGGTGTTGCTTCCAGCAACGATCGAATCGGCAATGAGTTGCACTGGCAAAGCGACCGCATAGACTTGAAACTGCTACTTGCGGACTGAACAGCGGCTGAATTCGTCCTTTCAGCCGTGCACGAATGCGTGATGATGAACTTCATTTGCTTAAGCGCGGCGCGGCGCGTTTAAATGGTCGCGGTCCTGCTTAAATAGGAGTGGTTCCGGAGGATGATTTGATGTGCCGCGCGCGTTGCGCAGCGCTTGTGAAAGATGAATGACGCTGATGGATTTTCGTTCGATATACAGCCAGGGCTTCGCGCGCGTTGCGGCCTGTGCGACCCCGTGCCGGCTCGCCGACCCGATCGCGAATGGCGAGGCAATCCTCGCGGTTCTGGCGGAACTGGACGCCGATGCTGCCGCGCTTGCGGTGTTTCCGGAACTTTCTTTGTCCGGCTATGCGATCGACGACCTTTTGTTGCAGGACACGCTGCATGCCGCAGTCGCGCGCGCAGTGGATCGCCTCGTTGCGGCCTCTGCCGACCTCATGCCGCTGATCCTCGTCGGCGCGCCGCTGCGCCATCAGGGCCGGCTCTATAATTGTGCGCTGGCGATTCATCGCGGCCGCTTGCTGGGCGTCGTTCCGAAAATTCATCTGCCGAATTATCGCGAGTTCTACGAACGGCGGCATTTCGCTTCCGGCGATGCCACGGAGGGCGGCGAGGTCACCATCGGCGCGCACACCGCGCCATTCGGCATCGATCTGCTTTTCGTCGCCGAGGATGTCGAAGGCTTTGTCGTTCACGCCGAAATCTGCGAGGATTTCTGGGTGCCGGTGCCGCAATCCTCGCTTGCGGCGCTGGCTGGCGCGACGGTGCTTGCCAATCTTTCGGCCAGCAACATCACGATCGGCAAGGCCGAGACGCGTCGGCTCCTGATACAATCGCAATCGCAGCGCTGTCTTTCGGCCTATCTTTATTCGGCGGCGGGGAAGGGCGAGTCGACGACCGATCTCGCCTGGGACGGGCAGACGACGATCGCCGAGAACGGCGTGATCCTCGCCGAATCGCCGCGCTTCGCCGAGTCGGCGCAATTCATCCTTGCCGACGTCGATCTCGAACTTCTGGTGCAGGAGCGGTTGCGGCAAGGTACGTTCGACGACAACCGGCGCCATATCGGCGTCGCGGCCGGCGACTTCCGGCATATCTCTTTCCGGCTAGGGCCGCCCAAAGGCGACATCGGGTTCCTGCGCGACGTCGCGCGCTTTCCCTTCGTTCCGGCCGACCCCGCGCGGCTGGAGCAGGATTGTTACGAGGCTTACAATATTCAGGTGACAGCGCTGGAGCAGCGGCTTGCCGCTGCGAAGGTCGACAAGCTCGTCATCGGTGTTTCCGGCGGCCTCGATTCGACACATGCGCTCATCGTTGCCGCCAAAGCGATGGACCGGCTGGGCAAGCCGCGCAGCAACATTCTCGCCTATACGATGCCGGGCTTCGCGACGAGCGAGACGACAAAGCGCAACGCCATCGCGCTGATGGAGGCGCTCGGCGTGACGGCCCAAGAACTCGATATCACCGAAACCGCGCGGCTGATGCTCAAAGAGATCGGCCATCCTTACAGCGCCGGTAAGAAGGTCTATGACGTGACCTTCGAGAACGTCCAGGCGGGGCTGCGAACCGATTATCTCTTCCGGCTGGCGAATCTTCATGGCGGTCTGGTGCTCGGCACCGGCGATCTGTCGGAGCTCGCGCTCGGCTGGTGTACTTATGGCGTCGGCGATCAGATGTCGCATTATGCGGTCAACGCCGGCGTGCCGAAAACCTTGATCCAATATCTGATCCGCTGGTGCATCACGACGGGACAATATGCGCCGCCGGTGCTCGCGACGCTCGATTCGATCTTGCATACCGAGATCACGCCGGAGCTGATCCCGGCTGGGGCGGCCGGGGACGTGCAAAGCACCGAGGCATTCATCGGCCCCTACGAATTGCAGGATTTCAACCTCTTCTATGTCCTGCGCTATGGCTTCCGGCCGGCAAAGATCGCTTTTCTCGCCGAGGCGGCCTGGGCCAATATCGCGCAAGGGCGCATGGCCGCAGGATTTTCCGGAAGATCGCCGCCATGCTTACGATCTGGCGCAAATCCGCCGCTGGCTCGAGGTTTTCATCCGGCGCTTCTTCGGCTTCAGCCAATTCAAGCGCTCGGCGCTGCCGAACGGCCCGAAGGTCGTGGCCGGCGGCTCGCTGTCGCCGCGCAGCGATTGGCGCGCACCTTCCGACGGCAATGCGCAAGCCTGGCTCGATGATCTCGCCCGCCATGTCCCGAAAGCCTAGGCGAGCCTTGCCTCTAAGCTGATGATTCTTATCGCGATAATGCGTCTCTACGGCAGCGGGTGCGATGTGCGGCGCTGGCACATACCCTAATCCGTGCGTAAAAATTTCACGCAGGCGCTTTACGCCGAGCATGTCTTTCTCTTGCGGCGTATCGCAAGCGGGCTAGTCTAGAAGTGCGCCGCCGATCATTCGGGCTGAACGCGGCGACCTTCGGGAGAGCGGTCATGACCGAGACCATCATCGATGGCGAGGCCTTCAACATTATCGTCGAAGGCCAGCCGGATGCCCCGGCGATTTTACTGGCGCATTCGCTGGGCACCAATCTTCATCTCTTCGATCGTCAGGTCGCGGCGCTGAAGCCGCATTTCCGTCTGGTGCGCTATGATTTGCGCGGCCACGGCGGCAGCCAGATAACACCGGCGCCTTATTCACTCGCGAAGCTTGGGCGGGATGCGTTGGCGGTTCTCGACGCGCTCAAGATCGACAAAGCCGATTTTATCGGCGCATCGGCGGGGGGCCTCGTCGGCCTCTGGCTTCTGCGCCATGCGCCGGAGCGGATCGGCCGCGCCGTGCTTGCCAATACCGCGGCGCGGATCGGTACGGCGGAGAACTGGAACGAGCGTATCCGCATGGTGACGGAAAACGGCGTCGGTCCTCTCGCGCCAGCGTTGATCGAAAACTGGTTCACCCGATCTTATCGCGAGCAGCACCCCGCCGAAACCCGCCACTTCGAGGAGACGGCCGCGGCGACGAGCGCGGAAGGCTATGCCGGGGCCTCCGCCGCGCTGCGCGACGCGGACCTGCGCCAAGACCTCCATGCACTAACCCATCCGGTCCTCGTTATCGTCGGCCGTCATGATCCGGTGACGCCACCCGGCGTCGGCGCTTTGGTCGCGAGTTCGATCCCGAATGCCAAACTGGTGACGCTGGAAGCGGCGCATCTGTCGGCGGTCGAAGCCGCCGAGGCGTTCAACGATGCGGTGCTGGAATTCCTTCTCAATGCCGAGGAGAAACCCGCCGCGAAGGAAAAGCCCGCTGCACCGAAAAAGCCCCGCGTGCCGCGTCCGCCCAAACCGAAGGCACCGGAACCCGCAGCGGCGTTGGCGCCTGAAAAACCGCCAATTGTTTCCGCGCCCGAGCCCGTGGCGAAGAAGTCTCCAGCGAAGAAATCTCCGGCGCGCAAGGCGGCGGTGAAAAAGTCGGCGGTGAAAAAGCGGGCGGCGAAAAAAGCCGCGCCGAAGAAGACTGTCGCCAAGAGGCCGGTCGCGTGAAAGCCGCCGTCAAGAAACCTGTCGTGCGCAAGGCCGCCGTGAAAAAGCGTCCGGTGAAGAAAATGGCGCGCAAGACCGCATCCAAGAAATCCGTCCGCAAGGTCGCGGCGAAACGCCAGATCGCGGCGAAACGCCAAGTGAAGAAGCCGGTGCGGAAAACAGCAGCGAAGAAATCGCCGCGCAAGGTTGCCCGGCGCCGGGCAACGCGGCGCTAGAGCATATCGGACCGAGCCTTACGAAGACGCCTGGAGCCGCGCGAGAATCGGGCGCAGCCGCGCGACGATGATCTCGCGCAGGCCGGCGATGTCGAAATAGCAGATGAAGAGCGTGTAGATCAGCGTTCCGGCGAGCACCTGGACCGCAAGGGTGAGAAAGCCTGGGTTGTGCTCGCGCAATGGCAGCAGCACCGCCGCCATGGCAGCGGTGCCGAGCGCGGCCAGAGCGAGATCGCGCAGGCGCGGCCATTGCGGCTTGGTAAATTTCGCCATCACGATCAGTGCCACGAGCGCCGACATATAGGCGCCGGTCTGGGCGATGGCGAAGCTCGAAGCGTCCGGGTTCCTCGGCAGGACGAGGATAAGCAGGGCGTCGACGAGGCAGGCGATGACCGCCGCGGCGATGAGCGGCGCGGTACGCTTGGCGATCTGGAAGATCGGGCTGATCCCGAAGAGGATGAGCGCCGAGCTGAACAGGCCCGCCATCATCAGCGTCAGCAGTTTGGCGAAGGGGCCGCGATAGGCGAGCGGCACGATCACATGCTCGATGGAAGGCAGCGTCAGCCAGATTCCGGTGCAGGCGGGCAGCACGATGGCGATGACGATCGCCATGTTGCGCGCCACCTGATCCTTGGCGTGGCCCGGCCCATGCTCGTCGTGGAGCGCGACGGCGATCTGGAACAGCACGACATCGAGGGCCGAGCCGATCGCCTGAATCGCCTTGCTGCCGAGATCATAGGCAAGCGAGAACTGACCGGTTTCCGAGAAGCCGTAGAGTGTCGCGATGATCGAGCGGTTGGCCAGCGGAATGGCAAGATAGAGCACATTGGCGAGGACGATCGGCATCGCATATGCGAGGATCGATTTGGCGATCGCACGGCTCGCATGCACCCGCTTGGCATCGTGGTCGCGCAGGGCCGCCCGGGCGGTGATGACCGCGCCTGACATGCTGATGATCGTACCGATCAGCGCCATCCTGGCCGAACCGAACAGAAAGGCACCGCCCCCGGTCAGTACCAGCGCCAAGGCGTTCTTGACGAGGATCAGCCGCGTATAAAGCCGGTCGTGGAAGCGGGCGCGGACGAGCGCAGTATTATAGTCGAAGACACCGTTCGAGATGGCGCAAATGAGGGCAAGCGCGATGAGGCTGTTCGAAAGGGTGAAATGGGCGCCGGATAGAAACAGCAGGCTGGCTGCGACGCTCATCGACAGGGCGATGACGATGAAGGTGACGTCGAGCGTCGCCCGCAGGGTCGGATCTTCCTTGCGCACCCGCTCGGAATAAAACCGTGTCGCGCCGAGGCGCAGGCAATCGAAAAAGCCGGTCTGCACGGCGACGGCGACGGCGAACGCGAGCGCGAAACGACCGTATTCAGCCGGCCCCAGAAACTTCGCGACCAGCAGCCCGATCGCGAAATTGCAGAGCACGTTGAAGAGAAAGGCGGCGAGAACCCTCATGCCTTCGGCTCAGGGGCTGGGGCAAACGCTAAGCGCTGGCGGGCGCCGGGGGAGGCTGTGGCTTGGCATGGTTCTCTTTGGCTCGCTTTCCATAGCGATTCCTGAGAGGAATGTCTTGCCGTAAAGCTGCCGCGGTGGCCCTGAACGGGGGGTTAAGCCGCTCTTCGTGGCCAGGGCGTCACGCAAGTGTGACGGTTCCGGGTTTCTTCGCCCCTCTATTCGGTCTAAGACCTGCCGATGGTCAATAATGTCACGCTTTCGGCGGCCGCGGCGGCGGGGCTTCTCTCATTCCTCAGCCCCTGCGTTCTGCCGCTGGTCCCGCCTTATCTCACCTTCATCGCGGGCACGACGATCGAAGACGTCGCGACGCAAAAGATCGCGCGCGCCCGCCGCGATATTTTTCTCGCCGCCATCCTCTTCGTTCTAGGTTTTTCGACGGTTTTCGTGGCGCTCGGCGCGACGGCCTCGTTCTTCGGTCAGATATTGCGCGCCCATATCGCCACGCTGTCGCTTCTCGCAGGCCTGGCGATCATCGCGATGGGCCTGCATTTTCTCGGGCTTTTCCGGATCGGCGTGCTCTACCGCGAAAAGCGGCTCGACGTGCAGAAGCCGCTTGGTCTCTGGGGCGCCTATATCATGGGGCTTGCCTTCGCCTTCGGCTGGACGCCCTGCATCGGGCCGATCCTGGCCGCCATTCTGGCGATCGCCGCCTCCGAGCAGACGGCTGCGCGCGGCGCCGGCCTGCTTGCGGTCTATTCCTTCGGACTCGGCATTCCGTTTCTGCTGGCAGCGGCGGCGCTGGAGCCCTTCCTCAGTTTCCTGAAAAGATTCCGCGCCCATTTCGGGGCAGTCGAGCGCGTCGTTGGTGTGCTGCTGGTGGCGACGGGCATCGCCTTCCTGACGGGCGCGATGCAGAACCTGTCTTTCTGGCTGCTGCAGACTTTTCCTGTTCTCGCGCACCTCGGGTGAGCTAGCGGCTCAGGCTTTCGTCAAATTCGAGTTGGTCCTCGTAGCCGCGCTTCCAGACGTAAATCTGATAATCCGGCACCGTGACGTCGCCCTTGGCATCGTAAGTCAGCGTACCGAGCACGGTCTTGAAGGGCCGCCCGGAACGGATCGCCCTGGCCATCGCCGCCGGAGCGAATGATCGCGCCGCTTCCGCCGCCTGTGCCAGCACTTCGACGGCGGCATAGGCATAGAGCGTGAACACCTCCGGATCGATTTTGCGCGCCCGGAACTCTCGCACCACAGCCGCCGCCTGCGGGCGCTGCCGCGGATCCGGCGGAAAGGTCATCAGCGCGCCCTCGACCGCGCTGCCGCCAGCAAGAGCGAACGCGTCCGAGGCGAGAGAATCATCGCCCATGAACAGCGCCCGCACGCCCTCCGCGCGCATCTCCTTGACGAGCTGGCCCGCATCGCTGCCATCGCCGCTCCAATAGACGATGTCGGCGCCCGCGGCCTTGATCCGGCCGACAAGCGCGGCGTCGTCGTTGTCCTTGTCGACGCCGGCATAGAGCACATCCGCGATTCCGGCTTTTGCCAGACGGGCGCGCACATCGTCGGCGCGCTTTTTCCCGGCGGCGGTGTTGTCGTAGACGATCGCGATGCGCTTCTCCTTCCGCTTCGCCAGGAATGCAGCGGCGACGGCGCTCTGCTGATCGTCGCGGCCGCAGGTGCGGAACATAAGATCGAGGCCCCGCTCGGTGATCTGGGGATTCGTCGCCGAGGGCGTGATGTCGAGGATCGAATGGTTGGCGTAGATTTCCGAGGCGGCCAGCGTCAGGCTGGATTGGAAATGGCCGATTACAAGGGAAATTTTCTCGGCGACGAAGCGGTTGGCGACGTTGAGCGCCTGTTTCAACTCACCGCGATCGTCGGCGGCGACGATGACGAGCTTCTGCCCGCGCACGCCACCCGCTGCATTGATGTCGGCAACAGCCTGTTCCGCTCCATTGCGCAATTCGGCGCCAAAGACGGCGTCCGGCCCGCTTAGGGGCGCCGCAAGCCCGATGCGAACCTCTGCGAGAGCGGCCGGGGAGAGCAGAAGCAGGGTCAAAAGGCCCGGCAAAAGGCAGCAGACAAAGGCTTTCGCCGGTTTTCCCTGAATGTTTCCCCTCATGCGGCCTTGGCCTTTGTTTATTGATTTGGTGTAGTTATCTATCTGACGGAAAGCTGCCGGACCGCGGCGGCTTGGCCTTGGAGGCGCGGAAGCAAACTTATGGACGCGGTTATTCATGACAGGTTTTCAGTTGAGCCGGAACATTTCCGCGAGGCGATGAGCCGCGTCGGTTCTGCGGTGCATATTGTGACGACAGGCGGGGTCGCGGGCGCCGCGGGCATAACCGCCAATGCCGTGACGTCGGTAACCGCCGAGCCGCCGACAATGCTGTTTTGTCTCAACAAGTCGTCGCGCGTCGCGCCGCTCCTGCTGCAAAACGGTGTCTTCTGCGTCAATACGCTGGCGAGCGCGGATCAGGAACTATCCGACATTTTCGCCGGCCGTACCGAGCATAGCCTGGAAGAGCGCTTCGCCGCCGCGACATGGCGGAGGCTCACCACGGGGGCGCCCGTGCTGGCCTCGGCGCTGGCGGTGTTCGATTGCCGGCTGATCGAGAGCCGGGAACTCTCGACGCATCTGATCCTGATAGGGCAAGTCGAGGCGGTGGAGGTCGCCCCGCGGAGCGAGGCGCTGCTCTACATGCACCGCAGCTATCGGCAGATCTGAGTCTACTCGCGCGGGGACAATTCGCCGTCGGCCGGGCTGATTTTCGGAGCACCGGCGAGGACCCCGGCGCGATTGCGCATGCGCGCGCGGGGCCGCCTTGCGAGCAGGGAAGTTCGCCGCCGGCTCGGGCGGCGGGTCGTGCGCCGTGCAGGCGGTGTCCCGATCGTCTCGTCGAGCAGCGCCGGCATCGCGAAAAACCGCGCCCAGGTGCTCCATTGATCGACGAGCATGGCAATGTCGTTGGCACGCGCCAACGTCACCGAAAGATCGGCGTCGCTGTGGGCCAGGCTGAGGCGATAGAATTGGCGTTCGAGTTTGTCCTCGCGGATGAGAACAACGCCGCGATAAGCTTGGATGGGGATGGCGAGCCGCATCTTGACCCCGGCGAGCGCGCGCTCAATGCGGACGCCGCGCGGGTTGAGCCGGACGGTCCGCGTGCCGCCGTCGGCGCGCTGGTCACGCTCGTAATAAGCAACGCCATCGGGGTTGCGGTCGAGTTTCGGCATGGCGTCCTCCGGCTGGGATCGATGATGTTTGAAAGCCTGCCGCAAGATCCGCGAAATGACTATTAAGAGACTGATTTGAATATATATTCCTAGCTTGATGCTTGCCCGGTGGTTGGCGAGAACGGCGCAATTTTAATGAAAAGCTCACCTCCGCGGCCTATTTAGAGGGCATGGGAGATCGCTCCGCTAACCTGCCGTTACGGCCTGAATTTTGCTCCGTTTCGGATGGAGATTGCCGGACATTGATCGAAGGCGCGCTATCATCGCAGTTCGAGGGGCGTGTCCCCAGCGCTTCGGCGCGCTCCGCTCCAAACCAAGGCCTGGCAAGCATGAACGCGCCGCTTCCAAACCGGGCTATCGAGGGTAAGTCGCCTGGCGCGAGGAGCCTGGCGCCTGAAAGGCGGAATCCGGACGTGGAGCCCTTGTCGCATGATCATGCGCTTGTTGCGGCGCTGACCGATGTCACCAGGGCCGCGGGGGCGCTGGCGCAGGAATATTTCCGGCCGGGGGAAAAGACTTCCGCTTCGATCCACCGGAAAGAGGACGGCTCGCCCGTCACCGAGGCGGATCTCGCCGTCAATCGCTTTCTCGAACAGCGCCTGCGCAAGCTTTTGCCCGCGGCCGGCTGGCTTTCGGAAGAATCTGCCGACGCGCCGGAGCGGCGGGACAACGAGCTTGTGCTGGTCGTCGATCCGATCGATGGAACGCGGGCCTTCGCGACGGGCAATCCGGTCTGGGCCGTTTCGGTCGCGCTCGTCGATCGTCACCGCCCGGTCATCGGCATCGTTCATGCGCCCGCGCTCGCGGAAACCTATGTCGGGGTCAAGGGCGCCGGCGCGCGGCTCAACGGCCGGACGATCGAGGTGTCGCGCCGCCAGAGCCTCGACGCCGAGGCGATGATTGGCGGCCCTTTCGGCTTCGCGCAGCGGCTGCGCAGCGCCGGGCTTGAATTCGAGCTGCTGCCGAAAATTCCCTCGCTCGCCGTCCGCGTCGCGAAAGTGGCGGCGGGGGCGCTCGATGCCGCACTGATCTCCGCCAACGCACACGACTGGGATATCGCCGCCTGCGATCTGATCGTCGCCGAGGCCGGAGGGGTGTTACGGAGCCTGCGCGGCCGCCAGCCGCTCTATAATCGCGTCCACACGATGCACGGCGAACTGGCGGCGGGGCCGGAGGCTTTGCTGATGCAGCTCGCCGCCGCGAACGGCCAAGCCACAGCGCCTGAGCTTTAGTTCTTGCCCGTTTTTTGCTAAACGTCCCTCGCACTCCACCCTCCCAATTTCGACAGGTATTTTATGGCGGCGGACGAACACAAACAGCGTCTTCATCTCGTCTTCGGCGGCGAACTCGTCGACCTCGACGGCACGGAATTCCGCGATCTCGACGCCATCGACATCGTCGGGTTATTCCCGGATTATCAGTCGGCCTACAAAGCCTGGCGGACGCGGGCGCAAGCAACCGTCGACAATGCCCATATGCGCTATTTCGTAGCGCATCTGCACCGCCTGCTCGACCCGGCGGAGCCGCCGAAGAGCTGAGGCCGCCCCGAACCGGATCATATATTTGTAAGAACAAATTGCGCGCTAAAGGCCGCTGCGCCCGGTCTTGGCCAAACTTCCTTCAAATACGGTCCGTACAACCCTCAGGCGCTTGATCGCGACGGCGTCTGCCTATTGACTATTTTTGATTGACCTTGTCGCTTGTGTCCCTCCCACAGCGTCTCATAATTTGCTTAGAGCCCTTCCCATTCTGCCCATTTATCAGGCTGCCAGCGCGGCTCTCGCGCCGCTGAGCCCGGTCGTCCTCTATGTGCGGCGCAAATGGCGGCGCGACGAACTGGACCGCGATGGCGAGCGGCTCGGCCGGCCGACCCAGCCGCGGCCGGAGGGGCCTCTGGCCTGGCTGCATGGTGCCAGCGTCGGCGAAAGCCTGGCGCTCCTACCGCTGGTCGAACGGCTCTCGGCGCGCGGCTTCACGATCCTGGTTTCGACCGGGACAAGCTCGGCTGCGGCGGTGATCGCGCCGCGGCTGCCGGCCGGTGCGCTGCATCAATTTCTGCCGCTGGACGTGCCGCAATTCCTGACCCGCTTTCTCGGCTATTGGCGCCCAAACCTGGCGCTCATTGCCGAATCCGAGATCTGGCCGAATCTGTTTCTCGCCGTCAGGCGTCACAACATTCCGCTCCTTCTGGTCAATGCGCGCATATCGGAAGCCTCGTTCCAGCGCTGGCGCTGGCTTCCCGGCTTCATCGGGACACTGCTTGGCGCTGTCGACTTGTGCCTGGCGCAGAGTGAGGTGGATGCGGAGCGCTTCGCGCTGCTCGGCGCGCCCCACGTCAAAATCGCCGGCAATCTCAAATATGACGTCAGTGCGCCGCCGGCGGATCGTCGCGAGCTGGCTGCGCTCGCCGTGCGGATCGGAGCGCGGCCGGTTTGGGTTGCTGCCTCGACCCATCGCGGCGAGGAGGAGATTATTCTCGCCGCGCATCAGATCGCGGCGCAATTTGTACCCGGTCTTTTGACCATCATTGTGCCGCGTCACGCCAAGCGCGGCGGCGAAATCGCGAGCCTCGCCCGCGCGCGCGGCCTGGCGGTCGCGCAGCGCTCGGCGGAGGATTATGAAAACGGGACCCTGCCGGAAATCTACGTTGCCGACACGACCGGCGAACTTGGCCTGTTTTATCGCGTCGCGAGTATCGCCTTTTTGGGCAAGTCGCTGCTGCCGGCAGCGAACGGCGGCCAAAACCCGGTTGAGCCGGCCAAGCTTGGTTGCGCCATCCTGCACGGGCCGCATGTCGCGAATTTTGGCGAAGTCTATCAGGTGCTCGACGAGGCGCGCGGCGCCGTCACCGTCGCCGATGCGGACACGATGGCCCGCGTCGTCGCCATTCTGCTCGCGGACGCCGGCAAATCGCGCTTGATGGCGCGGGCGGCCAGCGAGACGGTGAAGGAGCTGGGCGGGGCCTGCGAGCGCATCATGAGCGCGATCGAGCCGCATCTCGCGCAGCTTTCGTTCGAAAGCCGTCAGTGGCGACATTAGTCACAGCCGCGACCAATGCGGCGATGACCTGACTATCTGCCGCGATATTCGTTCCAGAGCCAAAGAGCCGCCAGCACGACCAGCGAACCGATGAAGGCCGCGACCACATCGCGGAGCGATATCGCGACGGCATCGAGGCCGGGAAAGAGCTTGAACGCCGTGAACAAAGCCCCGCCGACGACGGCGCCGGCGCATCCCAATCCAATATTGGTGAGGAGGCCGAATCCGGCACGCCGCCGCTTCACGAGAATGCCGGCGAGGCTGCCGCCGATCAGGCCGACGACAAGCCACGTCACTGCGTGGGCAAAAGTGAACATGGCCAATATCCGTCCGTATGCATGTTCGGAGCTTCGGCTATTATTTGCCGAGCTTGATCCCCATGCGCTGCAACTTGGCCTGATAGCTAGCGTAAGGCTCCTGCAGATCGACATTCCAATAGCGCAGGTCTTCCAGCGGAATCGGAACACCGGTTGCGGCGCAGCGCACAAAAGCTCCGGGCCTTAAGACGCGAATATCGCCGTCGAGATATTCGATTTCGGCTTCGCCGGCGGAAAGGGGTTGGCGTTCGTAGCGGTTCATTCTCAATGCGGCTTCGGAGGACGTATGGACAATAATAGTCTAGCCCGGCCGGAATTTCCACCCGAACCGCGACCCGCTGCGCCAAAACGCGCCTACCGGCCGCTGAAAAGCCGCTTTGCGAGGATTTCCGGCAAGCCCGCTGCACGGATTTTCCGTGCGGCGGCAGGGATGTCGTAGGGGATGCGCCGGAAAATCAGCCGCGCGGCCGCGGTGTCATAGAGCGCGTAGGCGGCGGCCGGATTGTTGTCGCGCGGCTGGCCGACCGCGCCGAGAACGGCGAGCCATTTGCGCGGCCCTTCGATCCCGATCGGAATGTCTGCTTCGGGGGTCTGGGCGCCTCTTCCAAATACGCTCGTACGATAGAGTTGCTGGCGATGGACATGGCCGCAGAAGGTGAGGCGCTTTGGCGTGGCGCGCATTGAGCTCTGCGCGCCAAATACGTTGGTAACATAGATCCAGCGCGCCGGGGCTGACGCATCGGCATGGACGAAGAGAATATCATTCAGCTCGGCGGTTAGGGGCAGATTCGCGAGAAACCTCCGCTGCTCTTTGCCGAGATTTTCGCGCGTCCAGTCGATTGCGGCGCGCGCGTCGTCGTTCATCTCATAACCGCCGTCCATGATCGCAGCATCATGGTTGCCGCGGACGAGAATCGCGCCTTCGCTTTGCTTTCGCATCGCGAGATCGACGACATAGGCCGGGTCGGCGCCATAGCCGACAAGATCGCCGAGAAAGACGAATTGTGTCGCCCCGCGCTGCCTTGGCGTCCGCCAGACAGGCATCAAGCGCCTCACGATTCCCGTGGACGTCGGCAAGGAGCGCCAGCAGGCTCAAAACAGCGAGCCTTGCGTCGGCTTGGCGCGTGGCGCCTTGGCGGGGGCGGCTTTCGTCGCGTCGCCCGCGGTCGCGCTGCGATGGCCGTCCGCGAATTCGATGTCGAGCCGCGCGCCGTTCACGACATCGGCGGCGCGGTGCAGGGGCTGTCCTTCGGCATCGCGCACGAGAGCGAAGCCGCGCGCGAGCACCTGCCGGTAGCCGAGCGTGCCAAGAAGCTGGCTCTGCGCCGCCAGCTTTTGACCGTGCCGCTCCAGCCCCGAGGCAGCGGCACGGCGCAGGCGCGCATCCAATCCCTCCAGACGCTGGCGCGCCGTCGCGGCTTTATGCGCCTCAAACCGCGCCCGCCCCGCCAGCGCGGTGCCGAGGCGCAAATGCGCCTGCGTGAGCCGTTGCCGTCGGCGCTCAGCCGTCAAGGTGAGGGCCTGACGCAGACGATGCTCGAAGGCTTCGAGCTTTTGCGCGGCGCGGCCCATTTTCGCCTGTGGCGATTGGCCGGCAAGCCTTTGCGCAAGGCGTGCCAGTGCGATGTGCCGCCGGTCGATCGCGCCAGCCATGACATTGGCGAGCCGTGTGCTCGTCTGATCATGGTCCTGGCGCGGAACCGCGAGGAGAGCATCGCCACGGGGCAGGGCGCGGGCCAGGGCGCGCCAATCGGCGCGGCGCTGCGCAAGAAAGCGCAAGGCCGCGTTCCCATGCCGGCGCGAGAGATCGGCGAGCGTGGCCAACAATTCGTTGCGCACCGGCACGGCCTTCTCCGCAGCGCCGGTGGGCGTCGGGGCGCGCAGGTCCGCGGCATGATCGAGCAGCGTCCAGTCGGTCTCGTGACCGATGGCGGAGATCAGCGGAATGAGGCTGGCCGCGGCCGCGCGCACGACGATCTCCTCATTGAAGCTCCAGAGGTCTTCGAGCGAGCCGCCGCCGCGCGCGACGATAAGCACATCCGGGCGCGGCGCGGGCATGGCGTTGAAGCCCTCAATCGCCGCGGCGACCTCCGCCGCGCTGGTCTCGCCCTGAACACGCACCGGCCAGACCAGGACGTTGCGCGGAAAGCGGTCGGCGATGCGGTGGAGAATGTCGCGGATCACCGCGCCGGTCGGCGATGTGACGACGCCGATCATCGCCGGCAAAAACGGAATGATCTGCTTGCGCGCTTCGTCGAAGAGGCCCTCGGCGGCGAGCTTGCGGCGGCGTTCTTCGAGGAGCGCCATGAGCGCGCCGAGTCCCGCAGGCTCCAGATTTTCGACGACGATCTGGTAGGAGGATTTGCCGGGATAGGTGGTCACCTTGCCCGAGGCGATGACTTCCAGCCCTTCCTCCGGCTTGACCTTCAGCCGCGCCAGCGTGCCCTTCCAGATCACGGCATCGATCCGAGCCGCCTCGTCCTTCAGGCAGAAATAGGCATGACCAGACGAGTGTGGGCCGCGATAGTTCGAAATCTCGCCGCGCAGACGCACGAAACCGAAGCTCTCCTCGATCGTGCGTTTCAACGCGCCGGCAAGTTCCCCAACGGTGAATTCCGGGGCATTCGTGGTCGGCTTGTTTATGGTCGGCTTGGCCATGGCGCAAAGATGGCGGCTCTAGACGCGAAAGAAAAGGGCGTCAATCCCCTGTCGCGCCGGCAAGGCGCTGGTAACCTTGACGTTCCGCGCCCGCTGCTTCATGTGCGGAGGGTGCAAGGAGGACCGCGCCCGTGCAAAATTCGATCCGTCTTTGCAGCGGGGTTCTGCTCGCCTTCGTCGCCGGCTATATCGATACGGCGACCTTCCTGCGGGTTTCGGAACTCTTCTCCGCCCATATCACCGGCAATTTCGTCGTCTTCGCCATCGCGCTCGTGCATGGCGTGCGCGGGGTCGATTGGCTCAAAGTGATCGCGTTACCGGTGTTTTTTCTCGGCGTGCAACTGGCGACTTTTCTCTATGATCGCACATCCACGCGCACCCGCACGATTCTCGTGTGCGAGCTGGTTTTACTCGGCGGCGTCGGCGTGCTCGCGCTTTTCGCACAGATGCAGACGCATATCGCGTGGCTGGCGATGGCGCTGGTGCTCGCGATGGCGTTTCAGAATGCCGCGCACCAACTGGATGACACGCTCGGCCCGACAAGCGCCGTGATGACCACCAATGCGACCAAACTTTTTGTTGCTCTGTGGCGCAGAGTGCTGGGGGCGCCCCAGGGCGTGCCGATGGTCGAGGCAGACGGCATCGACGCGCGGTTGATCTTTTTCACGGTCGGTTGCGTCGTTTCGGCCTTCGCCACGCATCGCTTCGGTCTGGCCTCGGTGCTGCTGCCTGCGGCATTGGTGGGGCTAGTCGCGGCGGCGCGCGGGCAATAGTCAGACCGACGAGGATTTTGCATGACGCCTTCGCCCGACCATTACAAAAGCATTCTGATCTTTCTCGGCACGGCCGCCGTCGTCGCGCCGCTGTTCCGGCGGCTGAAGATCAGCCCGATCTTCGGCTTTCTCGTCGCGGGCTTCTGCTTCGGGCCTTACGGCCTCGGCGCGCTCGTCGCCAGCGGCGCGGCGCCCGCTTGGCTCTCGCGCGTCACGCTCGACAATCTCGACGAGATTACGCCGCTGGCCGATTTCGGCGTTGCCTTTCTTCTGTTCATGATCGGGCTCGAATTGAGCTTCGAGCGCCTATTGCATCTGCGCCGCCTCGTATTCGGCTTCGGTGCGGCGCAGGTGTTCAGCTCGGCGGTGGCGCTCGGCGGCCTCGCACTGGCGCTGCATCATTCGCCGGCGTCTGCCCTCATTCTCGGCCTGGCGCTGGCGATGTCCTCGACAGCGATCGTCATTCCTGTGCTCGCCGACCGCAAGCGCCTCGGCACGACGACGGGCCGGACGATCTTTTCGGTGCTGCTGTTCCAGGATTTGATGGTGGCGCCGCTGTTGTTCCTGGTGACGATCCTCGGCGCCCATCACGATCAGTTCGATGCAGTATTGCTCTACACGGTCCTGCCAGCGTGCCTCGGTATCGGTGCGGTGGCGCTGATCGGCCGTCTGGTGCTGCGGCCCTTGTTCCATCTCGTTGCCGCAGCCGGCTTGCCTGAATCCTTCATGGCCGCTTGCCTTTTCGTCGTCATCGGCACCAGCGTCGTTTCCGCCGTCAGCGGGCTGTCGATGGGGCTTGGCGCGCTGATCGCCGGTCTGCTCCTCGCCGAGACGGAATACCGTCGCCAGATAGAGGTGACGATCGAGCCGTTTCAGGGGCTGTTGCTTGGGCTGTTCTTCCTCTCTGTCGGCGCCGGCCTCGATCTTTCGCTCATCTTCTCCTCGCCGCTGCGCACGCTCGGCCTCGCCACCGGCTTCATCGCGATCAAGGCGATTGCGACCTATGCCGCGGGGCGGCTTTTCCGCTTCAGCCCGGCCGTCACCCTCGAAACGGCATTGATGCTTGCGCCGGGCGGCGAATTCGCGCTGGTCGTGATCGCGAGCGCGATCGCCAGCCGCGCCCTCGGCGCACAGATCGGCAGCGACGCCCTCGTCGCGGTGACGCTCTCAATGTTCGTTGTGCCCTTGATGGGAATTCTTGTCAGCCGGTTGCCGCGGCCGAAAGCCGAGGCGGACACCGAATTGGCGCAGCTTCCGTCGCCGCAGAACGAGAACGGGGCGAGCAAGGCGATCATCGTCGGCTATGGCCGCGTCGGCCAGCTGGTCGGCGAAATGCTGAAGGCCCACGCGATCGATTTCATCGCGATCGAGACTGGCGCGCCTCTCGTCAAGCAATTGCGTCAGCAGGGGCTGGAAATCTATTGGGGCGACGCAAGCCGGCCCGAGTTTCTCACGCGTTGTGGCATTGCCAGCGCGCGCGCCCTGATCGTCACGGTCGGCGGCTCGGCGGCCTCGGAGGCAATCGTCGCGGCGGCGCGCCCGCTCAATGCGGATCTGACGATCGTCGCGCGCGCCCGGGATGCGGAGCATGCGCGCACGCTTTACGATCTTGGTGTGACCGACGCGGTTCCCGAGACGGTCGAGGCCAGCCTGCAATTGTCGGAGGCCGCGCTCGTCGATCTCGGCATCCCGATGGGCCTCGTCATCGCCTCGATCCACGCCAAGCGTGACGAATACCGCAAGGCGCTGCAGCTCGCCGACGGCAACGCGAGACGCGAATTTCGCGCACCGCGTCATCGCCGGTGATGGTATGGCTGTCATTTGTGAGCGAGAATTCTTCCGATGCCTTCCGATCCTTCGCTTGAAACGATCCAACCGCCGCGCTTCGTCGGCGGCCTGCGCGAACTTGCCGACGATTACGACGTGATCCTCTGCGATGTCTGGGGCGTCGTTCACGACGGTGTTACTCAATTTGAAAAAGCCACCGGCGCCTTGCGGCGGTTCCGCGAAAAGGGCGGCAGCGTCGTGCTCATCACCAACGCGCCGCGTCCGCGCTGGCGCGTCGTCGCGATGCTCGATCGATTGAAAGTGTCACATGACGCTTACGATGGTGCTGTGAGTTCCGGCGACGTGACGGTTTCCTTGATTCGCGAGCGGGGCGACGCGCCGCTTGCCTATATCGGCCCGCAAGGGGATATGGAAATATTCGGCGAGGCGGAGGCGCAACTCGGTCACAAGCTCAAATTCGTCGGCCTCGAAGACGCCGCCTATGTCGTTTGTGTCGGGCTCGAACAAGCCGAGCGCGAAACCCCGGCAGATTATGAGGCGCGGCTGCGGCTGTTGCATCGTCATGACGCCGAATTCATCTGCGCCAACCCGGACATCGTGGTCGAGCATGGCGACAGGCTCGTCTATTGCGCTGGGGCTCTCGCGGAAGCCTACGAGGCGATGGGCGGGCGCGTCGTTCAGGCGGGAAAGCCGCATGCCGAGATTTATCACCGGGCGCTGGCGCTCGCCGCGCGCGCGCGGGGCGCCGCGATCAACTCCGGCCGGGTTTTGGCGATCGGGGATTCGGCGCACACCGACATCAAGGGCGCGCAGGCGCAGGGCTTGGCGACGCTGTTCGTGACCAGCGGCATACACCGGGCAGAGCTGCATGAAGAGGCCGGCAACGGCGCGCTCAACGCCGCGGCCTTGCATCAGTTTGTCGAGAATCTGGGCTTCAGGCCGATGGCGGTCGCCACCGAATTGATGTGGTAGGCAAGCCCTTTACGCGACTGCGGACGTGGTGAAGATCGAATCGATTTTGCCTTTCAGCGTCGTGGCGTTGAAAGGCTTGACGATATAATGGTTGACGCCCGCCTTGCGGGCGGCAATCACGTTCTCGGTCTTGGATTCAGCAGTGATCATGATGAACGGGACTTCAGCGAGATTCCTGTCCTCGCGGACCTTCTGGAGGAGCTGGAAGCCGGTCATCGGCTCCATATTCCAGTCCGAGATGATCAGTCCGTAGGATTTTTGCTGAATCTTTTCCAACGCTTCGGCGCCGCTCGACGCCTCGTCGATGTTGGTGAAGCCAATCTGCGTCAGCAGATTGCGTATGATTCTGACCATCGTCATGTAGTCGTCGACGACGAGGATCGGGAGGGAGTGTTCAACAATCATTAAGTCCTCCGGCCGAACGCGACGGTCGGTTAAAAAAAGCTATCGCGCAGAGTCCGGAGAAAAGCCTCCGTTGACCCCACGGCAATTAGACCTAGCGGCACTTGCAATTCCGTTAATTTAAAGCGCCGGAATGCGATCAGCGCGCGCAATGCCTGGCGAAAAAAACAAAGACAAATTTTGGCTGCATTGTGGCGGCTCGTTACGCGCGCTTTGCTCCCCGCGCTTGACGCGCGCGGCGGCGCGCGGCAGGGTCGCGCCCGTTCGGCGACGGGCGTCGCCTTTTCCGGTTCCTATGGCTGATTCCCTCGCTGCGCCTTTCTCGCCTCGCTTCGTCGTCGCCGTCGATCCCGAGGCCCCGCCGCCAGGCTTCGAGGGCGCAGTCGCCGCCATCGGCAATTTTGACGGCGTCCACCGCGGCCATGTCGCAGTGCTCAAGCGCGCCGAGGCGGTTGCCCGCCGGCTTGGACGCCCCTGCATCGTGCTCACCTTCGAGCCGCATCCGGCCGATTTTTTCTTCAAAACGGATACGATCTTCCGGCTCACCCCGCAGGAGACCAAGGCGGCCGCGCTGGCGCGGGCGGGTGTCGAGGGGATGGTCGTGCTGACCTTCGACGCGGCGCTCGCCGCGATGCCGGCGGAGGACTTCGTCCGCGAGGTTCTTGTCCGGCGCCTGAAAATCGGCGGCGTCGTCGCCGGCTATGATTTTCACTTTGGCAAGGGACGGCTCGGGACCCCCGCCTTTCTGGTCGAAGCCGGCCAACGCTATGGTTTTGCAGTCGAGATCGTCGAGCAGATCGCCGCCGATTCCAGCGGCTCGATCGTGCCAGCGTCCTCGACCGAGACGCGCAAAGCGCTTGAGGCCGGCGATGTCGCGCGCGCGCAGGCGTTGCTCGGCCATCCCTATTTCGTCATCGCCGAAGTCATCCACGGCGAGAAGCGCGGGCGCGATCTCGGGTATCCCACCGCCAATCTGCGGCTGCATCATTCGGTGCGGCTGAGGCGCGGAATCTACGCCGTGCGCGTGCGGATCGGGGAGAGCTGGTATGGCGGCGTCGCCAGCTTCGGCACGCGCCCGACATTCGACAATGGCGCGCCGCTGCTCGAAGTCTATATTTTCGATTTCTCCGGCGATCTTTACGGCAAGGTGATCGAGGTCGCCTTCATGCATTTCCTGCGCGAAGAATTGAAATTCGACTCTGTCGAGGCGCTCGTCGCGCAGATCAAAGACGATGCGGCGAAAGCCCGCGCGCTGCTGACAGATTAAGCCGTCATACCGCTTCCCATCGGGATCGGATTTTCAGCGATCTTGACGATGCCGCGCTCAGCCAGGGCGGCGGCGAGTGCAGGGCTTGGCGCCGCGCCGCTCGTGAAGAGCGCGATGTGGCCAGCGGCGGCATCCGCCGCGGGCGCCCGGCCGAGGTCCACGCGCAGGACATGATCGAGCCGCCGGGCGATGGCTTCGGCCGGATCGATCCAGACGACGGGCCACGGGGCGAGCCGCTCGAATTGCGCCAGCAGCAGCGGATAATGTGTGCAGGCGAGCACGATGCAATCGGTCCGCAGGCCGTCTTTTTCCACGAAGCTCGGCGCGATTTCGGCGGCGACCGATACGTCCGATACAGGTTCGCCTTTCATGAAGGCTTCGGCGAGACTGGCCAGTCTCGTCGAGCCGACAAGCGTCACGTCGCAATGCGCGGCATAGGTGCGGACGAGATCATGCGTATAGTCGCGCGCGACGGTACCCGGTGTCGCCAGAACGGAGATCAGCTTCGAGGCCGATCGCGTCGCCGCCGGCTTGATCGCCGGCACCGTGCCGATGAAGGGAATCTGTGGGTAAGCGGCGCGCAGGTGCGGCAGCACCAAAGTCGAGGCGGTGTTGCAGGCGACGACGATGGCATCTGGCGCATAATCGCCGACAAGCCGCGCCATCACCGTGCCGACGCGCTCGATGAGATCCGGTTCGCTGAGCCGGCCATAGGGAAATCCCGCATCGTCGGCAACATAAAGGCATCGCGCGTCTGGCCGCTGGCGCATCACTTCCGTGAGGACGGTGAGGCCGCCCAGCCCGGAATCGAAGACGACAACATGCGGCGGTTTCTGCATAAGGGCTTGGACGGGGCCTTGGATCGAACTTTATAGAGCTGCCTGCTGCGGACGCTGCGGCGATCTTTAGCGCGTTCTGGCGCGAAGATCGACCCGTTTCGCCATCCGGGAGAAGCATGAAAACCACAGTTCGCAAAGTCTCGCGGCTCAATTGAGGCTTTTTCCCGCCGTGCGCGTTGAGCAGCGGGAGAATCCATGCAGGAAAAGCCCTCAAAAGGAAAAGCCTCGCAAAGCGACGAACCGTCCATCGCGACGCGCGTTCCGGCGCGAACTCGATCGGTTGCCGTTCGGCGCTTTCCACGTGCGGGTGATCGTCGCGCTCGGCATCACCTGGATTCTCGACGGGCTGGAGGTGACGCTCGCGGGCTCCCTCGCCGGCGCGCTCAAAGCGAGTTCTGTGCTGCATTTCTCGGACCGGGATGTCGGTCTTGTTTCGGGCTTCTACCTCGCCGGCGCGGTGGTTGGCGCGCTTGTGTTCGGCTGGCTGACGGACCGTTTCGGCCGCAAGAAGCTGTTTTTCATCACGCTCGGGCTATATGCAGCGGCGACGGCGGCGACGGCTTTCAGCCTCGGCCTCATCAGTTTCGCTCTTTTCCGGTTTTTAACCGGCGCGGGAATCGGCGGCGAATATAGTGCGATCAATTCGACCATCCAGGAATTCACCCCGGCGCGGCTGCGCGGACGCATCGACATGGCGATCAACGGTTCGTTCTGGATCGGCGGGGCGGTGGGCGCGGGTGCGTCCATTTTTGTGTTGAACCCAGCGTATTTCGCCCCGGATTTCGGCTGGCGCGTGGCTTTTTTCATCGGCGCCATTCTGGCGCTCGGCATCCTCGCCTTGCGCGCATTCATTCCTGAAAGCCCGCGCTGGCTTGTCATCCACGGGCAGGAGACAAAGGCCGAGGCGATCGTTGGGGAGATCGAAGCAGAGTTCGCAAAACGCGGCATAGCGTTGAGCGATCCCGAGACGCTGAAGCCGCTGCGCATCAAACCGCGCCACGTCACGCATCTGAGTGAAGTCTTCCGCGCGCTGTTCGTGACGTTCCGCCAGCGCGCCCTTGTAGGCCTTACGCTGATGGCGGCGCAAAGCTTTTTCTATAACGCCATTTTCTTCACATATGCTCTGGTGCTGATGAGTTTTTATCAGGTACCTCGCCAGAGTGTCGGCCTTTACATTTTCCCTTTCGCAGCCGGCAATCTGCTGGGGCCCTTGCTGCTCGGGCCGCTGTTCGACAAGATCGGGCGCAAGCCGATGATTGCCGCGACCTATGCCATCGCCGGCGCGCTGCTCGCCGTGTCGGCGGCTCTGTTTGCCGCCGGCGTGCTGGACGCACGAACCCAGACGATCGCCTGGATGATCGTATTTTTCTTCGCCTCCGCCGCAGCGAGCGCCGCCTATCTGACAGTGAGCGAAATTTTTCCGGTCGAAATCCGCGCTCTGGCCATTGCCACTTTTTATGCCGTGGGCACGGGGGTCGGCGGCATCGCCGCGCCGATCCTTTTCGGCGCGCTGATCGAGACGCAAAACCGCGGCCTCGTGCTGATCGGCTATCTTCTCGGTGCCGCGCTGATGATCGGGGCAGGGGTGGTGCAAGCCCTTTTCGGCGTTGCCGCTGAGGGCAAGCCGCTCGAAATCCGTGGCTCAGCCCTTATCGTCGGATGGCTGAGCTTTTCGGCGAGTGGCTTTCGCTCCGGGGTGTCGCCCGCGCGCGGTCCTTCGACGAGCCGCACGATCATGCCGCGCAGGCTGCGGACATCCTGCTCGGAGAGGTCCATGCGGTGAAATATATTGCGCAGATTGTTCTGCATCACCGGCCGCTTCGCCAGCGGACGGAAGAAGCCGACGCGCTCCAGCTCGCCTTCGAGATACTCGAAAAAAGACAGGATCATCTCGCGCGGCGCGGCGGGCGAGCGTTCCGGCGGCCGGAACGGCGGCGCGCCGCCATGCGCCGCCTTCATCCATTCATAGCCGACGAGAAGCACGGCCTGGGCGAGATTGAGCGAGGCATAGGCTGGATTGACCGGAAAGCTGATGATCTTGTCGGCCAGCGCGACTTCTTCATTGTCGAGGCCGGTGCGCTCGGGACCGAAGAGAATGCCGAGCTTTTCGCCGGCCGAGGCGCGCCCCGCCGCCTCGGGCATTGCGGTGTCGGCCGCCAGCACAGGCTTCAACTGGCCGCGCTCCCGCGCCGTCGTTGCGTAAACGCCATTGAGGTCGGCAACCGCCTCTTCGAGGCTGGAAAAGAGCTTCGCTGCTTCGAGCAGATGCACAGCGCCCGCGGCGGCGGCATAGGCGCCCTTGCGCAATGCGCCGGTGCGTGGCCATCCCTCGCGCGGATTGACGAGGCGCAGATCGCTCAAGCCGAAATTCGCCATCGCGCGCGCGCACATGCCGATGTTCACGGCAAGCTGCGGCCGCACCAGAATCACGGCGGGGCCGCCGGTGAGGCTCGGAATGGTATGATTTGTGCCAGCGCCAGTCATCGCCCTACAAGCGAAGTTTCATCCGAGAGGCGAAATTTCCGCAGCCGAAATCGGCGCAAAGTCCATGTCTGCACCGCTTTTCGGCCCCGAATGCCGGTGCTATAGGGGCGACAGCCCCTACGCAATACTGAAGGTTTTGCCATGAACAAGATCAAGGTCGCAAATCCCGTCGTTGAACTCGATGGAGACGAGATGACCCGGATCATCTGGCACCTTATCCGCGACAAGCTCGTTCATCCCTATCTCGATATCCATCTCGACTATTACGACCTCTCGATGGAGAACCGCGACGAGACCGGCGATCAGGTCACGGTCGATGCCGCCAATGCGATCAAGAAATATGGCGTCGGCGTCAAATGCGCGACGATCACGCCGGACGAGGCGCGCGTCAAAGAATTCAATTTGAAGGAAATGTGGAAATCGCCGAATGGCACGATCCGCAACATCCTGGGCGGCGTCATTTTCCGCGAACCGATCATCTGCAGGAACGTCCCGCGCCTCGTGCCGGGCTGGACGGCGCCGATCGTCGTCGGCCGTCATGCCTTCGGCGATCAGTACCGCGCGACCGACTTCAAGGTTCCGGGCAAGGGCCGGCTCACCGTCAAGTTCGAGGGCGATGACGGCACGATCATCGAGAAGGAAGTATTCAACTTCCCCGGCGCCGGCGTCGCGATGGCGATGTACAATCTCGACGATTCGATCCGCGATTTCGCGCGCGCCTCGCTGAACTATGGCCTGTTGCGCAAGTTCCCCGTTTATCTTTCGACCAAGAACACGATTCTCAAGGCCTATGACGGGCGCTTCAAGGACATTTTTCAGGAAGTCTACGAGAACGAGTTCAAGCCGCAATATCAGTCGGCCCGGCTCACCTACGAGCACCGGCTCATCGACGATATGGTCGCTTCGGCGCTCAAATGGTCTGGCGGCTATGTCTGGGCCTGCAAAAACTACGACGGCGACGTGCAGTCGGACACGGTGGCGCAGGGCTTTGGCTCGCTCGGCCTGATGACGTCGGTGCTCTTGACGCCGGACGGGCAGACCGTCGAGGCCGAAGCGGCGCACGGCACGGTGACGCGGCACTATCGCGAACATCAGAAGGGCCGCGAGACCTCGACCAATTCGATCGCCTCGATTTTCGCCTGGACGCGCGCGCTGAGCCATCGGGCGAAACTCGACGACAATTTGGAACTTGCGCGTTTCGCCTCCACTTTAGAAAAGGTCTGCGTCGATACGGTCGAATCCGGCTTCATGACTAAGGATCTCGCGCTGCTCGTCGGTGCCGACCAGAAATGGCTTTCGACCACCGGCTTCCTCGACAAGATCAGTGAAAATCTGCGAAAGGCGCTCGAAACGCCTGTGGCGGCCTGAGGCGCGCCCTCGACGCTCGCGCGGCTTCGGCGTTGAAAACAGGGAATGAATGAAAAGAGCTTGTTGTATCGCACCGCGCATCTCGTTATAACGCCACCGATTTCGCTTGAGGTGCGGAGATTCTGAACGTGCCGAATGATG
This sequence comes from uncultured Alphaproteobacteria bacterium, assembly GCA_963708155.1. Lineage (GTDB taxonomy): Bacteria > Pseudomonadota > Alphaproteobacteria > Rhizobiales > Beijerinckiaceae > Methylovirgula. The sequence continues at coordinate 656,522 of OY970183.1, read as the reverse complement.
CGATCGATGTCGATTATCGACCGTCGGAAGACGAGCCTTTCATGAACGAAAGGCAGCGCGAGTATTTTCGCCGCAAATTGCTCGCGTGGAAGGAAGACATTTTGCGGGAAAGCCGCGAAACGCTCGTTGTCCTGCAGAACGATAACGAGAACCTTCCCGACCTTGCCGATCGTGCTTCCTCCGAAACGGACCGCTCCATCGAACTTCGCGCGCGCGACCGCCAACGCAAGCTGATCTCCAAGATCGATGCGGCGCTCGGGCGTATCGAGGATGGCAGCTACGGCTATTGCGAGGAGACGGGCGAGCCGATCTCGCTCAAGCGCCTTGATGCGCGGCCCATCGCGACGTTCTCGATCGAGGCGCAGGAACGCCACGAGCGCCGCGAAAAGGTCTATCGCGACGGCTGAGTTGCCAGGCCGCGTCGCCGCTCGGGCGGCGTTTTCCCGACCGTAACTTTGGGCGGCGCGCCCCTGCATTTGGGCGCAATTGCATCCTATATGCTACCCGGTCTAGCCTATCCGGCGGGATCACCTCGGCCTCGCCGCTGTCCCGCATCTTCAGACCTTCCGGAACGAGATATGCCCGAATCCGCCATTGCTCCGCTTACGCCGAATTCGACCGCCCCCTCCCAGCCCGCCGGCCCGAGGGTGGCCAGTGCGAAACTCGCCAATGGTCTCGAAATCGTGGTGATTCCCGATCATCGCGCGCCGGTCGTCACGCATATGGTCTGGTATCGCAACGGCTCGGCCGATGATCCGGTCGGCAAATCCGGCATCGCCCATTTTCTCGAACATCTGATGTTCAAAGGCACCAAGGACCATCCGGTCGGCCAATTCTCCGAGCTCATCGCCGATGTCGGCGGTCAGGAGAACGCCTTCACGTCGAACGATTACACCGCCTATTTCCAGCGCGTGCCGAAGGAGCATTTGCGCACCTGCATGGATTATGAGGCGGACCGGATGCAGAACCTCGTTCTGACGGACGAGGTCGTGGCGCCGGAGCGCGATGTGGTGCTGGAAGAGCGCCGGATGCATACCGATGCCGACCCGTCCGATCTTCTGAGCGAGGCGGTCCAGTCGGCCTTGTTCACGCGCCATCCTTATGGCCTGCCGGTCATCGGTTGGGCGGATGATATCGCCGGTCTCGGCCGCACCGATGCGCTCGATTATTACCAGCGCTTCTATACGCCCGAGAATGCCATCCTGATCGTTGCCGGCGATGTTGAGCCGGAGGAGGTCGTCGCGCTCGCTGGCGAGGTTTATGGCGCGATCCCGGCACGTGGCGAGGCGCCGAAGCGCTGGCGCGTGCGTGAGCCGCAGCCGCATGCGCATCGTCTCGTGACCCTCGCCGACGAGAAAGTGGAACAGCCCTCGTATCAGACGTGTTTCCTGGTGCCGTCCTACAAGACCTCGCCGCGCGAGGCCGACGCGCTGGAAGTGCTCGCGCATTATCTCGGCGGCGGCCAGGCAAGCCTGCTGTTCAGGAAGCTCGTCGTCGAAAAGAAGCTCGCCGTCTCGGTTGGGGCCTATTACGGCGGCACGGCGCTCGATGAGACGCGCTTTTACATCTACGGCATGCCGGCGCCCGGCGTTTCGCTCGAGACGCTCGACGAAGAGATCGCTTCCATCCTCGCCGGTCTTGCCGAAAAGGGCGCCGACGAGGCCGATGTCGCGCGCGCCCGCTCGCGCCTCGTCGCCGATACGGTCTATGCGCAGGACAATCAGGCCACGATGGCGCAATGGTATGGCGCTTCGCTTGCGACCGGCCTGTCGCTCGATGATATCCAGAACTGGCCGGAGCGGATCGAGGCTGTCAGCGCCGCCGATGTCGTCAAGGCGGCACGCTGGCTCGACCGGCAGCGCGGCGTCACCGGCTTTCTGCTGCCGTCCGGCCGCGCGGCCTAATAATCAGGATTTCCGATGACCGAAACTTTGAAGACCGAGCCGAAACCCGCGGGCGCCCGCGCCGCGCGCGTGCAGCAGATCGTCTCGCCCGGCGGCATCGCAGCCTGGCTGGTCGAGGATTATACCGTGCCGCTGGTGGCGGTCGAATTCGCCTTTCATGGCGGCGCGGCGCAAGATCCTTCGGCGGCCCCCGGCGTCGCGACGCTGCTCGCCGGCCTGCTGGACGAAGGCGCGGGGCCTTACGATTCCGAAGCCTTCCACCGCGTGCTTGAAGAACATGCGATCGAGATCGGCTTTTCGGCCGAGCGCGATCTCTTCGTCGGCCGGATGCAGACGCTGGCGCGCAACAAGGCCAAGGCGTTCGAGCTGCTCGCGCTCGCCGTCGCCGAGGCGCGGCTCGATCTGGAGCCGCTGGAGCGCGTGAAGAGCCAGATTGCCGCCGGTCTCAAGCGCGAGATCAACGATCCCGATTCCGTCGCCAGCCGCGCCTTCCGCCGCATCGCCTATGCGGGCCATCCTTATAGCGCGCCGGTGCGCGGCGATCTCGCGACCATCGACTCGCTGTCGCGACCGCACATCGTCGATTTCCGCGCCAGTAATCTCGCGCGCGACAATCTCAAGATCGCAGTCGTCGGCGCGATCGACGCGCAGGCGCTCGGCACCTATCTCGACGATGTTTTCGGCAGGTTGCCGGAGCACGCCGCGCTGCTGCCGGTGCCCGATGTGGCCTTCGCGGGGGCCGGGACGCGGGAGATTGTCGATATCGATCTGCCGCAATCGACGATCCGCTTCGGCCGGCAGGGCATTGCCCGCGACGACAAGGATTACATCCCCGCGACCGTGGTCAATCACGTGCTCGGCGGCGGCGTTTTCTCGGCGCGGCTCTTCCGCGAAGTGCGCGAAAAGCGTGGGCTCGCCTACTCGGTCTATTCGCAGCTCTCGGCGCAAGACCATGCGGCGATGCTGTTCGGCGGCACCTCGACCAAGAACGAGCGCGCGGCGGAATCCCTTGAGGTCATTCAGGGCGAAATCCGCAGCCTTGCGGAAGCTGGCCCGAGCGCCGAGGAACTCGACAAGGCGAAGAAATATCTCGTCGGCTCCTATGCGCTGCGCTTCGATTCCTCGACCAAGATCGCCGCGCATCTCGTGCGCCTGCAGGCCGAGGGTCATGGCGTCGATTATCTCGACGCGCGTAACGGCCTGATCGAGGCGGTGACGCTGGAAGATGCCCAGCGCGCCGCCAAGCGGCTCTTCGGCGATGGCTCCCTGCTCGTCGCCGTCGCCGGGCGCCCGGTGGGATTGTGATCGCTTGCCGAAAGATCATCGGTTGCATATCCTTCCCCTTGAAAGGGCGAGCGTGAGCTATGCGGATGCAGGTCCTGGATTGGCGGTTTGCGCGGACCATAACGCGTGCCCGGGCGCGTCGCAGACCCGTCTCCCTGTGGAGAGGGTTGCGACGGTAGCCTCGCTCATGCCCGTCCGCCGTCTTGATCCCGTGCTTGTCGATCGCATCGCCGCCGGCGAGGTGATCGAGCGCCCGGCGGCCGCCGTGAAGGAGCTGGTCGAGAACGCGCTCGACGCCGGCGCGACCCGGATCGAGGTGGCAATCGAATCCGGCGGCCGTCAGCTCATCCGCGTCATCGATAACGGACAGGGCATGAGCGCCGCCGATCTCGATCTTGCCGTCGAGCGCCATGCCACGTCGAAACTGCCCGACGGCGATCTCTCGCACATCGGCACGCTCGGTTTTCGCGGCGAGGCTTTGCCCTCGATCGGGTCTGTCGCGACGCTCGATATTTTTTCGCGTGCGGAGGCGGCGCGCGAGGGCAGCCATATCCGGGTCGATCAGGGCCTGAAGCGCAAACTCGTGCCCGCCGCGCAGCCGCAGGGCACGCGGGTCGAGGTGCGCGAATTGTTCGCCGCGACGCCGGCGCGGCTCAAATTCCTCAAGACAGATCGCACCGAGGCGCAGGCCGTCGTCGATGTCCTTCAGCGGCTGGCGATGGCGCATCCGCAGGTGCGCTTCGCCTTGTCCGGGCCTGAAATCACTGGCTTCGACTACGCGCCTTGCGCGGCAGACGCCGAGGGATTGTTACGGCGGCTGACGCAAATCCTCGGCAAGGATTTCCAGCCCAACGCCTTGCCGCTTGAGGCGGAGCGGGAGGGCGTCCGGCTCTGGGGTTTCGCCGGTCTGCCGACCTGGCATCGCGCCAATGCCAATGGCCAATATTTCTTCGTCAATGGGCGGCCGGTGCGCGACAAGCTCTTCGCCGGGGCGGCGCGCGGCGCCTATGTCGATTATCTGCCGGCGGGGCGCTATCCGGCGCTCGTGCTCTTCCTCGCCTGCGATCCGCGCGAGGTGGATGTCAATGTGCATCCGGCGAAGGCGGAGGTGCGCTTCCGCGATCCGGGTCTCGTTCGCGGGCTTATCGTCGGCGCGGTGAAACAGGTGCTTGCAAGCGCGCTGCATCGCGCGACGCCGAGCAATGGCGCGGCGGCGCTTGATATTCTGGCGCGCTCGCGGGGCAATGGCTTTGCCGGCTGGCAGCGCCCGCAGCCGGCTCCCTGGACGCCCGAAACCTCCGTCGCTTATCCCGGCGTCGCCGAGCCGCAGGCGAGCTTTACGGGCCTTGCGCCCGGCGCCGATCTCGCGCGCGGCGGCTCCCGCTGCGGAGGCGGTCGAAGCGCCGCTCGGCGCGGCACGGGCGCAGATCCACGAGACCTACATCATCGCCCAGACTCGCGACGGCATTGTTGTCGTCGATCAGCACGCGGCGCATGAGCGGCTCGTCTATGAGAAGATGAAGGCTGCGCGCGAGAAGGGCGGCATCGAGCGACAGGTTCTGCTCATCCCGGCGGTGGTCGAAATGGAGGAAGCGGCGGTCCGGCGGCTTGCCGATGCGGCGCCGATGCTGGCGGATTTCGGCCTTGGGATCGAGCCGTTCGGCCCCGGCGCGCTCCTGCTGCGGGAACATCCGAGCCTTTTGAAAAACCTCAATGCCGACACGCTGTTACGCGACCTCGCCGATGTTCTCGCGGAGGATGAAGGCGTTGCCACGCCACTTGAGCGCAAGCTCGATCATGTGCTGGCGACGCTCGCCTGCCATAACTCCGTCCGCGCCGGCCGGCGGCTCCTGCCGGAGGAGATGAACGCGCTGCTGCGCGAGATGGAGCGCACGCCGGGCGCCGGCCAATGCAATCACGGCCGCCCGACCTATGTGGAATTGAAGCTGGCGGATATCGAGCGGCTCTTCGGGCGGCGATAGTGACTTGAACGTCATGGCCGGCCTTGTGCCGGCCATCCACGTCGAGACATTGCCGTCATGATTGAAATAACATAGCGGTGTCACCGCGTGGATGGCCGTGACGAGCACGGCCATGACGACGCATGAGATGTCCTCGGAAACACGCCAAACCTTCAGATGAACGTCCTTCTCATCGGCTCCGGCGGCCGCGAACATGCGCTCGCCAATCAGATCGCCAAAAGTCCGCTGCTGGATCAGCTTTTCGCTGCGCCGGGCAATCCCGGCATTGGCGCGGTCGCGCGGTGCGTCGCGCTCGATCCGGCTGATGCGCAGGCGGTGATCGATTTCTGCCGGGTCATGGACGTCGGCTTCGTCGTCGTCGGGCCGGAGGTGCCGCTCGTCGCCGGGCTGGTCGATGCTCTGGCCGGGGCGGGCATCAAAGCCTTCGGGCCAAGCCGCGCCGCCGCGCAGCTCGAAGGCTCGAAGGGCTTCACCAAGGATCTCTGCACTGCCTATGCGATCCCCACGGCAGCGGCGGCGCAATTCACGGACGCCGACACGGCGAAGGAGTATATCCGCGCGCATGGCGCGCCCATCGTCATCAAGGCCGATGGACTCGCCGCGGGCAAGGGCGTCGTCGTCGCGCAGACGATTGCGGAGGCCGAAGCCGCCGTCGATCAGATGCTCGGCGGCCTGTTCGGCGCGGCTGGCGAGTTGCTCGTCGTCGAAGAGTTTTTGGAAGGCGAGGAAGTCTCCTTCTTCGCGCTCTGCGACGGCCGGACGGCGCGGGCCTTCGCCTCGGCGCAGGATCATAAGCGCGTCGGCGAGGGCGATACGGGGCCGAATACCGGCGGCATGGGCGCTTTTTCGCCCGCGCCCGTCATGGATGCGGCGCTGACGGAACGCGTCATGGCGGAGATCATCCGGCCCGCGCTGCACGGCATGGCGGCGATGGGGATGCCGTTCAAGGGCGTGCTCTTCGCCGGGCTGATGCTGACACGCGACGGGCCGAAACTGATCGAGTTCAACGTGCGCTTCGGCGACCCGGAGACACAGGCGATCCTGCCCCGGCTCGAGGGCGATCTGCTGGCGCTGATGCTGGCTTGTGCCGAAGGGCGGCTCGCCAAACAGGATTTCGCCTTTTCGGCGCAGCACGCGCTGACAATCGTGCTCGCCGCCGAGGGCTATCCCGGCACGCCGCAGAAGGGCACAGAAATCCGTGGGCTCGACAAAGCCGCCGCGTTGCCCGGTGTCATCATCACCCAGGCGGGGACGAAGCGCGAGGGCGCGCGTCTCCTAGCCGATGGCGGACGGGTGCTGAACGTCACCGGTCTCGGCGCGACCTTGGCCGAGGCGCAGGCGCGCGCCTATGCCGGCGTCGATGCCATCGACTGGCCGGGCGGCTTCTGCCGCCGCGATATCGGCTGGCGGGCGCTGAAGGGGAAGTAGTCCGTAAGGCTTCCAACGAGAGCATTTGGGTGCCGCTTGGCGCGTCATACCCCGCTCAATGCCCGGCGCGCGCGAAAATGATTTTCGTTCCGCTGTAGCCGCGCGTCTCCAGAAGCCGATAGCCTGTCGGAATATCCACGTCTGCGTCGAGGCTTTCCTCGATCACCACGAGTGCGTCTGGCGTCAGCCACTGGCCGTCGCGCAGCGCCATCAATGCCTGTTCGGCGAGATGCTGGCCATAGGGCGGATCGAGAAAGGCAAGGCCGAATGTTTCGCCGGGCGGCGCTTCGCCGAGCTTGCGCGCATCGCGTCGGAAGATGCGCGTCTCGCCGCCGACGCCGAGCGCGTCGACATTAGCGCGGATCAACGCGCGGGCCCTGGCCGCTTCTTCGACGAACAGCACTTTACGCGCGCCGCGCGAGAGCGCTTCGAGCCCCATCGCGCCGGTGCCGGCGAAAAGGTCGATGACAGCCGCGTCGGTGACCGGATCGTCATAGGCATGGGCGAGGATGTTGAACGCGGTTTCGCGCAGCCGGTCCGATGTCGGCCGGATGGCATCGTCCGAAGGGCCGAGGAGGGCGCGGCCGCCCAATCTGCCGGCGACGATGCGCATGGTCTAGCGCGCGCCCGGCCGCCGCGGGCCGCCGCCGGGACGCCCGGGTTTCTGGGGTCGTTTCGCTGCCACCCGGTCGAAAGCTGGGGCGGCCGTTGGGTCGCGCGCTTGGACGTTTTTCCGGGCGTCCATCCGGACGTTTATCAGGGCGTGCGCCTTGGCGTTTATTCAGACGTGTATCCGGGCGCGTATCTGCGCGCGTATTCGGGCGCGCATCTCGGCGTTTATCCGGACGCGCATCTGCGCGCGTATTGGGACGTGCGTTTGAACCTGCTTCAGGCCGCGCATTCGGCCGCGAATCGGGGCGCGGCGGCTTGTTGCGCGGTTTCTTCGCGGGTACGGCGGCGACATGCCGCTCGACCGTGACGGCGCGGCCCTTGCGGTCTTCCGTCGTCGCGCGCTCGATACGCTGGCGCTTGCCGCGCCGGCCTTCGTCCTTCTGCGCCCGCAGGGCGGAGACATGTTTGCGGGGGCCGGGCAGGGGGCGATGGCGTGGCTTTTCCGGTTCGGCTTCGACTTCGGCCGGCGGGCGCCGGGTACGGATTTTTCCGCGTGCCGCCGGACCTCGCGGGGCCGGCGTTCGCGCCGCGGGCGCTGGCGCTCCTCGCGACGGCAGGCGCCTGTCCTCCCGCACGGGTTCGGCATCGATCGGCGCATCGAGATCAGCGCCGGATTCTTTCAAGAGAGCCTCGCCCAATTGGTCGCGCAGCACACGGCTGCGGACTTCTTCGAGCGCGCCGTCCGCGAGTTCGCCGAGCTGGAACGGCCCGTAGGAGAGCCGGATCAGGCGATTGACGGTACAGGCCGAGATGTTCGAGCACGCGCTTGATCTCGCGGTTCTTGCCCTCGCGCAGGCTCATGGTGAGCCAGACATTGGCGCCTTGCACGCGATCGAGCGCTCGCTTCGATCCCGGCATAGTGCACGCCGTCGAGCGTGACGCCCTTGGCTCAATGTGTCGAGCTGCGCCTGATCCGTCGTCGCCATTGGCGCGGACGCGATAGCGGCGCAGCCAGCCGGTCGAGGGCAGTTCGAGCAAGCGCGCGAGGCCGCCGTCATTGGTCAGCAGCAGCAGGCCCTCGGTATTGATGTCGAGCCGGCCGATGCTGACGAGCCGCGGCGCCTGCGGCGTGATGCTCGGCAAGATAATCGAAGATCGTCGGCCGGCCTTCCGGGTCCTTATTGGTGGTGACGAGGCCGCGCGGCTTGTGGAACAGAAACAGCCGGGTGCGCTGGCGCTGCGCCAGCGGCTTGCCGTCGACGCTCGATCTTGTCGTCGGGGCCGACATTGAGCGCGGGCGAGGTCAGCACCGCGCCATTGACGGCGACGCGGCCCTGCGCGATCCAGGCTTCGGCATCGCGGCGCGAGCAAAGGCCGGCGCGGGCGATGACCTTGGCGATGCGATCGCCGGTTTTTTCGGACGGGGCGGCCGCGCGCGGAACGGCGCGCCGGGGGCGGTGAAGCTTGGGTTTGCCGGGCCGGCCGTGTTCTTGACGCATGGCGCTTGATAGCAGAACCAGAGGGAAGCGAAAGGTCAGTCAGGCTTGTGATGGAAGAGATCGCCACCCGCACCGATGCAATGGCCGCGGCCTTGGACGAAGCCCGCGCCGCCGCGGCGCGCGGCGAAGTGCCGGTTGGCGCGGTGATCGTGCGCGGCGGCCAGATTCTGGCGCGCGCCGGCAATCGGACTCTGGAGTTGAAAGACCCGACGGCCCATGCCGAAATTCTGGCGATCCGCGCCGCCGCCCAGGCGCTCGGCTCGGAGCGGCTCGTTGGCTGCGACCTTTATGTGACGCTTGAGCCCTGCGCCATGTGCGCGGCCGCGATCTCTTTCGCCCGGCTGCGCCGGCTCTATTGGGGGGCGCCGGACCCCAAGGGCGGGGCGGTCGAGCACGGGCCGCGCTTCTTCGCCCAGCCGACCTGCCATCATGCGCCGGAATCCTACGGAAACATCCGCGAAGGCGAGGCCGCGGCCTTGCTGCGCGGCTTTTTCGCCGAACGGCGCTGAGGGGCTTGGGTTAATGCGCCGCGCGGCCTATCTCTTGACAGGGCGGCGCGCCCAGCCCACAAGCTGGAGTGGAAGCCCGTGATGCGGCCTGCCTGCCTTGTGCGGCGAGGATTGATCAGCAATCCCAATCACTTGATGGAAATCACCGATGCCCGAGACCTTGTCCGCCGATCCTGAGGTGACGAGCAAGCCCAAGCTGCAGATTTTCCTCTGCGCGCCGCGCGGCTTCTGCGCCGGTGTGGTGCGCGCCATCGACGCGGTCGAGCAAGCCCTGCGCATCTATGGCGCGCCGGTCTATGTCCGCCACGAGATCGTGCACAACAAATATGTGGTCGAGGGGCTGAAGGCGAAGGGCGCCATTTTCGTCGAGGAACTCGACGAAATCCCGGACACGAAACAGCCGGTCATCTTTTCCGCGCATGGCGTGCCGAAGTCGGTTCATGCCGACGCCGATACGCGCAAGATTTTCGCCCTCGATGCGACCTGCCCGCTGGTGACCAAGGTGCACCGCGAGGCGGAGGCGCATTTCCGCCGCGGGCATCAGGTGATCCTCGTCGGCCATGCCGGTCATCCCGAAGTTGTCGGCACGCTCGGCCAATTGCCGAAGGGCTCCATCATCCTGGTGCAGACGCCGGAAGATGTCGAAAATCTGACCGGCGTCGACGAGAGCAATCTCGCCTATGTTACGCAGACGACGCTTTCGATCGACGACACGCGCCACATGGTCGATGCGCTGACGCGCCGCTTTCCGAAGATCATCGGCCCCTACAAGGAAGACATCTGCTATGCGACGACCAATCGGCAGGAGGCGGTGAAGCGCATCGCGCCGACCGTCGATGCGATGATCGTCGTGGGCTCGTCCAATTCGTCCAATTCGCAGCGTCTGCGCGAAGTGGCGGAGCGCTCCGGCTGCAAGCTCGCCCGGCTTGTGCTGCGCGCCGACGATGTCGATTGGGATTCCTTCAAGAACGTGAAATCGGTCGGCATCACCGCCGGCGCTTCGGCGCCGGAAGTGCTGGTCGAGGAGATCATGGACGCCTTCGCGGCGCGTTTCGAGCTCGATATCGAGATCGTCTCGACGGCGGATGAGAGCGTCTTCTTCCCGCTGCCGCGCGAGCTGCGGCCTTCAAACGGCGCCGCCCGCCGCGGCCGCCTGAGCGAAGAGCAGACGGACGACGTCGAAGTCGAGGAAGAGCTGCGCGGGCATTAAAATTATTCGCGCATGATCTTTTCGGAAAACCGGCGTCCACTTTTCCGGATCATGCGCTAATCCTCGCGCGTCCCCCGCATCTCAACGCCGTCGCGAATAAAGACCACGCTCGCGGCCTGTTCGACGCCATCGGCCGCAAAGCGCAATTCCCAGTCGATGAGTTGGCCCGCGAAGGTTTGGTCGTCTAAAGCGCGCAATTCCTGCTTGGCGTGATCGCCGGTTTCGGCGAAGAGCCGCGCGCCGTCCTGCGTGATGCGTAGCGTGCGGCCGGAAGCGAGCCGATAGGTGCCGACGTAATCGGCGAGCAGCGCCGCATCGAGCACGAGCGCGGGCTTCTTCTCCTCGACGCCGAGTGCGAGCGCCGCGAGATCGCTGGCGATTTTCTGCACCGGCGCGGCCTGAATATTGGCGAGCACGGCGATGAAGAGATCTTCATCCGGATAAAGACTGACGACAACGCTGAAGCCGTTGATGCCGCCGGCATGGACGAATTGCCGGTGCCCGAATTGCGTCTGGATGCCCCAGCCGAGGCCGTAGCCGTGGCCGTGATCCTTGAACATCAGTGCGGCTGAGGCCGGGCTGAACGGCTTTGCCGCGACAAGCGCGCGCTGCCAAATGAGGAGATCATCGAGCGTCGAAAAGATTGCGCCGGCGGCATGCGGCACGCTCATCGCGAGAAAGCCGGCGTTCTCGATCTTGCCGCTTTTGAAGCGATAGCCGCGCGCGCGTTCCGGCAGAATCGCTTCGACATGCTCACAGCCCGTGTCGCGCAAGCCCAGCGGATCGAGAATGTTTTCGCGCAGATAGGCTTCGTAGCTTTGTCCGCTCAGAAGCTCGATGACATGGCCGAGGATGACATAGGCGCCATTGTTGTACTTGAAGGCGCTCCCGGGCGGAAAATCGAGCGGCAGGTTTTCGGTGAGCGCGATGATCTCGCGTGGGCTGCGGTCGCGCCGGGCCTTTTGCGCGAAGAAATGCGGCAGTGACGTATAACTCGGTATTCCCGATGTATGCGTCAGCAGGTGGAACAAAGTCACCTCGCCCCAGGCTGCGGGCGCCTCGGGAAAATGCTGCACGATCCTGTCGTTAAGCGCGAGACGGCCGCGCGCGGCGAGTTGCAGGATTGCCGTCGCGGTGAATTGCTTGGTCAGCGAGCCGAGGCGGAATTTGCCGCTCGGGCGATGCGCGATGTTCCATTCGCGGTCGGCGAGGCCGAAACCCTGCCGCAGCAGCGGCACGCCGTGCTGCGCGACGAGAATGCAGCCGGCGAAAAGATCGGCTTCGACGAAAGGTGCGACGATCCGGGCGGCGGCTTCGGTATAGGAGGCGGGTTTCCTCATTTCATCCCGCCTGCAGCAACTTCACCGCCGCCTCGCGCTCGAAGAGATGCAGCAGAACGAGCAATGCCTTGCCGTGCGCGCCTTCGAGACGCGGATTGGTGGCGATGATGTTCTGCGCCTCGGCGCGCGCGAGCTTCAACAGGTCGGCATGGACATCGAGCTGCGCCAGCCTGAAGCCGGGCAGGCCGGACTGCTGCGTGCCGAGCACATCGCCGCCGCCGCGCAGGCGCAAATCCTCTTCGGCGATGCGGAAGCCGTCGTCGCTTTCGCGCAGGATCTCGATCCGCGCCTTGGCGGTTTCGCCGAGCGGTGGCTTGTAGAGCAGAAGGCAGGTCGATTGCGCCCGCCCGCGCCCGACGCGCCCCCGCAACTGATGCAATTGCGCAAGGCCGAAGCGTTCGGCGTGTTCGATGACGATGATCGAGGCTTCCGGCACGTCGACCCCCACCTCGATCACGGTCGTAGCGACAAGCACCTGCGTCTCGCCCTTTGCGAAGGCAGCCATCGCCTTGTCGCGGTCGGTGGGTTTCATCTTGCCGTGGACGAGGCCGACCTTCGCACCGAAAATCTCTTTCAGCGCTGCGAAGCGCTCCTCGACAGCCGCGACATCGAGCGCCTCGCTTTCGGCAACGAGCGGACAGATCCAATAGGCGCGGGCGCCGCTCGCGACCGCGCTTTGCAACCGCGCGACGACATCGCCGATCCGATCGAGCGGCAGTGCGCGGGTCTCTATCTTCTGGCGGCCCGGCGGCTTCTCGCGGAGGGTCGAGACGTCCATGTCGCCGAAATAGGTGAGGACAAGCGTGCGCGGAATGGGCGTCGCGGTCATCACCAGAATATCGGCGCCCGCGCCCTTGGCGCCGAGCGCGAGGCGCTGATGCACGCCGAAGCGATGCTGCTCATCGACGACGGCGAGGCCGAGGTCGTGGAAGGCGACGCTCTCCTGAAACAAAGCATGCGTGCCGACGACGATGTCGATCTTGCCCTCGGCGAGCGCCGCGAGCGTGCGTGCACGCTCGGCACTCTTGTCGCGACCGGTGAGCAAAGCGAGGCGTAGACCCGCGGCGTCAGCATATTTCGCGATCGACTCGAAGTGCTGGCGCGCGAGCACTTCAGTCGGCGCCATCAGCGCCGCCTGACGTCCGGCCTCAACAACTTCCGTCATTGCCAGCAACGCGACGATTGTCTTGCCCGAGCCGACATCGCCTTGCAGCAACCGCAACATGCGCGTCGGCTCGGCGAGATCGGCGCTGATTTCGGCGAGCGCGGTCTCCTGCGCGCCGGTGAGCGCGAAGGGCAAAGCGGCGCGGATCGCAGTGGTGCGCGTGCCATCGCCTTTGTGGCTGCGTCCCGCCGTGCGGCGCAGATGCGCGCGCGTCAAAGCCAGCGCCAGTTGATGCGCCAGCAGTTCGTCATAGGCGAGGCGCAGCCGCGCCGGCGCGGTCGGCGCGATCGCCTCAGGCTCGGGCGGATGATGCACGATCGCGAGCGCCTCAGTGAAGCCCGGCAGGTTCGGCGGTTTGGCGCGGGTGTCCGCCAGCCAATCCGGCAGCTTGGGCAGCCGCGCCAGTGCCGCGCCGATGATCTTCGCCAGCGCGCGCGGCGCGAGCCCCTCGGTCAGCCCATAGACGGGCTCGACGAGCGGCATCTGGGCGAGGCCCTCGGCATCGACCACGCGGTCGGGATGCACCATCTGGAGATGCCCATCCCAGAGTTCGAGCTTGCCGGAGATGAAGCGCCGCGCGCCGACCGGAAGCGCCTTTTCGATCCAGGCGTGATTGGCGAGGAAGAAGACGAGCAGAACGTCGCCGGTCTCGTCCTCGACCAGCACTTTGTATGGCGCGCGCGAGCGCGGCGGCGGCGCGCGATGTTCGACCACCTGCGCCTCGATCAGCACGATCTGGTCGCGCGGGGCCACGGCGATTTTGGCGCGGTTGCGTCGATCGATCGTGTTCACCGGCAAGTGAAAGAGGAGATCGACGACGCGTGCGCCCGCGTCCGTGCCGAGCAATTTGTCGAGCAGCTTGGCAATCTTCGGCCCCACCCCGGCGAGGCCGGCCGCCGGCGCGAAGAGAGGATCGAGGATCGAGGGGCGCATGCCGCCGTCATATACGATTGGGATGGCGGACAGAATGGGGCGCTGATACAGGCTGAGCATGGATCAGCCCTTGCGCCAAAGGCCGAAGGCATCGGGGCGCCCGGCAGGGGCGCTGCTTGACTGGTATGACCGCCAGCGCCGCGATCTGCCCTGGCGCGCCGGGCCGGGCGAGGTGGCCGATCCCTATCTCGTCTGGCTGTCCGAGATCATGCTGCAGCAGACGACAGTCGCGGCGGTGAAGCCTTATTTCGAGGCCTTTCGCCGCCGCTGGCCGGATGTTGCGGCTCTGGCCGCCGCCCCGGTCGAGGCGGTGATGCAGCAATGGGCGGGCCTCGGCTATTACGCGCGGGCGCGTAATCTCCACGCCTGCGCCCAGACGGTCGTCGCCCGGCATGGCGGGCAATTTCCGGCGACGGAAGCGGAGCTGCGGCAGTTGCCGGGCATCGGGCCCTATACGGCGGGGGCGCTCGCCGCCATCGCTTTCGGCCAGCAGACTGTCGCGGTCGATGGCAATGTCGAGCGTGTCATCGCGCGCCTCTATGCGATCGAGACGCCGCTGCCGGGGGCTAAGTCATTGATCGCGGAGCATGCGCGGACCCTGCTCGATCCCGGACGGCCGGGCGATTTCGCGCAAGCCTTGATGGACCTTGGTGCGACGATCTGCACGCCGCGCCGGCCGCTCTGCGCGCTTTGTCCGATCAAGGAATTTTGCCGCGCGGCAACGCAGCCTTCGCCAGAAGAATGGCCGCGCAAGGCGCCGAAGGCCGCGCGTCCGGCGCGCTGGGGGGCAGCGTTCTTTCTGCGACGCGGCACAGAACTCCTGCTGCGCACGCGGCCGGCCAAGGGCCTGCTCGGCGGCATGAGCGAATTTCCGGGAACACATTGGAGCGAGGATTACAGTCCGACGAACGCCTTGCGTGACGCCCCGCTCATCGCCGACTATCATTGCCTCGACGCCAAGGTCACGCATCAGTTTACGCATTTTACTCTAACTCTCGATATTTTCGTCGCGGAGGTCGGTCGCGGCACAAAGCCGCCGCAAGACTGCCGCTGGGTCAGCGATATTGAGGCCGAGGCTTTGCCGAGCGTAATGCGCAAGGTTGTCGCCGCAGTGAGGGACAGCGGATGGTGAGAGCAGGCACTACGGCAAACGCCGAGGCAGATCGTTGAGCGGCCGGACGCGGTTGGTCGTCGAACTCACCGAGGGCGCGTTTCGCGTGTCGAGCGGCGAGAAGCGCCTGACGATCTATACCGTCAAGGATCTGCCGAATATCGAGGAGCCGGCGGACTTCGTCATTCGACTCGACGAGATTCTCACCTGGGATCCGCCGCACGAAGACGAAGAAATCGCCGTCGAAGATTTGCAGCGGATCGCCGCCGGGATAACGGCGGAATGCGATCGGCGCGGGCTTTCCGTGGCCTTCGAATAGCGGCTCACTTGGAGTTTCGCTCCCAATCGCGTGTATTTCTGTCCGCGATCAGTCGCTGACCTCAGCCGTCAGAGAAAAAGCGCGAAGTGGCCTACGGAATATTTCGGCGCAGGCAACGCCCGCCAAAGCTGTCCCGCCACCGATGACATGGAAGAGACGAACAGGTTCTCCGAGCAGCAAGATGGCGCCGAGCGCGGTAAATATAGGTAACAAGTTCATGAAGACTGCGCAGCGGCTCGGACCCAGAATGTGCACGCCCCGGATCCACAGGAATGGAAGCACGACGGAAGCCATGGCCCCGGCGTAGATGATGAGCGGCAGGGTTTCGGCGTTCAGAGAACGCATCGGCGCGGGCGTTGCAAGAAATGCCGGAAACATGATCACAAGCGCGCTGATTGCCTGCACGTAGGTCGACTGCCAGCTTGCAATCGGAAGGTTCCAGCGCTTCAGCAGCACGCCGTAAAGCGCATAGACCAGAGCCGCGGCCAACATCAAGGGATCGCCGACATGAATGCCGTTGCGCGCTAAAGATGCCGGATCGCCACTGCTGACCAGATAGACGAGACCGACGAGCGACAGCGTCCCGCCGCCGACCATTCCGACCGTGGGCGCCTCTTTGAGCAGAAAGGCGCTCAGTGCCACGGTCAGCAGCGGCGTAAGGGCCGTGAAGACGGCCATGTTCGTCGCCGTCGTGGTTTCGGCAGCGAGATAAGACAGGCTCTGGAACAGACACATGGCGAGAAAGCCGAGGATGACAAGCTGACCGAGGTATTGCCAAATGACCGCGCGGTTACGCCAAGTGGCCAGAGCCACAAATGTGCTCATCAGGACGACGGCAAGAAGGAGTTTGTAAAACGTGATCGCCTCCGGCCCGATCGTGTGCGCGGACATTCTCGAAACGATGACGTTTCCTGACCAAAGAAGGATCGCGAAGAATGGATAAAGGAACGCGGCTTTCTGTTTCATGATCTCAAGTCCCTATTTTCCTAGAGACTTAGGACTTTGCCGAGAGTCTGTATTGCGTCAGGATGACAGTCTATGTAGAGATTGGGACATGCTGACCGAGATAAAGCACCGCCATCTGGAATTTCATGACACGAACCGCGTCATGGCCGCGATGGAGGTGAACTATCCTGATGGCACCTCGACAGACCTCCATTCGCACCCGCGCGGGCAGCTTCTTTATGCGATGGCAGGCGTAATGATCGTGCGATCGGCGGCAGGATCGTGGGTGGTTCCGCCGAACCGGGCACTATGGCTCATCGCCGGTCTGGAGCATGAGGTCAGAATGTGCGGCGATGTAAAAATCCGCACTGTCTTCGTCGATGCGTCGGCGGCGCCGCATCTTCCGCCGAAGAGTTGCGTGATCGCGGTGTCGCCGCTGCTCAGAGAACTTATTGTCGCTGCCGTCGATATATCGATTGATTATGAGGAAGGCGGCCGGGATGACCGGCTCATGCGCTTGCTGCTCGACGAGTTGCGTGTGTCAGATGTTCTACCGCTGCATCTTCCGGCGCCGAGTGACAGGCGAATCCGAACGATCTGCGACGCCTTGACCGACTATCCGGCCGACATCTCGACGGCAACTCAATGGGCAAAGCGGCTGAACGTGACAGCCAAGACCGTGCATCGTCTATTCGCAAAAGAGACCAGCATGAGCTTTGCCCAATGGCGCCAGCAGGCTCGTCTCCTGCATGCCCTGCGGCGAATTGCCTGCGGTGATCGGATCATCGATGTGGCCTTCGACTGCGGCTACGCCAGCCAAAGCGCCTTTACCGCGATGTTCCGAAAACATTTCGGCATGCCACCTTCAGTCTTTTATTGTTAGGCCGGCGCGCGGTTGGCCGAGCTGGCCTAGGCCTTAGACTCATAAGCTCGGAGCCAGCTGGTCGAGAAGCTTGTCGGCGACCTGGCCGTCGTGCGCTTGCCCAGCGGTCAGGCCAAGCCGGATTGGAAGTCCTTGCGCGTCGACGACCGCGTGGATTTTGGTCGTGAGGCCGCCTCGGGAGCGACCAAGACAGTGATCTGCACTACCCCTTTTTGCCGTCGCGGCCTGCTGGTGGGCGCGGACGGAGGTGCCGTCAATCATCTGGATATCGCCGTCATAGGCAGCGGTGATAGCATCCATCATCCGATTCCAAACGCCCGCCTTTCGCCATCGAATGAAGCGGTTGTAGCAGGTGGTGCGCGGGCCATAACACTTGGGCAGGTCTCGCCATGGCGCACCGGATCGCAGCACCCAGAAGATGCAGTTTAGCACGCGCCGGTCATCGACGCGCGGTACGCCTCGTGGCTTGTTGGGCAGCAGCGGCTCGATCACGCGCCACTCGAAGTCGGTCAGGTCATATTGGCTCATGCCGCTGCTGAATCAGCATTTGGCGAACTATGGAAGCGGCCAGGCAGCTATCGGCCCAAGGCCGTCACTGCCAGATCATTTGATTTTTCCGGAAGGCAGCCATAAGCGAGGGACAGGAATTGAGAGAAGAGTTGAGCCTGGTGGAAGATTATCGTCCCGTCGCCCTTGTCACTGGTTCAACATCTGGAATTGGCGAATCCGTTGCCCGGAGGTTCGTGCAGGAAGGGTATAATGTTATCCTTCATTCTCGTAATTCCGAGGATAAAGGTCGGTCTCTTGCGGCCGAGCTTAAATTTGCCAGCCATATTCAAGCCGACTTAGCCCGAGAAAGCGACCGCAGACGTCTCATACATGATGCTGTTGGCTTATGGGGGCGGTTGGACGTGCTGGTGAACAATGCTGGTCTGAGCGGTGTGATACCCCACGCCGATCTGCGCGCAGCCACTTCGGAGATTTGGCACGCACTGTACGAAGTGAATATGGTGGCGCCCTTTCACCTTATAGCTGAAGCTGAGACCGCGCTCCGCAACGCGGCGCAGCATGGACGAACGGCTTGTATCGTAAACATTAGCTCTCACGCCGGAGTTCGGCCAAAAGGGGCCTCAATTCCGTATGCAGCCACCAAGGCGGCGCTCAACCACGTGACACGGCTACTTGCATTGTCACTGGCGCCAGCCATCAGGGTAAATGCCGTTGCGCCTGGCCTTGTCGACACACCGCTAACAGCCGACTGGACAGCAGCCCAAGAGTTATGGAGAACGCGCGCGCCGATGCGACGGCCGGCCAGCCCGGAAGACATTGCGCAAGCAGTTATGATGCTCGTGCAATCGGATTATTTGACGGGCGAGATTTTGCTCTCCGATGGTGGGCTCAACCTCACGTGACCGAAACCGACAAGATTGAGCATCCTGGAAGCACTCAAAATGCCGGCCCTCGGACAATCACGCTCCATGGTTCACCGCTGGTCGGAACCACATCCGCTTCCGGAGTATCCACGCTGTAAGCCGACAGGCACTTCCACCCATCTCGGTCATTCCCCGTTTATGGGTTCACGACCTAGTTTTTTCGGTCCGATGCTCAGAGCCCCGGCAGCGCCGCCGTGAGCGGTGCATGCGGCTGCGGCGGGAAGTTGTTCTCCCAGCCGCCGCCGAGCGCCTTGTAGAGCGCGACGATATCGGTCGAGACATTGGTTGCGCTTTGCGCCGCCTGCTGCTGCGCCGAGAGCAAGGTACGCTCTGCATCGAGCACGGTGACGAATTGCTCGACGCCGTCGCGATAGCGGCTGCGGGCGAGGTCGAGCGCTTTGCCGGCATGATCGACCTGCTGGAGCAGATCGCGACGGCGCGCGGCCTCGGTGCGATAGGCGACGAGGGCGTTGACCACGTCGTGCCAGGCCTTCAGCACCGTCTCGTGGAAATTGATCCAGGCTTCCTGCTGCTGGGCGGTGCGCAGATCGAGCGTCGAGGTCAACTTTCCGCCCTCGAACAGCGGCATGCTGACGCTTGGGCCCAGGTTGTATTCGAGCGAGGCGCCTTTCCAAAGGCTCTTCAGATCGAGCGCCTGAAAGCCGACGGTGCCGTTGAACGAAACGGTCGGATAAAAGGCGGCGACCGCGACGCCGACGTCGGCCGTGGCCTCGTGCAATTGCGCCTCGGCCTGGCGCACATCCGGACGCCGGCGGGCGAGGTCGGAGGGAATGCCGACGGGAATGCGTGGCGGCGGTGGCGGGATCGCGCCTGGCGACACAAGTTCGGCGGCAAGGCCGCCGGGCGGTTCATCGAGCAGCAGGCTCAAGGCGTTGATCGCCTCGGATTCCTGGCGTTGAAGATCGGGGATAGTCGCGCGCAGCCCATCGACCTGTGCCGCCGCGTTCTCGACATCAAGGCCCGTGACGACGCCGGTCTTCTGACGGTCCTTGGTGATGTCGAGAATGTCGGTCTCGGTCTTCACATTGGTACGGGCGATGCGGATTTGCTCCTGGATGCCGCGCAGCTCGATGTAGTCGCGCGCGACTTCTGCGAGCGCCGAGACGAGCGCGCCGCGGCGCTGGTCGGCCGCGACATCGATATCGGCGTCCGCCGCCTCGACCTGACGCCGCACGTGGCCCCAGATATCGAGCTCCCATGAGGCATCGAAGCCCTGCTGGAACAGGTTGAAGGGCGCGAGCGCACTGGGCGGGACTTGATTGCCGGCAACGCCCTCGATGACGCTGTTGCTGATCTGATAGCGCTTGTAGGAGCCGTTGTCGTCGAGCGACGGGAACAACGAGGACGCCGTCGCGCCGCGCTGGTAGCGGCTTTCGGCGAGGCGGATCGTCGCCGTGCGCACGTCGAGATTGGTGGCGGCGACGCGCTGCTCGAGCGCGGTCAGCTCGCGATCATGAAAATAAGCCCACCAATCGGGATCGACTGGCGCCTCGTTGGAGCGGGTGGAGACAACTGGCTTGTGTGTGGCGCCGGCAAAAAACGAGTTCTGCGGCAGCGACGGATCGGGCGGCACGAAATTCGGCCCGACGGCGCAGCCGGCTAAGAGCGACGCCAGCGAAATGCCAGCTATCAACCGTGAACTTTTCACGAACCTACCCCCGCACAAGCTTTATTTAAACAAATCGACGCCGGGCCAAATGGCGTTTTGCGCGATCCGCGGACTTTATCGTTCTGTGTGTCTCCCGCGCCGCAGACGCGCTCAATGGCCACCCCCGCCGCCGCCGCGGCCACCCTTGATGGGCGAGAGCATGAAGCAGAGCGGCACCAGCGCGAACGCGACGATGGCGCAGCCTTTGAAGACGTCGGAATAGGCCATCACCGCAACCTGTTGAAGGAAGCTCTGATAGACGTGTCCGAGCGCCATTTGGTACGCCTGCGCCGCCGGATGGCCGATGGCTTCGAGCGAGGCCTGATAACGGGCGACCAACTGCCGGAAAGGCTCCCAGAACGGGTTTGCCCATTGCGACAGATAGGTCTGATGCAGTTGCGAGCGCTGCTGGATCATCGCCGTTGATGTTGCGATGCCGATCGAGCCGGCGACGTTGCGGAACATCGAGAACAGCGCGGTGGCGTCGCCGTTCAACTCGCGCGGCAAGGTCGAATAGGTGATCGTGCTGATCGGCACGAAGAGAAAGGCGAGGCCGACGGTTTGCGACGAGCGGATCATCACCAGCCGCAGATAGGTGATGTCGAGCACCAGCTTGGAGGAGAAGATGAAGGCGACGCCGAGCAGGAAGAAGCCGATCGCCACGATATAGCGGGTCTGCATCACGGTCATGAGCCGTCCCACCAACGGGATCAGTATGATGATGATGATGCCGCCGGGCGACAGGATCATGCCTGCCCAGGTCGCGGTATAGCCGAGCACCTGCTGGGCGAATTGCGGGATGATGACCGACGAGGCGTACAGGATGGCGCCGACGCAGCCGATCATGACGCAGCCGCCGGCAAAATTCTTGTCCTTGAAGATGGCGAGATTGATGATCGGCTTCTTGGCGACGGAGAGCCAGACGGCCGAGCCGACGAGGCCGGTGACCGACAGCATCGCCATGATGACGATGAAGCTCGAGTTGAACCAGTCAGCGTCCTCGCCTCGATCCATCATCACTTCGAGACAGCCAAGACCAAGCGCGATGAGACCGAGGCCGATGCCGTCGATGGGCCGCGGCTCGCGTTTCACCCAGGGTGGATCCTGCACCAGAATATAGACGAGGATCACGGCGCCGATGCCGACCGGCACGTTGACGAAGAAAATCCAGCGCCAGGAAGCCGAATTGGTGATGAGGCCGCCGAGCGTCGGACCGATGACAGGGCCGACGATGGTTGCAATCGCCGTGAGCCCGAAAGCGGCGCTGCGTTTGGCCGGCGGAAAATAATCGAGGATGATCGATTGCTGGTTCGGCTGCAGGCCGCCGCCGAAAAAGCCTTGCAGCAGCCGAAACAGAATGAGCTGCGGCAGGCTCGTCGCGATGCCGCATAGGAACGAGCAGACCGTGAACATCGCCAGGCAGATGATGAAATAGCGCTTGCGGCCGAGCAGGGCGCCGAGCCAGCCGGAGATTGTCAGCACGATACCGTTGGCGACCAGATAGGAGGTCAGCGCCCAGGTCGCTTCGTCGTTGCTCGACGACAGACTGCCCGCGATATGCGGCAGCGCGACATTGACGATCGTCGTGTCGAGAATTTCCATGAACGCAGCGAGGGTGACGACGATCGCGACCGCCCAGGGATTGTGCTTCGGCTCCCAGCCCAGGCTGAACGGGTCCTGCGGCGCCCGGGGGGTGGGCTTCGGCGGCGCGGCCGCCGGGGCCGCCGGCGGAACCGAGCCTCCGGCGCCGCCAGGCAACCTGAGCGTCTGCTCCGCGCTCATTGCACCTTCACACTCGGGACCGCGGAAAGGCCGAGCGAGAGCGGCAGCTTCGGATCGAGGCCCGAGTCGATGTCGATCTTCACCGGCACGCGCTGGACGATCTTGACGAAATTGCCGGTCGCGTTCTCCGGCGGGAAGGCGCTGAAGCGCGATCCCGAGCCAAGCTGGATCGAATCGACATGGCCCTTGAGCTTGAGCTGAGGATAGGCGTCGACACTGATCGTCGCCGGCTGGCCGGCACGCATTTCAGTGAGCTGGCTTTCCTTGTAATTCGCCGTCACCCAGACCTGCGGCGAGACGAGCGAGAAAATTTGCTGGCCCGGCGTCACATAAGTGCCGACCTCGACATTGCGCTTGGTGACCCAGCCATCCTGCGGCGCGGTGACGATCGTATAGGACAGATTGAGCAGAGCCTGATCGAGTTTGGCTTTCGCCTGATCGATCTGGCCGTGGAATTGCGCGACCTGCGAAACCGCCTGGCCGATCCGCTCGGGCACGGGCGCAGCCTGCTCGACCTGGGCTTCAGCCGAGGCGACCTGCGCCTGCGCCTGCCGTAGAGCTGCGGTCGCGGCATCGACCTCCTGCTGCGTCGTCGCGCGCGAGGGCAGAGCCTTCTGCCGATCGTAATCGGCCTGCGCCCGCACGAGCAGCGCCTGCGCCGATGCCAGTTGCGCCTTCGCCGCGTCGAGCTGCGCGGGGAAGTTTTTCTTCGCAACCTCGGAGGCGTATTTGACGCCGCTATATTCGCCTTCCGCCGTCGCCAGATTTGCCTTGGCGTTTTCGACATCGATCACGTACTGGCGATTGTCGATGTGGATCAGCGGCTGACCCTTTTTCACAAACTCGTTATCGGTCACGTCCAGCGAGACGACATTGCCCGTAACCTGCGGGGCGATCGTAATCGCGCGGCCGTCGATGAACGCATCGTCCGTGGATTCGTAGTCGCGATTGGCCAGCCAATATTCGTAACCCGTGAAGGCGAGGCCGCTGAACAGGAGAAGCAGGACGATCCACATCGTCGTGCGCCGCTTCTTTTTCGCGGGCGGCGCGGGCTTTGCCTCGGGCACAGGCGCGGCTTGCGGCGGCGCACCCTGGGCGGAGCCGTCTTCGGCGACAGGAAGATCTGTGTCGGAGCGCGATTTGGCCATGACGATGCACCGCAGCGTTCGGTCGGAATGGTATCTGTTCGAGCCGGATTTGCCGCAGCGCACCCGTTGAACAATTGTTGAAATTCGGGGCTTAACCGAACTGAAGAGTTCGTATATGGTGGGCTTTACACGATGTCAACCAAGGAGCTCCGAAGAATCATGTTAAGGATGAGGCGAGTTCCGCGCGGCGAGAAGCGGCGTGATGAAATTGCAGCCGTTGCTGAAAGTGTTTTTCTGGAGCTCGGCTTCAACGATGCCACCATGCAGATCGTCGCCTCGCGGGCCGGCGCCTCGAAGGAGACGCTCTACCGTCACTTCGGCAGCAAGGAAGGACTGTTCTCGGAGGTCGTGCGCGCGCGATCCGAGCGCATCTACCGCAGCGTAGAGCGCGAAATCGGCCAACGCAACGATCCACGCGAGGTTTTGCGGCAGCTTGGATTTAATTTGTTGAATATGCTGCTGAATGAAGACCCCCTGTGCTTTTTCCGCATCGTCATCGCAGAGGTTCAGCGCACGCCGGAGCTGGGTCGCATCTTCTTC
Organism: uncultured Alphaproteobacteria bacterium; assembly: GCA_963708155.1. Lineage (GTDB taxonomy): Bacteria > Pseudomonadota > Alphaproteobacteria > Rhizobiales > Beijerinckiaceae > Methylovirgula. The sequence goes on along the minus strand of OY970183.1, from coordinate 632,826 downwards.
GAGCAAGGCCCCCACCAACTCATGAAGGATGTCGCCGCCTATCTTGAATATGCGACCGGGGAGGGCTTCCTGAAGTGTTCCGAACCTGCCCTCGCGGCCAAGCTGTTCCTGGGCTCCGTTGTCGCCAACCGCCACATCATCAAGCTGCTGGTGCCGGATTTCGAGGAGATCACCGAGGAATTGATCCGCCATCATGTCGATGCGGCGGTGTCGATGTTCCTTGCCGCCTATGGGCCGAGAGCCGAGGAGCAGGCCATCATCCCGCCAGCGCTCGTGCCGAGCCATGTCTGACGCGGCCTCGCCGGAGACGCTGGCGCAGCTTCTGCGCTGGTACGCGGATATGGGCGTCGATCTCGCCGTCGACGACGTGCCGCACGATCGCTTCGCCGAGTTCGCAGAATCTTCAACGGCCGCCGGTCGCCCAGCCCGCGCCGCGCCCGGCGCCCCCGCGCGTGGCGCCCGCACGCGCAAGCATAAACGCTCCGATTCCATCGCCGCTGGCCGCCATTGCCGAAGCCTCGAAGGCGCAGACCCTGGACGAATTGCGGGCGGAGCTTCTCGCCTTCGAGGGCTGTGGCCTGAAGGCGACGGCGACGCAGCTTGTTTTCGCCGACGGCAATCCTGAGGCCAATATCATGTTTGTCGGCGAGGCGCCGGGCGCGGACGAGGATCGCATCGGCCGGCCTTTCGTCGGCCGCGCCGGGCAATTGCTCGACAAGATGCTCGCCGCGATCGGCCTCGACCGCACGCAGGTCTATATCGCCAATGTCGTACCCTGGCGCCCGCCCGGCAACCGGACGCCGACGCCGCTGGAGACGGGGGCCTGCCTGCCATTCACGCGCCGCCAGATCGAGCTGGTCGCGCCGAAAATCCTGATCTGCCTCGGGGCGCCGTCAATGCAGACGCTGCTCGGCATCAAGGAGGGCATCATGCGCAGCCGCGGCCGCTGGGTGGACTATGATCGCGGCGGCACGATCATCCCGGCGATGGCCATGCTGCATCCGGCCTATCTGCTGCGCCAGCCCTCGCACAAGAAATTCGCCTGGCAGGATCTGCGCGAACTGGCCAAGAAGCTGCGCGAGATCTGAGCCTGTTTTCGCGGCGCTGTGCAGCATCCGAAAAATTGACAAAGCCTCAGCCAAACGCGGGCTGTATTCCAGCGCACAGCGAGGATTTGCGGGCTAGCGGAACGTGATAAAGTGCCGCCGAAAAAGAGGGAGCCGCGCGCATGGAATGGCAGAATTTCCGCCGGTCGGACAATGTCGAGGATCGGCGCGGCGATGATTCCGGCGATCCGTCCGGCGGCGGCGGCTTCAGCCTGCCGGGCGGCATCGGCGCCGGCCATCTCGGCCTTGGCACGATCATCATTCTGGGCTTGATCGGCTGGGCGCTCGGCATCGATCCGCGCGTGCTCATCGGCGGCGCCGAAATGATTCAGGGCGGCGGCCAAAGCACGCAATCCTCGCCGGCGCCGCAGACACAGCAGACCTCTGCCGAGACCGGCGTGCCGAAAGATCAGATCGGCCAATTCGTTTCAGCCATTCTCGCCCAGACGGAGGACGTCTGGTCGCAGGTTCTGCCGGCGCAGAAGGGCATCCAGTATGTGCCGCCGAAGCTTGTCCTCTATAACGGCTTCACGCGCTCGGGCTGCGGCGGCGCCGCGGCCTCGATGGGTCCGTTCTATTGTCCGATCGACAAGAAGGTCTATCTCGACACCTCCTTCTTCCGCGACATGCAGACGAAATATGGCGGCGGCGGCGACTTCGCCTATGCCTATGTGATCGCGCATGAGATCGGCCATCACATTCAGGATCAGCTTGGCATCCTCTCGAAAGTCCAGGCGGCGCGAGCAAATGCCGACAGCCAGGAGCAGGCCAATGCGCTCTCGGTGCGCACCGAATTGATGGCCGATTGCCTTGCCGGCGTCTGGGCCAACAATGCGCAGGCGAAATATCACGTCATCGACCAGGGCGACGTCGAGAAGGCGGTCAATACCGCGCAGGCGATCGGCGACGACCGTCTGCAGAAGGCGACGCAAGGCTATGCTGTGCCGGATTCCTTCACCCACGGCTCGGCGGCCCAGCGCGTGCAATGGCTCGAAACCGGGCTCAAATCCGGCCAGATCGACTCCTGCAATACCTTCGCGCGATAGCGCATGAGCCCGAAAAGTTGTGAGACTTTTCGGGAAAGCTCATGCGCCGCTTGAGGAAAACATGAGCGCGAAAGTTGTGAGACTTTTCGGGAAAGCTCATGCGCCAGCTTTAAGAGAGATTGAGTTCAGACCACCGCGCGCAGCCGGATCTGGCTTGCCGGCCGCGCCCGCGTCGCCTTGACGAGGCTGGCGAAGTCCGGCGCTTTCACCGTGAGGCAGAGTCGCCGCGGCGCAAGCAGCGCAGCGGGCCGCACGAGATGCGTCAGGATTTTTTCGATGGGCCGTCTCGCAGCGCCGCGCATCAGCCAGCCCTGGTTTTCGGCCTTGCCGAACCGCAGCAGATCCTCGATCGCCTCGGCAAATCCGGTCTCCGGCACATAGCCGGCGCGGACGATGAAGATATGCGCCGCGCGGCTGACGGCGAGGGCATGGGCGATGCCGTCGGCCTCGGACTTGGCCTCGAAAAAGGCGCTGCCGGCATGGTCGGCGATATAGCCAAGCTTCATCTGCGGGGGGCCGACGAGGATGGCTTCGCGCACCAGGCCGCGCACGGCCGCGCCGACGAAGGCCGAGAGGGTCCGCACCACGGCTTCGGCGGTCTGCGCTTCCGTGCCGTCGCCGGCGCCCATTGGGCAGAGAACGATCAGGGAAATCATCGCTGGCGCTCAAGCCGCAACAGGATTCGCTGCGAGCGCGATTGACAGCCCTCTTTTTGTTCCGTTATTGTTCTCATCATGTTCCTTTATCGAGCCGTCGCAAATGGCAGCTAAAGTCCTTCCGCAACCGAGAACGCAGCCAAGGTCTCGTACCGAGGTTTCGGGCAAGGTTTCAACCCCAGTCTCGACTCCAGTTTCAACTCCTGGCGAAGCTGGCCGCCGTGTAGCCCAAGCGGCGCCACCTTCGCTTCGGCCGCCGCGCGTCTTCGATCCGGCCCCCAGGGTCGAGGATGCGCGGCCTCTTATGCCGCGACGCGGGCGTGGGGCGCAATCCAATGTCGGCGGTCGTTTCGAGCCGCTCGCCTATGCGCCTGTGGACGATGGCTGGGCGGCCGAGGACGAGCCGCCGCCGCTCAAGACCACGGTGACGCTCGAGCGGGCGAAGACGATCATCACCCGCAACGATTCGCCCGACATTTCCTTCGACCGCTCGATCAATCCCTATCGCGGTTGCGAGCACGGCTGCGTCTATTGTTTCGCCCGGCCGACCCACGCCTATATGGGCCTATCGCCGGGGCTCGATTTCGAGACGCGCCTCTTTGCCAAGGCCGATGCGGCGGCGCTGCTGGAGCGCGAGCTGGCGGCGAAGAATTATCAGCCACGCACCATCGCCATCGGCACCAATACCGATCCCTATCAGCCGATCGAGCGCGAATATCGGGTGATGCGGCAGGTGCTCGAAGTTCTGGCGCGCACCAATCATCCGGTCGGCATCGTGACCAAATCCGCGCTCGTGCTGCGCGACCTCGATCTTCTCGAGCCGATGGCGCGGAAGGGCCTCGTCAAGGTCGCGATCTCGGTGACGAGCCTCGATCCGGTCCTTGCCCGGCGGATGGAGCCGCGCGCCGCCTCGCCGGCAAAACGGCTTGCGACGCTGAAGGCGCTGGCCGAGGCGGGCGTGCCGACCGCCGTCATGGTCGCGCCGGTCATTCCGGCGCTGAACGATGCGGAGATCGAAACCATTCTCGAACGCGCCCAGGCTGCCGGCGCGCGCGAGGCGGGCTATGTGATGCTGCGCCTGCCGCTCGAATTGAGCGATCTTTTCAGCGAATGGCTGCTCGCCCATTATCCGGGCAAGGCGCGCCACGTTCTTTCGCTCATCAGATCGACGCGCGACGGCAAGATCTACGATTCGCAATTCGGCAAACGGATGGTCGGCTCGGGCCCCTATGCCTGGATGGTCGGCCGTCGGTTCGAGGCGGCGGTGGCAAAGCTCGGTTTTGCCAAAACAAGGGTCAAGCTGCGTCACGATCTCTTCACCCCTCCGCGGCGCAAGGACGAGCCATTACAGCTCGAATTGCTGTGAGCATGGGCCCGGCGCGGATTGCGCGGCGTCTCATCCGGGGTTTAAGAGCTTGGCTCGGGCGGCAAAACTGCCCTAAAGGCCTCGGCATGGCGAAGAAACCCCCACAGCCGCATTTCCGCTACGAGCGCCAACTGGCCAAGGATGCCGTCTGGCCGGTGGCGGGGATGGACGAGGTCGGGCGCGGGCCGCTGGCCGGGCCTGTCGCGGCGGCGGCGGTCATTCTCGATCCCAAACGGCTGCCGAAGGGCGTCAATGATTCCAAGGCGCTGACGGCGGAGGCGCGGCTTGCCGCCTATGACGAGATCATGCGTTATGCTCTGGCTGTTTCGGTCGCCTTCGCAAGCGCCGCAGAGATCGATGCGATCAACATAAGGCAGGCGAGTCTGACGGCCATGCGGCGGGCGCTCGCCGCGCTCGCACTCGCGCCCCGCTACGCGCTTGTCGACGGCAACGATCTTCCGGCGGCGCTGTGCTGCGCGGGCGAAGCGATCGTCGGCGGCGACGCGCGTTCGTTGTCCATCGCCGCCGCTTCAATCGTCGCCAAGGTGACGCGCGACAGGTTGATGGCACGGCTCTGCACGCTCTATCCGGTTTATGGCTTCAGCCGCCACGTCGGCTATGCGACACCCGAGCATCTCGCCGCCATCGCGCAGCATGGGCCATGCCCCTATCATCGGATGAGCTTCTCGCCGTTCAGGGCGCCCGACGTCGCCTAAGCCAGACTGCAAGTTTCTTTTAATCAAATCGTTCAGAAAAGGGACAGGTTCGCGGCAGCAATCTAAACGCGGATTTTACCGGCTTCGCGCAAATTGACTCGTGTTCGTCGCGTATCCGGTGAGTGTTCATGCGTATTGCACGTGCCGGGACTGCCGTCACGAAGTCTCAGCTAAAGGTCTTGCGTACTGAGCACTCGCGCAGGCTTGTCCCGGCCGTTGCTTCTCCGGCAGTCCGAAGCGTCCTTCCCGTCAACGAGATTCTTGTCGGCGATTGCCTCGAGAAGCTTGCGAGCCTGCCGGCCGCGAGCGTCGATCTCGTCTTCGCCGATCCGCCTTACAATCTGCAGCTTGAACAGTCGCTGTCGCGGCCGGACCAGAGTCTCGTCGATGCCGTCGATGACGATTGGGACAAATTCGCCAGCTTCGCCGATTACGACGCGTTCACCCGCGCCTGGCTTTCCGGCGCGCGACGGGTGATGAAGGACAATGCGACGATTTTCGTCATTGGCTCCTATCACAACATCTTCCGTGTCGGCACGATCCTTCAGGATCTCGGATTTTGGATCTTGAACGACATCGTCTGGCGCAAGGCCAATCCGATGCCGAATTTCCGCGGCCGGCGCTTCACCAATGCCCATGAGACGCTCATCTGGGCGGCGAAAAGCGCGGCGGCCAAGAATTACACATTCAATTACGAAGCGTTGAAAGCGGGTAATGAAGATTGCCAGGCGCGCTCGGACTGGTTCATGCCGATCTGCACGGGCGCCGAGCGCCTGAAGAACGAAACCGGCTCCAAGACGCATCCGACACAGAAGCCCGAGGCGCTGCTGGCGCGCGTGCTGCACGCGGCCTCGCAGACTGGCGATCTGGTGCTCGACCCGTTTTTCGGCACTGGCACCACAGGCGCTGTCGCGAAGAAACTCGGCCGCTCGTTCATCGGCATCGAGCGTGACGAAACGTATGCAAAGGCGGCGCGGGCGCGTATCGCCGCCGTCGAGCCTTATCCGGATGAAGCGGTCAGCGCCGCGCCGAGCAAGCGTGCCCAACCGCGTGTCGCTTTCGCTTCCGTTGTCGAAGCGGGCTTGATCGCACCGGGCGCGATGCTTTGCGACGAGAAAAGGCGTCACCGCGCTCTGGTGCGCGCCGACGGAACTCTGGCGCTAGCCGGTGCGGGCGCAGAGCTTTCTATCGTCGGCTCGATCCACAAGGTTGGCGCCCTGGCGCAAGGTCTTCCGGCCTGCAACGGCTGGACCTTCTGGCATGTCGAGCGCAACGGCAAACTCGCGCCGCTTGACGATTTGCGCGCGGAGATCCGCGGTGCCTTGAAAATGGCGGCGGAATAGGCTGAAGCATCGGATCGAAAAGTGCGCAGCCGTTTTCGGGTCAATCCGATGCGGTCGAAAAGTTCAGACCATGCCTTCACGCCTGATGATGCCATTCTCGCAGCCTGGCGCGACGCCGCCGCGGCGCTGCGCGACTTGCCGATCGATAAGGGTGACCCCGCCGAGATCATCGCCAATCTGCGTGTCATCGCCCGGCAGATCGCGCTGATCGAGGCTGTCACACTCGACGATCTCGCCGAGCCGGCGCCGGTGTTTCGGGCCTGAGGCGCGATATGACCCAAGAAATTTTGCGCGCGAGCGCGGAAGAGATCGCCGCTGCCGTCTCCGGCAGAAAATTGTCAGCGCAGGCGTTGGCCGAGGCGGCGCTCGCCGGGATCGCGGCACGAAATAAAGACCTCAACGCCTTCACCGATGTCACGCGCGACCGGGCGCTCGCCAAAGCCAAAGCTCTCGATAGCGAGAATATTCCGCACGCGCTCGCCGGTGTGCCCTATGCGGTGAAGAACCTTTACGACATCGAAGGTCTCGTCACCCGCGCGGGCGCGAAGATCAATCGCGACAATCCGCCCGCAAAGTCCGATGCCTTCGTCGTTGAAAAGCTCGAGGCCGCCGGCGCGGTGCTGCTTGGCGCGCTCGATATGGATGAATATGCCTATGGCTTCACCGGCGAGAATGTGCACGACGGCAATTCGCTGAATCCGCACGATCCGCGTCATATGAGCGGCGGCTCCTCCGGAGGGTCGGCGGCGGCGGTCGCGTCCGGCATGGCGGCGTTTGCGCTCGGCTCGGACACCAATGGCTCGATCCGCGTTCCGGCCTCGCTCTGCGGCCTCTTTGGCCTCAAGCCGACGTATGGCCGGCTGTCGCGGCGAGGCGTCTTTCCCTTTGTCGCCAGCCTCGATCATGTCGGCGCACTGGCGCGCTCGGCGCGCGATCTCGCGCTTGTCTATGATGTCATGCAGGGGCGCGATGCGGCCGACCCGGCGCAGGCGCCGCGCGCTGTCGAGCCGGTTCTGCCTTTGATTGAAGACAGCAGCGCCGGTCTGCGCGTCGCCATCGCGGGCGATTATTTCCGACGCGGCGGACGGCCCGAATGTTTCGACGCCGTCGATCGCGTTGCCGCGGCGCTCGGCGCCAAGCGGGAGGTGATCCTGCCCGAGGCCGGCGCGGCGCGCGCGGCGGCCTTCGTCATCACGGCGGCGGAAGGCGCGGCCTTTCATCTCGCGCGCCTGCGGCAGCGGCCGCAGGATTTCGATGCCGCCGTGCGCGACCGGCTTTTTGCCGGCGCAATGATCCCGGCCGAAAACTATTTACGTGCGCAGAAATTGCGGGCCTGGTTTCAGCGCCGCGTCGCCGCGCTGTTCGATGAGGTCGATATCATTCTCGCCCCCGCAACGCCGTGCCGGGCGCCGCTCTCGGGACAGAAGACGATCGAAATCGAGGGTGCCGAAGTGCCGGTGCGCGCCAATCTCGGCATCTATACGCAGCCGATTTCCTTCATCGGCCTGCCGGCGGCGACGGTGCCGCTCTGGACCAAAGGTGAGGCCCTGCCGATTGGCGTTCAGGTGATCGGCGCGCCCTGGCGCGAAGATCTTGTCCTGCGCGTCGCGCGCGATCTTGAAAAGAAGGGAATCGCCCGCGCGCCCGTTGCCTAGCTACCAGATGGCGAGGACGAGGATCGAGAGCGGATAGGCGAGCACGATGCCGAGAATGGCGCCGCCGAAAATATCGCTCGGATAATGATGCGCCGTGGCGATGCGCGACCAGGCCATCAGCAGCAGCAGAACCAACGCCGAGAGAATGGCGCCCGGCCAGACGAGGACGACCGGCGTCAGCACGCCGGACAAGGTCATCGTATGCCCGCTGGGGAAGGAATGTTCGTCGAGAACTGCAAGCAGCGAGCGCAGGCGCGGATCGGCCTGGAACGGCCGCGGCCGGCCGATCTTACGCTTGATGATCGGAAACATCAGGTGGAGCAGGGCCGCATTCAGCGCGCCGAGGAAGACGACGCGGAAGCCCTCGCGGCCGAGGCCTACGAAGATAATCGGCAAAATGAGGAGATAGAGCCAGCTGTTGCCGAGTTTGGTGATCGCAATCGCCGAAACGCGGCCAAGGGTCGGCCGCGCCGAGCGCGAGATCAGGTGGACGGCAGCGAGATCGGCATGGCGCAGCCGCTCAGCCCACATCAGCCGATACGGCATGTGCGTCATCGGATGCTGATCGATCGGCTCAGGTGTCCGAAGATCCATATTCCACTCCGACGAATCCAATCAACGCGACCATCTTCCGCCACCAGAAAGGAAGACAATGACCGCTATGTGACGCTGGCGACCGCCATAGGGCCGAACTCACAACCTGTCGCACGCAACGCGCCTGCGCTTTGGGCCAAAAAGTCACAGGCGGCCGAAATTCTGTTCAGCCGCGGCGTCGTCCCAACGTCGCATGCGATTCGCGGGCCGCGGCTGCGGACCCGAGAAAAATCTCCCGATCGCGTCGCTGACGCATGATTTCCGATAGAAGATCGCAGATGACATCGGCCTCGGGATCGTCGCCGTCCGCCCTGCGGCTCCTGATGGCCTGATCCCATGACTTGTCGGCGATATCGAAGGCGAAAGCGAGCAGGGCTTGCGCGATGAAATTTTCAGCGCTCAACCCGCGATGCGCGACATAGGCGCGAATTTCATCGACAAAGGCCGGGTCGAGCCGGTCGAGAACGGCGGCAGCGGACGTATTTCCGGACAGGAGACCGACAATCAGTTCGCGCAAGCGCGGCGGTTTGCCCTCGCCAAAGGTGGATTCGGCGTGAACGAACAAAGTCGCAAGGAGGGGCATTTTCATGCGGATCTCCGGAGCCGTGCCAAGCCCAGAAGTATAGCGGAATTTTTTACGTCTGTACGAACCCATTCGGCCGGGCTTTCCCCGACCGAACGGAAAGACCCCGCTAGCCGAAGAGTTTCGTCGCGATTTCCGCGACATGCCGGCCCTGGAAACGCGCCCCGGCGAGTTCGTTTTCGCTTGGCTGGCGCGCGCCGTCGCCGCCGGCGATGGTCGTTGCGCCATAAGGCGAGCCGCCGGTGATTTCGTCGAGCCGCATCTGGCCCTGAAAGCTGTAGGGCAGGCCGACGATGATAAGGCCGAAGTGCAGGAGGTTGGTGATGATGGAGAACAGCGTCGTTTCCTGGCCGCCATGCTGGGTGCCGGTCGAGCTGAAGGCAGCGCCGACCTTGCCATTCAGCGCGCCGCGCGCCCAGAGACCGCCCGCCTGATCGAGGAAGCTCGCCATCTGCGAGGAGATGCGGCCGAAGCGCGTGCCGGTGCCGACGATGATGGCGTCGTAATCGGCCAGTTCGGCGATTGAGGCGACAGGCGCCGCCTGATCGAGCTTGAAATGCGAGGCCCTCGCGACTTCGGGCGGCACGAGCTCGGGAACGCGCTTGATGTCGACCGTCGCGCCAGTCTCCCGCGCGCCTTCGGCGACCGCTTGGGCCATTTTCTCGATGTGGCCATAGGCGGAATAATAGAGCACCAGAACCTTTGCCATCTTTGCCTCGCTGATTGGCTTTTACGGAAAGAAAAAAGCGGCGAGGCCTAAGGCGCCGCCGCTCTTCGTTTATGCCGCGTCGACAAGTACGACTTCGGCGTCCTCCAGCGCTTTAATGCGCAGGACTTTCTCGCCGAAGACGGCGGCACCGTCGCGGGTGTTGAGCTTGACGTCGTTGACCTCGACCGCGCCCTTGGCGGGAACGAGATAGCCGTGCCGCGTTTCACCCAGCGGATAGTCCGCCGTCTGCCCGGCCTTGAGCGTTGCGCCGACAACGCGCGCGTCGGCGCGGATCGGCAGAGCGTCGCTATCCTCGGCGTAGCCGCTCGCCAAAGCCACGAAATGGCCGGAGCGGTCACCCTTCGGGAAGGGCTTGGCGCCCCACGACGGGCCGTGACCTTGCTCGCGCGGCAGAATCCAGATCTGGAAGATCCGCGTCGTGCCGGATTCGAGATTGTATTCGGCGTGGCGGATGCCGGTGCCGGCGCTCATCACCTGCACGTCGCCAGCTTCGGTGCGGCCCTTGTTGCCGAGGCTGTCCTGATGCGTGATCGCGCCTTCGCGGACATAGGTGATGATTTCCATGTCGCGATGGGGATGGGGCGGAAAGCCCGACTGCGGCGCGATCGTGTCATCGTTCCACACGCGCAGGGCGCCCCAACCCATGCGCTTCTCGTCGTCATAGTCGGCAAAGGAAAAGTGATGCTTGGCGTCGAGCCAGCCGTGGTTGGCGCCGCCGAGCGTTTCAAAAGGTCTGCGTTCGATCATGGCTTGATCCTCCTGCGGTCGTAACCGCTCTGTTAGGAGGCAATATTGATCCTGCCGATTAAATCTGAAATAGAAATGATAGAAACAAACCGTTTCCGATATTGATATGTCGAAGCTTCCGGATTTCGAAGCCTGGGCGGTGTTCGCCAAAGTTGCCGAGCTGGGCTCCTTTGCTCGCGCAGCGTCCGAACTCGGCCTCTCCAAGGCCACCGTCTCCAAGGCGGTGGGCAGGCTCGAGCTGCGCCTCGGCAACGCCTTGTTTCACCGCACCTCCCGGCGTCTGTCGCTGAGCGAAGCGGGGCGGGCGACGCTCGAACGGGCGAGCCGCATCCTCGCGGAAGGCGAGGCCGTCGAGGCGGAAGCGACGGCGCAATCCACGGCGCCGCGCGGGCTGGTGCGGGTCGCCGCGCCGATGACGTTCGGCATTGTCCATCTCGCGCCGCTGTTGCCGGCTTTTCTCAAGCTCTACCCGGATGTCTCGATCGAACTCAGCCTCGATGACCGGATCATCGATCTCGTCAGCGACGGCTTCGATTTGGCCCTGCGCATTTCCAGTCTGCCGGATTCGAGCCTGCTGGCCCGCAGACTCTGCCGCGTTCGCATCCAGCTCGTCGGTGCGCCCGCCTATTTCGCCGCGCGCGGCCGGCCGGCGCATCCCAAGGATCTCGCCAGCCATACGGCGCTGCTCTACACCTATCAGCGCAGCCGCGACGTCTGGCATTTCAGCCATCCCAAGCAGGGCGAATATAGTGTCGCGGTCTCCGGGCCGATCCGCGCCAACAATGCCGATGTGCTCCAGCCCGCGCTTCTCGAGGGCCTTGGCATCGCCTTGCAACCGGAATTTCTGGTCTGGCGCGATATTGCCGAGGGGCGCCTCGAAGCCGTGCTACAAGACTGGGTGGTGGCGCCGGGCGCGCTTCATCTCGTCACGCCGCCGAGTCCGATGCGTCCCGCGCGCGTCGCGGTTCTGATGGATTTTCTGGCCAAACATTTCGCCCAGGCGCCCTGGGCCCAGTCGTGAGGTTTGAGATGCCGGATGATGGCTTGATTACGATTCCCAGCAATTATTCCGCTGCCCAAACGCTCGACAGGCTCGAAGCGGCGTTGCGCGCCGCCGGCATCACGATCTTCGCGCGGATCGATCACGGTGCTGGAGCCGCCTCCGTCGGGATGGCTCTGCGGCCGACGCAAGTGCTGATCTTCGGCAATCCGAAGGGCGGAACGCCGCTGATGCAGGCCGACCAGAGGATCGGCCTCGACCTGCCTTTGCGGCTTCTGGCGTGGGAGGACGAAGCCGGCAATGCCAGCCTCACCTACACGGACATCGATTGGCTCGCCGCGCGCTATGGCCTCGGTCCCTTGACCGCTCCCACACGCGAGGCTTTGGCGAAACTCCTGGCCAAATTCACGACCGAAGCGGCAAGCTGATCTGGAGCCAAGGCTCCAAGATTTATTTTTGACGCGTTTTCTTCACGCGAACCGGCGTCCACTTCGCCCGAAAACGCTCTATTCGTCGTTGCTCGAGTTGAGTTTTTCGAGCGGCACAATCTTCGGCGCTGGCAGCAGGCTGACGCCGGTTTCATCGTCGGCGAATACGACGCCCGCTTGTTCCAGAAGGTATTTCAGCCGTGCAGCGGCCTCTTGCGGCACCGGCCGCGCACCGGTTTCATAATCGAGCAGACCGGCGAGTGGAATATGCGCCTTGTCGGCCAAATGTTGCGGCGACCAACCCAACAGGCCGCGCGCGGCGCGCAATTGTGCAATCGATATGTCGTTCAAGCCACTCTCCCCGCCGAATTCAAAACCTTCGCGTAAAGCGAGACAACTTTCAACTGCGCCAAAGTTTCCCTCGGGAGCGCGCCAAATATCACACGTTTTCGCGATAAACGTATTTGGAAAGCGTGTCAGCGCTGCTGCGCGGGCCAAGAAACCATGTGACCGGCTGGCAGGAGCCCGTTCAGAATATCGATCGCGGTCTCGACCCGCTCCGGCGTGTCGAAGAATTCGATGACAATCGGCAGGCTTGTCAAAATATGCAGCAGATCGGCGCCTTGAACCTCACCTGTCTCTCCAAGACCGGCGACACCACGAAAGACGGTGAAGCCTTTTACGGGGTGTTGATCGTGAAGTGTCTTCATGATTTCGCTTATCAGGGATTCGCGGCGGACCTTATCGGCCTCCCGCAGATAGATGCGCACGATGGTGATCTCGGTAGCCATGATCTTGCCTCTAGATTGCACGCGCGGCAAAAACACCCGCGGCGGTCGCCGCGAGTCCGAGCAGCACGGAAAGAAGGATATAAAGCGCGCCTTTGCCCCATTCGCCCTGTTCGGCGAGCAGATAGGTCTCCATCGCAAAAGTGGAAAAAGTTGAAAAGCCGCCGAGAAATCCGGTCAGGACGCCGAGACGGATTGCCGGTGAAATCACGACGCGCTCCACCATTGTGGTGAAGAGGAAGCCAATCAGCAGGCAGGCGATAATATTGATCGACAGCGTTGCATAGGGAAAGGCGCGCCCGAGGAGCCCTTGCACCGTATTCGTCATCGCATAGCGCGCCCAGCAGCCGAAAACGCCGCCGATCGCGATCGTCACATAAGCCCACATGCGCGGCCTGCCTTTATGTCGGGAGAGAGAGCGCAGCAAAAAGCGCCCGAAAGGAAGCGGAAAAGGAAACGGGAAGCGGGGTCTGCACACAAATCTCCTGCCGTCGCGCGCGACGTTCATCGCAGGAGTCATCAGCCCCAAGGGCGGTTATACGGCGGAACCCCATCGCCGATTTGCAAAATGAAAAGCCGCGCGCCGCTTGTCAACTGCTGCGGCTTGACCCGCGCACACCGAATCGCTCCAATTGGCGTCGGTCGAGTGTCAGTTCTGGAGAGCAAAATGCGAGCTTGGAGAGCGTGCGCGGCGTTCGCGGCTTTGGCGGGGGCCAGCGGGCTTCATCCAGCGATGGGCCAGAGCGTGTGCACGGCGCGGCTCGATCATTATCAAGCGGTCGTCAATGCGGACCATCGCACCGGCAACGTCAACGAATCGGTCTATGCCCAGATCGAGCACGAATTGTCGCGCGCGGCACAAGCCTGCGCCGCGGGTCACGAAGGCGAGGGGCTGAGCCTTATCCGCCAATCGGAGGAACGGCACGGCTATCATACCTAGCTTGCGCCCGTCATTGCGAGCGAAGCGAAGCAATCCAGGGGGTCAAAAGACTGGATTGCTTCGTCACTTCGCTCCTCGCAATGACGTTCATCTACCTTCCAGCTGATGCCGCAGATAGGCCTGCATGAAATCCGGAACGCCCGCGCCGATATCGGCGGGTCCGAAGATGGGAACGAGCCGCACGAGTTCCGGTTTTCTGTCGCGCGCCAGAAAGGCTGTTCGCCCGCGCCAGGAGATCGGCGGCGGGCAGGGGTGATTGCAGCCGTTTCATGCAGGCGATGAGCGCGCCGTCGAAGACGACGCTCCAGCCCTGCGCCTCGGCAAAATCGGTATCGGCGAAGCCCGTTTCCTCGCGCAACTCGCGCCAGAGGCTGGCTTCGAGATCGAGCTTCTCGCCGGCGAGATCATCGAGGTCGGGCGTGCCGCAGGGGAAATAAATCTCCCCGGCGTTGGCGGTCCAGGATGCCATTTCACCGAGCAGATAAGCGCCGTCGGCCGAGCGTAGCGCCGCCATCGCGAAAACATTTTTCACCTCGCCCGGCCAGCCGAAATCGCGCCAGGCCTGGAAGGCTTTGTATTCGGCGACGAAGCAGGCGCCTTCGAGCCGCGCGCCCTCCGGCGTGGCGTTGAGCGCGATCTTGTCGGCCAGCAGGACCTTGCCGTTGTACAGCGCGGGATTGTCACGCAGTCGCCTTTGCCAATTGGCTTCGATCTCCGCCGCGCGCTCTGTGGTGAAATTCCATGGCGCGGTGCTGAGGCGAATATCGATCTCGGCGATATCGGCGATGCGCGCCGGGCTCACAGATCGAGTTTTCCTTCAGCGACGATCACGGCCGAGCCGCCGACCGAGGCTTCGACGAGCACGCCGTTCTCGACATCGATCGACAGCACGATCCGGCTCGGCCGGCCGAGCGCGACGCCCTGCACAAGGGTCAGCGCGTGATGGCCATCTGGCACATCCTCGAACTGCATGACGACACCGGCGAAGGCGGCCGCCGCCGCGCCGGTCGCGGGATCTTCGTAGATGCCGAGCGTCGGCGCGAACATGCGCGTCTCGAAGTCGTGCGAAGCCTCGTCGTCAGCCGCCGCATAAAGATAGGCGTGCGCCGGCCCCGGCGGCGTGAAGGCATCGTCGAAAAGATCGAGACGCGGTTGCGCCGCCGCGAGTGCCGCAAGAACTCGCGACAGGGACGGTGGTGAACGGCGTGCCGGCAGAAAAGACGGCAGGCCGATGCCGCGCGAAGCCGATGTCGGACGGCGCGAGGCCAAGCGCGGCGGCGATCTTTTCGCGCGGCTGGGCGTCGGCGACTTGGGCAGGCAGTTTCGGCAAAGCGAATTCCGCCTGCCGCGCCTGGCCGGAGCGATGGCGCGCGAGGCAGGAGACCTCGCCGACCGGCTCCTCCAGCACGATGCGAACGTCCTGGCTGCGCATCAGGCCCGCGGCGCGCAATTCGCCGATAAGCACGGCGGTGCCGATCGTTGGATGTCCGGCGAATGGCAGTTCCGCCCTCGGCGTAAAAATGCGTAGCCGCGCGGTGTTGATCGGATCGCGCGGCGGCAGGACGAAGACCGTTTCCGAGAGATTGAATTCTGCGGCGATCTTCTGCATCGCCGTCGAGTTCGAGCCCTTCGCTTTCAATGACGACTGCGAGCGGATTGCCGGCCAGCGGGCGGTCGGTGAAGACGTCGAGCAGATAATATTGGCGGCGCAAGGTCGCTCCCTCGGGCATGTTCCGAATGAGAATATGCCCAACTAGTTGAACTGGCGTGAAGTTCATGCGGCGTCAAGCCCGTTGAAATTCGACCGTCTGAGTCAGAAATAGATCATGCCGCTTGCCTGAGCGGGCTGAGGAGCATATAATTACCGTTTCGTATGAGTAGATAGAGATAATATACGTTGCGATAGCGTAGATAAATGGAGAGCGCGCGCCGGGCGCGTTCGGAGACTGGATATCCGAAAATGGCTGAGACCCTAAGCAAACCGATCGTCGAGGATGTGAGCCTCAAGGATTTGAAAGAGGGGCTCGCCGATGGCTCCATCGTTCTCGTCGATGTGCGCGAGCCGCACGAATATGCCGCCGGCCGCATCCCCGGTTCGACGCTGAACCCGCTGCAGAGCTTCAATGTGGACGCGCTGCCCGCGCCACAGCCCGGCAAGCGCATTGTCTTTTCGTGCCGCTCGGGCCGCCGCTCGATCACCGCACTTGGCCTCGCCCAGGCGGAAGGCCGTAGCGACATTCGCGCGCATTATCCCGGCGGCATTCTGGGTTGGGAAGGCGCCGGCGAGCCGGTGGAAAATATCGAGACGGAATTTCGCCGGTAAACAGATTTCCGGGGCAAATAAAAAGGGGCGCCGCGGCGCCCCTTTTTCTTATCTTTCCTTCAGCGCCACCCAATAGCGCCGCTTGTCCGAACGGCGCAGCACGTCGAGCGGCACGGTCGAGCCGATCTTGTCGGCGTCGAGCAGGCGCACGAGATCGTCGACGCCCGTCACCGGCGTGCCGGAGACGGCGAGCACGATATCGCCCGTCAGCAAACCGGCGTGGTCGGCCGGGCCGCCCTGTTCGACGGCGGTGATGACCGCGCCCGTCACCTGTTCGAGGCCGAGCCGCAGCGCGATCCGGCGCGGCAGCGGGATCGTGCCGCCGCCGATGCCGAGCGCGGCGCGGCGCACGCGGCCATGGCGGATGATCTCGCCGAGCACGAAGCGCGCGGTATTCGCCGCGACGGCGAAACAGATGCCCTGCGCGCCGGCGATCATCGCCGTATTGATGCCGATGACCTCGCCATTGGACGACACGAGCGGGCCGCCGGAATTGCCGGGATTCAGCGCCGCGTCGGTCTGGATCACGTCGTCGATCAGCCGGCCGGATTTCGACCGCAGCGAACGGCCGAGCGCCGAAACGATGCCGGCCGTCACCGTGGCGTCGAAGCCGAGCGGATTGCCGATGGCGATGGCGATCTCGCCGCGCTTCAGCGTTTTTGAATCGCCAAGCGCCGCGAAGGGCAGAGTGGTGTCGGCATCGACGCGCACCAGCGCGAGATCGGTGTCGGGATCATCGCCCAGGACGCGCGCCGAGAGATTGCGTCCGTCGAGCGTGGTGATCTCGGCGCGTTTGCCGCCTTGCACGACATGGCTGTTGGTCAGGATGAGCCCATCGGGCGAGACGATGACGCCGGAGCCGGAGCCGCCGTGCTTGCCGTCGCCGCGGCGGATGTCGATCCGCACCACAGCGGGGCCGACGCGCTCGACGACGCCCGCGACGGTGCGCGAATAGGCGTCGAGAAGCTGCGCGTCGTCGCGCGCGGGTGCCGGCGGGGCGTCCGTGGATGCGGCCGCATTTTCATGCGTTTCATCCAGCAGGAATGTCGGGTGATTGTCGAACATCGAAGTCCTTTCGTTGGACATAGATGTAGGTACGCCTTTGTCCGATAAAAGGTCTACGAACTCGCGTTTCGCGCGGTTGGCTTCCGCGCCCGGCGGGCGCAGACTTCGCCGCAGCGATTCGTGGAAGGAGCAGGCGATGGCGATGATCCCGCCGCCCGAGGGCTTGAGCGCCGAGGATTACGACGCCATCGAGGCTGCGGTGGTCGAGACGGTGCGCGGGCGCTGGTTCCTCGCCGAATATACGCGCCGCAGCCGCGTCGATGAGCTGCGGCAGATGCTCGACGGTCTTGCCCGGCTCGAGCTGACCATGCGCGAGCAACAGCAACTCCCGGCAGATCCGTCGATCCGGCTTCTGGTGCAGCGGCTGAAAGACGTGTCGCAAAGGCTCGAGGCCGTCGCCGGCGAGATGCGCGCCGATGGCGTCGAGGCGCATTACTGCGCCGATATCGAAGCGCAGGCGCGTGCTGTCTCTGGACTTTTGCGCAGCCCGCCGCAGGTTCGGCTCGATACGCCCAAAACGGCCGACGCCCGGCCCGCGCCGGAGCCCTTGCCGCCGCCGCCCGCGCCCATCGTGCCAACACTGCCGGAGCCGGTGCGCCCCGCCGCGCTGGCTCCATCCACGCCAGTACCGCCCCGCGTTGATCAAGGTGCGGCGCTGACGCGGCTCGACCGGCTTTCGACGGCCGAGAAAGTCGCGCTTTTCAACTAGCGCGGGATTTTGACCAGGAATTTGGCGGAAGGTTTTCCGCTGGAAGCGTCAGGGGGTTGGCTTGTCGAAAAGGAGAGAGCCATGGTGCAGTTCATTATGGGCGTCTTTATCGGAATTCTGGTGACCGTCAGCGCGGCGCTTTGGGCCGACGCCGGCCGTGCCCCGGTCTGTCCGGCTGGCGCTGGCTGCCCGATCGTCAATTGGGACGAGGCGCGCGATCGCTACGACCACCTTCGAGAAGAATTCGGCTTGGGCGGCCACCACTAGCCTTGTACAGGCCACGCTTTCGTTCGATATTTCAAACGAAACCGTCTAATATCCGGGATAGCCGAGTTTCCGGAGGCGCATGTGGGTATCGAAGGTCGCGATAAGGCGAAAGCACTGGAAGCGGGTGCGCTCGCGGTTTCCGGCCAGCTCGGCAAGACCGTCCAGCGCCTGCGCAAGTCGTACAGCCTGTCGCTTTCCGAACTTTCCGAGCAATCCGGCGTCGCCAAGTCCATCATCAGCCAGATCGAGCGCAACGAGACCAATCCAACACTCGCCACCATCTGGCGCCTGGCGCAGGCGCTCGATGTGTCGATCGAGGGCGTCTTACAGGTCAGCGAGGACGAGCCCTTCCTCGAAAAATCGACCAAAGGCGACACGCCGATCCTCGTCTCCGATGACGGCAAGTGCCGGCTGGAGATCTTCGGCTGGATCAAGACCGTCGAATGGTTGCAGTGGTATGGCTTTCATGCCGAGCCCGGCGGCGTGCTCTCGTCGGATCCGCACCAGCGCGGTTCGGTCGAATGTCTTTCGGTGACCGAGGGCGAGCTGGAGGTCGAGGTCGCGGGCAGCATCGAGCACGCGAAGGCGGGCGAGACGTTGCGTTACAGATGCGACCGGCCGCATGTCATCCGCAATCGCGGCGACAGCCCGGCTGCGGCAATGATGGTCTGCATCCTCAAAGCCGCGGCGATGGAGTAATCCCGGACGGTATCAAGCGGCGGGATGGCCTTTGCCGCGCGGGCGCAGCGCGCCGCCGCAATGCGGGCAGATGAATTCGTCGTCCTCGTGCAGCGGTGCGCGGCGCAGCCGGAGCTGGTTGAGATAGCCGGCGGTGATGAGGCCGGAAAAGAGCGCCAGCGTGCCGATACCGACGACCGAGACGATGCCGCCGAGGATACGCCCCACCGTCGTCACGGGCACCATATCGCCGTAGCCGACGGTGGTGACGGTCTCGATCGCCCACCACATCGCGGCGGGGATCGAAGAAAAGACGGCCGGCTGGACATCGCCCTCGATCATGTACATCAATGCGCCGCTGATCGTCAGCGTCAGGAAGAGCACGAAGATGAGCGCGGCGATGGCGCGCGCTTCTTCACGCAACACCGCCCAGAGCAGGCTGAAGACGTGCGAATGCCGGGTGAGCTTGATCATCCGCAGCAGGCGCAGCAGCCGCAGTACACGCAGATCGACCGCGCCGAAGAAGCCGAGCAGGGCGGGCAGCACCGCGACGAGATCGATGAGCGGGAAAAAGCCGCGCATGTAGTTCAGCCGGCCCCAGACCGGATCGCGGAACTTGCCGCTGCGATAATCGACCGCTGTCCAGACGCGCAGGACATATTCGAGCGCGAAGATCGCGGTCGCGACGCGCTCGATCGTCAGGAAAGTGATGGCGTAACGGTTATTGAGCCAGGCTACGGACTCGAGCACCACGGCCAAAACATTGACGATGATGAGCGTCGCCAGAGCGATGTTGAAGATGCGGACGGCCAGCGTGCGCGGCGCGTCGTCGTCGAACAAACCGCTCAGGCGGTAGCGCAGGGATTTCTTGTCTCTCGTCAGCATCTCAGCCCATTCCACCGCAGATGGGACAATTTTGATCGGGCAGGATCAAGCATTTTTGACGTCGCGCGTTATCCCCACAGCGCGGTGGTGGCGGGAAAGACGCGGGCACCCTCATAGACGAGGCCCTCGGGCCGGTCGCGCGCCAGCAGGAGTGGCCCGTCGAGATCGACATAGCGCGCCCGCCCGGCGAGAAGCAGGGCAGGGGCCATCGCGAGTGAGCTTGCCACCATGCAGCCGATCATGAGCTGAAAGCCAAGCGCCTCGCCCGCTGTCGCCAGCGCCAGCGCCTCGGTAAGGCCGCCGGTCTTATCGAGCTTGATGTTTATCGCCTCGTAACGCCCGCGCAGAAGGGCGAGGTCGCCGCGATCGTGCAGGCTTTCATCGGCGCAGAGCGGGACGGGATGGGCGATTTCGCCCAAAATCGCGTCTTCGCCGGCTCGCAGCGGCTGCTCGACCAGGACGACGCCCTGCGCCGCGCAGTGCGCAAGATTGGCGTCAAGGTTCTGCGCCGACCAGCCTTCGTTCGCATCGACGATCAAGGTCGCGGCGGGCGCGGCGGCGCGGACCGCGGCGAGCCGTTCAGCGTCGCCCTCGCCACCGAGTTTGAGTTTCAGCAAGGGCCGGTTCGCGGCTTTCGCGGCCGCGGCCATCGCCTCGGGCGTGCCGAGCGAGAGCGTATAGGCGCTGACGACCGGTTTCGGCGGCGCGAGTCCGGCGAGTTCGAAAGCGGGCAGGCCCCGCACTTTGGCTTCGAGATCCCAGAGCGCGCAATCGAGCGCGTTGCGTGCCGCGCCGCGCGGCAGAAGCTGCTGCAGGGCGTCGCGGTCGATCCCATTTTCGATGTGATGGCGCAGACTTTCGATCTGCGCGACAACACTTTCGATGCTCTCGCCATAGCGCGCATAGGGCACGCATTCGCCGCGGCCGCGCCGGCCGCCGGCTTCGATTGTCGCGACGACAGTAATCGCTTCGGTCTTGGCGCCGCGCGAAATGACGAAGGCGCCGGCGATGGGAAAGCGTTCGACCGCGATGTTGAGATGTCGCGCGGCCACAGCGCCGTCAGTCGGCGCCGGGCGCGGCGCTAGCCGCGGCGGCGGGATGATGGCGGCGGTGTGCCGGCCGAGGCCCGCCGAACTTGCTGTTGGCTTCCGAATCGAAGCCGATTTTGATCATGTAGTCCTGATCCGGAAACTTGCTCGTCACCGGCACGCCGAGCGGGTCGGTTACGAGCGTGAACGGCCCCTCCGTCTGCCCGGCGGGGACGGCGGCGGGGACCTGATAGAGCTTGCTGACGGTGGCCGAGCCGTCGGCGCGATTGACGATGACAACGCGAACCGGCGCGGGATATGTGCCGGGTGCGCCGGAGGGGCCGAGCAGGACACGGCCTTCGACGCCGACCTTCATTTGATATTGATTGTTGATGACCTGGCAGTCGCGGGCGAAATTGATGATCGAGAACTGATAGCGCACATTGGTGTTGGAGCGATCATCGCCGGGGCCGTAAACACGATCGTCGGCGGTGCCGTCCTGAATGCCTATCTCCGGACATTTGATCGGCGCGAAGGGCTCAGGCTGCGACGGGAGTGGCTTGAATTGCACCAACGACCAGAGATTGCCCCAACGGGTCTGGCTGCTGTCGTCGACGTCGAAGCTTCCGGGATTGCGGCCGCAGCCGCCAAGCGCCGCCGCGCCGACAAAAAGCACCGCCAAAGCCGAACTTATCTGCGCATGCTTCTGCATGTCCCCCTCGCTCCGAATCTTACGCAACGCCAGCCGGTCTACGGCATAATCTTTTTCCGAAAAGGCAGCAATTTTTCGGCGGACCGGCTTTACGGCAGCGCATCGAACCCTTCGCCGAAGCCATTCAGCGCGAGCGGAATGCCAATCCCTTCTTCCGGGGTCTGGAAGATGATGAAGGTGGCATTATGGCCATTGCGCAACTCGCCGATCAGTTTGTCGTCCATGACGACTTCCGCCACGCAGCCGGTCGGCAGGCAGCGCACGAAGCCGGCGCGGCCGACATCGGTGCTATCGATCTTGAGCCCCAGCCCGGACGGCAGCAGCACGCCGAGCGGGGCGATGACGCGCAAGAGCCGGCTCTTGCCGTCCGCCGTCTTGAGGACGATGACGACGAGATTGATGTTTGGCCGGTCCTCGGCGGCGACGCTTTGCAACAGGGCGCATTGCTCGTGCTGGGCGCCGGGCGGCGTCTCGCAGCGGATTTCCCAATCGCCGTGCTTGGATTTAATGACGCCCTGCGCCACGGCCGTTTGCGGCGCGACGCCGGCGAAGAAAGAAAAGAAGATCAGGAGAAAAGGCAACCCGGCGGCAAAACGGCGTAGTCCGGTCAAATCGGTCATGCTCTGTTCTCGTGCGGTTCGCGGCCTCCACTGCCGTCTTCACACCAGCGAAACCGGCAAATGCGCCGCTTGCCCCGCGAGCGAATTGTGGCCGCAGGTGCAAACCGAAGCATTTTCATTAACCGATCACGGGTGGAAGGCAAATCTAGGACGCTAACCTGGTCGCCGTGGGCTTGCGGGCGGAGATTGGATCGGCCCCGTTCACGCAAATTCCAAGCCATCGCGGCGCAAACAAATGATCGGCCGCCCGCGACATCTCGGCATCCCCAATCGCAACGCTGATACTGAGGCGGAGCTTGCGTTTTAACTTGCGAAATGTCTACTTGATCTAAATAAGGTCTTGTGGTTGGAACCAACCGGCCACACGTTCGTGCCGCTTGAATTGGCAGCGAAACGCGACAAGTGGTGAAGGGGAGCGACGAAAATTCATGAAATCTCCGCATATTCTCGGCCGTCGGCTGAAGCATTATGGCGCCTTGGTTTTGTCGGCGGCGTTGCTCCTTTGTGCTGCCGCGGCAACACCGGCTCTGGCCCAGCTTGGCCATGCCGCACCGGGGCAGATCGGCCTCCAGACTCCTGTGACCCCGATCGCCGATGAAATCCACACTTTCTATAATGGCATCCTGACCGCCGATCATCGTCGTGGTCAGCATCTTCGTCGGCGCCCTGCTGTTGATCGTGATTTTCCGCTTCAACGAAAAGGCCAACCCGACCCCTTCGCGCTCACCCACAACACCATGCTCGAAGTCGCCTGGACCATCCTGCCGGTGCTGATCCTCGTCTTCATCGCCATTCCGTCGTTCCGGCTTCTCGATCATCAATTGGTCATTCCGAAGACCGATATGACGGTCAAGGTCACCGGCCATCAATGGTACTGGACCTATGCCTATCCCGACCGACCAGGGCGGCGGCTTCGGCTTCGATTCCTACATCAAGGCCGACAAGGATCTGAAGCCGGGCGATCTGCGTCTGCTTGCCGTCGACAACGAGGCCGTCGTGCCGGTCAACAAGACCGTCCTGGTCCAGGTCACGGCGTCCGACGTCATCCACTCCTTCACCGTGCCGTCCTTCGGCGTCCGCATCGACGCGGTTCCGGGCCGGCTAACGAGACCTGGTTCCGCGCCGACCGGAAGGCATCTACTACGGCCAGTGCTCGAAGCTCTGCGGCGAGGATCACGCCTATATGCCGATCGCCTTCCGCGTGGTGAGCGACGCCGAATATGCCGCCTGGCTCGCGGACGCCAAGAAGAAATTCTCGGCCAACCCCTTGCCGCACTATGCGGAAGCTGGCGCCTGCGCGCGGCGAGGAACTAGGCTTTGGCGTCGAAGCAACGATAATATCAAGAGGAATGCCGGGGAAGAGACTGAGATGAGCACGACCGCGACCGCCACATGACGACGCGCATGGCCATCCCACCGGATGGCGGCGCTACCTTTTTTCGACCAACCACAAAGACATCGGCACGCTTTATATTATCTTCGCGATCATCGCCGGCGTCATCGGCGCGGCCTTGTCGATCGCGATGCGCGCCGAACTGCAGGAGCCGGGCATCCAGGTCTTCCCGTTACTGGCGCGCATTTTCGACGGCGCGCCGGCCGGACCTGGCGACGCGATTACGCCAAGAACCTCTACAACGTGTTCATCACCGCGCATGGCCTGATCGATGATCTTCTTCATGGTCATGCCGGCGCTGATCGGCGGCTTCGGCAATTGGTTCGTGCCGCTGATGATCGGCGCGCCGGACATGGCCTTCCCGCGCATGAACAACATTTCGTTCTGGCTGCTGCCGGCCTCGTTCACGCTGCTGCTCATTTCGCTGTTCGTCGACGGCGCGCCGGGCATGAAGGGTTTCGGCGGCGGCTGGGTGCTGTATCCGCCGTTCTCGTCGAACGCCGGGTCATCCCGGTCCGGCGATGGATTTCATCATCCTGTCGATCCATCTCGCCGGCGCCTCGTCGATCCTCGGCGCGATCAACTTCATCACCACGATCTTCAACATGCGCGCGCCGGGCATGACCCTGCACCGGATGCCGCTGTTCGCCTGGTCGGTTCTGGTCACGGCCTTCCTGCTTGTGCTGTCGCTGCCGGTTCTCGCCGGCGCGATCACCATGCTGCTGACCGACCGCAATTTCGGCACCACCTTCTTCGATCCGGAAGGCGGCGGCGATCCGCTGCTGTTCCAGCATCTGTTCTGGTTCTTCGGCCATCCGGAAGTCTACATTCTGATCCTGCCCGGCTTCGGCATCATCAGCCACGTCATCTCGACCTTCTCGAAGAAGCCGATCTTCGGCTATCTCGGCATGGCCTATGCGATGGTGGCGATCGGCGTCGTCGGCTTCGTCGTCTGGGCGCATCACATGTATACGGTCGGCCTGTCGCTCGACACGCAGCGCTATTTCGTCTTCGCGACGATGGTGATCGCGGTGCCGACCGGCATCAAGGTCTTCTCGTGGATCGCGACGATGTGGGGCGGCTCGATCTCGTTCCGCGTGCCGATGCTGTGGGCGATCGGCTTCATCTTCCTGTTCACCGTCGGCGGCGTCACCGGCGTCGTGCTGGCCAATGCCGGCGTCGACCGCGACCTGCACGAGACCTATTACGTCGTCGCGCACTTCCATTACGTGCTGTCGCTCGGCGCCGTCTTCGCGATCTTCGCGGGCTTCTATTACTGGTTCCCGAAGATGACGCGGCTACATGTATAACGAGACGCTCGGGCAAGATTCATTTCTGGATGATGTTCATCGGCGTGAACCTGACCTTCTTCCCGCAGCATTTCCTCGGCCTCGCCGGCATGCCGCGCCGCTACATCGACTATCCGGACGCCTACCGGCTGTGGAACGAGGTTTCGTCCTATCGGCGCCTATCTCTCGGGCATCAGCGTTCTTCTCTTCCTCTATATCCTCTTCGAGGCCTTTGCGAAGAAGCGCGATGCCGGCGACAATCCGTGGGGCGTCGGCGCGACGACGCTCGAATGGACCGTCAGCTCGCCGCCGCCGTTCCATACCTATGAGGTTCTGCCGCGCATCGTCGGCACGGATCATTGAGATCGAGCGGCGCCGGTGAGCCGCTCTTCTCGCAGCAGGGCGATGTCGAACTGAAATGAGCGTGATCGAGCGATAGCGGCGCCGGCGGTTCCGGATCGGTGGCGATTTCGACCGCGGAGCCGCGCGATTATCTCGCGCTGGTCAAGCCGCGGGTGATGTCAGCTTGTCGTCTTCACCGCGCTCGCCGGCATTCTGCTGGCGCCGCATCCGGTGAATTTCGTCATCGGGCTCGCGTCGCTGCTTTGCATCGCCGTCGGCGCGGGCGCCTCGGGCGCGCTCAACATGTGGTATGATGCCGACATCGACGCGCGTCATGCGGCGCACCGCCAAGCGGCCGATTCCCACGGGACGCATCACGCGGCCGGAAGCCCTGGCTTTCGGCCTCGTCCTGTCCGGCTTCGCGGTGCTGACGCTTGGTCTCGTCGCCAATGCGCTGGCCGCGGCGCTGCTCGCCTTCACCATCTTCTTTTACGTCGTCATCTATACGATGTGGCTGAAGCGTGCGACGCCGCAGAACATCGTCATCGGCGGCGCCGCCGGGCGCCTCCCGCCGATCGTCGGCTATGCCGCCGCGACGGGCCATATCGGTATCGCGCCGCTCGTTCTCTTCGGCCTGATCTTCGCCTGGACGCCGCCGCATTTCTGGGCGCTGGCGCTGGCACGCACCAGCTGACTATGGCAATGCCGGCGTGCCGATGATGCCGAACGTCAAGGGCGCCGATCACACGCGGCTCGAGATCCTCATCTATAGCGTGATCCTCGCGCGCGATCGGCGTTTTGCCCACGGCGTTTGGCTTCGCCTCCTATATCTATGGCGCTTTCGCTTTGGTGCTGGGGGTGGAATTCATTCGCCGCGCCGTTCTCGTGTTCCGCGTGCGCGACGGCGAGGCCGCCAACAAGACAGCGATGGGGCTCTTCTGGTTCTCGATCCTCTATCTCTATGTGCTCTTCGCCGAATTGCTGGTCGAGCGAGTCGTTTACGTCATCGGGGCTCTGCGATGATGTCCTACGAGATCGATCCGAAAGGCGTGACGCTGACACCCGAACAGGTGCGCAGCCGCCGCCTGCGCAACATCGCGATCGGTCTCGTCGTCGGCGCTCTCGTCGTTCTGTTCTACGCCGTGACGATCGTGAAGTTTGGCCCCGGCGTTCTCAAGCCGCCGATCTAGAGGCAAAAGATGACGGCTCCCGAACAACATCCAAATCCGCGCCGCGCAAAAAGCGCCCGCCAGGGGCTGGTCGCCTTCGCGGTCCTCGCCGCCGCGATCGGCATGCTCGGCATGTCCTTCGCCGCGATCCCGCTTTATCGCGCCTTCTGCGCCGCGACGGGCTTTGCCGGCACGACGCAGGTGCGCCGTGTCGCGCCGAAGGAAGAGGGCAAGCGCATCATCACGGTTCATCTCGACGCCAATGTCACGCCCGGCCTCGCGCTGACCTTTGCGCCGGAAATGCCGGAAGTCTCGGTACGCACCGGACAGACAGCGACGGTGTTCTTCAAGGTCACCAATCTGTCCGACCACGAGCAGGCCGCCCGCGCCGTCTACAATGTGACGCCTGGACAGACCGGCGCCTACTTCGACAAGATCGCCTGCTTCTGTTTCAGCGAGCAGCATTTCGCTCCGCATCAGACGGTCGAAATGCCGGTCGTTTTCTTTCTCGATCCGGCGCTTGAGAAGGACGAGACGATGAGCGGCATCGACGAGGTTTCGCTGTCTTACACTTTTTATCCGTCGCACGAGCGCGGCCGGTAACGGCGGCTCAGGCCAATGGCAAGGATCCGCCGCGACTTTAAGCCTGTGGGGAATGACTCGAGAGGAAGCAGCGGCCTGGATGAAAACGGCCGCGGGGGCTAAAGCTCCGAAGAGACGAGAGGGAACGAAATGTCTGACGCGCATGCCAAGCCCAATCATTCTTATCATCTCGTTGATCCGAGCCCGTGGCCGATTCTCGGCGCCATTCGGCGCCTTCGTGATGGCGCTCGGCGCGATCATGTGGATGAAGGCGATCCCCGTCGGCGGGCTCAAGCCCGGCAGCTATATTTTCGGCGTCGGCCTCATCGCCGTTCTCTTTGTCATGGCCTCCTGGTGGCTGGACGTGATCAAGGAGGCGCAGACCCCGGGCGTTCACACGCCGATCGTCCCGCTCAGCCTGCGCTACGGCATGATTCTCTTCATCGCTTCGGAAGTGATGTTCTTCGTCGCCTGGTTCTGGGCCTTTTTCGACGCGGCCTTGTTCCCGGGCGAGCCGATCGAATATGCGCGTACGGCCTTCACCGGCGGACACTGGCCGCCGAAGGGCATCGAGGTCGATCGATCCCTGGCACTTGCCGCTGCTCAACACGCTCATTCTGTTGACCTCCGGCACGACGGTGACCTGGGCGCATCACGCGCTGCTCAACAACGATCGCAAGGGGCTCGTGAACGGCCTCATCCTGACGATCCTGCTCGGCATCTGCTTCACCATGCGTGCAGGCCTACGAATATGCCCACGCGCCGTTCGCCTTTAAGGGCTCGATCTATGGCGCGACCTTCTTCATGGCGACGGGTTTCCACGGCTTCCACGTCATCATCGGCACGATCTTCCTGATCGTCTGCCTGCTGCGCGCGCTCGCCGGGCAATTCACGCCGCAGCGCCATCTCGGCTTCGAATTCGCCGCCTGGTATTGGCATTTCGTCGACGTCGTCTGGCTGTTCCTTTTCTCCTGCATCTATGTGTGGGGGTCATGGGGCGGACCGTTCGAGCATTGAGCCGCGGTTAGGGCTTGCGTCCGGCGGCTGCCGGGCGCAAGAAGCCGCCATCATGAGCGAAGTTGGAAGCAGTGATGGCGGCAAGTCCCTGGACTTGCCCACGGCGATCTGGCGCGGTGTCGCCGGCCGGTGTCCGCGCTGCGGTCACGGCAAATTGTTCTCCAGATTGCTGACGGTCGCGCCGGGCTGCACCGCCTGCGGGCTCAGCTATGGTTTTGCCGACGCCGGCGACGGGCCGGCCGTTTTCGTCATGCTCTTCGCCGGCTTCTTGATCGTCGGGCTGGCGCTTTTCCTCGAAGTCGCTTACGAGCCGCCCTATTGGGTCTATTTCGTCGTCTTTCCGCCGCTGACGATCCTTGTCTGCCTCGGGCTTCTGCGGCCGTTGAAAGGCGTCCTCCTCACGCTGCAATATCGCAATAAGGCCGAGCAGGGTCGCATCGAGAACTTGACGACAGATGGCTGACGCACCGGCGCGCAAGGGGCTCCTTGTGCCTTTGTTCTTTGTTCTTGTCGGAACGGGCGTCCTCGTCTGGCTCGGTGTCTGGCAATTGCACCGCCTTGCCTGGAAGAACGCGCTAATCGCCACAATCGCGGCGCGTAGCACCGCCGCGCCGCAGCCGCTGCCGGCCCCCGCCGAGTGGCCGAGGCTCAAGCCCGACGATTACGAATATCTGCATGTCTCGGCGCAGGGCCATTTCGACAATGCCAGGGAGGTGCTGGTCTTCCGCACACAGGGGCCGCGCGATCTTGGCGCTGGCTATCTGGTGCTGACGCCGCTGATTCTGGCCTCGGGGGATGAGGTCATCGTCGATCGCGGCTTCATTCCGACCGATCTCGCGGCCAAATCCTCGCGCCCGCAGAGCGAGATCGAAGGCGAAGTGACGGTCACGGGCCTGATGCGGCCGCCGCAAGACCGCAATTTCTTCACGCCCGCCGACGATCCGGCTCATAACCTCTATTTCACCCGTGATCCGGCGGCGATCGCGGCGCATTTCGGACTCTACCAGGGTGGCGCCCTTCGTTATCGATCAGGACAAGATCGCCATTCCCGGCGGCTGGCCCGAGGGCGGCGCGACCATCGGCAACATTCCCAACAATCATATGGAATACGCGCTGACCTGGTTTGGCGGCGCCATCGGCCTGTGGGTCGTCTTCGGCACCCATCTCTTCAAGGTCTGGCAGGACAGGCGGCAGGAGCGGCGGCAGGAAAAGCGGTCCGTGACGCCTTAAGCCTAATTTTTGGCCACCCGGCCGGGTCGGTTGGGCAAAAATCCCCGCCGCCGCGGTTTTGTGTTAAACCAGCGCGGAATCGACCAAAACCCAGGCCTTGAGTGTGAAATACATTTCGACCCGCGGCACCGCGCCTTCGCTATCCTTTACCGATGCGCTGATCGCGGGCCTTGCCGAGGACGGCGGGCTTTATCTGCCGCATTCCTATCCGCGGCTGACGCCGGCGGAGATCGCCGGTTTCGCCGGCCGCCCCTATGCCGAAGTGGCCGAGGCCGTCCTTTGGCCCTTCGTCGCCGGGACGATCGATCGCGCGGTTTTGCGGTCGATGATTGCGGCCGCCTACGGCACTTTCGACCATGTCGCCGTCGCGCCGCTCTCGCAGCTTGGCGACAACCTCTTCCTGCTCGAGCTGTTCCACGGGCCGACCCTCGCCTTCAAAGATCTGGCCATGCAGCTCCTTGGCCGGATGATGCAGCATGTCCTCGCCGGGCGCGGCCAGCGCGCGACCATTGTCGGCGCCACCTCAGGCGATACCGGCGCCGCCGCCATCGCCGCCTTCCAGGGCCTGCCGGAAGTCGATGTCTTCATCCTCTATCCGCATGGCCGCGTCTCCGACGTCCAGCGCCGCCAGATGACGACCGTCGTCGCGGATAATGTTCACACGATCGCGCTCGAAGGCACGTTCGACGACGCGCAGAACATGGTGAAGGGCCTGTTCGCCGATAAGAAATGCCGTGACGAATTTTCGCTTGCCGGCGTCAATTCGATCAATTGGGCGCGCGTGGCGGCACAAATCGTCTATTATTTCACGAGTGCCGTGGCGCTCGGCGCACCGCACCGCAAAGTCTCCTTCGCCGTGCCGACCGGCAATTTCGGCGATATTCTCGCCGGCTGGGTGGCCAAGCAGATGGGCCTGCCGATCGAGCGGCTCGTCATCGCCACCAATGCCAATGACATTCTCGTCCGCGCGCTGGAGACAGGGCGCTATGAGACCGGCAAAGTCGAAGTCACACAATCGCCCTCAATGGACATACAAGTGTCCTCCAATTTCGAGCGGCTTCTGTTCGAGGCCTATGGGCGGGATGCCGCGGCCGTGCGCCGGCTGATGAATTCCCTGCAGCAATCGGGCAGTTTCTCGCTCGATGCCGCGCCGCTCGCGGCGATCCGTGAAGAGTTCGACGCCGTGCGCGTCGGCGAAACCGAAACAAGCGAGGAGATCGCGCGCGTGTGGCGCGAGACGCAGAGATTGATCGATCCACATACCGCCGTCGGCGTCGGCGCCGCACGGGCCGCTCTGGCGGCGCGGCAAGGCGTTCCGACGATCGTGCTCGGCACGGCGCATCCGGCCAAATTCCCTGCGGCGATCGCGCGTGCCACCGGCCAGCATCCGCCGCTGCCGCCGCATCTTGCCGACCTTGCGTCACGCCCGGAATATTTCGACGTGCTGCCCAACGATCAGGGCGAGGGTCGCGGCCTATATCCGCGAGACTTTGCAGGCGTCGCAGGCGGGTGCGAAGAGGGCGGCTTCATGAGTGTCGAGATCACGACCCTGCCGTCCGGCCTGCGTGTCGTCACCGACCGGATGCCGCATCTTGAAACCGTTTCGCTCGGCGTCTGGGTGGCGGCGGGCTCGCGGCATGAGCGTCCGCGCGAGCGCGGCCTGTCGCATTTGCTCGAGCATATGGCCTTCAAGGGCACGCGCCGCCGCTCCGCGCGCGACATTGCCGAAGAGATCGAGAACGCCGGCGGCGACCTCAATGCCGCGACCGGCGTCGAGCAGACGGCCTATTACGCGCATGTGCTCGCTGGCGACGCCGGCCTCGCCGTCGATATTCTCTCCGACATCCTGACCGACAGCCTCTTCGACAAGGAAGAGCTGGAGCGCGAGAAGGAAGTCATCATCCAGGAGATCGGCGCCGCGGAAGATACGCCCGACGATCTCGTTTTCGATCTCTTCAATGCCGCCGCCTTTCCGGAACAGCCGATCGGCTCGCCGATCCTCGGCACGCGCGAGCATGTGCGCGCCTTCGACCGTTCGATGATCGCGGATTATCTCGCCAATCGCTATCGCAGTGGCGTGACCATCGTCGGAGCCGCCGGCGCGCTCGATCATGAACGGATCGTCGAAGCCGCTGCGGCGCGTTTCACGGCTCTGCCGGCGCAAGCCGTCGAGGAGGCGCCCCCGGCGCGCTATACGGGCGGCGAGTTGCGCGTCAGCCGGCGGCTCGAACAGACGCATATCGTCATCGGTTTCGAGAGCCTGTCCTATGCGACGCCGGCTTATTACGCGGCGCAGGTCTTTGCCAATGCGGTCGGCGGCGGCATGTCCTCGCGGCTCTTCCAGGAGGTGCGCGAAAAGCGCGGCCTCGCCTATTCCGTCTATTCCTTCCATTGGGGCTATGCCGACACTGGGCTCTTTGGCTTCTATGCCGCCACCAGCAAAGAGCAGGTGCGCGAGCTCGTGCCGGTGGCGCTCGAATGTATCGCCAAGGCGGTCGTGGATTTGAGCGAGGCTGAGGTTGAGCGGGCCAAGGCCCAGATGAAGGTCTCACTCCTCACGGCGCTGGAATCCTCGATCGCGCGTTCGGAGCAGATCGCCCGGCAGATTCTTGCCTTTGGCCGCGTCCTGACACGTGACGAAATCCTGCAAAAGGTCGATAATCTGACGGTCGCGGAGGTCCGCGACGCGGGTGCTGCGGCCTTGCGCTCGGCGCCGACCGTTGCCGCGGTCGGGCCGGTGAGCAAGGTTCCTACGCCCGATCGTGTGCGCGCGTTCCTCGGACAGACCTGAGGGGAGGCATCGGCTTGGCTCTGTTTCGGCTCGGCGTGCCGAGCGAGATCAGCAATCTGGTCCGCGGCGAGGGCGTGCATCTGCGTCCGCCTGAGGCGCGCGACTATGAGGCCTGGTCGGATCTGCGCGAAAAGAGCCGTGCCTTTCTCACCCCCTGGGAGCCGACATGGCCGGGCGATGACTTGACCCGTACCTCGTTCCGCCGCAGGCTACGCCGCAATCTGCAGGAAATGACGAATGACGAGGCCTATCCCTTTCTCATCTTTCGCGATGAGGACGAGAAGCTTGTCGGCGGTCTGACGCTCGGGCAGGTCAAGCGCGGTGTCGCTCAATCGGCGACGCTCGGCTACTGGATGGGCATGCCCTACGCGGGCCAGGGATTGATGTCGCGAGCGGTCAGGGCGATGACGGGCTATGCCTTCACCTCCCTGCGTCTGCACCGAATCGAGGCGGCCTGTCTGCCGCATAATGGTGCGTCGATCCGGCTGCTGGAGCGCGTCGGCTTCAAGAGGGAAGGGCTTGCGCGGGCCTATTTGCGGATCAATGGGCTCTGGCAGGACCATCTCCTCTACGCGCTTTTGGAAACTGACCCGCTGCCCCTGCGGGTCGCGCGGCGTGATCGCGGCTGAGTGGAGAAAAATGTCGTCGGCTTCACGTGTATGGAATGGGCTGCGTCGGTGCCGGGTCTGGCTCGTCTTCGCGCTGCTGCTGTCTGGCGATGGCGCCGGCACAGGCCATTCAATCCGTCCGTATTCCTCTCGACGCGACGGCGATCGATCTCACCAAGGCGGTCGAGAGCTATGGCGCGCAGGGCGACCGGCTGCTCGTCTCGACCGCGCCGGGCTCTGACGGCATCGTCCGCCGCATCGAGGTGCGGGCGCTCGAACCCGGCACGCATCCCAACTGGATCGTCTTCGCGCTCACCAACGATACCGACGAGCAGATCGAGCGGCTTATCGTCGCGCCGCATTTCCGCCTCGTCGGCTCGGGCGTCATCTGGCCCGATCTCGGCGCCTCGCGCATTTCGGCGATCACCGCGAGCCAGAGCTTTCCGCCGGAGCGCGTGGACAGCGCCGACGCCGATGTCTTCCGCCTGACCATCGACCCCGGCACGACGGTGACCTATGTCGCCGAATTGCGCACGCGCGAGCCTGCCGCAGCTCTATCTCTGGCAGCCCGACGCCTACAAGGACAAGCTCATCAGCCTGTCGCTCTACAAGGGCATCGTCATCGGCGTCGCCGGCCTGCTCGCGCTCTTCCTCACCATCGTCTTCGTCGTCAAGGGCGCGGTGATCTTTCCCGCCGCCGCCGCGCTCGCCTGGGCGGTGCTCGCCTATGTCTGCATCGACTTCGGTTTCTGGGACAAGATTTTCGATACGTCCGCGCAGGCCGACCGCGTCTGGCGCGCGGGCGCGGAGACCTCGCTCGCCGCGACGCTGCTTGTCTTCCTCTTCGCCTATCTCAATCTCAATCGCTGGCATGTGCGCGCCTCGCACGTCGCGATCGGCTGGCTGGTTTTCCTCGTCGCGCTGATCGGGCTTGCGGTCTACGACGCGCCGATCGCCGCCGGCGTCGCGCGGATTTCGCTCGCCACCGTTGCCGCGGTCGGCTTTATCCTCGTCCTTTATCTCTCGACCCACGGCTATGACCGCGCGGTGATGCTGATCCCGACATGGTTCCTGCTGCTCGTCTGGGTCATCGCGGCGGGCTTCACCGTCACCGGCTCGCTCACCAACGATCTCGTCTCGCCGGCGCTGATCGGCGGCCTGGTGCTGATCGTCATGCTGATCGGCTTCACCGTGATGCAGAACGCCTTCGCCGGCGGCGGCCTCGGCAACGGCGCGATCAGCGATTCCGAGCGCAAGGCGCTGGCGCTCACCGGCTGCGGCGACATCATCTTCGATTGGGACGTGGACGCCGGACCGCGTCTATGTCAGCCCCGAGGTCGAAACCCAGCTCGGCCTCTAGCGCGGCGAGCTCGAAGGGCCGGCCTCGAAATGGCTCGACGTATTGCATCCGTTCGAGCGCGACCGCTATCGCGCCTGCCTCGATACGATGCTCGAGCAGAAGGCGCGGGCGCATCAATCAGGAATTCCGCCTGCGCGCCGCGGACGGGCATTATTTCTGGTATCCTGCTCAAGGCGCGGCCGGTCGTCGGCCCCGACGGCGAAGTGATCCGCGTCATCGGCACGCTGGCCGATGTCACCGAGCAGAAGACGGCGCAGACGCGCCTGCTGCACGACGCGGTGCACGACAATCTGACCGGCCTGCCGAACCGCGAATTGTTCTTCGACCGGCTCGACGCGGCGCTCAAACTCTCGCAGACCGATGCGCAGATCCGCCCGACCGTCATCTGCATCGACATCGATCGTTTCAAGCATATCAACGAGACGATCGGCTTTTCCGCCGGCGATTCGATCCTGCTGACCATCGCGCGGCGGCTCGGCCGTATCCTCAAGCCGCAGGATACGCTGGCGCGGCTGTCGAGCGATCAGTTCGCCGCCGTGGTCATTTCCGAAAGCGAAACCGATCAGATCATCGCGCTCGCCAATGTCATCCGCCGCGCGGTCTCGACGCCGGTGACCTTCGGCGAGAACGAAATCCCGCTTACAGCCTCGATCGGTCTCGCGCTTTTCGATCCGCAATTGCACGCCAATCGCGAGGACATGCTGAACGATGCCGAGATCGCGGTGCGGCACGGCAAGCGCATCGGCGGCAATCGTATCGAGGTCTTCCGGCCGTCGATGCGCACCGTGCGCTCCGACCGGCTGACGCTCGAAGCGGATCTGCGCCGGGCGCTCGACCGCGGCGAGATGCACATTCTGTTTCCAGCCGATCGTCCGGCTGGAGGATCGCACCGTCGCCGGTTTCGAGGCCTTGCTGCGCTGGGATCATCCGCGCCTTGGGCGTTTGAGCCCGGCGGAATTCATCCCTGTCGCCGAGGAGACCGGCAGCATTGTCGATCTCGGCCTCTTCGCGATGGAGCGAACGGCGCGCGAACTTTCGGCCTGGCAAGCGGCGCTCGATGTCGATCCGCCGCTCTTCGCCAGCGTCAATATCTCATCGCGGCAATTGCTGCGTCACGATCTGCTGCAGGACGTGAATGCGGTGCTGTCGCGCTGGAAGATCGCGCGCGGCACGCTGAAGCTCGAATTGACCGAAAGCCTGGTCATGGAAAACCCGGAATATGCGGCGCAGATTCTGGCGCGCATTCGTGAGTTCGGCGCCGGCCTCTGCCTCGACGATTTCGGCACCGGCTATTCGTCGCTCGCCTATCTGCAGCGCTTCCCCTTCGATACGATCAAGATCGACCGTTCCTTTGTGCATCATAATGGCAAGGGCGCGCGACCGGTCATCCTGCGCTCCATCGTGACGCTGGCGCATGATCTCGGCATGGATATCGTTGCCGAAGGCGCGGAGACCGAATCCGACGCGATCGAACTCTACCAGCTCGGCTGCGAATATCGCGCAGGGCTTTGTCTTCGGCCATCCGATGAGCGCGAACGAGGCGCGCAAGCTCGTCGGCGCGGCGCAGGCGGCGGCTTAGCCTTCTTTTATTGCGAGCCGACGCGCAATCCAGAAGTCAAATGCTGGATCGCTTCGTCGCTTTGCTCCTCGCAAAGACGCGGGTGATGATCCCGCTCTAGGCGCGGCCGGATTGGGCGGAGAGGAAGCCTGGGTCGATGCCGATCTTGCGCATCGCCATGTCGTAGCGGGCATCGAGCGGCGTATCGAAAATCAGCCCAGCATCGGCCGGGCAGGTGAGCCAGCCGTTGTTCTGCATCTCGTCCTCAAGCTGGCCGGGCGACCAGCCGGCATAACCGAGCGCGAGAATGGCGCGATCCGGGCCCGAGCCGTGGGCGATGGCGCGCAGAATGTCGATGGTCGCGGTCAGCGACACACCGCCGTCGATCGGCAAGGTCGAATTGTCGATATAGAAATCGTTCGAATGCAAGACGAAGCCGCGCCCCGTTTCGACCGGGCCGCCGCGCAGAACCGGCACGGTGCCCGCGTGTTCCGGCAGGCGGATCGCTTCGTCCGGCGCAATCACTTCGAGTTGAACGAGCAGTTCGGAAAAGTTCAGGCTTGGCGCGCGGCGATTGATGACGATGCCCATCGCACCCTCGTCGGAATGGGCGCAGAGATAGACGACGCAGCGGGCAAAGCGGTCATCCGTCATGCCCGGCATGGCGAGCAGGAACTGCCCGTCGAAATATTCGCTGTTTTTGCTCTTCTTCACGACTGTTGCCATCACCAGACCCTTACCGACAGCGAAAAAGCGGCAGTCGCTTTTTCGCATCCCGTTCCAGGGAACAAATAGGTTCCGAAGGCCACAATTTCATCTTGCGCCGGTGAGAAAACCGACCAAAAGGTAGACGCATACATGTCCGCCGCAATGACACGCAATCTTCGTTCCCGGTTTGCCGCGTCCATGTTGGCGCAGGCACGCGGCTTTGGCCATCCTCTTTTTTGGCGCCGTCCCGGCCTGAAACTCGTCTTCTGCCTTGCGGCACTGGGCGCGGTGTCCGGTCCGGTGAAAGCTGATTCCTTCGCCAGCCCGTGGTCAGGGTCTGCCAGTGATAAGGCACAAATGCGGCTCGTCGCGGCCACGCCGCGCGGGCAGGGCATTTATGAGGCCGCGGCGCAGATAAAGCTTTCCGGCCAGGCGATCACCTATTGGCGGACTCCCGGCGATGCCGGCGTCCCGCCGACATTCTCGTTCCAGGGGTCGGAAAATCTCGATTCAGCGCAAATTGCCTATCCGGCACCGCAGCGGATCGACGAACAGGGGTTGCAGGCTTTCGGCTATCGCAGCGGCGTCATCTTTCCCATCGCCGTGAAGGCACACGATCCAGCAAAGCCGGTGCGCCTGCGGCTGACGCTCAATTATGCCGTCTGCGACAATATTTGCTTGCCGGCCCGCAGCGTCGCGGAGCTTGTCTTGCCGCAGAGCGGTACGAGCGCGGAGGAAGATATTGTCGCACAGGCCGAGGCGCGCGTGCCAATTCCGCTCGCGAAAGATGAGATTGCGAAAGAAATTGTGATTACGGCCGATCCGGGGGCGACCTCGCTGCGTTGGGTTTTGACCTGGAAGGGCGACGGGCCGGCAAGCGATCTCTTTGCCGAGGCGCCGGAAGGCTGGGATATCGAAACGCATCGCTTGGCCGATGGCAGATTTTCGCTGGTGGCCGCGCAGCAGCCCTTGAAAGCTCTGCCGCCCCGCGTGCCGGTGCTATTCACCCTGACCGGCCCGACGGAAATCGTATGTGTTCACGCTTGGCCTTGATTTGCCGGCGCAGGCGTCGACGCTCGGAACCAAATAGACTGCGCTTCTCGTTCTTGCGGCGGAGCGCAGTCGCCTCCGCGAGGAAACATGGCCGCGCAAAGCGCTGAGATCAGGATCGGCATATCTGGCTGGACCTATGCGCCCTGGCGCGGGCAATTCTTTCCAAAAGGGTCTGCCGCGAAACCGTGAGCTCGCCTATGCGAGCACGTTCTTCCGTTCCATCGAGATCAACGGAACGTTCTACGGCCTGCAGACGCCGTCCGCCTTCCGCTCCTGGGCGGCGCAAGTGCCGGAGGATTTCGTCTTTGCGGTCAAGGCGCCGCGCTTCATCACCCATATCAAGCGTGCGCGGGATGTCGCGATCCCCATTGCCAATTTCTTCGCCTCCGGCGTGCTGGCTCTCGGCCCGAAGCTTGGTCCGGTGCTATGGCAGTTCCCGCCGAATTTCCATTTCGATCAAAGCCTGATGGAGGAATTCCTCGCGCTTCTGCCGCATGATACGGGCGCGGCCTCGGCTCTGGCGCGCCGGCACGACGATCGTCTGAGGGCGCGGGCCTGGCTCAAGACCGACGCCGTGCGCCCCATCCGTCACGCGGTCGAAATTCGCCACCAGAGCTTCGTCGATCGGGCTTTCGTCGATCTGTTGCGGGCGCACGATGTCGCGCTCGTTTGTGCCGATACGGTCGAATGGCCGCGGCTCATGGATCTGACCTCGGACTTTGTTTATTGCCGCCTGCACGGTTCGACGGACCTCTACCGCAGCGGCTATGACGCGGCGGCGCTCGATGAATGGGCGGCGCGCATCCGCGCCTGGTCCCTCGGAAAATCCATGCGCGATGGCGATTTCGCCGGGCCAGCCGCAGGGCCGATGAAGCGCCGCGATGTCTTCGTCTTTTTCGATAACACGGACAAGCTGCGCGCCCCGCAGGACGCGCTTGCCTTGATGAAGAAGCTCGGGCTCGCGCCGGATCAAGGGGAGCGCGCGGCATGACGCGCGCGGAACCGGTGCGCTCGCGGGAGCTGCATGAAGCGGCGGCGAAGGCGGCACATTGCACGCGCTGCACGCTCTATCGCGATGCGACGCAGGTCGTGTTCGGCGAAGGACCGATCGATGCGCCGCTGATGCTGGTCGGCGAGCAACCCGGCGATAAGGAAGACCTCGCTGGCAAACCCTTTGTCGGCCCCGCTGGCCGGGTTCTGGATGCCGCCCTCGCGGAAGCCGGGCTCGACCGTGCTTCCATCTATGTCACCAATGCGGTCAAGCATTTTAAACACGAGCAGCGCGGCAAATTTCGATTGCATAAACAGCCGACGCGCGGCGAGGTGCAAGCCTGCCGCTGGTGGCTAGAGCAGGAACTCACGCTCGTTCGTCCCAAGCTTGTCGTCGCGCTTGGGGTGACGGCGGCCCGGGCGTTGCTCGAAAAGCCGGTAGTCCTCTCGCGCTCGCGCGGTCAGGTTCTGGAATTCCAGGGACATCGCGCCATTGTCACGCTTCATCCATCCGCAATTTTGCGAATGCGGGACGAGGCGGAAAAGAACGCGGCCTTTCGCGGATTGCGGGACGATCTCCGTTTCGCCGTCGAGGTCGCAGGCGGCAAGTAAAAGGCGCCAGCCGGGATGCTGAGCCCGGCTGGCGCAGTTGTTGGCATCTGCGCTCAGTTATGCCTGCCGCCGTGGGAGCTTTCTCCGCCCTTGCGGCCGGCTTCGGCGGCACGTTCGCGGTCATTCGCGAAGTTTCCGCCAGAGACCTGGCCACCTTTGCGGCCCGCCTCGGCTGCCAGCTCATGGTCCTGCGAAAAGCTGCGCTTTTCATCCGGCACGTTGGCGCCGCCCTTGCGGCCGGCCTCCGAGGCCAATTCGTGATCGCGCGAGAAGCTGCGCTCTTCCGCAGGCACGCTCGCGCCACCCTTGCGCGCGATCTCGCGTTGTTTCTCTTCGTCCATCGAAGCGAAGCCACGGTTCGAGGTCGAATTCGTCATAGGTTTCTCCCGAGTGTATCTGAGGGGTTTGATGTGGTCGCCGGTGAGAACCGACTTGCCTCGAAATGCCCGTCGCTGCGGGTTGTTCCGAAATGAACGAAGCTTAATTTTCAAATGCATCGTCGCGCTTCAGGGCCGCTTCCGGCAACTGACGCGAGCACTGACTTGAGATTGGCGCGGGAGTCGCTAACTTTAGTCCGCGACGAATAAGAGGGGCTGATATGACGCTCAAGATTGGTGATCCGCTGCCGCAAGTAACGTTCACGGTCATGACGGACGACGGTCCGCAGCCGCGGACGACAGATGAGATTTTCAAGGGACGGCGCATCGCGCTCGTCGGCGTGCCGGGCGCCTTTACGCCCACATGCTCGCTCAATCACGTGCCCGGCTATATCGAGAAGGAGGCGGAGCTGCGCGCCAAGGGCGTCCAGGCGATCGCCGTGACCGCCGTCAACGATGTCTTCGTGATGGCCGCCTGGGCGAAGTCGCTCGGCGTTGACGATGGTTTCGTCTTCCTGGCCGACGGCAGCGGCGCTTTTGCCAAAGCCATCGGTCTGACGCTCGATCTGACCGAGCGCGGCCTCGGCCTGCGCTCCCAACGCTACGCCGCGCTCGTCGATGACGGCATCGTGACGGAACTCAATATCGAGCCTTCGTCCGGCAAGGCGGAGGTTTCCAGCGCCGCGGCTCTGCTCGAACAGTTCTGACAGAACATGCCTTTGTGAAGGAGCTTTGGCGCGGCCGCCGCGTTTGAGCTGAATGGATATCCGTTCAGCCATTTTATTTGCGCTGCTTTCGTCGGCTTTGCCTTGCAGCGCAGCAAAGTGTGAGTCGGCCGCGCCGCTGCCGCCCCCGCGGCCTGCAGACCTGTCCGCGCCGGCGGTCAAACCAGCGCTGCCGGTTTCCCCGGTCGCAGCACCGGACCCGGCCTGTGACCGTGTCCTTGCCAGCAAGCGGCTTATCGTCGCCGCTGCCGCTCCCGTCAGCGGCCCCAACGGTTGCGGTATCGCCGCGCCGGTCACATTGAAAGCCGTCGTGCTTGCCGATGGAACGACTGTGCCGTTCGAGCCGCCATCGCTCATTCGCTGCGATCTCGCGGAAGTGCTTGGCGATTGGGTTCGCGACGACGTGGCGCCTGCCGTCCAGACGGAAAGCGGCCTCGCCAAAATTCTCGGCTCGATCGGCTATGAGTGCCGCAACCGTAATCATCTCGCGAGCGAGAAGCTCAGCGAGCATGCCAAGGGCAATGCGGTCGATCTGCGCGGCCTCGTGCTGCGCGACGGGCGGCAGATTCTCATCCAGCAGCAGGCGGAAAAACCGGCGTTTCTGGCACGGCTGAAAACCAGTGCCTGTGCGCGGTTCAGGACTGTCCTGGGCCCGGGATCGGATTCCGCACACGCCTTTCACCTTCATGTCGATCTGGAACAGCGCCGCAATAATTTTCGCATCTGCGAATGGGATGTGAACTAGCGGCTCTGCGGCGCGGGCCCGCGACCGCGGCACTTTTCCGACCCGATTGACGTTCCAGGCCGGTCCCCATAAGGAGAGGGCGAAAAAGGAGAGGCGCCCGTGGCTGAGACCCCGCATTACAATATCGTTTTCCTCGACCGCGCGACGATCGGCGTCCCGGTGCGGCAGCCGAATTTCCCGCATAGCTACACCGAATATCAGGAGACGGTCGCCGACGAGGTC
The DNA here is from genome assembly GCA_963708155.1 of uncultured Alphaproteobacteria bacterium. Taxonomy (GTDB): domain Bacteria; phylum Pseudomonadota; class Alphaproteobacteria; order Rhizobiales; family Beijerinckiaceae; genus Methylovirgula. The sequence continues at coordinate 592,070 of OY970183.1, read as the reverse complement.
GTCGAACGCCTCGCTGACGCCGATATTGCCATCATCAACAAGGTGCCGCTGCGCGCGCCGAGCCTTGAAAAGCTCCCCAAGCTGAAATTGATCGCCGTCGCCGCGACCGGCACCGATTGCGTCGACAAGGCCTATTGCAAGGCGCACGGCATCGCCGTGTCGAACATCCGCAATTATGCCGACAATACGGTGCCGGAGCATACGCTGGCGCTGATCTTTGCGCTGCGCCGCAGCCTCGTTCCCTATGTGCTCGACGTGCGACGCGGCAAATGGCAGACGATCAATCAATTCTGCTATTTCGATCATCCCATCCATGACATTGCCGGTTCGACGCTGGGCCTCATCGGCTATGGCGCTTTGGGCAAATCCGTCGGCGCCCGCGCCGAGGCGCTCGGCATGAAAGTGATCGCGACGGATCTCTACGATTTTCCCGGCAAGGTCGATCTCGATACCGTCCTGAAAGAAAGCGATGTCGTCTCGCTGCATTGCCCGCTGACCGAGCAGACGCGCAATGTCATCGGCGCCGCCGAACTCAAGAAGATGAAGAACGATGCCGTTCTCATCAACACCGCGCGCGGCGGCCTTGTCGATGAAAAGGCGCTTGTCGAGGCGCTGAAATCCGGCGAGATCGCCGGCGCAGGTTTCGACGTATTGACCGTCGAGCCGCCGAAGAACGGCAATGTTTTGCTCGATGCCGATCTGCCCAATCTGCTCATCACGCCGCATGTTGCTTGGGCGAGCGTTGAGGCGATGACGGGTCTGTCCAACCAGCTCATCGACAATGTCGAGGCCTGGGTCGCCGGAAAACCGCGCAATCTCGTGCTCGAGTAGCCGCGCCTTCTCAGCGGCGCGTGACCTGCGCCGCATTCTCCTTACACTATCGCTTGCGCCAGGATCGGGAACGATTCCTGGCGCTTTGCGTAGGTGTATCGCGTGGCGCGCCCATCATCGGGGTGCAGCAGGCAGAGGGTCAGGCCAGCTTGTTTTCGACGGCGATGCGGACGAGGTCGAGCGGTGTGCGCGCGCCGAGTTTGCGCTTGAGCACCGCGCAGGAATTGGCGACGGTCTTATAAGAGACGTTGATGATGCCGGCGATCTCGGCCATGCTCTTGCCGGCGCGCAGCAGCCGCAAAATCTCCAGTTCGCGCGCGTTGAGCCCGGTCAGGAAATCGCGCCGGCCCGGATCGAGAAAGGCGAGCTTCTGCGCCATCTCCGGCAGTAGGAAGGTTTGCCCCGCCGCGACAGCGCGAATCGCGGCGACGAAGCGCGCCGGATCTTCGCACTTGCCGATATAGCCCTTGGCGCCGTTCTCGATCGCGCGCGCCGCGAAGATCGGATCGTCGTTCATCGTGAAGATGATGATCTTCGCCTGCGCGTCGTATTCGAGGATTTGCCGCGTCAGCGCGAAGCCGGACATTCCGGGTAGATTGATGTCGATCACCACCACATCTGGCCGTGCTTCGACGTATTTGTCGTAGGCTTGCGCCGAATTCAGCGCGTCGATAACGGTAATATCTTCATGGGGTGATAGCATCGCCCGGCACCCAGAAATAATGACCGGGTGATCATCGACGATCAGAACTTGCATCTTCTCCAACCCGCCAGCGAAATAACCCGGCGATGTTTCGGCTGGCGACGCGCGCGTGTCAACGATTTCCCTTAAATCCTAGATGCTTAACAGCGGATATGGGTATAAGGACTGGGTACTATGGAAAAAGTCATGATGGCTATGGATAACATCCCGGCAGCGTGAGATTCTTTGAACCTGCAAGCGGGAGGCGTCGCAAGTTTGCGTCGCGCAGCTTAAGAGGCGTGGTGATGCGAAGTCTGTCTTTGCGCTGGCGCTTGAACCTGCTTCTCGGCGCGGTGCTCTTTCTCTCTTTGCTGGTCAATTTCGCCTTGATCGGCTGGAACGCCGGACCGCGCGTGCAGGCCGAAGGCGAAAGCGATCAGACGCTGGCGCGCGAGATGATCGAGACCGTGCTGGCCAGTCTGCAAGATGCAACGGACCCGGAACCGCTGCTGCAGCGTCTCCTCGCCGAACTCAAGAATTTGCGGCATGTGCGCATCGTCATCGCGCATGACATGACGGAGGTGCATAACCTGCCGCTCATCTCCACGACCAGCCCTGTCGGCAGCGCGCCTTATTGGTTTATCCGGCTGTTCCAGCCGCGCCCGAACATCACCGTTGTTCCGGCGACCATCCATGGCCGGAACTATGGCGATATCGTCATCATCGCCAATCCGACCAGCGAGGTTGCGGAGATCTGGACCGAAGTTTGTTCGGTCGCGGCGACGACGCTGGCCTTCGGTGTCTGTCTTTTCGTCCTGATCCTGATCCTCGTTGGCCGCGCCATCGCCCCGATTGCCGATGTGGGCGCTGCGATTACCAAACTCGCACGTGGCGATACGGACATAAAGCTTGTGCCGCGCGGGCCGCCGGAATTCGTCGATATCGGCGCCAAGATCAACGGGCTCGCCGCCGACCTCGCCAAGATCAACGCGGAAAATCATCGGCTCATGCATCAGATGATGCGGGTGCAGGAGGAAGAGCGCGGTCAGATCGCGCGCGATCTGCATGATGAAATGGGGCCGCCCCTGTTCTGCATCCGCGCCAATGTCAGCGCGCTGAGCGAGGGCGCGCCGTCTCCCGCCGTCGTCAAGCAGAATGTCGCCTCGATCGGCGAACAGGCCGAAGCGATCCAGACCTTGCTGCGCCGGCTGTTGCAGCGGCTGAGGCCGCCCGGACTTGATGAACTGGGCCTTGCCGAAGCATTGCGCACCCTCGTCGGCTCCTGGCGCGCCGCCCATCCGGAACTCGAAATCTCGCTGCAGCTCAGTGACGATTTCGACCTCGTCGGCGAAGCGGTCGAGCTTGCCGCCTATCGCGTGGTGCAGGAAAGCCTGACCAATATTTTCCGCCACGCACGGGCGCGCAAGGCGCGCGTCAGCGTCGATTATGTCTCGCCCGACGCGAGCGGCGTTGGCGAAGCGCTACGCGCCGTTGTGGAAGACGACGGAATTGGCATCAGCGAGGCGACGGTGCGCGGGCTTGGCCTCACCGGCATGAACGAGCGCGTCCAGGCTTGCGGGGGCAGGCTGCGGATCACGCCGCGCGCCGGCGGCGGCACGCGCGTCGAAGCGCTATTCCCCTCGAGCCAGATGAATGATCTGGCTCTCGGCGTGGCGTAAATCCATCAGGCGCTGCTCAGCCTGCTCAGCCGATCGAGCGCGCCCTGCAATATATAGGCGGCGGCCATCCGGTCGACGACCGCGGCCCGTTTCGCCCGCGAGGCATCCTGTTCGATCAGCGTGCGGGTGACTGCGGCGGTCGAAAGGCGCTCATCCCAGAATACGATGGGCGCCGGTGTCAGCTTGGCGAGATTGCGGACAAAGGCGCGGGTCGCCTGGACGCGGGGTCCCTCGCTGCCATCCATATTGAGCGGCAGGCCGATGACGAAGCCCGCGACGTCGAATTTTTCGGCGCGCGCCAGCAAAGCCGCGGCGTCGGCGGAAAATTTGCCGCGCTTCAAGGTTTCCAGTGGGCTCGCGAGCCGTCGCTCGACGTCGGAGAGGGCAAGCCCGATGGTCTTGGTGCCGAGATCGAGGCCCATCAGCCGCTGGCCGCGGCCGAGGCGCGGCGCCAGATCCGTGATCGGAATATCGGGTCCGCTCATGCGCAGAAATGCGCGCGCGTGCGGCGGAGAAAGTGGCCGTGCGGCCGGGATTGGGCTATGTCCCCCGCAGCGCGCCGCGCCGCCGTGCGGCATCCGTCTGGTTCTGGAGCGACCCATGAAAATCACCTGGCTCGGCCATTCCGCCTTCCGGATCGAAACCGGATCTTCCGTCATTCTCATTGATCCGTTTCTGCGCGGCAATCCGAAATTCCAGCTCGATTTCGATGCCGTCACCGCCGGCACGACCCATATTCTTTTGACGCATGGCCACGACGACCATGTCGGCGACACCGTCGAGATCGCCAAGGCGAGCGGCGCGCAGATCGTCTCGAATTTCGAAATCTGCGTCTATCTCGCCGGGCAGGGCGCGCCGAATATCAATCCGGGCAACACCGGCGGCACAATCGCGCTCGGGGATTTCAAGGTGAGTTTCACTCCGGCGCTCCATTCCTCCAGCACGATTGTCGACGGCAAGCCGGTCTATCTCGGCAATCCGATGGGCATTGTCGTCACCCCGGCGAGCGGGCCCGTCGTTTACCACATGGGCGATACGGCGATGTTTCCGGATATGGGGCTGATTGGCGAGATTTACCGGCCGAAAATCGGCTTCGTCCCGGTCGGCGACCGCTTCACCATGGGCGGCAAGATCGCGGCTGAGGCCGTGCATCGCTATTTCGCCTTCGAATCCGTCATTCCCTGCCATTACGGGACGTTCGATCTTCTGGCGCAGACGCCCGACGAATTCGTCGCGGCGCTCGACGGCAAGCCGAGGGTACATGTGCCCGCCATCGGCGAGATGCTCCAGGTCTGACTTCGATTGCCCGGCGTGGCGCGCGGGTGCTATAGGCTCGGCCCTTGCTTCTGGGTGGAGCTGAGGAGACAAAATGGCTGTTGATCAGGCGACCGTCCGCCGTATCGCCCATCTGGCACGGATCAAGCTCACCGACGCGGACGTGCCGCATCTGGCGCAGGAACTGAATGCGATCCTCGCCTTCGTCGAGGAATTGAACAGCGTCGATGTGAGCGGTGTAGAGCCGATGACCTCGGTGATGCCGATGCATCTCTATGAACGGGCCGATGTCGTCAACGACGGCAATATCGCCGACGAGATCGTCGCCAACGCGCCGGCGAGCGAGGATCATTTCTTCGTCGTGCCGAAGGTCGTGGAATAGGCCGCCCGACACCAACTTCTACATATTAGAGAGCAACATTTGACCGAATTGACCGAATTGAGCCTTGCCACGGCGCGCGATGCGCTGGTGAAGAAAGAGGTTTCCGCCGTCGAACTCGCCAAGGCGCAGATCGCCGCTGTCGAACAGGGCCGGGCGCTCAATTGCTTCATCGTCGAAACGCCGGAAAAGGCTTTGGCGATGGCGGCGGAGTCCGACAAAAGGCTCGCTGCCGGCGACGCGCGGCCGCTCGAAGGCATTCCGCTCGGCATCAAGGATCTCTACTGCACCAAGGGCGTGCAGACGACGGCGGCGAGCCACATTCTCGAAGGTTTCGTGCCGACCTATGAATCGACCGTTTCGGCCAATCTCTGGCGCGACGGCGCGGTGATGCTCGGCAAGCTCAACCTCGACGAATTCGCCATGGGTTCGTCGAACGAAACCTCCTATTTCGGGCCCGTCACCTCGCCTTGGCGACGCCCCGGCTCGAACGTGAAGATCGTGCCCGGCGGCTCGTCCGGCGGCTCGGCGGCCGCGGTCGCGGCGCGGCTTTGTTATGGCGCGACGGCGACGGACACGGGCGGCTCGATCCGTCAGCCCGCGGCTTTCACCGGCACGGTCGGCATCAAGCCGACCTATGGCCGCTGTTCGCGCTGGGGCATCGTCGCTTTCGCCTCGTCGCTCGATCAGGCCGGCCCGATCACCCGCGATGTGCGCGATGCGGCGATCATGCTGCGCTCGATGGCGGGTTACGATCCGAAGGACTCGACTTCGGTCAACCGGCCGGTGCCGGATTACGAGGCGGCGGTCGGCACGTCGATCCGCGGCAAGGTGATCGGCATCCCGAAGGAATATCGGCTCGACGGCATGCCCGCCGAGATCGCCAAGCTCTGGGACGACGGCGTCGCCTGGCTGAAGGCAGCGGGCGCCAAGATCGTCGAGATTTCGCTGCCGCACACGCGTTATGCGCTGCCGGCCTATTACATCGTCGCGCCGGCGGAAGCCTCGTCCAATCTCGCCCGCTACGACGGCGTGCGCTACGGGCTGCGGGTGCCGGGCAAGGACATTGTCGAGCTTTACGAGAACACCCGCGCCGCCGGCTTCGGCAAGGAAGTGCGCCGCCGCATCATGATCGGCACCTATGTGCTCTCGGCCGGCTATTACGATGCCTATTATGTCCGCGCGCAGAAGATCCGCACGCTTATCAAGCGCGATTTCGAGACCGCCTTCGCGGAAGGCGTCGACGCGATCCTGACCCCGGCGACGCCGTCGGCCGCCTTCGGCATCGGCGAGAAGGGCAGCGCCGATCCGGTCGAAATGTATCTCAACGATGTTTTCACGGTGACGGTGAACATGGCCGGCCTGCCGGGCATTGCGGTGCCGGCGGGGCTTTCGTCGGAAGGGCTGCCGCTCGCGCTGCAATTGATCGGCCGGGCCTTCGAGGAGGAAACCCTGTTCGCGGTTGCTTCGGCCATCGAGCAGGCGGCGCCGAAGATCGAACTGCCGCCGAAATGGTGGGCGTGATCATGCGATCCGGCAGCCGGTTGGCACTCTCTCTATTGCTGGTCTGCGTGAGCGTCGGTGCAGCCAGTGCGCAGCAAAACCCGACCGATCAGGACCGCGCGGCGGTCGCGCAATGCCTCGCCAAGGCCAAAACGACCAAGGCTGCGCCCGAAAGCTGCATCGGCGTGGTGCAGGATCCCTGTCTCGACAAGCCGGAAGGCCAGTCGACCTACGGCATGCGGGATTGCGCAAATCGCGAGGCAGGCGTTTGGGACGAGCTATTGAACAAGGGCTATAAAGCTGTCCTCAAGCAATATGGCGATACCGACAGCGATACGAACAGCGGCAAGAAGATCAAGGGCGCCGATCTCATCCGCGATGCGGAGCGCGCGTGGCTGACGTCCCGCGAGAAGAAATGCCAAGTCGCAGGTTTGCCGATGTCGGGCGGCACGGGTGAGAGCGTCCTCATGGACGATTGCTATCTTTATGAAACGGCGCGCCAGGCCATCTGGCTTAATTCCCTGGCGGACACGCCCTAAAGATTGTCTCGACGGCAGACGAAAGAGCAGGCCATGAACACGCACGCATCCCCGTCCAAGCTGATCAAGGGCGCCACCGGCGACTGGGAGGTCATCATCGGCCTGGAGGTTCATGCCCAGGTCGTCTCCAAGTCCAAGCTCTTCTCGGGCGCCTCGACCGAATTCGGTGGCGAGCCGAACAGCCATGTCTCGCTGGTCGATGCGGCCATGCCGGGCATGCTGCCGGTCATCAACGAGGAATGTGTCGCTCAGGCGATCCGCAGCGGGCTCGGCCTCAAGGCGAAGATCAATCTGCATTCGAGCTTCGACCGGAAGAATTATTTCTATCCCGATCTGCCGCAGGGCTATCAGATTTCCCAATACAAGAGCCCGATCGTCGGCGAGGGCGTCGTGACTGTCGATGTGACGCCGACAGAGCAGATCGAGGTTGGCATCGAGCGTTTGCACTTGGAACAGGACGCCGGCAAATCGCTGCACGACCAGTCCCCGACGAAGTCCTTCGTCGATCTCAACCGCTCGGGCGTCGCGCTGATGGAGATTGTCTCCAAGCCCGACATGCGCTCATCGGAGGAGGCCAAGGCCTACGTCACCAAGCTCCGGACCATCCTGCGCTATCTCGGCACCTGCGACGGCAATATGGAGCAGGGTTCGCTGCGCGCCGACGTCAATGTCTCCGTGCGCCGGCCCGGCGAAGGGCTCGGCACGCGCTGCGAGATCAAGAACGTCAATTCGATCCGCTTTATCGGCCAGGCGATCGAATATGAGGCGCGCCGCCAGATCGGCATCCTCGAAGATGGCGGCGCCATCGACCAGGAGACGCGGCTGTTCGATCCCAACAAGGGCGAAACGCGCTCCATGCGCTCGAAGGAGGAAGCACACGACTACCGCTATTTCCCCGATCCCGATCTTTTGCCGCTCGAATTCGATCAAGCCTATGTCGATGGACTGGCCGTGCATCTGCCGGAATTGCCGGATGCCAAGCGCGCTCGCTTCATCGCTGAATATGGTCTGCCGCCCTATGACGCCGGCGTGCTCGTCGCCGACAAGGAGACGGCCGATTACTACGAGGCGGCGATCGCTTATGGCGGCGCCAAGCGTGATCCGAAGGCGGTTGCCAACTGGATCATGGGCGATGTGTCGGCCTATGCAAATTCGGTCGGCCTGACCGTCCCGCAGACGCATCTGAAGCCGGCGCAGATCGCCGGCCTTGTCGATCTCATCGCCGACGGCACGATCTCCGGAAAGATCGGCAAGGATCTGCTGCTGATCCTCATCGAGGAGGAGAAGGACGGCGATCCGCGCGCCATCGTCGAGGCGCGGGGAATGAAGCAGGTGACCGATCTTGGCGCCATCGAGACGGCGGTCGATGCGATCATCGCCGCCAATCCGGACAAGGTCGCGCAAGCTCTGGCCAAGCCGACAATGCTCGGATGGTTCGTCGGTCAGGTGATGAAGCAAACCGGCGGCAAGGCCAATCCGCAAGCCGTCAATGAGCTGCTGAAGGCCAAACTCGGCATCTGAAGTGCGCTCCAAATCAGCCGGCAAATCGCGTAAATCGCGTTTTCGGGCGTTGCGAAACGCCGCGTGAAGCGTTTCGGCGCATTTTTTTTTCAGACTCCCACAAAAAAATTTTTGAGCCGTGTTTGGCCTTCCGCGCGGGGTGCGAAGACTGTCTCTGACAGGCGCTTGAGCGCATGCGTTTGCGGGCGTGAGAGCGCCTCTCGCCTGCATACGCGGCGCTGCATCGTTGGCACATAGGCACATGCGAAGCTGTGCGCGGGCGTCAATGCGCAGACACGCTTCCAGAGTCGAGAGACGGAAATTGAATCAAGAAAAACAACAACTTTGCGCATGTGTATGCGCATGTAGCGAGGTGCGATTGCAAGCCGACGTTGCGTGTTGCGTCGATGTTTACGGATGTTGCCGCACGCCAATTCCATCAAGCCATACGACGTGCGCGAAAGCCGTTCGTTGATGGCCGCGAAGGCTTCGCGCAAGTCCCGCGCAGCAACGTCTTGCTAAGAGTTCGTGGCGCAGAATCGAAGCGCGATTCGGCCGTTAACGCGCAAGCCCCTCTTGCACCACTGATTAACCGCGCTACGCTATTTAGGCCTCTTGTCGGCAAAGAAACGCATGCCGGCAGATTAGCAGAGGGAACTTGATCATGGTGAAGGCTACCACCAAGCGTAAACCCGCGAAGAAAGCGGCGAAGAAGACTGTCAAGAAGGCCGTGCGGAAAACGGCCGTCAAGAAGAGCGTGAAGAAGGCCACCAAGAAGGCCACCAAGAAGGTTGCCAAGCGCGCCACGAAGACCGCGGCGAAGAAGGCCCGCAAGTCGCCGAGCAAGAAGAGCGCTCCCAAAAAGGCGCGCAAGTCTTCGCCCCGCAAGCCAAAGGCCCCTGCGCCAGCGGCTCCGAAGTCGGTCTAAACTCGTCAAAGCAAGAGGACGGAAGCGGCCAGAATTCCCTCGGCCTGCGGTTATCGCGCGAGGGAGCGCGTTGAGTTCCGAAGCTGGCGCTCGTGCGCGGCTGGCCGTTCCGTCTTCGCTAATGTGTGACTAAGACCTCGCGTCCCGGCCGTTTCAGGTCCGCGGGCGCGGTTTTTTTTGGTTCAGCGCGTCAGGCATTTGCGGGCGAAGTTGAACCAGATCTTTTCCTCCGCCGTGCCGGCCAGCTTCATATTTTGCCATTCCACCGCGCATTGATGCATGCGCGCATGAGAGGCCGGCGGCAATTTCAGCATCGTACCCGGGCCGTCATTGAATCTGGTGTTGTCGATCGGCTCATCCGGCTCTTTCTGGGGGGCGGGGGGCACCGGATTGGCCTGCCTATCGCTAGGTTGCGCTGCGGCAGGCGCGGACGCCGGCGGCATCGGCGACAATGCGGCGGGCCGTTCCGGCGGCAACGGAGTCGAAGAAACGCCGGGGTCTTGCGGCGCTCCCTGCGCCATCTAAATCACCTGAAGCCGATCCGCCGAGAAGGCGATTGTCGTCGTCCCGGCCATGGCCAGCGCGAGTCCCAGGCTGCGGGTCAGTCTTGCTCCTCGCGGAGACAGCCTCAAACGTATCGCGCAATCGGTTGGGCCGGGGAGGGCGGAGCGGGGTTGGATGAGGTTCATTCCTTGTCGGCGCCAAGGTTCGTCAAAGGCATTGTGGCGGCTCGGTACCAGAAACCTAAAAATCTAGGGCGGGATCATGGCCCTGAGAGGAAAGACCTGTGACGAGGGCCTGCAATGGCCGGCACAACGCAATTGCGCTGCCCAAACCGGGCCTGTTCAACAAAACTTTTGGGCCCGATCACGCGCTTGCGATGGCCTTTGCGGCCATCCGCCTTGAATGACCACGAAAGCTCCGCAATAAGACCGCGACGGGTTGGTCAGCTGATCCATAGACGTCGTTAAGGCGCGCCGGAGCGCATTGCAACCCGAGAGGTGGGTGCGTGCTATCCTATCGCGCTTCTTGGCCTGGCGAATGGCCCTATCCGTTGCCCGGCGGAAAATCGGACAGGCGCGCCCGAAAGGAGTGCTATTGAATGTGGATCGTCCGCCTCGCGCTCGATCGGCCCTATACCTTCATCGTGCTGGCGCTGCTGATCCTCGTTCTGAGCCCGGTAGTGATCCTCCGGACGCCGACCGACATCTTTCCCAATATCGACATTCCGGTCGTGGCCGTGGTTTGGACCTATACCGGCCTAAATCCGGAGGAGATGGAGGGGCGGCTGACCACCCCCTACGAACGTTCGCTGACGACTCTCGTCGACAATATCGAACATATCGAGTCGACGACCTATAACGGCCTGGCGCTCGTCAAAATCTTCCTTCAGCCGAATGCCAGCCTCGACACCGCAAATGCGCAGGTCACCGCCGACGCGCAGCTGATGCTGCGGCAGTTGCCGCCCGGCACTCAGCCGCCGGAAGTCCTCAATTTCAGCGCCTCCAGCGTGCCGATCCTGCAACTCGGGCTTTCCGGCCAGGGCCTGTCGGAGCAGGAACTCAACGATCTGGCGCTGAACTTCCTGCGCACCCAGCTTGTAACCGTGCCGGGCGCCGTCGTGCCCTATCCCTATGGCGGCAAGCAGCGCGAGATGCTCATCAGCCTCAATCCGCAACAGCTTCAGGCCAAGGGCCTGTCGCCCGCCGACGTACTGGATGCGGTCGAGAAGCAATATCTCGTGCTGCCGTCAGGCACGGCGAAAATCTCGCAATTCGAGTATGATGTTCATATCAATGGCACGACGCAGACAGCCGATGAGCTGAACAACGTGCCGATCAAGACCATCGGCAATGCGACCATCTATCTCCGCGACGTCGCGACCGTCAGCATCGCTTTTGCGCCGCAAACCAACGTCGTGCGCCAGAATGGCCGTCGCGGCGTGCTGCTTAGCATCATCAAAGCCGGCGATGCCTCGACGATCAGCGTCGTCAACGGCGTTCGCGCCGTGCTGCCGCGGGTGGAACAGACGCTGCCGCCGCAATTGCGGATCGAGGCTCTCGCCGACCAGTCGATTTTCGTCAAGGGCGCTGTTGTCAGCGTCATTCGCGAGGCGGTAATCGCCGCCGGGCTCACGGCCATGATGATCCTGCTGTTTCTCGGCAGTTGGCGCTCAACGCTGATCATCGCGGTATCGATCCCGCTGTCGATCCTGACCTCGGTGATGGTGCTGAGTTTCATCGGCCAGACCATTAATATCATGACGCTCGGCGGTCTCGCACTTGCCGTCGGCATCCTGGTCGACGACGCAACCGTTACTATCGAGAATATCGAGCGCTACATGGAGGAGGGGGCGCCAAAACGCGACGCTATTCTCAACGGCGCGGCACAGATTGCCGTGCCGGCGCTCGTCTCGACCCTGTCGATCTGCATCGTCTTCGTGCCGATGTTCCTGCTGAATGGCGTGGCGCGCTATCTCTTCATCCCCCTGGCGGAGGCCGTCGTCTTCGCCATGCTCGCTTCTTATATATTGTCGCGCACGCTGGTGCCGACGATGGCGATGTATCTGCTGACGACGGAGAAGCACGAGGGCAACGGCGCCCCGTCGCGTGGTCCGCTGGCGGCTTTTCAGCGGGGGTTTGAAGCGCGGTTCGATAGGCTTCGCCTCCGCTATCGCGATCTCCTCACCTTATTCGTTCACAACCGGAAAATCTTTCTGCCCGTCTTCCTTGGCTGCGTCCTGGCGGTTTTCGCGCTCGCCCCGTGGCTGGGTCAGGATTTCTTTCCGAACACGGACAGCGGACAATTCACATTCCATATGCGGGCAAAGACCGGAACCCGCATCGAGGAGACGGCGCGGATCGCGGATCTCGTCGAGGACAAGATCCGCGAAATCATTCCGGCGGACGAGATGGGCGCGATCATCGACAATATCGGCCTGCCTTATAGCGGCATGAATCTCACCCACACGACCACGGGTGTGATTGGCGCCGCCGACGCCGACATTATGGTCCAGCTCAAGGAAAACCATCATCCGACCGACGGCTACGTCCAGAAAATCCGGCTGGCGCTGGCGCGCGACTTTCCTGACGTCACTTTCTATACGCTGCCGGCGGACATGATTACGCAGATCCTCAATTTCGGTCTGCCATCACCGATCGATATCCAGATCAGCGGCAAGGATATCAACGCCAACCGTGCCGTGGCCGACCATATGCTGCAGAAAATACGAAGGATTCCCGGCATCGTCGATGCACGCATCCATCAGAAGTTCGATTATCCGACCTTCCAGATCACGGTCGACCGGACCAAGGCGCAGCAGAACGGGCTGACCGAAAACGATGTGGCGAGCAGCGTTCTCGACACGCTGAGCGGCAGCTTCCAGACCTCCCCGATGTTCTTCCTGAACCGCAAGAATGGGGTCAACTACAACCTTGCGACCATGGCGCCGCAATATGACATCCAGTCCCTGCAGGATTTGCAGAATCTGCCGATCACCGGCACGGGTCAAAGAGCGCCCGCAATCCTCGCTGATGTCGCGACGATTTCCCGCTCACAGGAAATGGCGGCGGTCGATCACTACAATATCGCCCGCGTGATTGACATTTACGCCAATGTCCGCGGGCGCGATCTTGGCGCCATCGGCCGCGACATCGACAAGGTCGTCAGCGAAGACAGGCATCTGCTGCCGCGCGGCAGTTTTGTTACCGTCCGCGGCCAGTTGGAGACGATGCGCGCCTCCTATGTCGATCTTTTCGAGGGCCTCGCCTTCTCCATCCTGTTCGTCTACCTGCTGATCGTCGTCAACTTTCAGTCCTGGTCGGATGCTTTTATCATCATCAGCGCCCTGCCGGCAGCGCTGGCGGGCATCGTCCTGTTCCTGTTCTTTACCGGGACGACATTGAGTGTGCCCGCGCTGATGGGAGCCATCATGTGCATGGGTGTTGCGACAGCCAACAGCATTCTCGTCATTTCCTTCGCCCGCGAGAAGCTGGCCGAACACGGTGATGCGGTGCGCGCGGCGATCGACGCCGGCTTTACCCGTTTCCGGCCGGTTCTGATGACGGCGCTGGCCATGATCATCGGCATGGTGCCGATGGCGCTCGGCGCGGGCGAGGGCGGCGAGCAGAACGCGCCGCTCGGCCGCGCGGTCATCGGCGGCCTGATGCTGGCGACCGTCGCCACCCTGGTTTTCGTTCCGACTGTTTTTTCCCTGTTGCATTCCCGCAAGGGTGGCGCCGCGACGCCGCCGCCGCCAGCGGATACATTGGCGGGGCAGGGGAGTTTGGTGGCGTGATGCTCGAGAAGACCGATGGCGTGAAAACGCCCGCAGCCGATCCGGCCACAACGCCGGCCCATCTGCCAGGCTCGCCAAAACGCGGCGGACGCGGCAAGCTTGTGCTTGTGCTGGGCGTGGCCTTGATACTCGGTGGGATCTATTACGGCATCCGGGTACGCACGTCCTCCGAGACCGCGCTTACCCAGGAGACGGTCGAGGCGGCCGAGCCGATCGTCGATGTTGTGCAGCCGAAGACCGATGCGCCCAATCAGGCTCTGGTTCTGCCCGGCCAGACCACGGCTTTCACCGATACCCCGATCTATGCCCGCGCCAACGGCTATCTGAAGAAATGGTATGTCGATATCGGCGCGCAGGTGAAGAAGGGCGAATTGCTGGCCGAGATCGAAACGCCTGAACTCGACGCACAATTGCGTCAGGCGCGCGCCGATCTGGTGACTGCTGAGGCCAACGCCAAACTGGCGAACATCACCGCGAACCGCACCGAGGATCTTTTGAAGTCAAACTCGGTCTCGACACAGGAGCGCGATAACGCTGCCGGCGCCTATGCCGCCGATCGGGCGATCGTCACTTCGCGCCAGGCCGATGTCGCACGGCTCGAGGAATTGCAATCCTACGAGAAAATCTACGCGCCCTTTGACGGTGTGATCACCGCCCGCAATACAGATATCGGCGATCTGATCAGCGCCGGTGCCGGCACGCGCAACAGCGAGCTCTTCCGCATGCAGGCGACGGGGACGCTGCGCATCTATGTGGCGATCCCCGAGATTTATGCGCCGCAGATTCACGTCGGCGCCAAGCCGGGCGTCACGCTGGATGAATATCCGGGCCAGACCTTCGAGGGGACATTGGTGCGGACCGACAAGGCCATCAATCCATTGTCGCGCACGCTTCTGGCCGAGGTCGACGTCGATAATGCCGCGGACAAGATCCTGCCTGGCGCGTACACGTTCGTGCATTTTGCGCTGCGCCCTCACCCGGGGAGTGTGACTATTCCCTCCAACACGTTGCTGTTCCGCAGCGAAGGTCTGCGTGTCGGCGTCGTTCGCAACGGCAAGGTGGAGTTGGTTCCGATTGCCATCGGGCGCGACTATGGCGATCGTGTCGAAGTCCTCTCAGGGCTTAAAAGCACGGATCAGGTCATCGTCAATCCATCGGATTCCCTGATCAGCGGGGTGACAGTGCGCGTCAACGCCAGCAAGCCGGCCGGAGCCAGCTAATGCGCTATGCGTGGGGGGTCGCCGCATCGTTCGGGCTATTATTGACGGGCTGCATGGTGGGGCCCGACTACATCAAGCCGGCAGTGCCAGTTACGCCGAAGTTCAAGGAAGCCACAACCCCGGCCGATCCGAAAACCGCTGGCATCTGGATACGCGCGACGCCGAGCGATGCGCTCGCGCGTGGCAAGTGGTGGGAAGTCTTCGGCGATCGCGAGCTCAACCGGCTCGAGGAGCAACTGGGCGACGCCAACCAGAGCCTGAAAGAAGCCGAGGCGCGTTTCGTACAGTCGCGCGCCTTGATCCGCGTGGCGCGCGCCGCCGAATTCCCCAACGTTTCGGCCGGCCCCAGCGCCGCCTACATCCGCGAGTCCGCGCATCAACCCTATGTTGCGCTTCCGAATCCGCCGGCGCTGGGCGATTTCCAAATGCCCGTCGATCTTAATTACGAGATCGATTTCTGGGGCAGCATACGTCGCTCGGTCGAGGCGGCGCGGGAGGAGGCCCAGGCAACCGCGGCCGATCTGGCGACGGCGAGCCTCAGCCTTCATGCCGAGCTGGCGCTCGACTATATTGACCTGCGTGCGCAGGACGCCCAGCAGCGGCTTCTGGACGAGACGGTCAAAGCCTATGCGCACGCGCTGCAACTGACGACCAACCGGCATGTCGGCGGTCTCGCGCCGGAGTCCGATGTTGAACAGGCACAGACCCAGCTCGACACGACCAAGGTGCTGGACACCGATGTGGGCGTCACGCGCGCGGAATATGAGCACGCCATCGCGGTGCTGATCGGCGAGCCGCCGGCGGCGCTCTCGATCCCCCCGGCCGCTTTCGGCCAGCTCAAGCCGCGGCCGATCCCTGCCGTTTTGCCGTCCGAGCTTTTGCAGCGGCGGCCGGACATTGCCGCCGCCGAGCGGCGCGTCGCCGAGGCCAATCAGCAGATTGGCATCGCGGATGCCGCCTTCTATCCGAACGTGAACCTCGGGGCGCTGGCCGGTTTCCAGGGCACGACGCCGGCGAACTGGTTCTTGTGGCCGAGCCTGCTCTGGTCGGTCGGCACGACCCTGTCGCAGCCGATCTTTGACGGCGGCGCCATCCGCGCGCAATCGGACGCGGTCCGCGCCGCCTATGCTGGCGATGTCGCCGCCTATCGGCAGATCACGCTTTCCGCCTTCCAGGATGTCGAGGATAATCTGTCGTCCCTGCGCATCCTCGGCAAAGAGGCGAAGCAGCAGCGCGACGCCGTCATCGCCGCCAACAGGGCGCTCAATACGTTCACGACAGCCTATACCGGCGGCGAGGTGGCCTATCTTCAGGTCATCACGGCGCAGACGGCGGCCCTGTCCAACGAGGTCAATCAGGTCGAGATCGAGCGCCGGCGCCTCGAGGCGAATGTGCGGCTCGTGAAAGCGCTCGGCGGCGGCTGGGACACCGGGTTGCTGCCGGTTCTCGCCTCGAGCGGCCTGCCGCGCGGTGCCTTCGTTCCCGTCGGGCAGCAATGATGCGATCCGCGGACGAAATTATCGAAGCCCTGGCGCTGGAGCCGCATCCGGAAGGCGGCTATTTCCGCGAGACGTTTCGCGATGCGGTAACGACCGACGGCCGCGCCGCCTCGACGGCGATTTATTATCTGCTCAAGGCCGGCCAGCGCTCGCATTGGCATCGGGTCGATGCCGCAGAGATCTGGCACTTCTATGCTGGCGCGCCGCTGGTTCTTTCGGTCAAGACGCCGACGGCTCTCTCGGTGTATCGGCTCGGCGCCGATCTTCTGGCTGGTGAAGTGCCGCAGGTGATCGTGCCCGCGCGGATGTGGCAGAGCGCCGAGTCCACCAGCGCCGAGTCCACCAGCGCCGAGTCCGCAAGCGGCTGGACGCTTGTCGGCTGCACGGTTGCGCCAGGATTCGAATTTGCTGGATTCGAGATAGCGCCGCGGGGATGGCGGCCCTAATGTGAGCCGACATGCGGCGCCCGCGCCGGGACAAGCCCGGGACGCGC
Source organism: uncultured Alphaproteobacteria bacterium (assembly GCA_963708155.1). Lineage (GTDB taxonomy): Bacteria > Pseudomonadota > Alphaproteobacteria > Rhizobiales > Beijerinckiaceae > Methylovirgula. The sequence continues at coordinate 575,245 of OY970183.1, read as the reverse complement.
GGGATTATGTCAAATTGGCTCGGAGGAACTCGTGAGAAAAGTTCTCGTGGCCTATTACTCGCGGTTGGGCGCAACCGAGGAACTGGCGCGCCAGCTCGCCGCGCGGCTCAACGCGGAGATCGACACGATCAGGCTGCCGTCGCCGGCTTATGCAGGCCTCCCGGGATATTGGCGCGGCATCTGGCACGCCTTGCGCCATCATCTGCCGGACATTACCTGCGAACGCGATCCGGCCGACTACGCGTTTTTGGTCGTTGGATCGCCGGTCTGGGCGGGCGGCCTGTCGGCTCCGGTTCGCGCTTATCTCACGCGCTTCGCGGGCCACATAGGTCCGATCGCGGCGTTTTGGGTTTCCGGCAGTGGTCGCGCCTATCCCGGGCTCGCGCTCGAAATCGAGGAGCTAACGGACCGCGTGCCGCTCGCGACATCAAGTTTCAGCCGGCATGAGGTTCTTAAAGGCACGCCCGGCGACAAGCTCGACGTCCTGGCGCGGGATATTCGCGCGTATGTGAGCTGAACAGCGCTAGGGGCCAACGGGAGGTGGACGTGTCAGCGTCGATCTGGGCTATCTCGGGGTAACGGCGAAAAAATGCAGGCGCGATTGGAAAAATCGCGCCTGCACGTCTTCTCGCGCCATAAACGGCACCGGCCCTAAAAAGGTCAGTGATGCCCTGAGACAGCGCGCAAAACCTCACCGGAAAGCTCCTTGTTCACCTTGTGCGAAATATCGCCCAGGCTGAGCATCCCGATCATGTTCTGGCCATCCGTCACCGGCAGGCGACGGATCTTCTTCGAATTCCATGACATGGATGGCGGCTCCAATATCATCTTCGGGCGAGCAGCAGACGACATTCGAGGTCATGACATTCTCGGCGGTCAATTTGCTCAAATTGTCGCCGTGCGTGAAAGCCCGACAGGTGATATCGCGATCAGTGACGATCCCCACGAGGTGTCCGTTCGCCTTGACGGTGAGGGCGCCGACATCATCATCGCGCATGCGCTTGGCGATATCCTTGACTGGTGTGCTCGGCTCGACGCAAATCGCGCCATTATGCATGAGGTCTTTGACTTTCATCTTTTCCTCCACACTAACACTAGCCCATCATGCCCCTGAACCGAGCGAGGTCATTGATCTAGGTCACGCGGTTTGGCCACTGCTAATGCGCCAGAAGCAGCGGAATATCCGACTTCTCGATGATTTCCCGCGTTGCGCCGCCCAAAATCCACTCGCGCCAGCGCGAATGGCCATAAGCGCCCATCACGATCAGGCCCGCATTGATGTCATGGGCTTCGCGCAGCAGGATTTCAGGAATGGACTTCTGCTCTGAAGCGAGCGTCAGGACTTCGACATCAACGCCATGATGCTTGAAATATTCGACCGGCCGCGGCGTCTCGGCTGCGCCCGCTTCGGGATCGATCGAGATCAGCCGAATGTTTCGCGCTGCCTTCAGCAGCGGCAGCGCTTCGGCGATTGCGCGGGCGGCCTCGCGTGTGGGCTTCCAGGCGATCAAAATGGAATCCAGCTCCGGCGGCGCGCGGCTCGCGGCGGGGATGAGATATATTCCGTGTCCGGATTGGAACATCACCGCCTCGACCAGCGAGTCCCAGTAAGGGATCGGGTCGTGCTGATAGGGCACGCTCGCCACAAAAAGGTCCGCCCAATGCGCCTCCGCGACGCCGCGTCCGACCAACTCGCTCGCGCCCACGTCGAGCCGGAGGATGGTTCCGGGAACGGCTATTTTCGCCAGTTTTTGCGTGAGTGCTTGAACCGTGGCGTCGCCGGCCTTCCGCAAGTGTTGCTCCGCTTCGATAATGGGCTCGATGGGCGCGAGGCCGGATTGCACGGCGAGCACATAAGCATATTCGGGAAGCGGATTTGTATAGAGGCCGACGATGTGAGGGCCGCGAAGAAAGGACGCGAGCTTCGCGGCATGAGCAAGCCTTATGTCGTCCTCAACGCCACCGTCGAAATGCACCATAATGTCCCTGAGCATTTCCCTCTCCCTCGAGCCTGCCGCTCGAGAGAAAAGGCCGGCCCGGGCGCAAGCGCATTGATCCGTCTCAAGTGCCGGCGCTCTACGCCTCGGCGTCGTAGCCAAGCGTGGCCAGGCCTTCCTCGAGACAATCGCCAAGGTTGGGAATGCCCATCAGATAACGCGCCGACCGGGGCCGGTGACGTTCGCGGGCCAGATCGCGCGCCTCCTGCCACGTGGTGCGGTCGAAATCGCCGCGCCCGACCCAGGTCAGCGCGATCAGATCGACGCTCTCGTCTTCGTTGAGCCGGTTGATCGCCGCGCGCAATTCCTGCCCCGTCGCGTCGTCTGGATAGTCTTCGAGGATTTCACTTCCGCCGTCGTCGGACGGATTCGAGCCGGAATGCGGCTCGGCCGGTGCGACCTTCTCGTCGAACTCGCGCGCCTTCTCGATGATCCACCGTACCGTATCGACATTGATCTCAAGCTCGACCGGTTCCTGTTCTTCCCTGATCATAGGCGATCCCTTTCTTGGGCCCTGTTTATTTAAGCTTATGCCCCTTGGCGAGAATTGAAATCGATCAATTCCGCAGCTGCGTTCGCGCTAGCCAGCGGCGCTTTGGCTTCGGCAATGCTCTTCGAGGCGGTCGAGAAACGGGCGCTGGGCGGCGAGAATCTTTTGCCGTGCTTCGGGCAGGCTGAACCACGCGGCCCGGTCGACCTCGGGAAAGTCCCGCATATGGCCGCTGCGCGGCGGCCATTCGATCTTGAAAGAATTGCTTTTCATTGCAGCGACGTCGAAGTCGCCTTCGACGGCAAAGGCCTCGACCCATTTTCCGCTGGCCTGGCGGATCGTACCAAGCGGCGCGAGCAGCCCTTGCGGAGCTGTGCCCAATTCCTCAGCAAATTCGCGGCGTGCGGCGGTTCCGGACTCTTCGCCGGCGTCCACGAGACCCTTGGGGATCGACCAGGCGCCGACATCGCGGCGGCGCCAGAAAGGGCCGCCCGGGTGAACGAGCAGAACGCGAAGCATTTCGCCTGCACCCCGATACATCAGAATCCCGGCGCTTCTGACCGCCATCGTCAGAGGCCGAAAGGATAAGTCTCGGGCAGGCCATGCGGGCGTGCGCTCGGCAGCGGCGTCACCGCGTGCGTCTCCTCGAACCAGACGTAGGCGTCGAACTGATCTGCAAGAACCGCCTGGAAATAATGGCTGAGGAATTCCGTATCGGGGCGGTAGACGACGCCAATCGCCCGCTCGAGTCGAGGTTTTGCAAGGGCGGCGCGCAAGTCTTGCCGGTCGCTGCGCCGCCAATCCGTCAACGCACGTGCGCCGGCCGCCTGCAGAAACACATGCTCGTGGCTGTCGGGCCGCGCGGGCAGGACGTTCTTGATCTCCATCGGGCCGTCCCAATCGCTGGCGGCGGCAACCGTGCCGCGGTCCGTTCCGAAGCCGATGAGCACAGCGGCGTCGCCGAAAGCGGAGCGGCAGGATTCGCCAATATTGAACTCGCCCTGCCAGCCCATCGCCGTCGCGGCGGCATTGCCGATGTGCGAATTATGCGCCCAGACGACGGCTTTCGCAGCTTTCCCGCGCGCTTCAAGCAGCCGAACGAGCGTATCGAACATATGGCGGTCGCGCAGGTTCCAGGATTTGCGCGAACTGCGATACATCAGACGATAATAATGCTCCGCCGCCCGAACGACGCGCGCATTCTGCGCGGCATCCAGAAAAGATTGGCCGTCCTCCTGAATATAAGCGAGGCGCTTGTCGAGCAGGGTGCGCAATTCGGCAACGACTGCATCTTCGCAAGGCGACTTGTGCAAGCGCTGCGCCGCCGCGCCGTAAGCCGCGGGGTCTTCTTGCCACGGCGTGAGGCAGCTATAGCGCCGCCGCGCAACTTCAGCTTCTTCCGGATCGACACGATCAAGATAGGCGAGCACGGCGGCGATGGAGCGGTCGAGGCTGTAGATGTCCAGGCCGCGGAACTCCACGCGCTCCTCGGCGGCGATACGTGCGTTATGCGCGCGCAGCCAAGTTATGAAATCATGCACTTCGAGATTGCGCCACATCCAGGTCGGAAATCGCGAGAAGGCGACCTCTGACGAGGGCTCATGCGCATGAGCGCGTATATAGCGATCGATTTGCGCTGCGTCCGGCCAATCCGCTTCCACTGCGACGATATTGAAGCCATGCTTCTCGATCAGCCGGCGCGTGATCGCGGCGCGGGCGCGATAGAATTCCGAAGTGCCGTGACTCGCCTCGCCGAGGAGAACGACGGTCGCATCGCCGAAACGATCGAAGAAGGGGCCGAATTCCTCAATCCGCTCCGGCGGCGGCAAGGGCTCACAGAAGCGGCGGACGACCGCGACCGCCTCGGTATCGTCTGCCCGGAATCGCTCTGCTGGAACTACGCTGACCATCCCGTCGTCTCCGCCTCATGCCACTAAGCTGACGGTGCTTGCCTGCGGACCTTTCTCGCCAGCTTCCTCGACGAAACGGACCTCTGCGCCGACCTTCAGACGTTCGAAGCCGTCGTTCAATACGCTGTTGCGATGAAAATAGATCTCGCGGCCGCCGGTCGTTTCGATGAACCCGTAATCCTCGCCGGCGATCAGCTTGGCCACGCGGCCACGGTCAGGCTCTTCATCCTGTTTCACGTCGCCGCGCATTCGCCGCACAGCGTCCTCGACCTGCCGCTGCGCGGCGGCGAAGGCATCGCGAATGGCGACGGAAATATGCTCATGCTGATGGACGTCGCCGTGCGTCTTGTTGACGATAATGTCCTTGTGCTCAGGCAGGGCGATGTGCAGGTCGATCTTGAACAGACCACCCTGGCGATGATGCAGGAGATTCGGCGCTGTCACAGCGACGTTGCAGGATGTGATCCGGCCGTAGAATTTTTCCAGCCGCTGTGCCTCCTTCTCGATCTCGGAGCGAATCTCTTCTGAGGGCGCGCAGTTGCGGAAGCTGATCTGAAGCGGCACTTGCATGATTAGTCCCTCGATTTGATCGGCTGTCAGCCACTTTGCCGGGCGCTGGCGGCCTTCGGCGTCTGCGCATCCGCGGCCGCCAGCTAGGCTGCGAACCTCCTCGTCCGAAACCTGGCGGAAATCGGAATAATAAAACCCGACCGCGCCAAAAGATTCATAACTCTCGAGGCAAACGATCTCGTCAGCCTCGTCCCGAAGATCTTCAAGTGTGCTTGCCGGAGCGACCGGTACGGCGAGGATCAACCGGCGGGGTTTCTGCTTACGCACGGAACGCAGAGCGGCACGCGTGGTCGCCCCCGTCGCGATTCCGTCGTCGACCACGATCACCGTGCGGCCGTTCAATTTTGGATGCGCACGGCTGCCGACATAACGGGTGCGCCGACGCTTGATCTCGGCAAGCTCCTGCTTGCAGACGGCGTTGAACGCGCTGTCGGAGACCTGTGCCGAGGCAACGACGTCCTCGTTGCGCACGACCAGCGGATCGGCGCCATCGACAATCGCGCCCATCGCCAGCTCGGGATATTGCGGCACGCCGATCTTGCGGACGAGGATGAGGTCGAGCGGGGCTTTCAGCGCTCGCGCAACCTCAGCCGCGACGGGAACACCGCCGCGCGGAAGCGCCAGCACAACGGGCTCTTCGCCCTCATAGAGCAACAAAGCCTGCGCGAGCCGTCGCCCGGCCTCTGTACGATCGCGGAACGGCATAGCCGGCTCCTTCAGCGCCCGTGCGCAGCGAACTCGGCGCCGCGCCGGGAGAGGTGAATTTCAAACCAATCGACGGCATATCGGCCCACCTCTTCGAGCGCGCCAGGCTCTTCGAAGAGGTGCGTTGCACCTGGGACAATGCGCAGCGCCTTCGGTGCACGCAATCGGTCGAAGGCTTTTTCGTTGAGGCTGAGGACGACATGATCGGCACCCCCGACAATGAGCAATATCGGTGCGGTGACCGAGTCGAGCGCTCGCTCTGCAAGGTCCGGCCGGCCGCCGCGCGAAACGACCGCGCCGACACGTTTGCCCAGTTGCGCCGCCGCGACGATCGCGGCTGCTGCGCCGGTGCTTGCGCCAAAGAAACCGAGCGGCAGATAGGAAAGCTCCGGCTGCCGGTCGATCCACGTGACCGCGAAAATCAGCCGATCGGCAAGGAGCGAAATATCGAAGACATTGTTACGGTCGGCTTCTTCGGCTGGAAGCAGCAGATCGAGCAGAAGCGTGGCAAAGCCGGCTCTGTTCAAGGTCTCCGCGACGGCGGCGTTACGGGGGCTGAACCGGCTTGAGCCGCTGCCATGTGCGAAAACAATTATGCCTTTGGGCGAATCCGGCAGCCGCAAGGTGGCGCCGAGCCCCAGATTGGGGAGTTGAAGATCACGGATTTTCATGAGGGCGACCCCTCCGGGCTTAGGCTTCGAGATTTGCCGCGAAAATGATTTCCAGAGTTAATTGGAGAGAAAGCTAGGCATCAGAACCGCAATTTTCATTGATCTAGATCACTCCGGGAAGAACGCGCTCACCGGCCTGAACTCAAATCAAGGCACGGCAATCCGGTTGCGGATTAGGAGTTGCGTGCGATTGAGAATATTCAGGAGGTCGAGTCGTGAAGGCGCTCGTTTATGAAGGCCCCGGCCGCAAGGCGTTGGAAGAGCGGCCGAAGCCCGAGATCAGGTCCCCGACCGATGCGATCGTGAAGATCGTGAAGACGACGATCTGCGGGACCGACCTGCACATCTTGAAGGGCGATGTGCCGACCTGCGCGTCGGGGCGGATTCTCGGCCACGAAGGAACTGGTGTCATCGCCGAGGTGGGTTCTGGCGTGACGACATTCCGAAAGGGCGATCGCGTTCTGATTTCGTGTATCACCGCCTGCGGACGCTGCGAATATTGCCGCCGCGGCATGTATTCGCATTGCACGAGCGGCGGCTGGATCCTCGGTAATGTGATTGACGGTACGCAGGCGGAATATGTGCGCATCCCGCATGCCGATACGAGCCTCTACCGGCTGCCGGAAAATCTCGACGAAGAGGCGCTCGTGATGTTGAGCGACATTCTTCCGACGGGATTCGAATGCGGTGTTCTCAACGGAAAAGTCGCGCCCGGAAGCTCGGTGGCGATTGTCGGTGCGGGGCCCATCGGGCTCGCGGCGCTCTTGACCGCGCAATTCTATTCTCCCGCCGACATCATTGTGATTGACCTCGACGACAATCGTTTGGGGATCGCCAGGCAATTCGGCGCGACCGCGACCATCAATGCGTCGCAGACCGATCCCGTCGCGACGGTCATGAAGCTCACCGAAAACAGGGGGGTCGATACGGCCATCGAGGCCGTGGGCGTGCCGGCCTCGTTCATCACTTGCGAGGACATTATCGCGCCGGGCGGTACGATCGCGAACATTGGCGTGCATGGCGTCAAGGTCGATCTGCACCTCGAGAAGCTCTGGTCGCAGAATATCAGCATCACGACCCGGCTCGTCGATACGGTGACGACGCCTATGCTGCTGAAAACCGTGGCCTCGGGGAAACTCGATCCGAAGAAGCTCATCACGCATCGGTTCAAGCTCGATCGCATCCTCGATGCCTATGAGACGTTCGGCAACGCCGCGAGCACGCAGGCGCTCAAGGTCGTCATCGAGGCGTGAGGCCGCAATAACGTCAGACTCCTCGTGATTTTGTTCCGGCAGCGATCAGTATCCCGAGTTTAACGGGAATTATTCCTGTAGATTTCCCGATCGTTCCAATCATATTCCGGGACAAGGACAAAGCGATGCCGCTTCGATCCGGGCCGACTTAAGGCCTTCGGTCGCTGACAAAATTAGCTTTCGCAAAAGGGTCGAGAAGGCCGGCTGGCTTTCGCGACTCACCTTCTCCGATTCTTGGCCATGCTTCCTCGCGCATCCCCCAAGGTGCGGCGAATAGGAAGCGTGTTTGTTGTCAAGGCGCATATCGTTCGTATGGAGAATTGGAATGAAATTTGGAATGGCGTTATCCATCTGTGCCGGACTATGCGGTGCTTGGTTATATGCCGGGGCGTCCAATGCAGAAGATGCGCTGACGCTCGCGAAGAATCCTTCACTCTGGCCGGCCCCCGGGCACGATCTGGCGCTCACCCGCCATAGCGACCTGAAGCAGATCAATACGCTAAACGTTAAGCATCTGCAGCTCGCCTGGGATCAATCGACCGGCGCTCTGCGCGGTCACGAAGGTCAGCCGCTCGTCGTCGATGTCGATGGCAAGCCGACGCTGTTCCTCTTCAGTGCGTGGCCCAACATCGTTCAGGCGCTCGACCTCTCGGACCCGGATTATCCGAAGGAGATCTGGAACTACGTCAAGAAGACCGATCGCGACGAGTCGGCTGTTCCGCGCGCCTGCTGCGACACCGTCAACCGCGGTGGCTCCTATGGCGATGGCAAGATCGTCTACCTGACTCTCGACGGCTGGCTGATCGCGCTCGACGCCAAGACCGGCAAAGAGGCCTGGGTCGTCAAGAACAACTACCCGGACAAGGGCGAAGACGGCACGCCGGCTCCGCTCATTGCCGATGGCAAGGTCTTCGTCGGCTTCGGCGGTGACGAATTCGCCGCCCGCGGCGCGTTCATGGCCTATGACCTCGCGACCGGCAAGCTGCTGTGGAAGAAATACAGCACCGGCCCGGACGCAGACGTCGGCATCACCGCGGACACCAACAAGGCGCATCCGGAATATGGCCGGACCGGCGATCTCGGCGTCCATACCTTCCCCGACGACAACAATTACAAGATCGGCGGCGGTGCGGCCTGGGGCTGGTACAGCTATGATCCCGAGCTGAAGTATGTCTATTACGGCACCGGCAATCCCGGCCTGTGGAGCCCCGGCTATCGCTGCGGCGAGAAGCCTCTGACCCAGGCGGGCTGCAACTCCGGCAAGTGGGACAACAAGTGGTCGCTGACCATTTTCGCCCGCAAGGCGGACACCGGCGAAGCGGTCTGGGCTTATCCAGATGACCCCCTTCGACCAGTGGGACTATGACGGCATCAACGAGATGATTCTCGTCGACATGCCGAACGTCGATGGCAAGCCGCGCAAGGCTCTCGTCCATTTCGATCGTAACGGTTTTGTTTTCGTCCTTGATCGTACCGACGGCACGCTGCTGCGCGTCCACAAATATGTGACGGCGAACTGGGCCGAGAAGTACGATTTGAAGACGGGCCGCCCGATCAAGGTGCCGGAGCATTCGCCGCTCGAAGTCGGTCGCAATACCCAGGCTTGCCCGTCGGCGATGGGCGGCAAGGATCAGCAGCCGGCCTCGGTCGATCCGAGCGATCCGTCGAAGTTCTACGTGCCAACCAACAACTGGTGCATGGAAGACAACCCGCAGACCCGGGCCTACCAGCAGCAGGGCACGGTCTATGTCTTCTCGAACGTCTATATGTATCCTGAGAAGCCCGGCGTGACCGGCCGTCTCAAGAAGTTCGACGTGCTGACGGGCAAGGCCGATTGGGACATCCCGGATCCGTATCCGAACTGGGGTGGTTCGCTGAATACCGCTGGTGGTCTCGTGTTCTACGGCAGCCTTGGCGGTGACTTCCGCGCCGTCGATCGCAAGACCGGCGAAATCCTGTGGCAGCGCAAGCTCGGCTCGGGCATCCTCGGCAATCCGATCACCTACGAGGTCCAGGGCAAGCAATATGTGTCCGTGCTCTCCGGTATCGGCGGCTGGATTGGTCTGCCCGTCACGGCCGGCCTCGACCTGAGCGACAAGTTCGGTGCGATCGGCGCGACGGCCATGACCAAGGCCACTGGCCTTGCCATGATCCCGCAGGGCGGCATGCTCTCGACCTTCCGCATCTACCAGTAAGAAGCGTCAGATGCATAAATAAGGATGGCGTCCGGGTCTTCAAACTCGGGCGCCATTTGCGTTTCAGCTTGGCAATAGAGGGGCGATCATCTCCGATATTGCGCTTCGCTTACGTGTTCCATCCAGGTGACGACTTCGCCGTCGAGCGCTTCCTGGATGGCGATATGGGTCATCGCGCTGGCCGGCGCGGCGCCGTGCCAGTGCTTCTCGCCGGGCGCGAACCAGATGACATCACCGGGACGAATCTCCTCGATTGGGCCGCCCTCGCGTTGCGTCCATCCCAGGCCAGCCGTAACGATCAATGTCTGGCCAAGCGGGTGCGTATGCCAGGCGGTGCGGGCGCCCGGCTCGAACGTCACGCTCGCCGCACGGACGGTTGCCGGCGCCGGCGCTTGAATAAGCGGCTCAATGGTCACGGCGCCGGTGAAATAGTCGGCGGGGCCCTTCGCGAGCGTGCGCGATTCACGTTGTGTGATGATCACTGTCTTCCCTCGATGCACTGGCTGGTGGCCGCCGCTCGCGACCTGTTTTCGATGAATCTCATGACCCGTCCGGTAATCGACATCAAAGCTGTAGCCATTCGGGAATCGCTTTGACCAGTCGCCTTTGAGTGGGTTGCGAGATAGTATGTGAGACCGGTTTCGATATCACGGAGTATCACGAATGATGCCCGATGCGACGAATCCTGTCAGACTCATCGACGGCGAAGTACGTGTCACCGGCGACGATGGTAAGATACTGGCGACCTTCAACGGCAGCGATTTGCATGCCTGGCGACAGTTTCAGCTCGACGTGTTTTCGAACTTCGACGTCGTTGTCACCGATAGCTCCATGCCCGTAGAAATATCGAAGACGATTACCGGGCCAGAGAGTCGCAACGAAAAGTTTGTGCCGTCAGGTTGAGCGCCTGAAGCGCTCAACGCTATGCGCCGCGTGGTTTCACCGACCTCAATTGGCACGATTGCTTCCGCAATAGGCCGCCGCGCAATGGCTTACGGTGCCGGTCCAGCGGTCGAGGACGACCACGAAATTCTGTGTCTCCACGATCTGATAACGGAAGAGGTATGCCGCCAGCACCAACGCAAGGGTCGCCAAACCGAGCCAGGCAATGTTTAGGAATCGCATGTGTCTCTTTCTGTGCGTCAGGTCGATTGCGCATCTTTGGCGTCGGCCGGTTTACGCCGAAAGAGACGACCAACCGTCCTCCACGCCACGAATAGCATGCCACCCGTTATGAAGAGCAGGCCAACCGCAACCGCGCCCGAAACATAGGGGTAGGCATAGACCACGTAGAGCAACCCGCTGGTGGCGACGTCCTCGGTTGTGGAAAGGGCGATGTTGCTGAAGGGCTCCGGGCTCACGTTGACGAGCGCGCGTGCTCCGGCTTTGCCGCTATGGGCCAGCAGCGCGCCGCCGCCCCCAAGTATGAAAGCAATCACCTGCATCCTTGGATCGGATGGATCGACGATGGCGGTCGCCAACAGGGCTCCGCCGAGCGGTCGGATCACGGTGTGAACCGTATCCCAGATTGTATCGAGCAACGGCACCTTGTCAGCAAAGAACTCGCACAGCGTCGCTAACCCGGCGGCGCCCATGACCCACGGGTTGTCCAGCACGCGCAGGGCCTGCAGATGCTCGGGCAATGGCAGCACGTGCCAGTGCATCGCAAGGCCGGTCGCAAGAATGCACAGATAGAGCCGCCAGCCTGAGAGCAGGCTTACGCTGGCAGCGATGCCCAGCAAAGTCATGATACCGGGTTGCGTATTCATCGCAGCGTCTCGTAGCGGCGTGAAGTCTAGACTATTGGCTGAGAGGGGCAAGCGCGCTTCGCAGGGGGGCGCTAGAGATCATCATCAAGCCGGTGAACGGCTGACTTAGCTCCAGAATCAGAAAGATCGAGGCTGACGCCGAAAACGCAAAAATAGCAAGAGCACCAATGGCGGTGGCATTGTTGTCCGCGAAGAGGCTGAAGCTTGCAAATATGATTGCAAGCCAGGACACCAAGATCACAAGGAAAGGCGCAGGGATTGTTCTTCCGGCCTCCGCAAATAACAGCAAGCGTGTCTTCGTTAGATCTTGAGCAGCGTCTATGGCCCTGGTTTGGAGAGAACGCTGCGTTTCGTTCCGTGGCGACAGCTTCAGAATCTCATCGTAGAATTGCAGGCCCGCCGCGCTCGCCTCGAACGGCTCCGCTTTGCCGGCACCAAGACCGTTCTCTTGCCAAATGCAATTCGCCATAACGGTGACCGTGCGACGCAGCAGCTTACGGGCCAAATCTGCATCCGGCCCGTACTCGGCGAGGATGCGATCAAGAACAACAATATTGGCAGTTAGCTGTTGGACTTGGGTGCTCTGAGTACCGTAAGTGCTATTGGCAGAACCGATCAGCAATCCAAGCACTAGACCGGCGATGGTCCCGATCAGCCCTGTACCGAGCCGCACGACATCCTTGGTTGCCCCGCTTAGATGGTCCTCTGGCAACATCTTGCGGAGAAACAATCCAAAAAAAGTCCCGCATAGAACGCATGCGAACACGATCAGCGATGTTAGCAAGGGACTCATGGTTCATTCCTCCCGTCTTGCGCGAAGCCTTGGCAAGCAGCTATTCACTCCCATTCCGCGACGCCACCATGATGCGAGCACGTCCCGGCATGGTGATGCGAGAATGAGTGCGATCCGTCACTGCAAATTGCAGTCTCGCCGGCCTGACGCCCTGTCGCGCATTGGCGTCAGGCCATTTCCGAAACACAAGCGACCGCTACGGCGCTTGCGCGGGTCCGATCTGCGGCGCGCGCACGGGCTTGGCGATGCCGTAGAACACGACGATTCCTTGGCCACCGCACCGGGTAGACAAGCCCTCATCGGCTGTTTTGCCGTAACAAGAGGCGGGGTCTTGCCAGTTGTTGGAAGCCCAGACATCGCCGGCGGGATCAATAGAAGCATCAACCAGCATTTGCATCCCCCCACCTTTATAGCCGCCAGGCGGCGAAATGGCGTCGCCGGTCTTCATTCCGGGCGGGCAGGTCTCGATCCGCGCGCCGCAAAGCTCTGTCAGGCCACCTCCGGGTGCGAAATTGGAAATCCAGACGTGGTCGTTACCGTCGATCGATACGGCCCAAGCGCCCCAGATACTACCTGGGTTGAACGGCGATCCCGGTGCAGGGCTACCGTCCGGGCGCAGCATCGACACGCTCCCCAAGCCGGGATGATCGAGCAAGTCTTGAAGAACGACTTTGTCGATGGCCGTGAGCGTTGCACCTGACAGTTTAAGGTAAATCAGACGCGCCTTCGTCTCGAGACTTAGGCCGGATCCCGCGGTGTTGGCGATCCATGCATTGCCTTGGCTATCAATCGCGATACCCTTGCCGCTGCCGCCGCCTGTCCGAAACATCTCGATCTTGCCCGGATCGCTCGCCGGAAACCGAGTGACCGTGTCGCCAATAGCGTTAGTGATCCAAATGCGGTCCTGCTGATCGATCGCGAGACCGAACGGACCATTTAGCTTGCAGGCGCTATCCTTGTTAGGCTTACCGTCGGTCGACTGGCAGTAGAATTTTACCTTGGCCGGATCGCCGCCCGGCATGTAAACGACCTTGTCGTCACCGAAGTCGAGCGCCCATACATCGCCTGTCGGCGTAACAATAATACCCTGCATCGCGCCGAGCTTACCGCCAAAATTGTAACCCTCTGGCGGCGAGAGAGGTTTACCGGCGTTGTCGAACAGAGAGATTGTTTGGCCGCTCGTGCTGTCCATCCATACGCGGTCGTTCGCATCGATCGCGGTTCCAAATCCGGGTCCGAGCAGCCCGCCCCCGGTAAAGCCAGTGGTCATGGGGGAAAGCGCGCGGCCGTTCGGAGCGAATTCCGACATGTTCCCATCCCACAAGGCATCGCCACCCTGGCCGCCGACAATGAAATTCGCACCAACCCAAGCGTTGCCTTTACTATCGAACATCACTTTCGCCCCGCCTTCGATACCACCGCCGGCAAACTTAAGCGGAAGGACCCACGCGCCAGGCGCGAAGCTCAGATAAGGCATGAACGGCACAGCGCGCAGCTTCTTGCCTTCGGGCACTGGATAAAAGGCGTCGAGCAAAGCAAAGACGCGCTCCGGCTTGTATCCCGCATTGTGCGCGATCGAGAGTGCGGCAGCGAGCGTATCAGCCGGCACCTTGCCGTCCCGCCCGGTCGCGGCGGCGAAAAGACTGCTGCACGCATCGGCTTTAACCCGCGTGGCGCATCCTGCCATGACGTTCGCGAGTGTCGCGAAGTTTGCCATCGTGGGAGTCTGCGTGCTGTTGAGTGCGTCCTGTATCATCCCCCCATAGCCGCCGGTCTCAAGATCGACGAAGTTCGGAACATTTCCGGCGGCGATGCGCAGGCCAAGCGCGTGACCCTTGATGCCGGCGGCATCCAAGAACTGCGCGTTTGTCCACACCGACGCGATCGTTGTGAACTCATTGACAACGACCTTGGTCGGTGGCTGGTCTCCCAAAACGGCCAGCAAAGCAATGGCGGGATTGTCGCCGCTATCCTTGTTGATCGTGGCTACGCCACCTTTGGCAACCAAATACAATACGGCGTCTTTGTCGGGGGTCTCGTCGGTCCCAATCTCAAAACGGCCATCAGCCGCGGATTTCGTTTGAGCCAACTGCTTGGGGGCACCCGCGCTTGCGGCCCATAGCGTCACCGTCGAGCTTGCGACAGAACCACCGCCCGCTTGGACTTGGCCCACGATTTGAACAGAGGCCGAAGCAGAGTCACAAGTGTGCCCGAGTAGCCCGCAGGTTAAGAGTATCGAGGCTATATAGCCGCCGGCAACCTTCAGCACGGGCCCCTCCGTCGATAAGGGAGAAGATGCTTCCGGCGATCATTCTAGTCGCGCCTGCGCTGTTCACAAGGGCACCGTTCGGCGCTGAGAAGCATGTCGACGAACAGTTCTGGCCGAAACCAACGGCTTCCGCGCTCAAGCCGCAGCACGCCGCCTGCAGGCGTCTTCGGTGGCTCGGCTTCCGTATTTTGCTAGATGAGCCTCTAGCGCCGCAATCTGGCGCGATAAATCGGCGGCGGTTTCATGGATCTTGAGGCAGACGCCGGCGCCGTCATCCTTGCCTTTAAAGACGAACTCGCCCCCAGCCTCGGCTAGCGCACGCTTTCGATCTTCCTACCCTCTCGCCACGGCCGTCGAGGCCGGAAGCGGGGCAGACAAAAAACGGCGGCCGAAGCCGCCGCCTAAATCATTGCGCTAACGCGGGTCAGTATTTCGCGACGACCGGCGCTGGCGGCGCGAGGAAGTCAAATTTGTAGTTCACGCCTACTCGCGCGATGTTGATCCGGGGATCGACGCTGTGTGTGAAGACAGTGGCCGGGTAGGAGTCGCCCTCCCACGTCAAATTATTGCTGTCGATTGTTCTGCGCCCAAGGTCGGCGTATAGATACTCTGCTTTGATCGACCAGTTTTGTGTGAGCGCATATTCGATACCGCCGCCGACAGTCCAGCCGACGCGTGTACCGGACAATCCTCCCGATGCTGACGCGCCTCCGAAATAATCGTCCGTAAACTGGAAGCTGGAGTGGGCCTCCGAAAGCGCGAGGCCACCCGTCGCATAGACAAGAAGATTTGGCACGACCAAGAAGCCAAGGCGCGGACGCAGCGTCCAAAGCCAGTCGACTGTCGATGAAGTGCTTACGTTAAATACGGAGGGCGCATAATCAGGATAAACGGCGCTAGCGCTCTCGTTCGCGTGGGCGTGCAGGTAATCGAAATCGGTTTCTAGACCGATGACAACGCTGTTTAATTGCCAATTGTAGCCAATTTGACCGCCGCCCGTGAAACCACTGGCCCGTCCGGCCGGCTGGCCGACCGCATTAACAGCCGCGGCGCTTGTTTCGGCAAAATAGCCCTCGTCGGAATACACCGTGGAGGTTCGCGGATCGAGATTTCCCCATGCGCCACCAGCGTTCACGCCGACATAGAACCCGGTCCAGGAAAAAGCCGGCGGGGGCGGAACATAGGCCGGCTCACCCTTGGTGCTGGGCAGATCGGCGGCGGCGGCGGCAGCCGAAATTGCGACAAGCGCAGCCGAGGAAATGATCATGCTGCGAAGCATTTTTCGCCCCTAACATTTTAAAAATAGGCGGCGAATTTACGCGCGCCCGGGTTGTACGCCTAGCGCCGTAAGGATCGGAAAAGTCGATTTTGTTCGCCTGTGACGTAGCGACAACAAGGAGGCTATTTCTTAGCCTTCGCCAAATATGATCCGTGAGATCATTTTGAGTCCGAGAGGGTTATCTATTTCGCTGCTATAATGGCGGAGACGGAGGGATTCGAACCCTCGATAGGGCTTTACAACCCTATAACGGTTTAGCAAACCGCCGCCTTCAGCCTCTCGGCCACGTCTCCAGCGGTGGGGACCATATGCCCGAGGCCCGGCCCGATGGCAAGGCGCAAGCACTGTTCGGAGGCGGTGTTTTCCCGCCTAGGCCAGTTCCGCCTCGGCCACGAAGGCGCTGACGCGGGCAATCGCGGCAGCATCCCTGAGCAGCGGCGGGTGGCCTTGTCCCTCAACCACATAGGTCGCGCAATTCTTGTGGCGCCTGGTCATTTCGACGAAAGTCTCCGGCGAGAGAAGGTCGGAATTGCTGCCACGGATAGCGAGTAGAGGCACATCGGCAAGGCTCGCAAAAAGACCCCAGAGCTCGGGCAGAGGCGTATCGAGACGCAGGGCCTCGAGAGGCTTCACCAGGTTCGGATCGAAGGTTGCGCCGAACGTGCCGTCAGCCTTCTGAAACGACGCGCGGGCATAAGCCTCAATTTCAGCTTCGCTCAGCGCGGTGAAATGCGCGCTCATCATCTTGCGGATGTAATCCATTCCGTCGGCGAGTGAATTCGGCGCGGCCGGATGGCGCAGATATTGGCGGATGCGGGTAAGACCCTGCAGTTCAATTACCGGACCGAAATCGTTGAGCACGGCGCCGCGCACCAGGGCCGGGCGGGCTGCCGCGAGCACAGCGATATGCAGGCCGCCGCGCGAGGTGCCGACGAAGATCGCTTCGTGAATTTCGACCGCGGCGAGTTGTGCGAGAATATCGGCGCTTTCGACGGGCACGTCATAATGGCGCCAGTCGGGATCATAAGCGGATTCGCCGCGGCCGCGATAATCGAGGGCGACGACGCGCCGCTTCTGCCTGGCCGCGCCCCCAGCCAACGCCTCCGCCAGCGGCCCAAAATCAGCGGCGTTGCGGGCGAGGCCCGGCAGGCAGACGACAGGCAAACCGGGATCGAGCGGGCTGCCGTAATCGCGCAAATGCAGCCGCAGGCCGTCCGGTGCGCTGACAAACCGATCGGCGTAAGTCGTGCGAGCCATATAGTGCGAAACCAGGTTGGCAGAGGGCGGGAAGCCCTTTCTACCATACTCTTCGCCGTTGAGAACTTGAGCGTCGGCCGGTTATCTGCTCCGCTTCAGAGCTTCGCCGGATCGCCGAGGGCGACATCGGTTTGCGGCGCGGCCTTGGCGGCGCCGGCTTTCGCCGCCACGCTCTTCGCCGTCTCGGCTTTGGCCTCATCGAGCGCCGCGAAGCTCGCCCGGTACATCGCCCAGTTCTCCATCACGCGCTGCACGTAGTTGCGTGTTTCGGTGAAGGGGATGCGCTCGACCCAATCGATCGGATCGACGCCCGGCGTGCGCGGATCGCCGTAGGCATCGATCCATTCCTTCACATGCCGGCCGCCGGCGTTATAGGCGGCGAAAACGAGGATCGGCGAGCCGCGCTGCTCCTCGAACAGCTCGCCGAGATGCGCCGCGCCAAGCTTGGCGCTGAAGGCGGCGTCGCTCAGCAATCGTCCTGCATCGAAATCCATCTTCACCCGCTCGGCGGTGCGCTTGGCGGTCGAGAGGATCATCTGCATCAGCCCGCGCGCCCCGGCGGAGGAGACGGCATGCGCATCGAAGGCGCTTTCTTGCCGGGCGATGGCATAGACGATGGCCGGCGGCGCCGAATCCGCGACCGGCGTATAGGCCGGGATGCCATAGGTCGGGTAGGCGAGGGCATCGATCGATATGCCGCGCTGAGCCAGCTCTTTGCCGATGATGAGGGAATCGTGCGCGTTGTGCTGAGCGGCGACGACCTCGGCCAGAGCGGCGATCTGTGGCGGGTTGGTCAAATGGTCGGCGGCGCTGCTTGCCAGCGCCATGGCGAGATCCTTCTCGCCGATGGCGAAGAAAAGTTCGACGATGCGCACGGCTTCGTCGCGCTGCGAGCGCGGCGGCACCGGCGCCGGGAGGCTCCGCAGCGCGATCGTGCGCAGGCCGAGCCGCGCGCGCGCGAGCTGGCCATAGTAGGTCGATGCCCTTTCCGCCGCTTTCTCGTAGAAGGCTTTGGCCCGCAAATCGGCATCGTCGGTCTGGGAGATTTCGGCCGCGCGGCCCTGCCAATAGGAAATCCTTGCGATAGAGATCGGCGTTTGCGCAAGACTGGCCGCGATGGCGAAATGATGCGCGGCCCGCACCGGATCGTTGAGGAAACGCAGGGCGATCCAGCCGGTATGGAATTCGGCGTCGATGCGGGTTTCGTTCGATTCCGCCGCCTGTTCGTTGCAGATTTCATAAGCGGTCGCCGGATCGCCGGCATCGAGCAGCTTGCGGGCCAAAAGCCGCCGCTCGATCCACCAAGCATCGCCGTCGATCAGCACGGCGGGATCGCGTGGCGCGGCGAGCATGAGCGCGGCCGCCTGAACGATCTTGTCCTCATGCCGCAGCTTGTGGATTCGGGCGTAGAGGAAAGCCGGATCGTGCCGCAGGTCCGGCGGCACGGCGTCGAACATCGCGTCGGTTGTCGTATCGTCGTTCGTGGCAGCGAGCAGGCGCGCCAGGACGACTTCGTCCGGCCCTGCGAGCACGGCATTGCGCAGGCCGCCCGCATTGTCTTCCTCATAGAGCAGGCGGTCCGCGCGCGCCTTATAATCCGCCGCGCTGAGATAGGCGCCGAATTCGCTGCGCACATGCGCTTCGAGCGACGCCATCAGATCGGAATGGCGCCAGACATCGCGCACCAGCGCCTGCGCTTCGGCGTCCTTGCCCTGCTCGCGCAGGGCGCGGGCCTCCGCCAGTTTGCCGAGCGCAGTCTGCGGTTGGCGCGTGGCGAAGAAATTGTCGATCAGGACCGGGTCGGAATGGTTCTGGTAAAAGCCGGTTTCGATCCGCCGGACAAGGAAATCGCGCGCCGGCCAATCGGGATGCGCAATGAGAAAGGCGTGGAAGCGGTCTTGCCCCGCATCGCGCGAATTGCGCAGCGCGACCCATTCGAGCGCGGTGCGGACGATCGGATCGGTGACGCGCGTGGCCTGGGCGTCGCCCTGCGTCAGATCGCCGGCCTTATAATAGGGAAGCGCCTCGCGCAGGCCGGTGAGGTCGAGGCCGAGCTGCTGGCCGATATCGATTGGCGGGAGGGGCGGGCTTTCCCGCCGTGCTGTCTCCGGCCCGTGCGCACGGCCGGATTCGGCAAATTGTTCGAGCCCCGCCATGGCCTCGTTCAGCAACGAGCCGAACCAGGAGACCATATGGGCGCGGGCCGGCGCGGTGCCGTCGAAATCGGGCTCCGGCAGAACAATCCAGGTAAGGCTGATAGCGGTAAGGCCAAGGCCCAGTCCGCAAACCACCCATGGAAAACGAAGCGCTTGGCGCCGAGCAGCCATGTAAGCCTCTCGAACCTTGCGTTTGCTAAATCCCGGAGACAGAAAAATCATGGCGATTCTTCCATTCTGCCGGTCGATTCGTTAACAAACGTCAACCTTTCCGCCTTGGCGGAAAATCGATGCGCCCCCGACCCCCAAAGCCTCAGCGCATTTCAAATCAATAACTTGCCAACTTTCGCCACCGGCTGTTCGGCTCTTGCGCGCGCCGGCGGCAACACGCACATGGACTTGACGATGTAATTGTCGGTAGAGACAGGTGCAAAACTAAGGCAGTCAAGACAGAAGGAATGGCCAAAATGGCCAAGAAGGCCGCTTTCAAGGGCTCGATCACGGCGTTGGTGACGCCATTCGCGGCGGGGCAATTCGACGAGGGCGCCTATCGCGCCCTGGTCGATTGGCAGATCACCAATGGCACGCACGGCCTTGCGCCGGTCGGCACGACCGGCGAGAGCCCGACATTGTCCCATGACGAGCATAAGCGCGTGGTCGAGGTCTGCGTCGCGGAAGCGCGCGGCCGGGTGCCGATCCTCGCTGGCGCGGGCTCCAATAATACGCAAGAGGCGATCGATCTCGCCCGCCACGCCGAAAAGACGGGCGCGGACGGCGTCCTCGTCGTCTCGCCCTATTACAACAAGCCGTCGCAGGAAGGGCTTTACCGGCATTTCAAGGCGATCAACGATGCGATCGGCATTCCGATCATCCTCTACAATATCCCGCCGCGCTCGGTGGTGGATATTTCGATCGACACGATGAAGCGGCTGTTCGAGTTGAAGAACGTCGCCGGCGTGAAGGATGCGACGGGCAATCTGGCGCGCACGGCGCTGCAACGCGATGCTCTGGGGCCGGATTTCATCCAGCTCTCGGGCGAGGACATGACGGCGCTCGCCGTCGTGGCGCATGGCGGCGATGGCTGCATTTCGGTCACTTCGAATGTCGCGCCGCGGCTCTGCGCCGATTTTCAGGACGCCGCCCTAAGCGGCGACTTCAAAACCGCTCTGGCCATTCAGGACCGGCTGACGCCTCTGCATGCGGCTCTGTTCGTCGATCCCAACCCGGCGGGGCCGAAATATGCGCTCTCGCTGCTCGGCAAGATCGCCGACGAATTGCGCCTGCCGATGCTGCCGGCGACGCCGCCGGCGCAAACCGCGGTGCGGGCGGCGATGCAGCACGCCGGCCTGCTGCCGAAATGACGGGCGGCCACATTGGCTGAGAAGAAAGAGACCAATTTCAAGGTCGTGGCGGACAACCGCCGCGCCCGGTTCGATTATGAGATCGGCGAGACCTTCGAAGCCGGCATGGTCCTGACCGGGACGGAGGTCAAATCGCTGCGCACCGGCAAGGCCACCATCGGCGAGAGCTACGCAAGCCTCGACAAGGCGGGCGAAGTCTATCTCGTCAACGCGACGATTCCCGAATATCTGCAGGCCAATCGCTTCAACCATGCACCGAAGCGGCAGCGCAAACTGCTTCTGAACACACGCGAAATCGCCCGCGTTGCGAAAGGGCTTGAACGCGAAGGCATGACCCTCGTGCCGCTAAAGATCTACTTTAACGCCCGCGGCCGCGCCAAGATTGAGCTTGCGCTGGGACGCGGCAAGAAACTGCACGACAAGCGCGAGACGGAAAAGCAGCGCGACTGGAATCGCGAGAAGAGCCGCCTTCTGCGTGAGCGAAATTAAAGCGGGCGTCATTGCGAGAAGCGTCAGCGACGAAGCAATCCAGCTTTTGCCCTGGATTGCTTCGCTTTGCTCGCAATGACGGTGGTTTGTCGGACGGAGTTCGAATGCTTGCTCTCAAGATCGATCATTGCGTCATCCACGTTTCCGAATGGGAACGCTCCAACCGGTTTTATCGCGATGTTCTGGGCGCCGAGGTCGTGCCGCGGCAGAGCGGCTTTTCCTACAAGTTCGGGGAATTTCTTTTGAACTGCCATGGGCCGGGCATCACGCCCAAGGCCGTGGCGCGCATACCAGTGGCGCCCGGCGGCAGCGATCTCTGCTTCGAATGGCCGCGGCCGTTGGCTGAGGCAATCGCGCATTTGCGGGAGCAGGGCGTGCCCATTGAACTTGGCCCGATCGGAACGCGCGGCGTCAAAGGCGAGGCAATCAGCGTCTATTTCCGCGATCCGGACGGCTCGCTTTTGGAATTCATGTCCTATTCCGGGGATCAGTAGATTGCGGATCTGGCGTTATGCCGGAACGGGCGCCGTCGCATCGAGATAGGCGCGGACCTCGCCAAAGAGCGTGGTGAACATGTCCGCGGTCAGCACGCCGGTGTTCGTGTTGTAGCGCGAGCAATGATAGCTGTCGAAGAGGCTGAGGCTGCGCGGACCAGCGATGAGGCGATGGCGCCGGCCATGCGCAAAGGGATGGGCAGAGAGCTTGCCGCCGAGCGTGCGCACGGCCAAATCATGCGCGATGCGGCCGAGCGCCAGAATCGCGACGAGATTGGGCATGGCGGCGATCGTCGCCGCGAGAAAGCTGCGGCAACGCGTGATTTCCTCCGGCAGCGGCTTGTTCTGTGGCGGCACGCAGCGCACCGCGTTGGAGATGGCGCAATCAATGAGCGTGAGTCCGTCGTCGCGGCTCTGCCCATAGGTGCCCTGAGCGAAGCCGAGGCTCAGCAAGGTCGTGTAGAGCAGATCGCCGGCATAATCGCCGGTGAAGGGGCGGCCGGTGCGGTTGGCCCCCCGCAAGCCGGGCGCAAGTCCAACGATCAGAAGCCGCACATCAAGCGCGCCAAAGGTGGGAACCGGGGCATTGAACCAATCAGGATGTTCAGCCCGGTTCCTTCCGCGGAAAGCTGCGAGGCGCGGACACAGTGGACAATCGCGCTCCGGCGCGACTGGTCCCTCTGCACGGTGGATTTCTGGTCCCGCGCCGCTCACATTCGCCCCAGATCAATCGTCGAGCACATCCTCATCGTAGCCCGCGGTGACCGCATTGGCCGGCCGGCGCTCGGGATGGAATTTCTGCGCACGTTCCTGACGCTCGTTGGGGTCACGCCCGATCTTCGAGGAAAGTCCGACGAGATCGATGAACTCGTCAGCCTGACGGCGCAACTCGTCGGCAACCATGGCGGGCTGCGTCGCATTGGTCGAAACGACGGAAACGCGGACGCCCTTGCGCTGCACCGCTTCGACCAGCGAACGGAAATCGCCGTCGCCGGAAAAGAGCACGATGTGGTCGAGATGTTCGGCCATCTCCATGGCATCGACTGCGAGCTCGATGTCCATATTGCCTTTCACCTTACGGCGACCAAGCGAATCGACGAATTCCTTCGTCGGTTTCGTCACGACGGAATAGCCGTTGTAATCGAGCCAATCAATTAACGGCCGGATTGAGGAATATTCTTGATCTTCGACTAACGCGGTATAATAGAAGGCGCGGACGAGCTTCCCGCGGCTCTGGAATTCTTTCAACAGGCGTTTGTAGTCGATGTCGAAGCCGAGGGATTTGGCGGTTGCGTAAAGATTTGCGCCGTCGATGAATAGCGCAATGCGCTCCTGGTCTGCCATTTACGTTGTCTCTTACTTTTTGGTTGTTCTGGTCCCAGCTGCGTCTCGAACCCCTTGAGATACACGGCGGGCCGCAGGAAAGTTTGTGAGTGTTCAGTACGGTTAGCCTACGTCAGGCACATAATCGCCAGATGTGGTTCCCCGGATTCTCTGCGTCAACCCCATCCCATTGATATTTACATTGGAATTACAATATAAACGGTGCCAGCAACCTTCCGCACACAAGCGTAACGAGGCGCTAAAAACCCAACCGGCGCCGCAGGTTGAGAACATTACGTCTTTTGTGAAAAAGCTGAACCCTTACGAACCGAATTCAAGGAGAGTTGATCTATGGCTCGCGTCACAGTTGAAGATTGCATTGATAAGGTCGAGAATCGATTTGATCTCGTGTTGATTGCTGCGCACCGCGCGCGGATGATCGCCTCCGGCGCCGCGATCACTGTCGATCGCGACAACGACAAGAACGCGGTTGTGTCTTTGCGCGAAATTGCGGACGCGACGCTTACGCCCGAGGATCTCAAAGAAGACTTCATCCACTCGCTTCAGAAGCATGTGGAAGTCGATGAGCCGGAAGCGGAAGCTGTTCCCGCGCTGACCCCGGCCGTCGACAAGGCGCCTTCCGATGCGCTCGGCGATGTGCAGTTCGACCGCATGACGGAAGAAGATCTCCTGCGCGGCCTGGAAGGCTTGGTGCCTCCGGCGGAGACCGAGGACGACGGCGACTAAGCCGTTTCGGTGGGCGAGATCGGTGGGGCCGGCATTGCCGCCCCTAAGAAGCCTGAGAGGATCGCCGTGCTGAGCCTTGGGGTGCTACAGTCGGCTTTTGCAAGGAGCGCGGCGCCGCGATGACGTAGCCGCGTCGTGACTTCATGGGATCGACCCGAACCATGATGCGGCAATATGAGCTCGTCGATCGCGTCCGGCGCTACAATCCGCACGCTGATGAGGAGCTGCTGGACCGCGCCTACGTCTACGCGATGAAGGCGCATGGGGTCCAGAAGCGGGCTTCCGGCGATCCGTATTTTTCGCATCCACTCGAAGTCGCCGCCATTCTCACCGACCTCAAGCTCGATGATGCGACGATCGTGGCGGCGGTTCTGCATGACACGATAGAAGATACCGATTCCACCCAAGAAGAAATCGATAAACTGTTTGGGCCGGAGATCGGCCGCCTGGTCGAGGGCCTGACCAAGCTCAAGCGGCTCGATCTCGTCTCCAAGCGCGCCGTGCAGGCCGAGAATTTCCGCAAGCTGCTGCTTGCCATCGCCGACGATGTGCGCGTCCTGCTCGTCAAGCTTGCTGACAGGCTGCACAATATGCGCACCCTGCATTTCGTGCCGCCGGAAAAGCGCGAGCGAATCGCGCAGGAGACGCTCGACATTTACGCGCCACTCGCCGGCCGCATGGGCATGCAGAGCATGCGCAACGAGCTGGAGGATCTGGCGTTCCGCCATCTCATGCCGGACGCCAGCGCCTCGATCGGCAAAAGGCTCAACGATCTTAAGCGCAAGAACGGCAAGATCATCGCCAAGGTCGAACAGGAACTGAGCGATCTCCTGTCCGCCCAGGGCATCGAAGCCACCGTCGAAGGGCGCCAGAAGCAGCCTTATTCCGTCTGGCGAAAGATGGAGCGCAAATCCGTCGCCTTCGAACAATTGTCCGACATTTTCGGCTTCCGTGTTTATGTGAACACGGTCGAGGAATGTTATCGCGCCGTCGGCGTTATCCATACCAAGTGGCCGGCCGTGCCGGGCCGCTTTAAGGATTATATTTCGACGCCGAAGGAAAACGATTATCGTTCGATCCATACCACCGTCGTGGGGCCGGGGCGCCAGCGTGTCGAGCTGCAGGTGCGTACGCACGAGATGCACGAGATCGCCCGCTACGGCATCGCCGCGCATGCGCTTTATAAAGACGGCAGCGTTGACGACCGGGAGGTACTGGCGCACGAGAGCCGCGCCTATCAATGGCTGCAACGCACGATCGACCTGCTCGCCGAAGGCGATTCACCGGAGGAGTTTCTTGAGCATACGAAGCTCGAGCTCTTTCACGATCAGGTCTTCTGCTTCACGCCGAAAGGACAGATCATCGCGCTGCCGCGCGGGGCGACGCCGATCGATTTCGCTTATGCCGTTCACACCAAGGTCGGCAATTCCTGCGTCGGCGCCAAGATCAACGGCCGCGCCGCGCCGCTCGCCGCGCCGCTGGTGAATGGCGACGAGGTCGAAATCATCCGCGCCGAAGGGCAGGTGCCGCCGCCGGTCTGGGAGAGTCTGGTGATGACCGGCAAGGCGCGCGCCGCCATCCGCCGCGCCACCCGCGATGCCGTGCGCGCCCAATATACGGGGCTGGGGCGGCAGATCGTGGTGCGGGCCTTCGAGCGCGCCGGCAAGCCTTTCACTGAAGACAAGTTGAAGGGTGCCCTGCCGCGGCTGGCGCGCGCCAGCATCGACGACGTTCTCGCCGCCGTCGGGCGCGGCGAGATCTTTTCCGGCGATGTGGTGAAGGCGGTCTATCCCGATTTTTCGGAGGAGCGGAAACTGGGGCCGCAGCCGCCTCTGCCGCCGCCGAGCGAATCCGGATGGTTCGGCTT
The DNA here is from genome assembly GCA_963708155.1 of uncultured Alphaproteobacteria bacterium. Taxonomy (GTDB): domain Bacteria; phylum Pseudomonadota; class Alphaproteobacteria; order Rhizobiales; family Beijerinckiaceae; genus Methylovirgula. The sequence goes on along the minus strand of OY970183.1, from coordinate 549,650 downwards.
GCCGAAGGGATCGAGCCTCGTCTTCAAATTTCCCGAGCGTGGTGAAAGCAAAAGCGGGCCGATGCCGATCTATGGCTTGCGCGGCGATCTGCCGGTGCGCTTCGCGCCGAACGGCGGCGCGGTCCCCGGCGATCGCATCGTCGCCATCCTCACGCCGGGCGAACACATCACCATCTATCCTATCCAGTCGCCAGATCTGACCGCCTTCGATGACCAGCCGGAGCTCTGGCTGGATGTGCGCTGGGATCTCGACGCCGGCAAGCGCAATCTGTTTCCGGCGCGCATCCTCGTCACCGCCATCAACGAGCCGGGAACCCTCGGCATCATCGCGACGGCGATCGGCGACATGGGCGCCAACATCGATACGATTTCCTTCAACGCGATCTCGCCCGACTTTCGCGAAATCATCATCGACGTTGAAGTTCCCGACCTGAAACATTTGAATGGCCTCATCACGGAACTGCGCACCAAGCCGGTCGTGAGCAAGGTCGAACGGGTGAATGGATGAGTGCTTCGCATCTGCGGCTAGGCGTCAATATCGATCATGTGGCCACGTTGCGGAACGCGCGCGGCGGCTCGCTGCCAGACCCATTGCACGCGGCGCTTGTCGCGATTGAGGCGGGCGCTGACGGCATCACGGCGCATCTGCGCGAAGACCGCCGTCATATCCGCGACGACGACATCGAGCGGCTCAAAGCCAACATCAGGAAGCCGCTGAATTTCGAGATGGCCGCCACGGTCGAGATGCTCAATTTTGCCTTGGCGATCCAGCCGCATGCCGCGTGCCTCGTGCCCGAGCGGCGCGAAGAGCGCACGACCGAGGGCGGCCTCGATGTCATCGGCGGCCACGATCATCTGCGCACCTTCACCAGCGAATTGAGCCGTGCCGGGATCGTGGTCTCCCTGTTCATCGAGCCTGAGGCGGAGGCGATCGAAGCGGCGCGCTCGATTGGCGCACCGGCGGTCGAACTCCATACCGGGGCCTGGTGCAACGCCGTGGCCGATGGCGCCGGCGAAAAGGCCACGGCGGAATTCGCACGGCTGAAACGCGCTGCCGAAAAGGCCGCCGCGCTTGGCATCGAATGTCACGCCGGGCATGGGCTTGACTATGGGACGGCGCGGCAGATCGCAACGCTGCCGCAGGTGGTCGAGCTTAATATCGGCCACTTCCTGATTGCGGAGGCGATTTTCATCGGCCTGCCTGCGGCGATCGAGAAGATGCGCGCCGCCATGGCGATCGGGCGCGCCGAGGCGCGAGCGTCATGATCCTCGGGTTTGGCATCGATCTTTGCGACATTCGCCGGATCGAGGAGATTTTGACGAAACACGGCGAGCGCTTCGTGCTGCGCTGTTTTACCGAGGTCGAGCGCGACAAATCGGATGGACGCGCGGCTCGGGCCGCCTCCTACGCCAAGCGGTTCGCCGCCAAGGAGGCTTGCGCCAAGGCCCTGGGGACGGGGCTCGCGCGCGGCGTCTTCTGGCGCGACATGGGTGTTGTCAATCTTCCCTCGGGCAAGCCGAGCCTTCTGCTTTCGGGGGCGGCGGCGACGCGGCTCGCGCTCCTCGTCCCGGCGGGTCACGAAGCTGTTATCCATTTGACTTTGACCGATGAATATCCCTTTGCCCAAGCCCAGGTGATCATCGAAGCGGTGAAAAATTTGGGCGCGAACACGGAACCGCCCTGATTGCCTGCCAGCCCTCGCGCGGGATAGGGCGTGCCCTCCCGCGATGATAACGAAACCGACACTTCACCCCCTTCCGGGCGCATGCTAAGGAGCCCAGCCTCTCGCGGGTTCGCATCGGCGAGAGCGCGCAGATGAAAGAAACCGCCCAATGACGACGACGGACGAAAAAGGCTACGGAGCGATGGAGCAAGGCAAGAAGGGCGGAACATTCGGCGAGTTTTTCAAGGTCATCATCCAGGCCGGTTTGATCGCGCTGGTCGTGCGCACGCTGCTGTTTCAGCCTTTCAACATTCCGTCCGGCTCGATGATCCCGACTTTGCTGATCGGCGATTTTCTCTTCGTCTCCAAATATGCCTATGGCTATTCGAACCATTCGCTGCCGTTCAGCCCGCCGCTCTTTCAGGGCCGCATCTTCTCCTCGCCGCCGAAGCGCGGCGACGTCGTCGTCTTCAAGCTGCCGCGCGACGGCCAGACCGATTACATCAAGCGGGTGATCGGTCTTCCGGGCGATACGATCCAGATGAAGGATGGCCGTCTTTACATCAATGATCAGGAAGTGCCGCGCGAGCCGATCGCCAAGGTGCGGACCGAGGATCTCTTCGGCCATCTGCGCGACGTCGCGACCTATAAGGAGACTTTGCCTGGCGGCGTCTCGCATACGATCATCGAGATCGAGGGCGATACGGGCTTCTACGACAATACCGGCGTCTACAAAGTACCGCCGGACAATTATTTCATGATGGGCGACAATCGCGATAATTCGACCGACAGCCGCGTCCCGCCGGATCAGGGCGGCGTCGGCTATGTTCCGTCGCAAGATCTCGTGGGCCGCGCCGAGATGATTTTCTTCTCCGTTCGGCCCGACGCGCCGGTCTGGGCGGTCTGGGAATGGCCTTGGACAGTGCGCTGGGACCGGCTGTTCAAACCCGTAAGATGATGGCGCCGAAGCCAAGCGATCTCGGCGCGCTCGAGGCCAGCATCGGGCATACGTTCTTGAACCGCGATCTCGCTCAGGCGGCGCTGACACATATCAGCGCGGCGCCGACACGCAGCGAGACCTATCAGCGGCTCGAATTCCTCGGCGACCGCGTCCTCGGCCTTGTCGTCGCGGAAATGCTCTTCGAGAATTTCGCCGCTGCGGAGGAGGGGGAGTTGTCGCGCCGGCTCGCGGACCTCGTGCGGCGCGAGAGCTGCGCTGAAGTCGCCCGCGAATGGGGTGTCGAGGCGCATGTACGGCTCGGCGAAGGCGAGCGGCAGGCGGGTACGAGCGCCAAGGAAGCCATCCTCGCCGATGTCTGCGAATCGCTCATCGGCGCGGTGTTTCTCGACGCGGGCTATGCGGCGGCGAAGGCCGTCATCGTCCCGGTCTTCGGGCCGCGGATGCGGGCGCCGCGGCGGCCGTTGCGCGATCCGAAAACCGCCTTGCAGGAATGGGCGCAAGCGCGCGGCCTCGAAACGCCAGCCTATCGCGAGACCGCCCGTACCGGGCCGCATCACGCGCCGGAATTCACGGTGGCGGTCGTGGTCACGGGTTTCGCGCCCGCGGATGCCAAGGGCAGTTCCAAACGCGCCGCAGAGCAGGCGGCGGCGCAGGCTTTTCTCACCCGCGAAGGGATCGATAGTGAGCGAGGCTGAGAGTGCACAACACCGCTGCGGCTTTGTCGCGCTGATCGGCGCGCCGAATGCCGGCAAATCGACGCTGCTCAACGCGCTCGTCGGCGCCAAAGTCTCGATCGTCTCACGCAAGGTGCAGACGACGCGCACGCTCGTACGCGGCATCGCGCTTGCAAGGCGAGGCGCAGATCATTTTCGTCGATACGCCGGGAATTTTCGCACCGCGCCGGCGGCTCGACCGCGCCATGGTGGCGTCGGCCTGGGGCGGGGCGGCGGACGCTGATGTCGTGGCCCTGCTTGTCGATGCGCGCAAGGGCCTCGACGACGAGGTCATGGAGATTTTGCGCGCGCTCGAAAACGTCAAGGCGAAGCGGGTTCTGATCCTGAACAAGATCGATCTCGTCGCGCGGCCGCAGCTTCTGGAACTCGCCGCGACGGCGAATCAAAGGCTCGCCTTTGCCGAGACTTTCATGGTTTCGGCCACGACGGGCGACGGGTTGGCGTTGCTGAAGGAGCATCTCGGGGCGCTCATGCCCGCTGGCCCGTGGCTCTATCCTGAGGATCAGATTTCCGAAGCGCCGATCCGCGCGTTGGCCGCCGAGATCACCCGCGAGAAAATCTTCGAGCGTCTCCACGACGAATTGCCTTACCAATCGACGGTCGAGACGCAGTCGTGGGAGGAGCGGCCTGACGGTTCGGCGCGGGTCGAGCAAACGATTTATGTGACGCGCGAGGCGCATCGGAAAATCGTGCTCGGCGAGGGCGGCCGAACGATCAAGGCGATCGGCACGGCGGCGCGCAAGGAGATTGCCGAGGCGGCCGAGCAACCGATCCACCTTTTTCTCTTCGTCAAGGTGCGCGAGCACTGGATCGACGACCCGGAGCGCTACCGCGCGATGGGGCTGGAATTTCCGAAGGGATAAAAAAAGCCGGCCTACTGGGCCGGCTTTTTACGCGTGCCGAAGGGCGAGGGAGGGTCGCCGCGGCTGGTCCGCCTGAGCGGTAAACCGAATTAGAACTCGCTCGAACTCGTAAGCGGTGACTTCCATGCCGACGCAGACTTCGCAGATCGTGGGAGTTGTCCAAGCCATCGTTCTCTCCTGTTACTTCTTAAGCCGCCTAACGCGGCCTCGAAACTGACAGTCTCCAAAATAGGCTTCTGCTGGCGGATTTGGTCAGACATTGGCAAGATCGATGTAAGAATATTGTAAGGCGCCTTTTCTCTTTCGCGGCGCAACATAAAATCCCGATTGCGAAGCTTCCCGCCGCCGCCGCAGAAAATGCTAGAGATTCGGGCATGAGCCTCGATATTTCCCGCCGGCGCGCCTTCAGCCAGGGGCGGCTGCAGCGGCCCGACATCTGGCGCACGGTCGCATGGTTTGCGCTTTTACTGGCGCTGCCGCTCGTCATTTTCGGCATTTTCGCCTTCTATCTTTTCAATGCCGATTATGCCGTGACGCGGACGCGGGAGGCGGCGCAAGCAGCGCGGCAGGCGGCCGAACTCGGCGATGTCGCCGGCGCCGCGCTCGACGACAAGGCCGCTGGGGCCATCAATCAAATCACCGCCGCGCTGGATGCCGGTGGCCCCCAAATGCTGCGCAATATGCGCGTCGCGAGCTTCGTCAACGAAGTGCGTTTCCTGCTCGTGCACGATCGCGACGGCCACGTCATCCCGGTCGTGACGGGGACGCTCGAATCAGAGAGCGAACTCTTGCAGCGGTTCGGCGGTCTCTTTGCGAGTCTGCGCGATCAACTGGCTGATGAAAGCGGCTCTGCGTCGAAAGCCGGCGTCTGGACGGTCAGTGATACTTTGGTGTCTTTCGTCCAATGCCAGCGGCTGACCGAGAGCCGCGACATCTGCGTGACGTTCGACGAAATCACGCTGGATCCCGTGCTGGAGGAAGCGCTCGACACGGCGAGCGCCAAGCTTGGCGACAGGCTTCTGGTGCTGCGCGATCCTCTCGGCCGCGCTCTGTGGAGCCACGGGCCGCCGAACCTCAGCACGTCGACGATCTCCGATCTTTCGGGATCGATGCGCGGCTGGCGTATGGAAACCTCGACGCCGCCGGTGGCGCATCATGGCCTCTTGCCTTTAATCGCCATCACCGTGCCCTTGATCGGCAGTTGGCTGCTGCTCATCTGGTATATGTACCGCAACCAGCAGGTACGGCTTCAGGAAAGCACGTTCCGCAGCGAAATGACGGCAAAGCTTTCGCACGATTTGCGCACGCCCATCGCGAATCTGCGGCTTTATACCGATCTGCTCCTGCGCCGCAGCGGCGACGAGGCGGCGGTCAATCGCTATGGCGCGGTGATGCGCGCCGAGGTCGAGCGCCTCGCCTTGCTCGCCGACAATACCATCGTCTACGGACGCACCGCCGCGCCGGCGCCGGTACGGCTCGAAGAAGCGGTACCCGACGCGGTTGTCGATACGACCATCGCGCGCTACGAAAACCTGTTCGCTGCGCGCGGCTCGACGGTCGAGATCGCGCATGATGCGCCGCGCGCCGGTCTTTTCGACCGGGTAAGTTTCGAGCGCATTCTCATCAACCTCATCGACAACGCCAACAAATATGCGCCGGGCCGCATCCTCGTCACGACCAGCGAAGCGGACGGCACGCTCACCCTGAGCGTGCGCGATTTCGGCCGTGGTCTCGATCCGTCGTCGCAGGCCAAGATGCTGGCCCTGGTCCAGCCGGGCGGCAGCGCCAAGGACGGTTTCGGTCTCGGTCTCGTCGTCGTCCGCGAGCTTGCCGAGGCCAACGGTGGAAGGGTAACAATTGAAAACGCCGATCCGGGCCTGCGCGTGACGGCCTCGATGAAAATCAAAGGTGTGGCGAAAGAGGAGGCCAAATGTCCATCTTGATCGCCGAGGACGATCAGCACCTGCGCGACGGCATCGTCGATCTACTTTCGCTTGAGGGCTTCACCTGCCGCGTCGCCGATGACGGCGCCAAGGCACTGGCGCTGTTTCGCCAGGAGAAGCCGGAGATCTGCGTCTTCGATGTCATGATGCCGGTGATGGACGGGCTCAGCCTTCTGGCCGAGGTACGCAAGCTCGATCCGGCGGTGCCGATCCTGCTGCTGTCGGCCCGTGGCGAGGAGGGCGATCGCGTCAAGGGGCTGGAGATCGGCGCCGATGACTATATCGCCAAGCCATTCAGCGCACGCGAGCTTGTCGCGCGCATCAAGGCGGCGCTGCGGCGGGTCAGGGCGCAAGGGCCGGCTCAGCCTGATGCCGAGAGCCGCATCCATATGGGCGACATCGTCGTCGATCAGAAGGCCATGCGCGCCTTTCGCGGCGAGCAAAAGATCGACCTGACCAATCGAGAGGTCGCAATCCTCGCCACGCTCTATGCCCGGCGCGGCCAGGCCGTCTCGCGCGATGAATTATTCGATGTTGCCTGGGGGCGCGACTATATGCCGAACAGCCGCGCGCTCGATCAATATGTCTCGGCGTTGCGCAAGAAGATCGAAATCGATCCGGCCGCGCCGCGCATCATTCGCACGGTGCATGGCGTTGGCTATCGCCACGATCTGGACGAGCCGCAGAGTTGACATAGCTGCATGGAATGGCACGACGACGGCCTTATCATCGGCCTTAAGAAGCACGGCGAGACCAGCCTTATTCTCGAAGCGATGACGCGCGCCCATGGACGCCATCTCGGGCTCGTGCGCGGCGGCCGATCCAGGCGCTGGCAGCCGCTCTTGCAGCCGGGCAATAGCGTTGCGCTGGTGTGGCGGGCGCGGCTCGACGAGCATCTCGGTCTTTATGCTATCGAGGTGACCCAGCCGCGCGCCGCCAATCTGATGGCCAGTGCGCTCGCGCTGCATGGCCTCAACCATCTCGGCGCGCTGCTGCGGCTCCTTGCCGAGCGCGACCCGCACCCGGCGCTTTACGAGACGGCGTTGCGCATTGCCGAATATCTTGGCGATGCGCGTGCCGCGCCCGCCGCGCTGGTGCGCTTCGAGCTTGCCCTACTCACGGAACTCGGCTTCGGTCTCGACCTTAGCCGTTGCGCGGCGAGCGGCGTGATGGAAGATCTGACCTATGTGTCGCCGAAAAGCGGCCGCGCGGTTTCGCGGCAATCCGGCGCGCCTTACCATGAGCGGCTTTTGCCATTGCCGGCGTTCTTGCGCGAGGACGGCGCCGAGGCGCAGGCCGACGACGTGCTTCAGGGGTTCCGGCTCACGGGCTATTTTCTGGAGCGCGACGTCTATGCGCCGCGCGGCCTTGGAATGCCCGACGCGCGAAGCGCCTTTCTGGCCGAATACCACCGGCTGGCATCGATGCACGCGAGTGATCGCGCGCGAGAGATTTAATTTTCGTCTCTGCGCATGTATCTCCGCGCACGGGCCAAAGTTCCCTTTACCCTGTCGGCGAACGCATAACGAATTCCCGCCTCTTTCATAACTCGCGCGGGAACGCCTTTTTCAAACATCCAACATGCGATCTTGCTCTCGCCGGCTACGGCCGCCAGCGACGCATATCGCGTGACAAAGAGATGCGACAGGCGCGACTTCCGCGCCCAGGCCGGCGCATCATCACACGTCTCCCGCGTATCGGCGGCGAAGAGCGATCTTTTCAGCAGATTTGGGTGATTGAATCGAAACCTGGCCGGATCTCGAGTCATTTCATCGAGCATTGTGCGCCGATATTGCGTCTCTCTTTGGGACGTCGCCACATCGTAATTGCGTATGTTGTTCAAGTGCGGGTGCTGGCTGAAATTATTGGCGCCGTGGATGCGCAATCCGGCAAGCGACTCATCGATCAGGACGCTGCCGGTGACGACGTTGATGGCAAGTGCGAAGAAGCCGTCGGCCGAGCGGCGGAGCTCTGCAAGGCGCGGAGCCTTCGCCCATAAATTCAAGGCGTCGCGCCGAAAGAAAAAGCCGGACGTGGCCGTCCACGGCCAGATGCGGCATTTCATGTCCACCTGATAAAGGCGGTCCAGCACGGACGGGTCGACGTGTTCCATCAAGCGATCGACCGCGAAATTGGTCGCGGCGGCCCGTGCCGGTGCCTTCGGCGGCTTTGTGCCGAGAATATAACTCGACATCACGCCGTTGCCGCCGAGGACGATATTGCCGCCGACAATTTGCAGCATGTCGCCGCAGGTAAATCCTACGGGTATGCGTAGCGAGAGATGCACGAAAACATGTGTCGCGACACAATGTTCCAGCAGCACGTCGTCGGCATCGAGAAAGACGATATAATCGCCCGCGCTCGCGGCGAGGCCATCGAGACAGGCCGCGATCTGGTCGCCGTTGGTCTGCCGCCGAACGAGTTTGACGGACGGGTGCACGGCGGCGATCTCGTCCAGCACACGAGGGCTTTCATCCGTCGAGGCATCATCGACAATGATGCATTCGATATTTGGATAGGTTTGCGCGAAAACGGAATCGGCGGCGTCTTTCAGATAGCGGCCGAGATTATAATTATCGATAACGACGCTTACCAAGGGCAGCGAAAGGCGCTCGCGGGCCTCGGTCATAATTCCTCCGTGTCCTTCCTCGTTTTGCGGACGCATATTTGGACGCCGACCCAAATGCGCGCAAAATCAGGCGTGGAAAGGAGTCCAAAGCGAGCTGGCGAACTTAGGCTCGCGGATGCTCTAGTTCAAGCCCGAGCAGACGTGGCGCGCGACCTGGCGGCTGACGCCATAGCCTTCATCGAGCGCAAATTGCTCGACATGGCAGCCCGCCTCTGGCTGAGCTTCATGGGCCGCGACTTGGCCGCCGTCCGGAGCGCCGATCAGGGCAACCACAAAAATTGCCGCGCCGGTAACCAATCCAAAGAACAGAACGATCTTGCCCATAATGCTCTTGCCGCTTGTACTGGCCAATGCGTGGACTATGCCGAGTTCGGCAAAGGAATCGGTGCGGTGCCGCACCTGCGCCGAAAAGCGCGGCATCTTTTACGGTCGCGGGGGCGGGCGCGGCTAGTGCACCGCGGCAACAGCGGCACGCCTTTGTGCGCCACGCGATGCGCCTTTCGCGGCCAAATCGATTTGCCGCGACTCACGTGATCCTCTAAACATTCGCTGCCCGCCTCGGTAGCGGCCGGGCGAACCCCAAAAAAGGCAATTTCATGGGCAAAAACGTCGTTCCGGCGACGCCGCGCGAGCCAGAACCCGTCAATCTTCGGGAGGCGCTCGAGGAGCGCTATCTCGCCTACGCGCTTTCGACCATTATGGGCCGGGCGCTGCCGGATGCGCGCGACGGTCTGAAGCCCGTACACCGGCGCATCCTCTATGGAATGAGCATCCTCCGGCTCGATCCCGGCACGGCGTTCAAGAAATGTGCGAAAATCGTCGGCGATGTGATGGGCTCGTTCCATCCGCACGGCGATCAGGCGATCTACGAGGCGCTGGTCCGCCTCGCGCAGGATTTCTCCTCGCGCTATCCGCTCGTCGATGGACAGGGCAATTTCGGCAATATCGACGGTGATGGCGCCGCGGCCTATCGCTACACCGAAGCGCGGATGACCGAGGTTGCGCGCCTGCTGCTCGAAGGCATCAACGAGAATGCCGTCGATTTCCGCGACAATTATTCCGGCGACCAGACCGAGCCGGTCGTCCTGCCGGCGGCTTTTCCCAATCTGCTCGCCAATGGCTCGCAGGGCATCGCCGTCGGCATGGCGACGTCGATCCCGCCCCACAATGTCGCCGAACTGTGCGATGCCTGCCTGCATCTCATCGCGCACAAGAACGCAAGCGACGAGGATCTTTTGAAATTCGTGCCGGGGCCGGATTTCCCGACCGGCGGCATCATCGTCGATTCGCCGGAGCAGATCGCCGAGACCTATCGCACCGGGCGCGGCGCCTTCCGCGTGCGGGCGAAATGGGAGCGGGAAGAGGGAACGCGCGGCACCTATAATGTCGTCGTGACTGAGATCCCCTACGCGGTGCAGAAGTCACGGCTCATCGAGAAGATCGCCGAGCTTCTGGCCGAGAAGAAACTGCCGCTCGTCGCCGACATTCGCGACGAATCGGCCGAGGACGTCCGCATCGTCATCGAGCCGCGGGCCCGCACCGTCGATGCCGAATTGATGATGGAACAGCTCTTCAAGACGACCGAGCTTGAGAGCCGCTTCCCGATGAACATGAATGTGCTCGTCGATGGCGTCGTTCCCCGCGTCGTCTCGCTCAAGGAGGCGCTGCGGCAATGGCTCGACCATCGCCGCGTCGTGCTGCAACGGCGCTCGCGTTTCCGGCTGGAGGAGATCGCCCACCGGCTCGAAGTCGTCGCCGGCATGCTGATCGTCTTCCTCAATCTCGACGAGGTGATCCGCATCATCCGCGAGGAGGACGAGCCGAAAGAGGTGCTGAAGGCGACATTCGAACTCACGGAAGTTCAGACCAATTACATTCTCGATACGCGCCTGCGCAGCCTGCGGCGGCTCGAGGAAATGGGGTTGCGCCGCGAGTTCGACGAGCTCAACAAGGAAAAGAGCGACATCGATAAATTGCTCGCCGACGACGCCAAGCAATGGAAAGTCATCGGTGTCGAGCTGCGCGATCTGAAGAAGAAATTCGGCCAGGACACCGCGCTCGGCAAGCGCCGGACGCAATTCGCCGAGGCGCCGGAGGTTGCCGATTTCGATCTCGCGACCGCGATGATCGAGCGCGAGCCGATCACGGTGGTCGTCTCCGAGAAGGGCTGGGTCCGGGCGCTCAAGGGCCATGTCGAGGATCTGTCCAGCCTGCAGTTCAAGGGCGACGACAGGCTGAAGCTGAGCTTTCTCACCGAAACGACGCAGAAAATTCTGGTCCTGGCGACGGATGGGCGGATTTTCACACTCGAAGCCTCGAAACTGCCGGGCGGGCGCGGGCAGGGCGAGCCGCTGCGGCTGATGGTCGATATCGGCGAGGGCGAAGACATCGTTTCGGTCTTCCCCTATGTGGCGGGCGAGAAACTGCTGGTCGCCGCCAGCGACGGGCGCGGCTTCATCGCGCCGACGGACGAGATGGTCGGCGGCACGCGCAAGGGCAAGATTCTGCTCAATCGCGATCTGCCGGCGGAAGCCTCGATCATCGTCCCGGCGGCGGGGGATCATGTCGCGGTCATCGGCCAGAACCGCAAGTTGCTCGTCTTCCCGATCGACCAGATGCCGGAAATGGCGCGCGGCAAGGGCGTGCGGCTGCAGCGCTATCGCGAGGGCGGGATTTCCGACGCCAAAGTGTTCAGCAAGACCGAGGGCTTGAGCTGGAAGGATTCGGCCGGCCGCACGTTCACTGTGGCGATGCGCGATCTGCGCGAATGGGTCGGCAATCGCGCCGAGGCCGGACGCCTGCCGCCCAAGGGCTTCCCGAAGAACAACAAATTCGGCTGATTTTCGGGACGCGCACGACAGGTCAGGGCAAGCTCGCGGTTTTAGGATTTTCCGACGCGCGTAAGGCGCGAGGGAGTCCGTATGCAAATCGAACTGCCGCGCGCGGCCGAAGTCAGTCAGGCCTTCACGGCCTGGCGGCTCACGAATCCGATTCTCGCGCGCCTCGCCGCCGAATATCCGCAGCCGCAAGAGGCGCTCCACCGCTTCGGGCTGGCGCTTTCGGCCCAAGGCCGCACCGAACCGGCGCTCGGCATCCTCAAGGCCGCGCTGGCGCTCGCGCCGGAGGAAGCAAATCTCTGGAACGATCTCGCCAGCGCCTTTTATCGTGCTGGCCAATATGCGGAGGCTGGCGCGGCGCAGCGCCGCTCGCTCGATTGCGATCCGGCGCAGCCGCAAGGCTGGCTTCTGCTCGCCGCCATCGACAGCGCGCTTGGCGATGCGGCCGCGGCGGAAACGGGTTATCGCGCTGCTCTCAAGCTCGACCCGCATCTCTCCGAGGCGGCCTTCGGCCTCGGCATTCTCTGCTTTCGGGCGGCGTCAGTTCACCGAAGCCGTCACATGGTTGCGCCAGTCCATTGCCGACGGCGGCCATCACATGGGGCTTTATGTTTGCCTCGGGCAGGCCCTGTTCCTGCTTGGCGATTTCGCCGCGGCGGTCTCGGCGCTCGAAAGCGCGGCGCGGTTTCCCGCCTGCGATGCGACGGTGATCGAGAAACTGGCGCAACTGAAGCTGATCGAGACCTGTGTGCGGGCGGATGCGGCGGCGGCCGTCGAAGCCTATGGCGAAATCGCCGGGCCGCATGCGAGCGATGTCGATCGCGTGACCGCGACGGCGTTTCATTTTCTCAGCGGCTTTGGCTATCGGGACGCGGCGATCCGGATCGGCGAATGGCGGCTCGGCCGCAATCCGCAGGATGCCACGCAGCGCTATCTGCTTGCCGCCCTGCGCAACGAAGCGGTCGCGCGGGCGCCGGACGATTATCTCGTGGCTTATTTCGACGGCTTCGCCGAGACGTTTGAATCGAAACTCGTCGACGCGCTCGATTATCGCGTGCCCGAGAAGTTGCACGCTTTGCTGGCCAAGACCGGCCGGCGTTTCGCCAACGGACTCGATCTCGGTTGCGGAACCGGGCTCTGCGCGCCGCTGCTCCGCCCGATGGTGGGGCGTCTCACCGGTGTCGATCTTTCGCGCCGGATGCTTGAGAAGGCCGATGCGCGCCGGCTCTATGATGATCTCGTCGAGGCCGAGGCCGGAGATTTCCTCGAGCACGCCGCGGAAAAGTTCGATCTCGTCGTCGCCGCCGACGTCGTGGTCTATTTCGGCGATCTCGCGGCGCTTTTCGCGGGCATCGCGCGGGTGATGGAACCCGGCGGCCTCTTCGCCTTCAATGTCGAGACGGCGGAGGAAGGTTTTCGTGTGCTGCCCTCGGGCCGTTTCGCACAGGCACTCGACCATATCGAGGCCGTTGCCGCGCCGTATTTCACGACGGTGGAATCGCAGATGACGACGATCAGGCTGGAGGCGGCGCAGCCCGTCGAAGGCGCGCTTGTCGTTCTGCAGCGGCGTTAATCGACCCGCTGCCAGCCATCCATGCCGAGCCGCTCCTGCGGCAGGAAGCGCGCCTTGTAGGCCATCTTCTTCGAGCCCTCGACCCAGTAGCCGAGATAGACATGCGGCAGGCCGAGCCGGCGGGCGCGCTCGATATGGTCGAGAATGATGTATGTGCCGAGCGAGCGCTTTTCCTCATCCGGCTCATAGAACGAATAGACCATCGACAGGCCGTCTGCGAGGAAGTCGGTGAGGCACACGCCGATGAGCGGATTGTTCTCGGCCGGGTTTGAAAGCCGGTATTCGATGAGCCGGCTTTCCACATGGCTGTCCTCGATCATCATGGAATAATCGAGCACGGTCATGTCGGCCATGCCGCCGTCGCCGTGGCGGGCGTCGAGATAGCCGCGAAACAGCGAGTATTGCTCGCTCGTCGGCTCGGTGCGCACGACGGAGGCGAGGAGATCGGTATTGGCGCTGAGGACGCGGCGCAGATTGCGCGACGGCGTGAATTCCTCGACCTTGACGCGCACGGAGACGCAGGCCCGGCAATTCTCGCAGGCGGGCCGATAAGCGATGGTCTGCGATCGGCGGAAGCCGGATTGCGTCAGCGTATCGTTCAGCGCCGTGGCACGGCGTCCGACAAGATGGGTGAAGACTTTCCGCTCTTCGCGCTGCGGCAGATAGGGGCAGGGCGAAGGCGAAGTCAGATAAAATTGCGGCGCGTCGCGCAGTTCTCGCGTCAAGCCTGCCTCGTTGGGACTTTCTGCGGCGCGGGCCGAAGCAGCCCGCATATGACAACGCTAGCGCGTCCTGTGCCGCGCGCCTAGAAAAATCATCACGAAAGGTTACGGAACCCGGCGCGTGACCACCACGCCGGCCAGCATGTCATGCAGGCAACGCTTGTCTTCGGCCAACAGCGAGACGAGCAGGATCGGCGGGAACATCCAGCTCACATAGAAGAGCACGGCGTGGACAGCTGCATAGAGAAAGGGGACGCGCGTACCGTCGACGGTGCGGATTTCGATATCCATCAGGCGCATGCCGGGCGTCGCCATGTGCCGGCCGGAGACGGTCAGGCCATTATAGAAAAAGGCGACCAGCGGAAACAGCGGCGGCAGGACGACCAGCGACAGGCCGAGCGTCGCGACCAGCAGCGCCAGCCAAAGGACGGAGGCGAGGACCGAGACGACGGCAAAATCGATGGCGAGTGCCAGAATACGCCGGGTCCGCACGCCAGCAAGGGCTTCCCGCGGCAGGGCGAGGCTGCGGAAGATCGGCTGTGAAACGCTCTGGAACTGGCCGGTCTGGCTCATGGCTTGCTCCACCTTCAATTCGGCTGCGGCAGGGTTGCCGCCAGAATGTGGCCCCCGTTGCATGGCAAGACAAGAGCCGCGGCGGCGATTCCGGCCGCACAGGCCCGGGTGATTCATGAACATTCAGAACAGATTCGGCCCACCTCTGCACGAAACAGCCGCCAGCCGGTTATGTCCGCCTCGCCGATATCGCGCCGGGGATCGTGCAGGACATGCGCTATGCCGGGGCGGAGAATTTTCTTGGCCGGCCGGTGCCGGGCTATCGCGCGCCCTGCTGCTGGCTGCGCCGGGAGGCCGCCGTCGCGCTCAAGGCCGCCCATGAGGAGGCCGCTGCGGAAGGCCTACGCCTCGTCGTCTACGATTGCTACCGGCCGCCCGCGGCAACCGCGGCCTTCCTCGCCTGGTCGCAAGATCCCGCCGACCAGAAGATGAAGGCCGATTATTATCCGCATCTCGACAAGAAGGACTTGTTCGACCTTGGCTATATCGCCCGGCAGTCGACGCATACGACGGGGCTCGCCGTCGATCTCGCCTTCGAGGGGCTCGATTTCGGCACGCCATTCGATCTCTTCGACGAAAAATCGAACACGGCCGATATGCGCATCACCGGCGCGGCGCGGCAAAGTCGCGACCGGCTGGTGGCCTTGATGGTGAAGCACGGCTTCGAGAATCTGCCGAACGAATGGTGGCACTTCACCTACAAAGGCGTCAGCGATCCCACGCCGGTCGATTTCGATGTGGTGTGAAGCACGAACGAGTTGCGACGGACATAGCTCGGTGTCGCTCGAAGCACGAAGCCGGCGGCCGATCGTCAGCTACGGCCTGATTGGAACATCGGTCTTGCTGCGACGTTCTCGGTAGACGCCCTGCGGCGTCCGCAAACCGTTGAACGGATCGATTTCCATGCAGAAGGTCAAATATCGCCTGATTGATCCGCGGCTTCGTCCGCGGCAGACACGGCTTGAGGTTCCGGGGTGGGGTGGCAAGAGAGAGCCACGCGAGAACGGGTCTCAGGAATACGCTTGGCACTGTCTGCCCTTCACTGAGGGGGCGCAGTATGGAATTGAAATTTTCTATCCCCACGACCATGAGCTCCGAGTCACCATGCGCGGGGGAGAGCCGATTTTCGAGGGCGATCTCGGAGCGCCGCCGCAGCCGGATATCCTCTGGCCGCCTTTCAGGAATTTTGGCGGCCTTTATTACACCTATCAATTGATGCTCGATCTGAAGGTCGGCCCAGGTTTCGCGGTGCGGTTTGAACCGCATCCCCGCTTTTACACGGACACCTCCGGTACGGTTCCTGTCGCGGTGCCGGCACTTATCCGCAACTGGTGGCCAATGACGTTCTTTCTCGTCTTCAAATCGCCGATAGAGGGACAGACACATATCTTCCGCGGCGGCGAGCCCTTCGCACAAGCGCTCGTCATCCCCGAGGAATGCAAACTGACGCTTGAACCGATGAGCGAGGAAGAAGCGGCGGAGCGCGAAGTGCAATCCCGGCGCATCTATAAAAGCCGCGATACACTGTCCGCTGAGACGAAATGGGTCTCGGCAACGAATACGGCCTTCGATGGCACCTATCGCCTGATCCTCGGCGCGGCTAAGTCCAAAAGCCGCCGCACACCGACGCCCTAGATCTCGCCTTCAGATTTGGGAATGGCGTGCCGTTTTCGGCACGCCATCCTCGGCTCAATAATAGTGATGATGGTGGTACCAGTGATGATGATACCAATGGTGATGCCACCAATGATGATGGTGGTGATGGTGATGATGATGGTGGTGATGGTGATGATACTGCGCGAGCTGCACGGTGGCATCCCCGTCGGTTGATCGATCATCCGCCCGCGTGAGATCGTCCGCCCTCAGCATCGCCACGGCGTTCGGCACCGGTTCGAGGAGGTCGGTGTAGCTGCTCGCCTGCATGGTGTCGTTTAGTTCGGCCGGCGTCGCCGCTTGAGCGTTCCCCATAGCGAAGGCGGTCAGTGCGCTCGCCGCCGCGCCGAGAAGGCCGAGTGTCGTTTTCAAAGCCATTCTGTTGTCTCCCTTCTGGCTTGACTGCTGCGCTCTTCGCTGCACAAGCCGGTCTGGAACGCTGCGACGCGGCACTGGTTCCTCGACCCTTTGATGGCTCTCGCGCGCGTGAACGCTGGCCTTGCCAAGCTTTGGGCTCTTCGCCGGTGGAATTCGCGAGAATTCGCGAGCGGATGATGCAGAAACGCGGAAAACCGGAAGCGCCGACCCTTCGGGCGCCTTGATCTCTCGCATGAGAGTGGGGAGACTGTCGCGTTCCAGCTGACCTAGGCGGCGCTTTTCCGCAAGTGCGTCGCGCGGCGCGAAATAGATCAGCACGCCATTGGCGCCAGCGCGCTTAAGGCGATGAGGCTATCGTTCAACCTTGGAGCGCGGCTTTTGCGTCCTCAAAACTCGCGTGAAGGCCGAACACGGAATCAAAGCCACATATGCGGATTATGTCGCTCACTTTCGCGCCGGCGCCGCAGAGTGTCAGTTTGCCGCCAGCAGACTTGAGGTGCTGCGCGAGGTAAAGGAGCGCACGCAATCCCGCCGAGCTGATGTAATCAATGTCCGATAAATCGACGACGACCCTAACCGGTCCATTGTCGAGCAGCGAGGTCGACTGCTCTTCGAAGGATTTTGCCGTATTGGCGTCCATGCGCCCCTTGGGTGCGAGAACCAGGATGTCGTCGCGAACTTCGTGGTGCGATTCAAATGGAACACTCATTTCCGATCGCCTTCAAATGCGTCCTGAGACGTGGGCAAAAAGCTTAGCACGAGTTCGGATTTTTCGCGCGCTCGCTCATCAGCAACGTGGGAAACTCTGATAAACGGCGGCGAGCTTCTGGAACATCGAATCCAAACATCCGTTGATGCCTTGTCCGATCAGGTCCATTTTGGCCAGCGTCGCGAGCCGGGATTCGATTTGTGTCCGGTCGGCGTTCGGGACGATGTGGCTGGTCAGTCCCAATGTGTTTGTCAGGGATAAAAGGCATATTTCGCGCGGGCTCGGAAACTCATCGCTGAGCAAGATTTTGCGAAGTCTGGCGGTGAGCTCGTCGCCAGGGCGCTGATCTACGATGAAATAGTTCTCATGTCCGGTGATGAGAGAAAGCAGCCCTTTCTTTACTTTCACTATGTCCCGGTCCTGAAGGCGCGCCAGCGCCGCGTGGCGAATTGTCTGGCCGAACGACGTCATGCGCTCAATCAGTTCGGAGGCTTCGAGAGAAAACTTGCCGGCGGACAATTGCGCCAGGACTTCGTCGATGCTGGCGTCCCCGGTCGGCGAATTGTCCGTCACCCAGACGCTTTCGAGATCGCTGTCGATGCGGTTTCGGATCGCCAGTTCCATTAACGCCGCCGCGACGAAGCCGGCCGAAAGAGCTTCCGGGGAGATCCCGGCGCTTCGCCCATGATTGTCGTCGGACATCAGGAGAAGCAGGTTTTCGGGCAGCGTCAGCATTTTGGCGGCTCTTCCTTGAAGAGAATAACGAATGATGACCGAGGCATGCGCAAACTGACCTTATCGCATTTCCCGCAGTATCTTGGCGACCCGCGGCGCGAAATAGGTGAGCACGCCGTCGGCGCCGGCGCGTTTGAAGGCGATGAGGCTTTCCAGAATCGCCCGTTCGCCATCGAGCCAGCCATTGGCGGCCGCGGCCATGATCATCGCGTATTCCCCCGAGACCTGGTAGGCGAAGGTCGGGACGCCGAAATGCTCCTTCACCCGCGCCAGCACGTCGAGATAGGGCAGGCCGGGCTTGACGATCAGCAAATCCGCGCCTTCCTCGAGATCGATCGCGACCTCGCGCAGCGCCTCGTCGGAATTGGCCGGGTCCATCTGATAGCTGCGCTTGTCGCCTGCCAGCGTCACGTTGGTGCCGACCGCTTCGCGGAACGGCCCGTAAAAGGCGGAGGCATATTTCGCCGCATAGGACATGATCTGCACATTCTCGAAGCCATGCGCGTCGAGCCCGGCGCGGATGGCGCCGATGCGCCCGTCCATCATGTCGGAGGGGGCGATGATGTCGGCGCCCGCCTCAGCTTGGTTCAGGGCCTGCGCGACGAGCACCGCGACGGTTTCATCGTTGACGATCTCATTGCCGCGCAGGATGCCGTCATGGCCATGGCTCGTGTAAGGATCGAGCGCCACGTCGGTGATGATGCCAATCTCCGGCACCGCGCGCTTGATCGCCCGCGTCGCACGGCAAACGAGGTTATCCTCGTTGAGGGCCTCGTGGCCTTCGGGATCGCGCAGCGCCGGGTCGGTGTTGGGGAAAAGTGCGAGTGCCGGAATGCCGAGTTTGGCGGCGGCCTCGGCCTCGCGCACCGCGACATCGATCGAAAAGCGTTCGACACCGGGCAGCGAGCCGACGGCTTGCGTCCGGTTATCGCCCTCGATGATGAAGATCGGCCAGATAAGATCGTTAATCGTCAGCTCATGTTCGCGCACCAGCCGGCGCGACCATTCCGCCTTGCGGTTGCGCCGCAGCCGCACCGGCAGATCGAGCCGGCTCGCGAGGGCATTGGTTTCGGGCTTCGGGCGCGGCGGCGCGGACATCAGCGGCTCCTCGATCGTTGTTCTGAGGTTGACGTTTCATTTCCTCAGCCGTCATTGCGAGCAAAGCGAAGCAATCCAGGGCAAAGGCTGGATTGCTTCGTCGCTCCGCTCCTCGCAATGACGCGGAGCGGAAATTTGCTTCCCCTTCCTAGCATAGCCCAGCTTTGCGAGGCGAGCGCATTGACGCCGCCCTGCAGGCGCGGTTAATCGGGCAGCATGAGCGATATCGAGATCACCAGCGCCAGGATCGGCCATTGCGGCCTCATCACGCTCGAGCGGCCGCGTGCGCTCAACGCGCTGACGCGCGATATGGTCACGGCGATGGGCCTGGCGCTCGATGAATTTGCGCAAGATCCGGCGATCCGCACCGTGGCGGTGCGCAGCTCCAGCGCGCGGGCCTTCTGCGCCGGCGCCGACATCCGGCGCGTGTATGAGCTGGGCAAGGCCGCGCGCTACGACGAACAGCTCGATTTCCTGCGCGACGAATATCGCAACTGCTATCGTATCAAGACCTATCCAAAGCCCTACGTCGCGCTGCTCGACGGTATTGTGATGGGCGGCGGCGCGGGCATTTCGGTCAATGGCGCGCATCGTGTCGCCGGTGACAGCATCACATTCGCGATGCCGGAAACGGCGATCGGCTTTTTCCCGGATGTCGGCGCGACCTATTTCCTGTCGCGTCTGCCGCACCGGATCGGCGCCTATCTCGCGATGAGCGCCGGGCGCATCGATCTCGGCGATGTTCTGGCGTTGGGCCTTGCGACGGCGCATGTGCCATCAGCCCGCTTCGATGCGCTGATCGAGCAATTCGCTGCGGGAAAGGAGGCTGGCCTGGCGATTGCGGCCGAGAGCGCCGCGCCGCCGCCATCTGACCTGCTGAAAGAGCGCGAGGTGATCTCGCGGGCTTTCGCTTTTTCCAATCCGAAGCGAATTTTCACCGCGCTTGCTGATTTCGCGCATCGGGGCTCCGGTTTCGCCGAAGATGCCCTGGCGATCCTGCGCGCGCGTTCGCCGTCGAGCGTCGCGGTGGCGCTGCGGCAGATGCAAATCGGGCCCGATCTCGGCTTTGCCGCCGCCTTGAACGTCGAATTCCGTATTGCTGCCAAGATTTTGCGCAGTCATGATTTCTACGAGGGAGTCCGCGTGACTCTGGTCGATAAGGGCGACACGCCATCCTGGCAGCCACCGTTGATCGAAGACGTGAGCGAAGCGTATCTCGACGCTTATTTCGCGTCTCCGGGTGATGAGGATCTGATGCTTCCTGCAGGTGCGGCATGAAGTTTTTTGCGCGCCGGGAGCGCGAGGAACGCGCCGCCGAACCCGGCGCGGCGATCAAGCTCGGGGGCAAGCCGGCGGAAGCGGCGGCGGAGATGCAATGGGGGTTGATCCTCGTCATCTTCATGCGGGTCCTGGCGGGGCTGTGGATTTTTCAGGGGCTGGCCGAATGGGCGCTGGTTCTGGTGCCGCAGAGGTCCGTGCTCGAAGCTCTGCCCGCGGCCATGGCCGCGGCGGTGATTTTTTTCGCCATCGCCGATCTTGTCGCCGCGGTCGGCCTCTGGCTCGCGACGCCCTGGGGCGGCGCGCTGTGGCTGTTCGCGGCGAGTTCGCAAATCTTCATCGCCATAGCGATCAAGAATTCGATCTCGATGGTCTGGGTGGCGATCGATATGATCCTGATCGCGTTCTATTTCGTTCTGACGTTCAACGCCGGTCGCGCCGGCGCCCAATATCTGGATTGAAATTCCGCGTGGCACGTTGAAAATCCGGCGTGGAAAATTTCCCCGATTTCGCGACGACGCGCATTCATCGTTATCGCATTCTTTCCAACGTCCGCGCCGCGCGGCTCGCGCTTTCGCGAATGTGCCATCGCGCGACATAACAAGCAGGCTTAACAGGCTCTGAAATGAGCCGGCAAACGTTAAGCTCTGGCGCGGCGATTACATGCGCTCCTCTCGGGCTGTTTCGCATTCTTGGTTTCCGCGTAACACATTCTAAAGTTAAGAAAACCGCCGCCTGCCGAGCGGCAAAGTAAAAATCGAATTTATTTCAAGATTGATTCACCGCATTCGCTAAACCTCTGATTCAGTTTATTGCTTAAACTCGTTTTCATTGGCGCTACTTATAGCTCATTGCTCATTGAGCCCGCGGCGTAGAGGAGGCTCGTGTCAGAAGGGATGCGTCATGAACAGCATTTTGAAATCTGAGGTGATGCCGGCGCGCAGCACCAATCGCATTGAAGTGAAGCCCGTCTATATCGAGGCTCTCACGCTTGTCGAGCGGCTGCATCGCCGTCTGCTCGATGTCATCAAGGATGAGTTTGATCGGCGCGGTCGTTGCGACGTGAATTCGGTCCAGGCGTTGCTGCTCTACAATATCGGCGACAAGGAATTGACCGCCGGCGAATTGCGCACGCGCGGCTATTATCTCGGCTCGAACGTCTCCTACAACGTGAAGAAGCTCGTCGAGATGGGCTATCTGCATCACGCGCGTTCGCGGCTTGACCGCCGCTCGGTGCGCATCAGCCTGACGCCGAAGGGTAAGGAAGTGCACGATATCGTCACCGCGCTTTACGACAAGCACGTGCAGACGGTCGAGCAGATCGGGGGCATTTCGGTCGACGAGTTCAGCCGGCTCAACAATTCGCTCAACCGGCTTGAGCGGTTCTGGACCGACCAGATTCGTTTCCGCCTCTGATCCCTTCGTCTGCGCCGCGCCGGCGGGACGCCCTTTCCGCCAATTTTCAAGTGGCGCTCCCACCTTCGGGGTGGGGGCGCCGCTTTTGTTTCAGGCGCTGGACATTCGCTCGGCAAGTTGTGAGATAAATGCCCGAAAATTATGCGCCTGGGCCGAGTTTCGCGTTGCCGCCGCGCGGTTTGCGCCGCGCCACAAAAACGCCGCCCATTTGGTGCCCATTTACCAAAATGATTTAGCTTGATTTGCCCGAGAGCTCTAAGGCTGGTGTCGTCGCAGCCTCTTGCGGCGGGTTTCGAGGGACACAAATTAAGACCGTCAGGCGCGCCCGCGTCGCGCATACTCCCGACGGGCAGATGGCTGGAGAGTGCATTGGCAAGGTTATCCGTTCAATTTTCACCCTCCGGGCTGTTCCTGGCGGCCGCCAGCTTGATTCTGGTGCTGGGCGCTCCTCGTCTCGCCATGGCGGGCGATGACGGGTTCGGCCAGGCCGAATGGGCGCAGCAATACGACGACGACGAGCACCTGGCCGTCCACCGCTCCACCACGCCGGTGCTCTCCCAGGCGACCTTCGACGCCACCGCGCTCGCGATCAGCCGGTATCAGGCACTTGTCTCGAGCGGCGGCTGGCCCAATGTGCCGGCGCAGCGCGTGCTGCGGCTCGGCTCGGAGGGCGACGTCGTCTCGGTTTTGCGCCGCCGTCTTGCCGCTTCCGGCGATCTCGATGCGAGCGCGGGCAATTCCCCGGTCTTCGACTCGTTCGTCTATGCCGCGGTGAAGCATTTCCAGGCCCGTCACGGGCTCCAACAGACGGGCATTGTCGACAAGGACACGCTCTCGGCTTTGAATGTGCCGGCCGACGTGCGGCTGCGCCAATTGCAGATCAATCTGGTGCGCCTGAAGGCGTTTTCCGGCAATCTTGGCGAGCGGTTCGTGATGGCCAACATCCCGGCGGCCGCGGTCGAGACCGTGGAAAACGGCGTGGTCGCCACCCATCACGTCGCTGGCGTCGGCCGTTTCGACCGTCAGTCGCCGGTGATGATGACCAAGGCGACCGATATCGATTTCAACCCGTTCTGGACCGTTCCGGCCTCGATAATCAAAAAAGACCTGATCCCGCGCATGCAGGCGGACCCGGGCTATCTGACCGAGCACAAGATCCGCATCTTCGACAAGGCGGGGAATGAGGTGCAACCGAACCAGATCGACTGGAATTCCGATCAGGCGATCAATTACATGTTCCGCCAGGATCCGGGTTCCGACGTCAATGCTCTCGGCGTGGTGCGGATCAACATTCCCAATCCCTATGGCGTCTACATGCACGATACGGCGGAGCGCGGCCTGTTCGGCGACGACTTTCGCTACATCTCCTCCGGCTGCATCCGCGTGCAGGACGTGCGCGATTACGTGGCTTGGCTGCTGAAGGACACACCCGGCTGGGACCGCCAGCACATCAACGACGTCATCAATTCCGGCCAGCAGGTCAAGGTGCAGCTGACCCCGCCGGTGCCGGTCTATTGGGTCTATATCACGGCATGGGCGACGCCGGACGGCATCGTTCAGTTCCGGGACGACATCTACCAGCGCGACGGTCTCGGCTCGGTAGCCTCCGACGCGATGGAGCCCTCGCAGCTCCTCAAGGAGGAGCAGGCTCTGTCCTCGCCGCATCCGCAGGCGCAGCCGGGCGTCAACCGCACCGCCCTGCCGCCGCAAGCCTTGCCGGCGATGGACGAACAATAGGCCGCGCTCGTGCGATTTTGCGTGCGCTGCAACAATAAAGGCCTGTAACCACAGGCCTCTTCGTCGCAGGCGGGCTGTCTTCACGCTTTGAAAATGACGTGTTAAGGCCATCGGCCAAGCCGCGCCCGCGCGGCCTTTTTCTCCGCCGTCTGTCAGGATTTGCGCTCATGACCCTCTCCGATGCCAGTGCCCAGTCCGCTTCCAACGCGTTCTTCTCCGCGCCTCTCAGCGAGGTCGATCCTGAGATCTCCGCCGCGATCGACAAGGAGCTTGGCCGCCAGCGCAACGAGATCGAGCTGATCGCTTCGGAAAATATCGTCTCGAAGGCGGTGCTCGATGCGCAGGGCTCGGTCCTGACCAACAAATATGCGGAGGGCTATCCGGGCCGGCGCTATTACGGCGGCTGCCAATATGTCGATATCGTCGAGTCGCTGGCGATCGAGCGCGTGACGCCGCCTGTTCGATTGCAAGTTCGCCAATGTGCAGCCGAATTCCGGCAGCCAGGCCAACCAGGCGGTGTTCCTGGCGCTGATGCAGCCGGGCGACACGTTCATCGGCCTCGATCTCGCCGCGGGCGGCCATCTGACGCATGGTTCGCCGGTCAATCTGTCCGGCAGCTGGTTCAAGCCGGTCGCCTATGGCGTGCGCAAGGACGACCACCGCATCGATCTCGAGCGGTCGCCCGCCTCGCGCAGGAGCATAAGCCGAAACTCATCATCGCCGGCGGCTCGGGCTATCCGCGCTTCTGGGATTTCGAGAAGTTCCGCGCAGATCGCCGATTCGGTCGGCGCCTATTTCTTCGTCGACATGGCGCATTTCGCCGGTCTCGTGGCGGGCGGCGTGCATCCGTCGCCGTTCCCGCATGCGCATGTCGTCACCTCGACGACGCACAAGACCTTGCGCGGTCCGCGCGGCGGCCTCGTCCTCACCAATGATGCCGGACATCGCCAAGAAGATCAATTCGGCGGTGTTTCCCGGCCTGCAGGGCGGCCCGCTGATGCATGTCATCGCCGGCCAAGGCCGTCGCCTTCGGCGAGGCGCTGCAGCCGGGCTTCAAGGTCTACGCGCGCCAGGTCGTCGAGAACGCCAAGGCCCTCGCCGCGACCCTCGTCGGCGGCGGCTTACGCCATCACCTCCGGCGGCACCGACAACCATCTGATGCTGGTCGATCTGCGGCCGAAAAACCTCACCGGCAAGGCGGCCGAGGCAGGCTTTGGGCCGCGCCCACATCACCTGCAACAAGAACGGCGTGCCCTTCGACACGGCGAGCCCGATGGTCACCTCCGGCATCCGTCTCGGCACGCCGGCCGGCACCTCGCGCGGCTTCGGCGTCGCCGAGTTCAAGAAGATCGGTGAACTGATCATCGAGACGCTTGACGGTCTCGCCAACAATGGCGAAGCCGAGAATGGCGCCGTCGAGGCGGCGGTGAAAGCGCAAGTCGAGGAGCTGACGCACCGGTTCCCGATCTACTAGAGCCTCGTGCGCGTCCGGCCATTTTAACCGGGCGCCTCGTGATCTGAGGAGCCCCGATGCGGTGCCCGTATTGCGGCAGTCTCGAAACCCAGGTGAAGGATTCGCGCCCGACGGAGGACGCCGCGTCCATCCGCCGGCGGCGCGTCTGTCCTGATTGCGGCGGCCGTTTCACCACGTTCGAGCGCGTGCAATTGCGCGAACTCACCGTTGTGAAGAAATCCGGGCGCCGCGTCCCGTTCGATCGCGACAAGCTGATGCGCTCGATCGAGGTCGCGCTGCGCAAGCGGCCGGTCGATGCCGAACGCGTCGAGCGCATGGTCAACGGCATCGTCCGTCAGCTCGAAAGCCAGGGCGAGCCCGAAGTGCAGAGCGAGCGGATCGGCGAACTGGTCATGGAGGGCCTGCGCTCGCTCGACAGCGTCGCCTATGTGCGCTTCGCCTCGGTCTATCGCAATTTCCGCGAGGCGCGCGACTTCCACACGCTGATCGACGAACTCGCGCAGCGACGGCCGATGCCGGACGATCCGCGCAGCGAGGCGCCGAAGCCGAAACGATCGACGCGCGCCTGATGTCACGCGCGCCGAGCCGCGACATGGCATGACGGACGCGACGCGCGTTTCATGGCCGCCGCGCTCAATTTCGCGCGGCGCGGCCTCGGGCGTCGTCGCGCCCAATCCCGCCGTCGGCGCGCTGATCGTCAGGGACGGTGTCGTCATCGGCCGCGGCGCGACGGCGCCCGGCGGCCGGCCGCACGCGGAAGTGCTGGCGCTCGAAGAGGCAGGCCCCGCCGCTGCGGGCGCGACGCTCTATGTAACGCTCGAACCCTGCAGCCATCATCGGCCGTACGCCGCCCTGCGCCGACGCGATCATCGCAGCCGGCGTGGCGCGGGTCGTCTCGGCGGTGGAAGACCCAGATCCGCGCGTCGCCGGGCAGGGACATGAACGCCTGCGCGCCGCGGGTATCGCGGTCGAGACGGGGCTTCTGCGCGGAGGCAGCGCGCCGCGCCAATCTCGGCCATATCCTGCGCGTCACCGCGGGGCGGCCGATGGTGACGCTAAAACTGGCCGAGACGGCGGACGGCTTTGCGGCGGGCGCGCCGGGCAAGCCGCGCCTCAAGATCACCGGCGCGGTCGCAAATAGCCGCGTGCATATGCTGCGCGCGATGCATGACGCCGTGATGGTCGGCGTCGGCACGGCGCTGGCCGACGATCCGCAATTGACCGTGCGGCTTGCCGGGACTTGAAGAGCGTAAGCCTTTGCGCATCGTCCTCGACTACGCATCTTCGCTTAGCGGTTTCCGCGCGGCTGCTGCAAACGGCGCGACGCCATCCGACCCTCATCGTCGCGGTAGAGGGCGCGTCGTCGGAGGCTGCCGCGCGGCTCTCCGATCAGGGCGTCGAAATCGTCTGCGCGTCAGCGCGCGATCAGAGCGGGCGGCTCGATCTCGATGCGGCGCTGACCCGGCTCGGCGCGCGCGGGCTGACGCGGATTTTCTGCGAGGGCGGCCCGCGTCTTGCCGCGGCGCTGATCGCGCGGCGGCTGGCGGACGAGGTGATTATATTCCAAAGTCCGGCGCGCGCTGGGCCGGGCGGGCCTGCCGGCGCTCGACGCGCCGAGCCGGGCAGCGCTCGCCGATCCCACGCTCTACCGCGCGGGCGCGACAGGCGCATGTCGGGCGAGGATCGTCATGCGCGCATACGAACGGATCATCTGAATGTTTACGGGGATCATCACCGATGTCGGCGACGGTCGAATCCGTTGCAGCCGAAGGCGCGCTGAAGCGGCGTACGCATTTCCTGCGCCTATCCGGCGGACTCGATCGCCATTGGCGCCTCGATCGCGACGGGAGGTCCATGCCTGACTGTCGTTGCGCGCGGCGAGCGCGAACGGCCGCACGTGGTATCGATGTCGATGTCGGCGCCGAAACGCTGGAGCGCACGAATGCGGGCACCTGGCAGCCCGGCACGCAGACTCAATCTCGAGCGCTCGCTCAAGATCGGCGACGAGCTCGGCGGCCATATCGTCACCGGCCATATCGATGGCGTCGCGAAAATCCTCTCGGTCGAAGCCGTTCGACGGCATGTCGCGTTTTGTCTTTGCCGTGCGCCGCGCGACTCGCGCGTTTCATCGCCGAAAAAGGCTCTGTCGCGCTCGACGGCACGTCGCTGACGGTCAACAGCGTCGACGGGCGACGAATTCTCCATTCTGCTCATTCCGCATACGCTGGCGGTGACGACCTGGGGCGCGCGCAAGACGGGCGATGCCGTCAATCTTGAAGTCGATCTCATGGCGCGCTATGCGGCGCGCCTCGCCGAAGCGAAGTGAGGATTACCGAATGTCGGCGTATTGGCGGATGTTCGCCGGTTACAATGCCTGGGCGAATGCACTTGTCTACGAGCGCGCCGCGCTGCTCAGCGACGCCGATTATCGCGCCGACCGCGGCGCCTTCTTCAAATCGGTGCATGGTACGCTCAACCATTTGCTCGTCACCGACCGCATCTGGATGCGACGCTTCACCGGCGAGGGAGAAATCCTGACGCAGCTCGATGCTATCCTGTATGACTCGCTTGCGGACTTGCACGCCGCGCGAATCCGCGAGGACGAGCGCATCATGGCCTTCGTGGCGGGGCTCGACGCCGCGCGCCTGAAGGCACCGCTGCGCTATGAGCCCGTCTCGAAACCGGCGCGGATCGAGCAGGAATTGGAAACGGCCTTGGCGCATTTCTTCAATCATCAGACGCATCATCGCGGTCAGGTCCACGGCCTTTTGACAAGCCTCGCCGGCGAGGGGCCTGTCCTCGATCTCGTCGCCTATCAGCGGCAGATTGGCCTCAGCCGAATTGAGGCAGTGTAAAGGCCGAAAATCATCGCCTTTCGGCTTTGATGATCGGGATAAATTATCTAATCTGAGCCAAATTCCCGAGCGCAGGTTGCCCACTTGTCGATATTTGGCCCAAGCGGACGGAAGGACCGGCGCCGCGCTGCCGCGCTGCTGCTGGCGACGGTGCTTGGCGTCAGCGTGCCTGGAGAAGCTGCGAAGGCGCAGTATTTCTCGCTCGGCAAAGGCTCGCCGCTCGAATTCTACGACTTCGATTACAGCTATCTCGCCGATCCCGCGAAGCGCACCGACCCGCTCGACTATTTGCACTACATTGCCTTGGGCCCCGAGACTTATATCTCTCTTGGCGGCGAATTCCGCGAGCAAGCCTGGTCGCAAAACAACGAAGCCTACGCTTTGCGGCCGCCCACGCAAAATACATATGACCTGCAGCGCGCGCTCTTTGATTTCTACCTGCACTTCAACCGCGAGCTTGCCGTTTTCGCGCAGATCGGCCGTTTCGATTCCTTCGGCAAAATAAAGCCGAGCGCTACGGATCAGGATAATGGCCGCCTTCAGCAGGGCTTCGTCGAATTGAAGGAGGCGATTGGCCCGGCGCGCGTAACCGCCCGCGTCGGACGGCAGGAGATTTCGCTCGGCTCGGCGCGCTTCGTGTGGGTCAACGACAGTTCAAACGTGCGCACGACGCAAGACGGGGTGCGCATTCACAGCGAACTTCTAAATCGCGTCACGCTCGATCTCGTTTATTCGAGCCCGGTCGTCGCGCAAATGCCGGCGTTTTCCGATTTTGACAAACACAACGGTGCTTTTGTCGCCGTTTATGCGAGTGAGCCGCTCGTCCCCAATCTGCTTCGCCTCGACGAATATTATTTTTACCGGCGCAATCTCGGCGCGCAATACATGCAGACGATGGGCAATGAGGATCGCGACACCATCGGCGGTCGCCTGTGGGGCGCCTACGGCCCGCTCAAATTCGACAGCGATTTCGCTTATCAATTTGGCACGTTCAACGATCAGCCGATTTCGGCCTTCGGCACCTCGACGCGGGTGCTTTACACGTTCGAGCCCGTCTTATGGCAGCCGGGTGTGCAGTTTCAATCGAGCTATTTCAGCGGCAGCGGTGGCCCCGACAACAAAACCATCGGCACGTTCAGCGCGCCATTCCCGCGTCCGACACTGCTGAATTACATCGGCATCAACACACTGGAAAATCTGATCGAAGCGTACCCGGCCCTGGTGCTCAATCCGGCGCGTGATTTCGCGCTGCGCCTCGGCCCGGAGGTGGTGTGGCGCGCCTCGGTCAACGATGCGGTCTATATCTCGCGCGCGACGCCTCTCACAGCGACATTGTCGCCGAACGATAAAGCGAGCTATATCGGCACCAATCTGATCGCGACCGCGCAATGGCGCCCGATCAGCACCGTCACGGTTTTCGGCGAATATCTGCACGAACTCGCCGGGCCCGGCCATCACTTTGGCCGGAGGCCGTCCCGTCGACGCCGGAATCATCCAGGTCGATTTCAATTTTTAGCCTTCCGCGCGCTTTTGGAGCACTTGTGGCGCTTGCCGCGGGCGGCCCCGCTTGTTAGTCACGGCCGGAAAGCAGGATGATATGGCCGAAGCGCACCGACATGAAAAATCAAAAGCGGAATCGAGCGTCGAGGGCGCGCGCTTCCTCATCGTCGAGGCGCGCTATTACGAAGAGGTCGCGGCGCATCTGCTCGAAGGCGCGATCGCGGCGCTGAAAGCCGCCGATGCGCGCTATATCTGCTGGCAGGTGCCGGGCGCGCTCGAAATTCCAATTGCGATGAAGATCGCGCTCGACATGGCGCGGACGGCGGGCGCGCCCTTTCAAGGTGCCATCGCGCTTGGCTGCGTCGTGCGGGGCGAGACGGCGCATTTCGATATTGTCGCGGGCGAGAGCGCGCGCGCGCTGATGGACCTTGGCGCTGGCCGAGAAATTGCCGCTCGGCAATGGCATCCTCACGGTCGAGGACATGGAGCAGGCCGTGGTGCGGGCCGATCCGAAGCAGGGCGACAAGGGCGGCGACGCGGCACGCGCCGCGCTGGCGCTGCATCGGCTGCAAGCCGGGCAGGGGTCGCTCTGATGGCACGCGCTCCGCAACGCGCCGCCGCGCGGCTTGCCGCCGTGCAGGCGCTGTATCAGATGGAAGTCTCCGGCAAGGGCCTGGCGGAGACGCAGAGCGAGTTCGAATCCTTCTGGATCGGCAATGAGATCGAAGGCACGCAATATAACGAGGCGGAGATCGCGTTTTTCCGCGACATTCTCTCCGGCGTTTTAGCGGAGCAGGGGCCGATCGATCGCGCCGTCGACAGAACGCTCGCCAAGGGCTGGCCGCTGGTGCGCGTCGATGCGGTCATGCGCGCCATTCTGCGCGCCGGCAGCTATGAATTGCTGAAGCGCAAGGATGTGCCCGCGCGCGTCGTCATCAAGGAATATGTCGATGTCGCCGGAGCCTTTTTCGAGCGCGACGAGGCGGGCATGATCAATGCGGTGCTCGATACGCTGGCGCGGCAGTTTCGCGCTGAGGAGTTTCAGGCGCAGGCGTAGGCGGTTTCCGGAGCCTCGATTTTTGGCGGATTGCGTAGCTAGCCCCGCGACTATGGTTTTGGGCGGGCTATTTGCATTGCGCAGTAGTTGCTGCATCGTTGACGATCAGCGTGCACCCCGCGATGGGATTTCAGGGCGGTGCCCGTCCACTTGATCTGTATTTGGCGCATCTACCTAGTTGTCCATGTTTAATCGACATATGCTAACCAGGAGGTAGGAGTGCCTTCGACCGCCCCTCGATGGAAAAATCGAAAGGCCGCGAGGAGGCGTCGACGGGCACAACGAACGTAAGGTGCTGGCCGCTGATGTCCGAGAAGGAGAATGGATCATGCTATCCAAGCTAAAAGGCCGATAAATTTGGCTCGGTTGCTAGCACTCCGGCTTTCAGAGACGGCACGCGGACAAGATTGGATTAACCAGTTCGACCTACCCGATCGCGAGCTGGCACGCCGGTTGTTGGAGTTGCTCGTCCTCGTTTCCGGCATCGAGTTCGAGCGGCAACTGGTTTCCCTTCTAACAGAGACCGCGCGCAATGCCGCCGGCCCGGTTGCCTTTTTTGCAGTACGAGAATGGCCAGATCCTTCAGATCCCTATCTTAGGGAGAACGAAGAGGCCGACGCCGTAGGTTCGGGCGGAGACATAGGAAGCGAGGGCCGCGTCGCTGCGATAGTGCGCGGATTGTGCAGAACAAATCCGAGTCAATTTCTAAACCATCCCAGTATTCGGGAAATGCGCAATGCGAAATGTCGGCTCATAGTTCTCGTCGATGACTTTGTTGGTTCCGGCGACCGTGTTGCCGAATTTTACGCAGCCCTGTGGGCTCACTCAACAATCAAATCGTGGCATTCCCTTGGACTAATAAAGTTTGTGCTTGTCGCATACTCTGCGACTAGTCGCGGCGAAGGGCGAGTGGCGAAGTTGCTGGATCTCGGGCCAGAGCTTGTCCGAGGCTGCCCAACCTTCCAAGATTTGCCCATCTCGCGGACTGAGCGTTCCGCACTCTTGGCTGGCCTGAAAAGCTACGCCGAGCGAACCGAGCATCCCCACTGTCCGTTGGGCTACGGTGACACTGGTGCGGCCTTGGTCTTCGAGCACGGTTGTCCCGACAACGTCCCTGTCATTTTCTGGGCTGAAGCCGCCGTCGGCAAAACTTGGAATCCGTTATTTCCCGCCCGGTCTGTGTTGGCGGGAGACGCTTCGGCATTTCCGCCGGAGCTAGCCGTCCCCCCAGCAGCCGCCGTGTTGCACGGGGCTGGGCAAACCCGCCTCGCTAGGTCTGGTGCACTTTCGCGCAGAGGCCCGATCGGCGAGACTATCCTGGTGGTGCTTGGTCTAATTGCGAAGCGGGTCCGCAAGCGTTCCGCGCTGGCCCATGCCTCGGGCCTAACAATCGAGGAATGCACAAACATCGTCGAGCGGTGCATATCTTGGAAGTTTTTGACGCCTGCTTTGCAACTCACGACCCGCGGCAACGCCGAACTCCATTATGCACGCCGTATGGGCCGGGACGCCGCGGCTCTTCCCACACTCGGTTCTGATGAGTATTATCCTAAGCAGTTGAGGGGGGCAGGGCATGGCTAGTGCGTGCCTGTCGCGAGGCAGGTACCTAGGCGGTTGTAAGCTGCAACTGCTGGGGCGCGGATTGCCGTTGCCCTTAGAGCAAGCTGACGCAAGGCAGTCGATTAAAGGAAAAGCCTTTCCCCATCGCACGCCTCGCGTCGGCTTTCCCTTTATTCACCTCCGGTGAAGTCAAAGTAACTATGTCCTGGTCCTCTCAACGCTATATAGCAAAGGGACTTGCTGACGGCCGCAATCTTGAGCTGCTGAAAACTGCGGCCAGTGAGATCGAACGATCGGTTTACGGAAATCCGGTCGTGCCTGCCGTGCTCACCTTAGCTCACTTGGCAAAGCGTTGCGGTGTCGATTACTTAAGACTTAGAAGCATAGTGGCACGGAAAGAAAGCAACTATACTTATTTCCACATTCGAAAGCGATCTGGCGGCCATCGTCTCATTAGCGTTCCGGAAGCGGAGTTGCTTTGGGTTCAAAAATGGATCCACACTCATATTCTGAGTAAAGCCAAAGCTCATCCTGCCTGCTTTTCTTTCTTGCCCAAAACGTCAATCCGCGACTGCGCCGCACAGCATCGCGGCGCGAAATGGGTGATTAAGGTCGACATCTCGGCGTTCTTCGGCTCCATTAGTGAACGAGACGCATTCGATGTTTTCGTGAAGCTGGGCTACCGCTCACTTGTAGCTTTCGAATTGGCCAGGATTGTTACCGACGCTCCTGAATTCAGCAAACGCTACATCGCTGCGCCGTGGAAACGTGCTCTCGGCAACTACGCGATCACGCAATACACGGATGCGAAGGTGGGATTCCTTCCGCAGGGGGCCCCAACCAGCCCCTTGCTATCGAATCTCTTCATGATCGACGTCGATCGCCAACTTGAGGAATTGGCAGCACAACATGGTCTACGTTACAGTAGATATAGCGACGACATGACCTTTTCGACGCGCGGAGAATATAGTCGAGAGCAGGCGAAGAAATTAGTTCATGCAGTCGCGGCTATAATCCGCACCAGAGGCCTTCGCATCAACACCGCGAAGACGCGCATTATTCCGCCGGGTGGTCGAAGGGTGGTACTAGGGCTCCTAGTCGACGGAGCCGCACCTCGGCTATCCCGCAAATATCGTGATTCCTTGCGGATGCATATTTACCATATGAAGAAGCACGGCGTTCAAGTTCATGCCGAGCGTCGAGGATTTGATTCTGTCTCCGGCCTCTACAGACATGTCAAAGGGCACCTCGACTATGCAAAGTCAATCGATCAATCCTACTGGCGGAAAATGTCGTCCGCGTTTGCGGAAATTGTCTGGCCCAACCCGTGGTCGGACGTTGAAAGCATCTAGGCTTTACTCGGAGGCGGAACTTCCGAGTTCGTGCAATGGTCAGTCTAAACGTTATGCCTCTTGAGCCACTTCCGCTATCCAATTCCAGTGCTGAAATACTGCCATTCCGCTCCCGGCCCAAAGCGGATATTTTCCGAGAATCGCAAGGCACGATGAGTGAAAGGCCTAAGCCGTGACCCGCCCCACGGAAGATGAGATCATTGCAAAATATTTTGTGCCGCTCGCCGGGCCGGCCGGTCTTGGCCTTGCCGACGATGCCGCGGCCTTCGCGCCGCCGGCCGGGCACGATCTCGTCATCACCAAGGACATGCTCTGCGCCGGCGTGCATTTCTTCGCCGACGATCCGCCCGGCGCGATCGCCCGCAAGGCGCTGCGCGTCAATCTTTCCGATCTCGCCGCGAAGGGCGCGGAGCCGCTCGGCTTCCTGCTCGGCCTTGCACTGGCGGACGACTGGACGCCCGATTGGCTCGCGGCTTTCGCTGCCGGCCTGGGCGAAGACGCAGCGGCCTATCGCTGCCCGCTCATCGGCGGCGATACGGTGAAAAGCCCTGGCGCCCTGACGCTTTCGATTACGGCGCTAGGCAGCGTGCCGGCGGGTTTGCGGCTCACGCGGAGCAGCGTGGCGGAGAACGATATTCTTTACGTCTCCGGGACCATCGGCGACGCGGTCTTGGGTTTGGGCCTGCGCGGCTTGCCGCCGCCGGCTTGGGGCGTGAAGCTCGGTGCCGAGGCGCAGGTCTTCCTGCGCGAGCGTTATCTGCTGCCGCAGCCCCGCCTCGCGCTGCGCGCGGCGCTGCGTGGCTATGCCCATGCCGCGATGGACCTGTCCGACGGCCTGGCGGGCGATCTCGCCAAAATGCTGGCGGCGAGCGGCCTGACGGCCGAAATTGGCGAGGTTCCGTTTTCATCGGCGGCGCAGGAAGCGCTCGGGACCGAGGCTGGGCTGATTGGGGCGCTGCTGACGGGCGGCGACGATTACGAGATTCTCGCCGCCGTGGCGCCGGAGAAGGCGGCAGGCTTCGAACGGGCCGCATTGGACGCGCAAATTCCGATTCGGCGCATCGGTGTCGCTCAACGGGGCACAAATCCGCCCGTGTTCCGCGACCCCGGCGGCCGGATCATTCCGCTCAAGTCTTTGTCTTACAGCCATTTTTAGCTGCGCAACGGCGCTTGCGTCTCGTTCGTCCGTAGGATTGCGCAAGACCGCGCTTTCGATATGCTTGCGCGGCACGGGCGGCCTGCCGCCTGTGGCAAGGGGGCAATCTGGATAGGCGGCCGTCCCGCGGCTTTGCCTTTTTGACTTGTTCCCGATCACACGCGCGAAAAACAAGCCGGGTAAAAATCCGGCGGCGCATTCATAACGAAGGGCGGAAATCGATGCTTGCAATATGGATTATCATCGCCGCGGGGGTCTTGGCCGTCGCCTACGGTATTTGGACCGCGACGGAGCTTTTGAAGGCGGACGCGGGTTCGCCACGGATGCAGGAAATCGCGGCGGCGATCGCGGAAGGCGCGCAAGCCTATCTGAAGCGGCAATATACGACCATCGCCATCGTCGGCGTCGTGATCTTCATCGTTCTCGGGCTTCTGCTCTCCTGGACCGTTGCCATCGGCTTCCTGATCGGCGCGCTTCTCTCCGGCGCGGCAGGCTTCATCGGCATGAATGTTTCGGTGCGCGCCAACGTCCGCACCGCGCAGGCCGCGTCGAAATCGCTCGGCGCGGGCCTCGACATTTCCTTTAAGGCGGGCGCGGTCACGGGCCTTCTCGTCGCCGGTCTCGCGCTGCTCGGCGTGTCGGTCTATTTCTGGATTCTGACCGGGCCGCTGCACCATGCGGTCAACAGCCGCGAGGTCGTCGATGCGCTCGTCGCGCTCGGCTTCGGCGCGTCGCTCATTTCGATCTTCGCGCGTCTCGGCGGCGGCATCTTCACCAAGGGCGCTGACGTCGGCGCCGATCTCGTCGGCAAGGTCGAGGCGGGCATTCCGGAAGACGATCCGCGCAATCCGGCGACGATTGCCGATAACGTCGGCGACAATGTCGGCGATTGCGCGGGTATGGCCGCCGACCTCTTCGAGACCTATGTCGTGACCGTTGTCGCGACCATGGTGCTGGCGGCGATTTTCTTCGCCAACGAAGCCTCGCTGTTGCGGACGATGCTCTATCCGCTGGCGATCTGCGCGGCCTGCATCGTGACCTCGATCGCGGGCACATTCTTCGTCAAGCTTGGCGAGACCAATTCGATCATGGGCGCCCTCTACAAGGGCCTCATCGCCACCGGCGTTCTGTCGGTCGTCGGCCTCGCCGTCGCGACCCAGTTCTCTGTCGGCTGGGGCAAGATCGGTGTCGTCGACGGCCATACGATCACGGGGCTGCATCTCTTCATCTGCGGCCTGCTCGGCCTCGTCGTGACCGGGCTCATCGTCGTCATCACCGAATATTATACGGGCACAGGCAAACGGCCGGTCATCTCCATCGCCCAGGCGTCGGTGACGGGCCACGGCACGAATGTCATCCAGGGGTTGGCGGTTTCGCTTGAGGCGACGGCGCTGCCGGCGTTGGTGATCGTCATCGCCATCATCATCGCCTCGCAGCTGGCGGGTTTGTTCGGCATCGCCATCGCGGTGACGACCATGCTCGGCCTCGCCGGCATGATCGTCGCGCTCGATGCTTTCGGACCGGTGACCGACAATGCCGGCGGCATTGCCGAAATGGCGGGTCTGCCGAAAGAAGTGCGTCATTCGACGGACGCGCTCGACGCGGTCGGCAATACGACCAAGGCCGTCACCAAGGGCTACGCGATCGGCTCGGCCGGCCTCGGCGCGCTGGTGCTCTTTGCCGCCTATACGAACGACATCAAGCATTTCGCCGAGAGCGGGGTGGCCTATTTCAAGGATGTCGGGCCGGTCAATTTCGATCTTTCCAACCCCTATGTCGTGGCCGGGCTGATCTTCGGCGGCATCATTCCCTATCTCTTCGGCGGCATCGCGATGACGGCGGTGGGCCGCGCGGCGGGCTCCGTTGTCGAGGAAGTGCGGCGGCAATTCCGTGAAAAGCCCGGCATCATGGCGGGTACCGATCGGCCCGACTACGGCCGCGCCGTCGATATGCTGACCAAGGCGGCGATCAAGGAAATGATCGTGCCGTCGCTGCTCCCGGTGCTGGCACCGCTCGTCGTCTATTTCGGCGTGCTCTTCATCTCGGGCTCGAAGGCTTCGGCTTTCGCGGCGCTCGGGGCTTCGCTGCTCGGCGTCATCGTCAACGGCCTGTTCGTGGCCATCGCCATGACCTCAGGCGGCGGCGCCTGGGACAATGCCAAGAAAAGCTTCGAGGACGGCTTCGTCGACAAGAACGGCGTCAAATGGGTCAAGGGCTCGGAAGCGCACAAGGCCGCTGTCACGGGCGATACGGTCGGCGATCCTTACAAGGATACGGCGGGGCCTGCGGTCAATCCGGCGATCAAGATCACCAATATCGTGGCGCTGCTGTTGCTCGCCATCCTGGCGCATTGAGCGGCGCATCGCCGTCGCCGACACGCAAACCTCTCCCGTACGCGGGAGAGGAAATTTCTTGAATATCGAGCGGAAAAGCGCGCCGGCTTACTGGAAGTTCAGCAGATTCCTGAACATGCCGGTCAGGAGCGCGGAATTGGCACCGCCGGTCGGGGTCGTGCGGGTGACGAAATCGAAGAGCTTGCCATCCTTCAAGCCGTAATCGGCGAGCCGGACGACCTTCTTGTCCTTGTCGAAATAGACAGCCAGAACGTGCTGACTGACGATCTTCGGGTCCATGAAGGCATATTGGCGCTCGGTCTTCTGGGTAATGTAATACCAAGCGCTGCCGCCGACCGTCGAAGTCGTCGATGGCGTGCCGAGCACGACGAGAACCTGTTCCGCCGAGGAGCCGATCTTGACCTGAGCGAGCAGGCTGGGGTCGAGCTGATAGCCGTGGACGATGTCGCCATCATAGCCAAGGCAACCCGACAGGCTGGTGGCAAGGCCGAGACAGAGGCCAAGACGGAATATGTGGCCGATCATCGTCACGCGGCGCTTGCGCGCGGCCGCCAATCCCTGCACTTCGGCCGCACTTTGCAATGTCATCCGTTAAAACTCCGGCCCTCTAGTTGCCAAATGCGCGCTGCTTGGCAATTCTTCATTGTGGCGGGCCCGGCGCTGCCTATCCCCCGCATCAGCGGAAATCAAGGCCGCGGCTCGCCCCGCCCAAGTCGCGACATGAGTCTTTAAAGTCATGATTTTTGGACTTTTCCGGGGCAGAGGCAATACCCGCGTCATCGAGCGGCTGCATGGCGAGATCGTCGCCGCCGCGCGCGACCCGGTTTTGTTCACGGCCTACGGCATCGCCGACAATCTCGACGGGCGTTTCGAATCGATCGCCCTGCACGCGATCTTGCTGCTGCGGCGGCTCAAGCAATTGCCCCCGCCGGGGCCGGAGATTGCGCAGGATCTCGCTGATGCTGTTTTCCGCCATTTCGATCTTGGCTTGCGCGAGGCGGGCGTCAGCGATATCGCCGTGCCGCGGCGGATGCGCGATCTGGCCGAGGCTTTTTTGGGCCGCGCCAATAGCTACAATGCGGCGCTCGATCAAAGTGGTCAGGCCGGGGAGATGGCGCTCGCCGCGGCGCTGTCGCGCAATGTCTACGGCGGGGCGGACGATGGTCCCACACTGGCGACTTTTGTCAGGGACCGCGAAGCCGCGCTCGCGCACATGACACTCGCAGAAATTCTCGAAGGCCCTATATTTCGCGCAAAGGCCGCCTAACGCGCTTTCGGGATCGGAGGGAATACTCCGCCAGGAAATGCCAACTCAAGATGGAAAGCGTGTTTCGGCCGGGAAGTCATCAACTTTCCGGAACACCGGAAGAGGTGCTGCGATGAGTAAAGAACACCCCGAGGTGCTGGAGAAGATCTTTTCGCATCCCGTTCGGGTCGATGAAATCCCGGAGCAGGGGGTCGACGTCAGCCTCAGCGCCGACGCGCCGACGCGGGCAGCGCTCGCCAAGGCCGACGGACTCGTCGCCGTCGCCGCGCTCGATGCGGATTTCCATGTCGCGCGGCAGGGACTTTCGCAGTTCAATGTGACGGGAACGGTGCGGGCGAAGATAACGCAGACCTGCGTACTGACGCTGGAGCCATTCGACAGCGATGTCGTCGAGGAGGTCGATGTCGATTTTGCCGAGCCGTCCGTGGCGGCGCGCGCCGCGGCCGCGGCCGATGCCGATTTCGGCACCGCTCAGCCGGTCGATCGCGATCCGCCCGACCCGATCGAGGATGGCGCGATTGACCTCGGCGCGCTGGCCGCCGAATTCCTTGCGCTCGGGCTTGATCCCTATCCGCACAAGCCCGGTGCCGAATTCGCTCCTGTTGCCGATCCCCACGACGTTGCGGAACGGCCCTTCGATGTGCTCAAGAAGCTGACCGGCCAGTCGTGACCCGGCCGCGCTTGCGGCGCGGCGCGCTTTGGCTTAGCGGATCGGGCCGCAGTTGGCGGCGCGGGCTGGCCTGAGGAGCCTTTATGACCAAATCGGTGCGGATCGCGATCGACGCCATGGGAGGCGATCACGGCCCAGAGGTGATTTTGCCGGGCGCCGCGCTCGCGCTCGCCCAGCACGCCGATCTCGAATTCCTCTTTTTTGGCGATGAGTCCCGGATCAAGCCGCTGCTTGCAGCCAACCCGCGCCTCGCGGCCGTCTCAAGCCTGAGACACACGGACGTCGAAATCCGCATGGATGACAAGCCCAGCCAGGCGCTGCGCAACGGCCGGCGCACCTCGTCCATGTGGCAGGCGCTCGAAGCAGTCAAAAGAAATGAGGCCGACGCGGCTTTTTCCGCCGGCAACACCGGCGCGCTGATGGCGATGGCGAAAGTCTGCCTGCACATGATTCCGGCCATCGACCGGCCGGCGATCGCGGTGCTCTGGCCGACGCTGCGCGGCGAGTTGATCGTGCTCGATGTCGGGGCCTCGATCGGCGCCGATGCGCAGCATCTCGTCGATCTCGCGATCATGGGTTCGGCGATGGCCCGCATCGTCCTTTCATTGGCGCGGCCGACGGTCGGCCTGCTCAATATCGGCGTCGAGGAAGTGAAGGGCATTGAAGAGGTGAAGGCCGCCTCGCGCATTCTGCGCGAAACGCCTTCCGAAGATTTCGATTATCATGGTTTCGTCGAGGGCGATGACATCGGCAAGGGGACGGTCAATGTCGTCGTGACCGAGGGCTTCTCCGGCAATATCGCGCTGAAGACCGCCGAGGGGACCGCCAAGCAGATCAGCGCCTATCTGCGCGAGGCCGTGCGCGGCAGCTTCGCCTCGAAACTGGGCTATCTTTTCGCGCGCCGGGCGTTTCAGGCGCTCGGGAACAAGATGGACCCGCGCCGCGTCAATGGCGGCATTCTGCTCGGGCTTGAGGGCGTGGTCGTCAAAAGCCACGGCGGTTCGGATGCGGTCGGGACGGCGCGCGCGCTGGAAATCGGCTACGAAATGGTCCGCGACCAGCTTCTGCGCAAAATCCAGAACTCGCTCTCCGACCGCGGCGAGGCCGATGCGGCGCGGATCGCCGCCTCGGAGGACGACACCGTCCGCCCTTGAGGCCCCGGCAGGTTTCAGCGCGCTCAAGTTCGGGCTTCTGCCCGGACAAAAAATGCTCTAGAGCGTGGGGCGAAAAAGCGAAACCGTTTCGCGCAAATCCCGGCCCAAACCATACGATTGGTCGCGTTACCCAGGCTTAGCTCGAACCAACCTCGACGCCGCGAGATTTCGGCCCGCATCATCGCGCTTGGCATAGGAAGAACTCTTTGACCCGCTCGCAGAATGCTGTCCTCCGCTCCGTCGTCACCGGCCTCGGGTCGTATTTGCCAAAGCGGATTTTGAGCAACGCCGATCTCGAAAAGATGCTCGACACGAGCGATGCCTGGATCACCCAGCGCACCGGCATCAAGCTGCGCCATATCGCGGCCGAGGACGAGCGGACGTCGACGCTGGCGACCAACGCTGCCCAGGCGGCGCTCGCTGATGCCGGACTCAAGGGCGAAGACATCGATCTGCTCATTGTCGCCACTGCGACGCCGGATTTTACGTTCCCCGCCGTCGCGACGCAGGTGCAGGCCGCGATCGGAATGACCGGCGGTGCCGCCTTCGATCTCCAGGCGGTATGTTCGGGCTTTGTCTTCGCTCTGACGACGGCTGACAAATATCTGACCTCTGGATCGCACAAGCGAGCCCTTGTCATCGGTGCTGAAACCTTTTCGCGGATTCTCGATTGGCAGGACCGGGGGACGTGCGTGCTTTTCGGCGACGGTGCAGCGGGCGTTGTGCTTGAAGCGCAGCCGGGCGAGGGGACAAGCGCGGACCGCGGAGTTTTGACGACGCACCTGCGTTCGGATGGACGGCATTTGTCGAAGCTCTACACCGACGGGGGTCCGTCCTCGACTGGAACCGCGGGGCATGTCCGCATGGAAGGCCGCGAGGTCTTCAGGCTAGCCGTAACAATGGTTACTGATGTAGTGGAGGCGGCCTTCACCGCGACCGGCACGACGGCGGAAGATCTCGATTGGTTCGTGCCGCATCAGGCGAATGCCCGCATCATCGATGCCTCAGCGGAAAAGCTCGGAATCGCGCCGCACAAGGTCGTGAAGACGGTCAGTTTTCACGGCAACACGTCGGCGGCTTCCGTGCCGCTGGCGCTGAGCGCCGCGCGCGACGACGGGCGGATCAAGCGAGGCGACCTCGTCATGGTCGAGGCGATGGGCGGCGGCTTCACCTGGGGCGCGGCGCTTATTCGCTGGTAGAGACAGGCGTCGGCAAGCACCGCGCGCCGATGCGTTGACAGCATCGTGTCATGCCGCACTTCATGCAAGACTTTCAGTCTATTGCTTTAACGAGCCTTTTGCGCCAAAGTTTGAGCAATAGCGGGCGCTAGCCCGTAATTGCGGGACGGGGATGCGGGGCCAATCAAATGTCAGAAGGGTTTTCTCCTCGGGAAACGGTCCGAATTGTTCCGCCGCTGCCCGCAATGACTTGGATCGTTATTGGATAATCTGACAGATCAGCATCATTGAGAGCAAAACGTCGCGCTCAAAAATCATCGAGTTCTGAAAATGGTCAAAAGTGAATTGTCGACAACGATTCCTCAGTCCGAGAATTTCGCGGGAGTTCTCGCGAACGCCAAAAACGGCGAGGCACCGCACACGGTGACGCGGGTCAATCTTGCCGAAGTGGTTTATCAGCAGGTCGGACTCTCGCGGAAGGAATCCGCGGCGCTTGTCGAACAGGTTCTCGACGAGATCACCGAACGATTGATCGCGGGCGAGGCAGTGAGGCTTTCGTCGTTCGGCTCGTTCAGCGTGCGCCACAAAGGGCAGCGTGTCGGACGCAATCCCAAGACCGGCGTTGAAGTGCCGATCAAGGAACGCCGGGTGCTTGTGTTTAAATCGTCAAATCTGCTCAAAGCGCGGATCAACGGCGTTCCCGCAAAGCCCGATTCCGAGTAGACTGATTCGCATTACGGTGCGTTGAAGCCGGCTTGCCTGTGCCGGCGAAGCGATGGCGTTGCCGCCCCGCATGACAGGCCCGCATTCCATGTACGACAACTGGCGATTCTGAAAATCAGATTATGCGTCGGGTGAAGTTGCATGGCGGCGGCGACCGCGAATAAGCGAGCTTTGCCGGAACGGGAGCAACCGGGTTTGGC
This sequence comes from uncultured Alphaproteobacteria bacterium, assembly GCA_963708155.1. Classification (GTDB taxonomy): domain Bacteria; phylum Pseudomonadota; class Alphaproteobacteria; order Rhizobiales; family Beijerinckiaceae; genus Methylovirgula. The sequence goes on along the minus strand of OY970183.1, from coordinate 507,647 downwards.
GATGGAAAAGACAGCGGACGCTTTTCGAACCATCAGCGAGGTCGCCGAAGACCTCGATCTTCCGCAGCATGTCTTGCGGTTTTGGGAAACGCGCTTCACGCAGATCAGGCCGCTGAAGCGCGGCGGTGGCCGACGCTATTACCGGCCCGAGGACATCGATCTTCTGCGTGCCATCCGGCGCCTGCTCTATAGCGAGGGCTATACGATCAAGGGCGTCCAGAAAATTCTCAAGGAGCAGGGCGCGCGGGGAGTCATCGTGACCTGGCGCGGCGATGCCGATCTGGTGCCGATTGACGAACTCCCGGTGGAGGTCAAGCTGGACCTTGCGGCGCGGAGCGAGGCGCCACAGGAGTCCCCGGTTCGCGAAGCGGACGAGCCGCACGATTTTGCGTTCGGGGCGCTGCAAACTGCAGTCGCGGCGTCAGCCTATGCTGGCGAATCCGCGTCGCTCGGACAAGCGGATTACAAGATCCTCGAAGAACTTTTAGCCGAATTGAGCGAATGCGAGCGGCTGCTCGATAATGCGCGGCGGCCGGCCAGTTCCCGCTAACGCCATCCTTCTGTTCCCGCGTCGAATTTGTCCCGTGGCAAGGCTCACTTTCGGCGCCGATGCGCGTTGCGGGGGGCATGGGCTTTCTCTATAAGGGCCGCAGTCGGAGTGTAGCGCAGCCCGGTTAGCGCACTTGTCTGGGGGACAAGGGGTCGTGGGTTCGAATCCCGCCACTCCGACCAAGCCGTACCACAGCCCTTGCCCGGCCGGCGGCGTCAACCTCGTACGTAGCTTCGCCCAGGCTCAGCGTTTCTTCGGATTAGGCTTGTGATCGTGGGGCGAGCCGATCTCGGTTTCGGGCTGGGTAAGAGACGGCGGATCGCTCGCCGGGAAAGATTCCTCAAGGGCTTCGTCGAGGGCCGCATCTGCGGCGGATTTGGCCGACTTTTTCTCGCCGGAGCCGGACTTTGCAACCTCATCCTTCTTGCTTGCGGTCATCGCTAATCCTCCACTGACGCTCCAACGCGCGAGCGCGGCAAAAGTGCCGATGCACGGGATAGCACGCTTGGCCCCGGGCCAGCCGGTTGACGCCACGCTAAACCATGCTATGGCACGCCCTTCACAGGCCGCACCTCCTGTCCGAGGGCAGCCCTTAGCTTACGCCGATTGGTATCGGCGAGTGAGCGGAAGGAAGACCGATGATTTCCCTGACATTTCCCGATGGCGCCGCGCGCCAGTTTCCGGCCGGCATCCGCGGCAGCGAGATCGCCAAGGGCATTTCGCCCTCGCTCGCCAAGCGCACCGTCGCGATGGCGCTCGACGGCACGCTTACCGACCTCGCCGATCCGATCGAGCATGACGCTAAAATCGAGTTCATCGACCGCGAGGATCCGCGCGCGCTGGAATTGATCCGTCACGATGCCGCGCATGTGCTGGCCGAGGCGGTCCAGTCGCTTTATCCCGGAACGCAGGTCACGATCGGCCCGGTGATCGAGAACGGCTTCTACTACGATTTCTTCCGCAACGCGCCGTTCACGCCGGAGGATTTTCCCGCCATCGAGAAGAAGATGGCGGAGATCATCGCGCGCGACAAACCCTTCACCAAGGAAATCTGGTCGCGCGATCAGGCGAAAGACTGGTTCGAGGAGCACGGCGAGGCCTTCAAGGTCGAACTCGTCGACGCCATCCCGGCGGATCAGGATTTGAAAATCTACAAGCAAGGCGAATGGCTCGATCTCTGCCGCGGCCCGCATATGACGTCGACGGGCAAGATCGGCAATGCGTTCAAGCTGATGAAGGTCGCGGGCGCCTATTGGCGCGGCGATTCCAACAAGCCGATGCTTCAACGCATCTATGCGACGGCTTTCGCCAAGCAGGCCGAACTGGACGCTTATCTCAAACAGATCGAGGAAGCCGAGAAGCGCGATCATCGCCGCCTTGGCCGCGAGATGGACCTGTTCCATTTCCAGGAGGAAGGGCCGGGCACGGTCTTCTGGCATCCGAAGGGCTGGACGTTGTTCCAGACGCTGATCTCCTACATGCGCCGTCGCCAGCAGGCGGCGGGCTATGTCGAGGTCAACACACCACAGGTGCTCGACCGGGCGCTGTGGGAGACCTCCGGCCATTGGCAGACCTATCGCGAAAACATGTTCACCACGATGACCGAGGACGAGCGTGTCTTCGCGTTGAAGCCGATGAACTGCCCCGGCCATATTCAGATCTTCAAGAATGGCTTGAAGTCCTATCGCGACCTGCCGCTGAAGATTGCCGAATTCGGCCTCGTGCATCGCTACGAGCCGTCCGGCGCCATCCACGGCATCATGCGCGTGCGCGCCTTCACGCAAGACGATGCGCATATTTTCTGCACCGAAGACCAGATCATGGAAGAGGCGTTGAAGATCAACGACCTCATCCTGACGATCTATGAGGATTTCGGCTTCAAGGATGTCGTCGTGAAGCTCTCGACGCGGCCGGACAAGCGCGTCGGCTCGGACGAGGCGTGGGACAAGGCCGAGGCCGCCTTGCAGCAGGTTCTCGACGTGCTGGCCTCGCAGGGTCTCAAGACCGAGATCAGCCCCGGCGAGGGCGCGTTCTACGGGCCGAAGCTCGAATATACCTTGCGCGATGCGATCGGCCGCGAATGGCAATGCGGCACGACGCAGGTCGATTTCAATCTGCCGGGCCGCTTCGGCGCCTTCTATATCGGGGCCGACAGCGAGAAGAAGACGCCGGTGATGATCCATCGCGCCAGCTTCGGCTCGCTTGAGCGCTTCACCGGCATCCTGATCGAGCATTATGCCGGCCATCTGCCGCTGTGGCTCGTCGCCGATCCAGATCGTCGTCGCGACGATCACGCAGGATGCCGACGATTACGCCTATGATGTCGTGACCGCGGCGCGGAAACTGGGGTTGCGGGCGGAGTACGACCTGCGCAACGAGAAGATCACCTACAAGGTGCGCGAGCACTCGCTTGCCAAGATCCCGGTGCTGCTCGTCGTCGGCCGGCGCGAGGCGCAGGAGCGCACCGTCTCCGTGCGCCGGCTTGGCTCGGCCGATCAGGTGAGCCTCACGCTCGATGAGGCGCTGGCGGCCCTTGCTGGCGAGGCGACGCCGCCGGATTTGCGCGGTAAAGGCTAAGCTCAAGGTTGAAATTATCCGGTTCTTAACCTTGGCTTGCCTTTTCCTTGCCGCAAGATCGCGCGACAAAGGATGCCAGAGGGGCAAAGCCCGGAGCACTGCGTCGGGCCTTGCAGCGTGTTAACGGCTCGTTACCTGGCATCGGATAAAGCGATCTGATGATCCGAAGTGCTATGCCGATGGGTGGAGCTCCGGCGTCCCGCCGGCGGGGGATGGCAGGCTCAGGCCTGCCGATCCTCGGTGCTGCCTTGTGCCTTTGCGCCAGTCTTCTGCTGGCGGGCTGCTCCGGCGCGGTGCCGGACACCGAGGTTTATCCGACCGCTGCCGATTTCGAGATCCACGGCATCGACGTGTCGCGGTATCAGGGCGATATCGACTGGAATTCGGTGCGCGCGTCCGGCGTGCGCTTCGCCTGGATCAAGGCGACCGAGGGCGGCGACCGCGTCGACGAAAAATTCGATCAAAACTGGATGGAGGCAAAAGCCGCCGGCGTTCCGCGCGGGGCCTATCATTTCGCTTATTGGTGCCGCTCCGGCGAGGAGCAGGCGGCTTGGTTTGTCCAGCACGTGCCGAACGATCCGCAGGCGCTGCCGCCGGTTCTCGACGTCGAGTGGAATCCCGTCTCGCACACCTGCCCGCGGCGCATCCCGAAGGAAGAAGCGCTGGCGACGATGAAGACCATCCTCGATGCCATGCAGAAGGCTTATGGCAAAAAGCCGATCATCTATACTTCGGTCGATTTCTATCGCGATGTCCTGGCGGACGGCGCCTTCTCCGACTACGCGATGTGGGTGCGCAGCGTGAAGACCTATCCGGACGTCAAATATGCCGGCCGGCACTGGAACTTCTGGCAGCACACCGCCCAGGGCCGCGTGCCCGGCATTCGCGGCTATGTTGATCGCAACGCCTTCTATGGCTCGTCGCATGATTGGCATCAGTGGCTCGTCGCCGAGGCGATCGAAGAGAATTGATCGCTTCTTTGCGCCGCCGGCCGCCGCGCCCATATTGGGACGATGACAAGCTCTTCCGCATCTTCATCCGCTCCCTGGCCAACACTCTTCATTCCACATGGCGGCGGCCCGTGCTTCTTCATGGACGATCCGCAAGGTCTATGGACGAAGATGGCGGCCTTCCTGCGCAACATCCCCGCCGCACTGGGACGGGCGCCGAAGGCGGTTCTGGTCATCTCCGCTCATTGGCTTGAAGCCACACCGACCGTCCACGCCGGGGCGCACCCCGGTCTTCTGTTCGATTATTATAATTTTCCCGCCGAGACCTATCGGCTGACGTGGCCCGCGCCGGGCGCGCCGGAACTTGCCGCGCGCGTCCATGAACTCCTCGGCGCGGCCGGCTTGCATCCGGCGACAGAAACTGAGCGCGGCTGGGACCACGGCGTCTTTATTCCGCTCAAAGTGGTCTGGCCCGAGGCTGACCTGCCGGTCGTGCAACTTTCGTTGCAGAAGGATCTCGATCCGAAGACGCATCTGGCAATCGGCCGGGCGCTGGCGCCGCTGAGGCACGAGGACGTGCTGATCGTCGGCAGCGGCATGAGCTATCATAATTTGCGGAACTTCTTCTCAGGCCGGGGCAATGAAGAAGCGGCGGCTTTCGATGCCTGGCTCAACGAGACGCTAACCGCTCCCGCCGTCGAGCGCGCACGAAGATTGATCGCCTGGGAGACGGCGCCGGGCGCCATCGCCAGCCATCCGGAGGCGGAGCACCTGTTGCCGCTGCATGTCGCGGCAGGGGCCGCGGGCGAGGACGCCGGACGGCGCACCTATCACGACGATATTCTCGGCAAGGCGATCTCCGCCTTTCAGTTCGGCTAGCCCTTCATCCGGAGACAAAGCGAAGCAATCCAAGTTTCAATTTCTGGATTGCTTCGCCGCTGTATTCGATGAGATGCCGGTCGAGCCGCGGCCTGAACTAGTTGCCGAGGCTCGCTTTTGCACGCCGCCACCAGCCGGTCCGTTTCGGCCGGTCGGGGTCGGTGGATTCGGCCTCGGACTCAGGTGCGGATTTGGGTTCGAGAGAGCCGGCCGTATCGATAGCCGCCGGGACAGCGCGCGCCTCTTCATGCGCGAAGGGGGGTGCCGCGGGTGCAATCGGCTCTGGATGATGCGTGACAGGCTCCGGCGCGATTGCTTCCGTGCGCGATACGGCCTCGTCAGGTTCTTGCCCGAAAAGGTCCGCGTTTTCCGCTGCCTCGAACACTTCGGCAGCAGATGCGGCATCCTCCGATTGCTCGGCGTTGGCCTCGTGCTGCTCGCCGCTGCCGCGCCCTCTGCGCCGCGGACGCCGCCGCCGCGAACGTTCCTCGCGGGGCGGCAGGACGTCGGGTTTCGGCGGTTTCGCCTTCAGCGACCTCGCTTTCGCTTTCGCCCTCGGCCGGCTCGGCTTCAACAGGGCCGCCAAATCCCGCGACATAGGCCAGAGCGTCATCCGACGGCTGCGGCGCATTCGCCTGAATGCCGGAAGCTTCACGATCGCTATTGCGGCCGCGACGGCGCCGGCGACGGCGCTTGCGGCGAGCGCCGCCTTCCTCGTCATTGCCGGGCGCGCCTTCTTGCGCCTCGGCGTGATCGGCGGCGGTGTCTTCCTCGCCCTCGGGTTCCTCGATCTCGGCTTCGATCTCCGGTGCTTCAAGTGCCGCCACGGGCGGCGGCGAGGGCAGCTCCGGCACGCCGGCAGCCGGTTCGCCGCGCTCCATCGCATGATAGGCCATGCCCGTCAGCGTATCGTCGGCCGCGATGGTGATCGCGACACCGAAGCGGCGTTCGAGATCCCGCAGATTGGCGCGCTTCTGGTTGAGGATGTAGAGCGCCACCTCGGTGCGCGTGCGCACCGTGATGTTGTGCGAGGCGCTTTTGATCAGCGCATCTTCCAGCAGGCGCAGCACATGCAGCGCGATCGAGGAGGTCGAGCGCACCGTGCCGACGCCGGCGCAATGCGCGCAGATGACCGTCGAGCCTTCGAGCACGCCGGTGCGGATGCGCTGGCGCGACATTTCGAGCAAGCCGAAATGGGAGATGCGGCCGATCTGGATGCGGGCGCGATCGTTCTTCAGCGCCTCTTTCATCCGGCGCTCCACCGAACGATTGTTGCGGCTCTCCTCCATGTCGATGAAATCGACGACGATAAGGCCGGCGAGATCGCGCAGGCGAAGCTGGCGGGCGATTTCGTCCGCGGCTTCGAGATTCGTGCGCAGCGCCGTGTCCTCGATATCGTGCTCGCGCGTGGAACGGCCCGAGTTCACGTCGATGGCGACGAGGGCTTCCGTCTGGTTGATGACCAGATAGCCGCCGGACTTCAGCGTCACGTGATTGGTGAACATCGCGTCAAGCTGCGCCTCGACGCCGGATTTGGCGAAGATCGGCTGCGGATCGCGGTAAAGATGGACGTTCTTGGCATGGCTCGGCATGAGCATGCGCATGAATTCCTTGGCCTCGCGATAGCCGTTCTCGCCCGCGACGGTCACCTCGTCGATGTCCTTGTTGTAGAGATCGCGGATGGCGCGCTTGATGAGCGAGCCTTCCTCGTAGACGAGGGTCGGCGCGCTGGACTTCAGCGTCATCTCGCGCACCTGCTCCCACATGCGCAGGAGATATTCGAAGTCGCGTTTGACCTCCGCCTTCGTGCGTGAGGCGCCGGCGGTGCGCAGGATCACGCCCATGCCCTCCGGCACTTCGAGATCCTGGGCGATCGTCTTCAGCCGCTGGCGGTCGCCGGAATCGGTGATCTTGCGGGAGATGCCGCCGCCGCGCGCCGTATTCGGCATCAGTACGGAATAGCGGCCTGCGAGCGACAGATAGGTCGTCAGCGCAGCGCCCTTGTTGCCACGCTCTTCCTTGACGACCTGGACGAGCAGAACCTGGCGGCGCTTGATGACCTCTTGAATCTTGTACTGGCGGCGAGAGCGGTGCACGCGCACCGGCACTTCTTCCATCGCGTCGCCGCCGAGCTGTTCGACGTGTTCCTCGTCTTCGTCCTCGTCGTCCTCTTCGGCTCCAGCCGGAGCGGGGAGGCCGCGTCTGCGCGCCTCGGCCTCGTCTTCGACCGTTCGTTCTGCGACGGGGGCGGCATCATCGACGATGGCAAAGCCGGCGGGATCGGCGGCAAGCACGTGCGGGGCGGTTTCTCCGGCCGCCGATTCTTCGGCGGCCGTGGGCGGCGTTTCGTCGGAAACCGGCGCGCCCGGCGTATGGGTCGCCTCCAATTCCGCAGGAGCCGGCGCGATCTCGATGACAGCTCCCGCCTCGAAACCTTCAGCCTGGCCTTCGCCCGGTTCGGCGGTTTCCGCGCCTTCCGTCAGCGCCCCGGCGTTCTCCTCGATCTCGGCGGGCGCCTTGTCGGCGAGCCTGTCGTCGTCGCCACGCCGCTTTTCGGCGCGCTGATGGCGGCGGCTACGCCGCGGACGATGATTTTCTTCCTCCTCGCGATGGGCATGGGCATCTTCTTCGAGAAGCTCCTGCCGGTCTGAGACGGGGATTTGATAATAATCCGGGTGGATTTCGGAAAAGGCGAGAAAACCGTGCCGGTTCCCGCCGTAATCGACAAAGGCCGCCTGCAGCGAGGGCTCTACACGGGTGACTTTGGCCAGATAGATATTGCCGCGAAGCTGCTTCTTATCGGCCGATTCGAAGTCAAATTCCTCGACACGGTTGCCGCGAGTGACGACAACCCGGGTCTCCTCGGGGTGCGAGGCATCGATGAGCATTTTGTTGGGCATGTGGAACTCGTAAGGGCGTGACGCTTAGCGCGCCGCTGCCGCCAAAGGTTCGCGCAAGCGCGCTCGAAAGGCGGTGGGGCGGCGCGGACTGCGCCGAACGCGAAGGTTGAGATTGGAAAAATGAGGCCCGGTCTTTGGGCCGTGGCGTATCAACGCGGCGGTCGCGGCCCGAAGGCCGTTCCCGGCGCAGCGCCGGAACGCGAACATCAGCCTGCGCCCAAACTCTGGGGCGCCCGCTGCAAGATGTCATCTTGGTGGTCCGATTAACTCCCCTGGAAGGGCAGACCATGTTTCTCGTTACCTGCGCATCGGCCGCGCTGCCGCGGCCATTGAAAGACTTGGTTCGCATTGCGGGAGGCGGTGAAAACTGCGCCGATCGGCGCACATGCCGCCGCCGCGACTTGGGCGGCAAAGCGGGAACCGCATGTCGGAAGCGATTCACGATGCACCGAACACGAACATCCCCTTGTATCGGGTTGTGTTGCCAGTTGGCAAGTTTTCTCGATCCTGTTGCCTGTGCGCAACTGCCGCCAAGTCACAGTTCTGGCATGGTGAGGCATCGTTAACCGCGGGGTTTCATTCTGAGTCTCACGCGATGGGAGCGGCTGGGGGCCGTTCGATCCAAGGTTAACCTTTGCCATGAGATTGATTTCGGCCGGAGTTTTGGGACGCTGCGGCAAGGCCGCGGCGCTTGGCGCGCTGCTCGTCCTCCTCCTGCTCCAGCCTCTGGCTGCGCAGAACCGGGGGATCACCGGCCTGCGCCAAGTGGCGCTTGCCGATGCCGGGGCGGCGGCGCAGCCGCCAGCGGGGCCGGTCTTTGCCGCCCATCCCCGTCTCGTCAATGCTCCGGAGCGGGCCGAGATCAGCTTCGATCTCTCGGCACCGGTCACGGCCAGTTCTTTCGTCCTCGCCGCGCCGGACCGCATCGTCGTCGAGCTGCCGCAAGTCGAATTCGCGGCCGCGCCACCTGAGGGCGCCCATACGGGGCGGCGCCGGCATGCCGTGGCGCAGATATCCGGCGGTCTCGTCGCTTCCTATCGTTTCGGCCTTTTCGCGCCGGGAAAATCCCGCATCGTCATCGATCTTTCGACGCCCGCCCGTGTCGTGCGCGCCGCCGCGGCCTCCGGACCAACCGGCACGCGGCTGGTCGTCTCGCTCGCCCGGACCGATCGCGCCGCCTTCCTCGCTGCCGCACGCAGCGCCCTGGCGGCGCAACAAACCGCCGATTCGCCTGCGCCGGTGGCCGTCGCGGCCCCAACCGACTTGCCAGTCGTTATCATCGATCCCGGCCACGGCGGGATCGACAGCGGCGCCATGGTTCATGGGCTGGTCGAAAAGAACATCGTCTTCGATTTCGCCAAGGAACTGGCCGCCAAGCTGCGCGCCGGCGGCCATTACAAGGTGGTGATGACCCGCGACAGCGACGTTTTCATCGCCCTGGGCGACAGGGTGAGGATCGCCCGCGAAGCCGGAGCCTCGCTCTTCGTGTCCATCCATGCCGATACGATCTCCGATGCCGCCGGCGTTTCCGGCGCCACGGTCTACACCTGTTCCGAACATGCCTCGGACGCGGAGGCTGCCCGCACCGCTGAAAAAGAGAACCAGTCGGATGCCGCGGCGGGCGTCGAAAGCAAGGATGAAGACAATGGCGTCTCCGACATCCTGTTCGATCTGACACGCGAGGAGACGCGCACCTACAGCCATGTCTTTGCCCACACGCTGGTCAATTATTGGCGAGTTGCGGCGCGCCTGAACAAAAATCCGGAGCGCGCTGCCGGCTTCCGCGTGTTGAAGGCGGCGGACGTGCCTTCGGTTCTGATCGAACTCGGCTATTTGTCGAACGCCGCCGACGGCGCCGCGCTGACCTCCGCGAGCTGGCGGGACGCGACCACCAGCCGGGTTGTGGCGGCGATCGATGCCTTTTTCACGGCCAAGGGCAGCCTGCCGGCCAAGGCGGCCACCACGTTGCCGACCGCCGAAGCGCTCGATGCCACGCCGACAGGCCTGGTGAAGTGATCGCACGCTCTGGCCGGGGCCGCTCCGCTTCGCTATAGTCCGCCCCGCGCGGCTTCCGGCGGCCGCGCCCAACTATCAACACAAAAGCACCGCACCACATGCCGGACTGCGCTCCGGCCCGTATTGGCTGGCCTCGCCGCGGAAATTTGCGCCGCGAGGCAAGAGCAGACCGCTTCCCTGGCGGCCCCAGAGGGCTGAATTACAGTATGCGCTATATCGCCCGACTCCTCGGATTTGCGTTCACCACCTTCGCGATCATTTTCGTCGTTGCGGCTGGCTGCTGCGGGGGTGACGGTCTGGAAGTTCGAGCAGGATCTGCCGGATTACACGCAGCTTCAGAACTATGAGCCGCCGGTGACGACCCGCGTCCATGCCGGCGATGGTTCGGTGCTCGCCGAATATTCCAAGCAGCGCCGGCTCTACCTGCCGAGTTCGGCCATCCCGCCGCTCGTCAAAGACGCCTTCATCTCGGCCGAGGACAAGAACTTCTACCATCATGGCGGCGTCGATTTCGAAGGCATGGCGCGCGCCGCGCTCGTCTTCGTGCAGGGCAACAAGCATGTCCAGGGCGCCTCGACCATCACCCAGCAGGTCGCCAAGAACTTCTTCCTGTCGAGCGAACGTTCGTTCACGCGCAAGATCAGGGAGGCGCTGCTCTCGTTCCGGATCGAGGCGACCTATTCCAAAGAGAAGATTCTCGAACTCTATCTGAATGAGATCTATCTCGGCCTCGGAAATTACGGCGTCGCCGCCGCGGCGCTCAATTATTTCGATCGTTCGGTCAATGAATTGACGGTCGCGCAAGTCGCCTATCTCGCGGCTTTGCCGAAGGGCCCCAACAATTACAATCCCTATACCCAGCGCGAGCGCGCCATCGACCGGCGCAATTGGGTCATCGATCGCATGGTGGAGAACGGCTACGTCTTGCCGGCCGATGGCGCCAAGGCGAAGGCCGAGCCGATCGGCGCGAAACAGCGCGTGCTGTCGCCGAACACCTATGCCGCCGGCTTCTTTGCCGAGGAGGTGCGGCGCGAGCTTCTCGAACGCTATGGCGAAAAGAAGCTCTATGAGGGCGGCCTGTCCGTCCGCACCACGCTCGATCCGCAGACCCAGATGATTGCCCGGCACGCGCTGATCGACGGACTTGTGCGCTATGACGAGGCACGCGGCTTCCGCGGCCCGCTCCGCCATATCGAGATCGGCCTGGATTGGGGGCCGCCGCTTGCCGCCATCCCCGCTTATGGCGATGTCGCGCCCTGGCGGCTCGCCGTCGTCCTCGACGGTGACGACAAGACGTTGCGCATCGGACTGCAGCCGAAGAAGCTGCCGTCCGGCGACATCGAAGCCAAGCGCGACACAGGCCTCCTATTGCCGGTCGGGCTGAAATGGGCGCACCGCCACACGCGTTCCATGCTGTCTTCGGGCGATGTCGTCTATGTCGAGCCGATTCCTGGCCAGCCGGGACAATACCGGCTGCGGCAGATTCCGGAGGTCGAGGGCGCGATTGTCGTGATGGACCCCGTGACCGGCCGCGTGCTTGCCATGGTCGGCGGCTTCTCCTTCGACCAATCGGAATTCAACCGCGCGACGCAGGCGCTGCGCCAGCCGGGCTCCTCGTTCAAGCCCATCGTCTATGCCGCGGCGATCGACAACGGCTATACGCCGTCCTCGATCGAGCTTGACGAGCCGGTCTCGATCGACCAGGGCCCCGGCCTTGGCGTCTGGACGCCGGAGAATTTCGAGGGCAAGTCCAGCGGCCCGCATACGCTGCGCTATGCCATCGAACATTCGATCAACCAGATGACGGTGCGCCTCGCGCGCGACATCGGGATGCCGCTCATCGCCGACTATGCGCGCCGCTTCGGCGTCTATGACAACCTGCCGCCCTATCTCTCGAATTCGCTCGGCGCCGGCGAGACGACGCTGATGCGGATGACGACCGCCTACGCCATGCTTTGCAATGGCGGCAAAAGGATCAAGGCGACGCTGATCGACCGCATCCAGGACCGCTGGGGCCATACGATCTACCGCCATGACGAGCGCATCTGTCAGAACTGCAATGCCGCCGTCTGGAACAATCAGGACGAGCCAACGATCATCGACAAGCGCGAGCAGGTGATCGATCCGATGACCGCCTATCAGATCACCTCGATCATGGAAGGCGTCATTGAGCGCGGCACCGGCCAGGCGATCCGCGCCGTCGGCAAGCATCTTGCCGGCAAGACCGGCACGACCAACGACGCGAAGGACCTCTGGTTCGTCGGCTATTCGCCGGACCTCACCGTCGGCGTCTTCATGGGCTACGACCGGCCGCGCTCGCTCGGCGATTCGGCGCAGGCTGCGCTCTATACCGCGCCCATCTTCCGCGACTTCATGAAGGTTGCGCTGAACGACAAACCCGACGTGCCGTTCCGCGTGCCGCCGGGCATCAAGCTCATTTCGGTCGATCCGAAAACCGGCCTTCGCTCGACGGGGCCGGGAACGATCCTCGAGGCTTTCAAGCCCGGCACCGCGCCGCCGACGAGCTTTACCTACGGCTCGCAGACGCCGACCGTGATGACTGTCGATCCCAATGCCGACCAGAATTTAGGGCAGGGCACGGGCGGCCTCTATTAAACCGGGTCTCGTATCGCCCATTTACATTGCGGGGCCGCGCACCTATTTTCCGCCGCCCCATCCTGCGGAGTTTTCATCCTTCATGCGCGCCGAAGCCGAAACGCTCACTCAATCGATCAAGCAATCCCTGGGGTTGCTGAGGAGGCATCTTTGACGTCGATGCCGCCACGCGCCGGCTCGCGGAACTGAACGCCAGGGTCGAAAATCCCAATTTTTGGAACGATGCCGAAGCCGCGCAGAAAATCATGCGCGAGCGCACCGAGCTTGAGGACAGGCTTGGCGCCGTCGCGCGTTTTGACGCCGATCTCGATGACGCGGTGACGCTGGTCGAACTGGCCGAGGCCGAGAACGATGCCGAGGCCGAGAAGGAAGGCATTGCCCAGCTCAAGAGCCTGAAGCAGGACGTCGAGCGCCGGCAGATCGAGGCGCTGCTCTCCGGCGAGGTCGACCAGAACGACACCTATATCGAAGTCCATTCCGGCGCCGGCGGCACGGAAAGCTGCGACTGGGCGCGGATGCTGTTTCGCATGTACGCGCGCTGGGCTGAGCGGCATAAGTTCAAGGTCGAGATCATCGAAGAAACGGCCGGCGACGAGGCGGGCATCAAATCCGCCACGCTGCTCGTCAAGGGCCATAATGCACATGGCTGGGCAAAAACGGAATCGGGCGTCCACCGCCTGGTGCGAATCTCGCCCTTCGATTCCAACGCGCGCCGTCATACGAGCTTTGCCTCGGTCTGGGTCTATCCCGTCATCGACGACAAGGTGAACATCGACGTGAAGGAATCCGATTGCCGCATCGACACCTATCGCTCGTCGGGCGCCGGCGGCCAGCACGTCAACACGACGGATTCCGCGGTGCGCATCACGCATATTCCGACGGGCATCGTCGTTGCCTGCCAGGGCGAGCGCTCGCAGCACAAGAACCGTGCGACGGCGTGGAACATGCTGCGCGCGCGGCTCTATGAGCGCGAGATGGAAATCCGCGAGGCAGCGGCGAACGCGACCGAGGCGGCCAAGACCGATATCGGCTGGGGCCATCAGATTCGCTCTTATGTGCTGCAACCCTATCAGCTCGTGAAGGATTTGCGCACAGGCATCACCTCCGGCACGCCGTCCGACGTGCTCGACGGCGACCTTGAGCCATTCATGGAAGCGGCGCTGGCGCAGAAGGTCTACGGCGGCGGTCCGGCCGAAGTCGAGGACGTCGAATAGGCCGCAAGGTACGCGACAAGGCACGGGGATGCAGGTGCAGCCAGAGCGGCAAAGAATTTTTAACGTCCCCGCGGTGATCGTCGTGCTCGTCGGGCTGATGCTCGGCGTGCATCTGCTGCGCCAGCTTCTGCCGCTTGAGCAGAATATCTGGACGCTGGTCCACTTCGGCTTCGTGCCCGGACGCTTCACATATGTCTTCGATCCGGGTCGGATCGCGAAAGTCATCGCAGCGGCGCAAAACGCCGATCCGATGCAGGCTGAGATCGACCGCGCTTTTCTCAATGGCGGCGCGCCGCTGTGGTGGACACCGATCACTTACGCCTTGCTTCATGCAAATTGGGCGCATGTCGGCTTCAATGCGCTCTGGCTGGCGGCGTTCGGAGCGCCGGTCGCGCGGCGCTTCGGCAACCAGCGTTTCATCGCCTTCTGCCTCGGCGGTGCGATTGCTGGCGCCTTGGCGCATTTGGTTACGCATTTCGACGATCTGCAGCCGGTCATCGGCGCTTCGGCGATCGACTCGGCGACGATGGCGGCGGCGATCCGCTTCATCTTTCAGCCGGGCGCGCCGCTCGGTGCGAGCCTCGGCTGGGGCGATCCGCGGCAGGACAGGGCGCCGCACGCGCAGCCGGCGCTGCCGCTGTTGTCGGTCTTCACCGACAGCCGGGCGATGACGTTCCTGGTTTTCTGGTTCGCGACGAATTTTATTTTCGGCCTCGTCTCCGGGCCGGCGAACATTGGCGGCGGCAATGTCGCGTGGCAGGCGCATGTCGGCGGATTTCTTTTCGGTCTTCTTGCTTTCTCATTCTTCGACCCGCCGCAGGAAGCGCCGCACAACGATATTGCTGCGGCTGCAAAGGATTAGCGGCGGGATTCATGCGGCGTCGCAAACGCGCGCACTAAGCTGATGAAAACGATTTTCTTTTAAGGAAGCTGCGGCGTATCGGGCGATTGTCGTAACCGTCCTCGCCGAAATCTTGCATCGGCGCCGGGAAATGTGCATCCTGATCGAAACCAATCGCCGCAAAGAGCGATGTTTCAGAAATGCAAACACGACCCGGAGGAGGTCGAGATGACAATCGCACGAATCCTGGCGACGAAAGGCCGTGAGGTCATTACGGCTCAGCCGCACCGGACGTTGTTGGAAATTAGCGAGATCCTTGCGAGCCGCCGCATCGGCGCCGTGGTGATCGTTGACGCGCAAGGCAACCTGCTCGGAATTTTGTCGGAGCGCGATGTCGTGCGCGCGATCGGCCATCGCGGAGCGCAGGCTCTGGACGATCCGGCGTCGTCACATATGACGACCGAAGTCGTCACCATTGGCGAGGAGGAGACTTTGCTCGCGACGGTCGAGCGGATGAGCCTCGGCCGCTTCCGCCACATTCCGGTTTTGAAGGACGGCCGGCTGAACGGCCTCATTTCAATCGGCGATGTGGTCAAGTACCGGCTTGCGGAAATGGAGCGCGAGCAGTCGGCGCTGCGCGAATATATCGCGACGGTCTAGTTTCGCCGTTCGGCGAGTTTATGGTTTGCCGGCGTCCGGTGCGTCGAACGTCAGTTTCGTCGCGCCGGCACCGAGCGCCACCTTGCGGTAGAAGCACGAGCGCCGCCCGGTGTGACAGGCGCCGCCGTCGCCGCCCGGCACGACCTTCATCAGCAACACGTCCTGGTCGCAATCAGTCCGGATCTCGACGACCTTTTGCTGCTGGCCGGAGGTATCGCCCTTGCGCCAGAGGCTTTGGCGCGAGCGCGACCAATAATGGGCGATGCCGGTTTCGAGCGTCAGCCGCAGCGCCTCGGCATTCATATGCGCGAACATCAGCACCGCGCCGTCCGCCGCGTCGAGGGTGATGCAGCCGATGAGGCCGTCGGCGTCGAAGCGTGGCGTGAAGACGCCGCCTTCTTCGAGTTCGGCCTTGCCGCCCGGAGACGGGAAGGAACCCGACATGGAGGAAGCCTTATCTGCCGCGAACCAGCGTCAGGAAACGGACCTGTTCCGCCGGATCGTCGCGGAAGACGCCGGTGAACTGATTGGTGATTGTCGAAGCGCCCTGCTTCTGGACGCCGCGCATGGACATGCAGAGATGCTCGGCTTCGAGCATCACTGCCGCGCCGCGCGGACGCAGATGCTTCTCGATGGCGCCGATGATCTGCGCGGTGAGCGCCTCCTGCGTCTGCAGACGCCGGGCGTAGATATCGACGAGCCGCGCCAGCTTCGACAGACCGACGACGCCCTCCTCACCGACGTAATAGGCGATATGCGCCTTGCCGATGAACGGCACCATGTGGTGCTCGCAATGCGAAAAGAAGGGAATGTCGCGAACGAGGATCAGGTCGTCGTAGCCCTGTACCTCCTCGAAGACGCGCGAGAGAACATCATTCGCGTCGTTCTTGTAGCCGGAGAACAATTCTTCATAGGCTTTGACGACCCGCGTCGGTGTGTCGCGCAGCCCCTCACGTTCCGGGTTATCGCCAGCCCAGAGCAGCAGCGTCCGCACCGCGGCCTCGGCTTCCTCGCGGGTGGGTCGGATCGGAGCGGGAGTGATGGGTTTCGGCGGCTGGCGTTCGAACAAGGACTTAACCACGTCATCCATGTGGTGCCTCCAATGGCGGAACTTCTGACTTAGGGTTGAACCTCAGGTAAACAAGGTCGTATTCGGCATTCCTGAGGCTGTGTGGCCAGAAAGTCGCCAAATCTTCAGTGTCGAGCCTGATTTCCTCTATAGCACCCCGGTTTCGAGTATACCTATATAGTGTTTAGGATGGCCCGTCATCTAGCCCGGGCCGGCGACAAGAACATGCTCGACGACGTCTACAATACGAAGATTCTTGAGCTGGCCGCCAACATTCCGCGCCTGGGGCGTCTTGACGCGCCGGACGCGACGGCGCGCGCCCACTCCAAACTCTGCGGCTCGACTGTGATCGTCGATCTCAAGGTGGAGGAGGGCAGGGTCACGGATTTCGCCCACGACGTGAAAGCCTGCGCTCTCGGCCAGGCCTCGTCCTCGCTTCTGGCCCGGCATGTCATCGGCGCCAGCGGCCCGGAGCTGCGGCAATTGCGCGACGTCATGCGGGCCATGTTGAAGGAAAACGGGCCGCCGCCGGCCGGCAAATGGGCCGAGTTCGCGGTGCTCGAGCCGGTGCGCGATTACAAGGCCCGGCATGCCTCGACCTTGCTGACCTTCGAGGCGACGGTCGATGCGCTTGAACAGATCGAGGCGCCGCGCAAAAAGGCATCCTCCGATGCGGCCTGAGACTCTCGCCGGGATGCTGCGTCTTGCGCCCCGTCGCGCGGCGCATCTGCTCATCCGGGCGTATCAGTTGAGCCTGTCCGCCTTCATCGGCCGCTATTGCCGGCACGAGCCGACGTGCTCGGCCTATATGGACGAGGCAATTGCGCGGCATGGCCTCTGGGCGGGCGGGACGCTGGGTGCGGCGCGTCTCTGCCGGTGCCACCCGTGGGGCACGTCCGGTTACGATCCAGTTCCGGAAACAATCGTGCCGCCCGGCAAACGGCTCAAGGCTTTTGTGGAGGCGCGATTCCGGTGCGAGCCAGCAGCCGCGCCGTCGCAAAAGCGACGCTAGTTTGCCCCCGGCTAATCATGTATCTGGATTGCAATGCAGACGCCTGTCGCAGGTGCAGCAAATCCGCTAAAAGGCGGCCGCGCCTGCGCCTGTCCGCGGGCAGAAATTCGATAAGGGAATAATGTGAGCGACATCAGTCTCCGCGTTGCTGATTATCCGGTCGATCCGCAATTTCTCGCCCGTTGGTCGCCGCGCGCCTTTACCGGCGAGAAGATTCCGGAATCCGAATTGCGCAGCCTGTTCGAGGCCGCACGCTGGGCGCCATCCTCGTTCAATCTCCAGCCGTGGCGTTTCTTCTACGGTTTGCGCGGCACGCCGGAGTTCGACACGATCCTCGGTTTGCTGACAGAAACCAATCAATCCTGGGCGAAGAATGCTGGGGCGCTGATCATACTCGCATCGAAAACGACGGCTCTCTATCCCGGCAGCGACAAGCCGGTGACGACCCGCACCCATTCCTTCGACACGGGCGCCGCCTGGGCCTATCTTGCGCTTGCGGCGCACCAGCGCGGATGGGCTGCTCACGCTATGGGCGGCTTCGATGTCGAGCGCGCGACGCCGGTGTTGAACCTGCCGGCGGATTACCGGCCTGAGGCCGCCATCGCCATCGGCCGGCAGGGAGATCCCGGCATATTGTCGGAAAGCCAGCGTAAGCGCGAGGTCCCCAGCGGACGCAACCCGCAAAGCGAATTCACGTTTCAGGGGGGCTTTCCCCCGGCGTAATCTGTCCCATTCCAGGAGAATCCCATGTCCACCAAATTGAACCGGCCGCGCGAAATCATCGAATTCTGTTTGGCGCCCCTCGGCATATCCGAGAAGAGCGAAGCCTATAAGGAGGCGTTTCGCCGGCTGGAGCATGTCATCAAGACGTTCCAGCTCGCCGCCGCGCGGGAGAAGCAGCCGGTCTCGGTCGATTTCACGCATATCAATACGATCACGATCGACGAGCGCGCCCACGGCGATGAATGATCGCGTAGACCGGGCCGCTTCGGCGACCAGGCTCTGCCCGAAATATATTGATTTATAAGGTCTTATGCGGCCTTGAAAACTTGTGAACCATTTCGGCGCGAACTCGAACGCGGGGCCGAAGTCATGGTAACGTCATCAGGGGGAGGCAGCGTCGCCGGACCAAGCAAAGGAGAATACCGTGCCGTCCAAGGGCGATGACCTGAGATCTGCCGAAAACGAACCGCTGGTGGAAGTTCCGCCGCCCGTCGATCCGGCTCTTGCCGGGGAATCATCCCCAGCCGCTTCGATCCCGATCATGGACGATCTCTCCAGCGTCTCCGGCCCGCATCCGGACCTCATCCATTCGCCGGAGCGCTTCATCAATCGCGAATTGTCGTGGCTCGAATTCAACCGCCGCGTTTTGCAGGAGGCCTCGAACCGCAACCATCCGTCTGCTGGAGCAATTGCGGTTTCTCTCGATCTCGGCCAACAACCTCGATGAATTCTTCATGGTTCGGGTCGCCGGCCTGCGCGGCCAGGTGCGCGCCGGTGTTTCGACGCCCTCCGAGGATGGCCTGACGCCGGCCGAGCAATTGGTGAAAATCCGCGAGCGGGTCGGCCTGCTCGCCGCCGAGCAGCAGCGTCGCTGGGGCGAATTGCGCAAGGAGCTGAAGACCAATGCCGTGATCCTGCTCGATGCGCAGGATGTCGATGCAACGGATGTCGCCTGGCTCGAGCAATATTTTCTGCAGCATATCTTCCCGCTGCTGACGCCGCTGGCGGTCGATCCGGCGCATCCGTTTCCGTTCATTCCCAATCTCGGATTCACGATCGCGCTGGAACTCGTCGAGCCGAGGGAAAACCGCCATCTCAAGGCGCTGATCCGTCTGCCGATCAAGGCCGATCGGTTCGTGCAACTGCCGCCGGACGGCAGCGCTCAGCGTTTCATCGCGATCGAAACGCTGGTGAGCATGTTCACGCAGTCGTTGTTCCCCGGCTATCTCGTGCGCGGCTCCGGCGTCTTCCGCGTCATTCGCGACAGCGATATCGAGATCGAGGAAGAGGCAGAGGATCTGGTGCTCCTGTTCCAGTCCGCCTTGAAGCGCCGCCGCCGCGGCTCCGTCATCCGGCTCGAAGTCGACGCGCATATGCCCGAGCAATTGCGCAATTTTGTTTCCGAAGAGCTCGATGTCGGGGTCGATGAGATTTTCGTCCTCGATGGCATGCTGGCGCAGAACGACCTCTCGGTGCTGATCAACGTCGATCGGCCGGACCTGAAGTTCAAGCCTTACAACGCGCGTTTTCCGGAGCGTGTGCGCGACAATGGCGGCGATTGCTTCGTTGCCATCAAGCAAAAGGATCTCGTCGTCCATCACCCTTACGAATCCTTCGACGTCGTCGTGCAATTCCTGAAGCAGGCGGCGGCGGACCCCTCGGTCGTTGCGATCAAGCAAACGCTCTATCGCACCTCGGCGGACAGTCCGATCGTGCGCGCTCTGATCGAGGCGGCGGAGGCCGGCAAATCCGTCACCGCGCTGGTCGAGTTGAAAGCGCGCTTCGACGAGGAGGCCAATATCCGCTGGGCGCTCGATCTCGAGCGCGCCGGCGCGCAGGTCGTCTTCGGCTTCATTGCGCTGAAGACGCACGCCAAGCTGTCGATGGTGGTGCGCCGCGAGGGCGCCGGGCTCGTCACCTACTGCCATCTCGGCACCGGCAATTATCATCCGGTGACGGCGCGGATTTATACCGACATTTCCTTCTTCACGGCCGATCCTGCGATCGCCAGCGATGTTTCGCGCATCTTCAATTACATCACCGGTTATGCGGAACCTGGCGCAATTGGAGCGCATGTCGATCTCGCCGATCAATTTGAAGAAGCGGCTGCTCGACCATATTGCCAAGGAGGCCGATCTCGCTCGCGCCGGCAAGCCGGGGACGATCTGGGCCAAGTGCAATGCCCTCGTCGATCCCGAGATCATCGATGCGTTCTATGCGGCGAGCCAGGCGGGTGTGCAAATCGATCTCATTGTCCGCGGCATCTGCTGCCTGCGGCCGGGCGTGCCGGGCCTGTCGGAGAACATTCGCGTCAAGTCGATCATCGGCCGCTTTCTCGAACATGCGCGGGTCTATGCCTTCGGCTGCGGTCACGGCCTGCCGCACGCCAAGGCGGCGGTTTATATTTCCTCCGCCGATCTCATGCCGCGCAATCTCGACCGCCGCGTCGAGGCGCTGGTGCCGATCACCAATCCCACCTGCCACAGCCAGGTGCTCGATCAGATCATGATTGCCAATCTCATCGACAACCAGCAGAGCTATCGGGTGCTGCCGGATGGCTCCAGCACGCGCATCAACGCGGGCAAGAACGAGCCCTTCAATGCTCATTCCTATTTCATGACGAATCCCAGCCTTTCGGGCCGCGGACGGTCGTTGCAGGAATCGGCGCCGAAGACTCTGCTGAAGCGGTTGGAGGGCCGGTGAACCTGTTGATGCCCAAATTATTTGCGCCGACGCCGCTGCGCCCGGAGGTGAAAGGGCCGGTCGCGGTCGTCGATATCGGCTCGAATTCGGTGCGCCTCGTCGCCTATGACGGACTGACGCGGGCGCCGACGCCGATCTTCAACGAGAAGGCCCTCTGCGGCCTAGGCAACGGCGTCGCCAAGACGGGCGAGCTTTCGGCCGCCAGCGTGGCCAAGGCGCTCGCCGCGCTGCGGCGTTATGGGACGCTCATCAGGATCATGGATGTGCAGCAGGTCTATGCTTTCGCGACCGCCGCCGCGCGCGACGCCACGAACGGGCCTGCCTTTGTCGCCGAAGCGAGCGCCGCTGTCGGCGCGCCGGTCATGTTGCTGTCGGGCCGCCGCGAGGCCGAGCTTTCGGCTCTGGGCGTCATCTCAGGTTTTCATGAGCCGGACGGCATTGTCGCCGATCTTGGCGGCGGCTCGCTCGAACTGATCGAGATCAAGGGCACAAAGGTCGGCAAGGGGATCACGCTGCCGCTCGGCGGCCTCTCGCTGATGGATGCGTCCAACCAGTCGCTGCGCGCTGCGGCGAAGATCGCTCAGGAGGCAGCTTGGAAGAGGCCAAGCTGCTGACGCGCCTGCGCGGCCGCACGCTCTATGCCGTGGGCGGCACCTGGCGCGCGCTCGCCAAGCTGCATATGCGCCAGCGCAATTATCTGCTGAGCATCATGCATGGCTACAATATCCCCGCACGCGAGGCCGCGGACTTCGCCGGCCTTGTCGAGCGCGTCAATGCCGAGGCGCTGGTCGCCGTCGAGGCGGTGACTCCGGCCCGGCGTCCGTTGCTCGCCTATGGCGCGATCGTGCTCGACGAAATCATCCGCAAGGCGCAACCCAAGCAGGTGACGATCTCCGCTTCCGGCGTACGCGAGGGGCTTCTCTACGAGCAATTGTCGAGCGCCGAGCAGCGGCTCGATCCGCTCATCTTCAGCGCGCAGATGTTCAATGACGCCTATTCGCGTTCGCCGCGCCATGCCGAGGATCTGCGGCATTGGACCGATGGCTTCATGGACTCCTTGCGGCTTGAGGAAAGCGCCGAGGATAAACGGCTTCGTCATGCCGCCTGCCTGCTTGCCGACGTCAACTGGCGCGCCCACCCCGACTATCGCAGCGAGCAGAGTCTCAACATTGTGGTGAATGGTGCGTTTACCGGCATCGATCATCCGGGACGGTGCTTCCTCGCGCTCACCATGTCCTACCGCTATCTTGGGCTGGATGCCGATGTGAATCCGCAGATTCGCGCGCATCTTCCGCCGCGTCTGCTCGATCGCGCCCGTCTGCTCGCCGGTGCGATGCGTATCGCCTATGTCATCTCGGCGGGAATCGCGGATGTCCTGATCCGCACGCCGCTTCTCGCGGCCAAGGGCAAGCTCGTTCTCACTTTGCCGCCCGACCTTGCCGATCTCGTCAGCGAACGGCTGAGCAATCGCCTCAAGCAGCTCGCCAAGCTCGTCGGCCGCGAGCCGGCGATACAGATCGGCGCCAATGCCAAGACGGCCAACGGGCCAGGCAATGGCGCGGCCGAGGCGGTCTAGGCTGCGTCACCGTGCTGCGGCGGCTACGCTCTCCGGCGTGTCCTGCCATTCGAGGGTGACGACCTTGCCTTTTTCGAGCGTCAGCGCGAGGCGGCCGTCGATGAGCTCGAGCGCCTTCGCGCCGAAAATCTCGTAGCGCCAGCCCGCCAACGCCGGAATTTTAGCGCGTGGCGTGGCGGCCAGAGTTTCGAGGTCTTCGACCGTGGCGATCATTTTCGCGGCGACGCCATGCGCCTCGCTGACCTGACGCAGCAGAACTTTCAACAGTTCGACCGTCGCGCCATTGCCGTTGCGCCGCTCGCGTTCGATTTTCGGCAAGGTTTTCGGATCGCGGGCGAGACCGCGCTGGATGGCGGCGAGAATGTCGGCGCCGGCGCGCGAGCGCTCCATGCCGCGCGGGAAGGCGCGCAGATTGCTGAGCTCGTCCGCTGTCCGCGGCGCCGCCGTGGCGATCTCGATCAATACATCGTCCTTCAGCACGCGGCCGCGCGGCACGTCGCGGCTCTGCGCCTCGGCCTCGCGCCAGGCGGCGAGCTCCATCAGTACGGCGAGGTCGCGCGGACGCCGCGCCCGGGCGCGAAACCTTTCCCACGCCCGCTCGGGATGCTGCTCATAAACGTCGGGAGACGTGAGCTGTGCCATCTCGTCGTCGAGCCAGGAGAGCCGTCCCGTCGATTCGAGCCGCTTGTGCAGCGCCAGATAGATATCGCGCAGATAGGTCACGTCCGCGATGGCATAGGTGACCTGCGCCTCCGATAAGGGCCGCCGCGACCAGTCGGTAAAGCGTGAAGATTTGTCGAGCGCCACCTTGCAGACGGCCTGGACAAGCTCGCCATAGGCGATCTGGTCGCCGAAGCCGCAGACCATCGCGGCGACCTGGGTGTCGAATAGCGGCGCCGGGATCAGGCGGGCGAGATTCCAAATGATCTCAATGTCTTGCCGGGCGGCATGGAAGACTTTGACGATCTTCGGATCCGCCATCAATGCGAAAACGGGTGAAAGATCAATGCCTTCGGCGAGAGCGTCGACGGCGACTGCTTCTTCGGGCGAGGCCAGTTGCACGACGCAGAGCTGGGGCCAGAAAGTCGTTTCCCGCAGGAATTCCGTATCGACTGTGATGAACGGGTGGTTTGCCAGGCGGCGGCAGACATCCGCCAGGTCGCGATTCTTCGTAATCAAGCTCATTTCAGTCTGATACTGGAAAGGCGCGCCGGCTTCCAGCCTTTGGGCGGGCTATCGATCTGCCATTTTCTCGTATATGGAAGGCGCCGCCCAACCCGCGGAGCGCCCGGTTCTCATGTCCGTCAAACTCCTCTTTCCCGCCTGCCTTCTGATCGCCGGTCTGGCCGCGCCTGTTCGCGCGGAAACGGCAAATCCGCCCCCCGAGGCCGCGAAGCCGGAAAAGCATGAAAAATTAGAATTGCATCCCGGCGTGACCTCGAAAGCCTATGGCTCCTGGTCCTTGCGTTGCGAGGCCTCCAGCGTGGAAGGCGCGGAACCCACCTGCGAGATTTCCGAGACCATTCAGACCGAGAGCGGCAAGCCCATTGCGAAGATTTCGGTCGGCCGGCGCCATCTCAGCGATCCACTGAGCATTGTCGTGATTTTGCCGACCAACATATCCTTCCCGAGCACGGTGCATATCCGGACCGATAAGGATGACAAATGGGGTTTGGAGCTTGAGTGGCAACGCTGCATCCCGGGCGCCTGCATCGCTTCTGCCGAGATGAGCCCTGCTGCGGTTGCGCATTGGAGCGGTCTCGATACCGACGGCAAGATCGTCTTCCGCGATGCCGCTGGCGACGAAGTTGGCTTGCCGATGAGCCTGCGCGGCTTCGGCAACGCCTATGAAGCTTTCAACAAATAGTGGACGCGGCGCGACGCCTTGCGCGGCGCCTTTGATGTGACAGGACATGCATCGCTATCGGACTCACACGTGCGGCGACTTGCGCGAGGCGCAGGCCAATGCCGAAATCAGACTTGCCGGCTGGTGTCACCGCATCCGCGACCACGGCGGGGTTCTCTTCATTGACCTGCGCGACCATTACGGGATCACGCAATGTGTCGTCGATCCGGATTCGCCGGCCTTTAAGCTGGCGGAAACCTTGCGCTCGGAATGGGTGGTGCGCATCGATGGCATCGTGCGCAAGCGCCCGGCCGGAACCGAGAATCCGGAAATGCCGACGGGCTTCATCGAAGTCTATGTGACGGCCATCGAGGTTCTCGGCGCGGCGGCGGAATTGCCGCTGCCGGTCTTTGGCGACCAGCAATACCCCGAGGACATGCGGCTCAAATATCGCTTCCTCGATCTGCGCCGCGACAAGCTGCACAAGAACATCATGCTGCGCGGGCGGATCATCGACAGCCTACGCGCGCGGATGAAGGCGCAAGGGTTCTTCGAGTTCCAGACGCCGATCCTCACCGCTTCGAGCCCCGAAGGCGCGCGCGACTTTCTCGTGCCGTCGCGGCTGCATCCCGGCAAATTTTACGCGCTGCCGCAGGCGCCGCAGCAGTTCAAGCAATTGCTCATGGTCGCGGGCTTCGACCGCTATTTCCAGATCGCGCCCTGTTTCCGCGATGAGGATGCGCGCGCCGACCGCAGCCCTGGCGAATTCTATCAGCTCGATATCGAGATGAGCTTCGTCACGCAGGAAGACGTCTTCACATCCGTGGAGCCGGTGCTGCGCGGCATTTTCGAGGAATTCGGCGAGGGCAAGCCGGTCACACAGAAATTCCCGCTGATCCCCTATGCCGAGGCCATGTTGAAATATGGCTCGGACAAGCCGGATTTGCGCAATCCGCTCATCATCGCCGATGTGACGGCGGAATTCGCCCGCGACGACGTAACCTTCAATGCGTTCAAGAATGTCATCAAGGCCGGCGGTATCGTGCGTGCGATTCCGGCGCCGGGCGCTGGCGCACAGCCGCGCTCGTTCTTCGACAAGCTCAACGACTGGGCGCGTGGCGAAGGCGCGCCGGGTCTCGGCTATGTCGTTTTCGAGGACGCCGACGGCATTCTTGTCGGGCAAGGGACCGATAGCGAAGTTTCTCCCGGCCGATGTCCAGCACGCAATTGCCGCCAAAGCCGGCATCGGTGCGGGCGATGCGGTATTCTTCGTCTGCGATCAGGAGGCGAAGGCGGCGAAGCTTGCCGGCGCCGCGCGGCTCAAGATTGGCAACGAGCTCGATCTCTCGGAAAAAGACGTGTTCGAATTCTGCTGGATCGTCGATTTCCCGATGTACGAGTGGAACGACGAGGACAAGAAGATCGATTTCTCGCACAATCCATTCTCGATGCCGAATTTCCCGCATGACGATTTCGTCGCGCTTAATCCGGCGGATGCGGAAACGATCCTCGGCATCAAGGCCTTTCAATACGACATCGTCTGCAACGGTATCGAATTGTCCTCCGGCGCGATCCGTAATCATCGGCCGGACATCATGAAAAAGGCCTTCGCGCTCGCCGGTTATGGCGAGGATGTGCTGGAGCAGAAATTCGGCGGCATGTATCGCGCGTTCCATTATGGCGCGCCGCCGCATGGCGGCATCGCACCGGGCGTCGATCGCATCGTCATGCTGCTGGCGGGCGAGGAGAACCTACGCGAGATCGTGCCCTTCCCGATGAACCAGCGGGCGGAAGACCTGCTGATGGGCGCGCCCTCGCAGGTCACGGCCAAGCAATTGCGCGAGCTTCACATCCGGCTGAATTTGCCGGAGACGAAGGGTCCCAATTAGCTATTCCCGCTGATCCTTTCCGCCGGTTCGGGCTTGCAGCATTCGCTCCGTTTCTGCCATTGTGCATGCATTCCGAACGCCAATTAGGGAGCCTTTCATGTCTCCTGTTGAAGCCGGGCAGTGGCAGCCGATGACTACGGCGCCGAAGGATGGTACGCGCATCATCGTCGTCACGCGCCCGACAGAGCAGGGCGCGTCCGATGTTGATGTCGTGCGCTGGGCAAAGCCGAAGTCGTTCGGCGAATTCGGCTGGGTGGCGACGGATTCGGATCAGGAATGCGTCGTGATGTACGACGATTGGGAAATCGCCAACTGGATGCCGCTGCCATCGTGGAGTCCCCCTTACAAAACGGCGGGACTTGCGGCAAAGCTTCCAGAACCGCCCGAGGCCGAAGGTTCCGGCATCTAGCAAGCTCGGCCATCGAAGGCCGGGAACCCGAAGGCGAGCTTCGCGGTTAGCCTCGCCTGAGTACATGGGCTCGGGTGGAGGATGGCGATGCTTTCGACGATATTGATCATCGTTCTGATATTGCTTTTGATCGGCGGCTTGCCGACTTGGCCTTATTCCTCAGGCTGGGGCTATTACCCCTCCGGCGGACTTGGGCTGATTCTCATCATCATCATCGTTCTGGTTGCGCTCGGGAGGATCTAGCGCGGCGTGGCGTTGCTCGGAACCGAATTCCGCAAACGCCGTTGCTGCAAGGGGCCGCGCCCAGCGGTTTCTCAACGAGGGAGAGGACGATGAAAACGATAGGGAAGCTCGCGCTTGCCGCGAGCGCGATCCTGTGGATGTCCGCGGCGATGGCGCAGGATGATACGACAACGACGACGACGCATACCGAGCATTACGATTCGCATCCGGGGGGTGCTTACGTCGGCGTGCCGGGTGTCGTCGGTGTGCACGTCGGGCCGGGCGGCCCGGGCACCGGCTGCGAAACCCGTAGCCGGACCGTTCGGGACGAAGACACGGGCGACAGCCATACGCATACCGAAACCAATTGCTAAAAGCACAGCGGGACGCCGCATGGCGTCCCGTCTCATTCCCCGAAGCCGCGATCGATCAGGCGAGGCCGAGCTTCTGCGCGAGGCCGATGCGCTGTAATTTCCCGGTCGCGCCCTTCGGAATCTCTTCCAGGAAAACGATCTTGCGCGGCGTCTTGAACGCGGCCAGCCGTTCGGAGAGAAAATTACGCAGTTCTGCTTCGGTTGCGGTCTGCCCTTCACGCAACACGACGGCGGCGGCGACTTCCTCGCCGAGCTTTTCGTGCGGCAGTGCGAAGGTCACGACCTGAGCCACCGCCGGATGATCGGAGAGGGCTTCATCGACTTCACGCGGCGAAATTTTTTCGCCAGCGCGATTGATGATCTCCTTGAGCCGCCCGGTAAGGCTCAAATGCCCCTCAGCGTCGATCATGCCCTGATCGCCAGTGCGGAACCAGCCATTGGTGAAAGCGCTGGCATTGGCGGAAGGATTGTTCTCGTAACCCTTGGTGACATTGTCGCCGCGGATGACGACTTCGCCAATCTCGCCGATGCCGAGCAGATTGCCGTCTTCATCCATAATGCCGATTTCCGGTCCAGCGGGGAGGCCGACGGCGCCGGGCTTGCGCTTGCCGCGGAGCGGGTTGGAGGCCATCTGATGCGAGGCCTCGGTCATGCCATAGGCTTCGATCAGCGGCGCGTGGAAGGTCGCCTCCAGTTCGCCGATCAATTGCGGTGGCATGGATGCCGAGGACGAGCGCAGGAAGCGCAGCGGGTGACGCGCGATCACGTCCTTGTTTTGGCTGGCGCGGGAGAGGATTGCCTGATGCATGGTCGGCACTGCCGTATACCAAGTCGGCTTGCAATCATCCATCCATCCGAAAAACTTCAGCGCGTTGAAGCCCGGCGTGCAGAAAATCTGGCCGCCGCGCAACAGCGGCGCGAGAATGCCGGCGATTAATCCGTGAATGTGGAAAAGCGGCATGATGTTGAGGCCGCGATCTTTGTCGGTGAATTCGAGGCTGGTCGCGATATTCCCCGCCGAGGCGGTGACATTGCGCTGGCTCAGCGGCACGATCTTCGGCCGCGAGGTCGTGCCCGATGTGTGCAGGATGAGCGCTATGTCCTCGCTCTCGGCATAGCCCGGGTTCGCGGCTGGCTTTTTCTCGCCGCCCGAGAGCGTGAAGGCGCCGGCACCACCGTTCGGATCGAGCGTCAGGGCGAGCACCGCTATGCCGAGCTTCTCCGCGACCGCGACCGCGGGCGATTTACTGCCGGCCTCGACGACGAGCGCCTTGGAGTTGAGGTCGCTCATGTAAAACTCGAACTCATCGGCCTTGTAAGCCGGGTTCAGCGGCGCAGCAGTCGCGCCCGATGCGATGGCAACGAAGGCCGTCGCCATTTCCGGGCCGTTGGGCAGGACAATGGCGACGCGGTCGTTGCGGCCGATGCCGAAACCGTTCAACGCTGCGACCGTATCGGCGACGAGCTTGCGGAAGGCATCGAAGGTCAATTCCCGCACGCCTGGCGCGGTGATCCCAGCGGCATCGCCACGCCCTGTGGCTAGAAGTTCCTTGAGGGTTTGGATCGCACCCATGTCGATTTCCAAATTATGCGCCGGCTCAGGCCGGTTCAACGATAAGGCGGCCCTTTTCACGGGCCAGCGTTTCTTCAAGAAGCTTGACGACCGCATAAAGCGAATCGAGATGCGGCGTGGGGACATTGACGATACGGCCGAGCTCGATGACCGAGCCGATCAGCGCATCGGCCTCAAGCCCACGGCCGGCTTCGACATCCTGCAGCATCGATGTCTTGTGCGGGCCCACGGCTTCGGTTGCGGTGATGCGCTTTTTGAGTGGAATACGGAAGCGAATGCCGAGCGCCTCGCCGATGGCTTTCATCTCGCCCATCGTCTCTTCCGCCAACGCGCGGGTGAGCTTGAAGCGGCAGATATCCTCGAGCGTCGCATGGGTGAGCGCGCTGATCGGATTGAAGGTGGCGTTACCCCAGAGCTTGGTCCAAAGCTCCGTGCGGATGTCGCTGACGATCGGGGCCTTGAACCCGGCGTGGGTAAAGGAGGCCGCGATCTTCCCGATCCTTTCCGTCTGCGCGCCGTCGATCTCGGCGAGCGAGAAGCGATAGCCTTCGATGTGACGGATGACGCCGGGGCGCTCGATCTCCGCTGCCGGATAGACGACGCTGGCGACGACGCGCTCGATCGGCAGATTGTCGGCGATCACGCCGCCGGGATCGACGCTCTCAAGCCGCGCGCCCTCATACGGGCCGCCATGCCTGAAGAAGTACCACCAGGGAATCCCGTTCTGCGCCGTCAGCACGCTCGTCCGCGGGCCATAGATCGCCGGCAGATCGCGCACGACGGCGGCGACCTGATGCGCCTTCATGCCGAGGATGATGAGATCTTGCTCCCCGACATCGGCGATACGGCTTGAGGCTTTGACCCTGGCGATCGTCTCTTTGTCGCCCTCGATGAGCTTCAGACCGTTCGCGCTGATCGCCGCAAGATGTGGACCGCGTGCGATGACGCTGACATCTTCGCCGGCATCGGCAAGTTTCGCCGCGAGCAGGCCGCCGATCGCGCCAGCGCCAATTACGCATATTCTCATAGATCCGAACCCTTCGCCCGCATTTTCATCGGGACTGGCGGCCACGCCACTGTGTCTGAGCGTCAATAGTCACGTGCGTAAAAATCGATATGCACACGATGCGGGGTCGTCGTGTCCGCGTCGATCGTGTCGGTGAAGGTCGAGGGATCGATCTCAAGCTCCACATAGGTCGGATTGTAATATTTATATTCGACGATCGTCGCCGGGATCAAATTGTAACGATAATCGGCGAACGCGCGCACCCGCCACAATCCATAATTCGGGGGCAGGGTGCAGGCGACATGAAACGTGTGTGTAATATCGAGGTCGGCATATTCCGAATTGCGCAGGCTCACCCCGACATTGCGGGCGTCGACCACGCGGATGCTTGAGGCGTCAACGATGAGGTCGAGACTCGCCAGCGGCGGGTGGTGCGAGCGGTAGCGCGCGGGCGTGAGCGCGGGATGAGAAGCGTGTAAGGCCAGAGCCAGAAAAGCCGCCGCTGCCATTTTCATCTCCAATGCGCCGCGAAAGAAATCGCCGCGCGATCTTCGCGCTTGGGCCGTTGCCTGTCCATCCGCCGCGCCGCCCGCTCAGTCCATCGTGATCTAGAGGTCGCGCGGGAGGAAATAGGCCAGCAGCCCGATCAGCGGCAGGAAGGCCGTGAGATGATAGACGAAGGTTATGCTCGTCGCATCCGCCACCGCGCCGAGGACAGCAGCGCCAAGGCCCGCCATGCCGAAGGCGAAGCCGAAGAACAGGCCTGCGACGGCGCCGACGCGCTCGGGCAGGAGCTCCTGGGCATAGACGACAATCGCTGAAAAGGCCGACGACAGCACGAAGCCGATGATGAAGGTCAGTACGATCGTTACCGGCAGGTTCACATAGGGCAGCGCCAAAGTGAACGGAAGCACGCCAAGGATCGAGCCCCAAATTACATAGCGCCGACCGAAGCGGTCGCCGATCGGGCCGCCGAAGAACGTGCCGAGCGCCGAGGCAAAGAGGAACACGAACAGGCAGAGCTGCGCCGTCGCCACCGACAGGTGGAACTTCTCGATCAGATAGAACGTGTAATAGCTGGTCAGGCTCGCGAGATAGACAAACTTCGAAAAGACGAGCGCCAGCAGCACCGCGACGGAGGCCGCGACGTGTTTGCGGGTCAGCCCGTGGCTTGGCGCAGCCCGCTTCGTCCGGCGCGGCATCGCCGCCACGCGCGCCGCGTACCAGGTGCTGATTCTGTAGAGGAGAAAGATCCCGGCGAGCGGCAGCAGGGCGAGCCAGGCGATGGCCCTCAACCCATGCGGCACGATGAAAAAAGCGACAAGCAACGGTCCGATCGCTGCGCCGGTATTGCCGCCGACCTGGAACAGGGATTGCGCCAGCCCATGCTGACCACCCGAGGCCATACGCGCGACGCGCGAGGATTCCGGATGGAAGATCGACGAGCCGACGCCGACCAGCGCCGCCGCGATCAGGACCACGAAAAAGTGATTGGCGAAGGCGAGCAGGAGCAGGCCGCAAAGCGTCACGCTCATGCCGATTGGCAGCGAGTAGGGCTTGGGATTTTTGTCGGTATAAAGACCCACGAACGGCTGCAGCAGCGAGGCCGTGAGCTGGAAGGCGAGGGTGATGAGCCCGACCTGGCTGAAGCTCAGCCGGAAGGTCTGCTTCAGGATCGGATAGACAGCCGGAAGCAGCGACTGAACGGTATCGTTCAGCATGTGTGCGACGCTGAGCGTCAGCAATAGAGCGAAAAGGGTCGATTCGCCCGTCGCCGCTCCAAAGCGATGGGGCGTCTGAGCCTTTGAATCCAGCGACATGATCTTTGTGGTAAATGGTACCGCCACCCCGGCTCGAACGGGGGACCTCTAGATCCACAATCTAGCGCTCTAACCAACTGAGCTATGGCGGCGTGGAGTTCGCGGCGGAACCTATTGGGATAGCGTAGCGATTGCAAGGCTTGGCACGGCGGGGCAGGGTCGATCTCACAACAGATCGACGGAAAAATGGGTTTCGCCGCGGTCGCGGCATTAAGCATGAATTGATCAACTTGGGCAGAAATGCTAAGGGCTTATGGACCCCCGCCGGTGCAGTCGTTAGGACTTCTTTAAGGCTATCCGTGGCGGCGGAGGGGGCCGAGGATGCGACCGGAAGAGAGCCTCTGCCGCGATGATGGCCTATATCTGCGAGCCGGGCGTAAGCCAGGAAGCGATTGAGACGGCGCTGCGCGCCCTGTCGCTCCGCGACGAGGCGATCCCGTTTTTGGTCGCCGCGCCGGACGGCGCGACCGAGAGGGTCGTTGCCGCCAGCCAGACCATGCTGACCCTGTTCGCGGCCACCGATCTCGCGGCGCTGACGGCGCGTCTTTTCTGCGGCACGGACGCCGGCGCCGAGCGGATCGCGGAGCAGGCGCGTTGCCTCGCGCTCGACAGCGCGCCACGCCTTGAGCGGCTGAGCTTCGCGCTCCAGCCCGAGGCAGAGACGGTCACCGTCCTTTCCCGCCGGATCGCCGACACCGCGCACGGTTCTCTGTATGTTGCGGCGATGCTCGGGGTAGGGCCGCTGCTGGCGCGCCGGCAGGCCGAATCAGCGCCCATACCCGAACCAGCAGCGTCCATCCGGACTCTCCAGCTCGACGAGGTGCGCCAGCTTCTCGGTGCGCGCATCGGCGCGCGGACCAATGTGCGTTTTCTCTGGCGCACGGATGCCAGGGACACGATCACCGAGATCACGCCGCCGCTCGCCGATGTCGTCGGAACAGAGGCCGCGAACATACTTGGCCGCGATTTTGGCGACGTGGCCAAATATCTGGACCGGGAACCGGACGGTCCGCTGGCCCGTGCCTTCGCCCGGCGCGAGACCTTCAGTGGCGTTGAGGTTCTCTGGCCGATTGCCGGGGCCGCTGCTGCGGTGCCCGTCGGGCTGGGCGGCCTGCCGGCCTTTGATCGCGCGCGGTATTTCGACGGCTATCGCGGCTTTGGCGTCATCCATGTGGACCGGCTGGCCGCGAGCGAGCCGCGCGAATTTCTCCTACCCGAGAGCGAACCCGCGCCGGAACCGGCGCCGCCCGCTGCGCCGGAGTCTCTGGCTTCTTTGCCGAAGCGACCGCCGCGCCTGCGCCTGCCGACGAAGCGCCACCATCGCCTGCCCCAGCGCCCGCCGCGCCGGAGCCTTTGGCATCTTTGCCTGAGTCGGCTGCCGCGCCTGCGCTGGTCGACGAAGCGCCGCCACCGCCAGCGCCCGAGTTGGCCGCCATCCTGCCCGAACCCGTGGAGGACGACGACGAGGGCTTGCTGTCGCAAGACGAGGCGACGGCCTTCCGCGTGATCGGCGATGTGCTGGCGGACGAGGTTCCGCCGCCCACGGCTGCGCCTGCTGAAATCCGGACCGGCGGCTGCGATGCCGGTTCTCGATGCCAACGCGGCCGCGATTCTCGACCGCCTGCCGCTCGGCATATTGGTCAGCCGGGACAATATCGCGATCTATGCCAATCGCACTTTGCTCGATCTTTTGGGCTTTGCCGACGAAGACGCTTTCCACGCCGCTGGCGGCATGGCGCGGATGTTCAATCTGGCGCCGAGCGGCAGCGATGCGATCGGCGTGCGAACCGCGGCGGGCGCCATCCTGCCGGCGCGGGCGCGCATTCAGGCGATAGAGTGGGATCATCTGCCCGCGACTCTGCTGACCTTGCGCCGCGAGGATGAAAAGGCGCGGGGACAGACCGAGCAGCTCGAAGCCGATCTGCGCGCGCAGAAGGGCGAGGCGCGGGAACTCTCCGCCATTCTCGATACGGCGACGGACGGCCTCGTCATCCTCGATCCCAATGGCCGTATCGTTACGCTCAACCGTTCGGGCGAGGCGCTCTTCGGCTACGACGAAAGCGAGGTCGTCGGCCAACCGATCACCGTACTTGCGGCCGCCGAGAGCCAGGGCAAGGTTCTCGATTATTTCGAGGGCCTCAAGACCAATGGCGTCGCCAGCCTGCTCAACGATGGCCGCGAGATCACCGGCCGGGCAAAGCAGGGCGGCCTCATCCCCATCTTCATGACGCTTAGCCGTGTCGGTCCTGCCCAGAGCGATCCCGCGCAACAGAAATTCTGCGCGCTTTTCAGGGACATGACGCATTGGAAGAAAGTTGAGGAAGAACTTCAGCAGGCGCGGCAGGAGGCCGAGCGCACGAGCGCGCTGAAGTCGGATTTCCTCGCCAAGGTGAGCCACGAAATCCGCACGCCGCTCAACGCCATCATGGGCTTTGCTGAAGTCATCATGGAGGAGCGGTTCGGCCCCATCGGCAACGAGCGCTATCGCGATTACCTGCGCGACATCCACACCTCCGGCGCGCATGTGATGAGTCTCGTCAACGACCTGCTCGATCTCTCCAAGATCGAAGCGGGCAAGATGGACCTGCAATTCGTCTCGGTCGACGTCAACCGCGCGATCTCCGAGGCCGTCGGCATCATGCAGCCGCAGGCGAACCAGGCGCGGATTATCATGCGCCTCTCGCTCGCGCCGCATCTGCCCAAGATCGTCGCCGACGAGCGCTCGCTGCGCCAGATCCTGCTGAACCTTCTCTCGAACGCGGTGAAGTTCAACGAGCCGGGCGGTCAGGTCATCATCTCCTCGGCGCTGACCGACACCGGCAATGCGGTCATCCGCATCCGTGATACCGGGATCGGCATGTCGGAGAAGGACATCGAGACCGCGCTTGAACCCTTCCGCCAGCTCGCGACCTCGCGCCAGACGAACGGCACCGGCCTCGGCCTGCCACTGACCAAGGCACTCGTCGAAGCCAATCGCGCCTTCTTCACGATCAAGAGCAAGAAGGACGAAGGCACGTTCGTCGAAGTCGCCTTTCCGCCGGCGCGGGTGCTGGCGGAATAGTTTCTGGCCGTTCGAACGACTTTTACGAAGCCCGGGGCGGCAAGCCTGCCACTTAATTCTTTTTAACTTGTCCTCCGCCGCTCTTTGATCTTCTCTTTAGAAATATTCTAAAAGAGGTGATCATGCATTACGATTCGCGCACCATCGCGCTGCATTGGCTGACGGCGGGCCTCGTCATTGCCCTCTGGACTATCGGCCAAACGGCTGACTTCATCCCCCGCGGTCCGTGGCGGGGCGCCTACTGGTCGCTGCATTTCGTTTTGGGGTTTCTGTTCGTCGCTGTCTTGCTGGTGCGGATCGTCTGGCGCGGCAGCGGCGGTCGGCGTTTGCCCCCGGCCGAGAGCGGCCTGCTTCAGCTTATCGCTGTGGCGACTCATTATCTGCTTTATGCGCTCATGATCGCCGTCGCAGGGCTCGGCGTCGCCAACGCTTTTGCGCACGGCGTCTCGATCTTCGGCATCGTGCACCTGCCGCGGCTCGCCAGCCGTGAGCTTGGACACGAGATCGGCGATTGGCATGAACTGGCCGCTAACTGTGTGCTCGCTCTGGCG
Source organism: uncultured Alphaproteobacteria bacterium (assembly GCA_963708155.1). GTDB lineage: Bacteria > Pseudomonadota > Alphaproteobacteria > Rhizobiales > Beijerinckiaceae > Methylovirgula. Next base: position 472,610 of record OY970183.1, on the reverse strand, counting down.
GCCTTGCATGCCGCTGCCGGGCTCGCGCATCATTATCTCCGGCACGACAGCGTGCTGCAGAGAATGCTGCCGGACCATGCTCTGCGCGAATCGAAGTAAGCGCGGCTAGCTCGCGGCGCCAACGATGAGGATATGCAACGCGCGCGGCCCATGCGCGCCGAGCAGCAGGGTTTGCTCGATATCGGCGGAGCGCGATGGACCCGTGATGAAATTCACCGTACGCGGCATCATGCCTTCGCCGTAGGTTGTCCGCAGCCTCGTCCAGAATGCCTCGTAATCGCCGACGATCGTGCGCGCCTCGATGACGACGACATGGGTCTCGGGAAGGAAGTTCAGCGTCGTCGGATTGTCCGGGCCGGAGACCAGCGCGAGCGTTCCCGTCTCGGCTATCCCGGCGAAGGCATGAGAAAGGCCCACCCGGTCGGCAGCTTCGGCGGGGCCTTCCTCGAGGGTCAGCGGCGCAGTCTTCCAGGGTAGGGCGATGAGATAGGGATCGGCTCCTTTGCGCAGCCGCAACGGCAGGTTTTTCCCGCGGAGGAAATCCGTGATCCGCGCCGGAATGTCGTCTGCGCTGGCGACCTCTTCCACCGTCGCGAAAATCCGCTCCGCCTCGGCGCGGAAGAGCGCGACTTTGTCCGCCGCGTCGCGGCCGCGTGCGGGGATGATGCTTTCGGGCGCGTCCGTGAGACGCGCATCGACAGTGCGGCGGCGAGATTCTTCTTCACCGGTGACGCCAAGCGCGCGACGGATGCCCGCGAATATTTTGGCGCGGTCGCTCATGGCTTTTTTCGCGCTGCGAATTGCGCCTGGAATGTCTCGCCCTGGGGCGCCGGGAAGTCGCGCTGCGCGGTCCAGCCGCCGGCGAAAGGCAGGCTGCGGAACCTGCCGCTCCGGCGAAGCAATGCGAGGGCATGTATGACGATCCGCGCTGCCGGGCCGTAAAGCTCCGCGTGCCGGGCGAAAAAGCCCCAGACGGCAAGGCCGAGCCTCTGGCTCTGTGGCCCGAGATAATGCGCAAAGGCGCGCTCGCGCCATTGCCGCAGCAGCTTCGGCAGGGGGATTCGCACCGGGCAGACACTCTCGCAGGCGCCGCAGAGCGTCGAGGCATTGGGCAGATCGGCGGAATGGTCGAGGCCGAAAAGGCCCGGCGTCAGCACGGAGCCCATCGGCCCCGGATAGACAGAGCCATAGGCATGGCCGCCGACCGATTGATAGACCGGGCAATGGTTCATGCAGGCGCCGCAGCGGATACAGCGGAGCATTTCGGCGAAATCGCTGCCGAGCATTTTGGTGCGGCCGTTGTCGAGGATGACGACATGATATTCCTCCGGCCCGTCTGGATCGCCCGGCCGGCGGGGGCCGGTTGAGAGCGTCGTATAGACCGACATGTCCTGTCCGGTCCCCGAACGGGCCAGCACGCGCAGCAAAGTACCCGCATCCTCGAGCGTCGGTACAAGCTTCTCGATCGAGGCGAGAACGATGTGGACCTTCGGCAGGCTCTGCGAGAGATCGCCGTTGCCCTCGTTGGTGACGATGATCGAAGTGCCCGTCTCGGCGACGAGAAAGTTGGCGCCGGTAATGCCGATGTCGGCGGCGAGGAATTTTTCGCGCAGGATTTTGCGCGCTTCCGCCAGCAGCGAGACCGGCTGGCTGAGATCGCGCGTTTCCGGCAAATCCGTGTGCACCCGAAGAAAGTCCGCTGCGATCTGATCGCGGGTGAGATGCACCGCAGGCGCGATGATGTGCGAAGGCATCTCGCGGCGCAGTTGGATGATATATTCGCCGAGATCAGTTTCGACCGGCGTGATGCCGGCCGCTTCGAGCGCGGCATTGACGCCCATCTCCTCGCCGATCATCGACTTGCCCTTGGCGACGCTCTTCGCGCGGTGCCGGCGGCAGATGTCGAGGACGATCGCGTTGGCGGTCTCGATCGTGGCGGCGTAAAGCACCGTGCCGCCGCTGGCCGCGACTTTCGCCTCGTAGGCTTCGAGATAGAGATCGAGATGCGCGAGCGTGTGCGCCTTGATGTCCCGCGCCGCGTCGCGGAGGGCCTCGAACTCCGGCAGGCGCGCAACCGCCTTGGCGCGCTTGCCGATGAAACCGTCGCGCGAGATATGCAGCGCCTTCTGCAAATGCGCGTCATCGAGCGCACGATGCGCCTTCTCGGCAAAATGCAGATGGCTTTGTGGCGGGCTCATGTCTTGCCCGCACAGATTGCTGGCGTGTCGGTCATGCCGGCGAGAACCTCGGCGAAATGGCGTACCTCGATCGCGCTGCCGCGCCGCGCCAGCCGGCCGGCGATATTCATCAGGCAGCCGAGATCGCCCGCGAGCAGGACCGGGGCGCCGCTCGCCTCGGCTGCCTCCGCCTTCTCCTCGACAATGGCTGAGGAGACCTCGCCATATTTGACCGCGAACGTGCCGCCGAAGCCGCAGCAGCGCGTGTGATCCTGCATTTCGACGAGGTCAAGCCCGCGCACCGCGCCGAGAAGCTTGCGCGGCTGTGACGCGATGCCAAGTTCGCGCAGGCCCGAGCAGGCGTCGTGATAGGTCACGCGGCGCGGAAATTCCGCGTCGACGCTGGCGACATTCAGAATAGTGACAAGAAAATCTGAAAGCTCGTAGACCTTGGCGGCGAAGGCACGGGCCTCGGTGGCGAAGTCGGGATCGTCCGCCAGAAGCGCCGGATAATGTTTGGCGAGCATCCCGGCGCAAGAGCCGGAGGGGACGACGACATAATCGTAGGGCGCGAAGGCTTCGACCACCGGCCGTGCCAGTTCTTTGGCGAGCGCGCGGTCGCCGGAATTATAGGCGGGCTGGCCGCAGCACGTCTGGCGCGGAACTTCGACTGTGCAGCCGGCGTCTTCGAGCAGCTTGACGGCCGCCCAGCCGATTGTCGGGCGGAAAAGATCGACAAGGCAGGTGACATAGAGGCCGACACGCGGCCCTTGCGGGGCTTCCATGCGGCAACTATCGGCTCTAAGCCTGTCGCGTCAACATTCGGGGGATAGATGGGCCGCGAGATCGAGCACAAGTTTCTGGTCGATACGTCGCTTTGGCGCCCCGAGGGGGCGGGTGTCGCCTTTCGCCAGGGTTACCTCTCGGCGGACAAGGGGCGCGTCGTGCGCGTGCGGACCGCCGGCCCGAAGGCTTATCTGACGATCAAGGGGCCGGGGCATATCAGCCGTGCCGAATTCGAATATGAAATTCCGTTCGCGGATGCGCGTTTCATGCTCGATCACCTGTGCTTGCCGGGCGTGATCGACAAGACGCGCTACAGACAAGAGGTCGGCGGCCACACTTGGGAGATCGATGTGTTCCACGGGGAGAACGACGGTCTGGTTGTGGCCGAGGTCGAGCTTGAGCGCGAAGATGAGGCCTTCGAGCGCCCCGCCTGGGTCTTGCAGGAGGTTTCCGGCGATGCGCGCTATTTCAACGCGGCGCTGTCGCAGAAGCCGTTCAAGAGCTGGGCCTGATCGTCAAAACTGTTGCCGAAGGCGGGGCTTGGGGGCATGGTCCGGCGAGAAAAGGCTGAACATGTCCGGCATTCAATTCCCCAAGCCCGATCCCGCGATCCTCGCCCGCCGCGAGACGATCATCGCGGGCCTCGCAGCGCTCGTCGCGCCGGATTCGCTGATCACGGCGGAGGATGAGCGCCGCGCCTTCGAGACTGACGCGCTGACCGCCTATCGGCGAATTCCGCTTGCCGTTGTGCTGCCCCGGACGACGGAGGAATTGTCCGCCATCATGGCCTTTCTCCACAAGGAGGGCGTTAACGTCGTCGCGCGCGGCGCCGGCACGTCGCTCGCGGGCGGCGCCATTCCGCAGGAGGATGCGGTCGTCGTCGGTGTCGCCAAGATGGCGCAGGTACTCGACATTGATTATGCCAATCGCACGATCCGCGTGCAGTCCGGCGTCACGAACCTCGCAATCTCTGGCGCGGTCGCGGCCGAGCGCTTCTTCTATGCGCCCGATCCTTCCTCGCAGCTTGCCTGTACGATTGCCGGTAATATCGGCATGAATTCCGGCGGCGCGCATTGCCTGAAATATGGCGTGACGACCAACAATGTGCTCGGCGTCAAGATGGTGCTCGTTGACGGCACCGTGGTGGAGATCGGCGGGCCTTATCTCGACAGTCCGGGCCTTGATCTTTTGGGCCTCGTCGTCGGCTCCGAAGGGCAGCTTGGCATTGTCGCGGAAGCGACCTTGCGTATCCTGCCGATGCCCGAGGATGCGCGGCCGGTGCTCTTCGGCTTTCCGACGAGCGAGGCGGCGGGGGGCTGCGTCGCGGCGATCATCGCCGCGGGTATCGTGCCTGTTGCGATCGAATTCATGGACAAGCTCGCCATCGAGATTTGCGAGGATTTTGCCCATGCCGGCTATCCGCTCGACGTCGGCGCTCTGTTGATCATCGAGTCCGAAGGCTCGCCCGCCGAGATCGATGCCGAACTCGCCAAGATCGTCGCCATCGCCAAGGATTACGGCGTCACCGCCATCAAGGAATCGAAATCGGCGATGGAAACAGCGGCGATCTGGAAGGGCCGCAAATCTGCCTTCGGCGCCACGGGGCGCGTGGCCGATTACATCTGCATGGACGGCACGATCCCAACCGGCAAGCTGCCGCAGGTGCTGCATCGGTTGAACGAGATCGTCGCGGAATCGGGCCTGCGCGTCGCCAATGTCTTCCATGCCGGCGACGGCAATCTGCATCCACTCGTGCTTTACAACATCAACGATCCGGTCGAGCAGGAGAAAGCCGAGAAGGTAGGCGAGGAAATCCTCAAGCTCTGTGTCGAAGTCGGCGGCTGTCTCACCGGCGAGCATGGCGTCGGCATCGAGAAACGCGATTTGATGCCGTTCCAGTTTAGCCAGATCGATCTCGCACAGCAGATGCGCGTGCGCGCGGCTTTCGATCCCGGCTGGCGGCTGAACCCGGCCAAGGTCTTCCCGCTGGAGGGCAGGGTGGCAGCATAAAGGCGACAAGCGCCTCCGTCCGTGTTAGCTCACAACGCCATGAATTTCCTCACGCCCAAAAGCGAGGCTGAGACCGTCGAGGCCATCGACGCCACGCGTGCCACGTCCAAGCCCGTCGTCATCGAGGGCGGTGGCACGCGCGCGGGACTTGGGCGGCCGGTGGCGGCCGAGACGCGGCTTTCGACACGCGGCCTCACCGGCATCACGCTGTATGAGCCGAGCGAGCTCGTGATTTCTGCGCGGGCGGGGACGCCGCTCGCCGAGATCGAAGCGGCGCTGACGAAAAACAATCAGGCACTCCCTTTCGAGCCGATGGATCATCGCGCGCTCTACGGGACGCAAGGCGAGCCGACGCTCGGCGGCATCGCGGCTTGCAACATCTCCGGCCCGCGCCGCATTTCGGCCGGCGCCGCGCGCGATTTTCTGATCGGCCTGCGCTTCGTCAACGGCCGGGGCGAGATCGTCAAGACTGGCGGGCGGGTGATGAAGAATGTCACCGGGCTCGATCTCGTGAAACTGCTCTGCGGCAGTCACGGCACGCTCGGTGTCATCACCGAAGCGACATTCAAGGTTCTGCCGCACCCGCCATTTGCGGGCACGCTGGCGCTCTATGGTCTCGCCGATGGCAAGGCTGTTGCAGCGCTCTGCGCTGCGCTCGGCTCACCGCTCTTCGTCGCCGCCTCGGCGCACCTTCCGGCTGGGTTGGCGACGCCGGAGCCGCTCACCCTGTTCCGTCTCGAAGGTCCGCAAGCCTCGGTCGACGAGCGCCTGTCGGCCCTGCGGCGCACGCTGGCGCCGTTCGAATCCGGCGAGGCATTGGCGCCGGATTATGCCGGGGCGCTCTGGCGCGCGATCCGCAATGTCGTGCCGCTCGTCTCGCCACCGGACGCTGCCATCTGGCATGTGTCGGTTCAGCCGACCCGCGCGCCCAAATTTGTCGATCTGCTCTTGAAGCAGGTCGCGGCACGCTATTACTACGATTGGGCCGGCGGTCTCGTCTGGCTGTCGGTCGCGGCGTCGGGCGATGCAGGCGCAACAGCCATCCGCACTGCACTGGCCAGGGCCGGTAACGGCCAGACGATCGGCCATGCGACACTCGTGCGCGCGCCGGACGATGTGCGCCGCGCCGTCGATGTCTTCGAGCCGCTCGCGACGCCTTTGCTCAAGCTGACGAAGGACATCAAGACGAGTTTCGATCCGGACGGCGTTCTCAATCCCGGCCGCATGTACGCGGGTATTTGATCATGCAGACAATTTTCACCGAGGAGCAACTCACCGATAGCCATATGGCGGTGTCGGAAAAGATTCTGCGCTCCTGCGTCCATTGCGGCTTCTGCACCGCGACCTGCCCGACCTATGTGCTCGAAGGCGACGAACTCGATAGTCCGCGCGGGCGCATCTATCTCATCAAGGAAATGTTCGAGCAGGGACGGGCGGCGCCGGCCGATGTCGTCACGCATCTCGATCGTTGTCTTTCCTGCCTCTCCTGCATGACGACGTGTCCCTCGGGCGTGAATTACATGCATCTCGTCGATCACGCGCGCGCGCATATCGAGGAGACCTACAGACGGCCGTGGAAGGATCGGGTGATGCGCAGCCTGCTCGCGGCGATCCTGCCCTATCCGCGCCGCTTTGCGCTGGCGCTACGGGCGGCGGCGCTGGCGCGACCTTTCGCGGGCGTTGTGAAGCGTGGTATCGGCGCGCCGCGCAAAACGCCGCGACTGATCGATCGGCTCGCGGCTTTGCTGGCGCTGACGCCGCAGCGTCTGCCGCCTGCACTGAAGTCGCCCTTTGTCTCGCCGGCGCAGGGCAAAAAGCGCGGCCGCGTGGCTCTGCTAAAAGGCTGCGCGCAACAGGTCCTCGATCCGCGCATCAATGCGGCGGCGATCCGGCTGCTGACGCGCAACGGCATCGAGGTTGTCGAAGCGCCGGACGAGGGCTGCTGCGGCGCCTTGGTGCATCACATGGGCAAGACACCACAGGCGCTTGATTTCGCGCGGGCCAATATCGACGCCTGGATGAAGATCGCCGCCAATGGCGGGCTCGATGCGATCCTCGTCACCGCCTCCGGCTGCGGTACGACGCTGAAGGATTATGGCTTCATGCTGCGCGAGGATCCTGCCTATGCCGGGAAAGCGGCGGAGATTTCGCGGCTCGCGAAGGACATCTGCGAATATGTCGCCGAACTCGATCTCGCGCCGGGGCCGGCGCAGGACAAAATCGTCGCCTATCATGCGGCCTGTTCGCTGCAGCACGGCCAGAAGATCACCGATCAGCCGAAGCGCCTGCTGAAGGCCGCGGGGTTCAAGGTACGCGATGTGCCGGAGGGACACATCTGCTGCGGCTCGGCCGGTACCTATAACATCATGCAGCCCTTCTTTGCCGACCGGCTGCGAACCCGCAAGCTCGCCAATATCGAGGCTCTCCGGCCGGATATTATCGCCCTCGGCAACATCGGCTGCATGACGCAGCTCGCGAGCGGCACGGATATTCCGGTCGTCCATACGGTCGAACTGCTGGATTGGGCAAACGGCGGCCCGATGCCCTTGCAAATCGAACGCGCCAGCGCATGATGCTGGCAGAGGAGCGAGATGGCGCGAGATAAGCAAAAGCGCGGAAGCAAGACGCCGGCATCGCATGCGGGCGCGAAGAAGCGCGTCGCGACAAAGAAAGCGGCTGCCAAAAAACCTGTTGCGAAGAAGGCTGCCGCCAAGAAGTCCGCGGCAAAGCCAGCCGCCGCGAAGAAGATCACGGCGCGCAAGTCCGTGCCGATCAAGACCGCGCGCGTCAGCAAGCGCGCGCTGCTGCCGCCTTTGCCGCCGCCGCTTACGTCGCCGCTGAAGGCGGCGCGTAGCGCTGCGCGTCACACGAGCCGTGCCAAGGCGGTCAGCCGGTCCAAAGTGGCGAAGACGGGCAGGGGGATATTTGAAATTCCGGCCTGCACCGAAGTCGTGCTGCGGCAGAAATTGCGGCTTGCCGCCCCCTACATCGAACTCTGGTTGGCAAAGACGGAAAATGTTCCGGTGGAAGCGGACGGGCTGACGCCGGAAGCGGCCTTCGTGCGCATCTGGCAATGGCTGATGCTGGAGGCGACGCTGGAAGGTGGCCGGGTGGTCATCACGCCGGACCTCGTCGAAAAACTCTTCGGCGAGGAAATGGGACGCGCTCCCGCCCCATAATCGGCGAGGCGGTCATCTCGCTATTCGCTGATTTTTTTAGCTCTTGCAGCCGTTTGCCCGCGCCCCCGACAGGCCAAATTTGCGCCTTCAACGCGCTGTTAACCCTAACACTTTCTAATCTGCTCGAACTGTGCGTCGCTCTCGCGCGCCCATGCCGTGGCGCCATAACCCAGATTGACCGGACTCATATCCCATGTTATCCCAAGCTATCCCACGGATGAGGCTCGCCCCGCCGCCCGGCGTTTGGGTGGCCGAGGGCGAGCCAGCCGGGGACGGTTTCGCGGCGTTGCGTTTTGGGTGGCGGAGGCGGGGGCTTGGACCGGTTCGTCTCGTGTTTCACCAACCGGCTGGATGCGAAGGGACGCGTGTCGATCCCGGCGCCTTTCAGAGCGGTTCTGGCACGCGATGGATTCGACGGGCTCTTCGTGCATCCGGCCCTGGAGGGCGAGGCTGTCGATTGCGGCGGCAATGCCTTGTTGCGGGAGATCGATCAGCTTTTGGCGCGTCACGCGCCTTATTCGGAAGAACGGGACCATCTCTCGACGGCTTTGTTTGGAGCCAGCGAGATTTTGAAAGTGGATGCGGAGGGCCGCGTCGTTCTGTCGGAGACGATCAAGGCCATCGCGCACATCACGCAGGAAGTCACCTTCCTCGGAAAAGGAGACAGGTTTCAGATCTGGGAACCAAGCCGTTTTCAGGCGCATTTCGAGGAGGCCAAAGCTCGATCGCGCATCTTGCGGAAGCAGTTCGGTTCCCAATCATCGGCGCCAGAGGGGCCGCCGCCACGTGGAGCACGGGAATGAATTCGGGCCGCGGCGATCTTCAGCACGTCGCCGCTGGCGGACTGGCCCGTCACATTCCCGTGCTTCGTGTGGAGGTCCTCGAAGCCCTGACGCCTGAAGCCGGTGGCCTCTATCTCGACGCGACCTTCGGTGCCGGTGGTTATTCCGCCGCCATCCTCGCGACCCCTGACACGAAAGTTCTGGCGCTCGATCGCGATCCCCGCGCGGTCGCGGCGGGCTTTGACCTTGTCGACGCCGCGGGCGGCCGGTTGACGTTGGTCGAGGCGCGCTTTTCCGAGCTCGAAAGCGTCGCACGCGCGCAGGGCATCACAAGCTTCGACGGCATCGTCTTCGACATTGGTGTTTCTTCCATGCAAATCGATGAAGCCGAGCGCGGCTTCTCGTTTCGGCAGGAGGGCCCGCTCGACATGCGCATGAGCGGTCAGGGCCAAAGTGCAGCCGATCTCGTCAATGAAGCTGATGAGGCGGTGCTTGCCGACATCTTCTATTATTTCGGCGAGGAGCGCGCCGCGCGCCGCATCGCCAGAGCGATCATCGCCGCCCGCGCGGAGGCGCCGATCACCACGACGGCGCAGCTCGCCACGCTCATCGCGCGCGTGCTGCCCGCACGGCCCGGCGCCATCCATCCGGCGACGCGCAGCTTTCAAGCGCTGCGCATCGCGGTCAACGATGAGCTGGGCGAACTGGTCGACGGTCTTTGCGCGGCGGAACGGCTGTTGAAGCCGGGCGGCCGGCTCGCGGTCGTCACTTTCCACTCGCTCGAGGATCGCATCGTCAAGCAGTTCCTCGCCGCGCGCTCCGGCCGCGGCGAGGCGAAATCGCGGCCGCTTCCGGGCGAGCCGCTGAAGGCCGCGCCGAGCTTCGCGCTCACGGGCAAGCAGCCGATCGAAGCCACGCCGGCCGAAATCGCGGACAATCCGCGCGCGCGCTCGGCCAAATTGCGTTTCGCCATTCGCACCGAGGCGCCCGCGCAATCGCTCGACCCGGCCCTCGTCTCGCTCGCGCGCCTGCCGCAGAAACAAACGCGGAGGGGCGGATGATCCGGCTGCTCAACGTGCTCGCCATCGCCTGTCTCGTCGGTACGGCGATCTTTGCCTATTCGGTGAAATACGAGACCATTTTCCGCGCCGAAAAGATCGTGCAATTGCACGAAAAGCTTCAGGCCGAGACCGACGCGATTGGCACCCTGCGGGCGGAATGGGAGCATGTCTCGCGTCCGGAACGCATAGGGGCTTTGGCCGATCAATTCCTCACCCTGCAACAGCCGAGTTCTGACGCAGATCGTGCCGATCACGGGCCTGCCCGACAAAGGACCGCCGCAGGACGAGATCGGCCAGAAGCTCGACGCGCTGGGCCTTCAGAATCCGACCAATACCCCCATCGATCCGATGGCGACGGGGCAGATCACCCCTGCAAGTCCGCCCACTTCGGGAAGTCACTGACGCCATGATGAATGCCGACGAACAACTCCCGGAGGAAATTCCGGCCAGTGTGCCCGCGATAGCGAAGCGCCGCCGCGGCCTGCTTTCCATGCTGCTTACGACGAAGCTCAACAAGAGCACACGGCGCATCCGGCTCATCGCGCTTGGCTTTACGCTCGTCTATTGCATCATTGGCGGCAAGCTCGTCTATTTCGCGATGCATCCGGAATTGCGGCAGACGCATGAGGCTGCCTCCGATACGGTCGCCGCGGCGCGGCCGGACATTCTCGATCGCAATGGTGCCGTGCTCGCGACCGACATCAAGGTGACATCGGTCTTCGCCGAGCCGCGCCGGATCATCGACCGCGATGAGGCGATCGACCAGCTTTCCGCGATCTTTCCCGATCTCAGCATCCGCGAGTTGACCGAGCGGCTCAGCTCGCACAAGGGCTTCATCTGGGTCAAACGCGCCGTCACCCCGGCGCAGCAGCAGGCCGTTTATCACCTCGGCCTGCCGGGCATCGGCTTCATGCAGGAGAACAAGCGCGTCTATCCCAACGGGCCGATCGCCGCGCATGTGCTGGGCTATGCCAATATCGATGGCGTCGGAATCTCCGGCCTCGAAAAGTATATCGACGGGCAGGGCCTTTCGGCGCTGCAAAGCGCCGGGTTCAATCTCACGCCGTCGAATTTGAAGCCTGTCGTCACCTCGCTCGATCTCGACGCGACCTACGCGGTCCGCGACGAACTCGCCAAGGGCGTCGAGAAATTCAAGGCCAAGGCCGGCGCCGCCGCTATTGTCAATGTCAACACCGGCGAAGTGATCGCCCTGGCCTCGCTGCCGGACTTCGACCCCAACAATCCGGTCGATGCGCTTCGTCCGCAAAACATCAATCGCATGACCGTCGGCGTCTACGAGATGGGCTCGACCTTCAAGGCGCTGACGATCGCCATGGCACTCGATGCCGGCAAGGTGACGCTGAACAGCAAGCTCGATGCGCGCGATTCCTTGCACTACGGCCGCTTCACCATCCACGATTTCGAGCCGCAGCACCGCTTTTTGGCGGTGCCGGAAGTCTTCACTTATTCATCCAACATTGGCACCGCGCGCATGGCGATGATGGTCGGTGTCGACGGGCACAAGGCCTTCCTCGGCAAGATGGGCCAATTGACCCGTCTGCGGACCGAGCTTCCCGAATCCGCCGAGCCGCTGGTGCCGAAGAATTGGAGCGAGCTCAATACGATGACGATCGCCTTCGGCCAGGGCTTGAACGTCGCGCCATTGCAGGCGCTGATGGCGGTCGGCGCGCTCGTCAATGGCGGCTATATGATCAAGCCAACGTTCCTGAAGCGCAGCGAGGCCGATGCGATGGCGAATGCCGTTCGGGTGGTCAAGCCCGAGACCTCCGAGAGTCTGCGCTATCTGATGCGCCTCAACGCCCAGATCGGCACCGCCAAGAACGCCAATATCGACGGCTATTTCGTCGGCGGCAAAACCGGCACTGCGGACAAGATCGTTCATGGGCGTTACTCGAACGACAAAGTTCTGACGACCTTCATGGCGATTGTCCCGGCGGACAAGCCAAAGTATCTTTTCTTCGTGATGCTGGACGAACCCCAAGCCATCCCTGGAACTTACGGATTTCACACCGCGGCGTGGAACTCCGGCGCCGTCGCCGGCAAGATCGTCGCGCGCGTCGGCCCGCTGCTCGGGATCGAGCCGCGCTTCACGCCGCCGGCTCAGCCTTTCCCCTTGCTTGCCCAGCTTGGCTATAGCGCCGCCAATTCCGCCGTCGTCCTCGGGAGCCATTGATGCGCCTGGGCGATCTCCTGCCGGAGGCGTCGCTCGCCGAGCCCCTGGCGGCGCGGGAGATCTCCGGTCTTAGCGCCGATAGCCGCACCGTGGGCGCGAACTTTGCCTTTTTCGCCTTAGCCGGCAGCAAGGCTGACGGCGCTGGCTTCGCGGCGCAAGCCGTGGCGCGTGGCGCGGTCGCGGTCATCGGCCAGCACGCTATTGACGTTGCGCCAGCGGTTTTCATTGAAGTGCCGGATGCACGCCGGGCGCTGGCGCTCGCCGCGGCGCGTTTCTATCCTCAGCAGCCGGAGACGATCGTCGCGATCACTGGCACCAGCGGCAAAAGCTCGGTCGCAGCGTTTACCCGGCAGATCTGGCTCGCGCTCGGCCATCGCGCTGCCTCGCTGGGCACTATCGGCCTCGTCGCACCCTCCGGCGAAGTCTATGGCTCGCTGACGACGCCGGACCCGATCTCGCTGCACAAGACGCTCGATGAGCTGGCGCAGGATGGCGTCACGCATCTCGCTTTCGAGGCCTCGTCGCATGGGCTCGATCAGCGCCGCCTCGATGGCGTGCGTCTCTGCGCCGGCGCCTTCACCAATCTGTCGCGCGATCATCTCGATTATCATCCCGACATGGACTCTTACCTCGCGGCGAAGCTGCGCCTGTTCGATACGCTGCTCGCGCCTGGGCAGGGGGCGGTGATCGAGGCCGATAACGATGTCGCGGAGAAAGTCGATCGCGGCCTGCGCCGCGCGTGGCCTGCGCCTCTTCACGGTCGGGCGAAAAGGCGAAGCCATCGAGCTGTTGCGCGCTGCGCCGGAAAATTTCGCCACCGCGCTTACGTTGGAACATGCCGGCAGAACCTATTCCGTGCATCTGCCGCTGGCGGGCGATTTTCAGGTTCAGAATGCGCTTGTCGCCGCAGGGCTGGCTCTCGCGACTGGCGGTGCGCCCGAGCGGGTCTTCGCGGCGCTGGAAAATCTGCAAGGCGCTTCAGGGCGGCTCGAACTCATCGGCCGCCGTGACGGGGCGCCGATCTTCGTCGATTACGCCCATAAGCCCGATGCGCTCGACAATGTGTTGCGGACCCTCCGGCCACTGGCGCGGCGCAAACTCGTCGTCGTCTTCGGTTGCGGCGGCGACCGCGACAAGGGCAAAAGGCCGATCATGGGCGAACTGGCGGCGCGGCTCGCCGACGACGTGATCGTGACCGATGACAATCCGCGCTCGGAAAATCCGGCGCAGATCCGAGCTGAAATTCTCGCCGGCGCGCGCGCTGTCTCCGGTGCCAAAGTCGAGGAGATCGGCGACCGGGGACAGGCGATCGCGGCCGGTGTCGCCCGGCTCGGTGAGGGCGACGTCCTGCTCGTTGCCGGTAAAGGCCATGAAACCGGCCAGATCATCGGTGACAGAGTACTGCCGTTTTCCGATCAAGAGAGCATACGCGCAGCATTGGGAGTTTTCGCGGCATGAATCTGGACATGTCGCAGGAAAATCCCCAAGGAAATCCGCTCGCGACCGAGCCTTATGTCGAGCCTTTGTGGACGCCGCTGGCGCTATTCGCGCCCCTGCGCGCGCGGCTCAGCGGGCCGTTGCCGCAGCCCGTCTTCGGTATTTCGATCGATACGCGCACGCTGATGCCGGGCGATCTCTTCTTCGCGATCAAGGGCGAGCGCAGCGACGGACATGATCATGTCGCCGCAGCTTTCGACAAAGGCGCGGCGGCCGCGGTCGTCGATGAAGATCATGCCGACATCCTGAAGGGCGCCGGGCCGCTCTACGTCGTTCATGATGTTCTGCACGCTCTTGAAGGACTGGCTGCTGCAGCGCGCGTGCGCACGGCGGCGCGGATCGTCGCCGTTACCGGCTCGGTCGGCAAGACGACGACGAAAGAGGCTCTGCGGCATGTGCTCTCGCAAGCTGGCGCAACGCACGCCTCCGTCGCGTCCTACAACAACCATTGGGGCGTGCCGCTGACTCTGGCGCGGATGCCCCGCGAGACTCGCTTTCGGCGTCATCGAGATCGGCATGAACCATGCGGGCGAAATCACGCCGTTGACGGCGCTCGCGCGGCCGCATGTGGCGATCATCACCACGGTCGCGCCGGTGCATCTCGAATTCTTCGATTCCGTCGAGGGCATCGCCGACGCCAAGGCGGAGATTTTTTCGGGCCTCGTGCCGGGCGGCGTCGCGATCGTCAATGCCGATATTGCGCATTACGAGCGGCTCGATGCCGCCGCGCGCGCCGCCGGGGCCGGACACATCGCAACGTTCGGTGCCGCGCCGCAGGCCGATGCGCGCCTCATCGATGTCGAGACGCATGAGACCTATGCCATCGTCACCGCGCGTGTCGCGGGCCGCGATCTGATTTATCGTCTTGGCGCGCCGGGCAGGCACGTCGCGCTCAATTCGCTTGCCGTCCTGCTTGCGGCGCAGGCCTTCGGGCTCGATCTGGGACAGGCTGCCGAGTGCCCTGGCGAGTTTCGAGGTTCCCGCGGGCCGCGGGCGGCGCTTCGAGCTGAGCGTCGACGGCGGCCCCTTCACCTTGCTCGACGAAAGCTATAATGCCAATCCGGCTTCGGTCGGCGCGCGCTCTGGCGCTTGTTGGTAGCCTCCCCGCAGGGCGGCGCATCGCCGTTCTCGGTGATATGCTGGAACTTGGTTCGCAGGGTGCGGAACTTCACGCCGCGCTCAAGCGCGACGTTGCCAATAACAACATTGATCTCGTTTTCGCCGCAGGCCCGCTGATGAAGCATCTTTTCGACGCGCTGCCGATAGAACGCCAGGGCGCCTGGCGCGACAGTGCGGCGGAGCTGGAAGACATTGTTCTCGCCGCTGTCCGCGCCGGCGATCTCGTCATCGTCAAGGGCTCGAACGCCAGCCGCATGAGCGCCATCGTCGCGGCGCTCAAAGGCCGTTATTCCGCCGAATCCGGCGCCCAATAGGATTTCAGAATGCTGTTCTGGCTCGCAAGTTTCACGCATATTTTCAGCCCGCTGAATCTGTTCCGCTACATCACGTTCCGCACGGCGGGCGCGACGGCGACGGCGCTCTTCTTCGTCTTCTTCTTCGGGCCGAGTACGATCGCGGCCCTACGGCTCAAGCAGGGCAAGGGCCAGCCGATCCGCGAGGACGGTCCGCAATCGCATCTGAGCAAAAAAGGCACGCCGACCATGGGCGGGCTGATGATCCTCTCCGGCCTTATCGTTTCGACCTTGCTCTGGGCCAATCTCGAGAGCCGCTATGTCTGGATCGTCCTGCTTGTCACCGTCGGCTTCGGCCTCATCGGCTTCTATGACGATTATCTCAAGGTCACGAAGCAGACGCACAAGGGCTTTTCCGGCAGGCTGCGGCTCGCGCTCGAAGGCGCCATCGCGCTCGTCGCCTGTTTCGCGATGATGAAGGTCGGCGCCGCGCATACGACCGAGCTGGCACTGCCGGCGATCAAGGGCTATGTCGTCGACCTCGGCTATTTCTTCCTGATCTTCGCGCCGCTGATCATCGTTGGCGCTGGCAATGCGGTAAATCTTACCGATGGGCTCGACGGCCTCGCCATCGTGCCGGTGATGATCGCGGCCGCGGCCTTCGGCATCATCGCCTATGTCGTCGGCAACGCGATCTATTCGGAATACCTGCGCGTCAATTATGTGCCCGGCACCGGCGAGCTTGCCGTCGTCTGCGGCGCCTTGATCGGCGCGGGCCTCGGTTTTCTGTGGTTCAACGCGCCGCCGGCGCAGATCTTCATGGGCGATACGGGCTCGCTCGCGCTCGGCGGACTGCTTGGCACTGTCGCGGTCGCGGTGAAACACGAGATCGTCCTTGCCATCGTCGGCGGCCTTTTTGTGGTTGAGGCTTTGTCGGTTATCGTCCAGGTCATATCGTTCAAACTGACCGGCAAGCGCGTGTTCAAAATGGCGCCAATCCATCATCACTTCGAGCAGCTCGGCTGGTCCGAGCCGCAAGTCGTGGTGCGGTTCTGGATCATCGCCTTCGTGCTCGCCCTCGTCGGCCTGTCCACCCTGAAGCTGAGATAATGACGCCCGTTACCTCTTTCGCCGGCAAGCGTGTCGCCGTCTTCGGTCTTGGAGCCTCCGGCCTTGTGAGCGCGCAGGCGCTCGCCGCCGGCGGTGCCGATGTCGTCGTCTGGGACGATCATCGTCCCGGCCGCGAGAAGGCTGCCGCGCTCGGCCTCAAGCTCGAAGACCTCGTGACGGCCGATCTCACCGGATACGATTCGCTCATCCTTGCGCCGGGCGTGCCGCTGACCCATCCCTATCCGCATTGGGTCGTCGTCAAGGCACAGGCGGCCGGTGTCGAGATCATCGGCGATATCGAGCTTTTCGTGTCGCGAGCGCGCCCATATCGCGCCGGATGCATTGCTCGTCGCCATCACCGGCACCAATGGCAAATCGACCACGACGGCACTCGTTGCGCACCTTTACCAAACTTTTGGTTACGAGGTGGAAGTCGGCGGCAATATCGGCACGCCGATCCTGGCGCTCAACCCGCCCGGCAAGGGCCGTGTCCATGTGGTCGAGTGCTCGTCGTTCCAGATCGATCTCGCGCCCTCGCTGAACCCGTCTTTTGGTGTCTTGCTCAATATCACCGTCGATCATCTCGATCGTCACGGGACGATGGAGCATTATGCCGAGATCAAGGAACGGCTCGTCGCCAAGGCCGATGTCGCCATCATTGGCGTCGATGACGACATCTGCGCCGGCATTGCCCAGAAGCTGCGGCGGCAGGGGCGGACAATTGTCCCGATCTCCATCCTTCATCCGGCGATTCCCGATGGCATCGTGCTGGACGGGACGCGCCTCGTCCGCAAGACCGCAGGCCAAGCCAGTCCGATCGCCGATCTTGCCGGCATCCCGTCGCTGCGCGGCACCCACAATGGCCAGAATGCCGCCGCGGCGGTTGCGGCCCTGGGCGCGCATGGATACGAGCTTGAGCTTGTCCAGAAGGGCCTGCGGACTTTCCCGGGCCTCGCGCACCGGATGGAGGAGATCGGCCGGCGCGGAAAGGTGCTCTACATCAACGATTCAAAGGCGACCAACGCCGACGCCGCCGAAAAGGCGCTGCAGAGCCTCGATGACATCTACTGGATCCTCGGCGGGCGGGCCAAGGAGGGGGGTATCGGGCCGCTGATGCCGCTCTTCCCCAGAGTGGCCAAAGCGTACCTCATCGGCGAGGCGGCCGAACCCTTCGCCAAGGTCATCGGCGAAGCGATTCCTTATGAATTTTGCGGCACGATCGAACGCGCGGTCGATAGTGCGACTCGGGATGCGGAGGCGAGCACGACGCCTTCCCCCATCGTCCTGCTCTCGCCCGCCTGCGCCTCGTTCGATCAATTCCCGAATTTCGAGAAGCGCGGCGACAAGTTTCGGGAGGTTGTTCTGGCCAAGCTCGCGGAGCCGCCGAAAGCCTAAGGGGGTTGGATCATGGTCTCGCGCGTCGAACGCTCGACCCTGGCGAACTGGTGGTGGACCGTTGATCGCTGGCTGCTCGCCGCGCTCGGTGCACTTGTCATCTTCGGCCTTGTCCTGACGATGGCGGCGAGCCCGCCGGTCGCCGAGCGGCTCGGCCTGCCGACGTTTCATTTCGTCAATAAGCAGGTGATGTTCCTCGTCCCCTCGCTGGCTGTCTTCTTCGCCGCCTCGCTGCTCTCGCCCCGGCATGTGCGCCGCGCCGCGCTCATCCTTTTCATTATTTCGATGGCGTTGATCTTCGCGGCGCTGCTCTTCGGCGCGGAGGTGAAGGGCGCGCGGCGCTGGATTTTCGGCATCCAGCCGTCGGAATTCATGAAGCCCTGCTTCGTCGTCCTCGCCGCCTGGGCCTTCGCCGAAGGCGGCCGCGACCGGCTGCCGGGCAATCTCATCGCGCTGCTGCTGCTGCCGGCGACGATCATCCCGCTCATCCTGCGAGCCGGATTTCGGCCAGACAATGCTTGTTTCGCTGGTCTGGGTTGGCCTGTTCTTCATCGCCGGGTTGCGGTGGGTCTGGGTCTTCGGCGTCGGCGGCATTGGCATGGGCGGCGTTATGCTTGCCTATAAATTCGTACCGCATGTGCGCGCCCGCATTTTGAAATTCATCGATCCCAGCGCCACGGGTGGCGTCGCCGATACGTTCCAGGTCGATACCGCCCTGCAGAGCTTTTATGCCGGTGGCTGGACGGGCAAAGGCCCGGGCGAAGGCACGCTCAAGCGCGTTCTGCCCGACGCGCATACCGACTTCATCTTCGCCGTCACCGCGGAGGAATTCGGCATCATCGCCTGTCTCGTGATCGTGTCCGTCTTCATGTTCATCGTCGTGCGCGGCCTCGCGATCGCGTCGCGCAATGAGGATCATTTCTGCCGGCTGGCGGGCTCCGGCCTTGTCATGCTGTTCGGCATCCAGAGCGCGATCAACATGGCGGTCAACCTGCATCTGATGCCGGCGAAGGGCATGACATTGCCCTTCATCTCCTACGGCGGCTCCTCGCTCATCTCGCTGGCACTCGGCATGGGCTTCATGATCGCCGTCATGCGCAAGCGGCCGCGCTCCGAAGTTGTCTTCCGCACGGTCGAGGCGGAGCCGGTATGACTCTCGGCCCGGTTCTGGTCGCGGCGGGGGGGACCGGCGGTCATCTTTTTCCTGCCGAAGCACTGGCGAAGGAACTTATCGGCCCGGGGTATCGCTGTCGAACTCGTCACCGATGCCGCGCGGCAAAAAATATGACGGCGATTTTTCCGCGCGGGCTGTGCATGTCGATCCCTTCCGCCACGCCGAGCGGCGGCTCGCGCGTCGCCCGCGCAAAGGCCGTGTTCACGCTGCTCGCCGGCACTGTCGCCGCGCTCTGGCTGATCGGACGCAAGCGGCCAGCGGCCGTGGTCGGCTTCGGCGGCTATCCGAGCGTGCCGCCCGTTTTCGCCGCGACGCTCTTGCGCGTCCCGACCATTCTGCACGAGCAAAATGCGGTGATGGGCCGCGCCAACCGCTTTCTCGCCGCGCGCGTCGATGCCGTCGCGCATGGCTTTCCGACGCTGAAAGGGCTCGGCAGCGGAATCAAGGCGCAGACCTATCACACCGGCAATCCGGTGCGGCCGAGCGTGCTGAGCCGCGGCGAAAACGCCTTACCGCGTGCCCGATGATGGCACGTTCGATCTGCTCGTCACCGGCGGCTCGCAGGGCGCGCGCGTCATGGCCGATATCGTGCCGCCCGCCATTGCACTTCTGTCGCCGCAGGAGCGCGTTGGCCTTCGCGTTGTGCAGCAGGCACGCGGCGAAGATCAGGCGCGCGTCACCAAGTCCTATCAGGAGCTTGGCGGTCGCTGCCGAAGTGCTGCCGTTTTTTTCCGATCTTCCGGCCCGTGTCGCCGCGGCCTCGCTGGTGATCGCCCGCGCCGGCGCCTCGACAGTGTCGGAACTCGCCGTCATCGGCCGGCCGTCGATCCTGGTGCCGTTTCCGCACGCGCTGGATCAGGATCAGGCGGCCAATGCCGAGGAATTGGCCGCGACGGGCGCCGCGCAAGTCGTGCGCGAGACGGAGTTCATCCCCGCAATGGCTCGCTTCGGCCTTGCGTGCGGCGCGGCAGACTCCGCAGGGGCTTGCGTCACGCGCGGCGGCGGCTCAAAAAGCGGGGATCGATGATGCTGCTAAAAGACTCGCCGATCTCGTGACCAATATCGCCCTCGGGAACAAAAAAGAATGAAGCTTCCGCGCGAACTCGGCCCCATCCATTTCGTCGGCATCGGCGGCATCGGCATGTCCGGCATCGCCGAGGTGCTGATCAATCTCGGCTACAAGGTGCAGGGTTCGGATACGAGCGAGAACGCCAATGTCCTGCGCCTGCGCGAGAAGGGCGCGACGGTCCATATCGGGCATGATGCCGCGAACCTCGGCGGTGCCGAAGTTGTCGTGGTCTCGACCGCGATCAAGCGCGACAATCCCGAACTTGTCGCCGCGCGTGAGAAGCGCCTGCCGGTCGTGCGCCGCGCCGAAATGCTGGCGGAACTGATGCGGCTCAAGCAATGCGTGGCGATTGCCGGCACGCATGGCAAGACAACGACCACCTCGCTTGTCGCGACGCTCCTCGACGCCGGAAAGTTCGACCCAACCGTCATCAATGGCGGCATCATCAATGCCTATGGCACCAATGCGCGGCTTGGCGCGGGCGATTGGATGGTCGTCGAGGCCGACGAAAGCGACGGCACATTTCTGAAGCTTCCCGCAGACATCGCCATCATCACCAATATCGATCCCGAGCATCTCGATCATTTCAAGACCTTCGATGCGATCAAGGGCGCGTTCCGCTCCTTCATCGAGAACCTGCCGTTCTATGGATTCGCGGTCATGTGTCTCGACCATCCGACAGTGCAGGAGCTGGTCGGCCAGATCGAGGACCGGCGGGTCATCACCTATGGCGAGAATCCGCAGGCCGACGCCCGGCTGGTCGATGTCGATCTTACCGGCGGCAAGTCGCGGTTTACTGTCATTATCCACGACCGCAAGACGGGCGGCGAGGTGCGACTCGAGAATCTCGGCCTGCCGATGCCCGGCCATCACAATGCGCTCAATGCCACCGCGGCGATTGCCGTGGCGCATCAGCTCGGCATGAGCGTCGACACGATCCGCAGTGCGCTCGCGGGCTTTGGCGGCGTCAAGCGCCGCTTCACGCCAACCGGCGAGTGGAAGGGCGTGCGCATCTTCGATGACTATGGCCATCATCCGGTCGAGATCGCTGCGGTGCTGCGCGCCGCGCGCGCTTCCACCAAGGGGCAGGTCATCGCCATCGTTCAGCCGCATCGTTACACGCGGCTCAATTCGCTGTTCAATGAGTTCGCGACCTGCTTCAACGATGCCGATACGGTCATCGTCGCGGATGTCTACGCCGCGGGCGAGGCGCCGATCGAGGGCGCCGATCGCGACTCGCTCGTCGCGGCTTTGAAGGCGCATGGCCATCGCCAGGCGCTCGCGCTCGGCCAGCCCGCACAGATTGCGGAGATTGTGCGCACGCCAGGCCAAGCCGGGCGACTATGTGATCTTTCTCGGCGCCGGCAACATCACCCAATGGGCCTATGCGCTGCCGGGGCAATTGGCCGCCGGCGACGGCGCATGAACTTTCCCGATCTCGCGCCGGCCTTACAGAGGGCAGCCCCGGACCTGCGGGGCCGGCTTGAATCGAATGTGCGCATGGCGGATCTCTGCTGGTTTCGCACCGGCGGCGCGGCGCAGGTTCTCTTCACGCCTGCGGACGAAGAAGATCTTGCCTATTTTCTCGCGGGGCTCGATCCGGGCATCGCGGTTACGACCGTCGGCGTCGGCTCCAACCTTCTGGTGCGCGACGGCGGCATCAAGGGCGTCGTCATCCGGCTCGGCAAGGGCTTCCACAATCTGAGCGTCGATGGATTGCGCGTCGAAGCGGGCGCGCGAATCCTCGATGTCAAACTCGCGACGACGGCAGCCGAAGCGGGCATTGCGGGCTTGGCCTTCTACCGGGGCATTCCCGGCGCCGTCGGCGGCGCGTTGCGGATGAACGCGGGCGCTTATGGCGCGGAGACGAAGGACGTACTCGTCTCCTGCCGCGGCATCGATCGCAGCGGGACGCTGCATATCTTCAGCAATGCGGACATGGGCTTCACGTATCGTCATGCCAATGTCCCGCATGATGTCATCTTCACATCTGCGCTGTTCGAGGGAAGGGCGGGCGAGCGCGCCGCGATCGAAGCCGAAATGGCCGAGATCACGCGGTCGCGGCAGGAAAGCCAGCCCGTCAACACGCGCACCGGCGGCTCGACCTTCAAGAACCCGCCGGGCCATAAAGCCTGGCAGTTGATCGATGCGGCAGGCTGTCGCGGCCTTGTCGTCGGCGATGCGCAGGTGTCAGAGCTGCATTGCAATTTCCTGATCAATCGTGGCGCGGCGAGCGCGGCGGACATCGAATCCCTGGGCGAGGAGGTACGTCGCCGCGTCTTCGAGACCAGCGGGATCAGGCTCGAATGGGAGATCGAGCGGGTCGGCGAAAGCATCCAGGCCGGCTGATCCAGATCATGGTTCGCGCTCCGCGCTGCGCTAGAAGCGCCGGCAAGGGAGAGACGCGATGAGTTATTATTTTGCCAAGACGCTGAACATGGATTTCGACCGCGCCGTGAAGCACGTGACCGATGCCCTGAAGGCCGCCGGTTTCGGAATCATCACTGAAATCAACGTGAAGGATACGTTCAAGCAGAAAATAGGCGTCGATTTCCGCAATTACCGCATCCTCGGCGCCTGCAATCCGCGGCTTGCTCATGAAGCGCTAGAGATCGAGGACAAGGTCGGCACGATGCTTCCCTGCAATGTGGTCGTGCAGGAGACGGGCGCCGGAAAGATCGAGGTCGCCGCGATTGATCCGGTGGCCTCCATGCAGGCAATCGATAATCCGCGTCTGCGCGCGGCGGCGCAAAAAGTGCAGGCGCAATTGAAGCAGGTCGTCGAAGGGCTCTAAGCCTTCGCACCCTTCCGTGAGGGGCAGGGAGGTTGTCGGCACCGCGTGAAATCCTGTAGGGGTCGCGTTGAAAGCTCCCCCCTCCGGTGTCCATGCCCCTTCATCTCGCCTTGCCATTCCTTTTCCTCGCCGGATTCCTTGCCGGCGTCATGAATGCGCTCGCCGGCGGCGGCTCGTTCATTTCGGTTCCGGCGATGATCGCGACGGGCATGCCCTCCGTGCTCTCCAACACGTCGAGCACCGTGGCGCTCTGGCCGGGAACTGTCGTCAGCGCCATGATCTATCCCAACGCCTTCCGTTCCGTCTGTGGCATCGGCAGATGGCCGCTGATGATCGTGACTCTTGTCGGTGGTCTTATCGGCAGTCTGCTTCTGCTTTTCACGCCGTCCAAATCCTTCGATGTGATGCTGCCCTGGCTGCTGCTGATCGCCACGCTCGCGCTCATCTTCGGCCAACGGATCGCTGTCGCGCTCGAAGGCCGCTATCACGGGTCGCGCTGGGTGCTGGTGGCGCAATTTGTTCTTGGCACCTATGGCGGCTATTTCGGCGGCGCCGCGAGCATCATGATGCTCGCGACTTGGTGCCTCTTCGGCGAAACCGACATCAAATCCCTGCACGGCCCGCGGACATTGCTGATCACCGCTGCAAACACCGTTGCGATCATCGTCTTCCTGTTCGCGCGCGCGGTGCTCTGGCCGCAGACGCTCGCCATGCTGGCCGGCTCACTGATCGGCGGCTTCGGCGGTGCGCGGCTTGGCCGCGTCACCCCGGCGCATGTCGCGCGTATCGTGACACTTTGCATCACCATCGCGATCACCTGCGCCTTCTTCGCCAAGACCTACTGGCCTCATTAAAGATAGCCGCACGCCGTTCTTGACAGGTGCGCGGGATCGGCCGAGAAGCCGTTTATTGCCATATTCTATGGAATATAGCTTTGCAGAATTGGCTTACTCCAGACGATTGGACTGCTGTTTTTCTCTCGCTGCGCATTGCCTTTGTCGCGCTCGCGGGCAGCCTGCCGTTCGGCATTCTCGTCGCCTATGCCCTGGCGCGCTGGCACTTTCCCGGCAAAACGCTGATCACGGCGCTCATTTATCTGCCGCTCGTCCTGCCGCCGGTCGTCACCGGCTATATGCTGCTTATTGGCTTCGGCCGGCGGGGGATTTTCGGCCAGGCACTGGCGGATGTCGGCATCGTGCTGTCGTTTCGCTGGACAGGCGCGGCGCTGGCCTGCGCGATCATGGGCTTTCCACTCATGGTGCGGGCGATCCGACTGTCGTTCGAGGCCACCGATCCCAATCTTGAAAAGGCGGCGAGCACGCTGGGGGCCAATCCCTTCTTCCGTTTCCTTCTCGTCAGTCTGCCTCTGGCATTTCCGGGCATCGTCGTCGGTGCGACCTTGTCCTTCGCCCGCGCGCTCGGCGAATTCGGTGCGACGATCACTTTCGTCTCCAATATTCCCGGCGAGACGCAAACGATCCCGACACTCATCTACACTTATACGCAGGAGCCGGGCGGCGATGAGAATGCATTGCATCTGACACTTGTTTCGCTGGCTATCGCCATCGTCGCCATCGTGGCCTCGGAGATCATCCAGGCGCGCGGCGAAAAACGTCTGGCGGGTGGCGGATGATCGACGTCGATATCGCCCGCCACGTCGGCAGCTTCGATCTCAAAGTCGCCTTCAGCAATGCCGATGGCATCACCGCGCTTTTCGGCCGCTCGGGCTCGGGCAAGTCGCTGACCATTGGCCTCATCGGCGGCCTCGACCGCCCGGATCGGGGTCATGTTATTCTCGACGACCGGATCCTAGTCGATACGCATAAGCGGATTTTTGTTCCCGCCTATCGGCGCCGCATCGGCATCGTCTTTCAGGATTTGCGTCTCTTTCCGCATTTGTCCGTGCGGCAAAATTTGCTCTTTGGCCGCTGGTTCGCGCCGCGCGCGGCGCGCCCCATCAACTTTGATGCGGTGGTCGAAACCTTGGGGATTGGCCATCTCCTCGGCCGCGGGCCGGGGAAACTGTCAGGCGGCGAGCGGCAGCGCGTCGCGATCGGCCGCGCCTTGCTGTCGTGCCCGAAGCTCCTCTTGATGGATGAGCCGCTTGCGGCGCTCGATACGCAGCGGCGCAGCGAAATCCTGCCGCTGATCGAGCGGCTTCGCGATGAATTCAAAATTCCGATCGTCTATGTCTCGCACGACATCGAAGAGGTCGCGCGTCTTGCCAGCCGCGTCGTCGTTCTGGAGCGCGGCCATGTCATCGCAATCGGCGATCCGGCGGACGTACTGCCGTCCTTCGCGGACGACGCGCGCACCGAGCGCGCCAGCGTGCTTGCCATGCGCGTCGGCACGCGCGACGACGCCTATGGCTTGACGGAGCTGGTGCATCCCGCCGGGACGATCTGGCTTGCCGGTGCACACGGCGCGCCGGGCACAAGTTTGCGCATCGTCATCAGGGCGACGGATGTGACCTTGTCCACCGTGCCGCCGCAGGGTCTCAGCGTTCAGGGTTCCCTTAAAGGCCGGTTGGCTCGGATCGAGGCCTTGGGCCCGCTCGCGGTCGCGCATATTTCGCTTGACGGGGACGGCACATTGCTGGCCATGACAACGCGGCGGGCGCTGGATCGGCTTGGTGTGACGCCAGATCAGCCGGTTTTCGCGCTGGTCAAGACCGCCGCGCTCGACGAAAGGTTCGTCGGCGGGGCATGATAGCGCGGGTTTGGCCATCGCCGCCGACCTGCGAATGCGGAGATGCCTGCAATGCCACCGAAGCCGGTTACCGCGGCGCTTCTCGTCATCGGCGACGAAATTCTGAGCGGGCGGACCAAGGACAAGAATATTGGCTTCGCCGCCGATTTTCTGACCGAGCGCGGCATTGATCTGCGCGAAGTGCGCGTCGTGCCCGATGTGATCGATGAGATCGTCGCCGCGCTTAACGCTTTGCGGCACCGCTATTCCTATGTCTTCACCACCGGCGGCATCGGTCCGACGCATGACGATGTGACGGTGGATGCGGTCGGCGCTGCCTTCGGCGTGCCTGTCGCGGAAGACCCGCGCGCCATCGAGTTGCTGCTGCAAAGGATCAAGCGCGAAGACCTTAATGCGGCGCGCCGGCGCATGGCGCGGCTGCCTGCCGGCGCCGAACTCGTCGAGAATTCGGTCTCCAAGGCGCCGGGTTTCAGAATCGGCAATGTCATCGTCATGGCCGGTGTGCCGGTCATCATGCAAGCCATGCTCGCCGCCGTCGCGCCCGGCCTTGAGACGGGGCCGCGCACGCTCGCGGTGAGCATCGCTGCCGGCAATATTCCGGAAGGCGCTTATGCCGCCGCGCTCGGCCGCATCGCGGAGCAAAACCCGGCTCTCTCGATCGGCTCCTATCCATCCGTCATCGACGGCAAGTTCAACAACGAGATCGTCGTACGCGGCAAGGATGCCGATGGGGTCGCCGCCGCCGTCGCGGCGATCGAAGAGGTGATTACCGACCTGCGCGCGACCGGCCGCGACAAATATACGATCACATGACCGACAGCCCGCAAAAGACCTTTCATGTCTCCTGGGATCAGTTCCATCGCGATGCCCGCGCGCTGGCATGGCGGCTCGCGGAAATGGCGCCGTTTTCAGCCGTGGTCGGCATAGCGCGCGGCGGCCTCGTGCCGGCCGCGATCGTCGCGCGCGAGCTCGATCTGCGGATTGTCGAATTGATTTCGGTCGTCAGCTACGAGCATACGGCGCAGCAGGGACCGCCGAAGATCGTCAAGCCTATCGTACCGGAGATCGCGCTGGGGCAGGGCGCGGGCGTGCTGGTCGTTGATGATCTTGTCGATACCGGCGCCACCGTCCGCGTCGTGCGCGACCTGCTGCCCAAAGCCCATTTCGCGACGGTCTATGCCAAGCCGCTTGGCCGCCCGCATGTCGATACGTTCATGACCGAGGTCTCACAGGACACCTGGATTTATTTCCCCTGGGATCTCGGCCTCGCCTTTCAGGCACCGATCGCCGGGGCGAAGGGGTAGCTTGTCTCCGGCGCAGCGCGGCTTTATGCCGGGTGTCACGCGGGCGTGGCGGAATTGGTAGACGCAAAGGACTTAAAATCCTTCGGCTCGAAAGAGCCGTGCCGGTTCGATCCCGGCCGCCCGCACCAGAGTTTGATCTCCCCGCTTACTGATCCGTATCTTTGCTCAAGCCTTGCTCGGCGTGGAAGCCGATGTCGATCTGGCCGGCGTTCTCGAAACCGAGCGTCGCGTGGATGATGTCGCCATTCTTGACCGGATGGTGGATATTCAGGAACGCCGCGTGATCGCCGCCGGGGGCGAGGTTCACCGTGGCGCCGGCAGGAATTTCGATTCCATCCTCCAGAACCTGCGTTTGCTGCGACGCCATTGACCGTCTTCGTTTCGTGCAGTTCGGTCTTGTCGGAAATGTCCGCGTTCACCGAGATGAGCCTGTCCGGCACGCTGCCTTCATTGATGATCGAGAGATAGCCCGCAGCAACTTTCGCGCCCGGCGCCGTCGGCCGGGTGAAAGCGCCTTCGATGAACAGGGTGCCGATGCTGACATTGGGTGAATCCTCGGCGGCAACCACCCTGGGTAATGCAAGAGTGGCGGCAAAGAGGGCAAGAAAGGCAGACCCGGCGAGGGAAATTTTCAAGTGTCGCTCCGTTTGTTTGGTCTTGCTCTTCGTAGGAACGAAGGTTTTGCGTTTTTCTCGTGGCGGCCGGGTGCGCACCCGGTCTGGAAACCGATGGTCTAGTCCTGAAGCTCGCGATAATAGCGCGAAATCCGTTCAAACCAATCGTGCCGTGCTTGCAGATGCGCCATGCCGCGGCTTCGTTCGGGCAGTTGCAGGGTCGCGATCAGCTCTTCGACCTCGCGCCGGGCAGCAAGCTGCGATGTCGAGAGGCTGCTGCTGCGCATCGCTTCCTCGATCGGATCGAGCGCCGTCAGGCCAATAGGGAAAAGTTCCCGGAAAATCACGCGGTCGTGAAGGCCGTTGGCCGGGCGGAACTTCAATTGCGTGGCGAGGCGCGACAGGCTCGCGGCGATCTGTTTGGCATTGTTCGATTGGGTCGAGGACATGCGGTTGCGCACGATGATCCAATCGATGATGCCCTGATCGACCATCTTGCGCTTGCGCCGCGCTTCGAGCACGAGATCGGCATATTGCGCGACCTGACCGCGTTGCGTGCGATCGTGATGCACGCGCGAGAACACATCGACATCGATGAAGGAATTGTTGACCGGCGAGACGAGTGTATCAGCGAGGGAATGCGCAAGCCGCATGAGATAGGAATTGCTCGCCGGCGTATCGATGACGACGAATTCGTACTCGTGCTCGACTTCGGAAATCGCTGTCGCGAAAGCGCCGAACTCCCAGGTTTCGTTATCGCGCACATTGTCCGAATTGCCGCGGTCGAGCGCATGGTGGCGCGGCAGCTCGACATTCCACGGCGCATTCGCAGCCCACGAGGCGCGATTTTCAAAGAAGCGCGTCAATGTCTGCTGGCGCGTATCGAGATCGATGGTGGCGACGCGAAAGCCGGCCTTTAGCAAAGCCACGCTGATGTGGATCGACAGAGTCGATTTGCCGGTGCCGCCTTTTTCATTGGCGACGACGATGACATGCGCGCTGCGCAAATCCGGCGGATCAATCTCGGGCATCGCGGCTCGCGCAGTCATTTCTCAATCCGCGTGACGTAACGGACATGTCCGATCTTCTTGATGTTGTGCAATGGCGAAGCGCGCAACGGCGGGAAGAATGGCATGGCGGGGCGTGTTTGTCTCGGCTCATATGGGCGGATTCGCCTCTGCCGCACCAATGTTCCACGCCGTCTTTGCGCCATAGAGCCAGTCATAGCGCCCGAGGAGGCGCGCGGGTCCAAGAACACGCAGCGCGGCGTCCCGCACGCGCGAGGCCGGCCAGCGCATATGATAGCGGCGCGCCTGCAAGCGGGATTCGCTTTGCACTCGAGCGGCGCGCGCCGTTCGCGCTGCGCTGTACGCGGCAAGCGCCGTCGGAATATCGCGGCCGGGCACAAGCTGAGCGGCGAGCGCGGCAGCGTCCTCGATAGCTTGAGCGGCGCCCTGTGCGAGAAAGGGCACCATCGCATGCGCGGCGTCTCCGAGCAGCGCGATGCGGCCGTTGTTCCAATGTGCCGGCGTTCGCCGCTCGACCAGAGGCCAAAGCCGCCAGTCGCCAGCCGCGGCGACGAGATCGCGCGCCGGCGCGGCCCAGCGCGCAAATCGCGCCGCGATGAAAGCGGCGTCGCCCGGCTGCGACCAGAGATCGGCCTTCTCGTCGAGCGGCCACACTGCATCGATGACCGCGACGACGTTGACGACGGAGCCGCCGCGCAGCGGATAATGTACGAGGTGCGCGCCTGCGCCGAGCCATAGCGCGCTTTCCGGCGCTTGCAAGGCCGCGGCGACGCGCTCGGCAGGGACCAGCGCACGCCAGGCAACATAATGCGCCAGCTTCGGCAGATCGTCTGCCTTGCCGTGCAAAGCCGCGTTGCGCGCGCGCACGAAGGAGCGCACGCCATCGGCGCCGATGAGGCAATCGGCCGAGAAGCTGAGGCGCGTCGCGCCGTGCAAGGCAGCGACCGTCACGCCACGCGCTGTCTGATCGAAGCCGGCGAGCGCCGTCCGCGGATGAAAGGCGACGCCCGGCTCGGCTAGCGCCGCCTCGCGCAGGACACGGATAAGGTCGGCGCGATGCGTATAGAGATAAGGCGCGCCCCAGCGGCTTTCGGCGTCACTCAAGGGCAGCCGGGCAAGCGTCGCGCCGTCGCGCGCGCGTCGGATATGAATCGCCTCGGGCGCGAGGCTGGTTTCGATCAGATTCGGCAACAGACCGAGATCGCGCAGGACCGCGCTTGCGTTGGGAGATATCTGCAATCCGGCGCCGATGTCCTCGTAGCCATCGCGGCGCTCGACCAGCGTAATGCGCCAGCCGCGCCGCGCCAGCGCCAGTGCCGCCGTCAGCCCGCCGATCCCAGCCCCGGCGATGAGGGCATGCGGCGGTTCAGACAATGGCGTCAGGCTGCGGCCGCCTTCTCGACGGGGAAGGCGCATTCCGGCGGTTCACAGGCGCCGGGTGCAAGGCTTGCGTCGTAGACATAGTGCGTGGAGCAATAGGGGCAGATTGCGTCGGAGGCATCGCCCATATCGATGAAAACATGCGGATGATCAAAAGGCGGCAGCGCCCCGGTACACATGAATTCCTTGGCGCCGATGCGGATGCGCGCCACGCCAGGTTGGTTGTGGAAATGAGGGGTGCCGTGGTTCGCCATCGGAAAATTCCACTTTGCCAATGCATGAATGGGCATGTTGCGATCGGAAAAGACAGGCAACTTTTCCGCAACCCGCCCTAGCTCGCCCTGATTTATTCGAATAGAGGTGCGAGGTCTACAGGGCGGCCGGGCGCCCTGGCCGTCGTGGCACCCTATCTTTGCGGCAGATGCAGGAATTTTCGTCACAGGGCGTGCGGATCGCCTATATCGACGCGCTGCCGGGAGAGGGCGAGAGCGGCCGCCCGGTCCTGCTTATCCACGGTTTCGCCTCGAATCATGCCGTCAACTGGGTTTTTCCCCAATGGTTGAAGACGTTGAACGGCGCGGGCCGGCGTGTCGTGGCCTTCGATAACCGCGGCCATGGTCGCAGCCAGAAGCTTTACCGGCCCGGCGATTACGCGCTCGACCTGATGGCGGGGGACGCGCGCAATCTCCTCGATCACCTCGCCATTCCGTCGGCCGACATCATCGGTTATTCGCTTGGCGCGCGGATCGCCACCGCCTTCGCGCTCGCCTATCCGGAGCGGGCGAACGCTTTCGTCTTCGGCGGCCTCGGCAGCAAGCTTTTCGAGACGGCGGGCCTCGGAGAGACGATCGCCGAGGCGCTTGAGGCCCCCGTTGCCGCCGACTTGAGCGAGGGGCTGGGCAAGACCTTCCGCCTTTTCGCCGAAACGACCAAAGGCGATCTGAAGGCCCTTGCGGCCTGCGCCCGCGGCGCACGGCGGAAATTCACCCGCGCCGAACTCGCGGCGATCGTCGATCCGGTCCTCGTCGCCGCCGGGACCAAGGACGATATTGCCGGCGATCCGCAGCCGCTCGCGGCGATCTTGCCGGCCGGAGAGGCTCTGGCGATCCCCGACCGCGATCACAACCGCAGCGTCGGTGATGCCGCCTTCAAGAAGGCCGCCGTAGCCTTCCTCAATCGCTGGTCCTAAATCATGCGCTCATTCATCTTGGACGAAAAGCCGGCCCGGAGCGGGCCCGGGGCGCGCCTGGCGGCTGCAAACCTTCGGGAAATCGTGATACAAGGGATGAATATTCTTCGGAGGTTTGGGTGAGTTTGGCAAAATCGTCCTTGGCCGGCGCGAGCCGCGGGAGACCGGATTCGGTCTTCGCGCGCATCCGCCAGGAGGCGGAGACTCTGGTCAACCGCGACTTGAGCACCGCCGCCTTGGTCACGACGGCCGTGCTCGAGCAACCAAGCCTCAAGGCCGCGGTGATTTATCGCGTCGCCTCGCGGCTTGGCGATACGACCATCTCGATCGAGCAAATCCGGCGGACCTACACCGATATCGTTGCTCGCGATGGTGCGATCGATGCCGCTTTCGAGGCGGATATTCTGGCGTTCCTCGATCGTGATCCGAGCTGCAAACGGCTGATCGAGCCGCTGCTGTATTTCAAGGGCTTTCAGGCGCTGGCCACACATCGGCTCGCGCACGCTTTGTGGAATCAGGGCCGCTACGATTTCGCGCTTTATCTGCAAAGCCGTTCGTCGGAAATTTTTCAGACCGACATCCATCCCGCCGCGAAAATCGGCAAGGGTATTTTCCTCGATCATGCGACCGGCCTCGTCATCGGCTCCACGGCGGTCATCGAAGACGATGTATCGCTGCTCCAAGACGTCACTTTGGGTGGCACCGGCAAGGAAGCCGGCGACAGGCATCCGAAAATCCGCCACGGCGTGCTGATCGGCGCTGGCGCCAAGGTGCTCGGCAATATCGAGGTCGGCCATTGCTCGCGGATCGCGGCTGGCTCTGTGGTTCTGCAGCCGGTTCCGCCAAAAACGACAGTGGCGGGCGTTCCTGCGGTAGTGGTCGGCGATGCCGGCTGTGCCGAACCAGCGCGCTCGATGGATCAGATTCTGGCCGCAAAAATGGCGCGCGGATGAGCCGGGCTTGCAGTGATTTCCGAATTCTGGCAATGGGCTCGCAGGTCGCGCTGCGGCGCACCAAATGGCCGCGCCGGGAGAATTGATTTTTGGATAAGGTCGAGCTGCATAAGTTGCAGGGCTTCCTGCGTCAGGCTTTTGGGAATCAAAACCTCAAAGTCGTCCAGGCCAAGCGCAATCCCGACGACGCCGAAGTTTATCTCGGCGAGCGCAGCATCGCCACGATCTCCGTCGACGACGAGGACGGCGATCGCTCCTTTGCGCTTGAGCTGAAAATCCCGGTCGAACGCCCTGTTTTGCAAGACTATCTGCGGCGATTGTTCGAGAACGACAAATTGCGCATCCTGCCGCGTCCGAAGAAAAACGATTCCGTCGAACTCAATTCCGGCGACGATTATCTCGGCGTCATCTCCCAAGACGATCCCAAGGGCCGCAGCTTCACGCTGCAGGTCGCGATTCTGGATTTCGATCTGGAAGATTTCTGACGCTGCGTCTCCCATTCGCCTGGCTGGCGAGGAATAGATTATGCCTCTCTATGCGCTCGACGATGTATTGCCGCGCCTTGCTGCCGGCGTCTGGATCGCGCCCGACGCGCACGTGATCGGACATGTCCAGATCGGCATTGACGCTTCGGTCTGGTTCGGAGCCGTGCTGCGCGGCGACAATGAGAAGATCAGCATCGGCCCGCGTACAAATATCCAGGATGGCGCCGTCCTCCATACCGATCTTGGCTATCCGCTGGAAGTGGGCGAGGGCTGCACGATCGGCCATCGGGCGATCCTGCACGGTTGTCTCATCGGCGCCAATACGCTGATCGGCATGGGCGTCACCGTTCTCAACGGCGCCAATGTCGGCCGCAATTGCCTCGTCGGCGCCAATTCGCTGCTGTCCGAAGGCAAGGCCTATCCCGACAATTCGCTGATCCTCGGCGCACCGGCGCGTATGGTGCGCGAGTTGACGGAGTCGGAGATCGGCAAATTGCGTGAAAGCGCGGCAGGCTACATCGCCAATGCGCGGCGCTACGCGCGCAGTCTGGCGCCGGCTCGCGGGGAGCGGCAACCCATCAAAGCTTGATGTTCTCGTCGAATTTGTCGACGGGAATCAACTCGTCGAAGCGCACCGCAAAGCCACCTTCGAA
Source organism: uncultured Alphaproteobacteria bacterium (assembly GCA_963708155.1). Classification (GTDB taxonomy): domain Bacteria; phylum Pseudomonadota; class Alphaproteobacteria; order Rhizobiales; family Beijerinckiaceae; genus Methylovirgula. The sequence goes on along the minus strand of OY970183.1, from coordinate 439,655 downwards.
ATGGCGTACGACCTCTCCGGGCGTCTGGCCGAGCTTGAGCTTGGTGCCGAGGGCGGGTTTGGCCGATGTTGAAACTGCGGCGCCGGAAACCGAAACGTCGATCAACTGCACGATATGCTCATTATCGCCGTCGATCCGCAGGATCGAGCGCAGACGCAGCGGAATGATCCGCTCATGGCTGCGATTTTCCGTGCCGCCCAGCGTATCGCGATTGAGCAACCAGGTCAGCTGATTGGCGATCTTTTCGCGCTTCGAGAGCGGCATCGTCATCTGGATCGCGAAGCCGCGCTCCGTATGGCGGGCGATTCTGCCTTCGACGCGGCCGAGCTGGTCGAGATAAACCACGACCCGCTCGCCGATGTCGCCGCGGACCGGTGCATCGATCGAAAGACCACCCGGCGACATGTTGACTGTCTGACAGGGGAATTCCCGCCGATCGGCGAGCATATAACGGCCAAGCAGCTTGACGTCGACGCGCGCGTGGCGCCGCCGTTCAGCAAATTTGGGTTGTATCTTGAGCTTGGCTGCCATCTGTTAACCTGACTCTCGGACACGAGAGACAGCTTAGCATTGGCGCAGCGGGTTAACGCAGCCTTATCTTTGGACGAGGAAAACAGAGATAATAGCGGAAAATCGCTATTTTCCGCCGTCAAAGATGCGCAGATGGCCGCGAATATCTGCAGGCCTGTGTGCGTTCCATACGTGCGGTGTATCCGGAAAGAGCGATGTATTGGCCGGACGCGCCCATCCGATTTCGGCCTCGACTGTGCGCATGGCACGTAACGCAAGGTGAGGAACAGGCAGCAGGCCTGCCCAGGGCGGCTGCACGGCCGGCGTCGCTAGGCCGAGAATGCGCGCTTGCGAAAGGCCGGCATGCCGTAACGGAAGAAGAAGAATCTCTATGTCGGCATCGCGATAGCCTTCCGGATGCGCGGCGCTCGCGGCGATGATGGGGCAGGCGGAATCGACCACCGTCAGCAGACCCGCGGCAATCGCGCGCGCGTCCTGGGGCGCCCAGAGGCTGAGGAAAGACCGGCCGAGCAATTCCGCACAAAAGAAGGCATTGAGGCGCGTGCCAGCCATCAGGAACGGAAATTGACGGGCGGCATCGAGATCGAGCACGAACAAATCCGCGAGCGAGCCGCGAATCGCTGCCAGATCTATCTCGGCGCGATCTGGCGCCGGCCGCGCGCCGCGCAACCTGTTCCAATAGGCAAGAAGCTCGCGCGTTGCTTGCTGTCTCATTTTCGTCCCCGCCACTGGGCCCGAGCGTTTATGACGTGCCTCTGTCCTGAAATGGCACGCGATTACATGGTCGCCTCGCTCCCGCAGCGATAGCAGCAGGCGATATGCCATTGCCGTCGCTTTTCGGCCACGCAGCGGTCACAGACCCGAGAGGCGCCTTGCTCTCCGTGTGCCGATATTCTGGCGAATAAAAAGGGCGCCTGATATAGGCTGGGACATTCTCCCTGTGGACGAGCCGAGGTAGTGCACACCGAAATCAAGCCGAGCCTGCGCTTCGCATCGCGCCGATGATGGATTGGACGGACCGGCATTGCCGGTGTCTTCCATCGCCAGCTGACGCGCCGTGCGCTGCTCTATACCGAGATGGTGACGGCCGCGGCGATCCTCCGCGGCGACCGCGAGCGGCTGCTCGGCTTCGATCCGGCGCGAACATCCGGTGGCGCTGCAGCTTGGCGGCTCGGAGCCCGCCGAGCTCGCGGAGGCGGCGCGCGATCGCCGCCGACTTCGGCTATGACGAGATCAATCTCAACGTCGGTTGCCCGTCGGACCGCGTGCAGAGCGGCGCTTTCGGCGCCTGCCTGATGCGCGAGCCCGAGCTTGTCGCCGATTGCGTCGCCGCGATGAAAGCGCGGTGTGCGATCCCGGTGACGGTGAAATGCCGGATCGGCGTCGACGATCAGGACCCGGAGACCTCTGTGCGATCTTCGCCGCGGCGCGTGGTCGCCGCCGGTGCCGATGCGCTCATCGTCCATGCGCGCAAGGCCTGGCTCAAGGGTCTGTCGCCGCGGAGAACCGCGACGTTCCGCCGCTCGATTATGCTCTGCGTGTACGCGCTGAAGCGCGAATTTCCCGATGTGCCGATCATGCTCAATGGCGGCCTCGACCGACATCGACCGCAGATGCAGCGGAACTGCGCGCATGTCGACGGCGTGATGATCGGCCGCGCCGCCTATCAGGACCCGGCGCTGCTGCTCGATGTCGATCCGGTCTTCTTCGGCGACGCAGCGCCTGCCGCGAGCCGCCAAGCGGCGCGTCGAGGCCTTTATTCCCTATGTCGAGGCGCGCCTGGCCGAAGGCGTGCCGCTTGCCGCGATGACGCGGCATGTGCTCGGCCTGTTCAACGGCTCTGCCGGGCGCGCGTGCCTTCCGCCGCCATTTGGCGACCGAGGCGGTAAAGCCGGGCGCGGGAGCCGAGTGCTCCGCGAGGCGATGAACTTCGTGCGAACCCGGCGAAGAGGCCGCCGAATGAGCAGAGAGACTGAGCGATACAGTGGCGAGCAAAGTTCCCGCCGTCACGCTCGTCTTCTGGATCATCGAGATCGCCGCAACGACGCTCGGGAAACCGGCGGCGAACTGTCACCATGACGTTGAATTGGGGTTATCTCGCCGGAACCGTGCTTTTCGGCGGCTCGGTGCTCGTCGCCTTGGAGATCACGGCAAGAAATTTCGCCCCGGTCTTTTGGGCGACGATCGTTGCTTCGACTACGGCCGGTACGACGATGGCCGATTTCGCCGACAAGTGCGTCTGGGACAAGCGCTATCAACAAACCTATGCTTATATCGGCCCCTTCGTCGTCGATCTGGCGAAGCGTTACGCCGGAAATGATCTTGCATGCGGCGATTGCCATCTCGAAGCGGGCACGAAGACATCCGGCCTGCCACTCGTTGGACTTTATAGCGATTTTCCCCGCTACAGTGCCCGATCGGGCACGGATATCTCGATCGAAGACCGCATCAATTCCTGTATGACCCGCAGCATGAACGGCCGGCGGCTGCCGGTTGATGCGCCTGCCATGCAGGCGCTTGCCGCCTACGTCAAATTTCTTTCCTCAAACATACCCTTGGACAAGCAGGTGCCTTACGATCGGTCCGGGCGGGTCCCAGAACTCGATCGCGCCGCGGACCCTGTACATGGCAAGGTGGTCTATGCGCGCGTCTGCGCCGGTTGCCACCAAGCCGACGGCGTGGGGATCGCAGCGAATCCGAAGGCGCTCGCTTCGGGCTATGTTGTTCCACCGCTTTGGGGCAAGGAAAGCTTCAACGATGGCGCCGGCAATGGCGCGGATCATCACGCTCGCAAATTTCGCTTATGCCAACATGCCGCCCGGCGCGACGCATGCGGCGCCGATGCTTTCGTTTGTCGAGGCTGGGATGTCGCGGCCTATGTCGAGTTACAGCCGCGTCCGACGAAATCGGGACTTGCGCGTGATTTCTCGACCGACCTTTTGGCCAAGCCGGTCGATGCGCCGTATGGCCCCTATGCCGACCATTTCCCCGAGACGCAACATAAGTACGGACCGTTCATGCCGATCCGCGCGGAAATTGCCCGCCTCAAAGCCGCGCAGAAGGTGCGGAACGCGAGATTGAGGCCTCGCCAACCCGCGATCAGTTTTCGAGCAGCAGCAGCACATAGGACACGAATAAGAGCAGGTGCACGATGCCCTGCAGAATGTTGGTGCGGCCACTGGCAAAGGTGACGACGCTCACGGCGAGGGTCAGCAGCAGCAACACGTAATCGGTATGCTCGATTCCGAGGTCGATGCTGTGGCCGGTGATATGGCTCACGGCGATCATCGCCGGCACGGTAAGGCCGATGGTGGCGAGCACCGAGCCGAGGAAGATGTTCATCGATCTCTGCAGTTGATTGCGCAGCGCCGCTTTCGCCGCGCCGACGCCCTCGGGCGTTGCAACGAGCAGCGCGATGAGAAGTCCGCCGAGCTGGTCGGGGAAGTGCAAGGTCTCGACGAGATAATCGATCGGATGCGCCAGCTTTTCGGCCAGTGAAACGACCGGGACCATATAGGCGACAAGCAGCACGGCGTGCGGAAAGATCGGCTCGCGCACTGCGGCGAAATGTTCGATCGGTTCGTCGCCGAGGGTGAAGAAGCCGCGATGCCGTCCGGTCTGCATCAGAAGGAACGCGCAATAAAGCCCCGCGGATATGACGATCAGAAAAATCTCCTGATGCCGCCGACAAGCGCGGGCCCGGCGTGGTCTGGGTGAAATTCGGCATGATGAGGCTGAAAACCGCGAGCGGAATGATGACGCCGAGAAAAGCGTTCGCCCCTTGCAGATTGTAGTGCTGTTCGGAGTGGCGCAGGCCGCCGACGAGAAGCGACAGGCCGACCATCCGTTGAGGATGATCATGATGACCGCGAACAGCGTGTCGCGCACCAGCGTCGGATTGTTGGCGCCGTGCAGCATCACCGCCGAAATGCTCATCACCTCGACCGCGGTGACGGAGAGGGTCAGATCAGCGTGCCATAGGGCTCGCCAAGCCGGCCCGCCAGCGCATCGGCATGGCGCACCACGGCGAGCGCCGACGCGAGGATGACGGCAAACAGCCAGAGAAAGATAAAGGCGAGCCAGAACGGATTGGACAGCCCGGCAAAAAGCTGCGGTCCCCAGCGCCAGAAGATCGCCACCGTTGCCACGCTGACGAGCAGATACCCATTCGTGGCGGCAGAAAATTCTCTCATACACGACCATATTCGATCGCCCTAAGCGGCAGGTAGGCGAGTTATCTCAAATCGCGCGGTGATGGCGCATTCCGCGATTCGCCGTAGGCTTAGAAAGCGGCCATGAGCGCAGGGACAGAATTTCAACAGCCAAAGTGCGCGTTTGGAACTGCCAAGGATGCCCCTTGCGTAAATCCTGCCTGGGGATAGGGTTGTGGCCATTCAAGAAATCTATTGCCGAGGGGAGGAGATATGAAAGCGTCATCGCTGAGCTTTCTCGCCGCCGTCATCGCCGCCGTAACCGGCATGGCCTGGGGTCTCATCATGGGCATCTCGGAGAACCACGTGACTATGCCGGCACATGCCCATTTGAACCTTCTTGGGTGGGTGTCCTTGTTTCTGATCGGGATTTTTATCACCTGCATCCGGCTCTTGATCAAAGCCGGATCGCGCTGGTTCAGGTCTGCGTCTGGATCGCGGGAACGGTCATCCTGACGCTCGGTGTCGCCATGTTGATGAGTGGGATTGCAGTGGGCAATCCTCTCGCGGCAGTGGGTTCGCTGATCGTCCTTGCGGCCATGATATTGTTTGGCTGGCTGGTCTTCCAGCGTGAATTTTTTCGCCAATTCCGAGCGCCCTGCGGCGAAATAAAAACAGCCTTTACCGCCCCGCTGCCTCCTCCACCGCCTCCCTGTAGCCTCTCGATCGTCGTCTGCATCTCGTGCGCGTCGAGACTTGCGAAACCGAGGCGGGCGGCGGGTTTGGCCTTGGCGCCGACGGCGCATTGCGCGCTCGTCAGGAATTGCGGCGCGCCCCGCGGCCGCCGCTGCTCCAACTTGCCGAGATCGAAATCGTCGGCGAAGCGCACCCAGAAGGCGAGGCCGCCGGTCGGAATGTCGAAACTGGCGAGATCGCCGAGTTCGTCCTGCAGGGCTTCGGCGAAGGCCGTGCGGCGCTTGTCGAAAATTGCATGGACCCGCTTGATGTGGCGGCGAAGCTGGCCGGACTCGATCAGTTCTACGATGGCGAGCTCGGTGATCGGATCGCCTTGGCGGTCGATGGCGCCGATCCAGTTGCCGATCTGCTGGATGAGATGGGTGGGAGCGGCGACGTAGCCGACGCGCAGGCTCGGCGACAGCACTTTGGAGAACGAGCCGACATAGACGATCTGCCCCGATTGATCGTTGCTCGCCAGCGGAAACATCGGCTGGTGATCGAACTGGAACTCGTGGTCGTAATCGTCCTCGACAACGATGAAGCCGAATTGCGCGGCGAGCGCGCGCAGCCGCAGCCGCGCACTGGGACGCAGCACGACGGTCGTGGGGAACTGATGGCCGGGCGTGAGATAGACGGCGCGCACGCGCGTGCGGCGGCAGATCGCTTCGAGGTGGTTGAGATCAATGCCTTCGGGACCGAGCTTGGCTGCCTGCACTTTGGCCCCGGCGAGGGTGAAGGCCTGGACCGCCGGCGGATAGGTCAGCTCCTCGAAGATCACCGTATCGTCCTTGGCGACGATGCTGTGGGCGATCACATACAGCGCCATCTGGCTGCCGCGGGTGACGCAGATATTGTCCGGCGTTGTGTTCAGGCCGCGTGTCATGTTGAGCATTTTGGAGATCGACTGGCGCAGGGCCTCGGTGCCGCGCGGATCGCCATAGCCGAGAAGCCGCTGCCGCGAGGCGGCGCGCGCCGCTCCCGCATAAGCCTGCGCGATCGCCATCGTCGGGATGAGCCGCTGGTCCGGGACGCCGTCATCGAAGCTGACCTTGCCCTGGCGCGGCCAGAGCAGGGGCGGTTTCACGGCGCTGCCGCGGAGTTCGCCGAACGTCTGGGCCGGTTCCGGCTCCGGCTTATGCGGGGCGCCGTCGCGGATGTTGCGGGCGATGAATGTGCCGCGCCGCTGGTCGGTCGTCACCCAGCCTTGCGCGGCGAGTTCGTCATAGGCCTGGACGACGGTCTTGCGGTTGACTTCGAGATCCTTGGCGAGGTCGCGCGTGCCCGGAAGGCTGTCGCCGGCGGTGAGCCGGCCGCGCTGAATTTCCTCGATGATCGCCTGGGCGATGCGAACACTGAGACTGCCGCGCCCTTCGGCACGGACGATGAGATTGGGATTCCACGGACGCAGCATTCTGGCCCCTAGTATGGCGGTTAAAATCCCGGCGAGATAGGCCAGGTCATTTCCTCATAAGCAAAAATTGTGCTTGTGGCCCATGCAAGGAGACGCTGCTGGCCCACAATCCGCTCCGGCCAACCAAAATCTAGAACGATTGCAAAAAGAAGTTCCATCGTGCCTCGGATTCGGGCGGTGAAAGCCTAAGGAAAGTGCCGTTTTCGCCTTTGGATAGGCCGCTGCCTTCGGGAACGTGGGTGCGGCGCTAAAACACCGCATAGCCCCGGCCAACTGGACCAGCGCGCAGTTAAGAACTGGATGTTCAGGGCGGGCCAAGCCGCTCCTAGCCTCAACTGCAATTGCGACCCAACATCACGAGAGTGGAAGGCTTGTGATCTTTGGCCGCAAGAGGCTCAACCCCTCTTTCGAAAGCATGTGGCAATGGCAACAACCTCCGGCAAGCTGAAGGCCAATTGTTTGGGCTTTCCTGAATTGCTCGCGCAAAACATCGCGCTGATCTCACCCACGATGACGGCGGCGCTTATCGTCCCCGTCATGTATTCCAACACCGGCGACTGGAGCTGGCTCTCCTACGCGCTCGGCACGATCATGCTGCTGTTTGTCGCGTACAACCTCAACCAATTCGCCAAGCGGTCCACATCCTCCGGCTCGATGTACGCTTATATCTGCCGCGGTCTCGGTCTCACGGCCGGCGCCATCGGCGGCTGGGCGCTGATCTGGTCTTATCTCGGCATCTCGATCGCCGGTATCACGGGCTTCACGATTTTCGCCGGGAAGCTTCTGTCGATGGCGGGTATCAATGCGCCGCCGCTTCTGCTCTTCGTGGTCTGTATTGCCATCTCCTGGTTCTGCGCCTGGAAAAACGTCAATCTGTCCGCCCGGACTATGTTGATCTGCGAAGCCCTCTCGATGGCCTTCATCCTGTTCCTGTCGTTCATCGTTCTTGGCCATCACGGCTTTGCGGTCGACACCGCGCAGTTCGACACGAAGACAATCCCCTGGTCGAGCCTCGGCCTTGGCGTCGTGGTCGCGGTCTTCTCGCTCGTCGGTTTCGAGGCGGCGACGGCATTCGGCGACGAAGCCAAGAACCCGCTGAAGACCGTGCCGCAATCGATCTATGTCAGCCTGATCATCTCCGGCATCTTCTTCGTCTTCGTCACCTATGTCGAAGTGCTCGGCACCCGCGGCTATTCGACGACGCTCGACAAGATCGACCAGCCGTTGAACATTCTGGCGCAACTTGTGAAAATGCCGCTCCTGCAGATTCCGCTGTCGGCTGGCGCGATGCTGAGCTTCTTCGCGCTGAATCTCTCCTGCATCAGCGCCGGAGGCCGCATCATCTATGCGCTTGGACGCCACGGCATTCTGCCGCCGGCGACGGCCTCGTCGCATGACGTCAACGAGACGCCGCACATCGCTGTGACCATCATGGCGGTGCTTGTCGTTCGCTGTCCCGACGGTGGCGTTGCTCGGCAAACAGGCGCTGCTCGACATCTTCAACGACGCCGGCACTTGCGCGGCCTTCGGTTTCGTGACCGCCTATGCGCTGATCACGGTGGCCGCTCCGGTCTATCTCAAAAAGATCGGCGAGTTGAAGCCCGTTGACATCGCCGGCTGCGTCGCCTCGCTGCTGCTGCTCGCGGTGCCGATCGTCGGCAGCGTCTATCCGGTGCCGTCGCCGCCGGTCAATTACTTCCCCTATGCCTTCCTGGTCTATCTGGCGATCGGCGCTGTGTGGATCGCGGCCTTCTACCGCCGCACCCCCACGGCTCCCGAACTGATCAAGGAAGACCTCGACCAGGCGCACGCGCGGTATAAGAACATGGGCGACATGGGCGTTGTCGCCGGGGAATAAGCCGGCCGGTCATCGAAACGAGAAGCGCGCCCGGTGTGGCGCGCTTTTCTATTGGGTCGTCTTCTAATCGTTCGTCGTTTTGCCGGCGCGGCCGACGAGATCCTGGATGAATTGCCAGGCGGTGCGGCCGGAGCGGGCGCCGCGCGTCGTCGCCCATTCGAGCGCCTCGGCCGTCGTTTTCGTCCAGTCGACGTCGAGTTTGTAATGCGCCAGATAGCCATGGATCATGGCGAGATATTCGTCCTGGCTGCATTTGTGGAAGCCGAGCCAGAGGCCGAAGCGATCGGAAAGCGAAACCTTTTCCTCGACCGTCTCGCCGGGATTAAGTGCGGTCGAGCGCTCGTTCTCGATCATCTCGCGGGCAAGCAGGTGGCGGCGATTGGAGGTCGCATAGAGGATAACGTTGATCGGGCGTCCCTCGATGCCGCCTTCGAGAACGCTTTTCAGCGACTTGTAGCTCGTATCCTCCGCGTCAAACGAGAGATCGTCGCAGAAGATCAGAAAGCGATAGGGCTGCTCGCGCAGGATCGCCATCAGGTCGGGCAGGTTCTCGATATCCTCGCGATGGATTTCGATGAGCTTCATCGGCCGATAGCCGGGCGTCGCCGCCAGCCGCTGGTTGATGTCGGCATGGACGGCCTTGACGAGGGAGGATTTGCCCATGCCGCGGGCGCCCCAGAGGAGCGCGTTATTGGCGGCGTAGCCTTTAGCGAAACGCTCGGTGTTCTCGACAAGGATGTCGCGCACCTGATCGATGCCGCGCAGCAGCGCCATCTCGACCCGATTGACCTTGACGACCGGATGCAGCAAGCCGCCCTTGGCCTGCCAGACAAAAGCATCGGCCCGGGCGAAATCGGCGGCGGCCGGAAGCGGCGGCGCCAGGCGTTCGAGCGCCTCGGCGATACGCTTCAGGGTCGCTTCAAGATCGGGTGCGCCGAATGGGGCGCCGGCTTCACGATGGCTTGTCATGTCACTCACGGGTTCGGGATGAACGCGATGTAATGACAGGCCGTGCCCGCGTCCAGCTTTGCCACCATTGCTTTCGCGCCCGCGCTGGCTATAGTCCCGCCGCAAAACAGGGACGAATATCCCGCCCGGGCTCCAAAGCCCCTGAAGGAGAAGATGTTGTTTACCCCGGCTTTCGCTCAGGCCCTTGGCGGCGCGTCCGGCAGCGCCTCGGATATATTCAGCTTTATCGCGCCTTTCGCGCTCATCGTTATCATCATGTATTTCTTGGTGATTCGGCCGCAGCAGAAGAGCGCGCGCACGCATGCCGACATCATCAAGAATGTCCGCCGTGGCGATACGATCGTGATGAACGGCGGCCTGATCGGCAAGGTCGCGCGCGTTGTCGACGACAATGAGCTCGAGCTGGAGGTCGCGCCGAATATCAAGGTGCGCGTCGCGCGCGCGCTCATTTCCGAGGTTCGCTCCAAGGGCGAGCCGGTCAAGGATTCCGCCTGAGAGCCTTGCGGCTCCGCAACCTGAAAAGACGATCTTTCGCCAATGCTGCGCTTTGCGACCTGGAAAGTTGTCTCGATCTTGTCGGCGACGGCGCTCGCCCTTCTGGTGATCCTGCCGAGCCTGCTGTCGCCCGCGACGCGCACGGCGCTGAGCGCGCATCTGCCAAGTTGGGTTCCGTTGCGCACCATCGTGCTCGGCCTCGATTTGCAGGGCGGCTCGCACGTTCTGCTCGAAGTCGACGCCGCGTCCGTGTTGAAGACCGAGGTGCAGAACCTGCGCGACGATACGCGCCGGCTGCTGCGCGAGCAGAAGGTGCCGATCTCCGGCGGCGTCGCCATGCTTCAGCAGGGCGTGCAATTCCATCTGCTCGATCCGGCCGATGCGCAGAAGATCACGCCGGAGCTGGCAAAGCTCGCCCAGCCCATCGGCGGCGCGCTGCTCGGCGGCCCGGTGCCCCCGCGCGTCGATATCAAGCAATCGGATAACGGCACGATCCAGCTTCTCGTGACCGACGCTGCGATCCAGGACAAGATTCGTCACGCGGTCGATCAATCGATCGAAGTCCTGCGCCGCCGCGTCGATGCGCTCGGCACGACGGAGCCGAACATCCAGCGCCAGGGCGACGACCGCATCCTCGTTGAGGTGCCGGGCCTGCAGAATCCCGAAAAGCTGAAACAGATTCTCGGCACCACGGCGAAGCTCGAATTCCGCCTCGTCGCCCAGCCCGGCGAAGACGCCAATGATTACGAGATGCTCGATCAGGTCGATCAGCCGGGCAAGCTGCCGGTCGAAAAGCAGGTGATGGTCCAGGGCGAGGATTTGACGGACGCCCAGACGGCCTTCGATCAGCGCACCGGCGAACCGGTCGTCGATTTCCGCTTCAATATCCGCGGCGGCCAGCGTTTCGGCGATGTCACCTCGGCCAATGTCGGCCGCCCCTTCGCCATCGTGCTCGACGGCAAAGTCATCTCGGCCCCGCGCATTCTGGGTCCGATCACCGGCGGCTCGGGCCAGATTTCCGGCCATTTCACCGTCGAATCAGCCAACGATCTTGCCATCCTGCTGCGCGCCGGTGCGTTGCCGGCCAAGCTCACGATCGTCGAAGAACGCACGGTCGGCCCTGGCCTTGGTCAGGATTCGATCGACGCCGGCAAGCGCGCCGCCTTTGTCGGCGCCGGGCTGGTGCTGGTCTATATGCTCATCACCTATGGGACGTTCGGCATATTCGCCAATATCGCTCTGATGGTGCATATCGCCTTCATCTTCGCGGGTCTGATCCTGCTCGGCGCGACGCTGACGCTGCCCGGCATCGCCGGCATCGTGCTGACGATCGGCATGGCGGTCGATTCGAACGTGCTGATCTACGAGCGTATCCGCGAGGAGAGCCACGCCGGCCGCTCGATCATCTCTTCGCTGGATGCGGGCTTCAAGCGCGCCTTCGCCACCATCGTCGACTCGAACGTCACCATGTTCGTTGCCGCGGCAATCCTCTATTTCCTCGGCACCGGCCCCGTGCGCGGCTTCGCCGTCTCGCTCGCGCTTGGCATTCTTACGACCATCGTGACGGCGGTGACGATGACGCGCATGATGATCGCGCTGTGGTATCAATACAAGCGGCCGACGAAGCTGCCGATCTAGGGTCCTGTGATGAAGCTTCTGCGCCTCGCCCCGGAGAATACCAAATTCCCGTTCATGCGGTTCCGCCGCGTGAGCTATCCGTTTTCGGCCGCTCTCTCGATCATCTCGGTCGCGTTGTTCCTGACGCTCGGCATGAACTTCGGCATCGACTTCTCAGGCGGCACGTTGATGGAGTTGCGCGCCAAGTCGGGCACCGCCGACATCAGCGCCATCCGCAGCGAAATGCGCAAGCTGACGAGCGGCGACATCGAGGTGCAGGGTTTCGGCAGCGCCTCCGACGTCCTGCTGCGCTTCGGCGTGCCGAAGGAGGGCGCGGCAGCGCAGGAGCAGACCGTCGCTGCGGTCAAGAACGCGCTCGGCAGCCAATATGATTTCCGCCGTGTCGAGGTCGTCGGACCGCGCGTATCCGGCGAGCTCGTGCAATCCGGCACGCTCGGCGTCGTCATCTCGATTGTCGCGGTGCTCTGTTATCTCTGGTTCCGCTTTGAGTGGCAGTTCGCGGTCGGCGCCATCATCGCCACCATGCACGATCTCTTGCTGACGGTCGGGTTCTTCTCCCTCACGCGGCTCGAATTCAACACGACCTCGATCGCGGCGATCCTGACCATCGTCGGCTATTCGCTGAACGAGACCGTCGTCGTGCTCGACCGTATCCGCGAGATGATGAAGAAATACCGCAAGATGCCGACGGATCAGTTGATCGACGTTTCGGTCAACGCGGTGCTGCCGCGCACGATCATGACGGCGACGACGGTCTTTCTGGCGCTGCTGTCGCTTGTCATCTTCGGCGGCGAGGTCATCCGTTCGTTCTCGCTGGCGATGATCTGGGGCATTTGCGTCGCGACCTATTCCTCGGTCTTCATCTGCTCGCCGATGCTGATCTATCTCGGCCTGCGCAACACCAGCGCCGAGTCCGCCCCGGCACCCGAGGCAAAGGATACGAAGGCCAAAACGGGCGCGGTGAAGACGGCGTAACGTCTCGGCCGTCATTGCGAGGAGCCATGGCGACGAAGCAATCCATGCGTTGGTTCTGGATTGCTTCGCTGTGCTCGCAATGACGAAGCTTCGATGAGAGCGCGATGTCCGGCCAAAAATATTCCGGCTTTCTGCCAGGCAAACATCTCATCGAGGGATACGGCAGCTACGGCTTCCGCTTCGGCGGCATGTCGCATCGCGGCTCGATCCTGGCGCTGCCCTCCGGCATCTATGCCTGGGACGTGACGGGGCCGGAGGAATTGTCGGCCGTTGCGCTTGCCCAGGTTTTCGCCGAGCCTCCCGGCGCTATCGAACATCTGCTGATCGGCACGGGGGAGGAGCTGCGCCCGCTTGCCAGAGATTTGCGCGAGGCGCTGCACAAGGCCGGCATCCGCGCCGAACCGATGGCAAGTGCCGCCGCCGCGCGCACCTATTCGGTCCTGCTCGGCGAAAACCGGCGGGTCGGGGCGGCCCTCATCGCCGTGGCATGATAAAGGACCGCGATGGACCACGCGGCCGATTACGCCTTTTGCGACCAGCTTCTGCGCCGTGACGACAAGGATCGCTGGCTCGCCTGTCTGTTCCTGCCGGCGGCACTGCGCCCGCATGTCGTCGCGATCTACGCCTTCGGCCATGAGATCGCCGCCGTCCGGCAGCGGGTGAGCGAACCATTGCTCGGCGAAATCCGCTTTCAATATTGGCGCGACGTCTTGACCGGGGAGCGGGGCGCGGATGAGGCGCCCGTCGCGTCCGCGCTTCTCGATACGATCGAGCGTTTCGGCCTGCCGCCCCAGAAACTCATCAGCCTGATCGATGCGCGGCTCTTCGATCTCTATGACGAACCCATGCCGAACGTCGCGGCGCTCGAAGCCTATGCCAAGGCGACGGCGGGCAGCTTGTTCCAGCTCGCGGCCGCGATTCTCGACCCGCAAGCCGAAGCGGCCGAGGCGGCGGCATATGCGGGGATGGCCTATGCCATCACCGGGCTGCTGCGCGCTCTGCCCTGGCAGGTGGCGGCGGGACAGACCTATGTGCCGCGCGAGCTTTATCCCTTGCCGGACCTACGCGCCGACCGACCAGCGCTCGATTCGGCCTTGACCAAGCTGCGGGCGCTCGCCCGGCGGAACCTGGCCGCGCTTGCCGCCGCGCCCGTCGCCCGCGCGGGCAAGGCGGCGCCGGCCTTTCTGCCGGTCGCGCTCTGCGAGCTTTATCTGCGCCAGATGGAAAAGCCGGGCTATGACCCGCTCACGATGCCGGTCGAGGTGCCGCAATGGCGGCGGCAATGGCGGCTCTGGCGGGCCGCGGGACGGATTAGCTGAGGGAGCGGTTTGCACACCGCCGGGAATGGTCTAGAAGGCTCCATGTTCAGGAAAACTTCATCCGCGGCAGCCCGAATTATCGGCCCGGCCGGCGCCTAAGCCAGCGCGCCGCCGGGGCGATGCTCATGTTTTCGCGGCTTTGCCGCACCCGATCAGGCCAATGCACAGATGAATGAACAGACACGGGCGGCCAAGAAGGCCGAAGGCCCGGATTATTCGAAAAGCCTCTATCTGCCGCAGACGGATTTTCCGATGCGCGCCGGCCTGCCGCAGAAGGAGCCGGAATTACTCGCGCGCTGGCGCGAGATCGGGCTTTATCAGCGCCAACGTGAAGCCGGGCAGGGGCGGGCGAAATTCCTCCTCCACGACGGCCCCCCCTACGCCAACGGCAATATTCACATTGGGCACGCCCTCAACAAGATCCTGAAAGATCTCGTCTCCCGTTCGCAGCAGATGGCGGGCAAGGATTCGAACTACGTGCCGGGCTGGGACTGTCACGGCCTGCCCATCGAATGGAAGATCGAGGAAGAATATCGCGCCAAGGGCAAGAACAAGGACGAGGTGCCGATCATCGAGTTCCGCCGCCAGTGCCGCGCCTTCGCCGCGCATTGGGTCGATGTGCAGCGGGAAGAGTTCAAGCGGCTCGGCGTCATCGGCGATTGGGACCATCCCTACGAGACCATGACCTTTCCGGCCGAGGCGCAGATCGCCCGCGAGATCATGAAATTCGCCGAGAACGGCACGCTCTATCGCGGCTCGAAGCCGGTGATGTGGAGCGTCGTCGAGAAGACCGCGCTGGCCGAGGCCGAAGTCGAATACGAGGACCATGTCAGCGATACGGTGTGGGTGGCGTTTCCGGTCAAGTCGGTCGGCAATGTGCGCGTTGTAGGCGAGGGCCACAGCGTCGCGCAGAAGCGCGCGTTACTCCAAGAGACGAAGATCGTAATCTGGACGACGACGCCCTGGACGCTCCCGGCCAATCGCGCCATCAGTTATTCGAGCAAGATCGCTTACGGCCTTTATCGCGTCACTGCCGCACCGGAGAACAATTGGGCCAAGATCGGTGCAACCTTCATTCTCGCCGATGCGCTGGCCGACAGCGTCTTCAAGGCCGCCAAGGTCGAGACCTATGAGAAGATCGCGCCCGTCTTTGCCGAGGACTTGCAAACCTTGACGGCGGCGCATCCGCTGGCGCGCACGCTTCTCGGCTACGACTTCGACGTGCCTTTGTTCGATGGCGAGCACGTGACCGAGGATACCGGCACGGGCTTCGTCCATACCGCGCCGGGTCACGGCCGCGACGACTTCGACATCTGGATGGCGCATGGCCGTGAGCTGGCCGCGCGCGGCATCGAGACGCGCATTCCTTACACCGTCGATGCCGACGGCTTCCTTACCAAGGAAGCGCCGGGCTTCACAGGCAAGCGCGTGCTCGACGACAAGGGCAACAAGGGCGACGCCAATGAGGCGGTCATCAAGGCGCTCATCGACGCCGGGGCCCTCATCGCTCGCGGCCGGCTGAAGCACCAATATCCGCATAGCTGGCGCTCCAAGAAGCCGCTGATCTTCCGCAACACGCCGCAATGGTTTATCGCGCTCGATAAGCCTATCGACTTTCCCCTCACCCTGAGGAGCGGGCGAAGCCTGCGTCTCGAAGGGCGAGGGGAGAGTAGTGAATCATCCTTCGAGACGGCCGCTCCGCGGCCTCCTCAGGATGAGGGCAACGTTGCGGAGAGGGGCAGCAATGGCGGCCCCAGTCTCCGCGAAATCGCGCTCGACGAGATCGCCCGCACGCAATGGTATCCGCAGCAAGGCGAGAACCGGATCACCAGCATGGTTGCGGGACGGCCGGACTGGGTCGTCTCGCGCCAGCGCGCCTGGGGCGTGCCGATCGCGATTTTCGTCCGCAAAGGCACGAGCGATATTCTCGTCGACGCCAACGTGAACGCACGCATCGCCGAGGCGTTCGAGAAGGAAGGCGCCGACGCTTGGTTCGCGCCGGATGCTGCGACGCGCTTCCTCGCGCCCGATTACAATCCGGAGGATTTCGACAAGATCGACGACGTCCTCGATGTCTGGTTCGATTCCGGCTCGACCCATGCCTTTACGCTCGAAGACGCGAAGGCGTTCCCTGGGCTCTCAGGTATCAAGCGCATCCGCGATGGCGGCCGCGACGAAGTCATGTATCTCGAAGGTTCGGACCAGCATCGCGGCTGGTTCCAGTCGTCGCTCCTCGAAAGTTCCGGCACGCGCGGGCGCGCGCCTTTCGATGCAGTGCTGACGCACGGTTTCGTGCTCGACGAGAAGGGCCAGAAAATGGCCAAGTCGGTCGGCAATGTCGTCGCGCCGCAGACGGTCATCGCGCAATCCGGCGCCGACATTCTGCGCTTCTGGGTCGCGGCCTCGGATTATTCCGACGATCTGCGCATCGGCCCGGAGATTCTCAAGACCTTCGTCGAGACCTATCGCAAGCTGCGCAACACGATCCGCTGGATGCTCGGTTCGCTCGCGCATTACGAGGGACTTTCGCCAAGCGTCCCTCACCCTGAGGAGGCGCGCAGCGCCGTCTCGAAGGGCGAAGGTGGCGGCTCATCCTTCGAGACGCCCGCTTTGCGGGCTCCTCAGGATGAGGTGATCGTGAGGGAATTTCCCGAGCTTGAACGCCTCATGTTGCATCGTCTCGCTGAACTCGATGCGGACATCCGCGAGGCCTATGCGCGCTTTGATTACAAGCGCGTCGTCGCGCGCCTCACGGCCTTTCTCAACACCGATCTTTCGGCCTTCTATTTCGACATCCGCAAGGACACGCTCTATTGCGATCCGCCATCGAGCGTGAGGCGCCGCGCGGCGCTCGAAACCATCGAGCAGATTTTCCGCGCCGTGACTCTTTGGCTCGCGCCAATCCTCGCTTTTACCAGCGAGGAGGCATGGCTGTCGCGCTATCCGGATGCAGTCTCGGTGCATCTCGAAGGCTTTCCGCAAATTCCGGCGGACTGGCGCGACGATGCGCTCGCGGCGAAATGGGAAAGGGTGCGCCGCGTGCGCTCCGTGGTCACCGGCGCGCTGGAGATCGAGCGCGGCCAGAAGCGCATCGGCTCCTCGCTCGAAGCCGCGCCATTTGTTTATATTGCCGATCCGGATTTGCGCGGCGCGCTCGACGGCATCGACTTCGCCGAGGTCTGCATCACGTCCGATATTACAATCGAAGCGAGGGAGGGGCCGGGCGAAGCCTTTCGCTTGCCGGATGTGGCGGGTGTCGCCGTTGTGCCGGCGCGGGCAGAGGGACGCAAATGCGCCCGCTCCTGGAAAATCTCGCCGCTCGTCGGCAGCGATGTGGAATTCCCCGATGTGACGCCGCGCGATGCGCAGGCTTTGCGGGAATTGGCGGCTCTGGGGCGCTGGCCATGAGTGCCCAGGCAGACCGGACATTGCCGACGCGCGAGGTGCGGAATTTTTCGGGCCGTGCGCGGGTCGTCGGCCTGTTGGCCGCGCTCGCCACCCTCGTGCTCGATCAGGCCAACAAGCTCTGGCTGATCTTCGGCTATGGCATCGCGGCCCATCAGCCGGTCCGGCTGACGCCGTTTTTCGATGTGGTGTTCCTGAAAAACACAGGGATTTCCTATTCGCTGTTCACAGCCCAATCGAATTTCGGCCGCTGGGCTCTGTTGCTGATCGCGGCGGTGGCGACCATCTGCCTGACGCTTTGGCTTTGGCGCACGCGGCTCATGCTCACCGGCTTTGCCCTCGGGCTCATCATCGGCGGCGCTCTCGGCAATGCCGCTGACCGGCTCGCTTACGGCTATGTCGCTGATTTTTATCACTTTCACGTCGGCGCGTTTTCCTGGTACGTGTTCAACTTGGCCGATGTGGCGATCTGCATCGGGGTAGGGCTGCTGCTCATCGAGGGCCTGGGCGAAAAGCCGCGCCGTACAGTCGATGGGGCGGAATGAAGGCCTGCCCACAAATCGCCGTGAAATGTGGCATGATGCAATATCGCGCGAAAGCGCCGAGGGAGAGTTCCGTGCCCTTCACATCAATCAACTCCCGCCACCGCGCCGCAGCCTTGGGCGGCGTCGCGCTCGCGGCGCTGCTGGCGGCAAGCCCCGCCCGTGCCGACGGCGATATGTGGAATTCCATGCTGGGCTGGGTCGGCCTTGGCCACAAGCAGCAGCAATCGCCGGATAACGGCACGATCGATTACACGCCGCGGCCGGCGCTTGTCGTTCCGCCGAAAATGGATCTGCCGCCGCCACAAGCCTCGCTGGGGACACCCGCCGATTGGCCGCATGATCCCGATGCAACGGCGCGCATCCGGGCGGAAGCCGATTTACGCCGTCCGGCACCTTCCAGCGACTCGAGTTCGGATCAAACTCCGGGCGATTTCGTCGCCGATGCCGACAAGACCAAACCTTCGCCATCCGGGGAATCGGAGTCCTGCAGCAACGAGGCCGGCAAGCCAATCTGCTTCTACGGGCCGTCCGATCTGGTCAATTTCACCAAGGGGTGGGGCAATATCTTTCAGTCACATTCCGAAGACACGTCGAAGCTCAGAATCGGCAGCGAGCCGCCGCGCAAATATCTGACTCAGCCGCCGCCCGGCTATGAAATGCCGAAGGTGAAAGACGAGGACGATAGCGATGCCGACAGCGGCGCCGACGCGGCTGACTCGACGGACAACGTGGATGTCGGCGCGCCGCGCCATCACCACCATTCGAGCACCGAATCAAGCACGTCGACCAACTGATCCGTCTTGGTGCTGAAGAATTGAGGGTCTGACGCCGCGCGGGGGACAAGCCCCGCGCTCGCCTTTACGGCTTGTCGGACGCGCGTCCCAAAAGCTTTGCCATTTCTTCTTCGAGAGAGACCATCAGGTCCTCTGCGGCTGGCTGGGTCACGGCTGGCGTCTCGGGCTCCGGCGTTGCGGGAGCCGGGCTCGGCAGGGTGGACGGCAATTCCGCAGGCGGCTCGGACGGCTTGCCCGCGATCGACCCAAAAGGCGGTGATGCGGGCGGCAGGCTCGGCTCGCTCTGGCGGATCGGCTGGGTAAAGCCGGGACCTGCCGGGCGCGGCTGCGCCGCAGGAGACTGACCAGGACGCCAGCGCATGAAGCCCGGCGCGGGCGCTGCCGGTTTGGCCGACGGCGGCGCCGGTTCAGCGGCGGGCGGCGATACGACCTCGGCGCTTGGCGCCGCGACAGGCTCGGGCGCAGGAGGGGCCGGCGGCTCCGGCAATTTTTCGACCGGCGGGACGGGTGCGGCGGGCTTGAGCTCGGGCCGCGGCGCTGTCCGGCGCGGCGTGATCGGCGGAAGCGGCGTACGCGCCACGGGCTGCACGACGGGGGGCGGCGCGACGGGGGCGGGCGGCGCCTCGGGGACGAAGGGCGGCAGTTGCGGCTCGGCCGCGGCCGGTTTCAGCGTCTGCGCCGGCGGCAGTTGCACCGGCTCGGCGAAATCCTTGTCGCGATGGTCGCGGTCGCGCTCCTTCTCGCGTTGGCGGCCTTCGCGCGCCTCGGCACGGATGATCTGCGACTCAATCAGAATGTCGTTCGGGCCGCCGATCATGATGAGATGTTCGGTGTTGTCGCGCCGGACGATGACGAGTTGGCGCTGACGGTCGAGATCGAAGGCGTCGACGATGCCGAGTCGCAATTGCCGGCCGCGTCCAGACATCCGCAGCCGGCGGCCGAAGGCCAAACGGAAAACGAGCAGAATCAAAAGGGCCGCAACAACCAGCGCCAGCGCGGCGGCGCCATAGGCCAAGGCCTTGTTTCCACTGAGCCAGCTAAAGGCTTGCATAAGCTCTCGAAATCCCTATCCGCGGCACGCCCGCTGCGTGCCATCCTGCCGCTTTAGGTTATTTTTCGGGCCTCTGCCAGCCTTACCCGACGGCCCGAAATCGCCTTGAATTATCGTACCCTAGCACGCCGAGTGCGAGCACGCCCGGCAGAGGTTAATAAATGGTTAACGCCCTCCGTGGGGAATGGCCGTATTCGTCATCCACACGCGGAGCCGGAGCGACCTTAGCGTCACGCAACTTTTGCGCAAGTGTCGCGCCCCCGAGTGGCGCGCGCTGCCCGGCGCGTTGTCCGAGGCGGAAAAGCCCGTTGCTCGCATTGCAATGCCCGGACGCCGGTTCCATTCTGCCGAATCGCAGCCCCTGAAGAGGTCGGGGCAGCGATGCAGCCGGGATGCAGATAAAGGGTGATGTTTTGACAGATCAGCCAACCACCGCCGCTTTCGATCGTACGGAGCGTGCCGGCAGCCCAGGTCTGGTCCTGCTCTTCGCCACTTGTCTCGTGGCGCCGATCGCCGCTTTCTCGATTCTGCCGAAGGATCAGGCCGGCACGCTCGTGATTGGCCTTTTGACCGTGCTGGCGGTGATCGGCATTTTCGCGTTGTTCGGCTATGCGGTCGGCTTTTTTCAATTCTCCGGGCAAGCGGCGCGCAGCGATCTGACGCGGCTCATTTGCGACAGCGAACCGGAGGGCGCTATCGTCAGCGACGGCGACGGCAAGATCCTCTACGCGAACGACGCCTATATGCGCATTTCGGGCGCGCGCGATCCGAGTCAGTTGAAAGTCGTCGAGCGGCTCTTTTCCGGCTCTTCGGATGTCTCCGAATCGATCTACCGGCTGGCGCAGGCGGCGCGCGACGGCAAACGCAATACCGAGGAGTTACGCCTCTCGCCGCCGTTGATGGGAGACTCGGGCGTCGGCTGGTATCGCGTGCGGGTGCGTCCGCTCAATTTTTCCGGCTCCAAGCGCGCGACGCTCTGGACCGTCGCCGATGTGACGCGTGAGCGCGAGCGGCATGAGAATGTCTTTCAGGAATTGCAGCATGCGATCGATTTCCTCGACCATGCGCCGGCGGGGTTTTTCTCCTGCGACGCCAGCGGCGCTGTGTCCTACATGAATGCGACACTCGCCGGCTGGCTCGACTACGATCTCGCGCAGGTTGGCTCCGGCGGTCTCGAGCTCAACGATTTCATTGCCGGCGGCGGCGCGGTTCTGCTTTCGAGCATTGCCGGCGGCCCGGGTGACGTGATCACCGAGCAGCTCGATCTCGATTTGAAGCGCCGCAATGGGCGCAGTCTGCCGGTGCGGCTTCTGCACCGGGTCGCCTTCGGTCAGGATGGCTTGGCGGGCGCTTCGCGTACGCTCGTCTTCAATCGCGCGCCGGGCGAAGAACCGGCGGAGGATTTGCGCGCCGCCGAGGTGCGCTTTGCCCGCGTCTTCCTCGCAGCGCCAATGGCGATGGCGATCGTCGACCGCGGCGGCCGGATCAAGCGCTCCAACACCGCCTTCGCCAAGTTGATGCCCGAAGCGCTGAAGGGTGCCGACCCGGCGCAGCGCACGATCTATGGCGGCATCGCCGAAACCAATCGCGGCGCGGTCGAAGCCGCGGTAGTGGCTGCGGCGGAGTTGAAGACGGATATCGCACCCGCCGACGTGCAGCTGTCCGGCGATCGATCGGCGCGCTTGCTCTTTTCCCCCTCCGACGAAGCGGATGGCCCTGGCGCCACCATCTATGCGCTCGACACGACGGAGCTGCGCACGCTGAAGGAGAATTTCGCGCAATCGCAGAAAATGCAGGCCATCGGTCAGCTCGCCGGCGGCGTCGCGCATGATTTCAACAATGTGCTCACCGCCATTATCGGTTATTCGGACTTGCTGCTTGCCAACCACCGGCCAACCGATCCGTCCTTCCAGGACATTATGCAGATCAAGCAGAACGCCAATCGCGCGGCGGGGCTCGTGCGGCAATTGCTCGCTTTCTCGCGCCGCCAAACGCTGCGGCCGGAAGTTTTGCAGCTTGGCGACGTTCTCTCGGAACTGCAATTGCTGATGCGCCGCCTCGTCGGCGAGAAGATCCACCTCGACTTGCGGCACGGCCGCGATCTCTGGCTGGTGAAGGCCGATCTCAACCAGTTCGAGCAGGTCGTCATCAATCTCGTCGTCAATGCGCGCGATGCCATGCCGAATGGCGGCAAGATCGAATTGCGCATCAATAATCTCGCGGCGGCCGATTGCGGCAGGCTCAACGAGACATCCCTGCCGGCGAGTGACTACGTGATGATCGAGGTCGCCGACACAGGCACCGGCATTCCAGAAGAGGTGCGCGACAAGATATTCGAACCTTTCTTCACGACGAAGGAAGTCGGCAAGGGGACCGGCCTCGGGCTCGCCATGGTCTATGGCATCGTCAAGCAGACTGGCGGCTATGTGTTCTGCAATTCGACAGTCGGCGTCGGCACGACCTTCCGCATCCTGCTACCGCGCTACGTTCCGGTCGCGGGCGAGGAGGAGGTGCGCAAGGAAGCAGCGAAGAAGCCGGCGGCGGACCTTACCGGCCATGGCACCATTCTGCTCGTTGAGGACGAGGAGGCGGTGCGCGCCTTCGGTGCGCGCGCGCTCGCGGCACGCGGCTATACCGTGCTCGAAGCGGCAAACGGCGTCGAGGCGCTAGAGGTCGCCGAAAAGAATCCCGAAGATCGACCTGATCGTTTCCGACGTTGTGATGCCGGAAATGGACGGCCCGACCATGTTCGGCGAAATGCGCAAGCGCGGCGTGCTCGCGAAAGTGATCTTCGTCTCCGGCTATGCCGAAGATGCGTTCCAGAAAAATCTCCCCGAGGGCGAGGACTTCGGCTTCCTGGCGAAGCCTTTCACGTTGAAGCAATTGGTCGAGGCGGTGAAAGGCGCGGCGCCGCCGGCTTGAGGCAAAGATGCGTTGCAGGCCGATCTGTTTAGGTTTGGGTCTCGTCCTGGCTCTGGCGTCAGCGCCGGTCCTGCAGGCAAAGCCGCTCGCGCGGAGCGCCGAGCCGGTGAAACAGATCGCCCTCAGCGAGGATGAGGTTACCCGATATCTCGCCGCCGCGCCGGCGCTCGACGCGATCCTCGCCAAAGTGCAGGCTGTCCCCGGCGCCATGCCTGAACCGCGGCTGATCGCCTCGCTCAACGCGACCGCACGCGACTTTGGATTTGCCGATTATGCGGGCTACGAATCGGTTGCGGTCAATATCGTGTGGATTTTGACCGGCATCGATCCGCTCAGCAAAAAATATATCGGCGTTCAGGCGGTGACGCGCGCCGAAGTCGCCGCGCTTCTGGCCGGCAAAGACCTGCCACCCGAGGACAAGAAGCGGCAGTTAGAGGCCTACCACGCGCAAATGCTGAGCGCGGCGCCAGTCAAATTCGCCGGCAATGTCGCGCTGGTCGTCAAATATTACGACCAGCTCTTAGCGCCGGACGCCAATGACTAGTTGCGCACCAGGGCTTCGTCGCCGGAAAGCCTGCGCGCATAATGGCGATGGTGATGATGCGTCGCCTCGGCTCTGGCGCCGCGCCATGCGAAGGCGCCGCGGCAAGCCGGGCTGAGGTTGGCGACATTCGCATCCAAGCAGGCCGCGACCCGGCTTGCATCCGGTATCTGCGCAGAGCACAGGCGGAACGCATCGGGCATACAGGCGTCGCGCTGCGCGTCGGTGACTTGCTGCGCGCCGCAACCGAAACTCAAAGCGAGACTGCCGGCCAGCGCGATCGCGGCCGCATGTGTATTGAATAATCCGCGCATATGAAAACCCCCGTCCTCGTCAGCGTCAGTTGACGAAGGCTAACATGCAAAAGGGCGTCTCCGTTCCGTTACATTAATCAATTCACAGGCTTCGCTGACATTCGTTGGAATGTGCGACTTGCGTGCAACATTTGAAGTCCGCCGCATGTGAGCGGGACGTGGGAGCCCGGCTGTACCTGCGGGGGCTTTTGCGCCAAAGTCGCGGCGGCGGGCTCGGCCCGCAATATTGAAGCCGTCTATCACCAGCCAGCGTGAACGCGGAGACCCGCGATGCCGAAATTGAAGCCGCTTCTTGGGTTCATCCTTGCCGCGTTCCTGTTGGCTGGCGCTTCGCCGGTTCTAGCGCGCCATCATCATCACCATCATTACGATGACGATGACTATGTCGCGACCTCCGGCCTCGCCGGCGATACGCTGCTCATTATTCGCCATGCGGAAAAGCCGGAGGGCGACAACAGCGGCCCGGGTCTCGCGCCCGCCGGCGTAGCACGCGCCAAGGCCTATGTAGATTATTTCCAGCATTTGCGGATCGATGGCGCGCCGGTGAAAATCGACGCGATTATCGCGACCGCGGATTCGCAAGACAGCGACCGCCCGCGCCTGACGGTCACCCCCTTCGCGCAGGCGAGCGGGCTCAAGATCGAGCAGCCCTTTCCCGACAAGGAAGTGAAGGCCCTGGCGCATTGGCTCGCGGCTGGCGAACCCCACCGCACCATCCTCATCGCCTGGCATCACGGCAAGATGCCGAAACTTCTGAACCAGCTTGGCGCGAACCCCGACGAACTCTTGCCCGATGGCTACTGGCCGGAAGATGTCTATGATTGGGTGGTTGTGCTGAAATACGACGATCAGGGCCAATTGGCCGAAATCAAAGCGGCTCGTCGAGCCCGCGTTCGCCGATTGACGGCAGCCGCGGGCCCGAAACGTCATTCAGTCATTCGCCATAAGGGGCGCCGTACTCTCCATAACGGTGGCGATAAATATAGTGCGACCAGCGCGCTTGCGCTTCGCGCGTGCATTCGACGCCGCACGGGATGCCCCAGACATCACGGGAGAGATCAGTCGGCGAATCATAGGTTCCGTCCGGATTCTGATAGATGCTGTAATGCTGAGCCGGATAGGGATAGACGTAGCGTGCGCTCTGCGCTTGCGTCGGGCTGCTTACAGCGATTGCCAATCCGCACGCCGCCGCGGCGATCAACGCCGACTTCAAGACGTGTTGCATATCAACCTCCTTGTTGGCATGACATGCCCCTTGAGGCCGATATAGGAGGTAACTGTCGGATTCCTCGAGGTTAACGGCGCGGCGGGCGGCTAATATTTTGTTTAGCGTGCGTTGCGGAAGACGTGCCGTGCTACGTCTTCAGCCGGTAGCCTGTCTTGAAGATCCAGGCGACGATGCCAAGGCACAGCACGAGGAACAGCAATGTCATGCCGAGGCTGATGCCGATATTGACATCCGACAGGCCGTAAAAGCTCCAGCGGAAACCGCTGATGAGATAAACGACGGGATTGACCAGTGTGACGCCGCGCCAGAAGGGCGGCAGCATGTCGATCGAATAGAAGCTGCCGCCGAGGAAGGTGAGCGGCGTCACGATCAGCAGCGGGATCAATTGCAGCTTCTCGAAACTGTCGGCCCAGATGCCGATGATGAAACCGAAAAGGCTGAAGGTGACGCTCGTCAGAATGAGAAAGGTCAGCATCCAGAAGGGGTGCAGAATGTGCAGATCGACGAAGAGCGCGGCGGTCGCCAGCGTCAGCAGACCGAGGCCGGCCGCCTTCGTCGCGGCCGCGCCGACATAGGCGATGACGATTTCAAACGCCGAAATGGGCGCTGACAGGATTTCATAGATCGTGCCGACGAAGCGCGGGAAATAAATGCCGAAAGAGGCGTTGCTGATGCTCTGCGTCAGCAGCCCCAGCATGATTAGACCCGGCACGATAAAGGCGCCATAGCTCACGCCGCCGACATGCGAGATGCGCGAGCCGATCGCCGAACCGAAGACGACGAAATAGAGCGAGGTGGACAGCACGGGCGAGATGACGCTCTGCAGCAGCGTGCGCCGGGTGCGCGCCATCTCATAGATGTAGATCGCGCGGATCGCTTGAAAATTCATGGTCCCTTCCGAATGAGACTGACGAAGATATCTTCGAGTGAGCTTTCCTCGGTTTGCAGGTCGGTGACCGTGATGCCCGTCGTCGCGAGATCGGCGAGGAGCCCGGGGATGCCCGTGCCGTCGCCGTTCGCGCCATAGGTATAGACGAGTTCGCGGCCGCCTTCGGCCAAAGTCAGCGGATGCGTCGCGAGGGCGGCGGGCATTTCGGCGAGCGGCACGGCGAGCGTCAGCGTCAGCCGCTTTTTGCCGAGCTTTTGCATCAGCCGCTTCTTGTCTTCGACGAGGATCAGTTCGCCCTGGCGGATGACGCCGACGCGATCAGCCATCTCCTCGGCTTCTTCGAGATAATGCGTCGTGAGGATGATCGTCGTCCCGGCCGCGCGCAGTTTACGCACGAGCTCCCACATGCCCCGTCGCAATTCGACATCGACGCCGGCGGTCGGTTCGTCGAGAAAAAGAATCTCGGGCTCGTGCGACAGCGCCTTGGCGATCATCATGCGCCGCTTCATGCCGCCGGAGAGCGTGCGCGCCTGGCTGTCCTTGCGGTCCCAGAGCGCGAGATCGCGCAGCAGGCTTTCGAGATAGGCATCGTCCGGCTTCTTGCCGAACAGGCCGCGGCTGAGCTTGACCGTGGCCCAGACGCTCTCGAAAAAATCGATCGTCAATTCCTGCGGCACGAGCCCGATCAGAGAACGCGCACCCCGATAATCGCGGATGATGTCGTGGCCGCCTGCCGTAATTTGCCCGGCGCTCGGCGTGACGATGCCGCAGATAATGCTGATGAGCGTCGTCTTGCCGGCGCCGTTGGGGCCAAGCAGGGCGAAAATCTCGCCCTTGTTGATCTCAAGGCTCACATCCTTCAGCGCGGCGCGGCCGCCGGCATAGGTTTTCGACAGATGACTGACGGAAATAACGGGGGGCATGTGCAAGACGCTGTGACGGGGTGGGGCCGAAACGAAGCAGGCTTTTAGACCATCTGCATGGCGCTTGGCCAATGGTCAAAGCGCGGGTGTTTCATGGATCAGGGAATTACGGAAAATTCGATGGTCGTGCTGTCCCCGGTGTTTTTTTGATCGCTTTTGCGGCGCCGCGCCCGCTCGGTGTCCCAGACTTCGCGAATCATGGCGAACAGGAACGCGGTGGTCAGGCCAAACAGAAGCGTGCCGTTCAAAGCTTCGAGCGCTCCCATCAGCTGCCATTGCGCCTTAAGATGCAGGTCCTCGTGACCGTAAGTGGTCACCGCGCTGAGCGAATAGAGCATGGCCGACCGATTGTCGGGCAGGGCGTTGAGAAATCGATAGGCGGCGGCCCAGATCATTCCTTCGAACCCGTGCAGAATGGTGACAAACAGGATCACGAGTTCCCATCGACACGACGAACATCGGTGCGAAGCGTCGGCGGCCGACCGCCTGATTCATGATGTAAACCGTTCCCGTGAAGATGAGCATGAGCCCGACGACGTGAACGATGACGCACACGACAATCAGGGGCAGGCTCCAGACCCAGTCGGCAGCCCAGGCGGCTCCAAAGGCGCTGTTCATTTTGTCCGCTCTTGTTGGATGTCCGGCGCACGCGGTGACAACGTCAACCGGGGCGCCTTTTAACCGAGGCGCATGCCGCTGGCCAGCCGTGAGTAAGCCTCGACTTGGCGTAGCGCGTGGCGCAATTCCGCCGCGCTATGCCAAAAAACGCTAGCAACTGCGCAAAGAACAAAAAAAGAACTTGCTTGTGAGAACAAATCACGTACATTGGCTTCGTCGCTGTAGCAGCGCTGTCTGTTCCGCGATCGGCATTGCACTTGTCCGCGCGCCCATGTCAGAAGGAAATATCCGATGAGCCAAGCGAATCTCCGCCTTGTGGAAGGAACATCCGTGGACAAGTCCAAGGCGCTCGACGCTGCCGTATCCCAAATTGAGCGCGCCTTCGGCAAGGGCTCGATCATGCGCCTGGGCAAGAGCCCGACGGTTGAAATCGAGACCGTTTCGACGGGGTCACTCGGACTCGATATCGCGCTTGGCGTCGGCGGTCTGCCGCGTGGCCGGGTGGTCGAGATTTATGGCCCGGAATCCTCCGGCAAGACGACGTTGACGCTGCATGTCATCGCCGAAGCGCAGAAGCTGGGCGGCGTCTGTGCCTTTATCGACGCCGAACATGCGCTCGATGCCGTTTATGCCCGCAAGCTTGGCGTCAATCTCGACGAGCTGTTGATCTCCCAGCCCGATACAGGCGAGCAGGCGCTTGAAATCACCGATACTCTGGTCCGCTCCGGCTCGGTCGACGTGCTCGTCATCGATTCCGTGGCGGCGCTCACGCCGCGGGCGGAAATCGATGGTGAGATGGGCGACAGCCAGCCCGGCTTGCAGGCGCGCCTCATGAGCCAGGCCCTGCGCAAGCTGACCGCCTCGATTGCGAAGTCGCGTACGATGGTCATCTTCATCAACCAGATCCGGATGAAGATCGGCGTGATGTATGGCAGCCCGGAGACGACGACGGGCGGCAATGCGCTGAAATTCTACGCTTCTGTCCGGCTCGACATCCGCCGGATCGGATCGATCAAGGAGCGCGAGGAAGTTGTCGGCAATCAGACTCGCGTAAAGGTCGTCAAGAACAAGGTCGCGCCACCCTTCAAGCAGGTCGAATTCGACATCATGTACGGGGCGGGTGTGTCGAAGACCGGCGAATTGATCGATCTCGGCGTCAAGGCCGGCATCGTCGAAAAGTCCGGCGCCTGGTTCTCCTACGACAGCCAGAGACTCGGCCAGGGCCGTGAAAACGCCAAATCCTATCTGAAGAACAATCCGGAAGTCGCCGACCGGATCGAACAGGCGATCCGCGAAAATTCCGGCCTGATTGCCGAGCGTATTCTCGATCCCGGCGAGGCTGAGGACGGCGAACTCGACGGCTGAGCTGCATCGCGCCGGACGTTCGGGCGGCTCGACAGGGGAAGGGCGGAAAGCTAGAAGACGGCTTTCCCTTCCCGCTGGATGGTCGCGGCCCGTTTACCGCCGCGCGCATGGATGCAGATATGAACGGCGTCAACGAGATCAGGACCGCGTTTCTCGACTATTTCGGCCGTCGGGGGCATGAAATCGTCGCGTCGTCGCCGCTCGTTCCCCGCAACGATCCGACCCTGATGTTCACCAATGCGGGGATGGTGCAGTTCAAGAACGTCTTTACCGGCGTCGAAAAGCGGCCCTATACGCGCGCGGCAACCGCGCAGAAATGCGTCCGTGCCGGCGGCAAGCATAACGATCTCGATAATGTCGGCTATACGGCGCGGCACGCGACATTCTTCGAGATGCTCGGTAATTTTTCCTTCGGCGACTATTTCAAGGCCGAGGCGATCGAGTTTGCCTGGACCTTCATCTCGCAAGTCCTCGAACTCCCCAAGGAGAAGCTGCTTGTCACCGTCTATTACGACGACGACGAAGCCTTCGCTCTCTGGAAAAAGATCGCCGGCTTTCCGGATTCGAAGATCATCCGGATCGCCGGTTCGGATAATTTCTGGCAGATGGGCGATACCGGCCCGTGCGGCCCGTGTTCGGAGATCTTCTTTGACCGGGGAGAGAAATTTGCCGGTGGCCCGCCCGGCAGTCCCGACGAGGACGGCGATCGGTTTCTGGAATTCTGGAACCTCGTCTTCATGCAATATGAGCAGATCGCGCCGGGCGAGCGCGTAGCGCTGCCGCGACCGTCGATCGACACCGGCATGGGGCTCGAACGTATTTCGACCTTGCTGCAGAATGTGCCGTCGATTTTCGATATCGATCTGATGCGCGCCCTGGTATCCGCCGTCGCGAGCGCCACCGGCGTCGATCCGGACGGCCCGCAGCAGGCGAGCCATCGCGTCATCGCCGATCATCTTCGCTCTTCCGCTTTTCTCGTCGCCGATGGCGTTCTGCCCTCGAACGAAGGACGCGGCTACGTGTTGCGCCGGATCATGCGCCGCGCCATGCGTCATGCCCAGCTTCTCGGCGCTCGCGAACCGCTGATGTGGCAGCTTGTCCCGGTGCTGGTGCGTGAGATGGGGCAAGCCTATCCGGAGCTGGTGCGGGCGCAGGCGCTCATCGTCGAGACATTGCGACTCGAAGAGACGCGGTTTCTCAATACTTTGTCGCGCGGTCTTGCGATCCTTGAGGAAGAAACACGCACTCTGCCCACGGGCGGAATTCTCGCCGGCGCTACGGCGTTCAAACTCTATGACACTTACGGCTTCCCGCTCGATCTGACGCAGGATGCGCTACGCGGCCGCGGCATCGAGGTCGATGTCGAGGGGTTCAGCGCCGCAATGGCGCAGCAGCGCGCCGACGCGCGCAGGGCTTGGGCCGGGTCCGGCGAGGCGGCGACGGAATCGATCTGGTTCGGCCTCAAGGAGCGGGTTGGTGCGACCGATTTTCTCGGCTACGCGACAGAGACAGCGGAAGGCATCGTCACCGCCTTGCTCAAGGACGGCCGCGAGGTTCAGCGGCTCGCCGTCGGCGAAGCTGGCCAGGTGATCCTGAACCAGACGCCGTTCTATGGCGAATCGGGTGGTCAGGTGGGCGACACCGGCGTCATCCGCGGACAAAACCTCAGCTTCCGCGTGACCAATACGCAGAAGAAGCTCGGCGATCTTTTCGTCCATGATGGCGTCGTCGAGAGCGGCCTCGCCACCGTCGGTCTGCCGGTCGAACTCGACGTCGATCATGGCCGCCGCGGCGCAATCCGGGCCAATCATTCGGCGACGCACTTGCTGCATGAATCGCTGCGTCGGGTTCTGGGCGATCATGTTGCGCAGAAGGGCTCGCTCGTTGCGCCGGATCGGCTGCGGTTCGATTTTGCTCACCCCAAGCCCATTTCGCCGGAAGAGCTGGCCGAGGTCGAGGACATCGCCAATCGTATCGTGTTGCAGAATGCGCCGGTCGAGACGCGGCTGATGGATGTGAACGCGGCGATCGAGTCGGGCGCCCGTGCGCTGTTCGGCGAGAAATATGGCGAGCAGGTCCGCGTCGTGTCGATGGGCGATGCGTTGGAAACGGCGGACGGCGCGCGCGCCAATATCGCATTCTCCGTCGAGCTTTGCGGCGGCACGCATGTGCGCCGCACCGGCGATATCGGACTCATTTCGATCGTGGCGGAGTCCCCCGTCGCGGCCGGCGTGCGCCGCATCGAGGCGAAGACGGGGCTTGCCGCGCGCCGGCATCTCAACGCCCAGGCGCACGGCTTCCGGGAGCTCGCGCATCTGCTCAAGGCGCCGGAGGATGAGGCGGCGGCGCGTCTCGCCCATCTGCTTGATGAGCGGCGCAAGCTCGATCGCGAATTGAGCGACGCGCGCAAACGCTTGGCGATGGGCGGCGGCGCGGCACAAGCGGCAGTCGAGGAAATCGGCGGCGTCAAATTCTTTCGCAAGGAGGTCGCCGGCGTCGAGATGAAGGATCTGAAGTCGCTGGCCGACGAGGCCAAGCAAAGCCTCGGGTCCGGCATCGTCGGCATCGTCGGGGTCGATACGGAGGGCAAGGCCGGTGTCGTCGTCGGCGTGACCGACGATCTCACAGCGCGCTTCGATGCCGTGACGCTGGTGCGCGTCGCGGCGGCGCAACTCGGCGGCAAGGGCGGCGGCGGTCGCCGCGATCTTGCCCAGGCTGGCGGTCCGGATGGCGCCAGCGCAGGTGCGGCGCTGGGCGCCATCGCTGCGGCATTGCAGCAAACGCCGGACGCTGCCTGACGACGCCGATCTTTCACGCAGTCATGGAACCCGGATGCCCCGCTGCCGTTGACGCTTCGGCAAGGGAGAGCATCATGAATTTCGGCAATTTGCTGTATTGGGCCCTGATTTTTCTCGTGGTTGCCATCGTGGCGGGCGTGCTCGGTTTCGGTGGCCTGGCGGGCCTCGCTGGCCAGATCGCGCATGTGCTGTTCTGGATCGCGATTATCCTGCTGATCGTGTCCCTGGTCCTTGGTCTGCTGCGGCGTTAGCGATCCCTGGAACTAATTGTCGATCTCGGCGACCCGATGCGCTAGGTTCTCTGGAAAAGGCGGATGGAAGAGTTTCCGTAGCCGCGCAACGGAGGACGCCATGGAGATTCACGAGCGCAAATCGAAGACGTCCCTGCCGTTGGACTGGTCGGCCGGCGGCTACTCGGTCGCCGCGAAGACCCTGCAACGGCTCGCCGAGGACATCAGCAATATTTCGGCGGTGAATTTCGAGCGCAACGCCAGGCTGGTGGAGGATTTGCGCGGCGCGCGCACCGTCGAAGATCTGGTCTCCATCCAGACCAAGTTCATGGCCGCCATGTTCGAAGCTTTCAACGAAAACGTCCGGCTGATGGGCTCGCGTCTTGCCGATCTTCGCACCGGCATTGTCGAGGGTGTGCAGAACGCGTCGGCCGAAGTCGCGGCGCCGGTCGAGGCGAGTCCCCCGCCGCCCGCGACGGGCCTGGAGCAGGCGATCGCCGCGACCAATGTGGCGACATTGGCCAGCTTGCGGGCAAGCCAGGAAATCACCCGTTCGGCTTTCGAGGCGGCTGAAAAAGCGGCCGAGACGATCAGCAGTGCGGCGCGCAGCGCGTTCCCCAACGAGTTCGTGCCGCCGGCTTCGACAGGCAGCGGGAGCTGAGAAAATCCGCGATGGCGGCGTCGCCTCTAATGTGAGGTGATGGCGTTGCGCAGCGCAATGGCGCCCGCGATGTGATCGAGCTTTTCAAGGCTCGCGCCAGTGCCGCGGATGCGTATCGACCCATAGCCGAGAAGGCGGCCGACAAGCGATTGATCGACATCCACCGACTCGACCTTGTCCATATTCATCTCGACCGTATGGCGTTGCACAAGGCCGGTCTTGTAAATCACCCGCGTCGAGGTGACCGCGATCTCGGTGCTGAAGCTGCGAAGCCAGGTCAGGAGGCCGGCCACGAGTCCCAGCGCGCCGAAGATGAAGGCGAGGCTCAATACCGCAAATTTCAGCCCGTTCTGGTCGCCGGTAAAACGCAATGCTGCGGCAGCGAGTCCGGCAAGGATAAGGAGCAGGATCGCCCGCCGGTAGATGATCCAATGCAAATGGCCGTCGAACAGGATTTTTTCGCCGGGCTGGAGAATTTGCGTCAGATAACTCATGGGCGCATTAATTCGCCGCTGCGTGTTTGGCCAAGGATCGTCCACCGGAACGACTTCATTAATCGGGTGAAGCGCTAGCGACACGGCATTGTGCTGCCACAAATTTTTGTGACGATTTGCTTAAGGCGCACGTTGGAGGTCACCGGATCGTCCTTGTGGCCTTGTGCCACAAACTGGTCCAAGATGGCTGTCCCCGTAATGTGAGGCAAAATCGCAATGGCGGAAGCGAATACGACATCTCTCGAAGCGGCGGTAACGCGCGCGGCCGAGGCGGCGCTCGATCGTATTGCCGCGGCGCGCGCCGCGCTTGGCACGGTCATTTTCGGCCAGCAGACGGTCATCGAGGAGGCGCTGGTGACTTTGCTGGCCGGCGGCCACGGCCTGCTTGTCGGCGTGCCGGGCCTCGCCAAGACCAAACTGGTCGAGACACTCGGCAAGGTTCTCGGTCTCAATGCGCGGCGCGTGCAGTTCACGCCCGATCTCATGCCGGCCGATATTCTCGGCTCCGAGGTGCTGGAAGAGACGGCTGATCGGCGCCGCAGCTTCCGTTTCGTGCCGGGGCCGATCTTCGCCCAATTGCTGATGGCGGACGAAATCAACCGCGCCAGCCCACGCACGCAATCGGCGCTGCTTCAGGCGATGCAGGAGCATCACGTCTCCATCGCCGGCGAACGGTATAATCTGCCGGAACCCTTCCATGTCCTTGCGACGCAGAACCCGCTTGAGCAGGAGGGCACCTATCCTTTGCCGGAAGCGCAGCTCGATCGCTTCCTGATGCAGATCGATGTGCCTTATCCCGGATCGCGCGGCGGAAAAGCAGATCCTGATCGAGACCACCGGCGACAAGGATCAAGAGGCGCGGCAGGCGATGACAACGGAGGATCTGCTGACGACCCAGCGCCTCGTGCGGCGTTTGCCGGTCGGCGAACAGGTCGTCGAGGCGATCCTCGATCTCGTCCGTTCCGCCCGCCCGGGCGAGGGCAACACGGCGATCACCCAGCACATCGCCTGGGGGCCGGGTCCGCGCGCCGCGCAATCCCTTATGCTGGCGAGCCGGGCGCGGGCGCTTGTCGACGGGCGCCTGTCGCCATCGATCAGTGACGTCGCGGCGCTGGCCGAACCGGTGCTGAAACATCGCATGGCGCTGACCTTCGCCGCGCGCGCCGAGGGCGAGACCATACCCGGCATCATCGCCAAGCTGACGCAGAAGCTCGGCTGACGATGAGCGATGTCCGCCTGCTTGATCGTTCGGAGCAGCAGGTTTCCGCCGCCACCGAAGGCAGCGCGCTTTCGCTCGCCGCGAAACTGCCCGATCTCGTCGTCGCAGCGAAAGAGGTCGCCTCGAGCGTGGTGCATGGCGTGCACGGGCGCCGCCGCGCCGGCATCGGCGAAACCTTCTGGCAGTTCCGCCCGTTCGTGCCGGGCGAGTCGGCGGCGGGCATCGATTGGCGCCGCTCGGCTCGTGACGATCGCCTTTATATCCGCGAGCGTGAATGGGAAACCGCCCATACGGTGTCGATCTGGATCGATCGCTCGCCGTCGATGGGCTTCATCTCCTCGCTCGCGCGCCAGTCGAAGATCGACCGCGCGCTTGTCCTCGGTCTCGCCGCCGCCGATCTTCTCGTGCGTGGCGGCGAGCGGGTAAGTCTGCTCGGCCTCACGCGGCCGCTCGCAACGCGCGGCATCATCCCCCATTTCGTCGAGGCCATGCTGATCGAAGAGCGCGGCGCCGGGCTACACGCCGGCGGAATTGCCCGCCAATATCGTTCTGCCGCCACGCTCTCATGCCGTGCTCATTTCGGATTTTCTGACCGATCCGGCGGCCTTGGCGGAACGGATCAGGATGCTCGCGGCGCGCGGCGCGCACGGCCATCTCGTGCAGATCGCCGATCCCGCGGAGGAGAGCTTTCCTTTCAGCGGCCATACGGAATTTCTGATGTTGATTCCAATGCGCGCCTGCGGGTCGGGCAGGCGGAGAGTTTTCGCCGCGACTACATTGCCCGGCTCGCCGCGCATCGCGAGGCTGTGAAGCAGGCGGCGCGGCAGAGCGGCTGGAGCTTCCTGCTCGCATCGGACAGATCGACCGGCCTCGGAGGCGCTGCTGGCGCTGCGGATGCGGCTTGAGACAGACAATCCGGGGATAGCGCGCTGATGCTGGGCCTGCCGCTCGCCTTCGCCTTTCCTTTGGTCCTTGTCGCGCTTGCCGGCTTGCCGGTGCTCTATTACCTGCTGCAGGTCACCCCGCCGCAGCCGCAGCGCGTGCCGTTTCCGCCGCTGCGTCTGATTCTTGATCTGCGCCCGCAGGACGAGACCGCGGCGCGAACGCCCTGGTGGCTGCTGGCGTTGCGGCTGGCGATCGCCGCGGCGATCATCCTCGCCATGGCGGGGCCGGTGCTTAATCCATTGCCCGCAGGGGCAGGCGGCAAGGCGCCACTGCTCGTTGTGCTTGATGACAGCTGGCCAGCCGCACCGAATTGGGACGTTCGCCAGGCCGCCGCCAAAGAACGCATCGACGCCGCGGCGCGGCGCAGTCAGCTCGTCGGCATCGTCGCGGCCTCGGACGGTGGCCGCGAGATCAGCCTCACCGATGCGACGCATGCGCTGGAACGGCTGCGGGCGATCAAGCCTTTGCCTTATGTCTCCGATCGACTGGCGCTGGTCGCGCCGATCGCCAAGCTGCTCGACGCTGCGCCGAAGACGGATGTCGTCTGGATCGCCGATGGTCTGGGAAGCGGACATGCGCGCGAATTCGCCGAAAAGCTCGCCGCGCTCGCGCCGCATGTCGCATTGGTGACGGGCGCGCCCTCGGTGCGGGCGCTCGCCGGGCCGGAGAACCGGAGCGATCGATTGCAGGTTCGCGTGCTGCGCGCCGCGGCGGACGGATCGGCGCAAGGGATTGTGCGGGCGCTCGACCTCAAGGGCCTTGCGATCGGCGAGACACGCTTTGAATTTTCCAAGGGCGCGCTGGAGACCAAAGCGAGTTTCGATCTGCCCGTCGATCTGCGCAACGACATCGCCCGGCTCGAGATTCTCGATCAGCATTCGACCGGCGCCGTTTCGCTGCTCGATGCGCGCTGGAAGCGGCGCACCGTTGCCATCGTCAGTGATGAGACCGCCGATGTCTCGCTGCCGTTGCTGGCGCCCAATTATTATCTGCGCAAGGCGCTGGCCCCTTTCGCCGACGTGCGCGAGGCGCGGCCGGGCACGCCAGACCCGATCGCCGTGCTGCTCGACGAGCATCCGGCGGTGCTGATCCTCGCCGATGTCGGCACCGTCTCGGACGCCGATCATGCGCTGCTCGCCCAATTCGTCGAGGAGGGTGGCTTGCTGTTGCGCTTCGCCGGCCCGCGACTCGCGGCGGCCTCGGACGATCTGGTGCCGGTGCGGCTGCGGCGCGGCGGCCGCGTGCTTGGCAGCGCGCTGTCGTGGGAGACGCCGAAGCGCCTCGCGCCTTTCGATGCCCAGAGCCCCTTCGTCGGCCTCAAGGTGCCGGGCGAGGTGACCATACGACGCCAGGTTCTGGCCGAGCCCGACGCCGATGTGCCGGGAAAGACCTGGGCTCATCTTGTCGATGGCACGCCACTGGTGACTGCCGCACCCGATGGCAAGGGCATGATCGTTCTCTTTCACGTCACCGCGGATACGACCTGGTCGAACTTGCCGCTCTCCGGTCTCTTCGTCGACATGCTGCACAAGATCGTTGATCTTTCCACGGCTCTGGCCAAGCCCGCGAGCGCGTCCAGCGGCGAAGCGCAAAAGAGCGCCGTGGTGCCGCCGACCAGCATTCTCGATGGCTTCGGCGTGCTGGGCGCGCCGCCGCCGACCGCTAAGCCCGTTCCCGTCAATTTCGCCGGCGCGGGTACTGCCGAACATCCGCCGGGCTTTTACGGTCCGCCCGATCAACTACTTTCCGTCAATGCGCTTGGCGCCAATGACAATCTGCGCGCGGCGGACTTCTCGGGCCTCGGTTTCGCGCGGGAGGCTTTGCGCCGGCCGGTGCCGACCGATTTGCGGCCGGCGCTGCTTGCGGCGGCCTTTCTTCTCTTCATCGTCGATGCCTTGGCCTCGCTGTGGCTCTCCGGCGGTCTTCCGCGCCGCTTCGGCCGCGCCGCGGCGGCGCTGGTGCTTGTCGGCGTTGCCGCGAGCTTCACGCCGGTCCATGTGAAGGCTGCGCCGCGGAGCAATGCGCCGCTGTCGCAAAGCGATTTGCAATCGGCTCTTAATACGCGGCTCGCCTACGTCATCAGCGGCGATCCGGATGTCGACGCGGAAAGTAAGGCTGGGCTCGCGACGCTCTCTCAGGTGCTGGCACAGCGCACGTCACTCATTCCTGGCACGCCGGTCGGCGTCGATCCCGCGCGCGATGAACTCGCTTTCTATCCCATGCTCTATTGGCCGATCGTCGCCGGACGGCCGCAGCCTACACCGGCGGCGATTGCCAAGATCGCCGCCTATATGCGGCAGGGCGGCACGATTATCTTCGATACGCGCGACGCCTTGACCGCGCATACCGACGGGCCGCCGACGGCCGAGGCCTTGTGGCTGCGCCAACTCCTTCATGGCGTCGACGTGCCGCCGCTGGAGCCGATCCCGCCCGAT
Source organism: uncultured Alphaproteobacteria bacterium (assembly GCA_963708155.1). GTDB lineage: Bacteria > Pseudomonadota > Alphaproteobacteria > Rhizobiales > Beijerinckiaceae > Methylovirgula. The sequence continues at coordinate 402,193 of OY970183.1, read as the reverse complement.
CATGTCGTGACCAAGACCTTCTACCTCATCGATGGCTTTGTCGGCCGTTACGAGAACGGCCAGACCTGGATCGAATCCTTGCCGCCGCCCAATCCCGCCGACGGGGTGCGGCCGGCGCGCGCCGGCGATGGCGTTTCCCCGATCCTCATCACCTCGAACGATCTTGCTGCCGGCTGGGCAGCGGACGAGAACGGCGACAGTCTCTATGCGCTGATGCCGGGCGGTGCGCGTCAGCATGAACTGGCGCTGCGCGGCGGCGTCAATCTCGTGATGTACACGCTGACCGGCAATTACAAGACCGATCAGGTGCATGTCCGCGATCTTCTGGAACGTCTCGCGCACTAGGAGAAACCGTGGCGCATGTGAACAAAGTGCTGCGGTCGATGAACGATCCGGGCGCTGCCCGCTGCGTCGATATCTATCGGCGACCAGATGGAACCATCGGCTTCGAGGAATTCCGCCGCGACGTCGAGGACGGGCGCGGCTGGTTCCCGATCGGCGGCCATTCCAGTCGCGTTTTTACCGGTGAAGCCGAGGCGCTGGCAGCAGCCTTGGCCGCAGTCGCCTGGCTCGGATCCGCGATCGGCAGCGCTTAACGCGGCGCGGACGGCGCGTTCGGCCTCCTTATTTTGCTTGCAGCGTCTCGGAAAGCTCGCGGAAGGCGTCGCGCGAGGGCGGCGACGTCGGCGATTGCTGCAAGGCATCGTAGAGCTTCGGCACGAGCGTGACGATCTGGTCGAGTTCGGTGTCCTGACCTTGCTGATAGCCGCCCATCAGCCGCAGGTCGCGCGTATCCTCATAGCGGGCGATCATGGATTTCAGCTTCAGCACTAGCGTTTGCTGCTCCTTTGTCCAGACGTGCTGCGCCAGACGCGAGATCGAGGAGAGCACATTGACTGCCGGGAAGCGGCCGAGGTCGGCGATGGCGCGGTCGAGCACGATATGGCCGTCAAGCGTGCCGCGGATATTGTCGGCGACCGGATCGTTATGGTCGTCGCCATCGACCAGGACGGAGAAAACGCCGGTGATCGAGCCGTTCCCCTCGGCGCCGGGGCCGGCGCGCTCCAGCAATTTGGGCAAGTCGCTGAAGACGCTCGGCGCATAGCCGCGCGCGACCGCCGGCTCGCCCGCCGCGAGCGCGACATCGCGCGCCGCATGGGCGAAGCGCGTCACCGAATCGATGATCAGCAGCACATTCTCGCCGCGGTCGCGGAAATATTCGGCGATGGTCATGGCGGTCTTCGGCGCGAGCCGGCGCATCATCGGGCTCTCGTCGCCGGTGGAGACGACCGTCACCGCAAGCCGGCGATTCTGGCCGAGCGAGTCGTCGAGGAATTCGCGCACCTCGCGCCCGCGCTCGCCGACCAGCCCGACAACCACGGCGCTGAAGCCCTTGGCGCCGGCGAGCATGCCCAGCAAAGTCGATTTGCCGACGCCCGATCCGGCGAAGACGCCGATGCGCTGGCCGGCGCAGAGCGGCATGAAAAGATCGATGGCGCGCACGCCGGTCCGCAGCGGCGTTTTCACGCGCGCGCGGTTCAGCGCCAGCGGCGGCGGCGATTCGATCGAGCGCGCATGCTCGCCGCGCAGCAGCGCGCCTTGCCCGTCGATGGGCCTGCCGAGCGCGTCGATGACGCGGCCTTTCCAGCTTTCGTCCGGAGAGAGGTGCAGCGGGCCGATACGAAAGGCGCGATCGCCGATGCCGGCCGCGACGGTCGCGTCGAAACTCTTCACCGTCGAACCGGTGGGATCGATGCGCACGACCTCGCCGAGTTGCATCTGGCTATCGTGCTGAAGGCCGACACATTCGCCGAGCTTGAGGAAGTGTGACAGGCCGCTGATGCGGTAATGCGAGGGCGCGACCTCGCTGACGACGCCGCTGACGCGAAGATCGCCGATTTCCTCGAGGCCGTAATTGATGGCCTCCTCCAGACGCGCGAGTGCCGACATCAGCCAACCTCCGCGCGAAGGCTCACGCGGTGCCGCCGAGGATCGGCAGCGCGTCCTTCAAGGTCAATTCGTTCTTCTCGGCGCCCCCGGTAATGCTCTCGAAGGCGCGGGAAATGGTGATGAGCTTCGCCATTTCGAGGATCGGATTGACGTTCGAGCCTTCGACATGGCCCTGGACGATGCCATTGGTATCGAAGTCGAGCACCGGCGTCGCCGGCTTGTCCGGGATGACGCCGGAATTTTCATAGCGCTCGAACTTGGCGCTGGCATCGATCTGGAACAGGCCGATCGCGCCGACTTGGCGCCCGTTTTGGGTGATCATGCCGTCACCCGAGATCACGGGTTGCGCGGCCGTCGGATCGAGAATGATGGGCGTGGCGCCGGCATCGAGGATGGGATGGCCAGCGAGCAATTCAAGCTCGCCCGTCTGCCGCATGCGCATACGCCCGTCGCGCGTATAGACGGTGCCGCCGGGGGTCTGGATCGCGAACCAGCCTTCGCCCTGGATGGCGATATCGAGCGGGTTACCGGTCGCAATCAATGGTCCCTCGGTGCGTGTGACGTAATCGCGGCCCGAACTCGCATAGGCGACAGGCTCGTCACCAGAGCGCGAGACATAGGTGTGAAAGCTGACGCCCGAGGCGCGATAACCGACCGTGTTCATATTGGCGACGTTCAGCGCCAGGGAATCGAGCCGTTTTTCCAGCGTCAATTGCGCCGACAGCGAAACGTAGGGGCCGGATTGCATGCGTCACGATCCTCCTAATTTGAGGTTGGCTAGGCTCAGGAGAAGGCTCTGGCTGATGCTCGGCTGCGACACGAGCAGCGCGACCGTCGCCGGGCTGCTGCTGCTGCCCGTCGGATTTTGCGCATCATATGAGGCGGTGAAGCGCTCGATGAATTTCTGCAGGTAGGTCGGGTCCTGCAATTTGCTGATGTCGAGCAATTTGCTGACTGTTCTCGCTTCTGTGTCGACATTTCCGAGCGAAAAGGTCTTGGGAAGGTTGAACGCCGTCTCGAAGACTTTCAACAGCGTCTGATCGCCGAGGATGCTATAGGGACTGGTGATCTGCGATGCCATGCGCTTGAAATAGAGCGCCATCTGTGCGCCCTGGCTCTGCTTGCCGACGTTATTCTCCACCGTCTGCTCATAAAAATTGCTGACAGTGGTTTGTTGCGTCGTCTCCGATCGGGTGGTGGCGGTCCCGTTTTCTTTGAAATTGAAGGCGGCGGCGAGTGCGGAATAGCGCGGATCGTTGAGGCTGGCGGCAAAACTGCCAGATCCCGCGCCGCCCTCGAGAACCTTGGTGATCAGCGCCTTGGCGTTCAATTGGTCACTGAGGCCGAAGGCAGTCATCACATAATTGTAGAGCTTGGAATTGCTGACGAGCTGCTTGGCGCTGGTCACGCTGCCGATATTCGCCAGGAAATAGTTCGTCTGCTGCTTGACCCCCGGTTCGGTCGCAACCGACGACGCGAAAGTCGATCCCGTGCGGGTGACGGCATTGTAGAGTTGAGTGGCAGTGAGCACAGATTCGCTCCTTCGCAAATCACTTTCCTTACTGGCGCCGCTGGCTTGTCCGGGCCTGACCTGTACGGCGGCCGGGCTCCGCCATCCTTCCGGGCCGGGCACGATTTCAGCTTCGGGCAAGCCTGCGGGCTTACGACAAAGCGTATTCAAAGGCGGAGGGGCGGCCTTGAACTTTATCATCGGCATAGTGATCGCGATGGGCTGCATCGTCGGCGGCTACGCCAGCGAGGGCGGCCATTTGTCGGTCATTTGGCAGCCAATGGAATATCTTATGATCGCCGGCGCCGCGGTCGGCACCTTCATCATCGCCAATTCGCTCTCGACGATCAAGGACACCGGCCGCGCCGTGATGGACGGTGTCTTGGGCAAAGCCCCAACTCAGCGTGATTACCTCGATGTTCTGGGCGTTCTCTATGCGCTGATGCGCGAGTTGCGCGGCAAGGCGCGTAACGAAGTCGAGGCGCATGTCGATAATCCCGAGGAATCCGAAATCTTCCGCAACTTTCCCAATGTCCTCAAGGACGGCGAGCTGACGCATTTCATTTGCGACTATGTCCGGCTGCTGATCGTCGGCAATGCCCGCACTCATGAAATCGAAGCGTTGATGGACGAGGAGATCGAGACGATCACCCATGATCGGCTGAAGCCGTTCTATTCCCTGATCGCGGTAAGCGACGCGATGCCGGCGCTCGGCATCGTCGCGGCGGTGCTCGGCGTCATCAAGGCGATGGGCGCGCTCAACCAATCCCCGGAGCTTCTGGGTGGTCTGATCGGCTCGGCGCTTGTCGGAACCTTCGGCGGTATTCTTTTGTCTTACGGGGTCACCTCGCCGCTGGCGCATAAGATCAGGGTGACGCGTGAGAAGCGTCTGCGTGTCTACTTCATCGTCAAGCAGACGCTGCTCGCCTTCATGAACGGCGCCATGCCGCAAATTGCCCTTGAGCATGGACGCAAGACGATTTCCTCCCACGACCGGCCGACGATCGACATGGTCGAGAATGAGACCATTTCCGGGGGCGGCGTTTCCAGGCAGGCGGCATGACGCATCGCGGCAAAGTCTCGACCGAAGCCGACGCGCATATGAACGCGCCAGAGCGGCTGTTCGATTCCGCGGGCATTTCGCTCGATCGTATGCCGATGCTGCGCGTCATTTTCGATCGCCTGGCGATGCAATGTTCGGAGAATGCGCGCCAGCTTTCCACGGCGCCTGCCTATTTCAGCGTCCATTCGATCAAGACCGAGCGTTTAGGAAAAATTCTGGAGGCGGCCGAAGGCAAGGTGGTCGTCGCCATATTGCATGTTCAGGCCTGGGACGCGCGCATTATGGTCGGGCTCGACAACAAGCTCGTTTTCGCGCTCGTTGAGGCCTTGTTTGGCGGCGATGGCAGCAAGTCGCCCTATATCGAAAACCGCACCTTGACGAATATCGAGATGCGCGTCGCGCAGAAGACGTTCGATCTCATCACCCGTGCGCTGCACCGGGCTTTCTCAGTGATCGAGGAGACGCAATTCAAGTTCGAGCGCGTCGAGACGCGCATGGACTTCGCGGCGGTCGCGCCGCGCAACAATTTTGCCGTTCTGGCCAAGCTCAATTTGCGCGTTCTCGGTCGCGCCGGCGAGTTCTTCGTCGCTATTCCGCAGGCCGCCCTCAACCCGATCCGGCAGAGTTTGACGGTCGATCGCAGCAACGACGCCGCAACGCCCGACCCGCGCTGGAGCAAGCAGATCAAGACCGAGGTCGGCAAGGCCGAAGTTATGGTTCAGGCGATCATCGAGGAAGACGGCTTCACGCTCGGCGATATAGCCGCTCTGAAGGTCGGCAATGTGCTGCAGTTGAAAGCCACACCTAAGAGCCGGGTGAAGCTCGAATGCAATTCCGAGCCGCTGTTCTGGTGCCAGCTTGGCCAGGCCGAGGGCAATTACACTCTAAGGGTCGATGACATCGTCGATGCCGAGCAGGAATTCCTGGATGGGCTGGTCAATCACTAAAGTTTTGAGACCGGGGCTGCAGGGGAGATTAACCTTCTCCAAGTCAAACTCGGGGCCGGGAAGCGAAGGCGCTGTGTCATGACTGAGAATGAGGCCTCCCAATTTGGCATTTCCGATCTCGGCGATGACGCCCCCGCGGCGCAGGCCGGTACGATGGAAGGCGGGCGCAACATCGAGGCGATCCTGCGCATCCCGATCACGCTTCAGGTCGTGCTTGGCTCTGCAAGTATGCCTGTCGCAAATCTATTGAAGCTCGGACGCGGCGCCGTCGTTCCACTCGATCACCGTGTCGGCGAGCCGGTGGATGTCGTTGTCAACGGCCGCGTCGTCGCGCGGGGAGAAGTGGTCGTGGTCGAGGACGATACCTCCCGCTTCGGCGTCTCTCTGACCGAGGTCATCGGTCCGAATAATGCGGGCGAGCGCTGATCGATGTCCGCGGAGCCTATTCCGGTCGCGTTGCCGCCGAGCGGCCAGCTGAATGGGCCAGCGAAAGTCGCGGCGTTGCTGCTCGCAATGGGCAAGCCATTGGCGAGCCGCTTGCTCAAGCATTTCGATCAGGATGAGTTGCGTGAAATAACCCGTTCGGTCGCCGAACTTGGCGTCGTGTCGATGCCGATCATCGAAGAGACGATCGAGGAGTTCGCAGGCAATTTCGTCAAGGGCACCGGGCTCATGATCTCCCCGGGCGACGCGGAACACCTTCTCTCGGGACTGCTCTCGCCCGAGGAAATTTCCGATATCATGTCGGACGTGACGGGCAATTCCAACCAGTCCATCTGGCAGCGGCTTTCGGGCGTTTCGGAAGTTATTTTCGCTGGCTATCTCGTCAAGGAGCACCCGCAGACGGTCGCGGCCATCCTTTCGAAGGTTACGCCGGCCTGCGCGGCGAAGGTCATGGGGCAATTGCCGCGCGAACTTCGCAACGAGGTCATGCGCCGGATGGTCGGCATCGCGCTGGTGTCGGAGCCGGCGATGCGCATCATCGAAAGCACCTTGCAGGAGGACCTGCTCGTCAACGTGGCGCGCAACAACCGCAACGCGCACAACGGCCGGATGGCGGACATCATCAACAAGATGGAACGCGAGCAGATGGAGGACGTTCTGTCCAGCCTCGCCGAGGCGCGCCCGAAGGTTGCCGAGGTTTTGCGCGGCCTGCTCTTCACCTTCGACGACATCATCAAGCTCCCGGCCAAATCGCGGCTCGTGTTGTTCGACCAGATTCCGACGGAGCGCGTGGTGCTCGCGCTGAAGGGAACGGACGCGGGCTTCCGCAATTCCATCCTCTCGACGCTCTCGACACGAGCGCGCCGAATGGTCGAGACGGAACTCACCAACGGCAGCCCGGCGCCGCATCGCGAAGTCGTCAAGGCACGCCGGATGATCGCCGACCTCGCGCTGGAAATGGCCGAGCGCGGTGAACTCGAACTCAATTCCGAAGAAGACGACGAAGAAATCTATTGACGGGATGATGCGCTGAGATGGCGGAAAAGCCCGACAGAGACAGTCGCACAGAAGAAGCCACCGAAAAGAAAGTCCGCGACGAGATTGAACGCGGCAACGTGCCCGTCTCGCGCGAAGTCTCGATCTTTGCCTTCTCGGCGGGGCTGCTCGTCGTGATGGCTTTCTTTCTCAAGACCGGCGCGGCCGATCTTGTCCTGATCCTTGAGCGGCTGCTCGACAATACCAACGATTGGCGCTTGTCGACCGGCTATGATGCCGTCGCCTTGTGCGGCCTCATCGCGAAGCAGGCCGGGGGCTTGCTCGTTCCCGCCTTCATCATCTTCATCGTCGCGGCTCTGGGGGCGTCTTTCTCGCAAAATGCGCCGCGATTCGTCCTCCAGCGTATCCAGCCGGACTTTTCGCGTATTTCACCCTCCGAGGGCTGGCATCGGCTGTTCAGCGTCCGCGGCGCCACGGAATTTCTGAAAAGCGTCGTCAAGTTCGTCGCCATCGCCCTGGTCGTGACCACCATGCTGCAGGCGGACCGGCTGCAATTCGTCAATGCGATGTTCGTCGATCCGAACGCCATGCCGGATCTCATCAACCAGATGGCGATGCGGTTCGTCGCCGGTATCACGGTCGCGACGCTGCTGCTCGTGACGGTCGACGTCGTCTGGTCGCGAATCAATTGGCGCCGCGAACTGCGGATGAGCCGACAGGAGGTGAAGGAGGAGGCGCGGCAGATCGAAGGCGATCCGCTGGTCAAGGCACGTATGCGTTCGCTGGCTCTGGACAGGCGGCGGCGCAACATGATCGAGGCGGTATCGCGCGCGACGATGGTGGTCGCCAACCCGACACACTACGCCATCGCGCTGCGCTATGTGCGCGAGGAGGGCGGCGCACCTGTCGTGCTTGCGAAGGGCAAGGACCATATCGCCCTGCGAATTCGCGCGATGGCCGAGGAAAATGATATTCCCGTCTTCGAAGACAAGGCTCTCGCAAGGTCCATGTATGAAAGTGTCGAAGTTGACCGGATGATACCGTCGGAATTCTATCGAGCCGTGGCGGAATTGATCCATTTGCTTCAACGACTCGAGCGCCGCAAGGCGCCAGTACATTGAGAGTTTCGCAATGCAGGCTGATTCATGCAGCGATCACTCCTTTCTGCGGGCGAAGGCCATTGCGGATGGGATCATGGACGTGGCAGCTGAATTGCGGCTGATGAACGCCGCCGATTATATTTCCTTCATTCATCTCGAACAGTTCAACAACATCCGCGACATCGTCAATTCTTCGATGGAGCTGTATTTCAAGCACGGCACCCTGTCTTACGGATGCTCCGCCGATTACGAACTCGAGTGGGATCGGCCGCCGTCCATCCTTCTCGATCTCGAATTTCGCCATCGTGAGGTCTCGGTGCGGTTCAACCTCGTTCTGAGGGATGCCCACGCGAGCGTGGAAATCTGCGAGATTTCCTTCGCCTCGGGATCGCAGGACGAGGCAGACGACACGCGTCGCCTCGTCGCGGCGATTGCCGATGCGCGGCTGCCCACGCGGCCCTGCTGAGCGGCTCGGCCGCCAGCCTGGGGCAAGATTTCCCGCCTCAGGATTCTTGCAGGACTTGATAAGCGGGCGACATCTTGGAACCGATCTACCTCTTTGATCTCGCGTCGACGCAGCAGAACTGGCTTGCGACGCGGCAGGCGGTCGTGGCGCAGAATATCGCGAATGCGAACACGCCAGGCTATGTCGCTAAGGATGTGGCGCCGTTCAAGTCCGTTTATGACCAGACGCAACTTGATCTCGTTTCGACGAATCCCGGCCACATGGCTCTCGATCCGCTCAACGCCGACGATGCGACGAAGGACGCTGCGCCCTGGGAAGTGGCGCCATCGGGAAATTCCGTCAGCATGGAGCGCGAGATGCTGAAGGCGAACGAGGTCAGTCGCGAATATTCGATGAATACCGCGATCGTCAAGGCTTTCGCCCAGATGTACACCGTCAGCGTGAAGGGCTCATGATGATTGATCCGATCGACGCCGCGATAGAAGTTGCGACTTCCGGCCTTGAGGCGCATTCGACGCGGATGCGCGTCATCTCCGAAAACCTCGCCAACGCCGAGTCCACCGCTTCGGTGCCGGGCGGCAATCCCTATACGCGCAAACTGGTCACCTTCGAGGATGAGATGGATCAGGCGAGCGGCCTTGATCTCGTCAAGGTCAAGGCCATCGGCCTCGACAAGGAACCGTATCGTGTCGAGTACGATCCCGGCAATCCCGCCGCGGATGCGAGCGGATTCGTCAAGCTCCCGAACGTCAATCTCATAACCGAGATGGCGGATATGCGTGAGGCGAACCGCTCCTATTCCGCCAACATTCAGGTCGTCAAACAGGCGCGCGAACTCTACACGATGACCGTCGATCTCATGAGGAACAACTGATGATTCCTGCGCTTTCGCTTCTGGGATCCGTCGCGGCCGGCGCCGCCGATAGCATCTCCTCGCTCGTGCCGGGGGTTGCCAGTTCCGGCTCCGTATCCGCGCCGGCGGCGACGGATTTCGGCTCCGTGCTCGCGCAGGTTACGGGGGATGCCGTCGGTAAGCTGAAGGTCGGCGAGGCAACGGCGATTTCCGGTCTGCAGGGAAAGACCTCCGTGCAGGATGTGACGAAGGCCGTGATGGATGCGCAGCAATCCCTGCAAACGGCAGTCGCCATCCGTGACAAGGTCGTCTCGGCCTATCAAGAAGTTAGCCGCATGTCGATTTGAGGGGTAGGAAATGTCATCGACGGTACTCTCCATCGCGGCGACGGGCATGGCGGCGCAAAGCCTGAATGTCGAGGTCATCGCCAACAATATCGCCAACATCAATACGGTCGGCTTTCGCGGCTCGCGCGCGGAATTCACCGATCTCATCTATCAGCCGGAGCGGCTGCCGGGCGTTTCGAGTCGCGGGCAGGATTCGGCGGTGCCCGAAGGCGCGATGGTCGGTCTTGGCGTCCGCACGGCGGCCGTGCGCAATCTGCAAATCCAGGGCACAATGAACAGCACGGGAAATCCGCTCGATCTCGCGATCAGCGGCCGCGGCTGGTTTCAGGTGACGGCGCCGGATGGAACCCTGCTTTATACCCGCGCGGGCGATTTCTCGACCAATCAGAATGGCCAGATCGTTACCCAGGATGGCTATATCGTAAGCCCCGCAATGGTCGTGCCGACAAATGCGCTGAGCGTGAATATCAATCAGACTGGCGTCGTGAGCGTCACGCTCGCCGGGCAGACGCGGCCGCAGCAGATCGGTCAGTTGTCGGTCGCGAATTTCGCCAATGAGGGTGGCCTTCTGCCGGTCGGCAACAACAATTTCGAGCAGACCGAGGCTTCCGGTCAGGCGGTCGCCGGCATTCCCGGCGATCCGGGTTTCGGCACGATCAACCAGGGCTTTCTCGAAGCCTCGAATGTCGATCCCGTGAAAGAGATCACCAATCTCATCAGCGCCCAGCGCGCCTATGAGATGAATTCGAAGGTCGTGCAGGCTGCCGATCAGATGGAGCAGACGCTCACCAAAAACATGGGGTGACGGATGAGCAGGCAAGCGGGGCGCTTTTCCAAGCCGGGCTGGGGCGGGCGTCGTTTGGCGCTGTCCGGAATTTTGGCACTTTTTGCGACGGCGGCCTATGCCGGCAATGTTTTGCCGGTTCCGGCGGTGACGATTTATCCGGGCGATATCATCAAGGAAAACGCCATCGTCGATCGCGATTTCGGCGACGGCGGTCCGATGCGCGGCGCGGCGATCGACTCGCGCGCGGCGCTTATCGGCAAGATCGCCCGGCACACTTTGCTCCCCGGCCTCCCGATCTCGCTCAATGCCGTCGGTGAACCGCGGCTCGTTGTCGACGGCCAGAAGGTCAGGGTCGTTTTTGAACAAGACGGCCTCGTGATCGAAACCTATGCCGCTGCCTTGCAGGCGGGCGGGGACGGCGACGTCATCTCCGTCCGCAATCTCGATAGCGGGCTGACGATTTCGGGAATTGTGCAGGCGGATGGATCGGTGCGGGTGGGCGGCTGATGATTCGTCTCGGCCTTGTTCTGGTTCTTTGTCTGGCCGCCTTCGGCGCTCAGGCCGCAGTGCGCATCAAGGATATTTCGTCTATCGAGGGCGTACGCGATAACCAGCTCCTGGGCTACGGCCTTGTCGTCGGCCTGCAGAATACCGGCGACACGTTGCTCAATTCGACGTTCACCCAACAGGCGTTGCAATCCATGCTCGATCGCATGGGTATCAATGTTCGCGGCACGGCGATGCGCACGCGCAACGTCGCGGCCGTTCTCGTCACCGCCGACGTGCCGCCCTATGTCACGCCGGGCACACGCATCGACGTGACCGTTTCCTCTTTGGGGGATGCGACGTCGTTGATGGGTGGCACGCTGGTGCTGACTTCGCTCAACGGCGTCGATGGGCAGACCTTTGCCATCGCCCAAGGCCAGGTCGCGGTCTCCGGCTATTCGGCTGAGGGGCAGGCCGAAAGCGTCACCGAAAATGTACCAACAGCGGGCCGAATTGCCAATGGTGCGCTCATGGAGCGACCCATGCCTGGCGATCTGGCGGACCTCGGCCCGCTCACTTTTGAACTGAAGAATCCGGATTTCGCGACGGCGGCGCGGGTCGCGGACGCGATCAATGCGTTTTCGAAAGGGCGTTATGGTCGCATTGCCGCCAGGCAACGCGACCAGCGTTCGATTGATGTCGATCCGCCTCCGCAGGTCAACAAGGCGCGCTTCATCGCCGAGATCGGAGAGCTCGATGTCGAGCCGGATATGCCCGCACGCGTAGTGATGGATGCGCGCAGCGGCGCCGTGGTTATCAGCCAGGACGTGCAGATTTCGACGGTCGCTGTCACTTACGGCAACATCACTGTGCGCGTGACGGAGACGCCGCAAGTCTCCCAGCCGGCGCCATTCTCGCATGGCCGCACGGTCGTGGTGCCGAATACGCAGATCAACGTCGATCAGCCGGATGCCACGATTGCCATCGTTCATGGGCCCAGCCTGCGTACTTTGGTCGCCGGCCTCAACCAGATCGGCCTCAAGCCGAGCGGCATCATCGCCATTCTCCAGGCGATCAAGGCAGCGGGTGCGCTGCAGGCCGATCTCGTCGTCGAATAAGCTTTTCCAGCCAGCCCGGCACAAGCTTCTTCGCGCACTCTCGCCGGTGCGAAAGGCGGCGCGATTTCGCGCGGCGGCGCCCGGCGGGCGCGTAAGAGGGTCTTGCGGATCTGGAACATGCGGCACGTTTCATTCGCCCTTCTTTTGTGGTGCATCTGGATCGCGGCCGCGCTCGGGCAAACGCGGGCCACGAGCGAAGGCGATTTGTCCGCGCTGCAGGGCGGTGCCGCGTCAGGCGTTGCAGAAAAGCCAATCGATCTGCACGTCCAGACGCAAAAGCGTCAGGCCGAAGCTCGGATGCGGGCGGAAGAGCGCACGCGCGCCGCGCGGGCGCTGCCGGAAGTGCGAATGTTCTGCACGAACAATGTTTCCACTGCTGGCGCGGCGCGCGTCGCCTGGGAGGCCGCGAAGCTTGAAGATCTCGACGCGCGTTTACAGCAGCGAATTGCCGAGCTCGAAGCCAAACGTGCGGAATATGAAGACTGGCTGCACAGGCGCGACGAGGCGCTGAAGAAAGCGCGCGACCAGGTCGTCGCCATCTATTCGAAAATGGAGCCCGAGGCTGCCGCCAATGAGCTCGCGCAGATGGACGATGAGACGGCCGCGGCCGTGCTCAGCAAGCTCAATACCCGCAGCGCGAGTGCGATTCTCGGGGAAATGGACCCCACGCGCGCCGCGCACCTCACCGACGAAATGGTTGGCGCTAATCTTGGCGACGGAAAGAAATCCTGATGCGGTTGCTGCTGCTCTTAATCGCGCTGTTGCCGCTGGCCGGTTGTGCCGGCGATATCAAGGAAGTTGGGCGCGAGCCGTCGATGAGCCCCGTGGGCACGGGACTTCTCGGCGGACGTTGCGCCGATGCCGACGTCCATCTTCGCCGCGGATGCGCGCAATACCCGGGGGGCCATCTGGGACGGTAGCCACGCCGACATTTTCAGCGATCCGCGCGCCTCGAAAATCGGCGATGTCATCACCGTGAACATCTCGATCAACGACAGTGCGGTCTTCGGCAATTCGTCGGATCGCAGCATGAATGGCGAGGTCAAGGGCGGTCTCAACTATCAGGTGCAGACCAGCAACGGCCAGACGCAATGGTATCCGCAATATGATGTGACCTCGCAGTCCAACGCGCAGGGGCAAGGCTCGATCGACCGCTCGGAAAAGATTCAAATGTCGGTGGGCGCCGTCGTCACCGACGTTCTGCCAAACGGCAATTTGATCGTCAGCGGTTCACAGGAAGTGCGCGTCAATTACGAGCTGCGCGTGTTGAATATCGCTGGGATCGTCCGCCCGCGCGATATCTCGAAGGAAAACACGATCGCCTATAACAAGATCGCCGAGGCGCGCATTTCCTATGGCGGTCGCGGCCGCATGATGGAAGTGCAACAGCCCGGATGGGGGCAGCAGATTTTCGATCGGTTCCGGCCGCTTTGACACAGGATATTCGGGCATGATCGATGGCTGAGGCTGACGAATTAGAAGGAGAGGCATCTGCGGCGACAGAGCCGCAGACGTTTCCGGCTTTGGTCCCGTGGCTCGCGACCATGGCAGGGCTGAGTCTCTTCGCTATCCTTGTCGGCGGGATGCTTGGCTTCGTCATGGTCTCGACCGTGCGCAGCAGCGCGCGGAATACGGCCGATGCGCCGGTAGTTTCCGCTACAAAACTCATCGATTTGCCTCCCATCGTCACCAATCTTGCCGATCCACCTGATACTTGGGTGCGCCTTCAGACTGCGATTGTTGTCGATGCGAACCCCGATATGAAGCCGGACGTGCTCGCCGCCGAAATTTCCGACGACCTTCTCGGCTTCATGAAGACTGAATCGCTTGCCCAGATCGGCGGCGCGAGCGGACTTCAGCATTTGCGGGAAGATTTGACTGAGCGCGCGGTTATCCGCTCGCAAGGGCACGTTCGGGAACTGATCATTCAAACCCTGGTGGTGCAGTGAAGCGCTTGCTGCTTGTTTTGGCCCTGCTGTTCGTCTCGACAGCGGCCGCGATGGCCCAGACGCCGGACCTCAACGCATTGCTCCCTCAGGGCAGCGGCAGCGCCGCCGCGCGCATCATCCAGCTCGTCGCGCTGCTGACCGTGCTCTCGCTCGCGCCGGGCTTGTTGATCATGGTCACGAGTTTTACGCGCTTCATCGTCGCGCTATCCTTCCTTCGATCGGGCCTGGGCTTGCAGAGCACGCCGGCGAATCTGGTTTTGATCAGTCTCGCGCTGTTCATGACCTTCTATGTCATGGCGCCGACGTTTGATCGCGCCTGGGAGGATGGCGTCGAACCGTTGATGGATAACAAGATCACCGAGCAGGTCGCGTTTCCGAAAATTATAGAGCCCTTCCGCGTGTTCATGATGCGGCAAGTACGCGACAAGGATCTGAAGCTGTTTGAAGACCTGGCGCCGCCGGATATCAAGCCGGCGCCGGACGCCAAGCCGTCGTCCGAGGTCGAAATCCGCATTCTCATCCCCGCATTCATGATCTCGGAGCTGCGGCGCGGCTTTGAGATGGGATTTCTGATCGCGCTGCCATTCCTGGTTATCGACGTGGTGGTTTCGACGCTGACGATGTCGATGGGCATGATGATGCTGCCGCCTTCGGTCATCTCGCTGCCGATCAAGGTTCTGTTCTTCGTTCTGATCGACGGCTGGAATATGCTGATCGGCAGCTTGGTGCGCTCCTACAGCTGACCGCGCCTCCTCGCAGACAAAGGTAAAGACTATGGCTGGATCGATTATTTTCGCGGGCTGCGTGAGGGATTGCGCGCCGCATCTCCAGCAAGTGCTGGCGAATTGCGCGCGCCTCGCAGCGACCACGGAGAAGGCCTTTTTCCTGTTTGCGGAAAACGATTCGGCCGATGCCACCAAGGCGATCCTGGCGAATTGGTGCGAAGGGCGCGTCAACGCGCATATCCTCTGCTTCGACGGACTTCATGCGCAGCTTCCAAAACGCACCGAGCGCATCGCCTTTCTGCGCAATCGGATATTAGACTCCATCCGGGAGCAGGGCCTTTCGGACTATGACGCTTTGTGCTTACTGGACTTCGACGAGGTGAATGCCGGTACCATCTCGTCCGAAGGTTTCAGGGGGGCGATGGAATTTCTGTTTTGCGCGCCGGATAATGCCGGCGTCTTCGCCGTTTCCGATCCTGTCTATTACGACATCTACGCGCTGCGGCACGAACATTGGAGTCCGGGCGATTGCTGGAAGGCGGTTCGCGCCGCGCCGGACGAGCGCCGCGCCGAGGTCTTCCAGACTCTCATCTGCGACCGGCAGGTGCCGATCGCGAAGACCACCGCGCCGATCGCGGTCGATTCGGCTTTCGGCGGCCTTGGGCTTTACCGGCTCGTCTACGCCCTCGATGCGCGCTATGTCGGCCTCGACTCCGACGGCGAGGAAACCTGCGAGCACGTGAGCTACAATGCCGACATAAGGCGGCGGGGCGGCCAGCTCCACATTTTTCCGGGGCTACGGAACAATGCGCCCTGGCAGCATTGCCTCAACGGCCGCGCGCAGAAAACCATCCGGCTCGGCAACGGCCCGCTGCAAATCGAATTGATCGCACCGCAGTCGCATCAGCTCGATCAGTATTTGAGCAGCTACCCGCTTTACGACCGGCGTCTGCCTCTGCTCCTGACCGTTTTCAATCGGCTCGTCGGCGCAGCCACCGTCCTCGACATCGGCGCCAACATTCTCGATACGATCGCCTTGATGCGGCTCAGCGGCGTGCAACTGACGAAGTCCATCTCCGTCGATGCGGCACTCGAATTCTATAAATATGCCGAATTCAACGCCGCGCGAAACCCCGTTCTCGGCGCGACCAGCGAAATCGTCTGGGGCTTTGTCGGGGCTGAGGAGGATCGCGGCAATATCGCTGCCGTCAACGGCACCGGCAATGTGCGGGAGCTACGGCATCGCGGGCAGTTGCAGACCTTGCTGGAGCCGCGCCGCGTGACCTTCGCTGATCTCGCGCCGGATGGTGTCGATCTCGTTAAAACCGATGTCGATGGCTACGATCATGTGGTGATCCGCCAGAATCTCGCGTGGCTCAAGCGCTGGAAGCCGATGCTCTGGGTCGAGGCGCAGATCGACGACGGCGCCGACATTTCGGCCTGGAGCGGCAATCTGCTGGAGCTGTCGGAAGATTTCCCCTATGTCGCCGCCTTCGACAATTTCGGCTTCTGCCTATGCGCCGGCGCGATGATCGATAAATGGAACACCGTCCTTGAGTTGATCTCCATCGGTGCGCGCTACAAGGCGCATGAGACGAGCGCCGGCCGCCCGCGCTTCTATTATCTCGACATCCTGTTCGTTCCGCAGCGGCTTGCGGAAGTGTTTCAGGAATTCGTAGGCGCGTTGCCGGAGATGAAGCTCACGGCGCATCCGCCCGTTCCGGCGAGGGAATCTCATGCCAAGGCCGGCTGATCGCAGCATCGCCGTCGTCATTCCGTCGCGCCTCGCGGGCACGGCGCGCAAGCTTTTCGTCGAGCAGGCGATCGGAGCGGCGGCCGCACAGGCGATTCCGCGCGGCTTCCGTCTCGCCTTTTTCATCGGCATCGATCTCGATGCGCAGATTCCATCCTCGCTTGGCGCGCGTCCCGATGTCACCTTCGCGCGGAGCAGCGGGCGCGGGCAGGCGGCGGCGATCAACGCGGCCGCAAATGCCGCCGCATCGCAAAATCACCATTTCATCGCCTTGCTTGAAGACGACGACCAATGGGAGCCGAACTTTCTCGCCTGGGCACTTGCCTGTCTTGAGACCTGCGATTTCGTCTCGTCGAATCAGCTTGAGGTCGATGCCGAAGAGCGCTGCGTTCGGGTCAACGATTTTCCGACGCCTTCGGGTTGGATCATGGCAGCCGATCTCTGGCGCAAGGTGGGGCCGTTCGATGAATTGCTGCGCTGGCACGTGGACAATGATTGGCTTGGCCGGCTGGCTTTGAGCGGCGCGCGGAGAGTCCATCTCGTCGAGGCGACGGCACCGATAAATCTGCCAAGCAGCGCGCAGGTCCGTCCCTGGATCGCCAATGTCCTCACGCAGGGCGGCCCGATGAGCACGGTCCGGCGGCATCTATCCTCCCGGCCGTTGGTGCGCCGCACCGTGCATCAAGGTTCGGGCATGCATCAAATCGCATCCAATCCGCTGGCGGCCGCGGAAAGTCAGAGCGAGTATCGGCAATTGATTGCCCGCTATGGGCGAATTCCCTGGTAGCGTCGTTGCGAAGGCCGTCGCTTAAGTTTCGGGAAAGGTTTTCTCGTTAATTTTGCCCACACGGCAGGTTGGGATTTGCAACCCAAAGGCATCAGGCCGCCCTGTCGTACCGGAAAATCCGGTATGTCCCGCAAGATTTGGCCAACACAGGGGACATACATCAATGTCAAGTAATCTTCTCACAAACACGTCTGCTATGACGGCGCTTCTTGCGCTCAATCAGACGCAGCAGACCCTCAACACCTACGAGAATCAGGTTTCGACCGGCCTGGCGATTTCTGGCGCCAAGGACAATGCCGCCTATTGGTCCATCGCCACCACGATGAACACGCAGGTCGGTTCTCTCGGCGCTGTTTCGAGCTCGCTTTCCGAAAGCGCCTCGATGCTGTCGACGATGACCGCGGCGCTGAACCAGTCGGTCTCGATCATGGACAACCTCAAGAACGATCTTCTGACCGCTCAGAATCTCGTGGCAGAGGGCGATACGGCCGACCTGGCCAAGACCCAGACCGATATTTCGCAGCAGCAGCAATTGCTCCTCAGCATCGGCGGCTCGTCGAATGTCAACGGCGTCAACTTCCTCGAGGCGACGTCCGGCGGGACGGTGCAACTGCTTTCGTCTTACAACACGCAGTCGGGTGCGAGCTTCATCTCCATCGACACCGGCTCGACGGCTCTCTTCGAAACCGCCTCTACCGGCGCGACGACGGGTATTCTTGGCTCCAAGGGTACCGCCTACACAGCCGCTTCGATCTTGACGCTTGACGTCACCACCGCGCACGTCCGGCGATATCGGCAACATGCTGACCGATGTCTCGACCGCTTTGGGCAAGATCACGACAGCGGCGAGCGTCGTCGGCGCAGCGCAAAACAATGTCACCGCCCAGCAGACCTTTATCTCGAATCTGTCGGATTCGCTGACGGCTGCGGTCGGTTCTCTCGTCGACGCGGACATGAACGAAGCCTCGACAAAGATCTCGGCTTTGCAGGTTCAGCAGCAGCTCGGTGTCCAGGCGCTGGCGATTGCCAACTCCAACACCCAGCTCATCCTGAAGCTGTTCCAGTAATTTTCGATACGCCTCTTTCGCAAAGTCGGCCGCGCCGTTTCGATGGCGCGGCCTTTTTCATTTCGGGCAATCTCCGCGCAAGCTTGGCACCGCACATTGCGATGAGGCGGGAGCGGAGGCGGGGATGGCGGCGCTCGATCAGGCGAAGCGCGTCTGGGACAATCTTCTTAAGCTCGGGACACGGCGGCTCATCGGCCTTGGCGTGACGGGCTTGGCTATCTTTCTGGTCACGGGCCTTGCCGGCTATTATCTCAGCCGTCCGTCGCAGGAGCTCCTCTACAGCGGTCTTGATCGTGATGATGTGAGCCGCATCGCTTCGGCGCTGAAGGAAGCCAATATCGATTTCGATGTCAGCGCGGACAGCACCGCGGTCTATGTGCGCTTCGGGCAGACGGCTCAGGCGCGCATGCTGCTGGCTGAAAAGGGCCTTCCCAATAGCCCCAATGCCGGCAACGAACTCTTCGACAAGCTTGGTTCGCTTGGGCTTACTTCGTTTATGCAGGAGGTGACGCGGGCCCGGGCGCTGGAGGGGGAACTCGCGCGCACCATTCAATTGATGAGCGCCGTCAAGGCCGCGCGGGTTCATTTGGTTCTCCCCGACGACGGCTCGTTCCGCCGCGAAAGCCAGCCGCCATCGGCTTCGGTCGTCGTGCGGACCGAGATCCCTGACGATGTTTCGGTCGCCAAAGCCATTCGCCATCTCGTCGCCGCAGCCGTCCCTGGCATGAAGCCGAATGAAGTGACCGTGCTCGACACGGATGGAATGCTGCTCGCCTCGGGCGATGACTCCGGCGAGACCGGGGCCGGCCAGATGCTCTCGCTTGAAAAGACGTTCTCCAAGGAAATTCAAGACAATATCAGCAGAACTTTGATTCCTTTCTTCGGCCTCAACAATTTCCAGATCAGCGTTGCCACCCGAATCAACACGGACAAGAAGGAAACGCAGGAGACGGTCTACGATCCGGAATCGCGGGTCGAGCGCTCGGTTCGTGTCGTCAGGTCGAACGAAACCTCGCAGAATTCGACAAGCCAGACGCCGACAACGGTGACGCAAAACCTGCCGCCAAACAAAACAGATGCCGACGGCGGCAAACAGTCGAACGAGGAGAATCAGAAACGCGAGGAGACGACCAACTACGAAGTTTCCTCCAAGACGATCCAGACGATCAGCGGCGGCTTCGAGGTCGAGCACATTTCCGTTGCGGTTCTGGTCAATCGGGCCAGCCTCGCCGCCGCGATCGGCGGCAAGCCCACGCCGGAGGCGATCGCCAAGCAGCTCGCCGATTTGCAGCAAATCATCGCCTCGGCGGCGGGCGCGAACCAGTCGCGCGGCGATACGATCAAGGTATCGGCGGTCGAATTTGTTGATACCGGCCGCGATCTCGCCCCGGTGCCTCCGCCCGGCTGGCAGGAATTGCTGGCGCGTCAGTCCGGCACAGCCATCAACGGCGGCGTCATCCTTCTTGTCGCCTTGCTGATGATCTGGTTCGGCGTGCGGCCGGCGGTCAAGGCGTTCACCGCATCCCCGCAACTCGCCCTCGCGGAGCCGGCGGGCTATCTCGGAGCGGACAGCATCGTTCTGCCCGAGCCCGGCTTGTCGATGCCGGAAGGCATGGCGGCCTTCCCGACGCTGGCGATTGAGCCGAATCTGATCGAGGACGTGGCCGACAGCGCCAAGCGCACGCCGGTGAAGCGCCTCGAACAGATCGTCGAGTTCGACGAGCAGCAGGCAGTCAATATTCTGAAGCTTTGGATGCGCCAGAGGAGCGCGGTCTGATGGCGCGGCCGGTCGCGGATTATCTCGTCGAAATAGGTCCGCTCGGAGATATTGCGCCGCCGCTATCGCCGTTCCTGCCGGAGACCGAGATCGCGCCGATATGGCCGGAAGACCCGGAAGAAAATCCCCAGATTGCGATTGACGCCGCCCGCGAAGAAGGGCGCGCCGAGGGGCTCGCGTCGGCGCAGGCGGATTTCGCGGCGGAACTGGCGCAGGCGCGCGAAGGCTTCGCGGCGGAACTCAAAGAGGCTCGGCAGCAATGGGCCTATGCGGAGGGCGAGCGCCTGCGCGAACAGCTCACCGGCGGTCTCGCCGCGATGGAAGAGCGGCTCTCCGAGAGCGTCGCGCGAGTCCTGCGGCCCTTTATCCTCACCACGCTCCGTCGCCGGATGACCGAAAAACTGGTCGAGAACATTCGCACGATCGTCGGCAGCGCCGACAAGATGAAAATCAGGATCGCCGGTCCCGAGGATATTGTCGCGGTTTTGCGCGACGAGCTTCAAGCCGTTCCGGCGGCGATTGAATATGTCGCACAGACGGGCCTCGACGTCAGCGTCTGCGCCGAGCCGACGTCGATCGAGACGCAGCTCAAGGCCTGGACGGATTTGATCGGCAGCGAGGACTAGGGCACGTGGCTGACGAGAAGCACGAAATCCTCATCATCAAGCGCCCGCGCGAGGGCTCGCATGAGCCGCACGGCGGCGCCTGGAAGATCGCATTCGCCGATTTCATGACCGCCATGATGGCGCTGTTTCTCGTCCTTTGGCTCGTCAATGCAACAAATCAAAAGACCAAGGCATCGCTGGCGCGCTATTTCAATCCGGTCGATCTCGTCGATATGTCGACGCTCAAGCGCGGTGTCCACGATCCGACGATGGGGCCGGGGACAGATGGCACTGCCAATGGCGCGGCCTTCCCGAAATCGGCCAAGGATGCAGTCAGGAAGAACGGCAGCCTTGCCGGGACATCCGATGGTGCCGCAGGACCGAGCGATGCGCAGTCGGAGGATCACGGGCCGCAGACCGCCGAGCCCGTGCCGACCCATTCCGAGGAGGCGCTGTTTCGCGACCCCTATGCGGTCCTTGCCGAAATAGCGGCGGGCAGCGGCTCGAGCGCTGAGGCCGCGACGGACGAGCATCTCGACCAATCTGCCGATAACGACGGCAGCGGCACGACGCCCGATGTCTATAGCGATCCGTTCAAAGCCGATGGTGGCAAGGCCGACGAGCTTGCGCCGGCTAATACGTCTGCGGCCAATCCACCCGCGACACGCGTGGCCGCGCCGCAGCAGGCCAGCGCACCGCCGCCGGTCTCGCTTCAGGCCGCCGCTCACCCGCCGGTCGTATCGCCGCCGCCCGTTGCACAGCAGCCCGTTGCACAGCTGCCTGCGCCGGCAGCCGATAAAGCGCAGATGCAGCAAGAGCGGCCGCTCAATAATGCCCAAACCCTCGCGCAAACTCTGCAGAAACAGATCGCCGATCTCATCGCTTCCTCTGCAAAGGATACGGCTGAGCCTGCGATCGAGGTGAAGGCTACCGACGAAGGCATTTTGATCAGCCTGACCGATAAGAGCAATTTCGCCATGTTCGCCATTGGCTCAGCCGAGCCGCAGCGCAAGACCGTGCGCGTGATGGAGAAAATCGCCGAGGTTCTCAAGAAGCAGCCAGGCGATATCATCATCGGCGGACACACCGACGCGCGCCCCTATCATTCCGGAACCTACGACAATTGGCGGCTTTCAACGGACCGCGCGCAGATGGCCTATTACATGCTCACGCGCGGCGGTATCGACCGGAAGCGTATCCTGCGGATCGAGGGTTATGCGGACCGGCGGCCGAAAGTTCCGAGCCGCCCGCTCGCCGACGAAAATCGACGCATTGAGATCTTCTTGAAAGCGAAGAAGTCATGAGACTGCGCGCGTTCGCTCTCGCCGTCACGGTTCTGACAATCGGCCCCGGCGCGGCGTCGGCGGCCTCGAAGCCGCCATATCAACTCGTGCGCTCCCTGCATGCGCTGCAGGATCAGATCGTTCTGGGAAATAAGGCGGCGCGTGCCGCCATTCCCGGCCTCTCGGCGGAACTCGCGGGGCGTCTGCTGTCCTACAATCCTTCCGTCTGGCGCGAACCGCGCAATGTCAACGCCGTCGTCACTTACGTGCTCAGTGGCGGCGCGCCGCGCGTGGCACAAAGGGTTCTTGCCAGCGGCAACTGTCCGGCCGACGAGAAGGCGCTTCTCGAGGGCGCGCTGGCCTATTCCGAAGGGCACGAGGCGCATGCGAGGGATTTGCTCGGGAATATCGATCCGCGCGCTCTAGATCCGATCGTCGGCGGCCACGTCGCCCTGGTGCAGGCGGGGCTCATGGCCGAGAAAAGCCCCCAGAAAGCCGTGGCGCTCCTCGATCTTGCCCGCGTCCTCGCGCCGGGAACACTGGTCGAGGAGGCCGCCCTCCGGCGCGAAATTTTCCTCGTCAACGCGACCGGGGATTTCGATCGCTTCATGAGCCTCTCTGGCGAATATATCCGGCGTTTCAATAAATCGACTTACGCCGATAATTTCCGCGAACATTTCTCCTATGCCGTGGCACGGCTGAATATATCGGGCGATTCGGCGCAGTTGCAGCAGATCGACGATGCCCTGAGTGGCCTCAACTCCGCCGATCAACTGGACATCTATCTGATGATCGCGCGGGCGTCGGTTCTCGCCGGGAAAATTGCGGTGGCGCAGTTCGCCGCGACGAGAGCCGAGAGCTTTGCGGCGTCCGATTCGGCGGAAATCTGTCGCGCCAGACTTTACGAAGGCGCTGCCGATATTTTTACGCCCGGCTATCGGCGTGGCGAAGGCTTGCTCAATGCTGTGGACGCCGCGCGCCTCTCGCGTGAGGAGGGCACGCTGCGCGATGCTGCGCTGTCCGTTTCACGCCAAATTCACGAATGGCCGCGGGCCGGCTCGTCCACCGCGGCGGAATCCGCGCCGCAAGCGCTCAAGACGGTGATGAGCGAAGGCGACTCGACGATCGACGCCGCGCAGAAGGCGCTCGCCGACTCCGACGGCATCGACAAAGAGGAGGAGCCATGAACAACATCAGCGGCTTCTCCGGCGCTCTTGTCGCTTCCAATCCTCTTGTTGCATCCGAACAGAAGACCGGTGGCGATTCGGCGGCTAAGCCGAAGGGGCAGTCTTTTGAGACATTGCTGACGGGGCTGAGCCAGCAGAGCGAAGCGCCGGCGAATTCGCCTTCGACCGCGGACGCGCTCACCGGGCAGGGCGGGGCACAGAGCCACCCGCTTCATTCGAATGCACTCACGCTCCTGACACAGGCCGTTGCACCTCAGACATCGCAGGTGCCGGCCGACTCGCAAACATCGGCAAAGACCAAAGGGCAAAACTCGGCCGCGGCTCTCAGTGCGCGTCTATCCGCCGAATCTCCGATCACTGCCGCCGCTGCGGCTGTTTCAGGCATGGCAGGGCGCGCCGTGCCGTCGCGGGACACGACCGCGTCGACGCCGGCGAGCGAGCTCGCGCCGGAGCAGAAGGCCGGCGGCGCTGCATCAAACGCGACGCCGGCCTCCCGGCCGCAATCCTCCGCCGCCCAAGCGCAATCTTCCAGCGCCCAAAGGCAGCGGTCGAATGCTGTTCCGCTCAAGGCGAGCGCGCCGCAACCGATATCGGTGGCGAACGATGCCGAGAGCACGCAAGCCGCGGCCACTTCTTCTACCGCTTCGTCGTCGGCCGCTTTGACTTCGGTGGGGCAAAAATCGCCGGAGAGCGGACAATCCTCGAATACGCGGGAGCGCCGCCACGGTGCGGCGCAAGATTCCTCTCAGACGCAGCCGCAACCGGCGGCGAATGTGACTGCCGGCGCTCTCCTCGCCGCGACGGCGAATGTCATGCCGGCCAACCTGCAGCAAGCCGTCACCGCCGATTCGGGATCGCTTTCGGCTGCGGGTGACAAGGGCGCTGTGGGCGGTACCGCCTCGTCAGTTACCGACGAAGCGGCCATCACCAAGATTTCGCTGACCTCGCACGGCGCGACGGGCAAATCGGATTCCACCGAGGACAGCGCGTCGTCCACCAAGGTTGAAGTGGTCTCCCAAGCGACGTATTTCGCGCCGGTGGCGTCGCTCTCGCCGGCGCAGCAAATCGCCAATGCGGTGGCGCCGCTTGTGACGTCGCCGGACGGGGCGGGACAGGATTCATCCAGTGCGTCATCGCTCCAGGCCGCCACGCCGGCCACCGACATTGGCGCGATGCTTGCGGCGGCGCAGCCCGCCCTTTCGGCGGTCAAAACTCTCGATTTACAACTTGAGCCCGCAGATCTCGGCACGGTGAATGTGAAGCTAAATCTGTCCGACGGTGGCCTTCAGGTCGAAGTTCAGGCGAGCCAGAGCACGACCCGCGATCTCCTGGAAAAAGACAAACAGGAGATCACCGATCGGCTGGCCGATACAGGCTACACCGTTGCCAGCGTCGATATCAGCCTCGCGGCATCATCGAGCACGGCCAACAGCTTCGCCGACCAGAGCGCCGCGGGACAGAACTCGTCCGGACAGACTTCCGGAGGCAGTAGCTATGGCAATAACGGGTCGCAGCCCCAAGACGGCGGCTCCAACAGTTCCTCTCAACGTCAGTCGCAACGGCAGAGCGGCAATGAAACCTATGAAACGGCACGGTCTGCGCCTCGGCGCTCTGCTGGCGCTGGTCTTTATATATAGCGGCGCCCAAGGCGCGCCCCAGCCGCTCGCTTGCGAGCGCGAAATGACCCGCGCCGCGGCAAAATATGGGGTGCCGCTCGGCGTGCTCTATGCCGTCGGCCTGACGGAGACCGGCCGTCGCGGGACGCTCAGTCCCTATGCCCTCAATATCGAGGGGCCGTCGATATTCCCGCAGACTTCGGAGGAAGCGCTTCAGCGATTCTATGAGGCGCAGCAGCGCGGCGCCAAGCTGATCGACATCGGATGCATGCAGATCAACCATTATTACCACGGCAGCCACTTCAGCTCGGTTGCAGAAATGTTCGATCCACACGCCAATGTCGATTATGCCGCGCGCTATTTGCGCGATCTGAGAACGCAGGAAGGAAGCTGGACTCTTGCGGCTGCGCGCTATCACGCCGGCCCGGACAATAACCCGGCGCAGAAGCAATATGTCTGCGCAGTCATCAGCAACATGGTCGCCAGCGGCTTCGGTCAATGGACGGATTCGGCGCGCGGCTTCTGCCGCTGACGTGATGGCGTTCTATGACGACGCCTCACACGCAGAGGCCACTCAACGCATTGAGCCATTCCAACCACATATGCATTCAAATTGATTCCGGAATTGCCATTTGTCCTAAAACGCAACACTAACGTTTGACGTCAGTTAAGACTTAGCTAACAGTTTAAAGGGGCTAAACAACTGATTTGGGGGGCGATTCCGTGCTGGTGATTGTGGATGAGCGGGATATGGTGACCGCTGGTTACGCATGTCGCTTCGGCAGTGAAGGTGTATCTGCCGCTCGTTTTTGCAGCGACGAATTTCGCGAATGGGTCAAGACAGTCGCGGATGCCGATCTCTATGCAGTCGAGGCTTTTTTGCTTGGCGATTGCCGTGATCGCGAGATCTTGCCGAGAATGATTTGGGAGCGTTCGCGCGCTCCGGTGATTGCAATGAACGAGGCGCCGTCGCTGGAGCAGACCCTGAGTCTCTTCGCCGCGGGCGTCGACGATGTGGTGCGTAAGCCGATTCACGTGCGTGAAATTCTTGCGCGCGTCGGGGCAATCCGCCGCCGGCTTGAGGTTGAGCAGGATCACGCTGTCGTCGGGGAGATGCGGGTCTTCTTCGATGGCCGCGATCCCGAGATCAGGGGCAATATTCTGCCGCTGCCGCGGCGCGAGCGGCGCATTCTCGAATATCTCGTCGCCAATCGCGGCCGGAGAGTCAGCAAGTCGCAAATCTTCAACTCGATCTATGGAATCTTCGACGACAACGTCGAGGAGAATGTCGTCGAGAGCCACATCAGCAAGTTGCGCAAGAAGCTGCGGCGTCATCTCGGATACGATCCGATAAATTCAGTGCGCTACCTCGGCTATCGCCTGGCGGACGCTCAATAGTTCAGCGTGCCGCCCATGCGCGGCCGCGCGGCTTGTCCTGCGTCGTCTGACGCGATGTTTCCAGTATGGCACAAACGGGCGCGAGGGCCTTTATCCGGCTCCGACGGCGGCGTGCGCTCATTTGCGTGATTCTCGCCTCGCGCCGTGTTGCGCCGGATGCGTCCTGCGCAAGCTCCACACAAGTTGTTTGCCCTTAAATCCTGTCAAAGGGATGAGGAGAATTGGCGATGAGTCTCTACAGTGCATTGATGGCCAGTGTGTCGGGCATGTCGGCGCAGGCAAATGCGCTCTCGACGATTTCCGATAATATCGCCAACGCAGATACGACAGGCTACAAGCAGGCCTCGACCCAATTCGAGGATATGCTCAACGAATACAGCACCAGCGAATATAATGCCGGCGGCGTCGCGACGGTCGTCAACTATAATATCGCGCAACAGGGCGATCCGACCTCGACCTCGACGAGTACCAATATGGCGATCGAGGGCAATGGCTTCTTCGTTGTCGAAAATGCCAGCGGTCAGACTTACCTGACTCGCGCCGGTTCGTTCGCGCCCGACGCGAGCGGCAATCTCGTCAATGCTTCCGGCTATACGCTGATGGGCTACCCGATCAGCTCCGGTTCCTCGCAGCCGGCCAGTTATTCCCTGGATCAGCTCCAGCCGGTACAAATTTCCATTTCGGGCCTTTCGCCGCCGGTCGCTTCGACTTCTGGAACGCTGACGGGCAACCTTGACTCGGCTGCGTCCGTAGACTCTGGAACGCTGCCTGCGGCGAACAGCGCCAGCTCCACCTATACGTCGATGACTCCGGTTACTGCTTATGACGACCTCGGCAACCCGGTGACGCTGAATGTCTATACGACGAAGACGGGCGCCAACACCTGGGAGATGGACGTCTATAACGCCGCGGATGCAGCTTCGGGCGGCGGCTTTCCTTACAGTAGCGGGCCGCTTGCGACGCAGAGCCTGACATTTAATTCGACGACGGGCGCCTTGAGTAGCACGCCAACGTCGATCTCGGTTGCTGTTCCGGGTGGGTCGACGATGAGCCTGGATGTTTCCGGCCTCACGCAGGTTTCTTCCTCGACTTCCGTGCAGTCGACGGTGAACGGCAATGCGCCCGGGACGTACGAAAGTGTCACGGTATCGTCCAGTGGCGTACTCTCCGAGGTCTACTCCAACGGAGTGACCACGCCAATCTATCAAATTCCGCTCGGCACGGTCCCGAGCGTCAACAGCATGGCCTCGCTGGCCGGCGACGTTTTCGAGCCCAATTCCAATTCGGGTGCTATCACGCTGGGCGCGGCGAATTCCGATGGTTTCGGCTCTATCAAAGGCTCCGAACTTGAATCCTCGACCGTCGATCTTGCGACGCAGCTCACCAATATGGTCGTGACGCAGAACGCCTACCAAGCCAATTCGAAGGCGTTCCAGGTCGGTTCTGATATGCTCAGTGAGCTCGTCAATCTGCTGAAGTAACTGCGGGCATTCCTCATCTCTTGAGTCCGTGTCATGAATCTGACGACCGCCACGCACGTTACCCAGTCTGCTCTCGCCGCGGTCTCGGCGGAATTGGCGCTGGTGTCGCGCAATATCGGCGGGGTCAATAGTCCCGGGTTCTCGCAAAAGACCGCGAATGTCGTCACAACGGCCGATGGCGGCGTCGAGGTTGCCTCGGTCACAAATGCGCAGAACCAGGCCGTTTTCTCCAACGTGCTGAGCGCGACGGCGGCGTCAGCGACGCAGTCGGCGCTTTCCGGCGGCCTGACTACCTTGGCGACAATCGTCGGCGAACCGGGCTCGGATACGTCTCCAGCGGAGAAGCTCACCGATCTGACCGATGCGCTTCAGCAATATGAGGCGTCGCCGTCCGACAGCAGCCTCGCCAGCGCTGTCGTTACGGATGCGCAGAATCTTGCGAGCACGCTCAACAATGCGACGACAACCGTGCAGCAGGTGCGCGAGGATGCCGATTCACAAATGGCGTCCTCGGTTTCGAGCATCAATTCGCTCCTGACGCAGTTTCAGGGCGTCAACCAGCAGATTGTCACGGGCACCGCGACCGGCGCCGATGTCAGCGATTTGCTCGACACGCGCAATTCGATCCTCACCCAGCTCTCGCAGCAGGTCGGCATCACCACCAGCACGGGCGCGAACAATGACATGTCGATCTACACCGACAGCGGGGTGACTCTGTTCCAGAACGGCACCGCGAGCACCGTGACCTTCCAGCCAACGCAGACCTATTCCGCGGGGACTACCGGAAACGCCGTTTATATAGACGGCATTCCGGTCACAGGAAGCTCCGCGACGATGCCCATCCAGACGGGCGCGCTCGCGGGACTCGCCAACTTGCGGGATAACGTCACCGTCACCTACCAGTCGCAGCTCGATCAGACGGCAAACGGCTTGATCAGCGCCTTCGCCGAGACCGATCCGAGCAATTCGAGCTCGACCCTTGCGGGGCTCTTCACCGATGGTTCGAGTACTGCCTTGCCGACCGCGGCGCAGGTGACGGGTCTTGCCGGGAGCATCACCGTCAATGCCGCGGTCGATCCGAGCCAAGGCGGTACCGCCACGCTGTTGGGCAACGGCATCAATTTCAACTATAACACATCGCACCAGGCCAGCTACGATACGCATCTGCAGCAGTATCTGACTAATCTTTCGGCGGCTCAGAGTTTTTCCAGTGCCGGCGGCATTGGAACCAGCAACACGCTTTCGGGCTATGCAACGGCGTCGGTCAGCTGGCTCGATGCCGAGCAACAAAACGTGCAGTCGGAAAGTGCTTATCAGAGCACGTTGCTGTCAACGTCTACCACCGCGCTATCGAATTCGACCGGGGTCAATCTCGATGACGAGATGTCCCAGATGCTCGATCTCGAAAATTCCTATTCGGCTACAGCGAAGCTGCTGACGACGATCAGCAACATGTTCTCGGATCTGACCACAGCGATAAACCAGGCGTCCGTGGCATGAGCTCGTTTATTTCCTCTTATGCGATCTCCTCCGCCTTGCGCCAGTCCGTTCTTACGGCGCAGAGCAACCTTGCCCAGGCGCAGCAGGAAGTCTCGACCGGCACATATGCGGATGTCGGCGTGGCGCTCGGTGCGCAGACGTCGCAGGACATCAGCTTGCGGTCGCAGGAATCCCTGCTGCAGACCCTGACCACAACGAACAATCTCACCGCGACAAGTCTCAGCACGACGCAAGGCGTGCTCAGCAGCTTGCAAACGACCGCCCAAAAGTTACTGCAATCGGTGATCGGTTCGGGCAGTCAGGATGGCGTCTCGACGTCATTGCAGCAGCAGGCGCAAAGCGCGCTGCAGTCCCTGATCTCAGGATTGAACACGACCGAGGGTGGCAATTATCTTTTTTCCGGAACCAACACCTCTGTTGCGCCGATTACGGATTACTACAGTGCCGGCTCGGCGAACCAATCCGCTGTGAGCTCGGCATTTTCATCTTACTTCGGTTTTTCGCAAACAAGCTCGAGTGTTGCGAATATAACCGCCAGTCAGATGCAAGACTTTCTCGATACGAAGTTCGCCCCGCTGTTCCAGGGTACGAACTGGACGTCGAATTGGTCTTCGGCTTCCGACACGACGACGAGCAGCGAGATTTCGCCGTCGTTGACGGTCTCTACCTCGGTGAGCGCGAATCAGTCGGCGTTCCAGGATCTGGCGCAGGCCTATACGATGCTGGCTGATCTCGGAACGGACAATCTAAGCAGCTCAGCTCTTCAGACCCTTGAGACCAATGCCGAGAATCTCCTCAATGCCGGAACTTCCGGTCTCACCAGTATCCAGACGTCTGTCGGCAGCGTTCAGAACGATATCACCTCTGCCAATAGTCAAATGTCGGTCGAGATGAGTGTGCTTTCAACGCAGGTCGGGAATCTCGAAAGCGTCAATCCATATGAGGCGTCAACCGAGGTCACAAATCTGCAGACGCAGATCGAGACGGCCTATTCCCTGACCTCACAGCTATCGCAGCTCAGCTTGGTAAAATATCTCTAAAATACGCGCATTTTTTGAGGGTGGTCTACGAATATGTACCAATTCTCTTACAAAGAGATTCTGGATGATTGCGCACAAAACTCTGCGCGCGCGCGAGTGGCTTGCCATGCAGCGTGCGATCGAATTGCTTGAGCTCGCGCAGCAGCGGGGCGTCAAGTCGATGGAGGCCGCCGAAGCTCTCAACTACCTCAACAAACTCTGGCATCTTTTCATCGACGATCTCGCCAGGCCAGAAAACGATCTGCCCGATGCGCTGCGCGCCGAGCTGATTTCGATTGGCATCTGGATCACGAACGAGATCAATCGAATGCGGCTCGGCAAGAGCGATAACTTTGGCGGTCTGATCGAAATCTGCGCGATCATCTGCGATGGATTGAAGTGAGGCGATCAAATGCGGATTTCGCTGCGCGCCGGAGAGAAGTTCTACATTAACGGCGCGGTTCTGCGGGTGGACCGGAAGGTCTCCTTCGAGCTGCTCAACGATGCGACCTTCCTGCTTGAAGCGCATGTGATGAACGTCGGCGACGTCACGACGCCGCTGCGCCAACTCTACTTCATCGTGCAGATCATGCTCATGAATCCCGCCGATACGCCGGCGGCGACGGAGTTATTCGATAAAGCGCTCGAGAACAGCCGGAGGATATTCCTCGATCCCCGGATATTGGCCGGACTGAAAACGGTCGAGCAACTCGTCGCCGAAAACCGGAAGTTCGATGCGTTGAAGACCATTCGCACTTTATTGCCCATCGAAGCCGAGGTTCTTTGCGAAATCAAAGAGCCCGTCGCGGGTGCCGCTGCCTAAGGGAGATTCTCATGACTGTCGATGCAACCAATCCAACGGGCTCTGCGACGTCGCAAAAATCGTCAAGCTCTTCCAACACGCAAAGCACGGCGGGGGCAGCCACCGTCAACTATAATCAATTTCTGCAATTGCTGGTGGCCGAATTGCAGAACCAGGATCCGACCAACCCGACCGACCCCACGCAATACATGAGTCAGTTGGCCTCGTTTTCGCAAGTCGAGCAGCAAATCCAAACGAACTCCAAACTCGATACGATGCTGACCTCGAACGCCTTGACGCAAGCCGAGCAGATGATCGGCCAGAAGGTGACCTCGTCGAGCGGGGCGACCGGCGTCGTCGAGTCTGTCAACCTGGGATCGAACGGCGGCACGACAGCGACCCTCGCCGATGGCAGCACCGTTGATCTGACGACCGGCAGCAGCGCCGCGACATCCACGACACTGAGCGATGGGACGTCGTTCGCCCTGCCGACCGGCCTGACGGTCAACTGACGATGAACGAGGCGGACGCGCTCGAGCTGGCCCGTCAGGCGATCTGGACGATCATGCTCGTGTCCGGCCCCGCGGTCGGCGCGGCGATGATCGTCGGCATCGGCATCGCGCTCTTTCAGGCATTGACGCAAATTCAGGAGGCGACGCTGACCTTCGTGCCGAAGATCATTGTCGTTCTTGCGGCATTGACGGTGACGGCCTCTTTCATCGGCGGCCAGATATATGTGTTCACCGAGCATGTGTATTCGCGGATCGAAAAAGGCTATTGAGCGGCGTTCGGGCGACAGGTGAATCATGGCGGGGGTAGCGGCCGAAGCACATTTGACACCTGAGCAAAGGGGCAATTCGCGGGATATCGGTTTTGCGACCGGCATTCTTGCGATCCTGTCCGTCTTCTTCCTGCCGATTCCGCCGTTCATCATTGATATTGGGCTCGCGTTCTCCATCGCACTCGCAGTGCTCATCCTCATGGTCGCGCTGTGGATTCAGCGGCCGCTGGATTTCTCGTCATTCCCGACTGTTTTGCTCGTCGCGACCTTGCTGCGGCTTTCGCTGAATATCGCGACGACGCGGCTGATTCTTTCGAATGGTGCGGAAGGCACGGCCGCGGCGGGCTATGTGATCGGCGGATTCTCGCGCCTTGTGATGAGCGGCGACTTCGTCATCGGCCTGATCGTCTTCTCCATCATCATCACGGTCAACTTCATCGTCATTACCAAGGGCGCGACGCGCATCGCGGAAGTCGGCGCTCGCTTTACGCTCGATGCCATCCCCGGCAAGCAGATGGCGATCGACGCCGATCTGTCCTCCGGCACGATTGACGAGAAGGAAGCGCAGCACCGCCGCCGCGAGCTTGAGGAAGAAAGCGCCTTTTTCGGCTCGATGGACGGCGCCTCGAAGTTCGTCCGCGGCGACGCCATCGCCGGCCTCATTATTCTGGCGGTCAATATTTTCGGCGGCATTATCATCGGCGCGACGCGGCACGACATGCCGCTTTCGGAAGCCGCGGATGTCTTCACCAAATTGTCGGTGGGAGACGGCCTTGTCACCCAAATTCCGGCGCTGATTGTTTCGCTGGCGGCCGGTCTGCTGGTTTCCAAAGGCGGCACGCGCGGCTCGGCCGAGCAGGCGGTGCTCGGCCAGCTGGTGAAATATCCCAAGGCGCTGTTCGTGGCGGCCGGTTTGATGTTCGTTCTGGGCATAATCCCCGGACTGCCGTTCTTTCCCTTTGCGCTGCTGGGCAGCCTGATGGCATTCGCCGGCTATGCGATCCCGGCGCAACTCGCGCGCAGGCAGGCCGCGGACAGCGCATCGGCGGCCGCGGCCGAGCAAAGGGCGCAGAAAGAGGTCCGTGAATCCGTCAAGGAATCGCTGAAATCGGTGGAGATCGAGCTCTGCCTCGGCAAGCAGCTTGCGACCCGTCTGCTGTTAGCTCAGAGCGAGCTTGCGCACCGCGTTACCAAAACGCGACGCAAATTCGCCCAGCAATATGGCTTCGTTGTTCCGGAGATCAAAGTTTCAGACAGTCTGACGGTGCCGGCCAAGACGTATCAGATCAAGATTCACGGCACCGTCGTCGCATCTTTCACGATGATGGTGGGCTATCTCCTCGTCGTCGTCGGCGACGGCCGCAAGCCAGATCTGCCCGGCGAGGACGTGCGCGAGCCGGCCTTCGGCATGAAGGCGATGTGGGTGTCGGAGGCCTATGCCGGCGAGCTGAAGCGCCAGGGGTTCGAGGCGATCGACAACATGTCGGTGGTGCTTACCCATCTGAGCGAGGTCATCCGTAACAATCTTTCTCAATTGCTGTCCTATAAGGACATGCGCGCCTTGCTCGACCGGCTTGGTCCTGAATACAAGCGGCTGCTGGATGACATCTGTCCTTCGCAGATTTCCTATTCCGGCCTGCAGGCGGTCTTGAAGCTGCTGCTTGCCGAACGGGTTTCGATCCGCAATCTGCAATTGATTCTGGAGGCCGTCGCGGAAATCGCGCCGCATGTGCGCCGGGCGGAGCAGGTCACCGAGCACGTGCGCATGCGGATCGCGCAGCAGATCTGCGGCGATCTGCTCGATCACGGCGTCCTGAAGGTTCTGCGGCTCGGCAACAAATGGGATCTCGCCTTCCATCAAAGCCTGAAACGCGATGCCAAGGGCGATGTCATCGAATTCGACCTCGATCCGGGCATGGTCGAGCAGTTCGGCAACGAGGCCTCGGTCGCGATCCGCGAGCGCATGGACAAGGGCCATGCCTTCGTGCTGGTCACGACGCCCGAGGCGCGGCCCTACGTGCGCATGGTGATCGAGCGCCTGTTCGCGACGCTCCCGGTTCTCTCGCATCTTGAAATTGCCAGGGGAGTCGAGATCAAGTCGCTGGGTACGATCTCGTGAACGGGATCGGTGCGAACGCGGTTTTGACCGCGTTCATCCTGTTCTGCCGCATCGGCGGCTGTCTGATGCTGATGCCGGGTTTTTCCAGCCCGCGGGTTCCGATGGTGGTGCGGCTGTTCCTTTGCTTCGCCATCACGCTCGCGCTTGTGCCGTTCCTTGGCGGTCAGATCGAGAAGTTCGTCGGCGACGTTTCCGCGCTTTCTCTTTTACGGCTCATCATTTCGGAATTGCTCATCGGCGGCCTCATTGGGCTCATGGGGCGAATTTTCTTCGCCGCGCTGGAGACGCTCGGGACGGCGGTCGCCATGCAGATCGGTCTTACCAACGCGCTGGGCGTTCCGATGGACGAAGCCGAACCGTTGCCCTCAATAACTGAGTTTCTGACCTTCCTGGCCACGACATTGCTTTTCGTGACCGATCTGCATCTCGAAGTCATACGCGGTATCGTGGCGTCCTATCGCAGCTTGCCAGTCGAATCGGGATTCGGCCCGCAATTCGGGCTTATCCAGGTCGCGGACACGTTATCGAAAGCCTTCTTTCTCGGGCTGCGAGTCGCCAGTCCGTTCATTCTGTTCGGTCTGGTCTTCAATCTTGCGGTCGGGCTCGCCAACAAGCTGACACCGCAGATCCAAGTCTATTTTATCACAACTCCCTTCGCCATTGCCGGCGGCATTGTGCTTTTCTATTTCACCTTCAAGCAGATCATCGGGATATTCATGGCGGGATTCTCGAATTGGCTGGCGGGGGGCTAGGATGCAGAAGCGACTGGATACGCTGCGCCGGATGCTGAATGTGCAGAGCGACATTCGCCGAATCGGCGAGCTGAAACTCGTCGCCCTCCAGCGTCGGCAAGCAAGCGCCGAAGCGACCGAAACGCGGCTCGTCTCTTATCTCGACGAGAATCATATCTATACGCCGGGCTATATGAAGACGCTCGCCGACAAGCTGCAGGCGGTTGGCCGCGCCAAGCGGCGCTTTGCCGAGCAAGCCGAAGAGCAGGCGAAGGTTCTGCTCGAATGTCGCCGCCGGGCGGGGCAGGTGGAGCGCGCGCTCGAGACCGTGGCAGAGCAGCAACGGCGCGCCGAGGAGCGCCGCGATCTCGATGCCGTCATCGACGCCGAGATGAACCGCAAGGGCGCAAGCCTCCCGTAAGCCAGGTGGCCCATCTTCGGCATGTGATCTGTCGCCTTACGCGCAGAGGGAGTGGTTGCGTGTCGATCAATCCGCCTTCAGACATCCTGCTTGACGTCGTTCGCGCCGCCGATCCCGCGAAATCCGCGATGGCGACGGAGAGGCTCTCGCGCCTTGCCGCTGATCGTGGCACCGCTGATACGCAGTTTGCTGATGTTTTCAGCGACGCCAAAGCGTCGGGGCAGGCGCCGTTGGCGGCCATTGCCAGCCCGCGTTTCGCCAACGAGACGCCGGAAAAGGCTAGGGACATCGCAGAGACCAAAGCCTATCAGGGCATTGGCGCTCTGTTGCTCGGTAACCTCGTCGAAAACATGCTTCCCGAGAGCGACGAATTTTTCGGCGAGGAGGCCGGCGCCGGCATGTGGCGCTCGATGCTGGCGCAGGAGCTTGGCACGAGTCTGTCGAAGTCTCTCGATCTCGGCATCGGACCGAAGCACGTCAAGCACGCACATCACACATCGCATCCGGTCGGGGAGTTGCACACGGCGTTCATTCCCCTGTCCGCGGCCAAACGTTCGTGACGCCCCATGGCAATGCCGATTCCTCAACGAACAAAGTGCCGAGACGGATCGGCGAGGCGCCCGGGGCTGACGAAGCGCGCCAGGCAGCTCTGCGCGAGACATTTTCCCAGACCGTCGAGCGGATCGAGCGGCTGGTCGATTTGGAAACGGCGACACTCGAGCAATACCGGCCGGTCGATTTTTCCGAATTCAATCATCGCAAAACTCATGCGCTGCTTGAACTCGATCGCACCATGCGTGCACTCGGGACGCAGGCGCGTGACGCGCGCATGCGCGCTGAACTTGAGCGCCTGCGCGCCAAACTCCAGCGCAATCTCGCGACGCTGGAGATTCACCTCAAGGCCGTACGGCAGGTGTGCGCGCTCATCGCCCGGGCGATCGAGACAGAGGAATCGGACGGCACCTACTCATCTTCGATCTATCGCAGATACGAGCAATCATGATCAAGCTGATCGCGAGCTGCGCCTGGATTTGCCTGCTCACCGCCGGGGCGAGCTTCGCCATGGTCTCGATGAAGCTCGACCATCCGGCGGCGACGCCGGAGTCCGGATCTCCCGGCCAAACGTTCGAATACAAGAAGCTTCCGGTCATCAATGTTCCGATGATCGCCGACGGAGCCGTACAGGGTTATGTCGTCGCGGAGCTCGGCTACACCTATAACCAGAGTTTGGTGAAAGAGGCGCTGCTACCGGACGTCTATCTGCTCGATGAAACGTTCCGGAAAATCTATTCCGACACGAGCCTCGATTTCCATCATCTCGAAAAATATGACGTCAACGCCTTGACCAAGGAATTGGCGCAGAAAGTCAACCAGCGGCTTCAGGCCGAGGTGGTCAAGGATGTTCTCGTCCAGGAGTTTAATTTCTTTCCGAAGAGCGACATTTTGCGGTGAGCGCGCGACATGCGCGGGGCCGGGGTGGTTTTGAAGCTTGGTTTTGAAATAGGGGTGATGTGATGGTCTTTGATCGAATGACCTGGATCGGCTTCATGGTCGTAGCGCTCGGATGGGCGCTGTTGTTGTCGGGCGCGCCGGCGCTCGCGCTCTATGCCTCGGCCTTCGGGCATAAGCTCCCGTTCGACATGACGGCGATTGCGCAGGCGACCATCTTCAGCGGCTTCGGGCTGGCGGTTCTCGGTGCCTTGCAGACCGGTTTCGGCGCCCTGAACAGCTTCTTCGACAGAGTATTGGAGCGGACCGCGCGCCCGAGCGAGGCGCCTGTTCCTGCTCCCCGCAAAAAACCGGCCGCCAATGTTGTCCAGCGTGGCCGGCTGAAAGACCGTCCCTATGTCCTCTTCGGCGACGGGACGATCGAGGTCGAGACCCTGCTCGGACTGCGACGCTTCACGTCGTTCAAGGAGGCGCGCGAGTTCGTGGGCTAAAAGGCCCGGCGCGGGACTGAGGGCGGCTGAAGATGAGCGGCAAAGCGAAACGGGAATGGGAGCCGACGGACGAGCAGGTGCGCGAGCTCCTGCGTGCTTCTGGCAGCGTGTCGATCTGGCGGCGGCTGCAGGAGCACCTGAGCCAGACCTCTCTGGCCGACGGAGCGCTGGCGGGCACCGGCACGGCCGCAGCCATCGCCTGCGCCGGGTTTGCGATCTATATGAGCGCGCATCCGCGGCCCGAGTTCAATGGCCTCGAACATCTGATGATTTTTGCGCAACCGAGCTATCGGGAAGATCCGCCGGTCGCGCAGGCCGATACGCTGGGAGATCATCCGGCGATCGACTACTCGGCCACCGGCACCATCCACCCCGACGCCGCGCGGCCGGATGCGCCTGCGCGAACCCGGTTCAGCGAGCCGATCATTACTGCCTACGTCTTGCATTATGTGCAGGACGGCGAAGCTCTGATCGTAGGCAAGGACGATGCGGTTTATCGTGTGATGATCGGGACGCAAGTGCCAGGAGGCGGGCCGCGTCCTTGCTATCGAGGAGCGCCACGGTCAATGGGTGGTCGTCACGACCCGCGGCCTCATCGTCTCGCGCTGAAGCCGGCGCTTAAACCACGTAGATATTTTTGCGCAGCGCCGTGATTTGCGCCGGTGTCAAATTCAACCTGGCTTGCGGGAGGAAAGGTCACGCCGACATTTTGTCCGCGCTGCCAGGCGACGGCGCCTTCCAGCAATTCGCCGTCAAGATCGCTGAAGAGTCGAATCCGGCGCGGTAATTTGACCCTCGCAAACAGGATCAACCGGGCGCCGCGCTCAGAGCGATTGTGGATCTGGCAGTCGATCAGGAACTTGCCGGTGCCATCGAGGATTTTGCCCGAACGCAGCCGGGTGCGCTTGCGGGTTTCAGTGCGTTTATCGCCACTTTCCTGCACCGGATCGAGGATGCGATAGGTCACCGCGCCCGGCTTCGTCTCCGCACCGCTGACTTTGATCGCGTCGATGAACGGGGCTGCGGAAGGAGGCGGGTCGGACGAAGGCATCGGAGTTCCGGGGCGCTGCTATCGCCGTGCTCAATGCCGGCGGTTTGCGCAAAGCTATATAAATTCGTACACAGATTATTATTGCGCATCCCTCGTTAATCATTGCATAAAGCCTGCGGATCTCGGGCCGCGATCCAATGCAATCTCGTGCGCTTTTAGGGGTTATGATGTCCATCTCCGTTCGGCGGCTTGCCGCATTTTCTGCTTTGGTATTTTTGGCCCTGACGCCCGCGGATGGGGCAAGTGCGCAGACGTCCGGCAAGCTTGTTGTCTTCGCCGCCGCGAGCCTGGCGACTGCGCTTAAGGCCATCCAACCGATCTTCGCCAAGGAAAAGGGGCAGGAGACGGCAATTTCCTACGGCTCTTCAGGCGTCCTGGCCAAGCAGATCGAGCAGGGCGCGCCGGCGGATGTCTTCATCTCCGCTGACACCAAATGGGCCGATTATCTGCAAAAGAAGAGCCTTCTCGCCCCGCATACGCGCCGCGATCTCCTCGGCAACGATCTCGTGCTGATCGAACCGGCGGACGGCAAGACCAAGCTCGACATCAAGCCTGGCTTCGACCTCGCCACGCTGGCCGGCGACAGCAAGATCGCCGTCTGCACCGTCGCTTCATGCCCGGCCGGGATCTACGCGGAAGAGGCTTTCACCAAGCTCGGCGTCTGGGGTGCGGTCGAACCGAAGCTGGCGCAGGCGAATAACGTGCGCGATGCCCTGGCGCTCGTCGCCCGCGGCGAGGCGAAATTCGGCGTCGTTTACGGGACCGACGCCAAGGCCGAACCGAAAGTCAGGGTCGTCGCGATTTTTCCCGCCGACAGCCATAGTCCGATCGTTTATCCTGTGGCGGTTGTAGCGAGTTCGAAGAATGCCAACGCGGCCGTCTTTGAAGCTTTTCTGACCTCTCAGGTGGCGACGAAAATACTGACCGAACAGGGCTTTAAGATCTTGTCGAAAAAAGGCGAGTAAGCCTCTGTAAAGGTGTATTTTCTCAGCTTAATTGAGGAAAGTCGGCGGCTCGATCTGCAACGAAAGTTCACTCGATAAGTTGCGGATATAAAAATGAAAAAGCACGT
Source organism: uncultured Alphaproteobacteria bacterium (assembly GCA_963708155.1). Taxonomy (GTDB): domain Bacteria; phylum Pseudomonadota; class Alphaproteobacteria; order Rhizobiales; family Beijerinckiaceae; genus Methylovirgula. Next base: position 363,062 of record OY970183.1, on the reverse strand, counting down.
TGCCGTCTTGCTGGGCGGGTTTTCCGCCGAGAGAGACGTGTCGTTGCGGTCGGGGGCGGCCTGCGCCAAGGCGCTGGTCGAGCAGGGGTTTCGGGTTACACCCGTCGACGTCGATCACAACGTCGGGCAGGTTCTTGCCGAACTCAAGCCCGATGTCGCATTCAACGCCCTGCATGGCCCCTATGGCGAAGACGGGGTCATCCAGGGCGTTCTCGAAATGCTGCGGATCCCGTACACCCATTCCGGTGTGCTCGCCTCGGCGCTGGCCATGCGTAAGGACCGCGCCAGGGACGTCCTGAAGGCGGCCGGTGTTCCTGTTGCCGATGGCGTGACGATCGATCGGCTCACCGCCGCCAGTGCGCATGTCCTGCCGCCGCCCTATGTCGTCAAGCCGCTCGCTGAAGGCTCGTCCTTCGGGGTTCTCATCGTCCATGAAGACCATGCCCATCCACCCCAGGAGTTAACGCGGGAGGATTGGGCCTACGGCGAAGAGGTGCTCATCGAGCGCTATGTCGCAGGGCGCGAATTGACCTGCGCCGTCATCGGCGACAAAGCCTATGATGTTATTGAAATCAAAGCCGCGGACGGCGGCTGGTACGACTACAACGCCAAATATGCCACAGGCGGTTCGTCACATGAACTTCCGGCAAATCTTAAACAAAATATTTACCAGTTTATTCAAGAGTTGACCCTCAAGGCGCACAAGGCGCTCGGATGCCGCGGCGTCAGCCGTGCTGACTTCCGTTACGACGATCGCCCCGGAGGTACGGGCGACCTCGTGATTTTGGAGGTCAACACGCAGCCCGGCATGACCGCCACTTCTCTTGTGCCCGAAATCGCCGCACATGCCGGCCTGACGTTCGGTGAGCTTGTCAAATGGATGGTGGAAGACGCCTCCTGCGACCGGTAAAGGAGGCTTTTGAAAGCTTCCAGCCCCAGGCGCCGGTCTATGCGGGAATTGCCCAAATCGCGCCTGCGCCGGCGTTCCTCGCCGATTACGGCCGCCGCGCCCCCGTGCGCCGCGCCGCCACGCCAGGCGACCGTCTCGCGCGTATTTTCGCGATGCAGGGGATTGGCCTTTTCGCCGCCGCCGCGCTTTTCGCCGGTGTCGGCTTCTACGGCTCATGGCTTGGCGGCGAATATTCGGCCTTCGTCGCTGCTGAAGGCAGCGTGCCGGATTATTTCGCCCGCGTGGGGGGCGCCGGCATCCGGACGGTCACGATCTCGGGCGCCCACGCGCTGACTGCAGCAGGAGATCATCGCGGTCACTGGAATCGGCCCGAAGAATTCGCTGCCCTTTCTCGACGTGCAAAAGGTGCGCGCGCGGCTGAAGGCGCTGCCGCTTGTCAAGGACGCGAGCATCAGCAAGCTCTATCCTGGCCGTGTCGTGATCGACATCGAGGAGCGCAAGCCCTTCGCCCTTTGGCAGCAGGACGGCGTCGTGAAGATCGTCGCCGTGGACGGCACGCCGATCGACACTTATGACGATCGGCGCTTTGCCACATTGCCGCTCGTCGTCGGGACCGGCGCCAATGCGCGGCTCGGCGAATACACGGCGCTGCTCGATGTGGCCGGCGATCTGCGCTCGCGGATCAAGGCGGGCATTCTCGTCGCCCAGCGCCGCTGGACCTTGAAGATGGACAATCAGGTCGAGGTCGCCTTGCCGGAGGTGGGTGCCGCGGCGGCGCTCGCCCAATTGGCGCAGTTCCAGCGCGAGGATCATGTCATCGATAAGGACATTTTATCGATCGATCTGCGGGTTCCGGGCCGGATGTTCGTCCGTCTGACTGAAAATGCTGCCGCGGCGCGCGCGGCGGCTTTAGCGCCAAAATCGAAAACGAAAGGCGCCCGCACATGAGCCAGCCGCCGCGTATGCGTGCTCTGTCGGCGCGTAAGACGGCCGTCCTGTCGGCGCTCGATATCGGGACGTCGAAAATCGTTTGCCTGATCGCCAAGCTCGACCCGGTCGAGACGCCGGAGGCCTTGCGCGGACGCACCCATCGATGCCGCATCCTCGGCATCGGCCATCAGCGCTCGGCCGGTATGAAGGGCGGCGTGATCGTCGATCTCGAAGCGGCAGAAGAGGCGATCCGCCGCGCTGTCGATGCGGCCGAACGCATGGCCGGCGTGCAGGTCGAAAGCGTCATCGTCAACATCACCGGCGGCCGGATCGGCTCGCAGCTTTATCACGCCGCGGTCGCGATCGGCGGCCGCGCGGTCGCGGAATCCGACGTGCATCGCGTGCTCGAAGCCTGCGCGCGCGCGGACGCAAGAGCAGGGCAAGGCGGTGCTGCATTCGCTGCCGACCGGCTTTTCGATCGGCGACATGCGCAATGTCCGCGATCCGAAAGGCATGATCGGCGACGAACTCGGCGCCGACATGCATGTCGTCAGCTGCGACGCGGCGGCGGTGCGCAATCTGATGCTCGCCGTGGAGCGCTGCCATCTGGCGGTCGAGGGCGTCGTCGCGACGCCCTATGCCGCCGGCCTTGCGGCTTTGGTCGATGACGAGGCCGAACTTGGCACGGCGCTGATCGATATGGGCGGCGGCACGACCTCGGTCGGCGTCTTCGCCGGCGGCAGCCTCGTCCATGTCGATGCGCTTCGCGCGTCGGCGGCAATCATGTCACGATGGATATCGCGCGCGGCTTCAATACGCGGCTTGCCGATGCCGAGCGTCTGAAGACGCTTTATGGCGCCTGCATCGCCTCTGCCTCCGACGAGCGCGAAACCGTCGCGGTGACATTGGCCGGCGAGGACGGCGACCACCCGACGCATGTGCCGAAATCGCAACTGGTGCGAATCATCAGGCCGCGCGTCGAAGAAATTCTGGAACTTGTGCGCGATCGGCTGAAGAGCCTCGGGCTTTGCGGCCAACTCCGCGTCGCGGCTCATCCTCACCGGCGGCGCGAGCCAGCTCACCGGCATGGCGGAGGCGGCGAAGCGCATCTTGTCGGGGCAGGTTCGACTCGGCCGTCCCTTGGGAATTCAAGGACTTCCGGAATCGGCCAAAAGCCCGAGCTTTTCCGCGTCCGTCGGCCTTCTGGTCTATCCGCAGGCGGCGAAGATCGAATATTTCCGGCCGCGGCGGCGCACGGCGCGGGCGATGCCGACGGCACGCACGGCTATATCGCTCGCGTCGGACACTGGCTGAGAGAAAGTTTTTAATCGGTAAGAGAAGAACGGATAAGCGCGGCGGCTATTTCGTTCTTCGGCGTAAAGGGACAACAAAAGCGGGCGCCCTTAAAGGCGCTCCAACGTCAAGAGGCCAGACGATGACGATCAATCTCAAAGCGCCCGAACTGCGGGAACTAAAGCCACGCATCATGGTGTGCGGCATCGGCGGAGCGGGCGGCAACGCCGTCAACAATATGATCGTCTCCGGCCTTATCGGCGTCGATTTCATCGTCGCCAATACCGACGCTCAGGCGCTCACCTCCTCGCGCGCCGAACGCATCATCCAGATGGGCCTGCAGGTGACCGAAGGCCTCGGCGCCGGCTCGCAGCCCGAAGTCGGGCGCGCCGCCGCCGAAGAGGTGATCGAAGAAATCCGCGATCATCTCTCGGGCGCGCATATGGTGCTTCGTCACCGCCGGCATGGGCGGCGGCACCGGCACCGGCGCGGCGCCGGTCATCGCGCGCGCGGCGCGCGAAATGGGCATCCTGACCGTCGGCGTCGTGACCAAGCCGTTCCAGTTCGAGGGCGTGCGGCGCATGCGCGTTGCCGAGAGCCGGCATTCTCGAATTGCAGAAGTCGGTCGATACGCTGATCGTCATTCCCAACCAGAACCTGTTCCGCATCGCCAACGAGAAGACCACCTTCGCCGACGCCTTCGCGATGGCCGATCAGGTTCTCTATTCGGGCGTCGCCTGCATCACCGACCTGATGGTGAAGGAAGGCCTCATCAATCTCGACTTCGCCGACGTTCGCGCCGTGATGCGCGAAATGGGCAAGGCGATGATGGGCACCGGCGAGGCGACGGGCGAGAAGCGCGCCATCCTCGCCGCCGAAGCGGCGATCGCCAATCCGCTGCTCGACGAAGTTTCGATGAAGGGCGCGCGAGGGCCTGCTTATCTCGATCACCGGCGGCAATGATCTGACGCTCTATGAAGTCGATGAGGCGGCGAGCCGCATCCGCCAGGAAGTCGACGAAGACGCCAATATCATTCTCGGCGCGACCTTCGATCAGAACCTCGACGGCATGGTGCGTGTGTCGGTCGTCGCGACCGGCATCGACAGCGCCGAAATGCGCGCCTTCGAGCGGCGGCGAGACGCGGATCGCCGAAGTGGCCGAACGGCTGCGCGCCCGCGCGGAGGCCCGCGCTGCCGAGACGGCGAAGGAACGCGCTTTCGCTGCCGGAGCCCGCCCTCGACGCCGATCCCGATCGCCGAGTCGCAGATCGGCTATCGCCGAGCCGGCGGCGCAGCCGCAGACCTTCGCGCCGGCGTCGGTGCGCGGCGTACATCTTCAGCCGGCGCGCCCGCCGGCGCAGCAATATGCCGAGCCGGCCTGCGCAGAGCCGGAGCCCGACCATTTCGACGCTGGCCCGTTCATTCCGCCGGCAGCGGAATTGCCGGTCGTCCGGCCGCAGCGCATGCCGCAGATCGAGGATCTTGCCGTTGCCGGCGCAAAAACAGATCCGCGCCCAGCGCGGTGAGCCGGCCGAGCCACTTCCGGCGCATGACACGCCGCAAGAGCTGCTGGAGCGGCTCGCGGCTTTTGGCGTCAGTCGGCATGAAGAGCCGCAGCGCCATGTTGCGCCGCCCGCGCGCGAGCCAGCGCCGCGCATTGCCGCGCCGGCACCCCGTCTGGCACAGCCGGGCCCGGTTCATGCCGAATACGGCAAGCGCCTTCCACAGCAGCCTTCGCCGCGCCAGGTCCAGGCGGCGCTCGACGCGCATCAGGGGCGCGCGACCGCTCCGGCGCGTTCAATCGAGGAAGAGCAATTGGAAATTCCCGGCATTTCTTGCGGCGCCAGTCGAACTGACGTCATCGCGGGCGTCTTCGAAATAGCGGGCGTGCCGGCGTGCCGGCGCGCCCTGATTTTGCGCGCGCCTAATCCTGCCGCGGGCACTGGACTCCGTTTGGGCCGTAGCCTTATCGTCGTCGCTGCGGGCGTCACCCTATGCCCACGCAGGGTAGATATTGCACTGCCGCGGGCGGAAGTCGGAAGCCGGGCGGAGGGCTTGCCACAGAAATGCCTCTTATCGGTCCGAGGACTTAGCTGCGATCACGCTCCTGTGCGCTGGATCGCGCACCCTGAAGCTGTCATCGACTATCGAACCAAAGGTTGAGTAGTCCTCATGCCATTTGCCTTGGTTCTCGCACGCCCTAGCATCATCCGCCGCGGCTGGTTTGCGCCGGTGCGTGCAGACCTTCGGACTTGCTGGCGCTGACGCTGCCGATCGCGGCCTGTTCGAACTCGCTCAATTCACTCGGCTCGTTTAACCCGATGAACTTGTTCAGCGGCGAGAAATATCAGACCAAGGTCGTTCCCGGACACGCCCGCCGGAGACGCTTTACAATCAGGGCCTCGTCGATATGAACAGCCAAGGATTACGACAAGGCGACGAAGAAATATTCGGCCCTCGAGAAGCAATACCCGTTCTCGCAATGGGAGCGCAAAGCGCTGCTGATGGAGACGTTTTCGCAATATCAGGACGGCAATTACGACGACGCGATCGGCTCGGCCCAGCGCTATATTGGCCGTTATCGCGCAGGCCCCCGACCTCGATTACGTCTATTATCTCGAGGCGATGTCCTATTATAACCAGATCCCGGACGTGACGCGCGATCAGGACCGGGCGCAGAAAGCCTGCGCATCGTCTTCCAGCAGATCATCGACAAGTTTCCGAAGTCGCAATATGCCGACGATGCGCGCTACAAGCTTGCAGGTGACGCGCGATCAGCTCGCCGGCCAGGACATGATGATCGGCCGGTATTACCTGCAAGCAGCATAATTACACGCGGCCGATCAATCGCTTCCGCGACGTGCTGGCGAAATATCAGACCACCCGTCATGCCGAGGAGGCGCTGCTGCGGCTGAAGGAAGCCTATCTCGCGCTCGGCATCGTCAGCGAGGCGCAGACGGCGGCGGCGATTCTTGGGCACAATTTCCCGGATTCGCCCTGGTACAAGGACGCTTATGCGCGTTGCAGACAGGGCGGCTTCAGCCGCATGAAGATACGAGCTCCTGGATTTCCAAGATCTTTCATGGCGTTGGCTAAAGCGGCGGCGACGTTTCGCGCGCTGCGAAGCAGACTGGCGGTCGACGCCATCTTGCCCGAACTCGCCACTGTTCATGCTTTATTCCTGTGCGCCATCGGCCTCGAGCGCGTTTGAGCTCTCACGCTCCAGCTTTCGCAGGCATTCCGGCAGCGAAGGGCCGTATCGGTGCCTGATGCTCGTTCAGCTCGCTATCCGCGACATCGTGCTGATCGAAAAGCTCGATCTTGCGTTCGACCGCGGCCTGACCGTGCTGACGGGCGAGACGGGCGCCGGAAAATCCATTCTGCTCGATGCTTTTTCGCTCGCGCTCGGCGCGCGCGGCGACGGCGCCTTCGTGCGCCAGGGCGAGGCGCAGGGCCAGGTCACGGCGGTGTTCGAGCTGCCGCCGAGCCATCCGGCGCTTGCCGCCGCGCAGAGCGCAGGATATCGACATCGATGGCGCGCTTATCCTGCGCCGGATCCAGCTGGAAGACGGGCGCACCCGCGCCTTCGTCAACGACCAGCCGGTCAGCGCGCAGGCCCTGCGCGCGATCGCGCGCGAACTCGTCGAGATTCACGGCCAGCACGACGACCGCGCCCTGGTCAGATCCGAGCGCGCATCGCCAATTGCTCGACGCCTTTGGCGGGCTTGGCGGCGAGCTGTGAGGCCGTTCGCGCGGCCTATCGAGGCCTGCGCGCGGCTGAAGCCGAACTTGCGGCGAAGAGGCGCGGATCGAGCAGGCGCGCGCGCGAGGCCGATTATCTGACCCATGCCTACGCCGAACTTGACAAGCTTGCCGCTGCAGCCCGGCGAGGAGGCGCTGCTCGCGCGAGCGGCGCCGGCCATGATGCAGGCCGAGAAGGTCGGCGGCGAATTGCGCGACGCGGCCGAGGCGGTCGACGGCGAAGGTTCGCCGCCGCGGCGCTCTCGCGTCCGCCCTGCGGCGGCTGGAGCGCCGTCAGGCGCAGGCGCCGGACCTGCTGGCGCCGGCGTCGCAGGCGCTCGACGCAGCGCTCTCGCGCCTTCGATGCCGCGCGCCAGGCGCTCGACGAGGCGTTGCGTGCGCGCCGGCGATGATCCGGGCGAATTGGAGCAGGTCGAGGAGCGGCTGTTTGCGCTGCGCGCCGCGAGCCGCAAATATTCGGCGTCGCGGTCGATGCTCTGCCGGCGCTTGCAGAGAAATTCGGCGACGATCTCGCGCGACTCGAAGCCGGCGAAACGCGGCTGGCGCGAGCTCCGCGAGGCGGCGACGGCCGCGGCGGCGGCTTATGACAAGGCGGCAAAGACGCCTGTCGGCGGCGCGGCAGAGCGCCGCCGCGGCGAGCTTGAACGCGCCGTCAACGCCGAATTGCCGCCGCTGAAATTGGAAGCGGCGCAATTCATCGTCAAACATCAGTCCGATGCGGCGACAACCAGCCCCGAAGGCATCGATCAGATCGAATTCTGGGTGAAGACCAATCCCGGGACGCGGCCAGGTCCGTTGATGAAAGTTGCCTCCGGCGGCGAACTCGCGCGTTTCATGCTGGCGCTCAAAGTCGTCCTGGCGGATCGCGGTTCCGCGCCGACACTGGTTTTCGACGAGATCGATACGGGCGCCGGCGGCGCGGTGGCCGACGCCATTGGCCAGAGACTGGCGCGCCTCGCGAGCGGCGTTCAAGTTCTTGCCGTCACCCATGCGCCGCAAGTGGCGGCGCAGGCGGCCGGACATTTGCGTATCGTCAAGGACTCGAGCGCGCCGGAGCGCGGGTCGCGACCCGGGTTCTGACTCTGACGAAGGCTGCCCGCCGCGAGGAGATCGCCCGTATGCTCGCTGGCGCGACGATCACCGCGGAAGCGCGCGCCGCCGCAGGGCGCTTGATGAACAGCCGAGGCTGATGCCAGCAACGTGCGGCGGTCCGCAACGCGCCGCGAAATTTCCATCGAATTTGGGCGCTGGAGGCTGCGTGAACGCGGTCCTCGCACCTCAGCGGAGGCCGGGCGGAAGTTTTCGCTCCCAAATCAGAAGGTTATAGCGCCAGGCCGACGAGTGCTGCGGCAATGCAACAGCGTGGCTATTTTGCTCCTTTTCATGGACCGGACGCTTGTGGAATTAGCCGGAACAATCTTTTTTAGTAGGAGGTCGGCGAGGGGCTGTAATGTCAATTTTCTCTTCTCTGAGGGGCGGGTGCCTTGGCGTTGTTGCGATTGCGACTTCAAGAGAAGGATCGTCCCGGGTCGCTGCCTTCTTCGCCGCGCTCGTCTTGGCCTGCGTCGGTGGCTCCGCCTTTGCCGCAGACCTGCCGGATACAAAATCGGCGCCGGTTTATGCGCCGCCGCCCCCCGAATTCAGCTGGACCGGTTTTTATGTCGGTGTGAACGCTGGCGCCGGGCTCGATCATTTCGCTTTCCCGTACTATGTGCGTCTGCCCGATGACGAAGGGACGGGGAGCAGCGGCATCACCTCGACCGGTCCCGTCGCTGGCGGCCAGATCGGCTTCAATTATCAGATCGAAGGCTTGCCAATTATCGGCCATGCCGTTGTCGGCATCGAGGCGGACGACGATTGGGGCGCGGTGCACGGCTCGAGCACGGTCTATACCAACGGCGGCACGCCCGTAAATTTTGGCGGCCGTTTCGACAATTTCGGAACTCTGCGCCTGCGTGTCGGCTATAATTTTGATCGCCTGCTGTTCTACCTCACCGGCGGTCTCACCTACGGCAGCAATGTCGCGTCCTTCAACATCCCTGCCTATGGCTATTCAGGCTCGCTGCGTACGACGCACACGGGGCTTCCGTTCAATGTCGATACGGTTGGCCTGGGCGTGGAATATGCGATCGACGATCATTGGTCGGTCAAAGGCGAATATCTCTATGATTGCGTGGAAGCGTATTATAACCGCTTTACGCCCGCGGCTGACGCAAGGGTCGGCTTCAATACCCGCATGATGTATCACATCGCGCGTCTTGGCGTGAATTATAAGTTTGATTTGTTTGGCGGCGGAACGCCGGTGGCGGCGAAATACTAGACGGCTTCTTCGCCGGAAACAGGTTTCTCGGCGAGGAAAAACGTGGTGGCGTCGCGGGGGATTTTTATACGTATAGAATTGGCGACGGGGGGATTGTAATGCAAACCGGCTCTTCTGTTTTTTTTCGATCTAGCGGCTCGCGCGCGTCAGCAATGAAATGCGCCACTGCTTTTGCCGCTCTCGCCTTCGGCTCGATTGCGGACGTCTCGGCTGCCTCGGCGGCCGACCTGCCGGATACCAAATCGGCGCCGGTGTATGCGCCACCCGCGCCGCCGGCATTTAGCTGGACCGGTTTTTATGTTGGCGGTAACGCCGGCTATGGACTCGATCATGCGTCCTACCCCTATACCCTCACCGAGGGAGGTACCTTCGTTCAGGATCGCGATGGCCTGACCGAATCCGGTCCCGTCCTCGGCGCGCAGGCCGGTTTCAATTATCAATTGAGCGGCCTGCCTTTGGTTGGCGATCATATCGTCGTCGGCACGGAAATTTTCGGCGAGTGGTCGGGGATCAACGGCTCGGGGACGGCTCCGAGTGTGCTGGGGCCGGCGACTTTCGGTACGCGTATCGAGAGCTACGGCGGCATTATCAGCCGCGTCGGCTATGCCTTTGACCGGTTGCTGGTCTACATCGATGGCGGCATACCCTATGGCGTGACGAAATCCTACTACAGCGTCGGGCCTTACAGCGGTTCGAGCACGGTTGCGCGCTTCCAGATCGGCAAGCAGAATATTGTTGGCGCCGGTGTCGAATATGCCTTCACTGACAACTGGTCTGTCCGGTTCGACTATCTTTACAGCTACGTTTCCGCCAAATGGACGGAATTCGATCCGGCGCCGGGCGTCAGTTTCGGATATTTATCGCGCACCTCGTTTCACTCGGCGCGTCTCGGTCTCGATTATCATTTCGACCTTTTCGGTTCGCCGACGCCGGTGGTCGCGAAATACTGATTGGCGCGCTGGCGCGGGAAGAGGCCGCGACGGGCTTCTCGCACGCCAGGTTCCGCGCTAAATTTCGCGCGTGAAAAAGCCAAAGACAACAGTCGGCGATCTCGCTGCGGCGCGGGCGGAACATGCCCGTCTCGGCGCGGAGATCGCGCATCATGACGAACTCTATTACCGCGAAGATGCGCCGGTCGTCTCGGACGCGGAATATGATGATTTGCGGCGCCGTTACGAGGCGCTCGAAAAGGCACATCCCGAATTCGCCACTGAAAAATCGCTCAGCAAGCGTGTCGGCGCCGCCCCCTCGGAAAAGTTCGCCAAGGTTCGCCACAAGATCCCGATGCTTTCGCTCGGCAACGTCTTCGCCGATGCGGAGGTCGAGGATTTCGTCGCGCGCGTGCGTCGTTTCCTCGGCCTGTCGGCCGAGGCGCCGCTCGCCTTTACGGCGGAGCCGAAGATTGATGGGCTCTCCTGTTCTTTACGCTATGAACACGGTCATCTCGTGCAGGCCGCGACGCGCGGTGATGGCTACGAAGGCGAGGATGTCACCGCCAATGTGAAGACCATCAGGGAAATTCCGCACGTCCTGAAACATGAACCGCCGGCGGTGCTCGAAGTTCGCGGCGAGGTCTATATGACTCAGGCCGACTTCGCCGCGCTCAATGCGCGGCAGGCCGAAGCCGGCAAGCCGCTGTTCGCCAATCCGCGCAATTCCGCGGCCGGCTCCCTGCGCCAGCTCGACCCGGCGATCACAGCGTCGCGGCCGCTGCATTTCTTCGCCTATGCCTGGGGCGAGGTGAGCCACATGCCAGCGTCAACGCAAATGGGCATGCTGGAAAAATTCAAAAGCTATGGCTTTCCGGTCAACAAGCTGACGACGCTGTGCCATTCGGCGGAGGAACTGCTGCGCCATTATCATGACATCGAGAGCCGTCGCGCATCGCTCGGCTACGATATCGACGGTGTCGTCTACAAGGTCAATGATCTCGCCTTGCAGGAACGGCTTGGCTTCGTCTCGCGCGCCCCACGCTGGGCGGTGGCACACAAATTCCCGGCCCATCAGGCCACAACCATACTGCGCGATATCGAAATTCAGGTCGGGCGCACCGGCGCGCTGACGCCCGTCGCGCGGCTTGAGCCGGTTACGGTCGGCGGCGTCGTCGTCTCCAATGCGACGTTGCATAACGAGGACGAGATTGCGCGGAAGGATATCCGCATCGGCGACACGGTGCGGCTGCAGCGCGCGGGCGATGTCATCCCGCAAATTCTTGGCGTCGTATTGGAGAAGCGTCCCAAGAACGCCGAGCCTTATGAGTTTCCGACACGTCTGTCCGGTCTGCGGCTCAGCGGCGATCCGCGAGAAGAAGGATGACGGCAGCGCCGATGTGGTGCGCCGCTGCACGGGCGGCCTCATCTGCAGAGCGCAGGTGCAGGAGCGGCTGAAACATTTTGTCTCGCGTCTCGCCTTCGACATCGAGGGCCTTGGCGAAAAGCAGATCGAGCAATTCTACGTTGACGGCCTCATTACCAAACCAGACGATATTTTCACGCTCGCGGCGCGGGACGCGCACGCCAAGACCAGGCTTGTCGAACGCGAAGGCTATGGCGAGACCTCGGTGCGCAACTTGTTCGCGGCGATTGAGGCGCGGCGCGAAATTCCGCTCAACCGCTTCATCTTCGCTTTGGGCATCCGCCATGTCGGCGAGACCAATGCACGCCGGCTCGCGCGCCACTTCGGCACATTCGAGGCCTTGCGCAAAGCCGCGCGGGCGGCGAGCGAAGGCTCGGAGGCGCGCTCCGAGATCGACAACATCGAGGGGCTTGGTGCGGTCGTAGCGGAGGCAGTGGCGGATTTCTTCGCGGAGAAGCACAATGAGGACGAGCTCGATGCGCTCCTGAAATATGTCACGGTCGTGCCGATGGAAGCCGTCGCCTCGTCTAGCCCGGTGGCGGGCAAGACGGTGGTTTTCACGGGCTCGCTGGAGCGTATGACCCGCGACGAGGCCAAGGCGCAGGCCGAGCGGCTCGGCGCCAAGGTTGCATCCTCGGTTTCGAAAAATACCGATCTCGTCGTCGCGGGCCCCGGCGCGGGCTCAAAACTCGATAAGGCCAAGGAGCTGGGAATCGAGACGATCGACGAGGAGGATTGGCTGAAGCTTGCGGCCGAGGCGCGGAAGCTAGTCTGCCTTCGGCACAAGAAGCGCGAAACCGGCGAATTTGCCGAATTGCTTCCTTTGCTCGGGCGTCGCTACGATCCAGCGCAGGAACATCATAATCCGAAACGGTAGCGGCAGATGCAGCGGGCGCCGCACCCTTGCCGCTTCGTCGGAATAATAGCGCATGTCGCTGCAATGCCAGCCCCGACTACCAAAAAACGCGAACCAGTCGCCCGGCGCGAATTTGAAGGCGGCATTGCGTAGATGCCGCCGCGATAAACGCCGCCGGAAATGCAACGCCTGCGATGACATGTAATCGGCGATCCAGAAGCGGATATTGGATTGATGGCGCAGATCGTCCGCCAGCGTGGCGACATCCTCGTTGCTGAGATAGGGCAGCACGCCTTCAGTCAGCACGAGGATATTCTTGCTGCGCGCGTTCATCCCGGCCAGAAAATCGCGCCGCGCGACAGAATCGGCAAGATCAAGCTCGACGCGCTCAAGCCGGCAGCGCGGTGTCTCGCCCGCGAGCTGCTTCTCCTTGTAGGCGATCATGGCGGAATAATCGACTTCGACCCAGGTGATCTTTTGGTCGAGGGCATCGAGCCGATAGGGGCGCGTGTCGAGCCCAGCGCCGAGATTCAAGATGAGATCGACGCCTTGACCAATGGCGTAGCGCAGAAAATCATCGATGATAATTGTGCGGAGCGACACGATCCAGCCGGTCATCACGCCGCCGGGGATGGCGCGGGCGATGGCCTCGCCATGCGTGCCGGCGAGGTGCTGCGCCAGCGGATCATCAAAGAGCGCATCGGGCCGTGCGCTCTCCCGCGCGCGATAATGCGCGACCCAGAAGGCCGTATCGGAGACGTTTTCAACGGCGGCCATGTTTTACCTTGTGGCGCGTTTTGGCTTTTGCACTGCCGAGCGGCCGCGTCGCGTGCTCGAGCCATCTCCGTTCGCCACGGTCGAGATAGGCCGAAAGGCGCTTGCGCACCTCTGCGTGATAGGCGTTCGAGCCAGGCGGTTTCGTCCGCGTCGAGCAGTTTGGGTTCGATAAGCGCGAGGTCGATCGGCGCGAAGGTGATCGTCTCGAAGCCCAGCATGTCGCGCTCGGCGCCCTTGATCTTCACCGGCGTGACGACGACGAGATTCTCGATGCGGATGCCGAAATGATCGGCTTTGTAATAGCCGGGCTCGTTGGAGAGGATCATGCCCGGCTCAAGCGCGACGCCACTGATTTTCGAGATGCGCTGCGGCCCCTCGTGCACCGAGAGGTAGGAGCCGACGCCGTGGCCCGTGCCGTGGTCGAAATCGATGCCTGCTCGCCAGAGCGCGAGACGTGCCAATGCATCGATCTGGCCGCCCGACGTGCCTTTCGGAAACAACGCGCGGGCGATGGCGATGTGACCCTTCAGCACGCGGGTGAAGCGATCGCGCATTTCCTGCGTTGGCGTGCCCGACCGCCAGCGTGCGGGTGATATCCGTCGTGCCGTCCTCATATTGGCCGCCGGAATCGACGAGATAAATGCCGCGCGAAATCTTGCGGTTGGAGGCCTCGCTCACGCGATAATGCGGGATCGCCGAATGTGGACCGGCGGCCGAGATCGTCGGGAATGAGAGATCCTTGAGCTTGCCCGTTTCACGGCGAAAGGTTTCGAGCGCCCGCGCCGCATCGATCTCGGTGAGCTTGCCCTTCGGCGCCTCGGTGTCGAACCAGTGCAGGAAGCGCACGATCGCGGCGCCGTCGCGCAGATGCGCCGCGCGGGAGCCTTCAAACTCCGCCGCGTTCTTGCGCGCCTTCATCAGCGCGGTCGGGTCTTGACCGATCTCCGGGGTGCCGCCCGCCTCCTTCAAGAGGCGCGTCAGTTTCACCGGAACGGTCGCGGCATCGAAGAGCACGCGCTTTTGTTCGCGCCCAAGGCGCTCAAGGTCACGATCGAGACCCGCAGGCTCTTCGACCCGCGCATAATCTTCGAGATAGGCGCGCGTTGCGGCATTGAGCTTCGCCGCTTCGATGTAAAGGCTCGGCTTGCCTTCGCGCGGGATCAGGGCGAAGGCCAGCGGCAGGGGCGTGTGCGAGACATCAGCGCCGCGAATGTTGAATGCCCAGGCGACGGCGTGCGGATCGCTGATAAAAAGCGCATCGGTCTTGCCGAGCGCCTTGATGATCCGCGCCAGCTTCTTTTTTACGGATTCGCCGGCGAGTCGTGGGGGATGCCGCTTGACGGCGCCCTGCGGCGGCGCCGGCCGGTCCGTCCAGATGGCGTCGATCGGGTTCAGATCGACGGCGACGAGATCGCGTCGGCGTTGCCCGCGGCCTTTTCGTAACGCTCGATCTGTCCCGGCGTATGCAGCCAGGGATCATAGCCGAGCTTGCTGCCCGCCGGCAGATTGGCCTCCAGCCATTTTTCCGGGCTTATCGAGGCGAGCTCCACAGGTTCGATGACGGCGAGATCAACCTGATCGCGCGCCTGAATCGTGTAGCGCGCGTCCACGAAGAGCACGGCGCGATCCTTCAGCACGATGGCGAGGCCGGCAGAACCCGTGAAGCCAGTCAGCCATGCGAGCCGCTCTTCCGAGGCCGGCACGTATTCGTTCTGGTAGCGATCGGCGCGCGGCACAATGAAGCCGTCGAGGCCATGCCGCGCGAGTTCCTTGCGCAGGGCGTTGAAGCGCGCTGCCGATTGTGTGCGGTCTGCCTGGTCGGTGAAGGATTGGTAGAGGCTTTCGAACATTGCGCCGTCAGCCTAAAGCATCGCGCCGAAAAGTGCGAAACGGTTTTCGACAAACCGCTGTGCAATGTCGTTTCAGCTCGCCTGCTTCTGCTCGACCTCTTCGAGGTCGTGCGCCGGGCAGGCCGTGCAGGCCCAGCGTGGGCCGAGATCCTGCACCTGCGCCTCCAGGCACTCGACATCGAGGCGGATGGCGGCGCCGCCGGAGAAGATGAGCGTGACTTTCCCGGCCGGGCTGTCCGTCTCCGCGAAAGTGACGCTGAGCAGCATCAGCTTTTTCTCGGGATCGTCCTGCGAAAAGCCGCTGCGGGTTACTTTGAGGACGCGCTCGAAATGAAAGCCGGTTTCGCAGCGTTCCTTCTTACCTTCCGCCTCGGCGATCCAATCGAAGCGCGCGCCGACGGCGGCGAAGCGCTTGGAGCGCGGCAGATAGGTCATGTCGCCGACCTTTACGAGCGAATCCTGTAAATGCGCGGACAGGATCGCGAGGTCTTCAGTATCGAGCGCAATCAGGCGCAGCGGGGCCGTCATGGGCGCAATCTCCTTCACAAAATCGTTATGAAGGCATGTGTGGGCCTTGGTCGCAAAGGTCAAGGCTTTGGAATTGCGCCGGATCAACTCGCGGCGGAGATTCTCTCAACCACTGCGCCGCAACCGCTGAGCTTCTGCTCCAGCCGCTCGAAGCCGCGGTCGAGATGATAGACGCGGTTCACCACCGTCTCGCCACGCGCCGCGAGGGCGGCGATAACGAGGGAGACGGAAGCGCGCAGGTCGGTCGCCATCACCGGCGCGCCCTGCAGTTCCGAAACGCCTTTGACATGGGCGATGTCGCCGTCGAGCTTGATCTGCGCCCCGAACCGCGCCAGCTCCTGTACGTGCATGAAGCGGTTCTCGAAAATCGTCTCGGTGATCCGCGATTTGCCTTTGGCCTTGGTCATCAACGCCATGAATTGGGCTTGCAGATCGGTCGGAAAGCCGGGGTAGGGCGCCGTCGAAATATCGACCGGCGAGATACCGGCACCGTTGCGGCGCACGCGGATGCCCTGGTTGGTGACGGTGATCGCCGCGCCTGCCTGGCTGATCGCATCGAGCGCGCTTTCGAGATGGTCCGGCAAGGCGCGTTCCAGCAGGACATCGCCGCCCGCCATGGCGACAGCCATCGCGTAGGTGCCGGCCTCGATCCGGTCCGGCACGACGGAATGCGACGTACCGTGAAGAGAACCCACACCCTCGATTTCGAGGGTCGGCTGGCCAATACCCTTGATTCTGGCGCCCATCTTGACGAGGCAGGCGGCGACATCGGCCACCTCCGGCTCGCAGGCCGCGTTGGTGATGAGCGTATGGCCTTTGGCGAGCGCGGCCGCCATCAGCGCGGTATGCGTGCCGCCGACTGTGACCTTGGGGAAATGGATCTCGCTGCCGATGAGGCCGTTCTTCGCCGTGGCGCGGACGTAGCCCGATTCGATCTCGACCTCCGCGCCGAGCTTTTCCAGCACCATGATGAGCAGATCGACCGGACGGGTGCCGATGGCACAGCCGCCGGGCAGGGAGACGCGGGCTTCGCCCATCCGCGCGACGAGCGGCGCGATGACCCAGAAGCTCGCCCGCATCTTGGCGACAAGGTCATAAGGCGCGCTCGTATCGACGATATTGCGCGCTGAAAGGTGCAGGGTGCGGCTGGCATGCGGTTCTTCGCCGGGCCGGCGCCCATCGACGCTGTAATCGACGCCGTGGTGGCTGAGAATCTGCAGCAGCATGCCGACATCGGCGACGCGCGGAATGTTCTCAAGCGTCAGCGTGTCCGGCGTCAGCAGGGACGCGATCATCAACGGCAGCGCCGCATTCTTGGCACCGGATATGGCGATCGACCCCTCGAGCGCATGTCCGCCCACGATCCGGATGCGATCCATCAGCCCCCCTCGTTTGAATTTGCCGGCGGCTTGGGTCCCGAACTGGCCTTCGCTTCGGCGGCGCGCTCCCGGCTCTGTGTTTTCCGGCGGCGCAAATTTTCCCGTAGTGCCTCCGCAAGCCGCACCCGCTCTGCGGCTTTTTCAGGGCGCGGCGCCTTCTGCCCGTTCTCCGCTTCACTCATCAAAGGGTTTTCCCGGTGCCTGTTGCGCGGAGGTCTCGCAAAATCGTAAATCCGAAAAGATTTCAAAAGGATTGCGTTCGCGGAACTAGTTGCGCGCCGACGCGATTCCATCGTCCGAAGGGCGATTCTGCGACGCTAGTGCGTCCACGCCTGTGGCGCCATATCGCCAGGCCGCTTGGCTCGAATTCGCGGCGCGCTGTTGCGCCGGCACAACGCCAATGTGCAGCTCAGCTGCACAGCGCCAACGTGCAGCTTACGGTTAATGCGGAAATTGAACGTTGGGCGTCTGCGTTTTGAAATTGCTCATGAAAGTTCATTGATCTGTCGCGCCCATGTCACCGTGCCTGCATCTGGCCCCGGCACACTTACTGGGCGGCAAAGCCGCATCCTCTGGGGAGAACGATAATGAGCACTTTGAACAAAGCCGAGCACCATCAAGCCGCCGCCGAACACCACGAAAAGGCCGCTCAGCACCATCGCGAGGCCGCCAAGCATCACGAAGAGGGCGAGCATCATCTGTCCGGCCACCACGCCCACGTCGCGCATGGCCACGGTCTGCAGGCAGATCATCATGCCGGTGAAGCCGCCAAGCACCACACCGAAGCGCATTCGCACGCCTGAAATTAAGGCGCCATGGAGCCGTCATCGAGAATGGCTCCATGGCCCCCGCACTGTCTGTTGACGGCTGCCGCGCCGCGCTGATTTGCGGCCTGGCCTTGTGATAAGAAGGGGCGTGAACCAGCCCCTGCTTTCGATCCCAAATCTCGCGCCTGCGCCGGGGCGGCCGCTGCTTGGCGTCACGCGCTCCGCTCTCGATCGTCCGTGGCGTGAGCGGCTTGATGCCGCCGGAGCGGCGCGGGCGCTGGCGATGACGCAGGTCCATGGCCATCCGGAACTGCTGGCGCGAGTCCTCGCCGGACGCGGCGTCGCGCTGGATGAGGCGGCGCTTTATCTCGACCCGACGCTGCGCCGTCTGCTGCCCGACCCCTCGCGCCTCGCCGATATGGACGCTGCCGCGGCGCGTCTCGCCGCCGCCATCCGCGCCGGGGAGAAGATCGCCATTTTCGGCGATTACGACGTCGATGGCGCGGCCTCGGCGGCGCTGCTCGGCGATTTCCTCACCGCAGCCGGAACGCCGCATCAGATCCACATTCCGGACCGGATTTTCGAGGGCTACGGACCCAACGTCCAGGCTATCGACGCACTAGCGGACGCGGGCGCCACTCTGCTTGTCTGCGTCGATTGCGGTACGACCAGCCATGCGCCGCTCGAGGAGGCGCGGCGGCGCGGCCTCGATGTGATCGTGCTCGATCATCATCAGGCGCCGGAACATCTTCCGCCAGCTATCGTCGTCAATCCCAACCGGCAGGACGATCTTTCCGGCCTCGGCCAGTTGTGCGCGGCGGGCGTCGTCTTCCTCGCGCTCATCGCCATCAACCGATTGCTGCGCGCGCAAAACTTCTGGAACACCGCGCGGCCCGAGCCTGACCTGTTGCTGGGGCTCGATCTCGTCGCGCTCGCGACGGTCGCCGATGTCGCGCCCTTGACCGGGCTCAACCGCGCGCTGGTCGTCAAGGGTCTCGCGCTGATGCGGGCGCGCGGGCGCCCCGGCCTCGCCGCGCTCTTCGATATCGCCGGGGCGGGCGGACCGCCGACGGTGCAGCATCTTGGCTTCCTGATCGGCCCGCGCATCAATGCCGGCGGCCGGATCGGCGATGCGGCGCTGGGCGCCAAACTGCTGAGCCATCGCGATCCGCTGGCGGCGCAGCAGATCGCCGAGGAGCTGAACCGGCTCAATCGCGAGCGCCAGACGGTGGAGATCGCGACGCTCGAAATCGCCACGGCGGAGGCTTTGGCGGCGGCCGATCGCGCCGGCGAGGGCGCAGCTATTCTCGTTGCCGGCGAGGGCTGGCATCCGGGCGTCGTCGGCCTCGTTGCCGCGCGCCTGAAGGAGAAGTTTCGCCGCCCGGCCTTCGCCCTTACGTTCGAGGGCGACATCGCTACCGGCTCGGGGCGATCCATTCCGGGTGTCGATATCGGCAAGGTCGTGCGGCAGGCGGTGGAGGCGGGCGTGCTCGTCAAAGGCGGCGGCCATGCGATGGCGGCTGGCGTGACGCTTCGCCGCGAACGGCTCGATGAATTCGCGGCATTTCTCCAATCGGCGATTGCGGAAAACGTAGCTGCGGCGCGAGCCGCCGAGGCGCTTCTGATCGACGCGACGCTGACAGCCGCCGGAGCCAATCTCGCGCTCCATGCGGCGCTGGAAAAGGCGGGGCCTTTTGGCGCCGGCAATCCGGAACCAATTTTTGCCTTTCCCGCGCACCGGATCGTCGATGTCGTGCCGGTCGGGCAGGGGCATTTGCGCTGGCGCGCCCAGTCGGCCGATGGCGCGAGCCTCGAAGGCATTGTCTTCAGGGCCGCGGACGAGCCGCTCGGCCGGGCGCTGGTGTCGGCGCGGGGACAGGCCGCGCATCTCGCCGGCAGCCTCGTCCTCGACCGGTGGAACGGCCGCGAGCGCGTCCAACTGCGGCTTCTCGACCTCGCGCCGGCTGAAACCGGGGCCGGAAAGGCATAAAGCCGGGAAGGAGGGCCGTCGCTGCTTGCCAGCGCGGACGCCGCTCTCTATACCTCGCCCGTCCCGAAGCGACCCGCGTGCGCCCATCGTCTAGCGGTCTAGGACGTCGCCCTTTCACGGCGAAAACAGGGGTTCGATTCCCCTTGGGCGCGCCATTGGCAATCATCTGCGGACGCTGATCTACCCTGATACGTCGCACATCTGCGAGACTTGTTAGACGCGACGGACGCCGGACCGCGCGCGCAGTTGCGTGCTCAGAGACGTCTTTCTGCATAATGCTGCAGGCGTTGCCGTTGGGACACGCTCGATACTGCAATCGCTCTCTAAATCATTATTTAGAGCTCAAGCTGTATCGGGAGCGATACTCCTTCCTGGGCCGCATAATTTGCACCAGGGGGTTTTTAACGTGACAATCAATGGATTAATCGGGGGTGACCGCTCGGCCCCGCGAAAGGTGGGGCTTTGCCTCGGCGTAAGCGCGGTAATCCTGAGCGTTTCCCTGAAGGCGCAAGCCGCCGACATGCCGACTGACACCAGCGTGCCGCCGGTCTTCACCGAAGCGGGCTCGCCTACGGATCCAATCACCGATTATTTCCTGCACTGGTACGATCGCGTGCACGAGGCGCAGGCGACGCAGCCGCACTGGATGACGCCGATCGCGACCGTCACGCCGCGGCTCGAAGAGGAGATTCGGTTCGACACGCAATTCCAGCAATTGGGAAGCGGCGCACAGATTACAAACATCGACGGCGGCAAGGGCCTCGAACTCATCCCCACGACGATGAACGAAATCCTGATCAACGCGCCGGCCTATGAGGAGCGCACCGTCAAATCGCCGGCATACGGATTCGCGGACTGGAATTTTCTGACGATCAAGCAACGCATCGTCAGCGCGCCCGAGGACAAGGGCAATTATATTTTCTCGGCGTTCCTCGGGGTGCAAGCGCCGATGCGGAACTCGCCTTTCACCAACAAATCCTGGGTGATCACGCCGACGCTTGCGGGCGGCAAAGGCTGGGGCGATTTCGATATTCAGGCGACGGTCGGCATGCCGATACCGACGACACATGAAGCGACCATCGGCAAGTCGCTCGTGACCAACGTCGCGCTCCAATATCACTTCATGGAATATTTCTGGCCGGAACTTGAATTCAACGACACCTATTGGCTGGACGGTGTGCGGGGACATAGGAACCAGCTGTTCATCACACCCGGCATCGTTTTTGGTCGCTTCGCGCTTGGCAACGGGCTGAAGGGGATCATCGGCGTCGGCTATCAGGTTGCCATCGATCCGCAGCCTATCGTGCTCGAGCCGCTAACCCCGACCTATGACCACGCTGTCGTTTTGACGAGCCGTCTCGCCTTCTGATCTAGGCGCCACAGCGATTATCCAAACGTCGCAACGATCGAGGTCCGTTCGGGCCTCGATCTCATGTGCGCGTTCTTCCGATCTCCGCAGATCGGCTGCGCGCAAAAAATAAGTGATGGCTCTCTGGCCGCGGTCTCCACGATCGCGTCATTGGCCTGTTGGATAAGCCCGCTGTTACATCATCGCTACAACGCGCGGCAAACGACCACGAGCGTTGCCGCGGGCTTGATCCTCAAAAGCCTTTGAATACAACTCATTATGAGCGCAACATATCGGTTTATAAAGTTTAATTTAAGTGTTGCGTACCCAATTGTCATACAGCCCGGTCTTCGGGGTTCTATCCCTACGAACGGTTGAAACAGGCCGAATCTCAAGGCTCGTAAACCTTCGGGGGTTAATCCAGTGAAAAACATCGCATCGTCTTGCGACAACGCTTCTGTGCGACCGCTTTGCGCGGCCGCGGGCAGAGCGGCTGTTCGTCGCCGCGGCTTCGGCCGTCAACTCTTGAGCGGCGCCGCTCTTGCCGCTCTCGTCACTACCGGAAGCGTCGCTGCCAAGGCTGACGATTCAAATGCCGAACTCGCCGCCGAGATCCATGCCCTGAGGGCGCAGCTCCGGCACCTTGAGGCGCGCGTCGATAAGCACACGGTGCAAATCCACGCTGTCCAGGTGAAAGCCGCGTCCTATCCGGCGACCCCGCCCGGGGGTTACGAACCGCCGGTTCCGTGGGACAAGAAGTTCCATCTCAACGGCATCACGATCACACCCGGCGGCTTCATCGCGGCGGAAGGTGTGTGGCGCTCGCGCGATACGGGCGGTGACTTCAGCCCAGCCTTCGGCAGCCTGCCGAGCTATAACAGCTATCTTCCGCATTCGAACGAAATTCGCGGCACCGCGCGGCAGTCACGCGCCTCGCTTTTGGTGCAGGGCAATTACAATCCGGATGTTCTGGTATCCGGTTACGGCGAGTTCGACTTCCTCGGCGCCGCGACGACCGCGAACTCGACGGAAAGCAACTCCTATACGCCTCGCGTGCGCCATCTCTACGCGACGATCGATTGGATGGGCGAAGGCTTCCACATCCTCGCCGGTCAGACCTGGTCTCTCGCGACTCTGAACAACAAGGGCATCACGCCGCGCAACGAAGATATTCCGCTGACGATCGACGCGCAGTACGTCGCCGGCTTTACCTGGACGCGTCAGCCGCAATTGCGGATTACCAAGAATTTCGGCGACAGCTTCTGGCTCGCGGCTTCGGCAGAATTGCCCCAGACGGGAACGCCGTGCTCGGGCGGCGATGCCAGCGGCGCCGCTGTGAGCCCCACCTCCATCAATGGCTACAATGCCTATTGCTCGCAAACGGCGAGCGGTGGCTCGGGCCTGTTGAACACGCAATATAAATATTCGCTCAACCACATCCCGGATTTCGTCGCGAAGGCGGCTTGGGAGCCGACCTTCGGCGATCGCAAGATCCACGTGGAAGGCTTTGGCCTCTATACCGACCTCTATGACTATGCCGAATACGGACCGGGATTCGTTTACGGCAATCATAACGACACGACCGGCTGGGGCGCGGGCGGAAGCATACTTGTTCCGGCTTTGCCGCACTGGGTCGATCTCCAGGGCTCTGCGACGATCGGGCGTGGTATCGGCCGTTATGGTTCGGGCCAGCTGACGTCGGCGACCTTTGCGTCGAACGGGTCGCTCGTCGCTCTGCCGGAACTGATGTTCCTCGGCGGCGCCATCGTCCATGCTACGCCACAACTTGATCTTTATGCCTATGGCGGCGAAGAGCGGCTGTTGTCGACGGACTGGTCGAGCGGGGCCTTCGGCGCCGGTTCAGGCTCTGGCTTTGGCAGCCCTTATGCCAACATCAGCGGCTGCTACAAACTCAACGGGACTTGCGCGGGCAGTGTGAAGGACACTTGGGAGCTGACAGGCGGCTTCTGGGACAAGGTCTACCAGGGTGCGTTCGGTTCGGTCCGCGTCGGCCTCCAGTATGTCTATACACGGGACGATTTGTTCAACACCAACGTGACCTCGAATGTCCACTTCGACGATCAGATGGTTTACGCGTCGTTCCGCTACTATCCGTTTGACCCCGCGCCGCCGGCACCGGCATTGGTCACCAAGTACTGATCGACATAAGCGATCCAGAATATGGAAAGCGGGCCTTTTGGCCCGCTTTCTTTTTGCACCTGAGCGCGGTTCGTGTTCCTATGCTGTCATGGTTTAGCTGCGCGGGGACTTGCCGGACGGGTCGCAGAACGTCCCCCTGGCAAGCTAAATACTTTTTTATACAGGTCACGAATTCTCTGAATGCGGCGGACTAAATATTTTTTTAGTCGCCAAGACAGAAGCATATTTTCGTTGTCTGTGCGCTGATTAGATGTTTTTGCTATCGCGAGACTAAAACCTTATTCATGACCATCGGAATAAACAGACGCGTGAGGTTGTCTTTAAAGCGATGACCGAACGCGAGGTTGCTTCCAAAATGCTTGATGGAATGAGCATAATGCCCGCCGGTGCTTTTGAGCCATCCCAACGTCCGGCGGTTCTACTAGTCGAGGATGAATTCGAGACGGCCCAGGAGATATCCCTGGCGCTGGAGCGTGAGGGCTATTCGGTTCGCATCGCCGACTCCACGCAGCAGGTGTCCGACGCCATACGCATTCATGCTCCGGCTGTCCTGATCGTCGATCGTTTGCTTCACGGTACCGACTCCCTGGCGTCGATAGAAGCCTGGCGTAATGAGGGCAACAAGGTGCCCGTTCTCGTCATCAGCGCGCTCTCATCGGTGGACGATCGCGTGCACGGATTGAAAGCCGGCGGTGACGATTACCTCGTCAAGCCGTTCGCGATAGACGAGCTGGTCGCCCGCGTCGAAGTGCTGCGCCGCCGTGCGAATGACGCGCGGGTTTCGTTTCTGCGCGTCGGGCCGCTGACGATGGATTTAATCGAGCGCAGTGTGCGCCGCGGCGACCGGCAGGTTGATCTGCTGCCGCGCGAGTTCAACCTGCTTGAATATTTCATGCGTCATCCGAACCAGATCATAACCCGGGCGATGCTGCTGACCGACGTCTGGCATTTCCGCACGTTGCCGCAGACGAACGTCGTCGATGTGCATATCGGCAAGCTGCGACGTAAGGTCGATGGGCCGGGCGAAATTCCCATGATCGAAACCGTCCGGGCGACGGGATTCATATTGCATGGGGATCGCTGAGCTTCTTCGTTCAACAGCTTTTCGGTTGGCGGTTATTTTCGCCATCGTCGTAACGCTGTCGACGGCTGCCGTCTTCGCCTTCGTCTACTGGCGCGTTGCCGATGCCGACATGACGCGGGCTCAAATCTCGCTTGCCGACGAAGTTGCCAAAGCGGCAGTCGAGCCGGTCGCCCAGCTCCAGCCCGAATTGAGACGGCGGCTGACGCGCGATCTGCGCCAGATCGAATACGTCGGTCTTTTCGATGCCGCGGGCAATCATGTCTATGGCAACGTGCAGCGAATTCCCGCGATCCCTCTCGACGGCAAAACGCACATCATCGAGACGACGCGGCCGGAAGGAACCGGCACCGAATCGGCATTCTTCGCCGGGCGCAAGCGCGCTGACGGTGGCACATTGGTTCTGGGCCGGGGCCTCTACGAGATCCGGGCGCTGCAGCAATCGGTCTTGCGCGCCCTGGTGATCGGCATCGGACCGACCATTCTTCTCGCGCTCCTGGCGGGGGTCATCCTAAGCTTGCGTGCTTCGCGCCGGCTTCGCGAAATCCATCTTGCCATCGATCGTGTAATTCAGGGCAATCTTCAGGAGAGGCTACCGGAGAACCGGGTTCCCGATAGCATCGATGAGGTTGTCCGCTCCGTCAATCGAATGCTTGACGAGATCACCCGGCTCGTGAACCAGCTCAAACAGGTCGGCGACAATATCGCCCACGATCTGCGCACGCCTCTTACGGTGGCGCATATCCGGCTTGAGCGCGCCCTGAATGAGCCGGAGGAAGAACTTCGCGCGACCGCGCAACAAATTCTCGCCAATCTCGATCGCGCGCTTACCACCGTGACGGCGCTGCTGCGCATCTCCGAACTTGAAAGCGGGCTGCGGCGCAGTGCTTTCGCGCCGGTTGATGTCTCCGCGCTCTGCTACGACGTCTTTGATTTCTACGAGCCGATGGCTGAATCAAAATCGATCGCCATCAAACTCGATCTGCAAAACAAGGTCACCTTCATCGGCGACGGCGATCTTCTTCGCGAGGCTTTGACGAACCTTGTCGACAACGCCATCAAGTTTACGCCGAAGAACGGCAGCGTGCAGATTTCCGTGGAGAGCACGGCAGAGGGGCCGCGTGTCCGCATCTGTGACAGTGGCCCCGGCATCCTGCCGGCCGATCGCGACAAGATCTTCAAGCGCTTCTATCGCAGTGCTGCGACCGAGGAAATACAAGGCAATGGCCTTGGTTTAAGCATGGCGGCGACGATCGCAGAATTGCACGGGTTGACGCTCCGGCTCGACGATTCCGTTCCCGGTGCCTGCTTCGAGATAGGGCCGCAGCGCCAGGACGGATAGGCGCAAGACGGCGACGAAATCGCCGGATATGACAGGTGCGTGAGGCCCTTATGAGGCCGGCCATGTGCCGCGCTCTTCAAATTTTTATTTAGTACCAAGGTCTTCTGCGCCGCACTAGGGTGCCGACGCGTGCATGGGCGACCACGCGCGCCGTGAGCGTTTTGCCAATCGCGACCCAACGCGCGGCCGGCATCCCGCCGGCATTGGCCCGTCACGCACCGATTGTGGCCGGAAGCCGGCCTTCGCGAAGATGACGCAGGAGTTGTTCAGACAACATGCTCGCTATTGTCAGGATCGCGCTGCAGCGTCCCTATACGTTCATCGTCATGGCGATGCTGATCCTGATTTTCGGGGTTATGGCATGGATCAGAACGCCGACCGATGTTTTCCCCGATATCGGCATTCCCGTCGTCAGCGTCGTCTGGACCTATAATGGCCTGCCGCCGGACGATATGTCGGGTCGCGTCATCTATTATTATGAGCGCACGCTCAGCTCTCAGGTCAACGACATTCAGCATATCGAATCCCAGTCGCTGACCGGCTACGGGATCGTGAAAGTCTTCTTTCAGCCAAGCGTGAATATCAACACCGCCATCGCGCAGGTTACCGCCGCCTCGCAAACGGTGCTCAAGTTTCTGCCGCCGGGCATCACGCCGCCTTATGTCCTGCTCTTCAACGCCTCCAGCGTACCAGTTCTGCAGCTTGCACTTTCGAGCACGACGCTCTCCCAATCGCAGCTCTTCGACTATGCGCAGAATTTCATAAGGCCGCAGCTCGCGACCGTCGCCGGCGCCGCCATCCCGTCACCCTACGGCGGGAAGGTCCGTCAGGTGCAGGTCGATATCGACCAGCAGAAGCTGCAATCCTACGGACTATCCGCCGAGGACGTGGTCAAGGCGCTTGCCGCACAAAATCTCATCATTCCGATGGGAACGCAGAAGATCGGCCGTTTCGAGTATGTCGTCTCCATGAACGATGCGCCGCGATCGATCGACGAGCTCAACCGGCTGCCGATCAAATCGACCGGTAACAGCATTGTCTATATGAGTGATGTCGCGTTCGTTCATGACGGCGCGCCGCCACAGATCAATGTCGTGCGTGTGAATGGTTCGCATGCCGTGCTCATGACGATCCAGAAAGCCGGCACGGCTTCGACACTCGATGTCATCAATGGTGTGAAGGCCCTGCTGCCGAAGATCCGCGCGGCGCTGCCTTCGGGCCTTGAGATCAAGGCGGTTGGCGACCAGTCGGCCTTCGTTCAGTCTTCGGTCAACTCCGTGCTGCGCGAGGGCGCAATCGCCGCGGCATTGACCGGTCTGATGATCCTTCTGTTCCTGGGAAGCTGGCGATCGACGCTCATTATTCTCGTCTCAATTCCGCTCGCCATCCTCGGCGCTGTCGCCGCTCTGTCAGCGACGGGCGAGACGATCAACGTCATGACGCTGGGCGGCCTGGCGCTCGCCGTCGGCATCCTGGTTGATGATGCGACGGTGACGATCGAGAACATCAACTGGCATCTGGAGCACGGCAAAGAAATCGAAGTCGCGATTCTCGACGGCGCGCGGCAGATTGTCGTGCCAGCGACTGTCTCGCTGCTCTGTATCTGCATCGTTTTCGTGCCAATGTTCGGATTGGGTGGCGTCTCCGGCTATCTCTTTCGGCCGATGGCCAAGGCCGTCGTTTTCGCGCTCTGCTTTTCGTATCTCCTTTCGCGTACGCTGGTGAACACGCTGGCGCGCTTTCTCCTTGCGACCCACGCTGCCCAAGAACATCTGGAAGACCATCTCGCCGGTACGCCGCACAGTCACAATCCGCTGGTGCGGTTTCAGCGCGGCTTCGAGCATCGGTTCGAGAATTTTCGACGTGGCTACCGTCGCGTGCTGGAGCTTGCGTTGGCGCGGCGGCGTGTTTTCCTCGTCGGATTCCTTTGTGTCGTTCTTGTCTCCTTTGGGCTTGTGCCGTTTCTCGGCCAAAACTTCTTTCCCTCGGTGACGTCGGATCAGATCAAGCTGCACATCCGCGCGCAGACCGGAACGCGGATCGAGGAAACCGCGGCGCTCTGCGACGAGGTCGAGACATCGATCCGCGGACTGCTTCCCGGAGGCGTCGCTTCGATCGTCGACAATATCGGCCTGCCGATCAGCGGTATCAACATGGCTTATGGCAATTCCGGCAGCATTGGCGCGGCGGATGCCGACCTTCTGATTTCGCTCAAGCCCGCGGAAGCGGAAAAGTCGGGTCAGGTGGTTGACGAGCTTCGGCGGAAACTGCCGCGGCTTTATCCGGGGACGACTTTCGCCTTCCTGCCGGCGGATATGGTGAGCCAGATTCTCAATTTCGGGCTGCCGGCGCCGATCGACGTGCAGGTTATCGGTCACGACATCGCCGCCGACCGCGCTTATGCCGAAAAAATCTTTGGTCGCATCGCCAAGGTCTCCGGCATTGCCGATCCGCGCATCCAGCAAGCCTTCAACGCGCCGACTCTGTATGTCGACGTCAATCGCTCGCTGGCGGATACGACCGGCCTCACCGAAAAGGACATCGCGAGTTCCGTTCAGGACACGCTTGCCGGCAGCGTGCAGAGCGCGCCGACCTTCTGGCTCAATCCCAAGAACGGTGTGTCCTATCCGATCGTCGTCCAATCGCCGCAATATTGGCAGGAACTCGCTTGGTGATCTGGCCAATGTTCCCGTGACAGCGACAAACGCTTCGCAATTGCTCGGTGGCGTCGCCACCATTCGACGCGGCTTCAGCAGCGCCGTTGTCTCGCATTACAATGTTCAGCCCGTCGTCGACATTTATGCGACGACGCACGGCCGCGATCTTGGCGGCGTCGCGGCGGACATCCAGAAAATTCTCAATTCGACCGCGAAGGAGGCGCCGCCCGGCTCGACGGTCGTCCTGCGCGGCCAGGTCAGCACCATGAAAGAGGCCTATGGCCAGCTCTTCGGCGGTCTCGCGCTGGCGATCGTGCTGATCTATCTGCTGATCGTCGTCAATTTCCAGTCCTGGGTCGATCCATTCGTGATCGTCAGCGCTTTGCCATCGGCGCTCGCCGGCATTGTCTGGATGTTGTTTGCGACCTATACGACGCTTTCGGTTCCGGCACTTACCGGCGCAATCCTGTGTATGGGTGTTGCGACCGCCAACAGCATTCTCGTCGTCAGTTTTGCGCGCGAAAAACTCGCGGAGGGCGCGGATGCAACGGCTGCGGCGCTCGACGCGGGCGTGACGCGTTTCCGCCCGGTGCTGATGACGGCGCTGGCGATGATCATCGGCATGCTGCCGATGGCTCTCAGCGCCGAACAGAACGCGCCGCTCGGACGTGCCGTTATCGGCGGTCTCATCTGCGCAACCTGCGCGACACTCGTTTTCGTACCAGTGCTGTTTGCTGCGGTTCACAGCCGCGCGGTGCCGCCCTCGCGCAGCCGCGCACGAAACGAACATTTGGTCCATAGCTAGGAACCCCGATGCACGATCAGGTCAGTGAGCGGACAAAGGATCGCGGCGCGGCGCGAAATACGCTCGGCCGGAAAGTCCTGTGGCGCCTCGCGCTGATTGGCGCGGTCGCGATCGGCGTTGCGTTCGTCGGTATTTCGAGCCGCGAGCATGAGGAGCGCGATCTTGCCCGGCTGACGCAGGACGCGGCGGTGCCCACGGTCGAGGTAGTAAATCCGGAGCGGGGCACCGGCGCGCAGCACCTTGTTTTGCCCGGTGAGGTGCAGGCGTGGTTCAGCGCGCCGATCTACGCACGCGTCAGCGGCTACGTCAAAATGTGGTACAAGGATATCGGTGCAAAGGTGAAAGCCGGCGATGTTCTCGCGGAAATCGACACGCCGGATCTCGACCAGCAATACGAGCAAGCCAGGGGCGAACTCGCCAAAGCGCAGGCCAACGCGGCGCTCGCGCAACTCACGGCGAAACGCTGGCAGGAAATGCGTGTCACCGACGCGGTCTCGCAACAGACGGCGGACGAAAAGGTCGGTGACTACAACGCCAAGAAGGCCGAGGTTGCTGCCGCGTCGGCCAATGTCGCCCGGCTTGCCGCGCTGGAAGGCTTCAAGAAAATCGTCGCTCCGTTCGATGGTGTCGTGACCGCACGCAAGATCGATGTCGGCGCGCTGGTCAATTCGACGCCGGGGAATGCGCCCGATCTCTTCGACGTTGCCGACATGCATGAAATGCGGATTTACGTCGATGTGCCGCAAGCGTTCAGTGCCGAGATCCACAAGGATATGACGGCGCAATTGAAGCTGCCGCAATTCCCCGACCGGAGTTTTTCTGCGCGGGTCGCGACAACTTCCGACGCTATCTCGCAACGCTCGCGGTCATTGCTCGTTGAATTGCGGCGCGACAACAAGGATAATCTTTTGCAGCCTGGTGCCTTTGTCGAAGTCGATTTCAACATGCCGCCGGACCCAAACGCTTTGCGGATTCCGGCGAGTGCTCTGATCTTCCGTCGGACCGGGCCCGAAGTCGCGACCGTCGATCATGACGATAAAGTGGTTCTCAAGCCGGTCGTCGTCGGGCGCGATCTCGGCACGGAGATCGAGGTCAAGTCGGGGTTGTCGCCCGGCGATCGCATCATCCGAAGCCCGTCGGACTCGATCGCTGCCGGGGATCAGGTGCGGATCGCGGGTCAGCGGGCCGCAACTGAGCTCAGCGCGCGATAGCCGGGGCGGGGGCGGCATGAAATATTCGGCCTTCTTGGTGCTGGCGCCGGCGCTTCTGCTGGCGGCCTGCGATTTCGCCCCGGCTTACCGTCCGCCGGTCATCAGCGTGCCCACAAAATTCAAGGAGGCGGGCGATTGGCAGCCGGCGCGGCCGAGCGATGCCGCCTCGCGTGGCGACTGGTGGCGCTCCTTCGACGATCCCGAACTCGACGCGCTCGAGCCGCAGGTCGAAACGGCCAATCAGGATCTTGCGGAGGCAGAAGCTGCCTATTTACAGGCGCGCGATTACGTGGCGGAGGCGCAATCCGCGCTCTATCCGCATGTCGGCAGCGAGGCCAGTTTCTCCTACAACAGGCAATCGAACGATCGCCCTTTGCGCGGTTCGGGCGAGCCGGATTATTACGGCGCCAATACCGTCCAAGGTGAAGCCTCTTACGAGGTCGATCTTTGGGGCCGGATCAAAGACAATATCGCCGCCAATAAAGCAGAAGCGCAGGCGAGCCTTGCCGATCTTTCGGCGGCGCGTCTCAGTCTGCAGGCAGAGTTGGCGCGCGACTATTTTGGCCTTCGGGGGCTTGATCGCGAGGCCAAGCTGCTCCGCGACACGGTTGCGGCCTATCGCGATGCGCTGAATCTGACGCAGCAACGCTTGAGCGGCAAGATCGGCGCGCCGATCGACGTCGCGCGTGCACAAGTCCAGCTTGAAAACGCCAAAGCGCAATTGGCCGAAATTGCCGGGCCACGGGCGCTCTACGAACATGCGATCGCGACTCTGATTGGACGCCCGGCATCGGATTTTTCAATTCCTCCCGTAGCGCGGAGCGCGGCGCTGCCGGTGATCCCGCATGGCGTCCCTTCGACGCTGTTGGAACGGCGGCCGGATATTGCCGCCGCCGAGCGCGAGACCGCCGCTGCCAATCAATCGATCGGGATCGCACGCACTGCCTTTTTCCCACGGTTTACGATTAACCTGCTCGCCGGCGAGCAGGATACGGGCATCAATCTGCTCAGTCTTTCGAACAGCTTGTGGTCGGTTGGCCCGACGGTCTATCTGCCATTGTTCGATGCCGGGCTGCGGCGCGCGGAACTGGCGGCGACCGAGGCTGCCTATCTGCAAACGGTCGCGCATTACCGCGGCGCCGTTCTGAAGGCCATTCAGGAGGTCGAAGACGATCTCGCTTCGCTTCATGCGTTGCGGAACGAGGCGAGGGATGTGCAGGCCTCGGCCATCGCGGCGAAACGCGCGTCCGACCTTGCGCTCGCCTCCTATCGCGGTGGCGCGACGAACTACCTCGACGTCATCGTCGCGCAGACCGCGGCGCTCGAAGCGCAACGGGCGGTTCTGCATGTCGAGACGCGCCGCTTGCAGTCGAGCACGGCCTTGCTCATGGCGCTCGGTGGCGGCTGGTCGGCGGAAGAACTCGGCGTCGCCATTGATCCTTGAGCCATCGCCGCCGCCTGTTTCACGCCTTGGGTTCGATCTCAGTGGTCGCACGGAGGCGCAGTCGCACAGTAAAATAAAGTTCATGAAACACAATTTACAAGAATAAACTCGTATAAAGCGTTTTTTATTACAGTATCATGCTTAGCGCAGGTATTTTCGTCCGCGGCCTATTGAGGTAAACGAGCATGAAAATACTTTTTGTCTTGTCATCTCTTCTTGCGGCCATGACCCTTGCACCGCTTGGTGCTCGCGCGCAAACTCCCAGCCAGCGGACCGCGATCGCTAACGCCTGCGCCAGCATGGGTATCGATCCAGCGGTATCTACTTATGTCGCCTGCGAGCGCAGCTTGGCGAAAACCGCGATCTCGATGAACGTCGCACAGCGCACGGCGCATGAGCAGGCTGTTTGTCGGCGCCATGGCTATCGTCCCGGCACGAGCGCTTTTGCGCTTTGCGTGCTGGACCGGGAGGATGCGGTCAGCGCCGGAGCGCGCCGAGCCCTTTGGCATTCCGACATTGTCTCGCGTCGCGCAGGCTGGCCTGACCGCGGGGTTCTCTGATTCTTATCAGCGCGGCGATCAAATGACCTCAGTTCGGCGCGCCTGCGCGCAGATAGGCACAGCGCCGGGTACGCAGGGGTTTCAGACCTGCGTCGGAAACCTCAACATGACGATCAACGATGAAGACTTGGACGCCAACGGATACTGAGGCGCGACGATATCCGAGTCACGATGATCAAGCCGGGCCACGCGCTCGGCTTGATTGTTTCACGGACTGCTCTGATTGACTCGGCAAAGCAGCAGGCGCCGGAGATTATATTTTCCATCCCGCAGCTGCAGCCAGTTCAAGTTCAATATAACGCGTGTATTACACTTTCATGACAGTACTGTGTATGCGGCGAAAATAATTCTTCGATAAGCCTATGCTGTAGAAAAACCTTCTTATTCTACATTTCGTCCTGCTTAGCTGTGGTCTAAATCCCACACAGCATGATTAGTCATGCGGGTATTGCCACGCGCGGTTGACTAAACGGGAGTTTATAAATTTAAGTTTAAGCATCCTTTTGGGGGGTGCAATGACATACGAACTGACCTCGGGCCGCATCGGCAACGCCCGTAAAAGCAAATTCCTCGTCTTCCTCGCCTCGTCGAGCCTTCTCGCCGTCTGGGGAAGCCAGGCTTTCGCAGACGACGCGCAGATCGCCAAGCTGCAAGCCGAGATTCAAAGGATCGAGGCGCACCAGCAAGCTGAGATCAGCGCCCTGCGCGCGGAAATCCATCACCTGAAGCGCCACGGCGGCCCGATTTACGCAAGCAAGGATGCCGAACCCCCGCCGTTGCTCGGCCCGCATGTGATCGAGAGCTCGAAAGGCCCGGTGCATTTCGGCTTCGCCGATGCCGATGCACAAAACACGGTCGAGCTGACCGGCCAGTTGAATATCGATACCGGCGGTTATGTCGGTTACCATCAGGTCACCCCGGGCTCTGGCCAGCTTGGCAAGGCCGGCCTTGTGAACCAGGGCCTCGACAGCGGCATCAACTTCCGGCGCGCCCGCATCGGCGTGCAGGGCATCTTCCTTGGCGATTGGGCCTACCGCATTCAGTACGATCTGGGTGGTACGTCCGACGGCTATTCCAACAATGCGCCGGGTGACAGCAGCAACGGCGCCGCGTCCGGCATCGAGAACGCCTTCATCAGCTACGACGGTCTCTATAAGCACGGCGGTCCGCTGCCGACGGAGTTCACGATCGGCGCGATCGACGTGCCGTGGACCCTCGACGAGCCGATGGGATCGCCCAATATCATGTTCATGGAGCGCCCGAGCTCTCAGGTGGTCGCGACGGCCTTCGGCGCCGGCGATAACCGCACGGCCCTGGGCTTCCACTCCAACACGGACCGCCTGTGGGTTGGTGGCTTCCTGACCGGTCCGACGACGGGCCAGATTCACCAAAATAACACCTATACGGGCACCTATCCCTATGGCTCGGGTCTCGGGGTGCAAACGGCCGGCCTGTTCCGCGCCAGCTACAACATCTTTCAGGACAAAGCGAACAATGCCACGCTGCATGTCGGCTTCAACTTCGCCGACGATTTCAACCCGCGCGTCAATAGCAGCAGCGCAACGGTCGAAGGAATCGGCCTGAGCGACCGGCCGGAATTGCGCGTCGATCCGACTCAGCTTCTCAACACGGGCACCCTCGCCGCCCACGGCGGCCAAGTGTTCGGCGGCGAGGCGGCGGCCACCTACGGCAACGCCTTCATCCAGGGTGAATATTATCATTACGTCGTCGATACGCGCAGTTCGAGCGGCGCTTACGAAGCGACGAACGGTCCGGCTGTCGCCTTCAACGGCGGCTATGTGCAGGGCAGCTATACGTTCGGCGGCCGACGCTACTATGTGCCGGCGACAGGCGCATATTCGGGCGTTATTCCCGACCACCCGTTCATCCTTGGCACTGGCTATTGGGGCGCGGTTGAGCTCGCGGGGCGCTTCGACGTCATCGATTTGAATGCTGCGGCGCCCTATCTCTCTTCCGCTTCCGGCGCTTCGGTCAACGGCGGCAAATACAACGCCGCCATCCTTGGCGGCGAGCAGACTTCGTTCGGCGGCGGTGCCACGTGGTATCCGAACAACAACCTGCGCTTCATGCTCGACTACGAGCATCTGATCGAGAACGTCCCTGCTTATCTCGGTGGCCCGAACCATTACGGTGGCACGGTCGACTGGATCGCGGCGCGCTCGCAGTTCGTCTTCTGATCCTTCGATCTGCGAATCACGAACCCCGGAAGACGATGTCTTCCGGGGTTTTTCTTTGCCTGAACGTCATTGCGGGAACGCCCAAGGCGATGGACCGATTGGAAGGTCGCCAAATGATATGCGGGCCTTAGGCGGCTTTTGGCGCCGTCAAGGAGGCGGCCCACCATCGTATGGATCGCTGTCCGGCGCAGTTCCGTAGCGACCACCATCGTATGGATCGAGGTTCGGTGCGGTCCCATACCGCTGTAGTGAACTCGGCCAGAATGGATGCGCTGTATTCTATTATCCCACCGATGATACGCAGAACGCCAATGATGCGAGTTGCTGTGTTCCGTCTGCGCTAGGGCGCCATGAGACAACCCGAACGAAAGCACCACCGCGAGGGCAGCCGCTTGATTGAATCTAATCATCGTCTCCTAAGATGCCTCGGCCTTGTACGAGGCCGCGCCGCCGCTTCGCAACGCTGACCATTGATTGCCGGAGTGTGCAGGGAGACGGGGAGGAAAAAAATTAAAAAGAATTTTGTGATCGATCCGCGTATGGCATCTTGCAATCTACACACGGGGGATGCGCGAGGCCGATGTCGCCCAGATGATTCAGCGGTGCCTATTGTTGTCGACATTCTTCGGAACGAAATCGATCACGAGAAGGCGAAGAGGTGTGTTGCCAGTATTCTCGCCGAAGTGCTCCGTGCCGATCATCTCCGCGATGAAATCACCCTTCTTATAATCGAATTTACGATGCGTCTTGACCTCGGTGACGCGAAGCTGGCCATCCAGAACATAGGCGTATCTTGGGTAGAGGTGGCGGTGAGCCGGCAATCTGGCGCCCGGCGCGATAACATATGTCGAGACTATGAGGCGGGCGCGCCCGCGCGGCAGAATGATGGGTTGACCGCTGGCCGTCGCAACAGTTGTGAGCAGGGTTGTCACGACGACCGGCGGCGGCCTGTCGGCTGCCTGCGAGAACGGGGACAGCGCGACGAGGAGCACGCCGCTCATAGCCATTGCTCGCGCCAGGGCAATTTTCATGGCAGATCACTTTGGATCATCTGGAGAGACGAAGCGGCCAACCTGCGAACAAATGATCTGGGTCTATTGCTTTCCGTGCCACAATAGCTTGCTAAAAGAAATCTGGCGACATGGCGATGAGCGCTTTCAGCGAAATCATATGGAAAAGCCGTCGGTACTTATCGCCGGACGATTGCGAACCGCGGAGTTTTTCATGATACGTCGACGATTTATCGTGCCGATCGTTCTTCTTGCGTCTGTTTTCGCATCCGCATCATGTTTGGGCCAGACGGCGGCTTACGCTCCGATCCAATGCGCGAAAGCCGCAACGCCAGCCGAAAAGACAATCTGCGGGAATTACGCGCTCGGTCAGGACGAAGCGCGCCTCGCAACGCTTTACGGTCTTCTCACCTCGCTCGTTGCGATGGGGCAACGCGGCGACATTATGGATGCGCAGCAGCATTGGATTGCCAGCCGAAACGGCTGCGGAAGCGATGCCCAATGTCTGACGAGCTCATACAAGGCGCGCATAGGGGATCTCTCGAAGCAATTTGACGCTCTCGCCAAGCGAGGTCCATTCTAGACGGGGCGGGGCGCTGGCTTTGACGCGGCAGTAGGCCCTCGAGCGTTCAAGGCCGCCTGTACCGATCGGGTCAAATCGGTCTAGTCTGGTCGTGGCGGCGACCTACTGCGTAACCTGCTCCTCATCGATGGAGAGCGGCCATGCGGATTCCACGATTATTGGGGCTGGCAATTCTTTGTTTGCCTGCCACCGCGGCTTCGGCGGAAACGATCGACGTCTTCGACAACCACGGCGGCAGCGTCGCGGCTTATGACGCCCGCTGGGCGGCGCTGGCGGCGCAGGGCGTCAACGTGCGGATTGTCGGTCCGTGCCAATCGGCCTGTACGGTGCTCCTCGGCCATATCCCGCGCGAGCGGATTTGCGTCACGCCGCGCGCCTCCTTCGGCCTTCATCAGGCGCATCTGCCGAGCGCGACGGCGATCCTCTGGAATGCCTACCCGCCGGACATCCGCGCCTGGATCACCCGGCGCGGTGGTCTGACGCCGCAGTTCATCTGGATGCATGCGCCGGATATATTCGCTCATTTCCATCGTTGCTGACCGGCGCCTTGTCTGGCTTTTCCCGTTAAACTCTCCGTCTCCGCGTCCGCATGCCGCCGTTTCCTAAACGCGCGGGTTTTGTTACCAAGCATATTGATTTCAGTGCTTTGCGCGGCCTCGGCCCGCTGAGGCGACTTTTTGGGGAATGTTCTTTGCGCCCGCTTTTGAAGTCTGTCGAGTTCGATGAACCGGTCTCAATTCCGAAAGAGCCTGTGAGAGATTGGGCCTGGGGCGTCGTCACGGGGCATCGGCTAAGACTCCTGACAAGTCTTGTCCTCATCGTTTTCTGTTCCTCGGTTTGGTACCTCCTCTATCCAGTCAGCACGCTGCCGGCGACCTCGGCGGAGAAGGCCTGGGCTTGGGCGAGCCTGATCTGGCTGAGCGGCATGATTCCCGGCACGGTGGGGCTGCTGGGCGCCTTCGCCTATCGCCATCCGACGTCGCTAGATGATGCGCAGCCGATCAGGCAACAGATCTGCTGGCGCATCATCACCTCCGGAAAAAACATCGAGATCGTCCTGCGGACGATCCGCCGCTGCCAGGCGGAGATGAAGCGCACGCCCCTCGCGCCTTATGTTATCGAGGTCGTCATCGACACATGCCCCAACGTTACGCTCCTGCCACAGCGCGATCCCGATGTGCGCGTTATCACTGTCCCGGACGATTATCGCACACCGCACGGCTCTCGCTTCAAGGCGCGCGCACTGCATTATGCGCTGCAAAACTCGCCGATTTCCGACCAGACCTGGATCGTGCACCTCGACGAGGAGACTCAGCCGACATCTTCAGGTATTAAGGGCATCTGCAAATTCATCAGCGCGGCGGAAGCGACCGGCCAGCTCAAGATCGGGCAGGGGAGCCTGCTTTATCATCGCGAATGGGAGCGGCATCCTTTTCTCACTTTGGCCGATATCGGCCGTACGGGGGATGATTTCGCCCGCTTTCATTTTCAGAACCGCCTCGGGATCACCCTGTTCGGACTGCATGGCTCCTATATCGTCGTGCGCAACGATGTCGAGAAGGCAACCGGCGGGTTCGATTTCGGCCCGCGCGGCGACATCACCGAGGATGCCTTTTGGGCGATGAAGGCCATGCAGCTCGGTATCCGCTGTGCCTGGGTCGAGGGCTATCTGGAAGAGCAGTCCTGCATGTCCTTTTCGGACTTTCTGCGCCAACGCCGCCGCTGGTTCCAGGGGCTGGTGCAGGTCGCCCTCCATGCGCCGGTCGCGATCCGTTGGCGCCTGGCATTGGCACTCAACACGCTACTCTGGGGGCTTGCGCCCTTTGCCATGTTCTACACGCTCGGCAATCTCGCGCATCACGTCACGATCAGCCCAGTGGTGCGGGTTCTCGCGAGCTATTCCTTCGCCACCTTCGCGACGCTCTACATTACCGGCCTCGCCGCGAACATGGATGAACATGGCATCACGAGCTGGTCGCGGCGCATTTTCCTGACGGTAAAGGTACTTCTGCTCCTGCCGGTCTTTGCGGCGATGGAGGGCCTTGGGGTGCTCTGGGCGCTCTTGAATCCGGCGCGGGGATTTGAGGTCGTCAAGAAGTGATCCTCAAGCTCCCTCGGGACGCGATGCAGGGTTAATTAGGACGTGCCCTCCACGGGCATCTTTCGTGACTTATAATTATTTCTCGGCTAGGATGCCGCCCTCGGTAGTCGAACCGGAATTTTACTGCGATCAATTCCGGCGGCAGACGACCATAACCGAGCCTCAACGAGCGAAGGGCTGGATATGGGAGACGAGTTCACAACGCCGCGGGAGATCGCTGAACTCAATATTGAGCATTTCAGCCGTCTATTGCGGACGCCGCTCGACGCTGAAACCCGACAAACCGTGGAAAAACTTCTCGCGGAAGAAAAAGCCAAACTGGCGGGTCTCTCCGACCCGCAACATCGCGCGGCTGAAGGGTCTGAGCGCCCGCGCGGCTAGATTTTTGTCCCCGAACATTCCAGGCCACTGCCGGTTTGATGTTGGAAAATCCTCGAAAATTGACTTCGATCAACGCTTGGTCGCGGCGATCCCGCCAGACTTGCGTAAATTAAGTGGCGCCCAAGGTCGGCGCACAAAGATTTTTCGACCGATCATAAGAACAATGCGCTGACGCAGGTCGCCTTCTGGCCAGCGTCCGCCGCGCCGGGGACTTTTCGATCCAATGGATTGGCAATCGATCGATAAAGCGCCTTTCGATCACGACCTTGAGATCAGCGTGATCGAGGCTGGAGAAGTCTATGCCTTGGCCTTTCCTTGCCGCCGCTGCCAGAGCGGGTGGTCGAATACGCTGACGCGCGAACCCGTTCCCGTCCATCCGAGTCACTGGCGATATTGGCGCGGGGTAAAATGGCCGACAAACGGCAAGCCGGCCGAGGCGCAGACTTATAGGGAGGTCTGATCCGGCTGGCAGCCTTTCGCGAGTGCGGCGCCATCGTCAAAGGGCGCGAGGTGATCGACGACCAATTGCCGGAAGCGGGTGAGGCCCTTGTAAGTCTCGAGTTCCGGCGGAAGGTCGCGCAGCACGCGATGTAGGCGCTTGCGCCATTTCTCGACCCGCGAAAGTTCTTCCACGCTCGCGAGATAGCAGCGAATCCCGAAGAGGATCGCATTGGAGCGGGGCAGGCGGAACAGCGTCTGCAATTCGACGCGCAAATGCACTTTCCGCGCGACGTTCTCGGGCGTGACAGTGGTGCGATCCGGCCCCCAGACGGGATAGTTCTCGGGGCTCGTGTCGAGCCGCGGATTGATCGTCATCGTCCAGTTGAGCCGGCGGACCGGCTGCGCCTGCTGCAGGCGCAGAAGGAACTTGAGCGCGCGGTCAAAGACGCCGATCTGATGGGCGAGCGGCACCGGCCCATGCCATTCATGGAAGCTCATGCCGACATCGAATTCG
The DNA here is from genome assembly GCA_963708155.1 of uncultured Alphaproteobacteria bacterium. Taxonomy (GTDB): domain Bacteria; phylum Pseudomonadota; class Alphaproteobacteria; order Rhizobiales; family Beijerinckiaceae; genus Methylovirgula. The sequence continues at coordinate 323,509 of OY970183.1, read as the reverse complement.
AGCGACCAATCGGCTTGTGTCGTCACCATACCGCCATCGACGAAGAGGTTGTCATTGCGCTGGTCTTGGAGCGTGAAATCACCCTGCGCCTGGCGGGTGATATATTCGAACGGCGGATAGGGCAGGGTCGCGGCATCGCCGAAGGTGAATTTGTCCTCAATGCCGAGCAGCCGGTTTTTCCATGTCCAGGCGGAGCCGTTCTTGGAGAGCGAGAAATGCTCGGGGTAGTCTCGCGCGAAGCTTTCCATGAGGAGTTCGAGCGTGTCCCATTGCGCTGTCATCATGTGTGGCAGCACTTTGCAGCGGCCAGGATCGAGCGCCAGCACGCGCGCCCGCTCGCGGCATTCGGCGACATAATGTTCGTCAACGTCGAAGGCGTGCAGGTAGGCCGGCGAGGGGCCCGCGGGGACATGCGGCTCTATGTTGACCGAATACATGTAGGCGTCTTCAGCGAAGGGAAACGGGAAGCGCAGAATGGCCGCGTCGCTGTTGCGATAGGTGAAATCGTCATGGAACGTTTCGGTCGGTTTGAAGACTATCGTCATGGATTCCTCGTGCATCGGTTGGGTGCGGGCAATGAGGCCCGGTCAGAGATCGAGGACGATGCGATCTCCCTTTGCGCGTGAGACGCAGATGATCATGGAGCGGTTTTCCGCGTGTTCGGCGGCGTTGAGATAATGATCGCGATGTTCGGGCTCGCCTTCGACAACGTCGGTCTGGCATTGGCCGCAAGCGCCGCCGCGGCAGAGGCACGGCGGCTCGAGACCCGCAGCCTCGATCGCTTCGAGCAAGGTCTGGTCTTCGGGCACGTGGATTTCGAGGCCGCTGCGCTTGAGGATCGCGACAAAGGGCGCGCCGCCCGCATGTGCGCCGCCGAACGACTCGGAATGGAGCTTTGACCCCGGCCAGCCGTGCGAGCGCGCGGCGGCAAGCACCATATTCATCAGCCCTTCCGGACCGCAGACGTAAAGATGCGTACCCAGGGGCTGCTTGCGCAGTGTGTCGATGAGATCGAATTGTGTCAGCTCGGGGTGAAGATGAATTTTCGCGGCATCGTATCCGCGCAGCGCCCGTTCGAACGTCTCGATTTCTTCGACCCGGCAGAAATGGTGCAGTTCGAAGGGCGCGGGCGTCGTTTTCAAATAGGCGAGGTAGCCCAGAAAGGGCGTGATGCCGATACCGCCGCTGATCATGAGATGTTTGCGGGCGACGTGCGAAATCGGAAACAGGTTGCCGGGGAAATCGGCCTCGACAATTGCTCCGGCGTCAACGTGATCGTGAAGAAAGGCCGAGCCGCCGCGCGAATGGGCGACGCGGCGTACGATGATTTCATAGGCGCTGTTGTCCGGCGCGGCCGCGGCGATGGAATAGGCGTTGCGGAATTTCTTCTGGCCCTCTTGCAGCCGCAGGCGCAGATGCGCTCCCGCGCCGATTGATGGCAGTGGCGCATGGTCGGCGGAACTCGAGAACGAAGCGCTTCAGGAGCGGCGCGATCATTTCTGCTTCGCGCACGCGCAATGTCAGCGTGGCTGTACCGCTCATGGATAGGCCTCTTCGATCGGGGGAAGCGCGCCGGGAATCTCGGCATCGACTTGCACGCCCATGAAAGCTGCGAGACGTTTCGAGAAGTGATCGCGGACCTGCAATTGCGCTCCGCAACCGCTACAGGCCACGATATTGGTGCTCACATTCTCGGTGAAGGTGCGGCAATGGACGCAATAGACGCGGCGCCGCTCCGACCCTTGCTGCGTCAGATGATATTCGTCGCGATCCATGCCTTTACTACGCGCCAGCCCGGCCACATCCCAGATGAAGGACTCCCGGCCGATCACGTAAAGGTGCAGCCCGACATATTCGCGCTCCAGCCGATAGGCGAGATGGTCGAGAAGATGCGGCGCGGCGCGGAAATGATAGGTCGGAATGCCGTGATTTACCCGTTGCAGGCCAAGCGAACGGCTATCCGGGACGATGGCCCAGAATTCAATCGGCGCGTCCGGCCACGCTGGAGGCGAGAGGTTTGGCAGGGCCTCCAAATGTTCGGCGATGATCAAATGGCTGCGCGCGACCGGTACGAGTTCGAAAGGCTTATATGTCGGTCGGCTTGGGATAGTCGGACTCGGCATTGCGACGCTCTCCGCTGCATCTTCGCAGCACAACCCATTGCGTGAGCAAGCATTTTCGTTTGCTTCTGGAAGTTAAGTCTGGCCGGTGCCGCAAGTCCATGATGCCAACTGGCATCATTGACAGTTTTCCTCCTGAGAAAATTAATGTCCCTCGCAAAAACAATGAATGCCGCAAAGCGGACTCTGGACGAAGCGCCTTGAGCCGGGCGTGCCGGTGCCGTGTCTGCGGCCGAGGGAGCGCGCGATGACAAGCCTTGCAAACGAATTGGACGCTATTCCCGAAAAGGGCAAACTGCATAGATCGATTTCCTGGGTCGGCGCGTTCTGGGTGGCGAGCGGCGTGCCGGCGCTCGTGCTGTTTTCCATCGGCGGTATCGCCGGCACGGCGGGCAATCTCGCCTTTCTCATCTGGGCCGCATCGATCGCGCTGGGCTTCGTTCAATCCTTCACTTACGCGGAAATCGCCGGGCTCTTTCCCAACAAATCGGGGGGCGCCTCGATTTACGGCGCGGCAGCGTGGGTGCGCTACGTCAAGTTTGTCGCGCCGCTGTCCGTGTGGTGTAACTGGATCGCCTGGAGCCCCGTCCTCTCGCTCGGCTGCTCCATTGCGGCGGCTTATGTCCTGAACGCGCTAGCGCCGGTTCCTACGGCGCAGAGCCCGGAAGTCGTACATTGGATAGCGGCGCATGGAGCGATGCTGCACGGCAGCGCGGCCGATAAGACCGCGGCGGCCGTCGCGGCATTGACGCCGGAAATCCGTAATTGGACTGCTTTCTCCCACACGGTCGGTCCTGTCAGCTTCTCCTTCAACGCCGCCTTCTTCGTCGGCGTTGTGCTGATGCTGATCGTCTTCGCGATTCAGCATCGCGGCATTCTCGGCACGGCGAATGTGCAGAAGTGGATTGGCCTGGCGGTCATTATTCCGATGGCGATCGTGGGCGTCGTGCCGCTCTTCAACGGGGCGGTGCATTGGAGCAATTTCTCGCCGCTCGTGCCGCTCGCCGCGGCCTCCGCGCCGCAGCTCGGAAGCTGGAACATCACCGGCTGGACGCTGGTGCTCGGCAGCATGTTTATCGCCGCCTGGTCGACCTATGCCTTCGAAACGGCGATTTGCTATACGAGCGAATTCCGCGATCCGGCAAAGGATACGTTCAAGGCGATCTTCTATTCCGGCCTTCTTTGCATCGCGCTCTTCGTGCTGGTGCCGTTCACCTTCCAGGGTGCCCTGGGCCTGACCGGCATGCTTGATCCCTCCGTGGTCGACGGCTCCGGCGTAGCGCAGGCCATGGCGCATATGGTCGGCGGCGGCAAGATCATCGAGAGCCTGCTGATGATGCTGATGATCCTCGCCCTGATTCTGTCGATCATGACGGCTATGGCCGGCTCGTCGCGCACGCTCTATCAGGGCTCGGTCGACGGTTGGCTGCCGCGCTATCTGAACCACGTCAATTCACATGGCGCCCCGACCCGGGCGATGTGGACCGATCTGACGTTCAACCTTGTCCTGCTGTCAATTGCCTGCGCCGACGCCACGAGCTTCTTCTTCGTGCTTGCGGTGTCGAACTGCGGCTACATCATCTTCAACTTCCTCAATCTGAACTCCGGCTGGCTGCACCGGATCGATTCCGGCCACGTGCCGCGGCCCTATAGGGCGCCGGCCTGGATCATTGGCATTGGCGCCGCGCTGTCCTTCGTCAATGTCATCTTCATGGGTGCGGGCGCCAAGGTCTGGAACCCGGCGGCGCTGTGGGCGGGCCTCATCGCGGCGGCGCTCATCATCCCCGTCTTCGCCTATCGGCACTACGTCCAGGATGGCGGCAAGTTCCCGCATGAAATGCTCGAGGATTTGCAGGTCGGCGGCAACGCCGCGCTGACGCAGAAGAAGGCGGGGATTCTTCCTTATGTTACACTGGTCGCCGGCGTGGTGACGCTGCTCGTCGCCAATTGGTTCTTCAAACTCTGACAAACGAACGACAACGGAGTCCCGCATGAATACGCACGTCTATTCCCGGCAGTCGGTGCTCAACGATCGGCACCGCGCGCTTGGAACGCAGTTCGAATCCTCCTGGAACGATATGCCGATTCCGCAGCGCTATGCGACGGATCCGTATTTCGAGACGGAGGCCGTGCGCTATCGTGCGGGACTTTTCGATGTGACCTCCCTGCGTCTGATCGATGTCACTGGCAAAGACGCGCTCGCGGCGCTGGAGGAGTTGCTCACCTCGAACATTTCGAAGCTCGCGCCGGGTAAATCGGCTATCAGCAATATCGTCGATGAGAATGGGTCGCTCATCGACGATGTCCTGGTCTACGCCATAGCGCCCGATACCTACCGGCTTTCGCACGGCGGCGGCACGCTTGAAGACGTGCTGCCGCTCGTGGCGAAAGGGCGCGATGTGCAATTCCGCAAGGATAACGACACGCATATCCTCTCGCTGCAGGGGCCAAAGGCGCTCGACATTCTGGCGCCGCATACGCCGTTCGATCTCGCAAAGCTTGGCTATTTCGAACATGCGCCGACAACGCTGTTCGGCCGCCCGGTGACGCTGGCGCGCGGTGGCTATTCGGGCGAGCGGGGCTACGAAGTCTTCTGCACGGCTGCCGATGCAGGCTTTATCTGGGATTCCATCGTGGCGGCAGGCAAGCCTTTCGGTGCTATCCCGGTGTCATGGGCCTGCCTCGATATTGTCCGCGTCGAATTGGGACTTCTCTTCTTTCCGTTCGACATGCCGGAAGGCGACACGACGCCCTGGGAAGTTAACGTCGCGTGGACAGTGGATCTCGACAAACCGTCCTTCCGCGGCAAGGATGCGCTCATCCGCCGGCGCGGGCAGGAACGTGTCGCGCAGGTCGGCATTGAGGTCGATCATAGCGAGGCGATTGAGCCGGGCGCGAAGCTGTTCAAGGACGGCGTTGAAGTCGGCGTGGTCAACAGTACGACCTACAGCCAGCATCTGATGCGCTCGCTCGCTCTCGTGCATGTCAAGCCCGCTTACGCATCCTTCGGCACGGAGCTTGACGTTCACAGCGACGCGGGCGTGTTCAAGGGGCGCGTCGTCAAAGTGCCGTTCTACGATCCGCTGCGGCTACGCACGCATCCGCTGGAAGAGCGCTCGGCTCGCTGACGCAATTCGGCTGGAGAAGATGCGAGAAGGGCGGCTGAATTGGCCGCCCCTTTTTTACCAGGCGCCAACCTCGATCCCGCGCAAAGACGGCGAGAATTTCCGGACCAGCGCACGCTCGGAATCGACATTCACCTTGCGATAGATGCGCTGTTTGTAATTCTTGATAACGCCTTTGCTGATTTTCAGCGTCTGGGCGATCTGGCCGGTCGTCCGGCCATTCATGATAAGCCCGAAAATATCGCGCTCGCGGGGTGTCAGTTTGGCCGGCGCGGCGAAATCCTCTGCTGCAATGCGTTGCGAGGAATTGTGCGGTTCGAGCACGAACAGGCGGCCGTGCGGCGCCAGCGGAAAGTCGTCGCGCAGGACCTCGAATTTCAGAACGTAGCCATCCAGCGGCCGTGTCCGGCCGTGTTCGGCTGCGGAGAATTCGCCAAGCAGGTTTGCGAGAGCACTATCTGCCACGACCGCATCGGCCCAGGCATCGTTCGCATAGACATCAATCCCGAAGCGATCCTGAATCAGTAACGGCTTATTGGCCAATCCGCTGAATTCCAGATCGCTGCTCTTGTGCAGATTGGCGAGCATCCAGCCCATATGCGCGCGGTGGCAGCCTTCGAGCGCTGGGAAGACGAGCCGCGCGCGCTCGACGTCAGAGCGCGAGAATTGTCCCTGCTCACGCTCGAGGAAGAGGCCGTAGCAATCATTTCCCACTGTCGGCAGGAAAACGCTCATCTCGTCGGAAATATTGGCGTTGGGCAGGAAGACGCGGCTGTAGGCTTCCGTCCGCATCGAGGAGGCTTTGGCTTCCGCGAGCATGATGACGCCGGCGCGGCCCCGGTCCTGCCAAAAATCCGAGAAGGGATCGATGTCCGAATAGCTGTGGCTATACGTGCTGACGACGTCATCAGCGACGTTGTGCGTGAACAGCACTTGCGGCGTCGTGGCGCGCGAGAAGCGGATGATCCAGCACGATTCATGTCGGATGCTGGCGCCGAATAGATCGACAAGCTCGTGGTGGAATTCCCGCGAGCCGATCGACTTCGCCACCTGTCCGAGCCTGTTGAACCACTCCCGGTCATTCAGACGCAGCAGCGGCTTGTCAGCGTTTCCCGTCACACCTGTCGTTTGCGACATGGCTCTCCAATCCTGGAATTGGAATTTATTCCAAAGAGAAAAGAACAGCTCGGCGGCATTTTCAATGGCAACGTGCGCAATCCGTGCCGTAAATCGCCGAATCCTGCGAAGCGGGAGAGCAAATTGGGTGCCAAATGCCTGATAATGGTCGGATAATTGGCGCATGGAGCTTGCGTCACGCGAAAAAACCTGCGGCGGCGGCAGCCGCGTGGCTAAAGCGCCGCCGCAATTATCTTGCAATCTCAATTGGATAAAGCAGGGTTCGTGGGAGAAGCACCAATGATCTCGGCGCCGTCAAACCGCGATGCTCCGGGTTTTCGGGGCAGGCGGGCATTTCTCATGGCCCTGGCGGTGCTCCTGGCCGTGATGCCTGCGGTGGCACCCATGCCCGCAGGCGCGGCAGAAAGTGCATTTCATGCATTTCTTGAGTCTCTCTGGCCACAGGCGGCGGCGCGGGGTGTCAGCCGTGCGACGTTCACCGCGACGATTGCCGGCATCACCGAGGATCCCTCCGTTCCGGTGGCGGTCGGCAAGCAGCCGGAATTCGAGCGGCTTTTGTCCGCTTATTTCAAAGAGGCTGTCTCGCCAACGCGGATCGCGCGCGGCCGCGCCCTGGCTGGCACTTATCGCAGCGAACTTGAAACCGTCGAGCGCCGCTATGGCGTCCCTTCCGGCATTCTCCTTGCCGCTTGGGGGATGGAAAGCGACTTCGGCCGCGACCGTGGCGATAAGGATGTCGTGCGCTCGCTGGCCACACTCGCTTTTCATCGCCGCGATACCGACATTTTCGCCAACGAGTTCGTAAGTGCGCTTGTGATTCTGGAGCAGCATCGTCTGGCGCGCAGTCGCCTAATCGGCTCCTGGGCCGGCGCAATGGGCGATCCGCAATTCATGCCTTCGGCCTATCTCAAATATGCCGTGAGCTATGGCGGTGCAGGCGCACCCGACATCTGGAACAAGCCCGCCGATACGCTTGCCTCGATCGGGCACTTCCTGCGGGCGTCCGGCTGGAATCCGGCTTTGCCTTGGGGCGTCGAAGTCATCCTGCCGGGGAATTTCGCCTTCAAGACTTTCCACGCCGATTTTCGCGATTTTGCCGCGGCGGGGGTCAAAGCGGCCAACGGGCAGGCGTTGCCGCAGGGCAAGGCGACCTTGTTTCTTCCGGCCGGCGCTGGCGGGCCTGCCTTTTTGCTCAGCGACAATTATTGGGTGCTGAAAGCCTACAACAATTCCGATTCCTATGCGCTGTCGCTCGCCTGTCTCGGCGACCGCATCGAAGGGCGAAGCGGTTTGCACAAGGGTTGGCCGAAAAACCAGACGCTGTTCAGTCGCACCGAAAAGATCGAAATCCAGAAGCTGCTGGCGCAGCTCAATCTTTATCGTGGCACGTTCGACGGCAAATTCGGTCAGGCCTCGCGCGATGCCATCCATGCCTTTCAGATCGAGGCAGGCGATGCTCCTGCGGACGGCGCGGCTCATGCCGATCTGCTCGCTCGGCTGCGTGCGGCGGCGCGATGATCAAATCCGCGCGGCGATCAACTGCCAGAGATGTGCGAGCCCGTGCTCCTGTGCCTCGCCATCCGGCGTGATCGAGACAGTTGCGGTACGGCCGGAGACGAGACTTTCGCCGGGCGGTACGGTGTCAAGTTTAATGCGCACCGGGACGCGCTGCGCCAGCCGCACCCAAGAGAATGTTGGATTGATGTTGGCAAGAAGATTGGCGCCCTCGCTGCGCTCGCGGTCGACGATGCCGCCGGAAATGCTTTCGACATGGCCGGTAAGATCGCGGGCATCGCCCATCAGCCGGATCGTCGCGCGGCTGCCGATATGGATTCGGGGCAATTTCGTTTCCTCGAAATAGCCTTCGACGCGCAGCGTGTCTTCGTCGATCAGCGCCATCGCACCTTGGCCGGTAGAGATATAGGTGCCGGGGCGCAATCCCATATTGGTGATCATTCCATTGACGGAGGCGCGCACGTCCGAGCGGGCGAGATTGAGCTTTGCGAGATCGCGCGCGGCGACGGCCTGATCGTAGTCCGCTTTCGCAGATTCCGCGTTCGCCCTGGAAAGTTCGAGCTGTTGCTGGGTCACGGAGAGATCCGTCAGCTTGCTGTAACGCGCATAATCTGAGGCGGCCTGTATATTGGCGGCGTCTCTCGCAGCGACCTGCGCCTCGGCTTCGCGCAGCGCGAGCCTGAAGCGTTCCGGATCTATGCGGAAAAGGATATCGCCCTTCTTCACACGCTGATTGTCGCGAACGAGCACTTCGGACACGAGGCCGGAAACATCCGGTGCGATGATGGCGACATCCGTGCGTATCCGGCCGTCGCGCGTCCAGGGCGCGTCGATGTAATAATCCCAGAGGCCAATGCCGACGAAAATGGCCGCCACGACAGCAACCAGCGTCGTCAGCGCACGCAAAGGCCAAGCAAAGTTTCTCATGCGGTAAACTCTTGAGCGATGAATACGACGAAACCGAGTGTCACGATATAGAGCGCGAGGTCGAACAAGGCGCGATGCCAAACCAAATTATAGAAGCGGCGGGCTGCGAGAACCCTGCGCAGCATCGCCGTGAGCGCGAAAGCGATCAGCATCCAGAGTCCGAGCGTCGGAATGAAAACGCCGGTGATATCGAATTCGCCGCTCATGCCGCCATCTCCGGTTGGCGGGCTGTCGATACCGGCGAATGATAGGGCGGGGCATCGGGGAATAGGGCGCGCCGCAATCCATAGAGCCCAATCAACGCGGCATGAATGTCGGCTGAATTGCGGTACGCCGCGGTAATTTCAAGGGCGGCATCAATATCGGCCCTGAGTTCCGTGGGCGGATTTTCATTGGCCGTGGTAAAATACGCTGCGACAGCACGCAGAATGCGCCGGACGGCTTCGCGGATGACGTTCGGCAGCCGCGGCTCAACACGCCTTAGCTCGGTGAGATTCATGCCGACGCGCACCTCGCCGATGAGCGAGGCCGTCCACTCGGTTTCTTGCGACGGCAGCGACGTGATCCGCGTCGCGATGAGGCCGACGCGATCGAGCATCAGCGCGGCAAGCTCAAGACTATCCTGCGCGCGGTCCGATTGCGCGGCGTTTGCGAGCTCGCGGCGGTTGAGGCGATGCAGCCGGCGGGCTGTAAACGTGGCTTCGACCGAGCGCATCAGCAGCGTCACGATTGCAGCGATCCACATGCCGGCGATAATCGCAAATGCACCGTTGGCGAAGCTGGCGAAATCGCCGGCGTAATTATCTTGGATCGCGATCGTCGAGGCGCCGAAAATGGCAGCGCTGACCCCCTGGAGCGCCCATTTTGGCTGCGTCATCGCAAGGCCGCAGGCCATCAGCCCAGGCGCGAGCGCCAGAGACAGCATTTCGAAATTGGTTGCCCGCGGAAGCAGAGCGAAAAGGTAGATGGCCGCGCCCATGACGCCGATGATGCCGGCATTGGTGAATTTCATGATCTGCGGGGCGGGATCGTCGAGGCTCGAAAAAAAGCTGAAGGCGACAGCCGCCATCATCACGGCGGTTGCGCCGTCTGGCCATGCTGTCGCAATCCAGATGACGCAGATGACGACAACGGTGACGAAGACGCCGGCCGCCGAAAGAAGCGCCGTTAAATGGTCGCGATGGCGAACGTCGCGCACCTGTGCGGTATAAGGATATTCGAGCTGTTCCGGCGCCGGGCTTGCGTTTTCGAGCGCGTCGCGGAGCCGCCGGAAGTCCTCTCGCAGGTCGATGAAATCGCGTAACCGCGCTGCCAGGGTCGTAACTGCAAGCTCGTGGGCGCCCGGCGACTTGCCGAGCGGCGGGTCGGCGGCGTCGATGTCCCGGCGCAAAGCCGCGATTTCCTTGGCGTCGTGCCGGTCGCTTGCAATCCAGGTCCGCGTGTCGTCGATCGCACGGTGCATCCGCTCGGGCATCGCTCCGGCGCGTTCGAGAAGCGTGATGCGATCCACGAGAGATGCGACAATCGGCAGATACATCAACATATGCTGGCGCAGCAGACTGAGCGTCCGGCCGGTATCGCTTCGGGCTTCGGATTCGTGACTCAGTGGAATGGCGAGCGCATCGAGCGCGATCGTTTCGGCGGCGAGATAAACGCGATCTTCGTGAGCCTGCGTTTCGTTGCCCTCGCGACCCAATGCGCCAACGATCCAGGCGCGCGCGTCGGTCGCCCAGGTGTTGAATCGGTTAACGAGGACGGGCCGGACCGATTGCGGAATTATGAGAGACGAGGCGAGAGTCGCGCAAAGAATACCGAGCGTGATCTCTTCCACGCGCGAGACAGCGGTGTCAAAGACGGTTCCGGGGTTGTCAACCACGGGAAAGCCGATGATGGCTGCGGTATAGCCGGCCAGCATCGGCATGTAGGAGGCGGGTGTCCGGTCGAGCAGGGAAATGTAAAGGCAGACGGCAACCCAGAGCCCCATGACCAAGGTCAGAAGCACCGGCGCGTTGACGAAATTCGGCACCAGCGCGACGGCGGCGATCGCGCCCAGTCACTGTGCCGACGACGCGAAAAATGGCCTTGGAGCGTGTGGCGCCGGCGAAGATCTGGCTGGTGATATAGACTGTCGTCAGCGCCCAATAGGGACGCGGCAGATCGATCCACATCGCGATATAAAGCGCGAGCAAGCCGGCCGCGAAGGTTCTGAGCGAAAAGAGCCAGTCGCGCGCGGCGAAGGGGAAGAGGCTCGTCATTCGGCGCGGGCCTTTCGCGGAGGCGCGGGTCGTTCCATTTCGGCGCGTCTGTCGGCATAATCCTCGATGGCGCGAAAGACGCGGCGGCAGGCTTCCAAATCCTCGGCGGTAATGTGGGCAAAGACCTCGTCGCGCAGATGTCCGAGATCGCTCTCGATCTTGGCGAGCAGAAGTTTGCCGGAGGCGGTGAGATTCAAAAGTTTCGCGCGGCGATCGCTTGGATCTTCATGCCGCTCGATCAGTCCCATCGTGCTGAGATTATCGAGATGGCGCACGAGCGTGGGCCCCTCGACGCCGATGGCGTCGGCAAGCGCCGTCTGCGTCAGCGTCCCGAGCCGGCCAATGAGGATGAGCGGGATGGCCGTCGCATCCGACAGCCCATGCACCTTCGCCACATCATCGGCCAGCCGCCGCCAGAGCCGGCTTTTCAGCAACATTTCATGCGTAAACTCCAACCGCAGTTTCCGCAGATTGCCGGCGCTCGCCATCGGACGCTCCCGTTCCATTTTGCTTAGCTAGCTAATAATTAGTCTACGATATGTCAAGACGTGGTTATGGCGCTGCCCACGTCCGCGCCGCGCCGCCTATCGGAAGAGCACGGTGCAAGGATTAAGCGGAATACGAAAAAGAAGATCGCGCCTTTCGCGCGAGCCAATCTCCAACATATTGATCTGGCGATCGCTTTGGCGCGGCGCGGCGATTGCTTGGTGCTTGCCACATTCCTAAGCTAGAGAACGCCGCTCCGCGCAGATCACGCCCCCAATCACCGGAACCTGCTGTTGACCATTTCCGCCGCCATCCATCACGTCACGCATTACCGCTATGACCGCCCAATCGGCCTCGGGCCGCAAACGATCCGGTTGCGGCCAGCGCCGCATTGCCGCACCAAGATCGCCAGCTATTCGCTGAAGGTTTCGCCGCCGGACCACTTCATCAACTGGCAGCAGGACCCGCATGGCAATTGGCTGGCGCGACTCGTTTTTCCCGAAAAGACCGAGGAACTGAAGATCGAGGTCGATCTGACGGCCGAACTCGCCGTCATCAATCCGTTCGACTTTTTCATCGAACCTTATGCCGAGCAATTTCCCTTCGCTTACGAGCCGGACCTGAAAAAGGAACTGGCGCCTTATCTCGAGGCCGAGCCTGTCGGGCCGCGCCTCGCCGAATATATTGCGGGGCTGCCGAAGGGGCCTGTCCGGACGATCCCCTTTCTCGTCGATCTCAACGCCAATCTGCAGCAGGCCACCCGCTATGTGATCCGCATGGAGCCGGGCGTGCAGCCGCCGGAGGAGACGCTGGCGCTCGCCTCCGGCTCCTGCCGCGACTCGGCCTGGCTGCTTGTGCAGATTTTGCGCAATCTCGGCCTCGCGGCGCGCTTCGTCTCCGGCTATCTCATCCAGTTGCGCGCTGATATCGATCCGCTCGAAGGGCCGAAGGGCACTCAGCACGATTTCACCGATCTCCATGCCTGGGCCGAGGTCTATATTCCCGGCGCGGGCTGGGTCGGCATGGACGTGACCTCCGGGCTTTTCTGCGGCGAGGGCCACATTCCGCTCTGCGCCACGCCGCATTATCGCTCCGCCGCGCCGATCTCCGGCGCCGTCGAGCCCGCGCATGTCGATTTCGCCTTCGACATGAACGTCACCCGTGTCGCCGAGGCGCCGCGCATTACCTTGCCGTTCTCGGATGAGGCCTGGGACAAGCTCGATGCGCTTGGCAAGCAGATCGATGCCGATCTCGTCGCGCAGGATGTGAAGCTGACGATGGGCGGCGAGCCGACGTTTGTGTCCGTCGACGATTTCGAGGCGCCCGAATGGAACACCGCCGCAGTCGGGCCGACGAAGCGCAGCCGCGCCGACGATCTGATCCGCCGCCTGCGGGCGCGCTTCGCGCCAGGCGGCATGCTGCATTACGGGCAGGGCAAATGGTATCCGGGCGAGACTTTGCCGCGCTGGGCGTTTGCGCTTTATTGGCGCAAGGACGGCAGGCCGATCTGGAAAGACCCTACGCTGATCGCCCGCGTGCCGGTGACGCGCACGGCGGAAGAGATTTAGACGGTTCCACGCGACGAAGCGGCGGAAGAGGCGCTGCGCGAAAAGGCCGAGAAGCTCACGGCTGGAGTTGCCTGCACGGCTCGGCATCGAAACGGATTGCGTCCTCGCCGCCTATGAAGACCCGACGACCTGGCTGGTGAAGGAAGGCAATCTGCCCGAGAACACCGATCCGCTCGACCCGAAGATGGAAGATGCCGAGGAGCGCAACCGGATGATCCGCACGTTCGCGCGCGGGCTGACGACGGCGACCGGTTTCGTGCTTCCGGTGCAGCGCTGGAACGCGCAGGCGCCCTCGCAGCCGCGCTGGGCGAGCGAGCGCTGGAAGCTGCGGCGCGGACGGTTGTTCCTGGTGCCGGGCGACTCGCCCGTCGGCTATCGGTTGCCGCTGTCCTCGTTGCCCTGGGTGCCGCCGGCGTCCTATCCGTTCATCGTCGCGCAAGACCCGTTGGAGGAGCGTGACTCGCTGCCGGATCCGGTCGAGCTCGGCCAGCATTTCGAACGCGTCGCCGACGGCGGCGCGCAGCAGGAGCGGGTCGAGCAGCAGATCGTCGAAGGGGCGGTGCGCACCGCTATCTCGGTCGAGCCGCGCGATGGTATCCTCTGCGTATTCATGCCGCCGGTCGAAAAACTCGGCGACTATCTCGAGCTCCTCGCCGCCATCGAGGCGAGCGCGGCCGCGCTCAAGACCCCGGTCCATATCGAAGGTTATGCGCCGCCGTTCGATCCGCGTCTCGATGTCATCAAGGTCACGCCTGATCCCGGCGTCATCGAGGTCAACGTCCATCCCGCGAAGAATTGGGAGGAGGCCGTCGCGACGACGCGCGGGCTTTATGAGGACGCGCGCCAATCGCGGCTCGGCGCCGAGAAATTCATGACCGATGGCCGCCATACCGGCACCGGCGGCGGCAATCACATCGTCTTCGGCGGGCCTACCCCGGGGGATTTGCCGTTCCTGCGCCGGCCCGACATGCTGAAGAGCGTCGTGCTCTATTGGCAACGCCACCCCGCGCTCTCCTATCTTTTCTCCGGCCTGTTCATCGGTCCGACAAGCCAGGCGCCGCGCTTCGACGAGGCACGGCACGACCAGCTCTATGAACTCGAGATCGCACTCGCGAGCGTGCCGAAGCGCGAGGATCATGCGCCGCTGTGGATCGTCGACCGGCTGTTTCGCAATCTGCTTGTCGACTCGACCGGCAATACGCACCGCACCGAGATCTGCATCGACAAGCTTTATTCGCCGGATGGCCCGACCGGCCGTCTCGGCCTCGTCGAATTCCGCTCGTTTGAAATGCCGCCGGACGCGCGCATGAGCCTCGCCCAGCAATTATTGCTGCGCGGCTTGCTTGCCTGGTTCTGGCAAGCACCGCAGGAAGGGGAATTCGTCCGCTGGGGCACGGCGTTGCACGACCGTTTCATGCTGCCGCATTTCGTCTGGCAGAATTTCCTCGAAGTGCTCGGCGATCTGAAACGCGCCGGCTACGACTTCGACCCGCTGTGGTTCGAGGCGCAGCGCGAATTCCGCTTCCCGGTCTATGGCGTCGTCGAGCAGGGAGGGGTGCGGCTCGAACTGCGCCAGGCGCTTGAGCCCTGGCATGTGCTGGGCGAGGAGGGGGCGATCGGCGGCACGGTGCGCTATGTCGATTCCTCCGTCGAGCGCCTGCAGGTCAAGTGCAATGGGCTTGTCGACGGCCGCCATGTCATCGCCTGCAACGGGCGCCGACTTCCGATGACTCCCACGGGCACATTCGGCGAGGCGGTCGCGGGCGTGCGCTACAAGGCGTGGAAGCCGGCGCACGGCCTGCATCCGACGTTGCCGGTCGATGCGCCGCTGACCTTCGATGTCATCGACACATGGACCGGCCGCTCGCTCGGCGGCTGTGTCTATCATGTCGCTCATCCCGGCGGCCGCAATTACGATACGTTTCCGATCAACAGCTACGAGGCCGAGGCGCGACGCCTCGCGCGTTTTCAGGAGCACGGGCATACGCCGGGCGCGATCGAAGTTCCGCGCCCGGAACGTTCAGGCGAGTTTCCGCTGACATTGGATTTGCGGCGGCATTAGCCGTCATTGCGAGCGAAGCGAAGCAATCCAGACTCTGCTTCTGGATTGCTTCGTCGCTTTGCTCCTCGCAATGACGAGCTTTAATTCTGCTTGCTTGCGCCGCCACCCTCAGCGCTGGCCGACGTTCACATTGCCGCTTACGCCCGCGGCCGTCACCCGCATTCCATCGCGAATGTTGATCGGCGGGTTGAGGATGATCTTGTCCTCTGGCTTGAGGCCGGTGAGCACATCGACCTCGGCGCCGTTGTCGGCGAGCAGGTTGAGCTGGCGGATACGGACGATGCCGTCTTCGTAAACCGCGGCGGTGAGTCCGTTCTTGTTGAAGATCAGCGCCTGCGCGGGGATCGAGATCACCGGCTGTGCGCGCGGAATGAAAAGCCGGACCGTGCAATAGAGACCGGGGAACAAGGTTCCGTCCGCGTTGTCGACATCGACCTCGGTCAGCCGCGTGCGCGTGCCAGGGGTTAGCGCATTGGCATTGCGCGCCACGGTGCCGTGGAAGACGCGCCCCGGAATCTCGGGAACGCGGACTTCCGCCGATGCCCCGTCCTTCAAACCGAAGACAGCGTCCTGCGGCACGTAAATCTGCGTACGCAGCACCTCGCTATGGGCAATGTCGAACAAAGCCGTGCCGGTCGATTGATCGGCGGTGACGAGACTGCCGACATCGATATGCCGCTGCGTTATGAATCCGATCGAAGGGCGCCACGACCTTTTCGAAGCCGGTTAATTCCTTGAGCCGCGAGACCTGGGCTTGTCCGGCCTGGAGATTGGCCTCGGCCACCTGCACCGCAGCGGCCTGGGCCTGAGCGGTCAGCCGGTCGGTATCGCCCTGCTGCTTGGTCTGCCAGCCCTGAACGACGAGGGTCTGCGTCCGCTGGTTTGTGACCTTGGCGAGCTGCGAATTCGATTGTGCCTGGGCGATGGCGGCCCGCAATTGCGCGACCTGAGCCTCGGCCTGCAGAAGCTGCTGGTCGAGATCCGGCGCCGCGATGACGGCGAGTACGTCGCCCGCCTTCACTTCGCTGCCGATATCGACATTGCGCTTGCTGATATAGCCGGTGGCGCGGGCATAGACTGTGGCGGCGTCAAAGGCTTCGGTGCTGCCGGGCAGATCGAGCACACGCGGCGCGGAATTGACGCCAACCGTGGCGATGCGCACGATGGGAACGCTATCTTCCTGCTGCTTTTCCGTCTCGAGAGCGGCTTCGCGCCGTTGCGCATGGCTGAAGGCGCCATAGGCGACAAGAGCAGCCAAGCCGAGCAGCGCGGCAAGCACGATCAGGCCGAGACGGCGCGGCCGCGTCCCTTGCGCCGGATGGCCCGCTTGCTGAGCCGGCGTGCTGGTCTTTTGGACTTCGTCGCGCATCAGGCTGGCTCTCCTTCCGGCTCATGCGGCGCTGTCCGCTCAAACCGGCCAATAATAGAATATAACCACGGCACGAACAAAAGCGTCGTGAGCGTGCCGATCATGACGCCGCCGATCACGGCGCGCGCCAACACCGCGTTTTGCTCCTCGCCCGGCGCGCCGATCGCCATCGGGATCATGCCAACGATCATCGCCGCCGCCGTCATCAGAACCGGACGGATACGGGTGCGGCCCGCGGCTCGCGCAGCATCCAGCGCGCTCAATCCTTCGCGGCGCTGCTCGCGCGCGAAGGTGACGAGCAGGATCGAATTGGCCGAGGCGACGCCGATCGACATGATCGCGCCCATCAGCGAGGGCACGCTGATTGTCGTCCCCGTCACATAAAGGAGGAGCAGGATACCGGCACCGGCGCCGGGCAACGCAAGAATGATCGCCAGCGGATCGATGAAGCTCTGATAGTTCACCACCATCAGCAGATAGACGAAAACCGCCGCGAACAGCAGGCCGAGCGTGAGGTTGTGGAACGCCGAGTTCATGCTGTCGATCTGGCCGCGAACGACGAATTTGTTGCCCGGCTTCAATTGCGATCCGAGATCGGCAAGGATTTTGTTGACGCTTTTGGCGACGCCGCCGAGGTCGCTGTCCTGCACGCTGGCGTAGATGTCGTAGAGCGGCTGGATGTTGGCGTGGTTGAACACCGACTGGATATAGCGCCGCTGGACGGTCGCGACATTGCCGAGGATGTTCGGCACTGGCACGGCAGTGGAGGCCGTGCTGACGACGGGCGTGTTGTTGAGATCGTTGAGGCTCGCGATGCGATATTCCGGTGTCTGTACAGCAAAATAATAAGGGATGCCGTTCTTCGGATCGGTCCAGAAATTCGGCGACACCTGCTCGGACGAACTCAGGCTGATATTGACATTGTTGGCGATACTGTCGACGTTCAGCCCGAGTTCCTGGGCGCGAATGCGGTCGATATCATAATAGAGTTCCGGCGCATCGAGCTCCTGCTGGATATGCACATCGACGAGACCCGGCACTTTGGCCATGCGCTGCCGAAGCGCCTTGGCAACCTCCTGGTTGCCGGCTCGGTTCGGCCCCTGAACGGCGACGTCGATCTGCGAGGGAATACCGAAATTGAGGATTTGCGTCACCATGTCCGCAGGCTGCGAGTAGAACAGCACGCTCGGAAAGGCCTGCGTCAGGTCGCGGCGCAGCGTCTTGAGGATGCCGGCTGTCGGCGGATGACCTTCCTTCAAAGCGATCTGGATCGTGCCGTCGTTGACGCCGATCGTCGAACCGTCGGTAAAGGCGAGATTATAGACGCGCGCGGGCAGCCCGATATTGTCGAGGATCAGATCGAGATATTGCGGCGGAATATCCTTACGGATCGCGGTCCTCGATCGCCTGGAAAATGGCTTCCGTCGTCTCGATCCGCGTGCGCGCCGGGGCGCGGACGTGCAACTGGATCAGGCCGGTATCGACCTGCGGGAAGAAGTCGGTACCGACCTGCGTCATCAGGAAGGCTGCGCCGCCGATGACGCCTATCGCGACGAGCGGCACCACGATGCGGCTGTGCAGAACATGCTCGAGAACGTAGGTGTAGCCCTCGCGAAACCGATCGAATCCGGCGTTGAACTTGTCGTGGAAGCGGCTGAGCCAGGAACTCTGGCCAGCCTCATGCTGCGCCTGTTCCGTCCGCAGCAGGGTACGGATGATGATCGGTGTCAGCGTGCGTGACAGGACATAAGACGTCAGCATGGCGAAGGCGACGGCCATGCCGAGCGGAGTGAAGAGGTAGCGCGCGGCGCCTTGCAGGAAGAAGACCGAGACGAAGACCGAGCAGATCGCCAGAGTCGAAACGAGCGTCGGCAGGGCGATGCCAGCCGAGCCATGCAGCACCGCATCGTCGAATTCCATATGCTCTTCGAAGAGGCGATGCGTATTCTCGATCGCCACCGTCGAATCGTCGACGAGGATGCCGACCGCCAGCGCGAGGCCGCCGAGCGTCATCGTGTTGATCGTTTGGCCGAGCGCAGAGAAAATCGCGATCGAGGAGAGGATCGATAGCGGGATCGAGATCATGACGATCAGGGTCGAGCGCCACGAGCCGAGGAAGATGAGGATCATCAGCGCGGTGAGGCCGGCGGCGATGGCGCCCTCGCGCAGCACGCTGGCGATGGCCTCGCTGACGAAGACCGACTGATCGAAAAGGACATGCATCTCCATGCCGGGCGGCGCCGCCTTGAGGAGTTCCGGAATCGCCGCCTTCACCGCATTGACGACATCGAGTGTCGAGGCATCGCCGTTCTTGATGATTGTCAGCAGCACCGAGCGCCGTCCATTGGCGCGGACGATGTTCTGCTGTACCGCCCAGCCGTCGCGGACATGCGCGACATCGCCGAGTCGTATGGTCGTCCCGCCGATCTGGCGCAGGGGCAGCCGATTGAGCGCCGCGATGCTCTCGGCCATGGCGTTGAGGCTGACGATATATTGCTTGTTGCCGATCTTGGCATCGCCGGAGGGCAGGGTGAGGCTCTGGGCGTTGACGGCGGTGAGGACGTCGTTCGGCGTCAGCCCGTTCGCCCGCAGCGCGTCGGGATTGAGATCGACCATGATCTGGCGGTACTTGCCGCCGTAGGGGGTGGGCAAAGTGATGCCCTGGATCGGCGCCAGCGCCTGACGCAGGCTGTAGATGCCATAGTCATAAAGCTGCTGCTCATTCATCCGGTCGGAGCTGAGGCTCAATTGCAGGACCGGAACGCTCGAGGCGTTGAATTGCACGATGATCGGCGGGTTGATGCCCGGCGGCATCAGGGCGCGGATGGCGTTCGTAGCCGAGACGATTTGGGCGATGGCGAGATCGATGCTGACGCCGGACTGGAAGAAGATCTTCTGAACGGCGATGCCCGACAACGTCTGTGATTCCATATCACGGATGTTGTTGACGTTGGCGCTGATCGCATATTCGCTGTAGGTCGTGACGCGCGCTTCCATCTCCCGCGGCGTCAGGCCGGTATATTGCCAGATGATCGTGACGACCGGGATGTTGATGACCGGGAAGATGTCCTTTGGGGTGGTGAAGATCGCGCTGATGCCGAGAAACAGAATCGCCAGCGCCATCACGTAGAACGTGTGCGGAAATCGCAAGGCGAAGCGAACGATACCCATCCCTGCTCCGTTCGGGTTAGGCTCTGATCAGAAGGTGTAGAAGGGCGCTTCGGCGCGGGCGCAAGAAGCCGGGCCGCCGAGCCCAAGGCAGCCACCGGGGCAATGTAATTGCATCGCGGTGGTTCTGCTTGTTCAGTCTTGCTCCATCAGTCCCGAAGCGGCGGCAAAATCTCAATAAAATGGGGAGCCTCGGCCGCTCACCTCATCGTGAATATCATTGAACTTGCGGTATATGCCGCCATATACGACGACAACAAGCTTGGCGGGAAACGGTTCAAGAGGGCGATAAGACCCCCTTGGTGCTCTGGACGTGTCCATGATTTCTGACTTCGGCTCGCCGCAGCTTGGTTATACGCCTGCTCATATCATTCAGCGTCGGCCAGCCGCGTGGTGCGGATTGCGCGCCGAGGCCATCGAACTCCTCGAATCCCAGCCCTATGAATATACGTTTCAAGCGCCTGTTCACCTGTTGATCATGGCGGAGCGCTCCGAGCGTTCCGATGGCGAGACATGCCTTGAAGGTCTGCCGCGGTCACGATTGCGCGAATTATCCCGGCGCATGACCTTCGTGCCCGCGGGCCATTGTTTTCGCGGCTGGCAGAAGCCGCGCGTGATGACACGCGTGAATTTGTTTTACATCGATCCGCGGGGGCCTTGCCTCGATCCCGAGCTCGGCTTTGACCAAACCGAATTTCAGCCTCGGCTGTTCTTCTTCGACCCGGACCTCTGGGCGACGGCGCTCAAGCTCAAGGCGCAGATCGCCGCGCCCAATGCCGTTTCAAGTCCCTTCGTGGAGGCGCTCGGCGAGGTTCTATGCCGTGAACTGATCCGCCTCAATGGCACGAAAATGCCGCCACGTGCGGGCCGCCAGACCGGCCTTGCGCCCTGGCAGCAGAAACGGGTCGCCGATTATATCGAGGCGCGGCTCGACGCGCGGCTGACGATTGCGGACATGGCCGCGTGCGTGCACCTCAGCCCGTTCCATTTTTCGCGCGCCTTCAAGCAATCCTTCGGCATGCCGCCGCACCGCTATCATATGATGCGGCGCGTCGAGGCAGCTAAGGCGCTGCTCAACGCGACGAAAACGCCGATGACGGAAATCGCGTTGCGGCTCGGCTTCAGCGAGGCGAGTTCGCTCAGCGCCGGTTTCCGCCGCATGACGGGCGTGAGCCCCAGCGCCTACCGGCGGGTCGTGGAATAGAAGAACAGTCTTATTGCTGTTGCGCCGCGGCCTGCTGATGCTGCCGGCGTTCGAGCGCCTCGAAGGCTTCTTTGACGTTGGGCGTTAGCCCGTCGCCGCCGCCCGCGAGATAGGCGAAGACCTGCTTCTGCATCCGCGAATTCCAGAACTTCGCGATATGGTCCGCGACGCCGGCGACCTCTTTATCGTGTCCCTGCGTCGCGAAGAAGCTGCCAATCTGGTTGGCCATATAGATCAGCCGTTCAAGCGTGTGCGATGTGGAATGCGTGTCATGCGACATTGGATGCGGCCTGGCGGGAGGTGTCGGTCAATCTCTCGGGATGGGTGAAAACTTCAAAGTCCTGACGCCGGGCGACGGCGACAAGCGTCATCCTCGCCTCGTCGGCGAGACGGATCGCCGCCGCAGTCGGTGCGGAAACGGCGACAAGCACGGGCGCATTGAGCCGCGCGGCCTTCTGGATCAGCTCGATCGAAACGCGGCTCGTCGTGAGCACGAGCCCGTCCGCGGCGGTGCGTCCGGCGCGAACGAGGGCGCCGACAAGCTTGTCGAGCGCATTATGGCGGCCGACGTCTTCGCGCAGGGCGACAAGACCCTCGCGCTCGGTCCAGAAGCCGGCGCCGTGCACGGCATGGGTTTGCGCGTTCAGCACCTGCGCCGGATCGAGCGAGGCCATTGCCGCGACGATGGCCTGTGGGGAGAATTTTGCCGCCGCCGTGACCTGTGGCAGCGGCCGCATGGCCGCTTCGAGGCTCTCGATGCCGCAGAGGCCGCACCCGGTGGGCCCGGCCATGCTGCGCCGGCGCTTGGCATAGGTCTCGGCGCGGTCACCCGTGAGCCAAACGCGCAGTTCGATGCCGAGCGGCGTCGGGACGATCTCGAGATTTTCGATTTCGCTACGGTCTTCAATCAGTCCTTCGGTGAGCGCGAAGCCGACCGCGAAATCCTCCAGATCGGCGGGCGTCGCCATCATCACCGCATGGGTCGAACCATTATAGGTGAAGGCAATCGCTTGCTCGTCCGGGACGAGGCGCGTCGTCGCGAAGGAAACGCCGCCCCGCTGCGCGAGGCATGGAACGCTGACCGCCGGGGCGGGCAGGGATTCCGTGGCGTCTGTCTCCTCGCTCATTCCGCCGCGTCGAGCGGATGGGCGATCCGCGAGTTCTGCTCGGACATTTCCTGATATTCTTCCTGCCACTCGCTCGGCCCGTTGGAAGTCGCGATCTGGACAGCCGTTACCTTGTATTCGGGGCAATTCGTCGCCCAATCCGAAAAATCGGTGGTGACGACATTGGCCTGGGTGAGCGGATGATGGAAGGTCGTGTAGACGACGCCGGGCGCCACGCGCTCGCTGATCTTGGCGTGCAATGTGGTCTCGCCGGCACGGCTCTTCACCCGCACCCAGTCGCCGTCGCGGATGCCGCGGTCCTCGGCGTCATGGGGATGGATTTCAAGCACATCCTCCGGATGCCAGGATGAATTGGCGGTACGCCGGGTCTGCGCGCCGACATTATATTGCGACAGGATGCGGCCGGTCGTGAGCATCAGCGGGAAGCGTGGCCCGGTCTTTTCATCCGTCGGGATATATTCGGTCAGCAGGAACTGGCCCTTGCCGCGCACGAAATGATCGATGTGCATGGTCGGCGTGCCGAGCGGCGCATCGGCGTTGCACGGCCATTGGACTGAGCCGACCTCATCGAGCAGCTTGTAGGAGACATTGGCGAAGGTCGGCGTCACCTTGGCGATCTCGTCCATGATGTGGCCGGGATCCTTGTAGTGCATCTCGTAGCCGAGCGCCTTGGCGAGCATCATGGTGATTTCCCAGTCCGCATAGCCATTCTTCGGGGCCATCACCTTGCGGACGCGCTGGATGCGCCGCTCGGCATTGGTGAACGTGCCATCCTTTTCGAGGAAGGAGCAGCCGGGCAGGAAGACATGCGCGTAATTCGCGGTTTCGTTGAGGAAGAGATCCTGCACGATGACGCATTCCATCGCGCCGAGGCCGGCCGACATGTGATGCGTGTCGGGGTCGGATTGCAGGATGTCCTCGCCCTGGATGTAGAGCGCCTTGAACGTGCCGTCGATCGCCGCGTCCATCATGTTCGGGATGCGCAGGCCGGGATCGTTGTCCAGCTTCACGCCCCAGATCGACTCGAAGAGCTCGCGCACCGCGTCGTTGGAGACGTGGCGATAGCCGGGAAACTCGTGCGGGAACGAGCCCATGTCGCAGGAGCCCTGGACATTGTTCTGCCCGCGTAGCGGGTTCACGCCGACGCCTTCGCGGCCGATGTTGCCGGTCGCCATGGCGATATTGGCAATGGCCATGACCGTGGTCGAGCCCTGGCTGTGCTCGGTGACGCCGAGGCCGTAGTAGATCGCCGCGTTGCCGCCAGTCGCATAGAGCCTCGCCGCGGCGCGGATCGTCTCAGCCGGGACGCCTGTGATCTTCGCGACGACTTCGGGGCTGTTGCGTTCCTCGGAAACGAATTTGGCCCAGGCGGAGAATTCTGCCGGGTCGCAGCGTTCCTGCACGAAGGCTTCGTTGATGAGGCCCTCCGTTACAATGACATGCGCCAGCGCATCGAGCATCGCGACGTTGGTGCCGGGCCGCAGCGGCAGATGATAATCCGCCTTGATATGCGGCGATTTCACCAGATCGATCTGGCGTGGATCGATGACGATGAGCTTGGCGCCGGCCCGCAGGCGCTTCTTCATATGCGAGCCGAAGACCGGATGTGCGTCGGTCGGATTGGCGCCGATCACGAGTATGACGTCGGTATATTCGATCGAGTTCGAATTCCTGCGTCCCCGCAGATGTACCGAAAGCCTGTCCGAGCCCATAGCCGGTCGGCGAGTGGCAGACGCGCGCGCAGGTATCGACGTTGTTGTTACCGAAGCCGGCGCGGACCAACTCCTGCACCAGATAGGTTTCCTCGTTGGTACAACGCGAGGAGGTGATGCCCCCGGCGGAGGCGCGGCCGTATTTCGCCTGGATACGCTTGACCTCTGAGGCCGCATAATTGATCGCCTCATCCCAGGAGACTTCACGCCAGGGATCGGAAATCTTTGCGCGGATCATCGGCTTCAGGATGCGATCCTTGTGTGTCGCATAACCCCAGGCGAAGCGGCCCTTGACGCAGGAATGGCCATGGTTGGCCTTGCCGTCCTTGTAGGGGACCATGCGGACGAGTTCGTCGCCGCGCATCTCCGCCTTGAAGGTGCAGCCGACGCCGCAATAGGCGCAGGTCGTCACGACCGAGTGTTCCGGCTGACCGATGTCGTAGAGCGATTTCTCGGAGAGCGTCGCGGTCGGGCAAGCCTGCACGCAGGCGCCGCAAGAGACGCATTCGGAATCGAAGAAATTCTCCATCTGGCCGGGCGAAATCCGGCTCTCGAAGCCGCGCCCGTCGACCGTCAGGGCGAACGTGCCCTGCGTCTCCTCGCAGGCGCGGACGCAGCGGTTGCAGACGATGCACTTCGACGGATCGTAAGTGAAATACGGGTTGGACGTATCTTTCACGTCCTTGAGATGGTTCTCGCCTTCGTAGCCGTAGCGGACTTCGCGCAGGCCGACGACGCCGGCCTGGGTCTGCAATTCGCAATTGCCGTTGGCGGCGCAGGTTAGGCAGTCGAGCGGATGATCGGAGATGTAGAGCTCCATCACGCCATTGCGCAGCGCCTTGAGGCGCGGCGTCTGCGTGTGGACGACCATGCCGGGCGCGACCGGCGTGGTGCAGGAGGCGGGCGTCCCGTTGCGGCCTTCGATTTCGACCAGACAAAGACGGCAGGAGCCGAAGGCATTGATGCTGTCGGTGGCGCAGAGCTTGGGGATCTGGTTGCCGACCTCCATCGCCGCCCGCATGATCGAGGTTCCGGCCGGCACCGTGACCTTCGCGCCGTCGATCGTGAGCTCAACCGTCTCGGTCGATTTCGAGGCGGGTGTGCCGTAATCGATCTCATGGATGAGAGACATATTGCCTTCTCCTCATTCCGCCGCGATTGCCGTGCGGGGTTTGAAATCCTCGGGGTAATGACGCATCGCACTCAGGACGGGATAGGGGGCAAAGCCGCCCAGCGCGCAAAGCGACCCGAACTTCATCGTCTGACAGAGGTCTTCCAGAAGCCTTAGATTGGCTTCGACATCGGTTCCTGCCAGTATCTTGTCGATCACTTCTTGGCCACGCGTCGAGCCGATCCGGCAGGGCGTGCACTTACCGCAGCTTTCGATCGCGCAGAATTCCATCGCGAAGCGCGCCATCGTGAGCATGTCGACCGTATCGTCGAAGACGACGATACCGCCGTGGCCAATCAGTCCGTCCTTGGCCGCGAAAGCCTCATAGTCGAACGGTGTGTCGAAGAGGGCGGGCGGGAAATAGGCCCCAAGCGGGCCGCCGCATTGCACCGCGCGAACCGGGCGACCGGAAGCGGTGCCGCCGCCGATGTCCTCGACGATTTCGCCCAGCGTCAGGCCGAAGGCTGTCTCGAACAGGCCGCCGTAGCGGATATTGCCAGCGAGTTGCAGCGGCATCGTTCCGCGCGAGCGGCCCATGCCGAAATCGGCATAGGCTTTCGCACCATGCGCAAGAATGAAGGGCGCGGCCGCGAACGAGAGCACGTTGTTGATGACGGTCGGCTTTTGAAAGAGCCCGTTGATCGCAGGCAACGGCGGCTTGGCGCGCACCATGCCGCGGCGGCCTTCGAGGCTTTCGAGCAGCGCCGTTTCCTCGCCGCAGACATAGGCGCCCGCGCCAACGCGCAGCTCGATGTCGAAGACATGGCCGGAGCCCAGCACATCCTTGCCGAGGTAACCCGCGGCGCGGGCGCGCTCGAGCGCCTCGTTAAAAGCCTTGATGCCGTGCGGATATTCGGAACGGCAATAGACATAGCCCTTGGTTGCGCCCACGGCGATCGCGCAGATCGTCATGCCTTCGATCAGCATGTAGGGATCGTCTTCGATCACCATGCGGTCGGCGAACGTACCGCTGTCGCCCTCGTCGCAGTTGCACACGACATATTTGCGATCGGCCTTGGTGTCCGCGACGGTCTTCCACTTGATGCCGGTCGGGAAGCCCGCGCCGCCGCGTCCGCGCAGGCCGGATTTGGTGATCTCGTCGACAATGGCCGCGCTGCCGATTTCGATGGCGCGCTTCAGGCCGAGCCAGCCCTCATGCGCAGCATAATCCTCCAGGGACACAGGATCGGTGATGCCGCTGCGGGCAAATGTCAGGCGCGTCTGGCGCTTGAGGAAGGGGTGGTCTTCTGGTTTGCCGATCCGCAATGCGTGCGTGCCGCCATCGAGGAAACCGGCATCGAACAGCGAGGCGACATCCTTGAGTGTGACCGGGCCATAGGCAATGCGCCCTGCCGGCGTTTCGACCTCGACCAGCGGCTCAAGAAAGAACATGCCTCGCGAGCCGTTGCGGACGATGGACACATCCGCGCCACGGGCCTTGGCTGTCGAGACGATGGCGGCGGCGATCTTGTCGGCGCCGAGCGCCAGAGCGACGACATCGCGAGGGACGAAAACGCGGGTCATACGCTCTCCGCCTCCTCGATCACGCTCACCAGTTTGTCGGCGGTAAGCGCTGCAATCGGTTCTTCATCGAAAAGCGCTGAGGGGCCGTTGGCGCAGAGGCCGAGACAGTAAACCGGCTCGACCGTAATGGCGCCGTCCTGCGTCGTGCCGTGCCAATCGACGCCGAGATCGGCGAGGCAATGGCGGGCGACCGATTCGCTTCCTCGCGCCTGACACGCCTCGGCCCGGCAGATCTTGAGCACATGCTTGCCGGCCGGTTCGCGGCGGAAGTCGTGATAGAAGGTGATGACGCCGTGGACCTCGGCCCGCGACAGGTTCAGCGCGTCGGCAATCAGCGGCACCGCTGAATCGTCGACAAAGCCGAATTCTTCAATAAAAGCATGGAGGATAGGCAGCAGCGGCCCTTCGAGCGCGAGATGCGCGTCGATCACCTCCTGAGCCCGTTGCACGTCAAAGACGGCTGGCATGTTTCCACCTAAATCTGCCCGGCGATCCATCCCGCCGCCGGCGCGGGCCGTGTCACGCATGAGCTTAAACTTTGCCTTGGCGTGCCGACCTTAGATTGAGCCAAAAAACCATGATCCCGAGCAAGGCCCCAATCAATAAAGTGTATCCGTTGTGCCATAGAGGATATCTATTAAAGCTTCGGCGCGATCAGTTTTTTGGCTTCCGCGAACAAGGTCGCCGTCAAAGGCGTCATCGGCTCGCGCCGCGGCACGACCAGGCCAATCTGGTGCACCGCCTGCGGTTCGATGATGGGGATTGAGCGGATCGGCTCGGTGACCGAGAGGGTTTCGACCAGCTTTTCCGCCATGATGCTGGCCCACTGACCGGTTTTCACGTGGGCATAGAGCGCAATGACCGAATTTGATTCCAGCGTCGGCTCGGGGCGGGAGCCGCCGGTACTCGCGAGCAGTTGATCGACAATGCGGCGGTTCTGCATGTCAGGTGTGAGCAGGCAAAGCGGAATACGCCCGACCTCCGCCCAGGTGACGCTTCTGTTGTCGGCGAAGGGGCTCCCGGCGCTGGTCAGCAGGCGATATTGCTCGATATACAGCGGCAGGCTGCGCACCGTGCCGAGCGGCTCGTTGTCGAGATAGGTGATGCCGGCATCGATCTCGAGATTGCTGATGCCTTGCAGGATCTCGTGTGAATTGGCGGAGACGACGCTGAAGCGCACGCCCGGATGCTTGGCGCGAAAGGGCGTTGTCAGCGATGCGACCATGCTGAGGGCCGTGGGAATGACGGCGATGCGCATAAGCCCGGTGAGGCCGCTCTTGAGCGCGCGAACCTCCTGACGCATGGCGCGGGAATCGCCGACGATACGTTTGGCCCATTCGAGCACCCGCTCGCCTTCCGAGGTCAGGCCATGGAAACGTGAACTACGGTTGACGAGGAGGACGCCGAGCGTCTCTTCGAGCTGTTTGATGCCGGCGGACAGCGTCGGTTGCGTCACGCCACAGGCTTCGGCCGCACGACTGAAGCTCTGCTCGCGGGCGACAGCGATGAAAAATTCCAGCTTATCGATCAAGGCTCGACTTAACCAAAACAAACCGCGCCTTGGCCGGCGGGCGGTGGCGCCAAAGGCTTGCTCCTTTGCGCGCGTCGGCGCAAGCCGGAAATCAGACGGCCCGCGGCAGAAAGGCGGGAATGTCCGATCCAAGTCTGGAATAGAAAAGCGCATACGCCTCGCCACAGGGATGCTCGCGCGCCGCGCGGATTTTCGCCGCTGCGTCGGGCGCTGCCATCGCCACGGCGGCAAGCGCGGCTTCGTGAAGCTGCAAGAAGGCGGAAAATTCCGGGTCCTCGACACCGGCGTGGCCATGCAGAGCGTAGATCGGCGTTGGCTGGCTGCGCCCGCGCAGCAACGTCTCGCCGAGCGGCACGAAGCGAAAGCCGGGGGCGCCGCGCATGGTGGTTTCCGCGACGGCGATCGGAACACCGAGATGTTTCGTCGCTTCTTCGAGACGCGAGGCGACATTCACCGTATCGCCGACAATCGAATAATCGAACCGCATGTCGGAGCCCATATTGCCGACAAAAGCCTCGCCGGTGTTGATGCCGATGCCGAGTTCAACCGGTCGCGTCGCGATGCCGGTCTGCACGAGATGCGTGTTGAGGGCGGGCAGCGCCGCGCGCATCGCCAGAGCCGCGGCACAGGCGCGCTCGGCATGGTTCGGCACATCGATCGGGGCGTTCCAGAAAGCCATCAGGCCGTCGCCGAAATATTTGTCGATCGTGCCGGCCTCGACGAGGACGGATTGCGTCAGCGGTGTCAGCACGCCGTTGAGGAATTGCACGACCTCGACGGCCGAGAGACCTTCCGAACGGCGGGTGAAGTCTCGCACGTCGGCAAAGAGCACGGAGACATCGCGTGCCTCGCCGCCGAGTTCGAGTTTGCTCGGGTCTTCAGCCAGCCGTTCGACAAGCGCCGGCGCGAGATAACGCGAGAAGGCTTTGCGGACGAATTCGCGCTGGCGCTCGCTGCGGCGATAGACGGCAATCGTCATCGCCGCATAGGCCAGCACCCAGGTCGCACCGGGCACCAACGCATCGAAGAGCAGGCCCGCACGCGAGAAGGCATAGAAGCTGGCGAAAGCGAGTCCCTCAAGCGACAGCACCAGCACGGTGACGGCGGTGACCGGCTTGGTGAAACGTGCCAGCAGCGCCATGATACCGGCGCCGAGAATGAGCAGCAGCGCTTCGAGCCCGGGCGCATAGTCTGGCCGTGCCAGCCGCGTGCCTGAAAGCACATGCTCCAGAAGTTCGGCATGGATGTCGACGCCCGGCACGGCGGCTTCGAGCGGCGTCGAGCGGATGTCGGCGAGCGCGCTGGCGCTGGAGCCGATCAGAATGATGCGTCCGGCGATATCGTCATTGGCGACCTTGCCGGCGAGGACGCGCCATGCGGAGATGTGCCGCGCGGGCTTGGTGCCGGCATAGTGCACGCGCACCGCGCCGTCGGACTCGGTAGCGATCTCAAGCGCGCCGATCTTGATGCCGACGACGCCCGTGCGCGCGCCGAAGCCGCCCGTGTCCGAGGCGTTCGAGGATTTAATCAGGATCGTCGAGGCGTGCTGGGCGACACGCAGAATTTCCGCGTCGAGCGAGGGCACCAGCGCGCCATTGGCGCCCTGGGTGAAGACGAGCGGCACCTTGCGGACGATGAGATCGCGGTCCGGCGCCCAGTTGATGCTGCCAAGTCCGGCGGCGGCTTTTTGCAATTCCGGCAGAGGCAGAATGGCGCCGCGGAAGTTGAGCAAGAACGGCCGTGGATCATCGCCCAAAGTGGCGAAGCCCGTTTTTAACGGAACTTCGTCGCTGTTGCCGTTGGTAAGGACGAGCGTAAGGACGCTCGGGCCGCTGGCGAGGACCTTTGCCAGGCTGTCGTCTTGCATCAGGCCGCGCGCCGCAAGCGCATCGCCCAAGGCCTCGCGCTCGGGAACGTCCGGCAATTGCGCGATGAGATTTTGCGGGGCGGCGCGATCCTGCTCGGAGAACAGGATGTCGAAAGCGACGACGGTCGCGCCTTGTGCAAAAAGATGGCGGGCGAGATCGGCGAGGCGATGGCGCGGCCAGGGCCATTGACCGAGGCGCGCCAGAGAGGAATTGTCGATGTCGACCACGCGGACCGGCGAATCCGGTGAATAACGGCGCGGCTCGACCTGCTGATCATAATCGAAGACGAGGTTGCGCAGTCGCTCGACGAGCGGCGGACTCTCGAGGCAGAGCAGCAAGCCAAGGCCGATCGGCAAGGCCCAGACCAGTGCGCCCAACAGGGACCGAACAAGCGGGGAAATCCGCGCCGCGATCCATTTGCCGGGTGCTCTCGCTAGCAAAGCGTCACCCGGATTGGAACATGGTCTGAGGGCTTGTCCTCGCCGCGCCGCTCCTTGTCGATGATGACTTCGGTCAGACGGTCGGCGGCGCGCGGCGAGAGCAGCAGGTGATCGATACGGATGCCGCGATTGCGCTGCCAGGCGCCGGCCTGATAATCCCAAAATGTATAGAGGCCGCCGGCATCGGTCGTCGCCCGCAAGGCATCGGTGAAGCCGAGATTGAGCAGCGTATGGAAGCGCGCCCGCGTCTGCGGCAGATAGAGCGCATCGGCTGCCCAGGCGGCCGGATCGAAGCAATCGCGCGCGTCGGGAATGACATTGAAATCGCCGGCAAGCACGAGAGGCTCTTCGAGCGCCAGCAGATCGCGCGCATGGGCGGCGAGCCGGTCCATCCAGGCAAGCTTATAGGTGTATTTGTCCGTCTCCGGCGGATTGCCATTGGGCAGATAAAGCGAGGCGACTCGGACAATGCCGCCGCCGTCGGTAACCTCCGCCTCGATATAACGCGCGTGCTCGTCGTTCTCGTCGCCGGGCAGGCCGCGGGTGACTTCAAGCGGGTGCTTCGAAAGGATGGCGACGCCGTTGAAGCCCTTCTGTCCATGCACGGCGATATTGTAGCCGCAAGATTCGACCTCGGCATGAGGAAAGGCCGCGTCGATACATTTCAATTCCTGCAGGCAAATCACATCCGGCGCCACGTCGCGCAGATAGCGCAGCAGGTGCTCGGTCCTCTGGCGGATCGAATTGACGTTCCAGGTGGCGATTTGCATGGGGGTTCTTGGGCGATCCGGGCTGCGGGTTCTTGCCCCCGCAGTCTAGCACGCCGGAGCCCGGCGCAAACCGTCGCGCCCTAGGCTCAGGAAAGGTGCGTCGGGCAGGGGGCCCGGGGGCGCGACTATTCCGGCAGGATGCCTTCGCGCAGCGCGGCGCGGCGCAGCGGGCCGATGGCCGATATGGCGAAGGAACCGAGGCCACGCGCGAGATCGACGGGCAGAAAATCCGTAATCATCGAGCGGTTCAGCACATCTACACCGCGGATGCGGATGTCGATGTCCGGCTCGCGTGCCGCAGCATAGCGCCGCAACGGCCCGGCTCCGCCGATATCCTGCCTTGCCGCGCGGGCGGTATCGACGCAGGAAACCAAAGCGGCGATGTCGCGCAGGCTCAAGTTAAGTCCTTGCGCCGCGAGCGGCGGAAAGGCGTGCGCGGCTTCGCCAAGAAGGGCGATCCGGCGGCCGGTGAGACGCGCGACGCTCATGCCCGCCATCGGGAAGAAGCCGACATCGCTGTCGAGCCGCATGGCGCCATAAATCTCTTCCACTTCGGCCGCGACCTCGGTGGCAAGGTCGGCGGCGGCAAGCGCTTTGCGGCGCTCCGCTTCAGAGGCCGACATCAGCCAGACGAGGCTGGAGCGGTGCGGCGCCTCCGCCCGAGGCAGCAGCGGCACGAGTGTGCACGGTCCGCTGCGGGTGTGGAATTCGATGGATCGGTCGTGATGCGGCAGTTCGTGCGCCAGCAGCGCCGTCAGCGCGATTTGCGGATAGGTCCAGCGCCGCGTGCCGATCCCGGCTTTCTTGCGCACTGTCGAGCGCTGGCCGTCGGCGGCGACGATAAGTCTGGCGGTGATCTGGCGGCCCGAGGTGAAATGCGCGCTGACGTTATCCTCGCCGTAGACGATGTCGTCGAGCCATTCCTCAGTGAGATGGATATTCGGGTTCTGGAGCGCCAGATCCGCCAGACGCGGAACGAGCTTGCTGTTCTCGATATTGGCGCCGAGCGCATGGAGGCCGACTTCTTCCGCCGCGAAAGTGAGATTGGCGATCGGCACCGGCGCATTGGTTGCATCGATCAGCTCGATGGCAACGATCTTTGCGGCGATGTCGACGAGATGCGGCCAGAGCTTTTGCGATCGCAGGAAGCGCAGCGAGCCCTCGAACAGCGCGACGGTGCGGCCATTTCCGGCGGCCTCGAGCGCACCGGCCACGGCAACCTGATAGCCGGAATTCGCGAGCGCCAGCGCCGCGGAAAGGCCCGCGGCGCCTGCGCCGACGATAAGGATATCGACGGTGATATCCGGCTCGGCCATGGCCCTGATCAGCGCTGGTCGATCGGCACGTACTGACGTTCCGGCGCGCCGGTGTAGAGCTGGCGCGGACGGCCGATCTTCTGGCTCGGGTCCTCGATCATTTCCTTCCACTGCGCAACCCAGCCGGCGGTGCGTGCGACGGCGAAGAGCACCGTGAACATGGAAGTCGGGAAGCCCATCGCCTTCAACGTGATGCCGGAATAGAAGTCGATGTTCGGATAGAGCTTCTTCTCGATGAAATATTCGTCATGGAGCGCGATGTGCTCAAGCTCCATCGCCACGTCGAGCAGCGGATCGTCCTTCTTGCCGACTGCCTCGAGCACGGCGTGACAGGTCTTCTGCATGAGCTTTGCGCGCGGGTCGTAATTTTTATAGACGCGGTGGCCAAAGCCCATGAGGCGGAACGAGTCGTTCTTGTCCTTGGCGCGGGCGATATATTTCGGAATGTTGTCGACCGAGCCGATCTCTTCGAGCATCTTGAGCGCGGCTTCGTTCGCGCCGCCGTGTGCAGGGCCCCAAAGACAGGCGACACCCGCGGCGATACAGGCGAAGGGATTAGCGCCCGAGGAGCCTGCGAGACGCACTGTCGAGGTCGAGGCGTTCTGCTCGTGATCGGCATGGAGGATGAAGATCTGGTCGAGCGCGCGCGCCAGGACCGGATTGACCTTGTAATCCTCGCACGGAACGGCGAAGCACATGCGCAGGAAGTTGGAGGTGTAGTCGAGTTCGTTCTTCGGATAAACGAAGGGCTGCCCGATCGAATATTTATATGCCATCGCGGCGAGCGTCGGCAGTTTCGCGATAAGCCGCATGGAGGCGACCATCCGCTGCTTCGGCTCCGAGATGTTGGTGGAGTCGTGATAGAAGGCCGACAGCGCACCGACGGAGGCGACGAGAACGGCCATCGGATGCGCGTCGCGGCGGAAGCCCTGGAAGAACCGCGCGAGCTGCTCATGCACCATCGTGTGGCGGGTGATGCGGTGCACCCAGTCGGCGCGCTGCGCCGGGGTCGGCAATTCACCGTAAAGCAGAAGATAAGAGGTTTCGAGGAAGTCGCCCTGTTCCGCGAGTTGTTCGATCGGATAGCCGCGATAAAGCAGAACGCCCTTGTCGCCGTCGATATAGGTGATCTCGGATTCGCAGCTCGCCGTCGAGGTGAAGCCAGGATCGTAGGTGAACATTCCCGTCTGCGCATAAAGCTTGCTGATGTCGACGACGGAGGGCCCGATGTGTCCGTCCTTGATCGGCAGATCGATCGACTTATCGCCAACGGTGAATGCCGCCGTTGCAGGCGTGGAAGTCTTGCTGGGTGAGTCGAGCATGGAGACCTGCCTTTTACTTAGAAAGTTCACCCGCGCTCAAAGGCCGGACGGGCGCCGGTGTCCGCAAAACGGACGTGGTGCAATGCAATATCACCTATCGCATAGTTGGGTCGGGTTCAAGTTTGTTAAGGACGGGGCGCGCTATGCCGATTGCCTGCCGATTTGGTCGGCCAATCTGCCAAGGCTTTCGTCGCGGCCCAGCACGCTGAACACGTCGAAAATTCCGGGCGAAGTTGCCCGCCCGGTCAGCGCCGCGCGCAAAGGTTGGGCAACCTGACCGAGTTTGAGCTGCTTTTCCTCGGCGTATTTTCGTACGACCTCCTCTGTCGCCGCTGGGCTCCAGGCCGCAAGCGCTGTCAATCGTGGCAAAAGCGCCGCCAGGTGCTGACGCGACGATGCATCGAGGATGCCAGACGCGGCCGCGTCGAGCGGCAAGGGCCGCGTGGCGAATAGAAACTGGGCGCCGTCGCGCAATTCGATCAGCGTTTTCGCACGCTCCTTCAGGCCGGGCATGGCGGCGAGTAGCTTCTGCCGCATCGCGGCGTCGAATTGTTGCGGAAAGGCGCTGTTGTCCGGCAGATGGGGCAGGGT
The DNA here is from genome assembly GCA_963708155.1 of uncultured Alphaproteobacteria bacterium. Lineage (GTDB taxonomy): Bacteria > Pseudomonadota > Alphaproteobacteria > Rhizobiales > Beijerinckiaceae > Methylovirgula. The sequence continues at coordinate 289,201 of OY970183.1, read as the reverse complement.
ATCGATCAGAAGATCGGTGAGCGCTTCGTCGGTCGCGGTACGGATGTAGTGCCCATTCATGTTTTCGAGCTTGGCGAAATCGAAGCGCGCCGGCGAGCGCCCGACATGGCCGAGATCGAAAGCTGCAATCATCTCATCCGTCGAAAAGAATTCCTGATCGCCGTGGCTCCAGCCGAGGCGGACGAGGTAATTGCGCAGCGCCGCCGGCAGATAGCCCATCGCCCGATAGGCGTCGACGCCGAGCGCGCCGTGCCGCTTCGACAATTTCGCGCCGTCGGCGCCGTGGATGAGCGGGATATGCGCCATGCGCGGCACCTCCCAGCCCAGCGCCTGGTAGATGTGCATCTGCCGCGCCGCATTGGTGAGATGATCGTCGCCGCGGATGATATGTGTGACGTCCATGTCGTGGTCATCGACGACGACGGCGAGCATATAGGTCGGCGTGCCGTCGGAACGCAGCAGCACGAAATCGTCGAGATTTTCATTCGCCCAGGCGACGCGGCCCTGCACGAGATCCTCGAGCACGGTTTCGCCGGTCTGCGGCGCCTTGAGCCGGATCACCGGCTTGACGCCGGGCGGCGCCTCCGAAGCCGGCCGGTCGCGCCAGCGCCCGTCATAACGCGGCGGCTTACCCTCGGCGCGCGCCTTGGCGCGCATATCGTCGAGTTCCTGCGGCGTCGCATAGCAATAATAGGCGCGGCCGGCCGCCAGCAATTGTTCGGCGACTTCGCGATGGCGCTCAGCGCGCTGGAATTGATGCACGGCATCGCCGTCCCAATCGAGGCCCAGCCATTTCAATCCGTCGAGGATCGCGGCGATCGCGGCATCGGTGGAGCGCTCGCGATCCGTGTCCTCGATGCGCAGCAGCATCTTGCCGCCGAGGCGGCGTGCGTAGAGCCAGTTGAACAGCGCGGTCCGCGCTCCGCCGATGTGCAGGAATCCCGTCGGCGATGGCGCAAATCGTGTGACCACTTGAGGCATGGGCGGCGCCTGATCCTTTTCTTGCTTTCTGCCGATGTCCAAGGCGGACACCCTCGCTGCCGCGTACGGCCGGGCGCGGTTTAACACGGAAAAGACGAAAGGAAAGCCCGGCCCCTGACTCGCCCTCTTGCCCGCGCGTCAAACCCAGCGGATCATACGCCCGGAGGGGGACGGCAATGACCGACAAGGCGGGGACCGCGGTTGCGAAGGGCATGGCCCCGGCGCGCTTCGGCCTGCGTCTCGCGGGGTTCGCCGCGGCGGTTCGGCGCAGCTTTCAGCATGCGATCGAAATCGAGATTGCCGAGAGACGATTTTTTCTCTGGCTGCCGGTCGCCGCGGGCGCCGGAGTCATCGCCTATCTCGTCGCCGACCGCGAGCCGTCGCTCTGGTATGCGGGCCTTGCCGCATCCGTCTTCGCTGCGCTCGCGATCGCGCTGCGTCGGCATCGCGTCGCGCAAAGCATTCCGCTGCTCCTCTGCTGCTTCTGTCTTGGGATTCTCTCTGCAAGTTGGCGGACAACCCGCGTTGCCGCGCCGGTAATCGATCACATCAGCGTCGCGAGCCTCGAAGGTATGATCGAGGAGATGGATTTCCGCCAGAGCGGTGCGCGTTTCCTGCTGCGCGTCGACAAGGCCGAGGGCTTCGCGCCGCAGGCGACGCCGTATCGCGTGCGGCTGACTCTGCGGCGCACGCCGCCCTTTGAGGCCGGTACTTATGTGCGGCTGAAGGCGCGGCTGCTGCCGCCGGCGCAGGAGAGTCTGCCGGGTGGTTACGACTTCGCGCGCGATGCCTGGTTCGCGCGCATTGGCGCGGTCGGCAATGTCCTTGGCCGCATCGAGGTCATCGCGCCGCTGCGCGCGCCCAGCCTTGTCGACGCGGCGCTGATGGCGCTCGACCGCGGCCGCAATGCGCTGGCGCTGCGGATCGATAATATCGTCGGCGGCGAGGCCGGTGCGGTCGCCGCCGCGATGGTGACCGGCAAGCGCGATCTTCTGACCGACGACACCAGGGAAGTGATCCGCAAGGCGGGCATCTTCCATATCATCACGATTTCCGGCGTGCAGATGACCCTGATGGCGGGGATTTTCTTCATCGGCCTGCGGCGCCTTCTTGCGCTCTCGCCGGCGCTGGCGCTGCGCTATCCGATCAAGACATGGGCGGCCGTTGCGGCCATCGGCGGCGCGGCGCTCTACGATATCGCGACCGGCTCGCGCGTCGGCACCGAGCGGGCTCTCTTCATGACGCTGATCATGCTCGGCGCAGTCATCGCCGGGCGGCAATCGCTCAGCATGCGCAATCTCGCGCTGGCCGCCGCGCTCGTCATGCTCATCGCGCCGGAAGCGATTATCGGCGCGAGCTTCCAGCTTTCCTTCGCCGCGGTGGCGGCGCTCGTGGCGGTCTATGAAGCGCGCTTTGATCACACCGCGCGGCTTGCCGACGAGCGCGCCGGCCTCGCGTCCGCGCCGCGCGAGCGACGGCTTGAACTCGGACGGGTGTTCGGCCGGGGCCCGACGGCGCTGCTTTTCGCCACCCTCTGCGCCTCGGCGGCGACGGCCTCCTTCATGGCCTACGATTTCCACGAGTTGAATCCTTATGTCCTCATCGGCAATCCGCTGACCCTGACGCTGATCGAGCTTTGCGCCGTGCCGGGCGCGCTGCTCGGCACATTGCTTTATCCGCTCGGCTGCGACGCCTTCGTCTGGCACATTCTCGGGCTGGGCATCAGCTTCGTGCTTTGGGTCGCGCGCGGCATCGGCGGGCTGCCCGGCGCGGCGCTGCCGCTTAACGCCTTCGCGCCCTGGGCGATCGTCTTTCTCACCTTCGCCGTGCTCTCGGCGGTTATCTGGCGCTCGACGCTGCTGCGGCTGACGGCGGTGCCGCTGGCGCTCATCGGGCTCTACGGCGCCACGCACGGGGGAACGTTCGACATGGCCATTGCGGCGACGGGCGATGCCGTCGCGGTGCGTGGCGGCGATGGCGCGCTGACGATCATCGGGCGCCGGCCGAGCCTCTTCACCGTCGCGCAATGGCTGAGCGCCGACGGCGATGCGCGCGACCCGCAGGCGGCCGTGGATGCCAGCGCCTGCGACCGGATCGGTTGCGTCGGCATATTGCCGGACGGGCGTAGCGTCGCGCTGGTGCTGAACGAGGCGGCCTTCGCCGAGGACTGCCTGCGCGCCGACATTATCGTCACGCCGCTCTATGCGCCGCCGGGCTGTGCCGCAGGCCTCGTCATCGACCGCGAGAGGCTGCGCGATACGGGCGCAATGCTTTTACGCGCGAGGGACAAGGGCTGGACGATCGATACGGCGCGCACGACGGCCGAGGACAGGCCGTGGTCGCCGGCGCCGCCGCAGCACTGGCGCAAGCCCGCGCCGGCCGCACCGAAGGCAGAGGACGATCCCGGCGCGCCGCTGGAATAAGCCTCGACGTCATTGCGAGGCGCGTCAGCGACGAAGCAATCCGGGAGTTGAAGGGCTGGATTGCTTCGCTGAGTTTATCATCGGGCCGGCCGAAGGCCGGACCCGTTGGCTCGCAATGACAATTAGCCGCTCAATACTTCCGGATCAGGCTCACCAGCTTGCCCTGGATGCGCACGCGGTCGGGGCCGAAGATGCGCGTCTCATAGGCGGGATTGGCGGCTTCGAGCGCGACCGACGCGCCGCGCTTGCGCAGCCGCTTCAACGTCGCTTCCTCATCGTCGATGAGGGCGACGACGATATCGCCGGTCTCGGCCGTCTCCTGCCGGCGGATGACCACCGTATCGGCGTCGAAAATGCCGGCCTCGATCATCGAATCGCCGCGCACTTCCAGCGCGTAATGTTCGCCCGTCGAGAGCATGTCGGGCGGCAGGCTGATCGTATGGCTGCGCGTCTGCAGCGCGGTGATCGGCGTGCCGGCGGCGATGCGGCCCATCACCGGAATGGCGACCATGCTGCTGCGCTCGTCCTCCTCGTCCGCCGGCAGCGCGGGGCGCACCTTGCCGAGGTTGCCCTCGATCACCTCGGGCGAGAATTTGCGGCCGCGCCCGTGCGTCGTCGGCGTCGTCGATTCCGGCAGGCGCAGCACTTCCAGCGCGCGGGCGCGGTTGGGCAGCCGGCGAATGAAGCCGCGCTCCTCCAGCGCCAGGATCAGCCGGTGGATGCCGGACTTCGAGCGCAGATCGAGCGCTTCCTTCATCTCGTCGAAGGAGGGCGGCACGCCGGTTTCCTTCAGCCGTTCATTGATGAAGCGCAGCAGTTCGCTTTGTTTGCGGGTCAACATCAGGCGTTCTTTCGCTCTCGGGGCGGCTTCGGACCGAATCACATGTGCGATCAGGTAAATAGAAGCCACTAAACAAAGAGTGAACAGACCCTAACCGTTCTTGCTGTGTTCCGCAAGGGGGTAGGGGTACTGTCCGAACTAGGACAATTGACCACCGAAATTAGGACATATCGGGTGGACCTTATGAATCCCCTTTTGGTAATTGAACTTCCCCCAGACGAACGAAGACCCCGCCATGAAATGGACGGATGGCCATGTTTCCGTAGTGCATCCCAGGGTTCAATGGAGCCCCGGATGCTGCGCGTCGGTCTATGTCCACTGTAAAATCGAAGAATTAAAAGGAACGGCTGCAAAATTTGGCGCTAGAGCCAGCACACTCAAAACAGAATACGAATTTGCGAAGTATAAATTTAACAAAGACGCGGCGTTTAATATAATTGACAGATGCGTGCGCGAGAACATACTTGATGATATTGTTGATATTTTATGCGGCGAGAAAAATGACGTAATTCTGATCGCGCCGCATCCATCCTTCGACGATGAAGATGGTTCGGTAATCGGCCCTTCTACCGGTTACAGGCCGACGAACGCTATCCCCTTCGCCTTTACTGCATACTTGGGCCAGGTTCTGGGATGCGAAGTTGATAGCGAAATAATTCAGTCGGCGCGCGTGGGGCGTACCAAATTAAACACGTTCCTAAGATATCTCTGCCAGCCCTCATTCATAGGCACGGTACGTCAGGACGCCGCGTATATACTGGTTGATGATGTAATTACGACGGGCGGAACTCTTGCCGCTCTGCGGAGCTATATCGTGGGGAACGGCGGCAAAGTGATTGGCGCTACAGCTGTCGCTAGTTCCCGCGGCGAGACGCAACCTTTTGCCATCTTGCCTGAAACGATAAATATGCTTGAGTACGAATATGGGCGGGATATTAGTCTTTTTTGGAAAGGAGTGACGGGCCATGAAATTCAATCTCTTACAGAGGCTGAGGCTCGGCACCTGGTTCAATGGTCAGAGGATACAAGAAGCACCACTGGATGTGAACGAGGAACCGAAGCACTACAGCATCTCAGAAATCGAATTGATGAAGCAGCATCGAAGGGATGCTAACCAAGATTTTGGGACGACGGCGAAAGCGCGAGGCTATCGCATGCACCCCAAGATTCAGAAAAGAGCATAATAGGGCACCCCGCTGGGATGCCCTATTTTTTCCCGCCTTTGATTACACGAAACTGCCGCCGCGGCCCGTGAACCTTGCGAGGATCATGCGGCGCATTCGCCAAGCAGGCCTCCAGCAGTTCTCCAATCGTCCAAGCATGATCGGTAAGGCCGAGCGCCATCGCGGGCGTTTCACGTCGTCCTAGCGCCTCGTGGACGCGGCAAAAATTGTAATGCGCGACATACAAGCCGATCGCCGCGACGTGATTATCCAGCTTTTTCGAGAAGCCATTCGTCAGGCGCGTCATACGCCGTTGCTGCATGCGCAGCGTCAGGTTTTGGCGTTCAATGTAGCTGGTCGAAATGTACGACGGCGCGCCGATTACAGACTGATATTCTACCGCTACTACGTCGCCGGGGGAGTAGCGCCGCGCTGCCTCCATGCCTTTCGCGTCTTCGCGAAACGTCTTGATTACGACGCCATGCGAACACCGCGTTCCGAACGCGGCGCGGATGGCGAGGCCGTAGGAAGGAAAGCCGTCTGTCGAAATTTCCGGCGCGTTAATAATTCGGTCACGGAGATCGGCCGCGAATGCCACGGTGTTTTCCTGATCGCGCTTGCCGACGCGATAGCTCAAAATTGCCTTTTGCGTCGCTGCCAAAGCAATGAACGCGTATTGATCGCCCTTCGTTGTCTCGGCCCGATTGCAGCGCCGTTGTTTCTTGCCGACGAAACCCCAAATCTCATCAAGCTCGATTCGCGAAACTTGAAGGCTATGGACTGTGCGGTCGTGGAACTTGATCGCGCCCATGCCGACGCGGGCTCCAAGGCGCATGATAGTATCCCGATGAATGCCGGTCATGCGCTCGACGGCGCGAATGCTTGTGCCTTCGGTAAGCGCGCCGATGACGGCGCATTGTTGATCAAAGGAAAGAACGTTCATGGGGCGCGATCCCTACAGTTAGGGGATGGGCCCACGCGGCTCTGGAAAAAGCCGCCAAAAACCGCTATGTTAGCGCATAGCGATCATTGCTTCGGGGCGCGATCCCGGGAGTGATGGTTAGCTAGGGGCCGTCGCTGTTAGCGCAGCTTCGGCCCCGCTTATTCGGGTTCTTGGGGAGCCCGGAATTCGAACCGGGATTGCCGCGGGTGTAAATCGGGCCGTCCTACCGTTAGACCAATCCCCAGGCTGTCGAAGCCGATTGCAGGGCCGGTGCCATTCCTTGTCAGGGAGCGTGGCGTCCGGCCCTTCGTCATTCTCGCCCCTCGCGTCGTCGGCTAGCCGTCGCGGGGCTCGCACTCTCCTCATGGCCATGCCCTTTCTGTTAAGCATAAGAGCACGGGCGCGACGGCAAGTCAACGAAGATTACGTTTTTATCCAGATAAAAACAGAAAACTTATTGACCGGTGTTCTCATCTTCGCTACATAAGCTGAGCGATACCATACGGAGAGTGCAATTATGGCGAAGGCACGCAGTCCGGCGTATCCGGCCATCGGCCTAAAAGAGGCTGTGGATGCGGTGACCCGAATTTACAAGGCGGATTATCAAAACCCGATCCCCCGCGAAGTCGCGGCGAAGCACATGGGCTATAATGGCCTAAACGGTAAATCCTTGGGTGCGCTTTCCGCTCTCGTAAAATACGGATTATTGGAGGGGCGGGGGGATGATACAAAGGTGTCGGACCGCGCCGTGAAGATTATCGCTCATCCGCCTGGAGCCGAGGAGCGTGTCGAGGCCCTTAAAGGAGCGATGACAGCGCCGGAATTGTTTGTTGAGCTTGATCTTCGTTTTCAAGGGGGAAAGGCCAGTGATGAAGCGATTCGCTCCTATTTGCTGACGCATAAATTCATTCCTGCGGCGGCAGACAATGTTATTCGCTCTTATCGCGATACAAAAGCCCTTTTAACATCGGAATCTGAGGCGTATAATGCCCTTTATTATGGGAATGAAAAGGACACTCAGGATACCCAAATGGCCGCTCCTCAGGATTTAATATCGGTGCTTGATCAGCCCTTGAGCGCTATTCGAGCTCCGGGAGCAACATCACCGATTCTGCAAGAGATCTTCAATTTGGATGAGGGGCCCGTGACCTTGCAGTTCCCCAGTGCGCTGTCCCAAGAGAGTTATGAAGAACTGAAAGCGCAACTCGAATTGTTTTTGCGACGCCAGCAGCGTCGCGCCGCAAAAAAAGATGAGGCCGCCAACTGAGGCGGCCTTCTTTTATTCTGCGGGCTGCCAACCCGGGTCCACCGTTCGCTTCATGCAAACCATCTTGATCCAAGCGCCTTGTCTCGGAACGCCACCTATTTTCGATGCCTGCGCTTTGCAGGCCTCTAAGCTTGTATAAGTTGGGAAACCCGTCGCCTGACAAGTTGTAGTTTGTGGTGAGCCAACGAAGCCGCCGCAGAAGAATATTGCGTAGATGATCATGAGCGCGAGCCTGTCGGTAATTTAGGACACTCAATCCTGCAACTTAGGACAGTCACGTTCAAGATAGGACAGTACCGGGGGTAATCGCCTTAAAACCTTTTTAGACTCTCTCGTCGGTTCCTCGCACTATGCGGAACACGTTCTGACCGATTGCCGCAATAGAGTGATGCCAATTTCATTGCTTAGTCGACAGACAATTCGCTCATTACAGGCATTTCAATTGAAACTAGAACGGCTTTTAGCTCGTCCGGGCGCATCTGAAAGCGAAGTAAGGCTAATAATCGAAGTGGATGTTCGTGTATCAGATCTCGCGAATCTATAATTATTCGTCATGATTAACGTGGTATGGATGTATTCGTCTCCTAGTTGTCTCGTCGCGACTGGTGAACGCTTTGTCAATTCCTTCGGATCATCTAAGCCTCAAAAATCGAATTTGAAAGGCGTTCGGGAAACCTTAAAGGCTCCGCGTGGGTACCGCCGCTTATCCCCTGCGTTGGAAATCTTTCGCTGACTGTTTGAAAATCACGATTTTTACGGGGACAATGGACCAGCAGGTAAAGTCGACCAAGGAGGCGATGGCTTGGATAATTCGCCTTGTAAACTGCTTATTGATTGAACTCTCTCCCTCTGACGTCCTGCCACATGGACGGAACAGACCCTAACATGAGCTGGCGTGTGACCGCGCATGTCGCCTCGGCCATCGCCCGGTATGAATTTTTCCTGCGCGAGAAGCGGCAGGTGGCCAAGCCCGATGATCTGCCTAAGGCTCAAGCTCCAGCAAATCTGGTTTGCTCTGCACGAGCCAATATCCGGGAAAACAAGAGGAGGACAAGATGACAATCAGAGGAAGAGTGTTGGTGCTCGTCTCAAGCGGTCATGGGTTGCCCCTAAAAGATGGAAAGGTTTACGCCGGCGCTGGCTATTATCTCAACGAACTGACGGTCCCGGTTCGCGCCCTGATGGGAGAAGACTACGAAATCACCTTCGCCAACCCAAAAGGCAACACGCCGCAAATGGATGTCCATTCAGCCGTGCCCGATTTTTTCGGCGGAGACCAAGCCAGGCTGCAGGACTATCTGAAATTTCGCGACACCCTGACCGGGCTCAAAAATCCAACGCGCATCTCGGAGGTCATCGCCTCCGGCCTCGACCGGTTTGACGCTGTTTTCGTTCCCGGCGGCCACGGCCCGATGATGGATCTTCTTGATGATCCCGACGCCGGCGTCGTGATGAGACACTTTCATCAAACATCCAAGCCTACGGCTGTGCTGTGCCACGGCCCGATTTCACTTCTGTCGGCTCTTCCGAATTCGACGGAGGTGGTTCAAGCGCTGGCGGCGGCGATGCCGATGGAGCGCGGCAAAAGGCTCAAGGATGGATTTATTCCGGATATAAGATGACCATCTTTTCGACGGCGGAAGAGCAGCAGCGCGAGCCGCTTGAAATTGGTGGCAAGGTGCTCTTTTACCCTGACTTCGCCTTGCAGACGGCGGGCGGCGACGTGAGCGTGGCCCCGCCATGGCAGAGCTACGTTCTTCACGATCGCGAGCTGATCTCAGGTCAGAACCCGTTTTCGGACGAGGCGCTTCTGAAACTTCTTGTGCCCGTGCTCAACGAGAAGAAAAAATGAAGAGTGCGTCACGGCGAGATAAATAGTCGGAAAACCAGCCGCGGGCCTTGGCATCCGCGCGCCGGTTCTTCGCCACCGCGGCGGCGCAGGCTCGCCGACCTGAACCCTGGTATATTGCGCTAGCCTGTCTTGCGCGGATAGTCGCGAGGCGGGCGGTCGAGCCACGCCTCGACTATTTTCAGGATTTTTGCCAATCTACCGGAGCGCAAAGCTCTTTGGGGGAGGCGGCCTTTATGGCTGGGGCGGATTTGCATCGTTTCGGCCGCCGGGCGTCCGTTTTCGGTTTATGTCTCTTCCTGATTTCCTGTTCCACCCTTCCGCTGACCATTCGGCCCGTCAATCCACCGGTGGCCCCGGCGGATTTCCTTGGCATCACGGATTTGCCCGAGGCATACGGGTCTGACCAGATACGCATTCTGTTCATCCACGGGATTGGCGAGCATACGGCCTGCGATCCCGATACGTTGCTGCGACATTTGTCCAAGGCGCTGAACGTCGCAATCGAACTAGCCGTCCACGATCCAACCCGGCACGAATTGCGCAATTCCCGCGCCGGATCCTGTGCGGGTTCCGGGACACAACGCGCAAGATACGGCATTGCTGTATCGCTATGACCTCGCGAGTGATCGCCGGCGGGTGACATTCATGTTTTTGCTTTGGTCGCCCCTCACGAAAATACCAAAGCAATCTCTTGTTGAACCGGACGTGCCGCACCGATCGTTGCTCGCGGACGACGTAAAAGCTTTCGAGCAGGATAATCTGGCGGACGTTCTGCTTTACGGCGGCAAATATCGGGAGGTCATCCGGCCTGCGATACAACGCGGGCTTTGCTTATTCGTCGAGGGAACGCCGGACCCGTCCGATCCGCGAATTTGCGAAGGCGGCAAAACCGGAATCCCGACAGCGATCATTACGCATAGTCTTGGCGGTTACATTCTGATGGATGCGCTGCATGATCTTTATTCCCATCGGGGCGATTCGCGCCGGAGCGTCACGCGGAACGCGGCCGTCTTCGTGGGCCACGATCTGAACCAGGTCTTCATGCTCGCCAACCAGCTTAAAATGCTCGACCTGACGACGCGGGTATCGGAGACACAATCCCCGCACATGACCATGGCCAGCGATTTTCACAAATACTGGAATGAAACGTATCGCCAGCCCGCCCGCGCGCCCTATGTTGTGAAGCGGCAGCTTCTCGCGATCAGCGACCCGAATGACATTCTCAGTTGGGAAGTGACAAGCAATGAGTTCAATAGAGCCGATTTGACGGTCGCCAACATTTATCTCGGTACGACAGGTGAATTCTTCGGGGTCGATCACACGCCTATCGTGGGGCTCTTTGCGAACCCCGTCAGCGCCCATCTGAATTATCTTTCCGACGATGAAGTGATGAATATCGTCGCCTGTGGAATACGGGGCTCGCAGATCCGCCCATGCGAGCAATGAATCGTCGATTTCGCGAAGGGTAGGCGTTGCTGTTGCAGTTTGCGGCTCTCGTCGCGAGGGCGGACACGGCGGGACAAAAATCGATCTTTGCGCTTCCTTCCGCGCCACGTCTCTTTTATCACATTGATGCAAGGCCACTGAAACCGCCCGAAGGGCTCTAGGGGGAACCATTATGCATCTGTCTCACAGGCTTCGTGCGGGCCTTATCGGTCTGCTTGCTCTTTTTGCCGCGAGCTTGCCGTCCAATGTTTTTGCCGACAGCGGCACCGTGCGTCTTTCCATCGTCAAGGGCGGCTGGTTCATCGGCGCGAATGCGGGCGGCGGCACTTTGTATTTTCACGGGCGCCGTTACGCGCTGTCGGTCGGCGGTGTCGACGCCGGGCTCGTCTTCGGCCTTTCGCATACGACCTTGCATGGCCGGGTGCTCCACATCTACCGCCCGTCCGACATCGCGGGCGTCTATGGCGCGGCGGGCGCGGGTGCGGCGGTCGGCGTTGGCGCGCGGGTCATCCAACTCGCCAACGACAAGGGCGCCATTTTGCAATTGGAAGGATTTCAGGTCGGCCTGATGGCGAATCTCGACCTGAGCGGGCTCGTTATCGGCCTGAGATAGCGGGAAGCTGGAGGCGCAGCCCTACTGCGCTTCCAACTCCGCAGGCCCTTGCAGCCGCTTCACCGGCGGAGGGTTCCATTTGCCTGTCAGCGCTTCGGACTCGGGCGCATAGAGGCGCAGCGTCAGATTGAAAGGACCCTTTGGCGCGGGCAGCCAGTTCGCTTCCTCGTCTTTGCCCGGATTTTCATTCTGGAAATAGAGATCGAGCGATCCGTCGGCGTTGTATTTCAGCGGCATCCAACTGCTGATCGCGTAGCGTTTGAGCGCGTTCTCGACGGCAAAGCCCGAGGCGTCGTAGAGCGTGATCGACCAGAACGCCGAGGCCGGCGGGATGGCGTCCTTGTCGAAGTGGATCGCATAGGCATTGGCGCCGTCGAGAGGCTTGCCGGAGTCATCGCCGAGGTTGATCGGGTAGATAGCGTCCTGGGGCACGTTCGCGCCGAGGCCGAATTGCGAGACGATCGCGCGCTTCAGGTAATAATTGCCGTAGACGCCCATCGTATCGGTGTTCATCGACCAGCCATTAACGACGCGCGCCAGCGTCGGGATTTTCCACGCCATGAGCCGCCGCGCGTCATCCGGAGCGGTTTCGAGCGCTTTGCGGATCGACGGATCAAGCGCGGCAAAATCGAAGCTCTTGCCCGGCTCGATGCCGATCTCCTTCAATTGCGCGACGATCGGCTGGTCGGTGATATGCGGCGGGTTGATTTTGAGCAGTTCCGCCGCATAGGCGAAAAACTTGTCGGCCGGCATTGAATTGACCTGTTCTTTGGGCGGCGTTTTCATATCCACCGCCGGGTCGATCGTGACGCTGGGCGCGGCCGGGGGCTTGCCCCATTGCGAGAGCGGCGTCACCTGATAGCCCGCCTGGATCTTGTGAACGGCCTCATAGTCCGCCGGCCCATCTGTCTTGGTGCGGCCGATGACCCAAACGATCGGCGTCGGCGCGCTGATCTGGGTCATGCCCGCGGGCACTGTGCCGGTCCAGCCGGGTGGGGTGACCAGAAAGTTTGCCGCCGCCGTACCCGTCGTGCGCCATCCCGGCGAGGCGAAGACATCGGTCCACATATCGAGCATCGGCAGCAGATAATAGCGGCCGTGCGTATCCGGCGCCGAGACGACGGCCGGCCCCTTCGTCAGATCGAGCCAGGCGACCGAATAAAGCGTATCGTAGTTGGGACGCACGACGCCTTTGAAATCGGCCGGCGGATACGAGGGGATGCTGACGAACATGTTCATCGGTCCCTTGCCGAATTCCTTTCCCGGCGGGACGTTCGTCGACTGCTGGCGGGTAATATCCATCGTCACCAGCGGATAGAAGTACAAATAAGCTTCGACGCCGATAGCATGCGCGTCTTTCTCGCTGATCGGCGTCTGCGCACGAAGCGAAGGCGTCGTTCCGAAACACATCGTGCAGCCGAACAGTGCTACCGAGATCAGGTGTTTCATTTGAAAATCCCTTGTTCGAGAAATTTCCTTTTTCAAGACATTCGCTTGGCGCGTTTCAAAACCGACGCGCGGCCTCATGTGTCGCGGTGCGAGGCTCACTTAGGCAGCGTAATGCGCAAGGCGCGACGTACCTTGACGTGGCTGGCCTCGCCTTCAGCTTTTCGCAGGCGAGGCGGTCACGACGAACGTGCCACCCTTGAAGATCATGTCCCAGAGTTTGCCTTCTCCGATGACGCGGCCGATCTCGCGGAAAGCGAAGAAAGGAATGAGCGCGATGAACATGAGCGCGACGACGCAGAGAAACCCCTGGAGCGTGCCGCCGCCGATCCGCGGGAAACTCGCAATGGCGCTTTTACCGTGCCACAAACCGAGCAACTCGCTCTCGAGGATGTGAGCCGCGACAAGGAGGACAGCGAACGCCAGGGCTTTGTAGAGGATCGGATAGATCAACGGCTTGTTCTTGAACCCGTCCGCAAAATTGAGATCTTCCGCGACCAGGAGCACTTTTGCGAGGACGATCGCGTTGATCAGCGCGAATCCATGCGCGGCGAAACTGATATGCCTCTGCGTCAGGACGATGGTCTCGCTCAGTACGTAAAGGCTGAACGTGACCCAGAGATAGAGAACGATAGCGAAGAGGCGCTTGAACTCGTTTTTGGTCCAGGCGACAAGGTCGCGATGGGCCGGCGCGGCTTGCTCAGTCACGAGTTCCTCCCTGCGTCGAAGCATGATGTGCCGTGTCGCGCGTATCGCGCCTCAACATTCTTCCTTCACTTTGCCGAAGCGCTGGCAGAGCGATCGCATCAGTTCGATCGCCTCAGGTCCGCAAAAGGAATTATAGCGCGCGTTGACGCAGCCCTTGGCGGTCTTGAGCACGTCCTGGATTTCGCTGCGTTCGAGCACGCCTTTCTCCGCGAGCTTGTCGAGCAAAGCGAAAAGGACGGCGCTGCCGACGATGGCGAGGCTTTTTTCCGAGGTCAGGGGGCTGGAAGGCGTTGGCATGGCTCACGCTCCTGTGAACGAGCCGATGCTAACGCGCCGCCGGACATTGTAAATGCCGAAAAAGTCTTAATGCCGAAGGGCGGCAGGCCCGGGCGGCGGCGGCTAGCGCAGGTGCAGCAGTTTGGCGCCCACCGAAACGAGGGCCACGACCAGGGAGGCAGCAATCGCCAGACCGCAGAGCGTCGCCACCGCCGCGCCCGCGAAGAAGACGACGCGGCGCAGATATCCCTCAGCCGTGGGGGGAAATTCCACCTTGTCGTCGCGCGAAGGGGTCAAATCGAAGTGCATGGGGTCCGTTCTGGCTTGATCAAGGGCGCATCATAGAGCCCCGAGGCGAACATCGCAAGGGTGGGCCAGGTCTGCCCATCCGGTGGAAGCCGATGGCATCAATTCGGCGGGTTTGGGGACGGAGCCAAGCGGGAAGCCTAAAATTGCCACGTGACCTTCAATTCGGTTTTGAAATTATAGACGGGATAATCCTTGATGATCGGCACGCTGCCCTCGAGCGAGACGATGAGATCATCGAGGAATTTCTTGCCGATTGCTGCGTCGAAGGGCAGAAAGAGACGCCCGGTCTGTCCCGAAACCGGCGTGCCGAAATTGATCCGGATGTCGTTGCTCGGATAGAGGGTGAAAAACCAGCGGTCCGGCAAGCCGATATTCAGAGGTCGGCGCGATCTGGGGCTCGCGAATGGTCCGCGCCGTCGGGCTGCCGCCAAAGCTGATCGCATAGCGCACGACGGGCACAAAGTATGTGTCGGGACCCGCTTCCAGGAACGAATATCTGATGCCGGCGGCCGGCATGATCTGCCAGCGGTCGGTGCCCAGATTCTCCGAGATCGGCGGCGCGACAAGCCGCGCGCCGATTCCATAAGCCCAGCGCTCGCTCAATGTGCGGATCAAGGCGGCCTGAAAGAGCGCATCGCCAAGCCCAGAGGCGTTTTCGGTTCCAGGCTGGCCGAAAGTCTCTGTGCTCTTTTCGACAAACGGCACCTGAAGCTGCATTCCAAGCTTCCAGGCGTCGTTCAAATCCAGCTTCGAATTATATTGTAAAATCTCGTTGCCGCGGTCGGTCGTGCTTGTCGGCGTCGATGATGGCCGGAACTCGAGGCGCAGCGTCGCACTTCGCTCGGGCCGCGTGAAATCGCCTTCATTGTAATCGTCGGCTTGATCCGTAGCCCCGGAGTCTGCAGGCGGCGACTGCGGATCGGCAGCCGCGGGCGCCAAAAACCAAAGCAAGCCCAGCGCAGCAAGGCCGATATGCAGATTGAAGTTTCCCCTGCGCATTCGCGGCCATCGAAGGATCGCCTTGAAGAGAGATGGTTACAGCGAACGGAACTCCTCAGATTCCCCGCATCTGCAGATGCGCGACTACAAGTTCGACAACGAATGCCTAAAAACCAGCACGCCGCCAAATTCTCGGCAAAATTGCAGCCGGAAGCGGCAATGCAGAGAGCGCCGATCACATCGATTTGTATGGCCAAACGAGCGCGCCGTCATCGCGAAAAACTCAATATTTTCAACTTGCTTTAGCTGGCGGGATAAGTGCCAAAAATGTAACACCCTGTCGAATCATTCTCCCACAAGTCATGGATTCACTACAGGAGATCAATAGCGAGATGACGTAAAGGATCGTGACAATTATTTTGCTCGGGAGGTGTGTCAATGCGCAAGCTGCTCGTCGCTTCTGCTCTGCTGTCTGCGATGTCAATTCCGGTCCTCGCTGCCGATCTTCCCGATGTAAAGAGCGCGCCAGCTTACATCCCGCCGCCGCCGCCCATGTTCAGCTGGACCGGGTTCTACGTCGGTATCAACGCGGGCGGGTCGCTGGGTGAATTCACCACGACCGATCGCTATGGAACGTTTGGTACCGGCGACGAAAACAATGCCAGCTCGAAGGGCTTCTCGGGCGGCGGCCAGATCGGCTTCAATTACGAATTCCCAGCCTCGAACATCGTGCTCGGCGTCGAAGCGGATTTCCAAGGCTCGACCCTGAAGGGCACCTACGACAGCTATGTCTCAAATGGCCAGGGCGGCTGGAACGACGGTTCCAACGTGAACTGGTGGGGAACTGCGCGCGCCCGCGTCGGCTATGCCTTCGGCAATTTCCTGCCTTATGCGACCGGCGGCGTGGCCTACGGGCATGTGACGACCAGCGGCAGCTGCTGGGTATCCACCGGTCCCTTCAGTTGCGATCAGGCGGGGGGCTCCGTCTCCGGAACGCATGTCGGCTGGACCGCCGGCGCCGGCGTCGAATATGCGATCACCAACAACCTGACCTTCAAAGCCGAATATCTCTATACCGATCTCGGCTCCCTGAACGCGCCAAACTATTATCTCGACGCGTCCTATGGCGGACCGATCTATTCGCCAGGCGACAATATGCAAACGCGCACGACCTTTTCGACCGTGCGCGCTGGCCTCAATTACAAGTTCGATTTCTTCGCGCCGCCCGCGCCGGTGGCCGCGAAATACTGAACTTTACGACGCTGGCCGTAATCCGAACGCCGCGAGGAGCCTCGCGGCGTTTTCTTGCGATAACCGCTGGCAGCGTTTAGCGGTAGAATTTCGATATGCCCCTCCAAGCTCGGATTTCTTGGTGCTAATGCGTCGAGAAAAGCAAAAATTCGTCCCTTCGCGACCCGATTTTCTCATCCTCGATGCGCCATTCAGACTCATCTGGACAGTACTAAGGCCCAGCGGTAATTGGACTTTTGCCGTCAAAGGGCGCAGGCTTGAGCATCGCCGAGGGCTATGCAGCAAGCGATAGAAGAGAGTGCTCCGCCGATGTGAAGGGAGCCATGCTCGGAAGTTTTTCAATATATTCCGCCAGCGCTCACCTGAGAGGAAATGAAGCCCATGACCATGTCTGAGGCGCAGCGGGGAAAGCATGAAACCGCGATAAGTAACACTCAGAACATCACAACGCTCTCCGATCTATTGCTCCGATTTGTAGAAGCGAATCCGGAAGAGCTCATCGGCAAGGAGACGTCGCAGGAATGGGTGGCCTCCATGTGGAAGGTCAGAAATCCCGCCGCGAAGCTGAAGAAATCGCTCGATGAATTTCTGGCGATTTTCGCGGACTTCGACGGACCGGCCGTGGTTGCGCTGCGAGACGCCATCGAGCCGCTGACGAAATAGGGTGCATTTGTCGCGAAGCCGTCGCGATAAATCCAAGATCAAGTTTGCTCGGCTTGCATATGCCGATCAAATGACCTATGTTAAAAAAGTCGATAGACGGCCTGATGACTTGGCCTCGCACCTCATTGCGTGCTGTGCTGAATTCTTCTCTCCCGAAAAATGCGAATTCGACGCTCTGCGGGTTTCCCGCGGATGTGCTTAATCTATGTTTACGAAAGGGTTTCCCATGACGACGGGAACCGTGAAATGGTTCAATGCCGATAAGGGCTATGGGTTCATTGCGCCGGATGACGGCGGCAAGGATGCTTTTGTCCATATCAGCGCCCTCGAGCGCGCCGGCATCAACAATTTGCGTGAAGGCCAGAAGGTCGGATTCGACCTGACTTCCGATCAGAAGAGCGGCAAACTGTCCGCCAGCAATCTGAAGGTTTTGGCCTAATTTCGGCCTCGGACGCTTCGGAGAATCTTCGAAGCGTTCCGAATGTCTCTTCGCAGAATTAGATCGACCACGGATGTACTGGCGGTCTGCTCTGCGTCGAGGCAACCACGGAGGCTTCATACCTTATGATCATTGTTCATGCCTTCAAACGATGGAACCATCAGAAGGCCGAGTATGATTTCCCGAAATTCAAGGCAACCGCCGACGCCATAAAGGCGCGTCGGGGCGTGATCATCCCCGAAACCGAGGAAAAGGTTTCAGCCGATAAACTGGATTGGCAGGGACGATATGAGCCGGCGCGCTGGAGCGCGGCCAAAAGCGGCTAGCTATCTTTCTCACGATTCCACGATGATGCGAGGCGCCCGATTGATGCGCCGCGAAATGACAGCGCGGGCAGTCAGCGGATTCTCTTTGCAAGCATTTGAGAATAATGGTGCTGCAAGAGAGGATTGAACTCTCGACCTCTCCCTTACCAAGGGAGTGCTCTACCACTGAGCTACTGCAGCTAAGCACGATCCCGGAAAATCGCGGATTTTCCGAAAAGGATCTTGCGGCGAATGAAAAGGTTTCGCGCAGGATCACATCCGTCGGGCCGGTTGCGCCGGATACGCTGACGGCGGGTCTGACGGTCGAAGCGCGGGCTATGTCGCACAGGCGGCGGCGATAGGCAAGACGCTCGATCAGGCCGCGGCTTTTCCGGCCTCTGCCGGGCGGGCAAGCTCGACATTGAGGGCCGCGCCGACGAGGATGATCAGGACCGAGACCCAGATCCAGGTCATGAAGCCGATGACGGCGCCGAGCGAGCCGTAGACGCGATCGTAGCTGTCGAAGGCGGAGACATACCAGGAGAAGAGCAGCGAGGCGCCCAGCCAAGCGAAAGTCGCCGCCACGCTGCCCCATGTGAACCAGCGCCATTTCGCGCCATAGCGGCTCGGCCCGACGCGATAGATGATGTCGAGCGCCAGCGTGTCGACGACGAAGAGGATGGGCCAGCGCAACCAGCCGAGCAGTTTGTCGAGCGAGGTATGGAAACCGGCGAAATTCCAGATGACGGGCAAAACGACGACGCCGGCGATCGCGAAAACCACGAAGACAAGAGCGGCGAAAGTCGCCGCAAGAGTTGTCGCATAGAAAAGCGGCAGACTGCGCTTTTCCCTTTCGCCATAGACAACGTTCAGCGCATCGAAGAGCGCTGACATGCCGGAATTGGCGCTCCATAGTGCGATCGCGACGCTGATGAAGAAGGTGAGGCTCTGCACACTGTTGCTGCGGCCCGCCACGCGCATGATCTGATCGCGGATGAGCCCGATCACGCTTTGCGGGAAGACATCCTTCAAGAGATTGAGGTGGCTCGTGATCACGTGCGGGTCGGCAAACATGCCGTAGAGCGAGACGATCGTCGCGATGGCCGGAAAAATGGCCATCAGCCCAAAGAAGGCGACGCTGCCGGAATTGGCGACAAGCCGGTTGCGGCTGACCGAAAGTATGACCCGGCGCACCAGATCGAAAGCGGCGCTCAACGCCGGCCAGCGGCTGGCGGGCAGCGTATGATTTCCGATGTGATCCAGTTTTGTCATGAGGTGGAAAGAATATCCTACTTCTTATCGGGTATTTCGTCCGAAAATTACCGGCGCGACTGTCTGGGTCTCGACATCCCCTCATCTCGCGTGGCGAAAAAACTTTGCGTCAGAGGATGTGCGGAAACAGATTGTTATCCTTCTGGCCGTTAGACTGGCATGAACGTGAATTGAGCGTCAGTATGATCGATCATATGCTCAAAAAGATGGGAGCTGCCGCTTCGGCCGCTGAGGGGTCGCTCGAGGATATCCAGCGCCGGGCCGAGGCCATCGTCAATCCGGCTTCCGGACTTGCCAATGATTATCTGAATCTTTTCAACGAGATAGTCATGTTGATCGAACAATTGCCGGCAATGCCGGAATTGATCGATGATATCTTGAAATGGCGGCCGGTTAGCTATCAGTCCTATTTTTCCAACTCGATCCTGCCCGGGCGGGTTTCGGCGCTCGAAGCTTATGAGAAGCTCGACCTTAGCTTCCGTAAGGACTTTGAATTCTGTCGTTGCCGATCTGGATCGCCGTGCGGTCGGTGCTGCTGTTGCGATCCGGCGCCAGTACAAGAAGGATAGCGATACGTCCTCGCCGGTGATGTCCGAGCTTTGCGAGCGGGTCGGCCAGGCCCTGCGCGAAATCCTCTTGACCGCGAGCGACCTCGTCAATCATGGCCGCCGCACCCAGCGGGAGACCGAGCAGGAACGTGCCGACCGCCTGATCTACGGCATAAACCGCCGCATCGCCTAGCTCCGGCTTGACGCGCATAGGCAATTCCTTACCTGTCCGTCCACAGTGCCCCCGGATTGGACGATTTAAAATTGGCTTCGACCCTTATGCTTGGCGCCGATGCGGCTGGCATTGCCGCGGCGGCGAAAATTCTCCGCGCCGGCGGGCTCGTGGCTTTCCCAACGGAAACGGTCTTCGGGCTAGGCGCCGATGCGACCTCGCATGAGGCCGTCGCGAAAATCTATGCCGCCAAGGGCCGTCCGTCGTTCAATCCGCTGATCGCCCATGTGCCGGACCGCGCGGCGGCGGAAGAGCAGGGCCTTTTCTCAGTCGCAGCAGCGAAATTGGCGACGGCCTTCTGGCCGGGGCCGCTGACCCTCGTCGTGCCGCTGGCGCCCGGCGCGACCGTCTGCGATCTCGCGCGCGCCGGCCTCGACAGCGTCGCGCTGCGGGTGCCCTCGCATCCCGTCGCGCAGAAGCTGCTGGCTGAGGCCGGCGTGCCGCTTGCGGCGCCCTCGGCCAATCCTTCCGGCCGCGTCAGCGCGGTGACGGCGGCGCATGTACGGGAGGACTTCGACGGCCGGATCGATGCGATCATCGATGGCGCGGTCGAGGTCGGGCTTGAATTGACGATCGTTTCCTGTCTCGGCGGGGAGGTGATGCTGTTGCGGCCTGGGGGTGTGCCACGCGCGGCGATCGAGGCCGTGCTCGGTGAAAAGCTCGCCGGGGCGAGCGACGGCACGATCCGCGCGCCGGGCATGCTCGCGGCTCACTACGCGCCGCGCGCCCGGCTGCGGCTGGACGCAACCGAGCTGGAGGCGGGCGAGGCGGGGCTCGATTTCGGTGGCCGCTTTGCGCCCGGCGCCGATGTCCTCGATCTCTCGCCTAAGGGCAACCTCACCGAGGCCGCGGCGCATCTTTTCGGTTATCTGCGCGCTCTCGACGCGCATCATGCAGCAATCGCCGTCGCGCCCATTCCGGAGCAGGGATTGGGCGAAGCGATCAACGATCGCTTGCGCCGCGCGGCAGTGCGCTAAAGCACCTTCCCGGGATTCAAAATATCCTTCGGATCAAGCGTTTTTTTCAGCGTGCGCATCAGATCGAGCGCAACCGGGTCTTTGACGCCGGGAAGAAGCCCGCGCTTCAACTGGCCGATGCCATGCTCGGCCGAAATCGAGCCGTGATATTTCGCGACGATGCCGTGGACCAAGGCATTGACCTCGTCCCAGCGTGCCAGAAACGCGGCTTTGTCGGCGCCGACAGGCTGCGAAACATTGCAATGGATGTTGCCGTCGCCGAGATGGCCGAAGGCAACGAGCCGCGCGCCGGGAATGCGCGCCGACACCGCTGCCTCGACCTCGCGCAGGAAGGCGG
This sequence comes from uncultured Alphaproteobacteria bacterium, assembly GCA_963708155.1. GTDB lineage: Bacteria > Pseudomonadota > Alphaproteobacteria > Rhizobiales > Beijerinckiaceae > Methylovirgula. The sequence goes on along the minus strand of OY970183.1, from coordinate 267,970 downwards.
GCACAGCCGCGATCGGCACCGAAATGTCGTGCTTGATCGAGCCGCCCTCATTCACCTGCACGTCGGGAATCTTCAGCCTGATATGCCAGAGAATTTTGCGCGAGGCCGGCGCTGTCTCAGTCCGCGCCTCGGCGATGATCTCGCGTCCCCGCGCCGCGTCGAGCAATTCATCGACACGCTCCGCAAGGCCAATGCCCTGGCTCGTGAATTCGAGCAGTGCGTAAAAGGGGTGCGGCGCGGGCAAGGGATCGACCGCGCCGGCATCATGCTTCAGCACGAAATCGAAAGCGATGCGCGGCAGCAGTTCGAAGGTCTTGAGCTCCGTGCTGACCTTCTCCTGCGCCAGGCCGAGGAGCTTCAGCGCCTTGTCGAGATCGTCAAGGCCGACCAGCGCGGTGACGGTCGCGTGCGGCTTGGGGAAGAGCTTCAGCACGGCGGCGGTGATGATGCCGAGCGTACCCTCCGAGCCGATGAAAAGGTTCTTCAGATCGTAGCCAGTGTTGTCCTTCTTCAGCTTTGAGAGGCCGTTGAGCACGCGCCCGTCGGCGAGCACGACTTCGATGCCGAGAACGAGATCGCGCGCCACCCCGAAGGCGATGGCGGCGGAGCCGCCCGCGTTGGTGGCGAGATTGCCGCCGATGGTGCAGGCGGGCGCCGCGTTCAGCGCGAGCGGGAAATAGCGTCCCGCTGACTCGGCCGCCGCGCGCACATCCTTCAAAGTCATGCCGGCCTCGACGGTCAGCGTGTTCGACAATGTGTCGATCTCGCGCAGCCGGTTCATGCGCGTGAGCGAAAGAACGATTTCATCGCCGCGCTCGGATGGGGTCTGGCCGCCGACAAGCCCAGTGTTGCCCCCCTGGGGCACGATCTTGATATTGGCGGCGCTGCAGAGCGTCACGACGCGCGCGACTTCCGCCGTCGCACCGGGCAGGACGATGCAGCGGGCGTGACCGTGATAGAGGTTGCGCGGTTCGTTCAGATAGCCGGCCATGAGGCCGGGATCGGTAATCACATGTTCGGCGCCGACGATGCCCGCGAGATCCGCCAGCAGGTCGTCCGTCGCGGCCGGTATCAAGGGCGTAGCGCGGCTCATGCGGTCTTTTAAAGCAGAGCGGGCGCGCGCGCGACCGGACAATTAGCCCGGCGCTCCGGTGCTCACCCCAATAAACGGCGCTGGCGACGGGCTTTGGAGGCGCGGCGGAAGATGCCGATAATTTCAAGATGCGGCGAATAACGGAACTGGTCGATGGGGGTGATGCTCTCCAGCGCGTAGCCACCGGCGGTCAGCAGCGCCGCGTCCCGGCAGAAGCTCTGGATATTGCAGGAGACGGCGGCAACGAGCGGCACGGTTGAGGCCGCGAGCGTGCGCGCCTGTGCCTCCGCGCCCGCCCGCGGCGGATCGAAAACGACGGCGTCGAAGGCGTTCAATTCCGCGACCGTGAGCGGACGCAGGAACAGATCGCGCGTCTCGACCGTCACATCCAGCAGGCCGGGCGTCGCGCGGGCGGCTCTGGCCAGCGCTTCGAGCGCTGCGCTTTCGCTGTCCGCGGCATGGACGCGCGCCTTTTCGGCAAGGCGCAGGCTGAAGGTGCCAAGACCGGCGAAGAGATCGGCGATACGGCGCGCGCCCTCGAGTGCCGCGCAGACCTTCTCGGCCAGCGCATCTTCGCCCGCCTGCGTCGCCTGAAGAAAGGCGCCCGGCGGTGGCGCGACCTCGGCGCGGCCGATGCGCAGCAGCGGCGTGCGGCGCTCGATGACCCGGGCGCCGTGATTGGCGATGCGGGCGAGGTCTTCGTTCTCCGCAACGCGGGTCAGCGCCTGCGTCTCCCGCGCGTCGAGCGGGCCGTGGCCGCGCAGATCAACATCGAGACCGGTGAGCGTGGCGGTGATGGCAATGTCGAGCGGCTTGCGCGCCGCGCCCAGCGCGGCTGCAAGCTTATGGGCGATGGCAGGCGCGGCCTGCATCGCCGGCGCGAGGATGGGGCAGGCGTCGAGGTCGATTACCTCGTGCGCCCGCGCCTGCATGAAGCCGACCTTCGCCGGCCCACGGGCCGCAAAACGGGCGTGAAAGGTCGCCCGGCGGCGCCCGTCGCCATGCGCATCGACGAGCGGATCGACCAGAGCGGGATGCAAAAGTCCGGCATGGCGCAAGGCGTCGAGCAGAAGTCCGCGCTTCCAGTCGGCATAAGCGCCTGGCGCGAGAGTCTGGACGGCGCAGCCGCCGCAAACGCCGTAATAGCGGCAGAAGGGCGCGATCCGGTCGGGGCTTGGCCGGAGGACTTCCATAAGCTGGCCGCGTTCGCCCGCGACCTCCGCAAGAACGATTTCGCCCGCCAGCGCATAGGGCACATAGACCGGCCCTTTGGCGGTGCGGGCGATGCCCTCGCCGCGCTGGCCGAGGCGTTCGATGCGAAGCTCTTCCATCAGGATCGCGTCGCGCCGAGGAGAAATTCGCGATTGCCATCGCCGCCGGCGATGGGCGAGGGGATCACGCCGACGACCTGCCAGCGGGCGGCTCGGCATAGATCGGCGATCTCGTTGCAGGCGCGCTCCTGCGCGGCTTGGTCCTTGACGAGGCCTTTGACGACGAAGGCCGGGCCGACCTCGAACTGTGGCTTGATCAGGCAGACGAGTTTTGCCGGGTGTGCGGCGAGATCGAAAACATGCGGCAGAACAAGCTTCAAGGAGATAAAGCTCAGATCGCAGGTAATGAAATTGGGCGGCGGATCGAAATCGGCGCGCAAGAGTTTTCGGGCATCAAGTCCCTCCCGCGAGACGACGCGCGGGTCGGCTTGCAACCGATCATGCAATTGGCCGTGGCCGACATCGACGGCATGGACTTTCGCCGCCCCGCGAGCCAGTAGGACTTCTGTGAAGCCGCCGGTCGAGGCGCCGAGATCAAGGCAGATCTCAGCGGCCGGATCGAGGCCGAAAGCATCAAGGGCGGCTTCGAGCTTGACGCCGCCGCGCGACACCCAGGGATAAAGCGGCGTCGCCGCGATCTTGGCGGTTTCCGCGATGGATTCCGAAGCTTTGCGCAAAATGCGGCCGTCGATCGTCACGCAGCCAGCGGCGATTGCCTCTTGCGCCTTGGCGCGGCTCGGGAAGAGGCCGCGGGCAACGAGAGCGAGATCGGCGCGTTGGAAGGTCATCGCTGGGTACTAGCATCGGCCGGCGTGCCTATCCAGCCGTCAGGCGAGTGCAAATCGATGCGTTGACGCGGCCGCGCTTTTGCGGCTTGCTGCGCCACCAAATTCACCCGGTGTAGCGACCCATGCTGCTGATCGTCGGTACGATGCGAATTGCGCCCGAGCGTCTGGCGGAGGCGAGACCCGCCATGCGGAAAGTGATCGCAGCGAGCCGGAAAGAATCTGGTTGCCTCGAATATTCCTACGCCGAGGATATCGAAGAGCCGGGTCTCATTCACATCACCGAGCGATGGGCGAGCCAGGCGGCCTTCGACGAACATTTCGTGTCGGGCCACATCGCCGAATGGTGCGGCGCGTGGAAGAACATTGGCATCCGCGACCGCAAACTCTCGATCTATGAGGTTGGCGAGCCGCAGGCGATCCCGCTGCGCGCGCAGGTCAAGATCGCCTGATATTGTAAGAGACCGAACCCGGGCTGGCCCGGGTCCGGCGACAAGCGTCGACTAGGCGATGAGCGCCCGCGCGGCCTCGTCCTCGCGGCCGAGCGTCTCGAGCACCTTGGCGACGATGCCCTTCGCGTCGAGATGCGCCTCGGTGTACAGCTTCTCGGGCTTGTCATGGTCGAGGAAGACATCCGGCAGGACCATCGAGCGCAGCTTGAGCGGCCGACGCCCGTCAAGCAGCCCTTTTTCCAGCAGCGCCTGCGTCACGAAAGAGCCGAAGCCGCCGACGGAGCCTTCTTCAACCGTGATGAGAACTTCATGGTTGCGGGCGAGGCGGCTGATGAGATCGACATCGAGCGGTTTGGCGAAACGTGCATCGGCGACCGTGGTCGAGATCCCATAAGCGGCGAGGTCTTCGGCCGCCTTCAGCGCCTCCGCGAGGCGGGTGCCGAGCGACAGGATCGCCACTTTGCTGCCCTCCCGGACGATGCGGCCCTTGCCGAGCGTTAGCACCTCGGGATGCTCGGGCAGTTCGATGCCGACGCCTTCGCCGCGCGGAAAGCGGAAGGCGATCGGCCCCTCGCTATAGGCGACCGCCGTATGCACCATGTGCACGAGTTCGGCCTCGTCAGCCGCCGCCATGACCACCATGCCCGGCAGGATGCCGAGATAGGAGACGTCGAAGGACCCGGCGTGGGTCGCGCCATCGGCGCCGACAAGACCGGCGCGATCGACGGCGAAGCGCACCGGCAGTTTCTGGATCGCGACGTCGTGGACGACCTGGTCATAGGCGCGTTGCAGGAAGGTCGAATACAGCGCGCAGAATGGCTTGAAGCCTTCGGTCGCGAGGCCCGCGGCGAACGTCACCGCATGTTGCTCGGCGATGCCGACATCAAAGGTGCGGTCGGGGAAGGCCTTCTCGAAAATGTCGAGACCGGTGCCGGAGGGCATGGCGGCGGTGATGGCGACGATCTTGTCGTCCTGCTGCGCCTCTTTCACCAGCGCGTCGGCGAAGACGCGGGTATAGGTCGGCGCATTCGCCTTCGGCTTCACCTGCGTGCCGGTCAGCACGTCGAACGTATTGACGGCGTGATGCTTGTCCTTGGCGGCCTCCGCCGGGCCGTAGCCCTTCCCCTTCTGAGTCACGACATGGACGAGAACCGGACCCCGGCCTTCCATGTCGCGAACGTTCTTCAGGATTGGCAAAAGCTGATCGAGGTTATGGCCGTCGATCGGCCCGACATAATAGATGCCGAGTTCCTCGAACATCGTGCCGCCTGCCCAGAAATTGCGGGCGAATTCCTCGGTTTTGCGGGCGCGGTCGTAAATGAACTTGGGCAAGTGACGGCCGAGCTGCTTGGCTGCCTCGCGCACCGTGCGATAGGCACCGCCGGAGACGAGCCGGGCGAGATAGGACGAAAGCGCGCCAGCCGGCGGCGCGATCGACATTTCGTTGTCGTTGAGGATGATGATGAGGCGCGAATGCATCGCCCCCGCATTGTTCATCGCCTCATAGGCCATGCCGGCCGACATCGCGCCATCGCCGATGACAGCCACGACATTCGTCGGCTTGTTGGCGAGCGTCGCCGCGACGGCCATGCCGAGGCCGGCCGAAATCGAGGTCGAGGAATGGCCCGCGCCGAAGGGATCGTAGGGGCTCTCCGACCGCTTGGTGAAGCCCGAGAGGCCTTGACCCTTGCGCAGGGTCCGGATGCGATTGCGGCGCTCGGTCAGGATTTTGTGCGGATAGGCCTGATGCCCGACATCCCAGATAATCCGGTCGTCCGGCGTATTGAAGACGTAGTGCAGGGCGACCGTCAGCTCGATAACGCCGAGACCGGCACCGAGGTGGCCGCCGGTTACGGAAACGGCGTCGATCGTCTCGGTACGCAGTTCCTGTGCAACCTGGGCGAGGTCGGATTCGGGAAGTCGCCGCAAATCGGCCGGAGACTGGATCGTGTCCAGCAGCGGAGTCTTCGTGGGTGTCGTCACAGTTACCTCATTTCGAGAAGTGTCATTAGCTTAGGCGTAGCTATTCGCGGTCAGCCTGAACATATATCAAAAGGGGCGAACGCAGCAATTTTGCCGAAAGAGAAGCAATCCTCCATCGTTAACAGGATTAACCCTAGTCACAACGCACAGACCATGCGCGAAATACGCCAGCGCGGGTGATCCGAGCTTCTTCCCTAAGAAGTGTGTCTTTCAGGTTACGGATTCAAAACCTTTCGGCATCGGAAGAATGGCTTTCTCGGCCACGCTCTGGAAAAGTGCGCGTCGAGGCTTAATTTGCCTATCGGAGCCGGACATGAGTTTTCCGACAGAAACTGCACCGATTTCCAGCCTGCCGGCCACAGCCAGCGGCTGTGTCGAGCGGCTGCGCCATCGTTGGGGCTGGTTCGTCGCTTTAGGTATTCTGGTCGCGGCGATGGGTGTTGCCGCTCTGGTGCTGGTCGTTTCGGCCACCATCGCCTCCGTCTATATCATCGCATTCTTTATGGTCATCGCCGGGGGCGGGGAGATCGCTTTCGCCTTCGGCTCCCGGTCGTGGGCGCGGTTCTTCCTCTGGGTCATCGCTGGGCTCGCCTATATCGTGGTTGCCGCCTTCGCGCTGGCCCAGCCGATCATGGCGGCGGCGGTGTTCACGTTGTTGCTCGGCATCGCGCTGTTTGTGACCGGCATCATCCGTATCTATGTCGGCACGCAGCTCAATAAAGACGTGCGCGGCATTGTGATCCTGGCCGGCATCGTCACGTCCGTGGTCGGCCTCGTCGTTCTTATTGGCTGGCCGGCCAATAGTTTCGTTATCCTCGGCGTGCTTCTCGGGCTCGACCTTCTGTTCTGGGGCGGCAGCTGGATCACCCTCGGTTTGCGCATGAAGGCGCGCTTGCTGGCTCTGCCGCGGCATGCCTAGAGGCTGGAGCCGCCGAAGCCGCATTTTTAATCTCGCTTCAAGCTAGGACGAAAATGCACGTTCCGGCGGCGCTTGCGGTGATTTATGGATCATCCAGGCCAGGCTGCAGGGCCGGGCAGGTCGGGGACCGTTATGGCGAAATGGGTCTATACGTTCGGCAACGGCGCCGCCGAGGGCGGCAGCCGGATGAGCGCGCTGCTGGGCGGCAAGGGCGCCAATCTGGCGGAAATGGCCAGCCTCGGGCTGCCCGTGCCGCCCGGCTTCACCATCACGACCGACGTCTGCGCCTATTTTTACGCCCATGCCCAGACCTATCCGCCGGAGCTCGCCATAGAGGTCGAGACGGCGTTGAAGCATGTCGAGGAAATCGCCGGCCGCGCCTTCGGCGATACGCGGCGGCCGCTGCTGGTCTCCGTCCGCTCGGGCTCCCGGGCCTCTATGCCGGGCATGATGGATACGGTGCTGAACATCGGCCTCAACGACGCCACCGTGGATGCGCTCGCGGCCGATGCCGAAGACGCGCGCTTCGCCTATGATTCCTATCGCCGCTTCATCCAGATGTATTCGAGCATCGTGCTCGGCATCGGGCATCATCATTTCGAGGAACTGATCGAGGACTTCAAGGAGGCGAAGGGGCTGACGCTCGACACCGATCTCTCGGCTGAGGATTGGCAGGAGGTCATCCGCGGCTTCAAGGCGAAGATCGCGGAGGTGCATGGCAATGCCTTCCCGCAAGCGCCGCGCGAACAGCTTTGGGGCGCCATCGGCGCTGTCTTCGGCTCCTGGAACAATCCGCGCGCCAAGATCTACAGGCAGTTGCATAATATCCCCGAGAGCTGGGGCACCGCCGTCAATGTCCAGGCGATGGTCTTCGGCAATATGGGCGAGACCTCCGCGACAGGCGTCGCCTTCACCCGCAATCCCTCTACCGGCGCGAAGGAGCTCTATGGCGAGTTCCTGATCAACGCGCAGGGTGAGGATGTTGTCGCCGGGGTGCGGACGCCGCAGAACATCACCGAGGCCGCGCGCATCGGCGCAGGCTCCTCGCAGCCGTCGATGGAGACGGTGCTGCCCGACGTCTTCGCCCAGTTTGTCGCCGTGGCGGAGCGGCTCGAGCGTCACTACCGCGACATCCAGGATGTCGAATTCACCGTCGAGCGCGGCAAGCTCTGGATGTTGCAGACGCGCGCCGGCAAGCGCACCGCCAGGGCAGCGCTGCGCACCGCCGTCGAGATGGCGCGGGAAGGCTTGATCAGCGAGGCCGAGGCGGTGCGGCGCATCGATCCCGGCTCGCTCGATCAATTGCTGCACCCGACCATCGCGCCCGAGGCGGAGCGCGACGTCATCGCCACCGGCCTTCCGGCCTCGCCAGGTGCGGCCACCGGCGAGATCGTCTTCAATGCCGACGAGGCCGAGCAATTGCGCAGCGCCGGGCGCAAGGTGATCCTGGTGCGCGTCGAGACCAGCCCCGAGGACATCCACGGCATGCATGCCTCCGAGGGCATCCTCACCTCGCGCGGCGGCATGACCTCGCACGCGGCGGTCGTGGCGCGCGGCATGGGCAAGCCCTGCGTCACCGGCGCGGGCGCCATCCGCATCGATTCCGAGCGCGGCATTCTCTCTGCCGGAGGCACGACATTGCGGCGGGGCGATATTCTGACGATCGACGGCGGTACCGGGAGGGTGATGGCCGGCGCGATCGAGAAGCAGCAGCCCGAGCTTTCGGGCGAGTTCGGAATCATCATGCAATGGGCCGACGGAATGCGCCGCATGGGCGTGCGCGCCAATGCCGAGACGGAAGCTGACGCGGAAGCGGCGCGGCGCTTCGGCGCGGAGGGCATCGGCCTTTGCCGCACCGAGCATATGTTCTTCGAGGCAAGCCGCATCCGCGCCATGCGCGAGATGATCCTCGCCGACGACGAAAGAGGCCGCCGCGCCGCGCTCGCCAAGTTGCTTCCCTATCAGCGCAGCGATTTCGCCAAGCTGTTCACGATCATGTCCGGCCTGCCGGTCACGATCCGTCTGCTCGATCCGCCGCTGCACGAATTTCTGCCGCATACGGCGGAAGAGATCACCGAGGTCGCTGCGGCGATGAATGTGACCGCGGAACATCTGCAGCATCGCGCCGAGGAATTGCGCGAATATAATCCCATGCTCGGCTTTCGCGGCTGCCGGCTTGCCGTTGCTTTCCCCGAAATTGCGGAAATGCAGGCCCGCGCGATCTTCGAAGGCGCGATCGATGCCAAGCGCCAGACAGGGGTCGCGCCAGAGCCGGAGATCATGGTGCCGCTTGTCGTGATCAAGGCTGAGTTCGACACCGTCAAGGCGATCATCGACCGCTGCGCAGAGGCGGTGAGCGCCGAGACCGGCGAGACGATCTCTTACACCGTCGGCACGATGATCGAATTGCCGCGCGCGGCGCTGGCGGCGGCCGAGATCGCCGAAAGCGCGGAATTCTTCTCGTTCGGCACCAACGACCTGACGCAGACGGCGCTTGGCATATCGCGCGACGATGCGGGGACTTTCCTTGGCGTCTACATCACCAAAGGACTTCTCGCGCGCGATCCCTTCGCGACGATCGATCAGCAGGGTGTCGGCGAACTCATCGAGATCGCGACCGAGCGTGGCCGCAAGACGCGACCCGCGCTCAAGCTTGGGATCTGCGGCGAACATGGCGGCGATCCGGCTTCGATCGGCTTCTTCGAACGGGCAGGGCTGACTTACGTTTCCTGTTCGCCGTTCCGCGTGCCGATCGCACGGCTAGCGGCGGCCCAGGCGACGCTCGGCGAATTGGCGGGAGAGCGCTCATAGCTCTCCCACGTTCGAGATAAAATTGACATAGGGATCGCGCAATGTCCTAGTTGACGTTTATTGCACTCCTTCAAACGGAGGGAGCCATGCAGTTTATCGCACGGGCTGCTTTTGCTGCGCTGATTTTTTGCCTCTTCGCCGTTTCGGGTGCGAAGGGCGACATCATATTCTGCAATAAGGACGGACATTTCATTTACGTCGCCATCGCCTATGCTCAGAGCGGCGGCTCGTTCATTTCGCGGGGCTGGCTAAGTTTGAACGACGGAGAATGCGCACCGTTCGATACGGCCCTTCACGTCAAGACGTTTTATTTCCACGGCGAAAGCGAATGGTATCGCGAAGGCCGCCACCGGCGCACCCGGCAAACGTGGGGGAAGGGGCAGGAATTCGCCATTTGGGACAAAAGCAACTTCCAATATTACGATGCCGAAAAGCGGGTGCTGAACTCGACCCTGGTGGAATTCACCGCGGGGCCGGAGGCTGAGAACGGCGATGTTTCAGCGACCGTCACATTTACCGAACAGGGTTCGGTCATGAGCATAAAGTGAAGGGGTGTCTGGCATCCAGCAGACCGCCCGTAAAATTTGCCTCAAATTGATACGGCGCGGTTCACCCGCTGCTAAACAGCTCTTCAAGCTTAAACCGCGATAACCATAGACGACGACGGAAATTCCGTCGGGTGTGGCCGGCGGAACACGCCGGATTTCGTGGCGAGCGCGGCGTATGAGTTGGCTTCAGGTCTGGTGGGCGATGGGCGTGGTGGCGCCCTGGTGTCTGGGTATCGGGTTGGTCGTCTCGATGGCCGCCGACGCCGGCCAGGATGCGACGATCGGCGCTTCGCTCGCGCCCAACGGCATCCTCGCCGCGACTGAGCCGGGCAATCTCATCCCCGTTGCGGTGAGCGGCCCCGGATTTGGCCTCGATCCGATGCGGACCGATAGTCGCGCCGAGGCCCGCCTGAACCTTGGCGATCCGGCGGATTTCGTAGAGGTGCCCGACGAAATCGCGCCGCGCGCGGCGCTAAAGCCGCGCGCTCCCCATAGTTTCCCAGTCATCGACCGCAGCCAGCGCGGCGATCCGGTCGTCGGTCTGCGGCCGACCTTCAGCTCCCAATTGCAGCACAAGGGCGATCTCGCGGCTGTGCAGGCGCGAGAGATGATCTTTGCCGAAGCTGAGACCTTACAAAGCGATGCCTTCGCGCTCAACGATGCCCCGGCAAGTCCGGACAGCTTTACGCCCTGGCCAAGCGGCGAAACCCCCACGACCGCGCCGACTCGCGCCGATGCTTCGCCGGCACAGCCCGGCTCGACCGAAACCGTGCGACCGGCGAATATCGCCGAGCAAATAATGCAGGGCGCGACACCCGAGGTGGGCCGCGCCGAGGCTCTGGCCTCGACCACGCCGGCGATGGATGACGCGACGCCTGTGGAAGTCCTCGCAGTGCCGACCCTGCCGCATGAAGAAACTGTCGATTTTTCGAGCGTGCCGGCCAACCGGCCCGATTACGCCTCGCTGATCGACGAGGACCAGTGGCGCCACGAGCAGCGCTGCCTCGCGCAGGCGATCTATTTCGAGGCTCGCGGCGAGAGCGAGAAAGGCCAGGCCGCCGTGGCGCAAGTGGTGCTGAACCGCGTCTCCAGCGGGCTCTATCCCTCGACCATCTGCGGCGTCGTCTTCCAGAACCGGCAGCATTATCACGCCTGCCAGTTTTCCTTCGCCTGCGAGGGGCGGTCGTTGCGGATCACCGAGGCCGATGCCTGGCAGCGCGCCGAACATATCGCCGCCGCCGTGACCACCGGCAAAACCTATGTCGCGGATGTTGGCGACGCGACCCATTATCACGCGCTCTATGTGCATCCCTATTGGGCGCGGCGGCTGGAACGGACGGACAGAATCGGCCACCACGTATTCTACAAAATGCGCGACTGACGCGGGCATTTTGCCCGGATACGCCAGCGCGGCCGCGCGCAATGGCGAATTTTGCGGCTTCGGGCGTCGAAAACCTAAAACGGCCATGTTCGGCGGCATGATCTGCGGGTCCGGCTGGAGAGATGCGCTTCTGCCGGGTGCGGGCCCTACATTTCCAAGCGTATTGTTTCGGCGTATAGCTGGCACTGGCTTTCCTGCGCCGGCCGGAGCGGGAATGTAGAAGCTTTAGCGAACGTGATTTCCGCGCCCAGATCGGTTCATTCCCGGAGGATTGAAGCTTGCCGTTGCACCGTCTCGCCTCGCGCGCGATTTTGTCTTGTGTCTCGGTGGTCCTGGCCGGGCCGTTCGGCCTGACGGCCGCGATGGCCAAGGTCAATGAATCGCTGTCCGTCGCCACACCGTTCGAAGTCGGCGAGAGTCCGGCGGGTAATTATCTCGCCGCGGTCATTGCGGGGGCGGATCGCGACACCGTGGCGGCGGCGACCTTTTTCCGCGAGGCGCTGCGCTTCGATCCGCGCAACAAGGAATTGATCGAGCGCGCTTTCGTCGCCGCCCTGTCCAACGGCAGCATGCCGGAAGCCTTCAGCCTGGCCGACAAACTGCTTGTCTACGAGCCCGATAACGGGTTGGCGCGGCTTGCCATCGGGGTACGCGCGCTGAAGGAACATCAATATGCCACCGCGCGCAGCCAATTCGCCCGTGGCGGCGGTGCCGAAGGCGGCGATCTGACCGCGACTTTGCTGACCGCCTGGGCTTATCAGGGCTCGGGCCAGACGCGCCGGGCGCTGGAGACCGTCGACCGGCTCGATGACGAAAATTTCTCGGTCTTCCGCAGTTATCACAAGGCGTTGATCGCCGACGTCGCCGGCCGCCGGGAGCAGGCGGCGGAGGCCTTCCAGGCGGCCTATGACAGCGACAAGAACACGCTGCGCCTTGTTGATGCCTATGCCCGGTTTCTGAGCCAGACCGGTAAGGACGATCGGGCCATCGCGCTCTATACGGCGTTCGATCAGATCGTGCCGGACCATCCCATCGTCCGCGCCGCGCTCGCCAGCCTCAAGGATGGCAAGAGCCTGAAACCGCTCATCGGCAATGTCGATCAGGGGGCGGCCGAAGTTCTTTATGGCCTTGGCGCGGCCGGCGACCGGCAAGGTGACGATCTCGCCGGCCTGATCTATCTGCGCCTGTCGATTTATCTCGATCCGAACAATGCGCTGGCCCTGCTGACGCTGGGCGATCTTTATCAGCGCATCAATCAGAACGAGCAGGCGCTCGACATTTTCCAGGACGTTCCGCAGAGCGATCCGCAGCGCGAGACTGCCGATATCGAAATCAGCCAGGCGCTGGAAAATCTCGGCCGCAGCGATCAGGCGTTGAGCTATTTGCGCAATGTCGTCGACCAGCACCCCAATGACGAGGAAGCTCTCTCGGCACTGGGCAATCTGGAGCGCGCCCACGATCATTTCGACGAAGCCATCGCGACCTATACGCGGGCGCTCGCGGCTTCAAAGAAGCCCGAGGCCGCCAACTGGCCACTCTATTATTTCCGCGGCATCGCCTACGAGCGCAGCAAGCAATGGCCGAAGGCGGAAGCCGATTTCAAACACGCGCTGCAGCTTTTCCCGGACCAGCCGCTGGTGCTGAACTACCTGGGCTACAGCTGGGTGGATAAGGGAATGCATCTCGACGAGGCTTTTCCGATGCTGCGCCGCGCGGTCGAGTTGCGCCCCACAGACGGCTATATCGTCGACAGTCTCGGCTGGGCGGAATACAAGCTCGGCCATTACAAGGAGGCTGTGACCGATCTTGAGAAAGCGATCGATCTGAAGCCGGCCGATCCGGTCATCAACGATCACCTTGGCGATGCCTATTGGCGCGTCGGGCGCAAGCTCGATGCTCACTTCCAATGGAACCACGCCCGCGACATGGGCGCCGATGCGAGCGATTTGCCGCGTATTCTGCATAAGATCAAATTCGGCCTCGATACGGCTGCCGGCGCGGACCCAAAGCCCGTGACGGATGACAAGCCGGCGGCGGCCGCTGCCGATCACAAGCAGAACGGCGGCTGAGCGTCTCGAGGCCGCCTCCGTCTTTGCCAGCGAAGCGAAGCTAATCCAGCCTGACGATTTCTGGATTGCTTCGTCGCTGCGCGCCTCGTAATGACGGCAATTTCCTCGATCAGCTCCTCCGATCCCGCCCGTGTCCCAGCAACTCATCGATCGCGCCCCCGCCAAGATCAACCTGACGCTGCATGTCGTCGGACGCCGCGCCGACGGCTACCACGAGCTTGAGAGTCTCGTCGCTTTTTCGCGCAGCGGCGACCGGTTGACGCTGACGCCCGGCGAATCCCTGCGGCTTGAGGTCGGCGGTCCGACGGCGACGGCCGCGGGAGACCCCGAGAAGAACCTCGTCATCAAGGCGGCGCGGCAATTGGCCGAACGGGTCGAAGGCCTGCGCCTTGGCGCGTTCACTTTGGTCAAGACTTTGCCGGTGGCGGCCGGGATTGGCGGCGGCTCGTCCGATGCCGCCGCGGCGCTGCGGCTCATCGCCCGCGCCAATGATCTCGCGCTCGACGATCCGCGACTGCTTGAAGCGGCGCGGGCGACGGGCGCCGATGTGCCGGTCTGCGTCGCCGCGCAGGCGCGGATGATGAGCGGCGTCGGCGACAAGCTCGGGCCGGTTCTCGATTTGCCGCCGCTGCCCGCGCTGATCGTCAATCCGCGCCAGCCGCTCGAAACCAAGCCGGTGTTCGAGTTCATGAAAATTCCGGTCGGCGGCAAGACGCATTTCGGGTCGCATCCACAGATCGGCCCGAACATGTCGTTCGACGCTTTGATCGCCGCCTTGCGCAAGGGCCGCAACGATATGGAGGACGCGGCCTCCGTTCTCGCGCCGATCATCGCCAAAGTGCTCGCCATCCTCACCGCCGCGCCGGGTTGCAAGCTGGCGCGCATGTCGGGTTCGGGCGCGACCTGTTTCGCTTTGTTCAGCGATTGTCGCGCTGTCGGCAAAACCCGCAAGGCGATCGCCGAGGCCCATCCCGATTGGTGGGTGAAAGCGACGCTATTGAATTAGCGCTCAATAAAGCCAGGGGATGAGTCGCCACGTCCGCGCAAAATAGGCCTCATATTCCGCGCCGAACTGGCTGCGCAGCAGGGCTTCCTCGGCATTCATGCGCGCGACGAGAGGTACGAGATTTAAAAGCGCAAGGATGACGCCCACCGCGGAGCGGAACGCGAGCGCCCAGCCGACGACGCCGATAATCAGGCCGAGATAGCTCGGGTTGCGAATGATGCGATAGATGCCGCTCGTTACGAGCCGATGGTTCGGCTGAATGGCGACAAGTCCGCTGAACCTGTGGCCAAGCACGAAGACAGGCCAGAGACGCAGCACGCCGCCAATCGCGACGAGCGCGACGCCTGTCCAGCGTGTCGTCTCGCCGTCGATGGTCCAGAAGTTGATCCGATCTGTATAGGCGGGCACGACCGCCAGCAAAACGGTCAAGAGTCCGAACGCGACAAAAACCCAGCGATTGGCGCGATCCTCGCGTTCGCCGCTGCTGAGATTTCCGCTGGAAAAGAACGAAGCCGCGAGGAGGGCAAACACTACGGCGCAGAGTGCGATAAGTGCGCGATGGGAGAAGAACGGCCCAAATCCGCCGGAGGCAAGAACCGCAAGGCCGAGCTGAGCCAGAGCCGCAATAATCGCAGTAAAGGCAAGCTTGATGCTCATCGGCGCAGCCTTTGGTGCGGGCGATCACCTCAATGCGCGCGCTCGATGCAGAAATCGACCACGTCCTTCAGTGCCGCTTTCCAGGGCGAAGCCGGGAAAAGCTCCAGCGCATCATGCGCCATCGCACCATAATGGCGCGCGCGCTCGACCGTATCCTCGAGGCCGCGATGCTTGTGCATGATCGAGATCGCGGTTTCGAGATCGCCCTCGCTGATTTCGCCATCTTCGAGCGTGCGGCGCCAGAAAGCACGCTCGGATTCCGTTCCCCGGCGGAATGACAGAACCACGGGCAGGGTGATTTTGCCCTCGCGAAAATCGTCGCCGACGTTCTTGCCGAGCTTGGCCGACTTGCCACCGTAATCGAGCGCGTCGTCGATGAGTTGGAAGGCGATGCCGAGATTGAGGCCATAACCACGGCAGGCGGCGATCTCGGCCTTCGAGCGCCCGGCGAGGATCGGCCCGACCTCGGAGGCGGCACCGAACAGGGCGGCCGTCTTGGCGCGGATCACGGCGAGGTAATCGTCCTCGCTCGTCTGCGGTATCCTTCGCCGCCGCAAGCTGCATCACTTCGCCTTCGGCGATCACGGCAGCGGCGGAGGAGAGCACCTCCAGCGCGGCAAGCGAGCCGACCTCGACCATCATCTTGAACGCCTGGCCGAGCAGGAAATCGCCGACAAGGACTGTCGCCTCATTGCCCCAGAGCATCCGGGCCGCGAGCTTGCCGCGCCGCATATTGCTCTCGTCGACGACATCGTCATGAAGCAGCGTCGCGGTGTGCATGAATTCGACCGCCGCCGCGAGCTTGATATGGCCCGCGCCCGGATAGCCGCAGAGGCCGGCTGTTGCCAGCGTCAGCATCGGCCGCAGCCTTTTGCCGCCGGAGGCGATCAAATGATTGGCAATCTCCGGGATCATCGACACATGCGAGGCCGCATGCGACAGGATGACCTGATTGACCCGCTCCATATCGGGCGCGGCCAGGCGATTCAGCGCCTCGATACGGCCTTCGCCAGCAGCTTCCTCAAGTGGAATGACAACGCCCAATTCACTCTCCCGCCGGAGGCCGCCCCGGAACGATAAGGGCGCCAAATTAGGCTGGCCTTGCGCCGCCCGCAACCTTGTATTCCCGGAGCTAGAGCACGGATGCGTGCAGCGCGCAAATTGGCTTAAAGTCGCCGGACAGGCTAGTTTGCGGCTCCCCGCATCCAGCCGCGCCGGAGATTTATGATCGAGCTTATCCGAACCAACGATCTGGTGCTGATCTCGGCGGTCCAAGCGATGCTGGCGGAAGACGGGATCGAGGTCTTCGTCGCCGATCAGTTCGCCAGCGCGGTAGATGGTTCGCTCGGTTTCCTGCCGCGCCGCGTCCTTGTGCAAGAGGATGATGCCGAACGGGCGCGGCGGCTTCTGCGCGACGCCGGTCTGGCGCAGGAACTGTCGGATGGCTGAGGTCGTCGAAGCCGATTTCTTTTTGGGACGGCAATTGCGCCTGCGCCAATCGGCGCACGGTCATCGCGCCGGAACCGACGCCGTGCTGCTCGCCGCCGCGGCGCCGCCCCACATCGATGGCCTCGCGCTCGATGCCGGTGCCGGAGTTGGAGGTGCCGGTCTCGCGCTGGCGCAGTTGCGGCCGGGACTAACCTTCGGCCTGATCGAGAACGACGCCGCGACGGCGGCGCTGGCGCGGGAGAATTTGCGCATCAACGGGTTTGACGGCCAGGGCGCGGTCTATGAGGCCGATCTGCTGGATCCAGCCGGCCGCCGCGGCACAGGGCTTGCGGATGGGTCCGCAGCGCTCGTCATCACCAATCCGCCTTTTCTCGATCCGGCGCGGGCGCGGCTCTCGCCTGATGCCGGCAAGCGTGCCGCCCATGCAATGGCGGCGCCGGGCCCCGCGGCACTCGCCCAATGGCTTGCGGCCTGTCTCACGCTGCTGAAGACCGGCGGCACACTGGTGCTGATCCACCGGCCGGACGCTCTACCCGCGATCCTGACGGGGCTCGAAGGCAGCGCGGGGGCGGTGGCGCTCATGCCCGTCTTGCCGCGCGCCGACCGCGCCGCGACGCGGATTCTCCTGCGCGCGCAAAGGGGCAGCCGTGCGTCTTTGGCGATCGCGCCGGCGTTGGTCCTGCACGAGGGCGAGCGGTTCACTGCGCAGGCCGACGCCCTGCATCGCGGCGCTGCGCTGATCGACTGGTAGGCGGCCGGCAACCCCTAGGTGAAAGCCGGCTTTTGAGCGTCCCTCGAGGTCTTGGAATCACCAATAGCGATGCCAGCAATGCCAGCAGCGATGCCAATAGTGCCAGCGATGCCAGCAGTGCCAGCAGCGGTGATACCAGTAACGGTGATAATACCAGGCCTTCTGGATGTGCGGCGTGCCCGGCGCGGTTGCGCTGGCGGCGACGGCGGGCGCCGCTTGGATGATGCCGGCGAGCGGGGCGGCTGCAGCAGGACCTGCCATGCCGAGACCGGCGCCGATCAAACAAACAAGTAACGCCAATTGTCGTAGAGTTTGCATCAGCATCCTCCTGTCTGGACCAGGCTGAACAAACGTCGCGCGAAACAAGCGTGGCGACGCGGAAACACTAGTGCAATTCCGAAGCGAGTCACGCGCAAATGCGTGACGATCCGCACGTCTCGCGCAACAAGGGCCCAGCAATCGCCGCGTAACCCTGGCCGCAATGCAGCAGTTTCTTTTGCAGCTATTTTGATGCTAAAGCGGGGCTTCCTTCAGTTCAGTGACATGTTCATGAACAATTTGACGAATGCCAACGAGGGCCTCGATCCAGCCCGTTCGTTTCAGGGCCTTATCCTGCGCCTGCAGACATTCTGGGCGGCGCAGGGTTGCGCGATTCTCCAGCCCTATGACATGGAAGTGGGCGCCGGCACGTTTCACCCGGCGACGGTGCTGCGCGCGCTCGGCCCGCTGCCCTGGCGCGCCGCCTATGTGCAGCCGTCGCGGCGGCCGAAGGACGGCCGCTATGGCGAGAACCCCAACCGCCTCCAGCATTATTATCAATTCCAGGTCATCCTGAAGCCGTCGCCGGAGAATCTGCAGGAGCTTTACCTCGCCTCGCTCGCGGCCATCGGCATCGATCTCAAGCTGCATGACATCCGCTTTGTAGAGGACGATTGGGAGAGCCCGACGCTGGGCGCCTGGGGGCTTGGCTGGGAATGCTGGTGCGATGGCATGGAAGTCTCGCAATTCACCTATTTCCAGCAGGTCGCGGGCATCGAATGCGCGCCGGTTGCGGGCGAACTGACCTATGGGCTCGAACGGCTCGCCATGTATGTGCAGGGCGTCGAGAACGTCTATGACCTTAATTTCAACGGTCGCAGCGGCGCCGAGAAATTGACTTATGGCGACGTGTTCAAACAGGCCGAGCAAGAATATTCGCGCTATAATTTCGAATACGCCGATACGGCAGCGCTGTTCCGGCATTTCGACGATGCCGAGGCGGAGTGCAAGGCGCTGCTCGGAAAGGGCGATCGCGGCGAGCGCCATCTGCTCGCGCTGCCGGCCTATGACCAATGCATCAAGGCTTCGCATGTCTTCAATCTGCTTGATGCGCGCGGCGTCATCTCGGTGACGGAACGGCAGAGCTATATTTTGCGCGTGCGCGAACTGGCGAAAGCCTGTGGCGCCGCGTGGCTCAAAACGGCCGGCGGCGGCGCCGCGGCCTAGCCGTTGTAGGCGCGCCGAATTGCGGCGACATCGGCGAGGGTCGGCAGACCGGCTTCGTTGCCGAGGTGCGTGATCTTGTAGGCTGCTGCGGCGCGCGCAAAGCGAAAGTGCTCGGCGAACTCCTTGTCGGGCGCGGCGAGATAGGACGCGACATAGGCGCCGTGGAAGACATCGCCGGCGCCCGACGTATCGATGATCTTCTCCTTGGGGACAGGCAAGGCGGGCAGGTGCGAGACCGTGCCATCCGCGCCGTACCAGAAGAGGCCGTGCGCGCCTTGCGTGACGCCGCCGATCCTGCACCCCCTGCCTTTGAGATATTCGAGCATCTGCTGCGGCGAGAGATTCATCTGTTCGCACAGTCGCTCGGCGACGATGGCGACATCGATATATTCGAGCAGCGCGTCGAGATTGCCGCGCAGGCCGCCGCCGTCGAGCGAGGTGAGTATGCCCCGCGCGCGGCACATCTTCGCATAATGGAGCGCAGCATCGCCCTGATGGCCATCGAGATGCAGCGCGCGGCAACCGGCAAGATCGAGATCGGGAAAAGGGTGCAGGAATATGTCGTCGCGGGCGCGGATGATGGCGCGTCGTCCGTCATTTGGCAGGACGAAGGAGAGCGAGGACCGCGCGACGCTGCGCGGATGCACTTTGATGGCATAGGCCCGCGCCATATCGAGAAACATGCGGCCCAGCCAATCTTCGGCGACCGTGGCGATGAGATCGGGCACAAAGCCCAGCTTGGCGCAGGCGAAAGCGGCCGTCACCGCATTGCCGCCGAAGGAGACGGCATAGTCATGCGCCACCGTCTTGTCGTCGCCGCGCGGGATGTCGCCACAGAGGAGGGTGACGTCGATGTAGGTCTGGCCGATGAAAAGCGCTTGCACGCCGGTCTCCCCTTTCGAAGGAAACGACGCAAGGGGCGCTTCGGTTCAGCGGCGCGGGTTCAATCGAGCGAGAAGCTCGTCCCGCAACCGCAGGATGCCGTCGCCGCCGGATTCTGGATTTTGAAGGCGCGGCCCATCAGGTCGTCGACGAAATCGATTTTGCTGCCAGCCAAGTAGCCGAGCGAAACCTGATCGATGGCAACCTTGGCGCCAGCCTCGGCGAGCACAAGGTCGTCCGCCGCCGTCTCGGGCACGATTGCATAAGTGTACTGGAAGCCGGAGCAGCCACCGCCCTCGACGGCGATGCGCAGGGCCGAGCCCGCCGGCTCGCTCTTGAGGATTTCGGCGATGTGACGGACGGCGTTGGCGGTCAGGTCGACCGGCAGCGCCGCGACGGAAATATCGTTCATTGCAACCTCAGATAGAGCAGCGGCTGTCGCGCCGCTTGCACATGGCCCGGTTACGGAACATATGTCGCCCCGGCGCCGGCCGCAACGAGTCGCGGGAAAATGCCGCCGAGGGCGCCAGCGCGTTTTCCGGCCGGTCAAGATAATCTGGCCGCACGGAAATCGCGCCGATTCAGAATGTTGGGGCGTGCTTTGGTCGGAAAAGTCCTTCAACTTTTCCGCAACACGCTCGAAAAGGAGCTGGGCTTTGCCGGCCTATCCCGAACGCGCCCCGGAAGAGCACGCCGCCCTGGTGCCCTTGCGCGCCGCCTATGCATCGGACGCGCGTCGCAGCCGCGGGCGGCTGTACGACGAGCCGGGTTCGCCGACGCGGAGCGAATTCCAGCGCGACCGCGACCGTATCCTCCATTCCACGGCCTTCCGCCGGCTCGCCCATAAGACACAGGTCTTTATTCCGCACGAGGGCGATCATTACCGCACCCGGCTCACCCATTCGATCGAGGTCGGGCAGATCGCCCGCGCCCTGGCCCGCGCGCTTGGCCTCGATGACGATCTGGCCGAGGCATTGGCGCTGGCGCATGATCTCGGCCACACGCCCTTCGGCCATACCGGCGAGGATGCGCTCGACGAGGCCATGCAGCCCTTATGGCGGCTTCGATCACAATGCGCAGGCGCTGCGAATCGTCACCAAGCTCGAACGTCGCTACGCCGAATTCGACGGCCTCAATCTGACGTGGGAGACGCTCGAAGGCCTCGTCAAGCACAATGGCCCGCTGCTCGGGGCAGATGGAAAGCCGACGGGGCATTACGCCGGGCGCGAGCTGCCGCAGGCGATCGCCGAATATGACGCGCTCCACGATCTGCGGCTCGATCTTTTCGCCGGGCCCGAGGCGCAGGCGGCGGCGCTCGCCGACGACATCGCCTATAATGCGCACGACATCGACGACGGCTTGCGCGCCGGGCTGTTCGATTTCGCGCAGATCGGACGAGGTCGATTATCTGCGTCAGCGCATCGGGCGACATCGACGCGCGCTATCCGGGGCTCGAGCGCCAGCGCCGCATTCACGAGCTGGTCCGCCGCCTCATCACCCATTTCATCGAGGATGCGATCGCCGAGAGCGCCGCGCGGCTCGCCGCGAGCCGCGTTTGCCAGTGCCGACGATGTGCGGCTCGCGGGCCGGACTTTGCTCGGCTTTTCCGCGCCGATGGCGCAGGCGCAAGGCGCGATCAAGCGTTTTCTCTTCGCCAATATGTACCGCCATCCGGGCATCAAGCGCATCAGGGTCGAGGCGGCGGGCGTGGTCCGCGATCTGTTCGCGATTTTCTACAGGGAGCCGGAGCTGATGCCGGCGGAATGGGCTTCGCTCGCGATCACCCGCGGCGCCGAGGACGAAGCAAAAATGGCGCGCATCGTCTGCGATTATATCGCCGGCATGACCGACCGTTATGCGCTTGCCGAACATCAGCGGCTTTTTGACGAGACGCCGGAATTGCGCTAGGGCGCCGCCAGACCAAAGCGAAAAAACATGAACATTTACGCCGATTTCCAGGCCCGCGTCGCGGTGCTGCTGAAGACCATCATCGCCAGCGGACGGCTGCCGGCCGATCTCGATCTCGCCCGTTTCGTCGTCGAGCCGCCGCGCGATCCCGCGCATGGCGATCTCGCCGTCAACGCGGCGATGGTTTATGCGAAGGAGGCGAAAGCGCATTTCGCCAATCCGCGCCAGCTCGCGACCGAACTCGCTATGGCTCTGGCCGACGATCCCGATGTCGAGCAGGCGGAAGTCGCCGGGCCGGGCTTTCTCAACATCCGGCTGAAGGCCTGCCGTCTTCGGCAGGATCCTGCAGTGCCGTTCTGCAGGAAGGCCCGCGTTTCGGCGCCGGCACGTCGGCTTCGGCTGAAAAGATCAATGTCGAATATGTCTCCGCCAATCCGACGGGGCCGATGCATGTCGGCCATGGCCGCGGCGCGGTCTTCGGCGACGCCCTCGCCAATCTTCTCGCCTTCGCCGGGCATGAGGTGACGCGCGAATATTACATCAACGATGCTGGCGCCCAGGTCGATGTGCTCGCACGCTCGGCCTATCTGCGCTATCGCGAGGCGCTGGGCGAGGCGATCGGCGAATTCCCGAGGGGCTTTATCCCGGCGATTATCTCAAGCCCGTCGGCGCGGCGCTGGCGCAGAAGTATGGCCGCACGCTGCTCGATCAGCCGGAAAGCGAGTGGCTCGGCGACGTGCGCGATGCCGCGATCGCCGGCATGATGGAGATGATCCGCGCCGATCTCGCCGCGCTCGCCATCACGCATGAAGTCTTCTTCTCCGAGCGGACGTTGACGCAGGGCGGCCGCGATCAGATCGCCGCCGCGATCGAGCAGCTTCGCGCCGCGGATCTCGTCTATGTCGGGCGCCTGCCGCCGCCGAAGGGCCAGCCCGTCGAGGATTGGGAGGATCGCGAGCAGGAACTCTTCAAATCGACCGCTTTCGGCGACGATGTCGACCGGCCGCTGAAGAAATCGGACGGCGGCTACACCTATTTTGCCGCCGATATCGCCTATCACAAGGTCAAGATCGATCGCGGTTTTCGCACCCTGATCGATGTCTGGGGCGCCGATCACGGCGGCTATGTCGAAGCGTATGCAGGCGGCAGTCGCGGCGCTTTCCGGCGGCAAAGCCGTGCTCGACGTCAAGCTCTGCCAGCTCGTCAAACTGATGCGCAATGGCGAGCCAGTGAAAATGTCGAAGCGCGCCGGCGATTTCGTCACCTTGCGCGAAGTGGTCGATGAGGTCGGCGTCGATGCCGCGCGCTTCATGATGCTATTTCGCAAGAACGACGCGCCGCTCGAATTCGATCTCGCCAAGGTCATCGAGCAATCGAAGGACAATCCGGTCTTTTATGTTCAATACGCTCATGCGCGGGGAAAGTCGGCGTTGCGGCAAGGGCAGGCGGCGTTTCCCGGTCTTGATCTTTCGCCCGCGGCGCTGGCTAAGGCTGATTTCGGCCTGTTGGAAGACGCCGGTGAACTCGGCCTCATCAAGCTGATCGCGCAATATCCGCGGCTGGTCGATGCGGCGGCCAATGCGCATGAACCGCACCGGGTTGCTTTTTATCTGCATGACCTTGCATCGGAACTGCACGCCCACTGGACACGCGGCAAAGATCAGCCACAATTACGTTTTGTTAATGAAGAACATAGAGATTTAAGCATTGCCCGGCTGGCCTTGGTTTCGGCGCTGACGGTCGTTCTGGCGAGCGGTCTCGCCATCCTCGGGGTGAGCGCCCCGGACGAAATGCGCTGACAGCCGGAGACTTACCGGCGAAGCGGCGCGCGTGAACCGCTTCGGGCAAGCTAAAGGCGCTAAAAAGCCCGATTTATCAGGCTATTCAGCGAGGCGGCGCGGGGGCGAATACTGAGGTGAAGTGAATGAGTGAGCCCGCAGCCAAACAACGGCAGATGATCGATCTTGATGAATTCGAGCGGCGGCTCAGTCGTTCTCCCGCGCCGGTGCGCAGTGGCGACGACCCGCTGGCTGAACTCGCCCGGCTCGTTGGTGGCGGGGAAGACCGCTTCGGAGATTTGTTTCAGGGGCGCCCGGGACGCGCCCGCGCTCCCGAGCCGCCGCGCGCGCCGCAGCCGGCGGAGCCGCATGTTCCCGATTGGCTGGTCGAGGAAGCGCACACCCATTCGCATCAGCCTTATTCAAATCAGCCCCATGCGCGCCAACCTCAGGCGCATCAGGCCCGCACGCATCAGCCGGCTCCGCTGCCTCCGATCGATTTTGCCGCGATCGAAGCCGGGCTGCGCGGCTCGCTGCCGCCGGAGTATCAGAATTTTGCCGATACGGACGATTATGCCGATCAGCAGGGCGAGGATTGGTTCGACACGCCGCTCGCCACCGAAGCCCCGCACATAATCGAAGCGCCCCGGTCGCGGCTGCCGCTGTACGCGACGGCGGCTATCATCGTCGCCGGCATCGCCGGGATTGGCGCGACCTTCGCAATCAAGCGCACTCCGCCGGCGCCGCAGGAAATCGCGCTCATCAAAGCCCCGACGGCACCTGTCAAGGTCGCGGCTGTCGGCGCGACCGATACCGATCCGGGCGAGGGCGCCTCGATCCTCGACAAGACGCCGCAGCCCGCGCCAACCGGGGTTGTCAGCCATACCGAACAACCCGTCGATGTGAGCAGTGTCGTGCCGAAGCCCGCGTCTGACGCGGGCGCGCCCAATCCGGCGACCGCTGAAATGGCGCCGCCGGCTGCGCAAGTCGCGGCAACGGCCCCGGCCGCCGCAGTTCCAGTGCCGCCACCTCCAGGAGCCGACGGCGGCGCTGGTGCTGGCCTGGCGGATATGATGGAGCCGCGGAAGGTGAAGACGATCGCCGTCCGCCCCGATGGCAGCCTGATGAATTCGTCACCCGCGCCGGGGGCCGCGCAATCGCTGCCCGTTGGCACCATAAGTCCGCCGGGGGTGCCCTCCATGGATGCGTCGGCGCCAGCACAGGCAACGTCAGCGCCGCCACCCGCAGAGGCGCCGCCACCCGCCGAGGCGCCGCCGCGGATGGCCGGGAAAGCCGACGATCTACCGTGGAGCAACCAGCAGGCGACCGACGCGCCGCAATCCTCACCGC
The DNA here is from genome assembly GCA_963708155.1 of uncultured Alphaproteobacteria bacterium. Taxonomy (GTDB): domain Bacteria; phylum Pseudomonadota; class Alphaproteobacteria; order Rhizobiales; family Beijerinckiaceae; genus Methylovirgula. The sequence continues at coordinate 243,392 of OY970183.1, read as the reverse complement.
CGCCAGCGGCGGAGCCGCGTCATTCGCGTAAACTGGAGCGGATCGCCCGCGCCGATATTGGCGCTGACGAAACCGAAGCTGTGGATGCCGGCGGCGGGGCAGGCGGTTTCTCCGTCCAGCTTGCGGCCCCGGCGACCGAGGCCGAAGCTCGGACCGCGCTGAACCGGCTGACGCGCACTTACGGCGCCGAGCTGCGCGGCTATCATTTGAAATTCCATGTGGCGAAGGTCGCCAACAAGACGGTCTACCGCGTTCGCGTCGGCGGCCTCTCACATGCCTCAGCGATCTCGCTGTGCGAGAAGTTGAAGGCCAAGGGCGGCAGTTGCTTCGTGGCGCATGGCTGATCCGACGCGTGGCACGTGGGGCCCATGAGCCGCGCCTTCATTTGCGGATGCCAAGGGACAGTGCTGACGCGGGAGGAACGTGACTTCCTCCGCGTCAGCGATCCGTTCGGGCTCATCCTGTTTAAACGCAATGTCGAGGACCCGGCGCAGGTGCGCGCGCTGATCGCGGATTTCCGCGCCTGTGTCGGCCGCGAGGCCGCCGTGCTCGTAGATCAGGAGGGTGGACGGGTGCAGCGGCTCGCGCCGCCGCACTGGCGCGCCTATCCCGCCGCCGCACGCTTTGGCGCGCTCGATCTTCCGCTGTCGGAGCGGGAAGCGTTGGTGCGCAAAGCGGCGACCTTGCTTGGCGAGGATTTGCGCGCGCTAGGTTTCACCATGGATTGCGCGCCGGTGCTCGATGTGCCGGTTCCGGGCGCGCATGACGTGATCGGCGACAGGGCCTATTCGCGTGACCCGGCGAGCGTCGCGCGGCTCGGCCGCGCCGCCGCGCTGGGACTTGCCGATGCCGGCATTCTGCCGATCATGAAGCACATCCCCGGTCATGGGCGGGCCGGCGTCGACAGTCATCTGCAACTGCCGAGCGTCGATGCGCCGCTGGATCTGCTGCGCGAGACCGATTTTGCGCCGTTCAAGGCCAACGCCGACCTGCCGGCGGCCATGAGCGCACATGTCATCTACCGTGCGCTCGACCCGGAGCGGCCGGGCACGCTGTCGCCGATTGTGATCCGCTATATTCGCGAGGAAATCGGCTTCCACGGCCTGCTGTTCAGCGATGATTTGTCCATGCAGGCCCTGAGCGGTTCGTTGCGGGCGCGTGCGGAAGCCGCCTTCGCCGCGGGTATTGACCTGGCCCTTCATTGCAATGGCAATCTGGCCGAGGCCGAGGCAGTCGCCGCGACCGCGCCCTTGCTTGAGGGCGATGCCTTGACACGCGCCACGCGGGCAGCAAGTTGGCGCGGCGACTCCGCGCCGCCGTTCGATCCTGTGGAAGCTTGGGCCGAAATCGAAGCCTCGCTTGCGATCGGCGCCTGAACAGCCCAAGGTCTTTGCCGACCCGGCCCGAATCGCGCGGCTGACAGCGGCTAAGAATAAACTTTAGAAACGTTATGCAACAGACTGGCCAGGAAGAGAATTCTGCCTTCGAGCAGAACGCGGCGCCGAATGAGGCCGCCTTTCTCGTCGATGTCGATGGTTTCGAGGGGCCGCTCGATCTCCTGCTCGAACTTGCGCGCCGGCAGAAGGTTGATCTGGCGAAGATTTCCGTCCTGGCGCTGGCCGAGCAATATCTCGCCTTCATCGAGGCGGCGCGCAATCTGCGCTTCGAACTGGCTGCCGATTATCTCGTGATGGCAGCCTGGCTCGCCTATCTCAAATCGCGATTGCTGCTGCCAAAGCAGGAGAAGGACGAAGAGCCGCTGGCCGAGGATCTCGCCGCCACGCTGGCCTTCCGCCTGCAGCGGCTCGAGGCGATCCGCGCCGCGGCAGATGCGCTGGTCAACCGGCCTCGGCTCGGCAGGGATATTTTCACCCGCGGCCAGCCGGAAGGCGTCGAGATTTCGCGCCGGCCGCAATGGCAGGCAAGCCTGCATGATCTTCTTGCAGCCTATGCGCGCCAGCGGCAGAAGCACGTGACAGCCAAACTGCAATTGCGGCAGCGTTTCACCTGGTCGTTGATCGAGGCGCGCGCGGCGCTTGAAAAGCTTGCCGGTCAGGCGCTCGACTGGACCGTGCTCGATTCTGTATTTGATGACCTATTTCACGACGCCGGAGGCGCGCCGCGCGGTCAAAGCCTCGTCATTGGCCGCGGCGTTGGAAATGGTGCGTCAAGGCGTCATCAGCCTGCGTCAGGATCGGGCTTTCGCGCCGCTCTGGATCAAGAAGCGAGACGAGGCGGCAAGCGCCACGCCGTCGCTGCAATAAGGGAGTTGAACTTGGCCGAAGTCGCGCGTCTGTATGTGGAGGCGATGGCCATTGAAGCCGAGAGCGAGCCTGTGTCTGCCGAAGAGGCCCTGACCGGCGAGGCGATGCGGATCGCAGAGGCCATGCTGTTCGCTGCGGCCGAGCCGCTGGAGGAGGGCGAGATCGCCCGGCGCATGCCGGAAGGGATCGCTGTCGGCGAGGTGCTGGCGCGGCTGAAGCAGGATTATGCCTCGCGTGGCGTCAATCTGGTCCGTGTTGGCAAGAAATGGCTGTTCCGCACGGCATCGGATTTGGGCTGGCTGCTGTCGGTCGATTCCGTCGAGCCGAAGAAGCTCTCCAAGGCGGCGCTCGAAACGCTCGCCATCATCGCCTATCACCAGCCCGTCACCCGCGCCGAGATCGAGGATATCCGCGGCGTCGCCATCTCCAAGGGGACGCTCGACGTGCTGCTCGAAACGGGCTGGGTTCGGCTACGCGGTCGCCGCCGCACGCCCGGCCGGCCGTTGACCTATGGGACCAGCGAAGCCTTCCTGCTGCACTTTGGCCTCGAAGCGATCGGTGACCTGCCGGGCCTCGAGGAACTGAAGGGCGCGGGTCTGTTTGAAGGGGCGCTGCCGCAGGGCTTCTCTGTGCCACTGCCGCGCGACGATGCGGCGCTGATGGAAGACGAAGACCCGCTCGAAGGCGACGCGCAGGAGGAATTCCCGGACCTCGGCGAAGAGGTGCAGGCGGAAATGGAGGCGCAGGCCGAAGCGGAGGCCGAGACGATCGAAGACGGCGAGGAGGTATTGCTCGTCGAGGCGGAATTTATCGAAGCGACGCCCATCGAAGATGCGCCGCTTAAAGATGAGGCCGATCGCGAGGAAGAGGACTGATCATTCCGCCGCGGCGATTTGCGGTGCGGCCTCTTCGCCCTCTCGCCGCTGCGTATGCGCATAATGCGACGCATTGGTGCGCCCCGCGCAGGCGTCGCGCGCAAACATCACGAGATGGTGGACGCAGATGGACGTCGCGATGACGAACTCGATTTGGCCCGGCCTGAACCACCGCAAGGTGTATTTCCAGAACGCGCGGCGATAATCGGCGCGCACGCCCAGCGTCCAGAAAATTTTCGTTAGCATGACGAGACCGCGCACGACGTTCTTCGGCGCGAACCGGGCTCTGCTGTTCGGGCGCTTCAGCCGGTTCGGCCAGGTGTTCTCGATCTGATATTGGTAGCGGCCATAGAGCGTCTCCGGCTCATAGGCTTCCTTCATGCAGCGCCGCCACATGCGCACGACATCGTCGTAGGGCAGGAGGAAGCGCACATTTGACTCGCGGCCCTCGTCTTCGACAAGCCGGTCCGCTTTCGCCAGCCGGTCCCAGAGCGGTGTTTGCGGCAGCGCCTGCAGCAGGTTGATCGTCAGCATCGGGATTTGCGACTGCGCGATGAAGTCGAGCAGACGCTCTTCGGTATCCGGCGTGTCGCTATCGAGCCCCAGGATGATGCCGGAGACGACCTGCATCCCGTGCTGGTTGATCGCCCGCACCGAGTTCGAGGATCGGCATGGCGAGATTTTGCTTCTTATCGATCTCCTTCAGCGCGTCGGCTTCCGGCGTCTCGATGCCGCAGAAGATCGTCTCAAATCCGGCCTCCCGCATCATGGCGAGGATGTCCGGCGTGCGCGCGATGTTGAGTGTCGCCTCGCAGGAGAGACCGACGGGGTAGCCTCGCTTTTTCTGCCAGGCAATGAGATGCGGCAACAGTTCCGCGACCGCCTTGCGATTGGCAATGAAATTGTCGTCGACGAAATAGACCGAGCCTGCGACGCCCGCATCGACCAGCTTGTCGAGCTCGGCGATGATTTGCTCGGGGGTCTTCAGCCGCGGCACGCGGCCGTAAAGGCCGGGAATATCGCAGAACTCGCATTTATAGGGGCAGCCGCTGGAAAACTGGATCGAACCGAGCAGATAGCGATCAACCTTCGCCAGTTCATAAGCGGGCGCCGGCAGGTCGGAAAGCTCGCGCCGCACCTTCGTTCTAAGCACGACCTGTTGCTCCGGCCGCGCGACATTGTGCGTGAGGATTGCGATCAGATCGTCGGTCGCATCGCCCGCCTCGCCAACATGCAGATAATCGAAGCTCGGATAATAGTCGGGGCAGGAAGAAACCGAGGGGCCGCCGAGCACTGTGACCTTGTCGAGGCGATGCGCCCGGCGGCAGATATCGTCGATCTGACGCCGCTGGATGTGCATGCCGCTGACGAAAACAGCATCCGCCCAGACGAAATCGCGATCCGCCGCGGGCTCCATATTCTCGTCGATGAAGCGCACCTGCCAATGTTTCGGCAGAGCGGCTGCGATCAGCAGAATGCCCTGCGGCGGCATGAATGCGCGGGTTCCCATCGTCAGCCCGTAGGAATATTCGAAGGTTCCGAACGAGGGCGTATAACGGGGAAAGACGCAGAGAATCCGGCGGGGGGCCTGCTGCCGCGGCGGGATGGCGCGCGGGGCGGCATTCAGCGCAAAGACATTTTGCAAGCGAGCCTTCATCTGCAGGCTATTCTTTCAGTTTTCTATGGCGGCCCATAAAATCCGATAAATGTCTGTCTGTATAGATGCTTACCAATCGCCGGGGTATTCTTTACAGGTCAAAAGCTTGCACGGCGTGCGCGCCGGCACTACATAATTTTGGCCCATTTATCAGGCTAATCCCAAGCCGGTTTGGGCTAGGCCCAGCGGTCGGACCCGTTAGGGGACGAGACGGGCCGCTGGAGCTTCTTAAGGTTTCCGCTCTATGGCGGGCGCAGCGGTGCTGGGCCTGCATGCGGATCACCCTCGAAGCATGGATTTTGCTTAGTGTTGGCATTCCGTCTGCGTTCAGGTCGTTGCGCGTTCTGGTCCATTACCGGCGGCCTCGAGTTGCGTCGTTGATTTCGCGCTGAAAGCTATTGGATGAATTGTTTCAAGCTCATGGCAAACCGCGGCGTTTCGTTCAATGTCTCGGCGCTCGCGATCCGTAATCCCATTCCGGCCATCCTGCTTGCGCTCATCGCGCTCGCGGCTGGCATCGTCAGCTTCCGGCAATTGCCGATCACGCTGCTGCCGAGCATCGAGCCGCCCATCGTCTCGGTGGTCGTCACCGATTTCGGTGCGACGCCGACCGAGCTTGAGGATCAGGTCACCCGCAAGATCGAGACGGCAGTCTCCGGCATCACCGGGGTGCATCATGTCACGTCGTCGATCAGCGATGGTATTTCAGCGACGGCCATCAGCTTCAATCTGAGCGTCAATACGGACAAGGCGACCCGTGCGGTCAAAGCCGCTGTCGCACAGATCACCCCGGACTTGCCGCGCGGCATCGACGCGCCGATTGTCAAGCGCATCAATGCCGTCGGTCTCAACATTGTCACCTATGCTGCCGAATTGCCGAAGCTGGACCCCGAGCAATTATCGGCGTTCGTGGATGACAATGTCATCGGTGGCCTGAAGGCGCTGCCCGGCGTTGGCAGTGTCGAGCGCATCGGCGGCGTGACGCGGGAAATCTCCGTCAAACTCGATCCCGTCGCGCTGGCGATGCATGGCCTGACCGCCGCGGAGGCCGACGCGCAGATCAAGGCGGCGCAGACGGATGCCGGCGCCCCGCAGACCCTGTCCGCGCTTGCGGCGATGCCGATCCATCTTCCGCACGGCGGCAGCCTGCGGCTCGACGCCCTCGCGCATGTCACCGACACGACCCAAACGCCCCGCACCTTCGCCCGGCTCAACGGTGAGCCTATCGTCGCTTTCGGCGTCTTGCGTGCGAAGGGCGCGAGCGATGTCACCGTCGCCGACGAGGTCGAGAAATTCGTGCAGAAGGCCGCCGCGGCGCATCCGGAGGTCGCGTTCAAGCTGATCGACACGTCGGTGCGCTATACGCAGGGCAATTACGACGCGGCGATGCACACGCTGTTCGAGGGCGCGGGCCTGGCGATCCTCGTTGTCTTCCTGTTCCTGCGCGATTTCCGCGCGACGATCATCGCCGCCATCGCGCTGCCGCTGTCCATCGTGCCCGCCTTCTTCGTGATGAAAACGCTCGGCTTCTCGCTCAACCTCATCAGCCTGCTGGCGATCACGCTGGCGACAGGCATTCTCGTCGACGATGCGATCGTCGAGATCGAGAATATCGTGCGCCATATGAACATGGGCAAATCGGCGATGCAGGCGGCGATCGACGCCGCCGACGAAATCGGCCTCGCCGTCATCGCCATCAGCCTCACGATTGTCGCGGTCTTCGCACCGGTCAGCTTCATCGGCTCCGTCGCTGGACAATATTTCGAGCAATTCGGCCTGACGATCTCCGCCGAAGTGATCTTCTCGCTGCTTGCGGCGCGTTTCGTGACGCCGGTGCTCGCAGCGCATTTCCTCAAGCCGCGCGCTGAGCAGCGAGAGGAGAAGACGCCCGCCTGGGCACAGCATTACGGCAAAGTCGTCACCTGGTCGGTCGAGCACCGGTTCACGACTCTGGTGATTGGGCTCGTTCTCTTCGGTCTGTCGATCCTCAGCATCACCAGCAATCTCGTTTCGCGCGACTTCCAGCCCGTGCAGGATTCCGGCCGTTCGCATCTGGCGATCGCGCTCGCGCCCAGCGCCACGCTGAAGGATACGCAGGCGATGGCGGACACGATCTCCGCGCGGCTGCGCAAGCGCCACGAGGTCACTAGCGTCTTCATCGACGGTGGCCGGGTGTCGCCCGGCACGCCGGAGGTGCGCAAGGCGCAGCTCATCGTCAATTATGTGCCGAAGACCGAGCGCAAGCATTCGGTCGCGCAATTGGAGGGATTGATTACCGCAGATCTCGCGGCGATTCCCGGTTTGCGCGCCTGGTTCGTCGACGATTATGGCGCGCGGCCGGTCGCGCGCATCTTCACCGGGCCGGATGGTTCGACGCTGGCTAACTTTGCTGCCGAACTCGCCCGCGAGATGAAGGGCATCAAGCTCGTCTCGAACATCCTCACCTCATCGGAAGCCGACCGTAAGGAATTCCACATCGCGCCCAAGGATGCGGACGCAGACAAGCTCGGCGTTTCGCCGGATGCCTTGACGCGCACGATCACACTCGCGACCATCGGCGACAGCCTCTCGCATGTAACCGCGCCGGATGGCCGCTCGCTGCCGGTGCGCGTAACGCTCGGTGGCGGCGGCGCAGCGGCTGGCGCCGAGGCGCTGGCGCAATTGCAACTGCCCGGCAAGACCGGCGCCGTGCCGCTTGGCGCGGTCGCGAGCCTCGAATTGCTGAAAGGCCCTGCGACGCTGACCCGGTTCGATGGCGCGCGCTCCGTGTCGGTCGAGGCCGATCTGGCCGATGGCGCGGCGCTCGGCGATGTCGAAAAGGCCATCGATGCCTTGCCGCTGATGAAGCACATGCCGCCCGGCGTCGAATCGCGCAAATCCGCGATGGCGGAATTGATGGAGGAGCTGAGCAGCGGCTTTGCCGAGGCCATGCGCAATGGCCTCATCCTGGTCTACATCGTTCTCGTCCTGCTGTTCGCGCGGGTGCTGCAGCCGATCACCATTCTCTTCTCGCTGCCGCTGTCGATCGGCGGCGCCATTATCGCGCTGCTCATCACCGGCCGGCCGCTCTCCTTGCCGGTCATCATTGGTATTCTGATGCTCATGGGCATCGTTACCAAGAACGCCATCATGCTCGTCGATTTCGCCAACCGCGCCATTGCGCGCGGCGTGCCGCGCACGGCGGCGATCGCCGAGGCGGGGACGAAGCGGGCGCGGCCGATCGTGATGACGACGATCGCCATGGTCGCCGGCATGGTACCCAGCGCGCTCGGCCTCGGCGCTGGCGGCGAATTCCGCTCGCCTATGGCAATCGCCGTCATTGGCGGCCTGATCGCTTCGACCTTCCTGTCGTTGCTCTTCGTCCCCGCGGTCTTTGCCGTGACGGACGACATACGCCGCGCCGGTCTGGCGGGCGTCCGCGCACTTGCCGCCCTGCCGCGCAAGTTGCCGAAATTGCAAGAATTGCGATTTGCCTTTACACGCAAGCCCAGCTCGGCCAACGAACCGGCGGAATAAACCGGGCAGGGTGCGTCTGGGCATGAAGGAAAATTGGCCGCGGCAGGTGCCGGCCGTCAAGCTCGATGCCGCAGGCGTCGCGCGTTTGGTGCTCCCGCTTTTTCCCGGCGATCGTCTGCGCAGTTTCGCGCTGGTCGGCGGCGGCCTCACCAACACCAATTACAAAATTCAGCTCGCAGAGCATAAGACGCCGCTGTTGCTGCGGCTCTATCAACGCGGCGTCGAAGCGGCGCGCAAAGAAAGAGCGATCGGCGATCTGGTCTCGCCGCGCGTGCCGGTGCTGCGTTTCCTCCACCTCGCCGAGACCAATTCCGTAACCGGCCACCCCTACGCGGTGCTCGATTGGATCGACGCGCCCGATCTCCAGCATAGTCTGCGCGGCTGGTCACAGGCACGCGTGCTCGGCTTCGCCGGAAAGATCGGCGAAGTGCTTGCAGCGATTTATAGTTTCACGTCCGAAATGTTCGGCTTTTTCGATGCCCGACTCGATGTGAAGGGACCGATCGATTTCGATCGCGCCGGAATGCTTACCTATCTCAATCAGACGCTCGTCCATGGGCCCGGCGGCGCGAGGCTGGGACGCCCGCTGACTGCCGAACTCGTCGCCTATGTGGAGAAGAACGGCGATATCCTGAACGATTGGCTCGGGCAGCCCTGCCTCGTTCACGGCGATTTCAATGCCCCGAACATTCTGGTACTTCCCGGGCCGAGCGACGAGATCGCGGCGGTAATCGACTGGGAATATGCGCTGAGCGCCTCGCCGGCGATGGATTTCGGCAATTTGTTGCGCCCGCCGTTCGCAGACAATGCGGCGTTCGCGGAAGCGGTGGCGCGATCTTATGTCGAAGCCGGCGGTTTCCTGCCGAAGAATTGGCAGCGGATCGCGCGGCTCGCCGATGTTTTTTCCTTTGCCGACTTCTTGAGCCGGCCCGACGTCGCCGATGTCGTGATCGAAGATGCGCGGCGGGTGATTGCGAAACTGGTCGCAGACTGAGTTTCGCTAGGCGCTGCGTTCGCGCAGGATTGCGAAGGCCTCGACGGGGCGGTTGAAGCCCTTCAATGCGAGCGGCGGCAGGTGCTGCACCTCGAACAGGCTCTCGGCGACGACAAAGACGTTTCGATCGATGAGGATTTGCCCGGATTTCGCCTCGTCGCACAAGCGCGACGCGAGATTGGTGACGCTGCCGATGGCGGCATAGTCGAAACGGCGGTCGAACCCGATCTTGCCCAATGTCGCGGTGCCGCGTGCGATACCGATGCCGAAGCCGAGATCATGGCCGCGCTCACGCCAGGCTTGTGACAAGGTCTCAAGCCGCGCGCGCATGTCGATCGCGAGCCTTACCGCGCGCTCGGTATGGTCGGCACAGGGGATGGGATCGTTGAACAGTGTCAACAGGCCGTCGCCGGCGAAACGCTCCAGCGTTCCCTCGTAGCGATGGATGAGATCGCCGAGCGCGGCGTGGAATTCGCTCAGAACTGTCATCACCTGTACTGGCTCGGCCGCCTCGGTGAAGGCGGTGAAACCGCGCAGGTCGCAGAAAAGCACGGTGACTTCCGCGCTATGGCTTGCAAGCATCGCATCCGTATCGCCGGAGAGCGCGATTACATCCACGACCTGCGGCGCCAGAAAGCGCTTGAGCCGGCTGATGCGTTCGATCTGCGTGACCTGCTCGGCCACACGCGCTTCGAGCACGCGGTTCCATTCGGCGAGTTCCTCCGCCTGCGTCGCAAGCTGCCTTGCCTGGTCCTGCACCTTGTCGTGCAGCGCCTTGATCCGCAGCATGGAGCGTACCCGCGCGACGAGCGCCGATTGATCAAGCGGTTTCGTCAGATAATCGTCGGCGCCCGCTTCGAGCCCGGCGATGACATCGCTGCGGTCGGCCTTGGCGGTGAGAAGCAGGATCGGAATGAAACCGAGGCTCGGGTCGGCCTTCAGCTCTTTCAGCACGGAGATGCCGTCGAGTTTCGGCATCATGATGTCGAGAAGGATGAGATCGGGCTTGTGGGTGCGGGCTTGTTCGAGCGCCTCGATGCCATCGGTCGCGGTGATGACGTTGTAGCCGCTGGCTTCAAGCCGCAGGCAGACGATTTCGAGATTCTCGAACACATCGTCGACGGCAAGGATTGAGGGGCGTTCGCGCAAGAATTGGTCTCTCGATAATTGCTTGATGAGGCTCCGTGCTTCGAAATGCGCCTTCGGCGCTCCTCAAAGAATACCACAATCTCTTTCAATGCCCGCTAGGGCAGGAACTCGCGAATCTTGGCGAGCAGCGCTCGCGGGCTGAAGGGCTTGGCCACATAGCCGCTACAGCCGACGGCGAGCGCCTTCTTCTCGTCTTGCGACAAGGCATAGGACGTCACCGCGATGACGGGGATATGGCGCAGGGCGGGGTCCGCCTTGATCCGCCGCGTCGCCTCGTAACCATCGACGACCGGAAGCTGAATATCCATCAGAACGAGATCGGGAAGAAACTCCGCGGCCATGCGCACGCCCTCTTCGCCGTCGCCCGCTTCGATCAGCTCGAAGCCGGCGTCGTTCAGCACGTCGCGCAAAATCTGCCGGTTGTCCTCGGTATCCTCGACGACAAGGATGCGCCTGGTCATGCCGCCTCCATCTGCCGGTCGACCCGCACCGGAATCTGCACCCGGAAGGTCGAGCCCTCGCCCAAGGCCGAGGTCAAACTGATGGTGCCGCCGTGCATTTCGACAAAGCGCTTGCTGATCGAAAGGCCGAGGCCGGTGCCGCCTTTTTGCTTCGTGATGGTGCTGTCGACCTGGTGGAAAGCCTCGAATATCCGGGCCTGATCCTCCGGCGCGATACCCGGCCCCGTATCTTCGACAGCCATTTTGAAATCACCGCCCGAGGCTCCGGCGCGGATCATCACGCCGCCTTTATCGGTAAATTTGATGGCATTGCTGACGATGTTCAAGAGCACTTGCGTCAGCCGGCGCTCGTCGCCGTGACCGGTCGGAAGGTCCGGCGCGATATCGGTGGAGATGCGCAGGCCCTTGGCTTGCGCCAGCGAGCCGGTGGCATTGACGACCGTCTCGATGACGGCGCGCAGCGAATAATCGCTGAGCGACAGAGAGAGCTCGCCCGCCTCGATTTTGGAAATATCGAGCACGTCGTTGATGAGGCTGAGGAGATGCGCGCCGTTAGTCTGGACGCGCGCCAATACCTGTTTGGCGCGCTCCGGAATATCGCCGTAAATGCCATCCTGCATCAGCTCGGTGTAGCCGAGCACTGCATTGAGCGGCGTGCGCAATTCGTGGCTCATATTGGCGAAGAAGAGCGACTTGTGCTCGTTGGCGATGGCGAGCTGTTTGTTCTTCTCCTGCACCTGCTCGAAGAGCTTGGCGTTGCTCATGGCAAGCACGGATTGGTTCGCCAGCGTCTTGATCAGCGCGACCGTGTTGTCGGGGAAATAGCCGGCTTCGCGCCGCTCGATGACGAGGACACCGAGGAGTTCCGCCGAGCCGATCAGCGGCGCGATCAGCGCCGATTGGAAGCCTGCCGCCAAGGTTGCGCCGCGCAACGGAAAGTCGCGCGCCGCCGCGATATGCGGAATTTGGATCGGAATCTTGCGTTCCGCGACCTCGCTCAGCAGTCCGTGCGAGCGCCGTATCCTGACCTCGCGGATCGCGGCGACGAAATCCGGGTCAAGGCCATAAGCCTCGGCGAGGTTGAAGGCACGCCGCTCGGGATCGAAGCTGTAGATCGCGCCGCCGTGGGCGCCGGTCACTTCGACCGAGCGCACGACGATCGTCGCCAGCACCTCGTTGAGATTGAGGGAGGCCGCGAGTGCGAGGCCGACCTCCTCGAGCGCACGCAGCTCGCTGACGGAGCGTTCGAGATCGCGCGTCCGCTCCTCGACTTTCTGCTCCAGCTTGGCATAGGAATCCTGGAGCTGCGAGGCCATGAGATTGAAATCGTCGGCCAGGTCTTCGATCTCGTCGCCGGTCCGCACTTCGATCTTGTGGCTGAAATTGCCTTCCGCAAGATGCGCCGCGCCGTCCCGCACCGCCTGGATCGGCACAGTCATCCAGCGCGCCAGAATCAGCCCAGCGCCAATGCAGAGCACCAGCGCCGCCAGCAGAATGATGAACAGCCGGCCGAGCAGGTCGGTGACCGGGGCATAGGCGTCGGCGAGGGGCTGCTCAACAAACAGCCACCATTGCATGGAGGGGATCGGCGCCGAGGCGGCGAGGACGGACTGTCCGTCAAGGCTGCGGCCGACGGAAACCGCGCCCTCGGGAGCCCTGGCCAGCGCCGCGACCTGCGGCAGGTGCTGCAAGTGCGGCCGGTGTACCAGCATCGATGAATTGGTGTGGGCGATAAGATTGCCCCTGGCGTTGACGATATAGGCGTACATGCCGGCGCCGGCCTGGATGCCGTTCAATATGTCCGCCAGAAATTTCAACTCGACCGTGGCAACGGTCACGCCCGACGGCTTGCCGGCGAGCGCCATCGCGATCTCCATAGTCGGCCCGTGACGGGAGAAGACCACCGGGCCGAACCAGGCCGCCGAAGTGTTGGCGTGGAGGAAGGCGGCAGAACTCGAGAAATCTTGCTGTGGGTCCGGGGTGAGGCCGGCGCGGCCCATCCGCAGGATTTCGCGGCCCTTGGGGTCCAACTCGGAAATCTGCGCCAGAGCCGGTGTGTGCTGAAGAATCAGCGCGTAATCGGCACGGCGCTGCGCCATCGACATGGAGCTTGCGCGCGTCGCCCAGCTAATCTGGCGCTCGATCTCAGCCATGAATTGCTCGACACGCTGGGCGGCATCGTCCGCCTTTTCCATCTGCGTGTGCAGCAACTCGGCTTTGCGGTCGCCATAGGTGAACCACATCTCGGTCGCGCCGCTGAGGGCCAGGATGGAAATGACCAAAGCGACGAAGGTGATGACATATTTGCCGAAGAGGCTCCTTCGGCCGAACCACCCAAGACGAGACGGCAGTTTCACTCTTTCGCTCTTTCACCCGTTCACCGGACGCGCGAGAGCGCGTGCGGACGCAACTGTGACATAAAGGGCGAACGGATTGAAGGCCCGTGGGCTACGGACCCGCGATGGGCAGAAAGTGAGCCGATTTGGGGTTACTTGACCCGCGACCAGACCTGACCGCCGCAGATCATGCCGCCCACGACGCAGCCCTCGACCTTGAGGCTCGTGGGGCCTTGCAGCGACATGCGGGCCGAATATTGCTCGCCGTCCATGACGTTGACCGCCGTCCCGAACCAGGAATGGCCGTTGGGCTTCATGTCGATGAGAACCTTGCGGCCGAGGGTGGCCGAACTTTCCTTGGCCCAGGAAACGAAACCGCAGAGATTCGTGCCGCAGGGCTGGATGGCTACATTGGCTGTGCCGTCGGCGATTTTCCATTCGCCGATCGGACCCGGCTTGGTCGACACCATCGCCAGTGCCGCCGCTGTTGCCAGAACTGTCGTCGCCCCCGTCAGCAACCAAGTTCTCATGCGGACCTCTTCATGTGACTGAGGAGTTAAGGGGCAGAATACGGCGACTTTGCAATAAAGCTTCCGTAATGCGACCCCTTAGCGCCTGCGGAACGTCCTCAATGTGCGCTAACGCACCCGGACAGTTCTCCCATTAACCACGTAACCCGCTGAATTATACGGACTTACAACATGATCGTCATCAGGAGTGGTGCAACGGCCGTAAGCGTCGCGCGACAAGGCGCCGAGATTATGACGTGGGCGGTTGGCGACCGTTCCTTGCTCTGGGATTCGCGCCCGGAGGTCTGGCCGGAGACGGCGCCGCTGCTGTTTCCGATTGTCGGCTGGACTCGCAACGGCGAAGTCCGCGTCGAAGGCAAAACCTATCCACTGGCCCTGCATGGTTTTGCCCGCCAGCGGGAATTCCGCCTCGTTACCCAGCATGCCGACCGCGTGCGCTTCCAGCTCGCCAGCGATGCGGCGACGCGGCGGCTCTATCCCTTTGATTTTACTTTTACTGTCGATTACGTCGTGGAGGAGGGGGCGGTCTCGACGGTGCTCACGGTGGCGAATACCGGCGAGCGGCCGATGCCCTATGCCTGCGGCCTCCATCCCGGCTTCCGCTGGCCTTTCGCCGGGGGTGTCGCGGCGGACTACCAGCTTCGTTTTGCAATGCCGGAAAATCCGGTGGTCCCGTGGATCGCGCCGGGCGGATTGATCGCGCGCACCTCCCGCAGGCTGCCGCTGGAAGGTGCGATTTTGCCGCTGGCGCCGAGCCTTTTCGAGAATGACGCACTCTGCTTCCTCAACGCGGCGAGCGGCAGCCTGCGCTTCGAAGCCCCGGACGGCGCGGCGATCACCGTCGAAGGCGAGGACTTCGCCCATTGGGGCGTCTGGTGCCGGCCCGGCAATGGCTACCTCTGCATCGAGCAGTGGACAGGCTTCGGCGACCCGGAGGATTTCACCGGCGATTTGTTCGACAAGCCTTCGATGCGTGTTCTGCCGCCGGGTGCGACGGGCCGCCACGCGGCGCGCTATCGCTATGAGGCCGCATCCTGAGAACCCATGCCGAATATCTTCGTCGCTGCTGATCGCGCCCGGCACCATCGTTGCCGATTTCGGGCATCAATCGCGGCGACGCCATCACTCTGTTTCCGGCCGCGTTGGGCCAATGACGATTGTTATGCTAATGGCTAGTACGTTGCGAGCAGCGAAATTGGGGAAAGCTCGGAATCGCCTGCTTACGGGTTGCCCGCGCGTTGCGGCGCGTTGCTGAAGTCGGCGGTCACTAGAATAATCGCGCCGGGAAATTGCATCGGCGTCGGGGGCGAAAAGTCATGCAGACCCTTGCACGTGTTCCTTTTTTCAAGGACGTAACCGACCTTGATTTCAATCTGTTCGACCGTCGCTGTTCCTGGCGACGTTTCGATGAGGGCGAGGTCGTCATCGATTATGAGGACGAAACCTCCGACGTCTATTTCATCATCGCCGGCGAGGTGCGAATCCTGATTCGCACGCAGGCCGGCAAGGAAGTGATTCTTGCCGAAATGCGTGCCGGACAGTTCTTCGGTGAGCTTTCGGCCATAGACAGCACGAAGCGTTCGGCCAATGTCACCGCGTTGACCAAGGCCGAACTCTGCATCATGCCGGCCAATGTCTTCCGGGAAGTGATCTTCGCCTCGCCGACGGTTTGCGACCGAGTGCTGCATCTGCTGACCGCACGGGTACGCGAGCTCAACGCGCGTCTGACCGAACATTCGATTTTCGATCTCAAGCACCGGCTTTATTCCGAACTGCTGCGAATGGCCGGCCCGCGGCCCGGGCGACCGGGGGAACGCTCGGTCACGCCGCCGCCGTTCCATCATGTGCTTGCGGCGCGGATCGGCTGCCGGCGCGAGCAGGTGACGCGCGAACTTTCCGCCATGGCGCAAGAGGGCCTGCTGGAAAAGACGCGCGGCGCGCTGGTCCTCTCAAAGCCGCAGGTTCTGGAGGCGCGGCTCGCCGAGGCTTTGCGCGACGACCGCTGATTTTGCCTATTCCTGCGCTGGCGGCGGCGACATCGTCGTCGCGGGCAGGGCGTCCTTTTGCGGCACGGACTTTGGCAGCACGAGATTCGCCGGACCGACAAAGAAGCGCGGCGCTGACCAGGGCCCTTTCAATTCGAAACGCGCCGGCGCCGCATGGGTTGTCTTGCCGGCTGCTTCACCGATCTCGGCGAGCGATAGAATATCGAGCTGACGGCGCCCTATATCGATCGCACCGGCAAGCCCGAGCTGCAAATTCGGGCCGCTGATCTGGCCGTCCGAGACCGCCGCGACCCCCTTGGCGAGCGTCAGGTTAAGCGTCAAATGATCGTAACTTGTCGTCCCCGACACGGTGTCGAGCTTCTCGCCGGGCTTGCGGCCACGGGTGTGTGCCAGGGTCTGGACCAGATCGACGCCATTGAACGAACCATTGCTCGCGGAAAACGCGGCTTCGCCGTTCAGCCCCTGCATCAGGGCGTTAACGTCCTGGCCCGAACTTTCGAGCCGGAGCGAGGCGTCGAGAGACCCCGTCAGCGGGCGCTCACCCTCGAACACCATCGGCTGAAGATCGATCCCGCTGCCGCTGCCGCTGACGCGCAGATCGAAGACACGATCCTTTTCCGTCAGCGCGAAGCGGCCACGAATCGCGCCGGTGTTAGCGGTCGCCTCGGCCAGGGCCAGATCGATCATGCCTGGCTTGGCCAAAAGCGACAAAGCGGCGTCGTGGACTTCCAGATCATAAAGCCGCAGCCGTGTCGCAGAGACGCGCAGATCGAGGTTGGCGAGGTCTAGCTGCGGCAGATCCAGCGGCTTGCGGCTCCAGAGGCCGGAGGAGACCGCAGGCTCACGCACCCCGGTCAAGAATGGTGTGACGTCAAGAAAATCGCTCGCCAGCGTGCCCGAAATCTGCGGGCTGTGCGCGACATTCTGGATTTCGAGATTGCCCTGATAGTCGTTACCGTCGAGGCGCAGAGTCAGATTTGTGAAGGTGGCGTTGCCGGCGGCGACATCGACGTCGCAGGAGAGGGCCAGATCGGCGAATGTGCCGTGCTTGGAGAACGTGTAGCCAATCGTTTCGGCGAAGGTGCGCAGAGACGGCGCGGTTGCCGAAACGGAGCCGCTGTATTCCACCTTGGGACCGCCGGAGAGATGGCCGGAGGTCCAGAAGGTGAGCAGGTCCGATCTGAGCTGGAAAACGCCGGCGGAATCGCCGCCGCGCAAAACCTCGAGTGGCTGTTCCAGCCAACCCTGAAAACGCACGGCAGTGTTGCGGTAGGTCAGGCGTCCGGCAAAATTCGCGGAGGCGCTGAGGCGCGGCCAGCTCGCGCGCATGTCGATCGCCTCGATCGCGATATCCGAGGCAAGCGTCTTCGCCGCGAGCCGGACTTCGCCATCGACAATGTCCATCGTCCCGAGGGGGGCCTGAAGCCGCCGGAAATCGTCCGTCGCGGCGTTTGCGGCCTGTTGAATGTCGCCACGGCCGGCGGGCGCGCGATCGAGCCTTGCATAGAATTTCGGGTGGTAAAGAACCGCCTGGCCAATTTCAAAGCGTCCGACGAGGAGGGGGAGAAGACGCAGATAGCCGATAACCTCGGGCGCATCGACCCGTATGGCGCCCGAAGCATCGGCAACACGGATGTTGCGGATGATCAGGCGCGGACGCAGCAGAAAGCGAAATTCCGTCTGCCCCTCGATTTTGGTCGTGAGCCCGGTGGCGTGCTGAATTTGCGCGGCGACTTCTCGGCTCAAAAGATCGGCCGACAGCAGTCGCGGCGCCGACCAGAGGGTGACGAGCGCGAGGACGAGGGCCAGCGCAACGGCGGCGGCGGCTCTTGCCCGGTTCCTGCGGGCCAAGAGCTCCGTTCTTGCGCCGGAGACAATTTCGATCATTCGCGTTCAGAGCCCATAGGTCGGCTGATCAGCGCGGCGCGCTTTGCCATAAACTAGAACCGGGGACAGGCGGTGCCTAGCCTTGCATCCCAGCGGACCGCGGCATTCGGCTCTAACCCACGAGAATTGATCATCTTTATGTTTTCCGACGCGGTTCCCCGCCTGTGTGGCTAGCCTGCACGGCAAAATCAAGGCCCCGCCCGAGCTAAGCCTTTGTCACACCACGGATTGCGCACAAGTGCCGATGAGACACACCCGCGGCCAGATTTGACTTTTGCGCGAGCGCCCCCCTTGCTGGAATCCTTTTGATCTCTAGACTTGCCCCAGCCGTATAAGACCGCGGATCTATGACGCGGCGGTCAAGCGTGGGGGCGCTATCGTGCGAAAGTTCCAGCTTTTACTTGCTGGGCTGGGTTTTTCCTTTTGCGCGGTTTTCGCCGCGCAAGCGGATAATCGCGCGGATCGCCAAGCGCTTGCCGCAACGCAAGCGAGGCTGCTCGCTGCGACCCTGCAAGCGCCGCGAAATTTCGACCTCGTCTTTCAATATGTCCAGGTCTCCGAAGCGCTCGGCGATTATGAGGCGGCGATTTCGGCGCTGGAGCGCGTACTCGCATTTGCGCCGCATCTCGCGCGTGCCAATTTTGAACTTGCGACGCTCTATTTTCGCCTCGGCTCTTATGACAACGCCGTGCATTATTTCAAAGCCGCGGGGGCGGCGCCGGATCTTCCCGTCCAACTGCGGGCGCGGCTCACGGCCTATCTGCCGGAAGCGGAAAAACAGCTCCAGCCGATCCGGTGGAGTGGCTTTCTGCAAACCGGCGTCGGGTATCAATCGAATGTCGCAGCGCTGCCCGAAACCGGGTTTCTCAGCTTCTTCGGGCATGATGTGCCGCAGGGCTCGAATGTCCCGCAGCAATCTGATGGCGAGGTCTTCGGCCTTGCCAAGATCAGCAATGTTTATGACTTCGAAAATCAGCGTGGCGACCGGATCGAGACGAATTTCATCGGCTATGGGACGAGCCAGTTTTCGCTCTCGCAATTCGATCTCGGCTATGTCGAGGCCAATATCGGCCCGCGTCTCGCGCTCGATCCCGCCAATTTGCCAGGCGTGACGATCAAGCCCTATCTTGTCGGCAATCTTTCGTGGATCGGCGGCGAAACCTATCTCAATTCCGGCGGCGCTGGTATCACGCTCGGTTTCGATACGGCGCGGGACTGGTCCATCGCGCCGGATGTCGAATGGCGGCACATTTCCGTCAATAACCCGGGCCGCTATCAGATCACCTCCCTCGGCGACGGCGACTACATTTCGGTGTCTGCGGACGGGATCTATCGGTTCACCGAACTGATGTCGATCGATGTGCGGCCGATCTATGCGCGCGCCAGCGCCGTGAACCCGTGGCAGAGCTTCAACCAGGGCGGCGTCCAGGTCTCGTTCCACGACGAATTCGCGCCGCCGTTTCCCTGGATGCCGCTGCAATGGAGTGTCACGCCCTATTTCAGCGCACTGTGGGATGCCTTCGACGCGCCAGACGCCGGCGGTCAATCCTTACGTTCGTCGGTGCGATTTCGCCTATTACGGCGGTGTTCTGCTCGATATGCCGATCACTGCAAATCTCGGCCTGTCCGGCATGTTGCAATATGCGCGGACAAACTCGAATTTGCCGAATTTCACCAATGATGACGTGACGGTCCTCTTCGGGCCCACGGCGCGATTCTGAAGCAGGGAGCTGAGCCTATGCCGATCAGCCGCGCGGGATCATGGACGCCAATACTTGCGCTTGCGCTTGGGGCTCTGGCTGTGTCGCCGGGACAGGCCGCAGCGCAGACCGTCGGCACTGTCGGCGCCGTCACGCCGCTCTCGCTCGGCACACCGCCCGGAGAAAAAACCCGCAACATGGTGATTGGGGCGCGCGTCATCGCCAATGAGCTTATCCAGACCGGCGGCGAGGGGACGCTGAACGTCCTCTTTCTCGACCGCACGAGTTTGTCGATTGGGCGCAATTCGACATTGGTCATCGACAAATACGTCTATGACCCGGCGACCGGAAAGGGCGTCATGACGGCAACGATGGCGCGGGGCGTCATGCGTTTTATCGGCGGCCAGATCAGCCACACAACCGGGGTCAAGGTGCTGACGCCGGTCGCCACGATCGGCGTACGTGGCGGCATGATGACGGTCAGTGTCGGTCCGGGTGGCGTGAGTGTGATGTCGCACTATGGCCATATCGACGTCGCCAATGACGCCGGCCACCAGCTCCTGCTGCGCTCCGGCTTCACCGTGCACGTAAGCGGGCGTCACGATTTTATCGCGAGCCCCGGTCAGACATCGCTGCAGGCGCTCGATGCAAATTATGCGGCGCTGTCCGGCGGCAAGGGCGGCGACGGCTTGAGCGATTCCGCCGCGCATTTCGGCGTTGCCGATCCGCCGCTGCCGAACGATCCCGATTCCATGCCGGGGCCTGATACGATCGGCATGGTCAATCTCGGCCAGGCCTTCGTCGGCAACAGGTCGCAGCAGCAGCAATTCAACGGCGCCAGAATCCCGCATCCTCGCTGGAATTCGCCGCCGCGCTCGGACTAAGTCAAAAGCCGCATCAGCGCCCGTTGGGCAAATTCATTTGCTCGCGCAGCGTTGTCTCCAGGCTGCTGATCTGAAACGGCTTCTGTAGTACCGCCCGGCCAGCGTGCGAGGCTGGGATTCCGGTGCGCCCATATCCCGTCGTGAAAACGAAAGGACAGCCGCGCTCGGCAAGAAAGTCGGCGATCGGATCGATCTTCTCGTTGCCGAGGTTGACGTCGAGCAAGGCGATATCGACACCGTTTTCGGCAAGATATTCCAGCGCCGGGGCGACATGGGCGAAAGACGCGGCGATCGTGAAACCGAGCTCTTCAAGCATATCGGTGAGCATCATCGCGATGAGCGGCTCGTCCTCCATCACGAGAATGCGTGCCGGGTGCGCGCTTTCATGAGGAATTATTGGCTCGTTCACTTTGCCACGCCACCCGCCGCTTCAGGAGGTCCATCCGGGCGATGCTTAGGGATTCCGGGGCGAGGCGTCAAATGCCGGGGCAGGTTGTGGCGCTTCCCCAAGGACACCTCGGTAGAGCGCGACCAGCGCATCAAGATGGCGTTCGAGGGTGAGCGGCTTTGCCCAATAAAGATCGTAGGCGGCGCGCGACATCTGCCGCGCCGTGTCGTCGTCCGAGAGCTGCCGCAGCGCAGAAGCGAGCGATTCCGGGTCGGCGGATTTAAACCACAGACCGTTGACGCCATTTTGCACGGCTTCGCGTCCGGCGCAGACGTCGCTGACGATGACCGGCGTGCCGAGACCGAGCGATTCGAGCACGGTCAGCGGCTGGCCCTCATACCAGACCGAGGGAAAGACGAGCGCCCGCGCGGCGCGCATCAATTGCTTGACCTCGGCAGGAGATTTCCAGCCGAGAATCTTGGCCTCCGGATAGAGCGCCCGCAATTCGTCGGCCGCGGGTCCGTCGCCGATGAAAATCGCTCGTTGGCCGGCGCGCCGCGCGGCCTCGGCGAATATTTTTGCGCCTTTTTCCGCCGAGAGGCGTCCGACGAAAATGAAATCTCCGAGCGGCGCTTGCGGCTTCTGGCCCAGCGGCGCAACGTCGATCGGATTGGCGATGTCGTGATAGCGCACGCGGGCAGGCAAATAGGGCTGCAAAATCTCGCGTTGCAGACGGCTGATGGTGATGACGTCGCTAAGACTGTCGAGCAGGCCGGCTTTGAGCAGTTCATGACGGCCAACGCGCATCAGCTTGCGGGCGTAACTGCGCGAGTTGCAATTATGCGTCACGCAGGCCAGCGACATCGGCTGGCGCAGGCACGGCTGCGCGACCGGATAGTCGTAGAAACCGCCGTTAGGGCAGGCGAGATAATATTCATGCATCGTGAAGACGCGCGGCACTTTCGTGCGTTTCAAGACCGGGCCGATCGAAGGCGAAAGCGCCTTCGCCCAGGCGTGAACGTGGACAATCGATTCACGAGGATCGCAGGCAGCAAGCACTTCGGCAAGCTTCTGCGCCGCCGCGACATTCCACAGCCATTGGACGCCGAAGCGCGTGAGCGATGAGGCCGAAATCACGTCGGGCTGGTCGAGCACCACGGTCTTGACCTGGGCCGCCGCCAGGCCGGGATCGACCGGGCCGACAGCGGCAAAATAGATGACGTCGTGGCCGAGCAGCGCCAGGCCCTTCGCGCTCTCGATCGAGACTTTCGCTTGCCCGCCGTTGACATGGGCATGGTCGGCAACAATGACGATCTTCAACAGGCCGGTTCCAATACTCCCGCAGGACGGTTTCTGTTTAAGCGAAAAGCTTTAATAACTCCGAGCCTTGCGGTCCGGCGCGCATCTTTGGGCATAAAGCCCGAGGAGACGCCGGGCATGCGCCGCCGGCGTCGGAGGGTCGGCCCAATAGGCTTGGTAGGCCGCGCGGCCCATATCCTCCGCCATACGATCATCCATGAGGCGGCTGAAGGCCCCGGCGAGGGCCTGTGTCTCTGGCGCGACTACGAAACCGGTTTGCGCCGTCACACGTTCGGCCGCGCCGCAACGATCCGACGCGATGGTCGCAAGGCCAAAAGCCTGCGCCTCGTAGACGGTCATGGGGCCGGTTTCCATCCAGAGGGAAGGCGCGACGACGGCCCGCACGCGCGTGCGCAGCAGCGTTTCGACCGTGGCCGGAGCCAGCCAGCCTGTAATCTCCGCACGTGGGCATGCGGCCCTGACAGCCGCGGCAGCGGGACCATCACCCACAAACAGAATTGGCACATCGGCGGCCGCGGCGGCGCGTGCGGCGAGGAGGGCGCCTTTTTCCGGCGTCAGCCGGCCGATGAAAGCAAAACTTCGTCCGCTCATCGTCTTATCGATCGGGGGCGCCTTGGCGATGGAGATCGGATTGTCGATGCGATCGTGCCGCCAGTTTGTCGGTAGCAGGGGGGCGAGCGTGTCGCGGCCGCGATCTGAGACGTGAATTATATTGACGTCGCTCATGCCGAAGCTCTGTCGCGTCGCCGCCGTGCGCAGCACACGCACCGCCTTGTGCAGATAGCTTTTCGGATCGCAATTGGCGCCAATGCAGGACAACGACATCGGTTGCAACTCACAGGGCGCAGTGTGATCGAAGCGAAACAGAACGCCGTTCGGGCAAGCGAGAAAGTAATCATGCGCCGTGATGAAAAGCGGCAGGCGCGCCTGCGTGAGTACGGGAAAAATCGCTGGCGAGAACGCCCGTGTCCATTGATGCAGATGAATTATCGTTTCCGAGGCATCTGCGAAGGGCGCCAGCACTGCGCGCATCTTCCGGGCGGCGGCGGTGTTCCAGATTCCCGCGGCGGCGCCGCGGGCCGCCCCAAGGGTCCAGACATCGGGTTGATGCAGGCAGACAGTCTCGATTGCCGGGTGAACCAGTAGGGGGTCGACGGTTTCCGTCGCATGAACATAGGTCACGCGCGTCCCGGCCTCGGCAAGCGCGCGCGCCGATTCCACTGCGACCCGCTGCGCGCCGCCGGTCAATTCCGCGAAATCTGCGACGATGATCGCGTGCATGAAAAATGCCGTTCTCTCAGTCCCGACTCCGCCAGACGCCGCTGAAAAGTCCGGCGGCGGCGATCAGCCAGCCGAGAATAGTCAGCGAGCCACCGACTGGCGCAATCATAACAAGCGGGCTCCGCGGAAAAATGGCGTGGCTCGTCAACTCGCCGCTGAAGAGCAAGGTTCCGAGAAGCAGGACGGCGATGCCGAAATTGAGCACCCGGCTGGCAGGTGTCGTCATTTGCGCAAAAGCGCTGAGTGCGACGATCCCGACCGCATTGGCGAGCAGAAATTCGGACGACGTCTTCAGCAGCGGACTGGGGAGAGCGTGGGCCGCCGCGGCGGCTTCGGCCATGCCCGCAGCGGCGAGAAGCGCGGCAAGGGCGGCAAAAATCTGTGGGGCTTTGGTCATGTCCTCATTTATCTCGGATGGGCGATGCGAAGCCTCGCGGTGGATCGAGGCATACCTATAGCCGAGGCTGCGAGCTTTGGTCGATCCGAATTGCCGAGTTGCACCGTGTTCAGCCGTATCCTTCGCGGGCCGTCGCGCCCACCGGTACCCTTTCGGCGGGTGAAACGGCGGCTTTGGCGCTGCGGAGGCGCCAGCGCTGGCGCGCGGCCTCCAATCCCCAGATCATGCCGGAGAACAGGTAGAGCTGGCGCCAATGGTCTACGTCGATCTGGAAGGCTTGCAGGAAAAGCGCGAAAAGACTTGGGAAGGCGGCTTGCGCTAGGCGACGGAATGGCGAGACGACGAACATCAGGCGAAAGCCGATGAAAGAGCTCATCAGGACGATCAGAATCCAGGCCATTCCGCCAAGCCATCCGTCGTTGGCGAATCCGCCGATATAGCTGTTGTGCGGTTCAAATTCGAAGATGGCACGGAAACGCAGCGGTCCAAAACCCCAGGGTCTTTCGAGGAGCATCGGAATTGAATGGAGCTGGTTGCCGAAACGGCCGGTCGAGCCCTGGTCATATTCCTGCAGCGCGGCGCGCTGCAGGAAGTATTCGCGAATGTTGTCCTGGGACAGGATCACGATCAGAGATAGGATCGCGGCACCGAGGCCGAAGAGCGTCATGATGACAATTCGCCGGCGCTTGGCGGCCGTCTCCGCTGTCATGAAGGAAGTGAAGATTAAGAGCAGCACGGCGAGGATGCTCATTCCCCACGAGCCGCGCGAATAAGAGAGAAGAACGCCAAGGATCATCATACCTGCCGCGACGAAAGAGAAGATCCGCGAAATGCCGGTGCCGATCAAAAGATCCTGGAATGCGAAGACGATGCCGGGAATGAGATAGGAGCCGAAGACATTCGGATCCTTGAATGTGCCGGCGGCGCGGCCGCCTTCGATGACGAACAATTCCGGCTTGGGAATGAGGTGAAAATAGGCGAGGACGCCGACCGAAGCCGAAACGAAGGCGCCAAATGTATAAGCCTTCAGGCAAAGCTCGGCGCGATGAACCGTCCGCTCGCCGAAATAGAGCGTGAAGCAAAAGACCGAAGCGATGAGATAAAGCGTCTGCAGCTGATAGATGCGGGATTCGGAGATATCCCAATAAGGCATGAGAGCGATAAAGCCGCAGATCAGAAAAATCGCCCAGAGAATGAGGATCAACGCCTGGACGCGATGAATCTTAAAGCCGCCCACGAACCACATCGGGATCGCGACAAGCGCGACGAAGTCGTAAGGCGAAGGCTCGATGAAGGACATGAGGCCGGCGAAGACCCAAACGGCGAACACGATATCGAGCAGGGTCTGATACGTGATCCGCCGGTTGCGGCCGCCGGGCCGGGCAAGGGTAATTGATGTCATCGTCATGAGCTTAACCCGCCTCCGGCGTGATTTTAAGCTTCTGGCGCAGCAGGAGACGCGGACCGGCGTGACAATCCTTCATGGTAATGGCGACGAAATAGAGGAAAGCGCCGTCCGCGCCGGCATTATCGAAATTCCGGCCTGTGGAATTGTCGGCCAGGATGGAGGGATAGGAAACGACAACGTTCGTCGCGCAGGCATCGGACGAGAAGTTCGGGCCCGCGCGCAGAAGTTTGGGCAGGCTCCAGTGCAGCAGGTCATGCGCTGTCGCATAGTAGATGCCATCGACCGGGAAAAGCGTGTCGTTATGTTGCGCGTCGAAGACGGCGAGCCAGTCGCCACTCTGGCGCAGGCGCACCACCGCTCCGACGGGAGAAGTGAAGGGGCCGATCTGCGCGCAGGCTTTCACGCCGGGGTCGGGCTGCCGGTAAGGATCGGTATACCGGACGGTGTAGGCGTGTCCGTCGTAGGCCCGCCAGGAGCCCGAGTCGAGCGGCGTGGACGAGCGAAAAAGGCAGGCGCCGTAAGGTTGCCCGTCCCATCCGGTTGTGGCGGCGAAAAAATATTCATAATGCCCGTCTGAAAATATATTCGAGGGATTGAAGAATCCGCGGTGGCGTCCTTGTCCAACATCCTGCGTGAAGGGCGCGGCGGCGACGACCAGCGGCGTGGCCTTGCTGAAGTTCCGTCCCCCGTCGGTGGAGCGATAGGCGACCACGGTATTGTACCAGCAGCCGAGCGAGTCCTTGACGCTGCAGCGGCCGAAATCGTCGGCGTGATATTCCTCATGGACCAGTGCGGCGACATCCTTGCCATTCGGGGTCCACGTCGCGGTGATGAAATTGCGGTCGTTATAGTGAGCCGGGTTTGGGTCGTTGCCGCTGTTCAGTACGATATGGCAGTCGAGCTTGAGATGCGACAAGTCCGGGCCGCGCAAGGTGCGATTGATCGAGTGGAGACCGAAAAAGACAATCTCCCCGGAGCTGTCGCGAAAGGCGCGGGCGGCGATGTCCGGCATCACATCCGGCGGATTGCAATCCTCGCGCATCATGTCGAAGACGACTTGCGGATTCCCGGCAAGCGAAACATTGAGCTGCGGCAGGCTTGCCGCGTTGGCGGCAGCCGTCGCGAGAGCGAGGGCGAAGGCCGCGCAAGCGACACTGTGGCTTATGCGCTCAATAGACATTTCTGTTCTTGAAAAGCGCCCAGGGCGTCGCGAGCAGGATATAGATGTCGAGTATGATCGACCAGTTCTCGATATAATAAAGGTCGCATTCGACACGGCCCTGGATTTTTTCCGGCGTATCCGTTTCGCCGCGCCAGCCGTGAATCTGCGCCCAGCCGGTAATACCTGGGCTCACCCGATGGCGCGCAAAATAGCCGTCGACGACCTCATCATATTGCCGCTCCGCCGCCTTGGCGTACAGGGCATGTGGCCGCGGCCCGACGAGCGAGAGGTTGCCCTTGAAGACCACATTGAAGAGCTGCGGCAATTCATCCAGAGACGTCTTGCGAATGAAGCGGCCGACCCGAGTGACGCGGGGATCGTCTTTGGTGACAAGCTTTGTGGCATCGAAGTCCAGCAGATCGGTCCGCATCGAGCGGAACTTGAAGACCTCGACGATCTCATTGTTGAAGCCGTAACGCTTTTGGCGGAACAGCACCGGCCCCTTCGAATCGAGCTTCACCGCCACGGCGACGATCGCCAACACGGGCGCCAGCAGAACAAGGCAAAGGCTGCCGACGATCTTATCGAAGGCATATTTGAGGACGACGTCCCATCCCGCGATCGGCTTGTCGAATATATCGATCAGCGGGACGCTGCCGATGTAGGAATAGGAGTGCGGCCGGAAATGCAGCTTGTTCATATGCGCTGCGAGCCGGATGTCGATCGGCAGCACCCACAGCTTGCGCAGCATCTGCAGAATGCGCGCCTCGGCGGTAATCGGCAGCGTAAAGATGATCAGATCGATGCGGGTGCGGCGGCTGAAGGCGATCAGATCGTCCACCGTCCCGAGTTTTGGAAAACCGGCGACGACGGCCGGGGAGCGTTCGTCTGTCCGGTCGTCGAAAATGCCGAGGATTTGAAGATCGGGTAACGGTTGCGCGGCCAGTTGGTTGAGCAGAATGTCTGCCGCGCCGCCGCCGCCGACGAGAATGGTGCGCCGGGCAAGGTGCCCGGAGCTGATCAGCCGGTCGACGAGCAGCGCCAGCAGGGCGCGCTCGCCGGTGAGCGCCACGAGGCTGCCGAGATACCAGGCGAGCATGAAAACCCGCGAATAGATCGTATCGAGCTTGAGAAAGAAGATAAACACCAGCGCGCTGCCGTAGACGATAGTCACGGCGCCGGCGAGCTGTAGGCCGTCGGCCGGAAATTTCCGGAAAGCGCTGATCTTGTAAAGTTCGGAACTCTGAATCGCGAGGACGGACAGGGCGCCGATGAGTGGCATGGCGATCAGATATTGCGGTCCATAGCCTTCGCTGTGCGCGAGATAGACGAAGTGGACCGCGAAGCCGACAGCAGTGA
Organism: uncultured Alphaproteobacteria bacterium; assembly: GCA_963708155.1. Lineage (GTDB taxonomy): Bacteria > Pseudomonadota > Alphaproteobacteria > Rhizobiales > Beijerinckiaceae > Methylovirgula. Next base: position 215,818 of record OY970183.1, on the reverse strand, counting down.
TCAGCAGAAATTCGGCGAAGCGCACGAGACCTTCAAGAACGACGCGCGAGATCGCCGGCACATTGGCGGCACTCTGCATGGCGCGCGCGGCGCTGGCGAGCTTCTCCGCCGTCAGCTCGGGGTCTGGCTGCGGCGCGGCCGCCGTATCGGGAGCGACTTGTTGCAGATCGGAGAGCGATATCTTTTTCATCCTGGCTGCAAACTCACGAAGAGGGAACGGCGGACGAATTGGCGGGGCCGCGGCGGCTGCACCGTGCGGCGAGCGCCTCGGCATATCCGGCGACGACGGCGTCGGCCATATCGCTTATCTTGAATTTCGTCTTGACGAAATCAGCGAGCGCCCGGCTTTCGGCGCGCACCTGCTCCCCCGGCTGCGCGAGTGTCTTCTTCAACGTCGCGGCAAGCAATTGCGGGTCGTCGGGGACGATGAGGCGGTCGCGATAAGGTCCGAAGATTTCGTTGATGCCGCCGACATCCGTCGCGACGAGCGGAACTTGCGCAGCTGCGGCCTCCAGCACGATATAGGGCAGCGATTCGGCCCGGCTCGGAACGACGAGAACGCGCCCGAGTCTGAAAGCCTCGCGCGCCGGCATGACGCCCGCGAACGTGACCTGTTCCCCGACGCCGCGCTCTACCGCGCGTTCGACAAGCTTGGTCTCGTCCGGCCCGCTGCCGACCAGAACGAGCCGCGGTTTAATCGCGCCTTGCGAGATCAGCGCGATCGCATCGATGAGCGTGTCGATGCCCTTGGCGGCGCGCAATTCGCCGACATAGAGGAAGTCCGCCGCGTCTGCATTCGGCGCGACGGGCACGAATTCATCGGGGCTCAAGCCGTTGTAAACGATCCGCGTCAACTTCGTCGTTGGCCCGACGCGGCGGCGGAACTGCTGCGCGATATAGCCGCTTTCGAACAGATAGACGTCGGTACCAGTGACCAGCAGCCGTTCGATCGTCATATAGACGCGCTCGATCAACGGCGTCGCGCGATAATTGAAACTGCCGCCATGCGGCGTATAGGCGCGAACCGGCTTGTCCGCGCGTGTGAGAAGGGCGGGGAGCCGCGCATAGGCGCCGCCCTTGGAGCCGTGGCCGTGAACGACATCGGCATTAAGCGCGTTGGCGTGCGCGGCGACGCGCAACGCCGCCGGAATGTCGAGGATATGCGCCGGCCGCTGCATCGGGATCCGCAGAAGGCCGAGTTCCAGGGAAGGTGCGAGGGCGGCGAGCGTCTCGTCGGCACGGTGGCCGCCGGTCCGGGAATCGGTCACAAGACCGACCGCGTGTCCGCGAGCGATCTGCTCGCGCGTCAGGTCGACGACATGGCGGAACAGTCCGCCCAAAGGCGCCCGCAAGACATGCAGAATTCGCAATTTTCGACTCGCAGGCGCTGGTTGCAGCATGAGGGTTCGTCCCTCGTCAGAAATAGCGTTCACGCACGACAATCGTGTCGCCGGGCTTGATCTGCTGAAGGATGGGGACCGCGCCCGTGTAGGGATGGCCATCGATGCTTCGCGTGAGATCGACGGAGTCCTTATAGGCTCTCGGGGTAAAGCCGCCGGCGATCGCAACAGCGGTCTGTGCGGTCATGCCGTTGACATAAGGGTATTGGCCCGGCGTCGTTACTTCGCCCAGAATGAAGAAGGGCCGGAAGGCTTCGACCTCGATCGACACACGCGGGTCGCGGATGTAGCCCGCGCGCAGCCGCGCTTCGATTTTTCGCGCAAGTGAGGAGGTTGTGTCACCCTCGGCGAGGACCGGCCCGATCAGGGGCATTGAGATATGTCCGCTTCCATCGACGGCATAGGAATTGCTCAAGCTATCCTGCCCAAAAACGATGATGCGCAGGCGGTCGCCGCTTGCCAGCGTATAGGGCGCATCGGGATTGGTGTCGAAATAGGCCGAATAAGTTGTTGTCGCACAGGCGGCGAGCGCGAGCGTGAGAATGATCAAACCTGTCGAAGCCAAACCGCGCAACATGTCGACTGCCACCAGATGAAGATTTCGATGAGAAGCTCAGGGCCGCAGCCATTTATAGATTGTCATGGTTAACAAAGCTTAACTCTCGGGAGCGGTTGCGGCGCCGAAATTAACTTGGTTTCAACCATAAAGCGGCTTGATAGCGGAGGGTGGAAGGCCCTGCGGCGGCGAAGGCGCGTCGCGATTGCAATCCTTGGAGCAGCGGATGGGCAGGACGTTCAAGCCGGACATGACGATCGACGAGTTGGCGAACGATGTGGACATCAAGGCGCTCGGTTCGACGATCTACGCCAAGCGAAACTGGGTCATCATCCCTACGCTGCTGGCTTTTCTCCTCGCTGCCGCTTACGTCACGGTAGCGCGGCCGCGCTATACCGCCGATACCCAGATTCTGCTGGAGAATCAGGAAAGCTATTTGACGCGCGCGCAGCGCAATGAGCAGGGGATCGAGACGCCGCCGACCATAGACGACAATTGGGTCGGCAGCCAGGTCGCGCTCATCACCTCTCGCGATGTGGCGCGCGAGGTTATCGAAAAGCTCGGACTTGTCGGCAATCCCGAACTCGATCCGCTGGCGAAAGGGCTTGGCACGCTTCAGCGGACGCTCGTTCTCTTCGGGCTCGTGCGCAATCCAATGCGTATCGCGCCGGAGGAGCGTGCGGTCGACACGCTTGAGCAGAGACTCACCGCCTACTCGCCGCCCAAGACGCAAATCGTGATGATCGACTTCTGGGCGCACGATCCGGTTCTCGCCGCGAAAGTCGCGAACGAAGTTGCCGCCGTCTACCTTGAGCGCCAGGCGGGCGCTAAACGAGCTATCGCCAAGCGCGCCGCCGATGCTCTCGCCACACAGATCAGCGATCTCAAGAGCAAAGTATTAAGCGCTGCCGATGAGGTTGAGCGTTATCGGGCTGAGTCCGGGCTGCTCGCCGGCAACAACAACATGACGATCACCGGACAGCAGCTTGCCGATCTCAACACCGATTTGTCCCATGCGCGGACTCAAGCCGCGGATAGCCAGGCCAAAGCGACCTTGATCCGCCAATTGTTGCGGCAAGGGCGGGTCTCGGAAATACCGGATGTCGCCAATAACGATTTGATCCGCCGGATTGCCGAGCAACGCGTGACGGCCAACGCCCAGCTTGCGCTGGAATCCGGCACCCTGCTGCCGGGCCATCCGCGCATCCGCGAATTGCGTTCGGAGATTAGCAATCTCGACGCGCAATTGCGCCTCGCCGCCGACAATATTGCGATCGCCGAGGAGAACAATTCCAAGATCGCCGCCGCCAGGATCACCAATATCGAGACGGCCCTCGATCAGCAGAAGCAGGCTGTGACCGCAGCCAATGCCGCCGAAGTACACTTGCGGGAACTTGAGCGAATCGCCCAAGCCTATCGCGACCAGCTCGACAGCGTCACATCGAAATATCAGGAGGCGATTGCTCGCCAATCCGCCGCGACGCCGGCAGATGCGCGCGTAATCGCTGTGGCGGTTCCGCCGGATCAACCCTCGTTCCCGAAGAAGCCGCTGATCCTTGGTCTGGCTACGCTGGGCGCCTTTGTCCTGTCGCTTGGCGCTCTGGCCGGACGCGAAATCTTGCTGGAGGCTCCGGCGCCGGTTCCCGAGCCTGACAATGTGCCGGTGCGGGCCTTGGGCGGGGCGCGCCGGCCGACGCCGCTCACGAGCGTCGAGCGGCTCAAGCGTTTCGCCCGGGCGCGCAGCAGCGAGACGGAAGGGGATGCGGAAGCAATCTCCGAAGCTGGGGACGAGGAAGAGGCAGGCGAGAAGTATGCCGCCAAATCCAGCGCCCCGCAGGGCGTCAACATTGTCGCGACCCGGCTCGACAAGAGCGAGGAGGCGAGCGATGCGCTGATCGGATTCGCCCGCACGCTGGCGCGCGAAGGGCGGCCGGTCATCATCGATCTCGATTCGCGCGACAGCCAGATCGCCAAGCTGGCGGGGCCGCAAGAGACCGACGAAAAGATGAAGGGCCTCACCGACCTTCTCGAAGGCGACGCGAGCTTCGCCGACGTGATTCATCGCGACGCGGGGTCGCGTCTGCACTTTGTGCCTTTCGGCTCGAAGGAGGAATTCAACCCCGACGATCTCGACATGATCCTCGATGCTTTGTCGCGGACCTATGATTTCGTCGTGCTGGCGGCACCGCCGTTCCGCGGCAATCCGATGACCAAGGCGCTCGCGCCCTTTGCCGATTTCGTCGTGCTTGCCGCGCCCGAGGGTGGCGATGCGGCCGACACGCGCGCCGCGCGCGCGGAACTCAGCGCCGCCGGCGCGGCTGAGGTCCTGCTTGTCGGCGGCGCGAAGGAAGCAGCCTGAGGGGCGCGCTTCAACCGCCTCGCGGCGGCCTGCGCTTGAGTGCGGGCCTCAGGCGCGCGGCCATATCGGTGACGCGGATATGCAATCCCTGCGAGCCCCTGGCGAAGCGGTGTAAGCGGTGATCTTCAGGCGGCGCTCAGCGTCGCCTGAACCGATTACCGACCTGTTACTCCCGACCTGTCCGCGCTCAGGACTGCGATGCGAGTTTCGTCGGCGGCACTACATTGGCGATGACTTCCCCAAAAGGTCCGGCGTTGCGCACCGCGCCGCGTTCAATTCCGGTCGTCGGCCGCAGAGGCAGCAGCGGGAACACCTGCTCGGCGAAGCGATAGCACTCCTCGAGATGCGGATAGCCCGATAGCACGAAGCGATCGACGCCGACGGCCATATATTCCTTGAGCCGTGCGGCGACCGTCAAAGCGACAGGGCTTCGAGCTTGATCGCGTTGGCGCGATCGTCGCGGAAAATGCTGGCATAATCGCGCGGGCGCGGCAGATCGACCTCGATCACAGCCTGCACTTTGGTCGGCACGATGGCTCATGACGATCAGCCGGTCGGCAAGGAAGATGGCTTCGTCGATGTCGGTCGTGACGAAGAAATTGGTGCGCTTTTGCGTCCTCGCAGAGCTTGGCGAAATATTCGAGCATCAGCTTCTTGGTCATCGCGTCGAGGCCGCGGAACGGCTCGTCGAGGATCATCACGTCGGGATTGTTGATGAGCGCGCGGGCAAGCTCGGCGCGGCGCTGCATCCCGCCCGACAATTGGGCCGGATAGCGATCGCGGAAGGCGCGCAGGCCGACCTTGTCGAGCAGGAAATCGGCAAGGATTTTCGTCGCTGCATTGGCCTCGCCACGCGCCTGCGGCCCGTAGAGCACGTTCTTCGCCGTGGTCATCCAGGGAAAGAGCGCTGTCTCCTGAAACACCACAAGCCGGTCCTTGCCAGGCCCGGTGACGGGCTTGCCGTCGAGGCGATGATCTCACCGCGCGTGGGCTTCTCGAATCCGGCGATGAGGCGGATCAGCGTGCTCTTGCCGCACGCCCGAGGGGCCGATCATCACCGTGAACTTGTTCGGCTCGACCGTGAAGGAACAATCCTCCACGACCGGCGTCGCAAATGGCCCATAGCCATAGGCCTTGCTCGACATTGCGGACGACGATCTCGCCATCGTTTGGCCTCCGTCATTTCAGCGCCCAGCCTCCGCCACGGCGTGATGCGGTTCTCGATGCCAGGCGCACGGCTGCGCTCGAGAGATAGCCGGCAATACCAATCGAGAACATGCCGACGATGATGTCGGGATATGAGCCGCCGATATAGGAGTTCCAGATGAAGAAGCCGAGGCCGCCGCCCGAGGATGAGCTGCCGCCCGACGCGCCGCCGCCGCCGGAGATCATTTCGGCTGCGATGACGACTTCCCAGGTGATGCCGATACCGACTTCCATGCCCGTCGCACGATCGAGGGCAGTACACCGGGCAGCACAATTTTGCGAAAGATGTTCCAGCGCGAGGCGCCCATCGAGCGCGCGACTTGGATCAGAGCGGATGTCGATCGCGCGCGCGCCACCGACCACGTTGATGACGATCGTATAGAAAGCGCCGAGGAAGATGACGAAATCGATCGAGAGTTCCTGCGTCGGCCAGAAGATGATCGAGGCTGGCACCCAGGCGAGCGGCGGGATCGGCCGCAGAAGCTCGAAGACCGGGAAGGCGATGCCGCGAAACGTCCTGTTGATCGCGAGCAAGAGGCCGAAGGGGATGCCGACGATGACCGCAGCGGAGAAGCCAACGAAGCACACGCAGGAAGCTCAAATACCAGCTCTGCCAATAACCTGGGTCGCCAATCAGATGCGACCAGGCGATCGCCACGGACGACCGGCGAGGGCACGACGCCGAGGATCGGCAATGGATGGCCGAGCCAGGTGCCGCTCGTCGCGCCGATTTCCCAGATAGCAAGCGCGATGGCGATGGCAAGTGAGCGCGCGCCGCTTTCCGAGCGCGAGGAAGGCGATTGCGCCATGCGAGCGCGTTCAGGCCGCGCGGCTGGCCTTTGCGCGTCACGCTGCTGGCGATATCGGCGCTCATCAGCCCTCCTTCTCGCCGCGCTCAAATGATTTCGCCGCTTCCTCATGCGACGGCGGCCGAAAGTTTCGGCGGCATAGCTCGCGGAACCGCTTGAACGGTCAGAACGCTGTAATCGCGTGGATACGGGATATCGATTTCGATGATCCTCTTTGGGCGGCAGGGCCGCGTCGTCATGATCAATCGACGCGATGGCCGAGGAAGATCGCCTCCTCGAGATCGTGCGTGATGAAGAAAATGGTGATGCCGGTTCTCGGTAGCAGATCTCCAAGCAACGACTCGTGCATCACCGATTTGGTGAGCGAGTCGAGCGCGCGATAGGGCTCGTCGAGCAGCAGCACCTTCGGGATCGTTCATCAGCGCGCGGACGATCTCGACGCGGCGGCGCAATCCCGAGGAGATCTCGCCCGGGATAATTGTTCTCACGCCGCTCAAGCCCAGCCTCGGCCATCATGTCGCGGGCCTTCTCGTAAGCCTCATTGCGGCTCAGCTTTCTCTGCATGAGCGGGCCGAATGCGACGTTTTCGAGATTGGTCTTCCAGGGAAACAGCGCGCCGTTCTGGAACACGACGATTCGATCGGAGCCGAGCTCCGCCTTAGGCTTGCCCGGGCCGCACAGCACTTCGCCGTCGAGATAGATGGTGCCGCCAGTCGAGGCCGTGAAAGCCGGCGATTGCGTTGAGCAACGTGGTCTTGCCGCATCCGGACAGGTCCGACGATCATGCAGATCTCGCCGGCCGCGATATCGAAGCGTGCAATGGTCGACGGCGAGCACGCGCGCGCCGTCGGGATCGTAGATCTTGACGACATTGTCGATCTTGATCGCGCCGCGTCGGCGTGACGGCTCGGCCGCGAGGCTTCATGCCATGCGCCCTCCAGCGCGAGCTGGCGCGCCCGCCATTGCATCAGCTAGTCGCTGGCGGCGCGCACCAGCGCGCTGGTCGACATAGCCGACGGATGCCGAGAGTTGATCATGCGCGATGACGATCGTCGGATAGTGGACCATCGTGTAGGAGGTGTTGATCACGATAGCCGAGGCCGTACTGGCCGGAGACCATTTCTGCCGCGACGAGCGAGAACCAGGCGACGCCGACGGAGATCTGCAGCCCGGTGAAAATATAGGGCAGTGCGCCGGGCACGATCACATGCCGGAATACCTGCAATTGCGATGGCGCCAAGGCAGTTCGCGGCGCGCACATAGGATTCGTCGATCGACTTGACGCCAAGCATCGTATTCAGCGCGGTCGCGTAGAACGAGGCGAGAAAGGTCAAAAAGATGCACCGGCAATCTCGGAGCCGGGCAACATGATGATCGCGAGCGGCACCCAGGCGAGGATCGGGATCGGCCGCAGGATTTCGAACAGCGGAAAGACGATATTCCTTGAAAGTGCTGCGACCAGCCGAGCAACAGTCCGAAGGGAACGCCGAGCGTCGTCGCCAGCGCGAAAGCGATTGCGATGCGCTGAAGGCTGACGAGAATGTGCTTATAGTAGACTGGCGTATAGATGGAGACGCCGTAAGTCGGATTGCTGCTCAGCCATTCATTTATAACCTGCGTGAGGCCGGGCATTTCAGCGAAACGCGGCAGCTTCAGAACTTCGACAGAGAGATACCAGAAGCCAAGCAGCAGCGCGTAGCCGATGAAGCCGAGATAGGGCGCAGGCGAGCGTAGCCAGTAGGCGAAGCGATGAAGTGATAGTTCGAGCGTCCGCCGCGCCGCGCCGGGTTCGGCGGGCACGCGGATGTCCTGGAGCGCGTCTTCGACATGCTGCCGCACATCCGCGCCGGCGGAATTGCCGGCGACAAGATCGAGCACGCGGTCGCCGAGGAATCCGCAAAAGGCTCGCTGGACTTCGCGGCAACGGCGCGATAGCGCCGCCCAGCTTTGCCGCCGAGCGCCGTCCAGCCGAAGGCTTCACCCGCCTTCACCGACTGCGGCGGCAGGCCGCGGCTCGTCGGCTCGAGCAGAACTGTGCCCTCGCTGACGATGTAAAGCGCATTTGCGGGCGCGCGCGATTTATAGATGAGATCGCCTTGCCAGGCTTCGATCACTTCTGCCGCGGCCGCGATCTCTTTAAGCGCGGCCGGGGATAGGGCTTCGAAGGGCAGAGCTTTGGCGATCAGCGCTTCTACGTCGCTCATTGCCGCGATCTCTATCGGAAGGCGGTTTCGGGCGCGCCTTTGATCTCGCCGACCGGAATTGTGAGTTTGCGCTCCTTCAAGACCTCAGCCGCGTATTCGGGAAGGATCGCATCCTCCGCCAGCTTCTCCACGTCGATGCTTTTGATCGAATGAAGGAAGGCCGTATCCTTTGCGACGAGCGTCAAACGCATTCTGCGAAAATCCGAAAGGTACCGTGAGGCGGATCGGGCCGCCACCGCTCGACGTCGAATAGGCACCGAATGCGGCCTGCCACAATTCCTTCTGCGTGAAGCCGGTGGTCTGTGCCTTCAGCAATTCGGCGACTTTGGTGGCATTGGCGGGATTGGCGAGGAAGAGCTCGGCATCCAGCTCGGTTTCGAGCCACGCCTTGATGATATCCGGCCGCTGCTTGATCAGATCGGCGCGTGCATCGAGGAAGGCGCCGTCCGGCTCATCGAAATTATAGCCGCTGGCGACACGGCGGGCGAGGCCCTCGGAGACGAGCCGCGAGGCAGTCGGCTCCCACAGCACGGCGCCATCGATCTTGCCGACGCGGAAGCCGCTGGTGATGACCTCGATGCTCTGGTTGAGATAGGCGCTCGGCGTGGATTTCGTCTTCTGGAAGACGGCTTGCGCGAAGCGATCGGCGCAGCTTCCCTTCGGGCTCGCGACCGCTCTTGCCGTTGAGCCAGGTCACGGCCGCTTTCGCATCGTGGAATTGCGGCGCATCGTTGCGGACAAAGAACACATTGCACTGGTCATGGCCAAGGCCGATGTTGGCGATGATGCGCAGATCGGCGACGTTGCGCTTCGTCGCGCCGACGATCGCCGGCATGTCGCCGAGATAGCCGAGGCTCGCTTTGCCGGCGAGCATGGAATTGACGATGATCGAGCCTTGCAGGCCGACGTGGAATTCGACAGCCGAGCCCTTGGGCAGATATTTCTTCCACAATTGCAGACCGTTGATGACAGCCCCCGACCAGGCCTCGCTGTAATAGGGCTGATAGCCGACGACGAGATGGATCGGATCGCCCGGCTTGCCATAGTCGAGGTCGGCAGCTTGCGCTTTATTGGCTGCGGCCAGACCCAGACCGACCAGGGCCCAAACAGCGATACGCTTGAGAAAATAATTCACAACGCTCTCCTATTATGAAAGGTCAGCAGCCCTCCGCGATGGCGCGCAGCGCCTCGCGGCGGAGAATGACGAGGCGTCGGCCATTGGTGTCGACGAGGCCACGCTTGCGAAATTTTTCGATGGTCATCGAAATCCATTGCCGCGTCGCACCGACCATTGCGGCAAGCTCTTCATGGGAGGGCATTTCGGCGATGACGACCGCGCCGGCGGATTCCACGCCCTTGAGGTCTGTGAGATTGAGCAGGAGGTGCGCCAATCGCTCGATGACTGAGCGCGTACCGAGCATCTGCAGCAGCGAGGAATAGCACTTGCCTTTGTAGGCGAGGGCCTGAACGAGACCGACGGCGAAGTTCGGAATCTCCGACATCAGCCGCCTTACCGCTGCGCCCGGCAGGCGGATCGCATGCCCGGCTTTGACGCCGATGCCCGACCAGACATGCGGCGCTTCGCTGAAAATATCCGGACCGCCAACGAAATTGCCGGGCGTCCAATTGGCGAGAGTTATTTCGCGGCCATTCGGCGCGACGTAGAAGCTGCGAACGATTCCTTCGCGTAGGACGAAGATGCCGCTGTGCGCGTCGCCTTGGCGGAAGAGATAATCGCCTGTGGCGAACGCGATGTGATCGCCAGCGGCGGCGATCCGTGCAGCTTCACGTGCCGTCAACGTCGCGAAAACATCCGGCACACCGGCCAGATTTGGCAGGGTTTCAAACAGCAGCAAGGAGCCGTCCTGTTGTGACCGGGCATGCCGGACCGCGACAGCATCGCTGGAAGTTTCCTTTGAAATTGAATGCAGTAGCATTCCGTGCCTTGGCGCCGCTCAAGTCGCTTCGGCGAAAAAAAACATTCTAATCATATAAAGTCAATAGAAATTATAGAAATATAGCCGCTCGATGGCTCGGACTTCAGGGTACGCGAGGCGATGCAGCCAAAGAAATGCGCCGGCCAAACGGCGATGGCGCACTTCAGCGTGGCAAAATTTTAATGAGCGAAGACGAGCTGGCACTCAGGGCTCAGCAATCGCCGGTGATGCTCCAGACAGACGGTAATCCGCTTGCGGTTGGGGATAAAGGCGCGACAGAGACGAAAGACGTCTGGCGTACAGGCGTGGCGCTGCGCGGCCGTGCCTTGTTGTTGTGCGGAGACTTCGCCCGGGAGCATCAGGCCGGCCGTAAGGACCAACGCGGCGAACGCACCATTCACGAGACGCAAATTCCGAAAAGCTCTGGTTTGCTTTGACCGCATCAAATGCTTCCATTCCGTTTGGCTTGAAGGATATCTCGCCGCCGGCCGCGCTGAGGGACGATGGCAGCGAGATGAAGACGGCGCCTGGCTGCCTTATCAGGCGTTTGGGGCCGGTCGCTCATATTGCTTGAGGTGCGAGGCGAACGCAATGAGCTGGCGCCGGCGAGGACCGCATACCAGCCGCCTGCGAGCCGCCTCAGAGCAGGGTCAACTGGCTGGTGCTTACGTCTTCGTCGGCGAGCAGATTTGACAGACGTGACGCCGAGAAGCCGGACCCCCTTCGCCGTCGGCAGCAAAGGGCGCAGCAGCTCGCAGCTCATCGTCTCGAGATCGCCGCGTGTGTGCACGGCCTCTGCAGCCGAGCGGCTGCGGGTAAGAATTTGGAAATCCGCGAATTTTACCTTCAAGGTCACGGTGCGGCCGCGAAGCCCCGCGCTTTCGCAATGACGCCAGAGCTTGTCGAGGATCGGTTGGAGCGCCGCGCGCATCGCGTCAAATTCGGTAAGGTCGTCGAAGAAAGTGTTCTCCGCACCAATCGACTTGCGCGCGCGATTGGCGCGCACCGGGCGCTCGTCGATGCCGCGCGCGATCCAGTAATAATAGGATCCCGCCTTGCCGAAATGCCGCTGCAGTAACGCCAGCGGCTGGGCCTTCAGATCGGCGCCGGTTTCAATGCCAAGGCTTTTCATCTTCGCCGTGGTCGCCGGGCCGACGCCGTGAAACCTCGCGACAGGCAGCGTCTCGACGAAAGGCGGCCCCATCTTCGGGGTGATGACGAAAAGTCCGTCAGGCTTGCGATGGTCCGAGGCGAGCTTGGCCAGGAATTTGTTGTAAGAGACACCGGCGGAGGCGGTCAGGCCGGTTTCGGCTTTGATCCTGCGCGCGGATTTCCTCGGCGATTTGCGTCGCCAGCGGGATGGCCATCCTGTTTTCGGTCACATCGAGATAGGCTTCGTCGAGAGACAGCGGCTCGATCTCGTCGGTATAAAGCGCGAAAATGGCGCGGATTTGCAGCGAGACGGCGCGGTAGACGTCGAAACGCGGCTTGACGAAGACGAGCTCCGGGCATTTGCGCAAGGCGGTGACGGACGGCATTGCCGAGCGGACGCCGAATTTGCGCGCCTCGTAGCTCGCGGCCGCGACGACGCCGCGCCGGCTTGCGCCGCCCACGGCAACGGGCTTGCCGCGCAAATCGGGATTGTCGCGTTGTTCGACCGACGCATAGAACGCATCCATGTCGATGTGGATGATCTTGCGAAGCTCCGGTGCGAGGTCGTCGCGCGTGGGATGTTCGGAAGTCGAGCGGCTTGCCTTCGAATCGGCGACGTCCATGCGCCATGTATCCCGAGATCAGTACATGGCCGTAAGTATAGCGCCTTCGGCGGACTTCGGAACTCCCATAACGGAACGGTCAGGATTGCTGCGGAAACCCTGACCGCCGAGGCAACGTCGCTTCAATTCGCCAATGCGACCTCGACAAGATTGTCCGAGAACGATGGCGCGTGGCCCATGTCCGTAAAAGCAGACGAACTAATGCTATTGACGGTGCCGTCATTGAGCTGGCGCCAATAACCGAGCGTCGCGACGACGATGCCCGGCGTCACATCCTCGCTGATGCGGGCTACGCCCTTAAAGCCGCCGCGTCCGTTCATGACCCTGACGCGATCACCTTCGATGATGCCCCGCGCCTCCGCGTCCACCTTATTGATCATCACGAATTGCTCGCCCTGTCCTTTGATCTTCTGATCCATGTTGGCGTAGCAGGAATTGAGAAAGCCGTGGCTCTTCGGCGACACGATGTTCAGCGGGAATATTTTCGCGAGTTCCGGCGCGTTGGTGTGGCTTTCGCGTGGTCCAACATAATCGGGCAGGGGGTCCAAGTCTTCGCCGGGCTGAAAGGCCTCGTACATCTGACGGAAAGGCGGTGCGACGAAATTCTTGGCGCCCTCAACGAGGAAATTGCACTTGCCACTTGCGGTCGGGAAATTCCCCTGCTTATGCGGCGCGCGATCGTCGGGAGTGCCCACCTTCAGTCGTGCGAAGCCGTGTTTGCGGAGATAATCGAGATCGATACCCTCGCAGGCGGGTGACGACCAATCGACATAATGCTCAAGGCATTCCGAATCCGTCCATTTGAAATTCTCTTCCTCGAAGCCGAAGCGTGCCGCCAATCTGCGGAATATTTCGTTGTTTGGGAGGGCTTCGCCGGGCGCATCGGCACATTTCGTGTTGTAGGTGAGATAAAGATGACCCCAGGAGAGGATCATGTCTTCCATCTCCGCGCCCATCGTCGCCGGCAGAACAATGTCGGCGTAAGAAGCCGTATCCGAAATGAAGTGCTCGGCCGAAACGAGGAATAGATCCTCGCGCATCAATCCCTGAACGATCTTGTCCGTCTCCGGCGCCTGGGTCACCGGATTGGAGTTCCAGCACATCATCGACATGATCGGCGGATCGAGATCGAGCTCTCCGGTCAGGGCGCGCCCGATCTGCAAATTGCTCACGACGCGGGTATTTTCAGGAATCAAGATCCGGGCGGCACATCACATCGAACCTGTAGGGATGTTCCCAGACCGGGAACTGTGTCACGCCACCGCCGACATGGCGCCAAGCCCCCGTCAGCGCCGGAATGCAGGTAACCGCGCGGATCGTCTGGCCGCCGCCATAATGGCGCTCCAGTGCGACACCCATGCGGATCGCAGCCGGCTGCTCCGTCGCAAGCTCGAAGGCGAGTTTGCGGATATCGGCAGCGGGCACGCCGGTAATACCTTCCGCCCATTCCGGGGTGCGCGTGCTCGCGCGCGACTTCAATTCATCGAAGCCTATCGTATGCTGCGCGACATAGTCCTCATCGACAAGCCCTTGCGCGATGATGGAATTGATGAGCGCCATGGCCAGCGCACCGTCGGTTCCTGGCTTGGGGCAGATGTGCCAGTCAGCCTCCTTTGCGGTCCGCGATCGATAGGCATCGATCACAACGACCTTCGCACCTTTCTTCTGCGCGTCTCTCACGATCGCCCAATGATGCAGGTTGGTGCTGACGCTATTGCAGGCCCAGATGACGATATATTTGGAATGAATATAGCTCTCCGGATCGAGGCCCGCTGTCGGGCCGACCGTGAGAAGCCATGCGGTGCACGATCCTTCGCCGCAGAAGGTCCGCTCGCAAACGGTCGCGCCAAGCCGGTTGAAGAAGGCGTCGCCGCCGTTCAGCCCGTGGACGAGGCCCTGATTGCCCAGATAGCTGTAGGGAACGATGGCTTGAGGGCCATATTCGGCGATTATCTTTTGCCAGCGTGAGACGATTTCATCGAGCGCTTCGTCCCAGCTGATACGCGCGAATTGCTTTGACCCTTTGGGGCCGACGCGCCGGAGCGGATAGAGCAGACGATCGGGGTGATAATGGCGCTTCTCGTAATCCTTGAGCTTCACGCAGAGGCCGCCGCGCGTCATTGGATGGACGGGGTTGCCTCTCACGCTTTGCAGAATGCCATCCTTTACTTCGAACAGCATCGAGCATGTATCGGGGCAATCATGCGGGCATGCGCCAAAAAAGTCTCGGACTTGATTGCCTCGTTCATCCCGTCTCCTCCGTAGCATTCATCTTTGCGCGGCTCTTGAACGAGCCTGTCGAGTCCCGCTTTTGGGGAGGATAGAACGATTTTCTTGTTTGGCCGAAGCAAATTTACGTAGTGCCGCGGCTGAAAAGCCAGATATGGCCGCAGCTATATATTCAGCGGAACAACTCGATTGGAAGTTCACAGGCCGCGCCGCCTCGTATGTGGAGACGCGGCGTTATCTTCAGCGTATGAGCGCTCGCCCGACGAGGGTCGGCAACTCAGCTCTCTGTCGAATCCAGGTGAAGGATCGTCGGCATCTCGGCATAATAGTTCGGAATGTCGGCGACAACAGCTTGCCCCGCCGGTGAAGCCAGAGCCTCATTGATGGCCTTCAGGCTGTCGAACGTGCCGATAAACATCCAGAAGAATGCGCCTTCACCGCCGTCGAGCGTGCTCGTCGGGCCGAAGGAATAGCCGCGAAGCCCCGGCATTTTCTGCGCGAGCGGAGCGTGAACTTCGCGGAAATGCTTGTCGAAATGCGCCGGGTCGGCAGGCTTTTTGTAAAGGACGATGAGTTTGCTCAAAGCTGATGACTCCCTCGAAACCGGCGGCCTCCCTGCGCGGGCGCGCCGCGGACAGGCTTCTTTACACGCCATGGCGCCGCATATCGAGGCCCATCGTGACGCTTCCTATCAATGTCGAGTGAAGTCGGGCCCTTTCATCTCCTGAGCAGGCTCAGAATGAGAAGAATAATCAAGACCGCGCAAAGCACCTGCCAGAAGAGCAAAGGGTTTCGTTTGATGAGCGGCTCCCACTCCCGCGGTGCCGCGCGAGGATTTGCGTGCTTGAGCGCGAAGATGAATTCCTCCACATCGCCGAAGCGATCGTCGCGATGCAATGAAATCGCGCGCAAAACTGCGGCGTTGAGCCAGGCAGGGACATCGTCGCGATAGGCTGACAGCGGCGGGACCGGTCCAAAAAGCGGGCGCTCGCCGGGGGGCGTTTCGCCGAAGGGGTACTTGCCCGAGAGCATGCGATAGACGGTGACCCCCAACGCATATTGGTCTGACAAGGCATCGCCTCTGTTCTCACGAAACAGCTCCGGTGCCATGTAGTCGAGCGTGCCGGGTGTTGACGATTCCTCGCCATCTTCAATACGCGGCAGGTGCGCGACGCCAAAGTCGATCAGCTTCACCTCGCCGTTGTCGAGCAGCATGATGTTTTGCGGCTTGATATCACGATGCGTCACGCCGGCCTTGTGAAGCGCCGTAAGGCCCTGAGCGGCTTTGATCGCAATAGGGATCGCGTCTTCGACCTTCATGGGGCCGTCGCGCCTTAGCCGATCTTCCAATGTCTCGCCTTTGTAATAGGGCATGGCGACATAGAGCCGGCTCTGGCGTCCCTCAGGCAGCAGCAGCGACGCGCCGACGTTCGGATGCGCGATATGCTGGCCGAGGAAAACTTCGCGCATGAACTGCGTGCGCTCGAGTTCATTGACCGATGCGGGATCAGGGAATTTCAGGACCGCCCATCGGCCGTTATCCGTCGCCAGAAAGAGCCGGCCGATTTTTCTCTGGGCGAGGACGCGGACGAGCTTGAATCCGTCGATCGTGTCGCCGACCGCGGGCATGGGCCTGATCGGCAGCGTTTCCATCGCCGTGGCGATCACGTTGTAATCCGGCGCGGGGACGGAGGTGATGTCGATCACGAGGGCGGTGGCATCCTCGTCGCTGCCGGCCGCGATTGCGGCCTCGACGATCGCGTCGGCGTCGGCCTGAGGGGCGCCTCGCTGACCAAGCAGCCGCAGGAGCTCGCTGGCTGAAAGAAAGGCGTGAACGCCTTTCGTCGTCAGCAGAAGTCGGTCTTGTGCCTCGAGACGCCGCGTCTTGATATCCAGCCGAAGGCTTGGTTCGAGGCCGACGGCGCGCAGCAGTTTCGGCGCGGCATGGGCCTGCGCACTGGTATGATCGTCCGTCAACAGCGTCAGCTCGCCGGCGCGCAGATGCCAGGCGCGGCTGTCGCCCACATGAAGGATCGTGGCGGTGCGGCCGAGAAGCACTGCGGCGGTGAAGGTCGTCGTGGCGCCCGCGAGCGCCGGGTCAGACCGCGACTGGCCATTGAGCCAGAGATTATAGGCGTCGAGGGACTTCATCGCCGTGGCGCCGACGCCGATCAGTTCCCTCTGCGAACGATAGCCTTCGAGGAAGCTCCGAACTGCGAGTTCGGAGGCGGTGCGGCCGCCCTGCGCACCGCCAGCGCCATCGGCGACGACCGCAACGATCCCTTGCACAGCCTTCTCGGATGCCGTGCCGATATCGACAGTGCCAAAGTCTTGGCCGAAATCCTGACTGTTCGCGCGCTTGCCGGCGCGGGTGGCAAATCCCGCCGCGATCTCAAGCTGGCCCCGCGCGCTCACGCGGGATATTCAAGCACGCCATGGAATCAGCGGCAAGGGAGCGAAGCCAACAGGCGCGTTTTATACAGCTAAGCCGGAACCTTGCTTTTGACTTCGACCGGCGCGGGAGTTTCCGGCGACAAGGCGACGTCTTTAAAGACTGCAAAACTGCTTGGCGTCGGGGCCATGACCGGGAAGGTGAAATTGCACTTCGGGCAGGGCTCCGCCAAAGTCTTTTGTTCGAGGTTCAGATCGAAGGCTTTATCCTCGACCAGCCCGCAACAGGGACAAACTCTCAACAGGCGGGTGCCCTGTAGTTCAAAATTCGTGATGATGTCTTCCATGATCGCCCCGCGGGCGGCCCATTCTTTTGCGTGCTTGTGATAAATATCCATGTGCCAGTCGCGCAGCGACTCGCGGTTGAGCCAGAAGCTGACTTCGTTGAACCACGTCGGGTCTTCCGGGTGGACCCACCATGTCAGATGCAGAAAGCCCGCAAGTTTCATCAGGTGATTGCGCGTATCGGCAAAGATGACCTTGAATTTCTCGTATCCGTCGGGGCTCGAGAATTGAACGCGCTGCATGCTGAGATAAATGGACATTTGAGTCACCGATCACGCAGAGCAGCCTGATTGACTGCCTGGAGATCATCGGAAATAGTGTGGTCTATCGGTAGCGCCACTTTCGACAAATTTGATGAATCCAGATTTGCGATCCAAATCTCGTCGGCGTTTAGACGCCGTGGCGGCGGTGACACGTCCAATCGAGGACGGCCGATGGAATTCATAATTTCGATCGATAGGACGGATGACAAGCCGCTGCAGTTGCAGCTTTACGAGATTATCCGCCAGATGATCTTGAGCGGGAAACTCAAGGCCGGAGAAAGACTGCCTTCGTCGCGAAGCGTCGCGGAGCAGCTTGGTATCGCCAGAATTACCGTCACGCTCGCTTACGAGCGTTTGCTCGCCGAAGGTTATGTATCTTCCAGGGTAAAAGCCGGAACCTTTGTCAACGCGCGCCTTCCAGATGCGAGCGTTCTCGTGCGCAATGCTCGCTCGGAAACCATATCGCCCGGCGCCCGCATTCGGCTGGGGAAGATCCCGAGCTTCGCCGGCCGCTCTCCGGAACTTTGGAAAGACCGGTCGCAGCGTCCCAAATATGATTTCTTCGTTGGACGTCCCAACCCGCGGAGCTTCCCGACCCAGTTTTGGCAAAGGTCCATCGCGCGGCACCTCGCCTATGCGCGCGGCGCGATGACCGAATATGGCGATCCGCGCGGGCTTTTTGCCTTGCGCGAAGCGATTGCCGATCATTTGAGAGCCACGCGCGGCATAGATGCCACGCCCGATCAAATCCTCATAACGGCGGGGATTCAGGGCGCTTTGAATCTGCTGGCCCGTGTCTTCCTGACAGGAACGCAGCAATCCACGGTGGCCGTGGAGAATCCGTCATATCAGGGCGCGGCGTTCCTGTTCAGCAGTTATGGCGCGCGCATCCATCCCATCCAGGTCGATGAAAACGGTCTGGACGTTGCCCAGCTTGAGAACTTTGTCGGCAACCTGATTTACGTCACGCCGTCGCATCAGTTCCCGACCGGCTACACGTTGAGCCTCGATCGGCGGTTGCGCCTGCTCGATTGGGCTTACCGGACCGGCAGCTACATTATTGAAGACGATTACGACAGCGACTTTCGTTACGACGGGCCACCGCTGATTGCGCTCGCGGGTTTGGATCGAAAAGATCAGGTGATCTATCTGGGCACGTTTTCCAAATCGATCGGGGCGGGGATCCGGATTGGCTATCTGGTCGTTCCGCATCATCTGGCTGAACAGGCGCGAATCGTCAAAGCCTTGCTGGACAATTGCGCGCCGTGGCTGGAGCAGGCGGTCATCGCCGATTTCATCAAGCAAGGCGCCTTTCTCAGGCATCTGAGACGCATTCGCCGTTCGTACATGTCCGCGAGAGATGCGTTGATCGAAGAGATCAACGCGCACTTTCCCGGAAGCACGCTCTCGGGCGCCGAATGCGGCATGCATATGATGTGGAGGATTCCCGACGATCTATCGACGCCGGAAGAGTTGCAACGCCGGGCGTTGACGTGCGGCGTCGGCTTTTACCCGCTCTTGTCGGCGGCCGCGTTTGAATATGGCAACGCCAGCCGCTTCAGGGATCGCTCGATCATATTGGGCTATGCGGCGCTGAACGAAGACGAAATTCGCGAAGCCATCCGCCGCGTCGCGGAGGAGTTCAAGGACACGAAGACTTCAAGGCCTGACCCGTCGCCTTCGCGAAAGACACGGCGCGTGGAGGCTCCTGCCAAAGCCAGGACATCAAGAACCGTCAATCCGCAGAGAACCCGAACGGGACGCTCGAAGTCCTGAAGTCATCGGGAAGGATTTCGCGCCCGATCGGGAGGCGCTGAGCGTGCCGCGCATTTGGGCCGGTGACAGACACGGCATGAGACGCCGATGGGTGTTGGCTCGTCGGCGCGCAGTCCCTGTCCGCCGCCGGTGTAGATCAACTGCCCCGCGTGCTCGGCCGCGCAGCCGATCGCAATGGCCCGCTCCACGCGCGCCGCGCCGAACGAGCCGCCGCCCGCCGTCACCGTGCGTGCGATCGAAAAGAATCGCTGGCCATCGGGCAATTCCAGCCATTGCGTGACGATCTGGCGCGGCGTCTTGAAGATTCCATGAACCGACCACAGCGGGCAGGCGCCTCCCTGTTTGGCGAACGGGAAGCCGGCACCGTCGAGCAGCTTGGAGACGTTGCCGGCCGGATCGACACGGATCAGAAAGAACGGGACCTTCTCGAAACCCGGCCTCTGCAAGGTCGTGATGCGATGGGCGGTCTGCTCGAAGCTGGTGCCGAATTGACGCGCAAGCGCTTCCAGATCGTAACGGCGCGTGTCGACGGCCTTTGCAAAGGCGGAATAGGGCATGATGATCGCGGCGGCGCCGTAAGCTGCGAGGGCGCGGCGCGCCAGCAACTGGGCGCTCTTGCTCGCGAACTTGCCGGCGTCCAGCGCCGCATCGATCTCATCTTCCAGTTCAAGATAGGCAAGCTGCTTGGCCAGCTCGAAGTTGAGGCTCGCGGTATCGAGCGAGTCCTCGAGCAGGAGCTGTCTGTGGTGCAGGTCCAGACGCCGGACCGACCCGAGCATGACACTGGGCGGCAGATAACGGACCTGAAGGTTGTGGCGAAGGCGAAGCCGTTCGATGAACCCGGCCGGCCCGGAAGGCGTCAGCGCGAGATGTTCCGCCGCATCGTCGAGATTGGCGAAATTGTTGCGGCGTGCAGCGAGAAACCGGCGGACGTCGGCGACGGGATCATTGGCGTCGGGCTTGCCCTGACGCGAGGCCGGCCCCGCGCCCTTCACCAGCGGCGCCCTTTGCTCCGCCAGCGCAAGCTGTTCTTCGCGATAGGCCGTGTAGAGCCGAAGGAAGGCCTCGGTCATCCCCGGATAGCTGACGGCAAGGTCGCTGATTTCGAGCGCCGGGAGATCGATGTCGGAAAACATCGGATCCTTCAGGATGGATTGCATCCGCGCCGTGTGCTCGGCCCCGCCGTCGCCGGCGAGATCGGCAAGGTCGATCTTGTAGGTGCGGGCGAGACGCAGCAGCATGTCCGCCGTCACCGGCCGCTGGTTGCGCTCCAGAAGCGCGACGTAGGGGGCGGAAATTTCGAGATCGGCCGCCATATCCGCCTGGGTCAGCCCCAGCTCGCGCCGAAGCCGTCGCAGGCGCGGTCCCATGAAAATCGAGCGGGTGCCGGAGGTGGTCATGTCCAGTCCTTGCGCTATGTAAGGTTCTTACACATATACACGATATTCCTGTAAAGTGTGACAAGTTTTCTGCTAAAGAGCTTGTGACCCGCGGCGTTTCGCGTACAAACGCAGCAGGTTTTTTCGTTGCCAAGGGATCAATCGACATGAACTTTCAACCGCGCGGGGTCGGCGACGCGGCCCTTCAGGGGCCTGCGTCCTATCAAAGCGAGATTGAGGCGGCTGAAGCGCTCCTCAAGGACAAGCCGACCTGGAACGGCATCGGCGCCGAAGCTGTGGCGCGCATGCGCTTGCAGAACCGCTTCAAGACCGGCCTCGATATCGCCCGCTACACCGCCGCGGTGATGCGCGCCGACATGGCCGCCTATGACGCGGACAGCACGAAGTACACCCAGTCGCTCGGCGTCTGGCATGGCTTCATCGCGCAGCAGAAGATGATTTCGATCAAGAAGCACTTCGGCTCGACCGAGCGCCGCTACATGTACCTCTCCGGCTGGATGATCGCCGCGCTGCGCTCGCAGTTCGGGCCGCTGCCGGATCAGTCGATGCACGAGAAGACCTCGGTGCCGGCCCTGATCGAGGAGCTCTACACCTTCCTGCGTCAGGCGGACGCGCGCGAACTCAATGACATCTTCCGCAGCCTCGACGCCGCCCGCGAGGCAGGCGACACGGCGAAGGAAAAGGCGTTGATCGAGAAGATCGACAACTTCCAGACCCACGTCGTGCCGATCATCGCCGACATCGACGCCGGCTTCGGCAATGCCGAGGCGACCTACCTGCTCGCCAAGAAGATGATCCAGGCGGGCGCCTGCGCCCTGCAGATCGAAAACCAGGTCTCCGACGAGAAGCAGTGCGGCCACCAGGACGGCAAGGTGACTGTGCCGCACGAGGTCTTCCTGGCGAAGATCCGCGCCTGTCGCCACGCCTTCCTCGAACTCGGCGTCGAAGACGGCGTCATCGTGACCCGCACCGACTCGCTCGGCGCCGGCCTCACGCAGCAGATCGCCGTCAGCCACACGCCTGGCGATCTCGGCGATCAGTACAACAGCTTCCTCGATTGCGAGGAAGTGGCGCCCGGCGATGCCCGCAACGGTGACGTCATCATCAACCGCAACGGCAAGCTGCTGCGTCCGAAGCGGCTGGCGAGCAACCTCTACCAGTTCCGCCCCGGCACCGGTGTGGACCGCTGCGTGCTCGACTGCATCACCTCGCTGCAGAACGGCGCCGACCTGCTGTGGATCGAGACCGAGAAGCCGCATATCGAGCAGATCGCCGAGATGGTCGATCGCATCCGCGAAGTGGTCCCGAACGCGAAGCTGACCTACAACAATTCGCCGTCCTTCAACTGGACGCTGAACTTCCGTTGGCAGGTCTATGACGCGATGAAGAAGGCCGGCAAGGATGTGAGCCAGTACAACCGCGCCGAGCTGATGAAGGCGGAATATGACAACACGCCTTTGGCGATCGAGGCCGACGAGCGTATCCGTACGTTCCAGGCCGATTCAGCCAAGCGCGCCGGCATCTTCCACCATCTGATCACGCTGCCGACCTATCACACGGCGGCGCTGTCGACCGACAATCTCGCCAAGGAATATTTCGGCGAGCAGGCCATGCTTGGCTATGTGAAGAATGTTCAGCGGGCCGAGATTCGTCAGGGTATCGCCTGCGTGAAGCATCAGAACATGGCCGGCTCCGACATCGGCGACGATCACAAGGAATATTTCGCCGGCGAGGCGGCCCTCAAGGCCGGTGGCGCCCACAACACGATGAACCAGTTCGGCTAAAGCATCGGACCGAAAAGTGCGAAGCGGTTTTCGGGCAAATCCGATGCGATTAAAAAGATATAAGCGCGTCTAAGATTCCACAGGAATCGGACACTCCATAAGAAGCGCCCCGAGACAATCGTTTCGGGGCGCTTTTCTATGCGGCGTAGAGGCCCTTTTTGTGCGGCGCCGTCTCGCGCATCAGGATCATGGCGAAAAGTCCGACGGCGCCGGCGAGCAGCAGATACCAGGCTGGCGCCAGCGCATTGCCGGTGACGTGCAGCAGCCAGGTCACGACCAATTGCGCCGTGCCGCCGAAGGCCGCGATGGCGACGGCGTAAAGCGTCGCGAAGGCGCGGCCGCGGATGCTCTTGGGCAGGCCCTCGACCAGCGCGACATAGAAGGCGCTGTAGGGAATGGTGCCGACCAGCGACAGCAGGCCGAAGCCGCCGAGAAGCGCCCAGGCGCTGCGCGAGTCCACGATCCAGAGGAAGACCGGATAGGTCAGGAGAAGCGTCGCAAGCTGCGGCCAGATCATCAGCGGCCGCCGCCCCATCCGGTCGGCCAGCCAGCCGCCGAGAAGCGCGGCGGCAATGCCAAGCGCATTGCTGACCACTGTCGTCGCGAAGGCAAGGTCCGTCGCGACATGCAGCGTGCGCTCCGCATAGGTCGTCATGTAATTGGTGACGTAGGTGACGATCGTGCCGCTCGCCAGCACGAGCAGCCCGAGCGACAGAAGCCGCGTCTGGCCGCGCAGCAGATCGAGATCGGAAACGTCGTGATCGACGGCCGGCGCGTCGTGCTCCCGCAGATGCAGCGTTTCAGGCATCCGCGCCCGCGCCCAGAAGCCGAAGGGCAGGGTGATGGCGCCGATCAGGAAGGCGATGCGCCAGCCGTAGGAATCGAGCGCCGTCTCGGTCATCACTTTCGAGAGGATGAAGCCGACCAGCGCGCCGGCGGTCGCGGCGATCTGCTGGCTGGTGGGCTGGAGGGAGACGATAAGGCCGCGATGCTCGACAGGCGCGGCTTCCAGCAGATAGGCCGTCGTCGGCCCGACCTCGCCGCCGAGCGAGAAACCTTCGACGGCGCGGGCGAGGATGGCGATGATCGGCGCGGCAATGCCGATGGCGGCATAGGAGGGCGTCAAGGCCAGCACGACGAGGGAGATGCCGATCAGCGTGAAACTCAGCATCATGGCGGGGCGGCGTCCCACCTTGTCCGAATAAAGTCCGAGGACGGCGCCGCCGATCGGCCGCGTGACGAAGCCGACGCCGAATGTCGCGAGCGACAGCATCAGGCTCGCATATTGGTTATGCGAGGGGAAAAACGTGTGCCCGATCTGGATGGCGAAAAAGGCGTAGGTGATGAAGTCGTAGAATTCGAGCATGTTGCCGACGGTGGCGCCGAAAATCGCGCGCCGGTCGAGCTTTGCCGGCGCCTGCGCCGCCGTGTCGGGGGACGTGATTTCCATGCAGATCGGTCTCGGTGGGCAATTTCGGAAGGGAGATTTTGCCTATATAGGGCGGAAAGGGCGAACTCCCCAATTCCGTCGGCGGCCCGCCGACCATTTCTTGAGGGCCAAGTATACTCGGGGCTATGCGAATTGCTCGATAAAAATTTATGAGATGTTCCCTAAAATGACAATTCTGGCCGCATGTGCGCCGATAGGAAGAGCGAATGACCACGGACGTTACTTCGTATCAGCGCCGAGTGGAGGAGTGGTCGTATACGTCGGCCTGCCGTCAGAGCTAATCAAGGTGAGCGAACCCATCGTTCCTCGAAGAAGCTTTGGAGCTGGCGCAAGCGAGCGGTGTTCGCGCGAGGACGCGATCGCCTTGGTGGAATACGTGTTCGGGCGACCGCAAGGGCAACTCAACCAAGAGGTTGGTGGCGTGCTTGTCACCTTGGCAAGCTTGTGCAGCGCGTCCGGCGTCAATATGGATGAGGCGGGCGACCAAGAACTTGAGCGGAATTGGGATCGGATCGATGCGATCCGAGCAAAACAGCAGACAAAGCCGCAGGGATCGCCGCTTCCTCAATGAGCGTGAAACGCTCTAATCGTATGCGCTCTAGCGCCATGCGGCCTGCCGCCGGGTGCATCCGGGGACGTCGGCGTTGATCATCCTTTCGTTCGAAGATCAATCGCTCCTGGACACGTGCATTGATCTGCAACGCGCTGAACAAGTATTTGGACGCATTACCGCTGAAGCTCTCGTGACGTTTATTTCGGATATGATGGCTTTTGACAACGCCTTAGGGTTGATCGACTTACTTGGGATACAGCCCATAATTTCTTTGGATGATTCGCTTTTCGTTACGGTTGGTTCAGACTATCGTGCGGCACTGGTCCGCGGCGGGCGAACGTTTTGAACGCGACGCTGATGGTCATGTCGTCTGGGCGAGCGTTACAAGGTTGAAACTGGTAGAAATCTCGAGGTTGCCATGACGGACGGACAAGAGTTCACGCCCGACTTGGTTCTCGAAGCCCGGGGATTTTTGCGAACGTTGATGATACGTCGCAGGAGTTCCCGTGCATGTCGTTGCCGGGCCACCTCCACGGTGGTATGACGGCATTGAGTGGATTACTGGACGGTACCGTCGCTATTGATAAGGCAGCCGCGACTGCGTTGAGCGGGTTGTTGGGCGGCACTGTCTCTTTTTGGTTGAAGCGACAATCCAACTATGAGGCAGCCCTTAATCGCGCCGTCGATCGCGCCATGGCCGAGGAAGCCGATGCGTGGCTGCAGCTTCCAGTTCCTGGAGAACGCCCCAAAGGCCGGCTGTCCGACGACAGGCGTCGAACGAAGTTCGTCGCCGACTTATCTTCTTCAATGTCGGTACGATCAAGGCTTGGGAGACGAGGTATGGCAGAATATGTTCCGACACTCTTTTCCGAACGTCGCAAGCCTTCGATTCCGAAAACAGCGCAGTGCTGATGTGGCTTAGGTCCGGTGAACTCGGCGCGGATTCTGGATCAGTCCCTGGAATGCCGGCAATCTGCAGGATCGATTAATAGAAATTCGCAGCTTTCCAAGGTTAGACGGCCTGAGCTGTTCCTACCGAAACTTCGGGAGCTCTGCGCGGCGGCGGGTGTGGCCGTCCTAGTTAAGAGGGCCCCGGAGGGCTGTCGAGCGTCGGGGGCTAGTCGAATGGTCGCGTCAGATAAAGCGATGATCTTGCTTAGCTTCCGTGGCCTCTCCGACGATAAGTTCTGGTTCACGGTTTTTCACGAGATCGGTCACCTCATAATGCACGGCACACAGACTTTCGTCGACGACGATATGGATGAGCTGAACGATACCGAGCGCGAGGCGAACGAGTTTGCTTCACGGTGCATCATCCCCGAGAGCCGAGAACTAGAATTCGAGGGACTCGAACCCGAGATGGATGCGGTGATCCGCTTTAGTGTGTCAGCCGGAGTATCGCCCGGACCTAATTGTCGGCCAAATGCAGCACCATGAAAGAATTCGGCGTGATCAGATGAATTACCTGAAACGGCATTGGAAGTGGAACGATCTCAAAACCGTCATCGATTAGCCTTTGTAATGAATGAAGTGGCGCGAACTTTTCTGCCAATTACAGAGACGCATCCTCCATCACCGTCATCCCAACATTTAAGCCGTGCATCCAACGCATCTACTTTGTTTGCAAATCCGCGTTTGTAGTCGTGCTTGTTGCATTTCCATCAACAAGAAGCCGTGCACCACGGCCTGGCCCCGTCGCTCCATCGAGATATGCAATGCCTGCTTCTATGGGAGCCACGCCATAGCGACCTAAGAGACTGAGATAGTCGAACTTCGCAAGGCGCCCGAACGAAGTGACTTTCATCGTCCCATAAAGATAGTCGAAGATTTTATACGGGTCGTTTCCAGCTTTGTGCACGGCGTTAGCGAAAAATGCAGCATGGCCGCCGGGTCCAATCCACGCCAAATAATCGGCCACGGCCTTCTTCATCGAGCGCGTGGCCGTTGGACGCAAGCTTTCGTACTTGCGGTGGTTGCCAAAGGCCCCGCGGATACCTTCCCAGTTGGTGTCAAGCCATTGGAAGAATGAGCTTGGGTTGCTGCTCACACTTGCCCAATCCCATATGCCCGCACCAAGACACCCATAAACGTCTTGCAGCCGTAGCCAATGGGTGTCCGGTCGGCGCGCAAAGTGCGTCATCAAAAATGCGAGCCATCCTGCTTCGTCGATATTGCCTTGCTGCACATGGAAGGCGACTGCGCGTTCCGCATCAAATGATGGGTTGTTCGGATCTGCGCGTTGCGCGGAGATTTTCTTCGTCTAACCCGCTTGTAATAATCCTCGCGGCGGCGGCTCGCCAACGAACTGAGAGAAGGGTGTCGATCGTCGCCGTGTCGGGAAGCCCTTTGAATCCTAATGAGAGCCTCTTCCAGCTTTGAGTTCATTGAAAATGCGTTGCGATCAGCACTCCTCATGTCCACATCTTTAATCGTGCGCGCTGCTCGCGTCGTTTCGTTCGGTGCCCGAGTGAGTTCCCAAGCGCCTCGCTCCCCTCAACATAGGGCCGATATAACGCCGACGCGATATGCCGAACGCAGCTCTGCGTAACGTTAGCGTAATTCCCGCCGGCTCACTCCCGAGCCCAAGAATTGCAGAAGGCGGACGATGTCGGCCCAATAGGGCTCATGCATCTCCGTTGCTGTATGAAACGCCTCGCCACCGCGAAGGCGCTGCTCGACGGCCAAAAATAGTCAATAAGCGCGAACGGGTTTCCGGCTGGCTTCAGCGGCATCTCAATCGTCTGTTGAGAGCCTTCCTTAATGTATTCCCGCATCGCGATGAGAAAGCTATCGTAGACTTGCAAGCTGCGGACCGTATTGGTAATATTCCTATCCTATATCGAACTCCTGAGCCCTGATGCGCCATCATTTCCTGGATCATAGTGAAGCAAAAGACGTCGTGTGGGAGACCCCAATAAGCATCATTCGAGCGCAGAGTGACGGATAGGTGCAGGCGCCCTTGACGTAAATGGAATTGCAGCGTCGTTGTGCAAGGAACCTCTTTCTGATGGTGTTCTATGTCTTCGGCGTTAAACAGTTGAATTACGGCCCGCCGCGACCAGGGCTTTTCAAGAAGTAGGCGTTCGACACTGTCAAATTGATTGATCCCGCCTCTGCATTGCTTAAAAGCGCCGGCCATAAGCGCCCGATTATGCCGTCCACAGCGTTCTTAACGTACTTGGAAACATCTTGGCTTGATAAAATCGAAACCTTATCTCACCCGGAGAGGTACCAAAGCAACTCGCCAATTGCGCTGAAAGGCTTCCCACGGTTCTCGGACCTGCTTATGCGCGAACGTGGCTTCAAGATGCGTAGGCGACTGCGAGAAGCTCACGTGTATCGCCGCGCGATCCTCCATGCGGTTTTCCGTTTTTTTCAATCTCTCGATAAAGTTGGTGAAGCACCGCATCGAGATGATTATTTCCACGCGCTGGCGTCCCGCATTCGCGACTTCTCCAACACTTTTGACCGCCTCTCGCTGCGATTAATGGGACGCGCGAGATGAACAATCTAATTTTCGTGCGCGCGGCGGACTTCGTTAACTGCACCCCGTCGTCGCGCCGCAGGTGTCGCACTTCAGGCACGTGCCGTTGCGCACCAGAGTGAAATTGTTGCACTCGGGGCAGGCTTCGCCGGTGTAGCCTTTCATCCGCGCTTCGTTGCGGCGGTCCGCGACGCTGGTCTGCTCTGGGCGACCGACCAGTCGAGCGCGCCGAGTTCGGCCTCGATCTCG
Source organism: uncultured Alphaproteobacteria bacterium (assembly GCA_963708155.1). Classification (GTDB taxonomy): domain Bacteria; phylum Pseudomonadota; class Alphaproteobacteria; order Rhizobiales; family Beijerinckiaceae; genus Methylovirgula. The sequence goes on along the minus strand of OY970183.1, from coordinate 187,648 downwards.
TTTTCGAGATTCTTCTTCAGCGCCGTCGTCTGGCCGCCCGCCGCGGCCTGCACCAGCATCAGCTTGTCGGCCTTGTTGCGGACGAAGCCCTTCGAGACGATAGCGCGAGCCTTCGCGGCGCGCGGCTCTGCGCCTCGCCCTTGCCGAGCACGTCATGGCCGATGTCGGTCGGGTCGATATGGGCGAGATCGTTGCGGCCGAGATAGGAGATCGCGAGTTCGCGGAACACATAGTCGAGGATCGAGGTCGCGTTCTTGATCGCGTCATTGCCCTGCACGAGGCCCGCCGGCTCGAAGCGCGTGAAGGTGAAGGCATCGACATATTCCTCGAGCGGCACGCCATATTGCAGGCCGACCGAGATGGCGATGGCGAAATTGTTCATCAGCGAGCGGAAGGCGGCGCCCTCCTTGTGCATGTCGATGAAGATTTCGCCGAGCCGCCCGTCCTGATATTCGCCGGTGCGCAGATAGACCTTGTGGCCGCCGACGACCGCCTTCTGCGTATAGCCCTTGCGCCGGTCGGGCAGGCGCTCGCGCTCGCGCACATGCGTTCGATCTGCTCGACGATGCGCTCGACGATCTTTTCGGCGACGACGCGTCGCGCGCGCCGGAGCGTTGGCGGCGACGAGCAGCCTCGACGCCTCCTCGTCCTCGTCGTCCTCGTCGCGCGATGAGCTGGCTGTTGAGCGGCTGCGAGAGTTTCGAGCCGTCGCGATAGAGCGCATTGGCCTTGAGCGCCGAGCCGCCAGGAGAGCATATAGGCTTCCTTGCAATCCTCGACCGTCGCATCGTTCGGCATGTTGATCGTCTTCGAGATCGCGCCGGAGATGAAGGGCTGCGCCGCCGCCATCATGCGGATGTGGCTCTCGACCGAGAGATAGCGCTTGCCGATGCGCCCGCAGGGATTGGCGCAATCGAAGACGGCATAATGCTCGGGCTTCAGATGCGGCGCGCCCTCGAGCGTCATGGCGCCGCAGACATGGATGTTGGCGGCTTCGATCTCGGCCTTGCGAGAAGCCGAGGAAGGCGAGCAGATCGAAAGTCGGATCGTCGAGCTTCTCTGCCGGCACCTTCAGGGTGTTGGCGAGGAAGTCGGCGCCGAGCGTCCATTTGTTGAAGACGAACTTGATGTCGAAGGCGCGAGGCCAGCGTCTTCTCAAGCTCGTCGATCTTCTCGTCGGTGAAGCCCTTGGCCTTGAGGCGTCGCGGGATTGATCGCCGGCGCCTGGCGCAGCGAGCGCGTGGCCGACCGCATAGGCCTCGATCTCGGCGATCTCGGATGTCGCGATAGCCGAGCGCGCGCAGACCCTCGGGCACGGCGCGGTTGATGATCTTGAAATAGCCGCCGCCGGCGAGCTTCTTGAATTTCACCAGCGCGAAATCGGGCTCGATGCCGGTCGTGTCGCAATCCATGACGAGGCCGATCGTGCCGGTCGGCGCGACGACGGTGACCTGCGCGTTGCGATAGCCGTGCTGCTCGCCGAGCGTCGACCGCCTTGTCCCAGGCGGCGATGGCATGTTCGCCGAGCGCGTTGCCTGCGGCAGCGCGGCGTGATCGAGCGGCACCGGCGCGGTCGCGAGCTTCTCATAGCCGGCGGCCTCGCCATGCGCGGCGCGGCGATGGTTGCGCATGACGCGCAGCATGCGCCTCGCGGTTGTCGGCGATAGTTCGCGAAGGCGCCGAGCTCGCCGCGCCATCTCGGCCGAGGTCGCATAGGCGATGCCGGTCATGATCGCGGAGAGCGCGGCGCAGATGGCGCGGCCCTCGTCGCGAATCATAGGCGATGCCGGACGACATCAGCAGGCCGCCGATATTGGCGATAGCCGAGGCCGAGCGTGCGGTATTCATAAGAGAGGCGGGCGATCTCCTTCGACGGGAATTGCGCCATCAGCACCGAGATTTCGAGCACGATGGTCCACAGCCGCACCGCGTGCTCGTAGGATTCGATGTCGAACTCGCTTGGTCTGCGGATCGCGGAACTGGCAACAGGTTCAGCGAGGCGAGATTGCAGGCCGTATCGTCGAGGAACATATATTCCGAGCAGGGGTTCGACGCGACGATGGGGCCCGCGGCCGGGCAGGTGTGCCAGTCGTTGATCGTCGTGTGATATTGCAGGCCGGGATCGGCGGAGGCCCAGGCGGCATAGCCGATCTTCTCCCAGAGATCGCGCGCCTTCAGCGTCTTGTGCACCTTGCCGTCGGTGCGGCGCGTCAGCGTCCAGTCGCCGTCCGCTTCGACCGCGCGCAGGAAGTCATCGGTGACGCGCACCGAATTGTTCGAGTTCTGGCCGGAGACGGTGAGATAGGCCTCCGAATCCCAATCGGTCGTATAGGTGTCGAAGGCGATGTCCTTATAGCCCTGGCGCGCGAACTGGATGATCTTCTTGATCATGCTGTCCGGCACGGACGCGCTTGCGCGCGAGCTTGATCTCGCGTCTTCAGCGCCGGGTTCTTCTCCGGGTCGAAGCAATCGTCGTCCGGGCCCTCGCAATTGACGCAGGCGCGCAGGATCGCCTTCAGCGCCTTCTTGACGATCTTGGAGCCGGCGACGAGCGCGGCGACCTTCTCTTCTTCCTTCACCTTCCAGTCGATGTAAGCCTCGATATCGGGATGATCGACATCGACGACGACCATCTTGGCGGCGCGCCGCGTCGTGCCGCCGGATTTGATCGCGCCGGCGGCGCGGTCGCCGATCTTGAGGAAGGACATGAGGCCGGAGGATTTGCCGCCGCCCGAGAGCTTCTCGTTCTCGCCGCGCAGCTTGGAGAAATTCGAGCCGGTGCCGGAGCCGTATTTGAACAGCCGCGCCTCGCGCACCCAGAGGTCCATGATGCCGCCCTCGTTGACGAGATCGTCGGCGACGGACTGGATGAAGCAGGCATGCGGCTGCGGATGCTCGTAGGCCGATTTCGACTTCACGAGCTTGGCGGTTTCGAAATCGACGTAATAATGGCCCTGGCTCGGGCCATTGATGCCATAGGCCCAGTGCAGGCCGGTGTTGAACCATTGCGGCGAATTGGGCGCGGCGATCTGCTTGCGCCAGCATGAAGCGCAATTCGTCGTAGAAGGCGCTGGGCGTCGGCCTCGGTGTCGAAATATTTGCCCTTCCAGCCCCAATAGGTCCAGGCGCCGGCGAGCCGGTCGAAGACCTGGCGGGCGGAGATTTCGGAGCCGTAGCGCTCGGCCTTCGGCAGCTCTTCCAGCGCCTCCTCGTCGGCGGCACGAGCGCCAGAGGAATGCGGGAACGTTGTGCTCTTCGACCGGCTTCAGCCGCGCCGGGACGCCGGCCTTGCGGAAATATTTCTGCGCCAGCACGTCGGCCGCGACCTGGCTCCAGGCCGCCGGGCACCTCGATGCCGTCGAGGGCGAACACGATCGAGCCGTCCGGATTGCGGATCTCGCTGCTGAGTCGTGCGGAATTCGATCGCCGCATAGGGCGATTGGTTTTCAGTCGGTGTAGCGCCGCTCAATTCGCATGTTTTCTGGCCCCGAATGATGAAGATAGTGCCCCACGCGGGAGGTTTCCCGTCCCGCGCCCCTTTAGATCGTAGCGCCGGAGCCGTCCGACTCGCGCGCCGTAGTTCAAGCCTAATGCTAGTAGGCACGCGAAGCCTAGATACAAAATATTGTGCAAACGGTTAAAAATTCAAGCGCGCCACGGCAGGCTGATCTTGACCCCGAGGGGGGTGCGCCGCAACCGTCAGCGGCGCTTTTCGGCGGGTCATCCGCGCTATCCCCACCATCAACAGGCGGGGCCGGATTCATCCACAAACTCGGGAGTCTGGAAATGCGAGAATCGGCCGCCAAACGTGGGCGAAGCTTGCTCCGGCGCATGAGAATTGGTTGCGTGTGGACAATTGCCGCCCGATCGGCATATTTGCGGCGCAGCACGGCTTACGGGACCGACCTCATGGTGTGGCTCACGCGTATCTTCACCTGGTGGCAGGGCGCCACGTTCAACACGCTCTTCTATACATGGCGTAAGGGTGAACTGGTCGGCCAGGATGAATTCGGCAATCGCTATTACCGCACGCGCGGCGGAGCGATCGATCCCACGCTGGGATTTCAGCGCCGCTGGGTGATCTACAACGGCTATGCGGAAGGCTCGGCGACGCCGACCGGCTGGTACGGCTGGCTGCACCACACGACCGACATCGCGCCGCCCGACGACAATTATAAGCCGCGCGACTGGCAATTGCCCTATGAGCCGAATCTGACGGGCACGCCGCAAGCCTGGCGGCCGCAGGGCTCGACGCTGGCGACAGGCGTGCGCCCCGCCGCGACGGGCGATTACGAAGCCTGGACGCCATAACGCCGGGCTAGTGCTGGCAGACTGGCTTACCCGATCTTCGGCACCTGCAGTGGCGCGAAATCCTGATTCGGCGCGTCGAGCCTCGTCCGGTTGCCGGCGACATGCACCCGCCCGCTCGCGACTGCGGCCAGAGCGGCGGGGTAGATGACATGCTCCTGCGCCAGCACGCGGGCCGCCAATGCGTCCGGCGTATCGTCGTCGAGCACGGCGACAGCGGCCTGGGCGATGATCGGCCCTTCATCCATCTCCGGCACGACGAAATGCACGGTGCAGCCGTGGATTTTGACGCCATCGGCGAGCGCCCGTTCATGGGTATGCAGGCCGCGATAGGCGGGCAGCAGAGCAGGGTGGATGTTGAGCAGCCTGCCTTCCCAGGCGCGGACGAACCCCGGCGTCAGCAGCCGCATGAACCCGGCGAGACAGATCAGTTCGATTCGGTGCAGATCGAGCAGGATTTGCACCGACTTCTCGAATTCCGCGCGGCCGGCGTAGATTTTGTGATCGACGGCGGCGGTCTGGACGCCGAGCGCCCGCGCGTAAGCGAGTCCTTCAGCCTCGGGCCGGTTGGAGAGGACGAGGGCGATTTCGGCGGGATAATCCGGCGCCCGCGCCGCTTCGACCAGGCTGCGCATGTTCGAGCCGCGACCGGAAATAAAGATCGCCGTGCGCCGACGGCTCACAGCGCCAGCCGCCCGGTGGTGGTGACGCGCGGCCCGGTTGCGGCCACGACGACTTCGCCGATTTGTACCGGCTCTTCGCCCGTCGCGCGCAGGGCTTCGGCTACGGCGTCCGCCGAATCGGCTGCGGCGATTACGGCCATGCCGATTCCGCAATTGAAAGTGCGCAACATCTCGGTTTCGGCCACCGGCCCTTCGGCGGCGAGCCAGCGGAAGACCGGCGGCACTGGTATGGCCGCGAGATCGAGCCGGATTCCAAGCTTGTCCGGCAGCACCCGCGGCAGGTTGTCGGGAAAGCCGCCGCCGGTGATATGCGCCAGCGCCTTGATCGGCGCGCCGGCACGCAAAGCCTGAAGAATCTGGCGGACATAGATCCGCGTCGGGATCAGCAGGGCTTCCGCGAGCGAGATCTGCGAGGCGAAAGGCGCGGGGCCATCCAGCGCCAGCCCGGCGTCCGCCACGATCCGCCGCACCAGCGAAAATCCGTTTGAATGCAGACCCGAGGAGTGAAGCCCGAGGACAATGTCGCCGGCGGCGACGTCCGGCCGCGGCAGCAGCCGCCCGCGCTCGGCGGCGCCGACAGCAAAGCCGGCGAGATCATAATCCTTGCCGGCGTAAAGACCGGGCATCTCGGCGGTTTCGCCGCCGATCAGCGCGGCGCCGGCCTCGCGGCAGCCCTGCGCGATACCGGCGACGATCTCGGCCCCGACATCGGCTTCGAGATGGCCGGTCGCATAATAATCCAAGAAGAACAGCGGCTCTGCGCCCTGAACGACGAGATCGTTGACGCACATCGCGACGAGATCGATGCCAATCGAATGGTGAATGTTACTCTCGACCGCAAGCTTGACCTTCGAACCGACGCCGTCATTCGCCGCAACGAGGATCGGATCACTGAAACCCGCCGCCTTGAGATCGAACAAGCCGCCGAAGCCACCGATTTCGGCGTCGGCGCCCGGACGCCGCGTGCCGCGCACCAAAGGCTTGATTTTTTCGACCATCGCGTTGCCGGCATCGATATCGACGCCCGCATCCGCATACGTCAGCGGCCGCCCGCTCGAATTGCCCTTTTTCGATGCCATCTCTGCCCCGTCCTGACGGCAGCCCTAACCCGTCGCCTTGGACATATCAAGCGCTTGGAAGCTCAAGCATTTGGAAGCGACACGTCAGGGGCAAAGCGCGCAGCGGTTCCGGGCTGCCCCGCCTTGCGAAACGCGTAGACTTCAATGCCTTATCCCGCGCCAGATAATGTCATTAACTTGCGCCGGTATGAGTCGCACGCTTTTTGGGAGGATCATGACCACCTACACCAGTCTGCCTAATCTCATCACGCTGGCGCGGCTTTGTCTCGTGCCGATCGTTATCGCGATGATTTCCGCCGGCCGTTGGACGGAAGCCTGCCTGATCTTCATCGCCGCCGGCATTTCCGACGCCATCGACGGGTGGCTGGCCAAAACCTTCAACCTGCAGACGGAGCTCGGGGCTTATCTCGATCCGCTCGCCGACAAGGCGCTGCTCATTTCCATCTACGTCGCGCTGGCGGTTTTCGGCGCGGTTCCGTCGTGGCTCACGATCCTCGTCGTCGCGCGCGATGTCATGATCATCGGCGCGTTCATGATTTCCTGGTTGATGAACAAGCCGGTGGCCATCCGCCCGCTGTGGATCTCCAAAGCGAATACGACGGCGCAGATCGGCTTCGCGGCGGCGGTGCTTGGCGCCAAGGCATTCCAGTTTACGCTTGGGCCGCTGTTTCTCGTCTGCACCCTTGCCGTCGCGGCATTGACGCTGGCCTCTCTGGCAGCCTATCTGGCTGGGTGGGCAAGACACATGAGCCTGTAAGGCATCGTCTCAGACCCAAGGCGTGGTGAGGTCGTTCGCATGCGGATCGAGTGGCAGATCGTCTTCTGGTTTGCGACCCTGGCGTGCCTTGTCATGCTGCTGTGGCTGTTCAACGGCGTGATCCTGCCCTTCGCCGCGGCCTTCGTCATCGCCTATCTGCTCGATCCGTTGGCCGTGCATTTGCAGCGCCTGGGACTCAACCGGCTGGCGGCGACGCTCGTCATTCTTTTCGGGTTCGTCGTCGTTCTGGCGCTTATTCTGGTTCTCCTCGTGCCGGCGTTGACGCACCAGTTCGCGGCCTTCATCCAGGTGTTGCCCGCGCTGCTCAACAAATTGCAAGGCCTAATCGCCGCCGCCGCCAGCAAGCTCAACACGGAATTTGCCACGCCGCTACTGCACAAGCTGGGATTGCGCAGCACCAGCATGCCGGACATCAAGACTAGCCTCAACGATATCGCCGGCCAGGCGGCAGGGTGGCTGGCGGGCGCGCTCAATTCGGTTGTCAGCCACGGTGCGGCGCTTATCAGTCTCGCGTCACTGCTGGTAGTGACGCCGGTCGTCGCGTTCTACATGCTGCTCGATTATCACCGCATGATCGCGGCCGTCGACGGTCTCATCCCGCCGCGCTATCGCGGTGTCGTGCATCATCTCGCGCATCAGATCGATACCACCATGTCGGGTTTTCTGCGCGGACAATCGTTGGTCTGCCTGTTCCTCGGCCTCTGGTATGGTCTCGGCCTGACGATCGTCGGCGTCAATTTCGGTCTGCTCATCGGCATAACCGCCGGCTTCCTGAGCTTCATCCCCTATGTCGGCTCGATGACGGCGCTCGTCGCGGCGGCGATCATTTCGCTCGTGCAGGGCTGGCCGCATTGGACATTGTTCGCTTCTGCGATGGGCGTGGTCGTTGTCGGCCAGTTTCTCGAGGGCAATGTGATCTCCCCGAAGCTTGTTGGCGACAAGGTTGGTCTGCATCCCGTCTGGCTGATGTTCGCGCTGCTCGCCTTCGGCAGTCTGCTCGGCTTCACCGGTCTTATTATCGCCGTGCCGGTCGCCGCGGCGGTGGGCGTGCTTCTGCGTTTTGCGGTTCAGCAATATCGCGCCAGCGAACTTTATACGAACTTTCCCGAAGCGCATGCGCTTATCTTGCCGAAGACTTTGAAGGCGCCGGACGAGCAGTGAGATGAGGTTCGGACCGCGCGTTCCGCGCTGGCAGCAACTCGGCCTCGAATTGCCGGTCGAGCCGCATTTCTCCCGCACCGATTTCCTCGTCTCGCAATCGAATTCGGCGGCCCTGCAGATGATTGAGGCGTGGCCGCACTGGCCGGACAATATTTTGCTGCTCGTCGGTGGACCGGGGAGCGGCAAAAGTCATCTGGCAGCGATCTGGGCGGCGCGGGCAGGGGCGGAAATTTTTTCCGGGGCGCGCCTCGCCGGGTCGGACGTGGCGAGCCTTGCGGCCCTGACCGTAAAGCCGGCCCTGGCGGTCGATGATGCCGATGCCCTCGGCGGCGCCGAGGCGGCGCTGTTTCATCTTTTCAATCTCGCCCGGCAGGAAAAGCAAAGTCTGCTGTTGACGGCAGCGCGGCCGCCGGACCTCTGGGGTTTGACGACGCCCGACCTTGTCTCACGCCTGCGGCTCGCGCCGGTCGCCGAACTCGGCGCGCCGGACGATGAACTGCTGCGCGCGGTTCTGCAAAAGCTGTTTCGCGATCGCCAATTGCGCGTCGATGCGCCTGTCGTGGATTATATCGCATTGCACATCGAACGCTCGCTCGGTGTCGCACGGGCGGTGGTGGAGGCCCTCGACCGGATGGCTTTGGCGCGCGGCGGCGCCATAACGCGGGCGCTGGCGCGCGAGTTGTTGGCCGATGCCAGCGACGAGGCGGACTGACCGGCGACGGCGCGGGAAATATTCTCGCCGGGTTATGTTGACCCGGCCGGAGGCTGCGCCTAAAGCCATGCCATCAGTTGAGGAGTAAGATCGTGCGTCGCTTCGGAACTTTGCTGATTTCATTTGCGCTCGTGCAATTCGTCGCTTCCGCCGGGTTCGCTCAGGACAAGAAGCCGCCGCCAGTCAGTTCGCAGCCGGAGACGACGACGGCCACTTACGGCGCCTGGACCCTGCAGTGTGAGCGCCGCGCCGACGTCGCCAAAGGCGAGAAGATTTGTGAGATCGAGGAATTGGTCATTCCGCAGAATCAGCAAAGCCCGATCGCTCGCATCGGCATCGGTCACCCGATGGGCACCGATAAGAAGCAATATCGGATTACCGCCATCTTCCCGCCGAATGTCTACATCCCGGTTGCGCCAGGGATCAAAGCCAAGGATGGCGATCCGACCATCGCGCTCGTCTGGAAGCGCTGCTTCCCCGGTGGCTGCTTTGCCGATACGACCGTCTCCCCCGAGAGCCTGAAGAGCTGGCGTGCGATTGAAGCCGATACCGGACGACTGACCTTTACCGAGGCTGCGGGACGCAATCTCGCGATCCAGTTCTCGCTGCGCGGCTTCGCTCAGGCGCTCGAAGCGCTGGAAAAGGCGAAGTCCTAAAGATCGCCCCCAGACAGGAACAGATTGAGGCGCGGCGGCAACGTCGCGCCTTTTTCATTGCCGTCGAGCAGGCGCCGCAAGCCCTCGCGATTGACAGCCTCGGTTTCACAAATGTAATAATATAACGTATACATTCTATGGGATCGGGGGGCTCGTGCGTTTGTCGTTTTTGTTTCGGGTCGTGGCCGGGGGCTGCGGCCCTTGTTGCTGCCAACGGGGTCAAGGCCCAGCAGGCTCTGCCGCAAGTCGACGTGACGGCAGCAGGGGAAAGCCAATCGCCGCTGGCGCCAAGCCACGATGTACTGGTGAAGACTGAGGCGCTCGACGCCGCGCGTGCGAATATCTTCGCGCCGGTCGGCGCCAACTCCTACAAAATCGACGAAACGACGATCAATAACCTGCCGCAGGGGCAGGATACGCCTGTGGAAAAGGTTCTGCTTCAGGCGCCGGGCGTCTCGCAGGATTCGGCGGCGAGCGGCGATCTGCACATCCGTAACGAGCACGCCAATGTGCAATACCGGATCAACGACATTCTGCTGCCCGATGGCGTCTCAGGCTTCGGCCTGATGCTGCAGACGCGCTTTATCAGCTCCTTGACACTGCTCGACGGCGCTTTGCCGGCCCAATATGGCCTGCACACCGCAGGCGTGGTCGATATCCAGACGCGCAGCGGGACATATCAGCCGGGCGGCAGCCTGACCGTCTATGGCGGCAGCCATGCAACGCTCAACCCGAGCTTCGATGATGGCGGTACGATCGGCAATACGCAGTTCTATGTTACCGGGCAATTGCTGACCAACAATGTCGGCATCGAAAATCCAACTCCGGATTACGACGCGATCCATGATCTCACGGCGCAGGGAAAGTTCTTTGGTTATGCCTCGACTCTTCTCGGTGACGGTGGCCGGTTCAGTGTTATCAGCGGCACCTCGGTGAGTTCCTACGAAATTCCCAATTCGCCGGGACAGACGCCGGCCTATACCGTCGACGGCATCAGCGATTTCAATTCATCGCTGCTCAATGAAAATCAGGTGGAGCGGAATTTCTACAATGTCGCCGCCTGGCAGAAATCCGCCGGTCCGATCGATGCGCAGATTGCCTTTTTCTCGCGCTACTCGACGCTGCATTTCGTGCCCGATTCACTTGGCGACATCATCTTCAACGGCGTCGCCTCGGACGTGCAGCGCGACAGCCTGCTCAACGGCTTTCAGGGCGATGCCGCCTATCATCTCGGCCCGCATACGATCCGCTTCGGCTTTGAGGTGAGCGGCGAATCAACGGATTCAATCAACAATGATCTGGTGCTGCCGACCACAGGCCCGGATCAGGAAACACCCTTCGCCGTCAATGATTCCAGCAGCAAGCTCGGCTGGCTCGGCTCGATCTATGCGCAGGACGAGTGGCGCCTCACCGATCAGCTGACGTTAAACGGCGGCCTGCGCTTCGATCAGATGGACGCCTATGTCTCCACCAACCAGCTCAGCCCGCGCATCAGTCTCACATACAAGCCCTTCGTCGGGACGACGTTCCACGCGGGCTATGCACGCTATTTCACGCCGCCGGAGCAGGCGCTGGCGGCGCCGACCAATCTCGCGCTTTATGCAAACACAACCGCCGCGCCGGGCGTGAATGAATCGAGCCCGGTGCGGCCGGAGCGTTCAGATTATTTCGACGCGGGTGTCGATCAGAAGTTGCTGCCCGGTCTGAGCGCAGGTGTGGATGCCTATTATAAGCGCGCGACCAATCTGCTCGACGACGGGCAATTCGGTCAGGCCCTGGTGCTGACCGCGTTCAACTACGCCAAGGCCTATAATACCGGCGTCCAACTCAAGGCCGATTATCAGATGGGCGATTTCTCGGCCTATGGCAATTTCGCCTGGGGGCGGCAGCGCGCGACGCAGGTCTCGTCGAACCAATATCTCTTCGATCCGGACGAGCTCGCCTATATCTCGGATCACTATATCTACACGGATCACGCGCAGACGCTGACCGCTTCTGCCGGCGCGTCCTATCTTTGGCAGGCAACGAAATTCAGCGCCGATCTCATCTACGGCAGCGGCTTGCGCAACGGTTTCGCCAATACCGGCACAGTCGCGCCCTATACGCAGGTCAATCTCGGCATCTCGCATGAATTCCGATTGCCCGGCAATTCGGGCTTGGGGCCGCTGGAATTGCGCTTCGACGTCGTCAACCTTTTCGACAATATCTACGAGATCAGGGACGGCTCCGGCATCGGTGTTTTCGCGCCTCAATATGGGCCGCGGCGGGGATTCTTCGGCGCGCTCACGCAAAAATTCTGACAGGAGCGGCGGCAGCGATTATAGGGTCCGGGTGCAGTTCTGACCCGGACTCGAAATGCCGCTTTATTTCGCTTATGGCGCGAATATGGATAGCGCCGCCATGCGCCTGCGGGCGCCCAATTCGCGCCCGCTCGGCCGCGCGCGGCTGGCGCGGCACAAGTTCTTCATCATGAAGTCGGGCTATGCCTCGGTGCGGCGCGATCCGCATGCGAATGTCGAGGGCGTGCTCTTCGACCTCGCGCTGTCGGATGTTCCGGGGCTCGATCGTTTCGAGGAGGTCGGCCGCGGCCTCTATACCAAGGCCGTCCAGCCTGTCCTGCGCGAGGGCGCGCAGCCGGTGCGCGCGCTCGTCTATATCGGCGCCGAGACAGCGGAGGGGCGGCCCGCCGCCGATTATCTGGAGAGCATTCTCGCGGGAGCGAAGGGGCAGGGGCTGCCGCAGGATTATATTGCCTTCCTGGCGTCCTTCGGCGGCGCGGAGACAGGGCAGGGCGCGCGCTGGCGCGCCATTCGCGCCAAAGGTATCTGAGAAGGGCATCCGAATTGAGCATCGAGATCGCGCGCGACGCCGTAGCTTTAAGGAGCGCCGTCGCGCGCTGGCGCGCAAAAGGCGCACGGATCGCGCTGGTGCCGACGATGGGCGCCTTGCATGAGGGGCATTTGTCGCTTGTGCGGGGAGCGCGGTCGCGCGCGGATCGGGTTATCATGTCGATCTTCGTCAACCCGACGCAATTCGCGCCGAACGAGGATTTTGCCGCTTATCCGCGCAGCTTCGAGCAGGACATCGCGGCTTTCGCCGCGGCGGCCGGCGATCTGGTTTTCGCGCCGGAGGTGGCGGAGGTCTATCCGCCGGGCTTCGTCACCAAGGTAAGCCTTGGCGGGCCCGCGACAGCCGGGCTCGAAGACAAATTCCGCCCGGATCATTTCGCCGGCGTTGCGACGATCGTCGCCAAGCTGCTCATCATGGCCGCGCCCGATGTCGCGGTTTTCGGCGAGAAGGATTATCAGCAGCTCGCCGTGATTCGCCGGATGGCGCGCGATCTCAACATCGAAGCCGAGATTGTCGGCGCGCCGACGATCCGCGCGGCGGATGGCCTCGCGCTGTCTTCGCGGAATGTCTATCTCGGGTCGAACGAGCGGAGAGTTGCGCCGCTGCTTCACGCTGCGCTTGAGCGTTGCCGCGCGGCGATCTTGCAGGGCGCGCCGGTCGAGTCTGCCGTCGACAGCGCGCGCGACGCCCTGACCGAAGCAGGCTTTGCAGTGGATTATGTGGCGGCGCGGCACGCCGATACGTTGGCGCCGGTCACCGCGCACGCTGACGGGCCGATCCGCCTGCTTGTTGCGGCGCGGATCGGCGGGACAAGGCTCATCGACAATATCGGCGTGTAGCGCCGCCAGCGCACAAGCGACGCAATAACGGCGGCCAAGCTTGCCTCCGCACCAAGGCCGCTTCACACTTTTCCAGCCGCCGCTTGGCGCCATATAGAGCAAATAAGATCGGGAATTCAGGGAGGAAGGATGCGGATCGGCATCGATCTGGGGGGCACGAAAATCGAGGCGATCGCGCTTGCCGATGATGGCAGTGTCCGCGAGCGCCGCCGCAAGCCGACGCCTGCAGGCGACTATGAGGCGATCCTCGCGGCGATCCGCGATCTCGTACTCAGTGTCGAAGCCGACCTTGGCGAGACGGCAAGCCTCGGCATCGCAACGCCAGGCTCCATCTCGCCGAAGACTGGCCTGCTGCGCAATTCCAATACGCTGGTGATGAACGGCAAGCCCTTCGTAGCTGACATCGGCAAGCTGCTCGGCCGCGAGATTCGCACGGAGAATGACGCCAATTGCCTTGCCCTGTCGGAGGCGGTCGACGGGGCGGCGGCAGGCGCTGCGAGCGTCTTCGCGGTGATCCTCGGGACCGGCGTCGGCGGTGGCCTTGTCATCGATGGCAAGCTCGTTTCGGGCCGCAACAAGATAGCCGGAGAATGGGGTCACATCCCGCTACCGCTCAACGAGATCGAGCGGCGGCTGGCGCCGCGCCGCTGCTTCTGCGGGCAGGACGATTGCGTCGAGACGTATCTTTGCGGTGGGGCGTTTTCGGCGGAATATCGCCAGCGCACCGGGAAAGAACTAAGCGCTACCGACATTGCCGCGGCCGCGGCGGCGGGCGATGCCGCGGCGCAGGCGACGCTCGATATTTATGTGGACCGGCTGGCGCGGGCGCTGGCAGTCGTCATCAACATTGTCGATCCAGAAGCAATTGTCTTCGGCGGCGGCCTCTCGAAAATCCCGCAGCTTTACGAGATGCTGCCGCCGCTGCTGGCGCGCTATGCCTTTTCCGATGTTATGACGACGCGCGTGCTGCAGGCCGAGCATGGCGATTCCAGCGGTGTGCGCGGCGCCGCCTGGCTCTGGCCGAAGGACTAGTTCTTCACGATTAGTGCTTCACGATCAGTTCTTGGCGTTCTTCTGGGCGAGCAACCGGTCATATTCGGTGCGGACGAGCGCCTGGCCATAGGCCCGCTCAAGCCTGCGGACCGTGAAATGTCCCTGCGCGACCGATTGGAAATGATCGATGAAGGCGAAGTTGATTGCGCCGCCGCCGGCTGCGCCGATCAGGGGCACAGCCTGCGCCGCGAGCTTGTCGGAAACGACAATTCCGAACCGCGCCGCGATCTGCCCGATCAGGCGTGCAATGACCGGCGCGCCCTCATCGGCAATGCCGCGGTTGATCATAAAGCGCGCCGCCTCGCTGACCGATTTGGCCAGCACGCTGCGGACCGAGAAATAGCTGCTCTCCAGCGCGAGCTGATTTTCCTTGCCGGCGCCGAGCGCGAAGACCTGAAGGCAGGCGAGCGCCGCGTCCGGCTGCGAAAGATCCTCGCCGGCGGCGCGGGCGATGGCGGCGATCGAGCGCAGCATGACCATCGTCGAGAAGGGCAGTTCAACCGGCAGCGTCGCGATGCCGAAGGCGCCGCCCAGTGTGCCTGAAAGCGTCACGGCGGCCTTATGGAGGCCGCGCTGGTCGGTCAGCGCATGCGGCCGCAGGGTGCGCAAGGTCGCGGTAAAGGCCGTGCGGACGGCGCCCTCGACCGCGCGGTCGACGATGCTCGTGACGTTATGCGGGAGCATTCTGCCCAACCGTTCGATCTCGCCGCCGAAAGCGCTGGCGATGCGCATGGCGAAGCTCTTGTGCTCGAGCTGGTCCACCGCGCGGGCGAGGGCTGCGGCATCCTCGGGGGAAAGCTGCCCGGTTGTGATCACTGGCGGCAGCGGGTTCGCGGCCGGGTCTCTGGGGTGTTCGTACAGGGACATGAGGGATCCGGGAAGAGGAGGGCGCAGACTCGAGCGCGCAGGAAACATGCGAGGAATATGAGGCTGGCAGCGGGGTCCGCCAAGGCCGCTGGCCGCTCTTGCGTGTGTTTTCGCGCTCCGGAAATGATCGATAAAATTGAATGTAATCCGGTAACTAACTGGTTTCGCTAGATTTTATTAGAATACGAAAAAGCCGTTTCGATAAAATTCGAACGAATTGCTTACGCCGCCCGCAAACGCCCGCGCCCATCGTCTCGTGACGAAAGGCGGGGGATTTCAGCATGTTCGGGGTTTGGGGGGCGCGCGCCGGCGCGCTGGCGCTTGTGGTTCTGGCGAGTGTCTCTACCGCGCTGGCGGCAGAGGCGCCGGTGCTCAAGGCGAGCTATGCAGCCATTGGCGAGGCGACCAGCGTACCCTTTGGCTGGGTCGATTTCTGCCGCCGCTATTCCGGCGAATGCGAGCACGGCCAATTGGCGCCGCGCGACATCACCCTTTCCGCCGCCGCGTTCAAGGCAATCGATCGTATCAACAAATGGGTCAACAAGACGGTCACGCCGATCACCGACTGGGATCATTGGCATGTCGTCGACCAATGGGATTATCCGCTGGATGGCAAGGGCGATTGCGAGGATTTCGCCATGTTCAAGCGGCGGCTGCTGATCGAACTCGGTTTTCCCCGTCAGGCGCTTCTGATGACCGTGGTGAAGGACACGCATGACGAAGGCCATGCGATCCTGACAGTGAAGACCGACCACGGCGAATTCGTGCTCGACAATCTTAGCGACCAGATCAAACCCTGGGACGCTACGCATTATCATTTCGTCAAACGCCAGTCGCAGACGGATGAGAATGTCTGGCTTCAGATCGGTCCGCCGACGACGCGAACCGGCGATCGTCTCGCGCTGAGTTTTTGGCGACCGACGCGGCCTAGAGATAGGCGAAGGCCGCGCCCGCTGAGCCCAAGAGGCCGAGGCCGAGCGCCGCATACCATGGCCAGCGCGCGCCCTGGCGGATGATCGAGATCGTCGCGATCGCGATTGAAATGTGGAGCAGGGTCACCGCGATCGTGAGGATCTTGTGGCGGCGTTCGTGCTTCTCGCTGGAGCGCAGACTTTGCTCCGTCAATTCTTCCTGCGTCTTGGCGGCTAGGCTGATCGATTCCTGGTCTTCTTCGTTGTGTTTCGCCTGCGCCTTGAAATTATCGGCGTTGGCGCCGGGACCGGCCAGAACCGCGGCGATGTCATAAAGATTTTTCTTGAGACTTTTGGCCTGGTAAAAGCCCCAACTGTCCGTCGCCTTGTCTTGAAACAATGTCGCCTGGCTCTTGGCGTCGATGGTGGCGGCCGTCTCGATGGTCTCAAGGCTGCCGATGAATGCGGCAATCACCGCCAAAATAGCGATCGTAACGGCGACACGCGCCAAAAACGGATTGCCCGAATGGGCGGCATGCTCGGCATGTTCGGCCTGCTCGAAATGTTCAGTCGGCTCAACGTCGGACATTCGTCTCCACCATAATTTGCTCGCCGCCAGAACGGCGGTGCTGACGGAATCGTCAACGTGTTGCATCTTGGCCCTGGCTTTGCAACGCTCTGACATTGCCCCGCGGCCGCCATGCTGCAACGGCATGGACAGGGCGAACGGGCGGTCCTATAAGCCGCGCCGATGCTGCGCGGCGGCTAAGCTCGGGATTGCAACAGATGGCACTTGAAGCTGACGGATCAGAGGCGGCTTTCGCCGCGTTGCGTCTCACGATGGTCGAATGCCAGATCCGGACTTTCGACGTCACGGACCGCGCGCTCATCGCCCGGTTTCTCGCTGTGCCGCGCGAAAAATTCGTTCCGGCGGGGGTCCGCGAACTGGCCTATTCGGATACCGCGCTCAAGATCGCCGACGCCCGCGCCGGCGCGCCCGAGCGCCGGCTTCTGCCGCCTCTGGTTCTCGCGAGGCTCATCCAAGCGGCTGAAATCAAGGCAAGCGACCGTGTTCTCGATGTCGCACCCGGCACCGGCTATTCCACGGCCATTCTGGCGGGTCTAACGCAAAGCGTGACGGCCCTTGAATCCGATCCCGACCTGCAGGCTGCCGCCAAATCCAATCTTGCCGCCGCGGACCTTGGCGCAATTCCCGTGTTTGGCGGCCCGTTGCGCGAGGGCGTCGCCGCCGCAGCGCCTTTCGACGTCATTTTCGTCAATGGTGCGGTCGAGGACCATCTCGACACATTGTTCGCGCAATTGAGCGATGGCGGCCGGCTCCTCGCGCTGTCTCGGGTTGAGAATTCTGTGGACAGGCTCGCGTGCCGCGCGGTGGCCTTCGAAAAGAATTCCGGCGAGATCAGCACGCGCCCGCTCTTCGACGCTTCGGCGCCGCTTATCCCCGACTTCCGTAAGGAGCCGGCCTTCATTTTCTGACGGCTGCGCCTTTCACTAAACGTACCCGAATGTGTCGCATTTTTGCGCCACCCGCCCACTTTCTGCCGTCGCAGGCTTGGCGCTGGGCTGGAGAGCGGCTTAATACCAATACATTGCGAGCTCGGACTTTGTGGAGTCGTTGCGCAGCCTGACGACGGTCGCCAAGCCGGGCGTCGCGCTTCTGCGCCGGTGCAATGTGGAGTTTCCAGGTTTGAACAACAGCGGGTGTCGGACCGGTCGGCGTTTCTTGAATCTTCAAGCGCGCAACTTCGTTTTTCGCGCGGGCGCGCTGGTGCCGGCGTTTGCGCTTGCTTCTGTCGTAACGGCCGCTCGCTGGCTTCGACACCGCGCGCGCCGAAACGATGTCAGGCGCGCTGGTGCGCGCGTATGGGACCAATCCTGATCTCAATCAGGAGCGTGCCGGCGTGCGGGCAAAAGACGAGGATATTCCCCGCACCACCTCGGCCTATCGCCCGACGGTCTCCGCTACCGGGCAATATGGCTATAACTATCTCAGCGCGCAGGAACCGGGGGCGCTGCTGGGGCGCCCCGGCGGATCGGTTTCGTATAGAGAGAATACGGAGCCGGGTACGCTTGGTTTGACCGTGACCGAAACGATCTTCAACGGCAACCGCAACTACAACAGTGTGCGCCAAGCCGAGACCAATGTGCTCGGAGCCCGTGAAACGTTGCGCAACACGGAACAGAACGTGCTGCAGAATGGCGCGACCGCCTATATGGACGTGCTGCGCGATACGGCCATTCTCGATCTGCGCAAGAACAATATCATCGTTCTGGAAGAGCAGCTGCGCCAGACGCGTGACCAATTCAATGTCGGCGAGGTGACGCGCACTGACGTTGCGCAGGCGGCTTCGAGCCTTGCGTCGGCGCGCTCGGATTATTTCACGGCGCAGGCCAACCTTGAAACCAGTATCGCCAATTATCATCAGGTGATCGGTGTCGATCCGGCGCATCTTGAGCCGGCGCGTTCGGTTGAGAGCCTGCTGCCGTATACGCTGGGGGAGGCAATCAATGTCGCTATCGCCCAGCATCCGGAAGTGCAGGCGGCCCTGAAGCAGGTTGACGCCGCAGAGTTGCAGGTCAAGCTCGTCGAGGGCGAGCTGCTGCCGACGGTGACGGTCAGCGGCCAGGTTGAGCAGAACTACAATTACTCGGGAATCCCGAGTTACAGATTATTCAACGGAGCCGTGTTCGGAGCGGTCACTGTCCCCATCTATACCGGCGGCGAGGTCGACGCCCGCGTCCGCCAGGCGAAGGAACTGCTGTCACAGGCGGAGCTGCAGGCCGATCTGCAGCGCACGGAGGTGCGCGCCTCGGTCGTCTCCAATTGGGGACTGCTCGATTCGGCGAAGGCGGTGATCGTCTCGGATCAGGCGGCGGTGAAAGCCGCCGAGATCGCGCTTGAAGGCGTGCGCGAGGAAGCGCGCGTCGGCCAACGCACCACGCTTGACGTCCTCAACGCGCAGCAAACCTTGCTCAATGCGCGGGTGAGCCTCGTCTCGGCGCAGCGCGATCGGGTGGTCGCCTCTTACGCGACCTTGGCCGCGGTCGGTGAATTGTCTTCCGACAGGCTGGGGCTCGATGTCGTCCGCTACGATCCGACCGTTCACTTCGATCAGGTGAAGGACAAGTGGTTCGGCCTGCGGACGCCGGACGGGCGCTGAATTCTGTGCGCCCGTGCCGCCCGAATATGCGGCGCTCTCCAAATAGCCCCTATCGAAAATCAGCGACTTGCGGTCTAATTGAGTCGAAACTGATTTGCGGCGCAGCCCGCCCGCGAGGGATCGGCAATAGCCGTTGGGGCTGCCCTAATCCGGAGCAGAGAGCGTCACCCGAATGAATGCGCCCAACGCCCTTTCGCAAGACAAGACCAGCGCCGAGCGGAAGGCCTACGAGCCGTCGATGGAAGAAATTCTCGCTTCGATCCGGCGCATCATCGCCGACGATCAGGTTTTGCCGCGCTCAGCGCCAGAATCGGGCCCTGCGGCCGCGCCGGCCGTAGAACCGGCCGAAGCCGTCGTTTCGGAGCCCGTCGCCCAGCAGCCCCTCGAAGCCGAAGACTCCGGAGCCGATGGATGGACAGACGTTCCGGCGGCGATTCCGCCTCGGCCGACCCGGTTGGCGCAGGCGGACCCTGTTGCCGCGCCGGCGCGCAGCGGCTTCGATTTCGTTCCGGGCCGGGATTTCCGGCCGCTGCCGCCGCGTGCCGCCGCCCCAGAAAGGGCGCCCTATGTCCGCGAAGCCGAGACGCCGCGTCCAGTGCAGGAACCACCTGCCGATCTGCGACGTGAGGCGGCCCGCCGGATCGCGCCTGCGCCTCGCCTGCAGCAGCCGGTCCCCGCCGCCTCCGAGGAGGCGCTCGTTTCGCCGGCGACGGACGCGATGGTGTCGCAGGCTTTCAACACGCTGATCGCCAGCCGATTCCTGCAATCGAACGACGCCATGGGCGAGATGGTGCGCGACATGCTGCGGCCCATGCTCAAGGCGTGGCTCGACGATAATCTGCCGATTCTCGTCGAGCGGCTGGTGCGCGCCGAGATTGAGCGCGTTGCCCGCGGCGGCCGCTGATCCAGGCTTTCTCAACCTGCGTTGACTTCGCGGCGTCGCTTGGGCTTTTAGGCAGCCGAGGCGCATGGCCCCGGGGAGCCGCACGGCTTTTCCACGGAAAGTGCCCTAACTTATTGGCGCTTCTTACGCTCGGAGCCTCGCATCCGGGCGTTAGCGGCGCGTGTCGGCGTCTGGCGCCGGTAGATTTGGTTTGTGGATGATGGACAAGACATTCGACCCGCAGCAGGTGGAACGGCGGATTTCGGCTCTTTGGGAAGAGGCAGGCGCGTTCCGTGCCGGCCGGCCCGAGCGGGCAGGCGCCGAGACGTTCAGCATCGTCATCCCGCCGCCGAATGTCACCGGCTCGCTGCATATGGGCCATGCGCTCAACAATACGCTGCAGGACATCCTCTGCCGCTTCGAGCGTATGCGCGGCAAGGACGTGCTCTGGCAGCCGGGAACCGACCACGCGGGCATCGCGACGCAGATGGTCGTCGAGCGGCAGCTGCTGGAGCGCCAGCAGCCGGGCCGGCGCGAACTCGGCCGCGAGAAATTCCTCGAAGAAGTCTGGCGCTGGAAGGAGGAATCCGGCGGCGCCATCGTCAACCAGTTAAAGCGCCTCGGCGCCTCCTGCGACTGGTCGCGCGAGCGCTTCACGATGGACGAGGGTCTGTCAAAGGCGGTCGTGAAGGTCTTCGTGCAGCTTTATCGCGAAGGGCTGATCTACAAGGACAAGCGCCTCGTCAATTGGGATCCGAAACTGCTCACCGCCATCTCCGACCTCGAAGTCGTACAGAAAGAGGAGAAGGGCAGCCTCTGGCACTTCAAATATCCGCTCGCGGATGAGGTGTTCAATCCGGACGATCCTTCGACCTATATCGTCGTCGCGACGACGCGGCCGGAGACGATGCTGGGCGACACGGCCGTCGCCGTCCATCCCGATGACGAACGTTACACGCATCTCGTCGGCAAGAATGTGCGCCTGCCGCTTGTCGGACGGCTGATCCCGATTGTCGCCGATACCTATTCAGATCCCGAAAAGGGCACGGGCGCGGTGAAGATCACCCCGGCGCATGACTTCAACGATTTCGAGGTCGGCAAAAGACACAATCTGCCGCTCGTCAACGTGCTCGATGCGGAAGCGCGCATAAGTCTCATCGACAATGTGGCGTTTCTTGAAGGTTTGCCAGCCACCGGAGGCGGAACTTCGCTTTTCCTGCTCGAGGGAGAATCACGCGAGGCGGCGCGCAAGATCGTTGTCGAATTGATGGAAGCGCATGGCCTGCTCGATAAGATCGAGCCGACACAACATGCCGTGCCGCATGGCGACCGCTCCGGTGTGGTGCTGGAGCCGCGGCTGACCGATCAATGGTATGTCGATGCGAAAGTGTTGGCGCAGCCGGCGCTCACGGCGGTGCGCGAAGGCAAGACCAAGTTCATTCCCGAGAATTGGGCGAAGACGTACTTTCAATGGCTCGACAATATCCAGCCCTGGTGCATCTCGCGTCAGCTCTGGTGGGGACATCAGATACCTGCTTGGTATGGAGAGGATGGCGCAATCTTCGTCGCCGAGACGGAAGAGGCGGCTTATGCGCAGGCGCGGAAACATTATGAGCAGGGCGACACCATCGCGCTCGTCCGCGACGAGGACGTTCTCGACACCTGGTTCTCTTCCGCCCTCTGGCCGTTCTCGACGCTCGGCTGGCCCGACGAGACGCCGGAACTGAAGCGCTATTATCCGACCAATGCGCTCGTGACCGGCTTCGACATCATCTTCTTCTGGGTTGCGCGGATGATGATGATGGGCCTGCATTTCATGCAGGATGTGCCATTCCACGACGTCTACATTCACGCCCTCGTCCGCGACGAGAAGGGCGCGAAAATGTCGAAGTCGAAGGGCAATGTCATCGACCCGCTCGGCCTCATCGACGACTACGGCGCCGACGCCTTACGCTTCACGCTCGCAGCGATGGCGGCGCAAGGGCGCGACATCAAGCTCTCGACGCAGCGCGTCGAAGGCTATCGCAATTTCGCGACGAAGCTTTGGAACGCCGCGCGTTTCGCCGAGATCAACGGCTGTGCGCGCAATGCGGCTTTCGATCCGCGCGACACACGGATAACACTCAACCAGTGGATCGTCAGCGAGGCGGCGAAAGCGATTTTCGAAGTGACTGTGGCGATCGAAGCCTATCGTTTTAACGATGCGGCAAACGCCGCCTATCGCTTCGTTTGGAACATTTTCTGCGATTGGTATCTCGAACTTGCCAAGCCCTTGTTGCAGGGCGCCGACGAAACAGCCAAAGCCGAGACGCGGGCGACGACCGCTTTCGTGCTCGATCAGGCGGTGAAGCTGCTGCATCCGTTCATGCCCTTCATCACCGAGGAATTGTGGGCAAACGACGCGCGGCCTAGTGTGCTTGCCTTAGCCGAATGGCCCGCGCTCGAAGGCATCAGCTTTCCGGCGGCCGAGGCCGAGATCGGCTTCGTCGTCGAGCTGATTTCGGAAGTTCGCTCCGTGCGTTCGGAGATGAATGTGCCGGCCGGGGCGCAGGTGCCGCTGGTGCTGGTCGGCGCGGATTCGTCCGTGCAGGCGCGCGTCGCGGCTTGGGCCGAGATCATCAAGCGGCTGGCGCGGCTTTCCGACATTTCCCTCGCGGCTGAAGCGCCAGGCCAATCCGCCCAATTGATCGCGCGCGGCACGCTCGGCGCGCTGCCGCTCGAAGGCATTATCGATTTCGCGGCGGAGAAAGTGCGACTCGCCAAGGAAATCGAGAAGCTCAACGCTGAGGCAAAGAAGATCGAGGCCAAGCTCGGCAATGCCGATTTCGTCGCCCGCGCGCCGGAAGACGTGGTCGAGGAAAATCGTGAACGTCTGGCGGACGCTCATTCGCGCGCAGAAAAACTCAGCGCGGCGTTGAAGCGGCTGGGGTAAGAGAATCGCGGCACAGGCGTTGCCTTGGCCGGAATCCGGCCTGGTTGAAGATGGTCGAACCGACATTAATTAGATTGATGCCGGATGGGGCAAGAAGGCGCAGGGGCATGGTCAGCGAGCAGGATATTTATGCGGCCTTGCGTGCGGTCGCGGGGCCGGACGGCAAGACGCCGCTGCCGGAGACCGGCGCTATCGCGGGCGTGACGATCCGCGGCGACAAGGTCTATCTCTCGCTGTCCGTCCCGCCGGAGCAGGCCGCCTCGCTCGAAGGCATGCGCCTTGCCACCGAACAGGCGGTGCGGCGCGTGGCCGGCGTCGGCGCGGTGCTCGTCAGCCTGACCGCGCAGAAGCCGGCGGGGGCGGCCCCACCATCGCATCGGCACGGACCTTCGACGCCACCGCGAAGTCTCGCGGTGCCAGGCATTGCCCGCATCATCGCCGTCGCCTCGGGCAAGGGCGGCGTTGGTAAATCGACGACCGCCGTCAATCTTGCGCTTGGTCTCGCCGGGCTCGGCTGGCGTGTCGGCATCCTCGATCTGGACATCTATGGGCCGTCGCTGCCGCGCCTGCTGCATATCCACGCGCAGCCCGAGGTGGTGGAGCGGCGCATCCAGCCGCTCGAAGCCTTCGGCGTGAAGGCCATGTCGATCGGCTTCATGCTCGATGAGGAAGAGCCGGTCATCTGGCGCGGGCCGATGGTGATGGGCGCCGTGCAGCAGATGCTGCGCGATGTCGCCTGGGGCGAGCTCGATTGCCTCGTCGTTGACATGCCGCCGGGCACAGGCGATGCGCAATTGACGCTGGCGCAGAATGTGGCGCTGGCCGGAGCGGTGATCGTTTCGACGCCGCAGGATCTGGCGCTGATCGATGCGCGGCGCGGCATCGCCATGTTCAACAAGGTCAATGTGCCGGTGCTCGGCGTCGTCGAGAACATGAGCTATTTCGTCTGTCCCCATTGCGGCGAGCGCTCGGATATTTTCGCGCATGGCGGGGCGCGACACGAGGCGGAGAAGCTTGGGGTGCCGTTCCTCGGCGAGGTGCCGCTGGCGCTGACGATCCGCGAAAGGTCCGACGCCGGTGCGCCCGTCGTCGTTTCCGCGCCGGACAGCGTCTATGCCGCAGCCTATCGCGACATTGCCGCCAAGGTGCAGGCGCAGCTTGAAGGTGCGCAGATCCGCGCGGCGCCGAAGATCGTGATCGAATAGGAAGCGCTCAGCCTCCCGTCACGCTCATATGGCGCGGAACGGCGGGGGCGTTATGGGCACGGTCGATCCTGAAATCGTGGCCCTTGGGCTTACGGGCGATAGCTTCTTCGATCGCTGTATTCAGGAGCGCATTCTCTGACGAGGCGCGCAGCGGGGCGCGCAGGTCCGCGGCATCCTCCTGACCGAGGCACATATAGAGCGTGCCGGTACAAGTGACGCGGACACGATTGCAGCTCTCGCAGAAATTATGCGTCAGAGGGGTGATGAAACCGAGCCGTCCGCCGGTCTCGGCGACTTCGACATAACGGGCGGGACCGCCGGTATGATAGGCGAGGTCACGCAAAGTATAGTGCTTCGCGATCCCGGCGCGCACCTGCGTCAGCGGCAGATATTGGCCGAGCCGGTCCGGTTCGACGGCGCCCATCGGCATCACCTCGATCAAGGTGAGATCCATGCCCCGCGCATGCGCCCAGGCGATCGTCGGCACAATCTCGTCCTCGTTGACGCCCTTCAGCGCGACCATGTTGATCTTGACGTCGAGACCGGCCGCTTGCGCCGCATCGATGCCGGCGAGAACCTGACCCAGATCGCCGCGCCGGGTGATGGCGCGGAATTTCTCCGGATCGCGGCTATCGAGCGAGACGTTGACGCGGCGCACGCCGCACGCCGCCAGCTCCGGTGCGAAGAAGGCGAGGCGCGACCCATTGGTCGTCAGCGTCAGCTCATCCAGGGCGCCGGAATCGAGATGCCGCGCGAGGCCCTTGAAGAGCTGCATGATATTGCGCCTGACCAGCGGCTCGCCGCCGGTGAGACGCAGCTTGCGCGTGCCGCGGGCGATGAAGGCGCTGCAGAGCCTATCCAGTTCCTCGAGCGTGAGCAGGTCACCCTTCGGTAGGAAGCTCATATCTTCGGACATGCAATAGACGCAGCGGAAGTCGCAGCGGTCGGTCACCGAAACCCGCAGATAGGAGATCGCGCGACCGAAAGGATCAACAAACGCCCGCGCTTGCTGCTGCTTCTCTTCCGTCAGCGCGGCTGGCCGCAAATCAGTGCAAGGCTGGTTCATTGATCTGATATAGTGCACGAAAGTAAAAAGGCTGAATAGGACCAAAGAAAGCACAGTGCAATGACATACCCGCCTTGCCATAAGCCAAAGGCTCAGCAATGGCCGCGCGAGCTGCGTCTGAGCGCCGGCGGCAAGCTCCTTAAGGTCGCGTTCGAGAGTGGCCGCGGCTTCGATCTGCCGGCTGAATACCTGCGGGTGATGAGCCCCAGCGCGGAAGTGCAGGGGCATGTCCCGCAGGAGCGCAAGACCCTGGGCGGCAAGCGGAATGTCGCGGTTACCGAGGTCCAGCCGGTGGGCAGCTATGCGGTGCGGCTGAGCTTCGACGATCTGCACACGACGGGCATTTACACGTGGGATTATCTCTATGAACTTGGTGCGCGGCAGACCGAAAAATGGTCGCAATATCTTGCGGAACTCGAGGCCAAGGGCCTCAATCGTGACCGGCCGGGAGAAAAATAAAGCGTCTGTAACAGTAGAAGCTATACATGGAATGATATAGCTCTTTACTGGCAATGAGGTTCTAGGGAGAGAGCAAGATGCCAATATCCGTATCGCTCGCCGTGCCGATCTTTCTGACGATCTGGTTTGTCGCGCTGTTCGCGATCCTGCCGATCGGCATACGCTCGCAGCGTGAATTTGGCGGCTATGTCGAAGGCACGGACCCTGGCGCGCCAGTCCATCCGCAGCTTTTGAAAAAAGCCGCGCTGACAACGCTCGTTGCGGCGGTCGTCTTCGGCGTCCTGATGCTCGTGCTGCATTTTTACGCTTGGCAAAGCTGAGAACGGCTCGGCAATGATGGCCGGCTCTATTGACCCGCCCGGCCGATCCGGTTACGTGCAGCAACCTCCTTTGAGAGCGCGTAGCTCAGCTGGTAGAGCATCTGACTTTTAATCAGGAGGTCATGGGTTCGAATCCCATCGCGCTCACCAATTAAATCAATAAGTTATGAGAATTATCTAGCTTTTTAATATGCAGCGATCGGAGTCCGGTAAGCGCGCGGTAAGCGGGAGCGGAGTTGGCTGGCGGCAAGTGATGAAATTTGTTTGCCCGAACCATTGTTTCGGAGAAAGGCGCGGCACACCACAGCGGGCTTGCAGAGTCATTGGCAGCACGGCTTAGTGCTTACCCCCTCCAGCGTCGATGGCGCGGCGGCCTGCGCTATGTTGCTGGCTTGCCAGTCAGTGACTGCCACTTCTTTTCGGCCTCGGCCAAATACGTATGCGGCGCGTTCAGGAAATAGATCAGCGAGGTCGCTGAAGTGAAGCAGTGGAGTTTGTGACTGTCTGGGTCAGTCCAGTTCAGAGAGCAATCAGCAGGAATTAGCTTTCCCGATATAACCCCGATGGGATCGTGGTCATCGAAGCCGCCTGCCATTTTCACCGGAGGAACGACCCATTTCCACGTTCCATGGTGGCCGGCTAGCGCTTTCCCGATGCGAGGATCGTTAGTCGTTAGCTTCATCGCAGCGTTGGAATTGGCCTCGGCAAGGGCCGACGACGATGCACCAGAGCTCGTAACGCGCGATTTCTCGCTAGCTCATGTGGACGAAAGCACTGAAAAGCGCAAAGGTTAGCGAACATCAATCGCCTGCGGCGCTTTGGTGATCGATGCGAGGTTTAGCAAGGAACGGCACGTCGCGCAGCCGGGGTTGGATATCCTCGCCCTTCGATCCGCTGAGAAATGAGAGGGAATACCGCGTGCCACACCCTCTAACCATTCTTACGGCATATGCTGCGAGGCTGGTCATGAGGCTAATTATCGGGCCTGTCCGACGCGAAGCTATTTATGCGACTGGCATGATATGATGAGCTTTCAGGATCTTTCGGAAAACCTGCCGATTTACCAAACCGGCGCAACTGCACTGTTGCCATATGAGCCGGATTTAAATGAAGCGGAAATTCAGTAAATCTTCTCCGGATCAGGCGAAGAAGGAGAGCCTTGAGGAAATCAAATCCAGAAAGATATCTGCAGCACGCGAGATCCTAGAGAAACTTTTGACGATCGCTACCGGCTCGGTCGGCTTCTCGCGGGAAGACTTATCCGCAACAGCCACCCAAGAAGGCCTCCAACTAACCCGAGAGTTTCTGAACATCTTGAATCCGCAAGCGAGGCGCTTGGTCGTAGAACTTGTGACGACCATTGCCGAATTGAGCGGGGACCGTTAGATTTCTCTCCCTTGTGAAAGGGATGGCGCGGATGCTCTAGTTTTAGCCCACAGCAGCTAGAGGGGCGCGCGCCAGAGGGTCATGCCGCGGACCCTTTGATCAGGTCTTCGGAACGACGGCGGGGCAGGCGATGATCTTGAAACGATGAGCGTGTCGTCGGTTCGCGATTGCCCGACATTCCCAAATAGAATATCAAACTTCAGTTGCCGGAGACCCGAATATGCTTCGCATAAGTGAGCACGAAATAGGGGAAATTGAGAAGCGCATCAAAGACGCTAAAGAATGCGGAGCTGTTGGCGTCACCCTCGATTTTAAAACTGTACGCGACCTTCTCACCGATCGCGATGCCTTGCTATCCGATCTGCGCTTAGCGGTCCGGGAAATCGGAGCGGCGAAAGAAAGTCTCGCTCTCCATCAGTCACAGCTATCAAATCAGCAATTCTACCCTTCAGGGCAGTTATCTGCGTCTCTAGACAATTCAATTCACTCAGTGCCGCGTCCCGCTGAGACTTCAGTAAGCCAAATTGGAGCGTCGCCTTTTCACGCTCGCTGATCGCGATATCCAACCGTGTTCGCAGACCGGTCAGCTCGTTGAGCGCATTTTCTACCAGCGCCCGCGACGTTGCAGGCTCCCCAGGTGATTTTGTCTTGCCGTGGTACGCGATCGCCGCCGAGCTAACACTTAGAGCTTCAGAGAAGAACTGCGGCTTTTGAAGAAGACCGAAAGCAATGGCGTCTGCGTCGTCGGCGGGCAAAAGGAGCTCGTCCGGTTCCCGCATTAAATCGAGGATGGCGTCGATATGATCAGGATGTACGCCGAGAATGGCTGCTTCGCGGGCATCGCCGAGCCAGTTATCGGCGTTGCCCAAAAAATTCTTCGGATTGTAGGCATCTGCCAGATGAAGGAAACATTTGTATCCGAGCTCATCGAGCCTCGACTTAATTGCAATGCCGTTTTCTAACGTATTACATTCTGCATAGATAAAGGGCTTGAGATCGCGAATCGTTCGCGTTGCTCCAGCGAGAACCAAGGCCTCCATTCCTTCCACATCAATCTTAATGAGTGAGCAGGTCGAGAGAGCAAGGGAATCAACAGTCAACATGCGGACGTGACGGAAATCCGACGCCGCTACCGGTACCGTGTCAGGCAGCAAACTAAGGGAACCAAAGTTGCTCGACGCATTGATGTCTAACGTCGGGACAATAATTTCACTTAGTTCTGCACCGGCCGCTGCGTGCTCAAGGCGGACCTGGCGCAGGTCGTTTTGTTCGACATTCTGACGCAATAACTCAAATATCTCAGGACGTGGCTCTATCGCAATTAGCGTTCCTCGCGTTCCCACTTGCGCCGCGAGGGCCAGCGCGTGAGTCCCGATATTTGCACCAATGTCGAGAACCGCGTCGCCGGCCGAGATCAGGCGCCGAAGAAGTCTTATTTCGTTTTCGGCCCATTCTCCGTACGATCGCAGCGCCCTTCCGATAATGAGATCATTCCGGAGGAATGTAATGCGGCCGTTGCGACCAATAACGGTCTCTAAAGGTGTAGTGGCCACTGCATCGTGGTACAAGCGCAAGCTCCTAGCCTTCAAACTCAGCACACGACAGCATAGTCAACACATCGCGCGCCAGTACTCGCCATCGAATGCGCTTACCTGGAACCGAGCGGATTGGAAGTGGCTTCGGCAGAACCATATCTCGCAAGGCGAGGCACTCTCAAGGTATCGTCTAGGCACAGTCCACGATTTCTCGCGATTTTGATCTTGGAGGAGGCGAAATTCAAACTGCGACTTACACGCGTTGGTTGTAGTTATGGCGTGTGAGAGAGTCTGGCAAAGCGAAGGCAATGGGCAATTACAAGCGGCAGAAGCTCGATCACTCGGGCAATCGACTTGGGCGCAAAGCGGAGATTTGGCTGATAAGCTGCAAATCCGTTCAGTGCACTTTTCGGCATATGCACTATCGTGTGTCACGATGCGACTTGGGGGTAGGATAGCGCTACGCCAATTACCGTCGCGGGCTCGCAAGTGATTTTCGATTCCGACGTTTTGGATGAGTTTTTGTCGCGATGCGTCCTCAGTAGCTTATAATTCCAGAGCCCAGATGGGTCCGGAGCGCGGACTTTCAACTCGCATGGTCAACTCTTCTTAATCTCGGTCAGCCGGCAAAGAGTCGTCGTCAAAAGATCCTTTGCCGCACTCGTTGACCGGCGGCGACGGATCGGCCATAGCGTTCAAAGTCTGAGCGGCGGCGGTCTCGGTTGATAGAGTTAGTACTCGAAACTGCCTCGGCCCTCATCGTCTAAGGCAGAGGTACAATCCATATCCAGCGATAACCTAGCCGGAAAAAAGCAATGAAGTGGATTTATTGGCGCGTCTTTTACTGTTTTCTGTTTGGTGCAGCAGTCGCAGGGGTACATTGGTGGCTCAGTTCGGATGGCGTAGGGCTGTTGATTGCAACTCTTGTAATTTTAGCTTTGAGTTGTTTTTTTGCTGCGTGGCTTGCCACGAAGCTTGTTGCTAGAGAAAAGACCAGCTCCAACCCTTAAGTCGGCCGCTACTAGGGTTTGCTCGATCCCGGTTCGGACGATGCGCTTGTGTCAGATCCGGTAACCGCGACTTGTCCCAGTAACTCGCTTAGATGTTGCAGTTGAGACTGTTGATCGAGCGTTGCCTTCTCTAGGGCCTCTTTGTAGACGCTATCCAATTTGGCGACATCTTCTGCTGAAAGCGCTTTGCTGAACTGTCGTGCCAAACTTGCGACAAGCCCGGCTTGCGCAGGATTAGGCGCGCCGAGCGTTCCGTCGAGCGACGCCTCGGCGACCGGAATCAACGCGCCGAAAGCGCCGCCGCCCACCGCGACCAAAAAATGTTTGACCGCGGCGGCGCGATCTGGTGTCCCGCTATCGCCATCCCACTCCGCCATCGCCAGGATGTACGGCGCTGGCGTCTGTAATCCGGCTGCGAGTTGCTTTATCGCTGCGAGCGCGCCGGCGGGATCGGTGGCGCGGCGGGCGTCATAATATTCCAGCACGGTCATTCCCATGCCGGCCGGATCAAGGCCCATTCTGTGAAGCAGTTCGCGCTCCGCTCGCCCCCTTCGTCGCGCCGCGGTCACAATCTGCACTGCGGACGCAAACCCGCCATGGTAGGCGGCGAGAAAATAATGGCCTGCGAGCTTAAAATCGCGCCGAACCCCAAGCCCGCGCACATACATCACTGCCAGTTCATAATTTGCGACAGGAACGTCGGCGAGACTGGCCACGTCGAACCAGCGATAGGCCTGCGCATAGTCACGTTGCAGCGTTCGTGTGCCGTTAAAATAACGTTGGCCAAGCGCGGCGGCGGCGAAGGGAACATTGGACGCTGCCGCCTGTTGCAGCATTTCAAGGCCGGCCTGCTCTTCGCCATGATCGAATAAATTGAGGCCGGCGATTCCGACAGCGATGTTGATAACGTCCGGCTCAATCGGAACGAGCGCGCCAAGTTTATCGAGCACATTTTCGAACGCCGCCTTGAAGTGTTCTCCGTCGAGGGGACCCGTCGTTACCGCCCGCGAATTAAGATCGCTCTCAAGAGGGGAGGGGGATGATTGCAGATTGGCTTGTTGGGATGGAGTGGCGGAAGTTGCAGGCTGCGGCGTCAGCGCGGGTGTCGGAGTCAGTGGAACAGCAGGAGCCAGTGAAACAGCATTAGAGGGTGCTCCCAACGGTGCCGGGGCGGGATTGACCGATTGCAATGAATTAGTTGAAGCCGCGGGCCCTGTCGTCAGTGGAGGGCCCGGAACCGGAGCAGTCGAGGGCACCGGGTTGGCGGGTGCCTCTGGCGGTACTGGGGCGACACCGGCCGGCCGCAATGAACTGGCCGAAGACGCGGGTGTGACGACCAGCGCGGCAATGGATTTCGGGACCGTTGAAGGCTTTTTCGGCGCGGAGAAAGCTGGGCCAGACAGATCGGCTGATTCCGCGTTGAGATGCGTTGCAGCCGCCGGGGGGCGTAAGGAAATCCAAATTGCCGCGGCGGCCGCAAGCAATCCAAGTCCGATGCCACCGGTCACCAAAAGCATCGACGCACGGCTCGTGGCAGCGACTAAAGAATCCTGCGCGGATTCGACCGCTTCCGGCGTAGGTGCAGCGGCCGCGACCACGACCGTCGCACCGCAGATCGGGCACTGAGACGTGGACTGCGCGTCGAAGACGTGGCCTTCGATACAACGGACGAAATGCGGCATGTTTATCCCGCTGCTTTACGGCGCCATGCTGGCCGGAATCGCGCTGTGAAACAAGCCATTGGCTTGCGCCTTTTCCTCCGGCGTCATCTGACCCTCCACGGCAGCAAGTTGCTGTTTAACCTGCTTCGCGTCGGCCCCGAGCCGTGTGTTGAGCATGGTCAACCGATAAAATACGTCGGCTTCCACCAGATTTTTCGGATAATTCTGGCCTCCGGTCGAGGCGAATTCTCCCATTCCCCATTCGCACCACGGATCGCCGCGCGGCGCGCCGTATTGAAAGCTGTTAAGTCGCAGCGCCTCGCTCTGGTCACTCCCGACCTGGGCGCCCGTGCTGAGTTTGGCGACGTTCCACCCACGTGCTTTGGCTAGCGAGAACAGTTGCGCCGACAGACATACCGCCGGCGTAAGGCCCTGATGCGCCAGATTCCAAAGCGCCGTGCCGGCGTCGCGCATCGCTTCCGGCGTCGCGTTCCCCGCGCTTAGCGTCTGATAGGCCTGGAGTGCAGTGAGGCCGACATCGCCGCTCAGTCCCAGCCGTGCGACATCCTGATCGGCCCCGTTCGCCATCCCTTGAGCAGCCAAGATGTAGAGCCTTTTCGCCGTGTCCAGGTCTTGCGGGCCACCGATTCCCTTCTCCAGGAATCGTGCCATGAACAGGAGGGAGGTGGGATCGCCGCGTTGTGCGGCGTCTCGCAATAGCGCACGCGCCTGCGAAAGATCGCGCTGCCCCGCGAGGCCGTTCGTCAGAATTCCGGCCTTGAAGTACATTGCTACTGGATTGTTGCGGGAGATCAACGGTTCGGCCATCGAAAGCACATCCGAATATCGCTTGGCGCGGAACGCGACGAATGTGCGTATGAGGTCGAGTGTTGTTTGCAGCGTATCGCTGATATTGGCGTTGACAGCTCCCTGGGACGGCTGCGCCGGTTCGGCCGGGATCGGACTCGGCGGCACCGGCGCTGAAAAAGCCTGGTTGCGGGGCGCCGCTGCTGGCGAGGATTGGCTGGTTGTATGATCATCGCTTGGCGGCGCAGGGACGGGCGCCGCTACCACTGGCGGCGAGGGTGCAGAGGTACCGCTGCTCGCAGCTTTATTCGGCCCTTTGTTCGTCGAACTTACGGCGCTGACGGCCGCCGGAGGCCCTGGGCGATGAAGCACGTAGAGGAGTGCGCCGGCGCCGCCGCCGAACACCAGTAGCGCGATTCCTGCCAGGAGCGGCATATGCCGCGTCGAACCTGTAACGGCCGCCGCCTGCGGCGTGGATGAAGGTGGTTCCTCGACTGCCGCCGCCAGGCCCGCTACGACTGCACCGCAAATGGGACAGATCGTCGTCTTCGAGGCATCAAAGACATGCCCATCGATGCAGCGTACGAAATGCGCCATCATGCGCTCCGTTATATATGCCGTGGCGTGACCGCTGCTCAGGGGTGGGCGGCCAACGCCGGATTCCGCGTCGCGGCGGCCGGCGGAATTGAACTCTGATATAATTCTTCGGCTTTGGCTCTGTCAGCCGCAGACATTTTGCTTTCCAGCGCCGCCAACTCGGCATCAAGGCCTTGCGAGGATTTGGGTCCGAGGACACGGGCTGCGAGATGTAGAAGTACATCGCTGGCGACCGGGTCCCTTGGCAATTGCGGGATTCCCGTTGCTGCTATTCTCGCTAAGCCCAAAAGACACGAAGGGTTGGCAATGGCAGCCCCGGCCTTGAATAAATCCAATGCGCGGTTGAGATCTCGCGGAGTCGAATTGCCATGGCCGTAGAGCCAGCCCGCAAGGCAGGTGGCTGGCGGGCTGTGCGCGGCGATCATCTCGTTCATCAGCCGCCAGAACTCGTCGACGTTCTTGCCAGCCATGAGATTGTTGTAGGCTTCGCTAACCGTGATGCCGCGCTCGGCGCTGAGATGGAGAAGCGCCAACTCGCGTTCCGCGTCGGGCGCGCCGTTGCGCGCTGCGTAAAAATAGAGCGCCTCGGCGCCTTGCACATCTTGCGGTCCCCCTAGGCCCCGTCCGATCATATTGGCCGCGATGACCGCCGAACGCACATCGCCGAGTGCGGCAGCTGCAGTGAATTGCTTG
Source organism: uncultured Alphaproteobacteria bacterium (assembly GCA_963708155.1). Classification (GTDB taxonomy): domain Bacteria; phylum Pseudomonadota; class Alphaproteobacteria; order Rhizobiales; family Beijerinckiaceae; genus Methylovirgula. Next base: position 154,015 of record OY970183.1, on the reverse strand, counting down.
CGCGCCTCGCTCGGATTCTCCGGCCCCATGACGCCGGTCTGCAACGCCCCGAGGATAAACAGGGCTATCGCATTATCCTTTGCAGCGAGATCGCGGGCGATTGTCGCGGCCCGCACATAGTCGCGCTGCTGATAAAGCGTTTCCATTCGCGCCGTCGTCAGCGCCAACTCGATCGTGCTGGCGATCTCAACCTCTACGACCGGCGGTGACGCGGGAGCTGTAGACGCTGGTGTCGGATTTGCCGGTGCGACGTTCGATGGCTCAATTTTCGATGTTGCTGTCGGTTTTGTTGCTTCGACGACTGGGAGTGGAGCCTTGGACACCGTTGCTTTTGCCGACGCCGGGACGGGCGACATTCGTTGCGCGAACTGCGGCGGCCAATTGGCTGGCCGGAAGAGAAAGTATGCAATTCCGACCCCGGCAATGCCGAGAAGCGCGCTGATCAGGACGATCAGCAGCACCGACCCCGAGAGGCGGCCCAGGATCGCCGCGCCCATCGGCGGCGCATTCGTCTGCGTGGCGGCGATCGAAGCGCCCGGCGAGGCAAGAATGGGAGATTTGGTCGCTGGCTGTGAAGGCGCGGCGGTCGCGGGCAGCGGCGTTGGCACATCAACGAATGCGCCGCAGGTCGGACATTGCGCCGAGATATCCGCGTCAAAGACATGCCCTTCAATGCAACGAACGAAGTATGGCATCAGGGATTGCCTCCGAGCTTGTTCCAGAGCGCAATGTCGTCGGCGGTGGGCGTGACATTATCCGCAGGCGGCACTGTGCTGAACAGCGTGGGGTGCATGCTGGCGAACGGCCGCGACCCAATGGACCATGTCCGGATTTGCACCCCATCTTTTGCGTAAGTTGACATCGAAAATCGCGCTCCCGCCTCGCAGCCCGGCGGCGCGGACGAGTCAGGCGAAAATCCAACCATCAGCCTCAGGTCAGGAAGCGGGAGACCTACTACGAACTCGCGGCGAAAAGGCTGCGAGGTGCTGAATTTATTGGGTTCGCCGAACGGTATGAAAAATGATCTCTGTATGCCCCGGGTCACGTACTCCAAAAGATCGTTCGTTGAGGAAAACCCCGGCAGTCGCGGCACGGACGAAGGGACGGGCCTGTAACTTGGCCTAAACCCCACGGTGTTGCACGCGGGCGTCGCGACGACGTCGATCAGAACCCAGCGCACCGCGGGCGGCGCGGACTGATCCAGGGTCTGTTTCCTGGCCTGCGCCGCTTGCTCCGCCTGATCGCGCTCGTTCAGCGCCTGCTGGACTCTCTGTTGCGCGGCGGCAAGCTCCTGTCGCATCTGCTGGCCCCACGCGATCGCCTGATCGCGTTGCTGCTGCATTTGTTGCGCTTCCGCCATCGCCCGGGCCCGCTCTTGTTGCGCGTCGGCCAATTGCTTCTTGAGGTCTTCCACCTCGGCCATCGCTTGCTGAAGACGCTCGCGCAGGGCTGCGGCCTCTTCGCGCGCTTTCTCAAGATCCTTGCGCGCTTTGGCGAGTTCCTGGCTTAGCGCGTCGAGCTGTTGCCGCGCCGCCTGCAAGTCGGCGCGCGCCTGGGCGAGCAATCGCTTCAGTTTCTCGACATCATCAGTCTGCATGGCCTCATCGGCCTGCTGCATGTTCTGCTCAGCTCGATCGAGCGCCTGTTGCGTCGATTGCTCGGCTTGCTTCTGGAGGTCGGCAATTTGCTGTTGCGCTTGCTTAAGCTGTTGCTGCTGCTGGTCATCGAGCGCACTCAGCCGTTTGTTCTGCGATGCCAATTGATCGGTCTGCTGCGTGATCGCGTCGAGCTGTTGCTTGGCTCTGGCAAGGTCGTCCTGTGCCTGTTTCAACGCTTGCTGCGCGCGCTGGTTGTCTTGCGGCACTGTTTGCTGCGCCTGCTGAACGTTTTTCTGGGCCTTGTCGACGGAGGACTGCGCATCCTGCTGCGTCTTTCGCGAGCGGGGGTCGGAGCCGGTATAGTAGGGTGCAAGGATAACGACGAGTAATACGAATGCGCCCATCGCGCCCGTGATCACATCGAGAAAAGCGATGTTGAAAATGTTGATTTCGCGGTCGCGACGAGCCATCTGGGTTCGCGCCGCTCAGGTTATATATAGCCGGTTGATGAGATTTCTTAGACAATATTCGGCGGCATCGTCGACCGCAGCATCTTCGCGCGTCTGTACCACGTTTTGTATCAACACCAGGATGGCGCTTTCGATCAGTGCGATGAGCGTCGTATTGAACGCAATTCCCAGCGCTGACGTAACGGCAGAGATGTTCATGTGATTGGGGTCTACAAGGCGTAGCGCATTGCCGAGATGCGAGACTGTGCCGATGAAGCCCATGGTCGGGATCACCCAAGCCAAATAGCGCACCATGGCGTATCGCTGTTCGACTTTGCTCTCGTTAATTCCTAGGGAGGTTTGCAGCACGCTCACCGCCTGGTCGATGGAGCGGGTCGATTGCAGTTGCAAGATCGCCATGTTGATAAACGACGGCAGAAACCCGTTCTCGCCGTCGAAATGATTGGCGACCTTGCGGCGTATCGAGCCGAGATCCTCGATGCGCAGCACACTGGCCTCGTCTTCGGGAAGATAATGTGCGTGGATTTGCGCATACTCCCATGCGCCGATCCGTGCTCGCACAAACAGCTCGCCGAGCCCGACGAAGAACAGGAGATGCATCAAGTTCTGAATCGTGAACGGATAAGGAAATGGCAACTCATGGCTGTGCTCGAGCAGCATGGCCGCAAAGAAGCTATCCTCCGGAAAAATCAGGGTCAGAATGAGAATGAAGAGGCAGCCGGCGATCAGTGCCACAATGGCAGCTTTTCCGCGCGAGATGACGCCCGTCACTGAGTTGCTGCGCAGCAGAAAGCTTATAGGCGATACGCCCGTGGATTTCTTGAGCGGCTTGGCTTTTTCACCTGACTCCGGCTTGGTTTCCGTCGACATCGGCCCTCATCCCCCTAGCGTGGACCCGCAACAACGTCGGAACAGGCCATCTCAATGACAAGCGGAAAAGCCATTCGCGGCAGCCGGCCCGAGTCATCACAAAGCTGACCGCCCGCTGTTTGCAAATGCGATGCCCCCCACCGAGAATCAGTCCCGATTGGTCCGCGTCCTGGCGACCGAGCGTCCGTGTCACCGCTCATTGCATGTTCACCGGCGCACCTTGAGTTACTCCTGGCGGCGGCGGCACGGGGTCGGGTCCAAACCTGTTATTGCCGATGGTTCCGCGAACAGAACCGATCAACCAAAATATAAACGCCGCGAACCCAGCCCCGCCGCCCCAGTTTCCCCATTCGAGAAGCGCCTGATTATAGAGCAAACTTAACAATTCCATGCCGACGAGTGCCAATACGCCGATAGCCGGCCCCCACCAACCCGACTGGCCCCAATCATGGAGCCGTTTCACCGTCGTTGCCATGATGGAAATTCCAGCCGGGAGACCGGCAAGCAATGCAACGAGCAACCAATAGGTCGGCCGCGAGACTGAGTGAGCTGCGGTCGCCGCGTCCACGGCAGCCCAGACCAAACCCGCAAAGGCACATTGGACCAAAAAATACATCCAGTATTTCTTTCGAGAAAACCTGCCCTGGAAGGAAAAGAGGTCATTCAATGTGAGCCGAGTTCTCGGGCCCTCTTTTGGTGCAAAAGGCGGAGGGCTTGTGGCCGGTTGAATCGGCGCCGAGGGCGAAGACGAAGATGTCGGACCGTGGGCGGGGGCGGGCGGCTGGAGAGCCTCTTGAGGCCGCAAAACCGATGCGCTTGCCCCCGCAGCTGCCGTCTTTGAGGCGGTCGCTTGTTGTCGCTGGCGCGTCCGCTCGTAATCAAGAGCAACCGGGTCGGCACCATAGGGATTGGGTCCTGCGGTGCCGACCTGAAAACCGAGCGCAATAATGGTCCAAGTCAAAAGATAAGGAACCGGGCAGGCGAGTATTATTCTGACGACATCGGGAAAGAGGCTCACGCTGCAGCCAACAATCAATGCAGCAGGAAGCCCGTAGTAAAGAATGAGCCACCACCCTGATATGTTACGATCATGCAGTCGTCCAATCGCTATCATGACTGCCGATAACGCGATTCCACTGATGAGCACGCCATAGAGCGCATAAACGACCCCGATCGGAAATTTGAGCGATTGCGACACAGCGTAGATTAATACTGCCAACAGCCCCCCCGCACACAAGTAGAGACCGAGACCGTTCCAATAATAACTTCGAGAAATGCGTTTTCGAACGGGGAACCAGTGATGTCTTGTCGACCAAAGCCCCATGATGAGGAAAAAGGGCCATAAAACGCCGCCGAGAACCCATCCTACAATTGTCAATTGCCCCCAGGGAACCTTGAAGGACGGTCGAGTTTTCTTTGTAGGCGGAGGACTTGAGGAGGAACTCATCGCAGGGCCCCCAATGACTTCAAATAAATTGAGATTGAAGCTGCGGTCTGTTGGCGCCCGCGAAAGTTATATTTTTATACTGCAACGCTTGATGTCTGGCCGCAAGCCCCGGGCGCTGTCTGCGAGTCTGCTCTTTCGAGGCGAAGAAGCAGGCAGGTGCGCTGGTTCGGAAAAAACAAAGCACGCGGTCAAAACGTTGGGCCGTTCCTACTTGCGCCGCCTTTCCCTAAAATATCGGATCACGGCGAAGATTCCGCCAGCAACAATGAGAAGATGCACGATTACGTAGAAGAAGATCATCTCAAAAGCATTCTGAGGATTTAATTGCTTTAGCATCTGCAGTAGTAATGCTCATTGTCCATCCATTTTACTTTTCTTCGCGCTTTCAAGACGGAATTTTATGGCCGCCTTCCTCTCTGCGGTCCAATCGGTGTCGCAAAACTGGTGATGCCATCCCGCGGAAAGCGGAACCTCGTCTGTCGCCCTCTTATAAGCTCGTCCATCCGGCGTGACAGCACGGTACCCAGAGATGAAGCTGCCGAACAAGTCATGTGCAAGATCCGACCATTTGTAAGTGCTTTTCCCACAATCCACATCAAGTATAAATATGCTCGGATATTTTCGCTTGTAAAACATCGCCATGAGCCAAAACCTGGTTTTCACGTCTTCATCGGGGGAGGCGAAGTCCAGAGTTGTTGCCGGCGGCTTAAGCCACGAAATAGGTGAAAAAGGATTGACGGCATAGGACGCACTGATCAACCGCACGCCGGCTAGATTTTTTTGCGCGGTTTCGCGGGCCATTTTTTCAAATTGATATTTTGGAAGCTCGGCCCAGTATGACCGCGCGAAAAAGACGGCGAACAATGCCATGAAAATACCAAGCGCCCTAAGGCGTCCGCTGTCGCCTTTCATGTCACGATGTTTAGATGGCGGCATATTGCTCGCTTGTTTTCAGCTTCGATCAATTTGCGGCTTGTGCTTCTTTGATGAAAGTCGAGCGCCAACTCGGATATGGAAGCTGCGGGGATCGCGCTATGTGGGATAACATTTGGAATCGCTCAGCTAAGCTAGCTGATCGGGCTCTCGTTTTGCCGGCAACTCGCGCTGATGAGAGATGCGTTTGCTTACCTTCCAAAGCGCAATCGGGACGCCGACAACGACCGCCAGGGGCCAATAGGCGAAGAGGGCTATGAGCAAGGCAATGTATAACCAGCCCATCAGGACGCGACGCCAGATAGCCTTGTCGGCGAGGTTTCGTCTCATCTGATCGATCGTTAGCTTTGCCATTGCCCACCGCCATATATGGTTGAAACTGACCCGTTACCTGACGTTTCCCGCCGCAGGCGAGAGTATAAGCACCGCCTACGCTTAGAGACAACGAGGCGTCGCGCGGGCTACGAAGTCAAAATAATCTGAGCGCTGCCGAGCCCGAAGCGGCTACCGTGGTGCGAGGAGGTGTGCGCTGGCGGTTTCCAAGGGTCGCAGCGTGGGTCATAAGGCCGATGATCGGCGCGAATCTTTTGCATTGTCGACGCAGGTATCGTTTTGCCTGCCATAAAAGATCGGGGCATAGGGACTTGCCGCATGCACGCAGCGGCACGAAGGTCGTGCGACTACCAGCGCAAATCTCGGAGCGTTGTCGCAAGAGGCTGAGCGGGGTGCCAGTTGCGGCCCCGTTCGGGAAACACCCGTGCGGGGAGCTTTCCGCACTGAGTGCGTTTGTCTTTATGTACACTATGGCGGTCGCTGGCTGCGGGTTTGATGGCTGCCGAGACCGACGTATTTTCACAAGCATGGGGGCTAGCGCATTGCCGCGGCTCGGAGCCAATGCGCGGTCGTCTATTTGTGGCCGATAGGGCCGAACGCTTTTTTGCGCATCACTGTAGCCGTAAAAGTCCACCGCTCAGGGGCACTTTCATAAAGGAAGCGAGTCTGCTTCCGGCGTCAGCAATTCCGGTGGCGGCCGCCGGCGGGTCCGAGATCCAATGTCCTTCAGCGCGTGTTCTGCCCGCGCCTTGTCTGCTCGCATTTAAATGCGGTTTAACGCGCCCGCGACTTTAATATCTAATCTAAACTCAAGACGGCGATTTGGTCGTCAGCTTTAATCGACGTCGACCGAAGACCATGTCGAAACGCGAGAGAAAAGAACGGCCCAAAAGGCCATCCACGTCGACAAGCGGTCGCTCGAGAATGACAACAGACACATTTCGAGCTTTCAGGCGGAACAATTCTTTCTCTTTCTAAATCGAACATCCTGCACCCTAAACCAAGAACAACATCTCGTGATTGCCCATAAGATAGATAACGTCATCGGCGCCGGCGAGATGCTTGGCGCTCAAGGCCAAATCAATTGCCTGAAGCGAATTCGGTCCGCGATCGATCAAGTCACCGAGAAAGATTACTTTCCGTTTTTTCTCGCGCGACCGCGACAGCCTCGAAACTTCCGCAAGCGCTATGCGAAGCAATTGCGCATGACCGTGAATGTCGCCGAAAGCGATGAGCTCTTCGCCCGGATCGGCTGCGTGGTTCGGAAGCGTCAGCGAAATTGGCATCGACAAGAAGATAATCGAAATTGATGAGGCTGCTATCGATGGCGGATTCCGCTAAGAGCGATTGCCCCGTCAGAGTGGGATGGTCATTGCGATGGCGAAACTTTGCGCCCAGCCTGAAGGTTCATGCCGCGATTTCCTATAAATGCGTTCGTGGCAAGCAGTTCTGTCATTGCGCCAGAACTTACCGCCCCCCTTCCGGTATCGACGGCGCGGCGAGAGCGTCGTGAAGGTGAAAAATAGACAATAGACAGAACGGCAGCGTCACCCCCGCAGCATCAAAATTGTATGAGCATTTTATGCCCGGTCAGAGCAAACAAATTGAACATCACGCTGTCGAGCGCTTGGGTTGGCTTCGCGCCGCAGTGCTCGGCGCGAATGATGGTCTTCTTTCTACATCAAGCTTGATTATCGGTGTCGCAAGCGCTCATTCTTCTAGAGAATCTGTATTGATCGCTGGCCTTTCCGGTTTGGTAGCCGGGGCGATGTCGATGGCGGCCGGCGAGTATGTTTCCGTAAGCTCACAAGCGGACTCCGAAGGGTCGGACTTGGCTCGAGAGGCTCGGGAACTGCGCGACGATCCAGCTGGTGAAACTAGCGAATTGACTGCGATCTACGTGAAGCGCGGCCTTGACGAAGCGCTGGCACGCCAGGTTGCGGTGAAGCTGATGGCAAGTGATGCCCTCGGTGCCCATGCGCGCGATGAACTGGGCATCTCACCGGAGATGGCAGCGCGCCCGGTACAAGCGGCGCTGGCTTCCGCCGCATCCTTTGCAGTGGGAGCCTTGCCGCCGGTGTTAATCGCGGTGCTGGCTCCTGCGGGGCTTGTCCCCCAAATCGTTGGTGGTGGCTCAATCGTTTTTCTCGCCGTTTTGGGGGCAATAGGCGCCAAGACAGGCGGAGCAAACATCCTGAAGGGCGCAGTCCGTGTGACGTTCTGGGGCGCCGTCGCTATGGCAGTGACAGCGGTGATCGGTGCCGTCTTCGGAACGCACGTCTGATCGACAAATCGCTTTATGCAAAATGAAGGTATGGCTGATAGCGCCCCCGCCTCCGGCGTGCTAGGCGCCGAGTCCAGGGTTTAATCCGAATGAGGCACGCCATGAACTCTGAGTCCGAGCCGAGGAAGGCATTTGGCGCAGCAGACCGTATTTCATGTCCGCATTGCAGTGGCGCAATGATCGTCGTGCGACGCGCCCTAAGTCACAAACACCGCGGATACGAATACCAGATTCTGGAATGTGCCGCCTGCGGCCACACGCAGGACCGGACCATCAACATGCGCGGTGAGGTTTTGGCCTGAGCAGATCGCTTTGGGACTCAAAGCAGGAACGGTCCCCCAAGAATTGCCATGGCCGAGTCAGCGAACGCCATCAGCGTCGTCTTCACGCGCATCGAGAAGGGCGCAAACCTCAGCCACTTTTCCGGTCGGAAGAGGACGGCCCTCCTTTATTAAGGCTTCGTCATTGCTGATCCACGCCAATGCTTCCGCTAACTCCAGACGTGACGCGCCGGTCGCAACTATTTCCGCAATTGTGGCTTCATCAGTCGGCCCGAGAATGTCAATAACATCGCTGGCGGTGATCGGCATAACGCGCGCTCCTTAAACTCAACCGCAGAAAGACGTCAGCTGGTCCAACTAGATCGGACTTCCTCCCGCCAATGCCCTAACGTCCGGTCAAAGGAAAAGCTCATGCGCAAAATTCATGTTTTGATCGTCGAGGACGACGCCTTTGCAGCTATGGATTTGGCAGAATTCGTCTCTGATACCATGCCGGCGATTATCGTAAGCGCGCTAAATATCGCGCAAACGAAGCGAGCCCTGGATGAGCATTTCGACGTGGTGTTTTTGGATGTTAATGTCACCGATGGCGAGACTTTTGAGATAGCCGATCTACTGATTGCGCGCGGTATCCCGTTCTCATTTCTCAGCGGATCGAAGCGCGAAGATGTTCCACCGCGGCTGCGCGCCGTGCCCTTCCTTGCTAAGCCGTACGACCCCGCATCAATCACCAAGGCGCTGCGGGCGATTGATGTTGGCTAACCTTCACGCTTTTCAGAGTTCTCGCCGCAGGTTTCGGTCCGCCGAATAAAATATTCAGGAGTGGGGACTGGTTCGCACTGCCAGCGCTAACCGCACGAAAGAAGGCGGACTGACGTAGCTTTAGCCATCTGCGCTATGTTGCCGACTTGCCAGTCAATGACTGCCACTTCTTTTCGGCCTCGGCCAAATACGTATGCGGCGCGCAACTAACTTGTGTCTCGGCGATTATTACATTGTAAATATTAATTTTAGCGATTGACGTGCACACGGCGGCACGCCCGTACAACGCATGGAGAACTTATGAAAATCCGGTTTGCTATTGCTCTTGAACTCTTGTCGATGTCGTCTCCCATGATTGCGCACGCGCAAGGTTTGGTCGGCGGCGCCGAGGAAGGCGCGCATAGAGGTAATCAAGTCGCAGGTCCCGTGGGCGCAGTAGTTGGAGGCGCCGTTGGCGCTGGCGTCGGGACAGTAAACGGTGCGCTGGGACTAGGCTACCATCACCATCGCTGCTATTGGCGGGACGGCTATCGTCACTGCCGTTACTAGCAGCCTCCGGCGTCGACGCCGCCGCAAGCAAGTAGAGGGCTTTGGGACTCAAATCCGAAACACGTTTCGTATTTGCGCCAAATGCGTCACACACGCTCAGGAAGTTCTGAGGGGTGTACTGGCTCATCCCGAATTCGAGTGCGATCCACGGCAAGAGGTTGCCGTGGCCGAAGGACTTCTATTTCGAATGATCCTTAAGGCACCAAATCGTCACCGAAGAATAGCTGCACCGTCCGCTTAATGAAGGCGGCCTCATCGGCTGCGACTGAAGTTAGCGTTTCGGCTGGCAACGGTGGCTTTGCGACAGGCGTGTGTCACCTATTACCACCAAAGACCAACCTCACCGCGAGCCCAGCACTAATGCCGCTGCGACAACAAGGCCGGCGGCAATCAAGCGTCAGTCAATGCGGGGCGTTCAAAGCTCATCCATCTTTCCTCCTAATCGCACCGGCGAATAACGCGCAGCTTCAGCGCAGCAGGTAATGCCTCAAGACAGCGTATCGCTTCATGCTCTCCGAGTTACGCAACGGCAACACCGGGGATGAATCGCGCTACATCACGTGAAAGCGATGCTGTGAATGTCGACGGAGCATCTAAGGCTATTGCCTGTGCAACATGGGGGGATTCAAAAAATGAAAAAGCTAATCGGATGTGCAGCCGCGCTGTGCGTGCTTTCTGGATCTGCTTTCGCGGCCGATCTGCCAAACGAAAAAGGTGCACCAGCCTATGTGCCGGTGGCGCCAGCTTTCTCATGGACTGGGTTCTACGGAGGTATCTACGGTGGCTACGGATGGGACTCTGCCCATTATAATTTCGACGACAGCCCGCCTAATCCGACCATAAGCGGAAACGGCGGCCTCGTCGGCGGCGACTTCGGCTACAACGTCCAGCTCTGGGGCAACTTCGTTGTCGGTGGCGAGGGCGACATTGCCTGGAGTCATCTGAGCGGTAACACCAATTTGGGCGACAGCGGTTTTTATCACACCGATATTGGCTGGATCGGCTCAGTGACTGCGAAGATTGGTTATTCGTTTAACCGCGTGCTGGTCTTCGCCGACGGTGGTGGCGCGTTTGCCGGCATCAACCACTCGAATGCGGATTTTTCCGGCGACCTCGGTTCGCAGGCGACATACGACACGGTCAATCCCGGCTGGACCGTCGGTGGCGGATTAGAGTACGCCTTCACCGACCACATCACCGTCAATGCAAATTATCGTTATTACGACTTCGGGACCAAGGGCTCGCCGACGACCTGGGTCGACGACGGATTCTATTGGTATTCTCACACGCTGCATGTGACCGCGCAGACCGCGACCGCCGGCATCAATTACAAATTCTGAGCGACAAGCGTTCCTTCCATATCTTCAACCGGCGGCGAAAGTCGCCGACTTTTTTCTTTGCCTGAGCGGCGAACCACTTCAGTTCCGAGGGAATTACATCCGGCGGCAGCTTCGATCGCCGTTTTTTTGGTGCAAAGTTCTGAGCGTTATCGGCTAATCGCATTGGGACCTGCCAGCCCAATATGATCAGGACGATCCTTGCAGGATTCAGTGTGGCATGCCGACGGATGCTGTCATGCTGCTAACGTTTCGCGCGGTGGGCTTTGTCTGATTTTTCTTAAAAGCCAGCATGTCGAGCGGCTGAGTCGATGCTGTCATGCTATTTGTGTTGCAATAGGTCCAGCGTAAGAGCATGGTCAAATCCGACTGGAGTCTGACGAACGCGTCCTCCTCCTCGTCGCTGAGGGGTTGCCCGATGGCCGACGATTTCACTAGCCCACGCGAGATCGCCCAACTCAATATCGAGCATTTCACACGCCTGTTGAAATCGCCACTCGATGAGCAGACGCGGAAAACTGTCGAAGGACTTCTCGCTGCGGAAATGGCTAAGCTGGCTGATCCGCCAAGCGCACGGCGCCGTCCTCACAAAACGCCGGCCGTCGACGCCGCAGTGAAAGGGCAGCAATGCATTATCGGCGGAAGTCGCACTTTCGTAAATTAGAGGGCAGGAGTAAAGAACTGTTAGACGAAAGGGCAGCAGAGCGCGCTGCTATAGCCGCCGAACGGGCTGCCGAAGCCGCAGAGGAGACAGCAAAAGCTACGAGAGCCAGCGCCCTGTATATGCTACTTTCCGTCGTCGTGCTGGCAGCCTCCGCCCTAATCGCAATTGCAGTTGCGGTCTTAAAGAAATGAATTTCGTCGCCTTTTCGTTGAGTGGCGAAGGCAAAGGCTGCATAACACCTTCCGCCCAGACCTCGCCGGGCTTAGGCGAATTCGTAATTCGGCCAGCGATGCAGACTGGCCTCAATCGCGCCAGTCGTTTTCACGACCGCTTTATGCGCGTTGCCGTGAGCGTATCCGCAGATCCGGCAGTGCGCACCGTGTAAAATGCAGCCCACCTTCAACGGTGCCTTGTTGAGCGGCATTGGTCTTATTGCTGCGTTAATCTGACTTTAGGTTGGTGTCCGATTTTGTTGGCTGCGCAATTCGTTAGTCTCGCAATGTGTTAATTCTCTCATAGGAGAAATATCGATGAAATCCTTCATTCGCACTTTGCTGGTCGCGTGCGCAGTCACTACTTTCATCGCTGAGAACGCAAACGCAGTCGTTTGCGCCCGCGGCGTCTATCGCGCCGGCTGCGTCGGGCACCATGGCGCCGTTGGGGTCCATCGCGGTTATGGCTACCACGCAGGCTATCACCGGGGCGTTGTGGTGCATCGGCGGGTTTACTGACGCATTTTCATAAGCGGCTCCGAGGTGGTTCATATGGGCTACAGGGTCGCCCGCCGCGCCTGAGCCTCTTCCATCCTAGGCCACCTGTGCTGCTTGGCCTCAATCGCGCCGCGCGTTTTGAAAGCACGACTTTTAGGCTAGGATTTTGACTACGGCCCGTTGCCGTACGGGAAGCCGTAGTAGGGATAGTAGCAGGCGCCATTCCAGCCGATCTCCCAGCCGTCCGCGTTGTCCCCAAACGGCCCGCAGCCATGGCCCGTTGGCCGCCAGTAGCTAGACATGCGAGCAAGGCGGTCCGGCCAGCCGTAATAGCTTGAGACATGGGGGTGGTGATGCCTGCAACAAGCAATCGCAGGCACTCCGCTCGATCCCATTGCAATTATCAGCGTTGTCACGCCGGCGAGGGATGCCCTTCTTGGTTCGCTTTTCATGATCGATCCTTTGAACAAGGACGGCACTCGAGCGGAACTTCGGTCGACCGGCAACATTGAAGTGATATGCCGGAACCAAAGCCATCGCCGATCGACCCGAATCCGCCAAGGCCGGGTCCGAAGGAGCCGTCCCCTGAACCTCTCCCGCCGCAGCCCGATCCGCCGCAGCCGAGCTCTGATCCGAGGCCACTGATCGACCCGCTACCAGTGCCGCCGATGCTGTAGACAAGCCCTACGTCGCTGGTCCGCCCTTCCAATCTGGTTCCAGGCTTTGCAGACGTTCGGGACTAAGGCTCATCGCCGCGCTCGATCGCATCGCCGCGCGCAAAAACGCCCCGCCGGCAGGTCAGCCAAGCGAGGCGCTAACGCGGTCGACGTCGGGGGCCCAGCGTCGGCCGCGTAGGTCCAATGTCCGGGCACGCTGATCGTTCCGCCTATTACGCCCAATCCATCCTGGGCCAGCGGTGCAGACTGGCCTCAATAGCGCCGCGCGTCATCCAGCCTCGGTTGCAATTAACGCATAGTCCTTGTCTTGCAGGTTTCGGACAAAGGAAATTAATTCCGCCAACCGCTGACCCCAATTATTGGAGTCTGGCGAGTAAGAGAGCCACCCGCGCCTCTGCCGCAGCCCGGGCCACCGATTCCCAACGCCTGATCCGGCACCGATCGGCGATCCGCCATTTAAGCCAATTCTATAACGCGCCGCCCTCTAAGCGGGGCGATGACTGGAATTGACAGTTGGCTGCTGGGGCCGGAAGGCGACGGTCTGCTTTGCGCCGATCGGCAGCTCTCGCCCACAAGGAAGCGCTATTCGTCTTAGCCCGCTGAACATATCCAAAAGGACGAGGCCGGAATCAAATCGATCGTGCAGCCGCACCCGTCTGCGGTGTCACACCGACTTCCACTATCATATCCCGAAAGGCGTCGGTCATTCCAACAAAACTGCCGGCTACGGGTACCGCCTGACGAATGTCACGCGCGACAGCGACGGGGATTAGATTGAAGCCGCCAACACTGCGGTTCGTCGGATCGAAGGTAATCCAGCCAGCACCCGGCACGTAGACTTCCGCCCAGGCATGGGTTGAGCCTAGGTCGCTCGACCCTTTCATATATTGATCTGGATTGTAGAGATACCCAGAGACGATGCGCGCACCGAAGCCAAGACTTCGCGTGGCCTCGGCAAAGAGGACCGCAAAGTCACGGCAGGAACCGCACCCCCGGTCCAAGGTGTGCAGAGGCGACTGGGTCCCTTCATCGTCACGGCTCTGATATGAGATCCATGACGAGATATTAACATTGAGATCCTTCAGCAGTGAGAGAGTATCGGTTGGATTGCTGCGGACGAAGGCCTGTGTCCATTTCTGCAATCGCCCGGTCGGATCGGCATATTGCTGAATCGCCAAGGCGCCGAGGTCGATCCAATCGTTGTCGGAATAGCGGAATGGATAAAAAATGGCTGACGCGGCGATATCAAAGATGGGCCAAGCGATCGTATCGAGCTCAAGGTGCGCGACGCTCTCGATCACGAGCGTGTCGGTCATGGCTTGAAAGCTCGCAGACGTCACTACATTGCCGAAGACATCATGCGCCCAAGTCATCTTGGCAGCAGGTGTCACCACGACGTCGCTCGAAATCAGGCGCAGATCGCTGCTCTCACGTGGGCGGAGCATCAATCGGTGCGGGCGGAGACTTACCGGCCGCCAGTAGCGGTAGGTTGTCTTGTGACAGATTTTCAGCGCAATCATTTGAAGTTCCAAAAAGGAAGCTATGTTGATCTACTAATGCAATGGCAAGCCATTGTTTCCGAACCAGCCTTTGGCAATAGATTCCACCTATGAGATTGGCTGTAATTGGTAGCTGGCGCAAATTGGTCGGTAAGGCGCTCGCTCGTCGGGAACCTTTGCCGCTGCCAATCGTTGTCCACGAATGCGCTATAAAATTGCCATCGGCTATGACATGGCAGGACACTTCTTCATCTCGTCCTCGAACGTTCCTGGCCTCAAAGTCCAAGCGAAGACCTTTAAGGAAATCGTCGCGAAAGCCACGATAGCTTCCCGCCGCCATGTTCGTAAGCCGTTCGCGGAGATTACTGTCGAGCCTGGAATTGTGGTGCGCAACAGCAGCTTTTAGGCTGCGGAGCGATAGCGCCAGGACCGTAGCCGCAAGTTATAGATCCTGACGGGTCGCGGCGGTTGTCCCCCTTAAAACTAATCGTTCCTATCTTGGAACGAAGCTGGCTCTCGACCATTACCCATATGTACTTTGAATAGTTTATCAGGTGCGCAGGTTGTGTCCGCGCGAAAGCTCGGTGCGTCAGCGCGGAACTCAATTAATAGGAGCGCGGGCAATGGGGACAATTCTGATTATTATAGTGCTGATCCTGCTACTCGGCGGAGGCGGCGGCTACTACGGCTATAACCGCTATGGCGGAAGAGGCCTGGGCGGCATCCTTGGACTGCTTATCATCGTACTCATCGTGCTCTGGCTCGCGGGCGCCCTCCACGGCACAGGCGTTTGATCGGGGCTTGACCAGCTCCCGTTTGAAATAAGAGTGCGCGAGTTTCAGGCCGCATCGCCTTCCAAAAAATGGCCAATGGAATTGAGCGGCCCGATTCCGTCGCAGATGATTTTCGTGATTGCAAGCATTGGCACAGACAGGATGGCGCCCGGAACGCCCCACATCCAAAACCAGAAAATCAGGGAAATGATGACGAGAACCGGGTTGAGAGTGAACCTGCGCGCCAGAAGGATCGGCGTTATTGTCTCGCCTTCCAGAACGTGAATTACGAAATAGAGTCCGGCAGGCAAAAGTGCCTGCCAAAAAGTCGGAATTTCCAACAGACCGGCGAAAAGAAACAGCGCGACCCCAACGATCGGGCCGATGATCGGCACGAAGTTGAGAAGGAATGCGACGACACCCCAGAGAACGGGATCGCCTACGCCGCACCCCCACATGACCGCGGCTGTTGCGATGCCCACCAGGGCGTTCATAAAAGTGATCGTCAAAAGATATGCTGAAATATTGCCTTCCACCTGCTGCGAGATGTCGACGACCTGCCGCTTATCCTTGAAGCGCGGCATGATTTCGACGAGACGCCGCAGAAACATGTCGCCCGAAACAAGCAAAAAAAACAGGACCAGAATTGTCTCGAACAGGCCGCTGGCGAAATGCTGGGTCCCGCGGAACAAGGTCTCAGTCAACCCCAGGTTTGAGCCGGCACTGGCGGCCGGCCGCCCCATAGTGTCCGCTCTATTCAGAAAGCGGTGCATTTTCTCAATCGGCTCGCTCACGAAACGCAGTCTTTCCTCGATACGAGGAAGCGAGTCCGGCAGCCGCTCCGCCCAACTTTTGGCCGCGCTCGACACTCCGGTGCCGATCCCGGCAATGACGGCGAATACGGAGAAGATAAGAAGGAGCGCGGCCAGCGACCGAGGAATATGCAGGCGTCCCAAAAACCTCATCGCAGGCTGAAGCAGAAGCTTCAGCACGACCGCGAGGACGATCGGGAGGATGACCTCTGCGGCAATATAAGCGGCAGTCAGCGTCGAAAACAGAACCAGTATCGCGAGGAACACAGTGTTCAGATCCGACGGCAGCGGGACGTCGTCGCGAGCCGGGTCGGGCAATTCCTTGGAGACAGTTTCGGTCGTTGGGACTGTCACTTCGCTCAAAGACATCATCGCCGTCCGCCGTGAAATCAACGAAGCAGATCAATCCGCTGGGTCCGCGGCGGGAGAATGGATAAGCCAAAGATTGGTTCCTTGGCCATCGCTTACGCTCTCTCTTATCCGCTGCTATTCGCTGCGATCTGCGTGATCGCTGTGATCGTTCGTGGTCCTGGTACGGTATATATCATCGCTGCATCAGTTATAGTGCTCTGACAACAAGCACGATGACGGCAATGAGAATAATGAGTCCTAAAATTCCGCCGCCGAAAATCATAGAAGTCTCCTATCGACGCCTTATCGGTATAGCCAACCGTAATTTGCCGACGGAGCCGAAAAATTGCTCCCGGCGATGCCCCTGACCACCGCTTGAATCAATTCCTCGTCCGCTCAGCAAGAAAATGATCAGAACCTAAACCTGATCATTTCAGTAACCGTATCCGTTGCAGAGGCCTGCGGCTATCTGGATGGGCCCGCAGTAGCCGCCGTATCCGCCGTATCCATATCCATGTCTGTAGCTGCCGGCATATCGGCCGCCATGGCCATGGTGACCGCCGGCAAAGTGGCCACCTGCCTGACCACCGCCCACATGACCACCGCCACCGCCAACATGGCCGCCACCACCGTGAGCATCAGCGATGGAAGGAGCCAAAGACAGGGCCAGCGCCGCAGTGCCCGCGAAAAGGATATTTCTTGAGATTTGTTTCATGTCGATTTCCTTGAAAAGATGATAAATTACATAGTAGCAATTGCTGAGAGACTGGTTCGTTCCTAAGTTATTGAAGAAAGGGCGACGCCAAACGAAAAGGTGAAGCGCTCTTTTTCTCGAAGTGAGCTATTTTTATACGCTCGCGTCATCGCGATTGTACTGGATTGCTCAAATGGCAAGGAGACAGGATGGACGCGCCGAAGATTCCCCGCAAAAAATCCGGAGGGGGAACGGGGCGGTTTGATCCCGCGATTTTCTTGGAAACCGCAGCCAAGGGCCGAGTCGTTTCCACACATCGCAAGCGCGAGATTCTTTTTACGCAAGGCGATGACGCGGATGCGATTTTCTACATCCGGAAGGGTAAGGTTAAAGTCACCGTCGTCTCGAAGCACGGAAAAGAAGCCGTCGTCGCAATTTTGGGTGTAGACGAATTCGTCGGCGAGGGATGTTTGATCGGTCAGCCGAAGCGCCTGGCCACGGCGAGCGCAATGACGGACTGCGTAACGATGCGCGTAGAAAAAACGGAAATCATCCGCGTCCTTCGAGAAGAGCCCGCGTTTTCCCAGATGTTCGTCTCCCATATTCTGGCCCGGAACGCCCGGGTCGAGGAGGACCTTGTCGATCAGCTCTTCAACTCAACCGAGAAGAGGCTTGCCCGGCTGCTGTTGCTCCTGGCCAATTTCGGCAAGGAAGGTCGGCCGGAGCCGCTCATCGCAAAGATCAGTCAAGAAACCCTCGCCGAGATGATAGGCACGACGCGATCGCGAGTCAGTCATTTCATGAACAAGTTTCGCAAAGCCGGCTTCATCGATTATAATGGCCATCTCGCAGTCCATAGTTCGTTGCTCAGTGTGGTGCTGGCCGAGCCTCCGCGGACTATCCAACCGCCATGACATATCTTACCGCGCCTAGTGTCTCCTCCACCCTTTGGATGTCGAATGGGCTTGCACGCTAGAGACCTCAGGAAGAGAGTTATTAACGCGCACCGACTGCTGATGGTTTGCCACGGTCCACTGGGCGCTGATCACAAGCGCCATAGTGACAACGCCAAAGAAAAGCGCAAAGACAACGCCTCGCAAGCTATTGGCCCCACTCGCCCCTATCGCCATCTCTCGCGACGGCGCGCTGAAAGCCGTCACGCGCGGCAAAAGCGCGATCAAGCGAGCCGCAGCTATTTCAGGATCTGGATGCGCGGCCTGTTCGTCGGGGAGTGCCGCAATAAACGAGGCCAACCTCAGGGTCGCGGTTTCTTCGGGCAGGTGAGCTAATTGGGCAGCTTCCCGCCAAGGATCGACACCCAGGCGCGCCAGCACCGAAAGGACGCTGAGCGGCATTCCATTCCTGTCCTCACCGATCGACGCGAATAGAAAGGCATCGAATTTCGATCCCAGCGGGGAGAGCGATGAGCAACGCGTCATTCTGGTCACCGAGCATCACCGCCTAAGTTATATCAGCGAACAAATATTGAGATAAGCAGCGAGCTTCGTCTTTTCGTTTGACGCCCGTCTCGATATTACACACGAGATCACATCAAGCTCGTCGAACGAGGTTGGTTCAGAGGCTCCCTAGGCGCTGCACGCCTGTAGTATTATTCGGTGTGATCTTTGTCGTGGCCCCGATCAGCGGCGTGACGGTGGTCGACATCGCGATCGTCGTGGCTTTTGATGTGATGCATACCTTCATCGCTCCTGTGGTGGTCATGATGCATGCCGACGGCAACGCCATTTGGGCTCAGGATCACGGAATCCGCCATGGCGCGCGCCGCGAAGAAGGAAACGACAAAGGCTACAAGGAATAGCGTTAGAACTTTTTTCATGTCGCGGTCCTTTCGAGATCGCCTGCGTGAAGCTGAGGCTCCAGATCAGGTTCCCTCTTGGCACAGCGATTCAGATGAGTCTGAGCTAAATTGAACGCCTTCTTCTCCGCCTGTCCGCTTTTCGTCAGGGTAGAACGCCGCCTCGCCCGGCAAAGCGGCGAGCTTTTGTTAGGCTTGTACGCAGATTAGTCATCTCTTCATTTATTTTGATCGTGAGCACTTTTGAACAGTCTCGGTTCAGGTGCAGTGCAATGCTCGCGCGTGGGAAAAACGCGTGCCGCTCGAAGCCGCGCCGAGTCCCACTTCAATCAACTTTTTCGGCTTCGTAAAGGTTCGGAGTGGATACAATGAGTAACGCGCGCGCAACGGAACACCGCCCGTTACAGATCCCGTGGCTGCCTTCAATCAGAAACGGCAGGCGCGGACAGACGCAGCATGATGCGCTGACAGATGAACTGCAGGCCGCTTTCGCCCGGGAAGAGGCATTGCTCCGCGAGAAGAGCGCCCTATTGCAACGTCAAGACATGCTGGCACAGGAATTCGATCACCGTCTCTTCAACAGTCTCCAATTGATCACCAGCCTGCTATCAATGCAAAGCCGGGGGGCTTCGGCCGAAGCCGCCGCGCATTTGGACGCGGCGGCCCATCGCATAGCCGCCTTTGGCCGCGTGCACCGCCGTCTACATGTCCTCGATCATCAAGAGAAGGTGGAATTTAAGCAATATCTTCAACTGCTATGCGAGGACCTCTCCGGCCTCCTGCGGGAACGAACTGGCCACGTCATTTGCGTCGAAGGCACAGAGTTGGAGATACCCACTTTATTCGCGACGCCGCTCGGGTTTATCGTCGCCGAGCTGGTCACCAACTCGGCAAAATATGCCAAGAGCAATGTCGTCGTTCGGTTGGAAACCTCCCCGGCGCTCGGCCATTCGCTTTCTGTAGTGGATAACGGGCCGGGATTTCCGACAGGATTCGATCCTACGAAAAGCAAGGGGCTTGGGATGAAGATCATTCTCTCGCTTGTTCAGCAGATCAAGGGCACGTTGCGGATTGCACCTGGTGATAATGGCTGCGGAGCGTGCTTTACCGTTACGTTCTGCGGACCGAGGTTTGGCACGTAGGAACCTGAATCCCCCTCTGTGTTGGACGCAGGTGCCGTAGAGCGGCTCAAATCAATCGCCCCAACCATATTCGGTAGTGGCACCTCTCCGCGCCACGGCGGCCCGTTCTCGCGGCAAGTGTGCCTCTTAGAATCCGAGATCTCTCTCTTGCGCGACGCGCTTAAGCCGTTCGAGACCGCTCTTGATGCGATATTGGAGATCCCCCTCACGCTCCGGAAGCATTGCTAGAACTTCGTAAGGGCTACGAACCGCGTCGCCCTAGAGCAGGTCCTCTTGTGAAGTAGACCATGTTTCCAACTTTGAAAGGGTGCATGTGGACCGCGCCTCATTGCACACTCCTGTTCCATCCGTAACGAGGGCCCAATGCAAGCACCTAGGGGAACACACAGAACCAAGCCCGCAATTAAATAGCAAACTCCTCGTTTTTACTTCTGCACGAAAAGCGACTGAGACATTGATATGGAGCGCGGGCCAAAAGAGTCCATCCGAGGACACGCGGGGATTGGTCTGGATAATCGGACAATAATGCATCATTGTATTTTGGTTGCCCTACACCATGTAAATAAAGCAGGCGGGGCTTGACCTCGCTGCCAAATCCCAAAAAACATCCTTACGATAGGATGTCAGCCCAACAACAAGCTTGGGATCGGATCGTAGCGTAAGAGGCCACGGGTTTTGATCCGAACTGTATGGGCCGATGGCATTTTCAGTAATGGCGTCGCTGGCTTGCTTCCCAGAAGAGCTCTGATTCTAATTGAGGATGGCTTTTAAGCAGGTGCGGAGCCACCTGGGGCCTAGGCATCGACGATCCGTCGGCGGCTTTCATCGCTGTGCTTGGGGAAGAGATGAGACATCGTTTTCCAAGCGGGTTCTCCGGCGGATTTTCCAAGTTCGATGACGCGCGGGCTTCTGAGGAGGACATCATGGCTAAGGAACTAGACGCGGAAACAGGGAAGTTCGAAAGGCAAAAAAGCCAAAAGAACCCACCACCGCTCCGAACCGTTGTTCAAGAACGCGACGTTATCCAGCGGAACTTCGAAGGGCTCCGAGAAGAAGTCGAGATATCGCAATGAATATTCGCAGCACTGAAACGACCGTGACGTTCAAACACCCGTTTAATCTGCAAGCCTTCGAAGGCGAACAGCCAGCAGGGATTTATCGGTTGGTGATCGACGAGGAGGAGATTATTGGGCTCTCGTTTCTCGCCTATAGGCGCATAGCGACGATGCTACATACTCCCGCACTTTCTGCTCTCGACGGAAAGCATCAAGTTTTCCAGACGAATCCTAGGGAAATCGAAGCAGCTCTGCGGACGGACGGACGTGAATAATAGCCGACACTCTGAAGGAGGAGATTGATCATGCGTTATCTTGGTGGGCTGCGAGGCGCCGGGATCCTAAAATGCGGAAGCGATACGGCGAGCGCGTCGGCTGCTTATGATTTTGATGGCTTTCTCAGGGGGAATAATCAAGTGGCGGCGTGCGGCGAGATCCGCATGTCACCGGGCGCCCTAAGGAACGTGTTTGGGCGTCGGGACCTTCAGCTGTTGACCGACGACGGGCGCGTCCTTCGCCTTTCATTTTGCGAAAAACAGCTCGGGGCAATGGCCGATGCCGCGCCAGTGGATGTGACGGGCGAATTACCCGAAGCTTCGGATTGGCGCCATAACGAAGATCGCTACGACGAGATCCTAGAAGTGGACTAGGAAAATGTGAAACGGTGGTCCGCTCCGGGTTCTAGCGTCTGATAAGCGCCCTCAGCCATGCCAGCGCAAGTATGCCCGGCTGCGGAAGTGATCGAATTGGCCGAATATACTGAGCTTGACGGTGTCGATCCGATTGGAAAGCCAATTCGGCGATGAATAGCGCCATTGTAAAGCCGATGCGGGCCAAAATGCTTCCGGCGGCCAGTATGCTCCAAAGCAATTCCTCCAGACGGATTGCCAAGCGCAGCTTTGCGGCGAGAGCACAATGCCAATCGGCTTTCCAAGGACGATGTTCCGGATTCCAAGGGGCGGCAATCCCCGCAACTATGGCGATTCCCAAAACGGCAACGCCAGAGGGATCCAGTTCGGCGCGTGGCCATAATCCACGACAACCAAGAGCATCGCTAGACGGTACAAAACTCTTCATTTCCGCAATGTCCCGAAAGTAGAATGTCGGTTGAGGAGCTCATGCCACTAGGAGCGGACATTTCGACGTGTAGTGGCTCCTGATCGAGCCGCTCATCCCGGGCCGCCGAGGAGGGCAGCCGCCGCGCATTTCTCGTTCTTTTGGCTCGCTTTCCTCTCGCGCGTTGCTTATGGGCATCACAGCGATGCCACAAGCCGTTGCTGGCCGCTTGTGTGGCCGTCGATATAGCCTTGCGTCACTTCAATCGATTTATGGCCGGCCAGCAGTTGCACGTCTCTGAGGCTGCAGCCGGTACGGTGCGCGTTGCGCGCGGCGTTCGTGATGAAGGTGCGGCGGCCGGAGTGGGATGAGCAGCCGTCGAACTCGAGCGCTTTGAACAACGCGATGAACCAGTTGACGATACTGTTCGGCTGCATCCTGCCGCCGCGGGCTGAACGGATAACAGGGCCAATCGCGACACGGCGGCCTTTCAATTTGATGAGCGCGCGCTTCAGATCGGCATGTATCGGAACGCGGCGGCCGCCACGCTTTTTGGCAATTTCGTCTCTGACTTCGATAAAGCCGCTGAGCTGGCCACGGGCGTCGAGCACCATAGACCAGTCGAGACGGGCGATCTCGCAGGCACGCAGGCCAGCTTTGACGGAAAGTAGAATGATGGCGCGATCACGGACGGTGAAGTCCGTGCCGCCGACATAGGCGAGCATACGGCGCAGCATGGCTGGCGTGATCGTCTTCGCCTGACGTCCCGGCATGGTAGTCTCCTGAGAAGTTGGTGAAATGGAAGGGGTCTATTGGCCGGCGGCCGAGAAGAGCAGGGGCCCTGTTCGAAGCTCAATATTCGTCGGCGCGCATGATCGTCATGACGCGCCGCGTGCAATTCGGATTAGCGGGGTTGGGCGAGCCGGCATCCATCGTGAGGTCGTAGTAATCGATCTTGAAGAAGAACTTGCTGCCGTCAAAATCGACGGCGCCGAAATCGTGCTCGCCGTAGGGATCGTCTTCAGGCGGGAAGGCCTCAAGGCCTCGTATCAGAGCGAGCAGGGCGGCGCGCTGGCTCAGGGTCAGTGCTTCGACGCCGGGCGTTATGAGGATGGCGCCGCCGACAAAGGTTGTTCTCAGCTGGTCGTTCAGGCGGCGGATTTCGGAAGCGGTGTTTTCATGAGAGTTGGCATTCATCATTGGAGGTCTCCTTCGATTTGGTAGGGCCAAGAATTGAAAGGGCGCCTCGTGGGCGCCCTTTCGAAGGATCCGGTCAGCTGTTGGCCGGGGCAAGAATTGCGATATGTCGTCGTGTTCGTAAGAGGAGGCCTTCGCGCGGGAAGTCGCGCCAGAGGAGCCGAACCTCAGTCCCCTCAAGGCTGACGATCTGCGCCTCATACCAGGCCTCAGGTCTTCCTTGGCGGTCGAGGTCGGCCGTCAGCACGAGCATACCGGGCTTGAGGGCTTCCCAGGCGTCTGGGATCGTTTGAGCCAGCGCAGCCTCACTGGCTGAATTGCCGCCGCCTTCAGGGGTGGTCTGGGTCATCTGAGTTGCCGCGGCTTCGGCTTCGATAGTATTCGCCGCTGAAATCAGCCTATCCAGTTCAGGCGCAAGCGCTTCATCGATCTGCGCGAGTTGAAGACTTCCACTGACGATAGATCCTTCCGTGAGGCGCCCCGCAAGCTCTCGTGCTTCGGTTGTCTCAAGAGTGACGACGTGGAACTGTGCGTTTTGCGCTGCTGTCTTTGCCGCCTTGGCGCTTTTGCTCGTGAACCAGGCAGCATACCGGATCGGAAAATCGAGATTGTTGGCGACAATCAGCGCTGGCGTATTTGACTGGTGTGATGCCGTTTTTCGTCGTTCAGACATAGAGAATCTCCATAGGCGGCGGCCCCGGCTCCGCGGGTTGGCGATAAGTACATTTGGAGAAGAGAGAGGCGATGCCAGGGTATTGATCACGCGAAGGCGAAGCGCGTGATCTATTATCGCCACGATATTAAATATATCACATTGTTATAATGCTGTAAAGATATAGATATACTTATTATGATAAACGTATATTAAATCATCTCTTAGTTATACTGATTCATAGCCGTTGTTGTGTGCGCTCTGGCCCCCCAATCTTACGGCGGAAGCGCCAAAGGGCGCCTTTACTTCCTCATTATTCTGAGTGCCGCGTGAGGATCAAAACCAATCGCCTCGGCAAATTCAATAAGCTCGACGACGTCGATCCGGCGCTGCCCACTCTCAACTGTAGCCACAAAGGATTGATGCCGACCGAGAGCCTTCGCGACTTGGGCTTGGGTCAAACCCGCTCGCTTCCGTCTCTCGACCAGAAAAGCCCTCAGCGCCTCATGCTTTGGCGAATTGAGGGTTCGAGACATGCGCCTGCCCAAAATCAAACGGGCAAGACAAATAATCCGACTTTCAGATTATCTAAAAATCAGATATTTTCAGTATCGACGCTATGAGCCGCCGAGATGCTGATTGAGACCTAGCTAATCAGATTGGCGGCGTCACGAATGCTGGCGCCTGAGCACGCATATCGTAGCGAGGAAGCTGAGGGATCAAATATGTCGAGCATCAACATGCCGCCGCCACCAGCCTCACCGACGGCCCTAGAGTCCGATCCGAAGAAAAAGAAGCGTTCATTGTTTGGGCGCATGATCCGATGGACCATCTATGGGCTGGTCATCATCGGCGCAGTCGATATTATCTCCGACGTGTTTGGTGGGCCGGACGCCCCTAATGACGATGCGCAGCTTTCAGTGGAAGCAGATGCGTCCAATACGGTCAAGATCACCAACGTCGGCAGAGAAACTCTCGCGGTGAAAAACATTAGGATTAATGATCGAGATGACTGTAAAGCAAATTTTGCAATCTTCAATCTTCTGGGAGTCAATAATAACCCCACACTGAAGGTTGGAGACTCTCTAACGTTTACCTCCAACTGTCAGCCTATTCGGCTTAAAGTCGATACAGATAGAGGGGATATTGAGCTTTCATTGAATCCCGAGCAGTAAGGTGCCAAGGAAATAAATATTGCTAGAACTCGGCCCACCTGCGGCAGTCTAGATCCGCCGCGTCTATTCTCGTCAATCTCGTGGAGATCGCGGATTTGGGCAAAGCGAATAATGCCGGTTGCGTAAGAGCCGCCGTCGAAATTCAAACGACCGTACCGCATTTGCGCTTCGGGAGCGGGCAGCGGATCGCGGATCGTGTGCCCGTGAACGACGAAGTATCCGTGATGTCCCTTGTGACCAGTATTATGACTTAAGGAAGGGCTCGCGTATCCAAACCCAGTGGTCTCGCGATAGCGAGCCACGAATTGGCGTATCGCCCGGCGTGGCAAGAATTGCCGCCAATGGTACATGCGGCGGTAGGCCAGCGTGAACAAGTATGATCCCACCCGAAATATAGAAGGGCTGCAACTTTGCCAGCCAAGCGCGACGTGCTTCACCGATCACACCGGGAAGCTCGGCGATCTCCCGGTCTCCAAGAACTGTATCGCCGCCGTTGCTCAACCAGATAGTGAGCGCGTGAAGCTCATCATGAGACAGGAGCATCGGATTTATTAGCTGTGCGGAGCGCGGTATCGGACGAAGAATGTAGGTGAGCAACATATCGTGGTTGCCCATAAGATAGATAACGTCATCGGCGCCGGCGAGATGCTTGGCGCTCAAGGCCAAATCAATTGCCTGAAGCGAATTAGGCCCGCGATCGATCAAGTCACCGAGAAAGATGACTTTCCGTTTTTTCCCGGGCGACCGCGACAGCCTCGAAACTTCCGCAAGCGCTATGCGAAGCAATTGTGCATGACCGTGAATGTCGCCGAAAGCGATGAGCTCTTCGTCCGGGTCGGCTGCGTGGTTCGGGAGAGTCAAGCTAAATTGACATCGACAAGAATGTTCATCGTGATTAATGGGGCCATCGATGGCGATTTCGATCAGGTGCGATGGCTCACTGTATTTGTCATATATTTCGAAGGTTTAAATCGAGCTGAGACATCAGCAGCGCATCTATGCGGGCCAATAGCGCGCGATTGTTGACGCGCGTTTGTTGATAAGAGGGCCTCGAGCGTCAGACGGATACGGTCCATGTCGGAGACGCGAACGCCATCCTCGAAAGTGCAGATCCCGAAAAGTGCACTGAGCCTAATTGAGCTGGTCGCCGATGACGTTGAGGAAGGACCGCTTTGCGCCCATCTCAGCCGTTACAGAGCTATTCCAGCTCTTCCCATAAGCGGTCATACATCCCAGCGTCTGCGACGACCGGCGGCTTATTGAATTCGGGCACTCTGGCTTCGGTAGTGAAATGGGAGCGGCGTCCGTTAGCCGCGCCAGTGAAATAGTTTGAAAAGTGTTCATTTTAGAACAGTCATCGGACTTTCAGCGTTGCAACGTTAGGCGTTGTAACCGAATTTCTGCGCCATCGCCGACCGGGCGCAGAGGGCTCGTCGCGGGTCCCGGATTCCCCTTCAGAGTCCCTTCGGGAGCAAAGACGGCGGTGCATGTAAAGCCGCATCAAAAAGCCGAACACATGGCTGCGCCAACCAGCAGAGCCCGTTGATCGACCCCCAGCGGGAATTCACCCACCTTCCCACGAGGTTTCCCGCGTATGACGGACAATTGCACGACTGATGCCTGCAACGTTCTGCTCGTTTTTCCGGGATTCAATGCGAACTCGTTCTGGAACTATCAGGCAACCTGCGAAATCGTGGGCGCCAAGTATCCGGGTGCGCCGCTGGGCCTCATCACAGTCGCAGCCATGCTCCCGCGGCATTGGTCCATCAAGCTCGTCAACCGCAACACCGAGAATCTCGACCAAGCCGATTTGGAATGGGCCGATATGGTCATGACCGGTGGCATGATGCCCCAGCAATGGGACACGTTGGCGGTCGTCGAGCTAGCACATGCGCATGGCAAGGTGGCTGTCGTGGGTGGTCCAGGCATCACCTCGACACCGGCGCCGTATCATGCCGCTGATTTCAAGGTGCTGGGCGAGGCCGAAGGGCTGATGGACCGGTTTGTCGCCGATTGGCGCGCCGGCGCACGCACCGGCACCTATGAAGGCGTCCGCTTCAAGGCTGACGTCACCGCCGCGCCGATCCCGCGCTGGGACCTCTTGAAATTTGATCAATATCTGCATGTCGGCGTGCAGTTCTCCCGCGGGTGTCCCTTCAATTGCGAGTTCTGCGACATCATCGAGCTATACGGCCGCGTGCCTCGCACGAAAACCGCCCTACAGGTAATCAGCGAACTCGATAGCCTCTACGCGCTCGGCTATCGCGGCCATGTCGACTTTGTCGACGACAATCTGATCGGCAACAAGAAGGCAGTAAAAGCCTTCCTGCCGCATCTCAAGGCCTGGCAGGAGAAGCATCACTACCCGTTCGAGTTCTCGACGGAAGCGTCGGTGAACCTGGCTGATGACGACGAGCTCCTCGGCTTGATGCGTGACGCCAACTTTTTCGCCGTGTTCATCGGCATCGAGAGCCCGGATACCGAAACACTGATCAAGATGCAGAAGAAGCAGAATACGCGGCGCGTGCTCTCCGAAAGCATCCGCCATATCTATGATGCTGGCATCTTCGTCATGGGGGGGTTCATTGTCGGCTTCGACACGGAGACGGACGCCGTTGCCGGCCGATCGTCAAGCTGATCGAGGATGCCAGCATTCCCATCGCGATGGTCGGCCTTCTCTACGCGCTGCCGAACACCCAACTGACCCGTCGGCTCGAGTTAGAGGGCCGGCTGTTCGAGCCCGAGAACGGCGACATAAAGGGCGATCAGTGCACCGCCGGCTTGAACTTCGTGATGTTACGAGCGCGGCGCGACGCCCTCACGGATTATCGCACCGTCCTCGACAGCATTTTCTCGCCGGCGGCCTATTTCGATCGCGTGCGGGACGTCGGTCTGAGCCTGAAAATGCCGAAGCGATCGCTGCGCGTGGCGCTCGGCGGCACATTTCGCGAATTCGGACGATTCCTCCGGCTCATCACCCGCGTTACACTATACCGATCGGACATGCGCGCCCAAGCCTGGCGGACCTTGGTCACGATTCTGGTCCGCAACCCTACCGCCGTCACCTCGGCGATGCGGCTCACGGCCTTCTACGTGCACCTCGGTCCGTTCTCTCGGTTCGTTGTCAGCAGGATCGATGCGCAGATCGAGGCGATCGATATGGGCCGGTGGATCCAGCCACCACTGGTGTCCTTGCCGGCAGCGACGGAGCCACTTGTCGCCAAACTCGTCGCCTGAGTGCCTCACCCAGCAATTGAGATCATCGGAGTCAAAATCGAGAAAGTCATGGCTATTCGCCATTAAAGAGCGCACAGCGATTGTTAGGCTAGATAGCTGCACTGTGTGAAGCAATCCGCACCCGTCAAGCCACTTTAACAATGGTCCGCAAATCAGGTTTCCGCGCGGCGGAAGGTCGGCCGTTCGTTCCAAATTCAGCGCGTCGAAGATGTGACCTGAACATCCGACTTGGCGACGACGCGCGATCGCCTCTTACACAACGGAGCGCAACACATGTCCCGGGCCCCGGGCAATTTTTATGCTTTCGACGCCGATCGGATGGTCATTCGCTCGAAATCGCTGCCGGCTCGTCCATGGTTTGGCGGCTCCGCCGAATCCGCCCTGTGATAAAATATTCGAGAAATTCCTGCAGCACTCAAATACCGCTCCTCTCTCCTCGGCGATGACTGCGCGGGTCGAGCGAAGCGAAGAGGCGCCGGGCGACGCGCGGCACCTCGAATTTGAAGCTTATCAAAAACAAATGACCACGGAAGCAGATATGATCTGGATCAATTTGCAGAGCCTCTCAAGCATGGTACCCAATAATCAAGAAGAAATCTGGTCTATCGAGATCCATGACAAGCCGGGGGGAAGGTCATGTTGGATCGTGCATCGCCGGAAGTGCATGCGGGCCTGCCCGGTTGCCTCGAGCAGGCAGGTGCCTGCGGGCACGAAATCACAGTCATTGAGCCCAACAGCGCCAGCCGGCCGATGCTTATTGCCTTGGCTGGCGCCGCTCTCGGCGCCCTTGCTCTCATCAGTATAGGCTTTCTGATCAGGCCGCAGCCGGCTGCGGCGATACCGTCTTTCGCGATGCAGACCGGCCAGCCTTGCGCGGCGTGCCACACTGCCTTTCCGGAACTGACGCCTTTCGGCCGCTTGTTCAAACTCTCCGGCTATACGGCGGGCGGCGGCCTTACAAATACCCAGGCCCCGCCGCTCGCGCTGATGATCCAAGGGCCGCAATTTGAGCATTTCCAGAAGAACCTCGATGAGCCGCCAACGCCGTCGACGAGCACAAACGACAATGTGGTTCTGAACCAGCTGAGTTTATTCTACGGTGGCCAGATTTACGACAATCTCGGCGCCTTCATTCAGGGCACCTATGACGGTGTCGGAAATAGCTGGAGCATCGATAATACGGATATCCGCTATACTCGGACGATGAAGGCTTTCGGCTCGGATCTCATCGTCGGCGTCGACGTCAATAACAACCCGACCGTTCAGGACGTCTGGAACACGACGCCAGCATGGGGCTTGCCCTATATCTCCGCGGCGACCGGCCCCGCCTTTACCCCTCCGGGGACGATGCTTGAGGGCGGTTTTGCCGGAGGCGTCGCTGGTGCCGGCGTCTATGGCTGGTGGAACAACATGGTCTACGCCGAACTCACCGGCTACCGGACCCTGTCGTCATCGACGCAGCAGGCGCTTGGGCTCGATCCCACCTCGTTCCCATCCATCGTCGGGATCGCGCCTTATTGGCGGGTGGCATTTGCGCCGACCATTGGTGAACACAGTTTCATGATTGGTACCTTCGGCATGTACGCCACCGAAGTGCCCTATGCCAGTCCCGGTCTCGGCGTCGATCGAATCCTCGATATCGGATTCGATGCGCAATATCAGTTCATCCACGGTAGGCACGCGTTCGAAGCCAAGGTATCGGACATCCTTGAATCCGACCAATATAATGCGTCATATCTGCTGGGAAGCACGTCCAATCTGACGGATAACCTCAACAGTTTTCGTGCATCCGCCGATTATGTTTACGACAATACTTATAGTTTCACGGCCAGCTATTTCGATGTGAGCGGTTCGGCTGACGCAAATCTCTATGGCCCAAATAGCATTGCCAATAGCCCCAACGGCAACGGCTTTCTCTTCGATGCCGCCTATCTGCCTTTCAGTCACGGCATGCCCGGCCCGTTTCCCTGGGCCAATGCGCGCATTGGAGTTTCCTACACGAAATATCTGACGCTGTATGGCGGTACGGCCAACTTCGACGGGGCGGGCCACAACGCGTCGGACAACAATACTTTCCTCGCTTACTCGTGGCTCATGTTCTGACAACATTGTTTGGCACACGTCTATCGCGGGATCACGGGGTCGAATTCATGGATCGTCTCGGTTTCATATTTAAGCCCGGCTCGATGTTCGCCATGCTCTTCATCGCCTCCGTCTGCGTTGCGGAAACCCCGATAGCGACCGTTCCAAAGCAGGCGCTTGAGGCGAAGCGTGCCTATTGCATGACGTGTCACGGCGTTGGGGCGCAGGGCTTTCGGGGTGTGTTTCCAATTCCGCGCCTCGCCGGACAACAGCCGCAATATATCAAAAATCAGCTCAGCGCCTTTATCGAGAAACGCCGGTCGAATCCGGTGATGTTCCGCGTCGCGCATGTACTGAGCGCCGGGATGATCGACGGCCTTGCGGCCTATTTCGCGACGCTGAATCCGAAGCCACTTGGCGGCGCGCCGAAAAACTTGGTGACGGCGGGAGAGACGATCTTCGAGAAGGGCGTTCCCCGCCAGAATGTGCCCCCTTGCGCCTCTTGTCACGGGCCGCAGGCGAAGGGCAGCGATCAATTTCCGCGTCTCGCCGGGCAGCTCAACGACTACATCATCAACAAGCTGACGAATTGGACCAAGGAGCGCGGTCAGGACCCGAAGAAGCCTGATACGTCTGCCATCATGGCGCCGATCGCGCATCTGTTGACGACCGAGCAGATTACCGAAGTGGCGGCCTACCTTAGCTATTTGGAGTAATGGCTTTGCCTGCTCGCCGCACCCAGTCGCACAGACGTTCCACTGAGCCAGCACTGAAATTCAGGAGCGCTATTGCAAACGCGGGGAGCCCGGCATGAGAACCCTCAATCTACCGGCAGCCCTACACCTCGCGTCGTTGGCCGCGGCGCTCGCCGTTCTCGTCATTGCGCTTCACGCCAGCCGCGCCGCAGGCGGCTCCTCGAATCAGGAGTTCGAAGCCAAGTTGAATTATTGCGAAACCTGCCATGGACCTTCCGCACAGGGCTTCCGTGGCTATTTCGCCATGCCGCGCTTGGCCGGGCAACACCCACAATACATTGAGAACGAATTGCGGGCCTTCATCGAACGCCGGCGCAAAAATCCCGTCATGTTCAGCGTCGCGCACACCCTTAAACCGGCATTGGTGTCGACCTTGGCGATGCATTTCGAGAAGCTCAATCCGCCGCCCTATGGGGGCGCTCCAAGGTCTGGGGCGGCTTTCGGCAAGGAGATTTTTGAACAGGGATTACCTGAGGACAATGTCCCCGCTTGTTTCGCCTGCCACGGCCTGAAGGCGGAGGGGCGCGGTCAAATTCCGCGGCTCGCCGGCCAGCTCTATTGGTACATCATCAAAGTCTTGACGAACTGGTCCAACGAACGCGGTCAGGGCGCGCCGGACATTTCGGCAATCATGCTTCCGACGACGCATAATTTGACCCGTGCGCAAGTGGAGGCGCTTGCGGCTTATCTCAGCGGTTTGAGGTGAAGGCGGTCTCTTCGAAACCGATTGGCTCTAGGAATACGAGCAAAGATCATGAAACGCATCGTGACGACATTGGCTCTCCTGACGATCGTCTCTTGCGTCGCCGGGCCGCTGCTCGCCGGCGAGACCATTCCGGTCAAGAATTGCACATGGTGCCATGGCCCGTCTGGCCAGGGCTATTCGAACGCGCCCAGATTGGCCGGACAACAGGAGCTCTATCTCGACGCACAGCTGATGAGCTTCCGCAACCACGTGCGCGACAATCCCTATTCGCGAGACTTCATGTGGAATGCCGTGGCTCATGTCGACGAGGATATGGCGCATGCCTTTGCGAGCTATTTCGCGAGCCTGCCGCCAGAGGCCGCCAACGACGGCAATCGCGACCTTGTGGCGAGCGGGCGGAACACCTTTGAATTTGGAGTCCCGGAAGCCAACATCGCGGCCTGCATCGTTTGTCACGGCCCAAATGGCGAGGGCGTGCGGGGAATTCCGCGTTTGGGGGGACTGTCTTATTTCTATTTGAAGAGGCGGCTTGAGGAATGGGCGGAGGGCTATAGCCCTGCCGCAGAGCCGATGCCTAAAGTTGCGCGAAGCCTGTCCGGACGAGACATCGAAGCGCTGGCTTCATATTTGAGCTTCGTCGAATATGGTGCCGAGCGGTAGGTCTGAAACAATCGCCGGCCGGGGCGGCGGGCCAAATTCCTTGCCGCGATTCGGAGTCTGAGATTGGTACAAAGGATTTAGGAGACAATCAGCCGCTTAATGGCGGACGCCACAAGAAGTTAGGGGTTCCCGTAGTCCGCCGAATGTCCGCGCTGTCGGTGCACTACCAAGCCTATTTTATTTTACATAAGGCCGTTTGTTGATCACACGTGTGTTCCGAATAGCGCACCGATCACCGCAGTCACCACCATCGCGACAGCGCCCCAGAATGTCACCCGGATTGCGCCCTTCAGAACGTTGGCTCCGCCTGTTTTGGCACCCATCGCGCCCAAAACGGCAAGAAAAACGATTGACCCACCACCTACTATCTGGGGGACAAGTCCAGCAGGGGCGATCACCGCGATTAATACCGGTGGCAAAGCTCCAAGTGCAAAGGATGCAGCGGAGGCCATCGCTGCTTGTATGGGGCGCGCGGTCGTCTCCGAGGAAATACCGAGTTCATCGCGCGCATGGGCACCAAGGGCGTCACTTGCCATCAATTTTACCGCAACCTGATGTGCCAGCGCCTCGTCGAGGCCGCGCTTCATGTAAATCGCGGTCAATTCGTCGGTTTCACCGGTTGGATCCTCGTGCAGTTCTCGGCTCTCTCGGGCTAGGTCCGCCCTTTCAGAGTCCGCTTGCGAACTTACGGAAACATACTCCCCGGCAGCCATCGACATCGCCCCGGCTACCAAACCGGAAAGGCCGGCAATCAAGACGGCTTCTCTCGAAGAATGAGCGCTGGCAACGCCGATAATCAGGCTTGAGGTGGAAAGAAGACCGTCATTAGCACCGAGTACGGCGGCTCTAAGCCAGCCTACGCGGCCGACGGCATGATGCTCAACTCGGCTACTCTGGTCGGCCATAAGACGCCCTTAGGGTTGGGAACTATGTACCAATGGCACGTTGTGCTTCGCAGTCAACCGATGCCGTGGCATGGTACCTCACCGTCCTCGTTGAGCGCCGCGCCCCCCTGCAAAATCTATCGCCATCTCCGCTTCGCCCGCGGGATCGACCGAACAGGCAGGCGCTCCGCTTATTACGATGATAGCTCGAACGGGGTATTACAGATTGGAAGATGAGGGATTCCCCGCTCGCAGTTCAAGTCAATACTGAGTAGTCTTACGCATTGAGCCATATAATCGCCGCCAATCTCACGAAGGAGCGATTTTTACTGTTGCAAAGGGATACCTATGGTTTTGATCACTTCTGCGGCGATAACCATCGGATCGTCTACGCCAGTTTTAAAAATCAAGACGACGCGGACGGTGAGCAACCCGCTCGGTGGGCCGCGCCTATCGATGCCGGGCACGTTCCATGATGTCTGCGCCCATTCGAAACAAATAGCGAATTCAGTTCGTTCCGCTGCCCCGGTTGACATTGGGAATTTGTATAGATTCGGCAGTGGCATCGTATTTCATTGTCGCGTAGTCGTCAGATGTCTGGCGGAGCGCTTAGGCGAGCAACGTATCTGCCTGCAAAATTTCTCGGGCTATTTGCTCGGTGCTGACTGGAATGGCGATTAATGAGTTGGCTCTGCCCGCTGCGGCTGCGGAGCACAGATCGGCAGGGCGCGGAGTTGAAAGCGCAGCTCCAACCCCGCCGATGAGGTACGTTACAAACCCGCGCGCCAGCCGTGCCGCGCGGCATGTTCAACCCCGCAGGCGGAAGAATACTCCATGAAGCTTCTCATCATCGAAGATGATACAGAGACAGCGGCCTATATCACGAAGTGTCTACGTGACCTTGGTCATGCGGTGGATCACGCCGCGAATGGCCGAGACGGTTTCTTCTTGGCCGGCGCCTTCCGGTATGACGTAGCGATCGTCGATCGCATGCTCCCGCGCCTAGATGGCCTCACGTTAGTGAAAAGGCTGCGCGACGAAGGCGTGAGCGCACCCATTCTTTTCCTGACCAATCTCGACGGTATCGACGATCGCGTTGAAGGTCTCGATGCCGGAGGCGACGATTATCTGACAAAGCCCTTCGCTTTTTCGGAACTTCTTGCGCGGATCAATGCTTTGGCCCGGCGCCCGGCAATCTCATCTACGGAAACAGTTTTGCGGTGTGGCGATCTGGAAATGGATCTTCTTCACCGCGCAGTTAGCCGAGGCGGACGCACGATCGAGCTCCTGCCTCGCGAATTTAAGCTGCTTCAATGCCTAATGCAACATTCAGGCCGAGTAGTCACGCGGACTATGCTCCTCGAAATGGTTTGGCAATTTCATTTCGATCCCAAGACTAACATTGTAGAGACGCATATCAGTCGACTGCGCACGAAAATCGATAAAGGCTTTGATTGCGACTTGATCCACACAGTTCGCGGCTCTGGATATGTCCTTCGTGCCTCGGTTTAGAATTGTTCGGTCTACGATATTCCGGCTTGCGAGCGCTTACGTCGTACTATTCGCTTTAGCTGTCGCGAGCTTGGGTTGTGTAATTTATTTCATGACCTCAGTAGCCCTCATTCGCGGCATCGATACGCGAATTGCGAATGCGGCGACAACACTACAAGATAGTTACCGATCCGGTGGCATGCTGCAATTAATCGCCGATGTAAAAAAACGCCTAAGGGATCATCAAAGCAATACTTTATTGTACCTTGTTCTCAGCCGAGAGGGTACACCCCTAGCAGGGCAATTGCCGATCACTCCCAAACATTTCGGTTGGTCTTATTCGGAATATGCCGACAATGAAAGCGATGATGATATCGATCAGGTTCGCATCTTATTTATTTCTTTGCCCGACGGAACTCGCTTGGCGGTTGCATCGGATCTCGAGCAGCTCGAAAACACTAAGGATATCATTGCCGCCTCTTTTGTCTCCGCCTTCTTTGCCGTTGTCCTTCTAGGGACCGCTGCTGTCATCGCTTCAAGCATTGCGCTCTTGAGACGCATTGACGCGATTAGGCTGACGGCAGAAGCCATTGGTGCCGGCGACCTTTCGAAGCGCATTCCTGTTCGTGGAAATGGAGATGATCTAGACAGATTATCAGTAACATTGAACCACATGCTTGATCGCATTTCTAATCTTATGGAAAGTCTCCGCCAGGTTTCCTCCGATATCGCGCATGACCTTAAGACGCCGCTTGTGCGCTTGCGCCAGAGACTGGAAGCCGGTCAGCTCGTGGGAGGAAACTCGCAAGAGCATCGCGCTTTCATCGAAGCAGCCATCGGAAACGTAGACGAGATACTTGTCATCTTCGGCGCACTTCTACGCATTGCGCAGGTTGAAGCAGGAACTCGACGTGCCGGGTTTCGCCATGTAAACGTGAGCGCAATCCTGACTACTGTCGTCGAAGCTTTTGCCCCCGCGGCGGAAGACCTCGGGCACACTCTGACGGCGAATATTGCCGAGAATGTCTACGTCCTAGGCGACCGAGAGCTCCTGACGCAATTGTTCGCCAATTTGGTCGAGAACGCTATCCGCCACACGCCAGCTGGCACAAAGATAATAGTGAACCTGCACGCGGATGCGCTCAAGGTAACGGCTAGTGTCGTCGACAGCGGACCGGGGATCCCAAAAGATGAGCGAACAAAGGTGTTCCGACGGTTCTATCGGTTGGAGCGCGCCAGGTCGACACCTGGCAACGGCTTGGGCCTGAGTTCTCGT
Source organism: uncultured Alphaproteobacteria bacterium (assembly GCA_963708155.1). GTDB lineage: Bacteria > Pseudomonadota > Alphaproteobacteria > Rhizobiales > Beijerinckiaceae > Methylovirgula. The sequence continues at coordinate 117,787 of OY970183.1, read as the reverse complement.
CAAGGCTATAGCGGATCTTCACGACGCTAGCATCGAAGTTGAAGAAGCCGCTCCAGGGCTTGGTGTTTTTCTTAAATTCAGAATTGAGACGTCGCAATTCGTCACGCACTTTGCGGCAGCAAGTGAGGGCCCAACGTAATGAATCCGCTAACGCCGCAATCGCTTTCTTCCGTCCATAATGCGCGCGTCACGCGCGCGGCAATCGGTATTGTGAATTTCATCTAGAGGTTAGCCATTTTAAAATGATCGCACGCGAGATTTCTGGCGAACAGCCGGGCGACAGTTTCCTTCCGCTGATTCGAAGCTTCAGGCTTCGACGCTTGAATCAGCTCCGTCCGGGGTTCGTCCTTGACAGAGCCATACGCATTTCGAACATTTTGTCGGATATGCCGGCTGCGATTTCATGGTTGCGGTTTCTAACGTGGTTGGAGCAGCGCTATCAGCTTTCTGCTGCGGACCCGAAAACGGTTGCAAAGCCCTTCCGAAACTTCGCAGTGCATAACCTCAGCGTCGAGAAAAGGTGCAGGCTGCTTTGTGCTCATTACAGAATTGGGGCCGCGGCGCTTCCGCCGCGGGCATTTGCGGCGCTTTGGGCGGGCTTGCGAATTCCTCTCGGATCATTGGTAGGGCGCAAAGACGGCAAGTATCAACTCATCCTCGAAACTTCAGGCCCTTGCGAGCGCGAAGGGGAATATACTTTCATGCTGATCGCCGAGGATGGATTTGAACTCGCCAAGCTCACTTTCACGCTTGCGCAGGGGATCTACGGAACTGAAACGCAGTTGCTCATAGGCGGCCTTCAAGGCGCGTCGTTGTTTTTTGGCACGGACGGCAAGCAGCGCGTCATCGCGGCGACGCGCGATCTCTCGGGCCTGAGGCCGAAGATGGCGGTATTCATCGCGGCGTCCACTTTCGCTCAAGCGGCGGGAGCTTCGAGCCTTATCGCCGTTTCCAATGGCACGCATACGATCAACGGTGAAGCTTGGTATCAAAGGCGGAAAATGATCTCCGACTACGACGGGTTCTGGATCGAACGCGGCGGGGTCCCAGCCCCCTGCGGGTTTCGTATTCCATTGAGCCGTGAGCCGAGGTCGAATTGCGCCAGACGAAATCGGCAACGTCATCGTGTCGTCGAGCTGATCACAGCCTTCTTCGACATAGCGGCCCACTCTGGTGCGCCACTAGGCCGTGAGGCGAGAGCGGTATTCGGCACCTCTGAAGGAGAGTTGCAAGTCCTTGGGTCAGCATGGAGTTATTGAACCAGCTCCAAAGAAAGAAAAGCATGCACTACGATCGCGCCACCATAGCATTGCATTGGGCGACTGCCGGCTTGGTTCTCGTACTGTGGACCATCGGTCAGACAGCCGACTTCATTCCGCGGGGGGCTTTGCGCCATGGCTACTGGTCGCTGCATTTTCTGTTTGGGTTCTTTTTTGTTGTTGTCTTGCTGGTCAGAATCTTCTGGCGCGTTGGAAACGGGAAGCGATTGCCGGCGGCGGATCGAGGCGTCTTACAGTTAGCAGCGGTCGCAATGCATTATCTGCTTTACGCGCTGCTTGTCGTCGTCGCTGGCCTCGGCATCGCGAATGCCTTCGTACACGGTGTTTCAATTTTTGGGGTAATAAAACTACCCCACTTCGGGAACCGTTATCTCGGCGAATCGCTCACTGACTGGCATGGGTTTGCTGCAAATTGTGTACTGGCGTTCGCGGCGCTGCACGCCGGCGCTGCCCTTCTGCATCATTGCCTGAAACGTGACGGCGTTCTCGAACGGATGATTCCAAACTGATTAGTGTACGCTTTCGTCGCGACTGTCTCCGGGCGCCTATGCATCCGCGCCTCTGATTGCGGGACATCTTCGGTTATGGCATCGCCAACCTCCGGCGAGCTGGCAAATCTGACCAACCGAGAGGCCGACGTCGCGATCCGCGTCGTCTACGACCGCAAAACCCTGCCGCTCAATCTTCACGGCCTGAAGGGACCGGAGCTGTTCGGTGGCGTCTACATGTCCCGCGATCGACTAGCCGCGTGGCGTGCAGGCGCGCCCGATCCCGTCCGCTGGATCGTCATAAGCGTTCACGGAATTCCGGGCTGGGCCAGCGAGGGTGAGGTTCGTACCACGGGGGTTCCGTTCAGGACCACGGACGCCGAGGCGCAGATCGTTGCCGTACGGCAGGGGCTCGGGATGACGACACTGCCGTGCTTCGTCGGAGATGCCGACCCCCTGCTGGTGAGGGTGCCGGGCACCGACCTGCACATGTACGGAACGCTCTGGCTTCTCACCCTGGGGGAGACACGCAAGACGAAGCGCGTGCGGCTCTTCACCGAGTTCGTATCCCGCAGGCTCGCCGCGTACGCGCCGCTTCTCGCTGGGCTATCAATATCGCGCGACTGACGCGCGGCAGGTCACCGGCGAGGCTTGCAGTGGAAAATACCTGCAAGCGGACATCCCAGGCTTACGCCAAAGGAGGGATACGGCCTGTTCAGGTTGGCGACCCCAGTTTCCGCTTTCTGAAGCGGTCTCTTGTCTTGCTGCCGTCAACCTCCCGTCGCCACCCATAGCGGCTGAATTGGCCAAGCGGCTCTAAGTCCGGTTCGAAGCAGCCGGCCGCGTCGGACGGACGACTGCCGTCGACATAAAGCAGTCATTTGGCCCCAAGAAGCGGAGGGCGGAATAGTGCGTTTGTCTCAATGTGCACTATTTTGAGCGCTGACATTTGATGCGTTTTCTCTATCTGGGCTCTTCGTCGTGTTCGCACGCGCGAGTAGAACAGAGCATCAGTAGCGCGAGCTAAGATATCGCGAATTCGCGTGCACGGTGTTGGAAAAGGCGGATTACTATGCTGCGGATGGAGTTGACTGGGATAAAGGGCTTCGATCGACACGGTTGGCTAGCAGGCGTCATTAATGCTGGAGGCAAGTTAGATGCTCATTCAAAATTGCCTTAAAGGGATTACTGAACAACCCGGGCAGTTCGGCGAAGCAGAGGCGAAGCGGGCAGTGCACATAGGTAGGCTGTCTTCCGCGTGGCTCCGAGCGGGGGTTGCAATGTTCATGCCCTCGCTCCCGGGCGCTAGTCACTCGCTCTTATCTCAGACAGCTCTCAATGCTCATGTTCATGGCTTGGCCTTGACCATGGCCAACACTCCGTACTTTTCACCATCAGCGGGCTGCGTTGAACTCGATCCGGCGACGACGACACTTTTCAGCGCAAACCGGTCGGTCGCAATGGGCCGAAGGTGGAAGTCGTCATCATGACCTCAAGCATCACAAACCGGATATTTGCGCTGCGCAACAGGCGCCCGAACAGTTGCTGGGTAATCGATAAGCGCCTATGGCGCGCAACCACCATTTAAGAGGTCACGAGATGCAATTTCGTCTCTTTCAAGATTGCCGCCGAAAGCTTCGTATCTGTTACAATTCTCGATAGCGTCACAGCCCCCACCATCGCTGACAACACTAGCAAAGCGTCCGATTTTGCGACCTCAGGCCTACGACGTCGGGACTGCTTCGCGAGCAATTCGATGAGTTTCAGCAAGCCGGCGTCGAAGCCGGAGACAAGGTCTATGGCACCGGCGAAGTGGTACGCGTCCCGGTCGGCAAAGCGCTCCTTGGCCGTGTCGTCGATCCTTTGGGACGTCCGCTCGACGAAAAGGGACCGATCGATGCCGAAGAACTCGAGCCTATAGAGCGCGCTGCGCCGGCCATTATCGATCGCGATTTCGTCACTGAGCCGGTTCAGACTGGCGTGCTCGTCATAGACGCGATGTTCGCGCTCGGTCGCGGCCAACGCGAATTGATCATCGGCGACCGTGCTATCGGCAAGACAGCATTAGCGGTGGACACGATCATCAGCCAGAAGCGCAGCGATATTATCTGCGTCTATGTGGCAATCGGGCAGAAGTCCTCGACGGTCAAACGCGTCATCGATGCCATCACGACTTATGGCGCCCCGGAACGCTGCATCTTCGTCGTCGCTGAAGCCGCATCAGCGCCCGGCTTGCAATGGATCGCGCCCTTCACAGGCGTCACCATGGCCGAATATTTCCGCGATCGCGGCGGCCATGCTCTCGTCGTGATCGATGACCTCTCGAAACATGCCGCGACACATCGCGAGATTGCTCTTCTCACGCGCCAGCCGCCCGGCCGCGAAGCCTATCCAGGCGATATTTTTTACGTCCACGCACGCCTCCTGGAGCGGGCGGCAAAGCTCCGCAAGAATATCGGCGGCGGCTCGCTGACGGCGCTGCCAATCGCAGAGCTCGATGCCGGCAATCTCGCCGCCTATATCCCGACCAATCTGATCTCCATCACTGATGGGCAGATCGTACTCGACAGCCGGCTTTTCTATGAAGGGCAAAAGCCCGCGGTCGACGTCGGCACCAGCGTCAGCCGGGTCGGTGGCAAGACGCAGGCGCCATCCTTGCGCGCGGCGGCGGAAAGCTTGCGGCTGGACTATGCGCAGTTTCTCGAGCTTGAGATGTTCACGCGGTTCGGCGGCATTACCGATCAGCAGGTTAAAGGCAAGATCGCGCGTGGGGAACGCATCCGCGCTTTGCTGACCCAGCCGCAATTTGCGCCGCTACGGCTCTGCGATGAGGTTGCGCTGCTGATCGCGTTGCAAAGTGGCGTTTTGGACGCGCTGCCGTCCGAAAGCGTCGAGACCTTCCGTGCCGCACTTCCTGACTGGCTCGATCGCACCGCCGAACCTGTGGGCGCGACGCTTCAATCCGGCCGCGAGCTTGAGGTGGTGGGCCGCGCAGCGCTCGAAACCTGTCTTGCCGCGCTCGCGGCGCAATTGGCGCAACGCAACCATCCGAAGGCCGGCTGATGGCGGAACGGCTTACCGATATCGTCGCGAAGATCACCAGCGTCCATCAGCTTGATCAGGTTGTGACGGCCATGCGCGGAATTGCCGCCGCCCGCGCGCAGCAGGCGCGAGGTCTGGCACCAGGCATCAGGGCTTATAGCGCGTCCATTGCTCAGGCGATGGGCGAAGCCCTCTCCTTAGCCTCTGATGACGAGGCCCTCCCGGCCAACGACGCGCCTTTGCATGAAGGCAGAATTCTGTTTTGCGCGGAACAAGGATTCGCTGGCGCCTTCAGCGAGCGCATTCTCGATGCGGCATTTGCGGATAAGGTGGCAGACATTACAGCGACATCAGTCTTCATTATTGGAACGCGGGGCGCGACAATCGCCACAGAGCGCGGAATACCATTTGGATGGTCTGCGCCGATGGCGTCGCACGCTGGCGCCATCGCCGATGTCGCAAGACGGATCGCAGACGCGCTCTACGATGCGGTCGCGAGTGGACGAATGACCAAGGTTGAGCTCTTCTTCCCAATTTCCGCTGCAGAGAAGGGTATCGAAATTAGAAGGCGATCGCTGCTCCCACTCGATCTTACCCGCTTCCAACGGCCTGCGAACAATAATCTGCCGCCGCTGACCACGCTGGCCCCTCGCGAACTCCTTGCCGATCTGGCCCTGGAATATGTCTTCGCCGAACTTTGCGATGCCGCCATGCAGGCCTTCGTTGCGGAAAATGAAGCGCGCATGATGACGATGTCCGCAGCCAAGACGAATATCGCGCAGAAGCTCTCCGAATTGTCGCGCCAAGAGCAACAGGTGCGGCAAGAGGAAATCACGACGGAGATTGTGGAGCTCGCCACGGGCGCGGAGGCCCTTCGCAGTCGTGCCTGATAGTCGGCCAGCATGGTCGTCTGCTTGAGATTTCCGGCTATCGGACGATCACCGCAGAGCGATAGCCGGGCCCCGAGCACGCCACCGCCTGGCGTGCGCCGCACATGGCGAGCCGCTAGGCTCAGGACTTGTTGATTGAGATAGAAGGCGGCGATTCGGATAGCCGAGAAGAAGGTGTGAGCGCAACAATCATATCGTGTAGCAACACGCCGCCAGTGTCGTTGAGTTTGTGCGCCGCGGGACGTTAAACGATCGGACGGCGTTGAGAATGTCGTTTCCTGCTCCACCCACAATGGCGGTAGCGCTTTTGCGAGGGCGCTGACGGTGAGATCATCGGGTGCTTCGCCGGCGGCTATCGCGGAGACGATCCGCGGGGATACGAAGGCGCGCGGTGCGAGAAAGCGGATGTGGCGTTCGGCTTTGTTTTCGCGCCCGGCGATCTCGGCAAAGGATGCAGCGCGGCCCGAAGCAAGATCGTCGACCCAGCGCCGCGCTTTGGCGATCGCAAGCAGGAGCGCGCCGTGCGCCCGGCCCAGGTATCGGGCGGCCATAAAGGCAGACGCGCTTTCGCTGATGGCTTGGCAGATCGGCTTAACCGAGTGGATAGGGCGCGAATTGATCTGCGGAAGTATTCGTTGCGCCCGCACGCCGCCGCCGATCGCCGCACCGTGAGCGGCCTGGTCTCGGCAACGCACGCGCGCTAGTCTGCACCGAGAACCAAGGGCGATATGCTTTACTCAATTAACTTTCTTCGCTTCGTGGCGGCATTGGGCGTCGTTGTCTTTCATGCCTCGTTTTCTAAATTTAACATCGGGCAAGCTGGCGTCGATATTTTCTTCGTTATCAGCGGCGTCGTCATAAGTTACGCCACGCCGGCCGACGAGCGCGCGACCAAGTTCTTTTTCAAGCGGTTCAAGCGTATCATGCCGATGTACTGGATTGCGACATTGGCTTACGTCGGCTTCCGTTGGGCTGCATGGGGGCTGCTGCCACAGACGCACACGCTCATTACGTCGATGCTGCTGATACCAGTCCCCTCGGATCAGCATTGGATGCCACTCTATTTCCCAGCGTGGACTCTTATTTTTGAGATGTTTTTCTATGGCGTCTTTGGGCTGCTTCTTGCTCTACACAAATCCCGTGCCATTCTCATTTTCGCGATGCTGGCCTTTTCTGCTACGCCGCCCCTCGCTCCGCTGTTCGCTGGAACCCTAAACCCAGCGACCTGCCTGGAGTTCGTGTTCGGCATTTTAATCTGCGATGGCATCAGGCGCGCTATAACAATTAGCCGCCCGCAGGGGATTGCCCTCGTATCGATCGGCGTCAGTCTCTTGGCCATGAATTTCTATCTGACGAAATCCGCGCCCTGTAGCATGGGGGCTCCCAAGCGCGATGATCGTTGCGGGCATGCTAAGCTTCGAAGGATCTGCCTGGTTGAAACATCCGGCAATCGTCCTTGCAGGAAGCGCGAGCTATTCGATCTACCTATTTCACGAAACGACGATTGAATTAGCCGCAGAGATTGCCAAGAGGCTCCACTTTTTGTCCGGGGACGTACGGCCGCCCCTCGCCGTCGTTACGCTGTCACTCGCGGCGCTCATCGCGGGTACTGCATCACACCTTCTTATCGAGAAGCCGCTTCTTGGATGGCTCAGGGGGCTGCGGATAGCAGGCCGAACCGCACCGTTGACGCAAGCTGTCAATGCGCAGGATGATTTATCCTGACAACTCCAGGTAATCGTCGTGCTGCTGGCGCTGCTATGCGTTCTGCAGCTTCGTAGGTAAGGGGATGCGCGTGGGTAATCGGCCATGCGCTTCGAGCGCAACAAAAGCTTCAAAAGCCATGGGGACGTGCTCCGAACGGTGCGGCATTAGCCGCGTTCGGTCGTTCTTCGATATATGGTTGCCGGCCAAGCCAACGCCGTTGGTATTTCATCTGCAATCGACGTCACGAATTGGGAGGTCGGGCCAGTGTTCCACTTTGCTTTGACGGTGGGTGCTAAAACGACACCGACGCCAACGAGATAGACGATTACTAAGAGGGCGACAAGCATGCGCATGAGTCATTCTCCGTGCGGCGAAGACCAGCGGGACACCGCGTCGCGTCGGTGAAATTACCGCGCCCCACACAGAGTCTGCGCTAAGGACGAGTTCCAACGGCCATGACGACGTTGAGTTCCGACGCGCAGCCGTCGTGCTATGGGTGTTTCATCCCCTCGGCATGCTTGCGAATATCAGCCATGGCCTTTCAGCTTCTTATCAAAGGAGATCGTGGGAAGGGCAATCTGGTCGCCATCGCCGGCGTGATTCTTTTGGCTTCGGCCTTCATCCCTGCGCGGCGCGCCCATGCCGCGGCCGGCTTCTGCGCCGTTATACAACAGGAGGCTCGAAGGAACGGTTTGCCAGTTGGGTTTTTTACCCGTTTGATCTGGCAAGAAAGTCGTTTTGATCCCGATGCGATTAGCCCGGCGGGCGCGCATGAAACCTTGGCCAACGTCTGCGCAATTTGAATTCGCCGCTCGAAAATCCGCCGTGGGAGCCTTGGGGCATTCAATTGGCCGGGCAATTGGCGTCTAGGTCTTTTGCTCGCGAGCTTCGAGCGCATTCGGCGTGACTATCCATCGGTGATTGGTGAGGCCAAGCCCTATATTCTTCGCACCCATCTGCCCGGCGTGCGGATGGCGAATTTTGCGGTGCGTCTTATGAAGGATTCGCGTCAAGAGGCCGAGCGATTTTGTGCTCAGCTGGAAGCCGCCGGGGGCGCCTGCGCCGTGCTCCGCAATCCACGGCCGCCTGTCGATTTACTTCCGCGCGTGGAACGCCCCTGAAGCCCACGCCTTCAGCTGGGCGGGAACCGCCAAAGTGTCGTTAGCGCTCCGTTTTGGCGTCCGTCCGAGGCACGGAATATTGGGCCAGTATGGTGGCGATCGAATTGTGGTCGCGGGCGAGGATCTCGTCGATCTTTGCCTTAAAGTCGGGCTCGTGCCGGCGCATGCCCATCGATATGTCGAACTGCATCGGCCATTGCGCCCCATCGACAGCTGGCGTGACAGGCGTCAAGGTCAGCGGAACTGATGACTTGCTGGCGAAATAGCCTGCAAGCGGCCCCCACACGACAGCGACATCGACCGCGCCACTTGCAACGGCGTCAATGATCGCCGCCGGCGGGTTGGGCTTCTGGTAGTCGCCGTAGAGCATGTAGCCGCGCACATTGTTGATAATCCCGCGCCGCGCGAGCGCGTGTGTCGGCGGGGTGTTCATCGCATCATTACCGACCATCTGCACGCCAATCGTGAGCTTTCGAAGTTGCGGATCGTCATATGATGCGATCTTGAGATGCCGGTCGGCGCGCGTCACGAAGACGTAGGTCGAGCGGTAATACGGCCGTGAGGTCGCAAGCATGTCGACAGCGGTCGCAACACCGGGCCAGAGATCGCACAGCCCGGCGCGCAGCGTGTTTCGTACATAACCGCGCCGTTGCGCCCACCAGACGTAATCGACGTTCTCATGGAGGTCTTTGGCGATAAGCGCCACGATCTTGTTCTCGAAGCCTTCGCCCTTGGCGTTCGAGAAGGGAAGATTGTTTGGATCGGCGCAGACCCGCAGGTCTGCCGCCAATGCGGCGGTGGCATTGACGCCAAGCGCCATTGCCAAAGCGAGGCTCATGAAAGGAAAGCGCATAATGTCCTCAGGGTGAAGGTGCACCTTCCTGCGGATCAGTCTCGAGCGACGCGGGTCCCGGCGCGGCCGCCACGGGTTTCGTCGGGATTGGCTCTTTCGATGCCTTCGTTTCCAACGATTTCACATAGGCTGCAATTTCCCAGATGGCCGAGCTTGGAAGGATGTGACCCCACATCGGCATGCCGTTTGGGCGACCCTGATAGATCGAATTGTAGATCTGATCGATGCGGCCGCCGTAAAGCCAGACGGAATCGTCAAATGCCGGGCCAATGCCGCCGGCGCCGTGAAAGTGACAGCCGGAGCAATTGTACCAATCGAAGAGTTTGGCGCCGATCGCGATTGCTTGAGAGTTTCCTTGATATAGTTTGCCTGTCGGGTCGGGCGGCGGCGGCTTGCTACCGTTCGGAAACAGGCCGCTGACGGCGACGTTCTGCGGCCCTCCCTGCGGCGCGGCCTGCGCGGCAGGTTGGGCCGGGTCGGCCCTGACAGCGCAATATTCGGCCGATACGACGGTCGCGCCCGCGAGAAGCGCGAGGCGCGCGATATTCTCAAGACGGCGGCAAGGCGAAGACATAGAGCGTTCCTCCTGCAGCAGTTCGCTGTTTCAAGTCAGCCATCGCGCCGACGAAGCCAAGCGCGCCCGTGGGGTCGCGCGGATCGAGGTTTCCCGAGACGATCGCGCCTGACCACCCGCCGACGCCCGACAGGATCGCGATATATTCGCGGCCATCGGGACCGCGGTAGGCGATGGGCTGTCCGATGATGCCGGAGCCGGTCTTAAACTCCCATTTGAGCGCGCCGGTCTTCGCATCGACGGCCTTGAACCAGCCGTCCATCGTGCCGTAGAAGACGAGATCGCCGGCTGTGACGAGCGTACCGCTCCAGGCCGGCAAATCTTCCTTGATCTGCCAGGCAGGCTTGCCGGTCTCGATATTCCAGGCGCTCACTTCGCCGCGAAATCCGCCCGGGCCGGGCTTCATCACGACATTGGCGCCGACATAGGGCGTTCCGGCGATATAGTTCGCCTGCACGTTTTCCCAATCCATGCAGAGATTCTCGTGCGGGATATAGAGATATCCCGTGCGCGGCGAGAACGCGGAGGGCTCCCAGTCTTTCGCGCCCGAGGCGGTCGGGCATATGTCATGCACGATTGTCCCCAGCCGTGTGTTCTTCGCCGGGTTGACCACCGGGCGGCCCGTCTTCATGTCGATCGTCTTGATCGAATTGACGTAGCCATAGGGATGAGCGGAGACGAGCTCTCCGTTCGTGCGATCGATCATGTAGAGATAGCCGTTACGGTCCGGGTGCAGCAGAACTTTGCGGATCTTCCCGTTGATCGGCACATCGAGCAGGACGATCTCGTTGATGCCGTCGTAATCATGTTCGTCATGCGGGTTGTATTGGTAGTACCATTTCGCGGCGCCGGTATCCGGATCGCGGGCGAAAATGCCGTCCGTCCAGAGATTGTCTCCGGGGCGTTGCTCCTGGTTCCACGGGCCGGGGTTGGCGGCCTCTTCGTAAAGAAGATTGAGGTCGGGATCGTAGGCCATCCAGCCCCAGTTGGAGCCGCCGCCGATCTTCCAGGCTTCCGGCGGCCAGGTGGAGACGCCAAGATCCTTGCCGCGGTCTTGCGCATAGAACGGATGAAAATCCGCACCGATCAGCACATCCTTGTCGGGGCCGGTGTGAAAGGCTTTCCAGACGATCTTGCCCGTATTGGCGTCGAGCGCCGTGGTCCAGCCGCGCACACCAAACTCGCCGCCGGAAACGCCGACGATCACCTTATCCTTCACCACGAAGGGCGCGCCGGTCATGCTCTCGCCCTTGCTAATATCGCCGAGCTGCGTGATCCAGACCGGCTTTCCGGTGTTCACGTCGAGCGCAATGGTGCGGCCATCGAGCGTGTTGAAAAAGAACTTGTTCTGCCAAAAGACGCCACCGCGGTTGACCGTGTCGCAGCAGGCGACACCTTGCGACGCGGCGACCGGCGGCGGTTCATATTTCCACTTCATCGGCGCGCCGGGCTTTGTGAGATCAAGCGCATAGACCCAATTCGGCCAGGGCGTGACGATGTACATCGTGTTGTTGGCGACGATGGGCGCTGCTTCCTCGCCATGCGTCGTGCCGGTCGAGAACGTGAACTCGACGCGCAGATTTTTGACCGTGTTGCCGTTGATCTGATCGAGCGTCGAATAGCGCGTTGCCGCGTAATTCTTCGTCGGCATGGTCCACTGACCATCGTCCGGTGGCGCCGCCGAAGCGGGAGCCTTCGGCAAATCACTTGACGAGGGCGCGGGCGCCGCGGGTGTAGCGGCTTGCGCAAACGCCAGGCTCCAAAGGCACAGCCACGTAGCCGCTCCGGCAAGCAGCCGCGGCCCGCTATGCTTTGCGATGTCAGCGCAACGTGTAGAGATAGGCGGCGATGTCTTGGACTTCATCGTCCTTCAACTCCATGTTGGGCATTGCGTTGCCGGGGAGGGCGGCTTGTGGGTTCTTGAGCCACGTCCGCATATTGTCCGGGGTGTTGGGCAGAAAGCCCGCGATGATGGTGCGCTCGGCCATATGATCGAGCGGCGGCCCGACATGCCCTTCGGCGCCGGAAATGCCGGGAATCTCGTGGCAAGTTCCGCAGCCGGACTTGGCGATCAACTGTGCGCCGCGCTGGGCGTTGCCCAAAGGCACGGGCGAGATGGTGCTTTGCCCGCTATTGCAGCCTGCGAGACATAGCGCCGTCGGCGCGAATAGCAGCATTGCTCTTAACCGACGCATTGCGGCACCACGAATACGGAAAGCGTGTTGAAGCTGATCGCGGCAAGGAAACCCAGGCCCGTCATCATGCCGCACAGGGCGAGAAACCGTGTTCTTCCCAATCCTGCCGCGAGCGCAGGCTCATGATGCGGCCCACGCACCAAGTTCCAGCTTCGATAGGAAATCGCGGCGCCCGCCAGCGCGAGCGCCGCGGCGATGAGATTCAACGCTAGAATGACTGCCCAGACGTGCTGCCATCCGGGCAACACCGCGATGCGGGGTGAATGGTCGGGGTAGCAGGAATAGGCAGCGAGCGCGTAATTGAAAATGAGCTGCAGGCCCCAAGCGACCGGGCCGGCGAACACGCCGAACAAGAGCCAGCCGATCTCCGCCCGATTGCGACGCGGTGAGGATTGTTCGGATGCGAGCACGGCGTTGTTCATGTGGTCACCGCAGATATGGAGCGACGTAGAACATCGCAAAGAGCGCCAGCCACACCGCATCGACGAAATGCCAGTAGAGCGAGCTAATCAGGACGGGCGCGTTGCGGCGCTGATCGAAATAGCCGGCTTCCGACCAGATGAGCACAACGGCGAGCGCGAGCACGCCCACGGCCACATGCGCCATATGGAAGCCCGTGATCGTGAAATAGAGCGATCCATACGCGCCGGACGTTATGCTGAACGGCTTTTGGTACCACTCAAAGCATTGGATCGTGAGGAAAAGGATGCCGAGCAGGATGCCGAGCGCGAGGCCGGCGCGATGCTGGCCGCGAGCGCCGCTGCGAACGCCGCGCTCGCTCCACCAAACCGCGACGCTGCTCGCCAGCAGGATGATTGTGTTTGGGCAGCGCCAGCCGCATCGACGGATGCGGTTCGGGACTCCACGAAGGCGGCATCTGGACGGCGAAATAGCAGTAGCTGAAAATGAGATAGCCAAAGAGCGAGGCTTCCGTCGCGATAAGACACAGGACGCCGCTCCAGCCAACGCCCTGGCGGTGGACGCTGCCGACGGGGAGCATGTGCGATCCCAGCCCATAATCGTCGGGCGTCAGTTGCACGGCCGGCTCGCTCATGGCGCTGCCTCCGCGACTTCGCCAAGCCGGCGTTCTGGCCAAAGCCAGACGAGAATAGCCGCGGCGATGACCAGACCACCGAGAACGGCGAGCGGCCAGAGGTGAATCAGGAGACCGGTGAAAAAGGCCGCCGCGCCGAGCGCCAGGAGAACCGGCGCAAGGCTGTCGTAAGGCATCTTCAGGATCAGGTCCGGCTTGCCGTCGAGCGGCGTGGTGCCGATCGTCTCGCGGCCGTCCTCCAGAAGCAGACCGTCGTCGAGAGAGGTGCGCGTCGGGACTTTCGTCGAGCCGCGCCTCCCACAGCGGATGGCGGCTTGCGACGATCGGGATGACGGCGAAATTGTAGGGCGGCGGCGGCGAGGGCATCGCCCATTCCAGCGTCGGCGCGTCCCACGGATTGGCGCCGGCCAGGCGGCCCCGACGCAAGCTCGTAACGACATTGACGAAGAGTCAGCAGCACGCCGACGGCGAACATGAACGAGCCGACGCTGGTGATCAGGTTGAGCGTGTCCCAGCCCATATGCGTCGGGATAGGTGTAGATGCGGCGCGGCATGCCCCAGCAGGCCGGAAGATGCATGGGAAGGAAGGCGAGATTGAAGCCGATGAACATCGTCCAGAAATTCCAGCGGCCCAGCCTCTCGTCGAGCAGCCGTCCGGTGATCTTGGGAAACCAGAAATAGATGCGCGCCGACCACCGGGAACACGTTGATGCCGATCAGCACGTAGTGGATATGCGCGACGACGAAATAGGTGTCGGTCAGTTGCCAATCGACCGGCACCGAGCCGGTCATGAAGCCGGAGACGCCGCCGATGACGAACAGCACGATCAAGCTGGCGAAGAACAGGAACGCGGTGGTGAAGACCGGCCGCCCGATCCAGATCGTCGCGAGTCCAGGCGAACACGCGCGACCGCGCTGGGCACCGCGATGATGATCGAGGCGCCGCTGAAGAAGGACAGCGCGAGGCTCGGCAGGCCGGTCGCGAACATGTGGTGCACCCAGACGCCGAAGCCCGAGCACCATGGTCGCCACGGTCGCCAGCGCCACCGGCGGTATAGCCGACCAGCGGGCGGCGGCAGAAGACCGGCAGGCCGTCCGACACCATGCCCATCGCGGGCAGCACGATGGCGTAGACCCAGGGATGGCCGAACATCCAGAACAGGTGCTGCCAGAGCAGCGGCTGGCCGCCGCTCGACACGTCGAAGAAATGCGTGCCGAAATTGCGGTCCATCCACAGCAGGAAGAAGGCGAGGCTGACGGCCGGGACGGCGAAGATATTGGCGACGGAGGCGGTCAGCGTTCCCCAGATCAGGATCGGCACGCGGTTGATCGACATGCCCGGCGCGCGCAGGCGCAGGAAGGTGACGACGAAATTGATCGCGCCGACGGTGGTCGAGATGCCGAGCAAGATCATGCCCAGCGCATAGAAGTCGATGTTGGGGCCGGGATTGTAGGCCTTGCGCGCGCAGAGGGACATAATTGAACCAGCCGTCGTTCGGGCCCGCACCCATCGCGAAGCCGGCATAGAGGAAAATGCCCGGCGCGACGATAGATCCAATAGGACAGCGCGTTCAGCCGCGGCAACGCCATGTCGCGCGCGCCCAGCAGCAGCGGCCAGAGATAATTGCGAAAAGCCCGACAGGACCGGCACGGCATAGAGGAAGATCATCGTCATGCCGTGCATGGTGAAGAGCTGGTCGTATTGTTCCGGCGTCAGCAGATGCTCGTTCGGCCGGGCGAGCTGCAGGCGCATGATCAGCGCTTCGACGCCGCCCGCGACCAGGAAGACGAAAGCGGTGACGATATAGCGGAGGCCGATCTCCTTGTGATCGACGGTGGAGAACCAGCCAAGCAGGCCGGGCTCCGTCTCCCAAATCTTCGCAAGTCTCTCCATGTAGCCCGGAGAGGCCGTACCGGTGATGGGAACGCGCTCATAGGTCATGCGACGGCCTCATTGAAGCGTGCGTAGATAGGTCGTGACGGCGGTGAGTTCCGGTCCCGACAGGTAGAGGTCCGGCATTTTGGTCCCGGGCTTCATGCGCCTGCGGATCGGCGATCCAGCCGCCGAGCGCGCCGGGCGTATTCGGCAGCGTGCCGGCAGCCAATGTTTCTCGGCTCATCAAGTGGGTGAGGTCGGGTGCGACTGATCCGCCGGCCATGCTTCCGCGCACCGTGTGGCAGTCGCCGCAATGCTGGACGAAGACCTGCTGGTCATGGAGCAGCGCCGGCGAGGATGGCGTCGCCGCGGGTTGCAGCTGACTGTCCAGCCATTTCTGAAAGGCAGCCGGCGTTTCCGCGACGATGAAGAACGCCATATGCGCATGCTGCAGGCCGCAATATTCCGTGCATTGGCCGCGATAGCGTCCGGGCTTCTCGGCTTCCAGCCAGGTAATCGTTGGTCTGGCCGGGAATCGTGTCGGTCTTGCCGGCCAGCGCCGGCACCCAGAACGAATGGATGACGTCCGCGCCGATCAGCTTGACGCGGATCGGACGGCCGACCGGAATGTGAATTTCGTTGGCGGTCGTAAGAATCTTGCTCGGATCGTCGCTCAGATAGCGCGCCTTCCACCACCATTGCTGGCCGGTGATCTCGATGGTGAGCGGCGTGGCGCCGGGCGGCGGCGCATTGATCTTGGCGAGAACGGCCATCGTCCACACGACGGCGATAAGCAGAAAAACCGCGGAAATACCCACGCTGACGCCAAGCCAGCCCAGGCCCGATCCATGGCGGGCGACGGGCACGTCGCTGACGGGGCGCTCGACTGTGCGAGGCCTGAGAGTGCCCCAAAGGACGAGCGCGGTTACGATCGTCACGGCAAGGATTGAGATAGTCAGCAAGCCCCAGGTCAGTGCGGTGACCGGATAGGCTTTGGCGCCGAACCCGGAGAGATAGGAGAGCGGAGGTTTCACCGGACGACCGCCCGCCGCTGATGCGGGCTCGATCGCGACCCGCGTGATATCGTTCCAGAGGACGAGCGTGGAAATGACCAAAAATACGATACAGCCGGGCACCCACATGATCGCGCCGCCGAGCTGCTGGTCCTGTAGCGGCGTCAAGCCCCAGACGGCGGTCGTCAAGAAATGCGGCGTGTAGAACGGCCGCGACGCGAAGGTGATCAAGGCGCCGAGAAAGCCCATCTGCACGGACGATATGATGCCGGCGAATACGATACGCACAGCTGACTGCGGGCGGCGAATCGATCAAGCTCGACCAGAGCCAGACGGCGGCGCCGAAGACCGTCACATGCATTGTCCAGTAGACAAATGTGCTGCGGAAGGTCTCGGCATATGGCGCCGGCGAATGCCAGAACCAGATTGCGATCGCAAACAACGCGGCGGCGCAAAGCGGTGCGGCGCCGGCATCGGGCTGAAATGAGCGCCGCCACAAGGTGCTGATCATTTGCAAGGGGCGCCCGGCCGCAACCAGGGGTGCCGCGATCAGAACGAGGATCATATGCTGGCCGACGCGGGCCGCGAACAGTGAGACGGAAAGCGGGCAGAGCGGCGAGATCAAGGCTGCGGCGGTGATTGCCCAGCCGAGATAGAAGAGCGCCTGCCGCCACCGCGGAATGTGAGACCTGACGCGGTTATTCGAGGCGATGCTCAGCGCATAAGCCGTCGCGCAGGCCGCAAGACAGATGATGAGAACCGGATCGAGATTCCACCGCGACCACAGCGCGGCGGGAATGGGAGGAAGCCCGCAATAAGGGATAGGCGCACCGGCTGCATAAGGTCCCAGAAAACCCTCAGCAGGCATGACGCGAGACTCCCCACACGCTGACCAGGGACCGGCTCCCTGAACCCGCTCAGAAACTTCGCCGGGGTCGGGAAGTTTCGCACCTTCTGGGGGAATGCTTTCCCATTTTCGTGATCAAAGATTGCCGAGCGTCCAAAAAGCGAGAGCCCAGGCGATGCCCGGGCTCTCTTGAACATTCTCAGCTTCAACATTGTCAGCTTCGGCTTAAGCCGCCGCGCTATTGACCTCACTCTCGGCCAGCGCTGTCAGCTTGCGATCGGTATCGCGCTCTTCCTCCAGAGTTTCCTGAAGAAGCGCTGCACATTCGTCGGCTCCGAGTTCCTTTGCCCAGGCGATCAGAGTGCCGTAGCGCGTGATTTCATAATGTTCGACAGCTTGAGCTGCGGCGATCAGGGCGGCGTCGAGCACTTTCTTGTCGTCGATCTCGCCGGCCACCTCCTCGGCTTCCTTGATGATGCCATCAATCGCGGGACATTTGATCGACTCCGGCTCAAGACCGTGAAGATCGAAGACCTTGTCGAGTTGCTGGATTTGCACCTTCGTCTGATCAAGATGGGTCTCGAAGCCTTCCTTCAACTCTGGCGTCGAGGCCTTTTGGATCATCTTCGGCAGCGTCGCCACGATGCGGTTTTCCGCATAGTAAATGTCCTTGAGCTGATGCGCGAACAAGTCGTTCATGTCTTTGATGTCTTTTGAGAAGAGACCCATATTTATCCTCCTTGTGGATGCCAGGGCGGCCTTGCTCCACAACCGACTGTCCAGCGAACTGTTCCGCTCGGGAAAACAAATAAAGCCAGACCGCAACGGACATCGAGGTTCGGCGCACTTCTTTCGTTGCAAGCGTGATTTGCTGGCGAGCTTCACCGCCGCGCCCGAATGTCCGCTTTGCGCGCTTAGCGGTCCTCCGCCCGGTGGATTACGAATGCGCTCAGTGTGTTTTTCGCCATCTACACTATCAGCGATAATTCGGCCGCAACGTGCTTTCAGACCTCAACCTTCGTCGCAATCATAAAGTCTTCCGGCCGATTGTTCGCCGAATGCACCTTTTTATCCATCGCTGCAGAGATCGTTGCGCTGATTGTCTCTGCGGCGCGTCGCACGACATCAACGTCGAGATGGCTATACCTCGCGGTTGTCGCAGGCTGACTATGGCCGAGAAGCTTCCCGATGATCGTAAGCCCGAGCGACGCGCCTGCACCCACGCTTGCAAACGAATGCCTCAGATCGTGAATACGAACGCCTTTCAGGCCGGCTGCACGCGTGACGGCTTCCCAGGGGTTCTTCAAGTCAGCGCGCGGAGCTTGCTTGTTTGAGCCGGGTATAATGTACGGATTATCGTTGATGCGGGCGAGCGAAGTCAGCACAGCGCGAGCGGCCGCAGAGATGTATATCGGCTTCGCACCCGTTTTGGAATCGGGCAGATGAATCATGCCGCGCTCGTAATCGACATGTTCCCACTTGGCGTGCAGTATCTCGCGCAGACGCGCGCCGGTCAAAATCAATAGCCGGATTGCAGCTAAAGCGAAGGGATCAACAAGCGTGCGGCGGTTTGCGGGCGAGGCTAAATGTTTGGCCTTCGGCTTTGTCTCATCCACGAGCCAAGGCAGGCCCGAAGTCTCGGCTTCGCGCAGCGCATCGCCGAGGCGTCCGATCTCTTCGCTTGTAAGAAACCGTTCGCGGCGACGCTCGGGATAGCGCTCGATTCCTTTTGCAGGATTATCAGCGAACGGAACTTCGTCGCGTTTTGCCGCCCAATTCCAGATGCTCGAAATTAAAGCCAAAGCACGATTGGCGGAATAGGGGGCGGACGTTAGCCGTGAGTGAAGCCGCGCGACGTCTGCGCGGCGCAGATCGACGATACGAATATTACCGATAGCGGGATTTATAAATCGCCGCAGCAAGCTCTCGTAATCGATTTGAGTGCCGCGTTTCCGTTTGGATTTGACATGGGTTTTCATGAAGTCGGCCGCGACTTCACGGAAAGTACGAACGGCGCGAGCTTTACGGCGTTCGGCCAGAGGATCCGCGCCTTGCTCGACAAGCCCGAGAACGGTCTTTGCTTGCGATCTGGCTTCGTCGGCGGTCAAACGACCGTGATCGCCGAGAGCAATCCGCCGTGAGCGACCGTCTTTTCGAAACTGGGCGACATACACCTTCTTGCCTGAGCTGAAGGCGCAAACGCCGAAGCCGCCTAGGCCAGTGTCCCAGAGAAACTCGCGATCTTTGTCGGCGGGGCAGGCGAGGGCTTCGACTGATCTTTTGGAAATTCGTCCCTTTGGCATGAAAATCTCGGTAAGCGCACGGTAAGCAGATTATAAGTAAATCTATGGAAGCCGCGGGACTAGTCAAATTCGTAAGTTATTGACAATAAATATTATTATGGAAATACCGGGACATGTCGTGACTTGGCGTGATCGCTGAAATTCAATCTTTTAATCAGGAGGTCATGGGTTCGAATCCCATCGCGCTCACCAAGTTATTTCAATGTGTTACGAGCTACTATTATAAACTTTGCTGAAGCAGCGAGGAGCACCGGACCTCTGGCGCCGAGGGGGGGGTGGGCTTGGTCAAAGACCCCTCGCTTTCGCAACGTCGTTCGCATGGGAGGCTCCTCACGTTGGAGCTTGTGCATGAACACACGCTACCAACGCTGGAGCGCTATCTCAAATTGCGCAGTGAGGAGGGCCACGCAGCAGCCCATTAGAGTGGGGCAGGGCGTTGTTCGAGGGTAAAGCGTTTTTGGCTTTGCTTTTCCGAGGGGCTGCTGCTCCTCGGAACTAAACATCTCCTGAGCCGTTGGCGCGCAATTTTCAATTGCGGAGTCTGGAATGTTCATCCGATACGGCTTTGACATCGAAATTGAGCTTTGGCAGCCGACCGTCGTTTTGACCAAGATGGATGTTCACGCGAGCGCCCGAACGGGAATTGTCCGCGAGGCTGAGTTTCGCGTTTCGCCGCGTGTCTCTCTCGAAACGCTAACGGACGATAACGGCAACGTCATGCGGAGATTTAATGCGGCCGGTGGTCAAGTATCGATGGCACTCGACGGCATTTACGAAGTGGATGGCGCGCCCGACGCGATAAACATTGATGCGCCGATGACGCCCGTCGGTGAACTACCTTCGGATGTGCTGCCATTTCTTTTGGGCAGTCGGTATTGTGAAACTGACCTTTTGTCCGACTTCGCATGGCGCCAGTTTGGCGGAGCTAAGCCGGGGTGGGCAACGGTGCAGGATATCTGTGACTTCGTGCACTCTCGTCTGTCTTTCAGCTATGGGCTCGCCCGGCCAACGCGCACGGCTGCTCAAGCCTTGGAAGACGGGACGGGCGTTTGCCGTGATTTCACCCATCTGGCAATGACATTCTGCCGATGCCTGAATATTCCGGCACGCTATTGCAATGGGTATCTCGGCGACATAGGCGTCCCCCCTGACCCCGCGCCGATGGATTTCAATGCGTGGTTTGAAGCTTATCTCGGAGACCGATGGTATACATTCGATGCGCGGCACAATATTCCGCGTATCGGCCGAATTCTAATTGCTCGTGGCCGAGATGCGATGGATATCCCCATGCTGACGACTTTTGGCCCGCATCGGCTGAACAGATTTTTCGTCACGACAGAGGAACTGCCGCAAGCTGCTGAGGCTGCGTAAGATAGATCCTGAAATGGTTGGCGCCGGGCTCGATGCCGCGGCGCCATTCTTGCTGCGGGTCTTCTAGCCGCCAGCTGGGTCCAATTCCTTCGGCTGGGCGGTCTTTTCCGCGATAAAGCCTTTGGCTTGGGAGGCAAGCCGTTCAGCGTGCGTCCCGAGCATATCCGCCTCAATGGCCGCGGCGGGAAAGAGCGTGGCGAGCCCCGCGCCGATCGCCAGTCCGGCTGCGCCAACGACCAAAGGTTGAGCCTCCCAGAGGTCAGCCAGGCTGCGCTGCGCCAGGTGAGCGCCCTCGGTGATCCTTTCGCCCGCCGTCTTTCCTTCGCCCGCAGTAGCGAGAGATTGTTCTCCGGGCGTTGAAGTTGCGGGCAAGCTGACGGCGTCCATAAACGGGCGGAGCGCCGGTGCCGTGGCGTCGCGCGCCGACCGGCCCAAAAGCCAGAGCCCGCCGACACCGATCAAAGCTGCGGAGACGGGGTTGTCGCGCGCGGCGTTCGCAACCTCACGCAGAAAATCTCCCGCGCGCGCCGCTGTCGTCGGCTGACGTTGGGATGATGCGAAGCTCATGTAAGATGCTCCTTTGCGACGATCGCGTCGCGGTGCAATTGCTCCAGAGTACGCTTTGGTTTCAGGGCCTCGCCGCGGAGCCGGCTCAATCCAATGAGGAGTATCAACAGAGCCAGTACGAGCGCGCCGGCTCCCGTAATGGCGTCGGCGCTCGCGGCGGACAGCCCGTGTCGGACCAACAAGGCTGCGCCGCTCATCAGTAAAAGCACGAGAGCTGGGATGGCGAGGACTGCAGAAACCCCGATGAGCCCCATTCCCGTACCTGCGGCGGCGACCTTCTGACCGATCTCAGTGCGTGCCAGCCGGATTTCTGTCTGCGCCAGGAGCGAGAGCTGTGTCAGCGCGGTCGCGAGAAGATCAGCGACCGAGCGTCTGTCGTTGTGTGTCGTCATGGCGCCCCTCCAGACCTGACCGGCACCTTAAGCAACCGTACGGCCGTAAAGCCGGCGGCCGCGGCAATGCCGAGGAAAACCGCGGGTTGACGCCGGGCGAAATCTTCGACCGCGCCAACGATCTCGCCAAGGCTCTGCGTCTTCAGTGCCGCGGCAAAATCGTCGATCTCATCCGCCATCCGACGGACGTACGGCGCTGCAAAAGAAAGTTCGATTTCGATATCGTCTGCGGCGTTCCTGATCGCTGATGCTACGCCGCTGATTCGGTCGGCGCTTGCGTCTTTTTGTGTGGCAATTGCATCCTTGATCTGTTCGCCCGTATCGGAGGCGAGGCCTTTTGCCGTATCGAGCAAATCGCCTGCGCCACTTATTGCGGTGCTCGCCGCTGCCTTGACCTGCGTCCCGACGGCTTTTGCCCTGTCGAATGTCTCGTCGCGGAAATCTTCGGTTTCGTCGGCCACTTCATTAACAATGCTCTCCGCCAGAGTCCGTGGCTTTGACCGCGCACCGGTTCTTCCCTGAACGATCTCGCGTGGTTCCGTCATGATGGTTCTCCCTTATGTGTCCGTCCAGGCTTCGTAGTCGCGGCGGCTTCGCCAATACGCTCGTTAAAATCGTCAGCAGTGTTCCGAATGGCCTTCGGCGTAAGGCCGTGCGCCTCGGCTTCGTCGGCGACACGATCGGAAAAATCTTCGACCGCCTTCGTCGCTGCCTCATGACCGTTTTTGACAGCGCGCTTGGCCCCGGTCTCAAGTGTGCGGGCCAGTCCACCGAGGAGTTGGCTGTCGACAGTGGTGCGCGGCACGAAAGCCGCAAGTAGACCACCCGCGGCAAGCCCTAAGCCGGCAACTAGCAGCGGATTTTGCGCTACCGTATTGGCGGCATCGCGTGAATAAGCGGCACCAGAGCTGACGGCGCGGCTGGTGATGTCCTTAGCCGCGCTGGCGGCAGCCAAGGCGCTATCTTTCGCATTTTGAATCGTGGCCTCGGACGGCGTCATGGCTTCCGCCGCGACCGAAAGGGCGGCGCTCGCATTGTCGGCCGCGCGTCCGAGATGCTCTTTGACACCGCGCGCAGCTGAATGTGCAGACTCATTGAGAACAACGCTCGCGTTGCTGGCGTCGGCTGCGGCGCGCATTCCGACCTGCTGCACCTCGTCCAAGGCGTCGTCGCGCAGTTGCTTCGCTGAATCCACGAACTGATCGACTGCGCTCTGCGCGCGTGCGCCTGTCTCTGTGAGCAATTCGCTGACCTGCGCCGTGCTGAAAGGGGCTTTGCGGGCAAGAAGGACGCCAGCGCCTGCGATAACCATCGGCAGAGGTAACGCTCGCGCCATATGCCACAGCGGATAGCCAACCAACGCCGCGACCCCGACGACCTGAAGGGGATTTTCGCGAGCGTTTTGTTCGATCAGATCGCGCCATCTTTTCGCTGTGCGACGGACAACCTTTCCCGGCGACAGCTGATCGCGAAGATTATCCGCCGATTCCGCGATCCGGAGACGGATATCGTCTATGCCAGTGGCAAATAGCGCACGTTGCGCTTCCGCCTCCCTTTCCAATTGGTCGAGTTGATGCGTCATGGACGCGGCTCCGTGTTAGCGGCCAATGCCGCGAAAATCTGAGACGTCCTCAAACTCACAAGCGGAGCAATTGTTCCTCCTCAGCGCCGTGGCCGAAAGGAACGCGGTCTAGCTGTATGCGAACAACATCCGGAATTTGACGGGCGGACCGGGACTAAGCGGAACTTCCGCAATAGCCTTGTGTTGAGTGCGCGCCGTTTAGAAGGTGCGCTGCGTCCTGGAGGCTCCTATGTATCACCATGTCAAAAAGCTTATGTACACAGTGAGCGTGGGAGAACCCGACCCGCGCTTTGGGAAGATGTTGCTTGAGCAATTCGGAGGCGCTAACGGCGAGTTGGCCGCTGCGATGCAATATTCCATTCAAGGCCTCAATTGCGAAGATCCCGGATTGAAGGATTTGCTGATGGACATCGGCACCGAGGAGCTGAGCCACCTGGAGGTGATCGGCACCTTGGCACGTATGCATCTGAAGCCAACCAAGGCTAGTCGAGAGTTGGGGGACACGGACCCTCTTATCGCCATCTGCGGCGCAGGCGGCGTTAATCTCTACAATTCGGCAGGCAGTGCGTGGACCGCCGATTATCTGAAGATCACCGGGGAGCTCGATGTCGACCTCAGAAGCAACATCGCGGCCGAAGCGCGGGCAAAGATCGTCTACGAACGTCTCATCGACTTTTGTGATGATCCCGGGAGCAAACAGGCTTTGCAATTTCTGATGACTCGGGAAATCACTCACATGCGGGCGTTTTTGACGGCCCTCGAGGCCATGGATAAGCCGCCGCTTGAAGTGGGTTTGATCAAACCGACCGCAAAGATTGTTGATCAGTATTTCAATACATCGACGGGCGAGGGTGATGAGGGCGAGCTGGACCTGCTGGGTCCTTGGAACACCGATAGTGTTGAGCGTGTTGATGCGCCCGCCTTCCAGGCCTTGGCCGACCCGAAGACGGGGACGCGCGAAGCTCAGCCTGTCGACGGTCCGGAGCTTGGCGCGCCCACCGAAGAAGCGCCCCCGCCGATGCAAACGGATCATTTCGGCGAGCCGGCGAAGCCCCACAAGCCCGAAACCAAGCGCAAAACGCGGGCATGAACGCCCGCAAATCCGCGCCGGTGAGGGTTTGTGCTCGCGATGTTCGCTTGCGGCGCCCACCAGTGACGCCTGCTGTGGCGGCGCTAAGGCTCGCCGCTTTGCAGCCTGGATTCGCCGCCAATTTCTAAGTCGCCGCGCTTTTGCGCCGGCGGCTTCATGAAAGAAGCGCCGCAGCGTCCGTCTATGTCAAAGTTAATTGCGCGGACCTTCTTACCGGGGAGACAAGTGCATGCTCCGGACGGGCCGCGTTGCGGCCTTAATGCTTAGAGAACGACAAATGCCCGTTACGCCTACACCCGTTGAGCGAGCTTTTGAAATGGCGCGATCTGGCAGATTTGCGACTCTTCGTGAAATCAAAGCTGCTTTGCGCAAAGATGGCTATTCAAGCGACCAGATCTTTGGCCCGACCCTTTCGAAGCAAATTTACGCGCTGATACGGGAGGCCGCTGGGGAAAAGCACATGAATGAGGGGACGCGGCAGCGAGAATAGCGGCTCACGAAGCCGCACGAAGCGTCCCAACACTATCCTCATCACCTTTGCCTGCGTCGTTCTTTGGCCTACGTGCCTGCGTCAGTGCGATTGGCCTAATTCGTAGTCCGCATGACGTGACGTCCGTCGTTCTTCGACCCGAGCGCTAAGGCGAGAAGAAGCGCCAATGGATAAGGCAACGTTAGAGCGGCAATGATAAATGCCAGATCTATCCCGCTAGAGTTCATGATTGTTCTCCTTCCAGAGTCTTATCTAGAGCGGCAGCCGGTCGCGGCTAGCCCTTCAACCGGCAGCTTTGGTGCGGGCGCGCGCCGGATTGTTCGGCGAACATGTCAAATGTGATAGACGCCGCCATTTTATAGGCGTTGTGTGGTTCATCGCCGCAAAGGAACCTCCTGGCCTGCGGCGCCTGAGAGACAAAGTGCGCTCCCGCCTCCTATACGCAAGGGATCGGAGCGCAAGCACTCAGGATGGTCGAGGCGCACGGACCGTCGATTGTTCTTCTTGACGTCGAACTGCCCGATATCACGGGTTACGACGTCTGCAGATTTATCAAAAAGAAATGGCCCGGAGTGATGGTCTTGATGACGTCCTCTACGTTCACGACGTCCATGCATCGAACGTGGGGCCTCGATTCTGGCGCCGATTCTTTCCTCGTTCAACCGGCCGAGCCACTGGAACTCGCTGCCGTTATCAATGCGCTGCTACGGATACGGAAAGCCGAAGATGAGATGCGCAGGTTGAACGCGACGCTGGAGCACCGCACCTTTGACTGCCGTGGTCGGAAATTTGGATACGATTCGCATGCGCGCAACGGATCCCCGGATTGCGCGCCAGGCCGAACATGCTTTCAGAGCTGCAGAGCGCGGCTCAAAACTGACCGCTCAACTGCTTGCGTTTTCGCGCACGCAGAAGCTTACGACAGTGGCGGTCGATCTCAACAGGCTGATCACGGGCATGGGTCAGCTTATCACGCAAACTTTGGGTGCAGAAATCATAGTCGAGATGGATTTGGCACGGGAGCTGCCGCATGCACTCGGAGACGCCAATCAGCTGGAACTCGCCATTTTGAATCTTTCAATTAACGCGCGAGACGCGATGCCTAACGGTGGTCGACTCACGATTTCAACACGGCAGGACCCAGAGAACAGCGAAAGGGTCATCGTCGGCGTATCAGACACCGGGACGGGGATGCCCCCGGAAGTTCTTGCAGCGGCTATTCCGATACTTCAGCGATTGAAAGGGCAGTTGGAAGAGCGGCGCTCTTGCGCAAGCCCTTCCGTCCGGCCGAGCTTGCCGCCGCGGTGCGTTCCTCGCTTGACGCCTAGGTTGGCAGCTAGGGCGGGCCTTCGCGCGGGCGCACAAGGGGCGCGGTCGGAATTTTTTCCGCCCTTGACCTTTCTAGTTTAAGCTAATAAAAAAATTCTCTAATAAAATCAAAATAGTAGGCTAAATCAGCCTTGCCGGAGCAATTCCTTAATCACGCCAAAATGATGGATAACTCTAGTTCAACTAAGCGTGATAAAATAATGCAAATGTTGATTAAAGCGTATTGAGGTGTTCGATGACGACGCGATCTTCGCCAAGGCCAGTTACCGTTGGCTCTAAGTTTTCATCGATCGGTCTGGCGAATACGCCAAATCCTCAGCCCGGGCGAAAAAAGCCGTCTGCCGCTGATCCGCGCGAGAAATCGCTGGATTCGCCCAGTGCTTCGCTGGTTCAGAGCCTTCGGAACAGTCTCGCGCTTCATAACCGGATGCTTAGTCGAGTTTTGACCACATCTCGACCTTCCCCCGTGCTCGTCGAGCTCCTCGAGGATGTGGGCAATCGTTACCTGGACTTGTCCGAGCTGGCGCTACATCCGTTCAAGCCAACGGCCAAGCGAAAGCGCAAAGCGCTGCAAATGTGAAAAGCGCTTACGCCGTCCCGCCCGTATGGTGACCAACCACGCGCGAACGGCCTATAAAACAAGATCGCCGCCGCTTCTGAGGGGTTCAGCGATAGCGCTGTTTTGGGGGAATGATCGTCCGTGAATGAAAGCAATCACCTCAGACGCACACGGCGTAACGGAGCGCCTCGGCGCGACTGGCGCCGTATCCATCATTCGCCGCTGTTCTGGCTCGGTGTTCTGCTGTTTGTGACGGCGATCGGGATTTATGTCTGGTCGGACGATCTCTCCTGGCGTCCGCGAATCCAGCACCAGTGAGCGCCAAGTGCGGCTTCCGACCAAGATCTAGAAGCTCATTCCCATGGATGGGGTGAACCCGCTGCTCCTGCCGCTGCTCGCGCCGGCGGGGCCGCCGTTCTCCATTGTCGTCGATTGGTTGAAGAATTTCTTGCGTCCCTCGGTGACGTTGGGATCTTCGCTGATGTCCGTTCCCGAAGAGCTGGATTTGGGCGCGGCGAGCGTCCAGTCTTCGGAATAGTCGTTCGTATCCTGCACTTTCTTGGCGTGCGTCACGGCCGCGTGTGCAGCGACCGTCTTGGCGTGCGCCTCGGCCTTTTTGGCATGCGTCTTGTGCGACGTGTGAACGACGGCCTGACCGTCCTGCGCCAGGGCCGCGGATGCGAAGCCAACAAGAACCAATGCGGTGAGACCAACAGAGAGCCGAGCCATTTTCGTCACCCCGGAAAGCTGCCCTAATCTAACATCCATCGTCTTCGCACTTTTCTCACATGTGCGGGACGAGGTTGAAGGCTGCGGCGCTACAATGCTGGAAGCCGCGACCTCTTTACGGCCTCGGCCGTCAAGGCCTCCACAACCGTCACAAATGTAGCATCCTGATTGCGGCGACAAAAGTTCAACGTCGCGGCCTTGACTTTCAGCGCCGTATCCGTGAGCCGTTTTGCGTCTTTGTAGCCGATGCGCGCCGCCAGAAATCCATAGATGTAGCCGCCGTACAAAGCTTCCTTGACGTCTTTGGCCGCGGTGAACTTGGCGCAGGAAGCGAGCGCGAGCGGTTCGGCCGGTGCTTGGGCTGCCGTCATCGCCAACAGCGCAATGCCAACAAGCGCCGCGATCCCTTGCCGCTTCATGTCCAACTCCTGTCTTCGATCCGGGAAGCTATATAGGCGCTCGAAGCAGGGATGGCGAGGGCGCGGCAATATGGCTCGCCAGGCGGCGCTGTCGCTCAGCGCGCGCTGTGCGCTTCCAGAAATGGGCGAATTGCCGCGGCGATTTCCTGCGCATGCGTTTCGAGCGCGAAATGGCCAGTATCGAGAAAGCGAATATCCGCGGCGGGTATGTCGCGGCGGAAAGCTTCGGCTCCCGCGGGCAGGAAAAACGGGTCGTTCTTGCCCCAGATCGCGAGCAGCGGCGGCTGATGCGTGCGAAAATAGGCTTGGAATTGCGGATAGCGCGCGACGTTGTTCGCATAATCGAGAAAGAGGTCGAGCTGGATCTCGTCGTTGCCCGGTCGGCTCAAATAATAATCGTCGAGGGACCACCCGTCGGGCGAGACGCGCGAGGGATCGGCAACGCCGTGTTCGTATTGAAGGCGGGTAAAATCCTGCTTGAGCAGAGCCCGCAGCGCGTCGCGGTTGGCCTGCGTCGGCGCCTGCCAATATTTTTGAATCGGATTCCAGCCCTCACTCAGCCCCTCCTCATAAGCATTCCCGTTCTGCGTGATGATGGCGCTGACGCGTTGCGGGTTCTTGCTGGCGATCCGCCAGCCGACAGGCGCGCCATAGTCGAAGACGTAGATCGCGAAATGCTTGAGTCCGATCACTTCGGTGAAGCGGTCGATCACCTGCGCCAGATGGTCGAAGCTATATGCAAATGTGTCCCGCGATGGCGCCTCGGACCGGCCGAAGCCGGGCAGATCAGGCGCGATGAGATGGTAGCTATCGGCAAGCAGCGGAATCAGGTCGCGAAACATATGGCTTGAGCTGGGAAAGCCGTGCAGCAGCAGAAGCGCAGGCGCGGAAGCGGAGCCCGCCTCACGATAGAAAACTTCGAGGCCGTCGACATGGGCCGTGCGGTAGGCGATCGCCGTCATTGAAAATCTCCGTCGGATGTAACTGCTTAAATGACGACGATATGGTTATGTCAGGCGGCGTAACTTGTCAAATGAAGGTTTGGAGGTTATCTATCTGGTATGGACAGCAAGCTTCCGCCAGCGCTTTTCGTCGCCGACGCACCGGCACTCGATTTTATCAATTCCCGCGCGACGCCCAGCGGCGAAGTCGTTGACTGGCTGCAAAGCGGGGAGGATTTTCTCGCCTGGCTCGATCAGGCAAAGCTCGTCCCGCCAGAGGTGATTGCGAAGCTGCGCGAAACGCCGTCCGCCGAGATCGACGCGGTCGCGCGCAAGGCGCGCTCGCTACGCGATTGGTTTCGCGGTTTCGTCGTCGCCCACATGGGGCGCCCGCTCACGTCGAAGGCAGCAGGAGAGCTTGCATCTCTCAATGAGGTTCTTGCCGGCGATTGGCAGTTCCACGAGATCGTGCCGCAGCGTGGTTCAGCGCATGCGCGTGGCGGCGACGGCGGCCCGCTCTCCTGGCAGCTCAAACGCCGCTGGCGAGGCCCCGAGTTGTTGCTGCTCCCGATCGCGGAAACCCTCGGCGAATTCGTCTGCACGGCGGATTTTTCGCGCGTCAAACCTTGCGAGGGATCGCATTGTACGATCCTGTTTCTGGATCGTACGCGCAGCGGTGCGCGCCGCTGGTGCAGCATGGCGGTCTGCGGCAATCGCGCAAAACAGGCAACGCATCGCGCCAGGCACGCCTGAGCGCGAGTGCGGCGTCGCTTCAGAGCTTCGGTATCAGGCCGCCGACCGCATTGGCGACGAAGGTGAAGGGTCGCAGCAGCGTACGCGGCGGAGGCAGGTGCGGCAGCCAACGCGCAAGGCCCTTCGGTTTATTCTCGGCCTGCTGCACGGGCGCCGGCTGCTGCGGCTTGTTGGGAGTTTGCAGCTTTTCGGACGGCCAGGATGCAGGCTGCTGAAGCACCGCGACACGATGCGCTGGCGTTTGCGTGGCTGTCGCATGCACAGCCACCATCGGCGGCCGCGGCGGGGGCAGGACGGCGCTCATCTTCGGCCGGAAGGTGCAGTTCAGATCGGCCGGGCAGGCGTTCGGATCCTCGACCGCGATCTTCGCCGGGGCGGCGGCGGGCAACGGCAACGCGGCGGACTTGTTGAAACCCGTTGTGTAAGAGGCAGAGGTCAGCGGCCGCCCGCTAGCGCCGCCATCGGCGCCGGGGGTCTCAAGATGACCTGCCCAGGTTGAATTCGGCGCGGCGGCCTGTGTTTTGAGCATCTGCCAGAAGGCCGGCACCGGTAGAATCGGCGCGAAGGCGAGCACCGACGCCACCAGAGCAACACCGCCGGACAAGGCCACGCCACGCTGCGTCAAGCCCGGACCATTCAGCCAGCCGATTTTCGAAGACTCCGCCATGACGGACCCGCCAATTCCCACGCCGATGCGAAGAGTGAAGGCAAATATTGCGTCAAGACCTAGGCAAGAGCGATACCAAAAGAGGGCGGCGCACAAATTCGCGCGACTTGTTGCACAAGCGCGTTTCGGCGCCATCGTTTGTGTTCGCGCTCGGCGTTTTCCGACGGCGTGGCCGGAGCCGGGGTAATCGGCAAACGAAGTTTAAGTCCCTGACGGTTGCGAACCTTCCGATTGTGTGAAAAATGATACACACGCATAGATTGTAGAATTAGGCGCGAAAGGTTGTAGAACATACAACCTATGCGTGTAATGATGCCCAAAGAGGCCTAACTTTGGGGGCACGCATGAAAGTCTTTTTCGCCGCGGTAGCCATATCTTCGGCGATCGCGTTGCCCGCGGTAGCGGCAGATCTTCCGAACACAAAGAATGCACCCGTATTCACGCCCATTCCGGCTAGTAATTGGACAGGTTTTTACGCTGGTCTGAACATAGGGTACGGGTTTTCAGCTGGCGCAAGGGATTCCGGCGGGCAAACTTACTATAACAACACGTCAGGAGACACAGGCACAGAAACGCATGGTCCCGGCGGTCCCACGTGGAATTCGGGGTCGAGCCTCAACGGCGTGCTTGGCGGCGGGCAGATCGGCTACAACTACCAGTTCAGCTCGCCTTTGGTCGCCGGCATCGAGGCGGATTTTCAGGGCGCCGCCCTTTCGGGAAGCGCCAATGCGACCAATTCAACTTTCATGACCCTGCAACCTTATCCGGTTGGCGGTCCCAATCTCTGGCCGGTGACCGGGACGGCCAATGTGAGCCAGCACGTCGACTGGTTTGGAACGGTTCGCGGGCGCCTGGGCGTCACCTCATTCAACAACACCTTGCTTGTCTACGGCACGGGCGGCTTGGCCTATGGGAGAGTTCAGCAGGACTTCACTTACACCGGCGGCTTCCTTCCCGACGCCGCCCTGGGTTTTGGTGGGTCGCATTGGAACGGAACTGCCTCCGGCAGCGAGATCAATATCGGTTGGACTGCCGGCGCCGGGTTTGAATGGCTGCTGCCGAATGCGCCGAACTGGTCAGTCAAGGCGGAATATCTGTACACCAACCTTGGGTCGACGACGGTCAATTTGACGGCGCCGGCGTACAAGAATTCCGATGGCTCTGACAACCGGTCGGTCAGTGCCTCGAATGCGGTGCAGACGCAATGGCACACGGTCCGCGTCGGCTTGAACTATCACTTCTTTTGAGCTGACGGATTCGGCGGCAGATCAATTGGCATATCCGGCGGTCTTCGGCGCCGGATATAGCCTTACGCCGGCTTGAATTCTGAGACGCCGCCATGCGCTGCCGACCAGGCGGCGGGCGCGTTCAGAAAGCTCTCGACCTCGTCCAGTACCGAGGCCGGGAAGTAGCCGTCGGCGCGGACGACCTCGAGCACATCCCACCAGGTCACGAGGTAGTGCAGGGAGACATCGATCTCCTTCATCAGCTCACGCGCCTGCGGAAAGATGTCGTAGAAGAAGAAGACGAAGGCGTGGTCGCAGCGCTGTCCGGCATTGCGCAGCGCCTCGCAGAAATTCACCTTGCTGCGGCCGTCGGTGGCGAGATCCTCGACCAACAGGGCCCGGGCGCCATCCACCACATTGCCTTCGATCTGCGCCTGACGGCCAAAACCTTTGGGCTTCTTGCGGACATATTGCATCGGCAGCAGCAGCCGGTCGGCGAGCCAGGCCGCGAAGGGAATGCCCGCCGTTTCGCCGCCCGCGATAATGTCGAGGCTCTCGTAGCCGATTTCGGCGGCGATCGTTTCGGCGGCGAAATCGGTCAAGGCACGCCGCAAGCGCGGATAGGCGATGATCTTGCGCATGTCGGTATAGACCGGGCTCGCCCAGCCCGACGTGAAGATGAACGGCTTTTCCGTGTTCACAGAAATCGCAGCGACTTCGAGCAGGCCGCGCGCGGCCTGATGGGCGATTTTCTGCTTTCCGGTCGAGGCGTGCGACATGGCTGGATCCGTTCCAAAACAATCGCGTTTCCCTCGCTTTTGCGGCGCGAAGCGTCAACCCCGAAATGAGGATTTCCAGACCTATCGAAATTCCGCGCGCCCGCCGGGACAAAACGGCGCGCTGAAAACTTGACAAAACTTGCGCGTAATCATGATGTTGCGATTGTTTCAATCCAAAAATCATTCGTGATCGTCGACGGATGCGGATCGAGCATCCGGTGTCTTGCGCCCGGCGCGCCGAGCCTCCATAGGGGATTTAAGCGCGGCAAAACCGCGAACGGGGAAATTCATGGCGAACCCTTCATTGCCGGCGTGGCTGCCGCTTTCGGTCCTCACCTGGATCGTCGTTATGGTGGTGTTCCACGGGCTCGGTTATGCGTTCGAACTCTGCGATCGTGCTGGCCTCTTGAAGAGCTGCAAGGTGCGCCGGAGCGACACGCTCACTTATGCGCAGCTTTTGCCGCGCGCGCTCTTCAATCAGGTCTTCGTGTTGCTGCCGGCGATGGTGCTCGTGCAATGGCTCGGCTGGGCATTCACCGGCCCGGCGCATCTCGGCGTCTGGCACTTCATCGCTCTGCTCGCCGGCATGGCGATCGGGCATGATATCGTGCAATACGTCACGCACCGCTATCTGCTGCATGATCCGCGGCTGATGCGTGTTCTCGGTCACTCCGTGCATCATACGACGGGCGCGAGCAAAGCCATCAGCGCGCTTTACATGGCGCCGGCGGATTTCTTTCTCGAGATCGTGTTGCCCTATCTTCTGCCGCTCGTGGTTCTCGGCGGCGGTGGCGGCGATATTCTGTTCCACCTGCTTGTCGCCGGGCTTGGCGCCTTCGGCGGTCTCTACGAACATTCAGGCTATGATTTCGCCGAGCCGTTGCGCAGGTCGAACTTCTACAAGTCGGTGCCCGGGCTTGGTGCGGTGATCGAAACGCTGACGACGAGCAAGGCACACGGCCAGCATCACACGCGCGGCATGGTGAGCTTCAGCGACGGATTCGGCAGCCCCGGGCTCTGCGACACGGTCTTCGCCACGCGGTGGGACAAGGTCAAGGAACGCCAGCCCCAGCGCACCCGGCCGCAGCGCGCGCCTCAAGAGCATGTGCCTCAGGAGCGCGCACCTCAATAGGCGGCAGGCTCAATAAGGCGCGATGACTGCGTAGGGCGGCACGTTATAGACCGGCGTGGGCCGGCGGATGTAATAGACGTTCACCGGCACCGGCCCATAGGGGTAGCCCGGCACATAGGCCGCGCTGCGCGTATAGGCGATCATCGGCCAGCCGTAGGGCAGGTATGCCGTATAATTCGGATAGGGATGCCAATGCCGCCAGTAGGTATGGTACTGGCCGTAATAGTCGCGCGTGATCGCCGCGGCCGGAGTTGCAAGCACGGCGGTGGCCGCGAGAGCGAGAACAAGTTTCTTGAGCATAGCGAGAGCCTCGCGCATGGATCGTTGAAAGATACATGCGCGCGGGCTGTGTTGTTCACAAGTCGTGGTTGCGACCTTGGTTAAGGCGCGATTTCGAATAGCGCCTCGACCTCCACCGCGCTGTCGAGCGGCAATTCGGCGACGCCAATGGTCGAGCGGGCGTGACGGCCGGCGTCACCCAGAACCTCGACGATAAGATCGGAGGCGCCATTCATGACCGGCGGAAGCTGCGAATAGCCGGACGCGGCATTGATGAAACCGCCCAGCCGGACGCAGCGGCGGATGCGGTCGAGATCGCCGAGCGCGGCCTTGGCCTGGGCGAGGACATTGATGGCGCAGCGGCGGGCTGCGGCGCGGGCCGCTTCGGCGGAAACATTGCCTCCGACCTTGCCGACGTGGGCGGGATCGATCTTGCCGTCCTCGCCGAGCGCAAGCTGGCCGGAGATCGTCAGAAAGGTGCCGGAGATGACGGCGGGAACGTAATTCGCGATCGGCGCGGCGGCGGCCGGCAGGTGAATATTGAGGCTTTTCAAACGGTCTTCGATCACACCCACGTCAGACTCCGATGCCAAAGTTTCAATGATTGCCTTCATATGGCGGCGGCGGCCAAACCGCCAGCTTTTGTGATTGCCAGCCGCGCCGCCGCATTCTAACACTTTGACAACTGGCGCCGGGGCGCAAGGAGCGTTGATTCATGGCTGATTTTGCTCGCGTTGCCGTGGCCGGCCGGGCGTCCATGGGGCGGATGGGGGTTGCGGCTGTGCTATCCGCGGCGGCTCTGAGTTTTCTGACGATACCGGAGCTTGCCGCCGCCCCGATCGGCGTTCTCCAGGCGACGCCGGCGGCGCTGCAAGGCGTCGTCGATACGATCCCGCTCGCCTCGCATCGCGCCGTCTATGATCTCAGCCTGCTCAAGGCGGTCGGCACCAAGAGCCCGACGGGCGCGCGGGGCCGTATCGCCTTCGATTTCTCGGGATCGTCCTGCGACGGCTATGTGCAGAATTTCCGCCAGTTGACGGAATTGCAGCCGGCCGAAGGGCCGACGCGCATTTCCGACATGCATTCCGCCACCTTCGAGGACGGCAACGGCAGAAGTTTCGCGTTCAAGATGGAAACCACAGTCGACGACGATCCGACCGATCAGGTAGATGGCCGCGCCGAACGCAAGAACCGCGGTATTGTGGATGTCAATCTCGTCAAGCCGAAAACCGAGAAACTCGCGCTCGGTCACGACATTCTGTTTCCGACCGAGCACATCAAATACATTCTCGCCGCCGCGGAAGCGGGGGAGAACACGCTCGAAGTGAAAGTCTATGACGGCTCCGACAGCGGCGACAAAATCTACGATACGACGACGTTCATTGGCCGTCCGGTCGACACGCCGGCGACCGAGGCGGCGCTGCAAATTCCTGAGCTCGAACATATGCGCCGCTGGCCGGTGACGATCAGCTATTTCGACGACGGCCGCAAGGACGAGGCGCCTAACTACACGCTTTCGTTCGATCTCTACGAGAACGGCATTTCCCGCGCCCTGCGGCTCAATTATGGCGACTTTGTGCTCGCCGGGGAAATGACGAGCCTGGAGCTGCTGCCGACACCTCCCTGCAGTAAATAACGGCGCCCGCAATTTAATTGGGGAAATCCGCGCACTCTCCAGGTTGGGGAGACTAATTCCAATGTAATCAACGTGGAAACCGCCTAAAGGGCGCTGTTTCTACGATCTGGTTTTCCTTTCGTAAATTTCTGTCTGCTAGCCATCCAAACTATGTTCAGGCCACGTGGCCGGGATGCGCCACGCCATTCGGCCAACAGGTCCACGCGATGCAAAAGAGTGTTCTGATCGTCGAAGACAACGAACTCAACATGAAGCTGTTCAATGATCTTCTCGAAGCCCATGGATATAGAACGGTGCAGACGAGAAGTGGCGTGGAGGCGGTGGAGCTGGCGCGGACGCATCGCCCCGATCTGATTTTGATGGATATCCAGTTGCCGGAAGTCTCCGGGCTGCAAGTCACGCAATGGCTCAAGGACGACGAAAATCTTCGCCACATCCCGGTCGTCGCCATCACGGCTTTCGCGATGAAGGGCGACGAAGAGAAAATCCGCCAGGGCGGTTGCGAGGCCTATCTCTCCAAGCCGATTTCGGTCGTCAAATTTCTTGAGACTGTACGGAATTATATCGCCGACTGAGCCAGTTGGTGGTTCGTGAGGATGCGTTCGGAATGACCGCCAGAATTCTCGTTGTCGATGACATCCCGGCGAATCGGAAGCTGCTCGAGGCTCGGCTGACCGCCGAGTATTTCGACGTGGTGACGGCGACGAACGGCGCCGATGCGCTGGCGATCTGCGAGCGCGACGAATTCGATCTTGTCATTCTCGACGTAATGATGCCCGGCATGGACGGCTTCGACGTCTGCCGGCAATTGCGGAAGAACCCCGCCACAACGCATCTGCCGGTGATTATGGTGACGGCGCTCGACCAGCCGAGCGATCGCGTCCGCGGTCTCGAGGCCGGGGCCGACGATTTTCTGACCAAACCGATCGATGAAATCGCGCTCATCGCGCGTGTCCGCTCGCTGGTGCGGCTCAAAATGATTCTCGATGATCTGCGCAGCCGTGCTTCGACAGCGGTTACGCTCGGCATGCCCGATCCCTTCACCTCGGCGCTTGCCGAGGATGGTTTGGGCGGCCGCGCTCTGCTGGTCGACGACCGGACGGCATCAGCCTCGCAAATCGTCTTCGCGCTGCGCGATAAATATCTTGTCGAGGTTGTTTGCGATCCGGGCCAGGGCGCCGCCAGGGCTCTCAGCGGCGCGCATGACATGGTGATCGTCAGCCTCGGTCTGCAGGGTTTCGATGCGTTGCGTCTCTGCGGACAGATCCGTTCGCATGAGCGCACGCGGCAATTGCCGATCCTTTGTCTGGCGGAGATGGAGGACAGGGCGCGGGTGCTCCGCGCCCTCGATATCGGCGTCAACGATTTTCTGATGCGGCCGCTCGATAGCAATGAGCTTGTCGCGCGGGTCAAGACCAATCTGCGGCGCAAGCGCTATGGCGACAAGCTGCGCGACACCCTGCAGACTTCGATAGAGCTCGCCGTCGTCGATCCTCTGACCGGCCTCAACAACCGGCGTTATTTCGAGACCCATCTCTCGACGCTGGTGGCTCAAGCGGCCGATTGCGGGCGCCCCCTGTCGCTGATGATCCTCGACATCGATCACTTCAAGGGCATCAACGATTCCCATGGCCACGAGGCCGGCGACCGCGTGCTGAAGGGCTTTTCCAAACGGGTGCGCAAGGTCATCCGTATTCCGGATATGATCTGCCGCCTCGGCGGCGAGGAATTCGTTGTCGTCATGCCCGACACCAGTCTCGATGTCGCTGCGCGTATCGCCGAACGGGTTCGCGGCGAGATCGAGCGCGAGCGTTTCGCCATCGGTGATGTGAGCGAGCCCGTTAAAATCACGGTTTCGATCGGCCTTGCCGAGCGGGGTGGGGACAATCTCCCGGACGGCTTGTTCCGCCGTGCGGATCGCGCGCTTTACCGCTCCAAGAGCAGTGGTCGTAACCGCGTCTCGGCGGACGCCGCGTGAGGCTGCGGAATCCGGCGGCAAAAAGAATCGTTGTTTAGGTAAATAAAAGGCGGCGCCGCGGCTCTACAATTAAGCAGTTTTCTTTTCGCGATCCGCGCGCTAACCTGACTGCGGTGGTGGAAAGCGGCGCGGCAGAGCCAAGGGCGGATCGCCGCGACAATGCGAGTGTAATCAGCAAGATACCCTGCGGAGTGCTCAGGTCCGCCGCATCTCCTGGGTCCGTAGGGTCGGCCGGCGCATAAGTGGTTAGGAGTGGCCTCCTCGAGATCCACTTGGCGCCGGCCACCTCTCGCCTTGAGCATAATCGGGCAGAGAGATTAGCGGGCCGGCACCCGCACAGCTTTTAAATTCTAAGTTTTGGAAACCGCCTTATCTCACTGATAAAGCGAAGAACTTACTTGATCTTGGTTTCCTTGAACTCGACGTGCTTGCGCGCCACCGGGTCGTACTTCTTGAACGAGAGCTTCTCGGTCTTGGTGCGGGCGTTCTTCTTGGTCACGTAGAAATAGCCCGTGTCCGCCGAGGACTGGAGCTTGATCTTGATCATCGCGGCCTTGGCCATGGCGACTGCTTCCTTCAAACCTGATCGTCGCGCGTGCCGATTGGCGCGACGCGAAAAACGCTAATGATGCGCGAAAGTGCGCGCACCTTAAGGATCGACGCCCGCTTGTCAAGGATTGGCGTCGCGCTTCAGCGCGAGAGCGAAAAAGCCGGCCATGACGAGAGCCAATGTGAGGAACAATCCGGCTGGCGCGAGATCGAGTCCGAAGCCGAAAATCGGCGGCCCGATCAGCGTCCCGGTGGAATAAAGCAGGATATAGGCGGCGTTGGCGCGCGCCAAAGTTGCGCCGGAATAGCGGCTGGCGAGGCTGGTAAGGCCGACGGCATAAAGGCCGCCGACGATGCCGCTCCAGACGAAGAGCAGGACAACATAGGCGGGATAGCCTGCCTGCGCCGCGAATGGCAGAAGCAAAGCGCCGAGCGTGCCGAAGCCGCCGATAAGGATCAGCAGCCGGGCGCGGCCGAACCTGTCGGCCGCGAGGCCTGTCGGAATTTGCAGGAGCGCATTACCGAGCGCGAAGATCGCCGAGGCGAGGGCGGCGGCATGGGCCCCCCAGCCCTCGCGGAGTGCAAAGACCGGCAGAAGACCGAAAGCGCTCGCCTCGATCGCGCCGTAGAGAAGGGCGGCCGTGCTCGCCGTTGGCGCATCCCGCAGGATGGCGAGAAATGGCAGAGACTCGGTCTTTTGCAGCGCCGGAGCCTGCGCGTCGGCAAGACCGATCGGCAGTGCCGCGAGAAGTGAAAGCAGGGCGGCGACGAGGAACGGCGCGGCGCCGGCCGGTCCGATGGCGGCGAGCAGAAACGGCCCGGCGGCGAAGCCCGCCGCGATCGCGGTCGCATAAATGCCCATCACCAACCCGCGCCGGTGTGGCCAGACGACGGCGCTGATCCAGAATTCGCCGAGAATGAACATGATCGTGAGTGCGATGCCGTAAAGCGCACGCACGGCGAGCCACGACCAATAGCCGTGGGTGAAATCGAAGGCGGCGAGGCAGGCCGCCCCGAGCAGCAGCGCCGCGATGAGCAATCGGCGAACGCCGACATGACGCGCCAGCCAGGGGACATAGGGCGCGGTCGCGAGGCCGAGGAGGGCGCTGGCGGCTGTGTGGAGGCCGATAGCGCGGGCGGAGTAGCCAAACTGCGCCAGCCGTAGCGAGATCAGCGTCGCCGAGAGCGACAGGCCGATACCGGCGATTGTCACCGTCGTGATGGCGGCGGCGATGGCGAAGAAGGGGGTTTCGGCGGGTTTGGTCACAATTCGTCGCGAAGGAAGCGGCGATTCCGGAAGTGGAAGAAGGGGACCGGGCTTTCGGCCGCGAGACCGGCGGTAAAGCGTCGCGCGGCTTCGCGCAAGATCGCGCCGGTGATATTGCCGAGGTCGAGCCGCTCGGCCTCGGGGATCGGCAGCCAGACGAGTTCGACCAGCTCGGCGTCAGCATGGGCGACGCCTTCCACCCGATGCGCCACCGCCGCAGCATCGGCGATGAAGAAGCGCGTATCGAACCGGCGCGGCAGATGCGGCGGGGTGATCGCGCGCGCCAGGAAGCTGAGATGGCCGATTCGCGGCAGGAAGCCGAGACTGACGAAATCCTTCCAGCCTTGTGGTATCGGCTGCAGCGGCGGCGCAGCCTTCGCGCCGATGAGCAGACCCGTTTCCTCGAAAGTTTCGCGGATGGCGGCCAGCGCCAGCGCGTCCGGCTTCGGGGCGTCGCGGCGGTTTCGTTTGGCGAGCTGCGCCGCCACGGATTGAGGCAGCGAATCCGCGGCCACGATGTCCGCGTCCGAAGCCTCGACCCGGCCGCCGGGGAAAACGAATTTGCCCGGCATGAAGCGCAAACTGGCGTTGCGGCGCCCCATCAGGACACGCGGCACCGGTTCACGCATATCGAGAAGAATGAGGCTGGCAGCGGCTTTCGGCTTGACGGGATTCCGCGACGCCTGCGCGTCGTCAGCCGCGCGAGTCCGCGCCGGCGGAAGAGGCGTCGGGGGCGGAATCGAAACCATGCATCCTCAAGGCCCATTGATAGCCGATGAGCCCGCCCTTGAAGGCCGGCAGCAGCGCCAGAGACAGGCCGATCGTCAGCGCCGACCAGAGGATGGTTTGATAAAGCAGGGGGAAGTTCGGGAAAAGGGTGTCTGTGGTCAGCATCAGCGAGCCGACGATATGGCCGACCACGAGAATGGTCAGATAGGGCGGGGCATCATCCGCCCGCTGGTGAAACAGCTCCGCCCCGCAGGCCGCGCAGCGATCGTTGACTTTCAGATACTTACCGAAGAGCGCGCCCTTGCCGCAGGCAGGACAATGGCCGGAAAACCCGCGCCGGATGGCAAGCCATGTATTCCGCTTCGGCCGTCCCAGATCGTCCTCGGCATAGGCCTTGCCCCCCGTGAGAGAGGCGATCGGAAGGTTCACTGCATCAATAGCCATGGCGAAGATCCAGAGGCTTTAGATTAAATTTTGGACTTCCTCAGTTTTTTTAAGCGACCCGGCGCAAGGGCGCCATTAGACCTCTTGTCGCGGTGCCCGGCCCGAGCGCCTTTGGCTTTGCCTTGACGCCCCATCTCGCCGCCGGAAACCAGCTCGAACCGCAGGGCGCCCGCGAAGGGGGCGGCCTCGACCAGCCGAACCGAGATTTCGTCGCCCAGACGATGCGTTGTGCCGCTGCGGCGGCCGATCAGCGCATGTTGGCCCTCGTCGTAGACGAAATATTCGTCGCCCAGCGTCGTGATCGGAATGAATCCATCGGCACCGGTCTCGGCCAGTTTCACGAAAAGCCCTGCGCCGGTGGCGCCGGAAATGCGGCCCTCGAAAATGCCGCCGATCTGCTCGCTGAGGAATTGGGCGATGAGCCGGTCAACCGTCTCGCGTTCGGCCGCCATCGCGCGCCGCTCGGTCGCGGAGATCTGGGCGGCGATCTCCGCCAGTTGTGCGGTGTCGGTTTCCGGGAGGCCATCGCTGCCGAGATGCTGCGCACGGATCAGCGCGCGATGAACGATGAGATCGGCATAGCGGCGGATCGGCGAGGTGAAATGCGCGTAGCGGCGCAGGTGCAGGCCGAAATGACCGTAGTTCTCTGCCACATATTCCGCCTGCGCCTGCGTTCGCAGCACAACTTCGCTGACGATGTTCTCGTGCTCCGTGCCTTTCACCTGGGCGAGGATGCCATTGAACTGGCGCGGCGTCAGCACCTGGCCTTTGGCCAGCTTGATGCCGACCGAGGCGAGAAATTCCGCCAGCGCGTTGAGCTTTTCGAAGGTCGGCTCGCCATGCCCGCGATAGATGAGCGGCTGATGCGCCTTTTCCAGCGTCTCGGCCGCGGCGACATTGGCGAGGATCATGAATTCCTCGATCAGCCGGTGTGCTTCGAGCCGCGGTGGCACCACCACGCGGTCCACCGTGCCGTCGCTCTTCAGCAATATCTTGCGTTCGGGCAAATCGAGATCGAGGGGCGCGCGTTTTTCGCGCGCAATCTTCAATGATTCATAAGCGGCGAACAGCGGCTTCAACACCGGCGTCAGCAGCGCCTGCGTCTCCTCGCCGGACAGCCCGTCCCAGGCCGCCTGAACCTGCGCGTAGGTGAGTTTGGCCGCCGAGCACATCAACACCCGATGCGCCTTTTGCGAAAGCACGCGCCCGTCTTTGGCGATGATGATGCGAAAGGCGAGCGCGGCGCGATCTTCGTTTGGCCGCAGCGAACAGAGATCGTTGGAGATGCGCTCGGGCAGCATCGGCACCACACGGTCGGGGAAATAGACCGAATTGCCGCGCTGGAATGCTTCGCGGTCGAGCGCCGAGCCCGGCCGCACATAGGCGGCGACATCGGCGATGGCGACGCAGATGATATGACCGCCTTTGTTCTCCGGATCGTGGTCGGGATGGGCGAAAACGGCGTCGTCGTGATCCTTGGCATCCACCGGATCGATGGTGATGAGCGGAATCTCGCGCCAGTCCTCGCGGTTGGACAGCGTTGCGGGTTTTGCCCGCTCAGCTTCTGCCAGCGCGTCAGCGCCGAACACGTTCGGGATTTTGTGCGCATGAACGGCGATGAGGCTCATCGCGCGTTCCGTGGCGAGACTGCCGAGTCTTTCGCGCACCCGCACGGCAGGCAAGCCGAAGCGGCCCGCGCGCAGCATATCGACGGCGACGAGATCGCCGTCCACCGCTTCGCCGGCGCCACCTTCCGCGACGGTGAATTCGCCTGCGCGGGCGTTGCGCTTGTCGATCGGCACGACGCGTCCGCCCCCGGCGGGGTCGGCGCGGAAAATGCCGAGCACTTGCGTCTTGGCGCGCTCGAAAAGTTTTACGACTCGGCCGGTATAGGCCGGCGCGTTCGGTTCCGCCTCGCGCGCGAGTTCCGTGCGGACAAGGCCGCGATCGCCAATGCCTGGAACTGCGATGCCAGGACGGCGGCGGCCGAGGTGAATCAGAATTTTCGGGACTGGCCCCTGGGCGCTGTCCCATTCGACGGGCTGGGCGATCAATTCGCCGTCCGCGTCGCGTTTTACAATTTCAGCGAGGACGACGGCCGGCAATTGGCCTGGCTTGTGCAATTGTTTGCGGCGGCGCTCAACGGCGCCTTCCGCTTCGAGTTCCTTGAGTATCTTCTTTAGTCCTATGCGGTCGGCGCCGGTGATGGAAAAGGCGCGCGCGATCTCTCGCTTGCCGATCTTGGTCGGGCTTTGCGCCTGTTCGCGGCTGATGAAGGCGAGGATCTCCGCGCGGCTCGGCAAAGCGGTTTTTGCGTCGCGCTTGTTCTCAGCGATCGTGCCGGGCACGCCGGCTTTTTTTGAGCCGGCCTTCTTGATCACGCGCTTTTGGCCTTTCGCGCCGGCGCCTTGGTTGCTTTCTTGGCCGGGGCTTTTTTCGCCGCCGGTTTCTTGACTGTCGATGCCACCTTCGCGGGCTTGGCTTTCGATGCGGTTTTCTTTTTCGCCGGCACGCCGCCCTTGGCGTCGATCAATTGGATCGCGTCTTCGAGCGCGATTGTCTCCGGCGTCAGGCCGTTCTTCAAAGTCGCATTGATTTTGCCGAGGCTGACGTAAGGCCCGAAGCGGCCTTCGCGCAGAACGATGTCGCCGCCGGAAGGATGCTGGCCGAGGACGCGGCCCTGCGCCCCGCCGCCGCCACCCTGTGCCTTGGCAGCAAGCAACGTGACGGCGTCTTCGAGCGTGAGGCTCGTCGGGTCGGCGTCGCGCGGCAGCGTCGCATTGATCTTGCCCCAATTGACATAGGGGCCGAAGCGGCCGGCCTTGATGACCACCGCGCCGCCTTGCGGATGCTCGCCCAGGGCGCGACTTGCGTTCGAGGCTTCGGCGCCGAAACGCCGGCCTGAGAGGCCGCTTTCCTTGGCGACGATGAGATCAATGGCGCGATTGCCGCCGATCGCCAGAATATCGTCATCCTTGCCGATATTCGCATAGGTCTTGCCATGCTGGACATAGGGCCCATAGCGGCCGATGCCGGCGACGATCGGCGCCTTGGTTTCGGGATGGAGCGCGACCTCCCGCGGCAGGCTCAGGAGCGCGAGCGCCTGTTCGAGCGTCACGTCCGCAGGGGCAATATTCTTCGGTAGTGACGAGCGCTTGGGCTTTTCGCCTTCGCCCTGTTGCACATAGGTGCCGAAGCGGCCGTCGCGCAAAGTGATCTCGTCGCCAGTCTCGGGATCCTGGCCCAACACTTTCACCCCAGGCCGATCGCTGTCGCCAATGCTTTCGGCATTGGTGTCGGCGAGCGTGCGGGTGAACTTGCACTCGGGATAATTCGAGCAGCCGATGAAGGCGCCGAACTTGCCGAGCTTCAGCGACAATTGGCCAGTGCCGCACGAG
Source organism: uncultured Alphaproteobacteria bacterium (assembly GCA_963708155.1). Taxonomy (GTDB): domain Bacteria; phylum Pseudomonadota; class Alphaproteobacteria; order Rhizobiales; family Beijerinckiaceae; genus Methylovirgula. The sequence continues at coordinate 74,238 of OY970183.1, read as the reverse complement.
GGGCAGGCGCGGGGGTTCGATCCGTCTTCCTTCGCTGGGAAGATGTGCGGACCGAGCAATTCATTCAGCGAATCGAGAACCTGCGTCGTGCGCAGATCCTTGGTCGCCGCGAGCGCGTTGGAGAAATCCGCCCAGAAATCGCGCAGCACCTGTTTCCAGTCGATCTCGTGATTGGAGACGAGATCGAGCTTCTCTTCGAGTCCGGCGGTGAAATCATAGCCGACATAGCGGGTGAAGAAGCTTTCCAGAAACGCCGTGACGACACGGCCCTTGTCTTCGGGATAGAGCCGCTTCTTTTCGAGCCGCACGTAATCGCGGTCCCGCAACACGCCGAGCGTCGACGCATAGGTCGAAGGGCGGCCGATGCCGAGCTCTTCCATGCGCTTGACGAGGCTGGCCTCGGTGAAGCGCGGCGGCGGCTCTGTGCGGTGCTGGCTCGACTCGATCTTGTCCTTCGTCAACGGATCGCCGGCGGCCATCGGCGGCAGGCGGCCCGATTCATCGTCTTCTTCGTCGTCGCGGCCTTCCTGATAGAGCCTGAGGAAGCCGTCGAAGCGGATCACCTGGCCGGTGGCGCGCAGGTCGAGTTTCTTCGCGCCCGAGGCTGCCGCAATCTCGACCGTCGTGCGTTCGAGATCGGCGGATTCCATCTGGCTGGCGATGGCGCGCGTCCAGATCAGCTCATAGAGCCGCGCTTCGTCATGGTTGAGCGAGCGCGCAAATTCGCGCCGGCAGAAGCGACATATCGGTCGGGCGGATGGCCTCGTGCGCTTCCTGCGCGTTCTTGGCCTTCACCGTATATTTGCGCGGCACTTTCGGCACGTAACGCTCGCCGAATTCCTTGCCGATCACTTTCCGCGCCGCCGCCACGGCCTCGGGGGCCACATCGACGCCATCGGTACGCATATAGGTAATGAGGCCGATCGTATCGCCGTCGATATCGATGCCTTCATAGAGCTTCTGCGCGATCTGCATGGTCCGCGCCGGAGCGAAGCCCAGTTTGCGCGAAGCTTCCTGCTGCAGCGTCGAGGTGGTGAAGGGCGGCCACGGATGGCGCTTGGCCGGGCGCGAGTCGACGCTCGTGACCGAGAACTTGGCGCTTTCCAGCGCATCCTTGAGGCCCTGCGCCTCTTCGGCGGTCGCGATGTCGAGCCGGCCGATCTTGCGGCCATCGACGCCGGTGAGCCGCGCGACGAAGGGCGCGGCCGCCGTGGTCTTCAGATGCGCGAGCAGCGTCCAGTAATCCTGGGCGACGAATTGCTCGATCTCGAGTTCGCGGTCGCAGACGAGACGCAAAGCAACCGACTGCACCCGTCCGGCCGAACGCGCGCCCGGCAATTTGCGCCAGAGCACCGGCGAGAGATTGAAACCGACGAGATAATCGAGGGCGCGGCGGGCGAGGTAGGAATCGACCAGCGCCTCGTCGATCTGGCGCGGATGCTTCATCGCATCGAGAATGGCGCTCTTCGTGATGGCGTTGAAAACGACGCGCTCGACCGGGATGTCCTTCAAGACCTTCTTGTTCTTGAGCACTTCAAGGACATGCCAGGAGATCGCTTCCCCCTCGCGGTCCGGGTCGGTGGCGAGGATCAGCTTCTTGGCTGTCTTGGCGGCGGCGGCAATGTCGTTCAGGCGCTTGGCGGCCTTCGCATCGACCTGCCAGAGCATGGTGAAATCCTGCTCCGGATCGACCGACCCATCCTTGGCCGGCAAATCGCGGACATGGCCGAAGGAGGCAATCACCTCATAGTCGCGCCCAAGATATTTGTTGATCGTCTTGGCCTTGGACGGCGATTCGACGATGACCAGATTCATAAATTCGCTGCTCCGTGCTAAACGGCTGAAGACGCTGCGTTTTTTCGGAAACCGGCAGGGCCGTCAGGAGCTCCCGGCGCATCTCTGGGCCGCTGCTCGTTGGGGCGGAACATGGGGTAGGGGCGATAAAGTGTCAAATCTGGGTAAAATTACCGTACCAACTTCGCTGTCCATCTGACGATCTCTTAAGGCTCTCGCGCGAGTATGCCGCGAGCTCTGGCCGGCGGAGGCGGGACTGATCACGGATCGGCGTTTTCATAGCCTCGAAGGGCTGCGCGGCCTGGCGGCCGTTGCCGTCGCGCTCACCCATCTCGGTCTTTCCTGGCGTCATATCGTCTGCCACGGCTATCTGGCGGTTGATCTGTTTTTCCTCATCTCCGGCGTCGTCCTCGGCCACGCTTATGAAGAGCGGCTTGTCTCCGGCTGGCGTCCCACGCAATTTCTTACGGCGCGCATTCAACGCCTCGCGCCGCTTTATCTTCTTGGGGCTCTCTGGGGTGGGGCGTGTGCCTTTGTGCTTGTCTGGTACGGCGTCGGCCAAAGCCACGTCGGGCTGAAACTTCTGTTGGCGCTGAGTTTCGCGCCGCTGCTCTTTGGCGCCGGGCCGATCTATCCGCTCAACGCGCCGAGCTGGTCGCTGTTCGACGAATTTGTCGTCAATACCGTCTTTGGCTTTGTCGCGCCGGCGCTTACCGCGCGGCGCCTCCAAATTGCAATCAGCGCGGCGTTTGTCGCTCTCTGCGTTGCGACATTCTTCGCCGGAAGTTTCGCCGCGATCGGCGGTGCCGAGGCCGCGGACTGCCCCGGCGGCATTCTCCGGGCGGCCTTCAGCTTTCCGCTGGGGCTCCAGCTGCATCGCTGGCACATGGCGGGGCGCCTACCGCAACCGAAACTATCCGCGTGGCTGGTGGCGGCGATCGTCTTCGCCAGCTTTTTCGTGCCGGTCGAAACGCCGCTCTATGACCTCGCGCTTGTCGGTCTGCTCTATCCCGGCCTGATCATCATTGCGCTTGCGAATGAACCAAACGGTGGATTGCCGGTCCGGCTCTTCAATCTTGCGGGCCTGATCTCCTATCCGCTTTATGTTCTTCACTGGCCTTTGGCGCAGCTTCTGCGCGCCGCCACGGCGGATTCCGTCGGTCTCGGCGCCGGGCTTGGCTTCCTGGCGGTCGCCGTGCTTCTGGCCTATGTCGCGGCGCGTTTTTGGGACACGCCGTTACGGGCCTGGCTGCGGCGGCGCTCGCGCCGGGCAGCGCCGCCGTCCGCCGGTTTAACGAAGAGCGAGGAAAATCCGGCTTCGGCCCTTGCGGAGCGCGCATCTTCGCCCCTATAGAACCGCTTTAATGTCCGATCTTCGGCCCATCCAGAAATTCCGGCACCGGCATTTGCTCGGGATTGAGGGCCTTTCCGCCGAGGACATTCTTGTTCTTCTGGACCGGGCCGAGGGCGCGGTCGAGGTTTCCCGCCAGATCGAAAAGAAGCGCACCACCCTGCGCGGGCGCACGCTCATCAATCTTTTCTTCGAATCCTCCACCCGGACGCAATCGTCCTTCGAGCTTGCCGGCAAGAGGCTTGGCGCCGACGTGATGAACATGTCGGTGCAGACCTCGAGCGTCAAAAAGGGCGAGACGCTGATCGACACGGCCGCGACGCTCAATGCCATGCGACCGGACATCATCGTCGTCCGCCACGCCCAAGCCGGCGCCGCGCATCTTCTCGCCCGGAAAGTGGATTGCGCGGTGGTCAATGCCGGTGACGGCGCGCATGAGCACCCGACGCAGGCGTTGCTCGATGCGCTGACCATCCGCCGCAACAAGGGCCGCATCGAGGGGCTGACGGTCGCGATCTGCGGCGACATCCTCCATTCGCGCGTCGCCCGCTCGAACATTATTCTGCTGTCGACGCTCGGCGCGCGCGTGCGCGTCGTCGGTCCTTCGACGCTGATGCCGGCCGCCATCGAACGCCTCGGCGTCGAGAGCTTTCGCGATATGAAGAGCGGCCTCGCCGATGCGGACATTGTGATGATGCTGCGACTGCAGCGCGAGCGGATGAATGGCGGTTTCGTGCCGTCGTCGCGCGAATATTTCCGCTTCTTCGGGCTCGACGCCGAGAAGTTGCGCTATGCGCGCAAGGACGCGCTGGTCATGCATCCGGGGCCGATGAACCGCGGCGTCGAGATCGATTCCAATATTGCCGACGGGCCACAGAGCCTGATCCGGGAACAGGTGGAGATGGGCGTCGCGGTGCGCATGGCCGTCCTTGCGGCGCTGGCGGAGCATCTGCCCAATGAGTGAGGCACGATGAAACACGCCGCGACCGGCGCGATCGCGCATCAGCCGCTGGCCCTTGTCAACGCGCGGCTGGTCGATCCGGTGCGCGAGACGGAGGAGCGCGGCGGCGTGCTCGTCATCGACGGGACGATTCGCGATTTCGGACCGCAGGTCGCCGCCGCGGCGTTGCCGCCGCATGCGCATATCATCGATTGCAGCGGCGACGTGGTGGCGCCCGGCCTCATCGACATGTGCGCCTTCGTCGGCGAGCCCGGCGCGGAGCATCGCGAGACGATCGCCACTGCGACCGCGGCGGCCGCGGCGGGCGGCGTCACAACGATTCTGGCGCGGCCGGATACCAATCCGCCGATTGACGAGCCGGCGGTGGTCGATTTCCTGCTGCGGCGCGCACGCGACAACGGCCTCGTCCGCGTGCTTCCCGTGGCGGCACTGACGCGCGGGCTCCACGGCGAGGAGATCGCCGAGATCGGCCTGCTGAAAGAAGCCGGCGCGGTCGCCTTCAGCGACGGACCGCGGTCGCTGCGCAACACGCGGGTCATGCGCCGGGTCATGGCCTATGCCAGGGACTTCGACGCGCTGATCATGCATTTCGCTCAGGATTGCGATCTTGCCACCGACGGGGTGATGAACGAAGGCGAACTCGCGGCGCGTCTTGGCCTGCCGGGTGTGCCGCGCGAGGCCGAAGTCATCATGCTCGACCGCGACATCCGCCTCGTCGCGCTGACGCGGGCGCGCTATCACGCCGCGCTGATTTCCACGACTCTCTCGCTCGATGCCATTCGCGCCGCCAAGGCAGCGGGGCTGCCGATCACCTGCGCCACGTCGATCAATCATCTCGCGCTGAACGAAAACGACATCGGCGATTACCGCACCTTCCTGAAACTGTCTCCGCCGTTGCGGCGAGAGGAAGAGAGACGGGCGCTGGTCGAGGCCCTGGCGGAAGGGCTGATCGACGTCATCGTGTCCGACCACAATCCGCAGGACGTCGAAACCAAACGGCTGCCCTTCGCCGAAGCCGAGCCGGGGGCGATCGGGCTCGAGACCATGCTCTCGGCGGGGTTGCGGCTCGTCCATGCCGGCGAGATCACGCTGCCGCGCCTGCTCGCGGCCATGTCATCGCGCCCGGCGGAAATCCTCGGCCTGCCGCAGGGCCGGCTCGAAATCGGCGCGCCGGCCGATCTCATCCGCTTCGATCCGGATGAGCCCTATGTGCTCGATCCGGCGACGCTTCATTCGCGCTGCAAGAATACACCCTTCGACGAAGCCAGAATGCAGGGCCGGGTAAAGCTCACCATCGTCGCCGGTGAACTCGTCTGGCGCGAGGAGTAGCGCGTAGCGGGCGCAAAGACGCTTCGTCCTGCTTGGCTTCCATCCAGCAATGAGCCACCGCAGGCATCCGCGACGGCTTGGTGTTTGCTTCGCAACCGCTCAAAGGCCGGTCTTGCCCAAATTTTTTGCCCAAAAACAAAAATTCCCTCTTTCGTTTCCTGAGAAGATTGCTATTTTCTCTACAAGAAACTCCGTTCCGGACGGGAAAAGCGAGGCTGTCGATGTGTGGCATTGTTGGGTTATTTTTGAAGGATGCCTCGCTTGAGGGTGAGTTGGGGCGGCATTTATCTGTGATGCTTGCGACGATGACGGCGCGCGGTCCCGACAGCGCCGGGTTTGCGGTTTACGGCGGCGGCGAGGCGGGGCGCACCAAGATCACGTTGCGGGCGCCGGCGGGTTTCGACGATTTCGCGGCTTTGGAGACGGCGCTGGGGGCGGGGGCGCGGCTGACGCGGCGCGGCAGCCATATTGTGGTCAGTGTTCCGACCAACCAGCTCGACGTTATCTTGCAGAAGATCAAGGCGGCGGCGCCGGCGCTGGCGGTGAGTTCCGTCGGCGCGCATATGGAGCTTTATAAGGAGGTCGGGCTGCCGGCGGACGTGGCGAGCCAGTTCAAGCTCGCCGAGATGACCGGCACGCATGGCATCGGCCATACGCGGATGGCGACGGAATCGGCGGTGACCACGGCAGGGGCGCATCCGTTCTCGACCGGCAAGGACCAGTGTCTCGTCCACAACGGCTCGCTGTCGAACCACAACCAGGTGCGCCGGCGGCTGATCCGCGAGGGGATCGCCTTTGCGACCGAGAACGACACCGAGGTGGCGGCGGGCTATCTGTCCTGGCGGCTGGCGGAAGGCGACAGTCTCGGCGAGGCGCTCGAATCCTCGCTGAAGGACCTCGACGGCTTCTACACCTTCGTCGTCGGCACCGACACCGGCTTTGGCGTGCTGCGCGATCCGATCGCCTGCAAGCACGCGGTCATGGCCGAGACCGACCAATATGTGGCTTTCGGCACCGAGTATCGCGCCTTGAGCGCCTTGCCCGGTATCGAGAACGCCAACATTTTCGAGCCCAATCCCGCCACCGTCTATTTCTGGAACCGCGCGGCATGAACATCCAATCCCAGACCCGGACGCCCAACAAGGCGCAAACCACGACGTCAGACAAGACGAAGGATAATGCCGTTGCCCGCACCATCGATCTCGACACGAGCTCGGTGCGCGAGCTGAACCAGTTTCTGCACAGCCTTTCGCCGGGCAGCAATGCGACGACGCTCAGGGTGCTGCATCCGCGCGGCGTACATGCGGTGGCGGCGGGCGTCGACGCCGATGTGACGATCGAGATCGAAGGCGACGTCGGCTATTATTGCGGCGGCATGAACAAGCGCGCCACGATCCTGATCGACGGCAGCGCCGGCATCGGCCTCGGCGAGAACATGATGTCGGGGCTGATCCATGTGCGCGGCAATGCCAGCGACTCGCTCGGCGCCACGGCGCATGGCGGCACCATCATCGTCGACGGCAATGCCTCGGGGCGCTGCGGCATTTCGATGAAGGGCGTCGACATCATCGTCAAGGGCTCGATCGGGCCGATGTCGGCCTTCATGGCGCAGGCCGGCACGCTGGCGGTGTTCGGCGATGTCGGCGAAGCCTTCGGCGATTCGCTCTATGAGGCGCAGCTCTTCGTCCGCGGCCGCGTTGCCAGCCTCGGCGCCGATTGCATCGAGAAGCCGATGGAGGAGGCCGACCGCGCCGCGCTTTACGCCAAGCTGGCGCAGCAGGGCCTCGCCGGCGAGGTCGATGTCGGCGATTTCAAGCGCTACGGCTCGGCCCGCACGCTCTATCACTTCCATGTCGACAATGCGGGAGCCTATTGATGAACGAGCAGGTCAAGATCCCGCGCACCACGCCGCGTTTTTCGGCGACCTTCGATCCGCATACCCTGTCGGAGATCCGCCGCGCCGCGGCGACCGGCATCTACGATATCCGCGGCGGCGGCTCGAAGCGCCACCTGCCGCATTTCGATGACCTCTTGTTTCTCGGCGCCTCGATGTCGCGCTATCCGCTCGAGGGCTACCGGGAGAAGTGCGGCACCGCGGTGACGCTCGGCACCCGCTTCGCCAAGAAGCCGATCGAGCTCAAGATCCCGATCACCATCGCCGGCATGAGCTTCGGCTCGCTGTCGGCGCAGGCCAAGGAAGCGCTCGGGCGCGGCGCCACGATTGTCGGCACCTCGACGACGACGGGCGACGGCGGCATGACGCAGGAAGAGCGCGGCCATTCCGAGATTCTCGTCTATCAATATCTGCCCTCGCGCTATGGCATGAACCCCGACGATCTGCGCCGGGCGGATGCAATCGAAGTCGTGGTCGGGCAGGGCGCCAAGCCCGGCGGCGGCGGCATGCTGCTTGGGCAGAAGATATCGAAGCGCGTCGCCGAGATGCGGACGCTGCCGGAAGGCATCGACCAGCGCTCGTCCTGCCGCCATCCCGACTGGACCGGCCCGGACGATCTCGAGATCAAGATCGAGGAACTGCGCGAGATCACCGATTGGGAGAAGCCGATCTATGTGAAGGTCGGCGCCTCGCGGCCCTATTACGACATCGCGCTCGCCGTGAAGGCCGGGGCGGACGTCATCGTCCTCGATGGCATGCAGGGCGGCACGGCGGCGACGCAGGAAGTGTTCATCGAGCATGTCGGCATTCCGACGCTGGCGGCGATCCGCCCGGCGGTGCAGGCGCTGCAGGACCTCGGCATGCACCGCAAGGTGCAGCTCATCGTCTCCGGCGGCATCCGCAACGGCGCCGATGTGGCCAAGGCCCTGGCGCTCGGCGCCGACGCCGTCTCGATCGGCACCGCGGCACTCGTCGCCCTCGGCGACAACGATCCGCACTGGCAGTCGGATTACGAGACGCTCGGCACCGTGGCCGGCGCCTATGACGACTGGCACGAGGGCCGCGATCCCGCCGGCATCACCACGCAGGACCCCGACCTTGCCAAAAGGCTCGATCCGATCGGCGCCGGCCGCCGCCTCGCCAACTTCCTCTCCGTGCTCACGCTCGAGACCCAGACCATCGCGAGAGCCGCCGGCAAGAGCCACGTCCATAACCTCGAACCCGAAGACCTCGTGGCGCTCACCGTCGAAGCCGCCGCAATGGCCGGCGTCCCCCTCGCAGGCACAAACTGGATCCCGGGACGAAATTCATACTGAAAAACAGCGCTCGGAAACCTGATGCAAACGCCGATGCTTTCAAGCATCGGCGTTTTGCGTCGCGATCAAAATTCGCCATAGCCGCGCGCCATCGCGGCGGCGAAGCCGAGCAGCAGCGGAAACAGCGCCAGCTCCAGATGGAGATAGAAGCGCACCGCTTTCACATCGCGATCGTCCGGCGCCGCGCCCGCGGCCTGCCAGCGCAGGTAGGCGCGGGTAGGCGGCACGGAGAGCGCGCCGATCAATGCGAACGTGCCGAGCTTCGCCCAGAAGAAAGCGTTGTGCTCGTAGTAGTGCCAGCCCTTGGCGGCGAAGAAGACGCGGCTGAATCCGGCGATCAGAACCAGGCCCGCGTCAATGCCGTAGAAGAGATCGAGACGCGCCAGCCGCGTGACGGCATCGCGTCCGAGGCCGGTCCGTAGCGCGAAGAATTCGGCGAAGACGATGCCGAAGAGAACGAAGACGAAAATGTGGTGGGCGATAGCGAGAGCAAGGTCGAGCATCGCGAGGTTCCGGCTGCGCGGCTGCGGTTTTATCCGCGCGCCGGGCGAAATCCAAGCCTGCATTCAAGCCTACGTCCAAGCCTGCTCTCGCAAGGCGTCTCTCACGCCTGCGTCAATTCCGGCGCGCGCGTCTCTTCCAGCACATCCCTGACACTTGCGCGGATCAGCTTCGACAGCGCGGCGAGCGCGGCGCGGCGCGGATGGCTGGGGCGGAAGATGAGCCGCACACGCCGGCGCGCCCGCGTCCCGCTGAGACGCCGCGCGACAAGGCCGCCCGGCAGAGGCTGCTCCTGCTTGAGCGCCAGCGCCGGGATGAGCGTCATGCCGTAACCCGCCGCGGCCATGTGCAGCAGTGTCTTCAGGCTCGTCGCGCGCATGTCGGCGATCGCCGCGTCGGCATCTTTCGGCGGGCCGCAGAGTTCCAGCGCCTGATCGCGCAGGCAATGACCATCGGTCAGGAGCAGCAGCGATTGCGGCCCGATATCGGCGATATTGATCTTCGGCTTGGCGTTGAGCGGCGCATCGCGGCCGAGCACCAGCCAGAAATCTTCATCGAACAGAGTTTCGGATTTGAGCACGGGGGTCTCCGGCTCCGAAGCGATAATCGCCGCGTCGAGCTTGCCCGCCGCAACGAGTTCGACGAGCCGGACGGTGAAATCCTCGTTGAGCACAAGCCGCAGCGCCCGCAGCGCCCGCTGCGCGGCGGGAAGGACATAGGGCATCAGATAGGGGCCGAGCGTCGGGATGACGCCAAGATGCAGCGGCCCGGCGAGTGGATCGCGCGCCGCGTTGGCGACCGAAACGATATCCTCGGCCGCCGCAAGCGTGCGACGCGCGTGGGCGAGGATCTGCTCGCCGGGCGCGGTTGGCCGCACGGAATGGCCGACGCGCTCGAAGATCGCGAGCCCAAGCTCCTCTTCCAATTTGCGGATCTGGCCCGAGAGCGTCGGCTGGCTGACGCTGCACGCTTCGGCCGCGCGGCCGAAATGAGCGAAATCGGAAACCGCGACGATATAGCGAAGATCACGCAGGTTCATGTCTGGAGCCGCAATTTGAGCGCATATGACGATCATTGGCGCCGCCTATCAAAATAAACGGAACTATCGATTGGATCAATCTCAGCCGATTGCCTAGTTTCGCGCAGGGTCACATCACGGAACAAAGCCGGAGGGAGAGATGGACGACAAGGTTCATAAAGGCGCGGGCGAATGCCCGTTCAGCGGCGGCAAGCGCGGTCATGCAAATCGCGACTGGTGGCCGGATCATCTGGACGTGCAGATCCTGCATCGGAATTCCCCGGCGTCCGATCCGCTCGGCAAGGAATTCGACTACGCGAAGGAATTCAAGAGTCTCGACATCAACGCGGTGATCAAGGATCTCACTGCATTGATGACCGACTCACAGGAGTGGTGGCCGGCCGACTTCGGCCATTATGGCGGCCTGTTCATCCGCATGGCATGGCATAGCGCCGGGACCTATCGCACCACCGACGGCCGCGGCGGCGCGGGTGCGGGCCAGCAACGTTTCGCGCCGCTGAACAGCTGGCCGGATAACGCCAATCTCGACAAGGCGCGCCGGCTCTTGTGGCCGATCAAGCAGAAATACGGACGCAAGCTTTCCTGGGCCGATCTGCTCGTGCTCGCGGGCAATGTCGCGCTCGAGTCGATGGGCTTCAAGACCTTCGGTTTTGCCGGTGGCCGCGCCGACGTCTGGGAACCGGAAGAGCTTTATTGGGGCCCGGAAGGGACATGGCTCGGCGACGAGCGTTACAGCGGCGAGCGCCAGCTCGCGGAGCCGCTGGGCGCGGTGCAGATGGGTCTCATCTACGTCAACCCGGAAGGACCGAACGGCAAGCCCGACCCCATCGCGGCGGCGAAGGACATCCGCGAGACATTCTTCCGTATGGCGATGAACGACGAGGAGACTGTCGCTCTGATCGCCGGCGGCCATACGTTCGGAAAGACCCACGGCGCGGGCGATCCCTCGTTCGTTGGCGCGGAGCCGGAGGCCGCTGCCATCGAGGATCAAGGCCTTGGTTGGCATAGCAAGTACGCCAGCGGCATCGGAGCGGACGCCATCACCGGCGGCCCGGAAGTCACCTGGTCGCAGACGCCAACACGGTGGAGCAACCACTTCTTCGACAATCTGTTCAAATACGAATGGGAACTCGAGAAGAGCCCCGCGGGTGCCTGGCAATGGCACGCGAAAGACGCGCAAGCGACAATTCCCGACGCCTACGATCCGTCAAAGAAGCATGTGCCGACCATGCTGACCACGGACCTCTCGCTGAAGTTCGACCCGGCCTACGAGAAAATCTCGCGACGCTTTTACGAGCATCCCGACGAGTTCGCGGACGCCTTCGCCCGCGCCTGGTTCAAGCTCACGCATCGCGATATGGGGCCGATCCAGCGTTACCTCGGCCCGCTTGTGCCGAAAGAAGCGTTGATCTGGCAGGACCGGGTTCCGGCGCTCGATCATGAAGTCGTCAGCGACAAGGACATCGCCGATCTGAAGGCGAAGATTCTCGCTTCCGGCCTTACCGTACCGCAGCTTGTCTCGACGGCCTGGGCGTCGGCATCGACGTTCCGTGGCTCCGACAAGCGCGGCGGCGCCAATGGCGCACGCATCCGCCTCGCGCCGCAGAAGGACTGGGAAGTCAACGAGCCGGCGCAACTGAGAACGGTGCTCGGGAACCTTGAAGCAATCCAGCGGGAGTTCAACGACGCGCAGAAAGTCGGCAAGAAAGTCTCGCTCGCCGATCTGATCGTTCTCGGTGGCGCCGCCGCGGTCGAAAAGGCCGCCAAGGATGCCGGGGTGGACGTGAAAGTGCCTTTCACGCCGGGACGCACGGACGCCTCGCAGGAGCAGACGGACGCCGCCTCGTTCGCGCCGCTGGAACCGCGGGCCGACGGCTTCCGCAATTACATCAGCCGCAAGCACCAGTTCCTGGCGCCGGAAGAGGCGCTGGTGGATCGGGCGCAATTGCTGATGCTGACGGGGCCGGAACTGACGGTTCTCGTCGGCGGCTTGCGTGTCCTCGGTGCGAACGCCGGCGGGTCGAAGCACGGCGTCTTCACCGACCGGCCGGGGAAGCTGACGAATGACTTCTTCGTCAACCTGCTCGACATGCGCACGCGGTGGCAGCCGGCTGGCGAGGATGTCTACGAGGGTCGCGACCGAAAGACCGGCGCGCCCCGCTGGACCGCGACGCGCGTCGATCTGATCTTCGGGTCACATTCGCAGCTTCGCGCCTTCGCCGAGGTCTATGGCAGCGCCGACTCGCAAGAGAAGTTCGTCCATGACTTCGTTGCCGCCTGGACGAAGGTGATGAACGCCGATCGTTTTGACCTCGTCAGGAGATAAGCGAGCGTCAGCTCGGCTGTTCTCATAAGGTTGCCCATAAGATGCCACCGCGTTCTCGCGCGGTGGTTCAGAGCCCCCTGCGCCCGGCGGTCAGCCGAAAGTCTCCGGGCGTATGCCGCCAGCCTATGGCGGCGAGCAGCCGCGGGTCGTCCCCCCGCGGCTGTTGCTTTTGATGCCTTGCCTTCCCATGTCCGCCCCTCTATAAGCACGCCATTCCACACGCGGAATTCGCGGTCCTGCTTTAAGGCCCGCACCGGTGGCTTCCGGCGGCAACGCCGGCCAGCCTGACTTTCCGCGGCGGCTCAACCGGAGAAGAACGACCTATGTCACTGCCTGATTTCTCTATGCGTGGCCTCCTTGAGGCCGGCGCCCATTTCGGCCATCAATCGCACCGCTGGAACCCGAAAATGGCGCCGTATATTTTCGGCACCCGCAACAATATCCATATCATCGATCTCGCCCAGACGGTGCCGCTGCTGCATCAGGCGCTGAAGGTGGTGTCGGATACGGTGGCGCGGGGCGGGCGCGTGCTCTTCGTTGGCACCAAGCGCCAGGCGCAGGATTCGATCGCCGATGCCGCGAAGCGCTCGGCACAATATTACATCAATTCCCGCTGGCTCGGCGGCATGCTGACCAACTGGAAGACCATTTCGGCTTCCATCCAGCGGCTTCGCAAGGTGAACGAGACCCTCGAGACCGGCGGCCCCGGCCTGACCAAGAAAGAGCGCCTCATGCTGTCGCGCGAGCGCGACAAGCTGGAGAAGGCGCTTGGCGGCATCAAGGAGATGGGCGGCACGCCGGACCTCATCTTCGTCATCGACACCAACAAGGAGCAGTTGGCGATCAAGGAAGCGGCGCGGCTTCACATTCCTGTCGCGGCCATTCTCGATACCAATAGCAACCCGGACGGAATCACTTATCCGATTCCCGGTAACGACGACGCGGGGCGCGCCATCAGCCTCTATTGCGATCTCGTCGCCCGCGCGGCCCTCGACGGCATTTCCCGCAGCCGCGGTGAAGCCGCGATCGACTTCGGCGCCGACGAGGCGCCGCTCGCGGAGGATCTGCCGGAGATCGCTGCCGCGCCGGAAAGCGGCACGCCGGTCGAGCATTTCGAATTGCTGACGGCGCCGCGGGGCGCGCCTGACGATCTCGCCAAGCTGCATGGCGTCGGCCCGCAGGTGGTGAAGAAGCTCAACGATGCCGGCGTCTTCCATTATTGGCAGATCGCCGCGCTGACGCCCGAGGAAGCCAAGAAGCTCGATCAGGATCTGAAGCTTGGCGGCCGCATCGAGCGCGATGGCTGGCCAGATCAGGCGAAGAACCTGATCGCCGCGGAATAAATAGCGGCCCTTTGGGCAGGCGGCTGCGGCATCCGCAGCCGCTGCGCGTGTGCAGATGCAAGGTTCCGCATCTGCTTTGCTCATGTCGATTGATTGAAGGATGAACGCAATGGCGAATGTCACGGCGGCACTGGTGAAAGAGCTGCGCGAAAAGACTGGCGCCGGTATGATGGATTGCAAGACGGCACTCGCCGAGAGCGACGCCAACATCGAGGCGGCGATCGATTGGCTGCGCAAGAAGGGTCTCTCGAAGGCGGCAAAGAAGTCCGGCCGTGTCGCGGCCGAGGGCTTGATCGCGCTCGCGGTCGGCCCGCGCGACGGCGTCGCGATCGAGGTCAATTCGGAAACGGACTTCGTTGCCCGCAACGAGGAGTTCCAGGCGCTCGCGCATACGATCGCGCTGGTCGCTCTGGAGAAAGGCCTTACCGATGTCGAGGCGCTTGAAGGGCACCCATTATCCGGGCGGCGGCACGGTTGCGGATGCGATCGCCAACGCGATCGCGACCATCGGCGAAAACATGAACCTGCGCCGCGCTGCGGCCGTTCATGTTGAGGAAGGCGTGGTCGGCCATTACGTCCATAATTCGATCGGCGAAGGCCTCGGCAAGATCGGCGTGCTCGTCGCGCTCGAATCGAAGGGCAAGCCCGAAGTGCTCGCGCCGCTCGCGCGGCTCATCGCTTTGCATGTCGCGGCGGCGAGCCCGCTCGCGGTCGATGCATCGGGTATCGATCCCGAGGTCGTTGCGCGCGAGAAGAAGGTGCTGGCCGAGAAGAACGCCGGCAAGCCGCCGCATGTCCTAGAGAAGATCGTCGAGTCGGGCCTCAAGACCTATTACAAAGAGGTCACGCTGCTCGAACAGCCTTCGATCCATGCCGAGCACGGCAACAAGACGATCAGCCAGGTTTTGAAAGAGGCCGAAGGTGCTGCCGGCGCGCCGGTGACGCTGAAGGCCTTCGTGCGCTATGCGCTCGGCGAAGGCATCGAGAAGCAGGAAACCGACTTCGCCGCCGAGGTCGCGGCTGCTTCGGGGCAAAGCTAGACGAGGCCGCTCCGGCGGCTCTTACTTGCGTTTTTTCGCCGGCTTGGTTGGCTTCTTGGCTGACTTGGCCGGCTTTTTTATTGTCTTCTTCTTCTTTATTGCCTTGGCGCGCTTCTGCTGGGCGCCCCCCTTCGCCGGTTTTGCGGCGGTCTTTACGAGCGCCTTCTTGCCCCGCCGGCGGCTCGACAGGATTTCCGCAAGCGTGACGGGCCGGTAATCGAAGACATCGACTCCGACGTCGTACTGGCGCGGCAGCTCTTTCATCTTGCCGTGTGAATGGCCGTGAATGTCGATCGCGCCCTTGGTGCTGTTGTGCCAACTGCGGAAGGGATAATGACACAGGATCAGGAGATGGCCGTCGAGCGTGATTTCGGCGTAACGCGACACGCTCGCCCAGGTCTCGTTCTCGATCACTGCCGGCGAATCGTTGTTGCCGACGATGAGATGTTTGCGGCCGTTGAGCGCCTTCAGCCATTTGGTGACGGCGGCTTCGTCGTCGACGCGAGCGAAATCGCCGAGGTGGTAGACATCATCATCCGGTCCGACGACCGAGTTCCAGCGCGCGATCAGTCCGGCATCATGCTCGGCAATATTGGCGAAGGGCCGCTTGTCGATACGGATGCGACGGGCATCGCCGAAATGCGTGTCGCTGGTGAAGAAAACAGCCATGATGCCTCGATATGGCCAACGCGCCCCCTGCGCGCGCCGCCACTCTCAAGTTAACACGGTATCCGGCGCTTTTGCTTCTCTGTCCACAAGCGACAATCGCGAGGGATCGGCCAGGTTCGCCGCCAACGAAAAACCGGCGGAAAATCCGCCGGCTCTGAAGTTGCAGGAGAACGGAGAAATTCAGTACTTGGCGGTGACGAGGGGTGGTGCCGGCGGCGGGGCTTCGTCCAGCGTCGCCTTGATGCCGACGTAGATTTCGACCGGTGGCGTGACGGTGATCGAACGCGGATTGCTGGAGCAAATGAGACCAGGGACGCAGTCCCCCGTTACCTGATTCGTCGTCGAATCGGTGTTCCAAAGGGTGCCATAGGTCGCGCCCCGATAATCGAGAGCATTGTTCACGAGGCCATAGACCTGAATGTTCTTGTTGACCTGATAGGAGGTGCGCAGGTTCAACGTGGCGTAGCCCGGGATCTGGCCCAGCGCGTTGATTTCGTCGCCGAACAAATAGGCTCCCGAGCGATAGACGACATCGGCGCCGATCTTCCACTTCGGCAGCACCTCGTAATCGAAGCCGATCTTGAACTTATGGTTCGGAATTCCTGGCAGATTGTCGCCGGGTTCGACCTGGATGTTGCCGTCGCCGTCGGCATAAGGATTATTGGGCGAAGCCAGAGTGATCGATGAGAGGAAGGTCGCCTTGATGTAGGAATAGCTGGCGTAAGCGTCCCACTTGTCCGTCGTGTAGGTGGCGCCGATATCGACACCTTCGCGCAGCGTATTGCCGGCGTTGGTGTAATAGCCGAAGCCGCTCACGATGCTCGGGACGCTGTAGATGTCGTTGTAATTCTCGGTGTGATAGCCGCTGATGCTCCAGTCGAGCCGGCCCGGTGCCGCCGCCCAGGCGATCTGATTGCTGCCCTTGAAACCGGCTTCAAAGGTCCGGGCAACGATCTGCTGCAACGGCGGATCCGCGACAAGGAAATTGTCGATCATGCAAGGGTTGCTCGGGACTCGAACAGCCGAGTTCGAGCGGCGTCGGCGCGCGGTTGGCTTCCGAATAGTTGCCATAAACCGAGATATCGGGCGTGATCTTGTAGGTGAGGCCGACGACCGGGTTGATCCGGTTGAAATTATTGCTGGAGTTGAGGTCCGGGTTTTCTCCGGTCTGGTCGGCGAGCGTGATCTGCGCGTCGTTGAAGCGGGCACCGACATGCAGCCCCAATCTGTCGGTGATGTCGAAATTATCGAGCACATAGACGCCGAGATACGTGTTCTGGGTCCGAATATCGGCGGGAGAGACGTCGTAGCTGGGCTCATTGATGTATATGCCCGCGCCCTGGACAACCAGGTTCGACGATAGCGTGCCCAATTCGCTGCTGCCGGTAAAATGCGTCCAACCATTGTCGATGCTGACGCCGCCGGTGATGGTGTTGTTATGGCCGAAGATCTTGTCGGTATCGGTCAGCTGCGCCGTCGCGCCGGTGCTCAGCGAGCGCGTCCAGTTGCTGTCGATCTCGCCCAGAGGTGTGCCGTCGGGGCTGTACCACCGAGAGGGTCACGCAGCCCGGCAATCGGCGTGGGCGTGGCGTCGTTGTTGTTGCAGACGTCTATTGACCCGCAGGAGTAGAAATCGCTGACGTTGCCGTCGACATGCGCCTGGGCATAGCTGCGGAAATAGGCATTGCCGTTGAAGGTCAGTGTCGGGGTGATGTGCGATTTATCCGACAGCGTGATCATCTCCGCAGTCGTATTGGTCGTCTGCGGCGTGGTGAAGACCGACGCGTAGTTCTGATTGACGAGGTCGATCGGCGTCGTGCCGGCAACGCCGAGCCCGTCGGCGCCGCCCGTCATGCTCAAATGCACCTCGTTGCCTTCGGCGCGGTAGCCGATGTCGCCATAGGCGCGCTCGGCATCCGACTGGCCGAAATAGCGATAGCCGTTGGTGCGGATGCCATCGATATCGACGTAATAGGCCCAATTGCCTTTCTGAACGCCGTATTGGGCATAGCCCTGGGCGGTGTAGTCCGTACCGCCCTGAAGATCGATCTCGTTGCCCTGCTAGTTGAAACCGTTCTTCATCTGGATGACGACTGCGCCGGCGATCGCGTTGAGACCGAAGACCGGGTTGCCGGTGACGATCTGCGCCTGGCTGATCGCAGACGGCGGGATCAGATCCCAATTGACGACATCGCCATAGGCTTCGTTGATGCGCACGCCGTTCATGTAAACGGCGAGACCTTGCGGCGTGCCCGGCACGGGGGAGGCGGTTTCACCACGGAAATCGACCGATTGTGCCAGCGGGCTGCCGATTGCGTCGGTGACCGAAACGCCCGGGGTGCGAATCGCCAGCGCATCCTGCAGCGTCGGTTGGTTCAGATTGCCGATCTGCTCGCTGTCGATGGTCTGCGTCTCGCTCGGCACATTCAGCACGCTTGTGCCAGCACCCACGGGAGTCGTTGCGACAACATCGACGGTCGGCAATTCGCCGCTCGCTTCCTGCGCGACGGCGCGCGGCAGGTAAAAGACGGTGGTCGAAAGCGCAATGACAAACGCAGATGCGAAACGAACGCGAGAACGCGCGGCAGCAGATAGCATAACTCCCCCCAGAGCAGCCGTGGGCCGAAAAAGCGCGTGCTAATCCCACCCGATCGATATTTCAATTATTGCCAAGGGCTATGGCAAAATTCCCGAGTTCTCAAGTGCAATACAGCAACAGGTGCTCCCTAAATATTTGGAATATGAGGACTATTTAGAGGGAGACGGGAAATATTCCCAAAATAAATAGGGATTTGGAAGCAACGATAATTGGAAAATAATGAAGCGTCGCGGGGCAAGCGTCAGCCGCGCTGGCGCGTGCTCATCTCGACGGCGAATTTGACCAGCGCCACGCTGGTGCCGATCTTCAGTTTCTGCTTGATGAGCGCGACCGTATTGGCGACCGTCTTGTAGCCGATGTCGAGCGCGGCGGCGATTTCCGTCAGGCTCTTGCCCTGGCCGAGCAGGGCGACGACCTGCCGCTCGCGGCCACTCAGCTCGCGTAGCGGATCTTTGCTCGGTTCGAGATTGGCCAGCGCCAGCGCCTGCGCCACCGAGCGGCCGAGATAGACCGAACCGCTCCGCACCGAATCGATCGCGGCGAGGATCGTCGTCGGCTCGTCGCTCTTGGTGATATAGCCGCGTGCGCCCATATCGAGCGCCCGCGTCACGAAGGGGGCCGTCTCGTGCATGCTGAAGACGATGATCTGCGCGGCGGCGTTGTCCGCACGCAGGCCCGCAATCATGTCGAAGCCAGAGCCTTCGCCAAGGCCGATGTCGAGGATGATGACGTCCGGACGGAAATCGCGATTGGCGGTGAAACCGTCGGCGACTGTGCTGGCCTCGACGACCTCGAGATCGGGCCGCCGCTGAAAGATGAGACGCGCGCCGTCGCGGACGATCGGATGGTCCTCGATCATCAGGACTTTGACCTTCTCGTCCATCTCGCCCCTTATCCGGCTCTTTGGCGCGCGGCAGCGCCCCGGTCCGCATCTTGTGGCCCGTCGGCTGTCCGAGCGCAATAGAACTTGTCGACGGGCCGGACGGCGAGGGCGCACATCGTGAAACTTCGGTGAAATTCGTGGTTTTCAGCTTCGGAACTGGCGGGCGATCGGCTAGAAAGGCGCCGCTGGAGGCGACGGACACCTAATGAGCGACAAAAAACCGAGGTGGCGGCGAATCGTCGTCAAACTCTCCGGCGAGGCCCTGATGGGCAAGGCCAGCCACGGGCTCGATGCCAGCACGGTCGAGGCCATTGCCACCGATCTCGCGGGCGCGGCGCGGCTCGGGGTCGAGACGGCCGTCGTCGTCGGCGGGGGCAATTTCTTCCGCGGCATTGCCGGAGCCGAGACGGGCATCGAGCGCGCCCGCGCGGATTCGATCGGCATGCTGGCGACGGTCATGAACGCGCTTGCGATGGAATATGCCATCGAGAAGCAGGGGCAGGCCGCGCGCGCACTTTCCGCCGTCGCCATGCCCTCGCTCTGCGAGGCTTATTCGCGCCAGGCGGCGCTGCACCATCTCGGCAAGGGCCGCGTGGTGGTGCTCGCCGGGGGCACCGGCAATCCGTTTTTCACCACCGATACCGGCGCGGCGTTGCGCGCCGCCGAACTCTCGGCCGACGTTATCCTTAAGGCGACACAGGTCGATGGCGTCTATTCCGCCGATCCCAAGCGCGACCCCGCCGCGCGGCGCTACGAAACTCTGACGCACGACGAAGCGATCGCCAAAAATCTCGCGATCATGGACACCGCCGCCTTCGCCCTCGCGCGCGAGACCAAAATCCCGATTCTCGTCTTCTCGATCAAGGAGCCGGGCGCTATTTGCGCCGTGCTGCAAGGCAAAGGCCGGGCGACGCTCGTCACGCCGTGACGCGGCGCGCCTTGTGTGCGGCTTGGCGCGGCGGGGGAAATGGCATAGCAAAGCAGGGGATTCTGTGGTCATATCCGCCCGCAATCGCCTGGTTTTCGCGGAAATGCGTCTGCGGAGCGACGCTGCCCTGCGTAGCGCGTACAAAATTGGCCGGGCCACGGCACGGCAGGCGGAAAATCCCCTTGGCAAGGTTGAAGGATGAGTGACGGGTTCGATCTTTCTGATTTAAAGCGCCGGATGCAGGGAGCGATCGCCTCTCTGAAGCATGAACTTGGCGGACTACGGACCGGCCGCGCCTCGGCAAGCCTGATCGAGCCGGTCCATGTCGATGCCTATGGCCAGTCGATGTCGATCAACCAGCTCGCCACGATCAGCGTGCCTGAAGTCGCGGATGCTGTCGGTTCAGGTCTGGGACAAGGGCATGGTCGGCGCGGTCGAGCGCGCGATCCGCGATTTCGAACCTCGGGCTTTCGCCGGTGACCGAGGGCCAGATCCTGCGCATCCGGATACCGGAGCTCAATGAGCAGCGCCGCAAGGAGATGGTGAAGGTCGCGCACCGTTATGCGGAGGAGGCGCGGGTTGCCGTGCGCCATGTACGCCGCGACGGGATCGATGATCTGAAGCGTCTGCTGAAAGACAAGCTGATCAGCGAAGATGACGAAAAGCGTCATGCCGGTGAGGTACAAAAGGCGACCGACCAGCATATCGGTGAGATCGACACTGCTCTGGCGACCAAGGAAAAAGAAATCATGCAGATCTGATCGCGCGGGGACGTGCGGAAAGCGCAGGCGGCCGATTGGGATGTCGCGTTGCGGCCTCACTTCGATGCCAATTGCGAGAGATGACTTTCAGGGAAGATATTGAGATGACTGGCGCCGAGGCGGTAATGCAAGTCAAGCCAGCGCAGGCGGCGAGCTCCCAGCCCGCGATGCCCGCGCCCGCAAAGATATGCGATGTCCCGCCGCTGCAGGGTCGCGTTCCCCGGCATGTCGGCGTGATCATGGATGGTAATGGCCGTTGGGCGTCGAGCCGCGGTCTGCCGCGTATCGAAGGCCATCGGCGCGGGGTTGAGGCGCTGCGGGCGACGGTGCGTGCCGCGATCGATCTGGGCCTTGATTATCTCACTGTCTACAGCTTCTCGTCGGAGAATTGGAGCCGCCCGGTCGAAGAGATCAGCGACCTGATGGGGCTGCTGAAATTCTTCATCCGCAACGATCTTGCCGAGCTTGCGCGCGCGGGGGTCAGGATCAAGGTCATCGGGACACGCGGCAATCTCAAACCCGATATTCTGGCTTTGTTGGAGGAGGCGGAGAGCTCCACCGCCGCGAACAACGGTCTCAATCTTGTCGTCGCCTTCAATTATGGCAGCCGGCAAGAGATCACGGCGGCAATGCGCCTCATTGCCCGGAAGGTTGCCGAAGGCACGCTGGATCCGGACAGCATCGATGCCGATGTCATAGCGAGCCATCTCGACACGGCCGGCATCCCGGACCCTGATCTCATCATCCGCACTTCGGGCGAGCAGCGGCTTTCGAATTTCCTGATGTGGCAAGCGGCCTATAGCGAATTCGTCTTTCTGCCGATTCACTGGCCGGACTTCGACCGCGCCGCTCTGGCTGCGGCAATCGAGGAATTTTCCGCCCGCGACCGCCGTTTCGGCGGCGTGACCTTGACTTCGGCCAGTGCTAAATCCGGCCGATGACCAATCCGGATGAGGCGGCGGCGCGTGCGCTGCGGACACGGCTTGCCGATCTCGGCCCGCGCCTCGGCTCCGCGGCAGTACTTATCGCGGTTGCGACCTTGTCCTGGTGGGTTGGCAGCATCACCTTTTTCATCGTCTGGCTTATCGCCGCGCTCGTCGTGCATTTCGAGTGGCAGCGGATCGTCGGTGGCGCCAATCTGGACGCGCGCCTCGCCATCGGGACGCTGTCGCTGATCGCCGCCGCTATCGCAATTCGCTCGCAGGCGTCGGGGTTCGCTGTCCTGATCATCATCGCCGCGGCGATCGTCAGCGCTTTCCAGGCCGGCCCAGGGCAGCGCCTCTGGTCGGGGCTTGGGGTCGCTTACGCGGGCGCGCTGATTCTCGCCGTGCTGACGCTGCGCAGCTCCTTTCCCTTCGGCCGCTGGGCTATCGGCTGGCTTTTCGCCATCGTCTGGGGCACTGATGCTTGTGCCTATTTCGCCGGGCGGCTGATCGGCGGCCCCAAATTCCTGCCGCATATCTCGCCTTCGAAGACCTGGTCCGGCACGGGCGTGGGCATCCTCGCGGGCGCGCTGATCGGCCTTGGCTTTCTCGCCGTCGCCGCGCAATTCACGCAGCTTGAGGCGCTGCGGCCGGATCCGGCCCTGTTCTTCCTCGGCCTTGTCCTAGCGGCGGTATCGCAGAGCGGCGATCTCTTCGAATCCTGGATGAAGCGGCGTTTCGGGGCTAAAGATTCGGGGACTTTTATTCCTGGCCACGGCGGCCTTATGGATCGCGTTGATGGATTTGTCGCCGCGGCCGTCTTCGCGGCCTTCCTCGGTGTGCTGCGGGCGTTCCCCACCCCGGCCGAGGGCCTGTTTCACTGGATGTAAAACGCATGACCCTGGGATTTGAGGTACAAGACGAAATCGTGCCGCGGCCCAAGCCGGGAGCGCGGCGCAGCGTCGTGATTCTCGGCGCGACCGGCTCGATCGGCACCTCGACCGCTGACATCATCCTGCATTCCAGCGGGGCATTCGATGTCGTCGCGGTCGCCGGCGGCCGCGATCCGATCGCGCTTGCCAAGGTGGCGCGCGAACTTGGCGCGAGCTTTGCCGCGCTCGCCGATCCATCTGGCTATGGCGCGCTGAAAGAGGCTTTGCAGGGCTCGGGCATCAAGGCCGGCGCGGGACGGGAGGCCGTCATCGAGGCGGCTTTGCAGCCCGCCGATATAGTTGTCGGCGCCATCGCCGGAACGGCCGGGGTCGAGCCGACCTATGCGGCACTGTCGGCGGGGCGCACCGTCGCGCTCGCCAACAAGGAATGCCTCGTTTGCGCCGGGGCCGCCTTCATCCGTCAGGCCAAGGCGATGGGAACCCGGCTCCTCCCGGTGGACAGCGAGCACAATGCGATCTTCCAGGCACTTGGCGACGCCGAGATCGATACGATCGAAATGATGACCCTGACGGCCTCCGGCGGCCCGTTCCGCTCTTGGACGGCCGAGGCCATCGCCACGGCAACGCCCGAGCAGGCGCTGAAACACCCAAATTGGGCGATGGGTCCGAAAGTGACCATCGATTCCGCGGGCCTTATGAACAAAGGTCTGGAAGTCATTGAAGCGCATCATATTTTCGGCATCGAAGCGGAGCGGTTGGACGTTCTCGTCCATGCCCAGTCGGTCGTTCACGGCCTCGTATCCTTCCGCGATGGTTCGGTAACCGCCGGCCTCGCCGCGCCCGACATGCGCGTGCCGATCGCCCATTGCCTGTCCTATCCGGAGCGGCTGACGACGCGGGCGCGCCGGCTGGACCTTGCCGCCGTGGGACAGCTGACCTTCGAGCGGCCGGATTTTGACCGCTTTCCGGCGCTGCGCGTGGCGCTGGATGCCTTGCGGACCGGGCAGGGCCTGCCGACCGTGCTCAACGCGGCCAACGAAGTCGCGGTCGAGGCTTTTCTCGAGCGGCGCATTTCCTTCCACGATATCGCCCGCCTGGTCGAAGCCTGCTGTGAGGCGGCCTTGCGGCAAGGCAGCGCGGCGGAGCCGGCCTCGGTTGAGGAAGCTCTGGCCGTTGACCATATTGCAAGAGAAAGTGCCCGGACCCTCTTGGCGAGGGGCGAAGGTTTCGGCAAGTTAACGACTTGCTAACCAATTCGGTTAGCCATCAGATGCCCGCTTAGGTTGCGCCGGCGGGTCGACGGTCTGGCCAGCCTCCGGCGCGCAGAGGAATGCAATGTCGATTTCGGCTCATCTCGCCGCCGGTGCTGGCAATATCCTGCCCTTTCTCTTCGTTCTCGGTATCGTCGTCTTCTTCCACGAATTGGGTCACTTTATTATCGGGCGGCTGTGCGGCGTGAAGGTCGATGCCTTCTCGCTCGGTTTCGGGCCGGAGATCGCGGGCTTCGTGGATCGCTGGGGCACACGCTGGCGGCTCGGGGTTCTTCCGCTCGGCGGCTATGTCAAATTTCACGGCGATGCCAATGGCGCCTCGATGACCGACGAAGAGGCCGCCGCGAGCATGCCCGAGGCCGAGAGAAAGGTGACGTTCTTCGGCCAAAGCGTGTGGAAGCGCGCCGCCATCGTCGTCGCCGGCCCGCTGGCCAATTTCGTCCTCGCGATTGTGATCTTCACCGGAATCTTCGCGATCCATGGCCGCGGCGTCCTTATCCCGCAGGTCGACAAGATCACCCACAACGGCGCCGCCGAACTGGCCGGGTTCAAGCCCAACGACATCATTGTCTCGATCGACGGGCGCAAGGTCGACAGTTTCGAGGATGTTCAGCGCATCGTTCAGGCTTCGAGCGATGTGCCGCTGACGTTCGTCGTCGCCCGGCAGGGCAAGGATATCACTCTGGTGGCGACGCCGCGCCGGCGCAGCCTGACGACGGCGACGGGCTTGTCGGATGTCGGCGTCCTCGGCGTCGAGGCCAAGGCGGTCGAAGCCAACTGGCATATCCAGCGCTATGGTCTCATCAAGTCCTTCAAGCTCGCGACGGGCGAGACCTGGTACGTTATCGACCAGACGGCAACCTATGTGCGGGGGCTGTTCCTCGGCCGCGAATCGACAGATCAATTGTCAGGTCCGATCCGGATCGCCGAGGTTTCGGGGGAAATGGCGAAGGTCGGATTTGCAGCTCTCCTCAATCTTGCCGCGGTTTTGTCAATTTCAATTGGAATCCTTAACCTGCTGCCGATCCCGCTGCTCGATGGCGGACACTTGTTCTACTACGCCATCGAGGCGGTGCGGGGGAAAGCGCTGAACGATAGAATCCAGCAGGTTGGCTTCAGGATCGGCCTGACCTTCGTGCTGGGACTGATGATCTTGGCGACGTACAACGATATTTTGCGGCTGACGAAGTGATTCTAGGCCGAGGGGGCGCGCCGCGCACGGCGGCGCGCGAGTAGGGGGCTTTCATCGGGATTCTTGCCCGCCAAGGGCTACGTGGGTCGGACCGCGCCGAAAAGCGTGGTTAACCACGGGCCTTAACGCGAAGCTCAGGGATTAAGCGTGTCTTACTCGTCACGCAGTTCCGAAAACGACGCGGAGCGGGCAAACGGCAATTTGCAGGGTATGGCAAACCTTGTAGAAGCAGAACCTGGGGTTGGCAGGTAGACGGCGAAAAGGCCGCGAAAACAAGCTGAGCGGCGTATCGCGCCGAGACTTGAACTGGCAACCTCTGGCGAACGCCGGGAGGTCGTCCGAAGAACTGACTTGGTGGGGTGCGGCAAGGTTGGGCGCCAAAAGGGTCCGGCCGGGTAGCAAAGTTGGATCGATAAGCGGGGACCGGGCGTAGATGCAATTTATTCGGGGTCAATTGTTCCGGTGGTTTCTCGCCGCGCTTATTATGACGCCACTCCTGGCGTCCATTCCTGCTTTGGCTGCCAACGTGATCGTCGAAGGCAACCATCGCGTCGATAGCGAAACGATCGCTTCTTACTTCTCGGGAACCGATCCCGCCTCGGTCAACACGGGCGTCAAGGCGCTCTATGCGACCGGACTTTTCTCGGACATTGAGATATCGCACTCCCGCGGTGCCATCGTCGTCCGGGTCGCCGAAAACAACCTGATCAATCGCGTTGCCTTCGAGGGCAACAGCAAGGTCAAGTCCGATCAGCTTCAGAGCACGATCGAATCGAAGGACGCACGGTCCCTTCAACAAGACGATCGTTGATGCCGACGTCGAGCGCATCAAGGATCTCTATCGCCGCGCGGGCGAGGCGGCTGCGACCGTCACCTATCGAATCGTCAGTCTGCCGAACGGCCGCGTCGATGTCGTCTTCAAGATCGACGAGGGTCCGAAGACCGGCGTGAAGGACATCGTTTTCGTCGGCAATCACGTCTACTCGTCGGGCAAACTGCGCGACCTGATGCAGACGACGGAGATGGACTGGCTGTCGTTCTTCAAGTCCTCCGATGTCTATGATCCCGACAAGATTGCGTCGGATCTCGATGCGATCCGGCGCTTCTATCTCAAGAACGGCTATGCTGATTTCCACATCGTCGGCTCGGACGCGCGCTACGACCCGTCATTGAAGGGTTATGTCGTCACGATCACCGTCGAGGAAGGCCCGCAATATCACGTCGCGGCGGTCGATATCGAATTGCACATCCCGGCGATCAATGGCGATGCGCTGCGCAGCTATCTGCGCGTCTCTGCCGGCGAGATCTACAACGGCGACATGGTACAGAAGACGACCGATGCCCTGACGACGCAGGTCATGCGGCGCGGCTATGCCTTTTCCCAGGTGCATCCGCGCGGCGATCGCGATCCAGTGACACGCACCGTCCGCCTCGCTTTCGTCATCGACGAAGGGCCGCGTGTCTATGTCGAGCGAATCGATATTCGCGGCAATACGCGCACCCGTGACTATGTCATCCGCCGCGAGTTCGATATCGGCGAGGGTGACGCTTACAACAAGGCGGTGATCGATCGCGCCGAACGCCGGCTGAACAATCTCGGCTTCTTCAAGAAAGTGACGATCACCAATGAGCCGGGCTCGGCGCCCGACCGCGTCATTGTCGTCGTCACGGTCGAGGATCAGCCAACCGGCTCGTTCTCAGTTTCCGGCGGCTATTCGACCGCACAAGGCGTCATCGGCGAAGTGTCGGTGCAGGAAACCAACTTCATGGGCCGCGGCCAGTTCGCGCGCCTGTCGGTGCAGCTCGGCCAATATGCGGAAGGCGCGACCTTCTCCTTCACCGAGCCCTATTTCCTCGGCCATCGGATCGCTGCGGGCTTCGATCTGTTCGCCAAGAACAGCACGGTGTCGCAATATGCTTTCTATAACGACTTCATGGTCGGCGGCACATTGCGTGGCGGCGTGCCGGTGACTGACGAGATCACCTTCGCGCCACGCTATTCGATCTATTCGTCCTATATCTCGATCCCGAACAATTCCTGGTATCCGTACAACGATTGTACGAATCCGATCTACGGGATCACGCCGGTCTGGAACGGGGCTTCCGGCTATCCGACGGCGACAAACTCCTATAACTGCTTGACCAACGGCGAAGCCTCGCTGGCGCTGAAGCAGGCGCAGGGCACGACACTCACCTCGATGCCGGGCTTCACGCTGTCGTATAATTCGCTCGACAACAACCGCATGCCGACGGACGGCATCCATGCCGAATGGCGCGAGGATATCGCTGGCGCCGGCGGCAACGAGCAATACATCCGTTCGACCGCGGATCTGCGCTATTATCATACGATCTTTGATCCGTGGGATATCGTCGGCGTGGCGCATTTCCAAGGCGGCATCCTGAATCATTACGGTTCGGGCGAGGCCAAGATCGTCGACAACTTCAACATGGGACCGGAGCTGGTGCGCGGCTTCCAGCCTGACGGTATCGGCCCGCGCGACATTTCCGTCGATCCGCAAGGCAACCCGCTCGGCGGCACCAAGTATTGGGGCGCCTCAGCCGAGGCAGACTTCCCGATCTGGGGTCTGCCCAAGGAGGTTGGCCTGCGTGGCGCCGTGTTCTCCGACTGGGGTGCGCTCTGGGGCTATCAGGGCGCGACCTATTTCCCGCAATTTGCATCCAATCCGAAGGTTATCGGCGGGTGCGGTCCGGGCTGCTCCTACCAGGGCGACACGCTCACCGTCGGCGGCGACACCGCACAGGTGCGTGGTTCGGTTGGCGTCTCGCTGATCTGGGCTTCGCCGATGGGACCGATCCGCTTCGACTTCGCCAAGGCGATCGTCAAGAACAAGTGGGATCAGACGCAGATCTTCAACTTCACCGGCGGCACGACCTTCTGATCGCCACGTGAGGCTACGGGGACGCGGCCGGATGATTCCATCCGGCCGGAAAGCGCGCTAGTGTGGCCGCCGTCCGCTCCCGCCACGCGGCGGGACTGCTATCCTGACATGCGAGCCGCATGAACGATCCGACCTTCTTCCGCCCTGCGATTCGCCCCAGCCTTGCCGAGGTGGTCGACTGGACCGGCGCAGCGCCAAGCCGCGCCGCCGGTCTCGGCGATCTTTTTGTCGAGAATGTCGCGGCGCTGGACGAGGCCGGGCCGCATTCGCTCGCCTTCTTCGACAATGTCAAATATCTCGACGATCTCGCCGCCACCCAGGCGATGGCCTGTTTCGTCACGCCTCGCTATGCCGCTCGCGTGCCACCTGCGACTTTGGCGTTAGTGACGCCGACGCCGGCGCGCGACTTCGCCCGCGTTCTGGCGCAGCTTTATCCGGAGGCGCTGACACCTGGCGCGGTGTTCGATTCGAAGGGCGAAAGCCCCGGCGCCGATATCCATCCCGAGGCGCGGCTGGAGCCGGATGTCATCATCGATCCCGGCGCCGTCATCGGCCCTCATGCGGAAATCGGCTCCGGCACGATGGTCGGCGCCAACGCGGTCATTGGTCCCAATGTGCGGATCGGGCGCGGCTGCGCCATCGGCCCCGGCGCATCGGTTGCCAATGCGCTCATCGGCAACAGGGTCATCGTCCATAGCGGGGTCAGGATCGGCCAGGATGGTTTCGGTTACATCGCGGGGCCGGGCGGTCACATCAAGGTGCCGCAGATCGGCCGGGTCATCATCCAGGACGATGTCGAGATCGGCGCCAATACGACGATCGATCGCGGCTCGACGCGCGACACTGTCATCGGCGAGGGCACCAAGATCGATAATCTGGTCCAGATCGGCCATAATGTGCATATCGGCCGGCACTGTCTGATCGTCGCCCAGGCCGGCATTTCCGGCGCGACGGAACTCGGCGATTTCGTTGGTGTCGGCGGCCAGGCGGGTTTTGCCAGTCATCTCGAGATCGGCAATGGTGCGCAGATCGCCGCGCAATCGGGCGTCATCGATGATTTGCCGGCGAAGGCGCGGGTCGGCGGCACGCCGGCGCGGGCCTTTCGGGCGTGGCTGCGCGGCGAAGCCTGGCTCGCCCGCGCTGCGGGACGGCCGATGCACAACAAATCCGGGATAAAGCCAGCCGATGGATGAGAAGGTGGCAAGCGTTCTTGAAGCTTATGACATCGAGCGGCTGCTGAAATCGCTGCCGCACCGCTATCCGTTTCTGCTCGTCGATCGGATCGTCGAAGCCAATGGCGATGAGTCCTGCATCGGCATCAAGAATGTCAGCGTGAACGAACCGCAGTTTCAGGGCCATTTTCCCGAGCGGCCGGTCATGCCCGGCGTGTTGATGATCGAGGGTATGGCGCAGACGGCGGGAGCGCTCTGCATCAATGCCGTGGCGGGCGGGATCAAGCCACCGCTCGTCTATTTCATGACGATCGAAAAGGCGAAGTTCCGCAAGCCGGTTCTGCCGGGCGATCGCATCGAATATCACATGAAGAAGCTCAGCCAGCGCCGCACGATCTGGTGGTACAGCGGCCGGGCTCTGGTCGACGGCGCTCTCGTCTGCGAGGCGGAAATCTCCGCCATGCTGGTTCTCGAAGAGCCGGGCAAGCCTACGCGGTAGCGTCCGGCTCGCCATGACGGCGGGGATCAGTTCAGGCTCGACACCCGCGCGTTCTGCGCAATGCCAACCCAGACATTCGGGTTTTCCTGCGACTGGCGCTTCAGGAAATGATAGCCGGTTTCGTCCCACGGGCGGATGTCGCTGCGCAGATTGTCGAGCACGAACTCGCCACGGCTGGTTTTGACGGTCAGGATGGTATGGCCCTCGCCGTCGAGGTCGCGGACGATGGTCATCAGCAGCGCCTGGCGCGGCAGGCCGGCGTCCATGAGCAGCTTGCGCTTCCATAAAGCGTAGATCTTGCAATCGCCCTTGCCGTCCTTGGGATAATCCCAATGGTCGAGCAGCGTGCCCCAATGGTCGAAATTGGAGATCGGCTGGATGGTGCGGTTCGCCTCGTGGTTAACAGTGTTTAACAGGCGCCACACGGCTGGCGTAAGCGTGATCTCGGTGGCGGGCAGGATCGGCTGGTTGCATTCCTGCGGTTCGCGGCCGCAGAAATCGACCCAGCCATAGGGGACGGAGGTCGGCCCGGTCAGAATCGCATCGCTTGCCCGCAGCTCCTTGGTGCCGCCGCTCTGCGCATAAGCGAGCGAAAAGCCCACAATGCCCACGGCGATCCAGAGAACACGAAAGACGCCATTGAAACCCATGACTGCCTACCCCAAGCCCAGAGCGGGACGGTTCCCGCGCTCGTCATGGGGGCAATCTGCCGGGGGGCCCTTTGCCGGGGCCGCAAATAAAAAGCTAGAATTTTATCGATCGGGCGGTTTTTTCCGGCGGCGCGGCCACCGTGGTAAACGAAGAGCGAAAACGCCTGCGCGGGGCGGCGCACTCATCAGCGGAAGGGAAGAAATGATCAAGGCAGTCGTCGTGCATGAGGTCGGCGGACCGGGCGTCATGCATATCGAAGAGGTCGAAATGCCGAAGCCGGCGCCCGGCGAGGTGCTGGTGCGCAATCACGCGATCGGGCTCAATTTTATCGATACCTATTTTCGCTCCGGCGCTTATCCGCCGCCGCATTTGCCGTTCATTCCCGGCAACGAGGGCGGCGGGCGAGGTCATCGAAATCGGCAAAGGCGTGAAAGAGGTCAAGGTCGGCGATCGCGTCGCCTACCTCAGCCATCTCGGCGGCTATGCCGAGGCGCGGGCGGTCAAGGCGAGCCGGCTGATCAAATTGCCAAAGGCGATCTCTTACGAAACCGGCGCCGCGATGGTGCTGAAGGGCCTCACCGCGCAATATCTCCTGCGCCGCACCCATAAAGTGAAGGAGGGGGACACGATCCTCGTCCATGCGGCGGCGGGCGGAGTCGGCCTCATTCTGTGCCAATGGGCGCAAGGCGCTCGGCGCCCATGTTATCGGCACGGTCGGCTCACCGGAGAAGGCGAAGCTCGCCAAAAAGGCCGGCGCCAGACACGTTATCCTTTATCGCGAAGAGAATTTCGTCGAGGCGGTGAAGAAGATCACCAAGGGCAAACTCTGCGATGTCGTCTACGACGGCATCGGCAAGGACACGTTTCCGGCCTCGCTCGATTGCTTGCGGCCCCTCGGCCTGCTGGCGAGTTTCGGCTCCGCCTCCGGGCAGATCGAAAACTTCAATCTCGGGCTCCTCGCGCAGAAGGGCTCGCTCTATGTCACGCGGCCCTCGCTCAACACCTATGCCGCCAAGGATGAGGATCTGCAGAAGATGGCACGCGATCTTATTCGTGTGGTCGCGGACGGGACCGTGAAAATTCCTTATGTCACGCGGCCGCTCGCCGACATAGTCGCCGTGCATGAGGCGCTTGAATCGCGCGCGACGACCGGCGCGACCGTGCTGATGCCCTGAAAAACGAAGGCCGGGGAATTTCCCCGGCCGTCTCTTTCCTTTGCGATGCGGAGGGGCTCAGAGACCCTTAAGGTGCTTGTTGCACTCGCTGTAATAGCCGCCGCCCTTCTGGATCCATTTGAGGCCGCCGTTTCCGCCGGTCGCCTTGTTGGCGCGATATTGGTCGTCGCAAGTCTTGAACCGCGCCCGCCCGGCCGAGAGGCTCGAATATTGGGATGAGATCGCGTTGGGGAACACCACATTGCCGCTCGCGACAGGCGGAGGGGCGCCGGGCGCGGTGGCCTCATTCTGATGCCACCAATGCTTCTTCTTTGTCGAAGTCTCGGTTGTCGCGGCCGGAGGCGGGGCCGAGGTTGACGCGGCTGGCGGGGGCGCCGAGGTCGTTGCGGCGGTGGGGCCGATGTGGTCGTCGCCGCGCCACCGCCCTTCAGTTCGGCCGCGCATTGCTTGTAGAACTGGTTCCAGGTTTCGCCGTTGAGCGAATTCGCCGCCTTCGCGGATTGGTATTTTTCGCTGCACTGCTTCTGGATCGATTCGGCTTGTGCCGCACTGCCGAAGGCAAAACCAGCAATGACGGCGAGACCGGCAACCGAAACGGCCGGGCGCCACACGGACTTCAACATCAATTCCTCCTCAGGATGGGCGCGAGTTGCTCGCGCCGGCGGCAACTGCCGAATACTTGTGCGCGGAAAGTAAATCGTGCCGATGAACTGACGCTGAATATACAACGGCGGCGCTTGTCTTAATAGCCGACCGCGTCACGGACGCACTTCTTGGTAAAGCTGGTCTTCGCGGCGCCGTGCAGATTCTTGTCGGCGGCAGCGGCATCGCAACTCGCGTGCGCGTCCTTATCGCATTTTTTCAGAAAGCTCGTCTCTGCGGCGCCGTGCAGATTCTTTTCGGCAGAACGCGCATGACAGCTCGTCATTTGCGCCGAAGCCGTTCCGGCGATGAGCGACAACATCAGAGCGAAAGGAAGAATTTTCGTCATTTTTTCCTCACTGCAGCAGATTCTACGACTCGGATAAAAAAACTATCCGCCGCCAGGATTTCCGGTCAATCGGCGTTATCTGCGGAATGTGCCGTCCCGCACCTGATTAAGTCTCGCGCGCGGGCGCCTCGCTGGCGGCATCGGCCCCGCCAGAGCCGAGCCGGCCCTTTTCAAAACGGCGCCTTTTCAACTTTCCTGAAATCCGCGGTCACGTCGCCAGAGAGATTGATATTGTTCGGGTCGAGCTCCATGACCGGTGCGCCGGCGGCAAGATCGAACTTTTCGAGGTCGGCCCAAATGAGGTTCGGCGCCGTCGAGAGTTCAAAGTAATAGCGCCGGTCGGTCAGGTCGATCGCAGTACGATATTCTGTGTTGTAGATGCCGAACTGGTCATAAGGCGCGCCGAACGGGACCGAGGCGTTGCGGGCGATCGCAAGAATGCCGGCGATCGCCTCACGTATATCCTTCGGCTCCGGCAACATCGCCGTGAAATAGGACGCGCGCTGGAAGCGGTCGCGGGGATTGACGTTACCGGGCAGGGCCATCTCGTTGTTCGGGCGCGAGAAGTCGAATTTCTTGAGCAGGGCGAGCTGCTGGTCGTAGCTCGGGTCGTTGGTCATGACCCGGTATTGCCGGCCGTGGTGGATCAAAGGCTTGCCATCGACATATTCGATAATCGCTGAATCGCCGCTCGCGTCTTCAAGCGCCAGATGCACGGTCGCTTTATGGCCATGCGCCTGCGCCGGCCTGACCTGAATTTTGTCGACCAGAGCGAGCGCCTCGTCGACATTGGCGGCATTGTCGATGAGATATTGCAGCCAGAGCCCGGCATGCACGGCGGGTTTGCTGGGGTCGCGCGGTCCGAAATCGGTGACTTGAAGATAGAGCATGTGACCGGCAAGGCCGCGCTCGTTGAGACTATCGGCGGTGCCGATCCCATAGATCGTCACGCCGATGCTTCCATATTTCGAAGTCCAAATCGCCGGATTGACCTTCTCGGTTTGGACAGGCCCGACGAAACCGCCGTTATGCGTGAGCCCGCGCGGGAATACGGTCAGGACCGGCTCGGTCGATTCCGGCCAGTCCATCGTGCGGCCGGCGACCACCGCGAGCTTGTTAGTGTTCCACAGGATGCGGGTGCAAGTCTGCGCGGGCAGCACGGCAGCGGCGAGGCCGAGCAGCGCGGCGGTGACGGAGAAAGCGATTGTCCTGCGAGTTCATATCAACCTCGTTTGGCAGAGCGCGAATTTGCGGCAGAGCTTGATTAGACCTTGCTTCCATGAGGGATGGTTTGATCAGGATCAGACGATTTTTGTTTCGTCCTAGACCAATTGGAAAGTTTAACCCCCCGCCACCGGGCTGACTTGCGGCTCCGGCCGCACAAAGGCGTTGCTATCTTTATGTTCGATGAAATGTCTCACCCGGCGCAGCACGGCGAAAGCGCGCGGATGTTTCTTGAGTGTCGATTTGGCGCGGGAGACGAGCGCCTGCTTCACCGCCAGGATCCGTCCCTTGGCATTGAGCGGCAGCACGATGTCGAAGAGCGGCACGGCGGCATCACAATAGGTCGCCTTATAGCGCGCTTCGCCGATGCCGAGATCGAAACTTGCGCGGCCCTTGGCGCATTGCGCGCCGACGAGCTTCATGAGCAGAAGATCGCCGGGGCTGGACTTCGCGATCGCCGGATCGCTATCGAACGAATTGACCATGGCGCTGAAACGGCCGTGATGCGTCGCGCCGATGTAAGTCGCGATGATACGATCGCCGAGGCTCAAGCCATAGAGTTCGAGCCAGGGCTTGCCGGAGGCTGCGCGCTCACGGCTCAAGCGGTCAAAAAAGGCACGCATCGTGGCGGCGGCAAAATCCGAGGAGATGGACTTTTCGGCGCAACGGCGAATCTTTTCGGCGAAGAAGGCATCGAGAATCTTGCCTGCAAACCGCGGATCTTCACCGGAGACGAGACTGAGCTGATCTGTCTCCGTCAGGCGGCTCTCTTTCTTGCGCAACTTCTTGCGCGTATCTTTGGAGAGCTTCGCGGCGAGGAAGGCATCGCCGTCGGCGGCGAGCTTGGTCGCATAGGCAAAACTCGGGCTTGCGCGGTGCGGCAGCAACGCGAGCGGATTGAGAATCCCGCCCCATTCAAAGGGCTGGTTCTTGAGAATGAAAATATCCGGCGCTTCGGGCCCCAGCGCAGCGGCGGCGTCGTTGAGAAGCGCGCGCACATCTGCGACGGAGAAACTCGCGCCGGGACGAAACAGCCCGAAATTGAAATTCGTTTCCTTACCGCCAAGGAAGGATGCGATACGAAACCCGCGATAGCGTTGCAAGCCGAGGCAGAGCAGGGCAACTGTGCGTCCGTGCCGGTCCTTGGCGGCGACGAAGAGCGGCGTGATCTTGCGGGCCGCGCCGAGCGTTTCGATCCACGGCAGCAGGAATGCGCGGGTCTGGTAGATGGAAACCGGCGCAAGCGCCTCCAGCTCTGCCCAGTCCGACTCGATTGCGGAAGATGTGCGATGCACCTCGACCTTGGCAAAGGCCGAACCGGGCGCTTCTTCCGCAGCGGCAAGGCGCGGAAGACGCGACGATGGAATATACTCGATTACGCTAGACAACTACGCTGCCCCGAACGTTAAGCTGCTACCAAGATCTAGCAACGAAAGGTCAACGACATCTTGTGATGATAGCAAAACTTATCCGAGGCCGCCTATGATGGCAAAAAGAAATCGCATAATTTCTTC
Source organism: uncultured Alphaproteobacteria bacterium (assembly GCA_963708155.1). Taxonomy (GTDB): domain Bacteria; phylum Pseudomonadota; class Alphaproteobacteria; order Rhizobiales; family Beijerinckiaceae; genus Methylovirgula. The sequence continues at coordinate 39,099 of OY970183.1, read as the reverse complement.
CGGGTTTGGTTTCTTTCGCCGGACGCGATTGCATCAGCTTGCCGCCGCGTTCACGCGCGGGTCCGGCGCAATCTTGATGTTTCATCAGGTGCGGCCGTGGGTTGCGCGTGATTTCGCACCCAACCGGCTGCTCGAGATCACGCCCGATTTTCTCGATGCGGTTCTCACGCGGCTCAAGGCCCTGGGCTTTGCTATTGTCGATCTCGACCGCGCGTTAACCATGATTGCAAATCGCACCGAGCAACCCTTCGCGGTGCTGACATTCGATGATGGCTATAAGGATACACGCGACTTTGCCTTGCCGATCCTCGAAAAGCACGCTGCGCCGTTCATCATGTATGTAACGACCGGCTTTGCCGAACGCCGTGCGCGCCTCTGGTGGGTCGAACTTGAAGAGGCAATCGCGCGCTTGCCGCGCATCGTTGTTTCGATAGCGGGGCGCGACCTCGATCTGCCAGCGTCGAGCGCGCAAGAAAAGAACGCCGCTTTCGCGACTCTCTATCAAATTCTGAGTGCGGGTTCGGAGGCGGATCTGCTGGCTGTCATCGCCGATCTCGCGCGCGTGGCCGGCGTCGATCCGCGATCAATTCCGCGCGAGCTTTGTCTCGATTGGGCGGGGATTGAGGCGATGGCGCACAATCCGCTTTGCACGATCGGCGTTCATACGCTGACGCATCCGCGGCTCGGCAAGCTGGACGCGCGCGCGATGCGCGAGGAACTCGCCGCAAGCCGCGCGATCATCGAAACGCATATCGGCAAGCCTGCGCTGCATCTCGCTTACCCGGTTGGAAATTCCGTGGCGGCGGGACAGCGCGAGTTTCAGGCGGCGCGCGATCTTGGATTCAAAAGTGCGGTCACGACGCGGCCGGGCATGATCTTTCCCGCGCACGATACGCGCCGCATGGCGCTGCCGCGGCTCTCGATCAACGGCAATTGGCAATCGCTCGACTTTGTCGAAATCCTTCTGTCCGGCGCGCCGTTCGCGCTGTGGAACAAGGGCCGGCTGGTGGCTTAAGCTTTGGATTCGCGCGGCCACATATTTCAGCCGCGCTCCATCCACTTGATGAGCGGCATCAACGGCAGCACCCAGGCGAGCCCGAGCACGGCATAAGCCGCGAATTGCACGAATCCCGACGCGTGCTGGAGTGCCGGCGCCTGCGCGATGACCATGGCAATTAGCGCATAGACAAGCACGAAGGCCAGCATTACGACGCTGCCCAGAAATTTGCGCTGGCTTTTGCGCAAGGACACCTCCCGCGAGCGAGTTCCAAGTCCGATGAGCGTTCTCACTTCCATAAATCCCGCCGCGGCGAAAGCCGTCCCGTCTTATCGCCGCGCCATTCAGATCTGGCTTTGGATCGTTGCGGCGCTGATCTTCGCCATGGTCGTCGTCGGTGGCGCAACGCGGCTGACCGAATCCGGCCTGTCGATCACCGAATGGCATCCGATCTCCGGCGTCATTCCGCCGCTGAGCCATCAAGCCTGGGTCGATGAATTCGATAAATTCAAGGAAATTCCGCAATATAAAGCGATATTCTCAGGTCTTGATTTAAATGGCTTCAAATTCATTTTCTTCTGGGAGTGGAGCCACCGGCTGCTCGGCCGCGTCATCGGTCTTGCGGTCGCGCTGCCGCTTGCCTTTTTCTGGCTGCGCGGCGCGCTCACGCGGGATTTGAAGTTCAAGCTCGTCGGCCTCTTGGCGCTCGGCGGACTTCAGGGTTTGGTCGGCTGGTGGATGGTCTCCTCCGGGCTCGTCAATCGGATCGAGGTCGCGCAGGAGCGTCTTGCGATCCATCTGCTGCTGGCTTCGATCACCTTTGCCGCGACGGTCTGGATCGCGTCATCGCTCTCGCCCAGCAATGCGGTGCGTTCGGAGCGCTGGCAGCGCGTCTTCGCCGGTGTAATCGTGCTTGCGACGCTGTTGCAGATTTTTCTCGGCGCGCTCGTCGCGGGCCTGCGCGCCGGGCGCGCCTATAATACCTGGCCGCTGATGGACGGGCATTTCGTGCCGCACGTGCTGATGCTGCTTCAACCCTGGTGGCGCAATTTCGTCGACAATATCGCCACGGTCCAGTTCCAGCACCGGATGGTCGCCTATACGCTGCTCGCGCTCGCCATCGTTCAGGCGATCGCAACCTGGCGCGCGGCGCCGGGTACGCGCGCAGCGAAACGTTCTTTGCATTTTGCCGGGCTGGTGACGCTGCAAGCTGTGCTCGGCATCGTCACGTTGCTACTCGTCGTGCCGCTCTGGGCGGGGCTCGTGCATCAGGCTTTCGCCATGCTCGTGCTGCTCGCGAGCGTGCGCTATCTGCAGGCGCTGGAGGCGGGTAAGCCGAACGCGCTCGCGCGGCCTTAAACCGGCGGAATCGCGAGCCGGCCGATTTCGATCTTCGGGCAATGATCCATCACCACGTCGAGGCCGCGCGCGCGGGCTTTTTCCGCCGCGGCTTCGTTGATGACGCCGAGTTGCATCCAGATGACTTTCGGCAACGGCGAAAGCGCCAGGGCATCCTCGACCACATCGGCTGCTGCTTCCGAATTGCGGAAGATGTCGACCATGTCGATGGGGAAGGGCACGTCCATGAGGCGTCTATAGACGGCGGCGCCGTGGATCGTCTGCCCCGCAAGGCCCGGATTGATCCCGACCGCCCGATAGCCGTGCCGCAGCAGGAAGCCAAAGACGCCGTTGGAGGGACGCATCGGATTGGCGGAGAGGCCGACAAGCGCGATCGTCCGCACGCTTTGCAGGATTTCCCGCAGCTCCGCGTCCGAAGGCGGCCTATCTTGAGGTATCATAGTACCATATCGACGAGCTGACTGTTTTTCCGTGTATTTTCCGGATATGCGGTTGACGAACCGGGTTCTCCCGCGTAGAAGCACGGCCTTCGGCGCAAGCCCATTTCCACGAGTTTTCCATGTACGGCAAGACACATTCGACCAAGACGGCCGATGTCCAGAAAAACTGGATATTGATCGACGCCAAGGGCCTCGTCGTCGGCCGGCTCGCTTCGCTCATCGCGCTGCGTCTGCGCGGCAAGCACAAGGCGAGCTTCACGCCGCATATCGACGACGGCGACAACATCATCGTCATCAATGCGGATCAGGTGGTTCTCACCGGCCGCAAATACGACGACAAGGTCTATTATCATTATTCCGGCTATCAGGGCGGCATCAAGGAGCGCACCGCGCGGTTCATCCTTGAAGGCCGTTTTCCGGAGCGGATCATCGAGAAGGCGGTGGAGCGCATGCTGCCGCGCGGGCCTCTCGGCCGCAAGCAGCTCGGCAATCTGCGCGTCTATAAGGGTGCGGACCATCCGCATGTGGCGCAGAACCCGGTGACGCTCGACGTCGCCAGCCTCAATCGCAAGAATGCAAGGAGCGCCTGATTATGGCGGAATCTCTGTCCTCGCTGCAGGATTTGAAGGCGGCGAATGTTGAGGCGCAGCCGGCGGCCCCCGTCCATGTGCAGAAGCTCGACAAGCTCGGTCGCGCCTATGCCACCGGCAAGCGCAAGGACGCGGTCGCCCGCGTCTGGATCAAGCCAGGCTCCGGCAAGGTGACGATCAATGATCGTCCGCTTGAAGTCTATTTCGCCCGGCCGGTGCTGCGGATGATCCTGCAGCAGCCGCTCGGCATCACCAAGCGCACCGGCCAGTATGACATCACGGTCACGGTCGCCGGCGGCGGTCTCTCCGGCCAGGCCGGCGCGGTGCGCCACGGCCTTGCCAAGGCGCTCACCCATTACGAGCCGGACCTGCGGCCTGTGCTGAAGCACGATGGCTTCCTGACGCGCGACTCCCGCGTCGTCGAGCGCAAGAAGTACGGCAAGAAGAAAGCCCGCCGCAGCTTCCAGTTCTCGAAGCGCTGATTATCTTACAGATTCATGCGGCTGCCATTGGCGTTTCATCTGGCCGCCGCATGACTATGTTGTGGGATATCTTTCGGGGCTGCGAGCATGACGGCGCGCGTCTTCATCGACGGACAATCGGGCACGACGGGGCTGGGCATCCAGGCCCGTCTTGAAGCGATTCCGCAGATCACTCTCGCCGAACTGCCCCCATCCGAGCGCAAGAACCCGGCCGCCAAGGCCGAAATCCTGCGCAGCGTCGATCTCGCCATTCTCTGCCTGCCAAATGCGGCGGCCGAGGAAAGCGTCGCGTTGATCGACAGCCTCGGCGATGCCGCGCCGCGCGTTCTCGACGCCTCGACTGCGCACCGCGTCGCGCCCGGCTGGGTCTATGGCTTTCCGGAGCTTGCCGCCGGGCAGGAAGACAAGATCAGAACCGCACAGCGCGTCGCCAATCCCGGTTGCTATGCGACCGGCGCCGTGGCGCTGCTGCGTCCGCTCGTCGATGCGCGGCTGATTCCCGCCGATTTTCCGATCACGATCAATGCCGTCTCTGGCTATACCGGCGGCGGCAAGACGATGATCGTGGATTTTGAATTGGGGCAGGGGCCGGATTTCGAGCTTTATTCGCTCGATCTCGAACACAAGCATATTCCCGAGATCATGGCCTATGGCGGGCTGACGCGGCGGCCGATCTTCGTGCCGAGCGTCGGCAATTTCGCGCAAGGCATGCTGGTCTCGATCCCGCTCTTCCTCGACGCGCTGCCGGAAAAACCGCAAGCTGCGGAGCTGCATGCGGCGCTCGCGGCGCATTATGCCGAGACCGCCTATATCCGCGTGCTGCGGCCGGATAACGAGACCCGGCTCGAGCCGGAATCGCTCAACGACAGCAACGATCTCGAATTGCGCGTCTTCGCCAACCCGGCGCAGCGTCAGGCTGTGCTGGTAGCCAAGCTCGACAATCTCGGCAAAGGCGCCTCCGGCGCCGCGGTGCAGAACCTGCGGCTGATGCTGGGGCTGGCGGACTAGGCAGAGCCCTTCTACCGAAGGCCGGCGCGCTTTAATCTGTCCGCGCCAGAACTTGCTCTAGGTTCGCAAAAAACTTCTGCCATCCAAATTTTGCGCCTTGATATGCTTGCTGCTGATCGGGGCGGAAGCCAACATGCTCCATGCGCAAATTCGTGCCGGTGTTTGTTGGTGAGAGAGTCCATGTCACGACGCTCTCAAGCCCCATTGCCGCCCATGTATAAGACAAGGTTTTGTTCGGCTCGATTTCCAACACTTTGCAATCGACCGAGCCCCAATCGCCGCGCAGAACGAAACGATGGTCCAATGGGGCTGAAGCGGCGAGTTGCGCGCGAAAGCGTGCCATCTACGAAGATAAACTTTACAGTTTACCTTCATAGATGCTAGGCTGCGCGCATGACAGAAAAGCGCCTAGGAACTCACCTCGCCCGCGGCGCCGCCCTTGGCACCTGGCCGCTCCCAGTTCAATGGTTCGTGCTTGCGGGCGTGACCGCCGTCATCGTCGCGGCTTTGTCGCATTTCCATCTGCCTGCGGCGCTGCTGCTCGGATCGATGATCGCGGCGATTTTCGTCGCCGCGCAGGATGCCCGCATCCGCGTGCCGAACTTCGCTTTCATTCTCGCGCAGGGTGTTGTGGGCTGCCTTGTCGCTCGCGCCCTGAAGCCGTCAATCTTCGCCGAGATGCGCGCCGACTGGCTCCTGTTTTTCGTCGCGGTCATGTCGGTTCTTCTTGCCGCGAGCTTTCTTGGCTGGCTGCTGGCGCGCTGGCGCGTCCTGCCTGGGTCGACGGCGCTCTGGGGCTCGTTTCCCGGCGCGGCGACGGTGATGGCGCTAATGGCCGAAGCCTATGGCGCCGACATTCGTCTCGTTGCCGTCATGCAATATTTGCGCGTCGTTCTCGTCGCAACGATGGCATCGATCGTTGCGGCAATATGGGCTCCCGGTGGCCACGCGCCGCCGCCGGTCGATTGGCTTGCGCCGGTCGCCCCACTGCCCTTCGCCGAAACCCTGCTGCTGGCCTTCGGCGGCGCGCTGATCGCGCCGAAGCTGCGTATTCCCGCGGGGTCGCTTTTGGTGCCTCTCGTGATCGGCACGACGCTGAGCGACTTTGGCGTGATGACCATTGAATTGCCGCCCTGGCTGCTCGCCGCAAGCTATGCCTTGGTCGGCTGGAGCATCGGGCTGCGCTTCAACCGGCCGATCCTCGTCTATGCGATCCGCGCGTTGCCGCGTCTCGTTCTTGCGATTTCGGCGCTCATAGCAACCTGCGCCCTGTTCGGCGTCGTTCTGGCCAAGCTCGCGCATGTCGACATGTTGACCGCCTATCTCGCGACAAGCCCGGGCGGGGCGGATTCGGTCGCGATCATTGCCGCGTCGACGAAGGTCGATGTCTCATTTGTGATGGCACTTCAGGTGGCGCGTTTCGTTATAGTTCTGTTGATCGGGCCGCGTCTGGCGCGATTGATTGCCGGGCTCAGCAGATTCCCGGAGGGGGGGCATGAATCCAAAGGTTGAGCGGGCGCTCGGAACGTTGCTGCGCGGCGTTCGCGCGGACGAGAAATATCTCGCTTTCAACGATCCACGCTTCGCCGTCGTGCCGGCGAGCCTCAGCCTGACGAGTTCGGTCTTCACCAAAGGCGCCCCGATACCGCAGCGCTATGCCGGGGTAGGGGTGGGCCACAACATCTCGCCGCCGCTCGGCTGGGGCGATCTGCCGGCGACGACGCGCGAACTCGCGCTCATCGTGCAAGACCCAGATGCGCCGCTGCCGCGGCCGGTGACACATGCGGCGGTGACCGGTATTCCGATTGGCTGGACCGGACTTGCGGAGGGCGCGCTGAGGCCGGATGCGGAGCCGCCGCTGGCTTTCGCGCGCGGGACTTTCGGGCGCATCGGCTATTCCGGTCCGCGGCCGGTGCTGGGCCACGGCCGGCATCGTTATGTGTTCCAGATTTTCGCGCTATCGCGCAAGCTGGCGCTGCCGCCGCAGCCGAAGCTCGATCTGGTGCTCGCCCAAATTGCCGAAACAATTCTGGCGCGCGGCGCTCTGATCGGGACGTATGAGCGGGCTTGAGCGCTAGAGCCCCCGCCGCCAGGCAATGACTTCGGCGCGCTGCTCGCCGAGGCCCTCGCCGCCGAGGGCGACAACATCGCCGGGCTTCAGCCAGACCTGCGGCTTCATGCCCATGCCGACACCGGGCGGCGTGCCGGTGACGATGACATCGCCGGGCTCCAGCACCATGAAATGGGAAAGGTAAGAGACGAGCTTGCGGACGTTGAAGATCATCGTCTTCGTATTGCCCGTCTGACGGCGCTCGCCGTTGACATCGAGCCAGAGACCGATGCGCTGCGGGTTGGGAACTTCGTCGCGCGTTACCAGCCAGGGGCCGAGCGGGCCGAAGGTCGGTGCGCCCTTGCCCTTGCCCCATTGGCCGCCGCCGCGATCGATCTGGAAGCTGCGCTCGGAGACATCATTGGCGAGCGCATAGCCTGCCACGTGATCGAGCGCGACACGCTCGTTGATGTAATGCGCGCGCGCACCGATGATGATCGCCAGCTCGACCTCCCAGTCGAGCTTTTCGCTGCCCTTCGGCTGGATAATCGGATCGTGTGGCCCGCTGATCGAATTCGCAGCCTTGAAGAAGACGATGGGCTCGCTAGGAATTGCCGCGCCGGCTTCGGCGGCATGATCGGCATAGTTGAGGCCGATGCCGATGTAGTTCACTGGCCGGGCGACAGGTGCGCCGAGGCGGGGCCGGCCGCGCACGAGCGGAAGGCGCGAGAGGCGGGTTCGGGCGAGTTTTTGCAGAAACTTGTCGCCGAGGTATTCGCCAAAGAAATCGGGGACGATGGCGCTGACGTCACGGATCTTGCCTTCGGGATCGATCATCCCTGGCTTTTCCTTGCCCGGCTGTCCGTAACGTACGAGTTTCATATCCCAACCCCCAATCGATGAATGTCATAGTCCCATAGACCGTCGCCACGCGGCCGTCGAGGCTGGTGCGCAAATTCACCGGGAGTTTCTGAATTGGCGGCAGGGCCGGGGCTGCGCCTGGGAGCGCTGATCTGCCGATCGGTCTCAATCTATGCTGCGATGTTATCGAGGGTCTCGAGTACCTCGTCCGGCAGCTCGAGTTCGGCCGCGGAAAGGTTTTCCCGTAGATGCGTGATGGAGGAAGTGCCGGGGATCAGCAGGATGTTAGGCGAACGGCGGAGCAGCCAGGCGAGCGCCACCTGCATCGGTGTGGCGCCGAGGCGGGCGGCAATAGCCGATAGCGCGGACGACTGCAGCGGCGTGAACCCACCGAGTGGGAAGAACGGCACATAAGCGATGCCGTCCCGAGCGAGGGTGTCGATCAGCGCTTCGTCACGGCGCTGCACGATATTGTACATGTTTTGCACGCAGACGATCGCGGTGATCTTGCGCGCTTCGGCCACTTGGGCGGGTGTGGCGTTGCTCAGGCCGATATGCTGCACCAGTCCCTGCCGCTGCAATTCGGCCAAAGCGGTCAACGGCTCCACAATCGAGCCTTCGGCGGGGCGGTCTACTTTGAACATAAGCCGCAGATTGACCACATGCAGAACGTCGAGGCCAAGATTGCGTAGATTGTCATGCACCGCTTGGGTCAGTGCTTTCGCTGAAAAGGCGGGCAGCCAAGAGGCATCCTCACCGCGCCGGGCGCCGACCTTTGTGACGATGGTGAGGTCATCCGGATAGGGGTGCAAGGCCTCGCGGACGATCTGATTGGTGATATGCGGACCGTAGAAATCGCTGGTGTCGATATGGTTGACCCCCATCGCGAGGGCCTCGCGCAGCACAGCCAGTGCCATTTCGCGGTCTTTCGGCGGCCCAAAAACTCCGGTTCCCGCAAGCTGCATGGCGCCGTAGCCGTACCGCTTCACGGTGCGGGTACCGAGGGTGTATGTGTCGACCTTAGCAATACTGCTCATACCTAACCTTCTTGCTTCGCCACGTTCAAAGAAGCATATGAAGGATCCTTCAGCTTTTGAATTCGCGTTCCATGAGCACCGCCGCAGCATCCCTAAAGCCAAGAAAAACCCCGGTTCAGGCCCGCTCTGCAGTTACCGTAGAGGCGTTGCACATCGCGATCATTCAGGTTTTGACGCAGGAGGGCCTGAGCCGCTGCACGACGACACGGGTCGCCGAGCGCGCGGGTATGTCGGTCGGCAGCCTCTATCAGTACTATCCAAACCGCGACGCGCTGCTTGCCGCCGTTCTGAAAAAGCACTTGGACAGCGTTGCGGGCGCTGTCGACCGCGCCTGCCGCGAATATCGGGACAAGCCAGTATCCGAGATGGCATCGGCCTTGGTTACGGCATTTATCGCCGTGAAGCTGCACGATCCCGAGAAATCGAAGGCGCTTTACGCGGTTGCGGGGGAGCGGGGCGGCCCGGAATTGGTCGCCGACATGCACGTGCGTATGGTGGCGGCTATCGCGGCGATGCTGGCGAGCGCGCCCGATGCCCATTTCGACGACCCGTACATGACTAGTGCGATCGCCTTCAACGCTCTCGTTGGGCCGGTGCGGGCTTTGCTCGAAGGACATGTTCCGGCCGGCTTCGAAACGCGCCTCGAAGGACAGCTTGTCCGGCTTCTGACGGCATATTTGCAAGCGCACCGAATTCAACCGTAGGCCCTGCTAAGCGCGGAGCCGCCAGATGCCTTACTCGGGGTGATTGGGGCCTGACCCTAGGCCTTCGCCCGCACATAGGTGCCCGGCGCATCGCAGAGCGGCATCAGCTTGTCGCCGCCCGGCTCGCGCGCCGGAACCTTCTCCGGCGCCTGCGCGGCGATCCACGCTGCCCAGTCCGGCCACCAGCTCCCCGGCGTTTCCTTCGCGGCCTTCAGCCAATCGCCATAGGTTTCCGCGAGCGAGCCGCCCGTCCAATATTGATATTTCGGTTTCGCCGGCGGGTTGATGACGCCGGCGATGTGGCCGGAGCCGGCGACGACGAAGCGCACGTCGCCGCCGAACAGCTTCATGCCGGTGAAGATGGAGCTTGCCGGCGCGATATGGTCCTCTCGCGTCGCGAGGCTATAAACCGGGACGTTGATATCCCACAAATAGACTGGCGCGCCGCGGATCTTCAGTTTGCCGCGGCTCAATTTGTTTTCGAGATAGCAATTGCGCAGATAGAAGGAATGGCAGGCGGGCGTCATCCGCGTCGCGTCGGAATTCCAGGTGAGCAGATCGAACGGCATCGGCGACTGGCCGCGGATGTAATTATTGACGACAAAGGACCAGATCAGGTCGTTCGGCCGCAGCATGTTGAAGACGTTCGCCATCTTGGCGCCGTCGAGATAGCCTTTCTCGGCCATGCTCTCTTCGAGCGCGCTGATCTGCAACTCGTCGATGAAAACACGCAGATCGCCGGCATCGGCGAAATCCGTCTGCGTCGTGAAGAACGTCGCGCTGGCGATGCGATTGTCCTTGTGGCGCGCCATATAGGCGAGGGCGATCGAGAGCAGCGTGCCGCCGACGCAATAGCCGACCGCGTTCACTTCCCGCTCGCCCGTCACTTCGGCGATGACGTCGAGCACCGTCATGATGCTCTCGTCGATATAGGCCTCGAAATCCTTGTCGCGATGGCGCGCGTCGGGGTTCACCCAGGAGATCAGGAAGACCGTGTGGCCTTGCTCGACCGCGTAGCGGACGAAACTCTTCTGCGGGTTGAGATCGAGGATATAATATTTGTTGATCCAGGGCGGCACGATCAGTAGCGGCCGCTTGAACACTGTTTCGGTCGCCGGCGCGTACTGAATCAATTCCATCAAGTCGTTGCGGATGATGACCTTGCCGGGCGTCGTCGCCATGTTGACGCCGAGCACGAATTTCGAGGAATCGCTTTGGCTGATCCTGAGCGATCCATTACCGGCCTTAATGTCGGCCGTGAGATTGGCGATGCCGCGGACGAGATTGTCGCCGCTCGATGCGAGCGTCTCGTGCAGCAGTTCGGGATTGGTGGGGACGAAATTGGCCGGCGACAGGGCGCTGGCGATCTGGCGCAGATAGAATTGCGCCTTGAGCTGCGTCGTCGGGTCGGTCTCGGCGCGGGCGACGAGATCCTCCACCCAGCGCGTTGCGATGGCGTGGGCCTGACGCAGGAAATCGAAGAGCGGACTTTCGTGCCATTGCGGCGCGGCGAAACGCCGGTCACCGGCCGCCACCGGCACGATGGGCGCGACGGTTTCGCCGGACATGCGGCGCAGCGTCTGCGTCCAGAGGGCGAGGAAATCCTCCGAGATGGCGTTGCGCGCCTCGAATGCGCGCTGCGGATCGGCGAGCCAATATTCGGCGATGCGGCCAAAGGCCTGCACCGCATCGACGACGCTCGCCGAAAAGCTGGAGGGGGATTGGTCTGTCTGCGGCTGCAGGATGGCGCTCAACGCCAGCCCGCCTTGCTCGATCATGACGGCGAGATTCTTGGAAAGCCGGGCGAAATCGATACCGGCGCCATTGGCCTGCGGCTTGGCGTCCTCCTGGGGCGTCTGAGCCGCCGTCAGGGGAGCGGCGGGGACGACCTTGAGGCGCGGCTTGCTGGCCGCCTCGCGGGCGGGCTCAAGGTCCGGCTTGGGCGGTTCCGGCGGTAACTCTGCCTCACTCAACGACGCTTGCCTCCCGGCGGCCGGCTGCACCGTACCTGCGGCCCGGGCTCGTTTCCGGCTCGGGTTGCGTACCCGCTGCCCCTTGGCCGCCGCTGTTTTAACCACGCCCGCACCACGCCATGATAGAGCTTTATTCCGAATTTAGGGAATAGGTCTGAGTCGGGCACCGGGAGCAACTGCATCTTAGGTCGGATCGTCAGAGATATGTGGACTTCGCGCGCGGCATTTCAAATAGTTTGCGGAATAGCATGCACCGCCACATTAACGCTCGCCTCCGCCGCGGCACAGCAGGCCCAGCCCGCGCCCAAACAGCCCTATGGCGGTGGCACGCCACTCGACGTGATCATGCATACCAAACTCTGGGTCGACGTGCCGAAAATGCGCGATTTCGTGAGCGCCGCAAGGCCGCCGGAAAAATCCCTCGATTACATTCCGACCAGCGTCGGCACCGAGCCGAAACGGCCGCCGCTGCGCACCTCCGCCCAGCTCCAGCAGATGGAGGATGAGCTGGAGAATGCCGGCGCCCGCAACGAGAAGGCCGCAGGCCTGCGAGCCCGGCATTTCCACACGGTCGCAATACCCAAGAAAAAGCCCGCGCCTACAGTCAAAACCGTCAGCGCGCATTGACGCGACGCTGAGAGATCAGGCTGGTCCCGGCACGCCGAAGTGCAAAATTTTGTCGGTCGGGAAATCATAGAGTTTGCCAGTCTGCGTCCAGGACGGCAGCACGAGCGGCAGCAGTTTCGGCGCGAAATCTTCCGGCGTCTTGAGCGTTAGCGGATCCTCGCCCGGCATGGCTTTGGCGCGCATGCGCGTGCGCAGCGGCCCCGGATTGGCCAGCATGACTTTCACATTCGAGGTCGTCGCCGTCTCCGCCGCATAGGTGCGGGCGAGCGCGTCGAGCGCCGCTTTCGAAACGGTGTAGGTGCCCCAATAGGGCGGATAATCGGCGCGGTGCGCAATGCCGGAAGTGATGAGCACGACGCGGCCAGCGTCGGCCACGCGCAGCGGCAGATCGAGCGCGCGCAGGAGCCGCCAGTTCGCGGTGAGATTGACGGCGAGAACCTTATCCCAGGTCGCCGGGTCGATGTGGGGCAGCGGCGTCACGCTGCCGAGTTCGCCGGCATTGCCGACAAAAATATCGAGCCGCTTCCAGCGCTCGTAGATTGTCGCGCCGAGCCGGTCGAGCGCCTCGAAATCGGTGATGTCGCACGGCACGAGCGTCGCTTCGTTGCCTTCCGCGCGGATGGCGTCGTCGAGCTCTTCGAGGGCGCCCTGCGTGCGGGCAAGCGCAATGATGTGCGCGCCGGCGCGCGCCAGTTCCAGAGCGACGGCGCGGCCGATGCCGCGTGAAGCGCCGGTAATCAGCGCGACGCGGCCGAGCAGGGGCCGCGCGTGATCCTGCTCGCTCATGATTGTTCCCGTGATCGAAGGCTAGCCGGCTTCGGCAAGCAGCGAGAGCTGCGATTTCGTCTCGCCCGCTACGTCGGTGAGATTGGTGGGATAATCGCCGGTGAAGCAATGATCGGTGAATTGCGGCCGCGCTGCGTCTCGGCCCGGCTCGCCCATCGCGCGGTAGAGACCATCGACCGACAGAAAGGCGAGCGAGTCGCAGCCGATATAATCGCGCATCTCGGCGAGCGAATGCGTGGCGGCGAGCAGTTTGTCGCGCTCCGGCGTATCGATGCCGTAATAATCGGGATGGGTGATCGGCGGCGAGGAAATGCGGAAGTGGACTTCGCGCGCCCCGGCCTCGCGCATCATCTGGACGATCTTCACTGAGGTCGTGCCGCGCACGATGGAATCGTCGATCAGCACGATCCTCTTGCCGGCGATCGCCGCCCGGTTGGCGCTGTGCTTCAGGCGCACGCCATGCTCGCGGATCGATTGCGTCGGCTGGATGAAGGTGCGGCCGATGTAATGATTGCGGATGATGCCAAGCTCGAAGGGTATGCCCGACTCCTGCGAGAAGCCGAGCGCGGCGGGAACGCCCGAATCCGGCACCGGAACGACGACATCGGCCTCGATCGCCGTCTCGCGGGCGAGCTGTTTGCCCATCGCCTTGCGCACTTCGTAGACGGAGCGGCCGTGGACGACCGAGTCCGGCCGGGCGAAATAAATATATTCGAAGATGCAGGGCCGTGCCGGCCGTTTGGGGAAGGGATGCAGGCTTTCGATCCCGCCTTCCGAGATCACTACGACTTCGCCGTTCTCGATATCGCGGATGAAGCGCGCGCCGATGATGTCGAGCGCACAGGTTTCGGAGGCGAGAATGTAGCAGCCGTCGAGTTCGCCAAGGACGAGCGGGCGGATGCCCAGAGGATCGCGCGCGCCGATCAGCTTCTTGTTGGTGAGGCAGACCAGCGAATAGGCGCCCTCGATTTGCCGCAGCGCTTCGATGAACCGCTCGATGATGCGGGGGCGGCGGCTGCGCGCGACGAGCTGCAGGATGGCTTCGGTGTCGGAGGTCGATTGAAAGATCGCGCCGTCGTTGACGAGATTGCGGCGCAGCGTCAGGCCGTTGGTCAGATTGCCGTTGTGAGCGACGGCGAAACCGCCAGAACTGATTTCGCTGAACAGCGGCTGGACATTGCGAAGAATGGTTTCGCCGGTGGTGGAATAACGCACGTGGCCGATGGCGCGCAGGCCGGGCAGGCGTTCAATGGTCGAGGCTTTGGAGAAATGTTCGCCGACGAGACCGAGCCGGCGTTCGGAATTGAACCTGTGGCCATCGAAGCTGACGATGCCCGCCGCTTCTTGCCCGCGATGTTGCAGCGCGTGGAGGCCGAGGGCTGTGATCGCGGCGGCGGCCGGGTGGCCGAAGATGCCGAAGACGCCGCATTCCTCGCGCAGCCGGTCGGCTTCAAGATCGAGCGGGAAACAATCCGATTCGACCTCGCCCGGCTGGGTCAGAACTTCGCTTGCCGCATTCATGGATCTGTCCCGCCTTCGCAGCCGCCAGTCCGTTGCAGACGATTCACCGGACCGTCACCGCAATCACATAATATGTGCAGCGCCAAATACCAACGACTTTGATCAACGGATTTCGCTAAAGCTGGATATCCTCAATAGTTTAGAAATAGCCTTCGGCTGTTGGCCATGACCGAAAGGCTTGCCGGAACAAGCCTTAGCGTGGCCTTTGCGATCAATCGGGCGTCTGCGCCGGAGCCGGAGCGGCCGGAGCCTGAGCCGGCGTTGTATTGGGCGCTGGCGCTGGCGCTGCGCCGGGGGCAGCCGGAACCGTGCCGGGAGCCGGAGCCGCAGACGGCGCGGTGGGGGTCAATTTCCCCTCCGAATCGCTGTCCGGCGCGGTTTCATCGGCGGCGGTCGGCTTGGCCTTCTTGAGCTTGTTCAACAGCCCTTCTGGATCGTCCGGCAGAAGCGCCATGAGCTGGTCGCCGGTGGAAAGCAGCAGCGGCTTCGTTTTGGCGTCCCGCACCCAGACCGGCTGCGCCTTCTCCGGCACCAGCCAGTTGAAAAAGGCGAAGGCAATGACGGCGAGCAGAAGCCCGCGCGCCGCGCCGAAGACGAAACCGAGAGAACGATCGAGCGGCCCGACCTTCGAATCGAGAATGGCGTCGGAAACCTTGACCGTAATGATCGAGACGACAATCAGCGTAGCGAAGAAGACGATCGCCGCCGATGCGGCAAGCGCCACCGTGTCCTTACTGATGTAGGGCTTTACGAAAGGCAGCACCAAGGGATGAAAATAGATCGCCGCCACGGCCGCCGCGCCCCAGGAGGCGATCGCCAGAACCTCGCGCGTGAACCCTCGCACCATGGCGAGAGCCGCGGAGATCAGAACGATGGCGATGACGCCGAGATCGAGATAGGAGGGCATTGTGGCCTCATGCGCGTCGGGTTGGCCCCGCTTATAGCGAAGCGCTGGTTCCCCGTCACCCTGCGGTGGGTTCCCTGCGCCGCGCATTTTGCGCCTTAGGCGCAGCGATCAAGGCGACGAGGTCGGCGACATCGGCGCAGGTTTTCAACAGCATATTGTCGATGGCGCCGCTCTCTTGCGCGGGAGGCACCACGGCATGGGTAAAGCCAAGCTTCGCCGCCTCCTTCAGCCGCGTTGCAACGTGCGCGACCGGGCGAATCGCACCCGAGAGGCCAATCTCGCCGAAGAAGACGCAATGCGGGGGCAGGCTCTGCCCGGTGAGCGAGGAGACGAGCGCCGCCGCTGCGGCAAGGTCGGCGGCCGGTTCGGCGATGCGCAGGCCGCCGGCGACGTTGAGATAGACATCATGCTGGCCGAGCCTGAGCCCGGCGCGGGCTTCGAGCACGGCGATGATCATGGCGAGCCTGTTCTGGTCCCAGCCGACAACGGCGCGGCGTGGCATGCCCAACGAACTCGGCGCGACCAGCGCCTGAATCTCGGTGAGCAGCGGCCGCGTGCCCTCGAGCCCGGCAAAGACGGCATTGCCCGGCGAAGCCTCGGCATGGCCGGAAATAAACAGGGCCGAAGGATTGGTGACTTCCGCGAGGCCGCGTCCGGTCATCTCGAAAACGCCGATTTCATGCGCCGCGCCGAATCGGTTCTTCAGCGCACGCAGGATGCGGAAATCGCGCGCGCCTTCGCCCTCGAAGGAAATGACCGCATCGACCATATGCTCGACAACGCGCGGACCGGCGATCTGTCCGTCCTTGGTGACATGGCCGACGAGAATGACGGCGGCGCCCGTCGTTTTGGCATAGCGGATCAAAGCCTGCGCCGCGCCGCGCACCTGCGTCACCGTGCCGGGAACGGATTCGACGACATCGGTCCACATGGTCTGAATCGAATCGATGACGAGCAGGGCCGGCGGGCGGCTGTGACGCAGCGTGACGACGATATCCTCGACCTTCGTCTCGGCGGCGAAGGCGATCGGCGCCTGTGCGAGACCAAGCCGCTCGGCGCGCAGCCGCACCTGATCGAGAGCCTCTTCGCCGGAGATATAGACGACGCCAAGGCCCTGCTGCGCAAGCGCGCCGCAGACCTGGATGAGCAGGGTTGATTTGCCTATGCCCGGTTCGCCCCCGAGCAACAGCACGGAGCCGGGCACGAAGCCGCCGCCGGTGACGCGATCGAATTCGCTGATGCCGGTCGCAACACGCGGCGCGGGCTCGCTCGGGCCCCCGAGCGCGGAGAGGGCGAAGACACGGCCCTTGCCGCCGGCAAGAGCGGGCGGCGCGCCGGCGTTCGGCGCTTCCTCGATCATCGAATTCCAGGCGCCGCAGGAATCGCAGCGGCCCTGCCAGCGCGGCGCGACGGCGCCGCAGCTTTGACAGACGAAATTGGTGCGGGCTTTGGCCATGAACCCCTTAGGACGGGAAAAGCAACGCTACCGCCTGAACAAACACAGTGGCACCGGTAGCAAATGCCGCCCACTTGTTCCAAAAAGCCGAGCGCCTAAATCCGGCGCTCATTGCTTCAACTCCGACAAGTTGGCCATAACCGCTTCCGATATCGGTGGGTACCTTAATGCTGGAGGCACACCACCATAACGCCGCTGCAATGAGACCAGAGCCGATTGAAATCCAGGTTAGCGTCGCTTTCATCTGATTTGCTCTTGCTCAAATCCGCGCCGGCAAATCCTCCTCGTGCGCGAGATTGCCGAAGCGCGTCATTTCGGCCTCGAAGGCGAGTTCGACCGTGCCGGTCGGGCCGTGGCGCTGCTTGCCGATGATGACTTCGGCCTTGCCGAAGGCTTCCTCCATCTGCGCCTGCCAAGTCAAGAATTCTTCGGTGCCTTCGCGCGGCTGCTTGTTCTTGAGATAATATTCCTCGCGATAGACGAACATCACGACGTCGGCGTCCTGCTCGATCGAGCCGGATTCGCGCAGGTCCGAAAGCTGCGGGCGCTTGTCGTCGCGCGATTCCACCTGACGCGAGAGCTGCGAGAGCGCCAGGATCGGCACGTTCAATTCCTTGGCCAGCGCCTTGAGGTTCGTGGTGATTTCGGTCAATTCCTGCACGCGATTGTCGCCGCGCGCCTTCGAGGCCGACAACAACTGGATGTAATCGACGATGAGCAGATCGAGGCCGCGCTGGCGCTTCAGCCGCCGCGCGCGGGCCGCGAGCTGGGCGATGGAAATGCCGCCGGTCTGGTCGATGAAGAAGGGCACGGACTGCATGTCCCGCGCCGCCTGCGCGACACGATGAAATTCGGACTCGGAAATGTCGCCGCGGCGGATCTTGTGCGAGGGCACGGCCGCCTGTTCGGCGATGATACGTGTCGCCAATTGCTCGGCCGACATTTCGAGCGAGAAGAAGCCGACGATGCCGCCGTTTATCGTCGCATGGGTGCCGTCGGGCCGTTCCTCGAACCGGTAGGCTTTGGCGATATTGAAACCGATATTGGTCGCAAAGGCGGTTTTGCCCATGCCGGGACGACCGGCGATAATGACGAGATCCGAGGCCTGCAGGCCGCCGAGCTTGTTGTCGAGTTCATAGAAACCCGAGGCAAGGCCCGAGAGCCGCCCGTCGCGCTCCCAGGCTTTGGCGGCCATGTCCACGGCGATCGCCAAAGTGTCGGAAAAACGCTGGAAGCCGCCGTCATAGCGGCCGGCTTCGGCGATGGAGTAGAGCTTGCGCTCCGCCTC
Source organism: uncultured Alphaproteobacteria bacterium (assembly GCA_963708155.1). Classification (GTDB taxonomy): domain Bacteria; phylum Pseudomonadota; class Alphaproteobacteria; order Rhizobiales; family Beijerinckiaceae; genus Methylovirgula. The sequence continues at coordinate 21,013 of OY970183.1, read as the reverse complement.
TTCGATTTGATGGCGGGGCGAGCTGCCGACCGGCGCATCGAAGGCGCCGTTGACCATGTCCTCGCCGATGACGATGAGTTCGCGCCGCACTGCGAGATCGTGGATCATGCGGCCGTAATCGGCGGCATTGATGATCGTGGTCGCCTCAGCTGCGAGCCGCGCCAGATATTGCGAGATGGTGATCTCGCCGAGGCTGTGCTCGCCGAGGAAGGTTTTCAACGTGATCGGGGTTGCGAGCTTGCCCTCGCGGATGAGGCGGCTGGCCACATCGTAGATGCGCCGGTGCAATTCGTCGGAAAAATCCTCAATCTTGAGGAAGTCCGACACCCGGTCGAAGGCGTCGTTATTGACCAGGATGGCGCCGAGCAGCGCCTGTTCCGCCTCGATATTGTGCGGCGGCACGCGATAGGCAGGCTCGCTGGTCTGCGCGGTGCGTACGGTAACTGGAAAGGTCGTGGCGGCCATGACGTCTACGGCGAATCGCTTGCCCGAGGAAATCGGAGGACGATCCTTCTCGCACGCGGGTTCGCCGGATTGGAATCAAATTCGCCAGGTTGCCGGGCCCGTCCCGCAATCCACAAAGCGAAAAAATTCTTGCCTTGTGTGCGGCCAAGCTCTGGACAGTTGCGATCTTATCGATCCGCCCTCGGGCGATCCGAATTGGACCGCATTGCGAGCCGCGATGCGGCTCGCAATGAGAGGCGTCTTAGCCTTCTTCGCCATTGGCCTCGGCAAGCGCCGCGCCGACTTCGAGGCCAAGCTCCTGGATCGAGGTTTCCTCGACGATGGTAACCGTCTCGCCCTTGGCCTGACGCTCCGCCTCCTGCGGCGAACGCGCGACGTTGATCACGATCTTCGTCTCGATTTCCGGGTGCAGGTGGACAACGATGTTGTGCAGGCCGAGCGTCTTGATCGGCGCAAGGAGCACGATCTGGTCGCGGTTGACCTTGAAGCCGCCGGCGCTGACCGCCTCGGCAATGTCACGCGCCGAGACCGAGCCGTAGAGCTGGCCGGTTTCACCCGCCTGGCGGATGATGACGAAGCTCTGGCCCTCGAGCTTCTCGGCGACGGCGGCCGCCTCGCTCTTGAGCTGCAGATTGCGGGCTTCGAGCTCCACCTTCTGGTCCTGGAAGCGCTTTTTGTTGGCTTCGGTGGCGCGCAGCGCCTTACCAGTCGGCAGCAGGAAATTGCGCGCATAGCCGTTCTTGACACGAACCGTGTCGCCCATCTGGCCGAGTTTGATGACACGTTGAAGCAGAATGACGTCCATAAGATTGTTCCTTCAGTTCAGTTTCATTGCGGGGAAACGGCGGCCGCGTCTTTGCGGTCGCGCAGGGAAAAGCCGGCTTCGATCAAGCCGAGCAGGGTGAAGGGCGCCAGCGACCAGGGCAGCAGCGGCACCACGATGAGGTAGACGACGAAGAGCAGGTTGTTGCGCAGCCGCAGCCCCTGCGTGACGACATGGAGGACGGCAAGCCCTTGCAGCGCGAAAGCCGCCGCGAGCACGCTTGCTGCCAGACTGGCGAGAAGACCGGTCGGGCCACCAACGAATATGAGGCCCACCGCGGCAAAAAAGACGGGCGCGAGCAGGCGCGGCACCCGGAACTCGCGGGCGATGTTCGGCCACGGCACCTGCAGGCGCTGCGAAATCTGCACGATGCGTCCGGCAAGCCAAAGGTCGATGAGGAAGACGACGAAGATGACGGCCGCGGCGACGGCGGGCAGCGCTTTGGCCATGAAGCGCGCGACAGCGTCGATCTCGTTGCGGCGCAGCAGATCAGCGCCGGCTTCCTGTTTCATCACCGGCGTGATGTTGGTGGCGATCTTGTCCACCAGCGCGGCGAAATTCTCATGTTCGAGGACGAGGGTTGCGAGCACGCCCGCGACAATGAGAAAGGCGAAGATGGCGGTGGTGACGATGACAAGGCTGAGGCGCGAGCCCTCCTTGTCGCTTTTGGTCTGCGCGAACGCCGCAAAGGGCAAAATCGGCACGCTGGGCGAGAGGCTCGCGAGCCGCGCCAGCCACCAGGAGGGCAGGCCCTCGCAGAGCACGAAGACGCCGCCGTTGAAGGCGGCGTTGAGGAAGGCGGCGGGGCTCAAATCCTGCGGGCTTGCGGCGACGAGCAAGGCGACAAGCGTAATGAAAGCCGCGAGCACTGCGCCGAGCCCGGTGACGTGGCCGAAGCCGATGGTCGCGATCATCAGCGGCAGCGGCGAAAGGTAGGCGAGCATCAGCGCCGGCACCGAACCCTGGAAGGCCGCCAGCAAAAGCAAAGTCGCGGCAAGGCCGCTCCCGAAAGCGACCGCACCGCGATTGTCGGAGGTCTGTACTTGCTTCTTTGCCATCGTCGAGCTGTCCCGCCTGAGCGGTTAGGGATTTTGTCCCAGCCGAGCCGCCGGGCTTGGCCGGCGGCTTTATACGTCGAATACTAGCGGATCACGTAAGGCAGCAATCCGAGGAAACGGGATCGCTTGATCGCCTTCGCCAGCTCGCGCTGCTTCTTGGCGGAGACGGCGGTGATACGCGAAGGCACGATCTTGCCGCGCTCGGAAATGTAGCGCGAGAGCAGTCTTGTGTCCTTGTAATCGATCTTCGGCGCGTTCGGGCCGGAGAAGGGGCAGGTCTTGCGGCGGCGAAAGAAGGGGCGCCGGGCGGGCGCAGCGGCAGTCGTCGACATCACAGAGCTCCTTCTTCGAGGCCGGCCTCATCGCGCGGACGGCGCGGGCCACGGTCGGCGGCGGGCGCCACGGCCGCCGCGGTCCCCACGATCGCCACGATCATCGTCGTCGCGCTTGCGCAGCATGGCCGAAGGACCAGCTTCGAGTTCCTCGACGCGGACGGTCAGGAAGCGCAGGATGTCCTCATTGAGTCCTTCCTGCCGCTCGAGCTCATTGAGCGCGGCGGAGGGCGCGTCAATGTTGAGCAGGGTGAAATGCGCCTTGCGGTTCTTCTTGATGCGATAGGCGACGGACTTGACGCCCCAATATTCGGTCTTCTCGACCTTGCCACCCGAGAGACTCGATGACGCCTTTGAATTGCTCGGCGAGCGCTTCCACCTGCTGGGCGGAGACGTCCTGGCGAGCAAGAAAAACATGCTCGTAGAGAGCCATGATCTTGCCTTTCCTCGTTTTGCGCGGCCGGCGCAGAGCCCTTCGAGCCCCGGAAAGGCTCGAACGAACGAAGGCGGAGACACGGGAAGACGAATTTTGGAAAATTCTGCGTATCCGGATTAAGGATACGCCTTCCGTTCAGCCCCCGGCCGAAGCCGCTGGCCGCGAGCCCTCGGCTCGCGGGAAGGGCGCTTTATACGCATATCGGCGGCGAAATCAAGGAAAGTTGCGGCCGTGTTGCCGCGGAAGCCTAGGTTCTCACCCGCGCCGGCGGTATTATCGGCGCATGGCAGTTCCAATTGACCGAATCCGCAGCCTGCTTTCGGGCCTGGCGATGGTCGCCGCTTTGGGCGGCCCCGCCTTGGCGCAGAGCCAGAATGGCTATGGGCTAAACGATCTGAAGCCCTACGCCGGGACGCTGGGCGCGCCCGCGCAAGCGTCCAAAGCCCCGAATTCTGCCGGTACAGGCACGCCCCGAAACAAACCGCCGCCGGGCAGCGCTCCGGTCGTCAGCCTGCATATGTTCGGCGGTGCTTTTGTCGATAGCCGAATCGGGCGGTAGCAGGCGGCGCGGCGCCACCTGCCCGAAGCACCCGTTCTTACATGGCGCCGGTTTTGCCGTGCTTGCAGGCCGAGCGGAATTGCTTGCGCGCCTTGCCGTGCAGGCCCTTGGCGTCGGCCTCCTTGGAACATTCGATCGACTTGGCCGAATGCATGACGGCAGGCTTCGGCGCGGGCGCCGTTGTGGTGGTGCTCTGCGCCAGGACCGGCGAAACGCCGAAGCCGGCGAGGGCCGCGAAAAGAGCGATCGTCGAAAGTTTTTTCATCAAGACCTCCTCAAAGAGTGGCGAATTCCCGCCACGAAACCCGGAGGCGGACATTCTTCCCCGTCAGATGAACGTCTGGTGAAATATCCGCCCTTTTGCGGCAATACTTTTTAGGAAGCCGCAACGCCTGTGCTCAAAGGCACGGGCCCCATTCGCCGGTTTCGCGGATGCGCCAGGATTTCAACCCTGCCTTCGCGACGACGGTGCGGCCGGTCTTGGCGATGGCGACGAGATGCTTGAAGACGAGCGGGTTGCGCCAGGCGAAGGGCTTATCCGGATCGCAGACGGCGCGATATTCGTCGGAATCCTCGTCCTCCATCAGGATTGTCCCGACGCGGTCCGGCCGCAATTGCGGGCTCAGGGCGCGCTCGCTCTTCCACAGGCAGACGTAATCGCGGCAGACATCCGGCCGCGAACTGTAGATGGCGCAGCCGGACCCGGCGACGCAGTTCGGGCACAAGGGGCCGGCCGGCTTATTCAGTTCTTCTATATCGAGCACTTTGCAGCACATGTTGCAGGCGCCGCAGGCTTTACCGGGTATGTCCATATTTGATTTTTGCTCCGCTTGCCGCGGGATTTGCAAGCTTTCGCATCTTGCCGCGCCGCAGCGGCGAGGCAAATGAAATTCCGCGCGGAAGCCCGCCGTCACCAGGAAAACTTGACACGGCTGATCGTCGGTGCCAGTCGCACGCCGGAAGAGGCGCGGACAGGCAGCATGGCGAAAGCATTTGTATTTCCGGGGCAGGGGTCTCAGGCCGTCGGCATGGGCAAAGCTCTGGCCGAGGCGTTCGCGCCGGCGCGCGCCGTCTTCGCCGAAGTCGATGAGGCGCTGCACCAGAAGCTCTCGACGCTGATGTTCGAAGGGCCGGAAGCCGAGCTAACTTTGACCGCCAATGCGCAGCCGGCGCTGATGGCGACGAGCCTCGCGGTCTACGCGTGCTGGAAGCCGAGGCAGGTCTCGATCTTGCGCGGGATGCCGCCTTTGTCGCCGGCCATTCGCTCGGCGAATATTCGGCGCTCGCGGCGGCCGGCGCGTTTTCGATCGCGGATGCGGCGCGCTTGTTGCGCAGACGCGGCACGGCGATGCAGCAGGCTGTTCCGGTCGGAGCCGGGGCGATGGCGGCGTTGATCGGCCTCGATCTCGAAGGCGCCCGCGCCGTCGCGGACGAGGCGCAGCGCCAGGCGGGCGAGGTTTGCGCCGTCGCCAATGACAATGGCGGCGGCCAGGTCGTGATTTCCGGCACCAAAGCCGCCGTCGATGCGGCGATCGAAATCGCCAAGACAAGGGGCGTGCGCCGGGCTGTGCCGCTCGCCGTCTCGGCGCCGTTTCATTGCCCCTTGATGCAGCCAGCCGCGGACGTGATGGCGGCGGCGTTGGCGGAGGTCGAGATCAAACGGCCGAAAGTCCCGCTTGTCGCCAATGTGCTTGCCACGCCGATCGAAGAGCCGCAGGAGATTCGCCGCCGCCTCGTCGAGCAGGTGACCGGCACCGTGCGCTGGCGCGAGAGCGTCGCCTACATGGCGCAGCATGGGGTGACGACCTTCGTCGAACTCGGGTCCGGCAAGGTGTTGACCGGGTTGTTGAAGCGCATTGTCGGCGAAGCGGACGGAATTTCCGTCGGAACGCCGGACGAAATTTCCGCCTATAGCTCCGCTTTGGCGCAGAAAGTTTGAGGACTGCCCATGTTTGATCTTTCCGGCCGCACGGCTCTCGTGACCGGCGCCAGCGGCGGCCTCGGCTCGGCCATCGCGCGTGCGCTGCACCAGCAGGGTGCGACGGTGACGCTCTCCGGCACCCGCAAGGAGGCGCTCGAGACCCTGGCCACCGAACTCAAGGAGCGCGTTTATGTCGAGTCCTGCGACCTTTCCGATCCCGAAGCTGTCGAGAAACTGGTGCCGGCGGCCGAGGCGGCGATGGGGCACCTCGATATTCTCGTCAACAATGCCGGCCTGACCCGCGACGGGCTGATCCTGCGCATGAAAGATGCCGACTGGGATCTTGTCCTGGCGGTCAATCTCACCGCATCGTTCCGCCTTGCCCGCGCCGCGCTGAAATCGATGGTGAAGCGCCGTTTCGGCCGCATCATCAGCATCACCTCGGTCGTCGGCGTGACGGGCAATCCGGGCCAGTCGAATTACGCCGCCTCGAAGGCCGGGATCATCGGCCTGTCGAAGAGCCTCGCCCGCGAGGTCGCGGCCCGCAATATCACCGTCAACTGCGTCGCGCCGGGATTTATCGAAAGCCCGATGACCGATGTGCTGACCGAAGCGCAGAAGGCCGCAATTCTCTCCGGTGTGCCGATGGGCCGTCTTGGCGCGGCCTCGGAAATCGCCGCCGCGGTCGTCTATCTGGCCAGTTCGGAGGCCGCCTATGTGACCGGCGAAACCCTTCATGTAAATGGTGGAATGGCAATGAATTGAGGGCGTTAAAGCGGTCGGATGGCTTTGCCGGACGGCTCTCGCCAACCCAGATGAAGTATGTTACCAACTTCCCTGCTTGCAGGTCGTTAGCCGCTTCCTGCGCCGGACCCCGGAGAGCTCATTCGCGATTGAATGTGTGGAGTCCGCTGGGGGGATTTCCCAAGGAATGTCATCAGGCGACGAAGGCTCGGCTTTCGGGGGGCTTGATTTCGGACGTACTTTTGATAACGGCTGGCACCAGTTTTAAAGATAAGGACGAAGGATCAAACGAACATGAGTGATGTCGCCGAGCGCGTGAAGAAAATTGTTATCGAACATCTCGGCGTCGACGCCGACAAGGTCACTGACGACGCGAATTTCATTGAAGACCTCGGGGCCGACTCGCTCGATACGGTTGAACTCGTGATGGCCTTCGAAGAGGAATTTGGCGTCGAGATCCCCGATGATGCGGCCGAGTCGATCGTCACTGTGGGCGATGCGGTCCGCTTCCTGGACAAGGCCACGGCGGCGAGCTGAGCCGCTTTCAGGTGCCGGCTGCGGCGGATTTTCGCCGCCACCGGCCCCTTCCCACAGCAGCACCTTTCCCCAGTTTTCTCGCGTCGATTTTGCGGTTTGCAAACGCGGCGCGGCAATGGAATAGAAAACCACGCGGGTTGCAAAGCCTGTCAGGAGTGGACGATCTGCGATGCGCAGGGTGGTGATTACCGGTCTCGGCATGGTTTCGCCGCTCGCTTGCGGCGTCGAGGCGACGTGGCAGCGTCTTATCGCCGGCCAGAGCGGCGCCGGCCCTATCCACGGGTTCGAGACCTCCGACCTCGCCTGCAAGATCGCGATGCAGGTGCCGCGCGGCGACGGTAGCGACGCGACCTTCAATCCCGACCAGTGGATGGAGCCGAAGGATCAGCGCAAGGTCGACGATTACATCATCTACGGCGTCGCCGCGGCCACGCAGGCGCTGGCGGATGCGGGCTGGAAGCCGGAGACCGAAGAAGATCGCGAGCGCACCGGCGTTCTCATCGGCTCGGGCATCGGCGGCCTCGGCGGCATCGCCGAGACGGCCATCACCCTGCACGAGAAGGGTCCGCGCCGCGTCTCCCCGTTCTTCATCTCCGGCCGTCTGATCAACCTCGTCAGCGGCTATGTCTCGATCATGCATGGCCTGAAGGGGCCTAACCATGCGGTCGTGACCGCCTGTTCGACGGGCGCGCATGCCATCGGCGATGCGGCGCGCCTGATCGCGCTCGGCGATGCCGATGTCATGGTCGCGGGCGGCGCGGAATCGGCGATCAACCGCATTGGCATTGCCGGCTTTGCCGCCTGCAAGGCACTTTCGACGAATTTCAACGACGAGCCGAAACAGGCTTCGCGGCCCTATGACCGGGATCGCGACGGCTTCGTCATGGGCGATGGCGCCGGCTGCGTCGTGCTCGAAAGCTACGATGGCGCCAAGGCGCGCGGCGCCAAGATCTATGCCGAGGTCGTCGGCTATGGTCTTTCGGGCGACGCCTATCACATCACCGCACCGGATCCGACCGGCGACGGCGCTCTGCGTTCGATGCGCGCCGCGGTCAAACGCGCCGGGATCACGCCGCAGGACATCGATTACATCAATGCGCACGGCACCTCGACGCCGCTGGGTGACGAGGCCGAACTCACGCCGTTCACGGCTTGCTCGGCACGGCTGATGGCACCAACGCCTTGTCGATGTCGTCGACCAAATCGGCGATCGGGCATCTGCTTGGCGCGGCGGGCGCGGTCGAGGCGATTTTCTGCGTCCTGGCGATTCGCGACCAGATCGTTCCGCCGACGCTGAACCTCGACAATCCGTCGGTGACGACGACGATCGATCTCGTGCCGCACAAGGCGCGCAAGCGCGAGGTCGAATTCGCTCTGTCGAATTCCTTCGGCTTTGGCGGCACCAACGCCTGCCTGATCCTCAAACCGTCGCCTAGGCGCGATTTACGCGGGTGGAAAGCGCGCCAAGTCCAAGCCGCATCTCCTCCGCAAATAGCTGCTGTTATTGTAACATTCTCGTGACCTTGGCTGCGGCAGCGCTGGTTTGGTGCCGTGCTGGGATTTCGTGTAAGACACGTCTGTCGGCTGGATGGACAGGTTCATGGCAGGCTCGCCACTAAATGATGAAAGCGCTACGAGCGCGGCAGCGCGCCGATGACGGCGAGCAGCCGGCGCGGTTCTTCGGCCGCCGCCCGAAGTTGCAGAGCCCGAACGAGGCTTTGCAGCCGGAGATGCCGCCGCCGCCGCCGGCCCCGCACAAGCGCCGGCCGACCCTGTCGGCGCTGTCGGGTTTCCTGTCGTTTCTCCTGCTCGTCGCCTTTGCCGGCCTCTTCGGCGTCGTTTGGGGCGCGCACCGGCTTCAGCAGCCGGGGCCGCTGCAGGCGGACAAGGTGCTCTATATCGCGCCTGGCACGGATTTCGCCGATATCGTCGGCCAGCTTCAGGACGAAGGGGTCATCGACAGCCCGCTGATCTTCAATATCGCGCTGCTTGTCGAAGGCAACCGCTCGCGGGTGAAGGCGGGCGAATATCTGATCCATCAGAACGCCAGCATGCGCGAAGTGATGGACACGCTCGTCTCCGGCCGTCAGATCCTGCATTCGGTGACGATCCCCGAAGGGCTGACCAGCGATCAGATGGTCGAGCGTCTGCGCGCGCAACGATGTTCTGATGGGCGACATTCGCGAAACGCCGCCCGAGGGCAGCCTGCTGCCGGAGACCTATAAGGTTCCACGCGGCATGCCGCGCGCCGATCTGATCCGCCAGATGCAGGAGGACGATCAGCGCCTCGTCGCGCAGATCTGGGCGCACCGCGCGCCCGATCTTCCGTTGAATTCGCCCTATGAACTCGTGACGCTCGCCTCGATCGTCGAAAAGGAAACCGGCAAGGCGGATGAGCGTCCGCATGTCGCCTCGGTCTTCCTCAACCGCCTGCGCAAGCACATGCGGCTGCAATCCGATCCGACGATCGTCTATGGCCTCGTGGCGGGCAAGGGCTCGCTCGGGCGTCCGTTGACCCGCGCCGATGTCGAGAAGCCCTCGCCCTACAATACCTATGTGATCGAGGGTCTGCCGCCGGGGCCGATCGCCAATCCGGGCCGGGCCGCGCTCGAAGCCGTCGCCAATCCGTCGCGCACGGACGATCTCTATTTCGTCGCCGATGGCACCGGCGGACACGTCTTTTCCGCGACGCTCGAAGAGCATGAGCGCAACGTCGCGCGTTGGCGCCAGATCGAGAAGGACGCCAAGGACAAGGCGGGTTCGGATATCGACAAATATGTCCCGCAGGGGCCTGCCGGACATGATCAGCACAGCGAGGACGATTCCTCCGTCTTTGGCGCCTTGCCGACGAGCTTCAGCGCGGCAGATGGCGGCGTGAGCTCCTACGCGCCGAGCCTCGGGATCGGCGCGGCAGCCGCGGCGATCGCGCAGGTCGCGCCGGCCCTGCCGCAGGTGGTCAAGGCGCAGCCCGCCGCGACGGACCCGGCGACCGAGATCGCGGACGCCTCCGCCCCGCCCGCGCCGGCGCAAGCAGCGCGCGTCAGACCGCCGCTTCGTCCTATGGCGGCCCGAGCCTCGATGATCTCGGCATAAGTGTGCGGGGCATCGACCAGCCGACCCGGCCCGCAAGCTGCTGGACGGGCCGGTCGACAGTTCGGCCTCCGTCGCGCCGGCCGATCCGAAGGCTTTTGCCGCCGCCGCGACGCTCGGCGCCGCGGCCCGAACGGGCGCCAGCCGCCGGCGCATCCGAAGATCATCGATGCCTCCGAAGGCACGCCGCTCGACCCTCTGCGCAACACGACTTACGATCTGAATTACGCGAAGACGGTGCCGCCGCCTTCGGACTTCAAATGATCTCGGGACAATAAGGCTCAATTGACTATCGCCAGCATGACCGGCTTTGCGCGGGTCTCCGGCGCCACGGCGAATTTCCGCTGGGCGTGGGAAATGAAATCGGTCAACGCCAAAGGGCTCGACCTGCGCTTGCGGGTGCCGCCGGGTTCGATGCGATCGAAGCGGAGGCGCGCGCCGCACTGGGCAGGACGCTCACCCGCGGCACCTGCTATGCGACCTTGTCGGCGCAGCGCGAAGCCGTGACCCCCGAAGTCCATCTCAACGAGGGGCTTTTGCGCCGGCTGGCCGAGGCGATCTCGCATGTCGGCCTGACGACAGCTGCGCCCGGCCTCGCATCGACGGTCTGCTCGGGGTGCGCGGCGTCGTCGAAATCCGCGACGCGGGCGACGAGGAATCCGACTGCTGGCGGTGCAGCGAGCGGCGCTCGACGGGTCTCGGCGAGGCGCTCGCCGCGCTCGTCGGCATGCGCGAACAGGAGGGAGGCGCGCTGGCGCCGATCCTGACGCAGCGGCTCGCCCGGCTCACGGTGCTGCGCCAGGCGGCGGAGGATTGCCCGGCGCGCAAGCCCGAGGCGGTCCGCGCCAGGCTCGCCGAATCGGTTGCGCTGCTCGCCGGGCAGGGCAAATTCGACGAAACACGGCTCTATCAGGAGGCGTTGCTGCTCGCCGCCAAAGCCGATGTACGCGAGGAACTCGACCGGCTCGAAGCCCATATCGCCGCGGCCATCGAGCTTTTGCAGAAGGGCGGCCCGATCGGGCGGCGGCTCGATTTTCTGGCCCAGGAACTCGGGCGCGAGGCCAATACGCTCTGTGCCAAATCGAATGATGCGAGCCTGACGGCGATCGGCCTTGAATTGCGCGTCGAGATCGAGCAATTCCGCGAGCAGATCCAAAATATCGAATAGAGGTTTGCGTGGCCCTTGCAGCGCATAATGACAAGGACGGCGGCCTGAAGCGGCGCGGCCTCATGCTGATCTTGTCGTCGCCCTCGGGCGCCGGCAAGACCAGCCTGACGCGCATGCTGCTGCAGAAGAAAGCCTCGATCTCACGCTGTCGATTTCGGTGACGACGCGGCCGCGCCGGTCGAGCGAGGTCGACGGCATCCATTATCAGTTCATCACCCGCAAGCGTTTCGAGCAGCTGCGCGACGAAGGCGATTGCTCGAATGGGCGGAGGTTCACGGCAATTTCTACGGCACGCCGCGCGAGCCGGTCGAGCGCGCTCTGGCGCAAGGCCGCGATGTGCTCTTCGATATCGATTATCAGGGCACGCAGCAGGTGAAGGCCAAGGCGGGTGAGGATGTCGTGACCATCTTCATCCTGCCGCCGTCGATGCAGGAACTGAAGGCCCGGCTCGAACGCCGCGCCGAGGATGCCGGCGAGGCGATCGCGGCGCGGCTCGCCAATGCCGCGAACGAAATCCGCCGCTGGCCGCTTTATGATTATGTGCTCGTCAATGACGATCTGCAGACGACCTTCGACGATCTCGTCGCGATCCTGACGGCCGAACGCCGCCAGGCGGTACGGCAGACGCCGGGCATCGAGGCTTTCGTCGAGGCGCTGCTCAGCGAGAAATAGCGCCATCGCGCTGCGCCGCGTCATTCTGACTGTCAAGCGCATTCGCCAGCGCCGACGAATCCCGCACATCGATTTCTTCGGCGCGCTTCGGTCGGCTCGATGCCCGCGGCGTCGGGCAAGCAAGGCGAGCGGATCGACGCCAAGGCTCTTCAGGCTCTGCCGCAGCATTTTGCGCCGCTGGCCGAAGGCCGCCTGCGTCACCGCGGAGAGCAGATCGCACCTCGCAGGCGAGGGCGCCGCGCGCGGCACGAGCTCGACGACGGTCGAGGTCACCTTCGGCGGCGGCGTGAAGGCCGCGGCCGGAACGTCGAACAAAATCCGCGTCTCGCAGCGCCAGTTGCCGAGCACGGCGAGCCGGCCGTAATCGGCGCGCTCGCCGGCGTCGCGACGATCCGCTCGGCGACTTCGCTTCTGGAACATCAGCACGAAGCCGGTCGAACCAGGGCGGCCAGGCCGGCGCTTCCAGCCAGCGGGTCAGCAGCGCGGTCGCGATGTTATAAGGCAGATTGGCGCAGATCCGCGCCGGGCCGCGCCGCTGCCGACCAGCGCGGCAAGATCGATCGCGAGCGCGTCGCCCGCGACGATCTCGAGCCGGCCGGGATAATGCGCGGCGATTTCGGCCAGCGCCGGCAGGCAGCGCTCATCGCGCTCGATGGCGATGACGCTTGCGCGCGCCTTCCGCGAGCAGCGCGCGCGTCAGTCCGCCGGGCCCGGGGCCGATCTCGACGATCGTCGCGCCCTCGAGCGGACCGGCGGCGCGGGCGATACGGGCGGTGAGATTGAGATCGAACAGGAAATTCTGGCCGAGCGACTTTTCTGCGCGGCGAGGCCGTGGCGGCGACGACCTCGCGCAGCGGCGGCAAGCGCGTCGCGCTTGCACACGCCGCAGCGCGCTTCGCGAGTCGCGCCGCAAGCCGCAGCGCGGCGATGAGGCTCGCCGGATCGGCCATGCCTTCGCCGGCGATGTCGAAGGCCGTGCCGTGATCGGGCGAGGTGCGCACGAAGGGCAGCCCCAGCGTCACATTGACCGCGTTGTCGAAGGCGAGCGTCTTGATCGGGATCAGCGCCTGATCGTGATACATGCAGATGGCGACGTCATATCTTTCGCGCGCGGCGGCGTGGAACAGCGTGTCGGCCGGGTAGCGGGCCGCTGCGCATCGATGCCGGCCTTGCGCAACTCCGCGAGCGCCGGCGCGATGATTTCGATCTCCTCGCGTCCCATGTGCGCCGCCTTCGCCGGCATGCGGGTTGAGGCCCGCTGAAGGCGAGCCGCGGCGCCGCGAGGCCGAAGCGGCGCCTGAAATCGTGCGCGACGATCTCGCCGGTCTCGATCAGCAGGCGCGCGTGATGAGGCGTCGGCAACTTGCGCCAGCGGCGATATGGATCGTCGCCGGCACGACGGCGAGCTCGGGCGACCACAGCAGCATGACCGGCCGCGCTTTCTGGCCGATAGCAGCGCGCCGCCAGTTCGCCGAGAAATTCGGTATGGCCGGGATGGCGCGAAGCCGGCGCGATGCAGAGACCTCCTTGGCGATCGGATTGGTGACGATCGCCGCGGCCTCGCCGGCGTGGACGAGCTCGACGCCAGTTTCGATCGAGGCGATGGTTGCCGGCGGCGTCGGCTCGATCCGGCGCGCCCGGCTCGCGACCTTGACGCGCAGAGCCGACGACCGGCAGCGCGCGGGGAAACACGCGCCGCCGCTCTCGCGCGGCTCGGCGGCCTCGATGGGACATTCAAGCGAAAGCGCCGCGCGAGGGCCCCGAGATGGCCGGGCTCGGCGACGACGAAAAAGGCCGGCGCAGCGGCGTCGCCATGCGTCGCCGCCCAGGCCTTCAGCGCAAGCTCGGGGCCGATCCCGGAAGGATCGCCGCGGGTCAGCGCGAGGCAAGGCTCGCGCGGCGCGCGGCATCAGTGCTTCACCATGACGGCCTTTGACCGCAATTCCTTAAGCCGGCGCGCGCTGTCGGCTGCGATTTCGCGGCGAGCAGCCTCTGGGAGATCGCCTGGCGGGCGGCGGTGTCGTCCTTGGACGGGCCCTTGCTGCAGACCGCGACCATCTCGAGGCCCGAAGTCGTGCGCGAGGGCGCTGTCAGATGCCCGACCGGGGTCTTGTCGAGCAGTTGTGCGCAGCTCATCGCCGATTTGGAGCGAAGTGCGCGTCATCGGATCCTTCACGGTCATCGTCCTTGATCGCCTGCGCCATCGGAATGCCGGAGGCGCAACTGCTGAAGCGCGCGCGCAATTGTTCGACCTTCTGAGCGCGGGCCGCGACCTCGCCGAAGGTCGCCTGCCGGCAGGGTGAAGATGATCTGCTGCACTGTATAGGCGATTCCGGCGGCGTTCGCGCCTTCCTTGGCGAGTTCGGCGCGAATCGCTCCTCGCTCGCCTCGACGCCCTTGTTCAGGCCTGGACGAGAACCATGAAGGCGAGATCGGCGCGGAAGTGGCCCTTCATGTGATGCTTCGAAACGCCGGCATGCTGCATCGCGGCCGATGGCCTCCGGCTGCATCTTCTTCTGATTGGCTTCTATCGCGATCTCTGGCCGATCTCGGAGTCCGAGATTGATATCTTGAATTTCGAGGTCTCGCCGATCTTGAGGCGATCGGAATAAAGGCTCTCGATCGCCGCCTCGCGCGTCGCCGGCTTGATGCAGCACGCGAAGCAGCTTCATGCGCTGGTCGATATCGATGTTCGTGATCGGATCGCCGTTGATGCTCGAAACGATGATCCTGGGCCTGCGCGATGGGCGCAGATCAGCGGCGGCCGATCAGTCCCGCCACAACGAGAAACGATTGAAAAAGGTCGAGCACGTGCGTCCGGCCAGTGCCGATCTATCCATTTCAGCATCAAGCTCGGGGTCCTTTTGTCCCGAGTTTTCTTCGATCGCCCATTCGGCAAAGCCCCCCCGATGAAGGAACCCGCCTTGCACGCGGCCTCAATATCTCACGCCGTCGAGCGCTGGAGGTTGCGCTGAAGGTCTGGCTGAATGTCGCCGCGCCGAGCGTGCGCAGCTGCAATTGCACGAGCCAGGTCTGGTTGCGCGATCGCGCGGTGTTCCGATTGTCCTGATAGACGGATGTGTAGTTGACCGAGAAGGTCGTGCAGTCGTCCTGATATCCCGCGCCAAGGCCATACGCCGCGATGGCGAACGGGCCCGGCGTCGTGTAGCCGATTTCCACGGGCGGATAGAACTGACGGCTCATGTCGAAGGTGATGTTGCCCTGCGCAAAATAATTGTCGCTGATCTTGTAGCGTGAATTCAGCGCAGGCCCTTCGCGGCGGACGTAATAGCCGATCACCGGCTGGGATTGGTAGTTCGCATACTGGATTCCGCCCGTCCAGGCGCCGAGATTATAATTGCCGACAAGATCGATGCGCCGCGCCTCCAGCGTTTCCACGTCGAAACGGCCCTTGGCGGTGAACGAGAAATCGGGTTCGGCGCGACCGTGAACGCGCCGACATAGTCCGAGCGCCGCGTGTCGAGACCGGAGCTGAGGCCGACATTGGCGGCGTCCGGCGTCGAATGAATTCGTCCCGGCGACCTGATAGGACTGCCCGCCGATCACGTTGACATAGGCGCCGCCCTTGAAATTCAGGGTGAACTGGCCGCCGTAATTCGCCCTCATGCCGGTCTCGAACCGGTCATAGCCGGAATATTTGTCCCATTCGAACAGGGTCGTTTCGTCGAAGACCAGGCTTTGCGCGTCGAGGTTGACGTGGGAATACGACCCGAGCTGATTGTTGGGACGGACCACGATCTGGCCGATCGGCTGGACGGTCATCGAGCCGAAGCCGAGCGCGAAGAACGGATAGCGGTAATCGACGCCGACGCCGGGCATGACGTAGCCATAGAGCGCATTGGACTGGCCGACGAAATTGATCTGTGACGTTGTAGAATGTCGATGATCGCGGCCGCTCGAGCGATGACGATGTAGGAATTGTGTCGTGTTGAGGTCGAGCCACTCGCCGTTCACCCGCGCGAAGGCGAAGGGCGTCCACACCTCGCCGAGCGGGTCGATCCACTTGCGCTTCCAGGACACATCCAGCGTGGCTCTCGTCTTCGCCGCCGATGCCGCGCAGCAGGCAGGTTCCGGTCGTCCTGCCCGGCAGTAATTGGTGCAGACATTCGTAGAGTCCGTACGCCGGCGCATTGTCGAGTAACCTGCTTCGCGACCGGCGAATAGCTCGCGGTCGCGGCGGAAACCGAGGTCAGGTTGAAGTCGACTTCGACCTGACCGCCGATACCTTCCGATTTGGCGGGGTCGACATCGAACGTCTTGTTGTAGTCCAGCACAGGGTGGGCTGAGTCTGCTGGATGTCTCGTGCGTCGAGAGACCTTCGAAATAATAGCCGCGCAGGTCGAAATAGCCGCGCTCGCCCTGGCCGGTCAGATATACGTCGAGGTGGTCTCGCTGATGTAGTTGGACGAGAGCGTCGCTTGGCTCGGGATATTGTAATCGTTGAGGAAGAACTTGTCCGACAGAAGCGTGAACTGCCAGCCGAATTTCCATTCGTCGGCGATGGCGAGCAGGCCCTTGCTTTCGAGCGATCCGCGCAACGACTGGCCTGCCCGCGCCCCAGGGCGGCTGCGGGAAGTCGCTCTGGTTCATCTGGTCGATGCCGTTGGCGCGGATGTAATACTCGCCCTAATCGAGCCGCTGGCGCCATTCGCCGCTGGAGAAAGCCCTGCTGCGAGGAAGGTCGGCGTGAAGGTGAGGTCATAGTTCGGCGCCAGCGCCCAGAAGATCGGCACTGCAATGCCGTAGCCGAGATTCGACTTCGAGATGATATGCGGGTCAGAATGCCCGATTTGCGCGTCACCGTCGGATCGGGCGACGAGAAGAACGGCACATAGGCGATCGGCAGGCCGAGGAATTCGAGCGCGGCGTCCTTGTAATAGATCATCTGCTCGTCGTTCTTGTGGATGATGCGCTTGGCGCGCACCCGCCACAGCGGCGGCCTGTCGGGATTGTCCTTGCAGGCGGCGCAGGCCGTATAGGTGCCTTTCTGGAAAACGGTCGTGTCGCCTTCGATGCGCTCCGTATGAGGCGAACTGAAAAAGGTCTGCTGGGCGGTGTCCGTCCGCAGGCTTTCGATGAAGCCGTTGCGGAAGTCATCGGTCAGGTCGAACCGTCGCCGTGCATGACCGTGCCGTCCGTTTCGGTCAGCTTGGCGTGGCCTTCGGCGAGAACGCGCCCGGTATTGCGGTCATAGGTGACGCGGTCTGCTTCGAGAATGCGGCCCTTGTAATAGACGCGCGCATTGCCGACTGCGGAGACGGTGTTCTTGACCTGATCGTAGCGCATTTCGTTCGCCTCGACGAACATTTTGTCCGGCGACGCGCCTGGCGGCCTGGCGTCGCCTGCGCCGCCGGGTTGCGCCTGGCGGTCTGTCGCCTGAGCTTGGCCGCCTCGCGCGCGAAGCGCGGCCGAGAGCACAGCGCGGAAAACGCGCGAGCAGAGGGCGGCGAGCAGACGGCGCCCGCCGGCAGCGCGCATCGCGGCGCGGCCAAGCCAGCCGCACGGAAATCGACGAACCCGATACGCCGAGCTACGCCCGCGGGGCAAAAACGCCGCCCCATCAACCATCCTCCTGGTTCAGCAACGCAAGCGCGCCGAGCATGCTGGCGACGACGGCTGGAGACCACGCGGCGACCGGGGCGCTGAGCAGGCCGGCGCCGCCGAGGTCGCCAACGAGTTTCGTCGCCACATAAAGCACGAAGCCCGCCGCCACGCCACCGCCAACCATTTTGGCGATTCCACCAAATCGGAAAAATCTTAAGGAAAAGGCCGCGGCGATCAGCACCATCGCGATAAACAGCAGAGGTCGCGCGAGAAGCGACTGAAATTGCAGCCGGAACGCTGTCGGATCGAGGCCCGCGGCCTCGGTCTGCCCGCGCACCGCTCAAGGTCCCAGAATGGCACGGAGTCCGGCGATACTGCGCCCTTGGCCACCTGCTGCGGGGAGAGATTGGTCGCGAGCAGATAGTGCTGGACCTCCATCGGCTCCTCGCCCGGCATCAGGATCCGGGCGTTGTCGAAGCGCCAGACCCCTTCGAGCAGCTGCGCGCTATCGGCTTCGGACCTCGCACTCGAACCGGCCATCCCAGCCATAGACATAGGCGGTCGGCGCGGTGAGACGGCCGCCGTCCTTGGCGCGCCCTGCGCCCTGATGACCGCCTCCCCGTCGACGCCCCTTTGCCTCACCCAGATTCGCGCATTCGGATCCTTGCTGTCGGCTTCGCCGAAGATCTGCGCTTCGAGCAGGTTGGCGCGCTGCTTCATCAGGGCCGAGACGGGTTAAACAGCGTGACCGCGCCGACGCCGATGATGAGGCCGATCGCGATCGGGGGGACGAGAAACCCCAGACCGAGACGCCGACCGCGCGCGCCACCAGAAGCTCCAGCTTCCGCGTCAGGTCGAGAAACGCCGCCATCGCGCCGCAGAGGACGCAGAACGGCATCAATTGCTCGGAGGCGGATGGCGCGCGCAGGAACGCCAGCAGCGCGACCGTGCCGCGTCGGCACGCCGCCGATGTCGCTCGCCCGGCGCAAAAGCTCGACGAAATCAACGACGAAGACCATGCCGCAAATGGTCAGGAACACAGCCAGGATCAGGATGAGGAAGCGGGCCGCGAAATAGCGGCCGAGGGTCCAGCCGATCATCGCGGGCGGCGCCCGGCGGCCCGGCGGCCGGCGCTCCGGCAGGCGCGCGATACGCTGCGGAGACCGCCTGCTTCCCGCTTCGCATCCGTGAGTTGAACGGTCATGCCCGACATCCCGAACCCAAGCCCCGCACGCCCCGCCGTCTGCTTGGTACAACGGGACGGCCGCCGCCGCCAGACAAACGCGCCGCGCTGCGCAGCGGTTGCGTCTCGGCGAAATGCGCCCGGCGTGACCTTCCGATCACAGAAATCCGCCTTTGGCCGCCTCTGATCAAACTCTTTCCTCGCGGCAATTTTTCGGCGCGGCCTGCCGATCAAGACTCGTGTGAGGGCGGAGCCGCGGCGCGACGCCGCCAGCCCCGTTCGGGGGCAGAGCCCGCAAAAAACGATGCGGATAGGGGCTATGCAAACTGGCGGATTGCTTTAGATCGCTTTTATGCGCTATGCGCGTCGCTGACGCGCCGCGGCCGTGCCGGCCAGAATGCCGAGGCCAGCACGACATCGCAGCCTGTCCGGTTCACGACACGTCGTGAGCGCGCGGCGGCCGCGTTTTTCGAGGGTCATATGTCGCAATCCGTGAAATTCGATTTCGCCGCTTGGGGGTCGCTGGCCGCGGAGGCGAAGAAGGCGGCGAAAGCCAAGGCGCCTCGCGCGCTGGTCGATCTTCGTCAGCGGCGACTTCGAGTTCGGCGCCGTAGACCCGCGAGTTCATTGGCGCTGCGGGCGAGGCCTTGATCCGGAAGGCCGCGGCGGCCGCCAAATTCAAGGCCAAGCCCTCGACATCGCTCGATATTCTGGCGCCAGCCGGCTTCGCCGCCGACCGCCTCCTCGTCGTTGGCGTCGGGCCGCAGTCGGAGACCGCCAAAGCAGCGGCGAAGGCCCGCGGCCGCGGTCAAGCCGGCGGCTCCCCCGGCCCCGGTCGATTATGCCGCGCTCGGCGGCTTCGTCGCCGGCAAGCTCGGCCGCGGCATCGGCCGCGACGATCGTCTTCGATCCGCCGCATCCGCCCGCGGACGCGGCGGGCGCGGCCGCCGATTTCGCGCTCGGCGTCGAGCTGCGCGCTTATCGCTTCGACCGCTACAAGACCAAGAAAAAGGACGATTCGAGGAGAACGGGCAGAGCGAGATCACGCTCGCCGTCGCCGACCCGGCCGCGGCGCGCGCGAGGCGAAGCGGCGCGAGGCCGTAGCCGCGGGCGTCCTGACGGCGCGCATCGCTCGTCAACGAACCGGCCAATGTCCTCTATCCGGAAGAATTCGCCAGCGCGCCAAAGAACTCGAAAAGCTCGGCGTCGAGGTCGAGGTTCTCGACGAGCCCGCCATGAAGGCGCTCGGCATGTGGGCGCTGCTCGGCGTCGGGCAGGGCTCGGCGCGGCAGAGCCGCGTCGTCGTCATGCGCTGGCGCGGCGGCAAGGGCTCTACAAGGGCAAGGCGCAGCCGCTCGCCTTCATCGGCAAGGGCGTCAGCTTCGACACCGGCGGCATTTCGATCAAGCCGGCCGCCGGCATGGAGGATATGAAGGGCGATATGGCGGGCGCCGCCTGCGTCGTCGGGCTGATGCAGGCGCTTGCCGCGCGCAAGGCCAAGGTCGACGCCATCGGCGTCATCGGCCTTGTCGAAAACATGCCCGGCGGCGAACGCCCAGCGGCCCGGCGACATCGTCAAATCCATGTCCGGCCAGACCATCGAGATCATCAATACCGACGCCGAAGGGCGGCTCGTGCTCGCCGATCGTGCTCTGGTACGTGCAGGACAAGCTACAAGCCGAAGTTCATGATCGACCTCGCGACCCTGACCGGCGCCATTCTGGTCGCGCTCGGGCAGGAACACGCGGGCCTGTTCTCCAACGATGACGAACTTGAGCGAGCGGCTCATCGCCGCGGGCAAGGAGACGGGCGAAAAGCTCTGGCGCCTGCCGCTCGGCGCCGCCTACGACAAGCTGATCGATTCCAAATTCGCCGACATGAAGAACACCGGCGGCCGCCACGCCGGCTCGATCACCGCGGCGCAATTCCTGCAGCGCTTCGTCAATGGCGCGCCCTGGGCGCATCTCGACATCGCCGGCACCGGCATGAGTTCGCCATCGAGCGACATCAACCAGAGCTGGGGGTCGGGCTTCGGCGTGCGGCTGCTCGACCGGCTCGTCGCCGACCATTACGAGGGTTAGCGGCGAGGGTGCGGCTTTCGATGGAGATCTGGTTCTATCACCTGCAGCGCCAGAGCCTCGAACAGGCGCTTGCCGGGCCTCCTCGAGAAATCGCTGGCGAACGGCTGGCGCGTCGTCGTCCAGGCCCGCAGCGAGGAGCGGCTCGACGCGCTCGACCATGGCTCTGGACCTATTCCGACGCCAGTTTTCTCGCCCATGGGCGCGCCGCCGACGGCGACGCCGAACTGCAGCCGGTCTATCTTGACCGGCGCCGAGACGCCGAACGGCGCGGCGCGGGTGTTCGTCGAAGGCGCGGAGGTCGCCGTGGCGAGGCTCCGCCGCCGAGGCCGCCTATGAGCGGGATCGTGGTCTTCGACGGCAATGATCCCGAGCAATACAT